>NZ_JCAUAT010000001.1:0-2220324 GCF_059692095.1 Paenibacillus sp. JT31N7
GTCCGCGCCAGTCGTCCGCGCCAGTCGTCCGCGCCAGTCGTCCGCGCCAGTCGTCCGCGCCAGTCGTCCGCGCCAGTCGTCCGCGCCAGTCGTCCGCGCCAGTCGTCCGCGCCAGTCGTCCGCGTCAGCCGCCGGCGTACTCGCTCCGGACGATCCGGACGTTCTCTTCGTGGCAGCCGTCCGTAAAGGCGGAACGATAAGCGTGCGCGTCCCGGAGCGCGAGCAGGGCATCGTCGTCATCAGCCTGAACGGCCCCGATCAGGCTTGCGAGGTACCGGTCCGCGTGCTCCAGCCGGCGGTCCATTTCGCGGACGTCCTCGGTCTCCTGCCCGTGCCCGGGCACAAGCAGCTTCAGGCCGTGGGCTCTGTAAACGTGCCGGACAGTGTCCAATGTCTTCTTATATGCTTTGGCGCTGTCATAAATGAAGGGAAGCTCGAAGTCCGATAAATAATCCCCGGCGATCAGGACGCCTAACGGCTCGACCACGGTCATCAGCCCGTCAGCCGTATGACCGGGTGCGAGATAGAAAGTCAGGCGGGTTTCGCCGAGCTGGAACACCTGGCCGTTTCCGGCCGCAGCGATATCCACATGCGGAAATTCCACGGGATAGCCTCTGTCGATATAGTGGCCGGCATCGAACGAAGTGATGAGGGCCAGCTTTTGTTCCTTGTCCGTGTGGTTGAGCAGCCCCTCACTACCGATGGTTACAGCTCCCGGGAACGCTTTATATCCGATGATATGGTCGAAATCGCCGTGAGTAAACAGCACATAAACCGGCCTTTCGCCCCGCACGGCTTCGACATGCTGCCGGATCTCTTCGATCTCCCGAGGCAGCCAGTTCGGATCGGCGATCAAGACGAGATCATCCGTTACGATCACAGTCGAAGTTGTTTTATAGATCGCGCTTTGAAAGACAGTTACCTGTCCGTTGCGATACTGGATCATACGCTTCACAATCTCCTTGCTCCATGGACGATGTGCGCCCGGCATTTAAAAGAAATTGTAGCATCCGAAGACGGAGAAAGAAACCGGGTGGACTCACCTTTTGGAAGAAACCTTTTTATTTACCGCCGGATGAAAAAAGATACCGCTTACCTGCGAAATGAGTTATGCTTAGGGCATGACGAACTTTCTCAATGAATGGAAAACCCAACTGCTCGCATACAGCCGGAACATTCGTCTTTTTTTCGTGTTTATTTTCGTGTGGAATACGGGTCTCGGCATGTTCGGGCTCATGTACAATTTGTACGTCCGCGCGCTTGGCTACGATCAGACGATGGTTGGACAGTTGGTCGGGATGACGGCCATAGCATCCGCAATCATATTAATCCCGGCGGGAATAATGAATGACAGATTCGGGCCCAAGCGGATCGTATCTGCCGGTCTCTTTTTTGTGCTGCTGGCGCTGACCGCCCGCTCTCTTTTCGAGTTTAAAAACGCCCTGCTCGTCACCTCGTTTCTCGGCGGAATGTCGCAGGCGGTCGTATCGGCTACGATTATCCCTTTTATGGCCAACAATTCGACACCCCGGCAGCGGGTTCACTTGTTCAGCTTTAACATGGCGCTAAGTATGTTCGCAAGCGTGGCGGGAAATATGCTGGGCGGTGTTTTGACGGACATGTTCCAGTTTGCCTTCGGCATCTCGGAAGTGATCAGCTTAAGAACGACTTTGCTGATCGGCGTCGGAACGATGGCGCTCGGACTCATTCCCGTGCTTTTGTATACATCGGAAGCTTCCGGTGAAAAAGAGAAAAGAGAGGATAGAACGGCCGGCGCCAAAACCGGCTGGCGGCAAACGGCATCAAAGCATAAGTCTTCGCTTCAGGTTATCGCGCTGTTTGCGTTTTTAAGCCTGCTTACTTCGACGGCGGGCGGGATGATCGTTCCTTATCTGAACGTGTATTTCGAAGACAGATTCGATGCTTCCAAAACGATGATCGGCTTTATCGTGTCGCTGGGCCAAGGGGCGACCGCACTTGCATTCCTGCTCGGCCCCGCCATTGCGCGCAAAATCGGCGAAGCGAGAGCGGTCGTCCTGCTTCAGCTGAGTTCGATTCCTTTTCTGCTGATCACGGCATACTCGTCTAATTTCACATTGGCGAGCGTAGGGTACTTGTTCAGACAGGCGCTTATGAATGCGGCGAATCCTTTTTACAGCACGATCAAAATGAAGTACGTCGACCGCTCGATGCGGGGACTTGCGTCCAGTTCCGGGGAAGCGATGTTCAATCTGGGCTGGTTTCTGGCCTCTCCGGTCAGCATGGGACTAGTGGCGACGTACGGTTCTTACTACGGTTACGCGTACGCCTTCAGTATTACGGCAGTCGTCTATACCGTGATTTGTATTCTTTTCCACGTGTTTTTCGGCAAAGAACGCTTCAAGCCGGCGGAGGAAGCCGAACAGGCAGGCGGGTAACAGATGCTAGGAGCGGGATGCTTCCGATAGGAGGTGTCCCGTTTTTTTATTATACGTCTTTATTGCCAAGGATTGACAGAAATAAGAGGGATGGCTATAATCATAACATACTAATATTATCGGTTTAATCAGATATCGACCAGTTCACTGGAGATACGGTCTTTCCCGGAGGAAAGCTGTGTCTCCTTTTTTTGTGGAGCAGAATAGGCTGGGCACCGGAGAGGCAGCTAAACGCGACTTAAAATCAATGAAATGGAGAGAACTTATGATTTCATCCAGACGTAATTTTCACCTGGCAGTCTTGTCTGCATTTATTCTCCTTATCGTATCCGGCTGCGGGGGAAACGCGGAGAATACCGGCAGCGCAAATCCTCCGGCCTCCGAAAACGGAACAGCCGGCCAAGGCGGCACGTTTACGTACGCGCTTGCCGGATCGCCGTCCGGACTCGACCCTAATGTGGTTCCGGCCGCACTGGATTACCGGGTTATGCGCTCCATTTACGACAGTCTTGTCGTCCAACTGCCCGATCAGTCCATCAAACCGTGGCTTGCCGAGGAATGGAAGGTTTCACCGGACGGAAAAGAGTATACGTTCAAGCTGCGCAAGGACGTTAAGTTCCATGACGGCACTCCTTTTAATGCCGCTGCCGTTAAAGCCAATTTCGACCGGATCGTGAATCCGGCTACGAAATCCCGGTTTGCCGTTACCCTGCTGGGACCCTACGAATCGTCTGAAGTGGTCGACGAGTACAGCGTAAAGGTGCGGCTGAAATCCCCTTACAGCGCGTTTCTGAGTTCGCTCAGCCAGGCTTTTCTCGGAATCGTTTCACCGGCGGCCGCCGAGAAATACAAGGACCAGCTTACGAAAAACCCCGTAGGCACCGGCCCTTTCAAATTTGTGAGCTGGACCGAAAATTCGGCCGTCACACTGCAGCGCAATTCCGAATACAAATGGGCGCCGGAACTGGCGGCCAATAAGGGCGCACCTTACATAGACAAGCTTGTATTCAAAATTATTCCCGAAGAGGCGACACGTATCGGAAGCGTACAAAGCGGGCAGGTTTCGGCCGGAGAGACGGTGCCTCCCCAAAATTTCGTCACTCTCAAGAAGGACCCGAACGTGCAGCTTTTCCAGGCGGAATCTACGGGCATTCCCTACACGCTCATGCTGAATCAGGATCATGCGCCCTGGAACGAGCTGGAGGCCCGAAAGGCCGTCCAGTTGTCGATCGACTTCGATGCCATCGTCAAGACCTTGTATCTAGGGGCCTATACGCGAGCCTGGTCTCCGCTGACGCCCTCCGTACTCGGCTATGATGCCTCCCTGGAAGGAGCCCTGAAACCCGATCCCGAAGAAGCGGGCCGCCTGCTTGACGGGCTGGGCTGGATCAAAGGGGCGGACGGAATCCGCGAGAAAAACGGCAAAAAGCTGACGATCCATTACATCGACGCGTCGCCGAACAGGGAGAAGCGCAACGACATTGCGGCGATGATCCAGCAGCAGCTGAAAAAATCCGGAATCGCCGTGGAAGTCGAAATTTTGGCCGACACGACGACAGCTCTGATGGTCAAGGGGACGAATGATCTGGTCGGCGTCAGTAATGTTTCGGGCGATCCGGACATTTTGCGGAGCTTTTTTCACACGAATGCCATTCCGAAAGACGGGAAGTGGGGGCACAACCATACCCACAAATCCGATCCAAAGGTGGACGCCTGGCTGGAAGAAGGGCTTAGAGAGCAGGACCCCAAGAAGCGGGCGGAGATTTACAAGCAGGTTCAATCGTATCTGATCGAAAATGCTTACGGATTTCCCGTGTACGTATTTCCGTATACCGTCGCAGCCGGGAAAAACGTGAGCGGACTTAAATTCGATTCGCTGGGATATCCGTTGTTCTATGATGTAAGCCTGAAAAAATCGTGACGGGGGGAAGCCGGCTTGATTTACGCGATCGCAAGAAGACTGGTTTCTTCGCTGCTTGTCATAGGAGGCGCTTCGGTTCTCGTCTTCTTTATTCTGTACCTGCTGCCGGGAGATCCGGTGCTGATGATGCTGTCCGGTACGTCCGCCTCCCCGGAGACGGCAGCGAATCTGCGGCATCAGCTGGGCTTGGATCAGCCCGTGATCCGGCAATTTCTCGTCTATGCCGAAAATCTGCTGCGGGGGGATTTCGGGAAATCCCTCGTTAACGATGACCCGGTGCTCCCCAAAATTTTAGAGCAGTTTCCCGCAACGGCTCTGCTTACGGCAGCGGGTACTTTCCTGGCGGTTGTGACGGGAATCTGGCTCGGCGTGCTTTCGGCGGTACACCGCAACGGCTTCATTGATTTTGCGGCCCGCATCGTATCGCTGTTCGGAATTTCCATGCCGACTTTCTGGTCGGGCATACTTCTGATCCTCGTTTTCTCCGTCCACCTGAACTGGTTTCCGGCCGTAGGCTCGGAAGGGTGGGAGTCGCTGGTTCTGCCGGCGGCTGCGCTTGGACTTGTAGGATCGGGTTTTATCGTGCGCATGGTACGGAGTTCCATGCTTGAGGTTATGAATGAACCGTTTATTACCACTCTGCGTTCCAAAGGGCTTAGCGAAAGAGTCGTCATGTACCGGCATGCGCTGCGCAGCGCCCTCATTCCGGCTCTTACCATGATCGGTATCCAGATCGGGGAACTCATGGCCGGGGCCGTCGTGATCGAAACGGTTTTTTCCAGACAGGGGATCGGCAGGCTGCTGGCTGGAGCTATCCTGTCCAAAGATCTTCCGGTCGTACAAGGCGTCGTTTTCTTCACCGCAATCGTGTATGTCCTTGTGAATGTGCTCGTGGACTTGTCCTATGCATTCATCGATCCCAGAGTGAGAAGGGCAGCCTGATGCAGACAGCCGAAAAAGAGACGCGTGATAAGGGGGAAGCCGTATGAAAACTGCAGCCGAAGTGAACTATTTACCGGAACAGCTCGCCCGGGAACGGAGCCGGGAACCGGGACAAAGACGGAGGATCTCGGGCTTTTTGCGGCTAGGCGACCTTCCGTATTATGCGGCTCTCTTGATCGTTTTGGCGATTGCGCTCAGTGCAGTCGTGCCGCAATGGCTGGCGCCTTATCCGCCGACGGAAATGAATGCGGACGCCCTGCTCCAGAAGCCGGGCTCCGCCCACTGGTTCGGGACGGATTACTACGGAAGGGATGTGCTCAGCCTTCTGATATACGGGGCAAGAGATTCTCTTCTGATCGGCGCAGGCTCCGTCGTCATCGGCGGGACCGCAGGCATGCTGATCGGCAGTCTGGCAGGTTATATCGGAGGGTTTGCGGACGGAGTGCTTATGCGGATTATCGATGTGCTCATGGCCATACCGGGCTTGTTGCTGTCGCTGGCCATTGCGGCCGCTTTGGGGCCCAGTCTGCTCAATATTGTACTGGCCGTCAGCGTATCGCTGGTGCCCAAATTTGCCCGGGTAGTCCGCAGCCAGGTGATCAGCATCAAAAGCCGTCCCTATATCGCTGCGTCCCGGTCTATCGGTGCGGGCGGCTGGCATATTTTCGTGAAGCACGTGCTTCCTCACGTTCTGTCCCCGCTGCTCGTCATGGCGACGATAGGGATCGGAACGTCCATCCTGATCGGCTCCGCGCTTAGTTTCCTCGGGCTTGGCGTGCTTAAGGAGATTCCGGACTGGGGAACGCTTCTTTCGCAGGGCAGAGGCTATTTGACCGTTGCTTGGTGGAATGCCACTTTTCCGGGACTGGCGATTACACTTCTTGTGCTGGCCGTCAATCTGCTGGGAGACCGGTGGAGAGACGTGCTGGATCCGAAGCAACATGCAAAATGAATGTTTGCAAATCCGGCGGGTTCACTCGATAAACACGGAATGCGAAGATCGTGTGCGGCAAAGTCGGATGCCGATAGAAAGACGCGGCCGAAATAAAAAACTTCAACCGTTTGGCGGCGGACCGGAGGGAACAATTATGGCAAATCCGATTCTGGAAATGGACCGGTTGAGCGTGGAATTTACAAAAGAAAATAAGAGCCTGACGGCACTATCGGAAGTCAGCCTGCATATCAGGCCCGGAGAGACGCTGTGTCTCGTTGGGGAATCCGGTAGCGGCAAAACGATTTTGTCCAAAGCGATCCTCCGTCTGGTGGAGTTTGAAGGGGGGCGCATTACGCACGGCACCATCCGGCTGGGACAGGAAGACGTGACCCGGCGTCCGCAGAAGCAGATGGGCGCAATCCGCGGAAGGAAGGCGGCGATGGTATTTCAGGAGCCCATGTCGGCGTTCGATCCGCTCTTCCCGGTAGGGAAGCAAATCGCCGAGGCTTATCTTCGGCATAACCGTTGCTCCTACAAGGAGGCTTGGGAACACGCCGTCCGGCTGCTTCATAAAGTCGGCATCCCGGAGCCCGGACTGCGGATGAAACAGTACCCGGGCGAGCTGTCCGGGGGACTGCTCCAGAGGGCGATGATTGCGATGGCGCTGTCTTGCGGTCCCGAGCTGCTCATTGCCGACGAGCCGACAACGGCGCTGGACGTAACCATCCAGTCGCAAATCCTGGAGCTGCTGAAGGAGATCCAGAAAGAATACGGCATGTCGATCCTGTTTGTCACGCATGATTTGGGCGTGGCGGCGGAGATTGCCGACCAGGTCGCCGTTCTGTACGCGGGCGGAATCGTCGAGATCGGCGAGGCGGATGCGTTGTTCCGGACACCGCTGCATCCTTACACGAAAGGACTCATCGGCTCCGTCACGGGTTTGGAGACTCCTCGGGGCAACCGGCTTCCTTCCATTGAAGGAAGCATTCCCTCGCTTGCCGAGCTGCCGTCCGGCTGCCGCTTTCACCCTCGCTGTCCGCATGCCGTCCAGAGGTGCGCACAGTCCGTACCGCCTCTGGAAGAGATTGCCGGACGCGAAGCGGCGTGCTGGCTTGCCGGTGAACTCCGGCAGGAGCGGGAACGTGAGGCGGCGGAAGCTTACCCGGAAGGTTCCCGGGCACGGACGGAGGTCCCGTACGCCGTGATCCGGCCCGCCGCCGGCGGATCGGATCTTCGAGAGGAACACACCGCTGCGGAAGTTTCCGGCGACCGGACGCCGTTGTTTTCCGTACATGGCCTTCGGAAAACATATCGGCTCGGAGGCGGGTTTCTGCGCCCGCCCAAAGGTACGATCTATGCGGTCGACGACGTCACCTTCACGATCCGGGAAGGAGAGACGTTCGGCTTGGTCGGCGAGTCAGGCAGCGGCAAGTCGACCCTCGGGCGGGCTTTACTTCATCTGGAGACGCCTACGGAAGGGGAAGTTCTTTTTGCCGGAAAAGAGCTTTCCGCCATGTCTCCTTTAGAGCTGCGGAAAGCGAGAAAGCAGATGCAGGTCATTTTCCAGGACCCGTACGGCTCGCTCAATCCGCGCTGGACGGTCGGGCAGTGCATCGGTGAACCTTTGGCGGTGCACGGGACACACCGGGGGAAAGAACGCAGGGATAAAGTCGCGGAGCTGCTGGCGTCAGTCGGACTGCCTCGTTCGGCAAGCGAACGGTATCCCCATGAATTTTCGGGGGGACAGCGTCAAAGGATCGGCATCGCCAGAGCGATGGCTTTGCAGCCCCGGTTTATTCTGGCCGATGAGGCCGTATCGGCTCTGGACGTATCGGTACAGGCCCAGATTCTGAATTTGCTGCAGGATCTGCGCCAGAGAGAGAATCTCACGTATCTCTTTATCGGGCACGGTCTTCATGCGGTCCGGCATATGTCCGACCGCATCGGCGTGATGTATCTGGGCAAGCTTGTGGAAATGGCTCCGAGCGACGAGCTGTTCCGCCATCCGGCCCATCCGTATACCGCCGCTCTGCTGGCATCCGTCCCGAGGCGTGACCGCACCGGTTCACGGGAGAGGATCCGGCTTGCGGGCGAAATTCCCTCCCCGGCCAACCCGCCGTCCGGCTGCCGGTTCCATACGCGCTGCCCGGCGGCAACGGCGCTGTGCCGGGAGGTTCAGCCCGAATGGATAGAGGTGGGCCCGGGACACACGGCGGCCTGCCATTATCCGCTATAAAACGGTTTTCTGCTAAAGGTTTTAGAGGTGAGGTGACGATTATGGGAGATATTTTCCGGTTGGCGGAGGAAAGCGACACCGGGCAGCTGTTAGAGCTTGTCGAGGGGGCTTATCAAGCCATCCGGGATCTGAATATCGATTTCAGAGCGGCCTCCGCGGATTACGACTTTATCCGGGCGAACAGCGCCGAGAACGCGTGTTACGTTCTGGAGCGTGACGGACGCATAAGCGCAACCCTTTCGCTGAAATACATGGAAGAAGTATCCGTGTATCCGTTCTTGTATATGCTTGCCGTTCACCCGGCCGAGCAGTCTCGAGGGAAGGGCAGCCGCCTTCTCCGATACGTGGAGGAAGAAATCGTACGGGATACGCTGCTCTCGCCCGCTTCGACGCTGGCAACTTCACGGAAGCATCCCTGGCTTCTTCCCTTTTACGAGCGGAAAGGCTACCAGCCTTTCTACGAGAGGGATCTCGGGACCGACGACAAACTGGTTTTCCTGATCAAAAATCTTCGGAGCGGGTCCGTTACGGATTCGGAAAGTTCTGCACATCCATCCGGCGAAGCGGGATCAGTGCCGTATTCTTTGCCCCGGGATCTGAAGAAAAATTGAAGTGGAGGAATTTTACGGTGAAAAAAAGAGATCGGATTACTTGGCTGATTGTACTGGCCGCTTTCATGACCGGCTTATCGGCCTGCGGAGCGCCTGCCGCCTCTCCGGCATCGTCGCCGAATCAGGGGGGAGCACCCGGCAAAGGAGCGGACTCCGGCGAAAAGACCGTCTATATCGGGATCGTGAACGCACCGATAACGCTCAGCCAGATTAACGACCAGGGCGACTCCGCTTCGGATAACGTTATCGCGCTCCTCAACGATTCGCTGCTGAATTTGAGCGACAAATTTGAATTTACTCCGAAGCTTGCGGAGTCCGTCGAAACGAAAGACAATCAGACCTTTGTCGTGAAGTTGAATCCCGCTGCCAAATGGAATGACGGGAAACCTTTTACCACAGCGGATGTCGCCTTTACGCTCCAGACCGCCCTGCACCCGAAAGTCGAGACGTACTTCAAGCTGAATTTTATCGAAGGGCTGAACAATGCAGGCAAGCTGGAGGAAGGGAAAACGGAAATCAGCGGTCTCAAAATCGTGGACGATCATAAGTTCGAAGTGCGGACGAAGACACCGGTCGACCCGCTTCTATTTAAAGAACGATTCGGAACGAAAGTATTTTTCCTGCCGAAGCATATCCTGAAAGACGTTCCCCCCGAACAAATCGCGACTCATCCTTACTTTCAGAAGCCAGAAGTAACGATCGGGGCGTTCAAATTCGCCAACTTCGTAAAAGGCCAGTATGCCGAGGTGGTCAAAAACCCGAACTATTATTTGTCCCCGGCCAAACTCGACAAAATTTTTATTAAAGTGCTTCCGGCCGCCAATCTGGTGGCACAGCTTCAAACGGGCGAAATTCATATGAATTCGCTGCCCGTCGGTCTTATTCCGATCACGGAATACGAGAAAGTCAAGGCGCTGCCGAACGTGGAGCTTACGACGAGCAATCCGTCCATTCCGCCCGAGCTGTTTTTCAATACGGCGACTATCGGCGACTCCCGCGTACGTCAAGCCGTCGCTTACGCGATCAACCGCAAGCTTATTGTCGATCAGCTTCTGAAAGGCCAGGGCGAAGTGATTGACGGCGGCATTCCGAGCTATCACCCCAATTTCAACAAAGACATCCAGCCATACCCCTACGATCCGGAGAAAGCCAAAAAGCTGCTCCAGGAGGCGAAATGGGATACGAACAAGCCCATCCAGTTCCTGATTCCGGTGGGCAACAAAGTGCGCGAGCAGGCCGCGGATATTCTCGTCCAGAATTTGCAGGCCGTCGGTTTGAAGGTTCAGGTTCAGAAGTATGATTTTGCCACGCTGATCCAGAAAGTGCGCAAAAAAGAGTTCGATCTTACTATCTTCAACCGGGACTTTTACATTGAACCGAGCTCGTATTTTACCCTGTACAAAAGCGACAGCTCGAGCAATTACTACAGCTACAAAAATCCGAAGGTGGATGAGCTGATTACGAAAGGGGAGAGTGAGTCCGATCCGGCGAAGCGGCGTCTGATCTACAACGAGCTGCAAGCGGTCATCCATGAGGATGTGCCGACGCTCGCGGTTTATTCGGAGAAACGTCTGCTTGCCGTATCCAAAGATGTTCGGGTCGGGAGACCCCGGGATATCGGGATGTACAACAATACGAACGAATGGGATTTAAAAAAATAGAAAGGCGTGAGGGCGATGGGAAAGCGGCACTTGGTGGAGTGGCTGGACGGCCGTGCGGAAAAATTCGAGGAGCTTGCGCTGCGGATCTGGGAAGAGCCTGAAGTCGCGTATACGGAGGCGTACGCCTCCAAGCTGCAAGCCGCTGTGCTTCAGGAAGCCGGATTCACGGTCCGCTCCGGTATCGGGGGCGCGGCGACGGCGTTCGTTGCCGAGTACGGCAGCGGAAAGCCGGTCATCGGCATCCTGGGGGAATACGACGCGCTGCCCGGCTTGTCGCAGAAGGTGAGCGCCGAACGGGAAGCCCTCGTTCCGGGCGGACCCGGACACGGATGCGGACATAACCTGCTCGGCACGGCCGGTGTAGCCGCCGCCGTTGCTTTGAGCCGCCGCATCCGCGAGGAAAAGCTTCCGGGTACGGTCCGCTATTACGGCTGCCCGGCCGAAGAAGTCATCTCGGGCAAAACGTTTATGGCCCGGGAGGGCGTGTTTGACGACCTTGACACGGCGCTCACGTGGCATCCCGGCAGCTCCAACATGCCGTGGAACGTGCCGACGTCGGCTCTGACGTCCGTCGAGTTTTTTTTCAAGGGGCGGGCGTCCCATGCGGGCAGTTTCCCGCATTTGGGCCGCAGCGCGCTGGATGCCGTGGAGCTGACGAACGTCGGCGCCAACTATTTGCGCGAGCATGTAGCGGACGGCTCCCGGATTCAGTACACGATCACGAACGGCGGACAGGCTCCGAATATCGTGCCGGAAGACGCGAGCGTCTGGTATTTCCTGCGGGGCTCCAGCCGGGATCATGTCGACGAGCTGCTCCGCCGTCTGCAGAACATCGCCCGGGGGGCTGCCCTGATGACGGATACCGAGGTGACGTGGGAGATCAAGGCGGGCGCGTACGATCTGAACGTCAACCATACGCTCAACGATCTGCTTTACCGGCAAAAAGACGAGGCGGGCCCGCTTTCGTTCACGGACGAGGATGTCCATCTGGCCGCCGCACTCGTGGATACGCTGCCTCCCGACTTGCGGGAGTCGGCACTGAGGCGCCGGGAAGAGCTCGGACTTCCCGCCGGGGAACTGCTGCCGGCCGGGTTCGTGAACGTGAAGCCGGCGCCCAAAGCCTTCGGCGGAGGCTCGACGGACGTCGGCGACGTCTCGTGGATTGCGCCGGTCGGGCAGATCATCACCACGTGCGCGCCGTTTGGCGTGCAGGTGCATACGTGGCAAGCGACGGCGTCCTTCGGCTCGCCGATCGGCCTCAAAGGCATGCACCTTGCGGCCAAGCTCCTGGCACTTGCGGCCTACGAGCTGTTGACGGACGGCGGGGTGCTGCTGGCCGAGGCCAGGGCGGAGTTCCTGCGCGCCACGAACGGCCGCAAGTATGTGCCTGCCATACCCGGCGATGTTCAAGCGCCGGTGCTTGTCTGAGTAAACCGTCGTCCGCAAGGTGCTGCGCAAGGCTTATGCGATGCGAGGGCTGTTCCGCCGCATGAGGTTGACCGCCTTTTTGCGGCGCAGTAGTTTCCGCTGGAAAGCCCTTTTGCGGGAACGGCAAATTTTAACCGAGGAGGGATGCAGGTATGCTGCCCGTGCTGGAAATTCACCGTCTTCAGACCGTCTTCAAGACGGGACACGAAGAAGTAACGGCCGTGGATGAAGTCAGTTTTCAGCTTCTGCCCGGCGAAACGGTCGGGATTGTCGGCGAGTCCGGCAGCGGCAAAAGCGTGACGGCACTCTCGGTCATGAGACTGCTGGGCAGAAGCGGCCGCATTGAGAAAGGCGACATCCTCTTTCAGGGAAGCAACTTGGCGCTGTCGTCCGATCCGGAGCTTAGACAGATCCGGGGACGGGACATGTCGATGATTTTCCAGGAGCCGATGAGTTCGCTCAATCCGGTTTTTACGATCGGGGAACAGCTTCTGGAGGTCATCCGGCGGCATATGGATTTTTCCCGCAAAGAAGCGCGGGCCTATGCCATTGAAATGCTCGGAAAAGTAGGACTTCCCCGAGCCGAAGTCCTTATGAAATCTTATCCGCACGCGTTGTCCGGCGGCATGCGCCAGAGGGTCATGATAGCGATGGCGCTCGCCTGCAAGCCGAAACTGCTGATCGCCGACGAGCCGACTACGGCGCTGGACGTGACCATTCAGGCTCAAATTTTGGAGCTGATGAAGCAGCTTCGCGAAGAGAGCGGGGCCGCCATCATGCTGATCACGCACGATCTGGGTGTCGTCGCCGAGATGGCGGACCGGGTCGTGGTGATGTATGCGGGCCAAATTGTGGAGGAGGCGGATGTTTTCACGCTGTTCCGCGAGCCGCTGCATCCGTATACAAGAGGGCTGCTCAACTCCATGCCCAGAATTAGCGGAGACAGCGGACCGTTGGAGGCCATTCCGGGGACGGTGCCTTCCCTGAACCGCATGCCGGAAGGCTGCCGGTTTTATGCCCGGTGCGCCTGGGCTTCCGCCGTTTGCGCAGGAGAGCAGCCGGAACTGACCGCTCTGGAGGGAGGCCGCCGGGTCCGGTGCTGGGTCTCCCAGGTGGAGGGCACGCTGCCCGAAAAACCGGTCCGGAAGGAGGCTGCCTTATGAGGGGCCGGCCGGAAGTTCCTGCGGCGGACGATGTGCCCCTCCTTCAAGTCGAGCATCTGAAAACGTACTACCCCGTCAAAAGCGGCGTTTTCTCGCGCACGACAGGCTACATCCGGGCGGTGGACGATGTAAGCTTGACCATCCGCAAAGGAGAGACGCTGGGCCTTGTGGGAGAATCCGGCTGCGGCAAATCCACAATCGGCCGTTCCATCGTACGGCTGGAAAACCCCACTTCCGGGCGGATCCTTTTTCGAAACGAGGATATTACGATCAAGACCCGTCAGCAATTAAAGCCGGTAAGGACGCGGCTGCAAATTATTTTTCAAGATCCGTACTCCTCCCTAAATCCCCGCAAAAGAGTAAACGAGCTGCTGGCCGAGCCGTTCATCGCCCACAAGCTGGCGGATAAAAAAGACATTCCCGCGCGCGTCGGCCGTCTCCTGGATCTGGTAGGGCTGCCCCGCGGTTCGGGAAACCGGTTCCCGCATGAGTTTTCCGGAGGGCAGCGGCAGAGAATCGGCATTGCCAGAGCAATTTCGTTTGAACCGGAACTGATCGTATGCGATGAGCCGGTTTCCGCACTCGACGTGTCAATCCAGGCCCAGATTCTGAATCTGCTCGGCGACCTGCAGAAGGAATTAAAGCTGACTTATTTGTTCATCGCTCACGGGATAGGGGCGGTCAAATATATCAGCACCCGGATCGCGGTCATGTATTTGGGCAAAATCGTTGAAATCGGAAGCAAGGAGGAGCTGTTCCGGAATCCGAAGCATCCGTATACCCGGATTTTGCTGAATGCTTATCCGCCGCCCGATCCGGAAGCGCGTTCGGCGGGCCGGATCTTAATCCGCGGCGATGTGCCGAGTCCGGAACATCCGCCGTCCGGGTGCCGGTTTCATACGCGCTGCCCGTATGTCCGGGACTTGTGCAGGACAGCCGAACCGGCGCTTGGCGCGGAATCTCATGCGGCCGCCTGTCATTTTCCGCTGGAAGAACCGGCAGGCCTCCTGTTTTGAGCTAAGATGCAAACGATTCGGCGGAAAGGGAAAGGAGGGAGCTTCGCTTATGCTTCCGTATACGATCCGGCGGATTCTGATTGCCGTTCCCGTTTTATTCGGCATCACGGTCATTAATTTTTTCCTGATCAACATGGCTCCGGGCAACCCGGTCGACATGCTTATCGATCCCACGATGCCCAAGGAACTGCTGGACGCGCGCAAAGAACTGCTGGGCTTGAACGATCCTCTGTGGATGCAGTATCTAAAGTGGCTCGGCGGCCTGCTGCACGGAGAGCTGGGGTATTCGTTCAGCTCGTATGCACCCGTAAGCACCTTGATCGGCGAAAGACTGGGGCCTACGCTGGGACTTGCGGCGGCTTCGCTGGCTCTCGGCCTGCTGATCGCCGTACCCGTCGGAATTATTAGCGCGGTCCGGCAAAATACAAAATTTGATTATTTCATGACGGGTCTGTCCTTTATCGGAACCTCGATCCCGCAGTTTTTTTTCGGACTCAGCCTGATTTATATTTTTGCCGTCCAGTTAAGAATTCTGCCGACGGGAGGAATGTACACGCTGGGAGCCGGCGGGGGCGTCTGGGATCTGATCCGCCATATGATTCTTCCGGTCTTTGTGCTTGGCGTTTTTATCGCGGGCAAGAAGGTCCGGTACGTGAGGGCGAGCATGCTTGACGTGCTGAAGCAGGACTATCTTCGGACCGCCCGGGCAAAAGGACTGCATCCTTTTATCGTCACGAACAAGCATGCGCTCCGTAACGCGCTGATCCCGATGATTACCGTCATCGCGATGGAAATTCCTCTTCTGCTCGGAGGAAGCATTCTCATCGAGCAAATTTTCCAGTGGCCGGGGATCGGCCAGTTAACCATTCAATCGATTCTCTCCAGGGATTATCCCACGCTAATGGGGCTGAACCTGGCTGCGGCTTGTATCGTTCTGGCAACGAATTTGCTGACCGATCTTCTGTACTCCGCAGCGGATCCGCGCATTCGTTACAATGGATAGGAGGTGGAAGCTGTGGCGCTAACCGAATGGAAACTGAGTGAAACGAATTTCCACAGCGGAGCGGCAGAGACGGAATCCGAGCCGGATTCGCCGAGACCGTGGCGGCAAACTTGGCTGAAGTTCAGACGGCATAAGCTGGCCGTAGCCGGATCTGCCGTGACTCTGCTGCTGATTGCCGTCGCCCTGCTTGCTCCGGTTATCGTCCCGTACGATCCGAAGGAAGTGACCGGCGTCTTCTCGGCTGCTCCTTCCGCGGAGCACTGGCTGGGTACTGACCAGGTCGGCCGCGATGTATTCAGCCGGCTGGTCTATGCGACCCGGGTTTCACTGATCGTCGGTTTCGCTTCGGTCTTTCTGTATGTGACATTCGGAACACTGGTCGGTCTGGTTTCGGGTTTCTTCGGAGGCTGGCTGGATATGGTGATTATGCGAATTACGGATATGTTCATGGCGTTTCCGTTTCTGATGGTTATCCTGGTCGTCGTGGCGGTAATGGGCTCGGATATGAGCACAATCATCCTGGTACTGGCCTTGTTTTCGTGGCCGGGTGTCGCCCGTCTGGTCCGGGGAAGCGTCCTGACGATCAAGCAGCTGGATTATGTCAGAGCGGGGATAGCCCTGGGCTACGGCACACCCCGTATGCTTTTCCAGCATATCCTGCCGAACGCTGCCGGCCCCATTATCGTCCAAGCTACATTCGGCGTTGCTTCCGCCATTATGAGCGAGGCGGGACTCAGCTTCCTGGGCATGGGCGTTCAGCCGCCGACCGCCAGCTGGGGCAATATGCTCACGGACGCCCAGTCTCTGACCGTGTTGACGGAACAGCCCTGGCTCTGGATTCCGCCGGGGTCCATGATTCTGCTCGTTGTTCTGAGCATAAACTTTGTCGGGGACGGACTGCGCGACGCCCTGGATTCCCAGCCGTAAACAAGTGTATCCGCACGAGCCTCTTTTTCCGCCGCAGGCGGTAAAGGAGGCTTTTTGAGGATGTGCGGAGCTGCCTGTTTCCCTTTGTTGGAGGGAAACAGCTTTTTTACGGTTCTTTTTGCATATGTGCGGGTTTGTTGGCTTTTAATGGAGATTTCGGTAAACTGGAGTGTACAAGAAGAGGCAAAATTGTTGCGAAGCAGGTGCATGGATGACGGAAATTCACATTCTTATAGCAGACGACGAGAAAGAAATCAGGGATCTGCTAAAGACGTATCTGGAGAGAGAAACATACATAGCGGACACGGCTCATAACGGGGAAGAAGCGCTCCGGCTTGCGGAGGAACGCTCCTATAGTTTAATCGTGCTGGATCTGATGATGCCGAAAGTAGACGGGATCGAGGTGTGCAGAAGGCTTCGCCAGACGTCGAACGTGCCTATCTTGATGCTGACGGCCAAAGATCAGGAAGTGGATAAATTAGTCGGACTGAGCATTG
Source organism: Paenibacillus sp. JT31N7 (assembly GCF_059692095.1). Classification (NCBI taxonomy): domain Bacteria; kingdom Bacillati; phylum Bacillota; class Bacilli; order Caryophanales; family Paenibacillaceae; genus Paenibacillus; species Paenibacillus sp. JT31N7. Next base: position 16,757 of record NZ_JCAUAT010000001.1, read on the forward strand.
GAGCCGACGATTATATCACCAAGCCGTTCAGTATTCACGAAGTGATCGCCAGGATCAAGGCTCATTTGCGAAGATACAAGGTGTTAGGCAGCGAAAACGGCCTCGCCGGGGAAACGGCCCTATCGGCCGGGGATCTGAAACTGGACCCGAAGAAGTTCATGCTGTCCAAGGACGAGGAAGAGATCGCTTTAACGGCTAAAGAGTTCGAACTGTTGAAATTTTTTATGACGCACCCCGAGCAAGTATTCACGAAAACTCAAATATTCCGCCAAGTCTGGAACAGCGATTACCTGGAAGACGATAATACGGTCATGGTCCATATCCGCAAGCTGCGGAAAAAAATCGAGGAAGATCCGTCCGATCCGAAAAGAATCGTAACGGTATGGGGGATCGGATATAAATTCGCAGGAGAGAGATATGAAGAGAGATCCCGTTAAGCTGCTCGGTATCATCCATTTGATTTTACTGGCGGCTCTGGCCTGGATTACGGCAGTCGGCACCCCGAACGGTATGACCGGCGGGGTGCTGTTTGCTGCGCTTTTTGCTTCCGCAGCCGGGCTGCTCATGTCCAGATTCCGTTATACCGCCAGACTCCGCGACCTTAACCGTCAGCTGGCAAGGGCGCTCCAAGGAAACGTGAACACCCGGATTTTGGCGAACGACGATCCGGCTCTGAACGAAGTCATTTTCTCGGTCAATGAATTGATCGGACAACTGGACAAGCTCCAGGTTTACACGATAAAAACCGAGGCGGGCCGCAAAAGGTTCCTTTCGAATATTTCGCACGATATCCGCACTCCGCTGACGTCCATCATCGGCTACATGGATGCCCTGAAAGACGGGGTGGCGGCAAGCGAGGAACAGAAGCGGCAGTATCTGGACGTTCTGGCCCGGAAATCCGGCGCCTTGAAAAAGCTGATCGACGAAGTGTTTCTGCTGGCTAAACTGGACGCCGATGAAATCCGGCTTCAGCCCGCCAGGCTGGATCTGGCCGAAACCATCCGCGAAGCTGTCATCGAATTTCTGCCGGAGCTGCATAAAGCGGGGCTGGAGCTTGTTCTCCGGCTCCCTGAAGAAGTTTGTCCCGTCGTCGCGGACCGGGTCAGTCTTCTGCGGATGCTGAATAATCTGATTCAAAACGCCGTCAAGCACGGAGCGGAAGGGAATAAGCTCGGCCTGGAACTGTCCCTGGCGCAGGGGAAGTACTGCCTGACGGTCTGGGACAACGGAGCGGGTATTCCCACAGAGGAACTCGGCCTCGTCTTTGACCGGATGTACAGGACGGATGAGTCGAGAAGCCGGGCCGGCGGCGGGAGCGGGCTGGGGCTGGCGATTACGAAAGCCCTTGCCGAAAAGCATGGAGGAACGCTGGGAGCGGACAGCGAGCCGGGGGTACGGACCGCTTTTTACCTGACTCTGCCGGAAATGGGCAATGGACTCCAGCCTGAGGACGACATTTTAAGAAACAATTAAGAACTTGTTAAGAGGCATTTAAAATCGGCTGCTTATCCTGAATAGAGACAGAGAAAAGAACCATACGGAGCAGGAGGGAACCATGAGCGCCATTATCAGAACAACGGGATTGACCAAAACTTACGGAGATCAGAAAGCGGTGGACCGCCTGGATCTGACCGTCGGGCAGGGGCAGATTTACGGCTTCCTGGGACGCAACGGGGCGGGGAAAACGACCACGATCCGGATGCTGCTGGGTTTGATTAAGCCCACGGAAGGACAAATCGAAATTTTCGGTGAAAATTTGTTCAAGCAGAAACGAAATCTTTTGAGAAGGATCGGTTCGATCGTCGAGCATTCGGGCTTTTACGAAAATTTGACCGGTGCCGAAAATCTCCTGATCAACGCGAGGCTGATGGGCGTCCATAAGAAAACGGCGATCCAGGACGCGCTGGAAATCGTCAGCCTCCACCAGGAAACGAAAAAGCTCGTCGGACAGTATTCGATGGGCATGAAGCAGCGTCTCGGCATAGCGAGAGCCGTCCTGCATCATCCGGAGCTTCTTATTCTGGACGAACCGACGAACGGGCTCGATCCCATCGGGATCAAGGAAATCCGAAGGCTGATCAAATCGCTCGCCGAGGAAAGGAAAATGACGATTCTCATTTCCAGTCATATTTTGCCCGAAATCGAACAGCTGGCCGATCAGATCGGAATCATACACCAGGGACGGCTTTTGGAGGAGATTTCCTTCCAAGAACTTCGGACGCGCAACCGCAAGCATTTGGAGTTTCAGGTGTCGGACGACAATAAGGCGGCTATGCTGCTGGAGAAAGAGCTGGACATTCACGATTACGAAGTCCGGGGTGAAGGCAGAATCCGCGTTTATTCCCATATCGGCCGTCAGGCCAGTCTGAACCGGTTGTTCGTGGAGAACGGCATCGACGTTTCCCGCCTTACGATCAGTGAAGACAGGCTGGAGGATTATTTCATCAAGCTGATAGGAGGCGGAACGATTGGTTAATCTGCTGTATACCGAACTTTTGAAATTAAAACGCGCGAAAATGTTCCTGGTCAGCGTCATTGGAGCCTCCGCCGCGCCTGTCCTTATGTTTATCGGATTTCTCAACATGAAAAGCGAAAAACCGGACACATCCGTCACGTACGAGATCTCGTTCTACAACACGAACATGTATGTGCTGCTGCTCAGCGGTACTCTGCTGTACGGCGTCATAACGGCCTATCTGTTCAACCGGGAATATGTCGAGGACACGATGAAAAACCTCTTGACCATTCCCGTATCGCGGACAAGTCTGCTTTTTAGCAAACTGCTCATGCTGCTGATCTGGATCGTTGCGCTGACGCTTGTATCCTGGGGAATGACGTTCGTATTCGGACTGATCGGCGGATTCGACGGGCTCACGATCCACGTTATCTTGTATTCGCTTGGCCGGTATCTGATCGGGGCGGTTCTGCTCTTCCTGCTGTCGACCCCTTCGATTCTCATTACGTTCTGGTTCAAAAATTACGTGCCGACCATTATTTTCACGGCGATTGTCACGATGGTGAACGTAGCCCTGGTAGACAAGAAGTACAGCGCCCTGTTTCCCTGGTCGGCGGTTCACGTGATCGCCAATAAAGCCTACGTGCCCGAATACCCGGTTCTGTATTCCGTCCTTGTCATTCTGGCCGCATCTATCGCCGGATTGGCGGCAACGATTATTTACTTGAACAAATCGGACATTCAATAAAAGGAGCATGCGGCTATGAATCTATGGGAAGCTTTTGCGGCGTTTGTACTCGGACTGGTCGAAGGTTTTACGGAGTTCGCTCCGGTTTCTTCCACCGGCCACATGATTATCGTGGATGATGTCTGGTTCCAGACCAAAGATTTGTTCACTCCCCAGGCGGCCAACACGTTCAAGGTCGTCATTCAGCTCGGCTCTATACTGGCCGTAGTCGTTCTGATGTGGGACCGCTTTATGAACCTGCTCGGACTTAAAAAACTGCCGGGTCAGGAAGAGGGAGGTCCGCGCCTTAACCTTCTTCAGGTCATCGTGGGACTCATTCCTTTCGGTGTCCTCGGTGTTCTCTTCGAAGATTATATCGACGAGTATCTGTTCTCCACGCGCACGGTCGTCATCGGTCTTGTACTCGGAGCGGTCCTGATGCTGGTTGCGGAATGGCGGCGGCCGGCCGTCCCCCAGACAGATACGGTGGACCGGCTGACGTATAAACAAGCGCTGGGCATGGGCTTGTTCCAATGTCTCGCCATGTGGCCGGGTTTCTCCCGGTCGGGTTCCACCATTTCCGGAGGAGTGCTTCTGGGGCTTGGCCATAGGGCGGCGGCCGATTTTACGTTTATTATGGCCGTTCCCATCATGGCCGGCGCAAGCTTTTTGAAGCTGCTCAAAAGTTGGGATTCGATTCCGGCGGAGGCCATCCCTTTTTTCGCCGTCGGCTTTGTAAGCGCCTTTGTGTTCGCCCTGATTTCCATCCGCTTCTTCCTGAAGCTGATCAACCGGATTAAGCTTGTTCCGTTCGCGATTTACCGCTTGGCGCTGGCGGCTGTTATTTACATCGTGCTGCTTTAGACGGCTGAAAATTGTGGTTGTTTTTTGTTTAAGCCGGGTGATATGATCGGATTAGTTTAGGAACAAACCTCCAACTATACATATCCCGGAAGGAAGAGAACTTCACATGCCACTAATCGATCTGCCATTGGAAAAACTGAAAGAGTATCAGGGTAGAAATCCGCGACCGTCGGATTTTGACGAGTACTGGGAGCGCGCGCTGGCCGAACTGGATTCCGTGGACCCTCAGGTGGAACTGATTCCGTCGGACTTTACAGTCCCTTACGCCGAGTGTTTCGACCTCTATTTTACCGGTGTAAAAGGAGCACGGATTCACGCGAAATACGTGAAACCGAAATCAGACGGCAAGCCGCATCCGGCGGTTCTTCAATTTCACGGATACACCGGTCATGCCGGTGATTGGTTGGAGCGCCTCCCTTACGCCGCGCTCGGTTACTCGGTAGCGGCTCTCGATGTGCGCGGTCAAGGGGGAAAGTCCCAGGATATCGGCGGAATTGCGGGCAATACGCATCACGGGCACATCATCCGCGGACTGGATGAGCATCCCGACGAGCTTCTGTTCCGTCATGTATTCCTGGATACGGTCCGTTTGGCACGGATTGTGATGGATTTCGAGGAAGTGGACGGCAGCCGGATCGCCACGATGGGCGGATCGCAGGGCGGAGCGCTGGCACTCGCTTGCGCGGCACTGGAACCGCGGATCCGCAAGACAGCGGCCAACTTCCCGTTTCTGAGCGACTACAAACGCGTTTGGGAAATGGATCTGGCCAAGGACGCTTACGCGGAGCTGCGTACGTATTTCCGCTTCTTCGATCCCCAGCACAAACGGGAAGAGGAAGTGTTCTACAAGCTGGGCTATATCGATATCCAGCACCTGGCTTCCCGGATTACGGCGGATATTTTGTTCGGCATCGGCCTGATGGATACCGTGTGCCCGCCGTCTACGCAGTATGCGGTGCTGAACAAATTGAAGGCGCCGGTACAGTTGGAGATCTATCCCGATTTCGCTCATGAAGGCCTTCCGGGAATGAACGATAAACAATTTATGTTTCTTCAGCAGCTATAAGATTAACGCGAAGGCCGGGGATTTTTCCCTTGGCCTTTGTCCGTTTCCGGCCTATAATCGTTAGTAAGTCAGGCATCACTACGGAATAAAGCGGGGGAGGACTCGCCGTGTACAAACTGAAACCTTGCCAGGAGCGGGCACTGGAGGCTATCGAGGCCAAAGCAGCGGCGGCGCAGCCGCATGCGAATGAGAAGGCCGCCGGGATTTTGCGCGAGGCGGATTTCGACGCTTTGTCCGCGGAAGAGCTGTGTGAAGCGGTTTTGGCCTGCTCCCGCGTCACGCTGAATTTTCACCCGGACCGGCTGGTCGCGGGCGGCCGCACCGTTGCGGAAGGGCTCCTGCAGGACGGCGAGTACCGGAGCCAGTTCGAAACGCGCATCTCAAACGGCAGACTGAGCGCTTATCCGGGCGGGGATCGCGACCGCTGGGAGCGGAGTCTGTTCGGGGGCGCCTATCAGGCGGAGGACGTGCAGCCGTGCGACCGCCCGAAATACGGAGCGCTCAACGTGATGCGCTATGCGGACGGGGCGTCGCCGCGCTTCGGCTCCTGTCACTTCCGGCTGAATGCCGGCGTCCTGGACCGGTGCACGTTTACCTACGGGGACAGTCATGCGCAGCCGGAACATGCGGGCACCCGCAAGGTGTTTATGCCGGTGCTGGCGGCTCTGCTCGAAGAGGTGCGGATCACGGGCTCGGCACTCGCTTCGGAAGCGCGCGATGCGGGTGCGTTTGCGGCCCGCTGCTTGGCCGCTTCGAAGCTTGACGGCGAAGACGGGATGCCCGGTTCCGCCGGTGGAATCGGCCGCGCCCTCGATGACTACATCGAAGCCCAGATTCACGGGGCGATCCGCATGGACTCCGATGTAGAAGCGCTCGTTGCCGACCCGTCATTCCGGGGCACGGCCACCGGCGCGCAGCTTGCCGCGCTCAGCGAGGCATACGGCATCCCGCTCTGCTGGCACCCCGGCTTCCGGCTTGCCGCCGAACACGTGCCGGACGATTTCCGCGGTCCCGTTATGCCCCCGCTTGCGCGACGAGTCGCTGCTGTGTCCCGCGGAACGGAGGCGGCAGCCCCGGACGGGCTTGATGCAGCCGCGATCGGCAGAGCCGCGGCCAGTCTGCATCGCCAGCCGGAAGCATGGGCGGACTTCGGAACCCGGGACGAGGTGCTTCAATATTTGAAGCAGCTGTGGCATGTGCTCGTCCGTTACGGCTGATTGCCGGGATCGGAAGTTGCTTTACCACAATAAAGCGACTACGCATTAAACCGGCAGCTTGCTTTTATTTTTCCGATTGAGTTAGAATGATTAAAATTACTTGTTGAACAGGCTGAGAAGGAGAGAGTAAGCGGATTGACGTTTATGACAGGAACGGACTGCCACCGACTGAGAGCGTCCGAGAAAATGTCCCCGCCGAAGTTCACTCCGGAGCCGGTACCTGATGGACAGCCGCAAGCGGCTTACTCTAGGGTTACCCGTATTCCCTTCGTTACAGGGCCGAAAGTGAGAGGACCGAACTTTTTTATGCAGTCCGTTCTCTCGAATAAGGGTGGTACCACGACTTCTCGTCCCTTGCGGAGGAGAGGTCTTTTTTTATTTTCTGGACATAAAAAGGAGAGATTACGATGGCAAAAGGAAATTTAGACGCACTGCGTGAACGGCTGGATACGATTAACGGTCAACTGCTTGAGCTGCTTTCGGAGCGGGCTGAGATTGTTCAAGAGATCGGTCAGGAGAAGGAACGCCAGGGAGTTCCGAAATTCGATCCCGTCCGCGAGAAGAAAATGCTCGATGAACTGGTGGCGCTCAATAAAGGCCCGTTCAGCCACGAGACGGTCCGGCATTTATTCAAGCAGATTTTCAAGGCGTCGCTTAACCTCCAGGAGGAAGGCCAGAAGAAACATCTGCTTGTAAGCCGCAAAAACAAGAGAGAAGACACAATCGTTACGCTGGGAGACGGGGTTGCGGTAGGAAACGGCAAGCCTGTCATGATCGCCGGCCCGTGCTCCGTCGAAAGTTACGAACAGGTCCGTCAAGTCGCGGCTGTACTGAAAGAAGCCGGTGTGACGGTTATGCGCGGAGGGGCGTTCAAACCCCGCACATCTCCTTACGATTTCCAGGGCCTTGGCATCGAAGGGCTGAAAATTCTTAAAGAAGTGGCCTCTGAATTCGGCCTCAAAACGATCAGCGAAATCGTCGACCCGGCGCATATCGAAATCGCCTGCGATTACATCGATGTGATCCAGATCGGCGCGCGTAATATGCAGAACTTCGAGCTGCTTAAAGCGGCCGGCGACGTGCGTGTCCCCGTCCTGCTGAAGCGCGGTCTGGCGGCCACGCTCGATGAGTTCCTGAATGCGGCCGAGTACATCGTGTCCCGTGGCAATACGCAGGTGATGCTGATCGAGAGAGGAATCCGCACCTACGAGAAGGCGACGCGCAACACGCTCGACATTTCGGCCGTGCCGATCCTCAAGCAGGAGAGCCATCTGCCGGTCCTTGTCGACGTCACCCACTCTACGGGACGCAAAGATATTTTGGCGCCATGTGCGAAAGCGGCGCTTGCCGCAGGTGCGGACGGCGTGATGGTCGAAGTTCATCCGGACCCGGCTACCGCCCTTTCCGACGCGGCCCAGCAGCTGAATTTCAAGGAATTCGAAGAATTCTACAAAACGGTAACGGAATCCGGCTTGTTTTAAGGAGCCCGCGCCCGCATAGCGGGACAGTCACAAAAAGAACCAGCGGAGCACATTCTTTCTTTGCGGAAAGAAGGGGCCGGCTGGTTCTTTTTTTCAGACGAGACGGTAATCGTCTATTTTTTCGCCGTCATCCCAAATTTCCAGGAACAGCGCATCGCAATCTTCAAAATCTTCCGGTTTAAGCGCGAGTGCCTTCTCTTCGTCCGGCGTCACGCACACATTCTCCGTACTCTCTCCGTTAAAAGAGAGAACCACATAGATCTTCATCGTCCATTCTCCTTCTTGTAGCGTAGCGTCCTCCTGCTATTATAAATTTCTTGGTCGTTTGAAGCAAAAACGGTTGAGGATGCTTGATTGTGTATGTTAGTTTAGACACGAGCCCAGCTCTTCGAAAACGGGACGAAACTTAACCAGCGTATGCCTATAATTTTTAAGGTTAGAACCATTATAATCATTTTCTCCCCATGGTACGGATTGACAATTTGCCGCGAAAGAACGTATGATGGGTACAATTATTCGAAAGGAGGCCGGAAACAATGACATTTACCATCTCGCACACTCAATTGAACAGAGAAGTCCATTTCACCGGTCTCGACGGGATCATGTGAAAGTTGGTTAGGCGCATGCTTTTCCGCATGCCGGCCTGAATAACAGAGCTGCAGACAGCCATGGACGCGAAGTCCATGGTTTTTTTGCGTTTATTTTTCTGAATAAGTTTTTTCAACCAGGAAAGGAAGTCTATCTATGAAAGAAAACTATTACCGCCAGGTGAAACTGCCCTCGGGGACCGTACACGTGTACGCCGGACCGTCCTTGTACGAGGCGCTGGACTATAAAGTATTCGAAATGGCGAACAACAATTTGCAAATCCCGAACGGGGTTTATATGAGCTATACACCGGACGTTCACGTCGGAGTCGGAACGTGCATCGGCACGACGGCCGTCTGGAACCGTGAGGACGGGTATGTGTCCCCATCCATCGTGGGGAGCGATATCGGCTGCGGCATGAGGGTTCATCTGACGAATCTGCACAAGGACGAACTGAAGGATTTGAAGCTGCGGAAGAAGCTGGTGCGCACGATTGAGAAGTATTTGCCGGTCGATTCCCATACTCGCGGGCATTTTTCCGACATCCGTTTGGAGACCGTGGTGAAAAAAGGGCTTCACGGTCTTCCGAAAAAGTACATTCCCGACGGGTATACGCCGCGTAAAGCCAAATCGCTGACTCACGTGGAATCGAGCCGCTTCGGTTTTGACGAGAATTCGCTGAACCGGCTGCCGGAAAATGTCTGGCACCGTTCCCATCGCCAGCTCGGAACACTGGGAGGCGGCAATCATTTCGCCGAAATCCAGTCGGTGGAAATCGCGGAAGAAAACCGGGCGACGGCGGAAGCGTGGGGACTGTTTGACGGTCAGGTGATCGTCATGATCCACTCCGGCTCGCGTGCATGGGGCGGATCGGTCAGCCAACTGTGCGGCAGCGACATCAAACGGATGATGCGGGCCGAAGGAATGGGGACAGCGGATCCTAATCTGCTGTTCGCGTCACTGGATCACCCGCTGGCCGTGCAATACACGGATCTGATGTACTCGGCGCTGAACTATGCGGTCGTAAACCGTCATCTTATCGCATATGCCATCCGCGAAGCGGGCAAAGACGTGTTCGGTTCCAAATTCGAGCTTGCGACCCTCTACGATCTGATGCATAACTACGCATGGGAGGAAGATAGGGAAGAAGAGGGACAGCGTGTGTTTGTCCACCGCAAAGGGGCCACGCGCGCACTTCCCGCAAATCATCCGGATAATCCTGAACCGTACGCCTCAACGGGCCATCCCGCTTTAATCCCGGGTTCGATGGGGACTTCTTCTTACATTATGGTGGGAGCGGACGGAGGAAAAGCCAATTATCATTCCATCTGCCACGGAGCGGGGCGCATCCGGTCCCGCAGTGCTACGAAAAGGCTCGTCACGGTGGATGAATTTTCCGCCAGTATGCGCGTGGGTAAGGAGGACGAGGTCGTCGTGAACCAGCGTTCCCTCGAAACGATCCTCGACGAATCGCCGCAGGCCTATAAAGATGTGGACCAAATTATCGAAAGCGTCGTCGGTGCGGGCCTTGCGTCCGTCGTTGCCAAATGCAAACCGATGGCTGTCGTAAAAGGAGTTTGATAACAATGCCGGTATCAAAGGAAGATACACGCTTAAGCAAACGGATGAGCAAGATGTTGCGTCATACCCCCGGAGATTTCGGGCTCGTCCTCGACGGGGAGGGTTTCTGCTCTCTGGAAGACGTTTTAAACGTTTTGAATCGTGTGTCCGGGTTCAAAGAAGTTCATCAGGAAGATGTTGAGAGAGTGGTAAGTGAGTGCGAGAAACAGCGGTTCGAGATTACGGATGGTCATATCCGGGCCAGATACGGGCACAGCCATGAACGCATTACGTACGAGGCGGCAGACCCGCCTCCTGTTCTTTATCACGGAACGAACCGGAAGGCCGTTCCGCAAATTTTGTCCGAGGGGCTCCTGCCCATGTCCCGCCAATACGTCCATCTTTCCGAAGGGCTGCATTTCGCCTCATTGGCGGGAAAGAGGAGAGGAGAACTTGTCATTCTGGAGGTAGATACAGTCCGGGCCCGGCAGGAAGGTGTGCGGTTTTATTACGCCGGAAACGAGGTGTGGCTGGCCGACCGGATACCGTCTGAATGCTGCCGTCCCTTTACCGATCAATAATGATTTTCACTCGGGCCTGCAGGGTGGAGTTTATTCAATAAGCGTGCTAACATAAATCATTGTCTTATTGAATAGGTGAAAGGGGATCAACTTGACCTCATGAATCATGCACAACTTGCGGGTAAAACGGAAACGGCCAAGGACCGGTTCCCGCTGGCACTCATTTCCTTAACGTGCGGCGCTTTTGCGATCGGAATGACGGAATTTGTCATTATGGGACTGCTGCCCAATGTGGCTGGCGATCTTCATGTCTCCATCTCGCAGGCGGGCCAACTGATTACGGGTTATGCGCTCGGAGTAGCGGTCGGAGCCCCTCTTCTGGCGGTCGCGACACACCGGCTGCCGCAGAAAATGCTGCTCTGCCTGCTGATGGTGCTCTTTATCCTCGGCAACGCGGTTGCGGCCATCGCGCCGAATTACGGCCTGCTCATGGGGGCGAGGCTGCTGACCGCGCTGGCGCACGGCACTTTCTTCGGCGTCGGATCGGTTATCGCCGCCAATCTGGTGAAACCGCACCGGAGAGCTGCGGCTGTCTCCATTATGATGGCGGGACTAACAATCGCCAATATTATCGGCGTTCCGTTCGGCACGTTTATCGGCCAGAATATGGGCTGGCGGGCGTCGTTCGGAGCTGTGGCCGTTATGGGCGTTATTTCGCTCGTCGGAATATTAGCTCTGATTCCGGTGATTCCCCGGGAGGAATCATCGAGCCTCGTCCGGCAGATCCGCGCCCTGGCGCAGCCGAAGCTGCTGCTTGTCCTCCTTACGGGAGCCATAGGCTGCAGCAGTCTGTTCACGGTGTTCACTTATATCGCCCCGCTCCTGGAACAGGTTACCGGTTATGCGGAGCACAGTGTGACGTGGATTCTTGTTTTATTCGGCTTCGGCGTTACATTCGGCAATATACTGGGCGGAAAGCTGGCGGACTGGAAGCCGATGCCGGTGATGATCGGCAATTTTGCCATACTGGCGCTTATTTTGGCGGTCTTTGCTTATACGGTTTATCTGCCGGCAGCGGCTGTGGTGACCATCTTCATATGGGGCGTTGCCGCTTTCGGAGTGCTGCCCGGCCTTCAGGTCAAGATTATGACGCTGGCCAAAGACGCACCCGCCCTTGCTTCCACGTCCAATCACTCGGCCTTGAATCTCGGAAATGCCGGAGGAGCTTTCCTTGGCGGCATGGTCATCAACCAGGCCGGTTTATCGACGCTTCCGTGGGCCGGAGCGGTTTTGTCTCTGATCGGTATGCTGCTTGCGCTCTGGGTGTTCGCACTGGACAGAAAAACGGCCTGATCGCACTAAGCGATATTAGCGACAAAGAAGTAAAGCAGGCTGTTAGACTGTCCGACAACCCATGCGGAAACGAACGTTTAGGTTTCTCGCATGTTGCACAACGTCTTGCTTTGCGCTGCCGTACTCGGGAAGCTCCGCAAGGTTATTCCATGATACCGGCCGGAACCGCCGGAACAACGAAAGACCGCACAGAGATGTGCGGTCTTTTTTTCATGCGGACCCAAGAAGAACGGCACCGGCAGCCGACAATTCCGCAGGTCAGCAGTTCTTATGATGCCTGAGACGTATTTGCCAGTGACGATAGTAAGCCGCAGCTTTTCCACTATTTCCGTTTCAGAAAATGTAACGTTGTTTTATGTTTGAAAGAAAGCCGTTCTCAAAGAGCGGGACATCTGCTATAATCAAATGATATTGAGAATCATTATCAAACTTACATATCTCACCATACAAAACCCGGCAGACTCCGGAACAGAACGATAACGAGCATCATTGGAGGGAAAGGGATGAGTGACATTCTAAATAACGACAAAAACGTATGTCCGGGTTTAGCGGCAGCCGCTGCGGATGCTTCTTATAGAGTACGTCAGGTGGAAATCATCAAAGCCGGCGAGAGCTGGGAAATGGATTACCGGCTCATTGATACGCATGTGCTGATCGCCGTTACGGCCGGCGAAGGAGTGCTGAAACGGGACGGCGGACTTAGCCGCCTCGGCGAAGAGAACGTACATATATGTCTGCCCGGCCAGGTAATCGGAATGAAAGCTGAGGGGGACGGGCTGGAGTTGACTCTTGTCGGATTCGACCTTTTTTATGAGGGTGAAACGGGGGAAAACTTTAACAAAGCAACCTGGAGGGGGCCTCAGGTGCTCCACGTTCAGCCTTTGCCGCAGCTGCCCGTGTTAAGCGGGGCGCTTCATACCTTCTGGCACGGCAGCGACCCGCTCGACCGGCTGAAAGCACAGGCGGGATTTCTTGAACTGATCCATGCGATCTGCTCCCATACGCGGGACGAATCCAGGCAGGATGCCCGAAGCGCTCTCGAACGGACCCGCCATTATATCGAAAATCATTACCAGACGAACATCACGATCGACGAGCTCGCGCGGATGGCCGAAGTATCGCCGAAGTATTACGGGGATTTATTCAAGAAAACCTACGGGCTGAGCGTGATCGACTATTTGACCGAGCAGCGGGTTAACCGGGCCAAGCAGCTGATGGCGTTATCCCAATCCCGTCTCAAAGACATCGCTCATGTCGTGGGCTATCAGGATGAATTTTATTTCAGCCGGAAATTCAAACTGGAAGTGGGGGTTTCGCCGACGGTCTATATGAAGAACCGGAGGAAAAAAATCGCGGTCCATCAGTCACACCTGATCGGCCAACTGCTGGCCATTCATCATCTTCCGTACGCGGCTCCCCTGCATCCCAAATGGACCGGCCACTATTACGAGCACTACCGCTCCGATATTCCCGTCCATCTCAGCGCCTACCGGTACAGCGAAGACTGGGAGCACAACATCGAGAAGCTCCGGGAAACACAGCCGGATCTAATCATTTCGATGGACACCCTTAATCCGGGAGAAAAAGAGCGCCTGGAGCAGGCGGGAAAAGTGCTCTATATTCCCGAGCGGCAGTCGGATTGGCGGGAGCAGCTGCTGCTTATCGCCGCTTATCTGGACCGCACGGCCGAAGCACAAGCTTGGCTCGATAAATTCGACAGCCGTGTGGAGTCGCTTCGCGGCAGGCTGCGGAAGCGGGCGGGGGAAGAAACCTTTCTGCTGATCAGCCTGCATAAGCAGGAGATCCGGGTATGCGGAACCCGGAGCATGGGTGACGTGTTTTTTCACGAGCTGGGGATGAAGCCGGCCTACGATTATGCGCGGGACCGGATCAATGTGCCGATCCTTCCCGAACAGCTAGCCGGACTGGAGGCGGACCATATCCTCGTTAACGTCTGTCAGGAAACGGAGACACTCCGGCGGTGGCGCGACCTGCAGGCGACGGCTCTCTGGCGGGATCTCAAGGCGGTGCGGATGGGCCGGGTTCACGAAATTCCTTCCGATCCATGGAGGGAATACTCGGCATCCGGTCACGAACGTATTCTGGGTGAAGTGGAAAAACTGTTTTTGCGGAAATAGTCCAGCATGAAATCCGGTTATTGTCCATGTCCCGGCAAAGAAACGTGGGTTATAATTTCAATTGAGAATTGTTATCAATACATAAACGAAAAAGAACCTCCCTCTTTTTTTTGTTAATAAGTGATAATGATTCTCAGTATTTACAAAGAGAGTGTTGGGGGAATGGCATGGAATTCAGTAGAGAGAGAGGAAGTCTGGAACGCCAAGTTTTTCAAGGCAGGACGCTGAGCGTATACACGCCTCCGTCTTACGGCTTAACGAAGCACCGCTACCCGGTCGTGTATGTCAACGATCCGTCCGACTATATGGATACGGTCTCTAACGAGGCGGTGACCCGTATGGAGGAGCTGTTCCGGGAGAAGAAGCTGCCGGAAATGATTCTCGTCGGGCTGGAGCCGCATGAACGGCTGGATGAATATACGCCTTGGCCGGCGAAGGCGCTGGTCGAATCCGTCCAAGATTTCGGGGGGTTCGGCAAGAAGTATCTGGACCTCGTGGTTCGTGAGCTTAAGCCTTATATCGACAATCGTTACGAGACGCGGACGGGACCTGCCGACACGGGGATGATAGGAGCTTCGCTCGGCGGCTTGATCTCGATGTTTGCGGCATTCGAGCATCCCGGTGTTTTCGGGAAAATCGGCTGCCTTTCAGGTTCCTTCTGGTATGAAGGGTTCACCGAATACATGGCGGAGCGCAAGCTGGCCGACGGGGGACAAAGGTTTTACATGTATGTGGGGGATCAGGAAGGCGTCGGCAAGAAAACGATTCAGAATGCCATGATGGCCCGAACGAGACAGGCTTACACGCTGCTTGCGGACTCCGGTTTTGGCGGAGCCAGACTGCGTCTGGTTATCGGAGAAGGCGGGCATCACCAGGTTCCCGTATTCGTGGAACAGTTTCCCGAGGCATTGAAGTGGATTTTCGTTACAGATACAAACACAATTTTTCCGGATACGGAGAGGGGTTAGAGAAAAATGAAAAAAACATGGGTGGCAGCCGGTCTGGTTGCCGTAACACTACTATCTTCCGCATGCGGAGCGCAAAAAGAAGCGGCTAACACAGGCGGCGCCGAAGCGACCAAAAGTCCGGCGGCAACGACTGCGGGCAACAACGAACCGCGCAAAATTACATACCTCGGCAAAGAATATACCGTACCGTCCAAAGCGGAACGCATCGTAGTGGCCGGCTCCTTCGAATCGATGGAAGACGCACTCGTGCTCGGCGTGAAACCGGTCGGCGCAAATTCGGTCGGCGGCAAATTCCCCGACATGTTCAAGAGCATTACGGACAAAGCGGAATCCGTCGGCGAGAAGACGCAGCCGAATGTGGAAGCGATTCTGAAGCTGAAGCCCGATGTCATTCTCGGTTCCACCAAATTTCCTGCTGAAATGATGGAAAAGCTGAACAAGGTTAAAGTTACGCTTCCGATCTCCCATGTTTCGACCGATTGGGAAGCGAACCTGAACATATTGGCGGAACTGACCGGTCATCAGGATAAGGCTAAAGAAGTCATCGAGAAGTACAAGAAAGACGCCGCCGCCGCGAAAGAAAAACTCGGCACTTCGCTGAAAGACAAAAAAGTGCTGGTTCTCCGTGTGCGTGCGGGCAGCATCGCCATTTATCCGGCCGGCGTGTTCTTCAACCCGTCGCTCTATACCGATCTGGGTCTCGCCGTTCCCAATGAAGTGAAGGAAGCCAAAGCGCAGCAGTTGATCTCGCTGGAGAAATTGTCCGAAATCAATCCGGACTATATGTTCGTCCAATTCTCCGAAGACGAGAATAAAGAGCAGCCGAAAGCGCTGGAAGACCTGGAGAAAAACCCGATCTGGCAAAGTATCAACGCCGTGAAAAACAAAAAAGTGTTCGTCAACGTCGTAGACCCGCTGGCGCAGGGAGGAACGTCGTACAGCAAGATCAAGTTCCTGGAGGCCGCTCTTCCTAAGCTTACCAACTAAATTTCAAAAAAAGCGAGTATTCCGATATGAATAGAAATACGGTAAAGCCTCAATGGATCTTATGGGTTTCACCGGTGATCATCATGTTCACCATTGTGCTGTCCGTTCTCTACGGGGCCAAACAAATTCATCTGCAAACGGTCATGGATGCCCTGTTCCATTTCGATCCGGGTAATGTCGATCATCAGATTATCCGGACCTCCCGTTTGCCGAGAGTAGTGGGGGCGCTTCTAATCGGAGCGTTCCTTGCCATATCGGGCGCACTCATGCAGGGGATGACAAGGAACTACCTTGCATCCCCTTCCATCATGGGGGTGACCGACGGCTCGGCGTTTGTCATTACGCTCTGCATGATTTTTCTGCCTAATTCGTCTTCAGTGGATATGATTTTGTATTCCCTGATCGGCTCCGCGCTTGGGGTCGGTATCGTATTCGGGCTTGCCTCGCTGCTCCCCAATGGATTGACGCCTGTGCGGATGGCCATCGTCGGCACCGTCATCGGTACATTTCTCAGCAGCGTTTCGGCGGCTTTTTCCATGTATTTTCAGAAATCGCAGAACATAAGCTTCTGGTACAACGCGAGACTTCATCAACTGGATCCCAAGCTGATTCTGCTTTGCATTCCTTTCGCGATTGTCGGTCTTATCGCCGCCTTCCGGATAGCGAAATCGATCACGATTCTCTCACTGGGAGAAGAAGTCGCGATCAATCTGGGGCAAAGGACGCTGCTGGTGAAGATCGTCGCCATGGGCGCGGTCGTTATTCTCACAGGGATTTCCGTAGCTCTGGCCGGTAAAATCGGATTCGTGGGGCTCATTATTCCCCATATTACCCGCTTCCTGATCGGCATCGACTACAAATGGGTGATTCCGTGCGCCGGTGTGCTGGGCGGTATATTCCTCGCTCTCGCGGACGTTCTCAGCCGGTTCCTGAATTATCCGTACGAAATGCCTATCGGAGTCGTGACCGCTATTATCGGCGTGCCGTTTTTCCTGTATCTGGCCAGGACGAGAGGCGGGGAAAAGCATGCCTAAACAATCGTTCAGCCGCTATACGCTGGTTCTTCTTTCCGGGATAGGACTTATCGCGATCGCCGCGTACATAAGCTTGACGAACGGATCGTTCGATATCACGGTCCGGGACGTGCTGCATACGCTCTTGCGGATCAACCCGAGTCCCGAGAACGATCTAGTCATTCTCGAATTCCGGCTGCCGCGTATTGTGATCGCGGGACTGGTCGGCATGGGACTGGGCATAGCGGGAACCGTTATTCAGGGAATTACCCGCAACGGGCTGGCGGACCCGGGCATTCTCGGTATCAACGCCGGAGCCGGGGCGGCCATCGTCATCTTCATGTTTTTCTTCCAGGGCAAGCTGCACGGAACAGGCTGGTGGGGGATTATGACGATGCCTCTGTTCGGACTGGTCGGAGGGCTTGCGTCCGCCGTTCTCATTTACCTGTTTTCCTGGAAAAACGGACGGATCGATTCCCAGCGTCTGATTTTAACGGGAATTGCGATCGGGGCCGGATTCAGCGCGCTGGCTTTGTTCCTGACGCTCAAGATGGATGCCAAAGATTTCGAGATGGCTGCCGTCTGGACTTCGGGCAGCATTTACAGCGCCAATTGGAAATATGTCGTTTCCATTTTGCCGTGGCTGATTATCCTGATCCCGTTAATACGGAGAAGTGCGTACATCCTCGATCTTTTCCAGCTCGAAGAGAGCAGCGTGAAAAGTCTGGGCGTCCATGTCGAAAGGCAGAAGGGTATTCTTCTGCTCGGCAGCATCGGGCTTGTCAGCGCGTGCGTATCCGTGTCCGGGGGGATCGGCTTTATCGGGCTGATGTCGCCGCATATCGCCAAACGTCTGGTCGGCGTTCATCATAACCGCGTTCTGCCGGTCAGCGCCGTCATCGGTATGCTGCTGGTGATCGGCTCGGATTTTATCGCCAAAACGGTATTTAATCCGGTCGAGCTGCCTGTGGGTGTCGTCATTTCGATCGTAGGCGTTCCGTATTTTATTTACCTGCTGTTTAAGGCCAAAGCATAGAGGGAGTGTTCGTCCTTGAGTATCATACGTGTGGAGAATCTGGAAACGTGTTATGAAAAGAACACTGTGTTCCGTGATCTCAATTTTGAGGTGAAGGAAGGGGAGGTCACGACGATCATCGGGCCTAACGGCTGCGGGAAATCGACGCTGCTCAAAACGATCGGTCGTATTCTGAAGCAGAAGAACGGGACTGTTTTTTTCCGCGGCCAAAATTTGAGTTCGATTCCGACCCGGAAGATAGCTCAGCATATCGCGCTGCTGCCGCAGAATCCCATCGCCCCTTCCGAGCTTAAAGTCGAAGAACTCGTTTCGTACGGGCGCTATCCGCACCGTAAAAACCTGAACAGACTGTCCCCCCGGGACAAAGAAGTGATCGAGTGGGCGCTCGAAGTTACGAACGTAGCCTCTTTCCGGGATCGGGAGATCGGCAGCCTGTCGGGCGGACAGCGGCAGAAGGTATGGCTGGCGATGGCTTTCGCCCAGGATACCGAAGTGCTGCTGCTCGACGAACCGACGACCTTCCTGGACATGGCCCACCAATTGGAAGTGCTCCAGATCGTAGAGAAAATGAACATGGAGCGGAAGCAGACGATCGTGATGGTGCTTCACGATATCAACCATGCGGCGCGGTTTTCCCATCGGATCGTCGCTATGAAGAGCGGACAAATTATCGCGGCCGGGCATCCACATGAAATTATCACCAGAGAAGTGCTCAATCAGGTCTTCCATATCGATGCCCGGATTATGCTGGACCCGGAGAACGGGGCACCGGTCTGTTACGGGTATGAAAGCTATTTGCGCAATAAGGCGGCATCGTCGGCAGGCAGCACGGAACCGCAAAAAGAAGCGGTAGGCGAAGGAGTGAGGTAGATTGAGATCAGTCAACCGAGAAAATACAGAGTCCGGAGCGGCAGCCGGAGTCCTGGAGCGTGTGACGATTCCGCGGTCCGAGCAGCGTACCGTGCGGTCACGTGCGGAAAACCGGGAATACCGGATTTTCATTGCCGTGCCCGAGGGAGAACCGCCTGCGTCCGGATTCCCCGTTGTCTACGTGCTGGACGCCAACTCCGTCTTCGGCACGATGGTGGAAGCCGTCCGCGTCCAGTCCCGGGCACCGCAGAGAACCGGCGTTATCCCCGCTATCGTGGTCGGCATCGGCTATCCGACGGACGGACCGTTTCATCCCGCGCGGCATTATGATTTTACTCGTGATATCGATGTGGAGGAGCTGCCTTTCAAGCTCAGAACCGGGGAGCAGCCGGAGCACGGGGGTGCGGAAGCCTTCATGGCGTTCATCGAAGACGAGCTGAAGCCGCAGATCGAAGAGACGTATGCTATCGACCGCCGGAGGCAGACGATCTTCGGCCATTCGCTGGGCGGACTGTTTGTTCTTCATATGCTGTACGCCAGGCCGGAAGCGTTCCAATGTTACGTAGCGGGCAGCCCTTCCATCCACTGGAACAAGCGGGTGCTGCTTGAAGAAGAGCGGGCTTTTGCGGCGAAGCTGTCAGCTTCTGCCGGAGGGTCAACGGGTGAGTCTGCGGATATAAAGCTGTTCCTCGCCATCGGGGAGCTGGAAAAGTCGCATCATACGGGCGGCGGAGAGAATGCGGCCGAGCTTTGCGAGCGGCTTTCGGAGTTAGGCGCCTACGGCGTGGAAACCGAGTACAAAGAGTTCGAGGGAGAGGGGCATGTATCCGTGCTGCCTCCGTTAATCAGCCGCGCCGTGCGGTTCGCGCTTCGTCCCGAACTCGCTGCCCGGCAAGTGTAGCGGAAATTGCGCGCCTGTCCGTCGCGGCGACCTTCGTGCCGTCCACTTCATCGCAATCCAATACGATTCGTGCATGAAGACGTCCAGGGCACTCGGAATCGGCGCATTTCGGGCTGAGACGGCAAGAAATCATACGTTAAAAAGGGGCAGCCCGCCAAGTCATCCAAATTGACTCGGCGGGCTGCCCCTTTTTGTCGGGAATAAGCGATTATTTCACTCTGATTTCGAGAAGTTCGTATTTGATGACACCGACCGGAGCATCCACACGGATAATACTGCCGACCGATTTCCCCATCAGGGAACCCCCCAGCGGGCTTTCGTAAGAAATTTTGTTGCCGGCTACATCGGCTTCGGCGGGGCCGACGATCCGGTACTCCACTTTTTCGGAAAATTCGATATCGTTCAGCACGACAATAGAGCCTACTTTAACGGTAGACGTATCGGTATTGTCGGAAACACGGGCTTTCTTCAGCATCCGCTCAATCGTGATAATCCGGGTTTCCATAAATGCCTGATCGTCTTTTGCGGAGTGATATTCACTATTTTCTTTTAAATCCCCGTAGCTGATCGCGGTCTTGAGGCGGGCTGCCAGCTCTTTGCGCTTCACGGTTTTGAGTTCTTCCAGCTCCTGCTCCAGCTGAGCCATTCCTTCGGGGGTTAAGATCACTTCATCTTCTGCCATGTAAACATCTCCTAATGGTACCCAAACTTTTAATAACAGGTGTTTCTTGCATTGTACACTATATGAAGCGATCATGCGAACCTCAATCCGGAAAAAGTCATCTTCTTTTCATTTTGGTAAAAATTGCATAAATTCTATTGAAAAAGAAGAAGGCAACATGGTAATCTTTAATATAGTAAAATTTGTCAGAATGTATTTATTTATGTTTTGATAAACAAAATTTGTCATTTCATGACGATCAGACAGGAGTGAGGCAACCCACATGGTAGTTATCGCAAAATCGGCCGCTGGTCAGTATCTGGATAGACTGAGGGACCGGAATACCGTGTATGTAAACGGAGCAAAAGTCGATGTCCTTACGGAGCCCGCATTTACGGGAGCCATCGCGTGCATCGGGCGCTATTACGATTTACAGGCGGAGAAGCCCGGCGTTCACTGCTTTAAGGACGAGGGAGGCCGAGATGCCCCCATCAGTCTGCTCGTACCCTCAACCGTCGAAGACTTGCAGAGAAAGGGAAAGTCTTACAAGGAAGTCGCGGATCTGTCTTACGGTATGCTGGGCAGAACGCCGGATTTTATCAACGCGGCGCTTGCCACGCTTCATGCCCACAGCAAGCTGCTGGGAGAGAATGCGTACACCGATTTTTCCGCGAATATGAACGCATACTACCGCCACGTCAAGACGAACAACTACTTCGTCGGTCACGGCGCGATCAATCCGCAAATCGACCGCTCTCTGCCTCTCGGTTCCCAGGTCAACGAATATGCGGGCGTTAAGGTAGTCCGTCACGACAAAGAGGGAATTACCGTCACCGGCGCCAAAATGATTGTCACCCTTGCGCCGATCGCGGACGAGCTGCTTATTTTTAACATGCCGGGTTTAAAACCGGGGGATGAGGACTATGCCGTGTCGTTCGCGCTGCCGGTCGACTATCCCGGAGTCAAAATCATCTGCCGGAAACCGCTTGTAAAATCATCTTACCATGCGTTCGACCACCCGCTTGCCAACTCTTTCGACGAAATCGACGCTTACCTGATCCTGGATGAAGTATTTATCCCCTGGAATAAAGTATTTGTGTTTAAAGACGTAGCGAAATCGAACCTGTTCTACGACAAAACTTTCGCGCGGAATCATACGGGCCATCAGGGTATCGTGCGCGGCCTGTCCAAGGCGGAGCTTCTGACGGGAATAGCCGTCAAACTCGCCGGCATGCTCAAGCTGGACGGGTTTGTAAACATTCAGGAGAAGCTGGGAGAGATGACCTCCTACGTCGAGCTACTGAGGGCAAGCATTCTGTTAAGCGAAGCCGACTCCGCTGTCAGCCACGAGGGCGTACAAACGCCGAGCATCAACGCCATCCAGGCGATCCGCTACAATTTTCCCAAAATGTACGAAAAAATGGTGAAAACGATCCAATCCTTGGCGGCGGGCTCTATGCTGTCGACCCCTCATTACGAGGACTTTTTGACCGAAGAGCTAAGCGGACTGGCTGTCTCGCTGTCTACGGGAGAGACGGACGCCGCGACCCGATCGAAGCTCCTGAATCTGGCCTGGGACGCCTCCGGGGACGGCTTCGGGCAGCGTCAGCTGGTGTATGAGTTTTTCCATGCGGGGGATCCCATGAGAATTGCGGCCGGCCATTATCTTCATTACGACAAAAGCGGAATGCTGTCGATGGTAGACAGGGTGCTGGCCCGTGCAAACAAAGCGGATTAGATGTGCGTGTCTCGTGAAGCGGGATCAGACCAGGCTGCTGCTTGTCCGTGTAAGAGATAACGAGCGCTGGTACCTGCCCGGCGGAAAAATCGAGGAGGGTGAGGACCCGGAGACCGCACTTGGAAGAGAGCTGAAAGAAGAGCTGGACATAGACCTTCTCCCGGAGAGCATTGCGTATTTGAGAACGGTGATCGGTGCCGCCTACAAGGAGGACGCGCAGGTCGAACTCGTCTGCTATGAAGCGGACTGGGAAGGGGAAATCGCCCCGTGCTCCGAGATTAGTGAAGCCGGCTGGATCGAGATGGACCGGCATGAGCTGCTGGCTCCCGCCGTAGCGGACCTGGTCCGGGCGATCAAGAACGAAACCGAATCCGAAACTGATACGAGGTGAGCTATGCTGTACAACGCGCAGCGGCTTCAATCGAAGCTGAATGAACATAATCTGGCGGCGGTCATATCGACGACCAAAGAAAATATCCGTTACCTGACCGGTTTCGAACCGGTAGTGAAAACGCTGAATCCGTACCGGGGTCAGTGCTATGCGATCGTGACGGCGGATTCGCCGGGCGAGGTACATGTCGTGCACTCCGTGGGCGAAATCGATCAGATCCTCGACGCCCGCTCGAACATCGGGCAGGTCGTTACGTACGGCACGTTCTATCGCGAACATCCGGGCGGAGGATCGCTGCCCGTAGAGGAAGAGCGTCTGAAATATTTGTCGGACGTGCAAAAAAGTCAGGCCGGTCCCGAGGAAGCTCTCGCGGTTCTGCTCGCCCGTCTGAATCTTACCGCCGAACGGGTGGCGCTGGATGAAGACGGAATTACGGCCGCCGCATTCGGCGCGATCCGCGACAGGCATCCGCAGGGGGAATTTATCGAAGGCGCAGCCCTGCTCCGGCAGGTAAGGGCCGTGAAGACGCAGGCGGAAGTCGATGCCCTGGCGTATTCGGCCGACTGCATCGACTATGCGATCGGTCAGGTTATCGGAGAGCTTCGCGAAGGCATTACCGAGCATGAAATCGCAGCGGTTTTTTCAACCTCCGTTGCCGCACGGGGCGGTCTGGCCGTCCTGCCCATGATTAAAGCAGGCAGGCATGCGGTAGGCGGACAGCGCAGGCCGAGCCGGGATATCCGGCTAACGCCCGGGGACCTGCTCTGGTTTGACTGCGATATCGTCTGCGACGGGTATTGGGCGGATATCGCGAGGGTATTCGCCTATAGGACGCTTAAACCCGAGTATACCAAGTACGATTCTTTATATAAAGGGCAGCAGGAGGCCATCCGGCAGGTGAGACCGGGGATGACGGGCAGCGATGTATTTGGCCTGACGATGGACGCGGTACACGAAGCCGGGTTTCCCGCATACAGAAGGCACCACGTCGGTCATGGAATCGGTCTGGAGCCGTACGAGCTGCCGATCCTGGCACCGGGCAGCGGAGATGTGATTGAAGAGGGGATGATTCTTTCTATTGAAACGCCGTATTACGAATTTGGCCTGGGTGCGCTGCATGTCGAAGATCCGGTTCTCGTAACCCGGGATGAGAGCTTACGCCTGACTAAAGCGGATACCAGTCTAATCAAAATAGTGGGGTGAAATGATGATTCATACCGATATAACGGAGTGCATCGGAAACACGCCGGTCGTCATGCTGGACGACGAACTCGTACCGTCCGGCAAAAAGCTGTATCTCAAGCTCGATTATTTCAATCCGAACTTCAGCATAAAGGACAGAACGGCGCTGGGACTGGTCAAAGCGGCCATGGCGGAAGGCAAAATCCGGCCCGGCTCCATCCTGATCGAATCCACATCCGGCAATCTCGGTAAATCTCTGGCGATGCTGGGAGCGGTTTACGGATTTAAAGTCATTATCGTAGTCGATCCGAAAGTGAGCGCCAGCCTGCTGAAATGGTATCAGGCGTACGGGGCTGAGGTCGACATGGTCACGACGCCCGCGCCGGAAGGCGGATTTCAGAGAGCGCGGCTCAACCGCGTCCAGCAGCTGCTGGACAAGTATCCCGGAGCCTTCTGGTCGAATCAGTACGACAATCCGTCCAATCCGGCCTTCCACGCGGAAACGACGGCAAGGGAGATTGCTGATCTGCCGGTCGATTCGATTGTCGGGGCCGTCAGCACAGGCGGCCATCTCTGCGGTATCGGAAGATATGTGAAAAATCAAAAGCCGCATCTGCGCGTGGTTGCCTGCGATGTGGCGGGCTCCGCCGTGTTCGGCCAACCGTTTGCGCCCTACCTGATCAACGGAGTCGGCCTCAGTTGGAGAAGCGCGAACACGGACACGTCCGTGCTGGATGCGGTCAGCATATCCAGCGATCAGGAAGCCATCTCCATCTGCAGGCTGCTGGCCCGCGATCACGGCATTCTGATGGGCGGCTCGGGCGGGCTGACCGTGTTTACAGCGCTTGCCTGGCTTAAGCACAGCGACGCCTCTTCCGCCCTGGCGATCATTGCCGACGCGGGAACGAATTACCTCGACCAGTTCTATGACGACGAGTGGCTGATCGCCAAAGAAATCAAGCTGCTCGGCAGAGGCGAGCTGGGGGAGAGGCTGCAAAAGAAGGCGTTTACGAATTTAAGTAAACAGGAAACCTTAACCTGATTGCGTGAAAGCATACCAGGTACGATGTTTATAAGGAACGGAGGACGAAGAATGGAACATACGAGAGCAGCGTTTTCCAAATTTGTCGTGGACGAAGGGATCATCCGGTTCGGCGAATTTATTTTAAAATCGAAGCGGATCAGCCCGTATTTCTTTAATTTCGGCTCGTTCGACGATTCCAGGAAATTAAAGGCACTGGGTTCTTTTTACGCCTCGACGATTGTGCGCGAACAAATCGAGTATGACGTGATTTTCGGGCCGGCGTACAAAGGAATACCGATCTCGCTGACGACTGCACTCGCTTTGTTTAACGGACACGGAATCAACGCAAATTTCGCTTTTAACCGCAAAGAGCCGAAGGCGTACGGGGAAGGCGGCAATATCATCGGGTCCGGAATCGAGGGCAAAAACGTGCTGGCGGTAGACGATGTGCTGACCTCGGGCAGGACGATCAAAGATACGAAGGAATTGATCGAAAGCGAAGGCGGGCGGCTTGCGGCTTTCCTGGTCGCGCTGGACCGGGAGGAAAAGGGGCAGGAGGGGCGCTTGTCCGCGTTGGAGGAAGCGGCCTTAACCTACGATGTCAACATCTATTCCGTAGCGAGCATCCGGGATATTGTCACATACATGCGGACTGAGGGGAACAGGGAAGATCTTCTCGACAGGATCGGAACTTACCTGCAGCTGCACGGCACCGCCTGACCGTAAAGGGAAGCCGGCTTGCACAGTCGGGTCCGGCTTCCCCGTTTTATCTGAAAAGGGGAGGAAATCAGTTGATTTATGAAGCCTTGGTGAAGCCCATGCTCTTTAGAATGGAACCTGAGGAAGCTCATGACTTCGTCTTGCGGAATTTACAGAGAATCCAGCGGCAGCCAGGACTTCTGTATCTGCTTGAGAAGCTGTACGGGGTCAGGGAGGAGCCGGGTCTGGCCAGCGAACTGCTGGGAATCCGCTTTCCGAGTCCCATCGGGCTTGCTGCGGGTCTGGACAAAGACGCCCGGGCTGTGCCCGCGCTTTCTTCGATGGGGTTCGGGTTTATGGAGGTGGGCAGCGTCACGCCCATCGGTCAAGCGGGAAACGACCGCCCGCGCCTGTTCCGCCTGCCGGACGACGAGGCCCTGATTAACCGGATGGGGTTTAACAACGGGGGCATTAACGCCATGAAGGAAAGGCTGGAGAGATGCAACGCTCTCAAAATCCCTTTGGGCATCAACATCGGCAAAAACAAACAGACGCCCAATGAGAAAGCGCATGAAGACTATACGAAGTGTCTTCGTTCCTTGTATCCTTACGCGGATTTTTTTATCATCAATATCAGTTCGCCCAATACGCCCGACCTTCGGAAGCTTCAGCACGGGAGCGAGCTCGACGAATTGCTCATCCGCATTACGGCAGAGACGGAAAGGCTGAATGCCCGCCACCGGAGGGACAAACCCGTTTTTGTAAAAATTGCGCCCGATATGGGCGGCGGCGAGCTGGAAAACATGATCGGAAAAATCATGAAGCACGGAATCCCCGGCGTTATAGCGGCGAATACGACCGTCACCCGGAGCGGGCTGACTCATCCGCACAGGGAGCAAACGGGCGGACTCAGCGGGAAACCGCTGCACCAGAAATCGACGGAAATCATCCGCAGTATTTATAAGCAGAGCGGCGGCACGCTGAAAATCATCGGATCGGGCGGCATCTTCACGGCCCGGGATGTGTACGATAAAATCCGTGCGGGCGCCTCGCTCGTTGAAATTTACACGTCCTTTATTTATAAAGGACCCGGGATCAACCGGGCGTGCAGCAGCGAGCTGCTGGACCTGTTGAAGCGGGACGGGTTTACCAGCTTGTCCGAGGCGGTCGGGGCGGATCATGCGGCCGGCAGCGGCACGTGACTGGAAACAGGGCAAAAAGGCGGGGAATGCTCCCCGCCTTTTTTTGCCGTCAGATGTTGTTGACCGTCAGCTTGCCGCTGCCGCCGACGGATTTGATTTTGTTGATCAGCGCATTCTGGTTGCTGTTGGAAAGACGGATACAGCCGTAAGTCGGTCTGAGCGGGTACCACGAAGCGGAAGAGTCCGTGGACCCGTCGCCGCCGTGAATCATGAACCCGAACCGGCCGTTATTCTCGGCGATAAGCGCGTTCCCGCTCGTCGGATCGAGGTTGACCCGGCTGTACGGGCCGTAAGAGGACGTAGGCGTCCCGGCGCCGATGACGGAAGCGGCATACTCGCCTGTAGGCGTATCGGCATTCGTCATCTTCCAGTTGGCGTGGTTATTGTTGTTGGCGGGATCGTTCGATCCGCGTCCCAGCGCTTCGACCGGACCGAAGACAAGCGCTCCGCTTCCGTCGTACATCTTCAAGGTTCCTTTGTTGTCGCGGTTGGCAGAGAAATTGGCAATAATATGGTAACTCATAAAATCAGCCTCCAAATAGAATGTAGACGAGAACCCGATGGAGCCGCAGCCGGAAAGGAAGGACTCCTCTTCCGTTTCCGCCGCCTCGTTTTCCCTCTCATCTATGTAGGTAAAAGGGGAGAGCTTTTAACAACCAGAACTAAAAAAATCTCCTTCGGAAAGGAGATTTTTCTGAAATTTTGGCCGTTCCGGGATGCCTCTTTCATCAGAGCTTGTCCGGTTCTGCGACAGAAGAAGGAGGAACGTCATCGCTTTGCTTGACCAGCGCGATAAAGTCCGTCACGATGCTTTGGACGGCATCCTCGCGTGACATCCGGATGTAACGGCTGATTTTCAGAATATCATCTTCGAAAACTTGCAGCAGCCGGAGCATGGCTTCGGGATCTCCGTCCTTGCTTAGCCGGACGAGCTGGAGGAATTCTTCGTCTGAGATAGGAAGCGGAGCATTTTCCTTTTCCATTTATTCACCGCCTGTTGGGTCATATTGAGGTCCCTTGCGACCTGCGCTTCCGTTTTATCCTGAACAAAAAGCTCGTGGAGGACGATCCTGCCCGTCCGGGACGGGAGAGATTGGATCAAGGCGAGCGCGTCCAGCTTGCTGTCGGAGCTTTCGGAAAAGCTCCCGGCCGTAAACGAATAACCGTTGTCCGAAACCGAATATTCGCGGTTGCTGAGTACCCGGGCTTTATACTGGATCCGCCATCCGATCCGGTACACTTCCTTTCTGTATTTCTCCACCAAAGTAGACTGCTGAGACATAAAAAATCACCCCTTCGTCTTTATCTAATAGGGTAATTCCAGTCGGTTTTTTACAACCGAAACAAGAACATATGTTCTTGTTTATCTCTCTTTATTATACCTGATTTGTTGTAAAAAAGACACGCTTTTTACCTATAAAATGAGACCGAAAGGAGGGAGAAAAGGATGGATCTGAATATCGAGAATCTGGTATCCCTGGTGACCAATGTCGGCTTTCCGGTTACGCTCTGCTTCGTTCTGCTCCGTTACGTGCTGCAGACGATGGGTGAGAAGCTGGATAAGCTGGACAGCTCGCTGAACAAATTGTGCCGGCTGATTAAAGAAATCGACGCCCGGGCGGACCGGGGACGCGGCAAAGAAGACAAGAACGGCACGCAGCCGTAAAAAAAGGATGAGCCCGCAGGGGCTCATCCGAATGCCGGGAACCCTCTGTTCGATGAGACAGAGGGTTTCTTTTTTTGTTCCTATGCTGGCCCTCAAAAAGGCCAGACAGCTTTCTGGGCAGAAGGAGATTGAATCCACACTTTCGAGATATCGATAAGCCCGAACGAATCCATCTGCCTTCCCTGTAAAGAGTCGTGCAGGTGGATTTTTTTGATCACATGGCAGCCGAAGAGCAGCCAGTTGTTGTCTTTCAAGGTCCGCTCGGCTTCCCGGAGCAGCTTCTCCCTGGAAGGTTCGGGAAGTCCGGCGAAACCGTCCAGAATGCGGTCCAGCAGGCCGAGCTGCTCCTCGGTGAGCAAGTGATGGAGGAAGTTGGAGCGGTTCTTATAGTAGCTGATCAAGCCCCATTCCAGGTCGTCCTCCAGCACTTCTTCCGCCGCAAGCAGGTCCGCTTCGGCGGCTACCCGGCTGCGCTCGAAGCTTTTCATCGGCTGCAGGATGAGCGGGAGCCCGGCCTGTGCGCAGCGGTCCCGGAGCCAGCGTGCTTCTTTCTCTTCCTCTTTTTTGTTCATAAAAAAGAGCTGGAGCGGCTCGCCCCGGTAGCCGGACTTCCGAAGCAACCGCACGGCTTCTTGGAGAGGCGCAGCCTCGAAGGAGGTTCCCTCGCTCTCGCTTTGGAGGAAACTGTCAGCCGGAGCGATCCGGTTGCCCTTCAGCTCCGCTACCATCGCGGCCCGGTCGTGAATCATCCTCATCGCTTTGCGGAAATCGGGGTTATGATGGATACCGGGCTTGCGGAAATTGAACAGCAGGTAGCGGGAACCGGCTACGGGATTGATTAAATTGACTGTGCGCTCGGGCTGCCCGGATTCCGTGCCGGCGGCGGTCACGGTGTCGTTCTCGTTCCCGTTCCCGCTGATCTGATAGCGCCGCTCGTTGGACGTATCTTCCGGCATCAGCAGCAGCTCCACACGGTCCAGAAGAGGACGGTGCCCGTAGTAAGCGTCGAACGCACTCAGCACAAGCAGCCGTTCGCTTTGTTCGGCAATCCGGAACGGTCCCGTCCCCGTCAGTATATGAGAAGCGGGATCGAGATCGCCGGGTAGAATCGAAAACTGAATAGAGCTCAGGATATGGGGGAAGAAAAGGCTGCTGCGGCTCAGCTTAAAGGTCAGCGTATACTCGCCGTCCGTCTCGATTTCGCCGATATCTTCGCACAGCCACGCCGAATGGGGCAGCCGCTTCAGCCTCCGCACGGTGAACAGCACGTCCTGAACCGTCAGGCTGCGGCCGTGATGAAAGCGGACTCCCTTGCGCAGGAAAAAGGTCCAGCGCGTGCTGTCGTCGCTGCTCTGCCAAGCATGGGCCAGGCCGGGAACGAACCGGCCTTCGGCGGGGTCGTACGAAATCAGTCGGCTGCATACCTGACTGATCAGATAGGACTCGAACGTGGTGAAAATATAAGCGGGATCGTGGGTCTCCAACCGCTTGTTATGCGTAACCCTGAGCACATCGAGAAGGACCCCGCCGCTTTCCTCGACCTGAAAGCCGAGGTGCGAATCCAGCATCGTTCTCAGCCGGTGTTTCAGAGAAACAGGCAGCGCTTCCATCGACAGAAGGTCGATCGCTTCTTTCAGCTTGCCTTTGTGCATCAGCTCCCGGAACAGGGGAGAGACCACGTCCCCCGGCTCTTTCAGCAGCGTCAGGCGGGAAGAGTTCCCGCGTCCTCGCCCGGGCTGCCAGCGTATGTACTGCTCGTCCTCCAGCTTTCTCAGGACGAATTTCACATTGCGTGAAGAACAGCACAGCAGGTCCGCCAGCCGCTCGATGGTAACGGTAAACGATCCGTCTTCGGACATCTCCGCTTCGGTCAGCAGAGGATAGAAGCGCAGAAAATGCTCGGTTATGTTCATGGCAGACTCCTTCTATATAAAGGTGAAAAACATCTTCGTACCCTGTTTTTTTCTTCTCCTTTTACACTTTACAATTATACACAAACGAAGGAGGAGAAAGCGATGAGGATTACGCAACCCGTTAGGACCGGCAACTCTTAAAAGCCGGAATACGAAAGTCGTTGTTTTCTCAGGAGAACTTGCATATGCTATATTAGGTAATACCTAAATAATTAAGGTTATGCCTAATATACTGGGGGGTGAGTGTTCTGCTGATCTGGATGTTACGGAAAATCATGGCGGAAAGAGGGCTGTGGACCGGTGCCGCGCTTGCGCGCCTGCTGAAAGAAAAGGCCGGTTACGACTTGTCGGCTCCTTCGATCTCCGCCCTTCTGAATGAATCGCCCAAGCAGATGAAAGCGGACACGCTTGACGCCTTGTGTACCGCGCTCGATTGTACGCCGGGAGATTTGTGGGTCCACAAGCCGTCCGGCAGAAAAGGCGCATAAGCAAGCAATATTCAGAAGGAGATGAAGCCCGTGGCCGTGAAAACGATCCTTCCTTTCGGAGAGCCCATTTTAAGGAAAGAAGCGAAGCTCGTTACGGAAATTAACGCGAGAGTGATCAAATTACTGGATGATATGACCGATACGCTGTATGCCGAGGAAGGAAGAGCCGGATTGGCCGCTCCTCAGGTGGGCATTCTGCGCCGTGTCATTGTCATGGACTGCGGGGAGGGGCTGATTGAGCTGATTAACCCCGAGATCATAGACATGCGCGGAGAACAGACCGGTCCCGAGGCGTGTTTGTCTTATCCGGGCTACGCGGGAATGGTGAAAAGAGCGGACTATGTGAAGATTACGACATTAGACCGGAGCGGGAATATGCGGGAACTGGAAGGGGAAGGTTACCTGGCACGCTGCATTCAGCACGAGATGGACCACTTGAACGGCATTCTTTTCGTGGACCGTATTGTCCGGAACGATTTTTATCAGGAACAGACGGGGCAGCCGGCGGATCTTGCCGAGGTTCTCCGTCTGACGAACCGGAAATTTTAAGCGGTGCTTTGTTGGTCGATTGAAGGCTGACCCCGACCGGCTGAATATTTCGACGCCACAAGCGATCCGGCACGCGTTCAAAAGCCGCTCCCGGCCTTCACGATTGCCGCCGTGGTTGCTATCGCCTTGCTACGCCACAACGTGCGCTGAGAGCTGTACGCGGTGTGAAACGCTGCCGCCTGCGGCGTCCGCTTATCTGTCTAAAGCAGCCGGGAAATCAGGTCCCGGGCTGCTTTTTTTGAAGGAAGATAAAGGCGGCATCGAGAACGGCATACAGGAAACCGGCCGCGACAAAAAGAATATTATACCGGTCGGAATAAGGGATGAACCACATACCTAAACCGCCGATAATCAAATAGAGCGGAAGCCGGATCGGCCATGTCCATTCTTTATGAGATTCAAGCCGAATAAAAAATCGGGTATTCCGTCATTTTTGTCAGAAAAAGCCCCGTTCCCTAGTCTGTATGACAGGTCAACTTTTTTGCGAGGTGCTCATCTTGAATCACTACACAACCGATTTGAAAAACTGGGAACAGATGGATGACAACAATCTGGTGCAGCGGGCACAGGACGGAGAGCGAGAGGCATTCGGGGAACTGGTCCGGAGGCACCGGTCCCGCATGTACGGGTATGCGCGGGCGATTACCCGGGAATCATTTTTTGCGGAGGACATTGTCCAGGATGCGCTGGTGAAAGCTTTTCTGCATCTGGGCAAACTGGTCGAGGCCGACAAGTTCTTGCCCTGGGTACACCGGATTGTGCGCAATCAGGCCTTCACCCGCCTGAAAAAAACATCCGCCAGGGAACGCGCTTTCTCGCAGCTTCCCCCGTTGTTGAAGGGTACGGGCGAAGAATCGCGGGAATGGGACGATCTGGACCTCATTCTGGACCGGCTCGGCCGTACGGCCGCCGACAAAGCGGAAGCGTCGCTCACCCCGGAAGAAACGTACATGCAGAAGGAAACGCTGGAGATACTGACCGGGATCATCGGCTGCTTAAAGCCGCGTGAAAGGCGTATTTTCGAGTCGTATTTCTTTGATCAGCTCTCTCCGCAGGAAATCGCCGGGCTGTTCGAGCTTTCCTCCGCGAATGTGTACCAGATTATCAGCCGTTCCCGGAAAAAAGTGATGCAGGAAAGAATCCGCATAACGGTTGGCTCCTATATGAGAACGAGAAAGGATATGGGAGATATGAAAACTGTTTTTGTACCGGATCATGAAAGTTTCACGGAGGCTCAGAGCTGGACCACGGCGGCGGATGCCTTATATGCGATGCTGAAAGCTGCGGGCGAGACGTTGTCCCATCCGATGGTTATGGGGCTGACCGGCCATGCGTTCCGGATCAACATCGTGCCGTCCGGCGTCCATATTGCGGGCCCGACGGCATACAGCTTTGCGGATATCCTATCCGGGGGACTGGAGAACATCGGCTATCAGTCGGCTTATGTGGACGGGATGAGCGGGGCGCTCGGCACGAATGCGAATTTTCTTGAACCGGCATTGCTGAGCAAAGAAGCGATGGGCAAACGCGGCATCAACCAGTCGCTGCCCGAAGCTCTCGACTTGATCCACCGGTCCATCGACAAGGGCATTCCCGTGCTCGCCTGGGACTTGTTCCTCCCTGAATTCGGGCTCATCTACGGATACGACGATGATCGGCGTCTGCTTCATGCCTATGAATGCGGAAAGAAAGATACACTGGCATACGAAAACCTGGGCCGCAGCGTGCAGGAGGAGATTTTCGTGCTGGCACTCGGCGGGTCGGCCGGGGCGACCTTCAAGCAGCGGCTCAGCCGAGCGCTTGCCATGGTCTTGGACCATTACGAAGGAAAAGAACGGGACGACTCCACCGGCTCGGTTAAAGGGCTGGCGGCATACGATGCCTGGATCGAGGCTTTCCGGGGGGAAGAAATCGAACCCAATGGAAATGCCTATAATATCGCGGTTGTAAGAGACGCGCGGACTCATGCCGTCCGGTTTCTGAACGAAGCGGCGGAGTACTGGGCTCAAACCGGAGAATCTGCGGCGGGTTTTGCGGATGTTCCTGTCCTTGCCCGAAAAGCGGCTCTC
Source organism: Paenibacillus sp. JT31N7 (assembly GCF_059692095.1). Classification (NCBI taxonomy): domain Bacteria; kingdom Bacillati; phylum Bacillota; class Bacilli; order Caryophanales; family Paenibacillaceae; genus Paenibacillus; species Paenibacillus sp. JT31N7. The sequence continues at coordinate 50,084 of NZ_JCAUAT010000001.1, forward strand.
GAATACAAGGAAGCAGTGGGGCATTTCTCCATTCTCAAAGATCTGTTCCCGTTTCCGCAAGGCGGCGATCCTAACGATCCCGATGCTTCCGCGAAGGCGATCTCACTGTTGGAACTCATTAAAGAGCGCGAACAAACAGCCGCCGGCTATCTCCGAGAGCTGTCGAATCTGCTTCGTTAAAGAGAAGTTTTCTTAATTAGGTTCAGGAAGGGCTGCCGGCTATCCGGCGGCTTTTTACTTTTTTATGCCCGAAAGAGATAAAAGAGGGTTTAAGTGACGAAAACTTTGTGCTATAATTTTACCTATCGGTAAGTAAAAATGAATAAATAGGCTAGCTATGAGGGAGAAAAACAAATGTCCAACAATCAGACCCATCAGCAGATTCTCGAAGCCGCCTTCAAACTGTTTGCGGAGCACGGTATAGATAAAACAAGTCTCGCCATGATTGCGGCCGAAGTCGGGATCACCAAGCCCGCCATCTATTATCATTTTTCTTCGAAAGAAGCGCTGATTCAGTTTATTTTCGAGGAAACGTTCCGGGACTATACGTTTTCCCATTATTTCAAGCCGGACGAATTTACAAAGGAAAACTTTCAAACGCTGCTTGTCGAGAACGGATTGAAAATGCTTCCGCAGGAAGAAGAAGAATACAGCATCCTGCGCGTTTTGAACGAATTCCTGCTGGCCGTAAGCCGCCAGGACGTTTACAAGCAGCGGCTGTATGAGATTGAAGAAGACTTTCTTCTGGGCTTCACGGCCTTAATGGAAAAAGGTGTCGAACTCGGCGTCGTCGCTCCGGACAAAATTTCGGCGAAGGCATACGTGCTGGCGCTCGTCATCGACAATTTAAGCAACTTCATGCTTATGGGCTTTAAGCCGGATGTGAGAGAAATCTGGAGCGAAGCTGTCAACGGCGTATTGATTCGCGACTGAAAACTTGCGGATGCTAGAAAAAGTTGTTATGCCCGTGTTTATTTTAAGCAAAGCAGGTGATGGTTCTTGACAAGCTTCCATACACAACCGCAGCAGGTAACGCTCGGGCTCGACCATGCGTCGCGGATCATTTTGCTTGCCGGTCCGGCCCTTCTGGGAGGTGTTCTGGGCTATTTCATTCCCGGCCTCGCCAGACTGGCCCTTAAACTTCCCTGGATCCCGTATCAGGGTCCCATTGAAGCTCTTACTTCTTTTCACGGACCATGGGTCAGTCTTGTTGCGGCTCTGCTTGGTGCGTCGGCGGGTCTATGGTTTACGGGGCAGGCGTTTAAGGAAATCGTGTTCGTTACCCTCTCTGAGCAGGAAATTCAGCTTAAGAAGGACGGCCAGGTGCAGACGATACCGAAAGAAGCGGTCGGGACCGTATATATGGACGGCAAGCAAATGATTATTCTGGGTGCGGACGGCCGGGAACTGGCCCGGGAAACTTACGAAGCTCCTGCGGAGAGCCTGCCCGCCGCTCTTAAGACGTTCGGCTACAACTGGTCGGGAGAAGGGGATCCGTACAGAGACCGGTACGCGAGATGGGTGCCCGATATGCCCGGCGTCAGCCCGCCCGTCAATGCGCTCCTGAAAGCGCGCGAACGGGCGCTGCAAAAGAAGGAGAAAGAAGAAGCGGCGGATCTGCGGCGCGAAATCGCCAAGCTCGGCGTCGTTGTCCGGGACGAGGAAACACGCCAGTACTGGCGCGGAACGGATGAAGGCCGCGGTTAACCCGCGGCCTCTAGGGCACTGTGGCGGATGCTCTCCGGCATCCGGCTCTGTTCACCCGCATGCGTGCGGGTTGCCTGCTCTTTCGGACCGCGAATTGAGGCGCCGCATGACGGTGTTCAACCAGAGAGAAGCCTCTAGCGGCGCCCGGTTGCTTTTACAGGTCAGGCGAACCCGGTCAAGGCACGCGTACGTAAAAGCGCTCGTCGTGATTGTCCACCTGAACCGGCGCTTCGAAAAAATCGCTCAGCGTCGCCGTGTTCATCAGCTCGCCGGTCGCGCCCTGACGCACGACTTCTCCTTGCCGGAGCAGCAGCGTGTGCCCGAACACCGGAAGAATTTCTTCGGTGTGGTGGGTTACATAGATCAAGGTCGGCGTCTGCTCTTGCCGCGTCAGCCCGCGGATACTCTCCAGCAGCTTTTCGCGGGAAAATAAATCGAGCCCGTTGCACGGCTCATCCAGAATCAGCAGCTTCGGATCGGCCATCAGCGCCCTGGCGATGAGAACCTTCTGCTTCTCGCCCTGGGAGCAGGTGCGGAACTCGCGGTCCCACAGATGCAGGCAGCCCATCGTGCGCATAAGGTCTTCGGCTCTGTTTAAATCTTTGTCCGTAAGACGTTCGTACAAGCCGATTGTGGCGTACTTGCCGCTGATGACGACGCTTTGGGCTTTGTCCGCCCCGTACAGCTTGTCCTGCAGGGAGGAGCTTACCCAGCCGATCGACTGCCGCAGCTCCCGCAGATCGATTTCGCCGAACCGGTGCCCGAGCACGGTAACGACGCCGCGGGTCGGCCAGATATAGCCGTTAATGAGATTGAGCAGCGTCGTTTTGCCGGACCCGTTCAGCCCGAGAAGCGCCCAGTGCTCTTGAGGACGCACTGTCCAGTTGACCCCCTTCAACAGTTCTTTGCTGCCTGTTTTCCAGGTAACATCTTTAAGCTCGATGATCGCAGTATTCATGGCTATCCGTCTCCATTTTCGTGAAATTGCGGGAATGCTCCCGTTAGCTTTTTATTCATCATAAAGAGTGAGGCGGGCGATGTCGATACCAATCGTGCTGGATCCTTGTCATAAAAAAGCAATTTTCGCTATTGCGGAGGAGGTGCAGGCCCATGAAGCTGGAAATGACCACCGGTCGTCTCGAATTGTACAAATATGAGGAAGCGTACGTGAACGAACCGCATCGCCATCCCGACTGGTTCCAGATGACGATCCCCGTCCGCGGAGCCTGCGAGTTTACGCAATCCGGTAAAACGTACCTCCTGGCGGCAGGGGAAGTGCTGCTCCAGCGTCCCGCGGAGGAGCATCATTTCAAGACGGGTCCGGGGGAGAGCGTGCTGATTGTGAAGCTGCACGGAAGTCTCTTCCCGGTAGAGGAAGATCGCGGAAACCGGTTCGACGTAAATCCTGCGGAAGCGGCGGAAACGTTCGGAGTCTGGACGTCCGGCTTGATCAATTCCCGGAACACCGAAAGCCTCCGGGACGCCGAAAGCCGTGTTGTGCACGATGTGAGGCGGATGCTGGAAGCGGGAATGCCTCCGGCGGACGGCCATTATACGGACACGGAGCTGATCCGCCCCATCGCCGATCCGCATTTGCGGGACGCCTGGGATTATATGAGGGCGCATTACAAATCCGCGATTCCTGTGGAGACTCTGTCGGCCATTGCCCTTCAAAGCCGGTATCATTTTATCCGGTCCTTTAAAGCGGCGACGGGGCTGACTCCCCATCAAACCGTTCTGAAGCTGAGAATGGAGGAGGCCCGGCGGCTGTTGATCCGCACCTCCGAAACTGTCACGGCAATCAGTGCGGGACTCGGCTTCTCAAGCGCAAGCCAGTTTTACAGGACATTTCTGAAAGACGCGGGCAAAACGCCCGAACAGTACCGCCGCGACAGCCGCGTCTAAATGCAAACCGACACGAAAAACGGCAGCAACCGCTGCCGTTATATTGCGTTCGGCGCCGGCTGCTGACTGCTTTTGTAAGAATGAAGCTCTTTTCCGACCGATTTTTTTCCCTTTTTAATCGGATTTATAAACGTCCACTGCTTGTGTAACGCGTTACTTAGTTAAAAGGACCTGCTATCTATAGGATTAGAAGACTATATACATAAATATCCATTTTCCTATAGATTAGTAATACGAACAAATATTTATAGTTAAAGGAGAATGATTATGTCTCATTGGAAATATCCGCTCTCTACCCGGTTTATGTATCGTGCCCTCTGCCTTGCTCTGGGAAGCGCCATTCTCTTGTCTCCTGTGCAAGCGCTTGCAGTATCTGAAACGTCGCATGCCGTTGAGACGGGTAATACTCTGTCCTCTCATAAAAAAGAAAATGATAACGCTTACAGAAAAGGCGGTAAGCATAAGCGGTTAACTCAGGGAAGCCAACTGGAGGTCGGTGAAAGCCGTGTGCTCAGCTCCAAGGAAATCCGCAAGGAATGGGATGGCATTGAGCCGGAATACAGCCCGGATAAAGCCGTAGAGGCCGTCAAAGCGGCACTGCCGCAGAAGGATTACGAGGAACTGTTCCCGTATCGGCTCGGTTCGGCCCAGTGGCATGAAGCCGCCAAAGGGAAGGAGTACTTCAAGGAAAATCAGACCGATTATTTCTCTTACGACAACCTCATCCAGGCCGTAACCGAGGCGGCGAACATCAAATACAAGGTCAGCACGCGGAAAGGCTCCAAAAATTCGCAGGAGGTTTTCCGGCTGGATAAAGAAGGAAAGACGGAAACGCTAGTCTCCCGTTCTGCGGATTTCAATTCGGAATCCAACCGGAGCAAAATCATCGAAACCGAAATCGTGGATTACGGCACCTTCCTGAAAGAAGGCACGAAGAAAAACCGCAAGCGGGAGCTTGCCGCTCTGTTGGCCCATCTGTCTCACGAAACGGGCGGCGGATGGGATGCCGCTCCGGGCGGACCGCTGCGCTGGGGGCTCTTCTGGAATGAAAACATCGCCGGACGGACGGGGCAGAATATGTCCAACTTCGTCGATCCCGACAGTTCCAAGCTGTACCCGGGCTTCGGGGATAAAAGGTATTACGGCCGCGGGCCGATCATGCTCAGCTGGAATTTCAACTACGGCTTGTTCAGCTCGATCATTTACGGCGACAAGAACATTTTGCTTAAAAATCCCGAAATCGTGGCGGCCGAAGGAAAAATCGGTTTCATGACGGCGATTCTGTTCTGGATGACGCCTCAGGCACCGAAGCCTTCCGCACACGATGTGATGATCGGCAAGTGGAAACCGTCTAAAGAACTGGCCGAGAAAGGGCTGAAGCCCGCAGGTTTCGGCATTACGACGATGGTGCTCAATGGGCTGGAAGAAAATCAGCCTGAAACCCGCCGGGCAGCCCATTACCGGGATATTACGAGCCGGATGGGGGTCGATATATCCGGTGAGAAGCTGGATACACTGGGAATGAAGCCGTTCTGACGAAGCGATAGGCTGTGTAAATGCGAAAGCTGCCGGGATACCGGCGGCTTTTTTTATATACGGCGGCGGTGTAGACATGCACTAGGGCAAGCAGGTGGTTTTAACATGTGATTTTTTGTATCCAGCACATGAAAATGAAAAGAATACCATTGTTCTTCGATCGTTTTCTCTGTTCAGGAAAGTGTCCATTAACATTGAATTGTGCAGGAAATAGTTGTTTGTTCATGTATAACAAAATTAACTAACAAACTATAATCTATATAAATCTAGGTGAAAACGATGTACTATATGAATATTAGTGAAAAATGAATGCATTATTCATAGATTTTACAAACGGAGATGACTATGAACATCATTCAGGTTGAACACATTGTAAAAGAATATAAAACGAACAAGCGGTATCACGGCCGTTTCGGGGCTATAAAGACACTGTTCTCCAGAGAATACATACGCACAAAAGCTGTCAACGACATTAGCTTTACTGTTACCAAAGGCGAGTCGATCGGTTATCTGGGACCTAACGGCGCCGGTAAATCAACGATGATCAAAATGATGACCGGTATTCTCGTCCCTTCTGAGGGAAACCTGCTTGTCTTCGGACTTAATCCGCATAAGCACCGCAGGGAGATTTCGAAAAAGATCGGTATTGTATTTGGGCAAAGGAGTCAATTGTGGTGGGATCTGCCGGTTGTAGATTCCTTTGAGCTGCACAAACATATTTACGGCATTTCAGAACATGACTATTTAACTAGGCTCGAACAATTCACGTCCATGTTTGATATGGCCGAATTTCTCCATAAACCTGTCAGGCAGCTCAGTCTCGGACAACGTATGAAAGCGGAGATCGCCCTGGCGCTGCTGCACTCCCCTGAAATTCTGTTTCTGGACGAGCCGACGATCGGCCTGGATGTGATGACCAAGCACAACATCAGACAGTTTCTTCGCACAATCAACTCGGAAATGAACGTGACTATTCTTTTAACGACGCACGACTTGAAAGACATTGAGGAGATTTGCAACCGTATTCTGATCGTCAATCAGGGAAGCTGTGTTTTTGACGGCACAGCCGTACAGCTCAAGAAGCTTCACCTCGGACAATACAGCAAAAAAATCATTCTCGAATTCAACGCCGACCCTGGCACCGTTACACTGCCGCATGCAACCTTACTTAAGGATGAGGGTATCCGCAAGCATTTCGAGCTTACTCCCTCCGATACAGGTGAACCCGTTTCTATCTCGACCGTGCTCAACAATCTTTCCTGTGTGAACGACATAAAGGATATTTCTATCGAGGATGTCGGCATTGATGAAGTAATGCGCGCCGCTTTTGTAAACTACAGTCAAAAAGATCAAAAGTGAGATGGCCAATGAAAAAATATTTTTCGTGCATGCAGAAATCTTTTTTTCTCTGCTTAAGCTACCGCTCAGAGGTTTGGCTGCGGATCTTAGGCAATGTTGTAATCGTTTACATACAGGTATCCATATGGTCTTCGCTTATTCGCCATGCCGCACACCACGGATACACGTTGGAGGATATGATCGCCTATTCGATCGTCACAACGGCCGTATCTAACTTGCTTATGACCCATGTATTCCGGTCTGTCGACAGTAAGCTGAAATCAGGCGATATCTGTATGGACTTGCAGAAGCCAGTCGTCTTTCCTTTCTATTTATTTTTTTATCAGCTGGGCATCACGATATTTCAAACGCTATTTACGACCATTCCTTCTGTCGCTTTAGCCTTTTTATTTTTTGGTTTTCACCCTCCAGGAGCAGACAAGCTTATTCCTTTCTTTTTTAGTGTGCTCCTTGCACTTTTGATTTCTTTCCTCTTTGGATATTTGATTGCATTGATTTCCTTTTGGTTCCTAACGACATTTGCTCTGGAATGGACGTTTGGTGCATTCATGCTCATATTCTCCGGCTCATTTTTACCGATATGGTTTTTTACGCCGGCCTGGGCCAAAATAGCGGAAGCACTCCCGTTTCAATACTTAGGTTTTATTCCGAGTGCCATCTATATGGGAAAAATAGCGGACCCATACTTGGCGCTTGGCAAAGGTGTGTTGTGGGTGCTTCTACTGTTATTGGCAGTGGGACTCTTGTGGAAGAAAGCCGTACATCGACTTGAGGTTCAAGGCGGATAGCGAAGAGAGGGAGATCTATTGACCATTCGTTTATTTTTTCACTTTCTTCGGATTATTTTCAAAAGCCGCATGGAATACCGCGCCGATTTCTTTCTCGGCGTGTTCGGCCAAATAGTAGGCTACGCCGCTGATTACGTGATTTTATGGCTGTTAATCCAATCTTTCTCAACGATAGACGGATGGACTTGGCCGGAACTCGCGTTTCTGGTCAGCCTCAATATATTGAGCTATGCGATCGGCGCATCGTTCACATACACTCCGACGGCTAATATGGAAGAACTTATCCGAACAGGGGACTTTGATAAATATTTGACCAAACCATTGAATACCTTGATGTATTTGATAGCGAGCATGTTCAATTTCGGTTACATTGCGCATATTACGATTTCTTTATCGATTCTCTTGTGGTCCATATTCGCGCTTCCCATGCAATGGACGCTTCTAAAAATCGTCTACCTGATCCTTATTCTAATTGGAGGGGCTATGATTCAGGCGGGTGCCCTGATATTAGTCAGCTGCTGGGGCTTTTTGTTCACGAAATCGCAATATTTGTTCAGTTTGTATTTTAAAATGAAAGAATTTATCTCTTATCCGGTCTCCATCTATGCGCCATTTATTCAAATCTGTTTGACCTGGATCATTCCTTTGGCTTTCATAAATTACTATCCTTCCTTGTTTTTACTCGGGAAGCAGGGGGGAAGTCTAGTTTACCTGACACCACTACTTGGACCTGTCTTTCTCATAGTCGGGATTAAATTGTGGTTTATCGGTGTGAACCGTTATCAGGGAACAGGAAGTTAATGAATACGAATTATTGTTAATTGTTCCTGCTATAGCAGCCAGGTTTTCATAACTTTTATCAAAACAGTACCCCCCTTTTGTCAAGAACGGATCAGGGCATCCATAGTGGACCCCCTTCTTCCGAAGTTCCAAAACAGTCCGTGTTAAAGTGCTATTGAGAAATCGAGTCTTTTAAAAAATCCGTAAAATTCACTGGGGATCTGCCAATCAGGTTTTCCAAAGCGGGATTGGTCTGCGAGAAATCTCCCTGTCGACTTGCCTGAAAGATACCCGTAAGCATGCCGACCATCGCTTCCGGCAGTACCCTCAAGATCGTTCAGTGGAAACGATGTTTGAACAATTCATTGAGGTTATATCGGTCAATTTGGCCCCTTTTTGGAAGCAAGCAACCAGCTAAAGACACGCCTTTTTCTCCATGCTTTGTGCCCGGCGCTGTACACATCTCGGGAGTTGCCCGTATGCAAATCCTGACGGGCGCCCCTTATGCACTTGGTCCCCCAGATGCTCCGAAAGGATTGTGCCCGAACCGCAGCAAGGATCGACGAATCGCTCTTTTTCCCGAGGATTTAAAGGCCTATTGGGCAAAGATTTGTAAATGGATAATCCATATGCGATGTCACGGGCTTTGCACCTCTTTTAGCGGCATGGTAAGGTAAATCTGTTCCTATATGTATAACTGCTGAAGAGGTTGTGAGGCTGTCATGTATAAAATTTTCATCGTGGAGGACGATCCGAAAATAGCCGGCCTTCTGCGCTCGTATCTCGTCAAATACGGATTCGAGGTAGAAGAAGCCGAAGATTTCGGCCGCGTTCTGGACGCGTTTCTGGCGTCCAAAGCTCATCTGATCCTATTGGACGTCAATCTGCCGAGCTATGACGGGTTTTACTGGTGCCGCCAGATCCGCGCTCATTCCGTTTGTCCCATTCTTTTCATTTCGGCCCGGGACAGTCAGATGGATCAGGTCATGGCGCTTGAGAACGGGGCGGACGATTATATAACGAAACCTTATGATATGGAAATCGTCCTGGCCAAAATCCGCAGTCATCTGCGGAGGGCCTACGGTTCCTATGCTCAGACGCAGGAAGAGAGAACCGTAGAGTGCGGTTCGCTCGTGCTGTATCCGGAGCGGTACGTCGTCAGCGTGGGCGACCGGTCCGCCGAACTGACGCAGAAGGAGTCCGTGCTGCTGGAAGCCCTTATGGAGAAGCGGGGCCGTGTCGTCGGCCGGGAACGGCTGCTGGATCTGATGTGGGAAGATCAGCACTTTATAGACGACAATACACTGAACGTTTATATTACCCGCGTCCGCAAAAAGCTCAAGGAGCTGGGCTGCCGGCAGGCCGTGGAAACCGTCAGAGGGGCCGGTTACCGCTTCGGCGCAGTGCCTCCCGAACAGCTATGAGCCTATTCTGGAAGGACCACAGGCCGCTGCTGCTTTTTTATCTGGCCCAGATGCTGCTGGTGCCCGCCCTCTACTGGCTGAGCGGAGAAGGGCGGCCGCCCGGTATCGTGCTGTACGGGATGGCGATCAGCTTTGCCGTGCTCCTGCTGTACTTCCTATTCCGGTATTGGCAGCAGAGCAAGCTTTACAAGAGCCTGGACCACCCTTCGTCCGCCGCGGACGGCAGTTTTGAGATAACGGGAGATTCGCCGCTTGCCGAGGCGTTCCGGGAAGTGCTCCGCATGAAGGAGCAGACTTACGAGAAGCAGCTTCACGCGTATCAGAGCAAGATGGACAGGCATATCGAGTTTATGAACCGCTGGGTCCACCAGATGAAAACCCCGCTGTCGGTCATGCAGCTTACGCTCCGTGAGCTGGAAGACGAGCATATGCAGAGCCTTCAGGAAGAACTCGACCGCATGCGCAAAGGGCTGGAGATGGTGCTCTATACGTCGCGGCTTGACCGGTTCAACGAAGATTTTCGCGTGGAGCCGGCAAACCTCCTGCGGGTAGTGAGTGAATCGGTGGCGGAAAACCGGCGCCTTTTTATCCGCAAGGGGATTGCCGCAAAGCTTCTTATCGAGGAGAATCTGGAAGTATACACCGACCGGAAATGGCTGCGGTTTATGCTCGGCCAGATTGTGACGAACGCCGTTAACTATTCCGCCGGAAAAGGGGAAAGTGTCTCGATTGCCGCTTTCAGGCAGGGCAGCGCCACCGTGCTTGAGATTACGGATCAGGGGATCGGGATCGCCCCGGAAGACTTGAAGCGGGTGTTCAACCCGTACTACACGGGACAGCGGGGCAGGCAGTACCATGAATCCACGGGAATGGGCCTCTACCTGGTCAAAGAAATCGCCGGAAAGCTCGGACATGCCGTCGAGCTGCAATCGGAAGCGGGGGCCGGTACGACCGTGCGGATTATTTTCCGGCCGGGAAACCGGGCCTGACCGGAGGCAACCCGTCCAAGATAGGCGCTGCATATTGCAGCGCTCTTTTTTTTGCCCGTGCGGACGTTCTCCGGAATACTTCCGAACAGAAAGGCGAACATAATCTTAAAGCGATTGTAAGGATCAGTTAAGGTAAATCCATAGCCGGACAGCCCGGCATTCTGTACAGTAGGGGTAGGCTGGCTGATTCATGAACAACAACCGGACGGATAATTCCGGGACAGGAGTGAGAACTATGGATATTTTGCAAGTAAAAGCTCTTCATAAAACGTATCCGGGCAAAGTCGTGACCCATGCTCTGACCGATATTCATTTAACGATTGGAAAAGGCGAATTCGTCGGTATTATGGGCCCTTCGGGGAGCGGTAAAACGACGCTGCTGAACATGGTGTCGACCATTGACCGGCCGAGCTCGGGAGAAGTGAACATCAACGGACAAAATCCGTACCGGATGAAGAAAAAAGACCTGGCGGTGTTCCGCCGCAGGCAGCTCGGCTTCGTCTTCCAGGATTTCAACCTGCTGGATACGCTCACGGTCGCGGAAAACATCGTGCTGCCGCTGACGCTGGACAACCGCAAGCTCGGCGAAATGGAGCGCAAGCTGCAGGAAGTTGCCGCGCGCCTGGGCATTACGGATATTCTCGGCAAACGCGTGTACGAGATATCCGGCGGACAGCGCCAGCGGACGGCCATCGCGAGGGCCGTCATCACTTCGCCGGTTCTGCTCCTTGCGGACGAACCGACAGGCTCTCTCGACTCCAACTCCTCGCGCGTCGTGATGGAGTCTCTTGCGGAAATCAACGAGCGTGAGGGCACAACGCTTATGCTCGTGACGCATGATCCGCTCGCGGCGAGCTACTGCCAGCGCATCGTTTTTATCAAAGACGGAAAACTGGCCGCCGAAATTCACCGGGGCGACAGCAGGCAGACGTTTTTCCAGAACATCATCGACACACTGTCTTTCTGGGGAGGGAATATCAATGAACTTTCCTCGATTCGCGTTTAACAACGTCAAACGCAACGGCCGGGCTTACTTTGCCTATTTTCTGAGCAGCGCGTTTATGGTGATGATTTTTTTCACGTATGCCGTATTCATTTATCATCCTCAGCTCGACCGCTCCCTGATGGGACCGATGACCCGGGCCGGGATGCAGGCCGCCGCGTATGTCGTGTTCATTTTCGCGTTTTTCTTCGTTCTGTATTCCATCAGCATGTTTCTTAAATCCAGGAACAAGGAATTCGGTATTTTAACGATTCTCGGCGCGGACTCGGGTCAGGTCAACCGGCTGATTTTTCTGGAAAATATGCTGGTCGGGGGAGCTTCCATCGTTACGGGCATTTTCAGCGGAATTTTCCTGTCGAAACTGTTTCTTCTCATCAGTATGAAAATGACGGGAATGGAAGATTTGCCGTTTTACTGGCCGATCCGGGCGATTCTTCTGACCGCGGTGTGCTTCGCCCTCTTGTTTCTCGTTATTTCCGTGCTGACGCTGTTTTTTATTCGTAAAAATAACGTTCTTGAGCTTCTGAACGGCAGCAAAAAACCTAAGACAGAGCCGAAGCTGTCGATCTGGCTATGCCTGCTCGGTTTTATTCTGCTCGCCGTAGGTTTTCTGGCGCTGCGAATCGGGGAAGTGGAACCTGCCAATATATTTATTGCCGCAGCCGCAGGAATTGCGGGGACGTATTTCTTTTATTCGCAGCTGACCGTGCTGGCTACCCGCGCCGTGAAGCGCAGCCGGAAGAGAGTGTGGCGGGGGACTAGGCTGCTGTGGGTGTCGGAGTTTAGCTACAAGCTGAAAGATAACGCCCGAATGCTGTTTCTGGTGACGGTCGTGACTTCCGTATCCTGTATGAGTGCGGGCTTCGTCCTGTCTTTAGAGCAGGAGAACCGGGCGTATTATTTAAACAACCTTGCGGCCATTCAATATACATCTTACGACCCGGTTAACGCCGATAAAGAATTGAGAGTTATCGACGGCATGCTGAAGGACGCGGGAGCTGCGTACAAGCTGCTGGAGCCGGACTCTTTCTACGCCATGCTGCAAGGAAAGCCGGGCTCCTATGTGGATCTGGTATCCGTGAGTGAATTTAATAAGATTACCGGCGCTCTCGGAAAGGAACAGCTCGGACTCGGAGCCGTCAATACAGGGGAAGCCGCTGTCGTTTACACGAAAGAAGCGGGAGCGGCAGACATACCGGAAGGACCCGTCGTATTGAAAGACCTGCCCGGTACTTTGCAGGTGAAACAGACGCGAAACGCGGAATCGCTGGTTGCCATATTCAGTTCGGGAACGGTGCTCGTGCTGGAGGATCAGGAGTTTAAGCGGCTGAAAAGCGCCTCCGAGCAAGATAGCCCGTTCCGCTCCCGGAGCTTTGTCTATCTTGTTCCGGAATGGAACACGGGCAAACTGCCCGCATTAGGCAGCCCTGAATCGGTTACCGGCGACAAACTGCTGGCCTGGCACGACGAGCTTCAGAAGAAGCGCGAAACGGACAGCTTCGTGTGGACCCGGGCCCACAACTTTTTGCAGATGCAGCAGGGAACATCGCTTTTCCGGTTTATCGGGGTATTCATCGCGTTTATTTTCTCGATATCGACCGCAAGCTTTCTCTATTTCAAGCTGCACACGGAGCTGGCGGCGGACAGTCAAATGTACCGCGCGTTTTCGAAGATCGGCTTAAGCGCCGGCGAAATGAGAAAGTCGGCAACCGTTCAGATTGCGCTGCTGTTTTTTATTCCGATTGTTGTTTCGACCGTTCAGACCATCGTCGTTCTCGGTCCCATAATGAACCGTTTCGGCTTTGCCAAGTCGCTTGGCCCCGCTTTGATGGTATCGTCCGCTTTCCTTGGGGCGCAGGCGGTTTACTTCCTCATTGTGCGTTCGCGCTATGTGCGCACCTTGAATAAGTGGATGATCTAATCCAAGAAAGTAGAGAACAAACAAACATGACAACCGATATGAAAAACAACGAACGAATTGTAACGCTGGATTATTTAAGAGGGTTTGCGCTGCTCGGCATCATTTTCATTAATATCCGGCAGATGGTATCCGCAACAATGGACCAAACTGCCGAAGATATAGCGATCAACACGTTTATGGATATAGCGGTCAGCCACCGGTTTTACGTAATTTTCTCTTTCCTTTTCGGAGTCGGCTTCTATCTCTTCGTTTCCCGGGCGAAAGAACGGGGAGACCGCGCCATGCTTTTATTCACGCGGAGGCTCCTGCTTTTGCTGGCAATCGGACTCGTACATCACTTCTTTCAGCCGGGAGAAGCGCTCTTGATCTATTCGATCCTCGGGTTTCTGCTGCTGCCTTTCTTTAAGAGAAAACCGGCGGTTGTGTTTACGACCGGCCTTGTCTTGACGATCACCGGATGTTTTACGGTTTTTCTTGTGGAGATCTGGGGGCTGTTTCTGCTCGGTTTGTGGGCGGGACAGATCGGGCTGTTTCAGCAGAGTGACCGCTACCGGCGGGGGTTTCGGATTGCAATGGCCGTTTCCCTGCTGCTTCTGGTTCCGTCTTACTATGTTCAGAAAGCCATTTTTGACCGCACGGGGATGGTCGATGTTGCCCTTGCGACCGGGGGTCTTTCGTTCAGCGTTTTTTACGTGACGGCTCTTACGCTGCTGCTGCGGAGCGGAACAGTCCGGCGTCTGCTGGCGCCGATGAAGTATCTGGGGAGAATGGCGCTGACCAACTATCTCATGCAGACGTTCCTCATCCTTTCGCTTAGCGCGCTGTTCAGTTGGCCGAACCGAGTCCATTCCAGCGAGCTTGCCTGGACGGCGGCGGGTATTCTCCTGATCCAGATGGCCGCGAGCACATGGTGGTTGCGCTATTTCCGGATGGGACCGGCAGAGTATGTGTGGCGGCTGGGAACCTACGGGAAAAAGTCCGTCAGGCATTCCTCGGTATGAGCGAGAGGACGGTAAAAGGATAACAACTCTCAGCCGTCCATTTAACCTGTCCGTGAAAAATAAAATCATTTCATCTATGGGATGAAAGTCGCCTGCCAGGCGGCTTTTTTTCTTTGTTCAGCGGATTTGTGAAACTTTTTATAGAAAGTTGTATAATGACAATCTTTTTTTTAAAGAGGGGGGGTATTACGCACTTGGAAGCGGACCGGGAGGTCCGCTTTCTTTGTGCTATAATGAAGAGACGCAGGAAAACCATTTACTTCCAGAGCGCGGAGGATTTTCATGAAGCTTGAACGTCTTGTATCCATGATCTATATGCTGCTGAATCATGAAGTGGTGTCCGCTTCGGTATTGGCCGAGAAATACAACGTCTCGCAGCGGACGATTTACCGCGATATGGACGTCATTTGCGCGGCGGGATTTCCCGTCGTTTCGCATCAGGGCGTGAACGGCGGTTACGGAATCATCGAGGGGTACAAGCTGGACAGGAGCCTGCTCGGCGCCTACGATGTCAATTCCCTGATCACGGTGCTTCAAAGCATTTCCACCCTCTTCGGAGAGGACGAGAAGGCGGAGGAGACGATCCGGAAGCTCCAGACGATCCGCACGGAACCGCTCGCCGAGACCCTGACCATGGACATCGGAAGCCGGAAGGAGATGCTGGAAACGATCCGGCGTATACGGGAAGCGGCTTCCGGCCGGAACGCGATCCGCTTTGACTACGTCAATCTCAAGAGCGAAAGGACTCTGCGGACCGTCGAGCCTGTCCGTTTAATGTACAAACACGAAGCCTGGTACCTTTACGCTTACTGTCTTTCCCGGGCGGATTACAGGGAATTCAGGCTGTCGCGGATGAGCTCGTTGGAGCTTATGGAGGAACGTTTCGAGCCTCGTGAGGTTCCCGCGCAGCGCGGTACGGCCGAAATGAAGCGGAACTGCGAATCCGCAGCCGGTACGACGGTCAGGCTGAGATTTTCAACGGGAGTGCTGGCAGCTGCTCTCGACCGGTATTACTATGCGGACAAACGATACTCGGATGACGGCTCCCTGTATGTCACCTTCAGCGTAGCGGATATCACTCCTTCTTCCTGGCTTGCGGAATCGATTCTCAGCTTCGGGGACGGCGTGGAAGTGCTGGAACCCGGCGAGTTAATCGAAGACATCCGGCAGCGGATCGAAAAAATGCGGAATCTTTACACAAAAGTATGACACACAGATGTCAGTCTTCTTCTTTTATACTAAGTTCAATAAGAAGAAGGAGCGTGTTTACAGATGAGCAAACATCAGGCAGTCGAAATGTACAAGTTTCACAGTTGGGCCAACGAAACGATCTTTAACCGGTTAAAAGAGCTTCCCGAATCGGTATACCGGCAGGAAATGACGAGCGTTTTTCCGTCCGTTGCCAAGGTGATGGCGCATATATATATCGTGGATCTCTGCTGGCTTTATATTTTGCAGGGAGAAGACATGAAGAAGGCCGGTGCGGATGCGCGCATACAGCAGGAAGAAATCGAAAACATGAGTTTGGAAGAGCTGGAGGCCGCTTACCTGGAATTATCCCGGCGCTACCGGAAATGGATCGCTCTGGGGCAGGATCTCGATCAGCGGTTTATGCTCGACAACCCGTATACGCGCAAGCGGGATACGAGCTATGCCGAAGTCCTTTTCCAGGTTGCCAATCACGGAACTTACCATCGGGGCAATCTTTCGGCTATGCTGCGCCAAATCGGCCAGTCTTCCGTTATGACCGAATATGCGTTATACTGGTATACTGAATAGTACGGAATGAGGATGCGTCTGACGCGTCCTTTTTTTAATGAAGAGAGCTGCTAATCTGCCGAATTTTCCGATTAATCAACCTGTAAATCCGCAGAATAGCCGAATCCGCAGGCGAGGAGGATGCCCCATGCACGTCGGAAGCGATGACCGGTATCTCCGTCATATCGAATTGAAAAGAGAGGCTGTTCCCTCCTGGAAGCGGTATCCCTTCGATCTGGATGCCGTCCGCAGCCTGGACAGACTTGTTTTTCACCCGAAGGTAACTTATATTGTCGGCGAGAACGGAACAGGGAAGTCCACGCTTATGGAAGCGATAGCTACGGCATGGGGGTTCAATCCGGAAGGCGGGACGCTGAATTTTTCTTTTGCCACAAACCCGACGCATTCGGAGCTTTACGAGTATATCCGGCTCTCCAGGGGGATACGGAAAGCGCGCGACGGCTTCTTTTTCCGGGCGGAGAGTTATTATAACCTGGCTACGAATATCGACGAGCTCGATGCGGATTCTTCATTGTCCCAGCCTTTCATCAAAGATTCGTACGGGGGCGTTTCTCTTCATGAACAGTCGCACGGAGAATCGTTTTTTGCCGCTTTTATTCACCGCTTCGGCGGCCAAGGACTTTACATTCTGGATGAACCCGAAGCCGCGCTGTCGCCGCTGAGACAGATGGCCATGCTTGCGCGCATGCACGAACTGGTTGGCCGGAACTCCCAGTTTATCGTTTCGACCCATTCTCCCATCCTGATGGCGTATCCCGACGCTGCTATGTACCACCTGTCTGCGCAGGGGATCGAAGAAACAACGCTCGAGGAGACGGAGCATTATGTGATCATGAAGCGGTTTCTGAACAATAAAGAGAATATGCTGCGGGAATTGTTCGGTGAAGAGTAAGCGGCCGGCAGAGGAATGGATACAGCTATAAAATGGCAGCCGGTCCTAAGCTCTTGTGTTACGTCTGGAATTTTGGCACAATGATAGAATGTAAAGCTGTGTTCCGCACTTTGGCGAGGGTGAGACCGGCTGATATGTTTTGCTGAAAAGAGGAGTACGAATGAACAAACCATCCATCTATGGATTAACATTTGATCAATTGACCGCCTGGCTGCAGCCCTACGGGCACAAGAAATTCCGGGCCTCCCAGATTTGGGATTGGCTGTACCGGAAGCGCGTGGCGAGTTTTTCCGATATGACGGACGTGAACAAAGATTGCCTGGGGCTGCTGGAAGAGCACTTTGTCCTCCAGACGCTGGAAGAACACGTGAAGCAGGAATCTTCCGACGGGACCGTCAAGTTTCTCTTCCGGCTTTCCGACGGAAACCTTATCGAAACGGTGCTGATGAGGCACAAGTTCGGCTTATCCGTCTGCGTCACGACCCAGGTCGGCTGCAATATCGGCTGTAGTTTCTGCGCGAGCGGCCTGCTCAAGAAAAGCCGGGACTTGTCCGGCGGCGAAATCGTGGAACAAATCATGAAAGTCCAGTTTTATCTGGACAAAGCGGGCAAGGAAGAACGCGTAAGCCATGTCGTCGTGATGGGGATCGGGGAGCCGTTTGACAATTTCGAAAATCTGTCCGATTTCATTGGCGTCATCAAAGACCACAAAGGACTGGCGATCGGCGCCAGACATATCACGGTCTCTACTAGCGGACTCGCTGACAAAATCGTCGAGTTTGCCGATTCGGATCTCCATGTGAATCTGGCGGTTTCGCTGCATGCGCCGAACAACGAGCTGCGCACGCGGATCATGAAAATCAACAAAGCGATCCCCATCGAGAAATTGATGGAAGCGATCGATTATTATTTGGGCAAAACCAACCGCAGACTCACCCTGGAGTACATTCTGCTGAAAGGCGTGAACGATGCCCGGGAGCATGCGGAGGAACTGGCCGAATTGATCGGAGACCGCCGTTCCCTGGTCAACGTCAATCTCATTCCGTACAACCCGGTCGACGAGCACAGCCAGTATCAGCGGAGCGAGAAGGAATCCGTGCGCGCTTTTTACGATATCCTGAAAAAGCAGAATGTAAGCTGCAGTGTGCGGCTGGAGCACGGAGCGGATATCGATGCCGCTTGCGGTCAGTTAAGAAGCAAGCAAATCAAAGCGACCGGTTAAAGAAAGAAGCTAGAGAAGAATTAAATCGAAATCATGAAGCGTATCCCGGACGGGGTACGCTTTTTTTTAGACGATGTGCAGCTCCCGGCGTTCGATGGGGCGTCTCATAACGGTAGTCAATCACATGTAGAGGGAGATACGTGATTAAAATCATCTGAAGGATACCACGTGGTTATCAAATTAAGGATAAATCTCAGATTAACGTTGACATATTCTTCCTATCTAGATATTATAGATACCAGAAGGATACCAACAAAGACGGAAAGAAAGAGTATTCTTCTGGAATCAAATAGAGAGGAGGAAGCTGACCGACCAACCGATGCTTTAAAGTCTTTTGTGATAACGCTTACAATGGTGTTTGTCTCTGCTGGAACCTTTCTTGTAAAGCTGTTTGTCAACCTGAACGGATAAAGGAGGAATTGTCATGAAAAGAGGAAAGACCCGCCGGCCCCTTCTCGTTCTCATGAGTCTGATGATGATGCTCGCGGGCTGGAGCGGCGCCGCTTCGGCCGCTGAGCCGTCGGGTACGGAAGCGAACGCCGCGGCTCTAACGAGCAAGCTGGCCCAGAAAACATATGGCAGTCCGGAAGAGCTGCTCATCCCCAACAACTACACGGTAGCCGTATTCAACGGCGCGGCGGGCAAGGAAGACGGCCGCAACGTGCTGTATGCGACGAGCAAAGGGAAGCCGGGGCATCTGAACGTCATCGATCTGGATGACTATAAACTACTGCGCAGCATTCCGATCGCTCCGTCCGAAAGCTCCTGGGCCCACACCGTTGCGCCTGACGGAACCTTGTTCCTGGCGGCGGACGGAGGCGGAGCGAGGCTCTGGAGCTATTCGCCGGTAACCCATACGCCCGTTCAGGTCGCCCAATTCGCCGGACAATCCGTACCGAACAGCATTACGACCGACGAGGAGGGCCGAGTATATGTGGGCACTTATCCGGGGGGGAAAGTGTACCAGTACGACCCGGCCACGAAGCAGACGAAGGATTACGGGCGCGCCATCGGACAGCTGGATTCCGAGTATGTCCGCTCCATCGCTTACCAGGGCGGCAATGTGTATGCCGGCACTGCTCATAAGCAGATCGTCCGGGTCAATCTGCAAACCGGCGCGAAGACGGACATCGCCGCTTCCTTGACGGTCAAAAACGATACGGTCTACGATCTGGACACGATCGACAACCGCTATTTGTTTGCCCGCTATACGGATGGAAGCGGTGTGCCCGGCGAAGGTTACATCTACGATACAAAAACGGAGTCCTGGCTGGACACCGAGCTTCAGAACGTAACCGGCCTGCATGCGACCGATTCGCAGAACGGAAAGCTATATTATATGTCCGACAAAAAGCTGAAAACGTTCGACCTCGCCACCCACGCGGTGGAAGAAACGGGGATGGAATACGGAACGGGACTGAGAGGGGCGGATTGGGTCGAATTCAAGGACAATCCCGATCTCCCGGGCAAAACGCTCGTTACGGTCCGCTACGACGGCGGAGTCACCTACCTCAATATCGACACGAAGCAGGTCATCCAGAAACCGCCCGTCATTCCGGGTCTTCCCGGCGTAGTCAACCGGCTGGCGGCCGTGTCCCAGGCCCAGCTGATAACAACCGGCTCGCAGGCGCGTTCCTCGCTGGTCAACTTGACGGACAACACGGCGAAGCCGTTCAGTATCGGCCAGGCCGACAGTGTTTATCAGCTCGGGTCGAAAGTATACATGGGCGTCTATCCCGAAGGCAGCCTGTTCGAATACGACCTGAATAAGGAGCCGGGCGACACCAATCCCAAAAAGCTCGCCGTCTTGGAAAACGATCAGGAACGGCTGGTGAACATGACGAGCGGACTCGGCAAGCTGTACATTTCGACGATCTCGGGATACGGAACGCTCGGGGGCTCTCTGACCGTGTATGATCCGGCTTCCGGCGAGCTTAAGGTGCACCGCAACGTCGTTCAGAATCAAAGCGTGCTCAGCACGACCTTCTATGATGGAAAAATTTTCGGTTCCACGACGATCCGCGGCGGACTCGGTTCCGAGCCTACGGAAGCGGAAGCCAAGATATTCGTATGGGACGCGGTAAAGGAGCAGAAAATCACCGAATTTCCGCTGCGTGTCCCCGGTCTGGACAAACCGATCTTCATCGGAGATCTGGCGGCAGGTCCCGACGGGCTGATCTGGGGCGCTTCCTATGAGTATATTTTTGCGATCGATCCCCAAACGTACGAAATCGTCAAAAGCAAAAAAATATACCCGCAGTTGAACTTCACTCAGTGGGCGCACCATCCGCTCCGCTGGTCCGAGGACGGACTTCTTTATGTCCTGTTCAATAACAAATTGACCGTGATCGACCCGGACACGCTGGAATTCCGCACGCTGACGGATACTTCCCGTTTCGATCTGGGCATGGACGGGAACTTGTATTTTACCGACCAGGCGACCAACACGATCCTGTACCGGATGAAAGTCGACGGGGAAGTAACGGAAGAACCGCCGGGCACGCCCCTTCCTGTCCGCAATGCCGATTTTGAGGATAAAGTCGAGAACCATGCGATTCCCGGCTGGAGCCCGCTATTTGCAACCGGAACGGATTATTTCTACGGAGTCAGCGGGGATAGGAGCGTATCGGGAATCAAAAGCCTGAAAATCACCGACAAGCTCCGCACCGCTTCCGTCGCGCTTCAAAGCGACAAGATCACGGTCCAACCGGGCGGGGATTATGAAGCCGGAGCTCAAATTTACATCGAATCGGGCCAGCCGGGACTGATGTTCCGATTCTTTGACGCCAACAACGCCACGATTTCAACGCTCGAAACCCATCTGGATGAATCGAGACTGGCCCAGTGGCAGAAAGTCACTCTGCGCGGCAAAGCTCCGGCTAATGCTGCTTACGCCCGACTGATTGCGGTAACGAGCCGATACAACATCGCCTCGGCGTATTATGATAATTTTTTCGTCCAGAAAAAAGAAGCTCCGGTCCCGTCCGCATCGGCATCGCTGCTTCCCGGGCCTAACGCGGACGGCTGGCTGAACCGGGATGCGGTCCTCCGCATCGAGGCGGCCCGTGCTTCCGCGGTGCGCTACTCGGCCGAGGGAGCGCAGCCCTCCGCCGAAGTGACCGTGAACGGTGCCTCGGCCGAACTGCCCGTCGGCGCGGAAGGCGTGACCACGGTCACGTATTCGGCCGTGAGCGCGGCCGGAAACCAGTCGCCGCCGGGAAAGGTCACGGTCCGGCTCGATAAGACGGCTCCTTCGGTGCAGTTTACCGCCGAGGCCGCTTATTCCGTAGACCGGACCATCGAGATCCGCTGCGCCGCGTCCGACGCTTTGTCCGGACTGGCCGGCGACCCGTGCGCGCAAGCTCTGATGAGCGCTCCGGCCTACAGCCAGGAGCCCGGAAAGCACGAGATTAGCGTGACCGCCGTGGATAAGGCGGGCAACCGGTGGACGGCTGTCTATCCCTATGAGATTGCCGTCACTTACGACGGGATGTGCTCCCTCGTCAAGCAGTTCGCACCGGACGACCGCGGGACCGAACTGGCTTTATGCAGAGCGCTGACGGCCGCACGCAAAGCGGAAGAAAATGGCGGTGCCAAAGCGAAGGCCGCCGTGCTTCTTGCTTTTACCAAACAGGTGGACGCATTCAGCGGCAGGAAGCTTACCGCCGAAGAGGCGGGTATTTTAAAAAAACTGGCGGCTTATTTATAGACCGATGCGGCCGCAACCCAAACAAACGGACAGCCGTTATTCGGCTGTCCGTTTTCTGCTGCTCGCAGGCGGCTTTATTTATTGGAGCGGTGAACACGAACAGTCCGCTTTATCTCAGATGCTGCATGCCGACAAGCGGGATCTGCTGATCTTTTAGCTGCTTGGGTTCTGATAACAGGTCCGCATTCTGTAAATCTTTTCTTTTTTGTACAAAAAAGTTCTCGCTTTTGTCCATTGCCCAGACAAAAGTTGTCACTTAAAATGAATCTTGTGATAATGAGAATCAATATCACTGATAATCGCTTCACTAAATATAACGTACAGGGTGGCAGGTATGATTCAGCAAAATGCAGCAAGGGAAACGCAAACAGCTTCATCCGTTCCGCTTCGCACCCGTCCGCTGGCCGCAGCCCTCATTCTCACAGGGGGGATTCTCCTCCTGGTGCTGGGAATAGGGGTATCGGTTTCGTTCGGGGCAGCCGACATTTTATTCTCGACAGTCTGGGAAGCTGTCTTTCATTTTAACCCGGAGTCTACACAGCATCAGATTATCGCCGATCTGAGAATGCCGCGCGTGCTGGGCGGCGCAATGGTAGGGGCGAGCTTCGCGGTTGCCGGAGCGATCATGCAGGGCATGACGAGGAACCCCCTCGCGGACTCGGGTCTTCTCGGCCTGAACGCGGGCGCGGGCTTTATGCTGGCGCTCTGCTTCGCTTTTTTCCCGGGCTTGGCCTATTCCAAGCTTATTCTGATGTCGTTTCTCGGTGCGGCTGGCGGAGCCGTGCTGATCTACGGAATCGGCTCCATGGCCAAAGGCGGCTTGACGCCGCTGAGGCTGGTTCTCGCGGGAGCGGCTCTAAGCGCTCTTCTTTCCGCGATGAGCGAAGGGATCGCCTTATATTTTCATATCGGACAGGACATTGCCTTCTGGTATGCGGGAGGCGTAAGCGGAACCACCTGGGTTCAGCTCAAGGTGATGCTGCCGTGGTTTTTGGCCGCACTGCTGGGCGCCATCGCACTTTCCCGTTCGATCACGATGCTCAGCCTGGGGGATGAAATCGCCAAAGGATTGGGGCAGCGTACCGGACTCGTTAAGCTGGGGGGCACGGTCGTTGTTCTCATCCTCGCGGGAGCGTCCGTCTCCATCGTCGGAGCGGTGGGCTTCGTCGGACTGATCATTCCGCATCTGACGCGCTTTCTGGTTGGCGTGGATTACCGCTGGATCATACCGTGCTCGGCCGTGCTCGGCAGCCTGCTGGTCGTGGTGTCCGATCTGGCGGCCAGAATGATCCATCCTCCTTACGAAACACCCATCGGGGCGCTGATCGCACTTATCGGGGTTCCGTTCTTCCTCTATCTGACGCGCAAAGAAAGGAGGGAGCTGTAACGTGAACCTGAATCTGGACTACTCACCCATTATGGAACATGAGCGAAAGCGGAAGAAAAGGAACATCACAATTCTCGTTATGTTCTGTCTGCTTCTTGTCCTTACGTTTATCATCAGTATGAACATCGGCTTTATCCGGCTTTCTCCTATAGAGCTTTTTAAGACGCTCATCGGAGAAGGAACACGGAAGCAATCGCTGATCCTCTTCGATTTCCGGCTGCCCCGGATCGTGCTCTCGATGCTTGCAGGGGCGGGTCTGGCGATATCCGGAGCCATCCTGCAGGGCATCTCGCGCAACGCGCTGGCCGATCCCGGAATTTTGGGCATCAATGCCGGTGCGGGACTCGCGGTTCTGCTGTTTATCTGCTTTTATCCCTCTGCGGCTGCCGCTCCGGTTTTCCTGCTCCCCGTACTCGCGCTGGCGGGCGCCGGTCTGACGGCGATGCTGATCTACACGCTTGCGTTCAAGCGTAACGAGGGTTTGTCTCCGACCCGTCTCCTGCTGTCGGGGATCGCCGTGGCGGCCGGAATCAGCGCCGCAACCATCGTGCTGACTTTACGGATCTCTCCGGAGAAATACCAGTTCGTGGCCACGTGGATGGCCGGAAGCATCTGGGGGACGACCTGGAAGTTTGTGCTCGCGCTCCTTCCTTGGATCGTCATCCTGTCGATCTACGTATTCTGCAAAGCGCGGGTGCTGGATGTGCTGAACCTGGGCGATCAGCTGGCCTCGGGACTTGGCGCTCCGGTGGAGAGGGAGCGTTTCCTTCTTCTCGCTTCCGCCGTTGGCCTCGCCGGCTCTTGTGTCGCGGTAAGCGGCGGAATCGGCTTCGTCGGGCTCATCGCCCCGCACCTGGCCCGCAGACTGGTAGGACCGGGCCACAAAGTCCTTCTGCCGGCCGCAGCCCTTGCCGGGGCGCTGCTTGTATGCGCAGCCGACACGCTCGGCCGCTGGGTGCTGCAGCCTTCCGAAATGCCTGCCGGAATTGTGGTCGCGGTCATCGGCGCTCCTTATTTCTTGTATCTGCTTGCGCGGTCCAAGACGGAGTAGAAGAGCCTGCCGGCTTCTGCCGCCAACGAAGGTTTACAGAAAGAGAGGTGCTTTATGCTCCGCCGTTTTTTTGCCTATTACAAACCGTACAAAGGCTTGTTTCTGCTCGATTTTAGCTGCGCGATCATAGCCGCCGTACTTGAGCTCGCTTTTCCGCTGGCGGTCAACCGGGTCATCGACGATCTTCTCCCGAGCGGCAAATGGGAATGGATCGCATGGGGCTGCGTCGGCCTTCTCGGCATTTACGTGATCAGCGCCGCCTTGCATTATGTCGTCACTTATTGGGGGCATAAGCTCGGCATCAATATTGAAAGCGATATGCGCACCAAACTGTTCAACCATGTACAAAAACTTTCTTTCCGTTTCTTCGATAATAACAAGACGGGGCATCTCGTTTCCAGGATGACCAACGATCTCATGGATATCGGGGAGATTGCCCATCACGGGCCGGAGGATTTGTTTATCGCCGTAATGACCCTGGCAGGGGCTTTCGGCATTATGCTCGGCATCAACTGGAAGCTGGCCGTTCTGACTTTCATTATCGTGCCGGGGATGATCTCGCTTTCGCTTTATTTCAGCCGCAAAATGTCGCTCGCTTTCGATAAGATGTTCGAATCCATTGCGGATTACAACGCCCGGGTCGAGAACAATGTCAGCGGCATCCGCGTCGTTCAAGCTTTTACGAACGAGAACTATGAAATCGCCAAGTTCGCTTCCAACAACGGGCAGTTCAGACGGAGCAAGCTTGTGGCTTACCGGATTATGGCCTGGAATTCTTCTATCAGCTATCTGCTGATGAAAATCATTTCCCTTTTCGTTTTACTGTGCGGAACATGGTTTGTACTGGCGAAACAAATGACCTACGGGGAATTCATTGCCTTCGTCATGCTTTCGAACGTATTTCTCGGGCCGATCAAACAAATCAATTCCGTGATCGAAATGTACCCCAAAGGAATCGCCGGTTTCAAAAGATATATGGAAATTTTGGAATTAGATCCCGATGTAGCCGATAAGCCGGATGCGCGGGACGTTGACCGGCTGCTGGGTAATATCCGGTATCAGAATGTGAGCTTCGGCTACGAAAATAAAGATAACGTGCTGAATGGGCTGAACCTGTCCATCAGGCCCGGGGAAACGGTCGCTTTCGTGGGCCCTTCGGGCGCGGGCAAAACGACCTTGTGCAGCCTTCTTCCGAGGTTTTACGAAGTGACGGACGGTTCCGTCACCATCGACGGCATCGACATCCGGGACATGAAGCTGGAGTCGCTGCGGTCCCATATCGGAATCGTCCAGCAGGAAGTGTTCCTGTTCGACGGCACCATCCGAGAAAATATCGCCTATGGCAAACTGGGGGCCTCCGACGAAGATATCCGGGAGGCAGCCAAAAGAGCCCAGCTCGAAGAGCTGATCCTTTCGCTGCCGGAAGGGCTGGATACGCGGATCGGCGAACGGGGAGTGAAGCTTTCCGGCGGTCAGAAGCAGCGGCTGTCTATCGCACGCATGTTTCTGAAAAATCCGCCGATCCTGATTCTCGACGAGGCGACTTCGGCGCTCGATAGCGAGACCGAAGCGGTCATTCAGGAAGCGCTCTGGGAGCTTTCCAAAGGACGGACGACACTGATTATCGCGCACAGGCTCGCTACGGTTAAGCATGCCGACCGGATCGTCGTCATCACGAAAGAGGGCATCGCCGAACAGGGAAGCCACGAAGAGCTGCTCGCCGGAGGCGGTGCCTACAGCAAGCTGTATGCGGCGCAATTCGGCGCCGAGCTGCTTAACAAGCTCGGAAGTGTAATTCCGAGTCAAGAACGGGCCGCCGGAACTTTTTGACGTCAAACTTCGCGTTCTTGCCCCGTTAAGCGCCAGGTTTCGGAGCGCAAGCTTTCTCAATCGGCTCAGGTCTCGTCATTTTACATAAAGATCAGGCCCGGACACACAGGAATACAGGGAAATACGCGGATCGTCTCATATATACAGAAAGGCAAAACCAAGGAGGGAATATCGGATGACGTTAGTACAGGAAAGACTGCATACTTCCAGTCTGCATATCGGCTACGGGGATCTCAGTATCGTGAGCGATTTGAACATTTCCATCCCGCAAGGCAAAATAACCGCGCTGGTAGGCGCGAACGGTTCCGGCAAGTCGACCATCCTGAAAACGATGGCGCGGCTCATGAAACCGGCCTCGGGCGGCGTGCTGCTCGACGGGGTGTCGATCCACAGCAAATCTACACGGGAAGTGGCCAAAGAACTGGCCATTCTGCCGCAGAATCCGTCGGCGCCCGCCGGGTTGACGGTTACGGAACTGGTCGCTTACGGCAGATATCCCCACCAAAGCGGCTTCGGTACGGTTACTTCCGAAGATAAGCGCATCATCGGCTGGGCCCTGGAAGTAACGGGAATGATGCAGTTCCACGCGAGGCCCGTGGATCAGCTTTCCGGCGGCCAGAGGCAGCGCGCGTGGATCGCCATGGCGCTCGCCCAGCAGACCGATATTCTCTTCCTGGACGAACCGACCACTTTCCTTGATATGGCCCACCAGCTCGAAGTTCTTCAACTGCTGCACAAATTGAACAGCGAAGAGAAAAGAACGATCGTTATGGTGATTCACGATCTGAATCATGCCTCCCGGTACGCCCAGCATATCGTAGCCATCAAATCCGGCAGCGTGATGTGCGAAGGCTCGCCCGCTGACGTGATGAACCAAGATATGCTGCGCGAAGTGTTCGCGATTCATGCGGACATCGTTACCGACCCGCGCACGGGTGTCCCGCTGTGCCTGCCGTATGAACTGGCGCCGGAAGCGTGAAAAGGCCCTGTGCGAAAGAACCCCTGCCGATCCTGTTGCGATCGGCAGGGGTTTTCAGCTTTCATCCGGCCTATGGCCGGGGTGAGGGCCGCCACGAGCGGGTACGATCCGCGCTTTGCCGAGTAGACGGGGAAGCTCGTCGAGGAGTTTCTCCGTCGTCATGGCGTCGGAGAAATTCCACTCGTCCGCTTCGACTGCATAGCAGCAGCCGCTGCGGACAGCGGGGAGCTCCATCCAAAGAGGGGACCGCATCATCTCTGCGGCGGCTCTCCGGGATTCGGCATCTGCGGGGAGCAGCATAAATAGCCGGTCGCCCGCATAATCCTTCATTTCTGCGGGCTGCAGTTCGAGATATGAAAGTTTCTTATCGAGAAGTCCGCGCGTCTTTCCGGCTGGCCGGAAACCGTCCGGATGGAAGAGCATGGAAGAGAGTCCGATCGTGCCCATTACAAAAAAGCGTTCTCTTGCAAATGTGAACACGGACGCGGTCTCTTCCGGCCGCACCCAAGCCCCAAGCCGGTGCCACATGGCGGCGGCTTTCTTCTCATAGCGGGCGAGCCACGTTCTCGCTTCCCCCCGTCTGCCGAGAATTTCCCCCAGCAGCTCAATCCGCTCGCCAAGCGGGGCGAAAGAGTCGAACGTAAGCGTGGGGGCGATCGTGCGAAGCGTATTATACTGCGATTCATCTTCGCTGGAGACGATGATGAGGTCGGGCTTCAGCGCCTCGGCAAGAGCCGGGTTGATCGGGAATCCGATATCCTTGACGGGAGGTTTGAGGCGGCCGTTCTGATTAATCCACGGATAGCCTCCTCCTATGGCATCCACACCCAGAACGGCGAGATCCCCGAACGTCTCACCGTGATAAATCACCCGGCGGGGGATGGCCGGAATTTCGACCTCATGACCCGTCCAGTCTTTGATCCGGGTCCGCTTTTGAAGAGATTGGCTGTATTGTCTCGGTGTAACGCCGGTCAGCTGCCGGAAGCGCCGGTTGAAATAATATTCGTCGGCAAAGCCGACACGTCTCGCGATTTCCCGCAGAGGTTCGCGTGTGGATCGGAGCCATTCCTTGGCTTTCTCGATTCTGAGCTCGTTCAGGTAATCCAAAGGCTTTTTCCCGGTCAGCTCCTGAAAGATCGTACTGTACTGCCAATGGGGGACACGGGCCTGCTCAGCGAGAAATTTTACTGTAATGGGCCGCTTGTAATGTTCCTGAATGTAGCGGATGCTGTTCTCTATCGCATGTGTGCAGCTGGACGGTTTAGGGCTGTTCACATTGTGTTCCAACAGGAACCCCATCAGTTCCTGAAACTGGAGCTGCCGGTAAAAGTGCTGAAGTTCTCCGGACGGTTCGGTTTCCGTCAAGAGCTCGGCAAAACGCGCGGCTCTCGCGAAGGGATAGACGGTCCATTCCACACGGCCGCGAACGAGCGGTTTCATGTACAAAGTCGTTTGGCGGCTGTCGCAGGAGACAATCCGGCACGTGATGCGGTAGAACGTCAGGCACCGGTCACTGTCCGTCCTGAGTTGGTAGGAAGACCCGGGCGGGATCATATAGCATTTGTCGGGAGCGCAGAAAAATGTTTCGTCCGCCACTCTCAACGTCCCGGTGCCGCCGCTAATGAGCAGAAGAGTATGTAAGTCGGGTACTTCGTCCGCATCAATATCGGGCATCGCAGTTGGTTCATAGGTATCGGGCGAGATTTTTTCGGCAGCCGCGAATTGGAACAGCAGAGAGCGGAGAGGAAGAGAGCGTGAATCGGAAGAGGCCATATCATCACATCCTTTTTGATACTGATAATCATTATCATTTAAATTCATTGTAACTAAAAGAAAGAAGCATTTCAACAGAGGTTGAAAGCTTCTTTTTAAATAGGCCGCCAGGTTGTTCCGCTGGGGAAGGACGGGTGCCGTCCGCGCGATCTTTTTATTTTTTGATCAGATTCGGAATTTCGCTCAAAAGCCATTCCCGCGTAGCGGCGTCACTGCCCGACTTGCGAATGTCGAGGGTGTAGACGTGTCCGTTCTTCACGGCCGGAAGATCGAGCCAGATCCGGCTTTTCAGAAGCTCCTCCGTCGACTGCTGCGCTTCTTTGTCTACCGGGGTCAGAATAAAGATACGGTCACCGGCTGCTTTGGGAAGAACCTCCGGCGAAATTTGCTTGAAACCCGCTTTTTCGTCCAGCACGTCCCGGATCGGCGGAGTCGGTACAAATCCGTTCTTGTCGTAGAGAACCTGGGAAAGTCCCGTGCTTGCCATCACAAACAACCGGTTGCCGGGATAATAAGTGAAAACGGAGGCTGTCTCGCCGGGTTTTATTCCTGCGTCATGCAGGGTCTTCCACATCGCTTCCGAACGCGCTTCGTAACCGGCCAGCCATTTTTCCGCCTCCGGCTTTTTGCCTAGAAGATCGCCGAGCAGAAGAAGCCGTTCCTTCATGGGCAGGAACGTATCGAACATGAGCGTTGGCGCGATTTTGTTCAACTGCTCGTATTCTTTCTCGTCGGTACTGCCCGTGAGGATAAGATCCGGTCCCAGCTCCAGCACTTTCTCCAGGTTAATGGGGGAACCGATGTCCGTAATGGTCTTATGCTTGTCCGCATAGACCGTGCCTGTCAGCCACGTGGCTGCCGTGCCGATGGCCTGCACGCCAAGTGCGTCCAGATCGCTGAACGTCTCTCCGTAAAAAATGACCTTCCGGGCAGCAGCCGGAATTTCGGCCTTATGCCCTTTGTAATCCGTAACTTTGCGAGGGAGAGCGGCGGATTTATCGGCATCGGCGGTGGGGACGCCGGTAGGAGTCCCGGTTTGTTTGCTTGCGGCATCGGCGGTTTTCTGTAAACCGGAGCCGGCGCACCCGCTTAATAAAGCGGCGCTTAGTACGGCAGTGAAGAATAAGGTAGAAACAGGTCGTGCCAATTTCATGAGTCAGTCAGCCTCCATCGGTCTTATGTAACGATAATGATTCTCATTATCGGTTGCTGCAATCATAACGTACCCGTTTGCGGCCGACAATGGACAAATCCCGGGCACGACTTTTGTTTTTGTACAAAAACGGCAGCCGCATAATTCGCATTCTTCCTTCGCATCCATCCTTCGGTCCCCATCTTACCTTAAGTGTGTTAAGATTTTCTCAGTTAACGAATGGGAGGAGGGAAGACCGGATGAACCCGATAAAATTTGGCAGTTTAGTCGTCACAGCGACACTGCTTATGGGGTCTTCGTTTGCAGTCGGCAAAATGGGACTCGCCTACGTTTCGCCACTGCTGCTTGTGGGAGTCCGCTTTACGCTGGCCGGGGTCTTGATGGCCTTATGGGTCTTGGGTACGAGGAGACGAATGCCCCGGACGGCCGCCGAGTGGGGGCGGATCGCCTTGATCGGCCTTTTTCAGACAACGGGAGTCATGGCATGCATTTTTCTGAGCCTGAGGACCATTTCGGCCGGTGAGTCGTCCCTGCTGACCTTTGTGAATCCGCTGCTGGTCGTGCTGCTGGGCACTCTTTTTCTCGGGATGAAGTACCGGTGGTCGCAGTGGGCCGGCGTAGCGGTGGGATTTCTGGGAGTCGCCGTGACGCTCGGGTTACAGCTGGATTTTAAAACCGGCACCTTGTTCGGCCTGGGCTCCGCAGTATTCTGGGCGGCCGCGACACTTCTTGTCAAACGCTGGGGCGCTGCTTTCGATATTTGGGTCATGACCGCTTTTCAAATGCTTGTGGGCGGACTGGCGCTGCTCGTACTCAGCCTGCTATTGGAAAAACCGCTTTTTGCGCTGAATGCGGATTCGGTATGGATCATTCTGTATCTTGCCGTACTGGGTTCCATTGTGCAGTTTGCGGCCTGGTATTATCTGCTGAGCAGAGGAGATCCCGGAAAAACGAGCGCCTTTCTTTTTCTGGCTCCTTTTTTCGGTGTTCTTTCGGGCTGGCTGCTGCTGGGTGAGACCGTCCGCTCTTATGTGTACGGAGGAGGCCTGCTTATTCTCGCCGGTATTTTTTTCGTGAACTGGGCGCCTGCCGGAACCGGTGTTAAGCCTTCCCGTTTGGAAGAAGATCATTCCGCATGACTACCTGAATCTTCGGAACAAAAAACATAAAAATGGATATTAAACCAGTAATTTGGAACCTGTTTTTAAGGGCGTGAAGGGGTTATGATGAACACGGGATTGCAATTAGGAAAAGGGGGATCATGGATGGTGAACCACCACAAGCGGCTTTCCTTGCTCTTGTCCGTATTTCTGCTTCTCAGTCTCTTCTCGTCCTTTATGTTCAGCCGGACCGCCGGAGCTTCTTCCGTCAGCGATTGGGTGCCTGTCTGGAGCGATGAATTTAACGGCCCGAACGGGTCGGGACCGGACTCTTCGAAATGGAATCTGGAAACCGGAGCCGGCGGCTGGGGAAATAATGAGCTTCAGCACTATACCAACCGCACGTCCAACGCCTATCAGGAAAACGGAAATCTGGTGATTCAGGCTGTAAAAGAAAACTATAACGGGTCCGATTACACCTCCGCACGTCTCACGACGCAAAATAAATTCAACCTGAAATACGGGCGGGTCGAAATGCGCGCCAAGCTGCCTTACGGGAAAGGAATCTGGCCCGCCTTCTGGATGCTCGGCAAGGACATCGGTTCCGTAGGCTGGCCCGCCAGCGGCGAGATCGACATCTTGGAATATGTCGGCGCCCTGGAGCCGAACCGTGCGTACGGAACTCTGCACGGACCGGGCTATTCCGGCTGCTGCGGTCTTTCCGGATCGTATCTGCACCCGCAGAATTTGAGCAATGATTATCACACGTTCGCT
This sequence comes from Paenibacillus sp. JT31N7, assembly GCF_059692095.1. NCBI lineage: Bacteria > Bacillati > Bacillota > Bacilli > Caryophanales > Paenibacillaceae > Paenibacillus > Paenibacillus sp. JT31N7. The sequence goes on from NZ_JCAUAT010000001.1 coordinate 82,146, forward strand.
CTGGAATGGGAGCCGGGCTCGTTCAAGTGGTTCGTGGACGGCAAGCTGTATCACACGAGAACGCTGGCCGATGCCGGTACGAACGCGTGGGTGTTCGACAAGGAATTTTTCTTTCTGCTGAACCTCGCGGTAGGAGGCAACTGGCCGGGCTACCCCGACGGCACGACAGTCTTCCCGCAAAAATATTACATCGACTATGTCCGTGTATGGCAGCGCGCGGGAGGTTATAACGTCGTCGCCCTGAAATCGGAAGCGAACGGAAAATACGTGACCGCCGAACATGCGGGCGCCAGTCCGCTTATCGCCCGTTCTCAGACCGTCAGCGGCTGGGAGAAGTTCGAGCTGGTCGACCTCGGCGGCGGTAAGGTCGCTCTGAGAGCGCTTATCAACAACCGGTACGTTTCCGCCGACAATGCGGGAGGAAGCCCGCTCATTGCGAACCGGGAGACGATCGGCACCTGGGAGACTTTCGAGCTCGGTAAGACGGCGGACGGCAAGCAGACGTTAAAAGCGCTGGCGAACAACCAATATGTGTGTGCGGACAACGAAGGCGCCAGCCCGCTTATCGCGAACCGCGCGACAGCCAGCAAGTGGGAGAGCTTCGTAATTGTGAAGCAGAACCCGTAAGCGGCCGTTCTCCGGCCAAACGGCAGGCAATGACAGGAGTTTCCTTTGGATAAAGGAGGCTCCTGTCTTTTTTTGTGCCGGAAATAGAATGCTAGGAGGGAGAGGAAAGCTGGCAGGAAGAGGACAACGCAAGCGCGGTCCAGGGTACTTCCGGGTGCCTATGGCGCGCAAAAGTACCTATCATACTTTAAAGTGCTTACTTCACGAAAGAGTAAGTAAGCCGCATAATAGGACATGCTACATCTTAAGCCTATTCAACAGGAGGTCATCCGGAAATGACTAGACAACTGCAAGATACAACTACCCTGCACAACGGGGTTAAAATGCCATGGCTTGGCCTCGGCGTATTCAAAGTAGAGGAAGGACCCGAGTTGGTAGAAGCGGTTAAAGCGGCTATCAAAAACGGGTACCGGAGTATCGATACGGCCGCCGTATACGGCAACGAAGAAGGCGTCGGCCAAGGAATCAGAGAAGGTCTGGCCGAAGCGGGCCTTTCCCGGGAAGAACTTTTCGTCACTTCGAAAGTCTGGAATGCGGACCAAGGTTACGAGTCTGCTCTCCAGGCATTTGAAGTCAGTCTGCGGAAGCTCGGCCTGGATTACCTGGATTTGTACCTGATCCACTGGCCGGTTCAAGGAAAATACAAAGACACGTGGCGCGCCCTTGAAGCCATTTACGAGTCGGGTAAAGCCCGGTCTATCGGAGTCAGCAACTTCCATGTCCATCATTTGCAGGACCTTTTGCAGGATGCGAAAATCAAGCCGATGGTCAACCAGGTGGAGTTCCATCCGCGAATGACCCAGGATGATCTGCGTGCTTACTGCCGCGAACAAGGAATCCAGTTTGAAGCATGGTCTCCGCTTATGCAGGGCGGGCTGCTGGATAACGAGGTTCTGAAGTCGATTGCGGACCGCTACGGCAAATCCGTCGCGCAGATTATTCTGAGATGGGATCTGCAAAACGGCGTGGTGACGATTCCGAAATCGACGAAAGAGCACCGCATAATCGAAAACGCAAGCGTGTTCGATTTCGAACTGACGGCGGACGAAATGAGCCGAATCAGCGCCTTGAACGAAAATAAACGAGTCGGTCCGGACCCGGACAACTTTGATTTCTAAGTATAATGCACAGCTCTTAAAAGCCGTCCCCGGACGGCTTTTTTGCTTTTTCGCTCCTTAAGGGCAATTTTTAGGTTCTATTAAGTTGCTTTTAAGATTCAAAGAGGATAATCAAGGAAAAACCCTGGAGGAAGCTATGTCTATACGCATGCGGCTGACTTTGTTATATTCGGGTATTCTTTCCGCTACACTGCTGCTGTTCGGCATCGTGCTGTACAGCTTTCTGCAGATTTATTTTATTAACGACCTTAAAGACTCGCTCAAAGAGCAGACGGATGTGCTGCGGGAGAGTGTCACCTATAAACTTAAGGTAGATCCGCTGGGTTCTGATCTGGACATTCAGCTCGACCATGTCGATACCGTTCAGTCGGGCATGTACCTGCAGCTTATCAATTTGATCAACGGCGATAAAGCGAGGACGCGGAATTTAGGCCAGGTGGAACTGCCTTACTCCAAAGATTCCGCCGGTAAAAAAAAGGAAGGCTACTACATCACGGAAGATGTCCAGCAATCGCCGTTTCTCATCTACAATCAGCCGCTGCTGTTGAACGGGAAGCTCGTAGGCGTGCTGCAGTCCGCTTATAACATCGGCCTGATCGATAAATTTCTGTCTATACTCCGGCTGGTGCTGCTGCTGCTCTCGCTCGTGGTTGTCTGCACCGCCTCGTTCATGGGCTGGCTTTCTTCCAAGCGGGCGCTGAAGCCCGTATACGCCTTGATTGAAGCGACCCGCCAAATTCAGAAAAGCGACGATCTGGGCAACCGGATCGCCATTAAACCAACGGGTGACGAAGTCAGCCTGCTGGGGACAACCATCAACGGCATGCTGGAACGCATCCAGCACATGTACGGGGAACTGGACAAATCTTATATGACTCAACGGAGATTTGTGGCGGACGCTTCCCACGAATTAAGAACGCCTTTGACGACGATAAGCGGCAATGCGGAATTTTTACAAAAGGCGTGGCAGTCGTTCGGGCAGGCTCCGGAGCAAAGAATAGACAGGGACCAGCTCGACCTTTCCATCGAAGCCATACACGATATTGCCGACGAGGCAAGCCGGATGGGGAGACTGGTGCACAATCTGCTGACATTGGCGCGTGCCGATTCGGGGCTTCATCTGAGAAAAGACAGGCTGAACATAAGCTCCGTCGTCCAGGATGTTATCCGTAAATCCCAGGTGTTTGCCAAATCCGCCGAGTTTCAAGCCGGTCCCCTGGAGAGTCTCGAATCTTTGTACGTTGTGGGCGATAGGGATTACCTGCAGCAGCTTTTGTTTATTTTCGTGGAAAATGCTTTCAAGTATACCGAAAACGGTTGTGTGAGATTTTACGCAAGGGCGGCAGAAGAAAATGTGGAGCTTATTGTCGAGGATACCGGAATCGGGATGGACCAAGCGGATATTCCGCATATCTTCGACCGATTTTACCGGGCCGATCCTTCAAGAGGCGAAACGCCGGGTACCGGACTCGGCTTGTCGATCGCGAAATGGATTCTGGATGAACATCACGGTACGGTCGATATCCACAGCCGCCGGAACGAAGGCACCCGTTTTACGATCCGGATTCCGGTCGTGTCCGCTATTCAGGAGGAAGGAAGAATGACCGCCTTGGGCGAAACTGCTTCCGCACGGCTCAACGAGTAATCAGTGTTCTAAACGGGAAAATCCGCTGAAGCTTCAGCGGCCTTTTTTTGCGCGAATTGCAGGAAGGGATATCATATAATTTATGCCATTAATAAAATTAATTAATGACGTTAATCGAATTGGACCTCTTGGGATACAGGACGCCGATCTTGGTTAGCGCCTGCTGAATGACGGGTTATCCTGAACTTCGGATGTGTAGAGATTCGTCGTATAACCACCGGAAGGCGAGGTTGTCGCCCGCTTTTATTCAAATTAAGCATCATTTGCAAATCTTCTTTCATGAACGAGGGGTACCTCCTCTGTAAGCTTACACCTCTATATTCGCTTTTTCCGGAACAAAGGTTCGATCCGGAGATTTCCGCCTTTTGACGGCGCAGCAAAAAAGCCAGAGCCGCAGCTCTGACTTTACTGGATACGAGAAGATTCTTCAAGGTGCGGATTGTGCGCGGCCGGTTCGGACGATGCCCACAGCACCCACCAGATAAGAAGAGGCTGGAACAACAACCGCAGCCAGAGGAGCGAAGGCGGTGTATACGATTGGGACGGGACGGGAATGTGGTACAGGGCCGCGTAAATATTCGCGGGAAACACAAGCACGAGGTAGACGGCGGTGATTATTCCGGCCTTCCTGCGCAAGGAAGGCACGAGGAGCAGGACGGCCAGTACAAGCTCCAATATGCCTGTCGCATAAATCAGAGGAACCCGGAGAGGAACGAATTCCGGCAGCATGCGGGCAAAGCCTTCGGCCTCTTCGAAATGATAAAAGCAAGCACCGGCGAAAAAGACGGCGAATAGGAGAATTCCGATTTTTCTCGGCCACGATGAACGCGATCCGGTCATGTCTCACCTTCCCTTTCCCTGCAAGGAGGGTTGATTGCGGTGAGCGTTATTTACCCGCAGGGGACCGGCCGGAATCACGAACCGATGACGGGCCGCTTCTGTTTGCGCAGCGCATCCAGCAGTTCGGGGCCTGCGTGCAGGTTATCGCGGACCAGATCACGCGGAGTCAGCGCCATCCACTGGTTGAGCGAGATGTCCGCGAACCGGTCGCTTTTGAACATTTCCAGAAACCAGACGGTCTCTTCGCCCGTGTTCTGGATATAGTGGCCGTAGGCGAACGGGACGTACCCGACGTCGCCCGCCCGGTAGTCGAAGGTGCGGGCCGAGCCGTTCCCGCCGAAGACGGTCATCCGCGCCTGGCCGGACAGGTAGTACTGCCATTCGTCCTGGTTGGGATGCCAGTGCAGCTCGCGCATGCCGCCCGGCTTCAGTTCGACCAGCGCCGCGGCAACCGTTACGGAAACGGGGAAGTTGGAGGAATCCACGATCCGCACGCTGCCGCCCGGCATGACAGCCGGTGTTTGTGCGAGCAGCCTGTGCTTGAAGCTCTGTGGAATAGTGCCGTATGGCGACTCGATTTCCTGGGAGGAAAGAGAGTCCGGGACTTTGTCCTGGAAAATATACACCTGACCGGACGGGATATTCTCGAAGGCGCTCTCGCCGACACCGAAATTAGCCGCGAGAACGTCCGGGGGCGTGTGGGCAAACCAGTCCGAAATGGACAAGGTGTTGAGATCGGAAAAGCTCCCGTCGTCGAAGACGAGCAGAAACTCGCACCCTTCCCCAAGCCCCTGGATGGAGTGGGGGATACCCGGCGGGAAATACCACAAGTCTCCTTCGCCGACATCGTCGATGAAATTGCGGCCCTTCTCGTCCACTGCCGTAATTCTCGCTTTCCCTGTCAGCATGTAAGCCCACTCGGCCTGCTGGTGCCAGTGCAGCTCGCGCACACCGCCGGGGGTCAGGCGCATATTGACACCTGCAAGCGTCTTAGCGACGGGAAGCTCCCGAACTGTAACTTCACGGGACCAACCGCCGTGGTTCAACTGCATATGGGCGTCCGAGAACGAGAATTTCATGTTCGGGATCAGACCCGCATCGGTTGCGGGAGGGACCAGCATGTTCGGGTTTTCTAAATCGCGCAGGATATCGCGAGGACCCGGGTCGGTGGCCCCCGCACCGTCGGCCCGGATGGGCTGGGGCACTTGAAGCTCTTCTTTTTCCGGCTTGTTCATGACATCCGCTCCTTCGTTCAGGTGACAAGGAAAATCGCCGAGCTTATCAAGCCTATTCATATGCGGGACCGATTGTCCGTTAGTTCTGTTAAATAAACAACGGATTACCCTATATGGCGGAAGCCGCTTAGTTACTGGGTTGCAAAGGAGGAGGAAATTCCCTACAATGAACTCGAATACTAATTGATAATGGTTCTCAATATCGTAATTGGAAGGGGGAAGCGCCTATGCCTTCCGCTATACATATCGCTAAAATGCATGATTATTTCGACCGTTTTTCCGAATATATGGAGGGTCGGATTTCCGGCTGCGGCGGGGAACAGACGCTCCGGCTTTCTCCAAGGATGGGGGAGGGAAGCCTGACCCGCATCCCCATTAGATCCGGCATGGAGATTGTTATTTCGGATTTCGAATTAATCCGTGATCTTAAAGTGGAGGTTCACGGAGCTTACAGCTTGTTCGAGCTGAACTACTGTCTGGAAGGAGACATTTACTGCGCCTGGGAAGGAAACGAACTGCAGACCGGAAGCCTCAGCGGCAATGTCTTTTTTATGGAGAATATGAACGTGTATATGGAGAAAAAAGGCGGAATCCGCAACCGGACGCTGGAAATCCGGCTTCATCCCGAGCAATTGCTCCGCTGTGCCAGAGGTCCGGAAGAGACGGAGCAGATCCGGAATCTGCTCTCCCGCAGCCGGGGCAGAATCGGAAGGTTTACGGATACACCGCTTATCCGGCAGGGGGTCAGGGATCTTTTGCAGTCCGGCCGCCTGGGGAGCATGCGGAGATGGTACGCGGAAAGCAAAGCGATGGAGCTGATCGCACTAATCAGTCAGCCGGAAGATGCCGGTAAAGAAGCAGCGGGGATCAGCCTGACACCGGACGACAGGGAACGGCTGTCGGGGGCGAGGAGGCACGTGCTGGACCGGCTGGAAAGTCCTCCGTCTATCCCGGAGCTGGCACGGCTTTACGGAATCAATGAATACAAGCTCAAAAAAGGATTCCGCACGCTGTTCGGCACAACCGTTTATGAACTGGTGCGCAGAGAGCGGATGAAGAGAGCGGCCGAATATATGGACCGGGGAATGAATGTGAGCCAAGCCGCCGTTCAACTGGGTTATTCGAACATGAGTAATTTTACGGCGGCATTCCGGAAACAGTTCGGTTTGAACCCGGGCCAATATCTCAAACAAGCCAATCAAGGCCAGCCCCGACTTTGAGGCTAAAAGCGGCCGTAACGATCTCCTTGACCCCTGCGGTAAAGGAGATTATTTGTCTTGCCGCTCCTTCAACAGGCAGAATTGCTTCGCCGGCAGGTAGCGGGTTTTTCCGGGCATGAACGATAATGAACAACGTACGAATGCCGTTCTAACCGGGAAAGGAGACAAAGTCTATGAAAAAACGGTTTCTTCTTATTTTTCTGACCGTCCTGGCCGCCATGACTTCCATTGCCACATTTAATCCGATTCTCGGGCTGCTGGCCAGAAGTATGGGGCTGAGCGAAATCCAGACCGGCAGTCTGGTATCGGTAACGGGCTTGTTCTGGATCGCGGGAACGTTCCTGTGGGCAAAATGGGCGCGAACGGGCAGGAAGCTGGTGATGGTTACGGCCCTGCTGGGCTATATTGTGACGCTGGCGGCGTTTGCCGTCGTATCCGACCTCGCCCGGAACGGCGGTTCGGACCCCGCCTGGCTCTATCTTCAGCTGCTGTTCCTGCGCGCGGCCGGAGGTTTCTTCTTCGGAGCGATACCCGCCATGGCGCAGAGCTATCTCATGGAGTGGACGACGGCGGAAAACCGCGCTTCCGGGATGGCGCTGTTCGGAGGGGCGAACGGGCTCGGTTTCGTCCTCGGTCCCGCGCTCGGCGCGCTGCTGACGCCTGTCGGCCTTACGGCGCCGATGTACGCTTCCGCCGTACTGCTAACGCTGATTGCGGCCGCATTCTGGCTGATGATTCCCTCCGGCCAGCCTGCGAGTGGAAGCGTCCGCGCCGTCAAGCTGACCGCCGCCGATCCGAGAATTTCACTGTACCTGGCAATCGGGCTGACCTTGTCCGTCGTCATGATTATTCTCCAGGTAACCTGCGGCATTTTCATCCAGGACCGCTTGGCCGTCACTTCGCGGGATGCCGCACGGTACATAGGCCTCGGCCTCTCGTCGGCTGGTGTTCTCGTGGTCGTCGTTCAACTGCTGATCGGCCGCTATCTGAAATGGCCGACGAGCAGGCTCCTCAAGATCGGTCTGTCGTCCCTGTGCGCAGCCTTTCTGCTGTTCCTCTTCTGGCCCGCGATGTACCTGCTTGTCTTCCTTCTGTTCGGAGTAGGTATCGGATTTACGCTTCCGGGCTACATTACGGCGGCATCGCTCGCGGTCGAAGAGGAGGAGCAGCCGGCCGTCGCTTCTTTTACGGCCTCGGTACAAGGAGTCGGCTCGTTTGCGGGACCGTTGACGGGAACGCTGCTTTATTCCCTGCACACGTCGGTGCCATACGCCGTCTGCGCACTGCTGACCGCCGTGTTTTTCCTGACGGTATGGACCAAAGGGCGTCCTCGCGCCCACAGCGTCGCAGCTCCCGCTCCGGCTCCGGCAGACCGGACGGATTAAAGGACCGCGCTCAGGCAGCCGATTGTATGTACCCCTCCTTTCCGCCCGCATCGTTAGAAATGCCGCAGCCGGTTATGGTACAATCACGTAGCCGGACGAGACGGCAAAATATACAAGCTGAAACCGAGGTGTCTTATGCCGATTATGAAACTCCTGAACGAACAGGTGAATTCTGAAATGAAAGCGAGTATAGCCGGGGTGGAAGAATACCCGGAAATCGAGCGCCTGATGGTGGAGACCGCGAAGTGGCTGCGGAGCAAAGGATCGACCCAGTGGTCCGGGCTGCTGTCCGGCAGTGACGATCACGATATGGCGGGCGCCCTGGAACGCGGGGAGGTTGTCGTGTTCAAGGGGGCGGAAGGTGCTCTTCAGGCTTGCGTAATTCTCCAGCAGGAACCGGCGGAGTGGGACCGCAATCTCTGGAACCTGGACCCGGAGGAAAGCGGGACGGCCGTCTATCTTCACCGTCTGGTCGTTAACCGTGGACAAGCGGGCAGAAGCCTGGGGAAAACGGTGATGGACTGGATCGGACAGGAAATGTCGTTTCCGGGCAAAGACCGGATCCGTCTGGACTGTATCGCCGGCAACGAGACCTTAAACGCTTTTTACAAAACGTGCGGCTACACGTATATCGGCGAGTCGGACGGATTCAGCCTGTACCAAAACGTGCTGCCCGTACGCTGAATATCTGCTTCCGTCCCCTTCTTTCTAAGGGGCGGGAGTTTTTTTATTTCACGCACCGGCCTCCTGCCGAAATCTATTGACATATGGAAAAAGCTGTATTAATCTATTGTTGACTGAATAAATCAATCATAAATTTAGTCGTTGTGAGTGAATGATTTTTTTGCACGATAATTGACTGAATAAATCAATCAAAATAAAGGAGGAAATAAGATGAACACTCAAAATATCGGTAATCGCGCCAAAAGAAAAGCGCTAGTAATCGGAGGGAGCATAGGCGGCTTGTTGACCGCCAGGGTGCTCGCGGATTTTTATGAAGAGGTGCTTGTTGTCGACAAAGACGAATTTCCCCTGGAGCCCGCCGACCGTTCCGGGACGCCGCAAGGATACCACCCGCATCGTTTTACCCCGCGCGGGAAGACGATAGTCGAGCGTTATTTTCCGGGCTACGAGGAGGATCTGCTTCAACTGGGCGCGCTGTCATCCCTGAACAAAACCGTGACGAACATGAACGAGTACGGAACGATCAGCGGGCCCTACCCGCGCAATGACATCAAATTCAGCAGAGCTCTCCTGGAGTGGGTGATCCGAGAACGGGTGAAACGCATCCCGCAGGTGTCTTTTCTTCCGGGCCATGAGGTTGTTCAGCTTCTGAGCACCCCGGACCGGAAGAAAGTGACGGGCGCGGTTATACGGGGCAGGAGCAGCGGCGGAGAAGAGAAGTCCTATCAGGCAGATCTTGTTATCGATACTGGCGGACGGCTGTCCAAACTGACGAAGTGGCTGGAATTTATGGGGCTGGAAGTGCCCGCCTCCGATTATTTGAACGTAGATCTCGGTTACAGTACCCGCAGGTACCGGGTCCCGGCCAATAAGGAGCATCTTATCGAGGAGTGGGATGTAATTAATATCGCCGGGCAGCCGGCTAAAGGATCGTTTACGGGTGTTTTGTCTTTTATTGAAAATAACTTGGCGGAAATGCTGCTGTACCGCCCGGGAGGACAATATCCGCCCACGAAGGAAGACGAATACGAAAAAGCGGCCGCGGATCTCCCCGACTCCGTCATCGCGGAAATTCTCGGAGAACTGGAACCGGCCGCCTCTCCGAGAGGATTCCGTGTGCCGCAGCTGTACCGCAGGCACTTCGAGCAGATGACGGATTGGCCCGCGGGATTGCTCGTTCTCGGAGACGCTTACTGCATCTACGATCCGATCTTCGGGCAGGGGATGACGGTGGCGGCCATCGAAGCGGAGACCCTCGAAGCCTGCCTGCGGAAGCAGAGTCTGGCGGAGGTGCCTTCGCCGGAGTTCGAACGAAGCGTACTGCGCCGGCTCCAGGACGTGATAGAGCCTGCCTGGTGGTTAAACTGCGCGGCCGATCTCCGCTGGGAAGGCGTAACGTATTCGGGTGCCGCGCCCCTGAAAGGAATCGAGTTCGGGCAGCGATACATGAACCTTGTGCTGAAATACGCGACCGGGGATAAGAACATGAAATTTTTCGGCCTGTACTGGGCCGTCAATACGCTTGCCCTGCCGCCGGGTCAGCTGTTCCATCCGGACATGGTACGGGAGGTGCTGTCTTCCTCCGAGGAAGGCAGGCGATTGCTTGACAAGCTTCTTCCGGAAGGCTCCGGCTCCCTGGCCGCCGTACTGGAGGAGATCGTCCCGGCGTTTTCCGAAACGGCTTACGAAACGGTCTGAAAGGATGCTATAATTTGGACATCAGCACGTGAAGTGGAGGATTACAGTGGCACCTTTAAACGATCAGCAGTTAAATCAGATACGGGATGAACGCAGAGTTCAAATTATGCAGGCCGCCCTCCGCGTTTTTGCGAAAAGGGGAATCATCGGTACGAAAATGAGTATGATCGCCGCGGAGGCCGGAATCAGTCACGGTCTGCTCTACCATTACTTTACTTCCAAAGAAGAATTGTTTACGACGCTCGTCCAAGGCGCGATGGAAGCTTCCCGGGAAGCGATGAAGGAAGTTTACCGGCTTCCGGGTACGCCTCTTGATAAAATCAGGAGATTATCCGAAGGTATGCTCGATAAAAGCGGGGCGCCTTATTTTATGCTGATCCACCAGGCGCGGACCTCGGAGGGAGTGCCTGACAAGGTAGGTCGGCTCATAAAGGATTACTCCTTGGATACTTACGTGGAGCAGCTGCTGCCGCTGTTTCGCGAAGGGCAGGAACGGGGCGAGCTGGAGGCCGGGGATACGGAGGAAATGATCGCGTCTTATATTTCGGTATTGTCGGGAATTATGGTGGTGACCGCCGATGGGAACGGTGATTACCGGGTTCCCCCGGCAGATCGTCTCCTCCGGATGATTACGAAGAGGTAAAACCGTCATGGGCTTAGCTGCGCCCGTTCAGGCATGGCGAATTTCCTACGATGCCGTTTAAGCTGCAGCTGATTGCCGGAGACGGCACGTTTTATGAGGGCTCTCGTCCGGGAAACCGGCGGGAGCTTTTTACGCTGGCTGGGTTCGATCACGATGAAGCGAAGAGGGGGATATTTACAAATTCTTCAAGCAGGCAAAAGAGGTATAGGGCACCGGTCGGCCGAATATGTTCTGAGTAAGGAGGCCTTCCCTTTTTAAAAGTTAAAGCGCTTTAACTTATTAGGATTCTAAGGAGGAATTTGCTTGCAAACGAAAGAATCAGTATCCGTACGAAAACGGGTGAAATCATGTCTGGTTGCCGCACTAAGTCTTACTTTAACGAGCGCGCTTCTGTTCACATCCGCCTCGCTGCCCGCGAAAGCTTTGGCTGACGGAAATCCGTCGCAGGGTGAAGCATTTGCCGCAGGTGCGGCGAATTCCCACGACGATAATTTTTCCCCGGCTACTCTTCAATTTTTGAAATCGAAAACCGGTTTGGACGGAGAGCAATGGGACAACATTATGAAACTGGTGAACAAAGCCGAACAAGACTCGCTGAAATGGACCGGGTACTATGGGTACTGCGAAGACATCGACGATGACCGCGGTTATACGATCGGTATTTTCGGCGCGACGACAGGGGGGTCCAACGATACGGGCCCGGACGGACCGGCGCTCTTCAAGGAATATGACGCCGTAAGCGGAGCCGCAAATCCCTCCGTGCAAGGGGCGCTTGCCAGAATCGGAGTTAACGGCACGATGAAGGGGTCGATCCTGAAAATTAACGACAGCGAGAAAGTATTCTGCGGCAAAATTAAAGGTCTGCAGAACGATCCGAACTGGAGAGAGGCCATGTGGCACACGTTCTACAATGTGTATATCAAATACAGCGTCGAGCAGGCGCGCAAGCGCGGATTTAATTCGGCTCTGACGATCGGATCTTTTGTGGATACGGCTTTGAATCAAGGGGCCGAGGGAGACTCGGGAAGTCTGGAAGGCATTCTGGCCAAATCCGGCAGCAGCACGAACGAAAAGACATTTATGACGAATTTCTACGCCAAACGCACGCTGGTGGTGGACACGAACGAATACAACCAGCCGCCCAACGGCAAAAACCGGGTGAAACAGTGGAGTTCGCTTCTGAGCACGGGAGAAACGGATTTGAAAGATGCGGATGCGGCGGTTAAGAAAGCGACAAGCTGGACGATGAAGTAAACGCAAAAGAGCTGCGCATGCACAGCCGGCCTGGAGACCTGGTTCCTTCCGGAACCGGATCTTCGGGTTTTTTTTACATGAAAGGTGCGGGACCGTCGGGGATCTTGTATGTTACACGTTGATCATTAAAAACGCATGATCGCCTCCGTTCAGCCGAAAAATCCGATCAGCATGATCCCGGCGGCTATCACCAGGGAGCTTAGGATCCTGATGGTGCCCTGTTTTTCTTTCAGGACGAAAATACCAAGCAGGGTGGCGAACACGGTTCCGATTTCGCGGACAGGCGACACATGCGCGACCGGCGCATAGGCGAGCGCGAGCAAAAACAGCAGGTAGGAACCGGTGTTTAAGACGGCGCCTAGCACAATCCGCTTCCCGTTGAGTTTCCATTCGGCGGAGAGCTGCCTGGACGACAGGACTGCCGGAGTTAATCCGGCAGCGAAGCCGATATTGGTTACCTCGAGCAGGGTAAGGGCGGAAACGTGCTGCAAGTTGATTTTATCCACGAGCACATAGGAAGTCGTACATAAGCCGACTCCCAAGGCCATCAGCACGGGAGCCAGCGAGAATCCTTCTCCGTGTGAGACGGATCTGCGCGTCAGCAGACCACTGAGCATAACGAAGCCGATAATCATGCAGAGAAGACCGATCCAGCCGGGAACGGACAAAGATTCACCGAGAAAAGCGACGCCGAATGCCGGAATGAGCAGGGTGTTGGTACCCCTCATGATCGGATATACTTGGGACAAATCTCCCATCTGATAGGTACGGGATAGCAGGAGTCCGTAGACGGCCTGGAGCCCGGCAGAGACCAGAAGCAGGAGCCAGGCCCCGCTATCAAGGGATGCGGACCATAATTCCTGGATGAACGGGGGAAAAAGGGCAACGGCGGCGATCATGGCGATGCACCACAAAAAAACGCTCTTGTTGCGGCTGCTTTTGGCAAACAGGCTCCAGATTGAATGAGTGAGGCCCGAAAGTACGACGAGTAAAAAGGCAAGCAGGATCATGGAATCATCTCCGTAGCTGTCATTCGTCCGGCGAATTAGGTTGGGTATTCTTTTGCCGGGCGATGTTGTTGTGGGATGTGGTATTGTGATGTTTTATGTGGTTTAGAATGTAATTGTATGCTTATATCATTGAGGTGTCAATGTGAAAAACAAATGATGCAACAGCCTGGATTCTTCGAGCCGAATGTATCGTAACATGGATAATCACTTATAAATCCGACGCGATGCGGAAAGTTGACAGAAGAGAGAGCAACTTTTACACTGTAGAAAAACAACATCATTCAACATGTAATAGGGAAATGGTTGTTATCGGAGGCCGCTTATGTCCTTGACTTACGAAGACAGAAGGAACACGATCTTAAAGCAGCTGGAAATGGAAGGAAAAGTACAGGTTCACCTGCTTTCCGCTGAATTTAACGTCTCGACGGAAACGGTCCGCAGGGACTTGGACCGTCTGGAGAAAGAAGGCAAGCTGCGCAAAGTATACGGCGGTGCCGTAAAAGTCAGATCCGACCGGATAGAGCCGCCGTTTCTTAAGCGAGCTCAGATGATGCGGCGGGAGAAAGCTTCTATCGGCAAACTCGCGGCTTCGCTGATCCGGGAAGGAGAAACCGTCATTCTGGATAACGGGACAACGACGCTCGAAATTTTGCGTCATCTCCAGAACCGACCCGACGTGACGCTGATCACGCATTCCGTTCCGATTTTAACGGCTGCGATGGATACGTTTGCGGGCAAAATCATTTTTGCCGGAGGCGAAATCAATCGGCATTATCAGGCCGCAACCGGCGCATTGACGGATCATCTGCTTCATCAGTTTAAGGTGAACAAAGCGTTTATCTCGGTTGGAGGGATATCGCTGGTTGACGGCATTACCGATTATCATCTGGACGAAGCCGTTCTCTCGCGGACAATTATGGAGCGGGCGGAAGAGACCATTCTCGTTGCGGACCACACCAAATTCGGCGTGACGACCTTTGCCCGTGTGTCCAAGCTGGAGGAAGTTTCGATGGTGATCACCGACTCGGGGTGTCCGCGGGATTGGATCGACAGTGTGGAGGCGCTCGGCATCGAAATGCGGATAAGTTTATAAGAAGGGGCACGAACGTAACCCGGGCCGGAATAACTATGCCTATCGGAAAAGAAGACAGGAGCGCAAAAAGCTCCTGTCTTCTTGGTTTTTCAGGCCATCGGCGTCGCTTCCGCCGAATGGCGGGGCTTGTCAGTGTCCATCTTACCGACGATGCCACTTTCCTGGCCTTACGGCCGGGTTTGTCGGAGAGATTGAAGAATCAACTGGATCATGTTTTAAAGGGCTGATCCGGCCTACCGCTATAAAACACGTAAATCGATCAGATAATGAGCCGAAGACGGGCTTGCTCGAAGAAAAGCTTTTTTTCCGCTTTAAAACGATCCGATTTGCCCGATTTTACGCCTGCTTCTTCCGCCATCGCCGCCTTGGGGTAGCTATACTTAATTTTGCTCAACCGCTTCATAAGCTGCGTATCCGATGCCGCCGGAATCTGACGTTCCCGCGGTTTTTTGGTCCCGTTTTTTGTTTTTAATTGGATATCCCGGCTTTAAAAACAAAATAATAACCCGAAAAGCGGGACATACGCTGTGGAGCTAAGACGTTCAGGGCAGAAGAAAATGGAGAGGAAGTATCGCCATGGTCGGTAAATTTAAAAGACTGCTAATCGGACGTCCCATGAAAAGCGCAGAAATCGAAGGAGAGAAACTCAACAAGCTCAAGGCACTCGCCGTCCTGTCTTCCGATGCCCTGTCATCCGTCGCATACGGGACCGAGCAAATTCTGATCGTCCTGATGGCCGCGGGTTTTACGGCACTTTGGTATTCGGTCCCCATTTCACTGGGCGTACTCGGTCTGCTGCTTATTCTCATCTTGTCCTACCGGCAAACCATCTTTGCCTATCCTACCGGGGGCGGCGCCTATATCGTCGCGAAAAATAATCTCGGCGTTCATACCGGCCTGCTGGCCGGCGGCTCGCTGCTCGTGGACTACATCCTCACGGTAGCCGTGAGTTCTTCCGCGGGAACGGACGCCATCACGTCGGCGTTTCCGTCCCTGCACGATCACCGGGTGCTGATCGCGCTGACGATGATCCTTTTTCTGACGATCATGAACTTGAGAGGCATTACGGAATCCGCATCGGTGCTCGCTCTGCCGGTCTATTTATTCGTCATTTCGATCTTTGTGCTGATCATTTCCGGCGTGGTCAAATATTTCACCGGCGGCGTTCATGCCGCTGTTCCCGAAATGAGTACGACCGTATCGAATATCAGTCTGTTTCTGATCTTGAAAGCATTCAGCTCGGGCTGCTCGGCATTGACCGGGGTCGAAGCGGTTTCCAACGCCATCCCGAACTTCAAAAAACCGGCCGAACGCAACGCCGCGGCGACGCTGGTCATGATGGGCACGATTCTCGGTGCGATGTTCATCGGAATCAGCCTTCTCGCGTACTGGTACGGCATTGCGCCCAGCGAGAAAGAAACCGTCGTTTCGCAAATCGCGAACGCCACCTTCGGACGGGGATTTATTTATTACTTCATTCAGGGCGTTACGGCGCTGATCTTGTTTCTGGCCGCCAATACGGCGTATTCGGCTTTTCCGCTGCTTGCCTTTATGCTGGCCAAGGATAAATTCATGCCCCGGATGTTTATGGTCCGCGGCGACCGTCTCGGTTTTTCGAACGGGATCATCAATCTGGGCGTCTTATCGGCTCTGCTCGTTATCGTGTTCAGCGGGGATACCGAAAACCTGATCCCTCTGTACGCTTTGGGGGTATTTATCCCCTTTACGCTTTCCCAGCTCGGGATGATGGTCCGCTGGTTCAAGCTGAAGCCGTCCGGCTGGCTCGGCCGCTTTATCGTCAATACGATCGGCATGTTAACGACGTTAACGATTTCCCTGATCTTTGTATTCACGAAGTTCAGCCAGATCTGGATGGTGTTTTTCTTCCTCCCGCTGGTCATCTTTATTTTTATGCAGACCAAAAGGCATTACGAAAATACGGCCGACCAGCTCCGCATCGACCTTGCACGCGATAAACCGCTGATCAAAGGAAACACGATTGTCGTCCCGATCGCCGGTATCACTCAAGTGGTGAAACAATCGCTCGGCTATGCCAAATCCGTTACGGACAACGTGGTGGCCGTCTATGTCGGTTTTAACGACGAGGATATCGAGCGCATGGAGAAGAAATGGGAGGAGTGGGACCCCGGTGTGCGGCTGATCGTACTTCGCTCGAGCTACCGCAGTATTATCCGGCCGCTCATCAAGTTTGTCGACACGGTGGAGTGGAAAACGGCGGAAACCGACCATATTACGGTGCTGATCCCGCAGTTTATCACCAAGCACTGGTGGCAGCACATTTTGCACAATCAGACCAGTCTGCTGCTTAGAGCTTACCTGTTTAACCGCAAAGATGTGGTCATCTCGACGGTTCCTTATCATTTGAACAAATAAAAAATAACTCGAAAAATCCGCGGAGCGCGCGGATTTTTTTATTTCCAGGGAAAGTATGCACAGATTTCCCGATCAGATCCTGCGCTTGATGCTCCGGGAGGGGAACCGGCCCTTTCAAACTGCTGCTTCGCCGGAAAATGTAGAGGGGAAGTACCCTGTATTTTGCGGAAAAGCGCCGAACCTCTTCATGTGTTGGCGCGCCGCGTGTGCTTTTATCCCGGGCTTTTGCTATCATTATAAAAAAAAGGATAAGGGGAAATCGTAATGACAACTACTATCGCCAGCCGGTTAAGAGAAGAAACGGCGCCCTTTCACGATCAGATCGAGCAGAACGCGTATGCGAAAGCGATTATGGATAAATCTTTAACGCCCGAAACCTATAAGGCTTATCTGGAGAAATTTTACGGCTTTATCCTGCCGTCGGAAAAAGCGTTCAGCGCGCTGCCGGAATGGGGAAAACGCGGTTTCGATATCGAATCCCGCCGGAAAGCGCCCCTTCTCGAAAACGATTTGGAGCAGTTGGGCCTGACAAAGGGGCAAATCGAAGAGCTGCCCCTTTGCGCCAGCCTTCCGGATGTCTCCACGTTCCCCCGCGCGCTCGGCTATTTGTACGTGCTGGAAGGCTCCACGCTTGGCGGGCAATTGATTACAAAGCAATTGAAGGCAATTCTTTCGGTAGACCCGGAAGTGAACGGGCGTTATTTCAACAGCTATGGAGCGGAGCTCCGGACCAAGTGGACCGAATTCCGCGAGTTTCTTTTGGAGAATGTGAAGGAAGAAGAGCAGGAACAGGTCCTGGATGCTGCCAAAGAAACCTTTATCCTCCTGGATCAATGGCTGAAGGAAGCTCCCGGGAGTCATACGGCTGTAATTTAAAAGTAAGGGGCAGATGCCTTTATGACAGAAACAAGCAAGCCGAAAGATCCGGAACTTCCGGAAGTTCTTAACCGGACATTATTAACGGAGGGGGATTTTGCCTCCCCTAATGAAGAGATTGACCTGACCAACTGCGAAAAGGAGCCCATTCATATTCCCGGCCTGATTCAGCCGCACGGTGTCCTCCTTGCCGTTACCCATACGAAAGAACAGCCGTTAATCGTTCAATGCAGCCGGAATGTCGATCACTTCCTGGGTCGGACTCCGGAGGAGCTTCTGGGACTCTCATTGGAAGAGGTCGTGGGAAAAGCGCAGCTGGACGCTTTGCAGGAAGAACTCGGGAACCGGACGTTCGATCCTTCCAAGCTGCATTATATGACGATTTCCATTGAAGTCCGGGATGAACCCGTCTCTTTTTACGGCATTATGCACGAAAGTGAAGATCTTCTTATTCTTGAACTTGAACCCGCGTCCGACAAGGAAGAGAGGACCTTTCAAGACTACGAATGGATCCAGACGTTCTTCTGCAAAATGAAGCGGGCGGGCAACCGGGTGGAAGCCAGCCAGATGGCCGCGGAACAGATCAAGGAGATGCTGGGCTACGACCGGGTCATGGTGTACGAGTTCGACGAGGAATGGAACGGCAAGGTGATCGCCGAGGCGAAAGAAAACGGGCTGGAGCCGTTTCTGGGCCATCATTATCCCGCGTCGGACATCCCTAAGCAGGCCCGTGAGTTGTATCTGAGAAACTGGCTGAGGATGATCGTCGATGTGCATTACAAGCCGGTAGAGATTGTCCCTACGCTTCATCCCATGACAGGCAGACCGCTCAATTTAAGCTTGTCCGTGCTGCGCAGCGTCTCCCCGCTGCATATCGAATACTTGCAGAACATGGGGGTAGGGGCGACGACAACGATCTCGCTTATTCATGACAACAAGCTGTGGGGTCTGGTCACCTGCCACCACTATTCACCGAAATATATCACCCATCGGATCCGCAACCTGTGCAACTTCCTGGGCTTCTTTTTCTCCAGTGAACTGTATCAGAGGCAGCAGCTCGACGACTATCAGACCGAAATTGAACTGAAGACGATGGCTAACCGGATTTCCAATATTTTCATTGGGAATACGAGTGCCAATCGTGTCATGGAGCAGCTTAAACTGGAGGAAAAATCTCTTCTGCAGGTGATGAACGCCTCCGGCGTCGCTGTCAGCTACAAGGATAAGCTGGCCTTATTCGGCGGCACCCCGGAAAAAGAGCAAATACGGGAACTGGCGTTCTGGATGTCCAGACAAGCCGATGATTATGAATATCACACGTCCCGGCTCAGCAAGGAGCATCCGCCTGCGGCCGCTTACAAAAAGACCGCTTCCGGGGCGCTTTATCTCGCCCTGTCGTCGGACGGCAAAGATTATATCATCTGGTTCCGTCCCGAGGTCGTCCAAATCGTCAATTGGGCAGGCGATCCTGCCAAGGCCGTGCTTAGGGAGAACGACGGCGTCCGGCTGTCGCCGCGCAAATCGTTCGAGAAATGGAGACAGGTTGTGGAGTCGTCGTCTCTGCCATGGAAAATCCAGGAGCTGCGGGCGCTGCCCGACCTGAAATCCATCGTGCTCATGCAGACGGAAAATCAGATGAGGCAGGCGGAGGAACAGGCTCGGCAAAATTCCCGCATTCTCAAGGAAAACGAGAAAAGGTATTTGCAGCTTATGGAGCTTTCACCCGTTGCCTTCTTTACGATCACGGATAAGCGTATCGTTTACTGCAACGAACAGAGCGCGGAGCTTCTTCAAGCCGCGAACCCGGAAGACCTGATCGGCAAATCGGTGGCGGAATTCGTCCATCCCGATTTTTTTCCGGTTCTGCAGCAGAAAATGGCGGATCTGGACACCTCGGCGCTTTCGTTGTTTTCGATGAGCGGCAGATACGTAACCGTCACGGGAGGGGAGCTGCAGCTTGAGATTACGATGGCGAGCGTCATTTACGGCGGCAAGCCTTCCTTGTTTGCCATCGTGCGGCGCATAGAGGAAGAGGAGAAAGAGGTGTTCTCGGAAGTCAGCAACCAATTGCAGACGTTTATTAACACGGACTCCCTGACCGAAATGCCCAACCGCCGCTTCTTCGACGAGAATCTGGAGGAGGAGTGGCAGCGTGCCGCGGCGGCGGGAACGCCTGTTTCTCTGATTCTGATGGACATCGACCATTTTAAAGCCTACAACGCCTTGTACGGCTATCAGGGAGGAGACACCTGTCTGCAGTGGATGTCGGACATCCTCGTTGCGATCGGCAAGCCGAACGAAGCGGTGATCGCCCGGTACGGCGGCGGGACGTTCGTCCTCCGGCTGGAAGCTGTACTCGAGAAGGCCGTCGATTTGGCGGAACAGATCCGGCTCGGCGTCCTCTCCATGAAAATCCCGCAGACTCACAGCGACAGCGGTGATTACCTCACCGTCAGCCTGGGCGTGGCATCGGCTTATCCGGAGCCGGGGAGCGGTCCGGACGATCTCGTCTACGCGGCGGAACGTGCGCTGCAGAAAGCGAAAAACGAAGGGAGAAACCGCGTATCGGTTATCCGGCCTGTATAAGTGCAAGTTCGCAAAGAAAGACCCTGCAAAGCCTATTTGGGACTGCAGGGTCTTTTGTCTGTAAAGGACACGTCCGCCCGTCATTTGAATTTTTTGGTGTCCAGGTGCCGATCCAGAGCACCCCATCCGAGAAGGTTGCATAGGATGCCTGATGAGAAAGGGTATATGTCTTCATAGCGCCGACGGAACTCCTCATCCGTTTACTTCTCATTGTATCCTCTCCCTTCTCTGTTTATTTACGTTAACTTCCGAATTATCAAATAAATAACCTCTTAATTAATCAAACTACTAATATTTATAAATCCATCTAATGGAATTAGTGGCGGGTTTGGTTTTTCTCTCTGAAGAAACGGTTAAAGACATTTAGGAAACGGCGCCCCGACGTAATAATTACATACAATCCTTCAGAGAATAGGTTAAAGTCCGGTCTCTAAGACAGGCTGATGGTTTACAAGCGAGAGAGAAGGGACTATAATCGAGTTAATATTTTGCGTGCGAGAAACATTTATGCACGCAGGTAACTTTTAAGGCAAGAGGTGAGTACTATGGCTGAACAAGACATCACGAAATCTAAACGAACACCTCTTACCGCAGAATCCGTTTTGAGTGGAGACGTGAAGGGACTTAAAAGATTGCTTCCTTTTCTGGGGCCGGCTTTTATCGCTGCGGTCGCTTACCTGGACCCCGGAAACTTTGCAACCAATATTACAGCGGGTTCCAAATATGGATATATGCTCCTCTGGGTAATTGCCGTCTCGAATCTGATGGCGGTTCTTATTCAGGCTTTATCCGCGAAACTCGGCATTGCGACTGGGATGAACCTGCCGGAAGTCGCGCGTGAACGGTTTCCGAAACCGGTCTCCATCTTCTTGTGGATTCAAAGCGAGCTGGTCATCATCGCGACGGACCTGGCCGAATTCATTGGCGCCGCCTTGGGCTTGTATCTGCTGTTCGGCATTCCGATGCTGCCGGCCGCGCTGATCACGGCGGTAGGCTCCTTCGCTATCCTTGAGCTTCAGCGGCGGGGATATCGGTCCCTGGAGGCCGGAATAGCCGGCATGATTTTGATTGTCGTCTGCTCCTTTGCGCTGCAGGTGATCAACGCGCAGCCGGATGCAGGGGCGGTCGCCGCCGGTATTTTCACCCCGAAATTCCAGGGTGTCGACAGCATTTTGCTTGCGGCGGGCATGCTGGGAGCTACGGTTATGCCGCATGCCATTTATTTGCACTCGTCTTTGACTCAGAAACGGATTGTCGGTAAGAACGAGCACGAGAAGAAGCGGATTTTCAAACTTGAATTTATCGACATCGTCCTGGCGATGGTGATCGCGGGCGCGGTGAACATGGCGATGGTCATTATCTCCGCCGCCTTGTTTTTCAAAAACGGACTCGGTGTAGAAGAGCTCGACGACGCGTTCCACAAGTTTTACGAGCTGGCCGGTCCGGTATCCGCCGTATCGTTCGGTCTGGCTCTCTTGATCGCGGGTCTTTCCAGCGCATCGGTCGGAACGTTAGCCGGGGACGTAGTCATGCAGGGCTTTATCAACAAGCGGATTAATTTGTATCTGCGCCGCGCCATTACGACCATTCCTCCGCTGGTGATTATCATTATGGGAATCGACGCGACCAAAGCGCTTATTATGAGCCAGGTTGTGTTATCGTTCGGCATCGCCTTCGCACTGGTGCCCCTGCTGCTCTTCACGAGCAACCGCTCGATTATGGGCGGCCTCGTCAATCAGCGATGGACGACGGTTCTCGGTTGGATCATCGCCGCAATCGTTATTATACTAAATTTATTTCTACTGGTTACCACGTTCATTTAAACGGCATCGGTCGTGCAAGCCGCAATTATGGAGCCTCTCTAAACCTGAGAGGCTTTTTTTCTATGGGGACCCGGCAGGCCAAAAAGAAAAGATACCCGCCGCAGCCGCGCCATGCGGACAACAGGGGGTATCTTATTTTCGTTCATTTCGTTAGGCGATTCCCCCAAAAATAGGAATCGTTTTAGCTGCCCGGGTACGGCCGGCTTTCCGAAAGCGGAATGTAGGAACCGCGGTAGCGTTCCAGAACGGGTTCCGGGCACTCCAGAGTAAGCCGCGTGCCGTCTTCCTCGTAGCTGATAGACCGGACGTGGGCGAACTCATTGAAATAAGCGGCCACGTGGCTCTGGTCGTAAGGGACGAGCAGTTCGCACCGGACATCTTGCCGGAAGATACGTTCCCGGATCTGCTCCGTCAATTCGGAGATTCCGGCTCTTAGTTTGGCGGAGAGAACAATTTTGCCGTTATCTGTGGAAGGAAACTCAAGAGAGGACAGGTCCGCTTTGTTGTACACGAACAGCTTGGGGAGATGATCGACTCCAAGATCCTTGAGCGTTTCCTCCGTTACCGCAATCTGCTGCTCATACACCGGGCTCGAACTGTCTACGACGTGAAGCAGCAAATCCGCTTCCGCAACTTCTTCCAGCGTTGAGCGGAACGCTTTAACGAGATGATGGGGAAGCTGACTCACGAAGCCGACGGTGTCGGTCAGCAGAAACGACTTACGGTCCTGCAGGCGGATGCTGCGCACCGATGTCTCCAGGGTGGCGAACAGCCGGTCTTCCGCCATAACCTGTTTGCCGTCCCCTGGATTGTGCGTCTCCATCATGGCGTTCAACAGACTGGATTTGCCCGCATTCGTATACCCGACAAGACAGACGACGGGAACTTCGTTCCTGCGGCGTTTCTTCCGCTGGGTTTGACGGTGGCTGACGAGCTGCTCCAGCTCCTTCTGAAGCATGACGATCCGTTCCTCGATTCTGCGCCGGTCCAGCTCCAGCTTCGTTTCCCCGGCGCCTCTGTTTTTAAGCCCCGATCCGCCGCCCTGCCGTCCGAGCGACTCGCGCAAACCGACGAGCCGGGGCAGCATATAGTGCAGCCGGGCAACCTCGACTTGAAGCTGGGCCTCTCTCGTCCGGGCTCTCTCGGCGAAAATCGCGAGAATAAGGGCCGTCCGGTCCATAACGGTCCGGTCCAAGGCCGCTTCCAGATTGCGAAGCTGGGAAGGGGTCAGCTCGTCGTTGCAGATGACGAGATCGGCCTCCTGAGCTTGGATGAGCTCCAGCAGCTCAGTGATTTTCCCTTTTCCGATATAATGGGAAGGGTTGCTGCGGCTCAGCTTCTGTGTCACCATGCCGGCTTCTTGAATCCCGGCCGCGGCGGCCAGGTTTGCAAGCTCCTCCATATAATAGCCGAAATCCGTACGGTTACCCGGATGAATCCCGATAAGTATCGCTTTTTGTTGTTGTCGTTCCAAATTAATCATCCTCTCGATAGAAAAATAAAAACAGCACAAGAATATTTCCCGTGCTGAAGATACAAGAGGACCAGGCACAGAAATCGCGCGGATTTCCTGCCCTGCGGATATATAGGGTCTATGGATGAACCTCTTCGTTTAACCGTCCGAGGGTTACCTGTAAAATGACAGACCTATCCCGTAGTCCTCTGCACACAACACACAGAGTCTTTGACACCATCCTTAGATGTGCAAAGATCTGACCCGGATAAAATCCACCACACGTAACGCCTCCTCTGCTAAGATACATTTACCTTACCACAACCGCCTCCGTCTTTCCGAGGGACAGTTTCCTTTATAGCCATTCTTTACAGGCCTTATAAAAGCGGCCGTCAGCAAATCGCCGTGAACGATGCGCCGTCCCGTGTTAAAATACATAGAGTCGAAAAACCAAAAAAGTCCATTCAAAAACATACAAAAGGAAGCGGTATCTATGATATTCACCCAAGAGGAACTACAGTGGATCAGAGAACAATCGCCGGGCATGGAGTCGGAAGGAGCTTTGACCCAAGAACTGCTTAACCTGATTTATCAAAACAGATGGTTTAAACTGTTCGTTCCGGACGACTTGAACGGCCGCATGACTTCCCTCCCGGACGCTCTCCGGATTTTCCGGGAATGCTCTAGGGCAGACGGAAGTTTCGGCTGGCTGGTGACCATTGGAGCCGGCGGCGGTTTTTTCGCTTCGTTAATGAAGCCGGAAGTCGGAAAAGCCTTGTTTACCGGTGAGAAAGCCGTCGTTGCGGGCAGCGGCGCGCCAACCGGTACAGCCAAGCGGGTCGAGGGCGGCTACCTGGTGAACGGCCGCTGGAAATACTGCAGCGGGGCTGCTCATGCCACGATGTTTACCGCAAACTGTGTGGTTGAAGCGCAGGATGGTCTGGAGCAGGTAGAGAGCGCGGAAATCCGTTCGTTTATTTTCACGCCGGATCAAGTCCGTGTTCACCGGGACTGGAATACATTCGGCCTCAAGGCGACCGGAAGCCACAGCGTTTCCGTTACGGACCTGTTCGTCCCGGACAGCATGACGTTTCTCTTCACGGAAGTGCACGCCTATGGAGACGAGCTCATCTACCGGTACCCGTTTATCCCGTTTGCCCAGGCTTCTTTCGCGGCGGTTGCCCTAGGAATCGCGGCGCATTTCGTGGAAGAAGCCCGCGAATATATCTGCGTGAAGGAGCGGAGACTGCACGTTCACAAGAAACTGGAGGAACAGGAAGCACTTCTGGATAGGACCGAATCCGCACTCTACACGGCGATAACGTGCTCATGGGAAGAGCTTGCCCTGCAAGGGCGCATGTCAGAGGCTGACGAGAAACAGGTATCCGAACAATGCCTGAGTGCCGTACGCAGCGTGCTGACAGGTACGTTTGAGCTTTTTTCGCTGCTGGGCTTGTCGGCGGCAATGGAAGACAGTCCGGTAAACCGGACGTGGAGAGATCTGCAAACCGTATGCCAGCACAGCCTCCTTTTGCCGGAACAATAAGGCATTGGACTTCCTTTCCTTTTCAAGCTAACGCGATGTAATAGAGAGTCAGACTGTCCGCAGTCTGATTTTTTTGTTAAGACTGGTTAGGGCAAAAGCCTTCCCGCAGTCCACCGTGTTTCATAAAGGAACGCGAAAAAAGACATGCTATAACCGAGGTGATCCCCGATGAATCAAGGACCGACGAATACCGATTTTGAAGCGATTTACGAGAATTACAAGCAGCAGGGAGAGCTGCAGGCTCTTCAGGAGCAGACGGAAGCCGCGGCTTCGGACGGTTTGGAATCGATCGTGGCTGTCCGCAAAAACGAGGACGGAGACATCATTGCCGTTAAAACGTCCTCCGGACGCGAGCTCGACTATGTTTCCGCACTGAATGAAGCCAAATCCGGCGCTCTGGCCCATGTGGACGTGTTTCACCGGTACGGACGCGATATTCTCCGCAGCGAGCCCGACGGAGTTAAATCGAACAATCTGGATCAGCTGCCTCCTTTTTAGGAGCGCGCAAAAGAGCCCGAAGGGATTGGGCTCTTTTTTATGTGCGAAATAGTTAATGAGGACTGTAAATCGAATACGCGAAATGATAGAGCGAATTATCGTTGGCGTTCAGCTGTGTTCCGCCGTAGTATACGAGAAGGGGAATAATATCGTAATAATGGGTTGAAGCGTAGCCGGGGAACAAATTCTGTCCGATAGCAGGCTGTATTCCGTTGATCGTTACGTTGAAAGTTCCGTTGCTGCTCGTCGTACCCGTTCCGCTATAAATTTTGTTGTTGAGTTTGGTTTGTATAAAGACAGTAATCGGGGCATTGAAAGCTGGTGCTCCCGAAGCGTCCTTGGCGAGACCGGTCACCGTCATGTAATTCTGGATTCTCCATTTATTTCCTTCCCCGTAATTGATCCTTTGTCCGGCATCGATATTCGGCTCCGATTTAATGCTTACGATATCTACCGATGCGGGAGTTTTAAACTCGCTGAAAGTAAGTGAATACGGAACGGAAGCATTAAACGAATTCAAGGATACAACCCGCAGATAATAGGTGCCGGGAGACAGGGAGCCGTCCACATCCTTGTTCTGGTCCACTGTACCGACAGATCCTAAATTCTGATCGAAAATTTGCAGCTGATAGGTAGTGCCCGGTGCGCTGTTGGCCAGTTTGATATGGAAAGATTTAGCGGCGGTAACCGTATATTTGATCCAATCGGCGTCCAGGCTGTTGTCAATCGTCCCGCCGCTGACCGTAAACGAATCTGTTTTCTGCTGGGCATGCCAGATGTTATCGTCCGGCTCAGCCGTATCGTAGGATGCCGATTCTACAACCGTAAAGTAATAAGACGTATTGGCATCGAATCCCGTGTAAGCCGAAACGGCCAAGAAGTAAATGCCCGCAGGTGCTATCCGGCTGATTTGCTCATTGGATTGAGGACCGTAGGAGGAAGTCTCCTGCTCCACCAAACTGCTTGTTGCAGGGTCGTATCGGAATAAGTGAAGGTCGTAGTCAATCGAAGGGGACTGAATGGTTTGAAGATAGGCGGTCAGTTTGCCGGGAGCGTTCGTTTGAAAGGCGTACCACCGCTGTCCGCCCGCTTCCGTAATTTTATCCGCATAAACGGCTCCCGTTACGACTTGCGCCGCATTGTTCGGATTGTTGTTAAGCGCGGCATTTACGTTTACGGATAATCCCTGACCGCGAGCCGCCTTTTCCAACGATAAGGGAGCTTCAAGAGGCTTGCGGGATTCCGGAAGAGCATCGCGCTGGGACTTGAATTCGGTCGGAGAGGTTAATTCACCTCCCTGCACGACAGGCTGTACGGTCACAGCCGCTTCTGCTTGTCCGGCTAGTCCGCTTAATAGAGCCGAGCCTGCGATAGCGAGAGACAAAAACCATTTTTTCAACATATGTTTCTTCCTCACCTTCTCCATAAATTACCGCACGGGCGGTTGTATATGTAAGCGTAGGACGCTTCATATCGGAAGAATCTGTCGGTCGTGTGTTGAGCTTCTGGGTAAGAACACATCCGGAGAAAGGAGAAACGGAAGAAACAAGATTTTGTCCCAACTTTTATCAGAATTCTAGCATGCAAGTTTCGAAACTGTCAATAAATACCATTGGCCTGCTTTAGCTTTATTTTTAAGGAAGCCACAGATACGAAATCTTTGAAAGAAAACGGCTTTTTTTCAATCCTGCATTGAGTTGTCCACCCCGTAACGCTTATAATAAAGCGAGTAAAAAGTTTATAAGAAAAGGTGTCTATTCATGAGCATATTAAACGTAGAACGACTGAGCCACGGCTTTGGAGACCGCGCGATCTTTAACGACGTGTCTTTCCGCCTCCTCAAAGGAGAGCATATCGGATTAATCGGTGCCAACGGAGAAGGTAAGTCCACCTTCATGAACATTATTACAGGCAAGATCCAGCCGGATGACGGCAAAGTAGAATGGTCGAAAAGGATGCGGGTCGGCTATTTGGATCAGCATGCGGTTCTCAGCAAAGGGATGACCATCCGCGATGTCCTCAAAGGAGCTTTTCAATATCTGTTCGACATGGAACAGGAAATGAACGGCATGTACGAAAAAATGGGGGATGTAACCCCGGAAGAGCTGGAGCAGCTGCTCGAAGACGTCGGCACGATCCAGGATACGCTGACCAATCAGGATTTTTATATGATCGATGCCAAAATCGAGGAAACCGCCCGCGGTCTCGGCCTTACGGATATCGGGCTGGACAAGGACGTCAACGACCTCAGCGGCGGTCAGCGGACCAAGGTCTTGCTCGCGAAGCTGCTGTTGGAGAAGCCCGATATTCTTCTCCTCGACGAGCCGACTAACTATCTGGACGAGCAGCACATCGAATGGCTGAAGCGCTACCTGCAGGAGTACGAGAACGCCTTTATTCTGATTTCGCACGACATTCCGTTTCTGAACAGCGTCATTAACCTGATCTATCATATGGAAAACCAGGAGTTAAACCGCTACGTAGGCGACTATGATTACTTCAAACAAGTGCATGAAATGAAAAAACAGCAGCTGGAATCGGCTTATAAGCGCCAGCAGCAGGAAATCGCGGACCTGAAAGACTTTGTGGCCCGTAACAAAGCGAGCGTCGCGACTCGGAATATGGCCATGTCCCGGCAAAAGAAACTCGACAAAATGGACGTTATCGAGCTCGCCAAAGAGAAGCCGAAACCGCAGTTTAACTTCAAAGAAGGCAGAACGTCAGGTAAACTGATTTTCGAAACGAAAGACCTGGTTATCGGATATGAAGAGCCGTTGTCCAGACCGCTCAATCTCCGTATGGAACGCGGGCAGAAAATCGCTCTTGTCGGTGCCAACGGTATCGGTAAAACGACGCTTTTACGCAGCATTCTAGGCGAGATTCCCGCATTGTCCGGCTCCGTTCAGCTTGGGGAAAACCTGAGCATCGGTTACTTCGAGCAGGAAATGAAAGAGGCTAACTACAATACGTGTATCGATGAGATCTGGAAGGAATTCCCCTCGTATAGCCAGTTTGAAGTGCGGGCCGCCCTGGCGAAATGCGGTTTGACGACCAAGCATATCGAGAGCAAAATCACGGTGCTCAGCGGCGGAGAGAAAGCCAAAGTTCGCCTCTGCAAGCTGATCAACAACGAAACCAACGTGCTTGTATTCGACGAGCCTACCAACCACTTGGACGTGGATGCGAAGGAAGAATTAGCCCGTGCGCTTAAAGCTTACAAAGGCACCATCCTGCTGATTTCCCACGAACCTGAATTTTATCGTGAAGTCGTTACGGAGACATGGAACTGCGAATCCTGGACGACGAAAGTGTTCTAACCGTCCCCGGTCCCGGACAACTTATAACCTGTTCAGAAAAGTCCTGCTTGCAATTGCTGAGGCAGGGCTTTTTTTATGATTAAAAAGGGAACAAACATTCGTTATTTAATGTTTTGTTCGTACCAAGGAGAGGAAGAATGTGGTAGAATGGGTGAGCAAAGAATACAAGGAAGGTGAAGCGTTTGACTGACCGGTATTCCGAAATCGATGAGGTTATTTTGTATATCCAGAGAAACATTCACGAGCCTCTCTCGCTTAACCAATTGGCCGCTTACGCCTCTTACAGCCCGTTTCACTTCACACGAATTTTTAAAGATAAAATCGGACTTACTCCTCAATACTACGTTTCATCGCTTCGTCTACAGAAAGCTAAAGATCTCCTGCTGCGCACTAATTTGAGCATCCGTGACATCGGTCTTGAAATCGGACAGCAAAGCCTGGGTACCTTCACAACGCGATTTACCGAGAAAGTCGGGATGACCCCGTCGGAATTCCGGAATTCTGCACTTCTGGCGGACAGCCACTTTCACTCTCTGCAAAAGCTGGATGACTGGTCGATGCCCGAACCCGCTGCACGGCTGCCTTTCGGAACAATCGAAGGGATTGTTCAAGCCACGATTCCTTTCGAGGGCATCATTCTGATCGGTCTGTTCGCCAAACCGATTCCGGAAGGGCTGCCGCTGTACGGCACATTGCTTTCCTCGCTCGGAAGCTTCTGTCTTTCGGGCATTAAGCCGGGCACTTATTACCTGATGGCGACTTCCGTTTCCTGGGGAACGAAGGCGGTTGATTTTCTTTTGCCGGAAGCGACGCTGCGTACCCGTTCAAGAGAACCGATCATCGTTAAAGCGGGTATTCCCGTCCCGCAGCAGCTCGTAACTCTGCACGTTCCGCGCTATGACGATCCGCCAATCTTAATCTCTCTGCCGGTTCTTATGAATAACTTCCTCAGGCGAGCAAGTTCACCAGGCAGCACGTAACCAGAGAGGTTTCCGCCGTATTACCGCAATTTATAAGAAATCCCTGCTTTCACCCGGTGCTAAACTATTCTCAGGAACAACTATAACTTTTCGAGAGGATGTTGATGAATGGCTAAACATACGACTTATATTATTTCCGAGGATGCGAGGGCTCAAGCTGAATTTTACATACAAGCGCTGGGAGGCGAGATCACGTCCGTTACGACGTACGGTCAGGTCCCGGGCGCGAGCGAAGAAGAACTGAAAGATAAAGTCATTAACCTGAGCCTGGTTGCGGCCGGCGTTACTTTTCTCATGTCGGATTCGATGTTTGAAGCGTTGACACCGGGAAATGTGGTAAGTCTCTGTCTTGAATTCGCTACCGAAGAGGAAGCTCACTCGGCTTTTAACAATTTGTCGAAGGACGGTAACGTTAATCAACCTCTGGAACCGGCTTTCTGGGGCGCCCTGTTCGGACAGCTGGAAGACAAATTCGGCATCTCGTGGATGATTACGTCCGACACATCGGCATGCCAGGAAACCCAGTAACTTAAGCAGTCGTTACGACAGCGGTATGCGGTTACGGCAGGTTGACCGCAATTTTGCTCCTCAATTAATCTCCTCTATTACAAAACAAGCAAAAATCCGCATCTCCGCGGATTTTTGCCTTCATTATTGCCTGCATATGGCTTGCTGGCTTTAAAGCCTACGGCTCGAAGCCTTCCTGGCTTACAAAGATCTGGTTCTCGGGAAACACCTTCTTCAAGCGTTCTGCTATGATCCGATAAGCAAGGGGATGATACCAATCTTCCAATCCTAGCTCCTTATAGATGTTTTCCAATTTCAAACTTCGCGTTCTTCTTCCTCCGCTCCCGTCCCCCATAAAATAATCGTCCACGCAAACCCGGTTTACGACCGACTTTAATAGGTCCGGAAATGCTTCGCTGCTCGGCAGAAGAGGAGCAATCGCAGCTTGTGCGGGTACTCCGGCAGCCTTTAACGCTTCGAGAGCCTTCATACGTGCTTGTATAGGCGGAGCCGCCGGGGAGAAGCGCTTTCTTATCTCATCCAGGTCCGTCTCTACGGTCATACTGACACGTACCCGGTCTTTTAATTGAAGCAGCAGGTCCATGTCCCGCTCTACTAAGGGACTCCTTGTTTGGACCAGGACAAAGTCGGGTGGATCTTCGGTCATCACTTCCAGCAGAGAGCGGGTGACTTGTTCTTTATGTTCAATCGGCTGATAAGGATCTGTACTTGAAGACATAAAGAGAGTGACGGGACCTTTGGTTTTCGCTCGGCGAAGCTCTTTGCGGAAGATATCGGCCGCTTCTTTCTTGACATCCACCCAGGTTCCCCATTCGGCCCCGCGGAAAGTGGAGACAGGCATTTTTCTTACATAACAATACGAACAGCCGAAAGAACAGCCGGTGTAAGGATTTAAGGAATGGGTATATCCGGCAAGAAAACCCGTTCCTTTATTCAGCAGTGTTTTAGGCGTTTTATAACCGTATTCCAGTTTCATAGTCGCTCCGTTCCTCTGATTGCTTCTGACTGGGATCCATTCGATAGGTTTCATCTGTTTCCGCCGAAGGTACTCAGCTTTCTATTGTTCGGCACAAGCTTCGGGACTGCCGGTAGCCTGCGGGTGTATAGCCGGTTTTCCTTTTAAAAAGCGTAATGAAATAGGAGGTATTCGGAATACCGACTTTAGATCCGATGTCGGACACCGATAACTGTGAAGTACTGAGCAGATTTTTGGCATTCTTGATGCGAATGTGCTGAAGGTATTCCAGCGGAGTCATTCCTTTAATTCGCTTGAACGTACGCTGCAGATGATAAGGACTGCCGTGGCATATTTCCGAGAACGTTCTGAGCGTCAGCGGTTGTTTATAGTGATTGTCCGCATAATGGGCGATTTGTTCGATCCAGTCATCGTCCGGAAGGCGACTGCCGGTCGGTTTGCATCGTTTGCAAGGACGGAACCGGGCCTGTAGGGCTTGTTCCGCATCTTGAAATATGCAGGTGTTTTCCGGTTTGGGCGCTTTGGATTTGCAGGAGGGACGGCAAAAAATGCGGGTTGTTTTCACTCCGTAAAAAAAGACGCCGTCGTAAGCACTATCATTGCTGATAATAGCCTGCCATTTATCGGGACAGGGACTATCCAGTGTTGCCGCTTTTCGAACCCGCTCTGACATAGCTGGAAACACCTCCTTTATCCTATCCATTATACCCCTAAAGTGAACGTATGTACGTATAAATGAATGAGACAGCAACATATCGCTAAACCGATTTAACTTGGAGAGCCTACTATACATACCTTCATGACTAAAAGCGCAATTTAAAAGAAATGCCGGATTTAAACCCATGCTACAATAAAAGCAACCGGAAAGATCTTCCGGAAAATTCAATAGATGATGTGGAAAAATTTTTGCATGGCAACTAAATCGGATAAAATTTTTGTGAATTTACCGGTTAAAAATTTAAACAAATCCGTTGAATTTTTTACAGCGCTCGGTTATGAATTCAATGCCCAATTTACGGACGAGAACGCAACCTGCATGGTTGTCAGCGATAATATCTTTGTGATGCTTTTAGTGGAAGATTTCTTCAAATCGTTCACAAACAAGGAGATTGCAGATACGGGAAGAAGTGCGGAAGTCATTGTGGCGTTGTCTGCCGGCAGCAAAGAGCAGGTGGACGAGATTGTAACCAAGGCGCTGGCAGCGGGAGGAAGTCCGATGAATGATAAAGTGGACCATGGCTTTATGTACACGTGGAGCTTCCGGGATATCGACGGTCACCATTGGGAGTATATTTATATGGATGAGAGTGCGGCTGCTGAGGGATAAGGTGCCGTTTCGGGAAATAAAGGAAATAGATTTTCTTCTGAAAGAGCCGCGGCAAGCGCGGTTCTTTTTGTTTGCTGGAAAGGGTTGGATCATGAAGCGTATGCCAAACCTTCACAAAGTTTCTGACTTTACAAATCGGGTATATTACCATATAAAATCATTCATTCTAACGGACTTGTTTCTATACACCAGGGGGAGGACAAGCGATGAAGTGGCAGGGCAGAAGAGGAAGTTCAAACGTGGAAGACCGGAGGGGCGTCGGCAGCAAAACGTTAGTCGGGGGCGGGATCGGCGGAATCATTATCGTGCTCCTAATGACGCTGCTCGGCGGAAACCCCGGCGATTTGCTGAGTGATCTGACAGGCGCGGGGTCCGGATCCAACGCACCTTACGAGGAAACGCAGCAGGAGAAGGAGCTTTCCCAGTTCGTCTCTGTTGTCTTGGCCGATACGGAAGACGTGTGGACCGCCCAGTTTAAGGAACGTGGTCTCACTTATGAAAAACCGACGCTTGTTCTGTACACGGACCAGGTGCAATCCGCTTGCGGGACGGCAGGTTCGTCAACGGGACCGTTTTATTGCCCGGGCGACCGCAAGCTTTACATCGATCTAAGCTTCTATAACGAGCTTAAGCAGGAATTTAAAGCGCCGGGCGACTTTGCCATGGCCTACGTAATCGCCCATGAAGTCGGGCACCATGTGCAGACACTGCTCGGGACGTCCGATAAGATTATGCCGCTGCGCCAAAAGATGAGTGAAGCGGAGTTCAATAAATACCTGGTCCGCTTTGAGCTGCAGGCCGATTATTTTGCCGGCGTCTGGGCGCATCATGCCAAAGGAATGGACGTGCTTGAAGAAGGGGATCTGGAGGAAGCGTTAACGGCTGCGAGTGCGGTCGGGGATGATACGATTCAGAAAAGAGCGCGCGGCTACGTGGTTCCCGAAAGCTTTACGCACGGCACATCGGAACAAAGAAAATCCTGGTTCAGCAAAGGCTATCAATCGGGAAGAATAGAGGACGGAGATACTTTTTCGAATAGTAAATAGGAAACACAGTCCACTTAAGAGAAAATATCCGCCATTCCGGCGGGTATTTTTATTTTGTCAAGTCCCACAAAGTTCCAAAGCATGGAATCGCATGAATCCTTCCAATAAGAGACATAGTACCAAATGAATCAAAGTTATGAAAAACGGAGGGAAATCATGAAACGGTTCGCGATCGTTTTTTCTTTATTCACCCTTTTCATCACGCTGTTTCCTTTAGACACCTTGGCAGCCGACGGGGGAAACAAGCCCTATCATTTCGGTTTTAAAAAGAGTAAAAAAGGGAAGCCCGCTTCCATTAATGAAGAAGGGTTCAAGAGCATTTTGGAGAAGCATGGAGCCGTTTTTCTGGGAGACCCCGATAAAAAAGAACTTTATCTCACCTTCGATAACGGGTATGAGAACGGATGTACGTCCAAAATACTGGATGTTTTAAAAGCCAAGCAGGTGCCCGCGGCGTTTTTCGTAACCGGTCATTTTGTCGAGGACAAGCCCGAATTGGTTAAACGAATGACGGCCGAAGGCCATCTTATCGGCAACCATTCCTGGAGTCATCCGGATATGTCCCGGATCTCCGAGGAGAAAATCAAGACCGAGCTGGACCGGGTCAAAAATGCCGTCGCCAATCTGACGGGTGTGCAGACGATGTCTTTTATGCGTCCGCCGCGCGGAATTTTCAGCGACCGGGTGTTAGAGGTAAGCAAACAGTCGGGTTACACCAACGTATTTTGGTCGGTTGCTTATAAAGACTGGGACGTCAACGATCAAAAGGGCTGGAAATATGCCTACGATAAAGTCATTGCCCAGCTTCATCCGGGCGCAGTCATTCTGCTGCACTCGATTTCAAAGGACAATACGGATGCCCTGGACAAAATCATTGATGAAGCAAGAAAGCAGGGATATGACTTCGAAAGTCTGGAAAAATTAGATAAAAAGACTTATTGAATTAGTGAAACCGGAGTAGTCACTCAGACGGCGAAAAACCAGGCATCGTTCCGTTGTCCTGGTTTTTCATTATTCTCATGCCGGACGGCATTCGGAGCATTCTCCCAGGATTTGTACCAGACAATGCTGCTCTTTCCGCCATCGAAATTACTGACTTCCTTCCATTCCACGTACTTTTTTATGCGGGCGAAGACAGCGCCTATTTGACGGGCACTTACCTGCCTGTCAGCGGGGGCGGGGAAATGTAGCGGACATCCGAAAAAGCCCCCGCCGGTTTAGTGGGGGCTTCTCGAAGCGGGCTATCTGACCATGGTCACTAACGAATCGAATAGCACTTTCGCATGATGGTTCCCGTGGTACATCCCGGGAATCTTTTTGTCGATGTCGAGCAGCTTATAGACAGCCGTTTGAGCCGTGCGGACGGAATATTCCACCGTGAACACGACATCGTCCGGAATTTCGGTGAATTGACCGATAAAAGCGAAATTTCCCGAGCCTTCCGGTACGACTTGGGGACGATCCCCCGCTTCGCGGGGCATGAACTGGCTCGTGATAAACGGCATCATGCAGGGAATGCAGATGGAGCTTTCCAGCATTTCCGGCCGTTTTCCCCCCAGTTTCAGATGAGACAGCAGTTCCGTTAAAATTTCTTCTCCCGTACATTCGGACATTTTCTTCGGTACAAAGTCACCCGGCTTGTCCGGGAAAAGGCCGTAGCCCCAGAACACCTGCACATCGTCCGGCTGGTTGCGGAAATGCGGCTGGTGCGCAAGCACAACGGACATCAGCCAGCTGGAATCTTTAAAGGTAACGAGCGCGCCCGTACCCGCTTTGTTGCCGGAGAAGTTTTCCATGAAGTCGAAAAACATCGGGTCCTTGCAGGTGACCGTAAACGATGCCCACTTGGACTCGGGGATATGATCGTCGAATGCGGACGGGTTGCCGGAGCCGGGCAGCTTGGCGGCAATTTTTTCCCAAAGGCTGAACGAAGGTCCTTTTTCGCCGAGCTTAGGTGCGGAGGTCATCGAACCGAGATCCGAGCCTTCCGTCATGGAGCCGTTCGTGAAGAACACGAGATCGTCCGGTTTTACCTCAATCGAGCCGACATTTCCGTCTTTGACGACCTGTATGCGGTCCACCACCGCCGGGCTTTTCCCCGTGGGGTCCGGCTTGAAATCCAGATCGGTTACGCGCATCTTTCTTTCGTACCGGACGCCCTGGCTTTCCAGCCATTTCTGGATGGGCAGCACGATCGAATCGAATTGATTGTAAGGCGTGCGGGCGACACCGGCCAGTGTGTGGATGCGGGGAAACTCGTGCATAAACCGGATCATATATCTTTTAAACTCCACGAGGCTGTGCCAAGGCTGAAAAGCGAACATGGTCGCCCACATAAACCAGAAATTCGTTTCAAAAAATTCGGGTTCGAACCATTCGTTTATTTTTTGCTTGCCGAGACGATCTTCCGGTGTGACAAGCAGCTTACCGATATCCAGGCGGTCTTTATTGGAAAAGAGCATATGCTCCACATCGACGATATTCCGGTCCTTATCCACGAGGCGGGCCTGTGCGTGGGTCGGATATTTTTCCGTAAAGGCGTAGATGTCGTCTTTGACGGATTTCCCGGGCGAATCAATCGAAGGAATGGAATCCAGCAGCTCCCACGTGCATTCGTAGGTCGGTTCGTTCAGCATCCGGCCTCCCCGGATCACATAGCCTTGCTGCTCGTCACCGCTTCCGTCCAAAGATCCGCCGTTTACCGGACGGTCTTCCAGGATGTGAATCCGTCCGCCTGCCCAGCCGCCGTCCCGGATCAGAAAGACGGCCCCCGCCAGGGAAGCGATGCCACCTCCTATGAAATAAGCATGGTTGTGTGTCCCTTGATGCGTATTCATTCTCATCAGCTCCTCTCCCTGATTACTTGGACACAGGACGGAGAAGAGTAAACTAGACAATTTCCGCGTTTTGTCGCAAGAAATAAGCCGGAGCCAGCAAAACAGCGGGGTTTACAAACCGGCTGCCGTCTTTTTCTTTCCGTTTTCGGCAGGCCGGACGCGAAATCCTAAGCCCGCAAATCCTGCCAGCAAACAAAGCGCGGCTCCCGTAATAAACATGACCGGAAACGAGGAGGAAGAAGCGACAGGCTCCATTTCCATGTGGCATCGCCAAGAACACCGTTTTGAAACGTGAGAAAAAACGCAGCAAAGGCTGCCGCGAATGTGCGGCAGCCTTTGCTGCGTGATCGGGCCGGCTGCGAGTCAGTCTTCCCGGCTTCTTATATAAAGGTTTAAAGAGGGGGAAGAAGGGTCGGACCCGGCATCTTCCCCGCTGCTGAGCGTGCCTGAGAAAGTAAAACGCAGCTTCTGCAGCACTTTAATCGAATTGGCGTTTCCCGGCTCGACTTTAGCTTCGATCCGGTTCATTCCGAGCTCATCGAAGGCATAAGCAAGCAGGCATCCGATCGCTTCGGGAGCATAACCTTTTCCCCAGAATGCCCGGTCCAGATCGTAGCCGATTTCGGCTCTGCGTCGTCCGTGATCGAGTTCATTGAATCCGCATGAACCTATAATCGCACTCGATTGCCTGTCGATGACCACATAGCGGACAGCCTTGTTTTCCAGGGCCAGTCCGTTCAGAAAGGCAATCATTTCCGCTGCCTGTTTAACCTCCGTAAACGGATCGATATTCATAAATTTCGTTACATCGGGAGAAGACCAGATCTCGAATAGACGGGGAGCGTCCGCTTCCGTCATGGTTCGGAGTACGAGTCTTTCCGATTCCAGCTTATCTTTCATCAATAGCTTTACCTCCAGTTTATTTTAGCTTCGGCGGGTTAAAGTATTGATATCTGCGCATAGTTCAGTCCTTCCTCTATGTAGATTCATCCAGTATACCTCAAAATGGCGCTTTTTGCATGAGTTGAACTTATAGGCCCTGAGCCCGTGAAAAAACATGCGGCTGTTACTTGGCATCGTGAAAAACGAGTCCCAGACTGTAGCGTGTACCCGTCGTTACGGTGCTTACGCCATGCCGGAGCGTAGTCTTGTAGTACCCCCGGGAACCGGACACCGGACGATGTGTCGTCGGGAAAATCAATCCTTCGCCGCGTTCCAGCGTAAGGACATGCCCTCTGCTCTGAGCGCGCGGCCGCTGTTCCATTAGCAGAAATTCTCCGCCCGTATAATCCTTTTCTTTCTGATTCAGCGCAAAAACGATCTGGAAGGGGAAGAACACGCTTCCGTACACATCCTGATGCAGGCAGTTGTAGCCTCCGGCTTCATACTTCAAGATGAGCGGGGTAGGGCGGGTCTGTTCCTCCATGCGGCACTGTTCCAAAAACTCGGATAACGAATCCGGATAAACGGCCTCTTTGCCCAGCAGTTCCAGCCAGCGGTTTGCCGTGTGCGCAAGCGGCGGATAAAACCCTTCGCGCATCGCCTGAATCACGTCCGGAAGGGGAGCGCGATAATATTTGTACTCCCCGAGCCCGAAACGGTACCGGGCCATAAGGATCGTGCTGCGGAAGAGCTGCTCCTCCCCATAGCCGCCGATAAGCTCCTCGCAGTGCGCGGAATCGAGCATAGCAGGGAGCTTCGCATATCCGTGCTCGTCCAAAGACTGCCGGATCGAATCCCAGTCCAGCCCGGCGATGCGACCGGTTATGTTATCCGGCATACGGAATCCCTCCTCCGGCGCAAAAGTCGTCGCTGACGAATCCATCGAAGGCTGAACGGACGGCGGTACCCGTATAAACAGGTCCTAGTGGCGACGGGGGAAGCGCAGCTTCTTTTTTGGACGGCAAAAGAGTCCGGTCAAGGTCAATATCAACGGAATGATTCATAACGGATGATCCTCTCTTTCGGTTAATAAACGGGTGACAGCGTTTGGGCTTTTCTGAAACAGTATACCTCTGGAAGGGCATTTGCGTACCCGTTCCCGAATGAAACCGCAAGATTACGAAATGCGCCTATGGTGACCAGGGAGATTCGCGGAAAATGACGCCGGTAACCTGCGAGTATCAAGTGCGGCGTAACCCGGAAGCTGCTGCCGATAGAAAAGCTTACCCGGGCCGGGTATACAGCAGACGGCATTAAAGGCTATTATGTCTATAAAGATGATAGGCGTTTTAGTTTGGCTGATCGTACAGAGACGGAGGAAACGAACGATGTGGTTTATGTATGCTTCACTTGCAGCCGTCTCTTTCGGGCTGCGTGGAATTTTGTACCAATGGACTTCCCAGCGGCGCACCGACCGGAACGTGCTGCTTTTCGGCGTTTATTTGTCCGGCGCCCTGATTTCATTGGTCGTTAATTTGTTTGTTAACCAGGCATGGAGTTACGGCGTGTGGTTCGGAGTCCCTATGGGGCTTTTCTCCTTTATTGCGAACGCGTCCATGTATAAAGGCTATTCGGTCGGAAGAGCTTCCCTGATCGCACTGTTTACGGGTCTGCCGCCGGTGGTCGTGGCGACTCTGGCGTATTTCTTGTGGGGAGAAGCGCTGAGCCTCGTGCAGCTGGCCGGTTTTTGCATCGTCATTCTAGGTCTGCTCGTTATCCGGTATTCGCATGATCTGAAGCTGGGTCAGCTGCAAGGAATCCAATGGGGCCTGCTGACCATGCTATTCTTCGGCTTCACGGATTTATCGTCCAAGCAGGCGACCTTATCGGCAGCGAACACACTGCCTGTATTAACCGTCATGTACGGTACAGGCACTTTCATGTTCGCATGCATGTATCTGCTGTCCAAGCTGAAGACTCCGGCGGATACGGGGCAAAAAATCTTGGCGGTCGAGACGACGCGCGACAGCACGAACGACCGGGAGACGGGGGATGGCGCCTATTCGCAGCAAGCCCGGATTTCCCGGCACTCCGGCGAAGACAGGAGTCTTTACGACAGCGGAGACGATGGCCGGTCGCATCAAATCTCGGACGGCACGGACAATACGGCATCACCAGCCTGGTCGATGAAACGGACCTTGCTCTGGGGGATGACCGTGGGCATTACGAACCTGGCCGGGATGCTGTTTATCATCCCCGCATTCCGGGGAGGCGTGACGGGGATCGTATCCGCCATTAGTGCGATGAACGTCGTGCTGGTTCTGCTGTACGCACAGTTTTACCTCAAAGAAAACATTTCCGGAAGGGAAGCTTGCGGCATGCTCCTCGCTTTGGCCGGTATTCTTGTGGTAAGACTGGCGTCGTGACACGGTGCTTCCGGATATTCCGGTTGAATCCGAGCCCACTCGAAACGATTTATGATTCTTGCCGCAAAAAAAAAAACGAGCCGCACGTAAATGTAGCGGAGATATCATGCAGCCAGTCTGTTCCGCTGAGAACACTGGCCTTTTTTACGCACCTTTACAAAAAAAACTTAAAAGAAGCCCGATCAACGTTCATGTTCACGGTCCGGCTTTTCAGTATAATGTTTAATAAAGCGTTTACATTTTGAGGTGAATGGGGAAGAGTGCAGCATGAAGAGATTTAGATTCAACCGGCGCAGCGTTATTGTAACCTGGCTCATTTCCTACATAACCGTGCTGCTAGTTCCCGTTCTGATCAACGGTGTTATTTATATGGTGACGTGGAATGTGGTCGAAACGGAAGTAAACCGGTCCAACGAAGCTGTGATCAAGCAAATGGAGCAGGCGATTGACAATCATTTAAAAGGCATCGAAAGGCTTAGCGTCGAAATGGCGCTCAACAAGCGGCTTGCGGGGTTTATCCATGCGGGCAGTCCTTTGGCGGACGACGATCACTATGAGCTGATCGGGATTGCGGGCGATCTGGGCGTGTATAAGGTGGCCAACGATTTTATCGATCAAATCTATATCTATTACAAAAATAGCGATACGGTCATTTCTCCCCGCGAACGTACAGACAGCCGTGCATTGTATGAGATTTTACGCGAAAAAGAAGTCACGGGCTACGACGAATGGAAATCTTTCTTCGATAAAAGATTTATCCAGGAGTATACGCCTGTGAAACTTATGGAAAACGGCAGCGAGACTAGCGCCGTCCTGTATGCGAAATCGATTATTCTGGACAATCCCGATCTTCCCGGCGGGGTCATTCTGTTTGTCATTAAAGATTCCAAGCTTCTCGCTAATCTCGAGTCCGTCCATAATGCCTCCGTCGCCGTGCTGGACGAGAAGAACCGCCTGCTGGCTTCCTCCGGCCCCGGCCAAAAGACCGACTATCCGGCCTACGGAGAGCTCTCCGGCAAGAGCGGGCTGGTCTATAAAGAATCGGCCGGCAGGAAAATGGCCGTGTCTTATACCACGTCCGAGCAGACCGGCTGGAAGTACGTGTCCATGATGCCGGCGGAGATTTTTAACGAGAAGATGATGCATATGTCGGTTCTTATTTTTGTGAACTTGTTTTTAAGCCTTCTGATCGGGGGGATTTTGACGTTCCTGTTCCTGAAAAAGAACTACAGCCCCATTCATGGTCTGATCCGCAATCTCTCCTTGAAGTCCGGCGTGGCGTTCGATGAAGGCTCCAATGAATACGGCTTCGTCCAAAACGCGCTGAACAACGCTTTTGCCGAAAAGGAGATTGTCAGCCGGAGGCTGATGCAGCACCGCGATGCGATCCGTTCTCATTTTCTGCAGGGGCTGCTCAAAGGCAGGCTCGATCCCAACGTCCCGGTCCACGAATCGCTGGCCGCTCATGATATCGGGTTCCTGCATGAGAACTATGCCGTCCTGCTGTTCCGGATCGATCAATTCGGGAAATGGGACGAACCCGGCGAGAACGACGCCAAAAAAATCAGGCAGATTCATTTCCTCCTGATGAACGTGGCGGAAGAAGCGGCGGCGGCCGGAAACTGTCGCGCGGTTACGACCGGGATAGACGATATGCAGGCCTGTATTCTGAATATCGGACCGGAGGCAGGCACACAAGAAATCCGGCGGCTGGTCGAACAGGTGAAAACGTTTCTGTCGGACCACTTTCAGGTCCGGTTAACGATCGCGATCAGCGGTGTCCATTCCG
Organism: Paenibacillus sp. JT31N7; assembly: GCF_059692095.1. Taxonomy (NCBI): domain Bacteria; kingdom Bacillati; phylum Bacillota; class Bacilli; order Caryophanales; family Paenibacillaceae; genus Paenibacillus; species Paenibacillus sp. JT31N7. The sequence goes on from NZ_JCAUAT010000001.1 coordinate 123,882, forward strand.
GGCTTGCGGGCATTCCGCTCGCTTATCAGGAAGCGCTGGGGGCCATGGAGTACCGCATTGTCATGGGAAGCGGAGAAATGATCGCGTACGGTGATCTGCCGGGGGGAGACGAGTCCGGGGAAGCGGCTTTCTATTCATATCCGATGCATGTGGAGCAGCAGTTGATCAACTTCGTAAAAGCGGGGGATTTCGTGCAGGCAAACGCTCTCGTGGAGCAGGTTATTGAGCTCAACGTAGTCCGGAAGACGCTTTCCGTGCCGCTAAGCCGCTGTCTTCTGTTCGATCTGGTCGGCACCCTGCTCAAGGCGCTGGATGAAATCGGACTGCCGGGCAAACGGGAGCTGATCCGCGAACTGAATCCGGCCGAACGGCTGGCCGGCTCGGAGACGCTGCAGGAAATGACGGCCGGAATGCGGGAAGTGCTGGCGCGCGTATGCGGATTTATCCAGGAAAACCGCAAACCGGAACACGATCAGCTCAGCCGGCAGGTAACGGAGTATGTACGGCAGAACTACAGCTCGGAGAATCTGAATATTAGCATGATCGGGGAAGCGTTTGGCCTCACGCCCTCTTATTTGTCCAAGCAGTTCAAAGCGCAAACGGGCGAGGCGCTGCTGGACGTGATCAATAAGATCCGTCTCGCGGAAGCCAAAAACCTGCTGTCGCGCACAAGCGACCCGATCATCGAGATTGCCCGGAAAGTCGGCTATTCCGATATTAATACCTTCAACCGGATTTTCAAAAAATTCGAAGGCGTCACACCGGGCAAATACAAAGAGATCCTGTAGAGGCGGCCCTCCGGCGGTTTTATGTTTTTGTGTTTTTTGCAGAGAGACTGCGGTTTTTACAGCCCGCCAGGCGGGTCGTTTTTCGGCAAATTGATGAACCATTCCGGCTTTTGAAGATATCTTTTGGGGGCAATGGCGAGTCATACTGACACTGAGATGCGCGGCGTAACTGTGCATCCGTGATTTTGTAGAGGAGGGTTTGCATGGTCAGACATTCGGGGAAAAGAAACACCCGCTCGGGCGTCATCGTCGTTCTGGCAGCATCGGTTATGCTTGCCGCTTGTTCGGCCGGTACAAATGGAAGCAAGGGTGACAAAGAATCGAAGGTGGCTTCGGAACCGGGCAAATATCCGGTTCGTGCGGAAGAAACGCTAACCTCGTGGGAGCCGATGGACACGAACCTTTCCGCGTTCGTAACCAATCTGGCGGACTCGCCGTTCGGCAAACAGCTTGAGAAAGAGACGGGCATCAAAGTCAAGTATACGCATCCGGCGGACGGACAGTCCAAAGACCAGTTCAATCTCTTGATCGCGTCCAACAATTTGCCCGATGTGATCGAGTACAACTGGAGCGGAGGCAGCGGATCGTACCCGGGCGGACCGGAGAAAGCCATCGCCGATAAGGTGATTATTCCGCTCAATTCGTATATCGACAAGTATGCCCCGAATTTGAAAAAGCTGCTGGAAAAAGACAAAGAGCTGGACAAAATGATCAAGACGGACAGCGGGAATTATTATGTTTTTCCAATGATCCGTCCGGAGAACGGCCTTGTATTCCGGGGACCCATGATCCGCAAGGACTGGCTGGACGAATTGAAATTGGACGTTCCGGCCACGATCGATGACTGGTACACCGTTTTGAAAGCGTTTAAAGAGCGCAAAGGGGCCGCCTCGCCGTTTTCCGCCTTATACCAGAACGAGTTTAACATCCAGGACGCTTTTATCGGCGCCTATAAAACGGCAAACCGCTACTATATCGACGACGAGGGGAAAGTCAGATACGGGCCGATCGATCCCCAGTTCAAAGAGGCGCTGACCCTTCTGCGCAAATGGTATGCGGAAGGGCTGATCGATAAAGATTTCGCCCTCAATACGGATTCCAAATCCCTGGATACGAAAATGCTTAACGAAAGCACCGGGGCAACGGTTCATCTCCTGAGCGGAGGAATGGGACGGTGGATGGATACGGGTAAGAAAAAGAACCCGAATTTCCAACTGGTCGCCGCCCCGTATCCGACACTGACCAAAGGGGAGCGGCCCTTCATCGGCCAGCGTGATTTCAAATATAATCCGGCTGCCAGCAAAGCGGTTACGGACGCCGCCGCTAATCCGGAACTGGCCGTGAGATGGCTGGATTACGCATACGGCGAGAAGGGCAGCCTGCTTTTCAACTTCGGCACGGAAGGCGAGAGCTATACGGTGGAGAACGGCACCCCTAAGTTCACCGAAAAAATTGCGAAGGACGGGAAATACACCCTTCAGCAAATGGTTTCCCAGTATACGAAACCGAACGGACCCTATCTCGGAGACAGCCGGAAGAACTTCAATACGTTCAAGCAGCAGGACGAGGCCCTTAAAATATGGTCGGAGACCGATGCCGCGAAGCATGTCATGCCGCAGTTTCTTACGCCTACCGTAGAGGAAAGCAAAGAAATCGCCAAGCTGAATACCGCTATTACGAGCTACAAAGAAGAAATGTTTATTAAATTCGTTATGGGAAAAGAATCTCTGGACAAATACGACGAGTACGTAAAGCGGATCAAGGAGATGGGAGTCGATAAAGTGACGAAAATTTACCAGGATGCCTTCGATCGCTACAACAAGCGCTAATAACATGCTTTGCGGCAGCCCGCCGATCGGATTTTAACGCGTGCGCCACTACATCGCGTACGGCCGGAGCTGCCGATACGAACGGAGGGATTGTGTCATGGCCGCCATGAATCAGGAAGTTCTGCCGTACCCGGCCGCAAAAAAACGGGCCCGGTCCGGTCTCCTGCTCGATATCCGCAAAAATAAGCTTCTGTATGTGATGCTGCTGCCTGTTTTGCTGTACTACGTTGTTTTTCACTATGCTCCCATGTATGGCGCCATTATCGCGTTTAAAGATTTCTCGCCGAGGCTGGGCATCTGGGGAAGCGAATGGGTCGGATTCGCCCATTTCGAGAACTTTTTCACCGGAGCCTATTTCTGGAGAACGATCAAAAACACGGTTCTGATCAGCTTGAACGAACTTGTTTTCGGTTTTCCGGCGCCGATCATTTTGGCCCTGCTGCTGAACGAGGTGCGGAACTCGATCTTTAAACGGACGGTTCAGACCGTCACTTATATGCCTTATTTCATTTCTCTCGTCGTTATCTGCGGCATCATTAAAGATTTCACGGCCAGCAGCGGGGTGATTAACGATATCATCGCGTTCTTCGGCGGCGAACGCCTGACGCTTCTGCTGGAACCGGAATGGTTTCGTACCATTTATGTGTCCTCGGGCATCTGGCAGCATATCGGCTGGGGAACCATCATCTATTTGGCGGCATTGACCGGTATAGACCAGGAGCAATACGAGGCGGCCAAAATGGACGGGGCCGGGCGCTGGAAGCAGATGCTGAACGTTACGCTGCCCGGAATAATGCCGACCATCATCATTCTGCTGATTCTGGAGCTGGGCCGTATGATGAACGTCGGTTTCGAAAAAATCATCCTCCTCTACAATCCGAGCACGTTCGATACCGCGGACGTCGTGTCTTCCTACGTGTATCGGGTCGGACTGCAAGAGTTTAATTACAGCTTCAGCTCCGCGGTCGGTCTATTCAATTCCGCGGTGAACTTCACGCTGCTTCTCGGTTCCAACTGGATCAGCCGGAAGCTGAACAGCACGAGTCTCTGGTAGGAAAGGAAGGAATGCCTTGTGAACAGACGGACTTTCTCCGAACGGGCGTTTGACGGCTTCAATCTGTTTTTTCTTACGCTGCTTATGATCGTAACGATCTACCCACTCGTGTATGTCGTGTTCGCCTCGCTCAGCGATGCGGGAAGTCTTCTCGCGCACAAAGGGTTTTTGTGGAAACCGGTCGGCTTTTCGCTGGACGCTTACGCCAATGTTTTCCGCAATCCCATGATTTTGAAAGGTTACGGCAACACGTTTTTCGTAGTCGTCGCGGGTCTTGCGATCAATATTTTGCTGACCTCGCTCGGCGCTTACGCCTTGTCCCGCAAAAGTCTCGCTTACCGCAAGCGGATCATGCTGTTTATCGTATTCACGATGTTTTTCAGCGGCGGTCTTATCCCGTTTTATTTGACGGTCAAAGGAGTGGGGCTTGCCAACACCTTGTGGGCGCTCATTATCCCCACGGCGGTCAACACGTTTAATCTGATTCTGATGAAAACGGCTTTCGAGGGCATCCCGGATGCGCTGGAGGAGTCGGCCAAAATCGACGGGGCGAATGATTTCGTCATTCTTTTCCGGATCGTCCTGCCGCTTTCTCTTCCGGTTCTAGCCGTCATGCTGCTCTATTATGGTGTCGGTCACTGGAACGCGTGGTTTAATGCCCTTATCTTTCTGCAGGAAAGATCCATGTTTCCTTTGCAGCTCATTTTGCGCGAAATTCTTCTTCAGGGGGAAGCGAACTCGAACCTGGGCGCATCCGAAGGCGATGTGGCTATGCTCACCGTCACGCTCAAATACGCGACCATTATCGTCGCAACGGTGCCGATCCTGCTCGTGTATCCGTTTTTACAGAAATATTTCGTAAAAGGAGCTCTCATCGGAGCGATAAAAGGATAGGAGTGACGCTTCATGAAGCAATCCCTAACGAACAGCGTGCGGCTGGATCTCGATTGGCCGACTTTTATGGCGGAGCACGATATGCAATGGGTCGTAAAACCGACGAGTTGGGATGAAGGCGCTTTCATTGGTAACGGAACGATCGGAGCGATGGTCTACGGGGCGGAAAATGTGAAAAAGCGGCGGACGCTCCGGTTTGTCATGGGCCGAACCGATGTAACGGCGACCCGTACGGACCGCGAAGATTTTAAACCCCGTGTACCGATAGGCGAAATGAATCTGGAGCTGGCGGGTCTGATTTATAATCCTACGCAGATGCGGCTGGATTTGTGGAATGCCGAGCTTCGGGGCTCGCTGACTACGACATGCGGAGAAGTGCGCCTCCGGGCACTAGTGCATGCCGAAGAAGAGGTCATGGCCGTTGAACTGGAAACATCGGAGGAGGAAAAGGAGGCATGCCTGGAATGGGTGCCTCACTCCGAAGTGGACGAAGTACTCAAGTTTGCCGACGGAATCAACGCGAATCAGTACATTCCCGATGCCGGACACGAGACGTCCCGGGAGGACGAAATAACCTATACGATCCAGCGCTTCGCGGTAGGAGAAGACTGCGGCGAAGGGTGCGTCACCGCCTGGACCGTAACGGAACTTCCGGAAGGACGAAAAATCGCCTTCGTCTCTGTCCAAAACGGCTGCACCGAGCAGGCGAGAAAGGACGCGGTGGAGGCTGTCCGGAAAGCGGCGTCCGCCGATTTCGGCGAATGGGTGGCCGCTCACCGCAGGTGGTGGCACGGCCATTACCGCCAAAGCTTTGTTTCCATCCCGGACCGGCGTCTGGAAAGCTTTTACTGGATTCAAATGTACAAACTGGCCTCGGCGGCCAGGGCGGACAGTGTCCTGCTGGACAATCAGGGTCCATGGCTCGCACCGACTCCCTGGGCCGGGAACTGGTTTAACATGAACGTCCAGATGAGTTATTCTCCGGTGTATGCGGCCAACCGTCTTGCCATCGGAGAGTCGATGGTGAAAGCGGTAGCGGCTAACAGAGAGCATCTGAGAGGCAATGTTCCGCAGCCGTACCGCCACGATTCCGCCGGTCTGGGAAGAAGCGGCAGCTTTGACCTGCGCAGCGAAGTAGGCGAGGAGACCGGGAACTTGACGTGGCTCTGCCACTGTCTCTGGCGGCAGTACCGCTATTCCATGGACGACGGACTGCTGCGGGATGTCCTGTATCCCGTGCTGCGCGAAAGCGTCAATTACTACCTGCATCTGCTTCAGACAGGCGAGGACGGGAAGCTGCATCTGCCTCCGACGATCTCGCCGGAATACGGCTCGTTCAAACGGCTGACCGTCAGCGACTGCCATTACGACCTCGCGCTGCTCCGCTGGGGGTGCGAGACGCTACTAGCCGCAGACGCACGGCTCGGAATCGGCGATCCCCTTGCCGGCAGATGGCGTGAAGTGCTGGACAACCTGACTCCGCTGCCGGTGGACGAAAGCGGCTATATGGTCGGCCGCGGAGTCCCCCTTGCCTTCGGGCACCGGCACTTCAGCCACCTGCTGGCGGTTTTTCCGCTGCACCTGGTCAGCCCGGACCGGGAAGAGGAACGGGAGCTGATCGCCCGTTCCCTCCGGCACTGGCTGGACAGCGAAGGCGACCTGCGCGGCTTCAGCTTTACCGGGGCGGCTTCGATCGCCGCCACACTCGGCTGGGGAGACGCGGCCCTGCGCCTGCTGCATACCCTTCTTGGCATGGCCAAGCCGAACACGATGTATAAAGAAGCCGGGCCTGTTATCGAGACGCCTCTGGCCGGAGCCGAATCGCTGCACGATATGCTGCTGCAGAGCTGGGGCGGCACGATCCGGATCTTCCCCGCAATCCCGGAAGAGTGGAAGGAGGCCGCCTTCCACGACCTGCGCGCCGAAGGCGCCTTCCTCGTCAGCGCCGTCCGCCGCGGCGGGGCCACGACTTTCGTACGGGTCAAGAGTCTGGCGGGGGAGCCGTGCGAAATCCGGACGGGCTGGACCGGTACGGTTCACTGGCGGCTGGCCGGAGAAGACAGGCGCCATGACGTACAGCTGGCGGACAGCCGGGAATCCCTCACGCTTCCGCTACAACAGGGGGAGGAAGCGATTCTTTATCCGGCCGGCGGTAAAGACCCCGAGCTGCGGATCAGACCCGTTGAGGCGAAGACGGGCCCCGTCCGGTATTTCGGAGGCTCCAAGCCGTGGCGGATGCACGGATTTCCGTTCCGAAGCCTATTAGAGGAGGAGTGAACATGAAGGAGCACAAAGATATGGCGATCGGACGGGGAGAACTTCTGCTTTTTCAAGGAGACAGCATTACGGATACCGGCAGAAACCGGGAAAATCATGCGGACCTGGGAAAAGGCTACGTCCAGATGATTGCAGGCTTGTTCGGTGCGGCTTGTCCCGCAAGCCGGGTTTCATTTATTAACAGGGGGATCAGCGGAAACCGCGTGAAAGATTTGCAGAACCGCTGGCAGCAGGACTGCATCGATTTGAAGCCGGATTGGGTCACGATTTATATCGGGATCAACGATTGCTGGAGAAGATATGACCGCAAGGACCCGACATCGCTGGAGACGTTTGCCGAGGGATACCGTCAGCTCTTGACGCGCACGAAGGAAGAAACGGGAGCCCGGATCGTGATGATGGAGCCTTTTGTCCTGCCCGTGCCGGAAGACCGCAAGGCTTGGCGGGAAGATCTCGATCCGAAGATCGGAGCCGTACGGGAGCTGGCCCGTGAATTCGGCGCCCGGCTTGTTCCGCTCGACGGCTTGTTCGCCCGCGTTTCCGCGGAAGCTCCCCCCGCCTATTGGGCTCCGGATGGCGTACACCCCTCGGCCGCCGGCCACGGCCTGATCGCCAAGGCATGGCTGGAAACGATGAAGGTAAAGCTTTTTTAAAAGAAGAAGGCCGATATTCCGGATTTTGAGGAGTCTTTTCGAGAATTAAAGATGGATATTGCGGGTTATTTGCGGTATACCGGAAGTAGAGTGCGCACTCTGCAGCCTGTTTACCGGAAGGAGAAAGAAAACCGCGAGTCAAGCCATGCGCCGAAAATACGTTCAAAAAAGGATGTGTTGTGATGAACGCAAGTAAACGTACTTTTTCGCTCATTATGAGTCTTTGTCTGCTTCTCATGCTGGTTCCCGCTCAAGGTTATGCGGCGGACTCCAAGTTTACGATCCCCGCTTCATCCGTAACGGCAAGCAACGATGACGGCAACAAGCCGGGTAATACGGTGGACGGAAACCTGGGGACCCGCTGGTCTTCGAACGGCGACGGCCAGTGGATCTTATTCGATCTCGGTTCACTCCATAAAGTCTCCTATATCAAGATCGCTTTTCTGAGCGGCGACACGCGGACATCCACTTTCGATATCCAAACTTCGGCGGACAACGTCACGTTTACGAATGCCAAGGCAAATGTGACGAGCAGCCTGAACACGCAGCTTCAGACTTTTGATTTTACCGATGTGTCTTCGGCGCGGTATGTAAGAATCGTCGGACACGGCAATTCCACGAATCTGTGGAACAGCTACACGGAGGTCGAAATTTACGGAGAAAACGCCGGCCAAGGAGGAATTCCCGTATCGACTTCGGCAGGACTGGCGGCGGCTCTGAAAAACGCAAGCGCGGGGCAGACGATCGTGCTGGCGGACGGGAGCTATACGGTCAGCGGCAGCAATACGTCGATTCTGATCGAAAACAAAAACGGCACGGAAGCTAACCCCATTACGGTCAAAGCCGCAAACCGGGGAAAAGCCGTTATTACGGGTTCTGCTACGTTCGAAGTCAAGAATTCGTCGTACGTCACGATTGAAGGCTTGAAATTTACGAATTCGGCCGACAAGGGCGTCCTGCTGAACGGGTCCCATCATATCCGGCTGACGCGCAACCAGTTCGCCTTGCCTGCACGGGGCAAAGACACTATCTGGCTTCAGGTCAGCGGTACGAACAGCCATCATAACCAGATCGACCGCAACGATTTCGGCAACAAAACGGACACCAATCCTCTGATTGCTTATGAAGGGGACGGAAACGGGAAGATTTCCCAACATGACGTGATCGAATACAATTATTTTCACGATGTAGGTCCGTGGGTCGACAACGGCAAAGAAACGATCCGGCTGGGCTTGTCCCAAATCTCGCTTTCCGACGGGTTTAACAAAATCCAGTATAATCTGTTTGAAAATACGGACGGCGAACCGGAAATCGTTTCCGTAAAAAGCAGCAACAATACCGTTCGCTATAATACGTTCAAAACGTCCAAGGGCGGACTTACTTCGAGACACGGTCACAGCAACAGTTTTTACGGGAACTTCTTTCTCGGCGACGGGGTAGAAACGAAGCAGGCAGGCATCCGCTTTTACGGGAACGATCATAAGATCTACAACAATTACATGGAAAATCTGACGGAAAGCGCGATCATTCTGGACAATGGAAACTATGACGGGGGAACGGGCGGTTATCCTTCGAATCCGAGCAAAGACGATCTGAAGGCACAATGGAGAATTTACCGGGCCCAGGTTGTGAACAACACGATCGTGAACAGCACGACCGGTATCGTAGTCGGCTCGGGCAAAGCTTTCACACCGGTAGACAGCCGGGTAGCCAACAATATCGTGAAAAACAGCTCCGGCATCCTTTATAACGAGGCAACAACGACGAATACGGTATTCGAAGGCAACATCGGCTACGGAGGGACGGTTACGAACAAAAACAGAACGTCCGCCGAGATCTGGAATAAGAATCCGCTGCTGACGGTCGTGCAAGGGCTGCAGAAATTATCGGCTTCCAGTCCGGCAATCAATTATGCCAAAGGCTCTTATTCTTTTGTCCAGGAGGACATGGACGGGGAAACCCGCTCGGTTAACGATGCGGGGGCCGATGAGCGTTCGAGCGCGTCAAGCTTCACGAATCATCCGTTGACTCAAGCGGAAGTGGGCCCGGATGCTCCCTGATTTATAAGGGGGAAAGACAGCAGGGGATCTGCATTCCGCTGTGAAATGTAATGGAGCCGGCACGGGTTGTGCCGGTTTTTTTCTATGGTTTGAGCCGAAAGCGAAGAATAAAAAATTTGCCTTAGTCAGCTGTTTTTGATAAGATACAGAACGAACGTTCAGTATTATTTACCCGAGAAAACGACCGGCAGGTACGAATGCCGTCAAACCATCCACGAAGGAGTGAAGCGGAGCGGATGAATAAAAAGCAGCTGCAAAGCGAACAGACAAAAAAACGGGTTGCGGATGCTGCCAGGACTTTGTTCGTCCAGAAGGGTTACAAAGCCACTTCTATCGAAGATATCGTGGAGGCCACCGGAAGCAGCAAAGGGAACATTTATTATCATTTCAAAAGCAAAGAAGGCTTGTTTCTTTATTTGATCGACGAGTGGGATGGCGAATGGGAAGAAAAATGGCTGGAAAAAGAACCGCTTTATAAAACGACGACCGAGAAGCTGTTAGGGATGGCGGAGCAGATGGTCATCGAAGATTTGAACCATCCCCTGACCAAGGCGGCCGACGAGTTTTTCAACAATGAAGAAAAAACGAACGATGTGGAAGAACGGATCGCCGAACTGGTGAACCGGCATCTTAAGTTCAATCAAGACCTGATTCAGCAGGGGATAGACAACGGGGAATTCAAAGACGCCGATGTGGAGCCTCTTGCGGTGATTCTGGAAAGTCTGATCATGGGGCTGAGCCAGATGTCGCGGAAATCGTCCACGGCGGAAGCATTGAAGTTGTACCGGCTGGCTTTCGGCGTCTTCCTGCACGGAATCGCCAAACCAAGCCGATAAGACGGATTGCCGATGACAGCCCACGAATCTTGCGATTCAGCGCATTGGCGTCTTCTATCGCGTCTATATATAGAACGAACGTTCAGTATATAAACGGCGAATGAAGCGATCCCGGATAGATAACGATACAGATACAACTCGTGGAGAAGGGGATGGAAATGGATTTGCTGCTAAGAAACAGAGGAGCTGTACTGCTGCTCATGCTTAACATTTTTCTCGTATTTACCGGTATCGGACTCGTTATTCCGATTATGCCGACCTACATGGATGAGCTCCATTTAAACGGCAGCATTATGGGCTTCCTCGTTGCCGCGTTTTCGCTGACCCAGCTCATTTTCTCGCCGCTGGCCGGCAGGCTTTCCGATTCGCTGGGCCGGAAAAAAATGATTGTGTCCGGCATGGTCATCTTCACCGTGTCCGAGCTGCTCTTCGGCGTAGTAAGCTCGCCCGTTCTGCTTTTCGCTTCCAGAATGCTCGGGGGCATAGGTGCGGCGCTGATTATGCCTTCGATTATGGCGTACATAGCGGACGTCACTACAACCGCGGAACGGGCCAAAGGAATGGGATATATCAACGCCGCGATCACGACGGGCTTCATTATCGGCCCGGGCATCGGCGGTTTTATAGCGGAATTCGGCATTCGCGCGCCTTTCTACGCCGCTGCGGCCGTCGGCGCCGTCGCCGCGGTTGTCACGCTGTTTATTCTGCCCGAATCGAAACCGGTGGAACCGCCCGTCAAAGCCGGAGCGGCTCCCGCGCAGAAGCAGGGCTTTATGGCCCAGATGCTGAGTTCGTTCCGGGAACCGTATTTTATCAGCCTGGTCATCGTATTCGTGATGTCGTTCGGCCTGGCGAATTACGAGACGGTTTTCGGACTTTTTGTGGATCATAAATTTGGATTTACACCGAAAGATATCGCTTTTATCATTACGTTCGGCTCTATTTCCGGAGCTGTCGTGCAGGTCACGATATTCGGCTGGCTCCTGAATCGTTTCGGGGAGAGAACCGTCATTTCGGTCTGCCTCGCCATGGCCGGTCTGTTCGTTTTGCTGACTTTGTTCGTAAATCAATACTGGCTGATTGTTGTCGTGACGTTTATCGTTTTTTTATCCATCGATATTTTGCGTCCGGCGATCGGAACTCAGATGTCGAAAATGGCGAACGAGCACCAGGGATATGTAGCGGGTCTGAATTCGGCGTATACCAGTCTCGGAAATATTACGGGTCCGATCGTTGCCGGAATCCTTTTCGACCGGAATTTGAATTATCCCTATGTGTCGGCGGCCCTGGTCTTGTTTCTATGCTTCGCCTTGTCCTTGCGGGCAGGAAGAAGAGGATCGGAATCCGGCGTTTCGTAAAGCCGCAGGAAGCTTTATACTAAAAGGATGATAGAAAGCGGGAGGCATGCAGGATGCAGGATTCGGAAGGCTATATCGAAGTACCGGGGGGTAAAGTGTGGTACACCTCGGCAGGAGAAGGCGGCGGAACGCCTCTGCTCGTTCTTCACGGCGGGCCCGGCAATACTCACGACCCGCTCAAAGCGGCCCTTCACGTGCTGGGAGATGAAAGGCCGGTTATTTTCTACGATCAGCTCGGAGGGGGCAATTCGGACAGACCGGAAGATTCCTCCTTATGGCGGACTGAACGGTTCATCGAAGAACTGGTTTGCGTCAGAGAGGCGCTCGGGCTGGAGGAGGTTCATATTCTCGGGCATTCCTGGGGAACGATGCTTGCGGCTTCGTATTTGATCGAACGCAAGCCCGCCGGAGTGCGCAGCGTCATTTTCTCGAGTCCCTGCCTGAGTGCGTCACGCTGGAAAGAAGACGCGGACCGATTCCTGGCTGAACTGCCGAATGAAGTCCAAGCGGCCATCTCGCGCAGCGAGGAGCAGGGCACAACGGATTCGGATGACTACCGGGAAGCGATGAAAGAATACTACAAACGGCATGTATGCCGAATCGATCCTCTGCCTGCGGTCATGCTGGAAAGCCGGGGCAAGGCCAATAAGGACATTTACATGTCCATGTGGGGGCCTTCCGAGTTTTGCCCGACCGGCAGCCTGAAAACTTACGACGTGACACCGCGGCTTCATGAGATTAACGTGCCGTCGCTGTTCCTGTGCGGCCGGTATGACGAAGCGGCACCGGAGTCTACGTTTTATTATCACTCGCTTGTCCCGCATTCGGATTTTCAAGTGCTGGAAAACAGCTCCCATGTGGGGTATCTGGAAGAACCAGATGAATATGTCCGTATCGTACGCGGCTTTTTAACTTCATAATGGCCTGGCAAAAAGACAGATTTTCTTCAAAAGAAAATCTGTCTTTTATTTGGTGAGCCGTAGTCCGGAGCGTTGAGAGCGAGGTTGTGACTGAGAGTGTCCTGCAGCAGCCTGCCGTCCGAAAGGCAGACACGGGTGCCGAGTCTTGCCAAGTGATATCCGTCCGCTCCGTATCCCCGAGATTTGCCAAGGGCTACCTGTCCAGCTCCGACCCCGAGATTTGCCAAAAATGCCCGTCTCCTAACCGCCCGCACCGTAACCCGGACTAGGCTTGGTGCAGTCTCCCTCCGGTTTGCCTTTCCATCTATCCGGGACCCAGAGGCGGGCGCCGCCGGATACATCGAGAATCTGGGCGGTGACCCACCGCTGTCCTTCGACGCCAGAAAAGCCGCCGCATCGGCGATGTCGCCGACGGAGTATCCAATACGCTGATGATGCACGTTCATGCGGAGGATAAAAGTCCGTATTGACGCAACCGGATAAATAATATCCTGGAACATGTCCCGTTTTTTACAAATGAAGCCGGGTCTGTTCCCGGTATGCACAATTAGGCTGTCATAAGTGTCCCGATTCCTTGAAGAAATCTTTCCGACAGTAGAGCAAACGGAAGCAGAGTAAAATTTTCGATCTCAAATAGCCGCAGCGCCCTGCATTTACGCACCGCGTAAGACCGGGAAGTCACATCCAGTTTCCTGTAGCTTCGACTGAGATGGTATTCGACATTTCGCGTTGACATGGCCAGAGATTCCGCGATTTCTTTGTTCGTTTTCCCGGCAGCCACTTCCCGGAGGATTTCAAGCTCGAAGTCCGTTAACGGCTCGGGTAAATCTTCCAGAAGGACGGGCGGTTGAAGATGGACCTTTTTCAGAAGGTCCAGCGGAAGTAAAACCGTCTCATCCATGCAGAGTGAGATGCTCGTTACAACCTGCCTATCCGTGTAAGATTTATCGATGAATCCTTTCACGCCCGCTTCTACCAGACGGTCAAAATATGGGTTGATTTCGTCGCCTGAGAAGAAGATCATGATTCTTGCCTCGGGTAGTAGTTCAAGAGTTTGAATGCTCAAATTCAGGCCGTTCATCCCAGGCATAATCAGGTCGAACAGCATGACATCTGCAAAAGCTCCCTTCTCTCTCATTAAATGAATTGCTTCCTCACCGGAATGACAGACCGTAACTCTCATCTCATACTTTTCGAGAATCAGCTTCATCCCCGAAGCGGATACCCTGTGATCATCCACCAGCAGTATACGGAACATGGACAGCGCCACCTTTGCGAATAGTATCTACCGAAACAGAAGCGAAAAAACCGAAATGATAGATTTGGGCAAATTTTGCGGTTTTTTGGTTTTCTTTTCGGAGACGGGTCTACTCCTTCATGATATATTAAAATAGAAATATATTTCAAATATGTAAAAAGGAGGTGTTAATCATGAGCAAATTGCAACCAGCTCAAGTTAAAAGTTATGGTGCATTCTTAACAGTTACCCTTTCCAAAAAGAGCAAACCGGGCGACGGAAAATCCGGCCGTGGTGTGAAAGGCTAATGAAGCCGGAACTATTGGATTCCTTGTAAAGAGAGCCTACCGGCTCTCTTTACTCTTTTCCGCCCGTATATATCCCGTAAAAAATAGGACAGAAAGGACTCGGCTGCAGATGAAAATTAACCGGAATAAGGAAACCGCCACAACGGTGTTGGAAGAAGAATGCATTGTGCTTGAAACTGGGAGTGGACAATACTTCGGACTGGAAGGAGCTTTGAAGGAACTGTGGCTCGAAATTGAGAAGGAAGGAAAGGACACGGCCGAGATTCTAGCAAAATGGCGGATTGCTTTCGATCAAACGGAACAGGAGCTGAGCCTCATCCTCGATGATGCCGTCCGGGAGCTTTCGGATAAAAGGCTGATAGTGGTGGAAGCGTCATGAAAGCGAGGCTGTCCGATGCCAGTCGAGTTTATTTTACGGCCATGCATGGATTTGTTCGAATGATGCTGCTGGAGCATGATTTCGCGGAAGCGTATGAAAAAATCGCCGTCCATATGTTTCCGCTTCATGCCAGCGCCGGTCGGCGGAAAGCCGGCTCGGTATCCATCAGCGAACTGCACAGCCTTGGACAGATGCTCTATGCTTTAGACGAAGAGGATCATCTGGTCACTTCATGCGTGTCGATTGCGCTCACTGTCCAGGCTGTTCTTTTTAGCGCGGGTTATGAATCCGACTTGCTAATCGGCGTCAAAAAAATCGACCAGAAGCTTTTTTCTCATGCGTGGGTGCGCTTAAAGAGCGGTGAAACGATCGATCCCAATCATAAAAGCGAAGACCTGAGTGTGCTTCAGACGTATGACATGAGCGAGTATGCGGAGAGGTGGGTGATGTCTTTAGCATGAAGATCTGGATCGCAATGCAAGGTGAAGACCACAGTAAATGGGGGAATTGGTTGAATGCCCTGAAGCATTGGGGACGCACCACAGCCGTCCGATCAACCGAATCCCGCATAGCACACGTGGCGGAGATCCGCATCGATTACGGAAAAACTTTGGTAGGTGCTGCGTACGAGCCTCTTTCGGTTCCGCTGGCCATAGACGGATGGATAAGCGGAAGTATCAACGCGAAAGCGGAAGGGAGAGACGTATTGAAGGAGCACTGCCGTCAGGAATTGTATTCGGTTCTGCAAGACAAGCCCCGGCACTTGTTGGCTGGCTGCCATGGCGAGTTTACAATGCTAGGCTGGAATGAAAGGCTTGGCAGCTTTATTGTTGCCACGGACATTTATGCAACCCGGCCTGTCTATTACTGGATCAGTCCTTTCGGAGAATGGTTTATCGCCAATGATATCCGGGCCCTTCTGCTGCTCGATGAATTACCTTTCGAGGTGGACGAGGAAATCTGTAAAATGTTCCCCACTTCAGGCTTTGCCGTCGGAGAAAACGGTTTTGAGGATAGGACCTTTTTCAAAGGCATCCGCAAAATTGCTTCCGCTTCTATCGCTTTTTGGCATCACGACACTTTAAAAACGGAAGCCTATTGGGGATTGGGGGACCTCCTTAGCAAGAAGCAGTTGACCGGGGACGCCGTGCCCGTTTTCCGCCAGAAACTCCAATCCGTGACGGCTGACCGGCTGACCGGCCGCACTCATATCCTTGAACTGAGCGGGGGCCTTGACTCGGCGGCCGTTGCCGCAGCGGCTTTAGCAGGGGGGCATAGAGAAAAAATGGTGGCCGTAAACATTTCGTTCGAAGCCCCGGACATGATTTTAAGCCATGATAAAGATCTTGTTCACAAGATGATGACAGACCTGGGAGTAACGGGCCATATTATTCTGGGAGATGCGACGGCCCTGATTCCGAATGCGGAGCCGGGACGGGACCCTCTTTGGTTCGTCGACGGTCCCGATCCCCGGGCGAATTCGCTTGTGAACGAGACATTTACAGTAATTGCCCAGGAATACGGGGCAGACTCCGTCCTTACAGGGGAAGGGGGCGATTTTCTTTTCAGCGGGGAAGAAGCCGTACTGGATTCCTACATCCGGCAAGGAAACATATTAGAAGCGTACCGGGTGCTGCGCGATTGGTCGGAAGGCAAGCCGGGAGAGATGATTAAGAAAGGATTTCGTTACGGCCTAGCTCCTTTTCTTCCAATTGTAGGGGAGAAGTTCTATTACAAGCTTTTATGGTCGGACACGGAGTATGAGCTGCCCGAATTTTTCACCCCCGAGCATCGTACCAGGGAAAAGGAAATAAACGCGATGGATAATCTACGCTACCATAAAAGCGGCCCTCTCGGTTACTGGGGAAAGAGGTTTCATTACGATTTTCTGTGGCCGCGGGCCCGGTATATGGACTCTGTCGGCGTGTCACTTCCGACGTATCACCCCTTTCTGGATAAAAGGATGATCGAATTTTCATTTAGAGTGCCGCCGGAACAACATTTCGATGTGATGAAAGGTCAGGCTGACAGCTATGCCGGGTCGAAAAAGCTGCTGCGCCAAGCATTTACCGATATTTTGCCTTCCTATGTGTATAACCGCTCTTCCAAAACAACGTATGCGCACATGGCGAGAAAAAGCTTCCTTAATGACCGAAAGCATCTTATAAACTTGTTCGCCAAAGGAGAGCAGGTGCGGGTCGTCGAAATGGGTATCGTTGACAGGGACCTGTGGTGGAAACATCTTCTTGCCATGGCCATTCGTTCCGAAGATCCGAATAACGACTTAGGGATGGGTTACCAATATATGAGATCGGTTATCGATCTGGAAATCTGGCTGCGGGAGATGGCAAAAGGGAAGGAATATGTCCTAGAGCGGGCTCGTCCGGGTAAGCCACGTTTACTTGCCGATATCGTTCCGGTTAATGCGGGAGACAAGAAGCGGTTTTATTCGTACGGCTGAAATTGATTTTATTAGAAGGTGCGCGAGAGAATGGAAAATGCGAAACGGGAAGGAATAAGTAAGAGGGATCGCATGCGGGATGCGGTCAGGACGGGACGACTGCTTGGGGGGATGGTTTGGCAGTCGGGACCCTGGCTGACGCTCTGCATCCTTTTGTTTGTGATCGTGGAAGGGACCCTACCGGCTGTCCAACTCTACGCTTCCAAGCAAATGATCGATGGGATATCCCTCAGGGATTTGTCATATCGCGCTGAAATCTGGGCGTTCGTTTATGCGGGCAGTCTTGTTATGCTGGGTGTTGTCAAATCCTTGGAAACGTGGGTCAAAACCCTGCTTGCAGAAAGGTCGATGATCACGGTAAACAGCCTTCTCCTTGACGCATTCGACAGAATCCGAGGCATGCGTTTTTTCGAGGACCGGCGTTATCGTGATAAGCTGGAGACACTACGGGACCGATCCACATGGTTGCCGGCACAGCTTATTAACTTTAGCGCAAACCTTTTTACCGCCGTTTTGACATTGACGGGCATTCTTCTCGTTATGGCTGCGTTGTCTCCGTGGCTCGCGGTTATTCTTGTGCTATCCACCGGGCCGTTTGCGTTTGTGCAAAACCGGTATAATGAAATGGAATGGCAGTACTCCAAGGAATTTGCCCACGTGAGAAGAAGGGTGGCGTATACACGGGGCCTGCTGCTGGGCAGACGTTCCGCGAAGGAGATCCGCCTTTTCGGCCTGGGCTCTTATTTTTACGACAGGTATATAGAATCTTTCCGGTACTTGTATGAAAGGTTTCAACAACTGCAGAGTAAAAGCGTCCGGGGAACCGTTCTGACCGGCTTTCTGTCGGGGACTGCCGCGGGAGCGGGTTATTTCTGGATTATCGTCCAGTCCGGATCTGGAAGCGTATCTCTCGGCGATATCGCATTATATCTGGGTGCTGTATTTCAACTGTCATCCGCTCTTCGGGGAGTCGCCAAGGAGGGAGCGGATACCGTCGATCTCTGGAGAATGGGCAAGGATTTCGTTCACTTTATGAAAGCGGAGCAGGACATAGCTGCCCCATCCGAACATGCCCTGATTGCCGGAAAAGGAGCGGTTTCGATTGAGTTCCGGAATGTTTCGTTCCGGTACCCCTACCAGGAAACGCCCAATGAGGAGAAGGAAGGGGCTTTGCAAGAGGAAATGGAAGAGGGGGAAGATGACGAACACGCCGAGATCGAAAAGCTTTACGAGCCTTATGAGGAGATGTACGATGAGGTAGATCAAAAGAAGCCCCAAGCGGGTCCCGGAGACGATATGTCGGGCGGGAAACGGCAGGACGTCACTGAAAAAGCCGGCGATAAGAGCGATGAAAGCCGGCAAAACCGGAAAACAGGTTCCCGTCTTGTGCTTGATAATATCAGTTTTTCCGTAGCTCCGGGCGAACGGATCGCAATCGTGGGAGCGAACGGATCGGGAAAAACAACGCTTGTTAAGCTTTTATGTCGTTTTTACGAGCATGATGGGGGAGAAATCAGGATAAATGGCACTGATATCCGTTCTCTCGATGTGCAAGAACTGCGAAACCGTATTGCAGTTGTTTTCCAGGAATTCGGTCGCTATGAGCTGTCACTGCGTGAGAACTTCGGCCTGGGCGACCTGACTTCACTGGATGACGATGACAAAATCCAGAGAGCCCTCCGAGTTTCCGGTCTGGAGCCGCTTACGGATTCGCTTCCGCAAGGCTTGGATACGGCGGTCGGTCCCGAATGGGGAGGGACCGACTTTTCAGGGGGGCAATGGCAGCGTATCGCATTGGGCCGGGCGGTTATGAAGCAGGCCGATTTGTTCATTCTGGACGAGCCTGCAGCATCCTTGGATATCCGGGCGGAATATGAAATCTTCCGTCAGTTCCAGGAGTTTACACGTGGCAAAACCGTTGTCATGATCTCCCACCGATTCAGTACGGTGAAGATGGCGGACCGCATCCTCGTGCTGAAAGGCGGGAAAATTGCAGAGGAAGGAAGTCATGAGCTGCTGATGCGCCAGAATGGCGAATATGCCGCAATGTTCCGGTTGCAAGCAAAATCTTTTCAGGGAGAGGATGCGGTTTCTTGATTACAATCCGGCGAATCATGACACAACTGCCTCGGTCTTTTGCTCCACTGTTGTTCGGAATCCGGTTAATCTGGAATTGCGATCGGCCTAAAACGGTTACGGTGTTTCTCATGAGAGGGGTTGAAGCTCTGCTGGGGCCGCTGCTCGTCTGGTTGAGCGCTATGATAATCGACGAGCTTGTGCAAGGACCTGTCCGCTTGTCTTCCTGGAATATGCTGGTCTGGATGATCTTGCTTTATATTACCTGCACAATGACGGTAGATGCCCTTCAACCGATAGCCGAAATGAAAAAGCGGCTTCTTACGGCCAAACTGCAAGCCCATATCGACGAATTGCTCATGAGCAAAGCGATATCCATTCCGGATATCGCCTCATTTGAGGACGCTTCCTTCCATACGAGAACACAGGTGATCCGTTATAACGAGCATTTCGTTACCATGTGGCTGAACCTTGTCACCCAGACTTTCGGCGGAGTCGTTATGATCGTTGCGGGGAGCGTTCTGATCGGGTCGGTAGTTCCATGGGCGCCGCTGCTGCTTTTCGCATTGGCCATACCGAAGCTATACTGGGAAGCGAAGATAAATAATGCGACCTTCGAAGGCCGCGAGGAAGTGCAAGAATTGCGGCGCCGGGCAGAATACTACTCGGGGACGCCCTTAATACCGGAGACGTCTGGCGAAATCAAGATGTACGGGCTTGTTCCTTTTTTCAAAACCCGGTATAGGGGAGTTGCCCTGGAGCTTCTGCAGACTCTTTCGAAAGATCAAAGAAAACTGGCGTTTCATCATTTGTTGTGGTCAGTACTTCAAGCTATCGCTTCCGGAGTTATTCTGATTTATTTGGTCCATCAAGCCGTACAAGGACAAATAGTGATCAGCAGTCTGCTGCTTTTTATCGGTGCCGCGCTCCAATTCAATGAAGGAATTAACGAACTTTTCGCAGTATTCGCCATCGGTGCCAGAGAAACACGTCATTTAAGCAAGATGGTTGCATTTCTGGACAGTGAAAACCAGATGCAGACGGGTTCCGTCATTCCTTCTTCGAAATTACAGGAAGGCTTTAGACTGGAAAATGTCTTATTTACATATAACGGCACAAAAACGGTACTGGATATTCCGAATTTGGATATCCCCGCCGGTAAAACGACCGTGTTGGTCGGCGAAAACGGTTCGGGGAAAAGCACGCTGGTGAAGCTGCTTTTACGGTTTTTCGACCCCGATCAGGGTACGGTATATTATAACGGTTTACCTCTCGGCGTTTATGATATCGATGTGTTCAGAGCCGGATCTACGGCCGTTTTTCAGGATTTTTTGCGCTACGAAATGAATCTCAAAAGCAATATCGGTCTTGGGGATATCCGGGCTGCAGACGACGAAACCAGAATTGCGCAAGCGGCTTCTCTCGGAGGGGCCGATCATTTTCTACACAAGCTGGACCGAAAATTCGAGACAGAGCTCGGTAGGCTGTTCGGAGGTAGAAATTTATCGGGAGGAGAATGGCAACGCATCGCATTATCACGCGCGTACATGCGGGATGAGGCGGCAAATCTGCTTATTTTTGATGAACCGTCTTCCGCGTTGGATGTTTTCATGGAAGAAGAGACTTTTGAAAGATTGCGAGGTTTATCTCAAAGAAAAACGGTGATTGTAGTCTCGCACCGGTTATCTACGGCACGTTTTGCCGATCATATCATTTTCCTGGAGCAGGGAAGGGTAGCCGAAACCGGAACCCATGTTGAGCTGTTGGGAAATCGGGCTCAATACGCCGAATTGTACGAGCTCCAAGCACAAAAATACAGATAGGAGTAGGCAAAATGGCAAACGGACAAGGATTTAGAGTCTTAGAGGAGCAAGACCTTGAGATCTTGGAGACGTGGTTTGAAGACAGAGAGGTATACCGGCGATTGGAGGGAATGCTCCCTCTTCGGAAATGGTACGGTTTTATCCGTTATAATCCCGCGTACCGGGTTTGGTTGGCTTGGGAAGAGGGGAAGCCGGTAGGAATCGTAATGGCCGAAATGGAGGATAACCTTACGAGCAGTATAGCGCTGCTCGTTCATCCCTCCTTGCGAGGCAGGGGATACGGCAGGGAACTGATCCGGAAAATGATGGCTCTGTCTGAGATGAAGGCCGTCCGGAAATGGTACGCCGGAATCGAGAAAGACAACACGGCATGTCTGAAATGCTTTCAGGCTGCCGGTTATACCTATGAAAATGCAGAACCGGATTCAGACGGTTTTTACTCGCTTCATTATTTCAGTTAAACATTACCGTATTTCCGAATCGGGCATTTGGTATCTCCGTTAGTTCAATAAATTGAGCTAAAATTGTATTCCTAAAGTGCATAGAATATAATGCAGATAATCTCTGGATTAATTAGGCAAGAAGGTGTCAATTTGACTTTACATATAGTTAATAGCGAGGTGCACAGCCTTTTCGATCAATTTACGGATCTGATTCAAGGACAATCCCGGCTTCGGGCATGGGAGCAGCATATTACGATTCCGCCCGAGATTGGACAAGGAAGCATCCTCAGGACGCGAATCCGTCCCGGCATGGAAATCGTGATAACGGACCTGACCTATGTGCAGGATATGAAGCTGCGTATTCAGGAGGCTTGTCCGTTGTTTGAGCTAAGTTATTGTCTTAGCGGCGATATTTATTGCGAGTGGGGCGGAAAGGAAAGCTATACCAATCATCGGACGGGCAACGTGCTTTTTTTCGAGGATGAATTGGTATATGAAGAGAAAAAGGCGGGTGTCCGCAATCATATGCTGGAAATCCGCTTATCTCCACAGGAGCTGTTACATTATGCGGCCGATTTTACCGAGAAAGAGAGGATGGAATCCTGGCTGCAGCGGCATAAGGGCAAAATCGATAAATACCCGAATACGCCGGAAATTCTTCGCTGTGTGTCGGATATGCTGAACTGTTCATATGATGGGGCGATGAAACGGTTGTACATGGAGAGCAAAGCCATGGAGCTGATCGCTTTGTTCGGGGAAGTAGAAGGCCATTATGCGGAGATTGGAAAACCGTTTTTGAACCGTGATGATCTGGCGAAGCTGGATCAAGCCAGGGAACTGGTGATTCGTCATTTCGAACAGCCGTTATCGATCCGGGAGCTGGCGAGAAAGGTCGGACTCAATGAATTCAAGCTGAAAAAAGGTTTTCGGGAACGATTTGGCATGACTGTATTTGAACTGGTACGCAAGCAGAGGATGGAAAAGGCGCTTTATTGCATGGAAGTGCAGCGGATGAACGTCGGAGAAACGGCGGTGGCCGTCGGCTACAGCAATTTCAGCAATTTCGCGGCAGCCTTCCATAAAATATATGGATATAATCCGAGTGAATACCTCAAGATGTTATCCCATCGGGATGCAAAAACAGAATAGATCGGCTTATTCGTTTAAAAAAGGATTTCGGACATAGTGATCATGTTCGGAATCTTTTTTTGTTCCTTCCCCTCCTTCTATAGGGAGAGAAAATACCTTTGCAGGTAGAACCACCGTTTCATTATCGCTGATAATAATGATCAATTGGCCATGCTGGTTCGCTTAATTTGGCGCTGGACGAGGGGGGGGTTAACAATGAAGGATCTAACTACTGCTTATACGAGGGAACCCGGCGCGGCAACGCATCCCGATCCACGCCGCTGGATGGCTTTAGTCCTGATTTTACTGCCGACGCTTCTGATTTCGCTGAACAATTACATGATGCAGGTGGCGCTTCCGAGGATGCAGGCGAGCGTCCATGCCGGCTTTGCCGAAGCGCAGCTTATTTTTTCGGGATATTCGTTAGGGCTTGCCGTTGCTTTGATTTTGGGCGGAAAACTGGGTGACTTATATGGCCGAAAACGAATGTTACGAATCGGGGTTTCCGGGTTTACCTGTATGTGCCTGCTTGGCGGATTGGTATCGAGTCCGACTTTACTCATTGTCATTCGCGTCATCCAGGGTTTATCGGCAGCGATGATCCAACCGCAGGTTTTGTCCATTATGCAGAGCATCTTCCTCCCGAGGGAAAAAGGGCTGGTTTTTGCCATCTACGGGGCCGTTATCGGCATAGGTTTCACCCTTGGCCTGATTTTGGGCGGGTTTTTGGTGGACTGGAACCTGTTCGGCCTTGGCTGGAGGATCGTTTTTCTGGTTAATGTGCCTTTTGGACTGCTTGTGATGATGGGACTGTCGGTCGTTCCCGAATCACGCGGGCATTCCGATCCGAGCATCGACTGGATCGGCATTGCTCTTGTTATGTCCGGATTGTTTTTGCTCATTTATCCGTTAACGATCGGGCAAAAACAAGGATGGCCGGTATGGACCTGGGGATGCTTGCTTTTATCGATTGTGCTTCTGCTTCTATTCGTGCTTCTGCAGAAACGGAGAGAGGAGGCGGGACGCGCGCCGTTGATGGAACTTTCCATGTTCAAAATAGGTTCCTTCCGGATCGGAATCATCACGGAGGTAGTTGTCTATCTCAGTATGTTCTCTTTTTTCTTCATTTTAAATTATTATTTGCAGGCGGGACTGCAATTCGATCTTAAATCGACCAGCCTAGTTTTTTTACCGCTTGGCTCGGGGTGTTTCGCCACTTCTTTAATGTCGGCGTGGTTGGTGAAAAGATGGGGAGTTGCCGTATTAAAAACAGGGACGCTTACGATGGGAGCGAGCTTATTTATGCTGATTTGGTCTCTGCATGCCGATGCCGTGCATGTATTTCATTTTCAAAACCTATTGATTCTGTTGGTATACGGGCTGGGTCTGGGAATGGCCACAACACCGCTTGCCAATACGATCTTGAATCGCGTGCCGGCGGCATCGGCCGGAACCGGTTCGGGGCTGTTTACGACCTTTATGTATTTGGCGAACGCTATGGGTGTGGCCTGGATCGGCATTTTGTTTTCCGCCGCGCTGAATGCGCCCCTTGCCGAAGCCGGCCTGGGGGATTATATCAGAGCTTTTACCGTTTCAACCGCCGCGAGCGGAGTGCTGGCTTTTGCCGCTTTTGCATGCATCTGTATGTTAAAAAAGGAGTGATGTGACTGATGTGAGTAACTTACTTGAAGTTTACAGAAATGAGCTGCTTGGAATAGTTATTCATTTATCATTTTGATATAGAAAATTTTCAGATTACTCGACCGATTCAAAAACATAAAACCCGGCGGACCGAGGTCCTGACCGGGTTTGCTGATTTACGCGTTTTACTTGATGGTGTAAGGGAGCTTGAATGTCCAGAGCTCGGTGCCGTTTTCCGGAGAGCTGCTGTCGACGCCGAAATCGTTGTCGTTCACGATGACAAGTGTGTTGCCGTTTACGAGAGACACGCCTTCTACTTTCTCATACGGATATTTGAAAGCGACCAGATCGAGCAGCGTCCGTTTGGAAGGAGGAAGGATGTTCTGACCTTTCAGGTCGGCCGGTGTCATTTGCTCCAGTGTTTTACCCGCTGCTTTGGTATCGTCGTATTTACCGAGAATGTTGGTCGCGTTGGACAGATCGATGGAATAAATGCGCTTCAGCTGCGCTTTGTCTCCCGCATTTTTGTCGCGTTCGTCGATAAGCAGCGTATTTTCGTCCACTACCACGAGGTCCGAAATGACGATATCGGCTTGCTTTAATCCCTTGAAGTCCTTGGCGTCTTCCGAAAGGTAAGCGAATTCGGCAACCGGCTCCAGCGTTTGCAGATCAAATTTGACGATACGCAGCTGACGTGAGTTGTCGGACTCCTTATTCGGGCTGCGCAGCGGGCTTTGCATTGCCATGAACATATAGCGGCCGTCCGGTGTGATGCCTACGGCTTCGGCGCCGCGGTTTTGGCGGAGCTTGTTGTAGACGGCCGGCAGTGTTTCACGGGCAGGTAGAAGCGGTGTGGATACTTGAGCGGACCAGCCTTTGGGCACGATGCGCTCGATCAGGGTGCCGTCGCGTTTTACGTGCACGAGGGAGGGACCGTATTCGTCCGATACCCAGAACGTGTCGTCTTTGGGGTTATACGCCAAGCCCTCTACGTCCAGACCGTACGGATCGTAAGCGAGTTCTTTCTCGGCTTTGGCGTCGAAAGGCGCTTCGTCCCGGCCTTTGATGTTCGGCAGACCGCTGATGTTAGCTTTTCCGGTCGCCGGATTGATTCCGCTTAATTTAAGAGGGAATTGATCGAGAATGTTGATTTGACCGTCTTTAATTTCGATTTTGTAAATGGTCGGGGTGTAGTCGGCGAGCGGGAACGTACGGACGGTGGTTCCTTTCACATCGACTTCACCGTTCGGACCGCGGTCCGCCGTTGTATAGAAAACATTGTCGGGATCGCCCGGCAGGTGGGTCAGCGAGGAGCCTATGCCCATTTTGACTCCTTTGGCCAGATCGGGAGCATTCAGCTTGTATTTGCCTGTCAGTGCAGGCTTGTCCGTCAGGGAGACACGGCTGCGGAACGCGTCCCAATCGACGTATTTGCCGGTCGCTTCACTGATGGCGCGAAAAGGCAGATACAGGCTGCCGTCGATGTTCACGGCCGGAACGGACGGAGCAACGGCTTCCCCGTTATTGGTGTAGGTGACCGAATCCGCCGTAGAGCCTTTCAGATCCGCGGCAAAAGCGGACCCCGTTCCGGATACGAGCGTAAGCACTGCCGATGCGGCGATAAGCCAATTCTTTTTCATGTTTGTAGCTCCCCTTCTTAAGTCGGATAGTATGTATGAATTACTAAACCTGACTATAGCAGGGCATTGTTAACGTTGAGTAAGTGGATTATAGAGATTTTGTAAAGACGGGACAGTGAATAGGTCAAAATGGCCCACGGTTCACAGCCAAGCACCGTGCAAGAATGATTCGTACCGAAAAAAAAGCTATCCCTGCCGGGATAGCTTACCGCCTCATACGGGCGTTTAGGCGTGTTGTATGTTCTCAGTTTTGCGTCTTCCGGCATTCGAGAGCTTGAAAGAGATGAAGTTGATGACGATTGCCACCGCGACCCCGACCGCTCCTATCCATGTAACGGCATTCAGAGAGACGCTTCCGACGATGATGCCGCCGATTCCCGCACCGGCCGCCATGGAAAGCTGCATCACGGAATTGTTCAGACTGAGCATAATTCCGGACGATTCGGGCGCCATCGTGACGAGATTATACTGCTGGGTCGGGCCGGAAGACCAGGCGGCGAACGACCACAGAATCAGTATAGCGATGACGACAACAGCGGAGTAGGCGGCCAGCGTCAGCAAAAGCAGCGTGACGACATGCAGTGTCATGCCGGACATGAGCGTGCGGTAGACACCCCATTTATCGGCGCTGTAGCCGCCCAGCTTGGAACCGGCGAGGCTGGCGATACCGAATGCGAGCAGTGAGGCGCTTAGCGTTTGTTCGTTCATACCGGTAACCGTCAGCAGATAGGGGGAGATATAGGTGTAGGCGATGGAGTAGCCCCCGAGCCAAAAGAAACTTACCGACAAAGCCAAGAGTATTCGGGGTTGTTTGAGAAGAGCCAACTGTTCGCGCAGGGGAACGGGGGCATCTCCTTCCGTTTTCGGTATGGTGACGGACAGGATGAACATGGCCAGCAGGCCGAGCGCGCCGATTCCGGCGAAAACCGTTTTCCAGTCGTAAGCCGCCGCAATCAGTCTTCCGAGCGGAACGCCCACGATGAGTGAAGCGGTAAAGCCCATAATGACGGTCGCAATCGCGCTTGCCTGCTTACCGGAGGGAGCAATTTTGGCGGCTACGGTCAAAGCGGTTACGACGACCACTCCCGCACCGAGCGCCATCAGAACACGGGCTCCTATAAAAGCGGCAAAGCCCGGCAGGATAAAAGCGAGTACGTTCGCGACGACAAAAAGTCCCAGTGAACAGATCAGTAATTTGCGCCGTTCCCAGCGGGCGGTCAATGCGATCAGAACCGGAGTCCCGAGCCCGTAAACGAGCGAAAAAACGGTAATCAGCTGGCCTGCGGCAACTAGCGAGATGTCGAGACTGGAAGCGATTTTATCCAGAATTCCGGCAATGATGTACTCGGATGTTCCCACCAGAAAGCTGATCAGGGCAAGCATGTAAATTTTCCATGTTTTAAACATATCGTCATCCTCATTTCTCAATAATATTGTATTTCTAGAAATATAGAAATTAAAAGCGGATAAGGGCGTTGTAGACTATCTAGGCACGCAAGCAATTAAGGAGAGGCATCGCAATAAATATTTTGTTGTTTCTAGATATATCGAAATATAAAGTAAAAAAAACTAGTCGATCAAATAAGGCGCAAATTTTTTGACCGTTTCTTCATTCAAACTGTAATAAATGTAAGTACCCTTTTTCTGGGAATGAAGCAATCCGCAGTCCGATAATTGTTTCAAATGATGAGACAAAGTGGAAAGAGCGATCGATTCTAAACGGCTTTCGAGATCCGCCGGACAGAGATTGCTTTCCTTGGTCAGAATTTGAACGATTTTATAACGCGTCTGCTCACCTAATGCCCTGTGCACTTTAACGGCTTGATTCGTTTCCATGCTATCTACACCCTTTTTCTACCGGCCTGACACGCTGCTTGCCGCTTTTTCATATTTCTAAACTTTTCGAAATAACTATACCATGCCTTTGTTCAAAAGTAAACGGCTTTTCGGTCTGAAATCAACATAAGAGTACTATTTGCTCTAAAAATAAAAAGCTGCCCCGGTCCAAATAGGACGTCGGGACAGCTTTTTCTATGGCGAAACGGAACAGAGGTTTATTTGAGTGCGGTATAGATGGCATCCAAAAGCTCTCCGCCCAGGTTTTGACCATACTCCCAGAACATGATGCCGCCCAGGTTGTTGCTTTTGAGATAGTTGACTTTTTGAGTCAGAGACTCTGCGTCATCGTAGCTCAGCATGCTGCTGCCGTTAGTGAGGTAAGGGGCTTTGGCAACATCGTCCCATTGGCGGGTCCAGCCGTTTTTGTTGATGTAGCTGGCTTTGAGCTCGTCATACGTATAATCGCCGGCACCGTGGGAATAGAAAGCCCCGCCGATTACGATTTTTTCCGATGGGAAGCCGCGTCCTTTGTAAAGCTTCACGGCATTGTCCACACTGTAGCTGGAATTCAGGGAAGACGTGTACAGGTTCGTGTGATGGGTGTTGGCACCGACCTGCATGTCATAGGTCATAATGTTAATGAAGTTGAAATAAGGGTGTACGCTTCCCAGGTCGATTCCTTGTACGCCGTACTCGGAAGCGCCGGTAGCGGCTGTAATTTCATACTTTTTGGAGCCGGTACGGCCGTCGGCCGCACTTCCGGCATCGAGAACTTCACGAAGCTTTTTCAGGAAAAGAGTATAGTTTTGTTTATCCGCCGTTGTCGGATACTCCCAGTCGAGATCGATTCCGTCAAGTTTGTTGGCACGGATATACTGCAGGGCGCTGTTAGCGAAAGCGGTACGGTTCGCATCTGTGGAAGCTGCGCCCGCAAAACCATCGGAACGGCCCCAGCCGCCTACGGAAATCAGAACTTTCAGGTTCGGATTTTTCTGTTTCAGCGTGACCAGTTGGGCGATTTGCGAAGTATCTCCGCCGCTGACGCCGTTATTGGCGACATCCGCGAACGCATAGAAGATGTGCGTCAATTTGTTGGCAGGAACCGTGCTCACGGCCGGGAAATGCCAGGAAGCAACGTAGGCACCGTTGATTTTAGCAAGAGGTGTCGTACCGCCGCCGTCCGCGGACGTAGTCACCGCGAGGACATTGCTGGCTGCCGACAGGTTGCCCGCCGCGTCCTTGGCTTTAACGCTGAAAGAGTAAGCCGTATTGGCTGCGAGTCCGGTAACCGTAGCGGTTGTGCCGGTTACCGATGTAGCCAGCGCGGAACCGTTGTACACGTTGTAGCCGGTTACGCCGACATTATCCGTGGAAGCATTCCACGAAAGGGACACGCTTGTGGAAGTCTGGCCGGTCGATGTCAGGCCTGCAGGAGCGGTCGGTGCCGTTGTATCCGTCGTGCCGCCACCGCCTGTGCAGTCGCTGACGTATTTCCAGCTTCCCCATGTGTTCGTCTGGGAAGGTGTTTCGCCCTGCGTCCACCATTTCGCTTCGAATACTTTACCGTTGTAGGAAACTTTCTGTCCACCCGTGTAGACTTTCGCCGAATCCCAGGCCGCATCCGTACAAGCGGCAGCCGCAACGCTTGACGCCGCGGAAGCCTGCTGGGTATTCAAACCAAGGAAAGGCAGCAGAGATACAAGCAGGGATGCGATAAGCAAAACGCGGAACAAGACCTGCTTCGGAGATTGAGAGCGAATAGATTGCCAATTCATTACATAATGCCTCCTTTAATAGATGAGTATGATACCGCTTACATGAAATTGTTTCGCTGCTTCACCTCGCTTTGTAACGACTCCCGTACGGCCGGCGATCCAAAAGATTAGCCGGGTTGCAGAAAACCGCTAGTAAAGAACGGTAACTCCGTCATGCGGCATCGGAAGTCATTTATTGAAAAGGATACTGCGCAAGTCTATGAATCTGCTTGCTCTCCTATTATCGTTTAATATTTTTACCAAAAAAAGGGGGATTTTTTTATTATTAGGGAGAAATTCTCTCTTTTTTTACATTTTTCATCGAAACAGGGGAAAAGACTCGAAGGGGAATAACGTTCTTGCGGAAATAAAAAAATCCCGCCCGGAGGCAGGATAGAAAGCAGGTTCACGCTTATTCGGATTCGGGGCGTTTCAACTGCAGCGGGGGAGGAACTAACCAGCCCTTTTCCTTAGTAAGCCTCAAAATTCGGACGCCCAAGGCGGCTTTAGTCAGATGATATTTGGCGAACAAAGCGCCGATATCTTCACGGATGGATTGACCCATAGCCTGACTGCAGGCAACCAGACCGATGGATGTATCCGCGGCCAGCTTGGCGGCAATTTCCGGATCCGTAAAACGGGCACCGGGCGGGATATCTTCCAGTTTAACGGGGGGCCGTTCCGGCAGAACGGGTGCAGGAGGGATTCCATTGTCGGTTAGTAAGGTATCGCATTCTTTGATTTCAAGCTTTGCCTGATCGATAAGATCGTCCAGTATTTTTTTGAGGTCCTTATCGCCGGCATGATTCAAATACGCCTGGTAACAGGAGACAGAGCCTTTGGCAGCCATGGAAAACTGCCATACACTGTTGATTTCGCCGAAGTGCATCGGTTCTTCTTTCGGATTGCCGCTTAAAATACCCACATGTTTCGCTCCCTTTTTTGCATGTTGTTTACAGAGCTAATATTCCCATTTTCGACGTATTTATGTAAGGAAGAGCTGCCTGGGGAACAGCTCTTGAAGCACGTAAACGGGGGCAGGCGGCTATTTTCGGGGAAATGCCGAGTAAATGGGTACCTTCCAAGAACATAATTCCTTTCAACTTACTATATATAGAAGGTGTCGATATAAAAGGTCGAGAGACACGGAGGTAGTTTAAGAGAGGAGAATGTGCTATTAAACCTTCACTTGAAACTCAGGGCAGCCGTGTGTCCGCGGGATTTATCCGGGATACCGAAGGAAGAATTCACTTGGTCTGGCGCATCCTGCTCGGCTGGCTGTCGTTTGTCACGGCACTGGGACTGGCCGTCGCCGTTACCCTGACCGCGCAAAACTACGGCTTCCCCGTCCTTGCCCAACAAATTATCCTTGCGGTCGTGACTTCGGGTATTGCGGTGCCGCTCATTTATTTGTTGAGACGGTATGCCGACAACAGACCTTGGAGCGGATTGGGACTTAGCCCCCTTCCGTCGGGGCTTCCGCATCTGCTGCTGGGCGCAGGTTTTTTAAGCGCGATGATGGCCATAGCTCTGCTTGCGGGAACGCTGGCAGGCTGGATCCGGGTGGTAGATGTTCACTTGCCTGCCGAGACTCTGCTCGTCATTCTGATCAATATTCCCATCGCTTTTTTCTACGAGGCGTTTCCGGAGGAAGTAACGTTCCGTGGCTATCTGTACAGCAACCTGAACACACGGTTCACCAGATGGCTGGCGCTGCTGCTTCAGATCGTTCTTTTTGTGCTTGCCCCTGTCGCTCTGACTGGCGCTCTGGTTGCCGCCGGAGTTGGTACATGGGATCTGATTACCTTTGACTACGTCATCAATTTGCTTGCCTTCGGCACCGCACTTCAATTGTGCCGGATCTTCTCCGGAAATTTGTGGATGTGTATCGGATTTCATCTCGCCTGGCTGGAAATCATTCGTTTTGTGATTGTTCCTTCGGATTATGCCCTAATTGAAGTGGAATATTTGTCGCCTTACGGAAGTTACCTGGTGTCGCTCGGTTCCGTAATCATCGGCATTCTTGTCCTGCTCTACTGGACGTACCGGAACAGAAATCGGCAAAAGGAGATTCGCGAATAGGCACGCCCCCTTCCGCATAAATACTACGGAGTATGCGAGACGAATGATTAAGGGAAAAACGGCACTTTCGCCCATAGGGGAATGTGCCGTTTTTTTGTCGGGAAAAGAAGAACCGCTGCTATTGTTCGCGTCCGTAATGAAGCCCGTGCTCGTAGGCTTGATGCAGCAAATCCTCCATATGGCCGGGATTGGCGCTTAAAGTATCATATAGAAATTCAACTTTGGAAGTTGGAATTCCCGCATATTCCGCCAAGCCGATATTTAACTGGTGAGTGATCATCTGGTCGTAATTTCTTATTTTCAAGTGCTCGGAAGTCGCTCCCGCGAGGCTGAGCCACAACACTTTGCGATGATGCAGCTTGCGGGGGCCATAGGCGAATCCGTAGTTCCATACGCGCTCGATGTATCCTTTCAGCATAGCCGGCATGCCGTACCACCAGAGCGGGAAAATGTAAGCCAAACCGTCGTGTCGGTTCATGCGTTCCATTTCGGTTAGCACTTCAGCGGAATACTGTTTGCCGCTGTCCGTCCAGTCCGGCTCGTCCGGTGCGTTCAGGACGGGGTTAAATCCGCTGCGGTAAAGATCCAGCACTTCCGTTTCATGGCCCGCATCCCGAAGGCCGCGTTCGAAGCGGTCGGTAACCGCCATGGTCAGGGAATCGGTTCTAGGATGGGTAACAACCGTCAGCACTTTCATTTTTCAACCTCCTCAAAAGGAAATAGGCGCACGCCGAATTGTCCGAAACGGTTCCGGGTACAAGGGAATTATGCATCCTGGGATCGGGAATGGGAAGTACGCACTTTTTCGTCTTATTGCTACCAAAAAGTATCTTAGGCACCAATTGGTGCCTTAAAATTCGCTTTGCTGCCGGGCTTTTTTCCGGCCGTATTCCTTGCCGAAGGCGGGGTTCACATTTTAGACAAATACTGGTTAATAGCAACGGGGTAGGTTAAAATGGGCGTAAGAACCGCACGATAGACATTCGGATAAAAAAGGATGTGCAGCAACCGATGCCCGCGAAACCAAAAAATAAACGCACGTACCATATTCCGGTGGAAGCGACCTTGGATGTTATCGGGGGAAAGTGGAAAACCGTTATTTTGTGCTACTTGACCGAAGGCCCCAAAAGAACGAGCGAGTTGAAAAAAGAGATACCGGCCATCACCCAGAAAATGTTGACCCAGCAGCTTAAAGAGCTTGTGGAAGACGAAATTATCACCAGGACGGTATACAATCAGGTTCCGCCTAAAGTGGTGTATGAACTGAGCCCGCTTGGCTGGTCGTTGAAATCGATTCTGGATCAAATGTGCGACTGGGGAGACCAGTACATGAAAGACTACATCAAGTAAGACAGACGGGTAAAAACGCAGTCATTCCATACAAAAAAACAAGCTGGCCCGGTCTTAACCGGTGCCAGCTTGTTTATCGTGAACACGGACGCCGAGCACGTTTATTTCAAAAGGTTGTAAACCGCCTGTGCGCTTTCCGCGCGGGTAAGGACGGCTTGAGGCGCGAATGTGTTGCCTTCACGCCCGTTTATCAGCCCGGCGTCTGCCGCTTTCGCGACATCATCCTTTGCCCATTCGTGGATGCTTCCGGCATCCGTGAAGGAGACAGAGGGCGCTTCAGCGGACAACTTCCCGTGCTTTGCTTCGTAGGCGCGGATCAACATCGCCGCCATCTGTTCGCGTGTAACCGCTCCGCCCGGATCAAACACCGAATCGGTCATACCGGTTACGATTCCCGCGTCATATGCTGCGGCGACTTCTCCGGCAAACCAGTCTCCGGCTTTTACGTCCGAGAATGGAGGGATTGCTTTTTGGGGCAATCCCAGAGCGCGAACCAGCAGGGCGGCGAATTCGGCCCGGGTTACCTGACGCTGGGGACTGAAGAGGTCCTCGGCAACACCGTTTACGATCAACTTGCGGCTCAGCTCGCTGATTGCGGGATATGCCCAATGATCGGTATTTACATCTTGGAACGATTTGGTTATCTCCAGCAGGCCGTAGATACTGAAATGACCGATGTTCGCCATGATCGTTCCGCTGCCGGATGGTTTCTGACCAGGGATATACTGGATCGTTCCGTCACCGGATAAGTGATAGAGCGCCGTACGGCTCAGGTCGCTTCCATCCGCAGCCTGAAACGAGATCTCAAGCGGAGTAGAGAAGCGGTCCATCACCGCTGCAGACTTGCTTCCGGTCAGGACTTCCATCCGGAAGTCGTAAATTCCCCGGGTGCGGATTTCACCGCCCAGCTTATGTTTAGCGGCTTGAAGCAAAGCTTGTAGTGGACCGCCTTCGACGGGCTGCGCTTTGAAAACAAGCTTCGCTCCGATATCGGCGGTTAAACCCTGCCACTGCTGTATCACCGGGTTCGGTATCGATACATTCACGTTGGCAAACCGAAGAAGAAGCGGGCTGCTATTGCCTATCAACGTGCCCGTGTTAGCCGGCAGCTGTACTTCATGGATACCCGGAGGGATGGAGATGGTAACTTTGCCGTCCGTTTCCTTAAGATCCTTGGGTTCTATGACTTGAACCCCGTCTGCCGGTGATGGCGAAGGCGAAGGCACGGACGGATCTGTCGGTCCCGAACCGCCAGTTGATCCGGAACCTCCGGAACCGGATCCGCCGGAGCCGGAGCCATCGGAGCCTGAAGAAGACTGAGTGGTTACCGTAATGGCGGTACCCTGACTTTCCAAGCTGCTTCCGCGTTCGAGAGCCGTAACGGCGTACGTGTAAGTCGCACCGGCCTTGACGTTGCTGTCAATGACAGTTTGAAGCCCCGCCGGTCCTGTCTTTACCTGTTTCCAGATAGATGAAGGATCTGAAGTATCGGGTGCAGCCGTACCCGCCGATCTGTAAATCACGTAGGTTCCGGCCGTGCCGCCCCCTTCGTTTTGAATACTCAGGTTGATGCCGCTGCCTTCAGCGGCAGCCGTTACGATCGGAGCGGCGGGAAGCGATTTGGAAAGCCAGCTCATTTCCGGCTTCAGGGCCGGGTATGGATACAAATCGGTTTTTAACCGGTCCTGAAAACCGAGTTTATTTTCCAGAACCTGCACGGCGGAGAAGAACATACTTCCTTTAACGTCGGCGAAGTTCCTGTTGAATAAGATTTGGTTAGGCAGTTGGTCCGGATCCAGCCAGTTCGGGTCGTCTGCTCCGATTTTATGAACGCCGTGACCCGCATAGAGCAGGACATGTTTGCCTTCTACCTGCCGCTTCCACCAGTCGATGAGCTTATCGTAGGCAGCGGGACTGTAATTGATGTTCCAGTACAGCTGCGGCGTGATGTAGTCGATCCATTGTTCGTCCACCCATTTCTTGCTGTCCGCATAGATGGCCGAGTAGCTTTCCAACCCGTTCGTCTCGGAACCTGCCGGATCGTTCGCTTTGTTTCTCCAGATACCGAACGGACTGATACCGAACTGGACGTAAGATTTGGATTGTTTAATCTCGGCGGAGAGCTGCCGGATCAGCGAGTCTACGTTACTGCGCCGCCAATCCGCAATGTTCATGCCCGATCCGTAGGCCGCATATTCCGCAGCATCGGGATAATCCACACCGGTTACTGGATACGGGTAGAAATAGTCGTCAAAATGTATCGCGTCGATATCGTAGTTGTTTACCACTTCCATTATGCTGTCGATAATATACCGCTTCACTTCCGGTTTACCCGGATTGTAGCCGAGCTTACCTCCGTAAGAGACGACCCAATCGGGATGCCTTACCGCGGGATTCGTATCCGCCAGCTTGCTTATATCCGTATCGTTGCTGATGCGGTAAGGGTTGAACCAGGCATGAAGCTCCATATTCCGCTTATGAGCTTCCTGTATGGCGAAGGCAAGAGGATCGTAACCCGGATCCTTGCCTTGTGTCCCCGTGAGCCAAGCAGACCACGGATTCAAAGCGGAACGGTAGAAAGCGTCCGAAGTGGGACGGACCTGATAGATCACCGTATGGATTCCGGTGGCTTCAAGTTCGTCGAGCAAATTAATCAACTGCTGCTTCTGCTGCTGGGCATCGTAGGTTCCTTTTGCGGGCCAATCGATATTTTCGACGGTCGCAATCCAGGCGGCTCTCATTTCGCGTTTTGGAGCGCCGGTATCTTTATTAACGACCAGGGAATACGTGTCCGTTTTGCCGTTTAGCGAGGCACTGATTGTCGTGACACCAATGCTTTTGGCTATAATTGTTCCGCTGGCGTCGATCTCGGCTACTGCCGGACTGCTGCTTGTATACGTCACGCCGCTTGTAGCTGCCGCCGGTGGCTGGGGAACATCGAGCAGCGTATAGGTGGCAAGTACTTTTGCCTGCCGAGCGGCTCCGATATTCATTGATTTCATGTCGGTCAGCTGAATTTTGGTCA
The DNA here is from genome assembly GCF_059692095.1 of Paenibacillus sp. JT31N7. Taxonomy (NCBI): domain Bacteria; kingdom Bacillati; phylum Bacillota; class Bacilli; order Caryophanales; family Paenibacillaceae; genus Paenibacillus; species Paenibacillus sp. JT31N7. The sequence continues at coordinate 159,737 of NZ_JCAUAT010000001.1, forward strand.
GAACCGGAACGGGTTCGGTAACCGTTAAGGGAATTACCGCCTGACGGCCTGCGAAAGTAACGGTCACCGAAGCGGTACCGGGTGATTTTGCCACAATTTTCCCGTCAACCGATATTTCGGCTACAGAAGGGTTGGAACTCACTAACCGGGCTTCTTTCGTGACTTCGAGAGAATCGGCTTGATTGGCGTAAGCTGCAAAAACTTTGGGAGTACCGGTCCGGCCCGCTTCCAGCCGATCCGGTGCGAATGCCTGGATGCTCAACACCTGCGGTTCGTCATCGGTGACGTCCAATTCAAATGCGGCGGGCTGACTATCGGAATAAAGGGCGACAATAACCGCTTTTCCGGCCTTGAGCGTACTTACCCGGCCGCTGCCGTCAACGATAGCCACATCCGGATTGCTGCTGTAAAAGCTGACTCCGCTTTCGACTTTTTGAGGCGAAGTGCTGTTGACTTTGGTCAAATAAACCTCTGCGGTTTTGCTTTGACCTGTTTTCATCGGAGTCAATCCGGTCAGGTCGAGTCCCGTAATTTCAGTGTTTGAGTAGATCGCGCTCAACCGGTCGTAATAAAGAACGCCGGCGTTTTTGTTCGTATCTTTCGTTTCGACCAGATAAAGGTCCATAAACTTGAAGGGACCTGGCTGTGAGGAAGGAATCTCTGCCGTTACGTAGCGCCATCCTTTCCAGTTGAAGCCGGTGCTGCCGGTAAAATCAACGGTAAAAGAAACGCCGGCCTGATTTCTGAGTCTTGCGCGCAGCCAATGACTGCTCTCGTCCCCGTAAACCCAGACGCCGATTTTTTTCGGTGTGCCTTCGATCACTCTGTCAAGAGCTCCCGTATCTGTATGACGGAGACTAACGAATGCGGCCGACGTACCGGAGGTTCCTCTCATATCATAAGCAAATTTAAGGGAGCGGCTGCCGTAAAGCACGGGTTCGGGCCTTTCCGCCAAGCTGATGGAGCTTTTTGTTCCCGCCGCGCCCGCGGTTCCTGCGCTCAACACCGCTTTACCGTTATGGATGGTTTCAAAATCTTCAAGTACGGCCGTCGCTTTGCTTCCCACCATTACAAGCGCTTGGGCGCTTAGCCCTCCGTAAGAAGCGGTAACATAACCGGCCTTGAATCCGCCGCTGCCAGCTGCTGTCGTAAGCAAACCGCTCGGATCGATAGTGCCGATCGCGCTGTCGGCGGACCAGCTTACATCGTTAGCCTGGAGTTGAGTCGCACTTCCGTCGGCACCGTAAGCAGACACGGCAAACTGCTGCAAGGAGGAGGGAGTAACGGTGATCGGATTGGGAGTCAGGGCGAGCGAACGATAGGTACCATAAGTAACGCTGGTTACTGAACTAACGGGGAGAGCAGAAGAAGGAAAGTGGTAAGCGCTTACAGAAAGGGGAGGAAATAAGCCGATCAAAAGTGCGAAGGCCAGAAAAAATGAGAGAGTGGGACGGCAGCGCTTAAATGTGCGATCCAATCAAGTATCACTCCTTATCTAATTTTAAAAGGGCCGGCTTGTGGAAATGCTCAATCTTTACAAGCATTTTAATGTGTAAAGTGACCTCCTTTCCGTTCTTGGCAATCAGCTCTATTATAGAAAAACATATTTGGAGAATCAATCCATTTTATTTTTTTGTTCAAAAGCGCTGGAAAACACATTCCGTCTGTTCCAACATTTCCAGCGCATGGAACTTTGAGTTGTGCCTCCGTGGCTGCACGGCACCTTATGCGCCTGAAATGGATCGCCGCGGGTCTTCGAAAGACGAAAACTAAACCATACGTTCTACTGAATTCCCGGGAAATTCAAGTCTCCATTCATTGGACTTCATCCAGGTACCTACGGGAAATTCAACCTCCGTCTCTCCCGCGAGAGAGAAGCCGAGCTTCCTGCAAATGGCGTTCGAAGGGGAGTTGGACACAGATGGAAACGCATAAACGACTGTGCCGGGCATATCGTCTCGGAGGATGGCGAGCATGGCCGAGGTTGCGGTTACAGCGATACCGTGCCCCCGAAACTCCGGCAATACGCCCCAACCCACTTCAAAAACATCCTGATCTCTCCAGTTTTGCGCCCAGTAGCCTACGTTGCCCACAGCTTCTTCTCCGAAAAGAATCGTAAACATGCGTACCTTGCCCGGTACGGCTTTCATGTATCTCTGATGCCTGGAAGCTAAAGCCTCTTCCGATTCGGGGCCTCCAAGATGGGCCCACATTTCTGCCGTGTTCATCCGTTTGAGCAGAGGAAGGTCATTTTCGGCCCAGGGACGGATAGAAATTTCTAAGCTCTCCGGCTTACCGGAATGGGGTGTGCTCATCGTTACCTTACCCTCCATTATTTACTAATACCTCTATATTAGAACAAATGTTCTTGTGATTCAATATACGAACTACAAAAAGGCCCGAACTTTTAAGAGTTCCGGCTTCTTTGTCGTCCGCTGCCCGATAGGGCAGTATTCCGGGGACGGGCCGCTTTGTACCATTGCAGGCAAAATAGCGTGATGAGCATAATGTCTGCGGCATCGCCGCCGTAATACATGATCAGCGATCCGGTTTCCGCTTGCTCCGGTGGAACACCGTCAGGCGGGTGCGCGTACAAGTATTTCGCCAGAATTCCGTGTGCGGCCAGAGCAAGAACGAGCACAACGGCCCGGTAAACGAAACTTTTGCGGTGCGGTGCCGGGTCGATGGGAATCAGGGAGGCCGTAAATAAGTAGCCCGCCAGGAAAACATGGGCATGAATCACCACATGGAATAGGAAGCTGTGATGTATCCATGAATATAACGGGGTCAAGTAAAGGAGATACAACCCTCCGATGTTGAGCAAAGAGGCGGTGATGGGGTCACTTAGCAGCGCGAATGCCCGGTGTCTCAACACACCAGAAACGCACCGCGATGCCCGCACAGGCAGCGCTCTCAAAAGCAGCGTCACCGGCGCCGCGAGCGTCAATAAGAGCGGAGCAAGCATGCCGAGCAGCAGATGCCCGGTCATATGCGAGGCAAAATCCGTACGCGCCCGGTCGGCAAGGGGGCCCGCAAGAGCCGCGGCGGCACTCGCGATACCGAGGAACGCATACAAATATCTGTGGAGCGGCCATGATTTATAGCTCCGGCCGCTTTTCAACGCAGTATAACAATAAAGCAGCAGTATAAACAGGAAGGGCAGAAAAGACAGCCCGCTCGGCCATGCTTCGCTGCCGTGATGAACATGACCGCTCACTGTGCACCGCTTCTTTCAGCCGCGTCCACTTCTTTGCGGGAACGGACAGCAAGCATGCTTCCTGCGATGATCATGACAAGCGCCAGCAGGTTCCAAATGATATCGTAGACGGCTACATCGTCTACATAGCGGATTTGGTGGAGTCGCATAAGTTTATGCTGGATCGTCCCGTCATAAAGCTGAAAAATTCCACTGCCGAGAAGCGAGCCACCCAGCCAGCGTTTTTTCACCCAGACGTTCCGCCTGCGGAGGTCGGCAAACAGGAATAAAGCGCCGATCGTTGCAAACCAGCTGAACGCGTGAAACAGGCCGTCGGAAATCAGCCCGATGTCCGAAGTGGACTTGTCATAGAAATGATGCCAATGAAGCAGCTGATGAAAAACCGTCTCATCTAGAAAGGCGACCAGTCCGACTCCGAAAAGAAAACCGGATCCTAAATTGCGGCCAAGGTAGGCGGCGCGCCGTTCCGGACTTTTACATATGTGTCGTGCAGCCATGGGGGGAACCTCCCGATCGAGATAAACGCTAGTCTTTTCTTCCATTGTCACCCTTTCAACAGCGTTTTAATCAGAAAGGCCGTCTTCCGCTTCCACAGGAAAGAGCTTCTAGCAGAGGACACTTTGCAAGGTACGAATAAAAAAAAGCGCCGCTCTCCGTAACCGGAGGCGGCGCCTGAGTGTCAGTCGGCCTGGATATCTACTTTATATTTACTCGAAAGATAGGTTTCCGTTTTCGATGTCCATATGACTTGGGGGTACATTTTACCCGGTTCTGGAGAAGTCAGCTTGTAATGGATTTTCGCGTGCCCGCTGTCGTTCATCTCGATTTTCGTAATCGAGAGGCCGTATCCGGGACTGGGCTGCTCCCTGCGGGTGAGTACGATTTTGTTGATGTCCGCGTTTACCTTTTCGATCGTAAAGCTTACTTCCTGATTCTCTTGATTATCCGTTTGTTCCTTGTGGCGGTCGGTAAATTCAATCGCCTTGGCGATCATACCCGCCGCTTCCATCCGGGTAATGCGGTCCTGCGGATGAAACTCGTTTTTGCCGTCGAGGAAGGCAACCTTCATAAGCAGCAGGTTCTGTATGCTGCCTTGATACGACGGGTTCATCTGATCTTCGTCCGCGACTTGAATATACATCTTGATCAGCGGATAGTCGCCGGTCGCCCGGATTCCCTTATACAGAAGTTGTGCGAACTGTTCGCGGGTCAGCTCGGCCGACGGGTCTGCCGCGAGTTCGACGGGCAAACCGTTTTTTGCGGCGATTTCAAGCGATTCGGCATACCAGGGCGCGTTCGGATTAGTCAAAGTTCCGTCGCCCGCCTTTAACTGCAGTGCCTTGACGATCAAATGTACGCCCTGCACGGATGTCAGCTTGCCTTGAGGGACAAATTTGTCCTCCGACACGCCTTGAATCACTCCTTTGCTCTGTAAAGACTCGATAACGGCGGCATCCGAGCCTTGAACGTCGGAGAACGCCGAAGCGGAAGAAGCTGCCAGCAGAGAGCATCCCAAAGTCAGTGCTGCAATCATGTTCTTTTTATTTTTCATCGTTTAGTTCACCTCAACCTTACTGACGGAAAAAATTTCTAGAAGGTTGCTTGTTCTTGAATCCGCGATACAAATCGTATACCGGTTAAACATCGCCGGCGTTCATAAACCGGATATCTTCGATCCGCACGCAGCATTCGCCCGAAGGAGTCTCGATCGTAAACGTTTGTTCCCGCGATCCCAGCAGGAGATGGCTCCCGATAGGAGATAAGAAAGAAATCCGGTTGCTGGAAGGATCCGTTTTGGACGGGAAAACGATCGAATACGTATCCGACTGGTTATCATCCAGGTATCGGATTTGTACCTTGCTGCCAATAAGCACTTTGGAATGCAGAAGCTCCTCGCTAAATTCGCTGATCAGATTGGTGAGAGCTTCGGAATACTCGTGAAGCCGCTCTTCGGTATAGGTCCGCGATTTGGTCGGGGAGGGATAATAGAGCTCCAGGAACTGATGCAGTTCCTCGTCGAAATAGACGAGCTGGTTAATGAGCTGATGCCGGGACCCCGTCAGACTAAGGTTCATAGTAGATTCCTCCTTCCATCCCCAGATCCGCGCCGGCAATGCCGGTCAGCCTTTCTTTCCAGTTTGTCGTCATAGGGGGTTGCCTCCTTATGTAAAAATAAGACTCCCGGTAGGAGCCCTTCCTTCTATACTATCAGAATTTTCCGTAAAAGCTATCCGTGATCGGATTTCCTTGGGGGAATATGGTAGGATAAATATATCTGTTTCCGTAAGGGTGATGGTATGCTTTATTATTTTCTGGCTCTCTCGCTGGCATCGCTTATTCTTCTGGTTCCCCACCTTCATAAGGAGACGAACCGGTGGGCGGCGTTCTTTCTCTTCAGCGCTTCCATAGGCGGATTGAACGGGCTGCTCCAGCAAAAAGGTTTTACGGGTCTGGCTCACGCATCGGAATTTATCAATCATACGCTGACGCCTTATGGGGTGCTTGTCTTTAGTCTTGTTTACTCGGGCGTTTTGGAAAACAAACCGCGGGCCGTGCGGGCCGTCAAAGGACTGCTGCTGCTGCCTGTTCTGGCCATGTTAATCTATACGGCTTCGAGGGTTGTCTTTGCCATCCATTACGGCCCGCTGCTTTTGTGGACGGCTCCTTATTATCTGGGCGCCTGTTCGCTGCTTGTCCTTTCTCTCCGGAGAGAAGGGAATCCCGTCCGCAAAAGAAACCGGCTTATCACGACGCTGATCATCGTTCCCACGCTGCTTGGCGTACTGCTGTTTATTAACGTGGCTCGTGTGTTATCGCCGGAATTCGATTTTTTTCGCTACGTTTCCGTATTTGTGATGTATTCGTTCGCGGTGGCGCTGCTATGCGTTTTTGTATACGGCGTATTGGGTATCCGGCTCCGTTTTGAAAGGGATTCGCTCGATACGACTATGCAGGCGGTCACATCCGGCACGACGCTGCTCAATCATTCCATCAAGAACGAGCTAGGCAAAATATCGCTTAGCACGGTAAATTTGCAGGGAAACCTGGACGAGAAGGACGAGGAAGCGAAGGAGCATCTTCGGATTATTTCAGCCGCCTCGGATCATATGCTCGATATGGTAGGCCGCATCCATAACCGGACGAAGGAGATTACGCTTAAAGAACGGCCGGTCTCTTTGGATGAACTGGCCTTGGAAGTTGTCCGCCGGCACGGACAGCTATTTGCACGGCAGAGCATTACGGTCCATACTGTCTTCGACTGGCGTCCGGCTGTCAGGCTCGATCCCGTGCATCTAACGGAGGTCATCGGCAATTTGCTCGGCAATGCGGCCGAAGCGATGCCGGACGGGGGAGCGCTTACCGTGACGCTGGCAGCGTCACGTCATGGCGCGGTGCTGAGCGTTGCCGATACAGGCGGCGGAATTCCTTCCGACCGGCTGTCGCGCGTGTTTGAGCCGTTTTATACCACCAAGAAAAAAGCGGCCAATTACGGGCTTGGTTTGTCTTATGTGTACAACGTGATGCAGAAAGCCGGAGGCTCGGTGGAGATTTCAAGCAAACCGGGAGCCGGAACATGCGTCCGTCTTTATTTTCCGCGCAACAAAATCGTTCAACTAAACGGAGAGAAGTCCGATGGAACTTATTAAAATACTGCTTGTGGAGGATGATCCGGATTGGATCAAAGCCATGACTTCCTATTTAAATAAGGAAGACGATCTTCTGGTTGTCGGCGCGGCCGTTCATCCCGATGAGGCAGTCAGTATGGCGGCGAAACTTGATTTCGACGTGGTTTTGATGGACATTCAACTGACGGATCGCGGACTTGACGGCATCTATACCGCCGTGGAAATACTGGAACTGCGTCCGGTCAAGATCATTATGCTGACTTCCGTGTCCGACGAGCATGTCATGACGGAAGCTTTTACCGCGGGGGCCGTCAATTATATTGAAAAAACGAGGTTCCGTGAAGTTCCCCACGCCATTCGCGGCGCCTATCGCCATCCTGCCGCCATGGACGCTCTGTTGAAGGAATTTTCCCGGCTGAAAAGGGAAGAACAGCTGAAAGAGCTGACGGCCGCCGAGCGGGAAGTATTCGAGCTGATCGAAGAGGGCTATACGCAGCCTCAGATCGAGAAAAAGCTCGTGAAGGCGGAGAGCACCCTGAAGAACCAGGTGAATAAGATGCTTAAAAAGCTGGGTGCCAAAAGCAGCAAAGAAGCGGTGGAGAAAGTGCGAAGGCGGGGGATTTCGCGGGATAAGCAGACAGAATGACCCCTGATCCGGCGGTATGGCCGACAAGAGGTTCTACGATTCGTAGAACCTCTTTTTGCCGCGTTCTAAATAAGTTAGAACTGAGCAAAAACGCCATTCTGCCCTATACTGGCGTTAAGACAGCGGAGATAGAAGACGGCTGCCGGGGAGCGGAGAGATGGGGAGACGAAAATTGGCTTATCAAAAGGATTCCGTCATCCTCCTGATAGACGGATCCTGCATCTTGTGTCACGGGATCACCCGGTTCGTGATCCGCAGGGACCCCTCGCGGCGGTTTCGGTTCGCTGCCATCCAGTCGGAGGCGGGCAGACGCCTTCTGAACACGCAGGGGCCGGCGGCAGACGACCCGGATACATTTGTGCTGATCCAGGACGGCCGGGCATATACGAAATCCGCGGCGGCTCTGCGCGTTTTCCGGTGCATGCCGGGTTTCTGGCCGGTACTGGGCATTTTCGCGGCCGTGCCTATTCCTGTAAGAGACGGGGTATACGACTGGATTGCCCGGAGACGACACCTCTGGTTCGGGAGAAGGCCGGACTGCCTTCTCCCTGACTTGGACATCCGGAAGAGATTTATGGAACAAGGGAGGGACACGGACGGCACGGGTAGCGGAAAACCGCCGGGACGCGGAGAGGGGAGAAACGAATGAAGGCAAAACCGATCTACGTGGAGCTCGACATTCAGACAGACATGGAGGCGCTGTGGAAAGCGACGCAGACTCCGGGACTGCATCAGCAGTGGGATCTGCGCTTTACGGAAATAACCTACCTGCCTCGAAGCGGGGATAGGGGGCCTCAACGGTTTCATTACCGGACAAGAATCGGCTTCGGGATGAACATTGCGGGAACGGGGGAGACAAAAGCAAAAGTGAACCTGCTGACCGGGGAACGCATTTCAGGTTTGAAGTTCGGCTCCCCCCAGCGGATCTCGCTGATCCGCAGCGGGAGCGGATATTGGAGATATACGCCCAAAGGCGGCGCTGTGACGTTCGCGACACGCTATACGTACGATACACGCTTCGGAGCGGCGGGGCGCTGGTTCGACCGGATCTTGTTCCGCCCGCTTTTCGGCTATGCGACGGCTTGGAGCTTTGACATGCTCCGCATCTGGCTGGAAAAAGGAATTCCGCCTTCGGTCAGCATCCAGCGCGCTCTGATGCACTATTTCAGTGCGGGACTGCTCGCGCTGCTGTGGGTGTACCAAGGGCTGGTGCCGAAGCTGCTTTTCCCGGGCGGAGGCGAGCTGGCCGTCCTGCAGGCAGCCGGGTGGTTCCCCGGAGGCGAAAAGCCGGTACTCGCCCTGCTGGGCGCGGGCGAAATCGGCATCGGCCTGCTTGCGGCTGCGGCTCACAGACAGGCCGGCGTTTACCGCGCGCAGGCGGCGCTTCTGCTTCTGCTGCCCGCGATCGCCCTCGCCCGGAGTCCCCAGCTGCTTCAAGCGCCGTTTAATCCGCTGACCCTCAGCGGAGCGATGGCCGGCTTGTGCCTGCTGGCGTTCTGGTCGAGGCGGGATCTGCCGCAAGCAGGGCGATGCTTGCGCAAGCCGCGCAGCCATCACAAGGAGGGAGAACTACAATGGCATCCATATACGAGCGGGCGCTAGGCGAGGACTTCGCCAGGCTGCATCCCCGTATCCGGGAGCGGTTCGGTTTCAGCAGCGGGGACGGCGTTGCTTCCATTGGCGAAGGCGTGATGCACCGTATCTGGGCCAGCAAGTGGACGGCTCTCCCGCTGCTGATCGGCACCTCGCGGCACATCATGTTTCCGGAGAGCGGCACGGAAATTCCTTTCACCATCGAAAATTTCGCCTACCGGGACAGCTACGGCCGGGAAACGGTAACCTGGATCCGGAACTTTACGTTCGGACCCAGGGCACGGCATTTCGATGCCACGATGATCTACAGCAGCCGGCGCGGACGTATCGTCGATTACCTGGGGAACAAGCAGCATCTCGCCGTAGATCTTGATCTTGCGCCGGCTCCCAATGGCGGTATCAAGATCCGGTCGGGGAACCAGCGGTTTTATGAAGGCTGGCTCCAGTTTCCTTTTCCCGCCGGATTAACCGGGACGGCCGAAGTATGCGAGTGGTACGACGATGCCGAAGACGTTTATAAAATTTCCGTAAACGTGAGCAATCCCGTCCTCGGCCCGGTGTTCGGCTATCAGGGATCTTTCCGTGCAAAGCTTGTCCCCTGCAGAACGACCGACATTCCGGATCGTGTAAAACCGCTGCGGGAAGAGCGCCGGGAGTGAGGGCGATTTCATTAAATTTTACCCCCGTCCAGAACGGAGTTTTCTTTATTTCACCCTGAATTGACGGGATTTGTGCTTCACCTTCGATGCGAGTGTCAAAAAAGTCCATTAGTTAATGACAAAAAACAAATTGATAGCGTTTTAAAAATCAAGTACAATTAAGTCGATATTTACCATTACATGGAAAGGAGGGTATCTATATCCAGTTTGGATTGATCGGAAGGAGATTTTCACCAAAACACAGCTCTGACATGTTTATGCAGAGCCATACCAAAAGGAGATGATCAAATTGATGAATTGGTTAAGAACGAATGTTTACGCCTCGGGTTTACTGCTCTTGCTTCGTCTTTACGTGGGATGGAAGTGGGCAAGTGCGGGATGGGGCAAGATTACGGGAGGTTTCGATGCATCGGGTTTTATGAAGGGCGCTATTGCGAAACCGGTGACGGATAAGGCGACTAACGCGCTCGTTTATCCGACGTACCATGCTTTTCTGGAAAATGTGGCGCTTCCGGGCGTTAAGGCATTTAACATCCTGGTTCCATGGGGTGAACTTCTGGTCGGTCTCGGTCTGATTCTTGGCGGTCTGACGGCCGTAGCGGCCACGTTCGGATTGATGATGAACTTTATGTACATGTTTGCGGGAACGGTCAGCACGAATCCATGGATGATCCTGCTCGGGTTTTTCGTGGTTGCGGCAGGGGCAAACGCAGGAAGATTCGGTCTCGATTATTACCTGCTTCCCTATTTAGCTTCTAAGGCGGGCCGGAAAAGAAAAGCGGTTGGTTTCAACAAGGACAACAAACCGGCTTTTGAACACGGGTGAAGATTTAGCTTTACGAATGTTTACAAAAGGATCTATTAGCCTTGCCTTAGCGGCAGGGCTTTTTTTCTGTTTGAATCGGATTGGCCCGCCTTAGAATGTGCTGCCAGAAACAAGAATAGAACTTATTTAATACTTATTCCTATATTGTATCATATATTCTTCCAATTACCAGTTGTATCCAATTTAATCGCTGTCCAGTTAGACGATTTCTTCGATTAGGCGAGATTTGGCGGGTTTTGTCAGAAACAATGAAGCCTTTTTTGATGATTGCGAATCAATTGACAGGCTGTAAACGAGTGGGGTACAATTTCTAAACAATAAAAGGCATTCATAACCAATAATGGAAGTATAGGCAGGCGGATTCTTACAAAAGAAAGGAGACTTTCCCGGTTATGAGTTTGGAAAAGGAGCGGGAGCATATGGAGAAAGGCGATAAAAGTCATGCGGAAACGAAAGAAAAACCTGTTCACGTAAGAAGCACCGGCATCCATCTTTCGGACAATCCTCCAACCCCATTTGGTCAAACGGAAGCGGAAACAGTCGGCGAGGCGGAGGATTTTATCAAAGTCACGCCCGTCCGTCATACGATAGCCATGCGCACGCTGCAGAGCGTCCGGGAAATTCCCCACGCCTTAACATCGATTGAGACGGATGTAACGGATCTGGTAAAGCTCCGAACGAAACTTAAAGATGATTTTATGCGCCGAGAAGGCGTTAATTTGACCTATCTGGCTTTTTTTATTCAAGCGGTCGTATCGGCCATTAAGGATTATCCGATGATGAACTCGGTGTGGGCCGTCGATAAAATCATTATGAAACGAAATGTCAACATCTCCCTGCTCATCGGGACGGAAGATTCCGTCCTTGCCCCCGTTATTAAATTCGCGGACCAGAAAAGCGTCTCCGGGATCGCCCTGGAAATCGCAAGCCTGACGCAGAAAGCACGGACGGGCCGCCTCACTCTGGACGATATGCAGGACGGAACGTTTACGATCAACAATACGGGTGCCTTCGGTTCCATCCTTTCCTCTCCGACTATCAATTACCCACAGGCAGCTATTCTGACGATCGAATCCATTGTAAAAAGACCCCGGGTCGTCGACGAGATGATTGCGGTCCGTTCCATGGCAAATCTCTGTCTCTCCAGCGATAACCGGATCCTCGAAGGCCGGGTTACCGGTCAATTCCTGCTTAGAGTCAAGGAAAATCTGGAGGCTTTCCATCCGGATTCCCAAATCTATTGAGGCTCCGGCTCGCAATCCGTAATCTCCCTACACTCCCGGGCCAAGCCGTTCACGATGCTCCAAACGATAAGGAGTGATCCGCTATGTCCTAAAACGGATGCAGATCAAGAGGATAGAACGGTTCAAAAATAAGAATCAAAAACGGAGAATGTGTGATGAGAGAGAAAAACAAGCCAATTCATGTCTTCATTGTGGATAACAGTTCCGGGAAAAATCCCACGATTGCAGACTATCTCAGCCAGTCCGATCAATTCCAGATCGCCGGAATCGATACGGGAATGAAATCGGCGTCTTTTAACCATTTGGGTGTGCTGCCCGAACCGTTCGTCGTCGTTATGCTCATGAGCGATTCCCCGCATTGTGATATTTTATGGATCAAGAAAATGAAAAAAACCTACGCGGATCTGCGGATCATCGTATTGTCCGAATACAACTACGTCCTGTTTTTCCATACGCTTATGGAAGCGGGAGTCAACAATATCCTGAATATGGATACAAAACCGGAACAGGTGGCTCAAGTGATCGAGTGCACGCTGGACGGGCATTTCTTCCTGCCGTATTCTTTCTATCATTTGTTAAATCATATCTCCTCGGTATTCACGGAAGTGGAGATTCAGACGCTGGAGCTGATTGCCCTCGATTATACCAACGCCCAGATGGCCAAGGAACTGAACGTCACCATACGTACAGTAGAGAGCCGGCTGACCAAAATCTATGACAAACTGGAGGTGTCGTCGCGCAGAGGCGCTGTGAAGAAAATTATGCAAATGAAGTGAGCAAAAGGTTCCCCGCCGGACTTTAACCGGTGCAGGGAGCCTTTTTTGATGGAGACAAAACCACATTTTTTATGTGGGTGACCACATTTTAATTTCGGTAGGGGTAGTGATAATTTAAGGACAGCAATCCCTCTAAATATCCCCATTAAATGAGCAAAGGATGTGACCGGACAACGGCAAAAAAGCCATGCGAGAACTCACCGTTTCGTTCAGCTGATGAATAGGCACACGAACATGACGCCCAGTGGAGGTCTGTATGTATCGCTCTGACGAACCTAAATTTCTGCATGATTATTTCTTGAAATTTGCCGCAAGCACTCCGGAATCACTAGCTATTATACACCATTCCGAGAAATGGACGTACGCACGCCTAGCGGAGAAATCCCGCAATTATGCGGAACGGCTGAAATCGACCGGCCTCCGTACCGGGGACCGTGTCGTTCTCGAGCTCGACCCTTCGGCGGATGCGGTTGCCGTCATGATTGCGTGTTCGATCCGGGGATTCGTGTTTGTTCCCCTGAATCCGGACACTCCGCAGGAGCGGCTCGAATCGATCCTCACGCGTACGGGTGCCCGGCTGCATATTCAAAAAGGCCGCAGCCGGAAGCTTTCGCCACAAACGGAAGCCGTGCAGGCTTATCTCGAAGAAGACAGTCTGCTTGTACCGGATATAAGCCCAGCTGCAGGGGAGGATCGTTCTGCGGCTCCTAAACTGCTGGACACGAATCTCGTTTACCTCATCTTTACCTCGGGCTCTACGGGACAGCCGAAGGGCATTATGATGACTCACCGGGCGGTAGTTAGTTATTTCGACGGGATGAACTCGCAGTGCGCCCTGCCTAAGAACACACGGGTCGGTACGGTATCGTCCCTGCAATTCGATTTCAGCCTCCTCGACATGGGGCTGGCGTTCGGTACCGGAGGCACCCTCGTCATCGTCCCGCGTTCGCTCATTTTCCAGCCCAGACGGTTTCTGGAGCACCTGCATCAGCAGCGGGTGGACTTGATGAGCGGCGTTCCTTCCATCTGGAAAAATGTCCTGGCTCACGAGCGTCAGCCGGTCGAGGAGATTCATCTCCATTCGATCTTGTACGGAGGCGAGTACTGCTCGGCGCGGGATCTTCGCAAACTGCAGTCTCTGCTCGGCTTGAAGCGGATTATTAACTGTTTCGGGCAATCGGAATCCATTGCGTGTTCGTTTAAGGATTTACCTCTTCCGCTCCCTGATACGGAAACGATTTCCGTCGGTTCGGGGATGCACAACATCGAGATGCTGCTCGTCGACGAAGCGGGCAAAATCATTCGCGAACCGGGAATCACCGGTGAAATTTACCTGAGGGGAGCTTGTCTGTTTTCAGGCTACTGGCTGGAGGAAGAATTGACGAGCAGCCGGCTGGTCCCTCATCCCGAAATGCCCTACACCGGTGAGAAAGTGTTCAAAACCGGCGACCTGGCATATATGGACGAGAACGGCGAATTTTATTACGTCAGCCGGACCGACAACCAGGTTAAAATTATGGGCTACCGGGTCGAATTGGAGGAGGTGGAGCGAAGACTTCTTTCACATCCGATGGTCGACGGCGTAAGCCTGATTGTAAACGAGGGGAACAAAACGGAGCTTCACGCTTTTACGGTCCTGACGAATCAGGAAAACACACAGGCCGTCCAGCGGCAGCTGCGGGCTTATTGCGCCGAAATTCTGCCGTCTTACATGATCCCTTCACGTTTTATTTTCCTCAAAGAATTCCCGCTCAATACAAACGGCAAGGTCGACCGGAAGGCGCTTAAAGGAATGCAGATTCCAACCCTAACCCGTTAAGGAGATGATCGATTATGACTAAAGAAGACGTGTACGCGAAATTTGTGGAGCACATCCAAAAAACGAACCAGGTGGAAGACCTGCAGATCGACGAGAATGATAATTTGCTGGAGCACGGGTATATCGACTCCTTGTCCATGGTGGATATGATCGTGTTTCTGGAAGAGCAGGTCGGGCGTGAAATCGTCATTGAAGATTATGATATCCGCAAGTTTTACACGCTGAAATCCATTTACGAAACCTTCTTCCAAGACCATCTGGTTTCCTCCAATTAGGATGGTGACTCTATGAGAAGCGAAGCGACTCCTCTCGTCATCGATTATATGTCCACCGAGTTCAGGCAGGACCCCTGGCCGCTTTATACCGCTTTAAGGCAGGAGGAGCCGATTCACTGGTCGGAAAAGCAGCAGTGCTACTTCCTGAGCAAGTTTAAACATATCAAGCAGGTTCTGCTCGATACGGAGAATTTTACGGTCGAGCATCCGTTCCGGACGACCCGCCACCTGTTCGGCTCCACGATCATCGATATGGACGGCAAGAAACACAGCGAGAGACGCCCGATCATGAGCAATCAGTTCAAGCCCAGCGCGATGCAAAAAGGGATGGAGGACGCCGTCAGGCAGGTGATTAAGCGGATTGTGGACGGGATCCCTTCCGGCCGGGAGGTGGATTTTATCCAGGAGGTCGCCATCCCCATTCCGATGACCATCATCATGGAGGCGATCGGTCTGCCGGCCGAGGACGCCATGTGGGTCTATCGCAAGATGCGGCCGATTATTCTCCATCTGGATAACCCCAAAAGTCATTTTCAGGCGGCCCTTGAAGCGAGCGATGAGCTGTACGCTTACATCGAGAACTTCGTGAATGGCGGAACTTCCCGTGGGATGATCACCCATTTCCGGGCTGCGGTGGAGAAGGGACAGTGGACGCAGGAAGATATGAACCGGCACATTCTGCTTCTGCTGTCCGCCGGTTCCGAGACGACGGCCTGCTCCATTGCCAATATCATGGCCATTCTGCTGGACAAACCGGAAGAGCTCGCGCGTGTGATGGAGGATGGCGACTATCTGAAGTCGGCCGTTCAGGAAAGCCTGCGCTGGCAGCCGCCGCTTCATACGACGACAAGAATTTGCAAGAAAGATTACGAGCTGGACGGGGTCGTCATACCGAAAGGGAAGTTCGTTATCCTTTTTCTGGCCAGCGCCAACCGGGATGAGGAGATGTACGACAATCCGGCCCAGTGGATTCCTTCCCGCAAAGAAAAAGTGAATTTATCGTTCTCAATGGGCTCGCACAATTGTCTCGGATTTAACCTGGCAAAGCTGGAGCTTGAGGAAACGTTCCTGCAGCTGTTCGACCGGTTCGGCGGAGTCAAACTTGCCCAAAGCGAACGTCCCGTTATCCAAGGACAAACGTTCCGCATTCCGCAGAAGCTTCTGCTTACCTTTTCGTAAAGCAGGATGCGATAGAGAAGAAACGAGGTTTGGCTATGGTCGGAATCAGTCATGTGCATTATGTGTTGGGAGATTATAAACCTTTGACGGAAATTCCCGAGATGGATACCTCCAAAGAAAATCTGGCCAAATTCCGGATCAACGGGGTCCGGCAGTACTGCGGGTCCGATAAGACGATGTACCAGCTTGCGCTGGAGACGGCCACGGCTACTCTGGACAAAAGCGGACTGGACAAAAACTCGGTTGGCGCCGTTTTCTTCACTACGGGAAACCATCACTGCCGGGAGCTGCACGAGGAGGATTTCGCCGGGCGGCTGCTTGACGAGCTTGGACTTGGCAGCGCGTTTTTTTACGGCGTTTTCATGCAGTACTGCGCAAGCGTTGCGGCAGCCCTTCAGCTGGCGGCCCAGTTTGCGGAAGCGAACGACACGAACGTACTGCTCGTGAGCGTGGATAAAATCCTCGATTACGGACCTATCGTGCGCATCATTCCCGGCGTGATCGGTCTGCACAGCGATGGCGCCGTTTCCTGTATCGTAACGGGCCGGAATCCGCAGTTTACGATGACTCCTTTTCAGACGCTTCAGGATTCTGCTTCGTGGCGGCTTATGTACGGCCAAGAGAAGAAAGGGCTGCAGGACAGTTTTCTTACGAATTCCCGTCTCGTTATCGCCCGGGTTCTCGAAGCGAACAACCTGCCGAAAGAGAGCATTCATCATGTGGTAACGAACAATTTTAATTTTACCATTTCCAAAAATCTTTCCGTATACTGGGAAATCCCGTACGAGAAATTTTTCAGCCTGAACATACCGAGAACGGCTCACTGTCCGGCCGGGGACGTGTTTATTAATCTTCTGGACATGAAGACGGCTGGAATCATTTCCAGGGGAGATTCCATTCTGACGTTCTTTCCGGCTCCCCATTCGTGGATGGGAACGCTATTGACTAAAAATTGAAGGAGCTGAGCATATGACGTTGAGCGTTTTTGATGAAAAGTCAATTTATGGTGCGGATTATTATCTGGCCGGTTCCAAGAACGAATTTCTGATCCTGGAGGACCGTGAAGGAAGACGGAAGCATTATATCGACTGCATGAGCGCCTACGCTTCGGTGAATTTTGGTCACTGCAACCCGGATATCGCTCCGTTCCGCGAGCTGCGCTCGGATATTGCGGCCTGCTTTTACCCGAAAGAAGCGGAGCAGTATGCACAGTGGCTTCTCGGCAAGCTCAAGGCTCCCGGCTACGAGCTCCTGTTTCAGATTGGCGGCAGTATGGCGGTTTCCACGGCTCTTTCCATCGGCCAGCGCGTCAGAGAAGGCAAAATCGCTTATCTCAAAGGCTCTTTCCACGGACTGGGCCTGGATGCGCTTGCCGTAACGAGTGTGCACAAAAATTTTGCCCTGCAGCAAACGCCCCTGTTGGGCGAGCTTGAAAAGCACTGCATCGAAATCGAGCCTGGGCAGACGGATATTCCGTGGGAGACGATTTCGACGTTTATCTACGAGCCGGTGCAGGGAGCGAACGGGTACATTCCCCTTCCGGCGAAGTGGCTGACCGATACGGCCGCCGAAGCCAGGCGGCATGGCGTGGTCGTCGTTTCCGACGAGATCCAGTGCGGCTTCTACCGGCACGGTCATCTCAGCATATCCTGTCACCTCGGAATCGAGGCGGACATTTACTTGTTCAGCAAGTCGATGACCAACGGGCTGTATCCGTTTTCCGCCGTCGTATACCGGGGTTCGCTGAAAGAATCGATCCCGGGCTCGCTGTTTCTCGCCCATACGTTCCAAACTTCGTCTTTAGGCTGCTTTGCGGCCATGGCGGTCGCCGAATATATCGATGCCAGCCGTCCCGAAGAGCTGTGCGGCGAAATCGAAGCGCTGATCCGCGAGCATTTTCCTTTCGAGCTTCCGCTGCTGCGGGACGTCCATCTGACAGGTCCGACGCTCTCCTTCGAAGTCGAAGGCGTTTCCGGAAAGTCGATCGTCCAGCAGTGTCTCGAACGCGGAATTCTGATTTTCACGGGCGGTCCCGCCGGCCAACGCATCCGTTTCGCCCCGCCGCTGACGATTGAGAAGACGAATCTGGTGTACGCCATCAAACAGCTTGCCGATGTGCTGACACACGCGGGCGCGGTTCATTCCATTTAACCTAGAAGGAGAGTGCTGAACATGATTACGGAAGAGAAGGGCATCGACTTATCCACGATCGAGCAGGTCAGACGCCAGTTTGCCAATATCGGCTGCGCTCAGCTTAACGATGCTTCCCAGAAGTACACGGTTCCGTTCCCGACGACCTTTCAGAACCGGACGCGGCATCTTAAACTGTGCGGACCTGTGTATACGGTCAATACGGACAACGATATGCTGCCGGGCCTGGAGGCGCTCAGCAGGGCACCTCAGGGCAGCGTCCTGTTTTTGAACAATGTGAACGAACGTTCCGAAGCGCTCGCGGGAGATATTTACGTGCTGGAAGCGATCCGCCGGAAGCTGGGCGGTCTGGTCATCAACGGCGCCGTCCGCGATATCGACGATATCAATAAGCTGGACTTTCCCGTGTTCTCTACGGAAGTTACGTACGTATCGGCCAAAACGGCGGTTAAGCCGGCGACGAAAGTGCCGGATACTGTCAAGGCCGGGGACATTGTCATCGAGCCGCAGGATTGGATTTTCGGAGACAACGACGGGCTGCTGCTCATTAAGCGCAAATATTTAAACGCGGTTCTTCAGGGAGCCCTTTATGTCGAACAGAGGGAAGAAGAATTGAAGAAGGAAATTTTAAGCGGCAAAAGCATGGCCTCCCTCACGGGGCTGGACGATTATCTGGCCGGCAAGGGACCGCTGAAATTTGATGTCTAGGACGGGATCTCGCTTCCGTCCGGTTATTCTTCCATTTCCGTTAGAAGAAGGGGAATAAAACGATGTATATCAAGGAAATTGTCGCGCTCTGGTTAAAACGGATGGGCATCCATACCGTCTTCGGCATCCCCGGAAGCTATGTGCTTCCGATGATCGACGAAATCTCCCGCAAGGAAATCCGGTTCGTGCTTTCCCAGCACGAATACGGGGCCGCGCTTATGGCGGACGGCTTCGCCAAAGCCGGCGCCGCGCCCGCCTGCGTCATCACGACGACGGGGATAGGAGCCACGAACGCACTCAGCGGAATTGTGAACTCTTTCACAGATTCGCAGCCCGTCATTCTGCTGACCGGCCAGGTTCCCATATCGACATACGGGAAAGGCGCGCTGCAGGAATGTGTCGGTGAAGGGCGCACGTTCGATCTGGAAGCGCTCATGTCCAACGTGACCAAGTATTCCAAGCTGGTGGAGTCCGCGGATCACCTCCTGGATACACTGAAGGAAGCGGAGGAGCACTTGTGGACGGGACGTAAGGGACCCGTACATATCTGCATTCCGATCGACGTGCAGTTCACGGAAATCGATTTTGCCGGGTTCGAGCCGTTCAGCTTCCCGAAGCCGACGGAAATCGTTGACGCCACCGGAGAAGAAGTGAGCCGGCTCGGAAATCTGCTGAAAGAGTCGCAAAAGCCCCTGCTGCTGCTCGGGGCCGGCGCAAATTACGCCCATAACGAAGAAGTCGTCGAGCAGATTGCCGATCTGGGCATTCCGGTAGCTACGACGCTCAGAGGAAAGGGGATTCTCAGCGAGAATCATCCGCATGCGCTCGGCTGTACGGGTCTTCACGGAAAATCGGCGGCCAATTATTATTTGTACCGGGAAGCGGATCTCGTCATCGCGGTCGGCGTGTCCATGAGCGAGTTTACGACGCAAGGCTGGGACTCCATTTTCGATAAAGTCCCGCTGGTGCAGGTTGACATCGATCCGAAGCAGATCGGCAAAAACTACGAGGTGCGCATTGGTATAGCGGCGGACTCGGAGACTTTCCTGCTTGCTCTGTATAACTTGCTGGAAGACGCGTCTTGGGAGAAAGCGACGGCGGCGCTGCGGCAATCCAAGCACAAATTTGCCGATGCCGACCGGGAGAAAGATTTGACTTACGTCTCCGCCGTCGAAGGCAAGCTTCATCCGGTGCAGGTCATCGAAACCCTGCAAAAACTGCTGCCGCAGGGCAAAACGATTTGGGTAACGGACCCGGTCTCGTGGACCGAAACCCATTTGCTTTCGAAAGGCGCGGGCACGTATATCGAGGGCTTAAACGGCGCGGCCATCGGGTATGCGCCTCCGGCCGCGATCGGCGCCAAATGCGCCAAGCCCGATTCGTATGTCGTTTCGATCTTCGGAGACGGCGGTTTCCGCCAGACCGCGCTGGAAATGGCGACGGCCACATCCCATGAAATACCGGTGCTCTGGCTCAACTTGAACAACGAGAAGTTCGAGTCCATCAACAATGCCCAGAAATCCTACTACAAAGGCAACGTGGTAGGAACGTCGTATAAACCGATCGACTATGTGGCCTTTGGCGAGTCCATGCTGATCGATACCATCCGTGTGACAACAGTAGAAGAGCTTCAAGAGGCGGCGAAATCGTTTCTGCATGAAGAGCGGCCGCTGCTTCTGGACATTATGATCGTGGGTTCGGTCGTGTCCGCGCCTAAATTCAGGCAGCTCGCCAGGTACAAAACGTGGAAGCTCACGACAACCCGGAAGTCTTCCGAGGATATGAAAGAAATCGTCAGCTATTTTCTGAAAAACCGGTATTAAAAAGCGGGATACGTATGAAAGGAGACGCGCTTATGAGCGGTGGAATAACGGAAAACAGAGCCAGACTGGACAGTACCGCGTCCAGTGTGCGGAGCGTGTTCGACGCAAGAACGGTGGGAGCCTCGCACCGCAGACTGGCTGAGCTTCTTGAGCCGGGGCAGTCGGTACTCGATGCCGGCTGCGGGACGGGAGCCATTACGAAAGGGATAGCGGAAGCGGTCGGTCAAGAAGGCCGTGTCGTCGGAATCGACAATAACGAAGGACTGATCTCATACGCCCGGGAAACTTTCGGCGGGCAGGCGTCGCTTGACTTCGAAACGGCGGATATCCACTATTTGCCGTACAGGGGCGAATTCGACATCGTGACGACGGCACGCGTGCTTCAGTGGCTGGCCGATCCCCGGCAGGCGCTCGGCCAGCTCATTGAAGCCGCGAAACCGGGCGGACGCGTGATCGTGCTGGATTATAATCACGACAAGATCAGCTGGCAGCCGGAGCCGCCCCCGAGCATGAAGGTCTTCTACGCGGCCTTTCTGAAATGGCGTTCCGATGCGGGAATGCGCAACGGGATAGCCGACGAGCTGCCCGACGTTTTCGCGGACCTGGGGCTCGGAGATATCCAAAGCAGCGAACAGCACGAAACCGTGTCGCGTGAAGACGAGAACTTCCTTCGGCAGGCCGGAATCTGGGCGGACGTTGCGGCAACCCGCGGTGTCCAGATGGTGGCGGACGGCTACTTGTCCGAGCACGAACGGGCGGCTGCCGAAACCGAGTACCGGCAGTGGGTAGAAACGGAAGCGGTCTCCCAGACGATGTATATGCTTGCCGTCGAGGGAGTCAAGCCGGAATAATCCTGGCCGACAACTGACCGGAGGCCGCTAGGCAGGCGGTCTCCGGCACAAGTCGGCGGAGATTTTCAAGCGGGAGGGAGCTATGGACACTCGGATTACGATCTTGGATACGACTCTGCGGGACGGCACGCAAGGTGAAGGAGTCAGCCTGACGGTCGAGGATAAGCTGAAAATCGCCAAGCGGCTGGATATGCTGGGGGTTTCCTTCATCGAAGGCGGCTGGCCCGGCAGCAATCACAAGGATGTCGAATTTTTTGTCCGCGCCAGAGAGTTGAACCTGCAGCAGGCGAGGATTACGGCGTTCGGCTCGACCAGGCGCAAGAACAGCTCGGCCGAGCGTGACGCGAACCTCCGGCAGCTGCTGGATATCGGGGTAGGCACGGCGGCGATTTTCGGCAAATCGTGGGATTTTCAGGTTCAAACGGCGATCCAGACGTCGCTCTCCGAAAATTTGAACATGATCGAGGACACGGTCCGCTTTCTGAAATGCAGCGGAATAGATGTGATCTACGATGCGGAGCATTTTTTCGACGGCTTCAAGAGCAACCGCGCCTACGCCATGTCGACCATCCGAAAAGCTTACGAAGCCGGAGCGGACTGGATCATTCTCTGCGATACGAACGGAGGAACTCTTCCGCATGAGGTCGCGGCGATAGTCGCTTCCGTCAAAGAACAATTGGACTGCCCGCTCGGCATTCACGCTCATAACGATTGCGAGCTCGCCGTAGCCAATACGATCGCCGCCGTCATGGCGGGCGCCGCACAGGTGCACGGAACGATCAACGGCTATGGCGAAAGATGCGGCAACGCCAATCTCATCTCGGTTATTCCGAATCTCCAGCTTAAGCTGGGCCTGCCGGTTATAACCGGAGAGCAGCTCGCCGGACTAACAAGTACGGCGCGTTATGTGAGCGAGATTGCGAACATGCACATGCCCGTGAATCAGCCTTTTGCCGGACATGCGGCCTTTGCTCACAAGGGCGGTGTCCATGTTTCGGCTATTTTGCGCGACTCCAGCACGTATGAGCACATAGCACCCGAACTGGTTGGGAACAGGCAGCGGGTTCTGGTTTCCGAGCTTTCCGGCCAGAGCAACCTTGTTTTCAAGGCTCAGGAACTCGGTCTGGAGCTGGCAGCGAACAACCCGAATACGAAAATCCTTATCGAACGCGTAAAGGAGCTCGAGCATCAGGGCTACCAGTTCGACGGGGCTGACGCCTCCCTTGAGCTTCTGATCCGGAGCGTGCACGGGAATCTGGAAGAAATCCTTACCTTGGAGTCGTTTAAAATAACGGTCGTCAAATCCGTCGACCAGGCGATTTTGTCCGAAGCGGTTGTGAAGGTCAAGGTACACGGAGAGTCGGTGTATAACGCGGCCGAAGGCAACGGTCCCATCAACGCGCTGGATAACGCGCTCCGCAAATGCCTGATGCAGCACTATCCGACTCTTCAGACGATGCACTTGTCGGACTATAAGGTCCGCGTGCTCGACGACAAAGACGGGACCGCCACGAAAGTCAGAGTTCTGATCGAATTTTCGGACCGCGAAGAAACCTGGAGTACGGTCGGCGTTTCCGAGAACATTATCGAAGCCAGCTGGCAGGCTTTGTGCGACAGCATCCGCTATGCGCTGCTGGATGTCAAGCCTGCGGAGAACAAGCGGGCCGAGGGGATTAAAGAAGCCGTCGGTCTCGTTAATCACTGACAAACTAGTCAAACAGATAGAGAGAGGTGAGCACCATGTCTACGAAACAACCCAAAGAAGGGAAAGCGGCTCATGCTTCCGGTGCCGGGATTCAAGGACCCGAACGGACCCGGATGCCGCTGGCCGTATATTTCCTAGCTGTGAGTATTTTCATTATTTGTACCGCCGAGCTTCTGCCGATGGGCCTGCTGCCGCAGATTGCCCGGGATTTCAACATGAATGTGTCGAGCGCGGGTCTGCTCATTACGGTTTACGCACTCGGCGTCGCGATCGGCGGGCCCCTGATTACGGCCGCGACGGGAAGAATCGAGAAGAAGAAGCTGTTGATAGCCCTGCTTCTTCTATTCGTTGTCGGATCCTTGATCAGTGCGGTTACGACCAACTATTACCTGCTGATGGTCGGACGGCTGTTCTGCTCGTTTGCTCACGGGACGCTTGTCGGTGTGGCCATCGTGGTGGTCCAGCGGCTTGCGCCTCCCGGAAAAGAAGGCAGCGCCATCTCTTATTTGACCGTGGGTTTGACGGTTGCCACCATACTGGGCGTTCCGGTAGGGACTTTTATCGGCAACAGCTACGGCTGGCGGATGTCTTTCTATGCCTTGACGATTGCGGCTGCCATCTGTGTTATCGGAATGGCATGGCTTGTTCCAACGATCAAGTCCGGCAAAGCCGTCGGGATGGCTAAGCAAACCCGGGAAATTTTCCGCGCGAAGCCTCTTATCGCATTGCTGACGACGGTTTTCAGCTCCGGCGGCTTGTTTGCCGGTTATACGTATATCGCGCCTTACCTTGAAGAAATCACAGGCTTTACCCCGACAGCGGTTTCTCCCATTATGCTCGCGTTCGGGATCGGTTCCGCCATCGGCAACATCGCCAGCGGAAAGCTGGCCGATAAGGGCCTGATGAAGACGCTGCTCGGTTCGCTGGCAGCCATGATCATCACGATGACAGGCTTCGCCCTGCTGGGACAGGTGCCTATTCTGGCCGTGATTTTCTCCTTCCTCTGGGGACTGACCGGTTTCGCTATCGTAACACCGCTGAATATGCTTGTCCTGCGGAAAGCAGGAGACGCGGCGGATCTGGCGGCTTCTCTCAATATTTCCGCCTTTAATGTAGGCAGTGCCATCGGAGCCGCTGTGGGCGGAGTTGCCATCAATACCGCGCTGGGACTCCGTGGAGCGCCGCTGTCCGGCGTGGCCATCGGCTTGATCGGCGTCCTGTTCGCCATTACGCTGATGTGGATGGACCGCAAATCGGCCTGGCGGCAAACCGTAACCAAAAGCAGCACCTGAACGATCGGTGGATCAGTTGAGGGACTTTTAGACGGGAAGGAAGTGTGGCGGAATGAATGATTTCAAGAAGGAACACGGCAGGCCGCGCAAAGCGATCGTCATCGGCAACAGCATGGCCGGAAAACTGGCCGCTCGGGTTCTGTCCGATTACTTCGATACTGTGACGATCATCGAGCAGGACCCTCAGCCGGAAGGGCCTTATCCTCGTAAAGGCACACCGCAAAGCTATCATACCCACGGGCTTTTAAAAAGCGGTGAAAATACGCTCGATAAGTTTTTTCCCGGTATTATGCAGGAGCTGGAGGGCCATGGCGGAGAGAGACTCGATTTTATTCGGGATATTTCCTGGGTTTACCAGAATTTTCACTTCGTCCGGTTCAACAGCGGGTTCGAGGTAGTTTCCCAAAGCCGCCCCCTGCTGGAATGGCGGGTTCATCAGCGGCTGCTGCAGCGCTCCAACATCGAATTCGCTTATTCGCACAGAGTCGTTCAGTATATGAGCAGTCCCGGCGAGAGCCGCTTTACGGGTGTCGAGACGGAGAATCTGGTTACCAAGCAATCCGAGCGTCTGGAGGCCGACCTCATTATCGATGCGGCGGGTTCGGCGACTAAAACGCCGGATCAGCTCCTCAAGCACGGCTTTGATCCTTTACCGCAATCCGAGGTGCATATCAATCTGGCTTATGCCACACGAATGTACGAGCGAGATCCTTCCGTAAATCACGACTACAAGTCCGTGATCGTGTTTCCGAATCCGCCGGAAGTGTCCAAAGGCGGCCTGACTTTCCCGATAGAAGGCGACCGCTGGTCCGTTACCCTAGTCGGATACGGAGATGAAAATCATCCGCCGCGCGATGACCAGGGATTCCTGAATTTCGCCAAGTCCTTAACACATCCGCATTTGTATGACCATATCAAATCGCTTAAACCGGCGGGCGATATTCATGTGTACCGGTTTCCGAGCCAAGTGCGCCGGCATTACGAAAAACTCGACCGTTTCCCGTCAGGACTTGTTGTCATTGGGGATGCCTTCTGCCGGTTTAACCCGGTTTTCGGGCAGGGCATCAGCATCGCTTGCCTGGAAGCGCTGGAACTGCAAAAGGTTCTGCAGGAAGTCCGTTCGGGCAAGATCACTGCCGAGGTTATTCCGTCCGTTCTCCATAAGCGGTTGTCGGCGCTGGTTGATCCTACGTGGATGACGGCGACCTCGGATGCGTTCCTGTATCCGAATACGAAGGGGAAAAAGCCGGCCGGCCTCGGTTTTATGCAG
The DNA here is from genome assembly GCF_059692095.1 of Paenibacillus sp. JT31N7. Taxonomy (NCBI): domain Bacteria; kingdom Bacillati; phylum Bacillota; class Bacilli; order Caryophanales; family Paenibacillaceae; genus Paenibacillus; species Paenibacillus sp. JT31N7. The sequence continues at coordinate 185,397 of NZ_JCAUAT010000001.1, forward strand.
TGGTACGTCCGCAGACTGTACCGCCTGTCCGAGTACGACGAGGACGTGTACGGGAAGTTTATCCGCATTCTGCATATGGTGGAAAAACCGACCGAACTGTTCAAACCGGCGATGATTTACAAAGTCATGCGGGCCAAAATGCCCAAGCCCGTCAAAAAAACGCCCGGCAGCCCGATAAACCGGGATCGCGAGCAAACCTTGTAGTCCGTAATCTGTTCAAATTTGTACAGACAAACACAGGAACGGGAGGAACGGAAATGAGCACTATTCGTCATCTGGTATTATTCAACCTGAAGCATGAGGAAGGTTCGGCCGAAGCGGAAAAGTTTTTGAGCGACGGAAGAGAGCTGCTCGCCTCCATTCCGCAGGTGCAGAAGCTTCAAGTTTTACGGCAGATCAGCCTGGAAAACGACTATCAGTACGCGTTCTCGATGGAGTTTTCCAGCCAAAGCGATTATGACGAGTATACGGCCGTTCCGCGGCATATCGAGTTTGTGGAGCAGCGGTGGCTGCCGGAAGTGGTACGTTCCTTCGAAGCGGATTTCGAAGTACACAGCTAAAATCCGGCAGGCAGTGAAGTCTGATTGCTACGGAATAACAAAAGAAGCGCCTTTCATGACGGTCGCAAGGAAGACCCGATTGAAGAGGTGCTTCTTTTTTCTTTTTACTTCCGGGAGGACCTATAAAAGTTAGACCTGTTTGACCGGGAGGTCTTTTGGTATTCTCGACATGAGCGAGAGGGCGATGGGACGTTTCTTCCAGGCGAAAGGTCTCTGGTTGACAACGAAACATGCAGATGCTAGCCATTAGCAGAAAGGAGGAGCGGGATGAAAGAAACAGCGGGCGTTAGCGGAAATAACGTCTGGAGCTTTATCCTGTCCAAACTGGCTGCAGCCGGTACATTATTTATCATTTTTATCGCCGTAACGGTAGGGGAAGCGGATTTGTACAAAATTTCGGAAGGTGCCCGGTTCTCCTTTTTTTGGTGGCTCCTATACGGCTACGCCATTACTTTTTCCGTGATTGCCGAGTCGGTTCTGGTGAAATTCTTTCCGCAGGCAAAGGTTGGCGTCCGGATGATCGTATACGGTGCCGGAGGATTTGCTCCGTTCGTTGTCCTTTTTTTTAACACGCCTTATCTAGCGATTCCCGGTCTAATCGGATCTCTCTGCGCGCTTTTTTTCTATGCGGCGGATTCGCTGTTCAGAAGAACGAAGATGTTGTCGGCGGTGGCAGGCCTATGTATTCCGGCCGTTCTGCTTATATTTGCTGGGGGCGATTTCACGGAGACGAAACAGTGGCAGGAGGTTTGCACCCAATCGTCTTACGAAGTAAGCTTTGCTTATTTTAACGGGGAAAAAGCCGTTCCGGTTCCTTTGAAAAAGGGAGAAACGGCTCTGTTGACCTATTCGTGGACGATGAAAAGCGGCGGATACGGGATCCGGTTTACGGACGTTAAGCAGATACCCGGAGATCCGCCGGAAGATAACAAGATTCGCATCCATGCCCCCGAATCCGGCATTTCTACCCTTATACTAACGGGAGATCATGCGGAAGGGACATTCCGGATGGAATGGAAGGCGGAGTAGAACGCGTCCCGTACATGCCCATTCAGGTTTCGGACTTGAAGGACTTGCCTTTTTCCGCATCCAAGCCGAAGTAATGCCGGAAGCTGTAGATGAGCGGATTCCAGGCGGCCGGATTCACATAGCGTTCTCCCAGCACGATCCGTTCGTCGGCGTGGACGGCGCGGGATTCCGTCTCCACGATGCAGAATCCGTCGCTTGGGTGCAGCCCTACGAGAGCGGCTTCGATTTGCAGGGAACATTCCTGAATTCTCTGGGGCTTCACACATTCGGACGGAAGAGGAGTAAAGCCGGCAGCGGCAAACTTGTCCCTTTCGAATCGGTATAACTCACGTTTGTTTTCCGGAACGGGGGATTTGCCGGTCAGCGGGGCCAGCTTCTCGACTTGTTCCCACAGGGAACTGTCCGGTAGGTTGATTACGCATTCACCTGTCCGGGACAAATTTTCGAGCCCTTTTCCACCATTTCCGATGCCCAGAATAATCCGGCTGCCGAGCGCCCAGGCGGACGACAAAGGAGAAATATTTGTACTGCCGTCTTCGCTCAGTGTGGTGAGGAGAACGACCGGCGTTCCGAAATAAAGAATCGAAGGCCGGATCGTCCGGAACGTGTGGTGTGCTTCTTGTTTGATCATCAATATCACCTCGCAAGAAGTATACATGTCCGATTATTCGGCCTCCGTCGAATTGTCCTTGCAAGCTCAGCGCGCTTTCGCAGCCAGGTTCAGGTCCACCCCTAAATGCCGGAGCCCGTCACATCCGGTGTCCGTAATCCGGACGGCCCGACCGCCGGGAATCCGTTCGATCCATTCCCGTCTGAACAGCTGCTCCGTCAAGGCGGCGCCCAGGCTTCCGGCAATGTGGTACCTGCGTTCGCTCCAGTCCAGGCAGCACTTGGCGAACTGTCTCCGGCTTCTGCGGAGCTCCGCGCAGTTTATGCCGAAGGCTCGGAGAAAGGCTTCGCCTTTCTCCGTAACCGTAAAATCGCGGCCGGACTGGCCGATGATGCCGGTCTCAAGCAGGCGGTCGGCCAGCGCGACTCCCGCTTCTCCCGCCAGATGGTCATAACAGGTTCGGGCGAAGCGCAGATGATTGAGCCGGTCGTACTCCCGCAGCGAGTTGACCGGCTTAGGCTGCGCCAGTGTGTTCAACGCTTCAAGCGCATCGGCGACTTCCGGGCCCGCAAGCTTGTAGTAGCGGTGGCGCCCGGAGAGCTCAACCGTTAGCAGTCCGCCTTCCACCAGCTTGGCCAAGTGCGAGCTGGCCGTCTGGGGAGTGATGCGGGCGGCTCCGGCCAGTTCGCTGGCCGGCATACATTTACCGCTCAGAAGCTCCAGCAGCATCTGCATCCTCGACGGTTCTCCGATCAGACCGGCTAGGGTTATTGTGTCGGGTATAGCATTCATGTTCGCATCCCTCCAAAGCAGTTACATGTTCTACTTCTACAATAGCACATCCACTATTCGACCGGGATCGAATTTTAAGGAGACGAAAAAAAGAGCCCCAAAGGGCTAATTCATTTAATTAACCTCGTTAACTAAGGAGTTTAATTAATGAGGTTAACTATAATCAATCAGGCTCTCAAAATGTCTTTCACTGCCCCGTGAATAGCTGCATTACTCACTAAAATAGCGGGATTTTGAGCATTCATGATACGACTATAATGCCGATATGGCGTCAAGCGGCACCTGCTCTTAGGCGACATCCCCCCGTCTGCTGTTCAAGAAACAGATGCGGCCACAGACGGCCGCATCTGTCCTGGTTACAGGGGCAGGGTAAGAATGTGCTGAGGGCCAAGCGGACCGAGCTTGGTCCGTCCGTGATCCTCGAACCCGCATTTCAAATACAAATTCCGTGCCGGACTATTTTTCATATTGACCCCGAGGCCAATGATACGGACCAGAGGAAACTGTTTTTTCACAAAATCGGGGAGGAGAAGCAATCCCTGCTTGGCGTATCCTTTCCCCTGTTCCGCATGGTTGACCGAGAAAGCTCTCAGTACGATAGTGTGCGGGTCGTCCGAGTACAGGGCGATTTCTTCGCCGTCGTATAAGACAAAAAAACCGACCGGTTTCGAATCGGCCAAAATGACAACCGGATAGCGGTGAGGATCCTGGGCAGCCACCGTCAGCACGTCATGAGGCATGGCGCTGAACTGAAGCTGCTCGTCCGGCAAATAAAAGGAACGGAGTCCGTCGTCGTACTCGGTTTTGTAAAAATCCAACTGAACGAATGATTTTGCGGCAGAAGTTGACATGATATCTCTCCAGTATTCATTGGGAATAAGTGCCTGAACCGACCCCAAGGCACCACTCTTTACAGAATATCACAGCCCAATGAATTTGTATGGAGAGCTTAAGGAGAAACAGAGAAAACATTCAGTTTATTCAGTGATTTGGAATTTTTTTTTGCTAAATTTAATTCTCACATAAGCGATAATCGTGTAATAAACGGGCAGAGCATCCACCAACACCCAAAACATGATGATGGAAGGGGAGTTCATTTCAGACATAAAACGGGTCGAGTCCCGGGAATATTGAAGTGCCGCGACAACTGCGGTCCCGCCCAAGAGAGGAAGGATCGCTTTTCTCGTCTGAAATTTAAACAGCTGTGCCGCACATTTGGTCCCTACGTACAGGAGAAACGCATCATGAATGAACATGGATGTCGTCCACAAGCCGATCAGCAGGGGATCCGCATTGCCGAGAAATCCGCTTAACGTTGAACTTCGGATCAATTCGAGCAGGGGATACTGAATACGGCTCCCGTAGTAAGAGCCGAAATTAAACAAAGTCAGCATCCACTGCAAGGAGACGGCAAGCGTCACTAGCAGACAGGCCGAGAGCAGGTTGCGAAGCGTTTTGGGGCCGAATTTCAGATGGGGCACCATAAATAAAAAAACGAACCATTCGCCAAACCAGGAAACGGCGGTAAAGGTATCCCGCAACGCCAAGCCCATTTTGTGATGAGTCCATAAGGCGGGGAACATTTGGAAATTGGCGTTCGCCGTAAACAAGCCCAAAATGATGGCAATCCCGAGCATCGTAATGAGGAAAAGCCCGTCCGCCATATAGACAATCGAGGCAAATCCCCAGCGCGCCGTAATCACGATAACCAGCCCGATGATAAGCTGCAGGAACCATTGAGGCGTTTCTCTCATATAAATCGATCCGTAGAACAGCGTAAAGCTTTCGAGATCAATAGAAACGTAATAAACGCACCAGTACAGAACAACGAACAAAACGAAGCGGTGCGGCCATTTTCCGATAATCAGCTCGCCGGACTGAACCCAAGGAACGCCAGGGCTCAAGCGGCCGATATAGACCGTGCAGCAGATGAATAAAGCGCTGATAAGTCCTCCCAGAAGCAGGGAGATCCAGCCCTGATAGCCGGAGGTTGAAATCAGAGGGGCAATAAGAAAAGCGATCGGCTGTGAAATCATGTAAATCGTTGCAAACCGGAACGTCTGCCAGGACGTCGAGCGCATGCGATCACTTCCTTTAATCAAAATAAGAAGCTTACTCCAGCCAGCCAAACAGCAGATGCATGAGCTGAGTGGGCTGGGGCCACCACGTAAAGGCGGAGGCCATGATGCTCCAACAACCCAGCACCGAGAAAATCACCCAGAATTTGACGGTGTCGCCGGGAGGTCTGGGGCTGGTTCTGAGCCATTCCAGCAAGCCGATAGCGAAAAAAGCCACAGCGATCATAGCGGATTTTCCTTCCCTTAGAATGACGGAACGGATTGGGACCGTTAAGATTGAATTCCGATCTGCTTCACATTTATCTCGCATTTAAATTCGATATCAAGGTCGTTCTTATAATAATCGGTCCAGTTTTCCCGCTTTCTCTCCCAAAATTTTGGATAATTCCATTCAAGCAGCATGCCAAGCTGCAGGACATCCGACTCTGCTTCTCGTGTTTTGGCGAATCCGCTTTTTAACTGTTTTTCGATTTTCTCACGCAGCTTCTGTTCAAGGATAGCGTTCATTTCGTTCTCGTCGCGGTGCATGGGATCCCTTTTCTGGATCAAATCTCCGTCGCCTTTAAGGGTTAGCGTGAACCGGGGACCGTCGGGTCCCATCCGGACCGATTTTTTGCTCGTCAATTGATTAAAGAGGATGACCGCCTTACTTTGACCGTCGTCCCAGGATAGGGTGTAAACTTGCCTGCCCAGCCTGCCCAAGGCCCAGGCTATGGCCCTGCCTTCCGCGCTCGGAAGTACTCCTGTGAGCTTGTCGTTGTTATACAAGGCTATTCCTTGAATGCCCGCCCATTGCTCGGCCTTTTCGTTCTCGCTAGCCATTTTCATCACGCCCACCGACAAGTAATTGGTTGCGACCCCATGACCGGAAGCTTCTGCTATCAAGCACTGCTTGGCGCTCGTATCCAGCATCGCTCTTTGCAGGGACATTTTGAGCATCACTTCCGCCGGCATCTGTTCGTAAACGGGCGTAATTTCCGCTATCTCTCTTGCCTTGCCCGGGGCCGTATTCACAATAGTGCTGATATGAAAAGTGGGTTCTCTTTGCATCCAGCTCAGCATATCTTTGATCCCGTTCTCCGCGTATTGTCTACCGACAATAACGACCCGGGTATGCCCGAAGTTAATCTTCCTGGTCAGATCTCGTTGAATAAGCATAAGAGCCTGCTGAATGGAGGCTCCTTGTTTACTGATCATGGCGTAAGGTTTACCGTTGGCCGCGCCGCTTCCGGCCTGCTGTCCGGACATGAGGCGGTTCGGCAGGGGGCTGCTGATCGTGACTTCGACTTTATCGGGAGAATCCCCCTGATCGATGTATAAGGCGAAAATAAACGTTTGTTCGTCGATTTCGACCTTCGACCAGCAGCCTGTCATTATCAGCAGCAGGGGAAGCAGAACAAGGAGAAGTTTTATCCGGTTCATTTTATTTCTGCCTCCTGAAGTTCCTATCGATGTACGCTTTGGAACGCTTGGTCATGAAAGGCGAAGGCACACGCATAAAGATGTCCTTCCAGTCTCTGAACACCAGAGGCGCCAGCGGACTCAGGTAAGGGGCACCGAACGATCTTAGGCTCGTGAGATGACCGTACACAATGAAGGTGGCGATGAAAACACCGATGAGGCCGGTCGTCCCTCCGAGCAGCAGGAGAGGGAAACGCAGCAGACGAAGGGCCAGCCCCAGCTCGAAGTGGGGGATGATGTAGGAGGCGATCCCCGTGATGGAGACGACAATGACCATGGGAGCCGATACGATCCCGGCTTGTACGGCCGCCTGCCCGATTACGATGGCGCCGATGATCGAAATTGTCTGGCCGACCGGCTTCGGAATGCGTGTCCCGGCCTCGCGCAGCCCTTCGAAGGTCAGCTCCATGATAAGAGCTTCCATCAGTGCGGAGAACGGAATATTTTCACGGGCCGCAGCGATCGTAAGCAGCAGTTCCGAAGGGATAATCTCGGGCTGAAACGTGGTGATCGCCACGTACAACGAAGGCAGGAGCATCGAAATCATGGCAAAGAAGATCCGCACCAGCCGAATCCAGCTTGCCGATAAATAGCTCTGGTAGTAATCCTCGGAAGACTGGAGGAGAGACAAGAGCGTGACGGGAACGAGAAGAGCGGACGGCGTCCCGTCCTGCAAGAGGGCGACCCGGCCTTCCAGCAGGGAAGCGGCGACGGAGTCCGGCCGTTCCGTGTATTGGAATTGGGGAAAGGGCGTTTTATTTCCTTTCTTCATCTGCTCCGAGAGATAGCTGACTCCAAGGACCCCGTCGATGGAAATTTCATTGATTCCTTTATCCAGATCTTTTAATATTTCCGGTTTGCACAGTCCCTCGATATAGACCATATACACAGTCGTCTGCGTATAAGTGCCTACGGTATATTTGACGGTTTTCAAATCCGGGTGCTTGATTTTATGCCGGAGCAGGGACAAGTTGCTGACGATATCTTCGATAAACGCCTCTTGAGGTCCGATAACGACAAGCTCGTTCTGGGATTCGGAAACCGCTCTTTTCTGATATTTAACGACATCAAATATATAGGCGCAGCCAAGTCCTTCCATGCAGAGCGCCGCTTTACCGTGTACGATTTCCCGGACCGCATCCTGGGAGGCGTAAACCAGCTTCGCCGGCAGAGGGAACAAAGTCCCTTCGTCCAGCAGTTGAAGGAATTCCTCCATCTCATGGTCGCCTTGGGCCTCAGCAATGAGAACGGAAGCGACCTTTTCTTGAAGCGTCTTCACATCGACGATCGATTGGATGTAGATAAGAACACAGGAGCGTTCGTAAAGGAGAAAAGGCTGATAAACCGTATCCTCACTTCCTGCGAGAAGTTGCTGTATATTTTCGTACATCAGTCCCTTCATTTCCATGCGTACCCCTCCTTTAATCCATCCGGTATCCTTTTCTTTAGAATGCGGAAATTTCTGCAAGTTATACAGGAAAGCCGGACAAGCTTAGAGTAAGGGAGCGGATACAAAATTAGGGCGCTTGCTGTCGGGGCGCCTCCGCAAAAAGCAAAAACTCCCTTGCCACATAGACAAGGGAGTCTGGTTTTCGCCTTCCAGGAAGGTTGAGGATGGGAATCAGTCCGCGGCAGGCATCTTCCTGGCCGTTACGGCCAGCCGGTTCCAGGCGTTTATGACGACGATGGCCATAATAATTTCGGACGTCTGTACTTCGTCGAAATAAAGGCGCACTTCGTCGTACACGTCGTCCGGGACATGGGTTTCGGCAACGAGCGTAACGGCTTCGGTCAAAGCGAGCACCGCACGTTCTTCCGGCGTGAAAAACGGCGTTTCGCGCCAGGCGTTTAAGGCGTAAATGCGCTGCTCGGTTTCCCCGTGTTTGCGCGCGTCTTTCGTGTGCATGTCGATGCAGAAAGCACAGCCGTTCAACTGGGATGCGCGTATTTTGATCAGCTCTTTCAGCGTTTTGTCCAGGCTTGTGGACCCCAAGTACTGCTCCAGACCCAACATGGCGGCATAACCTTTCGGAATCAGCTGATCCATTTGAAGACGTGTTTTCATTGTGTATTCCTCCTCTTATTCGCATTCAGTCATATAACAGAACAGGAGGCTATTTCGTGACAGAAAAAAAAGAAAGGAGCGAAAAAGTTTTCCGCTTCCTTTGTTTGGGTTAACTCTATAGACGGATTCCGTGCAGCTTATCCGGATTGCTGACTATATACAAGCGGTCTACCCGGCCTTGTTCCCAGTCCCATGTCATGCTGACCGCAAGGACCGGACGCTCATCGCGGATGAGGACGAAGCCCAGCTCTCCGTTGATTCGGGCGGGAAGCAGGGAGCCGCTGAAATAACCGCGCGGCCAGATACCTTCGAACAGCGCCCGAATCCGGTGCGAGCCGTAAATGGGACGCAGCGCACAGCGGACTTTGCCGCCGCCGTCCGTAACCAGAACGGCGTCCGTTGTCATCTGCTCGATAAAAGCTTCAAAATTACCCGTTCTGGCCGCGTCGAGAAACAGTTTCACGAATGGGTCCTCCCGTTCGCTTTTTTGAGCGGGCGCCGTCTCCTTCCGGACAAGCTTCGTTTTGACGCGGCTGTAAATCTTGCGGCAGTTCTCTTCGGACTTATAAAGGGTATCTCCAATCTCCTTGTAGCTGTACTGGAGCGCTTCACGCAGGATGAACACCGCACGCTCGACCGGATTCAACCTCTCCATCATGACGAGCAGCGCGTAGGAGACGGTTTCTTCCTGCACCACTTGCTCGGCAAGGTCCGGCAGAACGGCCGATGGCTCGGGCAGCCATTCGCCCGTATACACTTCCCTCCGGCTGCGCGCGGATTGGAGAAAATTAATGCAGCGGTTAGTTACCGCCTTACATAAGTAAGCTTTGATATTAAAGATACGATCCAGATCCTGCTGCTGGATCTCCAGATAGACGTCCTGGATGATATCCTCGGCATCGCTCAGGGTTCCGAGCATCCGGTAAGCGATAGAATAGAGAAGAGGATGGTACTGTCTGTACAAGGCTTCCGTCATGGAATCTAAACCTCCCGTTTTCCTCTGTACCTGTTCTTTTTATCATAGCATCCTTTCGGATTTCAGTCTCCATACGGCATGTCCGCCGGTGAGGGAAGCGGGATAGGAAACTATTTTTCTCCTATGAACTTCCAGTATCTTGACTTTGCGTTTCCAAAAATTTATTATATGAACATATACTCATATTTTGCGTACTTTATAAAAAACGTTTGTTTGGAAAGAAGGAATGGAGATGGAGGAGCACCGCGTAAAAGGTCTTACCTGCGCCAACTGTACGCGCGAGCTGGAAGAACAGATTCAGAAGCTGGAACACGGAGCCGAAGCCAAGCTCAGCTATAACAGCGGCAAGCTGACCGTGGACAACCGGATATCCATGCCCGCCGTCGAGAAAATCCTGAGCGGCGACGGGGCCTATCTGGTCAAGCCGAAGCCTGCGGGCGTGCATGAGCACGATGCGGACGGACACAGTCACCATGGGCACTCACACGGTCACGACCATGGCCACGATCATGATCACGGCGGGCAATCCAACCGGTCGATTACGCGCAATCTTATCATTTCGGCGGTGCTCTTCGCGATCGCGTTTACCACGGACGGACGGATATCGGCCTATGTATCCATCCCCTTGTATTTGATCATCATGGCGCTTAGCGGTTACATGACATTTGTTAAGGGCGCCAAAAACCTGTTCCGCCTTAAATTCAACATTGATACGCTGATGACCATCGCGCTCGTGGGGGCCATCGCTATCGGCGAGTGGAAGGAAGCGACGCTTGTCGCCATCCTCTTCGGACTGAACGAGCTGCTGGAGGGAATGGGAATGGAGAAAGCGCGCCGCTCCATGGAAACGCTGCTTCAAGTGGCTCCCAAAGAGGCGGTCCTGCTGACGGACGGCAAAGAATCCGTCGTACCCATCGCGTCTCTCAAGATCGGAGACCTCGTTCAAGTAAGATCCGGGCAAAAAATTCCTTCCGACGGCATTGTGGAAGAAGGCAAAAGCTCGGTCAACGAAGCCGCGATAACCGGTGAATCCCTGCCTGTGGACAAAGCGCCCGGCGAGAAGGTGTTCGGGGGAAGCATCAACAACGAAGGCCTGCTCAAAATCCGCATCGAGAAGGCGTATGAAGATTCGTCGTTGGCGAAAATCCTGCATCTGGTCGAAGAAGCCCAGGAGACGAAAACACCGACGGAGCTGTTCATCAACCGCTTCGCCAAGTATTATACGCCGCTCATTATGATCATTTCGCTGCTGGTTATCGTCATTCCGCCGCTATTCCTGGGCGGCAGTTGGTCGACGTGGCTGTATCAGGGGCTGGCCGTTCTGATCGTCGGCTGTCCGTGCGCCCTGATTTTATCCTCGCCGATCGCCATCGTATCCGGCATTACCCGCGCTGCCCGCCACGGCATTCTGATCAAGGGCGGCGTATTCCTGGAGCAGCTGGGCAAAATCGATACGCTCGCGTTCGATAAAACCGGCACACTGACCAAAGGGGAGCCCCATGTGGAGAAGTCCGTCGTCCTGGATGAGCACAAGTTTTACCCGGCCGCCGCGGCCATCGAGAAGTCTTCCTCGCATCCTCTGGCCAAAGCGATCATGAAGGAGATAGAGGCGAAGGGCATCGTGGCTGAAGAAGCCGACTCTATCGAAACGGTATCCGGCAGGGGAGTCGTGGCCAGCTTCAAGGGAGAGCGTTACTGGCTCGGCAACGAGAAGAGCATGGAACACCTGCGGCTCCCGGCGGATATCCAGCAGCAAATCGACTTCCTGAAGGAGGAAGGACTTACTTTAGTTATAGTCGCCGATAACGAAAAGGTGCTCGGCATGTTCGGAATATCCGACGAGATCCGGGAGGAAAGCCGCGAAGTGATCGCCGCCCTGCATAAAGCGGGCATTCACAAAACGGTCATGCTGACCGGGGATCACCAGAAGACCGCCGAGAAAGTCGCCAAAGCCGTCGGTGTAAGCGAATATTATGGCAGTCTTCTACCCGAACAGAAGGTCGACAAAATCAAAGAGCTCGCCGCAGACGGTGCGGTTGCCATGATCGGGGACGGCATCAACGATGCCCCGGCACTCGCTTCCGCCCAGCTTGGCATTGCGATGGGCAAAGGAACCGACAGCGCGGTAGAAACCGCCGATATCGTGCTGATGCAGGATCACCTCGGCAAGCTGCCCGAGGCTATCTCCGTAGCGCGTCAGGTGAACCGGGTGATCAAGATGAACATCAGCCTTGCGCTCGGATTGAAAGCCATCGCCCTGCTTTTGACTATTCCCGGTCTGCTGACCTTGTGGATCGCCATATTGTCGGACATGGGAGCCACCATTTTCGTAACGCTGATCAGCTTGACGGTTCTTATCGAGAAGAAGCCCTCTTCTTTAGCTAACAAATAGAAAAAAAGTGCTCCGCACCGGGTGCGGGGCACTTTCTTATTGCGCAGCGGAGAAGGGACTCCCTTAACCGTAATGTTTTTGATATAATAAGCCGTATGGAAACGAAGGCGGTGAATGGATCATGCAAAAACCAATCGAAGACCTCTGTGACGAATCCTGCGCGGGGACGGAATCGGACGGAACGGCTCTGGAGCACGCGAAAATGAACGAATCGATGGCCGTAAACATGGCGGAGATGTTCAAAGCGCTCGGAGATCCTACGCGCGTCAAACTCATTTATGCGCTTTCCCAGCAGGAATTGTGTGTCCACGATCTGAGTGTCGTGCTTGAAATGGGGCAGTCCGCCGTCTCCCATCAGCTCCGGTATTTACGGAATGTCCGGATTGTTAAACGGCGCAAAAGCGGCAAGACCGTCTTTTACTCGCTCGACGACGATCATGTTAAAGAAATTTTCCGTCAAACCCTGCAGCATCTCGTGCACGTATAAGAAATAGAGTATCTATTCCCGGGGAATAGATACTCTTTTTTTTGCCGACAGGGGGAAGCTGATCATAACCTCAGACCCAACGCCGACTTCGCTGGCGAACCGCATTTTCCCGCGCATGGCATCGATCAGGCGAGTCGTGACCATCAGACCGAGCCCGGTTCCCCTGCTTTTCGTCGTATAGAAGGGAGCCCCCAGTCTTTCGATTTCTTCCTTGGTCATGCCGCTTCCGTTATCCGTGATGGTAATGATGGCTTTATGCTTCCGGACATAACCGTGAATGCGGATAAGACCGTCCGTTTGGGTCGATTCGATTCCGTTTTTGATCAGATTGACGAACGCCTGTTTCAGCTTGGAAGAGTCTCCCTCGATAAAAATATTGTCCTCGCAGGAAAGCTCGATTACGGCTCCCGACATGCTGGCATAAGGTTCAAGCATCGTCACGGCCTGCTGAAGCGAATCGCCGATATGGATGATGCCGGTTTCGGTCAATTCGGGTTTAGCGAAGAGCAGAAACTCCGAGATAATCTTCTCGGCCTGGTCGAGTTCTCCGATGGCGATGTTTAAATAACGGCCGAGCTTCTCATCGGCTTCTTTCTGGGAAATCTGGATATAACCGCGCGTAACTTGAAGCGGATTACGGATCTCGTGAGCGACGCTTGCGGCCAGATCGCTGAGATGCTGCAGCTTCTCGGCTTTCTGGATTTCGATACTCATCTGGTCGTGCCGGAGCATATGCTGAAACCACAGGATAAGCAGAACCGGCAGCAGGAGCTGTACGATCACGAGAAGACTTACTTGCGGCAGCAGATCCTTCCAGATAAAACCGTGATGCGAAACGATGTACGACAGCCAGATAAGCAGCGCGGCGGCGCCGATGCCCGCGTACAAGAGCGACAGGCCGATCTTTTTCCGCGAAGGATATTGGTAGAAGACACGGGCTCTCAACAGGATGGGAAGAAAACCCGCCGCATAGAGAATGACGTCCGAAACTCCGAAAGACGGGAACATAATCCCATGAAAAATCAGCATCATCCCAAGCGCCGTAAACCCTCCGTAATACCCTCCGTACATAAAAGCGAGCAGAAGAGGAACGCCTCTTAAATCCCAATAAAAATCGGGAACGAGATACATGACCGGATAGCTTATACTGAAAATTCCGGAAAAACCCATCAGGATTCCCATCAGAAACCGGTTTCGGATTTTTTCTCTTTTGTAAAATCGCGTAAGCATAAAAATCTGGTAAATATGAGGGGGAAATGTCATGATGAATAAATGGACTAGGGTATCTTTCACGGGCCGCACTCTCTTTCTGAAAGAAAAAAGAACTCAGATTCCTATTATGGAGTTCTCTGGCAGATAATGCAATAAATAATGATGCCGATTGCGCGGAAACTCATCAAAAATTGGTGAACATGGAGGATTATTTCACCAAGTTGTTGAATCTTTCAGAATAAGTCGGAGGTGGTTAGATTGAAAATACTCGTCAGCCAGCCTAAGCTGGAGCGGAACCTGGAACAACTGCAAGCGGAATTAATGATGTATCCCGACATAACCGCGGCTGTTTTCCCCGAAGGATACTTACATACCAATCTATCTCTGGCATGCGAGCTTGCGGCCCGTACGCGTACTCTTCTTATAAGCGGAACGAAAAATCCGAAAGACCGGGCCGTGATCATTAACCGGGAAGGGCAGATCGTGATGGACCGGGCCAAATACAGCGAATATAAATCCGTAAACGAAGAGGGCCTGATTATCACTCCGATTCTATGTGATGAACTGGTTTTGCAGGAGATAGGAGAGCCGGGTAACCGGGGGACCGATTTGTTTGTTCAGCCGATCGGCGTCGGCATGTTCAGTGAAGAACAGTTCGATGAATGGGTTGCAAAAGCGAAAGAAATCGCTTCCCGGCATCATGCCATGGTTATCGGGACGAGTCATGCGGACGGATCCTTTCGCGGCAGCGAAGTTTCGCTGCCCATCGCGTATTGGATAGACCGGGACGGCAAGCCGCTGTTCATTTCCAAATGCGATGTGCGCAGCCGTATTGTGGATCTCCGCACCAAACAAATCACGGTCTGCGAGGCTGCCGTAAAGGAGGATGTCTCGTGAGAACGGATAGAGAAGCTTTGAAACCTGAAGTGGAGGCTTACCTCAACCGAATCGGGTACGAGGGGCCGCTGGACGGCAGTTACGAAGCGCTGGCCCTGCTGCAGGAGCAGCATCTGCATACCGTACCGTATGAAAATCTGGACATCCTGAACGGTGTTCCGCTGTCGCTGGAGATTAAGTATCTGCGGCATAAAATCGTCGAGCGGCGGCGGGGCGGCTACTGCTTCGAGCTGAACGCCCTGTTCGGCTGGCTGCTGCGCAAGCTCGGCTACCCGGTTACCGATTATGTCGCCCGGTTCTGGCGAGACGAGACACAGCTGCCGCCCAAACGCCGCCATCACGTGCTGAAAGTGGAGGCGCAAGGAGTCAGCTACTTATGCGACGTAGGTGTCGGGGGCATCGTGCCGCGGAGGCCTGTCCGTCTTGCCGAGAAGCTGGAACAGCGGCAGGGCGAGGAGCTTTACGCCATGGAGCGGGACCCCGTATTCGGCTGGGTGCTCAGCGAGAAGCATCATGGCAGTTGGAGGCGCATTTACTCGTTTACCGAGGAGGCGCAGCTGCCCAAAGATTTTGTCATGGCCAGCTTCTGGTGCGAGCACAGCCCGGACTCCATTTTCGCTAAGGATGCGATGGTAGCCCTACGGACCCGGGAGGGACGCAATTCGGTCTCCGGCAAGGAGTTTAAGCTGTTCACGCCCGAAGGCGTGCGCACGTTCGTGCCTGAAAACGACGCGGCTTACAAGGAAGCTCTGCTTAAATATTTCGGCATTCCTCTGGAATAAAGCTTGCATAAATAAGCTTCGTTGTGTATAGTCATTCCTAAGTTAACCAATTGAATATGTTGGGAATAGGTGCTCAGCCCCTCGGGGGAGCTGGAGCTTAAAAGGGAAGTCCGGTGAAAAACCGGCGCGGTCCCGCCACTGTAACAGAGGAGTCAAGGCGATTATGCCACTGGTCTTAGACCGGGAAGGCAGCCGAAGATGATGATTCTGGAGCCAGGAGACCTGCCTATTCTGACAGCACTGCTTTACCTACGGGAGATAGGGAGGTGTTAAAGTACGGGCCGCTGATTATACAAACAGAGGGCGTCTTTATCCTTGCATGCTTCGGGGATAATGACGTCCTTTTCTTATTTTTCGCGTACAAATAAGCAAATGAAGCAGAGAACTCATGCAAACATCCAATTCAAGCCACTATCAGGAGGTCAAGATCATGAACGCATTGAAAAGCAGCAGTTTGGGATACCCGAGGATCGGAGCGGGACGTGAATGGAAGAAGGCGCTGGAATCTTTCTGGGCCGGTAAAATCGGGGAGCGGGAGCTGACAGACAAGCTGGCCGAGGTCCGTCTGGGAAATCTGCGCATTCAGCGGGAGAAAGGCATTGAGCTTATCGCCGTCAACGATTTTTCGGGTTACGACCATGTGCTGGATACGGCCGTTATGTTCGGGATCGTCCCGGCACGGTTTCATTACGAGGGCGGTGAAGTGCCTGTCGGCACCTACTACGCGATGGCGAGAGGGGAAGATGGGGCGGCCGCATGCGAAATGACCAAATGGTTTAACACCAACTACCATTATATCGTGCCGGAACTCCAGAGCGCCAAGCCGGAGCTGGTCGAGAACAAACCGTTAAAAGCTTACCGCGAAGCGAAAGAAACGCTCGGAATCCAGGGCAAACCCGTACTGCTCGGACTGTTTACTTTTTTGAAATTGTCCAAAGGGTACGCCGAGACGGAAACCGATGCCTGGATCGACCGGCTGCTTCCGCTTTACGGCGAAGTGCTGCGCGAGCTTGAACGGGAGGGCGCCGAATGGGTGCAGGTGGACGAACCGGTGCTTTCGACAAGCGTGTCCGCACAGGATCTGGAACGGATCGAACGGATCTACAAAGCGCTGGCGGAGGCCGCACCGGGCCTGAAAATCATGCTCCAGACTTACTTTGAATCCGTGGAATCCTACAGCCGGGTGGTCCGGCTGCCCGTTCACGGGATCGGGCTTGATTTCGTCCACGGCGGTGAAAAGACGCTGCAGCTGTTAAAGAGCGAAGGTTTCCCTGCCGACAAGGTTTTGGGAGTGGGCATCGTGGACGGCCGGAGCATCTGGCGTGCCAACCTGAAGGAGAAGCTGAATACGCTTCATGACATTTTTGCCGTGGTACCGGAAGAGCGGGTGATCCTCCAGACGTCCAGCAGCCTTCTGCATGTGCCAGTGTCCGCTGTTTACGAGGACAAGCTGGATCCGGTGC
The DNA here is from genome assembly GCF_059692095.1 of Paenibacillus sp. JT31N7. NCBI lineage: Bacteria > Bacillati > Bacillota > Bacilli > Caryophanales > Paenibacillaceae > Paenibacillus > Paenibacillus sp. JT31N7. The sequence goes on from NZ_JCAUAT010000001.1 coordinate 202,201, forward strand.
TGAGAGACGCCCTTGCCTTCGCAAACGAGAAGCTGGAGGAAGTCGTCCTGCTGTCCAAGGCGGCGGTGTCCCAAACGGCGGAAACCGGCGATGCGCTCCAGCGGAACGAAAAAGCGCTTGCCGCCCTCCAGTCCTCGGAAGCTCGCGGCAACAAAGCCGTCCAAGAGGCAGCCCTGCAGCTTCAGAAGGTACCGGCGGCACGGAGCGCTAGCTTCAACGAACGGCGTGCCCTTCAGCGCGAGAAGTGGAAGCTTCCTTTTCTCCCGACCACGACAATCGGAAGCTTTCCGCAGACAGCGGAAGTCAGACAAGCACGTTCCAAATGGAGAAAAGCGGAATGGACGGACGCGCAGTATAAAGCGTTTATCCGGAGCGAGATCGGGAAATGGATGAAGCTGCAGGAGGAGCTGGATCTGGACGTCCTCGTTCACGGGGAGTTCGAACGGACGGACATGGTGGAATTTTTCGGCGAAAAACTGGACGGTTTCGCCTTCACTCGCAACGGCTGGGTGCAGTCTTACGGCTCGCGCTGTGTGAAACCGCCGGTCATTTACGGCGATGTGGCCTTTACGCAGCCGATGACCGTCGAGGAAACCGTCTACGCGCAGTCGCTCACGAAACGTCCCGTGAAAGGGATGCTCACAGGACCGGTCACGATTCTCAACTGGTCGTTCGTCCGGGACGATCTGTCCAGAGACGTAGTCGCCTACCAGATTTCCCTCGCGCTGGAGAAAGAAGTGAAAGCTCTCGAAGAGGCGGGGATCGAAATGATCCAAATCGACGAACCCGCTGTCCGCGAAGGCCTTCCTCTTAAGAAAGAAGAGCACCGGGCTTATCTCGACTGGGCGGTCAACGCTTTCCGCAGCACTACGGCGAACGTCCGGGCCACGACGCAGATTCATACGCATATGTGTTACTGCGAATTCCACGACATGATCGGGTCTATCCGTGATATGGATGCGGACGTCATTTCCATCGAAACCTCCCGCAGCCACGGGGAGTTGATCGAAAGCTTCGAACAGCATACGTACGAGAAGGGAATCGGTCTGGGTGTCTATGACATTCACAGTCCGAGGGTCCCTTCCGTCGAAGAGATGGTAAGCATGATCGAGCGCGCGCTGCGCGTACTTGACCCGCAGCTCTTCTGGATCAATCCCGATTGCGGACTCAAAACGAGAGGCGGCGAGGAAACCGCAGCCGCCCTGCGCAACATGGTTGCGGCCGCCAAACAATGCCGGGAAACGATGGCTGTTCCTCAAGGCTGAGCGGGGAGGCAAGTCTTTACTGCAGCCGCTCTCGGACCGATAAAACAAAAGCCATCCATAATCGGAGCCTTTTCCCGGTACAAACCGGGCAGGGGCTCTTTTTTACATTCGCGCGGGAAGAAAATAGGAACGCTAGTTTCCAAACCATTGGAAGAACCCCATAAACATGGTAAGATAGAAAGATAAAACGGCAAAAGGTAAGACCGTCATTCAGGAGGTATAATGGCAAAGGCAAAAGTAAAACGTCCGACCCGGGATGAATTCGAGCTGGAGGAACTGGGGAACCGGCTTGTGGAAGCCAAGAACGAGGATTCTCTAATTCTTCTTACGGTATGGGGCTGGGCAGAGCAGGTCTACGGCAGAATTACGGTCATGGATCCCCGGACGAGACTCGTACATGTTCAGGACGGCGAACAGCTGACGAAAGTTCCTTTTATGGACATTATGCAGGTGGATAACGCCTGATTAGCCTTAAAAGCATCCGGAAGGGTGCTTTTTTACTTTGGGCGGAACGAATAGAATGAGGTCACTCTGGAGAAGTTAGGAGAATATTGGTAAAAGGAGCTAATCCACGTGAACGAAACGAATTCGAAATCAGCAGCCGCTTTTCCCCAGTTTCCGGAATCGTACTGGCTGGCTTCCGCCCAAATTCCCTCCTATTCCAGGCTGAACGAAAATATCCGGGTGGACGCCGCTATCGTCGGGGCGGGAATTACCGGTCTGACAACGGCGTATCTGCTTGCCATGAAGGGCTTGAAGGTCGCGGTTCTGAACGCGGGGCGGATTTTGCACGGAACGACGGGGTATACAACCGCCAAGATTACGGCCCAGCACGATTTGATTTACGATCAGTATATTACCGACTTCGGTGAAGAAAAAGCACGTTTGTATTACGAGGCGAACCGGGACGCTCTTCAGTTCGTGCGTCATCTTGTCAAGGCACACGACATCCGGTGCCAGTTTGAAGAGCAAGATGCCATCGTGTACACGGATACGGATTCTTCTCTGCACAAAGTGTTCAAAGAATACGAAGCTTATGAAAAATTGAGAATCCCCGGTGCATATGTAGAAAAAACCGCTCTGCCTTTCGAAACGAAAGGGGCGGTCGTAATGAAAAATCAGGCACAATACAACCCGGTCCCGTTTCTGACTCATCTGGCTGAAGAAATCGTGCGCAAAGGAGGGCGGATTTACGAGGAAACGACCGTAACCGGATACGAGCCGGGGAGTCCGTCCATTCTCAAGACGAGCGGCGGGTTTACCGTCAGCAGCTCGCATGTCGTATCCGCTTCCCACTTTCCATTTAACAACCTGCACGGGCTGTATTTTGCGCGTCTTCATGCGGAGCGTTCTTACGTGCTCGCCGTCAAAACGGACAAGCGCTACCCCGGAGGCATGTACCTCAGTGCCGATAAGCCGAAGCGCTCCCTGAGGTCCGTGCTGATTAACGGCGAGCCGATGGTGATCGTGGGCGGAGAAGGACACAAGACGGGCCAGGGCATCTGCACGTTCCAGTATTACGAGGCGCTCGAGAAATTCGCGAGAGAAACCTTCGGGGTGAAAGAAATCGCGTACCGCTGGTCGGCTCAAGACCTGTACACGCTGGATACGATCCCGTACATCGGGCAGGAACTCGATGATGTTCCGAATCTGTACGTTGCCACTGGGTACAAGAAGTGGGGGATGAGCTCGGGCATTGCCGCCGCCCAGTTGAATGCGAAGCTGATTCTCGGGGAGGACAGCCCCTACAAGGACTTGTTCTCACCGTCCCGGTTTCATGCGACCCCGTCGGTTAAAACCTTTATCGTGGAAAATGCGAACGTCGCCAAAGAGCTCATCTCCGGCAAGCTGGAATATCCCTCGAAAGAAGCCGACGAACTCCGCGAGGATGAAGGAGCCGTAGTGCGGGTCCGGGGAAAAAGAGCGGGCGCTTACCGCGACCGCGAAGGCAGCCTGCACGTGGTCGATACGACCTGTACGCATATGGGCTGCGAGGTGGACTGGAACGAGTCCGAACGGACGTGGGATTGTCCCTGCCACGGCTCCCGTTTCACGTATACCGGTGAAGTGATCGAGGGTCCGGCTTTGAAGCCGCTGGCGAAAGTGCAGCTGGACGATTAGACGGCGGAATGCCTGAAAAAACCGCTCCGGCAAGGAGCGGCTTTTTGCGTGTTTTTCATAGAGGCGCGAAGCGGGACACCGGCGCTAATTCACTTAGAAGTAATCCGAGAAATAAGGCTGCTCATTCGTAATCAGCTTCTCCAGCAGTTGAACCGACTCTTTATCCGCGTGAAACCGGCGTATCCTCTGCAGGTAAGAAGGCCGCTTGTAGCTCATCAGCATCGTGGTCAAGGTCTGGATATCGAAGGAAGCGGAAGGAGTTCCGCCCCCGTCGGCCAGCCGGCCCCGGCCTTCTTTGTCCACTGTCAAAGTGAACGTTCCCTGATTCCATTCCAGCATGGGATCATGCAGGTTGAAGGTTAGCTTGCATTCTTCCCCCTGCGCCTGGAACGGGTACTGTTCGATGAACTGGCTCACATCCACGATCCTCGCCATGAAATAAGGCGCAATCGTTTCTTTGATATCTCCGTCCTCCAAGAGGAAGGACATCGGTTCGTCCTTGTAAGTATGGCCTTTTACATAGGTGACCATGGAGAAATGCGCGCTTATAAAATTCCACAGGCCCGTCCGGGCTTCTTCATCGAGAAAAACCATTTCCTTCATATGAAAAATTTCGCCTGCAATCCAGTACAGCAAAAATCCCGAAGGTTCATGGTCGGCATCGTAATAAATGGCCACGGTCATATCGTCGAGATCCCAGCGCAAATATTCTTCCCAGGCCAAATTGTTCCGCAGCATGGCGGCGTGATTCTGGAGAGCGAAGCGTTGATAAACGGTCTTGATGTCGGGGTGTTCGATTGTGACCCGTTCCACGTTGCCGGGGACAGTTTTCAGCTTGGGCAGCTGCGTGTCTTTGACTTCGAACGAAATTTTGTCGGAAATAATTTCCCAGCCTTTGCGCCGGTAGTACGGGATGGAGTATGGATACAAATACGAAATAGACTGCCTGCGTTCTCGCATGTTGGTAAGAGCCTGCCGCATCAGTTGGTTCATAAGCCCCATATTGGCGTATTCGGGATAAGTGCCGACGCCCGTCAAACCGCCCATATCGTAAATCCGGCCGAAAATATTGACTTGAAACGGGTATACGGCCAGCTGCGAAATCAGTTTGTCTTCGTCAAACCAGCCTAAGACATCGGCCTGCTTCAGCACCGGAAGTTTTGCCTGGGCAATTTCGCGGTCTTCCCAGCCGAACGTTTGCAAATCATGGTTCGTCACCTGGAACACATAGCGGAGCAAATGGTTGAACTGTTCTCCGTGCTGGGGCTCCACGCTTTTCATTTTGAGTCTTTCTTGCAGTTTCCGGCGGCTCATGGTCGCACCTCCGTATCGAGCGTTCGTTATAGGGGCCACATTAGGATGGACTCTCCCAATTTCCAGCTTACCCTTTTCAACCCGGGTGTAATCAGCATCGAAAAAAGGCGCAAGCTTAGAGAACAAATAGATCGGGAATGGTTAAAATTGTAGGTAGGAAACTACAACGGAGGCGGCAAAACCGAGTACGGCCGCAATAAAAAAAACGGAACGGAAAGCGTGTAGGAGAGGCTTTTTGTCCAGTTTAGGAGAGAAGTACTCCTCGGCGTCCGGAGGTTGTATGTACCTGTCTTCCGTATGAGTCAGATTAAACCTCGTAAAAATGCCGCTGGTGCATCCCCAGATTAACAGGGAAATAATGGACCCGATGAATAGATCATCGGAAAGAGAGCCGGCCATTCATTAACCTCCTGAAATAAAATCGTATTTCCTGATTATAACAAAAAGTTAGCGGTCTCAGGGTTTTTTTCTTTTATGAAAAAGCCTCCAGAAAGAACTGGAGGCTTTGAGCCGGACTGACGGATACCCACGAACACGTATCGGTAAGTAATAGCGTAAAATGATGCCTGCCCGCCCGCTGAGAGCCGGAGCGGACTCCTGGCGTACCTAGACCGGCCGGAGCGCGGGCCAATCCAGTTCGATCCCGGCTTTGGCCAGGTGCGACTGGAATTTGGCCAGTTCTTCCGGATCGCCACGCAGTTCGCTCGGCGTCATGCCGTTGTCGATGCAGTAAGCGGCGCAGTATCCGGCCGCTTCGCCGATATTCCACTCGACGGGATGAAGCCGGTAGCAGCCGTTCGTGATATGCGTGACGCCGATGTTTTTGCCGGCGGCCAGCAGGTTGCGGACGCGTACCGGAATGAGGCTGCCGAGCGGGATCTGAAACGGCAGGGAAGAGACGTCGATATACGGGCGGTTCTCCGTGCTCGGATGCAGGTCGATGCGGTAGCAGCCGATTCCCACACTGTCCGCGAACGCTTCGGCCCGGCCGTCGGGTCTGCACGCGGTGGCGACGTGCTGCTCCAGCACGGTAAACTCCGCTCTGATCCGGCGGGACTCGCGGATGTAAGGATACATCGCCAGGCCGTCCTCCGTGCCGACGACATCTTTGCGCAGCCGCAGGCCGGGGTAGCCTGTACCGCCGTCCGGACGGGGGGCTTCCGTCTGCAGCCAGTACAGGAGAGAGAGCGATAGCTGCTTGGCCTGGTACAGATGCTTCTGCTTCTCTTCGTCGGAAACGTCGATAACGGAACCGAGCCAGTAATCGTTTTGCGGCCAGTTGACGAGCGAAATACTGCTGCGATAGGTTCCTTCACGAAAATGCTCTTTGTCCGCGATCTGCCGGTACCGGAAGAGGGAGAAGTGCTCTGTCCCCGGAAAAATTTCATACCGGACCGGCTCGTTTGTGGCCGGCTTCACACCCGTCAGGCTGAGCAGGCGGTCCGGCCAGAAATCGGCTTTGTACGATTTCCAAAACTCGTACATCTCGGGTTTCTCGATGACGTGGTGCTCGCCTTCCAGATGATCCACCGCGAAGCAGTATGTAAAACCCTGCATATCGCCCGGAAGCGGATCTCCGGCTACCGCGTTCGGTTCTCCGGTTTCCGCGTAAGATTCCGCGCCGGTTACATACTCCGCTTTCGCAAGGGGCAGCAGGTCGCCGCATTCCGTAGCGTCCAGGAAGTAGGGAGCTTTGAGAACGGTCAGCGCGCCGCTGTCCAGGCTTTTCACCTCAACCGATGTAATCGCGTCCCCGTCTGTTTCCGCGTTTACCGGAATATGCCGGAGCAGGATGGTCACCTGACCGCTGTGAACGTAAGGAGCCAGCATTTGCTGGAGTACGGCCAGTGCCGTTCTGGGCTCGTGGCACAACCGGCTTACGGAGCCGCTGCCCGGGTTAAGCTCCGTTATCGCTTTGGCTTCGGGTGTCATCGGGAAATAATCCCGGTAATAATTCCGGACGCCTTCGCGGAACCGGCGGTATGTGCGGGTACAGCCGAATTTCTCGATCCACGGGTGTTCGTCCGGCGGAACCGCCTGACTGGTGAGCTGTCCGCCGATCCACAAGGTTTCTTCGGTCAGGATAACGCTCTTGCCTGACTCGGCTGCCGCAAGCGCTGCGGCGAAGCCGCCGGTTCCTCCGCCGATAATGACGACATCAGCTAATTGAATGGGGGTCATTGGGTTTAATCTCCTTTGGTTTGGACAAGGTGGTTGAAATTTTCATAGCTTTTGCGGATTCCTTCGGCTTCGTCTCCCGTTCCTTCGTATTCGAGGACATAGGCACCGTTATATCCGGCTTCCTTCAGTCTGGAAACGATAACGTCCAGATGGACGTCCCCTTCGCCGGCGAAGACGCCTTCATACGTTTTGCCGCTCAGCGCTTTGTATCGTCCTGCGGGTGTTTCGGCGAAGTCTTTAATATGGACATGCCCGATGTGAGGAAGCAGAACGTCCAGCGCATGAAGCGGTTTCTCGTCTACGAGCAGGAAGTTTCCCGTATCGAAGGTCGATTTCAAGGCCGGCGAGCCGACGCGTTTTAAAATCTCCAGGACTTGATCCCCTTTACCGGCAAGCTTGCCGTGATTCTCCAGACACAAGGTAATGCCCGCTTTTTCAGCTAAAGCCGCCGCTTCCCGGAGGCCGGATACGATCCATTCAAGTGCGGAATCGAACGTAAAGGCGTCAGACATATTTCCCGAGAAAACGCGGACAACCGGCGTCCCGAGCCTTCCTGCCGTTTCGATCCCGTCCCTCACCACACGGAGGGCTTCGGCTCTTTCGGCGGGAGTCCCTTTTACGAAATCGTTGCCGACGGCATAGCTGGACAAGGTTAGTCCGTTTTCTTTCAAAAAGGCAAGAACCGCTGGAATTTCAGCTTGTTTGTCTTTCCAGAAGACATCCAGAAGCTCGACTTGCGCGATGCCTTCCTGCTGACAAAAAACGAGAAAATCCAGGACGGTTCCCTGATTTTCACGGGTTGTACGGTGCATGCTCCACATACTCAAAGACAGCTTCATCAAGTTGTAACCTCCAGGTTGACAGACCCGCTGCGGGGCGAATTTATTTTATTGTAAAAGGAGGGCCGCCCTCTTAGTAGGTCAATGTCATGACCATTTCTGGTAGTTTGATGCCGACCTTAAGGTATAGTTCCGTCAGCACCTGATTTTTTGCGAAAAATTTCCTCGAACCGGGAGATGAGTCCAAAAATTATAGGATCATGGGGCATACGATATCCTATCCCAAACAAAGAAAGGGTGTTGACGAATGGGTTACGGAGGAGTAGGTTACGGCCTTGGTACCAGCACAGCTGTCATTCTGGTTCTCTTCATTCTGCTGGTCATAGTCTCCCGCACTTTCTTGTATTAGGCGAAACCCAGTGATCGGAATCCCTGCCGGCCAGGCAGGGATTTTTTGTTTGTGATTTTAGGGGCAAGCTTCCTTTAATATGGATCGATGTGGAAGGTCATGTAAGATTTTCTCATTCTGATTGCGGTTTGGCTTTATCTGAAACAGGTTATTAAGTAGAAGAGTTCATTTCCTAAACAGATCAAAGGAGGTTGTCCGATGAAAAAAGACGATCAGCGCGAGCCTGTAAACGAACAAAGCAAAGATAAACAGCTTGACCCGTACAGGGTGGACGACACCGGGCAGAAGTTGACGACCAATCAGGGACTTCGCGTCAGTGAGGATGAGCACTCCTTGAAGGCCGGGGTGCGCGGGCCGACTTTGATGGAAGATTTTCATTTCCGGGAAAAAATGACTCATTTCGACCACGAGCGTATTCCGGAGCGCATCGTACACGCAAGAGGATTTGGAGCACACGGTTATTTCCAGGTATACGAACCTATGACGGAGTATACAAAAGCGAAATTTCTGCAGGATCCTTCCGTGAAAACGCCGGTTTTCGTCCGTTTCTCGACCGTTGCCGGGTCGCGCGGCTCAGCCGATACCGTCCGTGACGTTCGCGGTTTCGCCACGAAATTTTACACGGAGGAAGGCAATTACGATCTTGTCGGAAACAACATGCCCGTCTTCTTTATCCAGGACGCCATGAAATTTCCGGACTTCGTCCATGCGGTCAAACCGGAGCCTCATAATGAAATACCGCAGGCTCAGTCCGCGCACGATACGTTCTGGGACTTCGTAACTTCCAATACCGAGACGGCTCATATGGTGATGTGGGCGATGTCGGACCGTTCGCTTCCGCGCAGTTTCCGGATGATGGAGGGCTTCGGTGTACATACGTTCCGATTCGTAAACGAACAAGGCAAAGGGCATTTCGTCAAATTCCACTGGAAACCGCTGCTGGGCGTACATTCCCTGGTGTGGGACGAAGTGCAGAAGCTGGCGGGCAAAGATCCCGACTTCAACCGCCGGGATTTGTGGGATGCCATTGAGACCGGTAATTACCCGGAATTCGAATTCGGTGTTCAGATCATCAAAGAAGAAGACGAATTCATGTTTGACTTCGATATTCTGGATCCGACCAAGATCTGGCCGGAAGAACAGGTTCCGGTGAAAATCATCGGTAAAATGACGCTCAATCGCAATACCGACAATTTCTTCGCCGAAACCGAGCAGATCGCTTTCCATCCCGGACATGTCGTTCCGGGGATTGATTTTACGAACGATCCTCTGCTTCAAGGCAGACTGTTTTCTTATACGGACACTCAGCTTTCCCGCTTGGGCGGCCCCAACTTCCACGAAATTCCGATCAACCGGTCGGTGGCTCCCGTGCATAACAACCAGCGCGACGGCATGCACCGGATGACGATTAACCGCGGACCGGTCAGCTATCACAAAAACTCGCTGGCAGGCAATTCTCCTGAACCCGCGTCGGAGAAAGAGGGCGGCTACGCTCATTACGCGGAGAAGGTGGAAGGCCGCAAAATTCAGGCGCGCAGCGACAGCTTCAAGGATCATTTCAGCCAGGCGACCTTATTCTGGAACAGTATGTCTGCCGTGGAAAAGCAGCATATCGTAAACGCGTTCCGGTTTGAGCTCGGCAAAGTGAAAACCAAAGAAATCCGCCAGCGGGCCGTCGATATGTTCAGCCGGGTAAGTGTGGATCTGGCAAAGCAGATCGCGGCGGGAATCGGCGCCAAAGCGCCGGAAGGCGCTTCCGATACCGGCGTGACGCTGTCCTCTCCGGCACTTAGCCAGATGAATACAGTGAAGACACCGCTGACCCGCAAAGTGGCCGTACTGGCCGGCAACGGCTTCCGGGGAAAAGAAGTGAGCGGCATGCTCCAAGCGTTGAAAGCGGCCGGTCTCGTTCCGGAAGTGGTCAGCGTGCAGCTCGGCACGATCGTATGCGACGGCGGAAATCCGATGGAAGTGGAGCATTCCCTTCTCACGGCAGATTCCGTGCTGTTTGACGCCGTCTATATCGCGGGCGGACGCCAGAGCGCCGACGAGCTTCTGGGTGATTCCAAGACGGCGGACTTCATCAAAGAAGCTTTCCAGCACTACAAGACCATCGGCGCAGTCGGTGAAGGCGCGGAGCTTCTCGCCGCAGCGGGAATCGCCCGATCGGCTGCCGGTAGTCCGCCGGCAACGGCTGCGCCGGAAATTCAGCCGGGCGTTCTGACGGCGGATCGCGCGGATGAAGCAGCCGGCTTCAGCCGTGATTTCGCGGCTGCCGTCGCCCAGCACCGCCACTGGAACCGCAGCCTGCAGTCGCAGGCGAAGTAAGCTCGGTTTCGGCAAGGTCTCGCTTTCAAGACCCCTGACAATTCAGGGGTCTTTTGCTTTTTTCTGATGATAGAGAAGGAAGTGAAAATTTGGGCTTGCTAAAACTAATGGCATTAGTTATTATAAAGCTAATGATATTAGTTTTTGGAAGCGGAGGAATATTCGATGAAAATTACGCGTGTGGGAAATCTGTACCAATTGGCTTTTTTACCCCGGCTATTTCCGGTAAACTGTTATCTGGTGGAAGAAAAGGACGGATTGACACTCGTGGACGCGGCGATGCCTTTCAGTGCCAAAGGCATTATGAAAGCCGCCGGCGGAATCGGCAAACCGATTAAGCGGATCGTTCTGACGCATGCGCATGAGGATCATGTCGGCGCTCTCGACGAGCTTAAGAAGATCCTGCCCCAAGCGGAGGTGTTGATCTCCGCCCGTGACGCGCGGCTGCTCAAGGGAGACGTCACTCTTGATCCGGATGAGCCTCAGACGCCCGTTCGCGGGGCCGTTCCGAAGAAAGTGACGACCGTCCCTGACGTGCTTTTAAAGGAAGGAGACCGGATCGGCTCCCTGCTTGCTTTGTCGACACCGGGACATACGCCGGGTTCGATGAGCTTCCTTGATGTCCGCAGCAATGCCGTCATCGCGGGCGATGCCCTGCAGCTCAGAGCGGGGATAGCGGTTTCGGGTCAAGTTAAACTGCTTTTCCCGTTTCCGGCGCTGGCTACCTGGAACAAATACGAAGCGCTGGATAGCGTCAAGAAGCTTCGGGAATATTCCCCGTCTCTGCTCGCGGTCGGCCATGGAACGATGCTGGCAAACCCCGCCGCCAAGCTGGATCTGGCCATTACCGCCGCCGAGCGGAATCTTGCAACCACGCTGAATGGAAGGAGCTCCCTTTAGATGTCACCCAGAATAGGTCTCGATGAACAAACACTTCTCAGAGCGGCTGCCGAGCTGGCCGACGAACACGGCTTTGAAGCCGTTACACTGGCCTTGCTTGCACAGAAGCTCAATGTGCGCTCTCCATCTCTTTACAATCATATCGAAGGACTGGGCGCTCTGAGAGCCAGACTTGCTCTCTACAGCCTGTCGATCCTTCAGGGTGATTTGGCCGCTGCCGTCGAAGGATTGGAAGGCGACAAGGCTGTCTTTGCGCTGGGGGCAGCTTATGCCGCCTTTGCACGGAGACATCCCGGTCTTTACGAAGCGACACTCCGCGCACCCGACCGGAAGGAGAGCGAGCTGGAGCGTATTTCGACCGAAATTGTCAGCCTTATCGTCGGAGTACTCCGTTACTACGGGCTGGAAGGGGATGCGGCTATCCACGCGACAAGAGGACTCCGAAGCATTTTGCATGGCTTCTCATCCATCGAGCGTTCCGGAGGTTTCGGGATCGCGCTTTCGGTGGAGGTGAGCCAGAAGCTGCTCATCTCGGCTTTTCTGGCAGGTATTCATGTGATGAAACAAGAAGAAACCGGGCCGCAGAATTCTGCTTTAAAATAAAAAGTTTGAGTTCAGACCAAAAGCATTCTAAATAAGGTTTTGGATGTAAAATAGGGTTTCAACCGAGATGAAGACAAATTAGACACCATTGATACAACACAAAACCCATAACGATCTAAATATAGAATTAATAATAAGGCAACCAAGGCTATTTCTTTAATTAGATGAAAGCCAATGGTTGCCTTTTATTTAAGTAATGTTATATATGATTAGTTTAGAGGTAATTATAATCCCATTTTGCGAACAATAATTTTTTCACGGTCATCAAATTGCTTAGGCAAAATAATGAAATCAGATTGCATTTCTCGTTTAACCTCGGTCTCGAATTCGAAATATATGGTTGAAAACTCGATATGTGAAATTAAATTTATCGGTATTAATATTTTTTTCGGATCAAAATCATTGTCGGTAGCACCAAGCAATAAACTGTTATCAATATTTGGATTTAAAAGGTATTTGTTTGCGTGGATATGTCCATTTCTAGTAGTTACATTTAACACTACTTTAGAATGACTGATAAAATGCCAGATCATTCTCAAAGGAATTAAGCTTAAGGAATATAAACTAAAACAGAGGATAAAAATATACACATAGCTAAAAGGCAATTTATAAAAATAAAAAACTGCCATAATAGAGGATGACACGTTTAAAGTATTTTCTTTTATCACCACTATTAAAAGTGAATTCACAAGGGTTCCCATACTAACCCCAATAGTTAGAAAATAGAAAATAATTAAAAAAAATAAAAGTAGCTTGGATTTTTTTGTTCGATTCTGATTGATTCCCCTTTTTGCCCAAGATCTATACTTAGATTGTGCTGTTTTACTCAATGAAAAAACAATAACTGCAATAACAAAAGGCACAAAGAACATGTAAAAATATTTAGATAAATAAATGGGAACTAAGTAATTGTAGAAAGAGAATTCTGAAGATGAATAGGTTGTAAATAAACCAAAGTATGCTGCACTGAAAACGGCACTACTCATCCATAGAAATACCCTTCGCACAGCTCTGCCTTGTCTACTCAGTAGAGTTTTTTCTTCATTGGAAAGAAGTGGTCTAAAATATCTAAGTGCATAGATGAGACCTGGAAATAGGAGTGTTACTATAGACGAGATTGTAAATACTCCTACACCACTGAATACCCATTGAATATCCGATTCTTTCAATTATTTTCATCTCCTTGCAATATGTTTAATAATTTTATCGTAATCGAACAGATATAAAATTAGAGTGCAATTTTTACAACGATATTTGTGCAATGTTAGCTTTTGGCTCCTGATTGTGCATATGACTGTTCACGATAACGGAGATAAATAATTATTTAACCCTGGAATTGGATATATTGTAAATTAAAAATAATCGACGATAACAAATCGGCGGCTAATTACTTTTGTTCAGCGATTGCTGTTTTTAGCCATTGGCTGAGAAAATATCTTGCTATCAGATTGGAAACCTGGATGATCAAAATAGGTTCATCAAACTTCAGACATAAAATTCATTTGAGAGAAGGAGCCTTCCCGGCTTCTTTTTAATTTCCAGTAAAATGGATATAATTCTCCCTCTATCATGCGAATGTCCCCCTTGTGGAAAACGCTTCCATATTTAAAAATAGGATCATGGCTTCTGCGCCCGACACCGGTATAAGCTCCTTTCATTTCGGGAGTTTTTATACAATTTACAGGAAAGGAGACGAAGAATCTTTACGCCTGCCAGGGAAGGCAAGGACCGCACAAAACTTAAATAGTGGAAGGAGTTATTTTATGCACGCAACGCAAGCGTACGGTAAGAAATTACTCCCATTGCTGCTGCTGGTCACTTTATTGCTCAGTTTACTTCCCCTTTATCCCTCTACATCATCGGGAGCGGCCGCCCAATGGGCGCCGAACACGGCTTACAAAGCGAAAGATCTTGTTTCCTACAACGGTGTCACGTATGAATGCCTGCAGCCCCATACTTCCTTGAACGGGTGGGAACCTCCGAACGTAGCTTCGCTGTGGAAAAAATCGGCGGACCCTACACCGAGCCCTAGCCCGAGTCCGAGTCCCAATCCGAGTCCAAGCCCCAACCCAAGTCCAAGTCCCAATCCAAGCCCCAGCCCGAGTCCAAGTCCAAGCCCAGGTACGGGAGCACCCGCTTGGCAGGCCGGCACCGCCTATAAGGTAGGCGACCTCGTCACTTACAACGGCAAAACATATAAAGCTCTTGCGGCGCACACTGCGCTTGTAGGCTGGGAGCCGGCTTCGACGCCGACGCTCTGGAAGCTGGATACGACGGATCCGACCAAGCCCGAACCGACGACGCCTTTCTGCGCGCCGGATTGGAGCGCTTCGAAGATTTACGCCAAAGGCAAAATTGTCGGTTATAAAGGAAAGGCATACAGAGCCACTTCCGATGTGCATGGCATAGCACCTGACGACACCACCTATAACATGTGGGAAGTAGCCGGCAAAATCAGCAACGATCTTTGTCCGGTGTCCATCCCGAACAACATAGATTACGGCACGGCGAACCCGGGAACCGGCAACACCAATGCCGGTAAAGTTAACCCGACGGGCGCAATCAGCGCCGGACATCCCGTATCCGGCACGGGAACGGGCGGCACCAAGGGCGGTATCGATCCCGCCACCGATCCCGGCGGCAACCATCCCGGCTTTGACGCCGATACGGGCGGACGGGTCGCCAAGCTTCCTTCGGGCACATTGCCGCTGCAGCACAACACGTACGAAATGAGTGCCGGCCAGGAAGTTGTCGAGTACCTCGGGGACTGGGCCATCTACGGCCGCCGGTTCGATTTCAGCAAGCTTCCGGTGAAGAACGTGAACCGGCTCGTTTACGGCTTCGCGGGCATCTGCTTCCCGGCTGCCCAGAACACGCAGGACCCGGGTTTCCCGACCACGGCTCCGGCATCGGTTAACCGGACGTGCAAGCAGAGCAAACTGCCTGACGGAGCAATGGCTATCGCGGATTTTGAAGCCGCTTTCTTGCGGACGCTTCCGGGTCAGACGGGAGGCAAAATCACGGGAACCGAGAGCATGTACGATCTAGATCCGAACGATGTAGCGGGTGTTTTCGGCGCGCTCTACCAGCTCCGCAAAGCGAACCCGAATCTGAAGCTGGATCTCTCCGTAGGCGGCTGGACGCTGAGCGAAGGCTTTCCGTGGATGGCTTCCGATACGACGCGACGCAAAGCGTTCGTCGATTCCGTCGTCCGCTTCCTGGAACAGTTCGGCTTTGACGGCGTCGACATCGACTGGGAATATCCCGCTTCCGACGGTGCCGTCATAGGGATGGCACGCAAGGACGATCCCGAGAACTACATCAAGCTTCTGAAAGAACTGCGGGCCGGCCTCGACTGGCTCACCAAGAAAACCGGCAAGGAATACCGCCTGTCTAGCGCGATTCCGGCGACGGAAGAAAAACTGGCCAAGATCGACTGGGCCGAAGCGAGCAAATACCTCAACCGTCTCTACGCAATGACCTATGATCTGAGCGGAGCCTGGGAACGGGAGCTTGGCCATCACACGCCGCTGTATCCAAACCCGAACACCAAGGACCCCGCAACGGGCAAGCACGTGGATCTCTCTCTGGATACGACTGTCAAGCTGCTTAAAGGATACGGCGTACCGGCCAATAAAATCATGATCGGCATCGCCAACTATCACCGCTCCAAAGCGATGAAAAACGGGGACATTACGGAATACACGAACGGTTTAATCGCTAAATCGACTTTCGGAGACCTGGCCTGGAAAGGCAAAAGCCTGATCCTCGGCATCGCCGGAGTAGGCTCCTGGGAAGCCGGAGTCGTCGAGGGTTACGATCTTTATCAGAACTACCTGGATAAAGAGCTGAAGCCTAAGAACGGCTATAAGCTATACACCGACAAAGCGGCCAATGCCGATTATCTCGTGAATCCGATCGGCTCGTTCATCACCGTCGAAACACCGCGTACTGTCGCGCTTAAAACGCAGTATGCCAAGGACAACGGGCTTGCCGGTATTTTCGGATGGCAGCTCGAGCAGGACAACGGCTACAACCTTAACGCGCTGAACCACATTCTCGGCAATAAGCTGGTCAGCGATGTTTCGGACGGCAAGCCGAAGGATCAGATTGCGGTGTGCGGACAGAACGTAACCGCGGCCGAATGCGATCAGCTTAACGCAAGCTTGAAAAAGTGAAGATTGAAGCAGCGGCATCCGTATCATTCCGACGATCCGGCCGATTAACCTTGTAAGCTAAATGGTCATAAGTTGTTTCTGCGGACCCTTCTGCGGGTGTCTTTTTTCAGACACCTGCGGGAGGGTTCCGTACGTCCTCCTGACGAAACGATTCCTCATCGACCGTGTTTTTGCTATAATAGGTGAAACTAGCAAAGGCTGACGCACGCAGTTGTAAGCGTGTGCACCTAACGGAGACGAGGGAGCATACGGCTGATGTTGACGATACGCAATTTGACCAAAAAGCTGACCACGGGACAGGAGATCCTATCCAAAATATCGCTGCAAATCGACGAAGGCGAGCTGATCGGGCTTGTCGGCGCAAGCGGGAGCGGGAAAACGACCCTGCTGAAGTGCATCGCTTTGAAAGAAAAATGGGACGACGGCCAGTTCATTTATAACGACCGGGACATTACGTCGCTCGGAATCGCCGAGAAGTTTAAGCTTAAGCGGGACTGGACGTTTATCGAAGAAAGCCCGGCACTGGACAGGAAGCAGACGGCCGTCAAGAACGTGCTGAAAGGGCGGTTTTACGAAAAGTCCGTCATGCGCATGTTAACCGGCACGAATGCCCGGGACGAGCATGTGCTTGCCATGGACTATCTGGAGAAAGTCGGCCTGCTCGATAAAGCCGAGAAGAAAGTCGAGGATTTGAGCGGGGGAGAGAGGCAGAGAGTTTCGATCGCGCGGGCGCTTGTGCAGGGCGCGAAAATTGTCATTGCGGATGAGCCTGTGTCCGGTCTCGATCCCGAAGCCGCCAACAGCGTGCTGCAAGATTTGCGGGAGCTTTGCAAGCGGGAGAAGGTGACGGTCGTCTGCTCCCTGCACAACGTGGAGTTCGCGGAGCGGTATGCCAGCCGCATCTGGGGCCTCGCCGGAGGGAAGATCGTCCTGGACATCGCGGGCCGCAAGCTCTCTTCAATGGAGCGAGCTAAAATCTTTGATTGATATTTTTCGACATTCCTTTGCAAAAAAGATAGGCAAACAAGGATTATCCGTGATACAATTCCTTTTAATGCAGTAAAACGGCAACGCACTTGATAGAATCGGGAGGAATCATAGATGGCTAAACAAGGCATGAGAAGCGATATGATCAAGAAGGGGTTCGACCGGGCGCCGCACCGCAGCTTGCTGCGCGCGGCTGGAGTGAAGGAAGAGGATTTCGGCAAACCGTTTATCGCGGTATGCAACTCTTACATCGATATCGTACCGGGTCACGTTCATCTGCAAGAATTCGGTAAAATCGTTAAGGACGCTATCCGCGAAGCGGGCGGCGTACCATTTGAATTCAACACGATCGGCGTAGACGACGGCATTGCGATGGGCCACATCGGCATGCGTTACTCCCTTCCGAGCCGCGAGATTATCGCCGACTCCCTGGAGACGGTCGTTTCCGCGCACTGGTTCGACGGCATGGTTTGTATCCCGAACTGCGACAAAATCACCCCGGGTATGATGATGGGTGCCCTGCGCGTCAACATTCCGACCGTATTCGTAAGCGGCGGCCCGATGAAAGCGGGTAAAGACAGCAATGGCCGTTCGATTTCCCTGACTTCCGTATTCGAAGGCGTAGGTGCCTACCAGGTCGGTAAGATCGACGATAAAGCTCTTCTCGAGCTTGAACAATATGGCTGTCCGACTTGCGGTTCCTGTTCCGGCATGTTCACGGCGAACTCCATGAACTGCTTGTGTGAAGCGCTTGGACTGGCTATGCCGGGCAACGGCACGATTCTCGCCGTATCTCCGGAGCGCAGAGAATTCGTGAAACAGTCCGCGACGCAGCTAATGGAGCTGATCAAGCTCGATCTGAAGCCGCGCGACATCGTTACGATCGATGCCATCGACAACGCGTTCGCTTTAGATATGGCCATGGGCGGATCGACGAATACCGTTCTTCATACACTGGCTCTCGCTCATGAAGCGGGATTCGAATATCCGATCGAGCGCATCAACGAAGTGGCGAACCGTGTGCCGCATCTGTCCAAAGTCGCTCCCGCATCGGACTGGCACATCGAGGATATCCACGAAGCCGGCGGCGTAAGCGCGGTTATCAACGAACTGCTCAAAAAGCCGGGCGCCATTAAAGGCGACTGCATGACCGTAACCGGCAAGACGCTGGCCGAGAACGTGGCGGGCGCGGAGATTTTGAACAAGGAAGTTATCCACTCGCTGGATAACCCGCATTCCGAGCGCGGCGGCCTTGCGGTCCTGTTCGGCAACCTGGCGCCGAACGGCAGCATCATCAAGGTCGGCGCGGTAGACGCTTCCGTAGGCGGACGCCATGTCGGACCGGCCATCTGCTTTGACTCCCAGGACGATGCGCTGTACGGCATCGCCAACGGCAAAGTCAAAGAAGGCCACGTGGTGGTCATCCGTTACGAAGGTCCTAAAGGCGGCCCCGGCATGCCGGAAATGCTTGCTCCGACATCGCAGATCGTCGGCATGGGCCTCGGCGCCAAAGTCGGCCTGATCACGGACGGCCGTTTCTCCGGCGCATCCCGCGGAATCAGCATCGGCCACATTTCGCCGGAAGCGGCCGAAGGCGGACCGATCGCCTTCGTTGAGGATGGCGACATCATTGAACTGGATCTGATCGAGCGCAAAATCGAGCTGAAAATCAGCGACGAAGAAATGGAAGAGCGCCGCAAAGGCTGGAAAGGGTTCGAACCGAAAGTGAAGACCGGCTACCTGGCCCGCTACTCCAAGCTTGTTACGAGCGCTAGCACCGGCGGCGTAATGAAGATCTAATACGCACTTATCTGTTCTATACGTTTATACTAGAATCGGACATGAAAGAGCCCCGTTGAGAACGGGGCTCTTTTTGTGCTATAGATATTTTTGGCCAATAGAGATCTTTCTTTACCTAAGCTTGTGAGAGATTGGAAGGTTACTTTTTCACAACCGGAATCCATATTTCACTTCTGTAGGTCGGGGAACTGGTATCTTTGCTTTCGTTCCATAATAGTTCCGGTCCTTCCGTACTTTCATAGCCGGAGGACGGAAACCATTCGGCATAAATCCGGCCCCAAACATTTTGAAGCGTCTGGGGGAAAGGTCCGACCGCTTCGAATACCGCCCAGGTGGAAGCCTTAACTTCCAGCTGAGCCAGTTGCTCGGGGCAGTCTTTCGTCGTTGCGGCGCCGATATAATGATCGAGCTCCCCGTGTTCGAGACGCCCTTCCGAGAAGTTCACGGACGCACTGATGATGCCCGACGGTTCTACGCTCGATAACGATTTCAGCAGTGTGATCGTCTCAGGGGTCAGACTTTGCCACATCGAATCCATCGCGGGGTTAACTCCGTTATAGATCAAGGGTACTCTCTTGTAAAGTCCGACGATCCGGAAGGCTTCTTTTTCTACAATACGATAGTTCATCTCGCTTCCTCCTTGTATCGTTAACTGGAAGGTCATGCGCGGGTAAGCTTTCAAAGATTGCCCCCGAATCCGAGCTTCGGATGGATTAATCCCATGGAGACTGAGGAATGCTCTCGCAAAAGAATCGGAAGAGCTGTAGCCGTACTTAACGGCGACATCCAGCAGCCTGAGGTCCGTGTTGGCCAGCTCCAAGGCAGCCAGTGTAAGGCGCCTGCGGCGGATATACTCCGAAAGCGTAACTCCCGCAAGGGTCGAAAACATCCGTTTGAAATGATACTCCGAGCTTACCGCAAGCCTGGCGACTTCTTTGAAATCAATGTCGTTGGTAAGGTTTTCTTCGATGTACGCAAGGGCACTGTTCATCTTTTCCAGCCCATTCATGCTCATGACCTCCTTTCAACTTTACACTAGCAGAAACGGGTTTATCGCATCCGACAATTCGTGCACCGTTTTGCAGGGGGCGCAAAAACCGGCCGTCCTTTAACGGAGCGACCGGCTATCATTTATGCCGACAGATTTTCAGGCTTTCGGCAAAAAGAGCTGAAGCAAATTGCGGTGCAGGGGAGTGCCCGTGAAAAAGATCCCTCTTGTCTCGGCAAGAAGCACGGCCTGGATCATATTCGTGAAATAGAAGGCCAACTCGCGCGGATCGCCTTGAATGAATTCGCCTTTCTCCTGGCCTTCCCGGAAAATACGGGTGAGCAGCTTCAGATTGTCGCCGATGCTCGTGCGGACGGACATTTTCAGCTGATCGGACACGGAGTCGGAAGTGAGAATCTGGTCCGCGACGACCTGGTAGAATACGGCGTCGTCCCTTCTTTCGCTGTGGACCTGATCCAGCAGCCAAGTCAGTTTCTCGTAAGAAGAGGCATCCGGCAAGTTGTGCGCCTGCTCGAAAAGCGCCGTCAGGATGCATAGATTTTTCTCCACGATCGAAATATAAATTTCTTCTTTGGACTGAAAATAGTTATAAATAAGGCCGTGGCTCATATGGGCTTCTTGGGCGATCTCTGAAATCTTCGTGGAGTTTAGCCCGTTTTTGGCAAAAAGCTCGACAGCCGCGGATAAAATTTGGTCACAGCGTTCTTTGCGGATTTCCTGGTCTCGTTTTGGATTTCTGGGCAATCTTTTCACCTCGGTTAAGCATTAAATACCAACCTTATCATAGGAACGAGACTTGTTTAAAGTCAAGCCCGTCCCGGAGAGTTATCTTATAAAAAAAACTTTACAACCTTACAAATTGACTAAAAGTTAATCTGTGCGCTATACTTCTGTAATACAAAAAGAAGCAGTTACCCTTTTATAAGGATAGCTGAAGGGAGAATCCAAATGAGCACAATGAAAAACCGCCGCTCGCCGTTGGTCATCTTGATGATCAATATGTTTATCGCGATGCTCGGTATCGGACTTATTATTCCGGTCCTGCCTGAATTTTTGAAAGAGTTTGGCCTCGGAGGCAAGACAGCGGGCTATCTCGTAGCGGCTTTCGGTCTTACTCAGTTTATTTTCTCTCCCATCGGGGGGGAGTGGTCGGATAAATACGGCCGCAGAAAAATGATCGTGTCCGGTCTGGCGCTGTTCACGATCTCTAATCTGCTGTTCGCCATGGCTTCCGAAGTCTGGATGCTGTATGCTTCCCGTCTGATCGGCGGTATCGGCGCAGCCGCTATGATTCCATCCATGATGGCTTACATTGCGGACATTACGACCGACGAGAAACGCGGAAAAGGAATGGGGATGCTCGGGGCGGCCATGTCGCTCGGTTTCGTTATCGGACCCGGCATCGGCGGGTTTCTGGCGGAACTCGGTTTGCGGGCTCCGTTCTACGTGTCGGCCGCGGTCGGCGCTTTGGCGATGATCGGTTCCCTGCTTGTTCTGCCCGAATCGTTGTCCAAAGAAGAACTCGCCGCTAACCGTTCGTCTCAGGTGAAGAAGGAAAGTATTTTTATTCAGCTGGGACAGTCGTTCAAAGCCCCGTATTTTATCCTGCTGCTGCTCGTGTTCGCACTTACTTTCGGGCTGGCTAACTTCGAAGCGGTATTCCCGCTGTTCGTGGATAACAAATACGGTTACACAGCGAAGGATATTTCGATTCTGATTACCGTCGGAGCGTTGATCGGCGCCGTTATTCAGGCGATGCTGATCGACAAGCTGATCCGTCGTTTCGGAGAGAAGAAGCTCATTAACTTGACCTTTATCCTGTCGGCAGTGTGTCTGATTCTGATGCTGCTGTCAGGCAACTTCTGGTATATTCTGGTGATTACTATGATGTTCTTCACCCTGACTTCCATCATGCGGCCCGCAATCAATACACTCTTGTCCAAAATGGCGGGAGATGAGCAGGGCTTCGTCGCGGGAATGAACAATGCGTACATGAGCCTCGGGAATATTTTCGGCCCTGCCATCGCGGGTATCCTGTTCGACGTACAAATTAACCTCCCGTATATGTTCGGTGCGGTTATCCTGGTCATATCGTTCATCATCTCGACCTCCTGGAGCAGCAAAAGCAAACGCAAGCTGATTCCGGCCGGCGGCTCTAATTAAAAAGACAAACAAAGAAACGCCATTACGGCGTTTTTTTGTTTGTCACGAGCAAGCTAGCCCTCCTGAGATTTGTTTGGTTAACGGGGCGGAATAAGTTCTGTTCCGGCTTTACGGTGCATCCGGCTATTTTTGCGGTCCCCGGTAAAGACGAGCAGAGCGGGGAGCAGCATGCCCCGGACCAGGAACGTGTCGAGAAGAATGCCGAGGGCCATCGTCAAGCCGAACAGAAAGAGCTCCTGCAGCGGCTGGGTGATGAGCACGGTGAAGGTGGCGGCAAGAATGAGTCCGGCAGATGAGATAACTCCTCCCGTCAATGCGACGCCGCGACTTACGGCTTCTTTCCACGGGTGTCGTGCCGCCTCTTCTTTAATGCGCGATACGAGCATAATGTTGTAATCGACACCCAGCGCGATCAGGAATACGAAGGTGTATACCGGCAAGCGATAGCTGATGGAATCATAACCGAGCACGAAATGAAAGATCATCCAGCCAAGGCCGAGTGTAGCCGTGTAGGACAGCAGCATCGTTGCGATCATAGTGAGCGCATGCTTCAACGATTTGGTCTGAATGAGCAGCATAAGCGTAATAAATAGCGTGATCAGAGAGAAAAGAAGGATCGTATCCCGCTTGTTCATGTTCCTGACATCGAGCTGCTCCGCCGTTTGTCCTGCGTAATGCAGGGCGAATTCGGACGGACTCAGTCCGCTTTTCTCCAGAAGCGCCGGACTGATGCCGCGAAGCAGACCGAGCCGATCGAGCGAGACCGGCTCGTACGGATTGCTCTCCAGCGTCAGCTGCAGTTTCATAGCGGTTCCGTCCGCCGATAACACATTTTTCGGAAGCTGCGTACCGCCGCTTGCGGGTAAAGCGGGCTTAATCTCCGGAGAGACGGCGTTTACGCCCGGCTGATTTTTTAAGAGGCCGGTCAGGGCGGCGGTCTTATCGTAAAAGGCGGCGTCCAGCGGCAGCTTTTTCTCCGAAGTTAAAAGGACCGATACCGGGGCAAGCTGTCCAGGCGGGAACTTGGTTTCAAGAATCTCGAAGCCTTGACGCGATGAAGTACTGTCCGGAAATGATTTCAAGAGATTAAACGAATACTTCATCGAAGTGACGGTAAGCGAAGACGCGAGCAAGGCAAGAAGAAGTATGCCGGCCGTTAAACCGGGCTTGCGCGTAACGAATCCGCCCATTCGAGCCCAAATGCCCTTCACTTTGTCGGCTGAGGGTTTCGCAGGCTTCGGAACAAACGGCCAGAACGCTTTCCTGCCCAGCAGGGCAAAAACCGCGGGAATAAGCGTAAGTCCACCGAGCAGGATAACGGTCATAGCTGCCGAGAACACGGGGGCAAAATGGTGGTAGGGCTTGAAAACGGCGGTAAACAACGTGAGCATGGCGACAAGTACCGTACCGCCGCTGAACAGGATCGGCTCCGCTACCCGGCTTAGGGCATGCTGCATGGCTTCGTATTTGCCGGCTGCCGTTTTGAGTTCCTCCCTGTAGCGGGCCAGTACGAACAAGCAGTAATCGGTCAGTACGGCGAAGAGCAGAATCATCATGATGGATAGCGCCTGTTTGTCGACGAGAAACCAGCCGTATTTCCCGGCCAGGCCGAGCAATCGGTCCACGACCATGTAGACCATGCCGGAAATGACGAGAGGGATAACGGCTAGAAGCGGTGACCGGTAAATGATCATCAGAATCACCAGAATCAGGCCGACGGTAGCGAACATGAGGACAAAGTCGGCGTTCTTGAAAAGGGAAGTCGTGTCCGCCGCAATACCGGCCGGGCCGGTGATTTTGAAATCGAGTGAACCGATTCCGGTCTGCTCGACATAGGTGCGGATTTGCTGCAGCCCTTCGTACAGCTGTCCGGATTCCAGATCTTTATGGAAAGCGGCGTTCAGCAGAATGGTCGTTCCGTCATCCGAAAACATCTTGTCCTGGACTGCTTTCGGCAGCGTATGAAAAGGGAGCGTACCGGCTATCTGCGGCGGTTTGCCGGCGGAGGCCAGCCATTCGCTTATTCCGGCTATCTTCGACCGTTCTTCGGCCGTAATCGCATTTGTGCCGTGAAAAACGAGCAGGGCGGTCAAACCGTCCTCGGATGGAAAGCGCTCGTTCATGATTTTTTGAGCCGCTTCCGAAGGCGTCTCGCTAAGTGCGCTGCCTTCTCCGCTGCTTACGGCAACCTGTTTCGATCCCGGCGCAGCCAGGCTGAGTATCACGATCGCGATTATCCATACGGCAGCGATGATTTTAGCTCCTCTGGGGGAGCTTACTGTGCGCGAGAGTTTGTTCCACGGGTTGTTCATGATGTTCATAACCTCCTGTCCTTATTCTAAACTGAATTGTAGGACAGGATTATGAACGGACGATGAACGGAAGGTTACAGTTGAGGAAGACGGATCCGAAACACCGTTCCTTCGCCCGGGCGGCTCTCGGCTTCGATACTGCCCCGGTGCAAGGTGACGATTTTATGGGCGATGGAAAGTCCTAGGCCGCTGCCGGAGCGGGAGCGGTCGCGGGATTTATCCCCTTTATAGAAGCGGTCAAAGATATGGGGGAGGTCTTCGGGAGGGATACCCGGTCCGTTATCGCCGATTGTAACGAGGATCTCATGTTCTTGTTCCAGCCGGATTTTTACGGAGATCGTGTCTCCCGGCCGGGTAAATTTGATGCTGTTGGAAATCAGATTCAACCACACCTGGTGCAGAAGCGGCGAATCCGCGCGAATGACCAGCTCGGGGAGATCCAGTTGGAGTTGAAGCGCTTTTTCCGTCCACTGCCATTCCGTCGTAATGAAAATTTGCCGGATCTGCTCGTCCAGCCGGAAGGAGGAAGGTTTAAGGACACTAGCCTCTTTGTCCAGGGCGGCCAGCGTCAGAAGCTCTTTGCTGAGAGACGATAGCCGGCGGCTTTCTTCTTCGATAATCCGGAGGTATCTCCGCTCCTCCTCGGGTGAAGCGCCTTTCTCCAGGATGCTCTGGGCAAAACCTTGAATAGTCGTGAGAGGAGACTGAATTTCATGCGAAACATTAGCGACGAACTCCTGCCGCATCTGATCAAGTTTTTCCAGCGACTGCGCCATCTGCGTAAAATGCCGGGCCAGGTTGCCGATTTCGTCCCGCCGCGTGACGTCCATATGGATGTTATAATCTCCGCCTACGATTTTGTTCGTTGCTTCCGTCAATTTCTGCACGGGCTTAACGATAAAGCGGGTGGAAATAACAATGAGCACCAGACTGAGCAGAAACGTGAAGCCGAGCAGAAGCGCCATCAGAATCCGGACTTCCCCGATCTGCTGCTCCATGTTGGGACGGATGAATAAGGCCATCGTTTTGCCGCCGCTTTGCACCGGAATTCCGATGCTGTTGCGGATGCTGTTCTCGAAAAAACCCGTCACGAGGAGCAGGTGCCGCTCTTCCATAACTCCGTGATAAGTATCGCCGTTCAGCACGCGGACAATCGTTTCTTTGTCGATCTCTTTATGTTTGAAAGGCGTCCCGTAAAAAGTTCCCCTAAGCCCGTCGTCTACCGCATAAACTTGAAACCCCATATTGGCGATGGAGGTCAAATACTCGTCGAGCTTAAGACCCGGGATTTTCTCGTACAGACCCCGGATTTCCTGTGAAATTCTCAGAATCTTCTGTTCGTTATAGTCCCGGAGCTTGGCGGAATAGTAGCCGTTGGAGAGGAGAAGCGCCGCCGCGCTGCTGACTATGGCGATCAGAAGAAAGGTGACGACGATCCGTACATACAAAGTCTTCATGTGGAGCACACCTCTAATTTGTAGCCGAGACCGCGTACCGTTGTCAGAACGAAATCCCGCGTTTTATCGTGAAAACGCTCCCGCAGCCGTTTGATGTGCACGTCTATCGTCCGGCTGCCTCCTTCATAGCCGGCTCCCCATACCCGTTCCAGGAGCTGCTCTCTCGTAAAAATGCGGCCCGGATGGCTGGCCAGTTGAGCCAGCAGTTCGAATTCTTTGAGCGGAATGACGTATGTCTTTCCTTCAATATGTATTTCATAGCTCTTGCGGTCTATAACGGTCCGGTTCAGTGCGATAACGTCCGAAGAAACGAGCTGATAGCGTCTCAAAAGAGCTTTCACTCGGAAAAGTAGTTCTTTAGGCTCGAACGGTTTCACGAGATAATCGTCCGTACCGGACAAATATCCTTTTTCCTTATCCTCAAGCTCGCCTTTGGCGGTAAGCAAAATAACCGGGATGTCATAATAGCTGCGGATTTCCTCGCACAGCTCCAGTCCGTTTTTGCCCGGCATCATGACGTCGATAACCGCGAGATGAATTTGCTCCCGTTCCAGCAGCACGGCGGCTTCTTCGCCGTTAGCGGCCTCGGATACGAGGTAATTTTCCTTTTTGAAAATAAATTGCAGAAGCTCGCGTATATGCGCATCGTCATCGGCAATCAAGAGATGAGTCTTCAAGCTAACACCTTCTTCAGGGGAATGGTTGCTCCATTATTGTACTCGATTCCTGGCGGATGTAAAAATTAACTTAAAATTTGAATAATTCCGTATACCCAGAAAAATTGGGAAAGGAATATGAAATTTTATGACGAATTAGTTATCTAGGACAAATTTCCTATAACGGTGGCATTTAGGAGATGAACTGAAAGCGCTTGTAAAATCAATTTACATGTTTACATAATAAATATTATGTAACTTATTGAAGGCCATCCGGTTATGCCAAAAAGGGGGCACTGCTTACGAATGAATCGGAGTCGCTATTGGTGGTTCGGTACGCTTGGAGCTGTTCTGATTTTGGGGAGTTTGGCGGGATATATCGCAATAGCCAGGGAACCTTTATGGACACAGGAGAAGGAAATACAACAAGGAGACAAGTTGGGCCCGCTCCAACTGGGCAAAACGTGGAAAGTGACTGCGGGGTCTTCGGCGGCGGTTTCGGTTATATCGCCTCACGAATCGCTTGATATTACGTTTCCGAAGCTTTCGGGGCTGTTAAAAATCACCCAGGAAGACACGGAACACATACTGGGCACGGTTGCCGCCGACATGACTTCTCTATATTCGGAAGATCCTGCTTGGAACGCCAAGCTGCGGGATTGGTATTTTTTTAACGCAAAAGCTTATCCGGAAGCTTCGTTTCGGGTCGTTAAAGTGGGCGGCCTGGAAAAACCTCTCCTGGAAGGGGAACCTCATCCGCTGACGATCGAAGGCGAACTGACGGTAAGGAATATGACCCAACCGATCCGGTTCAAAGGAGAGATCAAGCATACCGGCAGCCGAATCGAGCTAAAAGCAAGGTGCAGCGGCCTGGAAACCAAAAAATTCGGAATTCCCGAACTGCTCGAACCGATCTATACGGGAAAAAATATGGCCACGCTTGAAGTGACGCTTATTCTGGAGCCTGACAATCCGGATACACAACAACACCGGCAGGCCGATTCGCACAATTTCCTTGAGATTGGCGCTTGACCCATGCCAAACATCCGCTTTATCCATACGGTAATAGTATCTGGTAAAGGGATAGGGAGCGATGGGTATGAAAATCGATTTGGGATGCGGCCTGCGCAAACATCCCGGTTATATCGGTATCGACAAAGAGGCGCTCCCCTGTGTTGATCTTCAGTGCGATGTAAATGAGGGCATCCCGCTCGATAACGATACGGTTGATTTCGTCATGGCCAGCCGTTCGCTGGAATATGTGCCCGATCTGATGAACGTGATGAAGGAAATTTATCGTGTTTGCCGGCATAAAGCGGTCATCTGCCTGCTTGCTCCATATGCGCATACGTCTTATCATGCGGTTAACCCGAAGTTCCGTTCCTTGTTTGACGAACAGCTACCCCGTTTTTTCACGAACGAGTTGTATGTATACGATCCTTTGCGCGAAAACAGCTATATGACGGACGTGCCCGCCGGATGGGATAAAGGTTCCAAGGCCGAGATCGACTTAAGGCTTCTGCGCTGCGAATTCTTTTACCTGCCGCAGTATTTGTCTCCCATCTATGATGATGAAGACCGGCGTATGCTGCGTCAATCCACGCTCAATGTGGTAGACGAAATCTTGTATTATTTCGTGGCGGTTAAGGAGCCGATTTCTCAGCAGGAGCTGGAAGAGCTGGCGCAGGGGACTTACGAAGAGCCGCTTGTCCTGACGGAGCGGAGAAGGGAAGAGGCCGCCAGAACGGAAAGCGGCGGGCTGCCGCATGAAAGCATGTTCCGGCATGAGCCAGGCTCTGTTCTTCCCCAGCGGGATCCTCTGCCGGTTCCCCGCAAACGGAGGAAGGAAAGCAAGCGGCCGGTGAAAAAGAAAACGGCTTCGCGCAAACCGGTAAAAGGCCTCCGTAAACGGAAATAACAAACTTGCAGCGCAATAATATACCGGTCAAGGCCCAAGGGCACTGAAAAAGACAGTTCAGGAGAGCTTATCCAAGCTTCATCTGAACTGTCTTTTGTAATGGTTGAAGGCACAGCCGGAAGTTAAGACCGCGGCCGCTCGTCTTCTTCGAGGATGGCAAACATGACGTGGTCCTGCCAGGCTCCGTTGATTTTCACGTTTTTACGGGCGAGGCCTTCACGCTGAAAACCTGCCTTTTCCAGCACCCGGATAGAGCCGATGTTGTGAGGCATAACTCCCGCTTCCACGCGGTGAAACCCGGCTTCATCGAATGCGAAGTCCAAGGCAAGGCGTGCCGCATGGGACATGATCCCTTTACCTTGGTAGGCGTGATCCAGACAGTACCCCATCATGCATTTGTGCGCCGGTTCGCGGGAGGCGTGGAACAATGAAATCTCCCCGATCAGCTCATCGTTTTCTTTGAAAAAGAGTCCGAAATTGTAGCTCTTGTCCGCTGCCCTGTCGTCGGTCCACTTTTGAATCCGTGCGGATTGTTCTTCAAGCGTGTAAAACGAGTCCGGACGTGTAATCGTAAACGGCTCAAAGTAGGTCTGGTTTCTCTGCATGAGCGCGAGGAGAGCGGGAGCATCCTCTTGAGTCAAATAGCGAAGGTAAATAAGATCAGTTGTTATAGGCATCCTAGTCACGGCATCCTTTACGGCAAAGTTTAGTGAAGCTTAGTGAATAAAAGAAGATTCTATAGAAATTGGAGAGAAGCGGAAAGGGAGGTAAGAGCAGACTGAATATAGTTAATGAGATTAATTATTAACGACCTCAATGAATGCTAGCCTTCTTTTCGCTTGTCGATCGCTTCTTCCATCGTTTTATCGGTCAAGTGGGCATAAATTTGCGTCGTATCGGATGATGCGTGACCAAGCTGTTCCTGCGTCTTGTACAAATCGTTTTGCAAATAATAGTCGGTTGCGAACGAATGCCGCAGCTTATGTACGCTAAGAAAGGGCTTGCCGAAGCGCTTCGCATATTTGATGACCATTTCCTGCATGGCCCGCTTGGACATCAGCTGCCCTTCCTTTTTACCGTTGGGAATCGTAAGAAAAAGCGCTTTTTCCTTCTTGGGAGGATGGTACCGGGTTTCTCTAAGCTGCAGGTAGCAGGTTAGATCGTCCACGGCTTCCTGCCGGAAGAAAACCCTTGTTTTGAAAGAACCGTCGTTGTTACCTTTGCGGTATACATACACGGTTCTTTTTTTCATATCGAGATCGTCCAGCGTTAAATTGACGACTTCCGAGACACGCAGGCCCGAATGAAGAATGAGGCTTACGATGCAGGCATCGCGGATTTTGTTCAGCTCGTACGCATACAGGGCCTGCTTATTGTTCGCGATGTCATGTTCGTACCCGCTGCGGATATAGTCGATAAATTCGAAGATTTCATTTTCTTGAAGAAGCTTTCCTTCCAATTTTCCCGCCAAATCTTTGGCCTTGTTCGTCCGCTTGATTTCAATCTTGGCCATCACGTTGCGTTTAAGCAGCGGATAATAATTTTCATCCTCGGCAATCTGGCTTAAGTAATGAAACAGAGAACGCAGAGACGAAATTTTGCGGTTGATCGTAATCTTCGTGTTGGCTTGATCTTTCTTCGTCGCCAGATAAGCCCGGTAATGATCGACGCTTTCCATATGAAGCTTTTCCAGATCCTCCAGTGGAATGTCCGCCATCCGTTCCGCGGTGCTAAGTCCCTCGGCCAGGAGCCAGGAGAAGAACGTTTCATAATCCCGTACATACTCCAGCAGGGTGGAAGGGGAGAGGTCCGGAAGCTTGTGATGAATGAATTTATCCACATACCACGGCATAAAAGGAATCTTTCTATCGAGTTCTTCACGATCTTTTTGTTTCTGAATATTCATCGGGTGCACCTCAATACCTTTCTTAATCAAGCGAGCCAGGAAAGTCGAACATGAGCAGATGTGCTGAAAATGAACGATAATACGTACATACATCCGCATGCGGAAACTGGAAACCAAACGGGAGTTGGATACTACAGCAAAAACAGAGCCTACGTAAATCCGAGTGTCTTGCGGCGCAGCTTCATTCCAAAGTAAGAAGAGATGTTGTTTACATAATAAATATTATGTAACTATCTTTTTTTGTTCGGGCTTGAGTCTTAATTCCCTGTTCGTCCTTCTTCTATTATAAACCATGCCCGGCTGACACGGAATTCCTGTTTGCAAACGGGCTTTTCCGGTTATTGAGTACTATCTGAAATTTGAACGGCATGACGGCTGTTTTCAGGTTACCGAAACTACCAGGACCAGAAAGCGGGTGTTCCAGCGTGGATTTTATGTACATCGGAATCAAACTGATTACCGCATTCATCGGCTTGTGGGGAATAACCCGGCTGCTCGGCAAAAAAGAAATTTCCCAGCTCACTCCGTTCGATTTCGTCTCCGCTCTTATGCTGAGTGAACTTGTGGGGAACACCGTGTATGATAAAGAGGTCAAATATATTGAGCTTTTGTTTGCGCTCGCCTTCTGGACCGTGCTTTCCCTGACGTTCGAAAAAATTACGCAAAAATATAAAAAGCTGCGCCGCGCGTTCGAAGGCAGTCCGGCTGTCGTTATTGAAAAAGGGAAGCTGAACGTAAAGGCGATGAGAGCGAACAGTCTCGATTTGGAACAGCTTCTTATGCTGCTTAGGGAACAGGGGGTTTTTTCCCTTCATGAAGTCGCTTACGGCATTTTCGAAAACAACGGCTCGCTCAGCGTATTAAAAAAATCGCCGTACGATACGGTCGCCCGGGGAGACTTGAACCTGCCGGAAGACACCGTGGAACTGCCGGTCCCTCTGATTGAAGAAGGACAAATTAAATTCAAAGAGCTGGACCGCATCGGCCGGGACGAAGAATGGCTGAAGGAACAGGTGAAGGAGTCCGGCTTCAAGCAGATTAAAGATATTTTCTATGCGGAATGGCATCGTGAGCATGGCTTTTACGCATCGGAATGGGGAAAATAAGAACAGGAGAAGGTACTTATGTTATGTATGGGATTCGAGCCTGTCATCGCTCCGGACAGCCTTGTGCTGATCTTGGGCTCCATGCCGGGAGAGCTTTCGCTGGAGAGACAGGAATACTACGGAAATCCGCGCAACGATTTCTGGAGGCTGCTGGCTTCGCTGCATGGTGAAGACCGGGTGCCGGATACCTATGAAGAACGGCTGCGGTTTGCAGTCAACCGCAAAATCGCTTTATGGGATGTGCTCGCTTCCTGCGAGCGGGAGGGGAGTCTGGACGCGAACATCCGGGAGCCGGCCGTGAACGATTTTGACGCGTTGTTCGCGGAATATCCGAATCTTCGCACCGTCATGTTTAACGGCGCAGCTTCCGAGAAGCTGTTCCGCAAGCATGCCGGGCACCTGCTCGCCGATAGCCGGCTCGACTTTGTCCGGCTGCCGTCATCGAGTCCGGCCAACGCGATGGGCTGGGAGCGCAAGCTCGCCGCCTGGCAGGAAGCCTGGCAGGGCGTGCCCGGCCGGAACGCATAAATGCGGCGTCCTGTCCTTGCGCGCTTCGTGGGTCCCCGCCAGCCTGCGGCTTAAAGCGCGGTCCACCGTGATCCGCCGCCTTCCCGCATGCTGAAAGCTTGCGCTGTGCCAAACAAGGCACCGTGCCCAAAGCTGGCTTACCGGCCCTTCGCGCCGCCGTGATCTGCTGCCGGGCAGGCCAAGCCCTGCTGACGCAAAGAAGCCCCGCTCCACTGACAACCGTCAATGAAGCGGGGCTTCTTCTATGTTCAGCCGGAGCTTGGCAGTTGGCGCGGCGTGCGCCTTGCGGCTGCTTTACCGGGGGATGGTGCGTGCCGTTACGGTCGGTTACAGCGAAGCCCGGTAAATGGCCGTCACATCTTCGCGGTCCAGACGCTTGAAATAGCCGAACGGACCGTATACCATCGCCCGGTCGACCATGACGTCCAGCTTGCTGTCGTCGATGTCGTAATCCGCCAGACGGCTTGGCGCGCCGATGGAATTCCAGAAGCTGCGCAGCGCTTCAATACCTTCGAGCGCTACATCGCGGTCGGACTTGCCGTCGGCCGAAATGCCGAATACACGGACTGCGAACTGCTTGAACCGTCCGACATTCTCGTCCAGAACGTGAGTCATCCAGTTCGGGAACAGAATGGCAAGTCCTCCGCCGTGCGGGATGTCGTAGACGGCGGAAACCGCGTGCTCGATATTGTGACTCGCCCAATCTCCCTGCACACCCATGGCGAGCAGGCCGTTCAAAGCCATCGTGCCGCTGTAAAGAATGGTTTCCCGGTATTCGTAATTCTCCAGATCTTCAACAAGCTTCGGAGCCGTTTCAATCACAGACCTCAAGATGGTCTCGCAAAAGCCATCCTGGACAAGCGTGTTTCGCGTATGATGAAAATACTGCTCGAATACGTGCGACATAATATCGACCATGCCGTACACCGTCTGATCTTTCGGTACGGTTGCCGTGAAGGCCGGATCGAGAATGGAGAATTTCGGGAACACGAGCGGGGATCCCCAACCGTATTTCTCTTGGGTTTCCCAATTGGTGATGACGGAACCGGCGTTCATTTCCGAACCGGTCGCCGCTAGTGTCAAGACGGTTCCGAACGGCAGCGCATCTGCGGGAGATGCTTTGCGTGTCATGAAATCCCACACGTCGCCGTCGTATTTGGCACCCGCCGCTATAGCTTTCGTGCAGTCGATTACGCTGCCGCCGCCTACAGCGAGGATCACTTCGATATTTTCTTTCTTGCAAAGATCCGCGCCGCGCTTCACCGTACTTACGCGGGGGTTCGGTTCTACGCCGGCCAGTTCGAAAATTTCGGCACCGGCGCCTTGGAGCAGGGAAACGACCTGGTCGTAAAGCCCGCTGCGCTTGATACTGCCGCCGCCGTAAACGAGGAGAACTCTTTTGCCGTATGCGGTAAGCTCTTTAGGAAGCTGTTCCAGCTGTCCTTTGCCGAAAATGAGCTTGGTCGGATTATGGAAAGTAAAGTTTTTCATAGTGGGATCTCCTTCTACCGGGAAGATGGACGGAAATATCCGTCTTTTCTATTGTAGCCTATGAGCAGGGCCGCAATCCACTTTATCCAGGTAGGGATTGGAAGTATTAAACCGCTTGGAGTTCTACCTCCATATTTCCGCGTGTCGCACGGGAATACGGGCAAACCTGATGAGCTTCTTCAAGCAGTTCTTCCACTTGGGACTTATCCGCTCCGGGCACGGAGAGCTGAAGTTTAGCTGCCAATTGCAGGCTTCCATCCTCGTTTTTGCCGATAGAAACATCTGCCGTCAGCTTCGCGTTTTCCGTGGAGATGCCTTTTTTCTTGGCGACCAGTTCGACCGCGCTCAAAAAACAAGCCGAATAGCCGGAAGCGAACAATTGTTCGGGGTTCGTTCCTTCGCCACCGTCACCGCCCATTTCTTTGGGCATGCTGAGCTGTAGATCCAGTTTACCGTCCGGGGTTGCGACCCGTCCTTTGCGTCCTTTTTGAGCCGTTGCGGAAGTCGTATACATGGTTTTCATGATCGTTTATCTCCTTTCGATTGTGAGGAATGTCAGCCAAATCAAGGATTTGTCCGCTCCTACTCCTTAAAGCAACTGAAGAAGGATGAAACGAAAACGGCCGAAAGGAAAATGCTGGATACCGGCGAAAGCATCCGGAAAGCGAATAAAAAAGTATAGCCGGGTAACGAAATGCGCTTTTTACGGGTCGGGGAACAAATGTTCCATTTCCGGCAAGCTAGATGCAAGATGATGGCAAGGCGTGCTCCAAAAAGCTTCAGTCCTTGCCGTGCGCGTTTTCCGCGCTTCTGCTGAACCAGGACCATACACGCTGCGCATCCCGGTCTTCGATGTAGGAGACTTCGCAGGCGGCTGCGCTCGTGTCTCCCATAACCGAAACGGAGAGGCTCAGAAGATGCTTGCGTCTCTGAGAACTTGTGCCTTTCATGCGCAGGCTCAAAATTTGAGGGCGCCGCACGAGCCAGGTCGACCTCGCGATTATCCGGCCGCGTATGGTAAGCTGGCTTCCCCGGAGAGTCATTCCCGAACTTCTGAAGCGGGAGTATGACCAGAGGAAATCCAGCAGAAGCAGCAGCAGTCCCCATAGGGCGGCCGCTCCCCAGAAATAGATGGCTGCCGCCGCAAGAACAGCCGCTACGGCAACGTCGGTGCGGCTGTAATACAGCAGTGCTCTTGCCGGCGGCCGGTTCTCGATATCCGGCAGGCTGAAACGCGGGAGCAGAAGCGGCAGCAGCTGCGGAATCCGCTTAGCGGACACAAGCGGCATGAGCATGATTTTTTCTTCTTTGGAAGAAGAAACGACCCGCAGTTCGATTTGAGCCCGCCCTATAAGCTGCCGCACTAGCCCTTCTTTAATGAGCACCGCCTGCACGCGCGCCTCCTGGAAGGTGTGCTTCTTTTTTTCCAGCAGCCCGTAGGAAACGGTGATCGTCCCGGCCTCGGCCCGGACGGCGAAGCCCGCATATTTGAGCAGATACAAGAGTCCTGCCAGCAGCCAAGCCGCCGCCAAACCGCCGAGGCCCAGCAGGACGTAGACCAGCCAGCCGCCGTGCAGTTCGTTGCGCGCGTTCCATAACCGTGCGTATAAATTGCCGGGAAGCACGTCGTCCGCAAGAGACAGCACACCGGCCACGAAGGCTGCGATCAACCCGATGTTGAGCGTGGAGAAAGCGGCAAGAATCAACGTTCCGGCCGACGCCCGGTAAGCATACACGCCCGTTTCATCCGCAGAAGCGGAAAGCGGCGGCCGGCCCTCTTGTTCCGCAAGTTCCGCATGTTGTTCGGCAGCCTTATCCGTGCCCCCGGCACTTTCACCGTTCCCTGCGGGATGAGGGGAATAACCGGAGGAGGAGAGGAAAGCCTTAATCTCTCCGATAATCCTTGCGGCCTCTTGCGCCGATACGGCCGGCAGAACGCCATCGGACTCATTTTTTCCGCCCGGCATTTCGAGCTTGAGCTGCACAACGCCGAGCAGCCGCTGGACAAGAGGCTGTTCCGTGTTCATCGAATGGATTCGGGGATAATACAACATTTTTTCCTCGCGGAATATAAGGCCTTTTTGAATGATCAGACGGTCTTCTTCCAGCCGGTAGCGAAACGTGTGCCAGCCGACCGCTCCGAACCCCGCGAACAGGGCGCAGACGCCGAGCAGGATCAGAAGGGGAATCCATCTCCATTCTCCTTCCCGTATGGCAATAAGCACAAAAACCGGAACCAGGGTTTGAAGCCCCTTCAAGACGGGGAAAAGAATATAAGACTTATGTAATTGGCGCGGCTCATTCATCTTCGTCCACCGCCCTTGCGAGCACACCAAGCCGGTGTTTTAACGCTTCCGCATCGTCCTCGCTGAGGCCCCTGATCCGGTGAGTCGTGGCGGCCGTCACGATTTTCAGCTCGGCGAGCCCGTAATATCTCTGCAGGGGCCCCCGCTCAAGCTCGACGTGCTGGACACGTACCATCGGCACCAGAATATTCGTAATCCAGATCCAGCCACTGCGGATTTCAAGTTCTTCTTCGGTTACTTCGAACGCATACAGCCGGTATCTCGCCTGCGGAATCACGAAAGTGAATAAAACAAGCGATAGGGCGAAAGCGGCTGCCGCAATCCATCCGGGAAGCATCAGCCAATCCCGGTTTTGCGCCACCGTTAGGTAAGCTAACGAAGCCAGCAGCAAAATGCCGTTAGTCAGCAGCGAGCTGATCTGAGATACGGTCACAAATCGCCGGTCCAAACGGCGGGTCAGCGGTCTGTTCATTTCTCCTCATCCTTTCCTTTACGGTTCTCTTTGTCTAGTTTCCAGCCTTTTCCGGTAAGGCCTTTCCCCATTATAAAACATTTTTTCAAAACTGGGAGAAGAGGGAAGGATTTTTGCTATTTTCTCCGTTTTCCTTCATAATGACACGAGAGACGCTTGTTTTCGCGCACAAAACATGAATAAGCTCCGAATGGTATACTATAGAAAGAGAACGATTGGAGAATCGTAGAGGATCGCACGGACGGGAGGACTGTTAAAATGGAACAGCGCATTGGAGAGCGGTACGTATTGACCGAACCGATTCATCCTTTGGCGGATGGCGTCATGTATGCAGGGAAAGACCTGTCTTTGCACCGGGATGTATTTCTGCTTATGGTAGAAAAATCAGGGGACGCTTCATCATCCGATTACTTGCGTGTGCTCGGTCAGGCCGCACAGTTTTCGGACGAACGTTTTTTTCATATTTTGAATGCGGGACTTGCTGAAAATCATGTATATACGGTACTGACCGCACAGAAAGGAACACCGCTTCCCGCTCAGCTGGGACGCCACCGCATG
This sequence comes from Paenibacillus sp. JT31N7, assembly GCF_059692095.1. NCBI lineage: Bacteria > Bacillati > Bacillota > Bacilli > Caryophanales > Paenibacillaceae > Paenibacillus > Paenibacillus sp. JT31N7. The sequence goes on from NZ_JCAUAT010000001.1 coordinate 238,948, forward strand.
CGGGGCAAAGAAATTGTCTCCGCTATTTTCGATTTGGGCAAAGGCATGCAGGAAGCGATGGAAGAGGGAATCTCCGGTTTCTCGGTAACGGCCGAGAATATGTGGATGACGGAGGATAACCGCCTGAAAGTGATGAATTACTGGTCTCCCGGCAAACTGATTTCGCGGGGCTCGCTCGGTTTGTGCACCCTGTTGTATCAAATCAGCACGCATTCGAAACAAGGACCGGCGACGTTCGACCAGTACCAGGAGAATGTGGTGCCGAACCTGAACGGGCTGACGTCCGGACAGAAAGAGGCGCTGCTTGCTTTGTCGCGCCGTGTTTTCCGCGAAGAAGTCTCGCTGTCTTCGTTTATATTCAGCCTGCGGGAAATCATCGCGCTGGAGAAGACGGCGGAGGCACCGCCTAAGGCGTTCATACCGCCGGCCGCTCCGGCGGAGCCGGTGCGGGAGACCGTGCCGCCGCGCATCCAGTATCGGCAGGAAGAAGAGCCTGCCCAGCAGGAACGGGTCCGCCGGATTGAGAAGCCCGCTAAGGCTAAGGAGCCGGAAGCGGAAGAAGCCGAGACCCGGGAGCGGATGCCGCTCAAGCGGACCATCTGGACCTTGGGGACGGCGGCCGTCGTTCTGCTCGGCATTGCCGTATTCATGTATATGCTGCTGCCGGGCGGCCCCAACAAAGGTCCAGGTGGCGGCGGTACGGCAGGCAATACGGCCACTTCCACGCCGGCGCCGACGCCCACGCCTACGGTTAATACGGCGTCTCCGGAGCCTACACCGACGCCCACGCCGGCAACCGACGCGGTGCCGGGCCAGATTCCGAATCTGATCGGAATGACCCAGGAAGAAGCGGAGCAGGCGGTGAAAGCGGCCGGGATGCGGTATTCGTACTTCATCGAACCCAATCCCGCCGAAAGCGGCAAAGTGTTCAGGCAGGAGCCCCCGCCGAATCAGCCGGCGAACAAAGGCGACCGCGTTACGTTCTACATCAGCAAAGGACAGTAACGGGCAGCCGCAAGACGTAAACCTAGCGAAAGAGCCTTCACCTCCGGGTGGATGGCTCTTTTTTTCGTGAATATCGCGGATTCTCTGCAAATTTATCCCTTCACAAGACATTTGATAACCTACCTGAAAGACTGGAAATCGTTTACTATTATTCACAGAGAGCGAATAGTAAAAAAGGAGGACGGGGGCGAGTGGAGAAAGAGTGGTCGATGTGGGGCAACGAGCGTTATTTGTTTGACCTGCTTATGCATTCGGAAGGCTCATCCATTAAGATGCTGGAAATCATCCTTCAAGAACAATTGAGCGAGGAAGTCGTCGAACAGGTACTGATCCCCGTTAAAAGCTTACATAAAAAGCCTCGCGCCGTCTTCGGACAGACAGGCCCGCTGCTGCGCAGAGTCAGTTCTTACCGATACAGGGAAGAGACCATTCTTCATAAGGCGATTTATGCTCATCTTGAGGCGCTGCCGGGAGGTACGCTGGACGGAATGAATCACGAGGAACTTCATCTGGAGAAGCTGATTGACAGTCTGGAAGCGAAGCGGGAAATTCTGTACGCGGGCTACGAGAACAGCCGAAGCGCGGAAGTTTGTTTCCACCCGGTTAAGCTCAAAGCGGATCTTTTTCCCGTAAAAGAATATCAGCTTACGTGCAGCGGTTCCGTCTGTTTTCTGGTTCACGAACTGTTTGATGCGGAATTGATTTTGCGCCATTCGCGCAGAAAATTAAGAAAAGAAATTTTTATGTGAATATGTGAAATCGTAGACTTGCACCTTTTAAAGCTTGAAACGGTTAACGGCTTCCGGAAATGTTCCGGGAGCTTTTTTTGTATCATGAAGCTAAGAGGGCTTACGGCTTAAGTTGGTACTAATAGAATTATTCTACTCATATTCTTATAAAAAAACACGAAGAAGGAGCGTACAGTTATTTGATAAAAGTGAAGGCCAGTTTACGGCCCATTGTAAGCAAGATAAACTTACCCACTGTTTTGAAAACAACTATACTTCCGGGTGACTCAACTGAAAGATTATTTATCGCAACCCAGGTAGGAGAGATCTTTTACATAGGGAACGGGGTCATAAGGACGTTTTTAGATATTCGCCCACGAATCATAAAACTAGGTGTCTCTAGTGGTGGATATGATGAACGGGGATTGCTAGGGCTAGCATTCCATCCCGAATTTTATTATAATGGTTTGTTTTATCTCCATTATTCACTAGCTGGAACCCAAGGTCCAGGCGCTCTTCCAGGTGCTTTTGAATCCTTTAAGCCTAACCCGTGTGATTCTAGAAGCTTAAACCTAAAGTGGATCAATAGGGAAATTCATTATGATCATATTGATACAGTTGAAGAATGGATTCTACAATCGAATGGTCAACCTCAGAAACGGCGGACATTGCTTCATATAAGAAGACCCTTTTTAAATCATAATGGTGTCAACAGCTTAAACTTTTCACCTGAAACAGGAAAACTTGTTTTGACAACCGGAGATGGCGGATCAGGCTATGATCCATTTAATTTAAGCCAAAATGATATGGAAATCGCAGGTAAAATAATTGAAATGGATGTCGGGAAGGATACATTTATCGTTAATCCGCCCGTAGTTACACGTTTTAATGAGCTGCCCGTACCTATTCAGGAAACGCTAACGGTAATTGCCAAAGGAGTTCGCAATATACCAGGCATTTCATTTCAAAGGTTTTATAATCAGTATATCAAATACGCAGGAAATGTCGGACAGGATCTCGTAGAGTCGATTTTTTCATTCGTTCATTATAAACCCATACCGGTTACTCAGCTTGTTCAAGCCTTTCTAATGAAATCTGAACCTGACCAAGAAGGATTTATTAACTTTGGCTGGCGAGGGTGGGAAGGCGCTTTTCCTACTTCGATAATAACAGGCTGCTCTGCAAATCCGGCTTTGGCTGAGAAAACCATCGCTTATTTCGATGAAGCCGTAAAAACTTCAGTGCGGCGTCTTCAACCTCTAACGAGTTATTTTCATAAAGATCCCCGAACCGATAAGTTTGAAGGAACTGCACTTACAGGAGTCCAGCCATATATGGGAAATGAAATCCCCGATTTAGCGGGAAACGTTGTGTTTACCGATTTAGCTCGGGCTACAGAATCTCAACTTCCGGTTAGAGGAGTTTTAGCCTATACCCGTGTAAGAACGGATTGTAAACTAAATGATTTTAGTATAATTGAAACCGATTATAATTTTGGGTCTCAATCCGCTTATTATGTTAGTTTGGGTACGAATCTGAATCAATCCAGACTATATTTAGGGGTTTATGGCTCTACGAAAGTCGCTGATTTTAACCAAGGTACTGTTTTTGAAATTGTTCCATAACTCATAACTATAAAATGAAGGACGTCCTATAAAGTATAGGGTACGTCCTTCACTTATTTCCTTACATACGACCCACTTCATTCCCCGTTCGCCCGCTATAGGCATGTGAATGAGGATGACGGCCGTTAATCGTCGTATATCCCTCGAATAAGTGATAATGTCCGCCGCCAGGAAGATCAATAGCTGGTCCAGTTGTTCCCTGTATGATGTGGATGTGACCTTGATTTAGCGAAGTTTCGGTATGATATCCATGTACATGAGGAACACCGGTAGGGGCAGGGGCAGTCCAGCTCGCATACTCATGAGAATGTCCATCTTCAATGGAAGTTATCCCGGAAAATGCATGGATATGGACAGGGGTGCCATTCCAAGAGGTTATATAAAGCTTGTGCGAATGATGGGCGTCGTCGTCTCCAGAATCCATTACGAATCCGGTAACAGGAATCTTCATACTGGAGCTCCTTTCATCTTATGGGTTAATGTACTGGATTAGTGTATGAAGAATGATGTTTGTCAGGAAACGGCTAAAACCCATAGGCGTACACGGAAGCGCCGAGCTGTCCAAGTCGCGTAGTTCGTAGCGAGTTGAATGACCGGTGGTCCGGGTTATACCGTCCGGACTCTTGGGCTTAGAGTATGAAAAAACGCTAAGCCGGTCACGTCCGAAGGCTTAGCGTATATTTTCGTTATAATGTTGGCGGGACCCCTAAAAGAACAGGCGCAGCATGCACCTGTTCTTTTTTAGTTAACGAGGTTAACTATGATAGCTGCCTGTGGGTGCATTCAGTACCCATTCCAGCATAAGCGTCATATCTTCGAGTTTTTCCAGCTGCGCTTTCAGAAAATCGTTCTCCGGGTCGATGTTCAGGCGCTCCTGCACCGATTGTTTCTGTTTATTTAACTCCGTTAATTTTCTTTGGACTTGATCTTCTGTACGCATGGCGGCCCGCACCTTTCCTGAAAAATTGTGCCTTTCGACATGTTATTTTAACATGTTTACAGGTGCGAACGTCAAGAATCCCCCGCAAACGACAATTTAAATCGAAAAGAAACCGGGATAATCTTTTCGATTTCATCCAAAATGATGTATGATCATGAAAGGGATCGGCATCTAAAATATTCCCGGTTCCCTTAGTTAAATGGAGGTACGCATCTTTGGACATCTTGATGAAGCTTTATTCTTTTGTTCCTCTATTGAACTTTCTGTTTGCCCTGGCTGTCGTGTTTATGGAGAAGAGGAACGCAAGCGTTACGTGGGCCTGGGTCATGGTTCTGATTTTTTTGCCGGGGATAGGATTCATCCTTTACTTGATCTTCGGGCAGAACATGAGCCGGCGCAAAATTTACAAGCTGAAAGAATTTAATCAGAAAGATATCGACAATCTGATCGAATCTCAGCGCAGAGGCTTCCGTGAAAGCCAGGTGAGATACAAGGATCCGGCCATGGCCGATTATCAGGATCTCATTTATATGAATTTGACCAGCAGTTCCGCGGTTTATACCCAGGATAACGAGGTCGAGATTTTTACGGACGGCAACGACAAGTTCGCTTCTCTGCTGACCTCGATCAAAGAGGCGCAGAGCCACGTTCACCTCATGTACTACATCGTCAAAGACGACCGGCTCGGGCGCAGGATTATCGATGCGCTGGCGGAGAAAGCACAAGAAGGCGTCGAGGTCCGCTTTCTTTTCGACGATATCGGCAGCTCGTGGCTGCCCCGTCATTTTTACAAGCCCTTGCTGGATGCGGGCGGAGAAGTGGCGATTTTCTTTCCGTCCCGTATTCCGTACCTGAATTTCCGCGTCAATTACCGCAATCACCGGAAGCTGGCGATCATTGACGGCATGACCGGCTATATCGGCGGATTTAACATCGGCGACGAATACCTCGGTATCAACGAGCGGTTCGGCGACTGGCGCGATACGCATCTGAAGGTAACAGGCAGCGCCGTTCTGCAAATGCAGGCCCAGTTCTTTATGGACTGGAACCTGGCATCCTCTCAGTATCTGAAGGCGGTACCGCGGTACTATCCTTTAATCAAGCATCAGGGATCGGTAGGTATTCAGATTGTGTCAAGCGGCCCCGATAATGAGCTGGAACAAATCCGCAACGGGTATCTGAAAATGATTTATGCGGCCAAAGAAAGCATTTTTATCCAAACCCCGTATTTCGTGCCGGACGAGAGCCTTTTGACCGCATTGAAAATGGCCGCGCTGTCGGGCGTGGATATCCGGATCATGATTCCGTCGATTCCCGATCACAAGATGGTTTATTGGGCCACCAAATCGTATCTGGGAGAACTGCTCGAGCTGGGCGTGAAAGGGTATTTGTATGAGAAAGGCTTCCTTCATGCGAAAACGATCGTCATCGATGGCAAAGTGGCTTCGGTCGGGACGGCCAATCTCGATATGCGCAGCTTTAAGCTGAATTTTGAAGTCAATGCTTTTCTGTTTGACACCCGTACCGCTACGCAGCAAAGGCTTATTTTCGAGGAGGACATGCTGTACTGCTCGCAGTTTACGCCTGATATGTACAAAGAACGGTCTCTCATGGACCGTATCAAGGAGTCGGTTGCCCGTCTGGTTTCTCCGATTCTTTAGCGCAAGAGAAAACCCGCGTTTATGGCGGGTTTTTGTGTTTTCGGGACCGTGGCGGAGCATGCTGCAGACGATTTTGAAAGTATTCGAACTTGTTCAAGAGGTCCGATTAGATATATAATATATTCGTTATAATTGAGGCAGCACTTACTAGGGCGGAAGATCAGTGTCCACCGCTGCCATCCTCGGTATATACCTTTCTGAAAGTGAGTGGGATCATTAATGGGCCGTAAGTGGAACAATATAAAAGAGAAAAAAGCGTCGAAAGACGCAAGCACCAGCCGGATCTATGCGAAATTCGGCCGCGAGATTTACGTGGCAGCCAAGCAGGGCGAGCCTGATCCGGAATCGAACCGTGCTTTAAAAGTCGTTCTTGAGCGTGCAAAAACATACATGGTGCCGAAGGCGATTATCGACCGCGCGATCGAGAAGGCGAAAGGCGGAGGAGAAGAAAGCTACGACACCCTTCGTTACGAAGGTTTCGGGCCTAACGGCTCCATGCTGATTGTCGATGCGCTCACCAACAACGTAAACCGGACAGCTTCGGAAGTACGCTCCGCTTTTAACAAAAACGGAGGCAGCATGGGCGTCAGCGGCTCGGTTACTTATATGTTCGATCCGACGGCCGTTTTCGGCGTCCAGGGTAAATCTTCCGAGGAAGTACTGGAGCTCTTGATGGAAGCGGATTTGGATGTTCGCGACATCATCGAGGAAGAAGATACTGTTATCGTTTATGCGGAATCCGATCAGTTCCATGCGGTACAAGAGGCGTTCAAAAACGCGGGAGTCACCGAGTTTACCGTAGCCGAATTAACGATGCTCGCGCAAAACGATCTGGAACTGCCGGAAGACGCGCAGGCCCAGTTTGAAAAATTGATTGATGTTCTGGAAGATCTGGAAGATGTCCAGCAGGTTTATCATAACGTAGACCTCGGTGAATAAACATTTGTAAGCCGCCTTCGGGCGGTTTTTTTGCGTTTGAGGGCAACACATTCCGATTCTGTTTACATAACTAATATTATGTATGGTAATAGTTAAAATGACGGGTGCCTATTGACGGGGCGCCTCTTTTGTTATATGGTTAATTACATGAGTAACTAACCAATTAAGTTTGAACATGAGAGATGGTGATAAAAGTGTCGTTCCGAATTGATGACAGCCGTCCTATATTCATGCAAATCGCGGAAAAGATCGAAGATGACATCATTGAGCAGCGGCTGCCTGAAGAAACCCAGGTTCCATCGACCAATCAATTCGCCGCGTTCTACCAGATTAATCCGGCAACGGCGGCCAAAGGTGTTAACTTGTTGGTGGATCAAGGAATTTTATACAAGAAGCGGGGGATTGGCATGTTTGTTGCTGAGGGAGCACGTCAAGGATTGATGGAGAAGCGGAAAACCCAATTTTATGAGCAATTCGTTGTCTCGATGGTTCAGGAGGCTGAGAAATTGGGCATTACAACCGAAGTGCTTGTCGAAATGATCCGGAAAGGGGACAGAAGCGGATGAAGGAATATGTAGTGGAAGTTAGCCGGCTTACGAAAACGTTTCAAGAGGTTACGGCGGTGGATGGGATCGGCTTTTCCCTGGAGCCGGACAAAATTTACGGTCTACTCGGTAGAAACGGAGCGGGCAAAACGACGGTCATGCAAATGGTTACCGCACAAATGTTTCCGACGAGCGGGGACGTGCAGGTTTTTGGGCAGCGTCCTTATGAAAATTACGAGGTAATGAAACAGATTTGCTTTATTAAAGAAAGCCAGAAATACCCCGATAACTTTCGGGTAGCGGATGTGTTGAAAGTAGCGGCAGCCGTATTTCCGAATTGGGACGGAGATTACGCGGAATCGCTGATCCGGGACTTCAGACTGCCTCTTAAGCGGAATGTCAAAAAGCTTTCCAGAGGAATGCTTTCCTCGGTCGGCGTAGTAGTCGGCCTTGCCAGCCGTTCGCCGCTCACTATTTTCGACGAGCCTTATTTAGGGTTGGATGCCGTGGCACGGAGTCTTTTCTACGACCGGCTGATCGAAGATTATACGCAGCATCCGCGGACGATCATTTTATCCACCCATCTGATCGACGAGGTAAGCCGGCTGCTGGAGCATGTCCTTGTTATCGATAGCGGCAAACTGATCCTGGATGCCGAAACGGAGGAACTGCGGGGAATGGCTTATACCGTGATCGGTCCGGCTTCGAGCGTGGAATCTTTTGTAAAAGGAAAAGAAGTGATCCACCGGGAACCGTTTGCGTCCATGCTTTCCGTCACGGTTACGGGGGATTCCGAATCCCGGGCTAAGCTGCTGGCCAAAGATATGGGGCTCGAAATCGCTCCGGTATCCCTGCAGCAGCTCATCATCTACCTGACGAAGACCAATCTCGAAGAGAAAGTGGTGAACGGGTCATGAATTTGCAGCGTTTGTCCGGAATTATGAGTATTCATTACCGGAATAAAGTGTTATGGCTGTATGTTCCCGGCGGGATCCTACTAGGGAATTTTATCGTAAATTACCTGGTAAGCACGCTTACGGGAAGTGTTGAAATCTATACCGGCGGTTTAGCTTCCGTCTTTGTCTGCCTGTTTATCGGCGGGATCCTTACGGCTGCACAGACGTTTCCGTTTGCGCTCGGTTTCAGTGTAAGACGTACCGACTATTATCAAGGTACCCTAATCATGTTTGCAGGCGTATCCGTGCTGACCGCTCTGCTGATACTTCTGTTATCCTGTATGGAGGTATGGACCGGCAATTGGGGAAGCAATCTGCATTTCTTTCATTTACCTTATTTGAGCGACGGATCGGTTCTTGCGCAGTACGTTATTTTCTTCAGCCTCCTGCTCTACAATCTATTTGCCGGTTTTGTAATCGGGAGCTTTCAGCGTAAATTCGGGGGAAAGGGGACATTCATCCTGATGGCGGCTCTTTTCCTGGTGATTACGGCATTTGCTTTTCTTTGTACCGCCAACGGCTGGTGGGCAGCCATCTTTACATGGATAGCGGGGCATAAGGCCGTACAATTAGCGGTTTGGCTGTTTCCTGTAACGATACTATTTGCCACGGCTTCTTATCTCCTGCTTAGAAGAGCGAGCGCTTGACCCAAATAATGAGGACGTCCGTTTTTCGGGCGTCTTTTTTATGACTGCATATTGGAGGTGAGTTTAGTTTAGTGTGGGTCGTCGTGTAGGAGGAAATTTAGTTTACATAATATATATTATGGTTATAATAAGCCCGGAGCGCGATATAGCGGGAAAAAAGTAATGAACACAAACCCAGGCGATTATACCGGCTGTTGTTGAACTTGTGGCAGCATTTTCCATGAATAAAGAGAAATCCGATCCGTCATCGGAGCTTGAAGAATACACGGCGTCGCATTAAAAAACTCAATTTAAAGATCATAAGATGACTAGATGACTAAATGAATATTAAAACATTAAAGATAACTGATGTTATGCGAATATTTTAAACAAAGTTAGAAGTTTGAAAGTGCTTATAAAAATAACAAGTAATTTTTATAAGCAAAAGTAAATTAAACTCACAAGTATTTAAAACAATTTAGAAAGCGCGTTGCGATTGATTATCGCGTAATAATACCGAACAAACAAAACAAATACAAATAATGCAGCAGCCTCAGAGAGTTTCTATACATCTACTTCACAAAATCCGTATTTTGTACATATGTCTACAAGTAGCTCGGTTTTGTCGGATGACAAGAACATACTGCTTGGACGTCGAGTTGTTTTCTACGCTTAACTCACATCGTTCTCTTTGCGTCTTGAGAAAGATCCTCAATTACGGGAAACGATATATGTTCTTGTCCCAATACGGCAAACGATATAAGTTCTTGTCATCCGACATTCGTCGTTCCATTATCCTTATTGCATTGGTGAACTTAAACGTTTTGCGTAAGTAAAAAATGAACTTAAAGTTATTGCATAATGCCGTTTAGAACGAACCGTTCCTTCTAATGCAATAACTCAATAACTTTAAGTTCAAAAAATATACGTAAATTGAGCTAAAGTACAACAACATGTTTAGTTACTATATCTTATCCATATTGTTAATAGCACTCTGCATTTCATCATCGTTGTTTGTAACTTGTCATCCCACATTTATTGCAGGAGCTTGCTTATCTCGTTCAAGTTTTCAGCGAAACCAACGAACACCTTGTCTTGAATGACAATGGTAGGTACGATCTGCTTTCCGGTCAGCTCCAGCACTTCTTTCGTATACTTCACATGTTCTTCGCAGTTGAAGTCGATGTAGGGAATTTGATGCTCATTAAAGTAGCGCTTGGCAAATTGGCAATCGTTGCAAGTCGGAATCGTGTAAATTTTGATTGGTGTTTTCGAATCGATTTTTAGCATAAAAGTTCGCTCCTTTACGCGACAAATTGTTTTAACTGCTCGATCGTAATTCGGTCCACGAATTTGCTGAACTTTTCTTTGCCTTTCGCTTGCTTCTTGTAGAAATCGATAAGCGTCGATACAACAGGTACAAGCCGTTCTTCCGTTATGCCGGAGATCAGCAGTCGGCCCATCGCGGCCTTGATTCCTTTAGGCTCTCCTCCGACGTAGATATCGAATGTGTCTCGCATTTTAACGATCCCGATATCTTTCAGCAGTGGTTCACTCGTACCTAGCGCACAGCCTGCGTATCCAATCTTCAGCGGGGTGGGCGTCGCAATACCGGCAATCGCCCGATGCAAGATGCGAGCCGTCTCCAGACCGGCTTCTTCCGCGCCTTTGCAGAAGTTGCAGGCAATCAGGCTCTTAGTCGCAAACCCCGCCGGGTATACTTCCAGTCCGGCGCGCTCCAGCTCCTCCTGGATAGCCTCCCGCTTATCGAGAGGCACTTCCACGTAAAGCTGCTTGAACGAGGTCATTTCAATTTTGGCGTCCGAACCGGTGATCGTACCGATCTTGGCAAGCTGTTTCGGCGTAAAGAGACTTCCCCCGACTTGAATGGCTGGTGATACCGCCAGTTTCGTCTTTTCTCCCATGATCATTCTCCTTACTTCACATCAACGACGAATGGTACGGTGAACACTTCGCCGTTATGCTGAAATTGTCCCCATAATTTGTACGTCCCGCTTTGCGGAAAAGAAGTCGCGAATTTCGCATCCGGCCCCATCGCTTTCTCATCGACCGGATGAACATGAAGATACTGATTCGCATCTTTCGAGAGAATCACAACATGGCCGACCGCACCCAAATAAGGCTGAAGGTTATCAATTCCCTTCTTCGTCTTCGCATCGCGAATGTAGAAGGTCAATGTCACGTCTTCGTTCGGTTTTGTACCACTCAAGGCCAGTTCGATTTCCTTGCCCCCCACTTCTTTCACCAGCTTCGCTTCGGCCGTAATCGCGGCATGTTTGTCTTCCTTGCCTTCTACCTTCACCCATTCGCTGAGCGTTGTGTTGATACCGCCAGTCGGAATAAAGTCCGCAAACACCTTGTACTCGCCGCCAGCAGGGAACGAAGTGTTCACCGTAAATTTGCCGTCTTCCTTAAACTCTGGATGAATGTGGTTAAAGAACGACAAATCGTGATTGACGATGATAAGATGAAGCAGTTTCTCGTGATTGACATCATACTTATTGACCGTTTTCCCGTCCTTATCCGTAACTTGAATAGTCAATTCCGTTTCTTCGTTTGCTTTTGCAGCGCCTGCAGGGAAGGTAAACGATACGTTAAGATCCTCCGATGCAGGCTTTGCAGCTGCGCTATGATCGCCGTGGCCGCCTCCGTGCTCCATGTCTCCCGCCTCCTTTTTCTCATTTTCTGCCGGTTTCTTGATGTTCTCTTGCCCGCTGCTTGCTGCATGCCCGGCATGGTTATTTCCGCCTGCTGGCTTCTTATCCTCCCCTTTGCCGCATGCATCCAATACGCTAAAAGCGAGCACCGCAGCAGTGACGAGGATAATTTTCTTCTTCATGGTTATAGCAACTCCGTTTCATTATAAATTCGAGGATGCAGAGCGCATCTTGACACGCTGCAGCCGCAAAGCGTTAAGTACGACGGAAACCGAACTGAGCGCCATCGCCGCGCCTGCAACCCAAGGGGCGAGCAGTCCGATCGCGGCAATCGGAATTCCGAGCGTGTTGTAGCCGAGCGCCCAGAACAGGTTTTGCCGGATGTTGCTCATCGTTTTGCGGCTCATGTAGATCGCATCCGGAATGCTCGTCAGATCACCGCGCATCAGGGTGACGTCCGCCGCTTCCATGGCCACGTCCGTACCCGTTCCGATCGCCATGCCGATATCTGCCATGGCCAGTGCGGGGGCGTCATTGATGCCGTCTCCGACCATCGCCACCTTCTTGCCCTGTGCTTGCAGCTTCTTCACTTCTTCCGCTTTGCCTTCCGGAAGCACTTCGGCGCGAACATGATCGATGCCGACTTGCTTGGCTATCGCCAGTGCGGTGCGTTCGTTGTCTCCAGTAATCATGATGACTTCAATGCCCATTTCTTTCAGCCGCGTTACGGCTTCTTTCGACGTTTCTTTAATCGTATCGGCCACCGCGACAAGACCTGCATACTTGCGGTCGATCGCGATCAGCATCGCCGTTTTCCCGTCTTCCTCCAGCTGAGTCATGCGGTCAAGCGCCTGTTCAACCGTAACTTCATATTTCGCCATCAGCTTGCGCGTACCGGCCAGGACTTCTTTGCCTTCGACGACGGCGCGGATCCCAAACCCCGGAATCGCCTCGAATTGTTCGGTTGCCGGAAGTTCGATGCCTTTAGCCCTGATTCCGGCAACGATCGCTTCCGCAAGCGGATGCTCGGAGTCCTTCTCGGCAGCGCCAACCAAGCGAAGAAAAACATATTCATCCCTATGTGAGGCGACAACATCCGTAAGTTCTGGCTTCCCCTTGGTTACAGTGCCGGTTTTATCGAGAATGATCGTATTGATCTTATGCGTGGATTCCAGATGCTCGCCGCCTTTGAACAGCACGCCAAGCTCCGCGGCGCGACCGGACCCCGCCATAATCGATGTCGGTGTAGCAAGTCCCAGTGCGCAAGGGCAAGCAATAACCAGGATCGCAATCCCCTTCTCCAGCGCATTTGCGAAATCGCCGGGTGTCACCCAGAAGTACCAAATGAAAAACGCAGCAACCGCAATCCCTACGACGATCGGCACGAAGATACCGGAAATGACATCCGCTACCCGCTGAATCGGCGCTTTCGAGCCTTGCGCTTCTTCCACCACCTTAATGATTTGGGCGAGCGCGGTTTCCTTGCCGACTTTGGTCGCTTTCAATCTCAATCTGCCGTTTTTGTTGACGGTAGCACCGATCACGCTGTCTCCGGCTTTTTTCTCGACCGGGATGCTTTCGCCAGTCAGCATCGATTCATCGACCGACGAGCTGCCTTCCAGCACTTCCCCATCCACCGGAATCTTTTCGCCCGGTTTCACGACTACGATATCGCCGGCGAGTACATCTTCTACCGGGATCGTCATTTCTTGTCCGTCACGAATGACGAGAGCCGTTTTCGCCTGAAGACCCATCAAAGTCTTGATCGCTTCGGATGTGCGGCCTTTAGCCAGCGATTCGAACAGCTTTCCGAGAATAACAAGGGTGATGAGGACCGCGCTCGTTTCATAGTACATCGAGGGACCGTGATGAGCCATGCTGCCCATCGAAGCCCATTCGATCGTTAAGTATAAGCTGTAGAAGTACGCAGCCGATGTTCCGAGCGAGACGAGCACGTCCATATTGGCGCTCTTATTCCGCAGCGCTTTGAACGCGCCCACATAGAACTGTTTGCCAATGTAAAATTGAACTGGTGTAGCGAGCCCCAACTGAAACCACGGATTCATGAAAAGTTCGGGCATCCAGATCCAGGATAAGAACGAAAAGTGGCTGACCATGGACCAGAGCAACGGCAGTGAAAGAACCGCGGATATCAGCAGTTTGCGCTTTTGTTGCCGAATAGCTTTCTCACGATGCTCCGCTGGATCGGCTTCGTCTTGCTTCGTAATCGCTTTATAGCCAAGTTTCTTCACGTGTTGCTGCATATCGGCAATAGACACATCCGCCGCATTGTATTCAACCCGCGCCGTTTCGATTGCAAAGTTAACGGAAGCGTTCGTGACACCGGGCAATTTGCCAAGACCTTTCTCGATCTTATTCGCGCAAGCCGCGCACGTCATGCCTTCCAATTTGAAATCGACAACTTCTTTTGCCGTGCCGTAGCCAAGTTTTTTGATGGTTTCTTCCAACCGCTGGACATCCACCTTCGCCGGGTCATACGTTACGCTCGCCTTTTCCAAAGCGAAGTTTACGTTCGCGCTTGCCACGCCTTCGATTTTGCCAAGACCTTTCTCGATCTTATTGGCACAGGCGGCACACGTCATGCCTGTGAGCTGCAAGGTCGTTTGACTATTTTGATTGGTTGCGATTGCTGCTGCCATTGGTGTTCGCTCCTTATCTCGTCTAAGGTTGATTAAACGACGTCGTATCCTTGCTCATCAATCGCTTCTTTAATGGCCTCGTTGGAAACCCGGTTCTCCTCGTATGAGACATCCACCGTACCACTTGCCAGGTTCACTTTACCGGTTGCTCCGATTTCTTTTAGTGCGCCTTCAATGGAAATTACGCAATGCTGGCAGCTCATACCTTCGACTTGCAACGTTTGATTTGTCATGTTCATTCTCTCCTTATCGGATTAATTTGTTCATGCTCTCTAGCATTCCGGCAACGATCGCTTCTTCATTCAGATGGGGCTTGCTCTTCATGTACGATTTCAATCGATGAAGCAAACCAGCTTCCCTACCCCATGAAGGGCATTGTGAACGGCTGTTGTTTGATGAAGCACTTGACCGCAATAGTCGTTTCGTTTCACTTGGCGCTGTACGCCCCGAACCTGACCTTCAATTCGATGCAGTCGGAGGTGCAATAGCCAATTTCTCTTTCGTGTTTAGGTAGCTCTCTATTTGAGGCGATACCTTGGATTCCTTTGTGGTCATTTCCAACGATCTCCTTTTTTTTAGTATACCTCTCTATAGTATATTAATTTAATATTTAGGATACCCCTGTATCCTATAATGAGAGGGGTATAAAAAGCAGCAACACTGCTGCTTTAAAGCGGTCTGACTCTTATTTCATCAGTTTATTGATGGTCGTCATCAACTCTGTTAATACTTCCGCATCCCCTTCTTGAATCCGTTCGATAACACAACTTTTCATATGATATTCAAGCAGCAGCTTCCCGACACCGTTCAATGAAGCTTGTACCGAAGCGATCTGATTCAACACATCGTCACAATAGATATCTTTTTCAATCATTCCTTTAATGCCGCGGACCTGTCCCTCGATTCGATTCAATCGGTTGAGCAGACCACTCTTGACTTTATCGGAATGATGGCTCTTGCGCTGACCTTCTCCATGAGAGCAGCAGTCTGGATCTTGCTCTATCGGTAATTCCACGAATATTGTTTCTTCGCTCATCGGAATCCCTCCTTTCTCTTAGTATAGCATACCCCCCTCCCCTATAAAAAGAAGAATTCATCCTGTTAAATCAATGGGCTCCACCAAATACGATGATTTGGCTTTGGAGCCCGATTCATCGATTACATGGCTGCCGTGTTGCTTTCCTCACCCTGCTTAGGCGAACGGATAAACAGAAACGCTAGAACTGCACCTGCAAAAGCAACGATACCGGACCACAAAAACGCTTGTTGAAACCCTTCGTTTAGCGCGGCGACCGGGTCAACACCGGTTTGGGAAGCAGTTGTTGAGCCCGCAATCGCAACCATGATGGCCAGGCTGATAGCTGATCCAATCTGGTAGCTCGTATTAGCGAGACCCGATGCAAGCCCTGCTTCTTCGGGTCTCGCCCCCGACATGGCGGACATCGTAGCCGGAATATAGGCAAGCGACATACCAAGCGCACCGAGCAAGGATGCCGGAAGCACGTTGGCGATGAAGTTTCCATCAACCGGCGTACCACCAGCGAACAGAAGCATCGAAGTTCCGAGTGCAATCAATCCAATGACCAGATTTGCTTTTATCCCGAATTTACCGATTAATTTCCCGGTAATCAGAATCATGAAAATAGCAATCAGGATCGTCATCGGCAGCAAGCCAACTCCGCCGGCGAAAGCGGAAAACTTTAGCACCTGCTGCATATAGAGATTGAGGAAATACCACAGCGGAATCCAACCACCGGCCAGCATAATGAGCGCGATATTGCCTGCAGCCAGATTGGGCGCTTTAAAAATCTTCAGTGGAACAAGCGGCTCTTTTTTAGTTGCCTGAACGATCAGGAACAGGATAAACAATACGACTCCTGAAATAAGCGTCCACAACGTGGACGGCGCTCCCCATCCATTGTGTTCTGCGGTAACAATGCCATACACCACCAACACCAAGGCCGCTGTGACGAAGATGGAGCCAATGACGTCAATGCTGCCTTTTCTACGCATTCCTTTAGCCAAAAGTCCAGGGGATAGAAGCAACGCTATAATACCAACGGGTACATTGATGAGAAAGGTCCATTGCCAGCTAAGCCACTCGGTAATGACCCCACCGAGAAATACGCCGGCCGACCCGCCGGCAGCGGCCGATGCTCCCCAGAAGCCTAATGCTTTCCCTAACTCTTTTGGATTGCCGCCGAAGAGCATCATGACAATCGTTAATGCAGATGGGGCAATTAATGCGGAACCAAATCCTTGCAGGGCGCGGCCAACATTAAGCGCCTCTTCGTTCCAAGCCAATCCTGCCAACAAGGAAGCTAGCGTGAGAATAGAGAACCCCCACATGAATATGCGACGCTGACCAAATAGATCGGACAATCGACCACCGAGCAACAATAATCCGCCAAAAAAAATGACATACGCGTTGAAAACCCACTGCAAACTTGCCTGCGTATAGCCAAGCGCTTCTTTGATGGCTGGCAGTGCAACGCCGATAATGGATGTGTCCATGATCACCATAAAATTGGCAAGGCATAGTAAGGCTAGCGCCATCCAGCGCTTGGGATTTGCTTGCGGTAAAGACTGGGTTTGACTTTTCATAATTTTCATCCTCCTCCTTATGCAACCGATTATTCAAAAATTATCGTGTTGATGTGATAATACTATACCCCCCTACCCTATATGTCAAGAAGGATTTGTCCTATTCTCCTCTGTTGCTGAAGAATTAAAAACTGAACTAGGAAAATGCTCGTTACAACGCTCCTTATTGGCAGCCAGACGTTATGGTTTAACCTTTAACCGTACGGAGTCACTTTTCCGTACGTTAAGGATGCAGCACAAAGTCATTTGTGTTGTGTTGGCCAATCATATACAACAATGGGTTTCTCCCTCTAATGCTACACAATTTAACCGCGATTTCGGATGGATCGCAATGCAACACAATTGTTAGCGTACGATTTACGCGTTTTATTGTTTCTACCCCTCTACCCCATTAAGGGAAGCCGAGCTCGCTCCAAGTATTGTTCCTCGCTTTACGGAGCGGGCGTATTTCCCCGAAGGCAGAATCTCTCTCCTCTTGAGCTATAAAATTTGGATATCACTCGGGTTGTTGGAACCGTCGTCGTCGATCGCTTTCTACGCGGACCTGGTGCCGCGCATTGCGGTTGGTGCATCCTTCAGGTAAACCAATACATGTTCTTGTCCTCAATCGGCAAACGATATAGGTTCTTGTCATTAGGGTTTGACAAGAACCTATATCGTTAAAACAAAAAAAGCCGCAACTGCGCGACTTTAAAGCATATATGTTCTTATCATCCGACACTAGTCGACATGATAATGTCGACATTATCACCGCGCATCGATATGTTCATTTACAAGTCGGCGCCTTCTTTAGCATAAGCAGCTGCTATTGCACGTCCGAATCCGCTATCTCCCCCGGTAATGATTGCAACATACCCTGAGTAATCGAAAATAGGACGCGGCACCATAAGATACTCCAGTCCAGGGACATGATCCTGCTGCTGCGGCGGAAATGCGATCGGTTCCTGTACTAATTTGGTTTTGTTCAAGATGCTCGATCCGAACCCCTTCTCAATCTATTCTTGAGGAGTATTAAGACACTAAATGTACGTTGCGATTTATTACTATTGGCTAAACATTATAATTTACAATATAACTGTGCATTCCCGTATTGTAGAAGCCCTCGCTGTATTCGATCACCTCGTCCGTTTCGTCATAGGAATAACGCAATCTTTTCAATAAAGGGGTTTTCTCTTGCACGCGTAATTTCTCCTCTATCAGAGGAGAAGCAAATGCTACCGCAAAATGATCCCGATATTTCGCCAACGTGATTTCTTGCTCCTCAAGCCACTCGTACAGAGACTGAGCATTCAGTTTCCATTGATCGATTTCTCCTATACGCATGGTCAAATAATGTGTGTAATGCGTATAGGGCACATTATTAAGGCTGTACAGACGTTCTATGCGGACGCACTGTGCTCCAAATAGCTGATGTGGTTCCGTACCCTCTTCCGTCATGATCACTTCGACTTGCAACAATTGCTTTTGAACCTGATTGCCTTCTTCGACCAGTAGCTCTGTAAACCGCTTCCATGTAGACAGCTTGGAAGTAGCCGTATTGCGTATAACCTTCGTCCTTTTGCCACTGCCCTTTTCCAGATAGCCTTCTTGGCACAGTTCTTTGATGGCGTTGCGAATTGTAATCTTGCTGACCTCGAACTCCTTCTCCAATTGGGGCTCTGAAGGGATATTCGCCTTAATAGGATACACGCCGTGCAGTATTCTATCCTTTAAAATATTTTTGATTTGCAAATACAAGGGCCTTTGATTCCGGGATAAGTTCACTTCTGCATCCACTACCTTTCTAAGTCCCTATTGAGCTCGACAAAGCTCCGAGTAGTTAACACTCCGATGACTTCGGAGAATCTCCCGCTCTGGGGGCACGAACATGACTGCCACCGCGATAAACTCAACTGTTCGGGCAGCCGGAAGAATCTTTCCGACTCACCATGCACGGTCTCTCTCGATATGCATCTCCAGTCCCATTACGCAAGCGTTCTTGAAATATTAAATACTCATACTCTCGCTTGCGCTAATGACGCGTTAAAACCTCGTAATTAACATTCCATGTAAACACCGTTCACAACGACCCCTTTGGCTTCTATGCTTCTATCGGCTGTCCACTTGACACCTTCCGAATCAACCAGTGTAATCGGACCATTCCGAAGGGTGAATAAGGTTAAATTGGCAACGTCTCCAACTTGTATCCGGCCAAGCTCCGGTTTTCCGAGCCAATTGGCCGCATGATCCGTAACAGCTGCAATCACTTCCTCTAGCGAATCTCCCAAATAAAGAAATTTTGAGAGGACATTGGCCATACTATACACGGGTCCATTTAATCGGTTTCTACGGTAGATGTCCGTGCTAATCGTGTTTAAACCGATGCCATGCTGCTTTGCTGCCTCGGCAATTCTTAACGAAAAGCTTGGCTCTGATTCTTGATGAGCCAACTAATGTACTGGATCCAGCCGGAATTGACAATAAAGGGGATGTTTGTGTCAATAACCTCCGACACAAACATCCCCTTTAAACTAAAAAGGACCCTTGATATTATTGTATTTTAATTATTGTGTCTTTAGACGGCTGCCTCCCCTTCCAATCATTCATGAGCCTTCCACATGCATTCCGTGATCTCCATCCCACTAAAAACAGATGTGAACGAAGAATTCTCTGGGCTGCACGCATACATTCCCAGTTGAATATCCCCGCCTCCCTCAAATAAATGAAAAATACGCATTTGTCTATATTCTACTCCGTCATAGGAGTTCTCGATGCAGAAATCACGATTGCGACGGCTAATTCTGTAAAATATAATTTTAATACTAGCGTCAATATCTGTCGTCGCCCAATCGGAAAATCCGTTGTTCGTCACTACACTGCCTAATCGTTGGTATAGTTCATTTTCGTACTCAATGGAAGCCTTGAACCAATTGTCGCTGTTTTGGTAGATCGCTACACCGCATTGATCAAACCGATTGTTAGTATCAAACTCTGTTCGGACCACAAATGAAAAGTAGGGTTCATGAATCTTAAATAACAGAGCCGGTGCGTTATCGTTTCTAAAACCGTAGTATGTACGCTGCCAGAAGTCCGTTCCAGGCTCTGTTTGAATTACAACTTCATTTTCTCGAATCGAATAACTCGTGGGCTCATTTAACCAAAATAATTGACTTGGATCGTATTTCATGAACTGCCCCTCCTGCTCACTGAATAAGACCCATTATACCGTAAAAATCGGTACTCCAAAACTTGAAGCCGTCACCCTGCGTCCAGACTTGTTCATTTGGGTGATCATATGCTAGATCCTCTCCACAATCATTATTAGCGACGAATTACTTTCATTTCAATATCGCAAGCGCCTGTTCTGCCGCTGCACCTTCATGCACAATCGACATTAACGCAACCGTCATGCCTGCAGGATTCGGATGCTGAATATGCTTTTCTTTATCATTTGTCGTTTTTTTATTAACTTCATACATAGCAGCCGCCACTGAAACATATGACGTTGATTCTATTTTATATATGATTGTTCAAATTATGGAACCACAATCTCACGAGAAAGATCCTCACTTACGGGAAACAATATATGTTCTTGTCCCAATACGGCAAACGATATAAGTTCTTGTCACTGACTTGTGACAAGAACTTATATCGTTAAAATAAAAAAAGCCGCTGCTACGCGACTTTTAAGCATATATGTTCTTGTCGCCCGACATTTCGGCTCGAAACGCGAGACGGATACGGCGTCGTGTGGAGTTCTCTGCGAACAACTGGCGCCACTTTTTTTGCAATGAATGTTATTAAACTAAAACTGCTCTTTAGTTCAACAGCAAGCTGCCAAACGTGCGGCAGACCAAGACTGAAAAAAAATCTTAGACGCCGCTGTTATCATTCAAAACGTTCTTCTTCGTTAGCGTAACGCATTAACAGTCTCTTAAATCAAAAGCTTCTTCTAGTGCAGCGGTATCTTCGAAGATTTGAAAAAACCTTATCTTCTCCTGTTCTACTTCGCAAATAATTGCCCAATCACTCTCGAACACTTTCCCGGTTACATTGACCTTGATGCGGAAATTCCCCCATGCACACGCTGCTTCCTGATTACCGATGAGTTTGTGAAGGACAAACCTCTCTATTTGTTCTGCTTCTTCTAATAAGTTTAAATAATTTCTAACACCTTCTTTTCCATGATATGTGCCGTATAAAGGAATTTTATTAGAGGGCTCTTTTTTAAGAATAATAAATTTCGCTTCATCATGAACCAATTCGATCACTTTATCAATCTGTTTGCTTCCTAATGCTTGAAAATAACTTGTTAGCACTTGTTGGGCACTTTGCATTTTCTACTAATCTCCCTTCGAATGGGCGGAATAAGCTTTGCACAATCCAATAATAACATATAAATCTACCATCCTGCCCGTTGGCTTAACGCCGCCGCTATAAGTCTAGAACTATATTTTCGCGGTCTAACACTTTATTTTCTCAGTCTATACTTTATTCTTGTCATCCGACATGACCATAGCATTTAAAGGCATATTACATTATCAAGTGTTTTTTACTTTTTATTATGCTCATTTTGTTCGCTCTACAGAATACAGAAAAAATTCCATATCTATATTCCTAAAATTCTTAGTATCTTTATCAATAATATTCATACCATTTCGAACAGCAACTTTTTGAGAGGCTATATTTGTGTCCCTAATAATAGAATAAACCCTATTTGCATTAAGAACTGAGAAAGCGTATTCCTTGCAAGCAATTGCCGCTTCTGTTGCGTAACCTTTGTGCCAATACGCTTTTTGAAACAAAAATCCTATTTCCAAAATTTCTTTTTCTCTCCAGCCTTGCATTGTCAAGCCACATTGACCAATCATTTCGTTTGTTTCTTTTAATACAACAGCCCAAAGTCCAAAACCATACTCTTCATATCTTTTAAGATGTCTGTTAAGCCAATTTTGTGCTTCTTCTAAGTTGAATGCACTTTCATAAGCAGCACGCATTACTTCCTCGTCACACATTATTCCGCACAATGCTTCATAATCGGACTGCACCATTTCTCTAATTATAAGACGTTTTGTTTCTATCAAAAATCTCCCACCTTTCTATTATATCAATAACCTCTCAAAAATTCCCGGATCAGCGGTGAGTTGCTGACGCCGGTCCCTATTACGGTCACATCCCGTCCGGCAAGCGATTGGATATAGGTGTTAAAAGTAGGATTCATAAGCACCTCAACTTTGAAAGTATCACTACATCAAATATACTATATTTATAGTAGCTTTTCAGTGGACTTCACCGGTTCCTATAAGTCACCTGCGTTACTGCCTGGACGTCGCGTTGTCTACGCTTATCTCACATCGTTCTCTTTGCGTCTTGAGAAAGATCTTCAATTACGGGAAACGATATATGTTCTTGTCCCAATACGGTAAACGGTATAAGTTCTTGTCACTGACTTGTACCAAGAACTTATATCGTTAAAACAAAAAAAAGCCGCTGTTACGCGACTTTTAAGCATATAAGTTCTTGTCATCCGACATGGTCTTCGAGGAGAAACAACTGTACCTGCCGATAGCCATATTTGCCATCATACTTGAAGTATATCGCCTGAATGAGATCCTTGAGCGGCTTGTCCCGATCCTGCTCTTTTCGCTTCTTGTAGGCATAGAATCCACTTCTGGATACACCGAGCAGGCGGCAGAGTTCCGTGGCGGTTCCGGTTCCCGCCGCCTGCTCGACCACCTCGTATTTTCGCTTCACACCTCCCGCATCCAAATTTCCAAGCACTTTTTTAGCAAGTCATTCTCTCGTTTCAAGCGAACCAATTGCTGATTTTCATCGACGTACGATTCCTTCGCCGCTCCTCTTTGGTCGAAGAGGCCATACTCGCCTTGTTTTTTTATAGCGAGCCATCCACTTTCTCACCCGATCTTGGTCATGAATGTCCAAGTGAGCTGTAATTCTTCGATACGTCCAACCTTCTTCAACATGAAGGCGTATGGCTTCCTTCTTTAGTTCCTCCGTATAGTGCTTGAACTTTTGTCCTTTTCTCGCTGGCATAAAAATGCACCCCCTAGAATTTCATCGGAATTACCCATGGGTTTTTCCAATGTCCATTCTAAGGGGTGCACTTCACTTATGTGATGAGGGTTATCGGCTCTGTGTCTGTACGGTTAGCTCTTTGACAAGCGTTTATCAGCACACTCTCGGTTATGTCACTTGTTGCTGGTACTTCTTGATCAAGTCCACGCCATCGTATGCCAGACTTTCCACACTTGCAGCCTTCTGCAGGATGTAATGCTCAAAAAAGTTCTTCGTATAATCTGTAACAAGATTTCGCATCTCCATAGCATCCCGCTCGCCTCTGAGTTCCGCATTAACACTGGTAAACACGATGTCGCAGTAATCTAAATGCGCAACACGATCAACAGAGAAATAATAGGTTTCCATGCTATTGTTAGCGCCAATTATCGCATTCATGTTATAGTTAGGTTCACAAAACAGTAGCAAGAAGGGTTTCTTAAGGTCGCTGCCCTGAAGGCCGAACGCACCGCTATCCAAGCCAATCCCGCAGGCGAACCGGTCGTCGTCCCGGCAAACAATCGCCGTCGTAAGCCCTCCATAAGAATGTCCGACTATGCCCATGCCGATGTCAAGCAATAATCTGCCCTTAAAGTTGGAATTCAGCTCTCCAGAGTCCAGTTTGTAAAGATAATCGGCTACATACCTTACGTCTTCTGCCTGTAATTCACTATACTCTGTTAACTTGGAAACTATTGGCAGTGCAAGCACGTTATGGCACATCTTAATGGCAGTTTCATCGTCAGGCCGCATCTCCATCTTACCAGCCAACGCCTGCATCTCCGGATCTTCAGAAAGCGCTATAATGACATCCGAAAAATCCTTTGATACATTAAACAGGCGCCCATCTTTACGCTTATACATCGTGCTATTCTGATGGCCGATGCTTACCACAATATATCCCATGCTTGCCAAGTCTGTACAGATCACTGTACCCCATTCTGGAGAACCGCCCCCGCCGCAAACATAGAATAACACCGGGTAGCGCTTTTCCTTCCCGGAGAGAGCAAGGTCGTCGTAACACTGGGTCTTGATATCTGTAGAGAAAGCATCCTTCAACGGAGTGACAAGTGGCTGTTCATTAAACATCTCGTAGACTTCAGGAAACATGTACGTTGATGTAGTCTTCCCTTCGCTACTGTCGGACGGATAGTACACAAACGCCGTCAGTTCTCTTTTGGAGTGATCTGATGCCGTGTACTCCAAATCCATCTGGCTCCGGCCGACAGTATAGCTGCCAATTGGTTCTGGAAATGCGTCATACGTTTTCATTTTCTTGTTCCTCCTTAATTAATAAAAGTGGCGAATGTGAAATACATACGTTATAAGCGCTTTTCAAAACAGTGAAACGATTACTATCTTCAGTGAATCATATCTACTCCTTGGCTTTCTTGAGATCGCTAACCATTTCAGAATATTTATGATCTTCAAGCAGCCCATGACCCATAAAGTCAGCAAAGTATTTGCTAATCTTATGTTGCAGCTTAGAGTCCTTAATATCGAATTCCCTAAAAAACATGACTAAATTAAACTGCATTGACTCAAACATAAAAGAAATCAGGTCGTCGTCAATATCAGGTCGGAGATATCCATCAACTCTCATTCGGCGTAAAATGCCCTTGATTAAAGGGGAGGACTCGCCCTTTAGCACATTCAGATATACTTTAAGTAAAATGTTCTCAGGAATGTATAAAAATGTTTTAGTGAGTTTGATTTCCAACTCATTCAGTGGCTCGGTCACAATGCCATTAACGTTACCAAATAAGCCATTAAGGAAAAACTGGAAAAGGGAATCTTCATTACTGCTATTAAAATACGCAGCTCTTTTCTGGGTCACATTACGTATTAAGAGACAATAAAGGTCATCTTTGTCTTCAAAATACCGATAAAATGTTCCGGGGTGCATGGACAAACAATCCAAAACCATTTTCATAGTTATATCCTCGTAAAGATTATCAACAAAAAGATGCATAGCGCTATTAGATATTTCCTCGCGCCTTGCTTCATCCAAACGAAAGAACGAATTTTTTGGCATAGGCTACTCCTTCATGTGATGTGTGAACTGATTCACACTATAACGATAATTTATTCACATGTCAAGTAGTATTGAAATATTAATATCATTATAAAAAATTAAAACCTTTATAAACCACGTAAAAGACGCAAAAAGCTGCCGATTCAATTGGCAGCCTTTCATGAGAATTGATTGTTGAACATCTGTTTGGGTTATTAAGATACATTTAAGTGTTGGTTTAAACTGCGTAATAAGGTTATCAAACCTTTGAATATCAGATACGTAATCGAACCCATTCTTTCCGCTAAAAGTCCATAGACTATTCGTCATTCGTACAACCACCGCATTGTGTTCAGGGATTACAGTACATGAACAACCAGATGCCCCCAGGGTTTGGTATGTTCCTTCAGGAAGATCTGGTCCAATTTGTTGCCCTTATATTGCTCCCTTATTCAGATGCAAGTTCCCCAGCTTTGGAACGTAATCAAACGGCCAAAGAATGCAAAAAGAAAAAAATGACAGTCCTTTTTTTCTTTTTGATCCAGTCAATGTCCAGTCAAATCAGGAGCTCGGTAGCAAATGTTCTTGAGAGCATAAGCCGAAAAACTGGTTTTTCTAACTGGAAAACGCTTACTTGGTCCACTTTCTTCTCGTCATTCACGTAGAGGCGATATCCAATCACGGAAACATGATCTTGTGCCGCTAGCCAGGACAACTTCATGCTCGTTTGCGTAATATCCGAGACGGTCAGCTCATTGCCCCCCGGCCATACCGGCGCTTCGGTGTCTGGATCGGGTGATTGCGGCAATGTCTTAGCCGAAGTAGTCAGTGCTATACTTTCGTTCCCCGCCGCATCGTAGGCCATGATTTTGAATGTGTAGGTTGTGTCTGCCGCCAAGCTGTCAATGGTGGCTACATAGTCACTGCCGCTTACCGTTTCACGCTCCGTGCCATTCACGTAAATCCGGTAGCCTGCTACACCCACGTTATCCATCGCGCTTGGCCAGGAAAGCTTGACGCTCGTTTGCGCAATGTCCGAAACGGTCAGTGCGCTACCCTCTGGCCATGTCGGCGCTTCGGTACCCGGTTCAGGTCGTTGGGGTGTGACGCTCACTTCGAAATATTCTCAATTACGGCAAACGATATATGTTCTTGTCCCAATGCGGCAAACGATATAAGTTCTTGTCACTGACTTGCGACAAGAACTTATATCGTTAAAATAAAAAAAGCCGCTGCTACGCGACTTTTAAGCATATATGTTCTTGTCATCCGACAATATAATAATGTCGGACTCTTCACTAATGATTTTCGTAATTACATGCATGTCGGCGAAGTTCATTTCCGGACTTCCTAAATCATCTGCATTCATATATTCACGATAAAAGTAAGTCTTCTGCAGCACAGATTTTCTCCAAAAGATGTATGCGTAAAATGTCCGGAAATTTACTATAGCCATGGTTACGCAGATCCCTAAGTTGATTTAAGCAATGGATATGGTTTTTAATCAGTTTTTTTCGAATATATCGATCAATGGATTTAAATGTTTCTTTATTCGCTTTGAATATGGTTTTCAGTTGTTCTTGGTTTAATTCTTGAGTAACGGATCGACTATTCTTTCGTTGAAAATTTGCGCTTGCGAATGGGGTTGTGTTAACTAAAAGGTCAATTCTCCCATACTGGGGTATGAAAAACAGCTTGGTACATGGGTGCTTCTCTTCCCCATTTATTGAAAGCCACCTTAACAAGGAAGAATCTTTAATTTCAGACTCGGCTATGTCCCATTCTCTCCATCTACTATTTGAAAAGTCAGCAAGCTTATAACCACAATTACATGTAAATGGACTTCCCAGCCTTCTATCACTCAACAAGAAAGGGATTTCTTCCTGGCAACTAGTACATCTTGTATGTAGTTTTGTCTTTTTGTAGACAGTCCGTACACCATTTCAAATGATTTGTAAACCAACTGCTTGGCTTCTCTTTAAAATGCTGAAGCGGCTGCAAAAGCAAACTGATTGTTACTTTGTTTTGTTCATGGAGATCGAAATCCAATGTTATTTGTTAAAATCTCTTCGTCAATCCCTTTTAATTCAAACAATTCCTTCCATACATCCCCCACTTTTTTCATATTCCTTAATTTTTGTACTTGGTCTACACCAAACACTTTTAAAATATCATTGCGAGTTGTTTGATTTGCAAACAATATTTTTTCAAATATCGACCAAGGTGCTTCATACTTATGAATCCATTCTTCAGTAAACGCAAAGTATTCCATAGGAATTTCAAAATCTGTCGAAACACCATGCTCCTTACGAATCTCTACGAATAGCTGATAAAGATGCGCTGCTTCCTGTTCTAAGCGATTTCCCTCCTCGTAACCGATAGGAAAAAAGTATTTTGTATAGCTCCAATCACTATCTTTAGGATAGGAAGAAGTTTCTGGAACATCATAACACTTCAAAACAAATCTGATATCATCTAATGATCTCAGTCCCATGAAATGATGCTCGTGTGTCATGAATCGGCCGATAATTTGGGACTTCTTTTGTTCCAGAAAAAAGGTTCTTCGTGAGAGTAATTCTTCCTGTCCAATGGAGATCACTGTCATACTGATCTTCTCCCGGTCCAGCTCATTATATATGTCCATGAGCCAGTTAAAGTGAAATTCTGTTAACCGATGAGCTTCATCCATTACCAAAACAATTCTTCTCATTTTTGATTTTTCTGCTTTCTCTAACATAAGATTGACAATCAAGTATGCGATATGGAAACATCAAATGACCGCTAATCTTTATTAGCGGTCATTTACTTGGAAATCAGTTTTGAAATGCCTACACGTCCTTAGCGTATATTTACGTTAAATTGGCGGCCCCACCAGCCTTTTATCGTTAAGCAAAATTGCGATCAGTATGATGGTTGATTTTCGTTTTGAACGGTACGTGGTGCATAAGCGCAAAGAAAGACGCGTACGCCTTCAGTGATGATACGTTTGGTTTGTTCCTCCTCTAATGTCCCGGCTTTTCTCGGTTGATTAAATACCAATAAAAACGTTAATGCAGCGAAGTGCTTTGCAGCCATTTTAGGATCGAGCACATCGAGCAATCCGTTTTGTCCAAACTCTGTAAACCTCCTGATAATCCCCTCTTCAGTTGCGTTATCCAGCCTTTCAAAAAACGAGTCTGGCAGGTTGGCGGCTTCCACCATAACCAGACGGATCAAAGCCATGTAATCGGACGAACCGTTCGCAGAAGCTACGATTTGTTCGCAAAATAAGATGAGCGCCTGCTCCAGATCCTCGAATTCCCAGAGGTGGTCTGTAATCCCTTGCTCAATCATGTCCAGAACCGCCGAACTGGATTCTTCCACAACGGCAAGCAGTAGGTTCTGTTTGTCGCCATAATAATCATAAACTGTCCGTTTGGAAACTCCCGCTTTAGCTGCGACCGCATCGACGCTGGAACGATCAAACCCATCTGAAAGAAACAGGTCTCGTGCCGCCGCAATAATTTTAGCTCGTTTGTCTGAAGAGCCTTTGCGGATTTTCTTGTTTTCCGTATTATCCATTCTTACGTTTCCCCCTTATAGGTATACTATCAGAAATCGATTAGAGTCCTGCTTTACAAATTACACTGCACGGTGTAGTATAACAAATGTAGCCTATCAAATCAATGATCAAGGAGGATTCTATCCATGAATACCATACCTTCTTTTGTTGATGTTCTCATTGTCGGGGCCGGACCCACAGGGCTTACACTTGCCTGCGACCTTGCCCGTCGAAACATCGACCATCGTATTATTGAACGAAGCACCTTATATAACGTTGCATCTCGCGCTAAAGGAATCCAGCCTCGCTCGCTTGAAGTCGTCGATGATTTGGAGGCCGTTCACTACATTATTGACACAGGTGTTGTGGATCTGCCTGTTCGTTATTATACCGCAGATGGCAGGAGTGTGGACAAGCCGGCTATTACCGTTGCGGCCAGCGCCGAACTTGAGACACCCTATCGTGATCCGGTCTGGATTGCTCAATTTGATGTGGAAAAAGCATTGCGCGACCGATATGCAGTGCTTGGCGGTCAAGTTGAGTTGGGCATGGAAGCTGTAGGGCTTGTTCAGGATTTGGATGGTGTAACGGTAACCGTGAATACACCACAAGGAGAAGAGCAAATTCGCGCTCGTTATGTAGTCGGCGCTGACGGGGGCAAAAGCAATATCCGCAAGTTTATTCACTTGCCGCTGGTTGGGGAAACACACGATCATGAGCGATGGTATCTTGGCGATGTACGATTGGAAGGGTTAGATCGTGACCATATCCATATCTGGACATCTTCGGAGGGGATGGTCGGGGTGACACCGCTGCCGAAATCCGATATTTGGCAACTGCAGGCTACAATTCTGGCAGACATCGAAGAACCAGAGCAGCCGTCGCTAGAGGCATATCAAGCCATGTTTGACCGTCGCGCCGGGGCCGGACGTGTTCGGCTCACGGATGCTTCCTGGCTGTCCATCTACCGGGTCAACGTCCGTATGGTTGAATGTTACCGCAACGGCCGGGTTTTCCTTGCCGGCGATGCTGCTCATGTTCATTCGCCGGCCGGCGGTCAAGGCATGAATACGGGGATGCAGGACGCGTACAACCTCGGCTGGAAGCTGGCGGCTATCATACGCGGAGCGGACACCGCCTTACTCGACACGTACGATGAGGAGCGCCGCCCTGTGGCTCAAGCCGTGCTCGAGGACAGCACGAAGAAGATGGGAGGGGTCGTAGGAACGGCGACTGAAGGCGGAAGGTTGTCCCAATCCTTGAGCACCATATCCGACGATCTGACGAGTGGGCTTCTCATTTCCTATCGGTCAAGTTCTCTTACCCGTCCGTCTGCTCGAACAAATGCTACCCGTTCATTTCCTGGAGATCGTGCTCCTAATGCTACGGGCCTGCAAGGCACCGGGTTTGCAGGAAGTGTCTTTGACCTATTGCGCGGCCCGCACTGGACGCTTTTGGCTTTTGCAAACTGCATCGATCCTTCTCTGAAGAACTTCACCAACGACGAACTCCATGTGCATTATATCCTGCCATCGAAGGTGGAGGGGGCGGAAGGCATAATAGACACAGCAGGGAATGCCTATCGAATTTACGATGTAGCAAGTAAAGAACTCGTATTGATTCGTCCCGACGGTTACATCGCACTGCGTACCTCCATTGATGATACCGCATCGATCTTGAATTACTTGAATTTCATTTATCGCGAAAACTGATTTGGAAAAGCCGGCGGCGATCTTTTACAACATCTCAGGTGACCGCCGGCACTTTTAATGAACTGAGTTTAAATTGATGATACAGGAAGGACTGTTTCTATGGAAGAAATTATTCGAACCGTTAACCTGACAAAGCAATACGGAAATAAAGTCATTGTAGATCACGTTTCGATTTCCGTTAAAAAAGGAGAAATCTACGGATTCCTGGGGTTGAATGGCGCAGGGAAAACGACAACCATTCGAGCTCTTCTCGGAATGAGTAAGCCTTCTTCCGGAGAAGTGTATTTGTTTGGTCAGCGCTGGGCGAATGGGAATCCCGATTTGTCGAGACGAGTAGGTTATATGGTGGAAGTTCCTTATGCCTACCCTAACTTTACGGTTAGGGAAAACTTGAGTTTGATGGCCAGATTGCGAGGATTACCGGTTCCGAGGGCAGTTGACGAGATTATGGAGCAATTGAATTTGACCCAATATGCGGATAGTAAGGCAAGAGATTTGTCACTTGGTAACGCGCAGAAACTTGGATTGGCCAAAGCGTTAATTCATAAGCCGGACGTTCTGATTCTTGATGAGCCAACTAATGCACTTGATCCAGCCGGAATTGTCGAGATAAGGGAAATGCTGAAAGCTCTATCTTCTCAACATGGGGTTACCGTGTTTATATCGAGCCATATCCTTGAGGAAATGTCCAAATTGGCTTCTCGAATCGGCATTATTCACAAAGGCGTATTGCTTGAAGAACTGACAACAAAAGACTTTGAAACCATCCGCCGAAAGCAGTTGATGATCGGAACGAAGGATGCTCGGAAGGCTCAAGCTATTCTTTCAGACTCCGGGTATGCGGTACATTCGACTTCGAATAACTGCCTTGCACTACCGGATGATCATGCCGTGAAGCATCCCGAACATATTGCGAGATTGCTTGCTCATCATGAAGTGCCGCTCACCATGCTTAAAATTGAAGAAGAGAATTTGGAACATTATTTTCTCAAAGTAATCGGAGTTGAGGAGGGAAAACTGAGTGAGACCATTGTTGACAGCCTGTAGCGTTGAAGTTTACAAATTGCGTCGATCCTTTGTTTTATGGGGCACGCTTCTGTTTATATTGTTTGTCATCACGTTGTTCTTGGGACAGCCAGATTGGCCTTCTTTTTTTGAACGGACTGCGTTTTTGTATGCATCCGTGTTTGGGCTGCTGGGGTTTGGATTGGTGACAAGCTGGACATTTGGCCGTGAGTATTCTGATCGGACGCTCAAGGATTTGCTCGTTTTGCCTATATCGCGCGGTAAAATAGCGATTGCCAAATATGTCGCAATTATATTCTGGTGTTTTGTAATGATGTTGATCAGCTTTGCTTATGCCTTAGTACTTGGTTTTGCTATTGGACTTCCTGACTTTTCGTTTGCGATTGTACATCATTATTTGTTCCTAATACTTATCATTGGCGCTCTCCACCTATTATTAAGTGCCCCTCTTGCCCTATTGGCCTGTATATCGCGCGGTTCTCTGGTGCCGATCGGCTTTGCTTTTACAACTTTGATGCTGGCATTGGTATTCGGGCCTACTGCCATTGGCACGTATCTGCCCTGGTCTGTACCTGCTTTGCATTTGAAGGAAAACGGCGTCGCATCATTTCCCTTGGCAGGTATCAGTTATTTTCTGGTATTTTTAATAGGACTGGCAGGCTTTATTGGGACGGTAAAATGGTTGCAAAACAGGGAGCAACGATGATTGACTAGGAAATACTTCTGCATAGAAATACATTTGGAAGGAGATGATGCACGCTCAATGTGCCTTCTAACTCTTTGAATCGCTTCATATTTTTCACTGGACTAAATTTCTCATGTTGATGCTTGATTCCACTACTCAACAATTCAATATAATAATCGACAAAATCAGTGTGGCGTATCCAAGGATGCAACTTACTGACCTTATCTGCATCCACTAATGCCATGACATCCTCATGCACTTGGGCATTATATTTAGCATTTAAAATATTACTTACCCCATGTTGCCTGTTCTCTTCTTTATTCCACTATTGATAACAAAGTCTACATCTTTAATTATCTCTTTAACTGAGTCGTTTGAATACATGCTTCCCTGCCTCAATAACTTATCAAATGACAAGCCACGTCTAAGTATTAGGTATCCCGTCCTTCTACAAATTTAACTAATACTTGAGAATGATTCTCAAATACGACAAACGATATAATGTTCTTGTCACTGACTTGTGACAAGAACTTGTATCGTTAAAATAAAAAAAGCCGCTGCTACGCGACTTTTAAGCATATATGTTCTTGTCATCCGACATATGGTCATTATATTCAGCAACTTATGGACAGGCCATTCCACCAGCAGCTGGGCATTATCTTTCAGCGGCAACACTTAATCCTTAAGCTTAATACTTATCTCTATTTTGTTCGCGTCTTTTTTATCAAATAAGGTAACTGACCATTCTTTGCTATCTTTTGAATAAGCCAACTCTTTAACTACTGGTACTTCTAGCTCGGTATGTTGCAGCAAAACGTTTTCTAATACCTTACTAGCCTCCTGATTAGAAGACTCTCCCACTTTTATCTCACGTAATATAATTTTCTTGGATGTAGCCTGACCTGGATCTGAAGCCTTTATTTCACCACCCTCAATGAATACTTCCACTAACTGACCTATTTTAACCTCCTCGGATGATAATACCCAAGTCGCCGAGTATTCATTATTAGAATCTGCTACTGAGGAGACTATCAGAAATCTGTCTGCTTCTTTTTTAACAACATAACCCACTATAGATTCATCCACTTTAGTTTTCACGCTTTCTTCTTTTGAACAACCGCCTATAATGATACATGCAATAATCAGAATACAGATTACCCTCATCTAATACATTCATTCCTTTCTCCGTAAAATGTAAAGAAAGCGAGTAGAGGTTATAATCTACTCACTTTCTTATTATAACTAGTAGGCCGTATCAGAAGTGTAAAGAGAATAGTCAGACCAATAGTAATTTAAGTAGGAAATCTTAGTAGCTGTTGCAAACGCATCAGTACCAGATGCTGTCGATTTAGTGGACATTATCCCATAGAGAACATATGAAAGCGAACTGCTGCTAAATAATGGGCTACCGCTATCTCCGTTATTCTGGAATGTCCAATTCGGATTTTCTAATTGAATTGTATCCTGATATAGTCCATTATAACTTGTGCTGATGACTTTGCTACATTGATAACCAGTTTTAATACCGGATTTACAATAAGTAGAACCTTGTGTCACTGATCCTGTTGAAGTGTATTTGTAGTCGTAATCGGTTGAGTTTCTTATGATTTTATTGCTAATTGTGCGACCGGTTGCCGTAACTTTTATAAGACCGATATCGTGGCTTACAGCTTTCGCCCAATCAACACCAACATTAGTCGTATTCTGCTTAATAACCGTAGTTCCGTCACCGGTTAAAGCATGCCCAACTGTAACTAGATAGCGATCCGAACCTTTTTTGGCGGTAGCTGTTATTGTAAAACTGGAGTTATTAGCAGCTATACCTCCACCAAGGACTGCATTATTGCTCGTTCTACTAGTTTCAATTTCGCCGGTGTATTTTTTATCAACTTTTATCTCAAGCATGTCACCGTATTCTTTGATCAACTTCTCACGAGTCTTTTCTGGTAACTCAGTAGCTACAACTACTACTTTATCCAGTTCTTCATCAATTGCTGTACTTACTACGTTAGCACTTTCTTTTTTAAGCTCAGGGAATTTTTTGTATAGATCGAAACTAACGTCCTTTAGTTCCTTTGTTGAGTATTTTGATTTAGAGAATTTCACTTTTGGAAGTTTCTCTTTAAGATCTTTCTCAATCTTTTCTGTTTTCGCATCTGCTTTACTAATGGACAGCACAATATCATTGTTATCATCGATGTATAAAGTACTGTAATCTTCATAGTTTCCTATGATATCATGAGCGACCTTTAGA
Source organism: Paenibacillus sp. JT31N7 (assembly GCF_059692095.1). Taxonomy (NCBI): domain Bacteria; kingdom Bacillati; phylum Bacillota; class Bacilli; order Caryophanales; family Paenibacillaceae; genus Paenibacillus; species Paenibacillus sp. JT31N7. Next base: position 273,201 of record NZ_JCAUAT010000001.1, read on the forward strand.
TTTTGATGTTGTACACTGACCTCCTCGGGTGTTAATGCACTAGCATTTGCTGTACCATTCTCAACATTCAAAAATGAAGATGAAATCATTGTTAGAGACAGTAGTGCGGATAAAGCTGTGATTTTTAGTTGCTTTCTCATTTTCACTTCTCCTTCAATGGTATTATTGTAAATATATTACTATTTGATAGTAAAGGCTAGTCCATCATTTGTAAATACTTTCTAAAAAAAATTTTTGTTAATTCTGTTAATATAAGGAATTCAAACCTTGAGCATCTGCCGTTGAATTACGCTTTAGAAGATTGCCTGCTAGCAATCTCTTAACAAAAAAATGACCGTTAGCATTGTGAACCATATATTATAAGTATCCTGCCCGTTAGCTTAATATAGAGCCGAATCAGCTCCTCGAAATGCCTCAACGGACCGACTTGTCGAGTGGAATACAAAAAAGCGCGAAAGAACGGCTGAGAATGCAAATAAGAGCGGGACAGAAGGCTATGGTTGCCTGTGTTCCGCTCTTATTATTAGGGGGTATAAAAAGTTCTCGCCATTTGCATACCATCCCGAAGTCTGTAATGCTCCCCGTTGTCAAGACACTATTTACTATTCAACCCTATCTATAAACGTTATATCCTCAATATCATGTCTTACAGTTGAATGACCATCTTGAATCCCTCTGCCAACACTTAATAACATAATATCTTCATAGTGATCGGGAATGTTGAGTTCTTCAAAAAGAGCAGCTTTATCATAACCTGACATCGTGATTGTCTGGTAACCTTTTTCGTTCAAAATAAGGACTAAGGTCATTGCAGCCAGACTGCCATCGCGGACCAACTCTTTTATGAAATCTTGATGAGACATGTTTCGATAATAACCAATGGCTGCATTTGTTAAATACGTTTTAGTATCTTGAGTTAAATAACCTTTCTCAAAAGCCTTATTTTGAATAGCATGGATATTTTCAGTATGAAAAGCACGGTAATCCCCCAAGATCAAAATCAAATAACTGGAGGTTTCAACCTGCTCCTGGTTATATGCAATTGGTTTAACTTTAGTGCGCAACTCTTTATCTTCGATGAGTAAATAACGTGTGCTCTGAACGTTATTTCCGTTTGGTGATTTAGCTGCCAGTTCAATCGAATCAAGTATTTCCTTTCTTTCAATCTCATAGTTTGGATCATAATGTCTGACTGATTTCCTTTTTAAAATAATATCTTGCAAACTCACTTTAACGCCCCCATTTCTTAGATTTGCTATAATCATATTATCTTGAGCTTATGCAATTGAAAATACTGCACTTTATAGTCACTAGGTTACTTTGAAGTAAGGAGGAATATCATGAATAAAATAAATACAGGATTTGATGTGGTGCAAAATATCATTAGTGGTAAATGGAAAAGCATTATCCTCTATCAACTAGGATATGAGCAAAAGCGAACAAAAGACTTACTCAAGATTTGTGAAGGCGTCTCACATAAAGTTTTAAACGAACAATTAAAGCAAATGCAACAGGATGGATTAATTAATCGCGCGGTATATGCAGACGAGGTTCCAATTAGAGTAGAATACACCATATCAGACTATGGTCGAACATTCCTTCCATTATTAAAAGAAATGTGTGATGCTGGCGATAACCATCTTAAAAGAGAGGGGATCACTGCAGGTAACAATAAAATCTGCGAACATTCTAGATCTCTGTAATCGATAAACATGAATCACCCGGAGGCAAAAAGCTAGCTCCTAATCTTCTATTTTAATATTAAAGAACTTAATTCATAGCTTTTGACGACAACATCGTTTAATTCTAACAAAGAGAAAAGATATATAAAGCTCCGAGTATACTTAATGTATATAAAAGTATAGATTTAAATCCATTAAAGTAAACTGCCAGTTAGCGCAACAAGGCTGCCAATCGTGCTGGCAGCCTTGTTATGGTTGAACTATCGTGTCCCGTTAGCTAAATCGCCCTTACTTTTAAAACTTCGATCGTAATCTGCACTACATCAACATCCGCTGTGATTAGGATTTATATTTAGCGTTATTCCGCAACAGGATACTACTATTAATAACGACCACCAAACGCATTTGGACTAACAGCATCAATACGGGCAAAATCATCAGACGTAAGATGAATATCAAGTGCCTTGATATTATCCTCCAAATATTTACGGCGTTTCGTACCAGGAATCGGCAATGTGCCTCTTTCTACTGTCCATGCTATTGCTAGTTGAGGTACCGTACAGTTCTTTTCTTTGGCGATTTCCGCTAGTTTATCAACGATGTTAATATTCTTTTGGAAGTTCTCACCTTTGTAACGTGTAAAATGATTGCGCATATCATCAGCTTGGAAGTTCTCATTAATATGACGTTCCCCCGTAATAAAGCCTCTGCTTAGAGGACTGTAAGCTACAAGGGTGATTCCTAATTCTTTTACGGTAGGTAGAGCTTCTTCTTCAATTTCCCGACTCCAAATGGAGTATTCCGATTGGACTGCGGAAATAGGGTGTACTTCATGCGCTTTACGAAGTGTAGATGCACTAATAACTGATCCATTTAGGCCATTAGAAAGACCAAGATAACGTACTTTACCTGCTTTAACTAAGTCAGCCATAGCACCAACTGTCTCCTCAATTGGAACATTAGGATCTACCGCATGTTGATAATACAGGTCGATATAATCGAGACCAAGACGTCGAAGGCTTTCATCAATTGCTTTCTTTACATAGTCCGGGTGTCCTCCGATGAATTCCCAATTTGGACCATACGAAAACTTGGTAGCGACAATTGCCTGTTCTCTTCGTCCCTTCAACGCTTTTCCTAATAGCTCCTCATTATGGCCGTTGCCATATGTATCAGCAGTATCAAGCAAAGTTACCCCGAGATCAAGCGCCCGATGAATGGTTTTAATGGACTCCTCATCATCAATGGTGCCATATATGCCGGGGGACATGCCCATCATACCCAATCCAATAGAAGAAACGACGATATCGCTGTGACCGAGCTTTTGCGTTTTCATTTTAGTTACCTCGCTTTTTATATGTTTTAGCTTCGAGTTACATCTTAGCATAAAGACAATTACAAGGTAAACACTTTTAACCATTTTTGTATAATTTGCAAAATGTGTTTGTGCCGAAAGCGAAATTCCGGTTATAATAAAAGTAAGGGGGGCTTTATGTGAATAGCCAGATATCAGATAAAAAAAACGAAACACGAGCTAAGCTTATGAATAAGCTGCTTCCTTATTTACGAAAAAATGGCCTTCAGTCCGTTCGGATGGACGAAATTTCTAGAGTAATGGAGATAAGCCGAGCGACTTTATATAAGTATTTCTCAACCAAGGAAGAAATTGTCGAGTTCATCGTAGATGGTTTTATTGAATACATGAAGGAACTGACTCACAACCCTTTGGATTCGGTTCAAAGTTTCGGTACTCGTTTTTTGCAAATATTTGAACAAACCATATCTCTAGTCGTTTATTTCTCGGATATTATCCTTCAGGACCTCGAAACCAGTTACCCGGATTTATTTGATCGCTTTAATGAAGCTATGAAGGAGCGAGAAGAGAAGATACTGGCTTTCTTTGAGGAAGGTAAACAAAAAGGGATTTTCAATCAACTTAACGGCAGGCTATTAATAAAGCAGGATGAAATTCTAAGAGGGATGCTCGATGTTAAATATCTGATGACCAATCAATTCACGGTTCAACAAGTTTTATATGATTATTTTCAATTAAAGAGGATTCAGTTGTTTAAGCCCGAAAAGCTGACAGCAATTGATGATGAAGTGTTGATGCCGAAAATAGAACATTTAACTCAAAAAGTGACCAAAAACCTTTTTTAACATTTACTAACGCGATACTACAATGATAAGAGGCCCACCAAATTAAATTAATGGGGGTTCTTCACTAACACGCCCGTTAGTTTAACAAAAATGGCATCCTTTTCAACTTGCCCCTGCTACCGATGATGTGATCATATCGGGAATGTAACAAAGTTCTTGTCATCAGTCGGGAATGATATCAAGTTCTTGTCATTGTGTTTTGACAAGAACTTGATATCATAACAAATAAAAAGCCGCATAATTAGCGGCTTCTAATGATACAATGTTTTTGTCACCCGACAAATGTTCTTTTATTCTCGTCACTTCTACCGGAAAGACAGGCCGTAAGTACGGCCCTGTAAGTGCTTCAACACTTCCCGACATCACTCTTCACGATATATCACACGGCTTGCAGCAGTGACTATGCTTGAATAAGCCAATCTGTCTCTAACGCATTCCAGTTTGGCGTAGGCACATCCGACCTTGCCCTCCATTCAGCAAAGTCCTCATTCAAGGCTGTGAGCTCAACTGCTGTCCCATCAATCAACCCGCTAACCGGAAGCATGAAGAAAATCTTCAACGCCCAGCGGATTAAGTTTGGATAGCCGGTGATCCAAGACGCCTGCTTCGCAGGGGTTAACGGGTATCCCATTGATTCAAGTACACGGAAGCCTTCTCCCATCGCCGCCACTAACTGACGCATTCGCCTGTCGTCACGGACAACCTGTTTCATCTGGAAGCTATGGAACAGAATGACCATGTTCATGGGCACGACCAGCACCATGTGGTTTTTCAGCCAGGCATCAATCTGATCATGGTAACTGAGCTTGTACTTGGTTGGCATGAATGCCTGCTCCAGCAGGGAGCGAAACGGAACGGGACCGTCCAGACCCCCGATGACCATCTCCCCATGGCCGCCACGAATGCAAATGACTCGTCCGTCGGTACGTGTACCTGCAGTAGCTTGGAATCCAAAAGCGACCTGTTTAGGCGACTGTCCATGTTTACTCAAATGATCCTGCATGGCGTAGGTATTCATATTGTTGCCGACCAATACGATATGACGGCTAACGTTTTCTGCGAGGATCGGTAGCACAGCCCCGAAATCCGAATATTTCATCATGACGAAGATCAAGTCATACGCGTCACCTGACTCTAGTCTACGAATTACACGAACCCGATCAACAGTTGTCTTGCGCTGAAGGTAATGCCGAATGACCAGTCCCTCCTTTTCCAGTTCCTCCGCTCGCTTTCCTCTTGCCAACACAGTCACGTCATGACCGCCCTTTACTAGGACATGTGCCAGATAGCTTCCCTGCACACCTGCACCGTACACAAGTATATTCAATATTATCCCTCCTTTTATAATTAACAGTTGTTGAATATATAACACCTGTGTATTACAATCAAGATATCATTGGAACGGATGCAGGTACAATGGCTAATTGCTTTCGTTTCTGTTGAGAAATGAACAACGAATGCTGGATGTGTTCAGGAAAGAGGGAAAACCATGGATCGGCGCATCGTGCGATCAAGACAAATGATTATGCAAGCGTTCATTGGGCTGTTGGGAGAGCAGGAATTTGAGAGGATCACCATTCAAGGTATTGCGGATCGGGCCAATGTCAACCGCGGAACGATCTATTTGCATTTTACAGACAAATATGACCTGCTGGAACAGAGCGTGGAAACGTATCTGATGATGCTTGCTGACAGTTGTGTGCCGGAGGATGGGGCAACTAATGAACTGTCCCGGGAACTGCTGATTCGTGCGTTCACGTATCTGAAAGAGCATGCAGAAATCTATGGCGTTTTGATTACCAATAAAGGTATTCCGACGTTCAGACACCGTATGACACAGATGATTGAAGCGAATATCACCTTGGTGGTGAACCAAATGAAGCTAGAAACCGGTATCCACAGGGATGTATTGGCGCAATTCTTATCCGTTTCCATTACGGGGTTGATTGAGTGGTGGGTCGTCCAATCTATGCCATATACGCCAGAAGAGATGGTTGAACAGATGGCTAGAATTTTGGAAGCAAGGCTGCAGCTATGGTAATTTAATATTTACATTTCAAACGGGTTTACAGCCAGTTGAAATACTTCCGAGGACTGAAGTTTTTTTTGATCCTAATCCAGTCTAGTTTATCACTCAAAAGAGCCCCACGTTCTTGTGGCATCTGCCTATTGGCGACAGATGCACGAAAAAAATAATGCCTCCCTTATGCTCACACGGCCTAGTCAGCCGAATTATTCTCTTAGTGGTTAAGTTAATAAGACTAACTCTGATAGAATGACAGTGGTGATGGTGGCGTATGCAGCCGCCCCTCCTGCTCGGACGCATGCAGGTTCAAATCGACCTTCATTGATCGATTCAACCAAGTAAAGACGAACGTATGAGCGATAAAGTCAGCAGCCGTGGACTGGAATGTCACGGACTTGTGACAAGAACTTATATCGTTTAAATAAAAAAAGCCACTGCTACGTGACTTTTAAGCATACATACATCTTCTGTCCCGTCATGGATCAAACAAAACAAAGCTGCCGTTTAAAAATCGGCAGCTTTTAGATTGGTGCTTGTTATCCACTACTTACAGTCAAAATCCGTCATTTCATAACTCTATAAAAAGCTTTATTTTAACTAGTACTCACTTTATCTTGCTGTCAACGCTATCTTTAATTTTTTGAATCGTAGAGAATCTTTCAAGCAAATTTTCATCACCTGAGAACTCAATATCGTACTCATCTTCCAACTGAACAACCATTTCGAATGATTTCATGGAGTCTAAACCAAGTTTCCTGAGATCCTCATCAAGGGTAATGTCACGATCATGCTTCAAAATGGCCTTAACCTTATCCTCGATTAGTTTAATGATTTTAATATCTTCTATAGATGTTTGATTATTACTCATGTGATTCTCCTCTTTTTAAATGTTCTTCGTTGAATAATAAAGTTCCCATCGGATTAGCTCTCCGAGAAATGAACTGGAACTAAATGTCAATCCATATGTACCTGACTCTGCAAGTAAGTATCTACTGTGCTAATTTTCGCTATTTTGCCTCCACCAATAGCTGCCACATCAACTTCTCATTCTCAAACAACAATTTTGCTTCCGCGATAATGGAATCACGTGGAACGTTTCGACTCTTCTTTAATTTTGCTTTGACCTTCATCAAATTATTGCGTATGGTCTGCCATCCGTTCTCTAAGTTCTTTGCATGGTGCAACATGGTTTCAAATAGTTCATCATTTATCTTCTTATGTTTATGTAGATGTTTAAATAGCTTAACGTTTGCGATATGACGGTTATAAAAATACTCCACTCCGATAACGCTATAATCCAAATGATTAGAAAGCAATTCAGACTCTTCATCGAACTTCCACAGATCATCGATAGTAAATTGTTCTATATCCAGCACTAACCTGCGAGCATGATCTTGAACGGTTTGCAACGTTACCTCATAAGGTAAAAGGGGTTGATGCAGCTGAAGCTTCACTATTGGATATGGCCAATTTTCTCGATCAGTAAAATAATCCGAGGATCTAAAACACTTTACAACGGTGTCTTCTGACACTACAAATTCGTTATATCCATTCATGTCATCATCCAATACAAGATAGCAATTATTTACTTCATCGTAACCTTTTATTAAAGAAAAATGACTCCAATGGTATCGCTGATAACAAAATGACCCCGGAATCCAGCTATACAAGTTTACAGATAAGAATACCAGTTGTCCCTGTCGAATCATTTGTTTCAGTTCTTCAAGAAAGTTTTCTTCATTTTCAAAATGACAATTCTCAATCGAATATGTAAAGTTTGGAAGCATTTCAGAGAATTCCGCATGCTTAATAATAGGCAGCTTAAAGCTTGGATCTTTATAGTTATTTGTATGTTCGAAAGAATAGTGATTCACATAGGACGCATATTTATTATTTGGATCATAATACGAAGCTATCGAAAAAAGTGCATTATACTTACAATTCATCCAAAATTCATTAAATGGCTTAATATCGGTTCCAACAAACGATGAATTCATTAACTCACCAACCTTTTGTAATAATTATTCAGCTTTACCCACCATCATCAAGGCTGCTGGCACATAGTGTCGTTGCAAAACTATTTGCAGCGTAACCGTTTCAATCCATACAATGAAATAGTTCATTCCTCCCAATGAAAATCAGAATGATTGCAACTTTCGGCACAGTTAGCGTAACTGAACATCTATGTTGAATGCTGTCGAATCTTTGTATTGAATTATATTAAATTTTTAACGAATGTCATTACCGCCAGATTATCGACTGTGCCGGGCGCACCATAAAAATACGACTGCCCGATAATCATTATCAGGCGGTCGCGAATGTTTAATCAGGTCCCTCCGAAGGTCGAATATTCAACCACAGGTACAATAAAAATGCACCCCATAGACCTGCATCGGACAAACCGGGGAATCATCCGAATATAGTCTAAGGAGTGCGCTGTCGGACCGTGAAGCCGGTGCTCGATTTTTTACAGGCTCCCTTCTCTGCTTTCTTTAATGGAACGTTCGATTGCATCCACGACTCTTAAAGAATCCAATGCTTCCTTAGGACCATTGATTCAAGCTCTCTTTCTGGTGGATATGGAAAGTGGGATTTTGATTTTCCACTTGGTACAGCAGTGGCAAAAAATTCTTATTTAATGCAACCGGGCATCAGGGTAGCAAATACTTCAGGCATGATATGTACCCATCACTTCCATCTAAACGCTGAAGGTTCGTAACTAAGAGAGCTTATATCAATATTGGTCCAACTGTAATATGTTGAGGTCATTAGACCAACTTTTAAATTAGGGTATTTGTACCTAAAAAGACCTTGAATCCGTTCAGTCCCCATTCGAACGGGTCAGCACTTTCCGATTCGACTGTCGAGAATCCTCTCTATCGCTGGATATTCCTCGAATCTTCGTTCGAAGAAATGTTGAATAACCGTCCCGAATAGGGGCGTTTTTCTTATGCTTGCATATTTGTTTACAGAAAAAAGGCTTCGATTAATTTCACTTTGCGATTAAATCCAAAGTGAAATGTTTCATTTTAATCTGAAACGGTTCCTGCCGCCGCTCATACCTAAGCCGTATAGTTTTAAATCTACATCAGATCCGTCGGCCCGTACCTTTCATGACGCATGCTGACGCTCGGGCGACCGGGGCCAGACATCACGTAAGTCCCAGCGGTTCTTCTTCCATTTGTTCCCTGATAACTTCCTGTTATATACTAATAGAGATAAAATGAAGCAAATATAAATTATAAGAGGTGAAGTGAGATCATGAATACAACAAAATGGAGACCGTGTATGCTTATCGTGGTGTCGATCACTTTGGCATGGGTACTGGGAGCTTGCTCGACCAAGGAAGATGCCAATCCCGGCAAGGAGTCGAAATCCGTTACCGTCCAATCCGATGGAGCCAAAATACCGGAGCACTTGCCGAAAGACTTTCCTCTGCCTAAGGATGCAGACCTGAAGACTTCCCATTCCGAGCAGAGCAACGGCAAAAAGTCGGCACTGCTTGTGTTTACCTCTCGGGAACAGCTCGGCAAACTGGCCGATACTTATAAAGACTACTTTCGGAAGCGCGGGGTTAAGGATACCGGCGAAACGACAGACGAGAAGAACTTAATTATTCAAGGATCAACGGACAAGGAGAGCTGGTCGCTTATAGGTGGCGCTTTATCTAATCAGGAGGGAGTGAATGAGCTTACGCTGACTTGGTCCGAGAGGTAAGCTACGCGTCAGCGAACGATGGCACCGTCCAGATCGACACGGTTGATTTCGGATGGTCCTTGTTGCGGGTCATGAGCAACTGGAGTAAAGGTCCAACTCTTGTGGCAAACTCATAAGTTATACCGGCTTCGGTAAACAAAAATTCAATACGTGCCAAGTCGCTACCGATTCCACGACTCTTCCCCACTATCAATGCATGCCTTTATAATATCCTTCTGGGAGATGATTAAAAGCCTGCTCCCAAAGCTCTGATGTCAAATGAAGCTTCCGTTCCCCTTTCTTACTTAAATGGACATATTTGAATCCATACTGGTCATCGTTACGTGACATGAATTTCTTTCGGCGTACACTATAAATCCGGCTACTTTCCGTTATACGGTAATGCCCCTCGTATCCAACGATGTCCGTGCTTATTTCATTATCCACTTGTTAACCAGGGAGGCCGCGATGAACGAGACCGCATTTGACGAACCATTATTTGCAAGCTTGAAGCCGGGCTTAACCTCGTTCTGTTACCGAATGCTAGGCTCCATGGACGATGCGGACGATGCCGTTCAGGAGACGAGTATTCGGGTCTGGCAGAGCTGGAGCACGTTCAGACAGGATTCCTCGTTCAAAACTTGGGTCTATCGGATTGCCTCCAACCTTTGCTTGGACAAGCTGAGACAATCCAAACGCCGCGCGCTTCCCGTTGACCTGTTCGACCCGGCCGTCGCCATCGTCGAGCCGCGCGACACGCTGCCGGACTCTGCCTGGATCTGGCCGTCTCCCGACTTTGGGGGCAATCCGGAGGATCGGCTCCTCCGCAGAGATACCCTTCAACTGTGCTTCATCGCTCTCCTGCAGACCTTGCCTCCGCGGCAGCGCGCGGTACTCATTTTGAAGGATGTATTTGAATGGTCCTCCAAGCAGATCGCGGAAACGTTGGCGATGTCGCCGGCAGCGGTGAACAGCGCCTTGCAAAGAGCCCGAGAGACGATGGACCGGGCGCAGCTTCGCTCGGATGAGCTCAGCAGCATGAACGTTCAACCGGAACAGCAGCTGCTGTCCCGGTATGTGGAGGCCTTCGAGCAATTCGATATTACTGCGCTCATCGCGTTGTTCCACGAGGAAGGCTGCATGTCGATGCCGCCCTTCGAGATGTGGATCCGCGGCAAGGAAGATTTGTCCGCTTTCTATTCGCTTACTCGCTGGCATTGCGAAGGTTCGCGATTTGTGCCCATTACGGTGAATGGCGGTTATCCGGCGTTGGCCCAGTATATGCCGGGCAAAGAAGGCTCTGGCCTGGTACCCTGGGGCATCCACGTCATCGAAACCAAAGAAAATCAAATCCTGCATGTTCAAAACTTCATTCATACGCCATTATTTTCGCGATTTGGGCTGCCTGAGCGAATTGACCAATGAATTTCGTCATTGGCTTACGTCTATATCATTGAGAATAACCAAACGACGAAAGTAACCGTGCAAGCCGTCATTCAAGCCCCTGTCGAGAAGGTATGGCGCTATTGGACCGAACCGGATCACATCACGAGGTTTCGTCGATCAAGGGAATGAGACGAAGGTCATTGAAACGTTCGACGCGGAAAGCTCCAATCCCGTCGAGTTCCAGCAAGCAGGCTGGCAAGCGATCCTGAACAATTTCAAAGCCTACTCCGAACAAAACTAATCATCGCGAAGAAGACGCCTGGGAAGTTGCCCGGCGTCTTTCTTTTTGAACCCTAGTACGAGCGTGCTCTCCGTTAGCCTTAATCTTGTGCCGCATCTATGTTCATGTAGTTAATGGCCCACAGATGACCGTCCAAGTCTACGAAGCCCCAATGATACATGAACCCATGATCTTCAGGTTCAGCGTGCAATTTCCCGCCCAAGGAGACCGCGGTATTCACGATTTCATCGACTTTTTCCCGGCTCTCGAAAGCCAATGCGATCGTCATCTGCGCATACTTGCTCGTATCGACGGTTTCCTTCTCCGTGAGCGTATTAAAGAATGCTTGATTGATCAGCATGACCTGCAGGTTGTCGCCGATCACGATGGCTACCGAATTCTCGTTCTCGGGGAATTGCGGGTTGAGCTCGAATCCGATTCCGGTGAAGAACGCTTTCGATTGTTCTACGTTTTTTACAGGCAGGTTGAAGCTCGTGAATGCGGACGTTAATGCCATTTTCAAAACACCTCTTCGTCAAATTAGTTTGTGTTCATTTATGCCTTCGTTTATATAGACGACATCCGATCTGGGAATTCATCGGTCTCATGGATTCGGAAGCGTAAATTTTGAAAAATAACTTGATATTGAGTTCGGATACCCGCCATTCCCGTAAGGTTGCTGATTCTTATTGTGCAGGGATAAAGATTGAACCTCTTTAAAAAGGAATTCGTCTGAATATATGACAATTAAAGGGTGGGTATCGAGTGACGGAACAGGTGTTCTTGTTAAATATTCACTAACTACTAATCCAGCCAGTCGTTATTCTTCATGAAATGATCCATATCCGTAACAAAGTAACTGAACTCGTAGTCCTGAAATTCGTCCGGTGGGATATTTACTAGTGAGTGAGCTTTCTAGCGTAAAAAATTCTGTTCTTCTACAATTTTATGTATCCATAATTTGTGAATCCATATAATTATAGCTCAATGAAGGAGGATGAAAAAAAGACACGGGATGACCCTCCGTGTCCTGCAATTCTGTTTAGCCCTATAGATTGTACTCTGTTAAAAGTTAAAGCCGCAGCCCTATCTCAGATGAAGCTCAATCACCGTATCGCTCTCATCCGGAAGCCTGGATCCGGCAAGATTAATGAAGGCGCCGTTCTCAATGTCAGAGTATTCCAGCGCCATCCATGGAACTTCTACCTTAAGTTCGGTCCCATCCCGCAGCAGTCTGGCTTTCTCAATCTTGCCCTTCAACCCTTCGAAGTAAATTGGGCCTATCCCCCGGTCATATACATGGGCATACAGCCTGTTCCCGTTCTGGGTGTAGCGGCCCCACTCGGGCTTCGGCAAATCGGCCGCCTTACAGCCATAAATGCTGTCACCGTTCAGTCTCAGCCATTCCCCTACTTCGTCCAGCACCTCCAGTGTCTCCCGGTTGATCTCGCCCTTCGCATCCGGGGCCACGTTAAGCAGCAAGTTCCCGTTCTTGCTGACGCATTCGACCAGGGTACGGATCACCTGCTTGGCTGACTTGTAGTTCTTGTCCGCAGCATGATAACCCCAGTTATCGTTAAGGGTGATACACGCTTCCCAAGGGACAACCTCCCCTTTCTCATCCACGATGCCACCAGGTGGAATGATCTGCTCCGGGGAGAAGAAATCCCCGGCATATTCCTCGGGTTCTGCCGCCCGGATATTACCGCCCAGGCGGTTATCAATGATGATATCCGGCTGGATGGAACGAATCATCCGAATCAGCTCGGTCGCTCTCCATTTCTCGCCGGTCATATCATCATAGGAGAAATCGAACCACATGATGTCAATCTTGCCGTAGTTCGTGAGCAACTCCTTCACCTGACCATGCATGTAGTCCAGATATCGGTCGAAGTCGATTGGCTTGTTCTTGGCCGCTTCATTGTCCCGATCCGGGTGCGCTTTGTCCCCATATCCCGGGTAATCGTCATGATGCCAGTCGATGATCGAATAATACAGTCCGACCATAATGCCCTCCGCGCGAAAAGCATCCACATATTCACGAACCAGGTCTCGTCCAGCCGGGGTGTTCGTCGCCTTGAAATCCGTCAGCTTGCTGTCGAACAGACAGAAGCCGTCGTGGTGCTTGGTCGTCAGCACCGCATACTTTTGCCCTGCAGCCTTGGCGGCCTTCGCCCATTTCTTCGGTTCATACCGGGATGCGTCGAACTCTTCAAAATACACTTGATACTGCTCATAACTCATCCGCTCGTTGCCTCGAATCCATTCTCCCCTGGCGGGAATGGAATATAATCCCCAGTGAATGAACATGCCGAACCGGTCCTGCAAAAACCACCGGGTCCTTTGCTCTCTTGTGCTCATGCGACAATCCCCCGTCTCCCATGAAGTGATTTTAAATACACACAATGGCTGAAAAGACTACTCCGGATGCGGAACGTTCTTGTGATCGCTGTTGTCCCCAGATTTCTGGGTTATACCGCTTAGCGAGTGAAATCCGGGACAAAGGCGAACGCTGCGCTTCTTCAGAATCGTTCCGCTCCCTCCGTTGCTTAGCATAAAGTTCATTAGTTCCCGCTTAATCAAGTATGAAACAAAGCCGCGACTCCGATCAGGCCGACGTCGTCCCGCAATCCCGCAGGCACGATCTCATACGTGCCACGGTATGGCTTCATGACCAGCTTCCCGGTCTCCGCCTTAAGCGCCGGGAACAGCAGGTCGCCTGCCTTGCTTACGCCGCCGCCGATTACAATCCGGTCGGGATTGAAGGTATGAATCGCGTTGGCCAAGCCCAGCGCCATGTAATGAACCGCCCGGTTCACCACTTCGGCGGCGATGGGGTCACCCTGACGGTGAGCTTCGAACACATGCTTGGCCGAGATCTCTTCACCGCTTGCAGCCGCCAGTTCTCCAATCACGGACGGGTTGCTCAGCATAAGTTCCAGCGCCGAGTTGCGGATGGCGGTTCCTGAAGCGTACATCTCCCAGCAGCCATTGTTCCCGCAGATGCATGCCGGCCCATCCGGCACAACAATGTTATGGCCCAGCTCCCCGGCAAAGGAAGTCGCGCCCAGGAGCAGCTTCCCGTCGAGGACAATGCCCGCACCGATGCCTGTACTGAACGTGATGTAGACCATGTTCCCGGAGCCTTTTCCCGCACCCCGGACATACTCGCCCCATGCCGCTGCGTTCGCGTCATTAACGACCTCCACCACGACGCCAAGTGCGTCTCCCATCCACTTTTTCAGAGGAACGTTGTTCCATTCCGGCAGGTTCGTGCCCTGAAGCACGATACCGTCCTTACTGTTCACGGTCCCAGGCGAGGCCAGACCTACGCCGCATATCGGGTGTTCCATGGACACGGAATGAATCATCTCCACCATGCGCTGCACGACTTCTTCCGCTGTGCGGGCGCTCGCCGTCTCCATGCGTTCACGGTTCAATATCTCACCGTCAGCATTAAAGAGAGCTGCGGCGATCTTTGTTCCACCAAGGTCAATTCCCACTACATATTTGTCTGTGTTCTGCAAATCAATCACCTATTTTCAGATCTGTATGGATGGGACTTAAGGCAACGTTCGCTCTATATTTCATTCATTTCTTCCCCGCTTTACCCGCTGCCCTGGTTGACACATTGCTGTTGACGCTTTCAGCTTGCTTTATCTGCTTGCCGTTGCTTCATGCAGATTTAGGAACAATGCCTGCGGCACTAGCCGCATTAATGGCCCGGATCTCGGCTATCATCGTCTCCAGATCAAGCTTGCTGTACACAAAGCTGCGGCTGTGCGGCCGGACCATCACATGGACCGGAATCTGCACAGCCCCTACAACCTGGCGGATCAATCCGATGCCCGGCGTCAACCCGCCTTCGGTAACGGCCGTAATCAACTCCAGCCGATTTACCCCATTTTCTTCAGCCTTAACGCATCGTCAATACAGGTAGCGATGACTTCCAGGATCATAACGAACCCTCCTGTTTCCGGGATTCATTTACGGATACGTCCCTTGATACAATCCCTGCTGCATCCCTTGATGTATTCTCTGACACATCCTCTGATACGTTCTCTGTTGCATTCCTTGCTCCATTCCCTGGTGCCTTTCCCGTGTCACACTTCCGGGCATAATTCACCGCATAATCAGCCAGCAGTCTTGCGCCATACCCTGTCGCTCCCGCCTCTGCGTAACCGACATCCTGCTTGTACTGTACCGTGCCGGCCATATCAATATGGACCCAGTTCATGGATTTGTCGACGAACCGCCGAATAAATAACGCTGCTGTGATGGCGCCAGCCAGCGTAGAGGTGCCCACGTTACGCAGGTCGGCATAATTGCTTCTCAGCTCGGATTCATAATCATCCATAAGCGGCATCGGCCACAGCCGCTCGCCATTATGCTCGCCAATCTGGGCCAGCTCGCGCGTCATATCGGCATCGCCCCATATGCCGGCGATCCCGAGTCCCAGCGCATCTCCGACATTGCCCGTTAGCGTGGCAATGTCGATCACCTGCGCTGCACCAAGCCCGGCCGCATGGATCAGCGCGTCTGCCAGCACGAGCCGGCCTTCTCCATCCGTATTTGCAATTTGAACGGTCAAGCCGTTCGGATAAGCAATCACGGATGAAGGTAGCGTGGCGCGGGCATCCGGCAGGTTATCGGCCACGGCGATCAGGGCCGTGACCCGGACCTTGGCCTGCTGCCGGACCAGAATGTCCAGCGCGCCGATGACGGCGGCCGCTCCGCCCATATCCATTCGGGCATCACTGATGTCCCGGCCCGTCTTCGCGTTCATGCCGCCCATATCGAAGGTGATGGCTTTGCCGACCAAGGCTAACATTGGGGCATCCGGGCAGGCTTCGTACCTCAGCTCGATTAGCGCAGGAGCGTGCTTGCTCCCGGCACCCACTGCAAGCAGGCCGTTCATGCCGCGCTCAGTTAGCTCCTGTCCCCGGTAGACATAAATATTTACCGGCCTGTCTTTGAAGAGATCCCGCGTCCATTCCACAAAAGAATCCGGGTTCAACGTACCCGGCGTCTCATTCACCCAGTCCCGGGTCAGATTTGTCGCCTCCGCCCGGTGGATGGCCGTCTGAATGACCGAATTCAGCCCGGCCGCAGAAAGTTCAGGCCAATCTGCGGACCGCAGATTCAACTGCACAGTGCCGCTTATTTTCGTGGCATTTCTATATTTATCGAACCGGTATAATCCAAGCAGCCAGCCCTCAATCCAGGCCTGCAGCCACGCGGCCGTTGATTCTATGCTTTCACTGCCTTCAACTCCAATTACTGTGCCCGGATGTCTGAGCAGCGTTGCGCTGCCCCGCCCTTCCTGCAGCAGAGTCCGTGCCGCGGCGCCCCCGGCGCGGCGTACCCATTCCAACGTCCCGGCACAGCGCTCCCCCATTCCGGCGGCGAGCACATCCGCTTCACCTGCAGAACGGGCGTACAGCCAGGTCATGGTGCCCTGCCGCTTGCGCGCTTCATTTAGCGCATAGGGAAGCGATTCCCCCGCATATGCCGGATGAATGAGAACATCCTCCAGTTCAGTCATATCTAGTGTAATGTGCATGGCGATCCTTTCCTTAGGCATTGTAATAAGCCGCCTAATCAGGCTTCATTATAGAGATGGCAGGCAACCTGATGTCCGGGTTCCACCTCCCGGAACACCGGCTCCTGCTGCCTGCAAATATCCATGCAGGCCGGACAGCGGTTATGGAACCGGCAGCCGGAAGGCGGATCAACCGGACTCGGCAAGTCCCCTTTCAAAATAATGCGCTCCCGCTTCTGATTCGGATCAGGAACCGGCACGGATGACAACAACGCCTGGGTGTACGGATGAAGCGGACGGTCATAGAGCGTGTCTTTATCCGCCGTCTCCACCAGTGTGCCAAGGTACATAACCCCTATGCGGTCGCTAATATGTTCAACGACACTCAGATCATGGGAAATGAACAGATAAGTCAGGCCGTACTCCTCCTGCAGATCCTGCATCAGGTTCAGCACCTGGGACTGGATGGACACATCCAGTGCCGAGACTGGTTCATCCGCCACGATCAGGCTCGGACGTACGGACAGCGCCCGGGCAATCCCGATCCGCTGCCGCTGGCCACCGCTAAACTCATGCGCATAGCGCTCGGCATGAATGCTGCTGAGGCCTACTGTCTCCAGCAGTTCCCGGGCCAGCTTATCCCGTTCCTTCACGCTGAGCTTCGTATGGATCAGCAGCGGTTCAGCCACAAGTTCCTTCACTTTCATCCGCGGATTGAGCGATGCGTATGGATCTTGAAAGACCATCTGCATATCTTTGCGCATTGGACGCATCTGGTTGTCGGAAAGGTTGCTGATATTCTGTCCGTTGAACCATATTTCACCGCTTGTTGGCTTCAGCAGCCGATTCACAAGCCGCCCGGTCGTAGACTTCCCGCAGCCGCTCTCCCCGACCAGACTAAACGTCTCCCCTTTGCGTATAGCGAAGGACAGACCATCCACTGCGCGCAAGTATTTGGCCGCGCCGAACCAGCCCTTTTTCACGGCAAAAGATTTGCGCAGCCCCTTTACCTCAACCAGCGGAGTCTCTGTGTGTGACTGTATCATTGGTTGTCTCCCCCTTCCGGTGTATCCATTTGCGTCAACCAGCAGCGGCTTTTGCGTTGCTCCTGTCCTTCCACAGGCAGAAGCTCCGGTTCCTGAAGACACCGCTCCATCGCATACGCACATCGCGGCATGAATTTGCAGCCTGGAGGCATCGCACTTAAGTCAGGCACATTGCCCTGAATGGATTCCAGACGGCGAACCTTCTGGCGCAGCTTGGGAACGGATTGGATCAGGCCTTTGGTGTACGGATGCTGGGGATTTGCGAATAACTCTTGAACCGGTGCCTCTTCCACAACCCGTCCCGCATACATAACAACCACCCGGTCACACATTTCCGCCACAACACCGAGATCGTGTGTAATCAACAGCATGCCCATCTCCTGTTCTTCCTTCAATCGTTTCATCAGGTCCAGAATCTGCGCCTGGATGGTCACATCTAGCGCCGTTGTCGGCTCATCGGCAATAAGCAGCTTCGGGCCACACGACATGGCCATCGCAATCATCACGCGCTGCCTCATTCCGCCGGACAGTTGATGCGGATATTCATCGGCCACGTCCTCCGCTCGGGGAATCCCGACCAGCTTCAGTGTATGAATGGCGTGCTCCCGTGCACGCTTCCGGCTGTATCCGAGATGCAGCATAACCGGCTCCTCCAATTGACGTCCGATTCGCAGCACCGGGTTCAGGGAGGTCATCGGCTCCTGGAAGATCATCGCCAGTTCATTGCCACGGAACTTCCGCATCTCCTTCTCCTGAATCTGAGTCAGGTCGGTGCCTTCGAACCGGACTGCCCCGCCAGCAATCCT
This sequence comes from Paenibacillus sp. JT31N7, assembly GCF_059692095.1. NCBI lineage: Bacteria > Bacillati > Bacillota > Bacilli > Caryophanales > Paenibacillaceae > Paenibacillus > Paenibacillus sp. JT31N7. The sequence goes on from NZ_JCAUAT010000001.1 coordinate 291,825, forward strand.
TCCCGGTGTATCCTTGAGTAGGCGCATAATCGATAAGGAAGTCACACTTTTTCCGCAGCCACTCTCACCGACCAGCCCCAGCACTTCACCTCTATTGATGTGAAAATCAATGCCGGACACTGCCATTACGCTTCCGCCATCACGTCTGAACTCGGTCTTCAATCCTTCCACTTCAAGCAGTCTGGGTGTCATGGCCCTGTCCCCCTTTAATTTTTCGTCTTGGGATCCAGCGCATCACGCAGTCCGTCCCCAACCAGGTTAAAAGCAAGTACAGCCAGAAAGATCGCTACCCCGGGAAAATACACAATGTGCGGAGCGATGCTCAAATAGTCGCGCCCCATGCTCAGCATCGCGCCCCAGTCCGGTTCGGTCGGCTTCGCCCCCATACCCAGGAAACTCAAGGAGGATGCCGCCAGAATCGCACCGCCGATCTTCATCGTTACGTTCACGATCACACTCGGCATGGTCTGCGGAAAAATATGCTTCCATACAATGCGCGCGTTCTTCGCGCCCATCGAGCGGGCTGCTTCCACAAATAAAGTCTCTTTGGCGCTTAAGGTGACACTGCGGATAATCCGTGCAAATGACGGCGTGCCAAACACGGCAACGGCAATGACCACATTGGACAGTCCCGGGCCCAGAATCGCCACAATTCCGATGGCCAGCAGCAGATCCGGGAAGGAGAACAGCACATCGCTGCCCCGCATGATGAGCCGGTCGAGCCAGCCTCCGTAATATCCGCTGAGCAATCCAAGCACGGTACCCAGCACAGCGGCAATCAGCACGGAACTCAAGCTGACCGCCAAGGTCAACCTTGTTCCGTCAAGCAGACGGCTCAGGATATCCCTGCCATATTCATCGGTTCCGGCCCAATGCGCGGCGGATGGACCAGTCATGAGCGCATCATAATCCGGCACATTCGGATCATAAGGTGTAAGATGCGGACCGAAGATCGCTATAATCGTCAGAAAAATAATAAAAATGCCTGCTGCAAGCGACGCTCTCTGCTTGCAGAACTTGCTGAAGAACTCCGCTGCACGGCCTTTGGTCGGCTTCGTCACTAGGGTCACACCGGCCCCTGAGGAGTCGGCTCCCATCACCGTTGTATTGTTGTCCATCCTGTTCCCCTCCTAGCTAGACGCATACCTGATTTTCGGATTCAGAACACCGTACAGCATATCAACGATAAGATTAATAAGTATGAATTGGGTCGCAAACAGCAGTAGCAGCGCTTGAATCACGGTATAATCCCGAAAAGAAATCGAATCCACAAGCAGCCTTCCAAGACCCGGAATACTGAATACCGTCTCCACCATCACGGAGCCGCCCAGCAGGAACCCGAATTGCAGACCCGCCACAGTGACAACCTGAATCAGCGAGTTGCGCAGCGCATGCCGTCCAACCACGATGAACTCTCTAAGCCCTTTCGAACGTCCCGTCCGGATATAATCTTCCCGCATCGTCTCCAGCATGGATGAGCGGGAGAACCGGGCAAGCATGGACATAATTCCCGCTCCAAGTGTGAGGGAAGGCAGGACATAGGACTTCCAGGAATCCACTCCGCCGGTAGGGAACCAGCCGAGCTGTACCGAGAAGATCTGAATCAGCACCAGCCCCAGCCAAAAGCCTGGGATCGAGATGCCTGAAATTGCGGTCAGCATGCCCACGTAATCCGGCCACCGGTTCCGGTTAACCGCAGTGATCGTACCAATCAGCAGACCGATGATTAATGCCCAGCCCAAGCTCAAAAACGTTAAAATAAGGGTTGGCGTCAATCTGCTCATCAGCATGTCGGATACCGGCAGGCCGGACCGCAGAGAACTGCCCAGATCGCCATGCAGCAGCTTGCCCATATAATTGAAATATTGCTGCCATAGCGGCAGATCCAGCCCGAGTTGTGCCCGTATGCCGTTAATCTCCTCCAGTGTGGCTTCCTTGCCCGCGACAAGCCGGGCCGGATCGCCGGGGATTAAGTGTATGAACATGAAGACCAGCACCGATACGACAAACAGCAGCGGAATGACTCCAAGTAGTCTTTGTAGCGCGTATCTTCCCATCATGTGAGCCCCCTTCATTGAACAAGTACATAAGAGGGGCCGCTCCTCAGCTACAGACAGAAACGGCCCCTTGCTTTGCATCAACAACCCCAAGCTATTGCTTGTTTAGTGCTTCCAGCTTTTTACTTTCTGCTTCTAGCTTCCTGCATCTTGCTTTCATCTTCTGCTTCATCTTGTATCTTGCTCCTGCTTCTTGCTCCCTGCTCGTATCACCGGACTTGTTCGTCCTTAGGTAACGATTACTTCACTTCCACATCACGAACGGTGATGGAGCCGTCCGGTAATACTTTTACGCCGCTCAGGCTGGCTCTCTTGCCTGAAATCACCTGATCCACACCCATGAAGGCCCATGGGGCATCCGCCCAGATTGTTTTTTGAATATCCGCATAAATGGATTTCGCTTTTTCTGGATCGGTCGCCTTGTTGGCATCGGCAATCCATTGATCCACGTTCGGATTTTTATAGTACGCCGTATTGGCTCCTGCCGGAGGGAACATTTCGCTGCTGAACAGACCTCTTGTAGCGCCGTCTGCATCACCGGAAGACGGGGACCAGCTTACATACCACATTTGGATCTTGGCCTGCTCTGGTGTAGCAGCGGAGTTAATCTGCTCAGACAAGGTACCGCCTTCCATCGACTTCACATCCAGCTTGATGCCAACAAGAGCCAGTTGCTGCTGAATGAACTGCATGCCTTTCATTGTCTCGGAATCATTCTCGCCCCAGATCTCGGCCGTGAAGCCATCAGGATAACCGGCTTCTGCAAGCAGGCTCTTTGCTTTCTTCACATCGTAGTCGTAGCCGCTCTGCTGGGAGTAGTACTGCGTCTTGGAAGACATGGTAGAATCCAGCTTCACACCCAGACCGGATTTGACGACTTTGATGTAAGCTTCTTTGTTAATCGCATAGTTAATCGCTTGACGAATCTTCACATCATCGAACGGCTTCTTCATCGTGTTGAGTGTGACGTAACGGACAATTGTGGAATCCGTTTTATCTACCACAATATTGCTGTCCCCCTCTACTTGGGAGACTTGTTCAGTTGGCATCGGATAGATGAAATCCGCTTCCCCTGTCTTCAGCATCGCAATCCGGGAACCATTCTCCGGTACCGGCTTGAAGGTGATGCTCTCCACCTTCGGCAGATCCTTTTGCCAGTAATCCGGGTTCTTCACCACCACTAGGCGGTCGCCCTGCACCCATTCCTTAAATTTGAAAGAACCTGTACCTACCGGATTTTTACCGATATTCTCGCCCTGCTCCTTCAGTGCTTTAGGGCTTACGATCAGGGCCATCGCCATTTTGTTCAGGAAGGCGTTATATGGTTCGCTTAAGGTGATGACTACGGTTTTGGCATCCGGGGCCTCAACTTTGCTGACTTTGGCGAAGCTCTTGCGCATCTTCAGGTTGTTCTTCTCATCACGGATGCGGTCCAGATTCACCTTAACTGCTTCGGCGTTGAAATCCGTACCGTCGTGGAATTTGATGTTCTGCTTCAATGTAAACGTGTATACCAGACCGTCATCACTAATTTTGTAGGAGTCGGCCAGCACTGGAACGACTTTCATGTTCTCGTCGAACCCCATCAGGCCTTCAACCATGGTTCTTGCTCCGGTAATCGAATGAGTATCGCTCGTGTTGTGAGGGTCCAGTGTAATAAAGTTGGCATTAATGGCAATAACAACATCTTTTTTGTTTTTGGATACGGTCTTAGTACCTTCACTCTTGCCCGTATTCGCACTTTCCTTGCCAGTCTCCGTATTGCCTCCGCAGCCTGCGGCAACTACCGCGAAGATAAGCAGCAGCATTAGTGTGGACCACATTTTCCCTTGTACCTTCATTCGTCTCACTCCTCAAAAGTAGTTAATATAGAATCGCTCCATGTCCGGGATGCTTACTTGCAGGATTGGAGGTTATTCCCTGGATGAAGGCTTCAGTTCGAACACCGCCCGGCGTTCTCCCACTTCCGTTCCCCCGTCATTGACGATGGAATTTGGTACAAGCTTGTATAAGCGGTTAATTGTCTCTTGATTACTGTAGCCGAGGCGCTCGAGGATCGAAGCGATAATGCACGGCCACACCTGTTCGGAACCGTCGGACACCTTAAGGGAGATTCCGAGTCTTTCGTTTCTCAGCCCAATGCCGTACACTCCCTTTGCGCCGCCTTTGGCCGACAGGTTCGGGTCCTTGAGCAGCTCCGAGCAAACGAACCGGGTATCCGCGATCATATCGGGGTACTCATTCATCAGCCGGGCGATCCGGGCCGCCGCCTCCCGTGTCTCCTTATCTTCAATGAGGTCCGGACAGGCCAGCTTCAGGAAGGAATAGGCGATCTTGTGCAGCGGTAGTGCAAAGATCGGCAGTCCGCAGCCGTCAATCCCTTGCGGGATCGAAGCTTCGGGAACCTCTGCAATATAAGCAAGGGTCTCCACAATCTCCTTCTGAACAGGATGCTCAGGCTCGTAATACGTCCGCTCATCCCAGCCCATATGCTTGCTCAGCGCAATAAGTCCGGTATGCTTGCCCGAGCAGTTATGGAAGATTCTCCGTTTAGGTTCGCGGTCCCGGTGGCGCTCGGCCTTCGCATCTTCATTGAGCGGATACGACTCACAGCAGTGCAGCCCTTCCTCCTTGATGCCTGTCTTCAGAAGCATGGATTCCAGCGCATCAATATGAAAGCGCTCTCCACGATGAGATGCAGCAAACAAGGCCGCCTCCTGTCCGGTGAGTCCGTACACCTCGTCAACTTTTCTTTTCATAACCGGAAGCGCCTGGAACGGCTTGGCAGCCGACCTTAGAAACGTGAGATGTTCAGGGTCGCCTGCCGAATAGAGGATTCGGCCCTTCTCATCCACGATGCTGACCGCTCCGTAATGCACGTTCTCCAGCACACCGCCTCGGTATTCCTCAACTAATGGTGTAAATCTCATCGTTGTCCCCTCCTTAATGTCCAATCCTGCTCTCCCTCTGCTTAACTTCTCTGACTTATTCCAATGCAAAAAAACAGTTTTGCGAAATCAATCCCGAGCCGATGACTACGCCCTGCTCATGCAGTTCAGACTTCAGAATCCGAAAGGCACCCCTGAGGGGCTCCCACACATATTTCGAATAACACAGGTCGACCACCTCATCGAGGATCTCCGGGAATTTGTCGGTCAGTTCCCCGCTAAGGATGACACTGTCCGGGTTGTACATGCAGACCACATTGTTAATGGTGATCGCCATGTACATGAGCGCGCGTTCGATCAGATGCAGTGCCCAGCGTTCCCCTGCCTTCTTGGCTTCAAAAAGGTCCTCGATCGAGCGCACCGGCCGGATCTTATTCGCTTCCGACAGCAAGGATTTGATATTGATGTAAGTCTGTAGGCAGCCCGCCTTCCCGCAGTCGCACAGCATGCCGTTCGGATCAATCGTCGTATGGCCGATTTCACCGGCGCTATTCGTCCTGCCCCGGTAGATCTCCCCTTCCATGATGAACGCCGAACCTACTCCATTTCCGAAGCCAAGCAGGACGGTCCGCTGTGAGCCAATCGCCGCGCCCTTCATATGCTCGGCCAGGGCCTTGGCCTTGAGCTCGTTGTCCACCGCCACATCATAACCGGTGATTTCTTTAAGCCGTTCAGCAAGCCGGACATTTCTCCAACCGAGCTGTACGGAGAACATAACTTCTCCCGTGTCATTATCTATAATCCCGGGAAGGCCTACACCAACTCCGATGATCCGCTCACAGTCGATCTCATTGGATTTCGTAAGCTGGTCAATCTCTGTTCCAACGCGTTCCAGCGTAACTTCGGGACTCTCTTCCACTGACCGCGGATATTGGCTCATGGCTACAACATTGCCCTGCAAATTCACAATGCCGATATTCACTTGATGGCGGTCCAGCTCAACGCCTACCGAGAGCACGGCGGCATCTACCATTTCAAGCAGCGTGGACTTCCTGCCGAGCCCGGCAGAGACCTGTTCGGACTCCAGCAGATACCCTTCCTCTGCAAGATCCGCCACAATTCGGCTTACCGTAGTTGGGCTCATCCCGGTCTGCTTGGCAATGGAAGCCCGGGAGATGGGCTGCTGGTGCTTGATGATCTCAAACACCGTCAGCCGATTCTGGCGTTTCATAAAATCCTGATCATGTTTTTTCACTATTCATTCTCCATTACTTTTACCAATGAATTAATTAATGAGGATTTTGACTGTAAACTGATGTTTTTAACGGATATCCAACGAAAATTCTGTCTATTTTTCTTTATATTCTCCAGTGATATTTATAATAATAATCACAGCCTTATATGGTGTCAATATAAATAACATGAATTATGAATAAAAATTTTAAAGCAAAATGTAAGCGATTAAATTTAATTGGAATTTTATTTTAATAACCAAAATGATTATTAAGCCGCTTAAACATAACATGAATATGACATAGAAAGCTTTTTTTAGGCTTCATAACCGCAAGTGACTAGGATACACACGGTCAATTGAATCTTGAATTTCAATAGATTTTAGCTGGATGTGTAAGGTGATATGACTAGTAGGTAAGATTTTTACCACGGAGAAATTAATTGTGAGGTAATGGAATTCTACTGCCGGAAAGCTAGGCGAGAAGCTGCGTTGAGAGAAAGTCTTAAGGCCCCTCTATAGAAGCTTAAGGAAATCTTTATCTTTTTCCCACATCATCTTAAATGTTGTGCTTTAGCTTTGAGAGGTAGGACAAAGACCAGCAGAGCGTATCTTATTCCTTTCCATGAGATTGTCACTTATTTCGAGTAAGCCACCCTGCACAGCTGGGTGAATTTCGCCGGGAACATCCTGAGCTTCATGCCCTTCGGCATGAAGCTGCCGCTTCTGTTAAGAGGCATGTCGAATCCTTGGTCCAAGGTGTTCATGCTGTCCTTCACCTTCAGCCTGGGGTGGGAGACTTCCCAGTTAATCCTGACCATCGGCACGTTCGACGTGGATGATCTGATTTTGAACACATTTGGGGGCTTGTTGGGGCATGAGGTGCTGAGATGGTTGCAAATATATATTGCACCCAAGAAAGCCCCGGGCACTCTTCAATAAAAAGATCGCTAAAGCGCTTGGCATTAGCGATCTTTTTAGTTCGCCACTTCTTAAGGAGAGGCTCTTCCCGCGAAGGCTTGGCCTTGATGGAAAGGAGTGTTAGAATGCTTTCATAACAATGCATTGAGAATTATCTTCAATTACGGTTAACGATTACGCGACTTTTAAGCATATAGGTTCTTGTCATCCGACAAATGTTGTCGGAATGTTGTTGCTTAATATATCTAACTATCTATCGCTGGATATACCTCGAATCTTCGTTCGATGAAATGTTGAATAACCGCCCCGTAAAGGGGCGGTTTTCTTATGCTTGCATGAATGCTTCTAACGGCTCCAGAGTCGAGAACGTCTTCTTTGCATCCTTCTTCCGTTGCTCATTATAGAGTTTGAGCAACTCTGCGAATGATTCAGCTTTAATTTTCGTATAACTCGATTTGGTGTATCTGTTTATGTGCGTCTTTTGCCCTTCCTCTTCAACCCACTCGTAAACCACGTCATATTTGTCCCTCAGATTCTTCAAATGAAGTGCCCGACGCAACACTGCAAAGTGTTCTTCAATGGCTTCATCGCATTCCTCCACAATCTTTTCGTATGTGCAGCCAACTCGCATCAGAATCTCCAATGCCCGTTCATCGCCGTATCTCGCGAGAAATTCCTTCAACGAAACCAGCGCATATAGCGTTATTTGTTCCTTGTCATTCGGATTCTTGTATTCATAACAGCCTACAACCAAATTGCGGTCGGTCAATTCCTCCTTACTGAATTGCATATTGAACAAATACTCGAGTGACTTCTGCTTCATAACGGTTTCCAACATATGTTCTTTATCAATCTTGATGCCCGTTGGCACCCACGGAAACGGTAGTTGGCCGTTACTTTCACGCGATAAGCTGCCCCTAACATTCAAAATCGGCAGACCCGTAGCAATTGCGTACGACCTGTTATATCCTTTGCCCGCGAATATTTCCTGTTCTTCTCGCATGTGTCCTGCCCCTCCTTTTAGTACCAAGTTCCATTCGGCGGCGCGTAGTGCCACCAGTTGTCTGCGAAGTGAATCTCCGTTCGTAGACTATTGCATATCCATAAAGCTACCACTTTTTTGTGTTGGTCTACTATTTGTTCATCACTGCTGTTTTTCAATAACCCGGAAGATATTTCTGGGACAAATTGTATCATATTAGAACCATAAGTTCATCTAATGGTTGCGTTATCCTGCCCGTTGGCTAATGTCGGCTGCCAGTCTACAACTTTATTTTCACGGTCTAATGCTTTATTTTTCAGTCTAACACCTTATTTTAATAGAACAATTAGACTGCTATTGGGTTTCGTTGCTATTCCAAATGTTCTAATCCCCACTATCTTTTTACACGACAAGAACATTATTTTATTGAGTAAACGTTTCTGTTAGAATTCCGTACTTTCGAAAACGTTGACCTACGCTGACTCGCTATTGGTGGCTTGGCTTAAGCCTTTCCAAGCAGGATTTCTACCTGTTAATCTAAGCTTGGTCGCACCGAAAGTTGAGTTATTAATAATTGCGCGTTTGGAGTCTAAACGTCAAATAACCCCCATCTGACTCAACAGACGGGGATTATTTGACGCTTGCGTTAAGCTCTTTTTTTGCCGAGAAGTTGGGCAAAAACCTCTTCCAATGTTAAGGTCGTTTGCTCGATATGTTCTTCGCAACGCCAACACACAAAACCGTCTGGGCGAACGAGAACAACGCTTTTTTCCTTGGCTTGATAAGCATTCTGCCAGCCATGATCTTTGTCAATGAAATCTCCATTCTGTCCTACGCTATAAGTATTGATTTTGACACCAAACTGCCCGGATACGTATTTCGCCGCATCCTCCCATCCCTCGGCTTTTACCCCTACAAACAAAACAAATCCTAATCCTAACAAGTCAAGCGTGGAACATTCCTTACCTTGATATTCGCCCCAGATATGAGGGGCCCGTGTACCGAGGCGTCCCTTTAGTTCAAAATGATCAAGCGATGAAGGAGCGGCATCCTGTTTAAGGATGGCTTTGGATTCGTAATGATAGCCAACCGATACAATCAGATCATCAAACGGAGATGTTCTCTTTTCCGTCTGTTTTTTCATGGCCGAAAACACACCCGTGTCGGCGACTCGCCCGGCCTCTGAAACCGTCATTTGGGCGACGGGACGACGTTCAGCCTCATAAGTTTTCAACAGTTCAGGGCTGGCCGCTTTATGAACGGCTGCTGCCAATTTCCATGCCAAGTTATGAGCGTCTTGTACACCCGTATTGGCTCCGTAACCTCCAGTCGGCGGCATGAGGTGAACTGCATCCCCAATTAAAAAGACGCGATCCCGTTGAAATTGCTCAGCGACCTTTTCCGCTGCTTCCCAAGGCAGCACACTCAATATCTTTACTTGGAGATCCGGTAAATCAATCGCCTTTTGTATGACTTCCCGGCATCGTTCTTCTGAAAAATGAGCAGCAGTCTCACCGCCTTCAAAATCATAAGAAACGTGATAGCACCAACGGTCACGATTATTAATGGCAAGCAACACGCCTGCCGCCCCGGTACGTGTGATGTTGCACGCACTGAATTCGCGTCCCTTTACAAAATGTTCGAGATCTGCTTCAAAATAAATATTAATGATATGACCGTGCGAATTCATTTCGGTCATCTTGATGTTCAGCATTTGACGAACCGGGCTTTTTGCACCGTCAGCAGCAATCATATAGTTTGCTACTATGGTTTCTTCAACACCCGTTGTACGATTGAGAACGGTAGCCCTAACATGGTCTTCATTTTGTTCAAAAGCAGTCAATTCCGTATGAAACCGCAGATCCCCCCCACGTTCGCGAGCTGCTTCAAGCAAGATGGGCTCGACCAGATTTTGTGTAGCACGGACGCTGGAAGCAGGACTTATCTCTTTAAGGGTAGCAAAATATGATTTCACAGACTCTGGCAGTATTTTGGGGATATCCATTTTTTCCGGATCAAACTCTGCCTCTCTTAATGTATGGGCCGTGTACCACCCTTTGCCTTTGGCCAATTGCGCACCGATCTCTTCGATTGCTTTATCCAACCCCAGTTCTCGATATAATTCTATTGTCCGAAAGTTTAAGCCCCGCGCCCTTGGATGAATGTTCGTTTTTTGATGACGTTCAATAAGTACATAGGGTACGCTATGCCGCGACAAGAATAACGCTGCGGAAAGACCGGCCAATCCCCCTCCGACAATCAATACAGGAACATTAGTGATTTTTTTAGACATCATATCCAATCCATCCTTTCTGTCCTATTCTCTCCAATTGTTTTGACTAAACCATGTACTTCTGTCGCCGGTAACTCTGCGCCCTCCTCCTTAACAGTGTTACATTGATTTTTACTATAACGGTGTTAAGGGGAATTTGTCAAGCGAGTATACAAAAATAATGTAACACTGTTAAGTTCGCTTGTTATGTCTTATAATTAAACAAAAGAGGTGCGAACATGGAAGATCATTTGAAACTAAGTGAAAGACAACAGGAAATCGTCGAAGCGGCGCTTGAATTACTGGCTGAAAAAGGATATGACGAATTATCTATTCGTGATATTGGAAAAAAGCTAGGTGTCAAAGCCCCGGCCATTTACTGGCATTTCAAAAACAAAGCCATGATTGTGGACTACATGGCCGAGCATATCTTACAAAAAAAGATGGGAAATTTCGTTCCAAGGGAAAGGGAGCAGTCCTGGCAGGATTGGCTGATTGAACATATCACATTGTTTCGTAAGGCTATGCTCTCTTATCCTGATGGCGGGCGTGTGATAGCCGGCGCGCATCCTTTTCCCCATGGAACTTTAGCGAAGTTTTTGGAAGTTTCTTTTGCCTCCCTTCGCAGTGCAGGAATGGATATACGAACAGCCAGAATTGTTATGCTTACCGTTATTCGTTATACATTTGGCTGTGTGATGGAGGAACAGGCGGACGAGCAAAACTGGGAAACGCTGCCCGAGCGTACAATAAACAGCGGCGAATTAACAAACATTATGGAAGCTATTAATGTCGGCGGTACGGATGACGAAAATTTCATGACAGGGCTTAAATTAATTGTCGCAGGTGGAAATGAAGCGATGGCATCCGACAAATTTTTTTGAAATACTGTTACCGCTCGTTCCCCGCCGTCCCCACTGCCTAAATGAAAAAGCCGCCCGTCGCAACGACGGACGGCGGTTTTTTTGTTTAAAATCAAGCGTCGCAAGGCTTCCCGAAAATAATCGATAAAGTCCGGCTTGTTTTACCTGACATGCTGGGCGAGCTATGCAAAAAATACGGAACAGATACTCAATACGTCGCTTTTGGAGCAAACTGACCTTGATTCTTTAGAGCATAGTCAAAGAAACGAAGGATAAGTTCATTTTGAGTTTCAATCGCATAATAGGTATCGATATCTGCTTTTCTGCCTTCTTGCAGCAGGTTTGCCAATATAGGCGAGAATAAAGGTAGATCGGTTAAACTTAAATGTTTTGCGCCTTTAAAATGAACATTGTATGCACCTTTGAAATTTTCATTCGAAATTCTATTCGCGATATACGAAGAACTGCTGTCGAGCTGTATCCACACATCATCCGAATAAACGTTAAGAAGCGGGATGGTATAAGCTTCGGATTTTGCAGTTAATTCGTTTGTAACTTTATCATATACAAGCTCGCTAAAGAACGGAGCATCTATATTTACTACGGCGTCAATGTCATCGCGTTCTCTGCTCAATGCTACGCTTGCCGCACCCCCCATAGAATGACCGAACACGCCTATTTTCTGTGTATCGATGCGTTCATATACAGAATCTTTTTTTTGCGCGGCTTGTTCCAGAATCGTATCCATGACAAAATCCATATCATCCGTTCGCAATTTCATCCATTTTTGAGTAAGCTCGAAAAACTCACCAAGCGAATAAACCCCTTCTTTATTTGCATTCTTGACTTCTTGTATGTACTCGGAATTAATCGTCACGACCTTTCCATCCTCGGAAACGGTATAAAAAGAATGATAGGGATGGTCAATCGAAACGACGACATAACCGTGGCTCGCAAGTTCTGTAAAGGTAGAAGTGTTGCTTGTTTTAATACCGAATGCTCCATGGGAGAAAACAAGCAAAGGATAGGTTCCGTCTGCCTGTTCAGGATACCAAAATTCCACGTTAACAAACCGATTGTCTCCCTTATCCGTAAATTCCTCGATGCGATTCTTGTCCATATAGCTGTAAGTGGCGGTCGCCACTGCATACGGACCTGTCACTTGCGGCAGCCTATGCTGGGGAAAAAGTAAAACAGGAACAAGGGTACCGACTACGGTCAGTGCTAACAAGAGGAATTTCCATATCGTAGAAAAAACTTTGTAACGCGGTGTATGTGTTTGTTTGCGCAGGAGTGCAATAATTTCCTTGAACGCTAATATAAAGAGGAAGCCTGCAAACAGCCCCCAAGTGTACTTCCATACGACAACTTTCCCCAAGATCAGCATCACGAATCCTATAAGCATTGCGATTCTCGTCCAACTCTTTATCTTGCTGCGGCTTTGCTTGGTTGCAATGGAATAAACGGCAATTGCCAGCTCAAAGACCAACGTAACAACAAGTATTAAAATCTGCATAAGACTTCTCTGCTCCTCCTCCACCTTTTTATGAGTTCATCATAATAAATGGCCGAGCAGGTGTATACGCATAAACGATAAGCTGTAGCTGAGAGCCAATAGGTTGTAAAAAACAATGCAATCAAGTGTATTTTGCTGCGAATACGACTTTATTTAGGGCAGTTTGTGTATATCTTCTAAACCTCGTTTTTAAATGTTTTTAGTCTTTCATTGATCTTTTGAGCTTCCTTTTTGTCATTCTTATACGACAGTAGACGAACGATAGCGTATACTGCGGCAATTTCCAAAGCCAATAATAGTATACCGAAAGTGCTGTATACGAGATTCAATATGACAGCCAGAGAAATTAATAGGGCTTCCAGAAAAAGGAAATGCAAAATCACTCGGATGCGCATTTTATTCTCGCTAATCGCATACGGCGTATATAAAATGATTCCGGTCAAAGCACCCAGAAAAGAGAAAGCCATAATTGTAAAAATCGTCTTTAATTCGAAACTTGCATCAGGAGCATGGATTTGCCGCAAAATAGCGATGATTATAATGATGGAGGCAAATATAATTAAGAAATCTCTAATCATTTCTTTAATGAGCTCGGAATACTTCATGTAGTTCCCCCCCTTTTTATAATCCAAGCCTATGTTTAAGTATTGGCACATACTGCCGTGATATGACAACCTTTTCCCCGTTATCCAATAATGCTTGAAAACGGCCGCTGATCGACGGATGAATACTGGCAATCTTAGCTATATTTAGAATGGTCGATTTGGAGGCGCGAAAACAATGTTTCTCTTTGCAAAGTTCCTCCAGTTCATAAAGTTTTTGTTTGACTTCGTGGACGGTGTTCTTACCATACGCAAACACTTTCCCGTCAACGGCTTCAAAATAATAAATATCACTAAGTTTGATGCGGCTGATCTTATCCTCATGATAACCAAGTATAATGAGCGTTTCGCTTTTTATTTTATTAACGAGCTCATGCATTTCTTCGTCTACTTGGTGACACCTGATGCGGATCTCCTCTTCTTCTGTATGGTCTATTACTTCGATGTAAATTTTGATAGAAATCACCCTCGGAAATTCGAATTAAAGTCAGCACCATCCTTCGTAAAGGTCGTAAACGGCGCAGAGTGTGAGAAACAAAGGATTTCTACGTATCTATTCGTTGCATTCCTATGACGACCTCCACATGCATTTAGTGTGTACCAGGCTCCAATCAGCAGATTTAGCATCAAAGCCTCAACCAAGTATTAGATATCCCGCCCTTCTACAAATTTAGCATAATAATTGAAAATTAACTTCAATTACGGGAAACAATATATGTTCTTGTCCTAATACGGCAAACGATATAAGTTCTTATCACTGACATGTGACAAGAACTTATATCGTTAAAATAGAAAAAGCCGCTGCTACGCGACTTTTAAGCATATATGTTCTTGCCATCCGCCATCCTCTTACGATATTACTCTTTCACCGAATCATCACGGTTGAGAACGGCAAGATCGTCATCACTCTGAAAGTTCAACAGGCGGCGCTTCGCGGCGGTATATTCATCCATGTCGCGGTGCCAGTCGTCCCTTGTCGAAGTCATTGCAGTTAAACGGACATTTTATGAGCCAACACAATGGCATTTACCGCTGATACGGTATCCTTGGCTACCAGTTGTTCATCCAGCTTCAAAAGAAATTGTAAGGTAGAGACTGGTGGATTTTTAGTAGAAATCATGAGCTCAACCTCATGAGATGAAAGCACCTTCGCTTGCATGATTTGCAGCCAGGGGATAAGATCCGGTAATGATTTATCCTCCGAAGGGCCGGTTTCCATGCCATCCACCCCAATAGGTGAATGCCCATCGAAATACTCAATCCGGAGCACGGCATAAGAGGGGGTACTGTTCCTCTTCAAGGTTGTGACCTCCTCCAGCCGATGGCGGGAGGTTTTTTTAGGACCGATAATCACATTCCACAAAACGATAAACAGAGAGGGGATGAGGAAACCGAGCACCGCCAACCAACCACTGGAGGTCTTGACATAGACGGTAAAAAAGAGGGCTGCGGACAGAATCGCAAGCAACCATATGTAGAGCTCCTGCCGCCATTTGGGCTGGCGCTTCCCAGATGCTGGAGGAATGGACTGTGCTGGCTGAATTTCCAGAGCTTGCTCCGTCTGAGTTACCGTACGTTCTCTCCATGGCAAATGCTCCCCATTCAGCATATAGAAGTTATCGGCTGCTCCCTGCCAGACCTTCTCCTGCGAGGGATGCGGCGACTGCCAGAGGGTAACGTATTCTTGAATGTCTTTCAGATAGAGGGCGGGATCGCCCGTGAACGAGAAATATTGCGAAAGCTCCAGATGAATAACGGCAGCAGAATAGCGCTGTACATGGGTCGATAAGGTTTCCAGCCACTCATGTACAGGAGCGGCAAGCGAAGGGAAGTGGGCCAGCGTGCCGGGTAAACTCAGGCGCAACTGCTCTGCAGCATCCGCCCATGGAATCTGCCATTGGAATGCCTCGGAAAAGCATTCCCACTCAGGCAGATCCTCCACATCCGGTTGGTCCATATGGGGTTGAATCTTGCTCCATGCTTGCATAAGCTGCCCGCTATAGCGCTGGAACTGCTCTTGGCTGACCAGACAAAACCATACTGGAGCGAGAAAATTATTCGTCTCGAAAGCTATATTCTCATAATCGACTGAATCTGTATCGGCGTTTGTAACGCTCAGGAACGTCCGGTTTCCCATATAAGATCCTTTCCTCCTACCTTTGTTTCACATCCAATAATGGATTCAAAAAGCGATTCTAACAGTCCATGTTTTTTTGTTGGAAATTAAGTTTCAGACTTGAGAAGAAATTAGTTTGTATGGAATTCTTAACTCGAATTTTTCCTTTACCATCACTTGTGATACGGTTCTCCGTGCTGTCTGTAACCGCAAGTTTTAGGGCCATCCTTCGCGGATGGCCCATTTTCAGTTCGCTTTCTTCATCTATCGTTCTCCCGTTATCTCACTGCTTTTCTGTTTCTAGTTTTATTCTAGTAATGTATATTTCAGTTAAGTCTTCTTCTTTTAAACGTCACTTATTTATTACCGAGTTGTTCCGCCAAACCGATTAGAAGTCCTTCATTTCCACGAATGTAGCAGAGCCGATACGAGTCCTCGTACTGAACCACTTCGCCAACGAGCTGAGCACCATGCTTAGTGAGTCTGGATACCATTTCGTCAATATCTTCAACGGTGAACATGACGCGTAGATAACCGAGGGCATTTACAGGAGCAGTTCGGTGATCTGATATAGCAGGTGGGGTGAGAAATCGCGATAGTTCAAGTCGGCTGTGGCCATCTGGGGTAACCATCATAGCAATCTCTACACACTGTGAACCCAGTCCGGTTACGCGACCAGCCCATTCACCTTCGACAGTAGCTCGCCCTTCGAGCTTCAAGCCAATCTCCTCGAAGAAAGAGATTGCGTCATCAAGGGATTCTACGACGATGCCAACATTGTCCATTCTTAGTAATTTGTTTTTTGCCATAGTTTTATCTCCTTATGTGTACAAATTTATTACCTGATCATCTTCATATTTATTCTATCAAGAATTACTAATTCTAAAACTCCTAATATTTTATACTTTAACAATTCGGAGTTACGATATTATCTCCTTTTGATCATTAAACTAAACTGTCCGTTAGCTTAAACCCGGTTCAAGCAATATTTGGTACATATTTTATATTCGTGACTTGGCTCAAGACCCCTTTTCGAGAGGGCATTTTCTTTTTCAGGAGGAATAAAAGAATGAGGATGATCAAGACAAAGCAGGACTTTGACATCCTGCGCCATGGCTAGTTTCTTAGGTCGCATTGTATTCGTTCTTCTTAGACAAAGGAAAACTCCCCTTCAAGTAGCGGTTTATTTAGTAAACCTGTCTACTTAAAGGGGGGCCTATCAAAATCGGCAGCCTGTTCCGTAATTTATAATAGCGAGGTTACGAACTTCATCTCCGGAAAGCGGCTATCCGGTCCTTTCATTAAGATTCCGCCTTGATTTTTCAGATACATATCGAAGAAATCCAGCATATAGGCATTGATAACGGAGTTCGCTCTTTCGGGCGCAATCTTTCCTGTAATGCCCAGCAACTTGAATACCGGAGAAATGAATGGTATGTCGGTAAAATTCAAATGCTCTGTATTGTCGATATAGAGGAATTGCCCCCCTGAAGCAACCGTTTCGCGCATCCGTTCAAGCTCTAACTTTTTGTCTTCCGTTACTTGATCCATCCACTCTCTTGTGTTGCCCATACGTTTAAGCTCTGTCTCCGTGTAGGCGTGGTTATCCATCACCATCTTTAATCTTTCGAATTCGCTTTCCGAGTTCATGAACAAAAACGGCTTTCGCAGACCCTCTCTGTCACGCAGTCGATAAAGCCCTCCATCCAAGTCTATTCCAACCGCGATTCGCGGATCGTAAGAAGCGTCATAGGCCGTCGCTCCGCCGATGGAATGACCGAACACCCCCACATGACCGAGATCAATCCTCCCTTTTAGATGGCTTGGATTCTGCCCCGATTGGATGAGCTCGAATTGGTCCAGCGCAAACGTCACATCGTCGGTTAAAACTTTTCCCAACTTGTCGCGATTTCCTCTACTCGTCCGGTAATCATGGTCGGGCGAGAATAAATCATTGGTTTTGCTGGTCGTGATTCGCCCGTCCGGAAACTCGGTTGCAAATGTATTATACGTGTGGTCGATCACTGCCACGATATATCCGTGACTCGCGAGATTTTCGGCTTGCGACGTGTGGAGGAACCTGGAAGAGGCGTTGCCGGGATTCGCAAGGATCAGCGGGTATGAAGTCTGTGCCGAAGAGACTTCGGCCCCCGAATAAGCATGACTGGATACGTACTTCAAATGTTGAAAAGTAAACCCGGGAAGGCCATAGTCCGCGGCCATATAACGTAAAATCCGGGTATCGGGAACAAAGGGAGCGTAATTGCCGGTGCCAGCTTGAGCCGGATACCATACCTGAACCATCAATTCTCTTTTACCCTCTCTGGCTTTGTCGAAAATCTCTTCCCTAGTTGTATCCACGAAATGAAAAGTTTGCGTTCCTACCTTAAATTCGCCTGTCGGTACAGGCAGTTTAAATACAGGGAAAACATACATGAGCCCCCCTGTGACGACCAGCATTATCGCTATAGAGGTATAAGCTGTACCCAACATGAATCGCGGGATTTTTTTTGGGCCGTTTTTTTTAAAATAGCTATAACCTGAAATGGCTAAAAAAATGATCGTTATGCAATAGGAGAAAAATAGCTGAACTCTGTATCCTTCCACCGTCCAATGAATGACCAGTAAAAGTGTGGCGATCCCGCTTGCAATGAATACTGGGATTCTACGTCGTCCTTTTTTTAATAGGACTGTTAATGCAAACAAGCCGATGTTAGATGAAAAAAGCAGCAGTTCAAACAGCCTCATCTCGAGTCTCCTTTTAAAAAACTTCTATTTTCGTTTGTTCCAATTTTATCCTGCCAGGCTGGCCTAAGCTATCGATTTGCCTTACAGCTACCTTACAATTTTGTAATTGAATCTTGTAAGTTCCAATCGCTCTTCGGCGAAGGCATGCTGGTGTTTTTTAATCAGGAAAGGAGCCAAGTCCTATGTTTAGTATCCTGATTGTAGAAGACGATCTTAAGCTGACGCAACTGCTTCAATCATATATGGAGAAATACGGGTATCGAGCTGAAGCGGTCCAGGAGTTCGACCGAGTTATGGAGGTGTTTCAGGTTTGATGATGGATATCCCCTACTATCGCATGCAGTTTTGCGGAAGTTTTAACAGTTGGTATCATGGGCTCTACCTCTTGATCCTCGATTTCTAAAATTTTCTTGTCTTCGTATCGTAAACACCATATAAGTTCACTCACAACTCTCACTCTTTATGGGAAAATAAATAAGCCGGTCCTTTAGCAGTACGCTAAGGGGTCGGCTATCTCATGTATTCGGAGGGATTTTTATTTTATAAGACTGTCGCTGTTTTATTGAACTAACGTTCCTCGTTAGCTTAACGCCATCGCGAGTCTAATGTAGTGTAATGCTTATAAAAATTCAATTAGCCCATCACCGTAATTTGGAAGCTCCTTAATTTCCAATTTGCAGGGCAATGGGCTATTTATGTTCTATTTAAGGCAGTGTAAGACACTGTCGTTTATAAGACATCATCGTCAGCTAACTCATCTGCCTCACGTTCGTAATCTTCTAAATTAGATGGGATCTTTAACTTCACTTTATCGCCGTCAAGGATTACTCCCATTTTGCTCGCGTGTTTGAACGGATCATACGGTTCGTTGTTTTTAAGGCATGAGTATAAAACTTGGGCTATCTTACCGCATACATGACCTATTGCTTTTCTCTTCGCCATTCCTCGATCAACTAATCGTTTATAGTAAACACGAAAACTATTTTCACTTATTTTTGGAGATATTAGTAGCAAAGTCATTAAGAATAGAACTCTGCGAGTATCTCTAACACCCTCGTATGTCTGCCTACTCTTAAAAACGGATGTGCCGGAAATTTTATTCTCCGCAGCAACCCCAAGGTACTTTTTAAGCTCTAAATATGTTGAGAAACGTTCAATATCACAAATGTACAGGCCATAGATTCACTCATGATAGGGAAGGACATAAGAATTTTTGTATAAGGATGAGGTTTATATCCTTTTTCTTTATCACCATAAAGCAGGGAAGCTATCTGTTTATCCATGCTTTTTATCGCTTCATCTATATGCAAAGCTTCTTCATCCACATTAGACTCAGAGGTTAACTGGTACTAATGTATTTTAGCATGTTGCACAAAAGTGGTAAAAGCCTATTTATAGAACTACCGTTTCAGGTTAGTATAACTTTTTAAAGATTAAATCTCCGATTAAAGTTTCCTTGCTTTGATAACGAAGGACAAGGGAAACTGTTTCGCAGTGAAAGCAGAATGGTATTCCTGTTTAACTCCACTCTCGCTTTCAAAGGTTTGTTTATCAGTTTCTTCAATCATTTCCTCAATAAAAAATCCTGCTTTCGATAGAGCGTTAATATACGTTGAAATTTTCCTTTTGCTGAGTGAAACATCGAAGCCATATTTTTCATAAGTTACAAGGTTCTCATCGTAATATGAGCTTTTAACTACAAGATTATTATCTTCAACTTCCATACATCTCGTAACAGGATGATCCCAGCTAAAAATAAAAGTACCATCTTTTTTTAAATAGGAAGCAATTAAATTAAATGTTTTTTGTAAATCTGTAGCCCAGCCGATTGCATATATTGAATAAACAATATCGAAATAATCGATTGGTAAGCCAGGATTTACTTCCATAGGGCTATTGAATAAATGTGCTTTATATCCACATTCCTTCAAATATTGGTTTGCATTTTCAATTTGCTGTGTTGACATATCGAGTCCCCAAAGTTCTGAAGCACTATGGTCACCATTGTATTTAAGTGAGTGACCACTTCCACAACCAATTTCAAGAACTTTTTTACCAGACACATCACCAAACAAATGTAAATCTTCTTCTGTTGGAATCAAACATCCGAGTTCTGGGAGTGCAGTTACACCAAACCATTTGTCAGCAGTTTTATCCCAAAACATTTTATTTTGTTCTAAAACCCCTTTAGTATCAAGAGTGTTATTTCTTGAGTTTAATAGAATATTGCTCATATAAACATCCCCTCTATTCACAGATTCATTTGTTACGATTATAAAAGGAGATACCAATTTTTACAAACCTAAAAAACGTACGTTCGCTTTTTTTCTTAATTTGCACTTCCGCATTACAATGCCTTAATTTGGGCTTTTCAGAAAACAATAACTCTGAATATCTCTAAAAAACATGGATCTTCTCATTTTTTCTCTTGTCAGTATATTGCGCTAAACTACTCGTTAGTTCAATAAAAAGAACGCTCCCACGCCTTCGCTTGGGCTACGTCCTCCTCATTATCCATTTCCAATCACCTAATAAAGAACGTACGCGGGTAGCATGTAGTGCTTACACAGGGGAGTTATCCTAACCTAAGCACTAAGAAAATACTTTAATTTCTCAGTCTACAACTATATTTAGATAGTCTAGTACTTTATTTTCCTTGGACACTTTGAAGTTGGGCCTCTATTTGCAACACGATCATGTAACGTTGAAGTTCTTCAATTTACGTTGTACAAAATCCAGCCCTCTGTTTGCGCTCAGCCATTGACAAGAAAAAATAAAGTCATAGACTGCCGCTGTGTTGTTCAACTAACGATTCCCGTTAGTTCAATGCCAATCCCATTCCGAGTAATGGTGATGATTAGGCCCTGTTAGAGCCTCGCGAACGTGATGTAATCGACTTGGACAGGCTCTGCCGATTCGATCCGAAGTGCCCGGTTGATCTGTCCCCGGTGATATTGCCCATGTAAGAGGACCTGCAACAGGATGTCCCGGGCGGACGTTCGGAACGGAACCCCGTTCTGGCTCGCATAGTCGATCATCTCATCTAACTCGGATTCCTCGAGCCCTTCGATATAGACGCGATATTGCTCGGCGTTTTCTTCGAACATCGTCCGGATCGCCGTCAGGTCTTCCGCTTCCTCCCACAACGAATATTGCGCGCTGCTCTTGCCCTGCAATCGGGACAGCCAGACTCGTTCCGCGACCGCGACGTGCCGAACCAGCTTCAGAAGGTCCTTATTCTTCGTCTCACTCTCCTCGAGCGCGTCCAAGATGCGTTCGTCCGCCCAGTACAGGTGGCCCATCATGCACTTGATCGTCTTCATTTCGGTTTCCCCCTCTTCGTCTCATCGATTACTTGAACCTAGTGTTATCCGCTAGTTTAATCATTTTGAATGAACTGAAACAACCTTTTTGGGGATCAAAAGGGAATGACATATGAAGACCTCCCCTGGATTCCGATATTTTCGAAATATTCAAAGTCTATCTATTCGCTATTTGGTTAAATTATCCTGCCCGTTAGCTTAACATCTACAGCCAGTCTACAACTTTTTTTCTTAGTCTAATAACCCGCTTCCATTAGTGCCATCAATGTAGACGCCAGCAAAAACCTGGAGGCGGGGTGCATAAATTTCTTCACTCATAAGATTCAGTTTTTATACTTGTGAACTAAAAGACTCAGGAACATTATCTATACTTAAAACATTAAGGTTAAATCTCCTTACGATCGTTTGTATTAAGTAAAAATCGCACCTCATGCAATCAAATTTTCTCATTGTCTAATTTTTCGTTCTGTGACAGCACAGGGAATTCCAAAACCGCTGTTAGACCTCTTTGGTCCATACCACTTGCAAGAACGAGGCGACCGTGATGCGCCTTCGCAATCCTTGCCACCATCGGAAGCCCCAGCCCGTGACCTTGCTGGACAGGCCGCTTTCTCCTTGTTGAAAAGTGTAATTCGGTAATCTTCGTCAATTGCTCCTGTGGGATTCCCCGTCCATTATCCCTTACGATAAATTGATATTGGGAACGGTCTTTGGATAGAGAGGCTTCTATTAAAATTTCGCAGCCCTGCGAGTTATGATGCACACTGTTTTGGACAAGATTACTGATTGCCCGAAGCAGCAATTTCTCATCCCCATTGATCTGAACCGCTTCATCGGCCAGGTTCAATTTGATTTCATAGCGGTCATCCAATCCGTTATTCAAAAATTCCGTGATCACCTGTCTAGCCAGTACAGATAGCCGAATATGCTTCAAATGCAAAGGCTGCATTTCATACTCGAGCATGGAGACCAGATTCAGGTCACTTACAAGTGAGCGCATCTTCTCGCCTTGGCGCCGAATGATACCGGCCTGATATCTCTGCTCCTTCGACAAGTCTGAATTATCCTCCATTTCGCTTGCGTAGCCTAAAACTATCGAGAGTGGCGTCCGGATATCATGAGAAATCCCGGCAATCCAGTTGGAGCGTGCTTCATCCCGTGTCTTCAACGCGGCCGTCTTCTTCTGAAGCATAGCCGATGCAGAATTAATGCTCCGGGCCAAATCACCGAATAGACCTTTGGAATCCAACTGGACCGCTTCCTCCCTAGCAAGATTGTGGACTCCCCCCACAAGAGGACGTATCCCTCTCATAAGACGAGTGCCAATCAAGACAGAGATCAGCAGGGCCATCACCACATTTAGGAGCAGTAGAAGTACCAGCCGCATGGGTAACGACCTTAACCATTCGAAAAGAAAATTAAATTGATACTTCTCATAGCTTCTCTTAGGGTACCCCACCACAACCAGGCCATCTTCATGCTCCCAGCTATAAACCGGATATTCGATGAGATAATAACGCGAGAACTTGGCTACCTCGATTAGAGTGTAGGTTCGCGGAACATCATTAGGCAGATGGTAGTGCCATTGCACATGGCCATCTTCACCGAGCAGCAAGGCCCAGGCCTGATTGTCTTGCAGAAGTCCAGCAGCGTGCTCGTCCAGACGGTAACTGTCGTCCTGCTTGCCTAAGCCTTGGGCCACTTGCTTGAGAACGCCCTCCGGAGACGGACGTTGGTTAATTTCCATGAACACCAACGTGCCCAGTAGTACGAAATTAAAAAGAAGCAGAAATATCGAGATAAAGATGGTAGTCACGACAAACCGGCGTAATATGCGAATAATACCCTCCACTCAACGTATCTCCTTTACCATCAACTTATATCCCAGCCCCCTGACGGTGAGAAGATGGCTCGGTTTGGAGGGATCGAGCTCGATTTTTTCGCGTACCCGCCTGATATGGACCATTAATGTATTTTCGTATCCGTAGCTGTCGTCTCCCCATACGGCCTGGCATAAGGCATCGCTCGTGACGATTCGGCCCTGGTTCTCGTATAACTTCACAAGAATCGCATGTTCCTTTGCCGTCAACGGCAGCTCTTTCTGATTCCTGTGCACGACAGCGCTATCCAGATCAATGGTCTGTTCTCCCAATCGGAAGACAGACAGACGCTCAACCACGGGGGAGGAGTAGATCCGCTTTAAAATCGCCATCAGTCGCAGTACCAGTTCGCGCGGCAGGAACGGCTTCACAATGTAATCATCTGCCCCTAGACCCAGTCCCAGCAAACGGTCTTCATCCTCTCCCCGGGCGGAGAGAAAAAGGACCGGCATGTCCGAGAACTGTCTAATGGATGACAGAAGCGAGAATCCGTCGCCATCAGGCAGCATGACATCAAGAATCACGATATCCGGCTTCCCTGTGCGGCAGATCGACAGAGCTGAAGCGCAGTCAGCTGCTATGTATATGCGGAAAAAGCCCTCTTTTCTTAAAAACCTTTCAATCATAACTCTGATTTCCGGTTCATCATCTACAATTAATATTTTTTTGTCTTTTAAATTCTCCATGCTGCACCACCCGATTTTATTATACATGAACAGGGGGGTTATCTGTGTTGTTCTAATTCTATTTAAGGTTGACGTAAGGTCTTCTAAAGACTGAGGAAAGGTGGGTTTATTACTGTTGAAACAGAGGAGAAATATCTATTAAAAACTTGAATGGAGCTGACTTTTTTCATGAGTGCATTAGCTATTGTGCAAACGCAAAACCTGTCCAAAACGTACGGGGCAATTAACAGTGTAAATAAAGTTGATCTACATGTTCAGGAGGGAGAAATCTATGGGTTTCTGGGTCCAAACGGAGCGGGGAAAACAACTACGCTAAAAATGCTGCTCGGACTCATCAAGCCTTCTGAAGGAACAATCCGAATTTTCGGGGAAAGTCTGAGCAAACATCGTCCATCCATCCTGCAACGTACCGGATCACTGATTGAATCTCCCTCCTACTATGGGCATTTGACAGGGCTTGAGAATATGATGGTCATGCAGCGCCTGCGGAACGTGCCAGATAAAAACGTACATGAGGCGCTTCGTATTGTACGGCTGGAAAATCAGAAAAACAAAAAAGCTGAACAATATTCGCTAGGAATGAAGCAACGGCTGGGAATCGCAATGGCCCTGCTCGCCTTCCCCAAGCTGCTGATCCTCGATGAACCGACAAACGGTCTTGATCCTGCAGGAATTGGTGAAATTCGGGAGCTCATCAAATCATTGCCCGCACGCTATGGAATAACGATATTGCTCTCCAGCCACCTGCTTTCGGAAATCGAACAAATCGCTACCTCGGTAGGCATTATCAGCGAAGGGAATTTGTTGTACCAGGGCTGTATGACAAGCCTGCGGCAAAAAAATAAAAACGTCATTTTTGTGAAAACTGGGGACAATGCCAAAGCAGAGCAGCTACTTTTCACGCAAGGATATAGTCCAACCCAAAGGGGCAGCCGGCTTGAGTTGGGTAATCTTCAAGATACGGAAGTGGGAAAAATGAACAGATTGCTTGTTGAACATCAAATTGCTGTCACCCGGATTGAGGAGCAGAAGAAAAGTCTGGAGGATATTTTCTTGGAGTTGACAGGAAAGGAGCGGAGCTTGTGATCAAGTTATTAGGACTGGAATATTTCAAAATCCGTCGCAAAAAAATATGGATCATGATTATATTATTTCTTGTCGTGGAGATGCTGTGGGCCTTTATGTCCATCAGCCGATCCATTGCGAGCAATCCGGATCACGCCGTTTGGGAATCTATTTTTTTTAGTATATCCTCCATGAATGGCTTTTTTATGCCGATTATTTCGGCCGTTGTTGTTTCACGTATTTGTGATATGGAGCATAAGGGATTGACCTGGAAAATGCTTGTTGCTACCAATGTTGGACGCGGGCATCTCTACGCAGCGAAGTATATATGTACCAATAGTCTGCTCCTGTATGGGATCTTTGTACAGGCTTTATTCATGATAGTGTTCGGACTCATAAAGGATTTTCCCGGCGCTCTTCCTATCGAATTGCTAATCCGGTTCATTGGGGGTACCCTGCTCACGACTCTCGCTGTCACAGCGTTTCAACAATGGATTTCTTTTGCCATTAAAAATCAGGCCTTTGCGCTGTGCTTGGGCATGCTGGGCGGCTTCATCGGAATGACCGCCGGATTATTCCCGGCTGCTATTAGACATATTTTTATTTGGTCTTACTATTTGGATCTCAGTCCGGTTACTTATCTATACGCCGAGTCTGCGAGCGCCTATATGGTACAGCCAGTAAGCTTTGGAATTGTAGTGGGTGCGTTGATTATGGCTGTCCTGTTCTATATCGCCGGAAGCATCCATGTAAGCCGACAGGAAATCTGAGGAGGGAAGTTGATGAAACGAAGTATTTCTGCTGAATGGCTCAAACTGCGCCATTCCCGGATCGGTCTTGTAATCGCTGTGCTTCCAATCATAAGTCTATTGATTGGGTGTACGAATTATTATTTTAACCAGGGCGCCCTGCAAAATGGCTGGTACAGCTTGTGGACCCAGGTCAGTCTGTTTTATGGCGTGTTTTTCCTGCCTATTCTGATTGCCATCTGTTGTTCCTATATCTGTAGATTGGAGCATTTAAACCGAAATTGGAATATGATTATGACCTCTCCTGTATCGGTTGCCAGTGTATTTCTTGCCAAATTGATTGTCGTAAGCGTTTTGATCTTGTTCGCACAAGCGCTGTTCGTGGGACTCTACTGGCTTGCAGGTACCTTATTCTCCGTATCCGGGCCTTTCCCTGTAGAGACTATAGATTGGACGATACGCGGATGGTATGCTTCTATGTCCATTAGCGCTCTGCAATTGGGACTTTCGCTGCGGATCCGCAGCTTCGCTACGCCTATCGGCATAAGTCTGTGCGCGGTCTTTATCGGTCTGGGCATGTATATTGCCAAGTTGGGAACATTTTTCCCGTTCTCATTGCTCAACATTGGCATGAGTGTGATGAGTCAGGATAAGTTGACTGTCATGCAGAACATTCTGTTTTGGGTGATCAATATGGCTTTCATTATTATTTTTGCGTCGATGTCTATTCGACGGTTGAAGAACAGAGACATTGTCTCATCCTGATTGCGCTTAGGAGGAATTTATAATGAAAAAAATATTGCTAGTGCTGGGGCTCATCATCGTGATTGGGACATGCTTGTGGATGTTCTTCTTCAGCTCGGAGAAGTTGACGCCTGAAAATTCCGCGGGAAAAACCTTCTATTATACGATGATAACCGGCCTCGGTATTCAAGATGAGAACGGACGTTACAACTATGAGCTGACTTCATATAATGAGAAAGGAAAGGAAAAGAAGCTTGGTTTTTCGGCCGGAAAGCAATTGAGAGAAGGAGCTTATGTTCAGCTATATAACACGCTGATTCGGGGTGTCACGCACTGGGAAGAGGTTCCCTTCGAGGAGCTGCCTAAGGCGGTTCAGCGGCAGTTTCAAAATAATACGAATATGAAGGAAGAAATCGGACCGTAGATCCGACTTCTGCGAGCTTGTCGAGAAAGTGGTTCATCCTGAGAATAGTTGTTACAGGTAGTCGGTTACCTACTTCCTGTAACTGTTGTCTGCGGTGTGTGAGAACTATATATCCTCTCTAACATATTCAACTTTCTTTATCCATCCAATTATTTGATAGAAACTTGCCCGATCTTGACCTGTTTCGGTTGGGCAGGCTGCTCGACTTGTTTCATCATTTTTCATTCTTGTGGATTACGACAGGATTTGAGTCAACTTCAACGAAAAGCCCCTTTCTTTCCCGCAGCTTCGGCTTCTTATTTAATCCGAATACTGGCCCAACTACAGCCTTCTTGGTGCCAATTCTTGAACAGACCTTTAACAAGATTTATTCTCAGTTGCGCTTAAAACGATACATGTTCTTGTTTTCAGCTTGGGACAAGAACATGTATCGTTAAAGCAAAGAAGCCGCAACCATGCGGCTCCTTAACGTTGTATGTTCTTGTCCTCCGACGCTTGCATCTTCACTTCCAACGGATAGCTCAGTCTTATTCTCATACAAAAACACCTCCAAAATTGTCCTCCACATCTTACGACATGGAAGCTTTCTCTTGAAGGTGCTTTTGTTTGTCTCACATTATGGGGTCAGGACCTGGCGAGAGTCGCCCTGAACTTGCTTTTCTTCTATGCAAAAATTGCATATTCCCCGCATCGGTCAACGGTAACGGTATGTGTATGGCAAGCTGCTCTAACGATCCGATGACAGCGGCTAAGCTCCGTACCGCTCCAGCACCCGGTAAATCGCATCCGTGCCGAACCCGACCGCTTCTACGGGAATGCGTTCATCCGCCGCATGAATCAGTTTGGTAAACTGCATGTCCTTGGGCAGCGGCATTGGCAGGAAACCGTAGGTTTGGATGCCGAGCCTCGCAAACAATCTTCCGTCCGTTCCTCCGGGCAGCAGCATCGGCACCGGTACGGCCTCCTTATCCGCTTCTTTCAGCACATCGGACAGCAAACCGAACATCCCCATGTCGGGAGCTGCGGCGCATGGGTCATGGCGCAGCACTTCCAGCCCGATCGAATTGTTAATCGCGAATCGGCGCAGCTCGTCCATAAATTGCTGCGGAGTGACGCCCGGCAGCGTTCGGCCATCCAGCTCGATCGTAATTTCGCTTGGATGAACGTTGATTTTCTCGCCGCCGCGAACGACGGTCGCGCTGACCGTATTACGCAGAAGCGGGGCGAACGTCCCGCCCTTTTCCCCCAGCAGCTTCAGAATGAGGCCGCCCAGCCGGGGACGCAGCAGCCCTCTCAGCAGCAGCGCCGGCAGCAGCGGCAGCGCGGCGGCCATGCTTTCAATCATCAACCGGGCCGCCGGTACCGCACGGATCGGAAGTTTATTCCTGTTAAGCGATTGAAGCATGTCCCCCAATTGCGCCATACAGTCGGCTCCCGGCTTGCCCATGGAGCCGTGGCCTCCGTCTCCCCGAATCGTCGCTTTGAGCCAACATAGCTGCTTCTCCGCCACCATAATCGGATAAAAGGTTTTCCCCAGCGCATGAAACGCGAAGCCGCCGAATTCGCCGAGCGCATACTTTACGCCCGCAAAATAATCGGCATGCCGCTCTACCAGGAAGGAAGCCCCGTATTCGCCCCCTGCTTCCTCGTCGCTGACAATCGCCAGAATGAGATCGCCGCGCAGCGGCAGCTTGCGGACATGCGCGCGGAGGAAAGCCGATACGAGCATCGCCACGCCGCCTTTCATATCAAGAGCGCCCCGCCCCCAGACGAAGCCGCCCTCAATGTCGCCCCCGAACGGGTCGCGGCTCCAGGTTTGCATGTCGACGCCAACGACGTCGACATGCCCGTACAGCAGCAGCGGCGGTACGTCCCCGCTGCCCTTCATTCTGGCCAGCAGATTGGGACGGGCCGGATCAAGCGCACAGGTCCGCGTCTCAATGCCCGCATCCTCAAGCAGTTGCCGGATATACATGATGCATGCGGCTTCCTCGCCCGGCGGATTTGTTGTATTGAAGCGGATCAGTGCCTGCAAAATCTCCACGGGAGACGGCAGCTCCGCGGGGCGCTCGACTCCATCCTGTTCCAACTCGTCATTGGCCAGTCGTATACCCATGATCCCGCTCCTTCTTATAATAGACTGTCCGCGTATGGCCGCTCGGCAGGAGAAACGCCTGGCAAGCCGCGCAGGTCGAACTCACCCTGCAGTCTTGCAAGCCGCCGCTTCTGCTCTTCGGCGGAAGTGCCTTTGGTGCGAAACACCGATTCCAGCATCGTCAGCGCTTGCCGAACATGCGCCTCCGCCACTTGCTCTCCCGTCTCCCGCAGCCGCTCGACCAACTGCTGCACGCCGCGGTAAGGCGAAGTGACGCCTTGTTCATATTCGGCCGCGTTCCAGTTGCGGTTGCGGACGCAAGTGGCGATAGCCAGACATCGATTCAGCAGTTCAATCGAATAAGCGTCCGTTTGCCGGCTTGCGGCAACCAGATACGACTCATCCTCCTTGTCGTCAAAAGCGAATACGCGCAGTTCTTCCGATTGAGCCAGTCGTTTCAATACATTGCCCGGACCCAGTTCCACGGCAGCGGCAACGCCAGTGCTCTTCTGAAAAGCAAGGACCGCCGGCCAATTGACGGGGTCCGTCAATCCCCTTGCCAGCATACCCGCGATCTCCGCCGTATTCCCGTAAGGCAGACCCGTCAAGGAGGATACTACGGGAAAACCCATTTCTCCAAACGAGACGCGGCTCAACACTTCGGCAAATTGCGCCGCCGCCGGCGCCATCAACGGGCTATGGAATGGCGCGCTTACCTGCAGCGGAATGACTGCGGCCCCATGGGCGGCCAGTCTTTCGGACGCTTCATGGACGGCCTCTTTGTGGCCCGAAATCACCGTTTGCCGCTCTGAATTCATATTCGATACCACAACAATACGGCTTCCGTCCGCGCAGCCTGCGCTGGTTTCCAAGCATACTTTGGCGACAACATCGGGACTCGGCCCGTTCACGGCGGCCATCGCGCCGATCCCCGCAGCGACGGCCACTTGCATCAACTCGCCGCGGCGGCGTACGAGCCGGAGCGCATCCGGGAACGTTATGGCCCCCGCGCAGGTTAAAGCGGTAATCTCGCCCAGGCTGTGGCCGGCAGCCATCGCAGGTAGGTAACCCCACTCCCGGCTGTAGACGCGGTACATCGCCACGCCAAGCGCAAGAATGGCGGGCTGGGCGTTGTCTGTCCGCGTCAGCTCCGTCATCGGTCCTTCATACATCAGGCTGTCAAGGCGCAAGCCCAGTGCTTCGTTCGCTTCCTCCATCGTCGCTCTGACAACCCAATGCCGCTCGCTCAGCGCTTTTCCCATTCCGACGCGCTGCGAGCCCTGACCGGGAAACCATATCGCATGTTTGTTCAGCATCTTCCATCACGCTCCTCAGGGTCAGATCGGGGCAGGCGCCTCGGTCAGCATTTTGTTGATCACCGCTACAATATCGCGTTCCCGCTCATGCAGGAAAAAATGTCCGCCTTCAAACAGCATCAGCTCGCACCCTCCCGTCGCATAACGCTCCCATTCACCGAGCGGGCCTTTGACGCAGCCGTCATCCTTGCCGCTCAAGATGGTGAGCCGGAGGGGCAGCGGCGGCCGCATCCGATGCTCGTATTCGCCGACAAGCTTGAAGTCGGCTCTGAGGATCGGCATAAACATATCCAGCAGCTCCCGATGCCGGAACAGCTCGCCCGGCATGCCGCCGAGCCGTTTCAGTTCCTCCAGAAACTCGTCATCCGGGAGCATATGGGTCCGGCGAGCCTCTTCCTGCTCGCAATGCGGCGCCCCTCTGCCGGAGAGAAAGACTGCCGCAGGCAGCGGGAATCCTTCCTCCCGCAGCGCATGCAGCACCTCATACCCAAGCAGGCTGCCCATGCTGTGGCCGAATAAAGCATACGAATCGGAGCCAAGCGCCGTCTTTAGCACCAGCGGAAGCAAATCCCGCACGGCCTCCGCCGCGTCCGCATAGAACGGCTCGCCCATGCGGCTTCCTCTGCCCGCCAGTTCGGCCGGCACTAGACGCACGCCAGGATGCAGCCGGTTCGTCCAGCGCTTGTACACTTGTGCGGAGCCTCCTGCATATGGCAAACAAATTAAAGATATTGTCATAACATCCGCCTCCCGGGTAACATGTTGACGCAAGCGGCCTTACGCGCCGGCGACAAGCGTGGTCCAGAACGCTTTTTCCTTCGCGAACAAATCTTCCGCGAGCGCCAGCTCTCTGCCGCGTTCGAAGTCCCCCGTCACAAAGCGGTCCTTCACCAGATCCCATCCGTCCTTCACTGCGCCAAGCTGACCGGACAGCGACTCATGCAGCGCTTCGCCGATCAGCCTCTTCTCCCGCATGGAGCGGAGCAGCGACATATTGGCGGTATGCCGGTTGCAAATGATGTTGACGCCGACAAGGCCATAGGTCAAATGAGCTTGCTTCTTCTCCGGGTCGGAATCTACATTCCACATGCCCTCTATGGAGAACTCTTCAAGCTCCCTCGCCAGCCGCTCCGCATTTTCCACCACTTCAGCCAGCTTCAACTCGTAGGGCTGAATCTTTTCCTGCAGATTGTATACGTAGAAGGCAGGCCCCAAATAGCCCGGGTTCACGTTGTATTCCGAGTTGCCGTACGCCTTGAGCAGCCTTTCATCCGGCACCTCGTGCTCCTCGTAGCCCGCAAGCGTATCGTCAATGACGTAGAAGACGCCGCGCTCCTTGTCGTATCCGTTAAACAGCGAGTAATGATACCAATGGAACCTTTTCCAGGCCATGCTCCCCGGCAGCCAGTCATACAGATCGACGTTTACGCTCAAGTTGCGTCCGCCCTCCAGCATCGCCCTGATTTCATCCAGCACCGTCTCCTTGCTGCGGAAATGACCGGGCTCGATATAGCGGATCACCTGCGACAGCGGGAATCTGGCCGGGTCGTCCATATAATACAGCGTGTCAATAGTCGGATAGCGGAAGTCTTTGTCCGTTGCTGCCTCCCAAGGATAATACCGGTAAATGTTCAAATACGCCGCGTCCCTGTAGCTGGGATCCTCGGACACCGCAATGGAAAACGCCTGGTTCAGCATGCAGTTCATCCAAAACTCGTTAAACGGTTTCCTTTTCATCGACAGCTTCATCGTTCGCCGCCCCCTTAGACTCAGAATTTTGGTTCAAGCAAGCACAGCACTGATTTTTTTCTTTGCTCCGTCTTCAACCAGCGCGTGTATGATCGCCGTATAATCATCCGCCAGCGCCCAGGCGTTCTCTTCGCGGAAAAGACTTGTCGCATATTCCAGCGTAAAGCCGATCCTGCCGTCCCGCTCCGCCGCTTCAAGCGTCAAATCGAATTTGCTGACGCCAGGATCGAATTCCTTGGGATCGAATTCAATGCCGCCCGAACGGTAAGCGACGCGATCGATATTTTGCAAAATAAACATCGTATCGAACAGCGGATTGCGGCTGCGGTCCTGTTCGATTCCGAGCTTTTGCACCAAATCCTCGAACGGATAATTCTGGTGCTCCAGCGCCCGGAGTACATCCTCATGCAGCTCGGTCAAATAGTCGCCAACGGTCCGGTACGATTCCGGGAAGCTGCGAATCGCGACCGTATTGACGAACATCCCGATCAGCCCGTCAAGCTGCGCATGATTGCGGCCTGCTACCGGCGTGCCGATAATGATATCCTCCTCACCGCTCCATTTGCTCAGCAGCATCGAATACGCCCCGAGCAGCACCGTATACAGCGTCGTGCCGCGCTCGCGCGCAAACGCCTTGATCTTGAGCGTCAGCTCCTCATCCAGTTTGAAGTTGATCAGACTGCCCTCGAAGTTTTGCAGTTCCGGCCTTGGCGAGGCCTTCTTGAGCGCAAGCGTCGGCAGCTCCCCTTCGAACGCCTCCAGCCAGTAGCGTTCGTGCCCCATATAGGCCTCGCTGCCGATATGTTCTTCTTGCCATACCGTGTAATCCCGGTACTGGATATCCAGCTCCGGGAGCT
Source organism: Paenibacillus sp. JT31N7 (assembly GCF_059692095.1). Lineage (NCBI taxonomy): Bacteria > Bacillati > Bacillota > Bacilli > Caryophanales > Paenibacillaceae > Paenibacillus > Paenibacillus sp. JT31N7. The sequence goes on from NZ_JCAUAT010000001.1 coordinate 324,909, forward strand.
CGCCGCCGCCGTACAAAGTGGTCAGTTCCTGCAGCAGGACGCTGACGGAGACGCCGTCGGTAATAATATGATGAAAGTCCAGCAGCAGCAAATGGCGCTCTTCGCCAAGCGGAATCAATCCGGCCCGGAACAGCGGGAGACTGCCGAGATCAAACGGACGGATAAAGCGTGCCATCAGCGCGCTGATACCCCCGAACAATCCTTCGTCTCCGCCTTCCGCGAGCAGCTTGCCCGCCGCCATTCTCAGCCTGGCGCCCTGCTCCAGCGTAAATACCGGCTCCCCATGCACGTGCTGGCGGAACTCGTCCTCTTTGTGATGGAACGTCGTTCTGAGCGATTCATGACGGCGAATCATCGCAAAGAAAGCTTCCTCCAGCCGCTCCACATCAAGCTTGCCTTGCATATGCACGGCGAACGGCACATGGTACATCGTTGCCTCGCCCGAGATCAGCCCCATCATAAACTGGCGGCGCTGGGCCCTCGACATCGGATAATGCTCGCGCTCCGGCTGCTTCGGAATTCGCGCGGCCGCCACGGTTCCGCTAGTGTCCAGATGGGCCGCTAAAGCTTCAAGCGTAGGATTCATAAAAATATCGCGCAGCGGAATTTGAATGCTAAAGCGTTCCGCAATGCGGCTGATCATACCCGCCGCCTTTAGAGAATGACCGCCCAGATCGAAAAAGCTGTCCTTGGCGCTGATCGCATCCGTACCGAGCAGCTCCTTCCAAATCTCCGCCAGCTTGCGCTCAGTATCGGTCGACAGCGGAACGAGCTCGCGTTTGCCCGCGTCGGCCGGTCCCGGCTTCGGCAGCGCCCTTCTGTCGATTTTGCCCGTTGGCGTAAGCGGAATCGCATCCAGAACGACCATGAAGGCCGGGACCATATAAGAAGGCAGCTTGTCCCCGAGATATTCGCGCAACTGCGCGGTCAACCGGCCGGATGGCGCGTCGTCGTCCGGCTCCGTATCCGCTGCCGCGGCGTTCTGCATGACGACATACGCGCAAAGCGCATATTCCTCATCCTCTTCCTGAAACGCGGTGACGACCGTTTCCTTCACCTGCTCATGGCGAATCAGCAACTGCTCAATTTCACCGATTTCAATCCGGTGGCCCCTGATTTTCACCTGGAAATCGCGGCGTCCCGCATAGGCAAACTCCCCATTTTCAAGCCTGCGCCCAAGGTCGCCCGTGCGATACATGCGTTCGCCCGGTGCATAAGGATTCGGCACAAAAGCGACATCCCATTCGGGATGACTGAGATACCCACGCCCGACGCCCGGCCCGCCGATGCAAATTTCGCCCGTCACGCCTGTAGGCTGCAGCTTCAGTCCTTCGTCAAGCACCATCATGAGGGAACCTTCGATCGGCGTGCCGATCGAAATGTCCTCGCCTTCGGTCACTTCCCGGATTGAGGTCCACACCGTCGTCTCCGTGGGACCGTACAAATTAAACAATCTGGCTCCGGTAGCGGCGCGCAGCCTGCCAAGCACATCGGCCGTCAGCGGCTCCGCCCCGATCATCAATATACGCAGCCTTTGCCAGCCGTCCGTTTCGCCTCGCTGATTCATCCACCATTTGAAGCGCGACGGCGTAATTTGCAGCACATCGACATCGTGCGCGTCGATCAGGCCTTGCAGCAAGGCGGCGTCGCCCCGTTCCTCTTCGCTCGCGAGTACAATCCGCATACCCAGCGTGAGCGGAAGCAGATTTTCAACGACAAAAATATCAAAGGAGACCGATGCCATCGCCAGGATGCTCTGGCCCTTCTCAAACGGAATGCGGTTTCGGAAGCCGCTGACGAAATGCGCCAGCCCGCGATGCTCGATCATCACTCCTTTGGGACGCCCGGTCGAGCCCGACGTATACAGCACATACGCCAAATGGTCCGGCCCATGGACAAGCTCCGGATTGCCTCTGTCCGCCGCATACAGTTCCGGATCGTCCAGATACCACTCGGCAACGGCTCTCGTTACGACTCCGGCATATGCTTTTTCCGTCAGCAGAAGCGCTTCGCCGCAATCCTCAAGCATCCAGTCGATCCTCTCTTTCGGGTAAGCGGGATCAATGGCGACATATGCGCCTCCGGCTTTCAGAACACCCAAAATGGCGACAAGCAGCAGCGGACTGCGGGACGCCATCAGCGCGACAATGCGCTCGGGCCCCACACCCTTCGCCCGCAAGGAATGGGCAAGCCGATTCGCGCGTTCATTCAGCTCGGCGTACGTCACCGTCTCCGCGCCGAATTGAATCGCCGCCGCATCCGGCGTACGCGCCGCCTGGCGCTCCACTTCCTGTACAAACCCCGTCCATTCCGCCGTTGCTTGCGCGGAAGCCGCCGCCGCGTCTCCTTGCCGGACCGTCATGCCTTTCTCAGCTCGAAATTCCATCCTATCATTGCTCCTCTCTCTACTCGCCGCCCGTACCGGCATGCCTCCTCCGGCTAACAGAGCCAGCAATTGCTGTCGCTCGCTTTCACTCATCAGCTCAAGCTCGCCGACCGTGCGACCCTGCGATCTGCACATCTCCCGCACGAGTACGGTATAGCTTTCCGCCATGCGGCGCGCGGTTTCCTCATGAAACAAATCCGTTGCGTATTCCAGTTGAAGCTCGATTTCCGCTTCCCGCTCCACCGCTTCCAGAGTCAGGTCGAACTTGCTTGTCCCCGCCTCGAACGGCATTTCGCCAAAGACGAGGCCGCCAGCTTCCATCACCGCCCGGTCCATATTTTGCAAGACAAACATGGCGTCAAACAAAGGATTGCGGCTTCTGTCCGCATCGGCCTTCAGCCCTTCGACCAGCTCCTCGAAAGGATACGTCTGGCGCGATAGCGCCTCTACGACATGGTTATGGAGCTCCGCCATATAGGCTTGTACTGTCTTGTCTCTCTCCGGCCTTGTCCGCAGCGCCAGCGTGTTGACGAACATGCCGATCATGCCATGCGTATCGGCATGCTCCCTGCCGGCGGCGGGGGTGCCCACAATCACTTCCGCCTGCCCGCTGTATTTGGCCAGCATCGCGGCAAAAGCGCCCAGCAGCACCGTATACAGCGTCGTCTTCGCTTCCCGCGCCAGCTTTCGCGCCTCCGCCGTTGTCCGCGCGTCCAGCCTGAACGAATGGCGGCGGCCCTTGTAGCTCGGCAGAGACGGCCGCGGCCGATCCGTCGGCAGCTCCAGCACAGAAAGCTTGCCTTCGAAGATTTCCATCCAGTACCGTTCATGCTCCGCATAAGCGGCATTTGCAAATCCGGCTTCCTGCCACACCGCATAATCGCTGTATTGCACGCGCAGCTCCGGCAGCGCTTGTCCGGCATACAGCTGCGACAGCTCATTCACCAGCAAACCGGTGGATACGCCGTCCGTAATAATGTGATGAACATCCAGCAGCAGCAGATGATCTTCCTCATTCAGCCGCAGCAGCCCCGCCCGCAGCAGCGGCAGCTTGTCCAGAGGGAACGGGCGCTGGAAGACTTCCATCAGCCTCGTCACCTCGGCGCCGTCCGGCGGCGCTCCCCGGAGCGCTTCTTCCCCGGTCAACGCTGCAGGGTCCAGCGCCTCCAGCTTGAACGCATACGGCGAATGAACCATTTGCCTGAACTCGTCCTTTGTCATATGGAAGGTCGTTCGCAAGCTTTCGTGGCGGCCGATCAGCGCCGTAAACGCGTTTTCCAGCCGCGCCGTATCCAGCCTCCCCTGCAAGCGGAGCGCGAACGGCACATGATACATGGTGGCGTCTCCGGCCAGCAGCTGCATCATATATTGGCGGCGCTGGGCGCGCGACATCGGATACCACTCGCGGCGCTCCGCCTTCGGGATCGGCTCGGCCGCCGCAGCGGCGCCGTCCCGCTCCTTCAGCCAGGCGGCCATTTCCGCAATGGAGGTAAGCTCGAATATCAGGCTGAGCGGAACCAGGGCGCCCGTCGCCTGCTGCAGCTTGCCCGCCAGCACGGCAGCCTTCAAGGAGTGGCCGCCAAGCTCGAAAAAGTCCTCGTGAATGCCGATTGGCCCGGCCGTATCGCCCAGCACTTCCTCCCAAATGGCGGCGACGCGCTCTTCCATCCCGTCTCGCGGCAGCTCCGGCTTTTCCCGCTCCCGAAGCCCGACTTCCAGCTCCGGCAAGGCGCGCCGGTCCACTTTCCCGTTCGGCGTCAGCGGTATCGCGTCAATCGCCGCGATATAGGCCGGAATCATCGCCTCCGGCAGCTTGTCTTTCAGCTTTTTTCGCCATTCCCACGAAGGGAGCTTGTCCGAAGCGACCACATACGCGCACAGCTCCTTGTCGCCGCTTGCCTGCTCGTGGACGACCACAACCGCATCCTCCACCTCGGGAAGGGAAATCAATTGCGAGCGAACCTCGTTCATTTCAATCCGCACGCCTCTGATTTTTACCTGCTGGTCGGCCCGGTCCACATACATCGCGTTGCCGTCCGGCAGCCACTTTGCGATATCGCCGGTGCGATACATGAAGCGGCCCTCGCGGTACGAATGGGGCAAAAAGCGCTCGGCTGTCATCTCCGGCTTGTTCACATAACCGTCGGCAAGGCCGCTGCCGGCAATATACAGCTCCCCGGCTGCACCGATAGAGGCAAGCTGACCGCCATAGCCGAAGATATAAATTTCGACATTGTGCATAGGCCGGCCAATCGGCACATAGCCGCCGCGATAAGAGCCCGGCTCGTATGCGTACATAGTGGAGCAAACCGTCGCCTCCGTCGGGCCGTAGCCGTTAATAATCCGAATCTCGGGATTAAGCTTCGTATACAGCTCCAGCGTTTCGTCTTTAATCGGCTCTACCCCGACGAGCATTTTGTTCAGCGTAATCGCGGAAGCCGATTGCTCCAGCAGCCGCGCAACCTCTTTCAGCAAAGACGGCGGCAAATAAGCGAACGTTATCCGCTCTTCCGCAATCACCTCGGCAATTCGCCGCGGATCAAGCAATTTCGGTTCCGGGTAAAGTACCGTACAGGCCCCGAACATAAGCGGCATAAACAGCTCCGCTACGCTGACGTCAAACGAAATATTGGTCAGGCTTAGGCATCTGTCCTTCTCGCCGTATTGCCCGTCGAAAAACGTCCTGAGCGAATGGCCGAAATTGTAAAAGCTGCGGTGCGGCACAATGACGCCCTTCGGCTGACCCGTTGAACCCGAGGTATAGATAACATACATCGGATCGGCGGCGTCCTGCAGCCATGCGGCGGCGGCATCGTCTTCTACGGAGAACAGCGCCTCATCCGCAATGTCCAGCACCTGCAAGGAGGCCGGCACGACGCCCACGGCCCCAGAACGCGCGCCGTCCGCAAATACCAGCTTCGCGCCGCTGTCCTCGAGCATATAGCGAATGCGCTCCTCGGGATAATTCGGATCTACAGGCATATAAGCGCCTCCGGCTTTCATAACGGCGAGCATAGCGGTCAGCATGGGGATGGAGCGCTCCGCCATGATGCCGACGATGCTGCCGCGTCCCACACCTTTGGCGCGCAAGGTTCGCGCCAGCGCATCGGTGCGGCGATCCAGCTCCCGATAGGTCATGGATACACCGCCGCAAGATACGGCCGGGAGGCCCGGAACGGCTTCCGCCTGTTCCTTGAAGCAATCATGCAGACAGCGCGGCGGCGGAAAGTCCGCTTCGCGTCTCCCCAGCGCCAGCATGTGCAGGCGCTCCTCCTCCGTCAGCATCTCCGCTTCGCCGAGCGCGGCGTCGGGACGGAGCGTCACGCTTCGCAGCAGCTGCACATAATGCCGCATGAACCGCTCGGCTGTCGCGCGGCGAAACAAATCGGCATTATATTCCACGACAAGCCGCCATTCCGCACCATCCTCCACAGCCTGAATCATCAAATCGTATTTGGCCATGCCATGCTCAAAGCGCTGGTGGCGATACGACAATCCCTCTGACGAAGCGTTTGGAATACCTAGGTTTTGCATGATGAACATCGTGTCAAACAGCGGACTCCGGCTGGCGTCCCTTCTGTCCATCCATTGCGTGATTTCCTCGAATGGATAATCGGCGTGGGCGTAAGCCCCGGTCGCCATCTCTTTCACTTCGGACAAAAAGGCTCTGAACGCCTTGTCCGCGCGCGGATAAGCGCGCAGCGCCAGCGTGCCGGTGAACATGCCCGCGATCGCTTCCAGCTCGCGCCTGTTCCGTCCCGCAATCGGCGTGCCGACTGCAATGTCCTCGGCCCCTGTATAGTGGGCGAGGAAAGTGTAATACGCCGATAACAGCACCATAAACGGAGTCGCGCCCGATTCGGCCGCGAGGCTGCGCACACCCGCCGTCAAACCGGCCTCGACGTACACGTCGAACGTTTCGCCGCGATTTCCTTTGACGGGCGGCCGCGGGGCATCGGTCGGAAGCGCAAGCGTCGGCCAGTCTCCCCGGCATTGCTCGCGCCAATACCGTTCGTCGTTCCCGGAGAGCGGCCTGCTCTCCTGCCATACCGCATAATCTTTGTATTGCAGCGGCAGCGGCGGCAACGAACCGCCCTGATATAAAGTCATCAGGTCGGACAAAAGAATGCCCGCCGACATGCCGTCGGATGCAATATGATGCATATCAAGAAACAGCACATGGCGCTCCGGCCCCAGCGTCAGCAAGGCTGCGCGGAGCAGCGGAGCCGTATCGAGCATGAACGGCCGGAACAAGCTTTGCAGCACGCCGTCCGCTTCCGCTTCATCGGCCTCCATGCGAATCAGGCGGAAAGGAATGGCGGCGTGAATGCGCTGCCTGATCTCCCCGTCGATGACGTGGAAGGTGGTGCGAAGCGTCTCGTGACGCTCCACGATGGCTTGCAGGACGGCCTCCAGCCGATCTGCATCAATAGCCCCGTCCAAGTGCAGCAATTCGGGCAAATTGTAGCTGCGATCATCCGGCATCGCCTGCTGCTGCAAATACATGCGTTTCTGCGGCGATGAAACCGGATAATGCTCTTGCGGTGCCGCCTTTGGAATCGGCTCCATCGTATCGCCGGACAAAGACTCGGACATCTGGCCGGTCAACGGCCCATCCTGCACGTTGGTTACTCCTGATCCGCCAACACTTACGGCCGCCGCTTGCCCGTCACGAGTACCGTCCACTATTTTGTCGTCAATGGTGACTGCTACCGCTTGCCCGCCATAATCGCGGTTCGCCTCGTGTCCGCCATTCCCAACGTCTTCCCCTTGTCGATCATGCCGGTCGTTCGTTCTTTGCGCTGTCGCCGCGCCGCTCTCCCTGAGCCGCCGCTCGATCAGCGCCGTGAACGAAGGCAGGTCCGCATGCCCCAGCAAATCCGCCGCCTGAATGCGGACGCCCGCAAGCTCGCTGAGCCGGTTTACAATTTTGAGCGCAATAATGGAATCTCCGCCCAGTTCATAAAACCCGGCATCCGCAGGCAATTCGTCATAACCGAGCAGCTCTCCCCAGGCATCTGCGACATGCTGCTCCCATTCCAGGCCGGAGCGCTCCCCGGTTAACGCAACGCCGCGGCGGCGCTGACCCGTCATCCCGCCGCTCCGCTCCAGCGCGGCTTGCCATCTGGCAAACGTCTCGTTCATCTCTTGTCCAAGCTCCTCGGGAATATCTCCACCGACCGAATATCCACTCCAGGCCGCAAATGGCAGATGAAGCGCCGCTCCGGCGCGCGCCTCCTCCACCCAGCAGTGGTGAGAATCGAACGGATATGTCGGAAGCGGCAGCCGTTGGCGGCGTTGTCCCCGATAGATCGCCTTCCAGTCGATCTCGTATCCGCCCACGAAACGTTGGCCCAGCTCCAGCGCTTCCATTTCCCGTTCGTTTGGAACGGGTTGCTGCCGCATATTCCCGGCCGCAGCCGAATCGGCCGTCCCGAAGCGGACGTTCGGCAGCGCAAGGCCGGTAAGGCCGCTTTCGGCTGCGGCATGCAAGGTTTGGGCAAGCTCTTCCCAGCCGTTTACCGCAATCGCCAGGCGATACCGATGGGCTCCCCGGCCGACGGCCAAGGTGTAGCAAAGGTCGGCCAGGCTGCGGCTCTCATCGCCGCGATGCTGCTGAGCCCAGTTCCGCATCAGCAGCACGAGCCGCTCCAGCGCCGTCATGCTGTGCGCGGACAAACAGAACAGCTCCGCTCTGTCCGAACGACCCGAAGGCATCTTGGCGGGAGCCTCCTCCAGCACAACATGGCAATTGGTCCCGCTCATGCCGAACGCGCTTACTCCACATCTTCTTGCTTCGCCGTCCGTTTCCCATGGCGTCAATTCGTCATTGACATAAACGGGCGAATCCACAAACGGAATGTTGCGGTTCGGCGAGCGGTAATGAAGCGTTGGCGGAAGCTGCTTGTGGACAAGCGACAGGATCGCCTTGAGCAGCCCTGCAATGCCGGCGGCATGGTCGAGATGGCCGATATTTGTTTTCAGCGAGCCGATGGCGCAAAATTGCCGTTTATCGGTATATCTCCGGAAGGCGCGCGTCAGCCCGTCGATTTCGATCGGGTCGCCCAGCGAGGTTCCCGTGCCGTGCGCCTCCATATACGACACCGTTTCGGGATCAATGTCCGCATCCTGCCAGGCGCGCACAATGACGTCCTCCTGCGCGAGGGCGTTCGGGGCGGTAATGCCGACAGAGCTGCCGTCCTGATTCATCGCGCTGCCTTTGATGACGGCATAAATAGGGTCGCCGTCCTCCTGCGCGCGGGACAGCGGCTTCAGCAGCAGCGCAATGACGCCGTCGCCGATGCCCGTTCCGTCCGCCGAGTCGTCGAACGTTCTGGCCCGGTTGTCGCTTGACTCGATCCCAAGCCGTATGCCGGTATCCAACGGCAGCACGTTAATTTTGACGCTGCCGGCAATCGCCGCCTCGCATTCGCCGCTGCGGATCGATTGGCATGCCAGATGGACCGCTACCAGCGAGGAGGAGCAGGCGGTGTCCACGCTAATCGCCGGTCCGCGCAAATTAAGCAAATACGAAATCCGGCTCGGTATCATGGAGCTCAGATTGCCGGGCGCCGCCATGGACAAGGCGTCCGGGTCCAGCGCTTCGATGATTCGCTTGTAATCATGCAGCGCGTCCCCGTTATGGCCGATAAAAACGCCTGTGCGCGAACCATGCAGCGCATCTCCGCCGTACCCCGCATTCTCAAGCGCGCCCCAGGCCGTTTGCAGGAACAGGCGCTGCGCAGGACTCATCAAAGAGGCTTCCTTGGGCGAGAGCCGGAAAAAAGAATAGTCAAAACCTGAAATATCTTCGATATACGCCCCGTCAAAAAAGGAAACGGAGCCGTACTGCGCCTCCATGCGGCGCAAATACGGCTTCAATTCCTCCTTGCGGGAATCCGGAAACCCGCCTACCAGGTCCTGGCCGCTCCGCAGAAGCTCCCAGAAGGCTTCGTACGATTCCGCGCGCGGCAGCTTGGCGGATATTCCGACAATCGCAATATCCTTGAGGGAAACATTGGAGACGGAGCCCCCGCTCCGCCCCTTCCGCCCGGATGTGTCTTTTTTGGTATTCAGCAAATCCAGTTGAAACATGGCGCCCTTACCTCCTAGCTAGTAATGGAATCGCTGATGGCCTGTCCTTTTTCCGCCCTTCCGCCGCTCCCGCGCAGCAGCAGCAAAACATGCGCCGCGATGCCGAGTCCGCTGATCAGGGCTAATAATCCAAGCGTACCGGACTGCCAATCTCCCGCCCATTGCAGCGCGATATACAAGGTGCCTGTGCTGCACACATGGGCCGCAAGCGACCCCCAAAGCGAACGCGAGCCGGCGCGAACGGCACCGTATACGATCGCGCCGAGCGCCGCAAATGCGCCAATCGTCACATTCATAAATACCGCGCCGAACAATACGGCCTGGAGCAGAACCGTCCACGGAACCGAAAGACGTTGACTGAGCGTATGGAACAGCATTCCTCTGAACAGCCATTCCTCCAGCAAAGACCCCAGCAGCAAGCTGCCGAGCACAAAAATGATCAGGCTGCCGCCGGCGACAAAAGCGACTAGGTCCGAAATGGCCGGAAAGGTCGCTTTTATCCACGGAAGGCGGGTAAACGCGGCGATAAACAAGCCGAGCCAGACTCCAGTCCCTGCGGACAGCAGCAACGATCCGCCGCGCGCAGGAACAAACCCCAAATCCTTCAGCGAAATTTTTTGCCAGCGCAGCAGCGGAAGATAGACGGCAAGCACGATGATATTGGATATAATCAGTACAATGCCGGAATTGCCTTTGATCCAGTCTTTTAGTCCGGGATCGCCGATCCAGTTGTAGAGCGCTTGATTGACAAGCATCACAATCGCCGCATATATGACCAAATATAAGATGGTATTTCCCGCTATTCGCAAGCCCTTCACGCCGACGTCACCGCCTCGGAAGACGGCGGCGCGGAGATCGAAGAGCGATGCTTGACTGCAAGGAATATGCCAACCGCAATCATGGCGACCGCCACAGCCATCACGATGGACATGACAGTGGTGTCCGTCGTCTCCGGCCCGTAATGCCAAAGCAAGTACTGGCTGCCCTGACAGGCGATTTGTGCGGCAATCGGCGCCCAGATGGATTTAAACCAGACATACAAAAGCGCAAAAATAACCGCGCCGAGAAAACCGTACAGCGACAGCGGAATGTCTCCGAGAAAGAACAACGCTCCGTACAACACGCCCTGAATCACAATTGCGATCCAAACCGGTAGCACGCGTCTGAACTCATTCATCAGAATGCCTCTGAACAACGTCTCTTTGTAAATATTTCCGAGAATCAGGAAAACAAGAAATACGTACCATTCCGCGCGGTTCAGGTAATCAAACAATTCGTGGAACCGATACTTGTCCGATGCAATGGCGGGAAGCCGGGAGAAAGCGACCGTAAACAGGCCGGCTCCAAGCCCGATCCATAAAGCGATCGCCACCGATTTGCCGCCCATCACGCGGAATTGGGCCGCCTTAAACAGATTTTCTTTGAATATAAACCTCCAGGCCAGCAGCATGAGCGGCAAACCCACGATATCGTTTAAAATAATGACGGCTACCGTGTTCTGTTCAAACCACGTGCTTTTGGGATACACATAATCGAAAAATAATGTCGTCACGGTAAAAAACCATGCAAAATACAGACCGATAACAACGGCCACGCGAGCCAGCATCATTCCCCATGCCTTCATGCGGTCAGACCCCCTTTTGTGCTGCCGACGGCGCGTCAGCCGTCAGCGCTTGACCGGCGCGTGCGCCGATGCCGCCGTTGCCGGAGGTCCGCCAGACATAGACGGAACCTCCAATCAACGCAGCCAGACAAAGTGCTGTAATGATATACAGCGAAACATCGCCCAGCTTGTCAAACCATTCGTAGAACCCGATATATTTAAATAGAAAGATGGTGCCCATGGCCGTATTCTGTACCAGAATAGGCGCCCACAGCGACCCGGTGCGCAAATACAGCGACCCGTAAATCAGGCCCGAACCGATGCTGATGACAGAAAGCGCCGCGCTCGGCTGGAAGTAGGCGTAAGCCGCGGCTTGCAGCAGCAAGGCCGCATATACCGGCATAACCCTGCGAAGCTCTCTGAAAATGAGGCCCCTGAACAATATTTCTTCAAATGCCGGGCCGATCAAACCGGCGCCCAGAATGACGTACCAGATCGAATCCCCCCTGATCATATCGTCGACCAGCGCGGGAATGGACGGAAATTGCCGCGCAATATCGTCAATGACGATAAGGCCGATGCTGAACAAGCTTCCGGCAAGACCCAGGCCAATCATCAACAAGACGCGCGAGGCGCTCAGCCGTTTGAAGCCCGCCGCGCGGAACAGATTTTTTTCCGCATGGGGCCAGATCCATCCTTTGATACGAAAGATGAGCATGTACACAAGCGTAATCAGCGTGAACAGAACGGCCATAAACATGGCCGGGTTGCGATCCAGAAACTTGGCGAAGGACAGCGTCACTTCGTAATGGTAAGTAGAGCGGAGCAGATAGAGCAGCGCATAAAAGACCCCGAGATAAAGCGCGATATTCCCTATCATGGTCAATACTTTTTTCACAGGCAAGCTCCTTTCTTCTTCTGTTCAGTACGTGTTTAAAAAGTCAGACTTTCAGCACCGAAGCTTATTCTTCCGATGTGCGTTTTTACAAAACGCTTCAGTCGGATGAAGCCAGAGACTGAGGAGCCGAGCTGCACGCTTTCGTAGAAAACGCCTCGGAAGCATAGGCTTGTTTTGGATACGTGAGCACCTAAGATGTTTCCGCAGGAAACATGACTTCGTAAGCATCCGCTTAGGCCCGGCTGAAATTCAAGATTCGATGTCGAAAAAGCACCCAGAATAGCTTCGTGATCAAAGGGGGACTTTTTAAACAACCTCTGTTAGATGTATTCTCAGGTTCAGGCACAACCCGGCTTGGCCCATGCTATGCCCCCGAGACGGCGCTGCCTGTTGCGGCGCGATATTGCTCGATCACGCTCGACAGCAGCTCCAGATAAGCGGAAGCCCAATCCAGCACCGCCTCTTTGCCGAGGCGCCGGGCGTTGTACGTCCATACCCCGCCAAGCTCTGGCCCTTCTCCCCCGCTTGGTGCGGCAGCGCCATCCATATACAACACAACATCGAATTGTTCCAACAGCGCCTCCCGCTCCTTGAACCCGTGCTGCGCTGCTCCTGCAAATAACGGGAATAAGGCAAATTCGGCTTTGGCTTGCGGCTGCTTTCTGATTTGCCGCGCGGTATAACATTCTCCCGCGCTCGCCCGCTTGGCGGCATGCCGCAGCAGCGTATCGAAATCGCGCACCTCCGCGAAGTCGATTTCCTTCGGAGCAATCAGCCCGTTGTCCGTCATTGCCGGAAGCACAAGCGGGTTGATGCCGGACTCGCCGCGCCAGAAGTACAGATATACGGCATAAGCCGCGGCTTCAACGGTCACCGAGCGGGATGCCGCAAGTTCCGCAAGCCCTTCCGCAACCGCCGTATCCACTTGAAACTGAACACTGCCGATACGCTCCGCGGCATAGCCGCTACTGACGCAGTCGTCTGCCACAGGCAGACCGCTCCAGCTCCAGCTCGCGAGCTCGCGATTTCTCGATTCCAGATAAGCCGCAAGCGATGCGATCGTCGGATAGGTGAACAAATCCGTTACGCCGAGAGCGCCGGGATACAACTCCTCCAGCCGTTGATGCGCCCGCACCAGCAGCAGCGATTCTCCCCCGACATCGAAGAAACGATGATGGATGCCGAAGTCGTCCCTTTGCAGGATTTCGCGCCATACGGCGGCAATCGCCAGTTCGATATCGCTTGCCGCTTCGACAAACGGAGTGCCGCTATCCGCCGCAAGCTCTGGCTCCGGCAGCGCCTTCCGGTCGATTTTGCCGTTTGGAGACAGGGGCATGGCTGGCAGTTCCGCCACGGCCTGCGGAACCATATAATCCGGCAGGCGCAGCGCTGCAAAATCCCGCAGTTCCTGATGGTCCGCAGGTTCGGAGCAAACGATGTACGCGCATAAATATTCGCTTCCGCTTGCGGCGTCCCGCTTCATGACCACCGCTTCCGAAACCGCCGGATGACCGAGCAGCACATGCTCGATTTCCCCGCATTCGATGCGCTGGCCCCTTATTTTTACTTGATGGTCGATTCGGCCCAAAAATTCGATCGTTCCGTCAGGCAGCCATCTGGCAAGGTCTCCTGTCCGATACATCAGACTGCCCGCCGCAAACGGATTATCGACGAACTTTTCTTTCGTCAAATCGGGTCGTCCGATATAACCTCGCGCCAGGCCCGCACCGGATATGCACAGTTCCCCGGCAATGCCGACAGGCTGGAGCTTCATCGCTTCGCTCACGATATAAAGCGAGATGTTGTCGATCGGCTTGCCAATCGGCACCTGGATCGGAATATCGCCGTCAGAGCAATCGTAATAGGAAACGTCAACCGTCGCCTCGGTCGGACCGTACAAGTTCACAAGCCTGGCATCGAACGGAACTCCAATCCGCTCGCGGAACCGCCGCACCTGATCCGCAGTCAGCGCTTCGCCGCTGGCGAACACATGGCTCAGGCTCTCCAGCCTGGCCTCGCCGCGTAGCAAGCCGGGATGCTCCAAGAACAGGTGCAGCATGGACGGCACAAAATGCATCGTCGTTACGCCATGCCGCGCTATCGTATCCATCATAAGCGCGGGATCCTTTTCGCCGCCGGGAGGCAGCAGGACCAGCTTGGCTCCCGCAAAGCTCCACCAGAACAGCTCCCAGACCGATACGTCGAAGGTAATCGGCGTTTTCAGCATAATGACTCCGCTTGCGTCCAGTCCGTATTGTTTCTGCATCCAGCCGATCCGGTTGACGACGGAATGATGCTCGATCATGACCCCTTTCGGCTGTCCGGTCGATCCCGAAGTATACAGCACATAAGCAAGCGAACGTGAATCATGCAGCTTCTCCACAGGGCAGTCGTCCCGCTCCTGCGCCAGCGCCTCATGAACGTCCATAAATGGCAGGAACGTCTCCAGCCCTTCCGGGGCTTTGCCCTTCGTCAAGACAAGCTTGGCTCCGGAATTGTCCAGCATGTAGCGGATTCGCTCCGGCGGCAAGTCCGGCGCAACAGGCACATAAGCTCCGCCCGCCTTCAGCACGCCAAAGATGGCAATCATCATCTCCAGGCTGCGATCCATCACGACGGCCACGCGCTCCTCGCGCTCGACGCCTTGCTTTCTGAGCGTCTGCGCCAGCCGGTTCGACCTCCGGTTCAATTCCGCATACGTCAATGCTCCGTCCTCCGCCGCAACCGCAACGGCCTGCGGCGTTTCCGCCGCTTGTCTTTCGAGGTAAACCTCTACCGTATCGCTGCTTGCATACGGCACGGCCGTGCGATTGAACGCTTCGCTCTGCTTCTCTGCTGCCGCGGCGCCCTGCAGACCGATCTCTCCGAGCGACCGCTCCGGCTCGGCCAGTGCAAGGCCGACAATACGGAAATACCATTCCGCCATTCTGCGTATGCTGTCTTCTTTAAACAGCGCCGTCGCATATTCGATCGTCAAGGCTGCGCCTTTTGCGCCCTGATCCGCGATCTCAAACGTCATGTCCAGCTTCGCTACGCGATTGTCCGGCACTTGCGCCTCGAATTGCAAGGCGTCCGCCGCCTGTACGGCTTCCATATGCTGCATGACAAACATCGTGTCAAACAGCGGATTGCGGCTCAGGTCGCGCGGCACATCCAGCATCGTCACCATATGCTCAAACGGGAGCAAGCCGTTGTCCAGCGCCGCAAGCGCAGTTTCTTTGAGCTGCTCGGCGAACGCTCTGAACGGCAGTTCGCCGGATGGCCTGCTGCGAATCGGCAGCGTATTGACAAACATGCCGACCAGAGACTCGGTTGCGGGATGGAAGCGGCCGGCGATCGGCGTGCCGACAATAAGATCGTCTTGCCCCGTCATCAAATGCAATAACGTATGGTAGGCGGCAAGCCAGATATGAAATGGCGTAACGCCCCATTGCTCTGCCGCCGCTCCGATCCCCTCGGCAAGCTCCGCCGGAATCGGCAGCGCAAGCTTGGCGCCTTCGAAGCTTTGTTCGGACGGACGCGGATAATCGGTCGGCAGTTGCAGCACAGGAAGCGTACCCGCTAGCCGGAACGCCCAATACTGCTCTTGCTGCTCTCTCGCCTCCGAGGCCATCCACTCCTGCTGCCAAACGGCGGCATCCTTATAGTGAATGGACAGCGGCTGCAAGGAGCCTCCGCGATACAGTTGCTCGAAATCGCCCGCCATCACATTCATGGACACGCCGTCGGCGACGATGTGGTGAATGTCCAGCAGCAGCGTATGCCGACTTTCGCCGTCCGTCGCGAGAAACGCCCGAATTAACGGAGCCTTTCGCAAATCGAACGGGCGGACGACCGCGCGAGCAAATGTATTCAAGTCAGCGGCATCCATCAAGGCATGTACGGCGAGTTCAAACGAAACCCTCTCATGGACACGCTGTACCGGCTTGCCGTCTGCCCAGTCAAAGCTGGTGCGCAGCGGTTCATGGCGGTCAATCAGCCCTTGAATCGCCTGGCGCAGCCTGTCCTGATCGAGCTTGCCGGTCAGGTTCAGAGCGAGCGGAAGATTGTAGGCCGTGCTGCCCTGATAAAGCTGTTGCAGTACAAACAGCCTGTTCTGCGCGAGCGACAACGGGTAGAACGGCCGGCTTTCCGCCCGGGCAATAACCGCGGCCCGCTTGGGGGCCGCGTTGTCGATGAGGGCCGCCATTTCCCGCAGCAGGGGAGCGTCGAACACATCCTTCATCGCAAACGCGGCTCCATAACGCTGCTCGATCAAGCCCGCAAGCTGCGCGGCGCGTAAGGAATGGCCGCCCAATTGAAAGAAATGGGCTTCTCTCCCGATCGCCGCCGGGTCGTCCGGCTCTCTGGAGGCCAGACCGAGCACCTCCCGCCAAAGCTCGGCCAGCCGCTGCTCCGTCGGCGTAGCCAGCGCCTCGCCGAAAGCCGCCGGTTCAGCGAACCGGGGCTGCGGCAGGCTGCTGCGGTCGGCTTTGCCGCTCGGACCCAATGGGAACGCCTCCATTGCAACAAAATACGAAGGAATCATATACTCCGGCAGCAGTTCCTTAAGTCCGGCCCGAAGGTTCGCTTCCTCGGGCATCTCCCCATCCGCCGTCACGAGATATGCGCAAAGCGCCGGTTCTCCCGCAGGGTCCGTCACCGCCGTGACCACGGCATCGCGGACTTCCGCCTGCAAGAGCAGCGCGTGCTCGATCTCGCCGCATTCGATGCGGAGACCGCGCAGCTTGACCTGATGGTCAAAACGTCCCAAATATTCAATGTTGCCGTCCGGCAGCCACCTTGCGCGATCACCGGTACGGTACAGCTTCACTCCTGGGGCAAACGGATTCGGAACAAAGCTTTGCTCCGTCAAATCCGGCCTGTTGCGATATCCGCGCGCAAGACCGGCACCCGCGATGCACAGCTCGCCGGACACGCCGATCGGCTGCGGTCTCATCCGTTCGTCCACAATGTAGAGCCGGATGTTATGAATTGGCTTGCCGATCGGAATCGTACCCGCCCCAGCGTCCGGGCATTCGTAATAGCTGACATCGACCGTCGCTTCCGTCGGGCCGTACAGATTAATGAGCCGGCATTGGCCGCCGCAGCGCTCCATCAGGCTGTAAAAACCTGCGACATGCGCGGGCTTGAGCGCTTCGCCGCTCGCAAATACGTATCGCAGGGAACAAAGCTCGCCGCCTCTGCCGCTGTCCGCCGCATAGGGCAAAAAGACGCCCAGCATGGACGGCACAAAATGCATAACCGTAACCGCCTGCTGCTCAATCGCGCTCAGCATGACCGACGGCTCCTTCTCCCCGCCGGGTTCCAGCAAATATAGCGAAGCGCCGGCAAAGCTCCACCAGAACAGCTCCCAGACCGATACGTCAAACGTAATCGGCGTTTTTTGTAAAATAACGTCGCGCTCATTCAGCGGATAAGCCGTCTGCATCCAGTTCAGCCGGTTGATCGCCGCGCGGTGCTCCACCATAACGCCTTTGGGTTTGCCGGTGGAACCTGACGTATAAATGACATACGCCAAATGCTCGGGGCCTGCTTGAGGCGACAGATCCGTTTCTTCTTCGCCCTTCGGCAGCTCCGATGCGGCGGCAGCCGCAAGCGCGTCCAGATCGAGCGTTTCTCCCTGGAAAGCCGGGAGCGTAGGAATCCACTTGGCCCCCGCCAGAAGCAGCCTGGCCCCGCTATCCTCCAGAATGCCGCGGATCCGCTCGGGCGGATGCTCCGGGTCGATCGGCAAATAGGCCCCTCCCGCCTTGAGCACCGCCATGATCGCAATCATCATGGACAACGAGCGCTGAGCGGCAATCGGCACAATCGTTTCGACCGCAACCCCCTTGCCTCTTAGCAAGGCAGCCATGCGTTCGGCGCGGTCATTCAGCTCCCCGTACGTCAGCGAGCCTTCGGCCGACCGCACCGCCGTCCGATCCGGCCACTGCCCGGCGGACTCGGCGAACCATCCGTGAATCGTCTTCTCCGCCGGGTACGAATGTCCCGTATCATTCCATGCCGCAAAGGCGGCTACTTCGGCAGGCGTCGCCATTACGACGTCGCCGCAGATCAGGTCGGGGCTGGCGGCCGTTTGCTCCAAAATGTAAAGCAGCCGATCCGCCAACCGCTCCATCGTGCCTTTATGGAACAATCCCGTATTATACTCCAGCTCCGCCCGCAGACCGCCTTCGCCATCGCTGTACAGATCGAGCTTGAAGTCCAGCTTGGATGTTCCGTGGCTGACGGGCAAAGGCTCCATGGTCCAGCCGTCGCCGCGCGCCGCCAGCTTCTCGTCTTCAAACTGGTTGTGAACGATCAGCATCGTATCGAACAGCGGGTTGCGCGACGGGTCATGCGGATACCGGGCCGCTTCCATCATGTGCTCGAAGCTGACATCGCCATGCTCGTATGCGGCAAGCAAACGCCCATGGGTCTCACCGACAAACGCCAGGATCGGCAGCTCGTCCGCCACCCGCATTCGAATCGGCAGAAACTGGTTGAACATGCCGATCATCCGGGCTGTGTCCGGATGCGTCCGGCCTGCAGCCAAAGAACCGATTGCAAATTCCGACTGATGCGTCGTTCCCTTGAGCAGCAGCGCGTAAGCCGCAAAAAGCAGGCTGTTCATGCTCGCTCCGGCGCTTGCGGCCGTCTCTTTCAGCCGTGCGGCGAGCGCCGCCGGAATGTGGAAGGTATACGTATCGCCCGCAAATGTCTGACGGTCGCCGCGCGGCCGATCCAGCGGCACATCGAGCGGCGCCGGCGGCTCTGCAAGCTGCTCCGTCCAAAACGCTCGGCTTGCCCTGGCCCGCTCCGAGCCGGAGTGTCGCTCCTGCCAAACGGCATAATCCTTGTAATGCAGAGCCGGCGACGCAAGTTCCGCGCCGTCGATCAAAGCGGTCAATTCCTCCAAGAGCAGCTTGACGGATATGCCGTCCGCCGCGATGTGGTGGATGTTGAGCAGCAGATAGGCCTCCGCTCCTTCCGATTCGGGCCGGCAGTAACATGCGGCGAGCAGCGGCGCTGCGGCAAGCTCGAGCGGCCGGAAAAACTCGCTCAAGCATTCCGGCAGCGTCGTCTCCGCAAGCTCCGCCGTTTGCAGAATAAAGGCGGCCGAATCGTGCACGATCTGGGCCGGAACGCCGTCGATCCATTGATAGGAGGACCGCAGCGGCTCATGCCGGTCGATCAACTTCCGAAGCGCTGGCCCGATACTGGTCTCACCCACCGCACCCGACAGTTTAAGCGCAAGGGGAATATGGTAGGTTAGTCCGATATCAGCCATGCTTTCCGCCAAAAACATGCGCCGCTGCGGCGGGCTGAGCGGATAGGATGCGGCTTTTGGCGCATCCGCAACAGGTTCGTACGCTTCCTTGGCAGCCCTGTCGATCCAGGCCGCCTGCTCTCTGACCGTCGGCAGCTTGAAAATTTCCTGAAGCGGCATGCGCACCCGGCAATGCTTGTAGATTGCCGAGGTCAATGCGGCCGCCTTCAGGGAATGGCCGCCATGCTCAAAGAAGTGGTCAAGCGCCCCAACCTGCCCCGCATGAAGCACTTCTTGCCACAATCCTGCGACAATGATCTCCGTATGTGTGGCGGGCGCTTCATATGAGACCGCGAGCTCGGGCGCAGGCAGACGTTTTTTGTCCACCTTGCCGCTCGCGTTCAGCGGCAGCTTCTCCAACTGCACAAACGCGGCGGGAATCATAAATGCCGGCAGCTTGCCTGTCAGTTGGTCCCGAACGCTTGCCTGCCCTTCGGTTTGCTCCGCAACGATATAAGCGCATAAATACGGCGCGCCGTCATTCTCGATCAGCGCCACTAACGCTTCCTTGACGCCCGCGCAATCCAGCAGCCTGCTTTCGATTTCGCCCAATTCAATCCGGTAACCCCGCAGCTTGACCTGGCTATCGATCCGGTCCAGAAACTCCAAATTTCCGTCAGGCAAACGGCGTACCAGGTCACCGGTTCCGTACACGGTTTCGCCTTCCCGGAACGGATGCGGCCGGAACTTCGAAGCCGTCTGTTCCGGCAAATTCACATAGCCGGATGCGACACCGTCGCCCGCAATCCACAGCTCGCCCGGTACCCAGTCCGGCTGCAGTCGGCCCTGCTCATTCAGCACCAGCGTTTCCGAACGCGCGATCGGCGCTCCGATGGGCACAGTGGCAGACCCTTGTCCGTCCCATGTCTCCGTGATCGAATAGCAGGTAGCGAACACCGTCGTTTCCGTAGGGCCGTAGACATGCAGCTGTACGCCCGGTCCAAGCGCGCGGAGCGCTTTGCGGATATGCGGCACGGAAGCCCGCTCTCCGCCAAATAAAATATGGCGCAGGCCGCGCAGCGACTCCAGCCCATGATCGACCAGCGTATTGAACAGTGCCGTCGTCACAAAGAATACGGTAATGCCTCTGCCCTCAATCAGCTCGGACAGCCGCACAACGTCGGCAACCTCTTCCTCGCCGACCAGCGTCAGCTTCGCGCCGTTCAACAGCGCTCCGTACAAGTCGAACGTTGAACCGTCAAAGGCGTAGTTGGAAAGCTGCAACAGCGCATCGTTTTTCGAAATGCTTACATAATCGGTATGGACGGCAATCCGGGACACATTGCGATGCGTGGTCATAATCCCTTTGGGCTTGCCCGTCGAGCCGGACGTGTACATGATATAAGCGAGATCGTCCGCCGAGCCGTCGATGTCCAGATCATGGCCGGACTCGCCGGTCCATCTCGTATCGAGTCCATCCATGTCGACGACATCTATGCTGTCTCCGGCAATCCGGGCGCCTATCTCCATCGTCGCAGCCGCAGTCACGATCGCCCGCGCTTCCGTATCCTGGAGCATAAACAAAATCCGCTCTTCCGGATACTGCGGATCGATCGGCACATAGACGGCTCCCGCTTTCAGCACAGCCAATATCGCCGCAATCATATCGGGCGAGCGCAAGAGCAGCAGCGCCACCTTCGCCCCCGGCGCGACGCCGCGACGCGCAAGCGCGCGCGCGAACCGGTTGGCACGTTCGTTCAGCTCGCTGTAGGTATACGCCCGCTCGCCCATTTCAACGGCAATCTGCTGCGGCGTCTCCCCCGCTTGCCGTTCAAACAGCCTGTGCAGCGACAGCTCCTGCGGCGGCGCGGCGAATGAACAGCTAAGACGGAGCAGCCGTTCCCGCTCCTCTGCATCGACGGGATCAAGCTCGCCAAGCGCCGCATGCGGGTGCGCGGCCACTGCCCGGGCCAGCGCTGTATAATGCCGGGCCAATTGCGCGGCGGCCCGCTCATCGTACAAATCCAGCGCATACTCCAGCGAAAATGCGATGCCTGCTCCGGTATCCTCGCACTCCCAAGTCAGGTCGAACTTGGCCGAGCGGCTGTCCATCGCTTGGGGCGTATAAACGACATCCGTGCTCCGCCATTCGGGCAGCTCCATATTTTGCAGCGTAAACACCGAATCGAACAACGGATTCCGCCCGTATTCCCGTTTCACATCCGCCAGCTCGGCTATCTCTTCATAAGGCACATCCCCGCTGCCGATAGCCGCCAGCACCTCCTCATTGACCTGCTTCACCCATTGATCGAAGCGCAAACCGCTTTGCCCGTGAAGGCGGATCGGAACCATGTTGACGAACATCCCGACTACGCTTTGCAGCTCCGGCCGCACCCGTCTCGCGGCTGCCGTGCCGACAACGATGTCGGATTCGCCCGTATATTTCGCAAGCAGCGCATAATAAATCGAAAGCAGGACGGTGTATAACGTCACGCCCTCGCGTCTAGCCAACGCCCGCAGCGATCCGGCAAGCTCCGGCTCCAGCTCGAAGTGCTCAATGGCCCCGCGATAGCTTGGCGTCTGCGGCCTTGGACGGGGGGCCGGAAGCGCCGGAGACGGCACGCCATCCCGAAAGATTTCTCGCCAATAAAGCTTCTGGCGCTCCAGCCAGCCGCCGCTTCGGCCCGCTTCCTCCCACAGCGCCGTATCCCCGCCATGAATGGACAACGGCTCCGGCGCGTTCCCCTCGTAAAACCACATAAGATCGGACATCAAAATACCCATCGACGTTCCGTCCGTAATGATATGATGCATATCCAGCAGCAGCACGCTTGACTCGTGCTCCAGGAGCACAAGCTCCATGCGCAGCAGCGGCGCTTGCTCCAGACGAAACGGCTGCAGGAAGCTGCGCTGCCGCAGCGCCAGCACAGGCGCCGTCCAGCCGCTTCCGTCAACGACGTCAAGCGGTGGCTCGCCCCCCTTCTCGACGCGCTGCATCACATTGCCTTCTTCCCTATAAAAGGACGTCCGCAGCGCCGGATGCCGCTCTATCAGCGCCCGCCATGCCGCGCGGAAACGTTCGATATCGAGCGGGCCCTTCACCTGGACCGCAAACGGCAGATGGTAGTTAAGCAGTCCCGGATTCAGTTCTTCCAAAATGAACAGCCGCTTTTGCGCCGAGGTCGCCGGATAAACCGTCCGCTCCTCCGCTTTGGCCACCGGCGGCGCAACGACGGCGGCAGTTCCTTCGCCCTCCTGCGCCTTTTGCTCAAGCAAAGCGGCCAGCGAACTCACCGTATCATGCAAAAACAGCTCGGTAAGCGTAAGCTCGACGCCAAACGCCTCTTGCAGCCTGGCGGCGGCATAAGCCGCCTTGAGCGAATTGCCTCCTTGCTCGAGAAAGCCGTCCTTCCGGCCTATGTAATCCTTTTTCAACACCTCGCGCCAGATGGACATGATCCGCACTTCCGTCTCGGTGGCCGGCTCCAAGCCGACATCCCTGCGCAAGGCATCGCCGCCTTCCGCATCGCACCGCTTAAGCGCGGCCGCCGCTTCCAGCTCAGTCAGCTCGGCAATCGCTTCGGCGAACTCGCCTTCGCGCAGCGCTTCCGCCAACACGTAGCGCTGAATTTTGCCGGAGGTCGTTTTCGGAATTCGCCGAACGGGGACAACAAAAGCAACGTCCAGACCGGCCGATCCGTTCAGCAGCTTTTTCACCTCGGACATCAGCGGTACAAATCCGCCGGTCTTGCCGCGATGCTGAATAAAAACAGCGATCGCATCCCGTTTGGTCGTCTCATCCTGAACGGCGGCAATCGCCGTTTTCCCGATTTCGGCCCCTTTCAGGCCGCTGATCAACGCCTCCAGGTCATGCGGATACACATTTTGCCCGTTGACGAAAATGACGTCCTTCATGCGGCCGGTCACATATAAACGACCATCCAGCAAGAAACCCAAATCTCCCGTATTCAGCCAGCCGTCCGGGGAAATCGTTTGCTTGTTTACATCGGGCCGCTTATAGTAGCCGTTTGTAACGTTGCGGCCTCTAATATGAACCAAGCCTATGCTGCCTGCTGCCGAAGGGTTTCCCGCTTCGTCGCAAATGCGCACCTCGCATTCTTGCACGGGGAAACCCAGCTCGACAATCTCGATCGCGGTATGATCCCCGTGGGCGGCCATTCGTACAGGCTGTCCGACAGCGAGCGATTGGCGCTCAAGCTTAACAGTATTGAGGTGATCTTCCGTCCCCGGGAACGTCACGGCCAGACTCGCTTCCGCAAGCCCGTATACCGGAAAAATGCAATTTTCCTTTAACCCGTACGGCTTCATCGCCACCAGAAAATCGCGGCAATGGGCGGCCGATATCGGTTCGGCCCCGTTAAAAATGAGCCTGACGCAAGACAAATCCCATGCCGCCGCTCCTTCGGGCTTCCAATGCTGTAGAAAATGCACATAACCGAAATTCGGCGAAGAGAGGCATGTCACCCGATGCTTATGCGTAAGTTCCAGCCATTTCATCGGATGAAGCACAAACGTCGAGGTCGGCAAGTGCAACTGATTCATGCCGCAAAACAGCGGCGAAAGATGAAAGCCGATGAGCCCCATATCATGCGTCAGCGGCAGCCAGCTTAGCGAAGAATCCCGCTCCGTCGACTGCGCCCCATGGATAATGGCGCGCATGTTCGACAGAAGATTGCCGTGCGTCAGCACGACCCCCTTCGGGTCTCCGGTAGAGCCCGATGTAAACTGGATGAATGCGGTGTCCGATTCGGCTGCGTCATACGGCTCAGCCTCGGGCCGGCCTGCATCCGTAGCCGCCGCAATCACCTCCGCAACCGGCACGCTGCCGGACTCGAGCTGGGCCAGCGCTTCCGCCTCCCCGTGCTTCAAAGCGTAGCCTTGAATTCCCCGCCACAGTTCTTCATCGCAGAGCAATGTAGGCGCTTCCAACTGCTTGAATACCTGGATCAGCTTTTTGCGTCCTTCGTCCGTACGCGCCGCCGTCACAGGTACGGGGACAATGCCGCCCAGCACGCAAGCCCAGAACAGAAGGATAAACCGTTCGTTATCTTCCGTCTGCATGACGGCAAAGTCGCCTGGCCCAAGGCCCTGCTCGCGCAGCAGATGAAGCGCCCTTCCTGCCGATGCAAGTAATTGGCCGTACGACAAGTAACGCTCCCCACCGCTTTCACAGAATAAAATTCCCGCATCGTTTTCCTTGCGCGCCAGCAATACGCCGGACAAATTACGGATGGTTCTCATAATCGGCAGCCCTCCGTTCTGTCTTTTATCACACCGTGGTGGAATGCAGTTCTTGATAATCCTCCGTTACGATGCGATTATGCTCGTCCATAATGACGACATGCGGACGATACGTGCGGGCTACCGATTCCTCCATCATCGCGTAAGAAATAATAATGACGCGGTCACCCGGCTGCACCAGTCTGGCAGCGGCGCCGTTCAAGCAAACCATACCCGAGCCTCTGGGTCCGGTTATGACATACGTCTCCAGCCTGGCTCCGTTATTTATATTGACAACTTGTACTTTTTCGTTCTCCAGGATGTTCGATGCATCCAAAATATCCTGATCGATAGTTATGCTTCCTACGTAATTCAAATTGGCCTCTGTCACGACAGCCCGGTGAATTTTGGACTTATGCATCTCTCTAAACATGAGTACACTCTCCTTATGGAGTAGTTTGTAGTTTGGAAAAATTAAAACGTACTAATTTCTACAACGAACGTTGCTGTCCGGCTATTCTTTTACGGAAATTCAGAGCGCAAACACACTTACACAATTTCTCTGTCATAACGAAAAAGAACCGGCCGGAGCAATTCAGCCGTTATAAAAAAACAAAATCTGCGGCAAATGGGTGCCGATGTGGCTGTCATACGGAGTAAGCAAGCTCATGCTTATGCGTGGAAAAGCTGAATGAGGAACTTCGTTCGATAGCGAGGAGTCATGTTGACCGGCAAGCGGTTCTTCCTATGCGGGATCTTGTTGTTTGCGTACGCCCATGCGTTGGATGAGGTCATGCTAGTTATGCAGGTTACGCGATTGTGAGGGATCTAGATGTTTGAAAATTCAGACAAAAAATAAAACGTGGTTTGTACATCGCAGCTGCCCATGATACAAACAGTGAAAGCTGCGAAGGAGAGGAAAGAAGATGTCATGTAACCGGGTGTAGCGGCAATGGTTTAAAGCATTGAAGTAAAATTTACTTTTTTTTCTTGTAACCTACCCTAATAGTAGGGCTAAATGTTTACTTTCGATAGGGTAATAATCTTCCAATAGAGGGGGAAATTCTTTTATTTATTAACTTATTTTGGTTAATTCTACCAAATATTAAGAGCTCTTTGCAAAAAAACATTTCCACTCTTGCTTGAAAATAACAGCTTAACAAACAAAAACAGATTAAAAATCGTAACTTTGTAATGAAAGGATTGTCGGCAATAACGGAGCGCTTTTTTGCGGTCGTAACGGTTCAAATAGCTGAGCGTATAATATTTGCTTGCGATGCCGATGTCCATGTAAGAGAGCTGTTTCGCTTTATTGCGGACGGAATCGGACTGAGCGACCAAATCCCGGATATGCTCGCGCACCTTGATAGATTTGAAGCTAAGTCCCTCGATTTTTTTATATATTTCCTCGTTGAGATGAATTGTATCGGGATCAAGCTGCCAGCGGTCGCAGAAGAAGTAGAGGCTGTCGGGAGACTCCCGGTAGACGGAATGAGGTTTGGTTTGCAGCGCAATTCTGTAGTTGTCGAAAAAGCGGAGCAGATAGGTCGTATCTTCCCCCAGATAAAAATGCTCGTTGATCAAGCCGACTTCGTCCAGCAGCTCCCGGCGGAATACCATCGTGTTGAGTTGAAAAAAATTGCGCGTATGCGACAAAAACGCCTCGAACAATCCTTCTTCAAATACAATCGTTTCTCCGTCATTCCATGTTTCGAACGTTGTTCGCATCGAATGCAGCCAATCCCGCTCAACCTTATTGTCGAAGTTGTAGGAAGTAATATCCCCGTGCCGTTCCACCCATAGCGCAAAGCTGATATCCGCTTTCGTCTGCGCATGGGTCCTCATGCTGTCGGTCAAATGGCAAGGATACCATTCGTCATCGGAATCAAGAAACGCCAAATATTCGCCTTGCGCCGCCAGCATCCCCGTGTTTCGCGCGCCGCCCGGACCCTTTTCCCGTTCATTGCACACATAGCGGATTCGCACATCTTTGCGCGTCCACTCGCGGATCGCCTCTTCCGTATGATCCGTGCTTCGGTCATCAACGACGATCAGCTCCCAGTTGGCGTAAGACTGCCGCAAGATGGACTCGATCGCGCCGGAAATGATCTGCGCCCGATTATACGTCGGCATCACAATACTTATCAACTGCTCCATTCGCTTCACTCCAATCGTTACAAAATATAGGCCTTAAATCAGCGTCAGTGTAAATGCGTAAGCGGGAAGCTGTCAAGTCCAAAAAGCGTGCGGCGGTTTAAGCACGCCCTGCTTATGAGTTAAAAACGTCCTTGATTCCAATATGGATATGCCAGCTTGCCCGAAACCTTCCGAAACGCAAAAGGCCCTCCGCTTCATTTACGCAAAGCGCCAGGCTGTAGCGCTCATTGCACGCTAACGTATCTTGGTTAAATGCTTGGCCTATTTCCTCGCCCTCGACTCCATTATGAGCGAAAACGTGGACGTATCAGGGCCGTTCGTCGGCTCATCGAGTATCGTTACGTCGGCGTGGCTGGATAACCTGATTATAAACTGAAGCGTAGACTTCATCCCTTTGGACAGTTTGGATACTTTCTTCATGCGGTCCAATCTGAAAGTTTCAACCAGACGGTCGGCCGTAGCTTGATCCCAGTTGGTATTGAAACATCGACCGAAACGAAGCGCGTCCTGCACCGTCCATATCGTGCTGAACGGATGATCCTCCTGCATGTAGCAAACATGCCGAACTGCCGCCGGGTTACCGTAAGGCGCCGAGCCCATAACTTGAACCGTTCCGCCGTGAGGCCGTTGATGACGGGCCTATAATCTCATCAGCGTTGTTTTGCCGGCCCCGTTGTCTGTTGAAAGATTGGTTGGGATTTATCCAATGTCGGTTTCATCAAGGACCTTTTTTCTCTAAGAACGATTGTTACCCCCTTATTACCGCGGTGGACAAGCTACTCATATTGCTTTAAAACATTTATTTTCAATTCAATATTTTCTCATCGAATAAAAAAGGAACGGGAAAATTCCCGCTCCTAGGTACTTGAAATGCCTACTTTGTACGCAGTCCTGTGAAACTTTTGCGCATAAAAAACAATGCAGATACAACTCTTATTGTATCTGCATTGCAAGATCATATCGCTTCTATCGTACCTCTTTTTTATTGCCACTGAGTGTCGGAACTTTTAAGAACAACTTGTCCTTTTGGAAGACCTGATCCACCGTAAATAGTCACTGTATAATTGCCTGCGGGAACAGTCGGACTACTATCATTATTTATAACTTCCACCGATTTACCTGCTTTAACGGTTTGATTAAAAATAACTTTATTCTTAGTGTTGTGCTTTACTTCGACTCTAAAATCTTTTGTTCCTGTATTTTTTGCGTACAGTTTAATATTTGGATATCCGCCTGTCACAGAATAATCGGTGGAAGGGTCCACTATATTACCATTTAAATCCCAAGTTAGTGAATCCTTGATTGCATAAGGAGTAATCCCTATGGAAACGGCACTAGAATCTCCAGTATTAAGTGCGGTAGTAGCGCTTGCAGGTGCAATGGAAATTAATAAAGCAGAAGAAAGGATAGTTGCAGAAGCCGCTAATTTTGAAAAAGTTTTTTTCATTGTGTAAACACTCCTTTTAGGGATTCATAATGAATTTCAGTACGTTTCATAAGTGACCACAACTTTACTGCTCCAATACCAGGATTAAATTTTGTTGTAACACCCGTACTTCAATCACTCCCATTCAATTTAATATTTTCTAAATATTACATTTTTATTATACAATTACCATTATTTGATTTCTAGAGTGGCTATGTATCCTGTCATCGGATTACCATAAAAGGTTATCATATTACCATTTTTCGTATATTCACTAAAATTCGAGGCCACTGACAAAATTATAAACACCTAGGTGTCTAGGTGTTTTTGTTATGCGCTTATCTGATAATGCGGTTTATGACTAATCCATCCTATTTCTCTCTCGGCAAAGCACGTGCGCGACGCGTTCCTCTGCTCCCTGGATGGCGCAAAACCGGCAGCCGATCCGGTATAACAACAGGATTATTGATCAGAATCCTTCTTTTCCATATTTTGCGCATTCGTAAACCTTCCTAGTTGCCTTGATCACAAGTCCGTATTTACTGAAAATCCATGATTTGCTCAAGTCGTGAATCGCATCATGGCTTTTTGCTCCTTCACTGCCTTTCAAAATTCATATTTCTCAAATCGTTCTCTGAGAGTTTCTTCGTGCCGTATCCATTCCGAATCACTTCATAAAGACATTCTTACGAGTTCCGACAGCTTATCTACGGCTTGTGCCGGACTTGTCATGCTAATGAAGCCGTCAAAATCCTCATTACGGATATTCAAAACTTTCCGCAAGTAGTCATCATTAAGACGCTCTTCTTTGAGTTGTTCATATTCATCCCTTGTCCACTGTTCATAAAAGATTCTTTCGGCCCCAATGTCTCCATTCTCGAAAAACGACAACTCGAATATTTCCTCATTCATATATGCGGCGGTCATCACTGGCTCCTCGATAAGCCGGGACAACGTTTTGCCGATCTCCTTCACCGTACCCCATACAAAATAGTCGTGGAGCACGCTGATCCAGCTCTCGTTGCTTTTGCTTACGTACATGACCTCTTTGATCTCTTGAGCCTCATTATTTGGCTTGCCTAATACATTGCCATGCGATTCGCTTAGCTCTCTTAATGCTTCGACAGTCTTCTCCAGGTTTTTCGACTTGATATGCAAATTTGCGAATGATCTTCCCACGAGATGGCCTACCTACATTGCACCTGAGTTTTGGAAATGACCTTTGTAAGGGAAGAGATGTAGCCTTGTCCGTTCAGCACAATCTCCAGCTCCTTCCCTGCGCGCTTCGCTCCCTCATTAAAATAAAAGAGGGTGTCCCTCCGTCATTTTATGACTTTTGGGACACCCTCTGTCGAACTATTCCACATTCCTGCAACCCTCTCCAACTTTCCACAGCAAAATTTTTCGCCGTCACTTATGGTATGGTTCTCCGTGCTTTCCGTACCGGCAAGTTTTAGGACCGCCCTATGAGCGTTTTTAACCCCCTACTTCTCCTGCTCCTTTATCACCTGCTCAATTCCAAGCAGAATCAGCTTCAATCCGAACTCAAACGCTCCGTCGGTCCCCATCAGCTCGAACAGCCCGTTCGTGAACATCCTCCGGAACAGTCCCGCCTCGCTCTCGCTCATGGAGTCCAGAAGGCGAATCATCTCCTCATCCGGAAGTGCTCCCTGGTCCTTAAGGATAGCGGAGACATTGCGCTCATGCTGATAATCGTCCAGAACGAAGTAGTAGACATAGTTTACAAGGGTGAGAACTACTTGCATCTTCTGCTCTTGGTCAAGCGGCGTTGATTCCACACAGAGCAGCATACGGTTGGTGAACCGGATGATATCCGGTTCGTGGGGCAGCGTCATCATCATGAGCTGTGTGGAGCAAGGATACCGGCTGAGTACACTCCGTACCGTTACCGCAAGTCCCGTCAGCTGCTCCTTCCAATCCCCCTCGGAACGGAACTCCTCCAGGATTATTTTCGATACCTGGTTGGCCAGACGCTGGTAAAGATCCTGCTTGCTCTTGAAGTACCAGTACAGAGAGGGAGCCTGAATCCCCAGCCGGTCGGCCAATCGTCTCATGCTGAATTTCTCGATGCCACCTTCCCCTAGAAGTTCCCAGGAGGTTTCCAAAATTTTATCCTCCGAAATCTGAGGCTGCTGCTTTTTCATCGATATCCGCCCTTTTATCTAACAGTGTAAGTTTATGCTTTACAGGTTCATAGGTTCATGATATCATCTAACACTGTAAGGTTCAACCTAACACTGTTAGACTAACGTATTCCAAATTATATAAAGAAAGTAGTGACCCACATGGATGCAGAGAACCTCCATTATTTTGAAAAAGCACCGATCGTCAAAGCCGTAGCTCACTTTGCTGTACCGATGATGCTAGGCACATCAATGAGTGTCATCTATTCCATCTTGAATGCCTATTTCCTTGGTACACTGGGCAACACGGCCATGTTAACCGCACTCGCACTAACCTTACCGTTATTTGCAGCCATTATGGCGCTAGGCAACTTGATTGGCATGGGCAGGGGTACATTCATCTCCCGTTTGCTGGGAGAGAAAAAAATTGAGGATGTAAAGCATGTGTCTTCATTCGCCTTTTACAGCAGTTTAGTTCTGGGTATTATCGTGATGGCCGTCGGCCTCCCGTTGATCGATTCAATCGTTCATGGCCTGGGAGCGACGCCTGACTCCTTCGGTTTCACGAAGGACTATGTCACGATTATGCTTATCGGTTCACCATTTGTCGTTTTATTCTTCACGCTGGAGAATATCGTGCGCTCGGAGGGTGCGGCAATCACATCGATGATCGGTATGCTTCTCAGTGTTGTTGTGAATATTATTCTTGATGCGCTAGTCATTTTCGTCTTCCATTGGGACGTGATTGGCGTTGCGTCTGCTACGGTCATTTCTAACTTGGCTGCGAGTATATTCTACGCCTTTCATATGAGATCTAAGAGCCCATTCTTAACCGTTTCCATAAAATGGTTCAAGGTTACCAAGGACATTTTGAGCAATGTGATTAAAATCGGAGTTCCCGTCTTTATCATGAGTATCTTTTTGGGTGCCATGTCGCTTATCCTTAACCATTTCCTTGTCGAATATGGGGATCAGTCCGTAGCGGCTTACGGAATTTCATCACGTTTATTGCAATTTCCGGAGTTTATTCTGATGGGCTTATGCGAGGGTGTCGTGCCGCTCATTGCCTTCTCTTTTACAGCGAATAAATTACGCATGAAGCATACGATTGGATTTACGATCAAAGTGATTGTGGCGTTAGCCGTCCTGTTCGGCATCATCGTCTATTTGATTTCCGGCCACTTGATCGGTTTATTTACGAATGACCCGCAATTAATCGAAATGGGCAGCTACATTCTGCATGTGACGTTCTTATCCTTGTTCATTACGGGAATGACCACATTGTTTACGGGAATCTTCCAAGCAACAGCGCAAGGAACCGCCGCGTTTATTATGTCAGTAATTCAAGGAATTACTCTCATTCCAGTGCTCTATATCGCCAATCGTATGAACGGCTTCCATGGGGTGGTCTGGTCGCTCGTTATTGCGGATGCCATCGCGTTCCTTGTCGGTGCCATCATGCTGTATGCTTTGCGGAACAAATTGAAGCCGGATTTGGATCATTTAGTACAGTAGTAACATACAACACGCAAGAAGGCAGGATAAGGGCACTCCCCGATCCTGCCTTTCCTAGCGATCAGGACTGCTTCGGCATTATAGGTACGCCCGGATCGAAGCGGTCAAATCGCTAACCACACTTCCGATTTGTTCCGGTGTCAGATGAAAATCGTTCAGAGTCCATTCGATCAGCATCATATGCACGATGGAGGATAGCGATTTACCGGCGTACAGTCCATGTGTATGCATCGCTCCCTCCCTGTTTCCGCCCGGATCACTTCTTCTGCTCGAGAGCAGCTCGTCGAAGTAGTCACAAATGCTTTTATAAATGAGCTGCCTGATCTTGCGGTCTTTGGTCAAAATACTATGGATTAAGGCGGCAGGGGCATTACGCTTCCAATTGCGAAACAGCAGGACGAACATCTCTTCGTCAAACGTGGTCTTCATCCCGATGCCCACATCGTGCCACATCCCTTTCATAAATCCGTCCAAATAGGTTAGCAGGATGACGTCCTTGTCTTGAAAATTGCGATAAACGGTTTGCCGTGCAAGCCCGGCCCTATCCGCGATCTCGGTTATCGATATATGGGAGTACTCTTTTTTTTCCATAAGCTGAAACAAAGCCGTTTGAATCCATTCCTGCGATCGTAGAGCAAGCTTGCCTGACTGCACGTTCAAAGTGTGCCACATCCTCTTATCGTGTAAATTTCGATCTTATCCACCCAACCGGCGCTGCATGAAAAGCTTAAACATAACCGATACAACTATATCATAGGTTACACCTGTACCAGGATTGCTTGCTCAAAAAACCATCGTGCTACGAAAAAGTTTCTAAAGGAAAGCGGTCTTACGCAGATTTGCCGGTAATAAAACTGGGCGTGCGACATCGCGCTACGCTGGGGTTAACCGGGCGGCGCGATGCTCTCGTTCTCGTTGTCTCCGAACAAACGGGCAAATTTTCTGCTGCCTTAAACGGACACTCTCCCCCGTTACGACCCGCGAAGTAACGTAAACATTGAAAGTGTGACACATTCTCTTAAGTGTCTATTTTTAGTCTCATTTCCTCGACAAGCATTGCATCCCAAAAGGTTTTATATTAAGGTAGACAAGGATCACACGTGTGACATCTGTAACGTTTCTGTTTTCATGGAAAGCCGCATCATTCAAATTAAGGGAGTCGTCTGTTAATCTCTATTGAGAATGATAATCATTTTTATAAATGAGGGAAACCGAAAGGGGTATTACTGTTGGGAAGATCAAAAAAATGGATGGCGTTGCTTCTCCTCCTCCTCATCATGTCCTTACTTGTCGCAGCCTGCGCCAAACCGAACGCATCCCAGCCGCCAGAAGTGAAGGACAGCGATGCTCCGGTCCGCACGATTAAACATGCGATGGGCGACACGCCCATTACCGGAACGCCGCAGCGCGTCGTCGTGTTGACGAACCAAGGCACCGAATCTTTATTGGAACTTGGCATTAAACCGGTCGCTGCGGTAAAATCGTGGATTGGCGAGCCCTGGTTTGATCATATCAAAGATAAGATGGACGGCGTCAAAGTTATCGGCGACGAGTCGCAGCCCAATCTGGAGCTTATCGCCAGCCTGAAACCGGATATTATTTTAGGAACCAAGGTCCGCCACGAAAAAATATATCCGCAGCTTTCCGCTATTGCGCCAACCGTCTTTACGGAGAATCTCGGCGATAGCATGATTGAAAACTTCGAGCTGGTTGCGAAGGCGCTAAACAAAGAAGCCGAAGGAAAAGCGGCGCTGGATAACTACAACAAGGCCATTGAGCAAACGAAGGCGGCCCTGGGCGATAAAACGAAAATGCGTGTTTCGCTGGCCCGATTCCAGCCCGGAAAAGTGCGCGTTTACTACAAAAACAATTTCGCCGGCGTCGTCCTTGAACAGCTGGGTTTTGCCCGCCCGGAAGCTCAAAACAAAGATAAGTTCACCGACGATCTTACAATGGAACAAATGAACGTGCTTGATGGCGATGTGTTCTTCTATTTCACTTCCGACCGCAAAGGTGAAACCGATGCCTCCAAGACGGCGGACGAATGGCTGAAAAGCCCTCTCGGACAAAATCTGAACGTTGTAAAAAAACAACGGGCCTTCAATGTCAATGAAGCGGTGTGGAATACATCGGGCGGCATCATAGCGGCCAAGCTGCTGGTTGAGGACATTAAAGTCCGGTTCGAGAAGCTGAGCTTGTAGGCGTCCGTGCTTACAACGTGTAACCGTGAAAACTAAAAAAGCAGCTCGTTCCTCATCCGAGGGCGGGCTGCTTTGCTCTAAGTGTCTACTCTATAAATTCTTGTCCTCCGACATCCGACACTGTGACCACCATAGATGAACTTGATGACTACATTATGGATAACTTCTGTTTCCAGCGCAGCAATATTCAAACGTTTAAAATCTGGATAACCGGCAGCTTTCTAATTCTATCAACCGTACGTTGTCTATTATTTCGCTTGCAGCCAAGCGACTAATAACAGGAGCCAACGTAATGGCTGAATGCATAACGGTTAGATACAGCCCCTCTATCTGATCATAAAAGCCAACAATGGGGTATCCGTCTACAGGCATAGGTCTCATTCCTACCTGGATACTTTCCAATTCCAATTTCTCTCCGCCTTTTAAACCATGACGAAGGCTTTCAAACGTTCGTTTTCCAATTGCCTCCGGCCCATTTTCTCCGGACTCATCCCTATAATCTTCGGCCGCTATTAGCGTATCGTCGGTTAGTTGTCTTGCTTCAAATTGTGAATTCGAGATTAAAGTATGGATTAACTTTTCATTCGATTTCATGCGAATAATAATAGAAGGCGAAGGAGCGACAGGAACATCGAGGCCTAACGGCTTACAGAGTTCTGGTAAAGTTGCTCCGGTTGCTACTACGATAACATCCGATTCGATAAAACCGTTTGAGGTGTGAACGCCAACAACCTTGGCATCCTCTATCCTTATTTTCATCACTTTCGTATCAAAAAGTATTTCCGCTCCATTTTCTTCAGCCTTATCCACCAGAAGTTTTGTTGTCCAAATAGGATCAACAGCGCCTTCTTCGCGCGCGTAAAAAGCTTCTTCCGGATATTCCCTCAAGTTAGGCTCCAGCTCAATGATCTGCTGCCGATTTAATTTTTGTATACGAGACTCCTCCATATTTGCAGGAACTCCCCATGTTAGTGCTCCGTGCCAGTTTATCTTTAACTCAGTCATTTCTTTTTCTAAGGCATGATATTCGTTTAGTGCTGCATCATACAAATGCCGATAATTTTGTGAAACCCGGCCCGATGAATGAATCCAAGCGAAAGATTTTTCGGTTACTTCACAGGCAACCGTTGAATTGCACTCGATTAAAGTGACATCCTGATTCCGCTTTGCCAAGTTGTAAGTCATTGATGCGCCAACAATCCCTGCACCAATCACTACAATTTTTTGTTTCCTGATCATGCACGTTTCCTCCTGACACTAATATGTTATTTTGGATAGCTGGAGGTTCGTAAAAAACAATTAAAGATAGAATGCACTCTCTGTTCGTAGAAAGCGAGCACTAATACTAGTCCCCACAATCATCAATCATCAAACGAGGAATCACACATATCCCGTTGTTTGGAACATCATCCCACATAATAAATCCAATCATGGTCTCTTACTTATAAATCGAACGGTTTCCCACCTTCCTATTCCCCCTCAACCTTACAATAGATATCTAAATATTTCTTCGGAATGTATCGTTATAAATTAATTTTCCTGCCAGAAAGCGCGTTAAAACAAAAAAGCCGCAACCATGCGACGTCGGCTAAGCAAAAAAGACGCCGGGATCCCATTGAATCCTTTGGCGTCTTTTCGTTCTGAAATGTTTATGCCTTAGGCATTTCGTTGTAGAAAGCGACATCCTCAATCGGCAATCTTACCGTCGGATGTCCCGGCTTCGCCGACTTGCCGATGGCGATCAGCATAACAGGAGCGTACCGCTCTGAAATATGGAAGGCTTCAACGAACTTGGCCTCGTCATAGCCGGCCATCGGGACCGTATCGTAGCCTTTGGCACGGGCTACAAGCATGAGCTGCATGGCTACCAATCCACCGTCAATAGAAACAATTCGCCGAATTTTTTCCGCAGGCATGCTTTTGAACATCTCTTCATAGCGCTCCACAAACGATTTAGCCGTCTCTGCAGGCATGTAACCCGCATCAGCCGTCATTCCATAAATTTTTTCGGCTAATTTGTAGCTCTCCATATCTCCTAAGACTGCAATGACGGCCGAAGCCTCGATCACTTGCTGCTGATTATACGCGATCGGAAGCAGCTTTTGCTTCAGCTCCGGCGAGTCGATAACGAGGAACCTCCACGGCTGCAAATTGGCGGCTGAAGGAGCCAGCGTCGTTTGCTGCAAGATTTCGTTCATTTCCTCCCGCGAAATCTTGACATCGGGATCATAGCTTCGGACGGACCGGCGATCCTTAATAATATTGAAAAACTGCTGCTGCTCCACCGATAGAGATGTTTGTAAAATGGACATAGCTCTCTCCTCCTCAATAATTACTGCGCTCCTATCAGGCACAGTATATCTTAAATAAGCGGCCGAACAACATACTGAAACATATTTGATTACAGTATATAACGTTCCGGCTCACATTGCAATCCGGAAATTATACTTGCATCAAATCGGCTAATAGCAGGAATTGGTGGCTTCATTCTTAAACTTCTCGGATTTTCCTCTTGTCGTACGATTCTTGTAACCATTCCCTTGAGCTGTTTGAGGAGATACAGATTTCCGGTGCATATGTCTCATCCTTTTGAGATTTTTCGATCAACCGAATCTCCAACGGCAAGTTTTAAGGCCATCCTTTGCGGGATGGCCTTTCTTTTTAATTTCTAAACCTTAATAGATTGAAATGTCCGTTCCATAAAGGTTAAGACGGAGACGTTTTGCAATAGACTGGGAAGAATAATTGTCCCATGATGTACTGTATAAAGGCATCCTTCGAGACTGTCGTATCGCTTGAGCCCACGAGGAGGTTACGCGCATCGCATATCCTTTACCTCGATAATCTTTCAATGTCTCGACTCCGGCCTCTGCCGCCTTCTCACTACTTCTTGCGCTAAAACAGACAGATACCGCCATGTTGTTTTCCGTTACCATAAAACAAGGCCCACGAAACTTCAGTTCTGGTAATAGAGCAGGAAATCCTGGTTCCAAACAGTATTTATTGTCTTCAGTGACCAATGTAGCGTCTGTGTAATCTTTTACGATTTCTGGAAATGCAAAAGCGGGACCCATCCATATGCCTTTAATTCCTCTGTCCTTTTCCAATACCCGAATAACATTAGCAAGCTGCTCGGTTGAATCCCTCTGACCCATGAATTGCAGGATGTCGTGGACTAAGCGGTCGGATGTGTCGCTGCGGAATCTTACAATGCTGCCAGCCTCGGTCTGTCCCCAAAAAAATCGAGGAGCAGACTGGTTCGTAGGCTCATTAATCGTTGTGATACGTCCAGCATGATCGTGAATATAGAGAACTTCAGCTTGAATGCTCATTAGTTCCAGATGATTGTACAAAGATTTGCCTCCTCTATCGTTATCCTCCACCCTTTCCCCGCACAATTTAATTATCATCAAAGATCACTCGCTCTCACCATAATCTGTGTCAAGGATATCATCTTTCCAAAGCAGCTTAAACGGACTTTTTTACATTTCAACCAAAAAACTTTCCGTTACTTGCAATAAGATTCACCAGGTTAATTTTGAACTATGCTGCCGTTAGCTTAACGCCCCCCAGTCTATGACCTTAATTCAAGCATAGTTGTTTCGGCGTGGTCATTAAATAAGCAGACTTGTATCTCACATAAAACGACATAAGTCTGCTTAATTACAATTTTGTTCATATGTATGTAAAACGATGAAATACCATGCCCTGATACAAAATGTAAATGAAAGCTTCGCCTATAATTTAATCGTGAGCGTCAAATAGGCCCCGCCTAGAAGTCAGATGGAAGCCCGCGTATGATGGATGAGAGTATTAAGGCATGCGACAGGTATCTGGTAATGAAGAGGACCAGGGCATATGCGGTTTAAGCGTTTCCGAAGCTTGGAGATAAGGGAGCTGCGGTAATTGCTCAAATAGGTACTTGAGGTACCGGAACGGATGCAGTCCGTTCTCTTTCGCTGTTTCAATCACGCTGTATACGGCTGCACTAGCTTTTGCGCCCCGAGGTGTATTCGCAAAAAGCCAGTTCTTTCGCCCGATCACAAACGGTTTGATCGACCTCTCACTCCGGTTGTTGTCGATCTCCAGCCTACCGTCTTTCAGAAACGCTGTCAGCCTATCCCATTGGTTTAAGCTATAGGCAATCGCCTGGCCCAGCAGACTTTTAGGCATCTGGACATCGACCAGAACCGTCCCTTTGTAACATTGCAAGCCGTCGAGAGATTACTATTCAACTAACGTTACCCGTTAGCTCAATAGCGAATGAATGACAACTCGTTATTTCTCCCAAAGCTCAATCAGTCGACCTTCAGGATCTTCAATCCAAATAAACTTTCCAAATTCACTAATCTCTTTTTTCTTTGCAAGAGGTACACCGATATGTTCAAGATGCTTAATAGTTTCGTTTAGATTATGTACTTGGAAATTTAACATCACTTGTTGTTCTGTTGGAAAATAACTGTCATTCTCGGTAAAGAATGAAAAGATAGTCTCATTTCCTAATTGGGGTTTTATCACCGCCCCGTTCCAATTTTCTATTTCAATCTGTAACACTTCACTGTACCATTTTTTTATAACTTCAATATTTTTAGTTCTCCAAAATATTCCTCCGAAACCTTTTATCATCGTATCTATCTCCTGTCTGTCATCAAATTTTTAGCTAACCGATTCCATTAAGATATTCGAGATTTAAATTTAAGTTCCTTTTTCAACTATATCTACGCGGAATTGCGTGTGCCGAGCATTGCAGTCGATGCATCTTTCAGGTAAACCAATACATGTGCTTATCCTCAATCGGCAAACGATATATGTTCTTGTCCTTAGTTTTGACAAAAGCATATATCGTTAAAACAAAAAAGCCGCAACTGCGCGATTTTAAAGCATAGTTGTGCTTATCCCAACTTTCGCAGCATGAAACCGGCAAACAAGCATTGATGTAACTGGGCAAACTGGAAATCCAATTCTGTAGTTGACGCTGAATTAGAGCCGAGAGTTTTTGGCCTGCTTTTGTAGCAATTTCGTTAATGAGATCGAGTAGGTGTTGCAGCTGATTTTGCTCTGCGAAATGTCAATACCTTTGCACAACTGCCCCGGTACATCAATACCAGTATGTTGTAGAGCCTCCTTTCCGTCGCGTGCCTTCAACATCATGGCCGCTCAGTGCTTGCCTTATGCTTAACAGCAAATATCCCTCTTAAAAACTGAAGGCAGCCTAGGACCCAAAAATAAAGTCTTAGACTGCCCCTATTCTAGCGCACTAAAGCTGGGACACGGATGAGACGATCTTATCGATTAGTGACCGAGTCTTTGCTCTTTGCCTGTGCTATGAAACTTGAGGAATAGATAAATTCCGATCAAAACCACGACAATCCCCGACCCAAAAAACCACATTTGAACCCCGAAACGTTCGACGACCGGTCCCGCCAGCACCAGTCCGATCGGGGAGGCCAACAGTCCAATGCTCGTGACAAATGAGAGAACGCGCCCTAATTTCTCAGGTTCATATGACTTCTGAATCATCGCCATATAGGGACCATTGAACAAAGGCGCAGCTGCACCCATGATGAAAGACAAGACGGCAAAAGCAAGGAACGCTTCACTTCCGACCACCCCGCTCAGGACGCAGGCGAATCCAATCGCGCCCAAACTAAGGTTCATATACGTGGAATCCCTCCATTTAGAACCAAGAACCGACAACAGTGCGCCGCCAAGTATCATGCCAATACCGAACACCGCCTCAATCAAGCTGGCGCTATACCCTCCGCGGTTGAAGTGCGACAGCGTTATCAGGGGAAAAAGCATGGCAAGAGGCATAAAAACGACGCTAAAGACAGCCATTGCGACCGTAATCGTGACAACAGGCTTCACAGAAAGGAACGCTTTCCAGCCAAGAGTAAATTCCTTTCGAAACGAAGGCGCTGGAACGGCCTCCGGCTTCGGTTGATGAATCTTGACCAGCAGCAGCATAAGGTTGGCCAATAGAGCGCCCGCCACATCCAAGAGCATTACCAATCCTAAGGAAGTTGCCGAGTAAACCGCTATTCCAAGCGCCGGTCCGAGTACGGTGGACGCCGAGAACACCAACTGATGCCAGCCGGCTACCTTGGTTAATTGTTCCTCCGGCGCAATCAATGGAATCGCGGCCTGGAACGACGGAGCATGGAAGGATGTTGCTGCCGATCGAATGAGCAGTATCGCATAGACAACCCACAAACTCGGATCGCCCCAAAAGAACCAGGCGCCTAGAACCAAACTGGATAACGCAATGGCGCTATCCGCAACCATGATCGTAAGCTTACGATTCCATCGATCAAGCCATACACCGATGAACGGACCCAGGAGCGCTTGCGGCAGGAAGCCGGCGAGACCTGCGATCATCAACACGGCAGCCGAACCTGTTGTCT
Organism: Paenibacillus sp. JT31N7; assembly: GCF_059692095.1. Taxonomy (NCBI): domain Bacteria; kingdom Bacillati; phylum Bacillota; class Bacilli; order Caryophanales; family Paenibacillaceae; genus Paenibacillus; species Paenibacillus sp. JT31N7. Next base: position 365,231 of record NZ_JCAUAT010000001.1, read on the forward strand.
CGGTCAAATGCCAGATAATTGAAAACTGAACCATAGCGGACGTTAAGATTGAAAAGATTTGTCCGCTGAAAATCAATACGAAGGTTTTTTTCCATTGTCTATGCATCAATGATTTCTCCTTTATTCTGCTCATCGCCTAATTTGCTCATTACTTTAATCGAACAAGCCGATCGTTCTTTACTTCGTACACCTGATCGGCAACGCCCTCGATCAGACGCGCATCGTGGGAGATAAATACGATGGTGCCCAGGTAATTCTGCATCATGGTCTCCAGCGCTTCCACGGCGGGAATATCCAGAAAATTGCTCGGTTCGTCCATAAGCAGGATGTTGTAGCGCCCAAGCAGCAATTGGGCTAACTGGAGCTTTATCATTTCTCCGCCGCTTAATACGGCCAGTTCTTTGCGAACATCCTGATGCGTGAATCCCATTGATGCAAGTACCGCCCGAATGTCCGAAACGGGGTATTCGCAAATTTCCTGCATGAAGGCCATGACGTTCTGATTCCGCTTGAACTTGTAGCCGGTTTGGACAAAGCAGCCGATTTCTGCTTTAGGAGATATCGTAATTCCGTTTTCCCGATCTCTGATCATGTTGAACAGCGTGGTTTTTCCGACCCCGTTGGTGCCGGTGATCGCGATCTTGCTGCCGAGCGGGAACTGGAAAGACACGTTGTCGAAAATCACCTTGTCCCCGAACCGTTTGTGGAGATCTTTGCCCACAATCGGAAATGAATTATGCAATTCCAGCGCTTTGCTCTGACGGAATTGCACGCTGCGTATGGCTTCGGGCGCGTCAACTTCTCCCAGCGAATTGATTCTTCTCTCCATATTTTGGGCAGCATTATGGAGCTTCTTCTGCTTGCTGCCCTGGGATTTCTGATGGCCAAGGCGTCCCCCGCTATCCGTGCTGTTTTTTCTGTCGGCCCCTTTTGTCCTTTGATCAAGCTTGCGGGCTTGACTTTTCTTCTCCTCGATCGCCTGTTCCAGCCGCTCCCGTTCCGCTACATATTGCTTGTATTGTGCAGCCTGTCTTTGTCGTTCCTCTTCCTTTTGTGCCAGATAGTCGGTATAGCCACCCCAATATTCAGTGATTCTTCCGTCTTTCAGCTCCCAGATCTTATCGACGACCCGGTCCAGGAAGTGGCGATCATGACTGATGATGAGCAAAGCTCCAGCGTAATGTTTGAGCCGGTTAACGAGAAAGTCGATGCCTTCCCAGTCCAGATGGCATGTCGGCTCGTCGGCAAAAATGCCGTGTGTCTCTTCAGACAGCGCCTGCGCAATCTTTACCCGTGTCACTTCCCCGCCGCTCATGGACTCCGTTTGCACACGGTCGATGCCTAATTTGCCCATAATGGCGTAATCCTGCACATCTTGGACAATCGCCTCTTCCAACTGAGGAATGTAGGTGAACGTCCCTTCCCTCTTGAGCTTACCTTGCTGTAAGGGGATTTGGCCCAGAAGCGCTTTGAGCAATGTGCTTTTTCCAGTTCCGTTCGCGCCCACAAGACCAATTCGATCGTAATCGTACAATTCCAACTGGTCGATATCGAGCACGTCGCGCCCCAAATATTCCACATATATACTTTCCGCTTTTATCAATAACATAAATTTATCCTCCTTCGATACCGAAGCTTCCGATTTCCGTCCGCAGGCTTTCCTACGGATTTGCGAAAAGAGCATCAAATAAAGAAGTACCAGTGTTTGCCTTGCATCCTCATAACTCCATTTCTCTGAATATTAATGAATCTACAATTTGCCAAACATTTTAAACAATAAAAAATGCAGACCCAAGTCCATTTGCGGGCTTGGGTCTGCATAAATTACGCGTCAGAGCACAGCGAAAGAAGGCACAAAAAAAATGCCGTCCGGACCGCGATCAATGTTCTCATACGCAGAAATAAGCAGCTCAAAAAAAGCCCACATATGTGGTGAAATTCGCTTTTTCTTGAGTGCTTATCTTAAGCGCATAGAGTGAACCACATTGATCGCAACCCTCCTGATTATTGTTCAGTGTATATTAACATCGACCACTGAAACTGTCAATTCGTATTCCGTTCGTTCGTATTCCGTTCGTAATGTCGTATGTAGTTGTTCTATGATAACGTCACCCCATAACTATTCCTTTTAACTCACTTTCGCAGCAAGAAATGGGCAGATAAGCCCTGATGTAGCTGGGCAAAGCGGCGATCCATTGTTGGAGTTGACGCTGAATCAGGGCCGAGAGCTTTTTCCCGGATTTGGAGGCGACTTCCTGGATCAGGTCCAGCAGTTGTTGCAAGGCGGCGGCCCAATCCAACTCGCCTACTTCGTCGCAGAGGAGATAGAATAAGCCGCCAAACGACCGGGCGTCGGTACTTTGCCGATGCTGCCAAGTCAGCAGAATGTAGCGGGAAAAGACTATCGTCTTATGACTCACGAGCAGATCATACGAGCGACCCTGGAATTCTTTTTGCAGGCGCAGCAAGGATTTGGTGCACTTGAAGAACACCTCAATGTCCCAGCGCATCCGGTAGATCCGGATGATGTCGGAGGCCTCCGGCGTCAGATCGGTAGAAAGAAGACCCAGCCACTCGTTTTCTTCGAGCGATGACGAACAAAGGCGGGCGTCACCGGAATGCCCGGAGCCAACTCGGTTCGGATGAAACGAAGAATGTGCTGATTCCTTCCCTCCATACGCGGAGCAACATACAGCTCCTTCAAACTCAAGCGCCTGCCGTTTACGAGATAGCGCTTGTTGTCGTTTTTGACCATACCGATGACATGCAGCCCGCGGCGGAGAATCTCACCAATGAGTGGGGCATGCGTAAACCAGCTGTCCATGAGGACATACGAAGCCGAAAGGCCGCCTTGTAGAGCCCGGTCGAGCATGGTCGCAATGAGCCGAACAAAACGCTTCTTTCCGGCGTTTGTAGCCATGCCTGCGTTTGTCGATGCCCTCCATCATCCCATTGATACCGGAGGTAGCGTAACTGAGCAACGTAAAGTCAATTGTGACAAAGGAATGTCCGTCGGACCAGCCCATGGTCAGCATGCGGAAGCCTATGTAGAAGGCACCTGTGGCATGGTCCTTATAGCGGGCCAGCATTTCAACGGATTTACTTCGATTGCGTTCAAACATGGAATCGCCCAAAATGAACGCCTTCTCCCGGTTCATGGAGGTGAGCGACTCCATGCGCGAGATGGTTTCACCGATCAAAGACAGCAGAAATCGCCGCCAGGCGTAGCCACCATGACTCAAAAAGCGGTGTTTTTCTATTATCCGTCAAGCCTATCATTCCAAGTGCTTTTAATCTATGTCGCATTTATCGTTAAGCCCATTTTCGCTCTGCGAAAGTTGAGTTCTTATCCCCCGACATGTAACATTCGATACAAAAAATAGTTCGCAGTATATGTTACGGGCGATGGATTCCAAATATGTTATGCGACACTTTTATTACCGATATGCAGAGTTAAAATTATCGAATCTTGGAATCTTACTAGGTTTCGGAAGCTATCCACTAGCTTGGAAATATTTCCACCCCCCCATTACCTCCGTTGCAACTCCATTGGATACTCATTTGCCAATAACAGAATGGACGACAAATCCAGAGTCTCGCTTCGCAGCTCCTCATAAAAAACGACTTTCGCATTGTCCGTTGGCTCAATCAATTAAACTTTTTCTGCGTTCCCGATCCAACAGTTCATTTAACGTCATCAAGCTTTCGGCCACAGTCTGATGAGCTGTGTCGATGACGATGTGATCTCGGTCCCAAACATCATACTGCCGGTTCATGACCTTCTCCCAAGTAGGTAGAACAAAACCGGGTATATCGGCTGCACGCGTTTCGACTCGATGCCTGTGTTCACGATCGTCAGAGCAGATCACTTCGATTTCCACAAACGGAGTTTCAAGAGATTCCGCCACGTTGCGCCAATCTTGACGCGTTTCATTGATAGGATTGACAGTATCTGCTATCACGTCAAGGCCCAGCCGAAGATTCTGCGATGCAATCGCATAACACACGATGTAACCCGCAGGTCCGTCGTCCCACGTTCCGGCAACCCGCATAGCCTGCTCCACGATATCGACTCGCAGATACGTTGCCTGTAACTCCCTAGCCAGAGCGGATGATAGCGTGGACTTCCCGGTGCCTGGCAACCCACTAAAGATATAGAGCATGAAGCTCTCCTCCTTCACAGCAACATCAGTACATAACTGCTCGTAACGTAAGGTACTCGTTCTCGTTCTTAGTCTAATGTTTTATTCCCCAGTCTACTACTTTATTTTCCTGGCTTACAAGTTTATTTACCAATTCAGCACTTTAGTCGACGCTCCATCGTCACATGATCCCAGAGACTGCTGCTTATTTCCATCCGTTTATCCGTTTCGTCGTAGCGGCACGATGCCCACCGGGCATCGTGCCATTCCCGGATTACACGAGCGGCAGGGTCGTATTCCCAATACCTCGATCATCTCGCTATCGATGTTAACCAGAAGCGTCTCGGCGGTAACTTTAACTCCAATCAGTAAAGCAATTCCAAATTGCCGTAGACGCAGACCAATTGGATTGTACCCTAGTATGGACAACGGCTGCCTAATCGTGAAGCGAAGCAAGAACGATGACAACAGTATAATCACGATAATGCCTAACATAACAAGTCTCCGTCCCCTTATCTATCGATTTATTGTCGTTGACTGTTCTTTTGGAACGCAAGCATTTGCAAGAGACAACTTACTGATGCGGGATGATTTGCTGTGAACTCAGTTGAGTCAAATGCATCTTTCCAACTATTGCCCTAATTATTTTTTGATTTGGATCCGTGCTTTATTTACGCATAAATAAAGGAAAAAGTCTCCATGTTATCTCAAAAGTTTTGATTGGATGCGAATCATTGACACGCTTCTTTCCTAACAAGTACATCAATCGAAATTGCGATCTCTGGATTGTCCAGGATCGTACGCCATTCGAGCTGGTTGCGGGTCCAAATTATTTTCTGTAGTGCAACTCATCCTGCCTGCGTATTACCCCACATCTAATGAAAAAGAGAGACTGGGAAAATTCCCAGCCTCTGTTGGATAACGATTAAGGTTCATTCGAAGTTGATCAAGCTGTGCTTCCAGCATGTTACCTGCAACTGCTTTCATCATTGTGAAATAGCTAATTCCCCAGTTTTTTCACCCGGCCCATAAGACCGTGGAGTGTCCGGACGAATTCAATTCCGGTTAAATGTCCTAGCCCTCCATAAGCACAATCAATTTCATTGTACCGCCAATTCCGGTCCCTTCGGACGCTAGGCCCGTAGATCAGAATCGGAACGGGATCGCCAGTATGTTCTCCTACCTCACAAGGCGTTGAGTGATCGGCAGCCAATGCGAGATATGTGTTTTCAGGCAGTCCCTGAGCGATAAGCCCCACCATTTTATCGAACTGCTCGATCGCTTTTGCTTTTTCAAGCGGTTCGTTATCGTGACCTTTCAGGTCAGGCGCCTTGAAATGTACCAAAACCATGTCACTGCGGGTGATTTCTTCGATCGCCAGTTTAGCTTTCAGCTCAATATTCGTATCCATATTTCCTGTCATACTGCTATCCGTGATGGCTTTAAAGCCGGCCAGCCGTGCAACACCGAGAACCGTACTTTCTCCCGCGATGCAGCTTCCTTTTATATTTAGTTCATCCGTGACCGGCTCAAGACGAGCCATCTTCCCCGCTCCCCTGGTAAGAATAAAATTAGCGGGCAGTTTGCCCTGTTCGATACGTTTTGCATTGACCGGATGATCCGATAAGATGGCGTGAAATTTAGAAAGAAGCTTATTCAGGATCGATGCCGTTCTCTTGGACTCCTCGGAATCGTCCAGCGGCTGTACCTCTTGATACGGGCATCCATCGTTCGGGGCTTTAGGGTCCGAATCGCTTATATGTTCGCTCAATCCGGCTCCCCGCAGGATAAGTACAGCTCGATGTTCCGTTGCCGGTTTAAAATACACTTTTACCCCTTGAAGCTCCAAACCGTCGATCGCATCCGCGATTTCATCCGTTCCCTGCCGTATCCGTCCCGCTCTGCGATCGACAACGATTCCGTTGTCATCCACCGTGGCGAAATTGCACCGAAGTACGACATCTCCTGCCTGAACATTCATTCCGATTCCCAAAGCCTCGATCGGCCCCCGTCCGGGATAATGATGCGGCTGGTAGCCGAATAAAATCATATGCCCCATATCCGTACCCACGGGAATGCCGGAACCGATCAAATCCATCATGCCTGAAATGCCCATCAAAGCTAGCTTGTCCAAATGTGGCGTCTTCGCGAATTCCAACGGCGTTTCATGATTAAGCAATGGGTGGGGGCGGTCTCCTACCCCGTCAGCAATGGCTAAAATAACTTTTTTATGCAGCATGGTATCCTCCTAATGTTCTATATTCCGATTACTTTAAACCAGGTGAATATGGCCAAGCTGATCACGCAAGCACCGATAAAGCATGTAACGACCGCATATTTCACTTGATCCAATACGGTAAAATATCCTGTCCCGAAATAGATGGTATTCACCTTGGAATGCGGCGGAAGCGTGATGGTGTACGTCATGGTCATGGCTGCGGCTAAAGCTAGCGGGACTGGGTCCATTCCGAGCGTTTTGGCCAGTGCGATGAATGCCGGTATTAAGATCGTCACTCGGACGGTTTTGCTTGTAAAGATAAGATGGCTGTACATGCTGAGGAACACCACCACGATATAAACCAGAACATGGTTCATCTGCTCTAATCCCAGAGCGGCTACGACTTTGCTGATGATCCATTCTGCGCCTTTCGATTTATCCAGCGCATTACCGACCGCATAGGCACCTGCCGCGAAAATCATCAGCTCCCATTTGATGTTGGTCTCTTTCCATGTCAGCAAACCGACTCGGGGCAAGAGACACAGGAGCGCAGACAGCACGGCCGTTTGTTCCGTACTGATCTCGAAACCAAACCAAGCCTTGTGATAGTCACCGGTCGCCCATAGAATGACAGTAAAAATAAAGATCGCCACAGCCTTCTTTTCATCCAGGGAAAACGAGCCCAACTTCTTTAACTCATCCCTAAGAGTATCCATAGCATTTGTGAAATTGTTTTCATCCTTGAATGAAAACAGCTTTAATCCGACGAAGAACGTGATGAGCATCGTAACGATCGCAGTGGGCATAGAGGCCAGAAGCCAATCCATGTAGCCGATGTTGCCCCCTGCCTGGTCATTAATGAATCCGACTGCGATGATGTTTCCCGAAGTAGCCGTCATGACACCCGATGTCGCAATCGCGTCTGCTTGAATTCCTTGAAGCATCATCGTTTTTCCAAGGTTGCTTTTACCCGGTATCGCTTTGTAGACTTCCAGCAAAATTAGGCAAATAGGTACCATAAGTGTAGCTCTAGCCGTAGTGGAAGGAACGAAGAAGGCGAGAATAAAATTGATGACAATTAATAAGAACAACGTCGTTTTCGGCGTCTTACCGAACTTGGTGACCATCCATAACGATAACCTTCTGCCCAAATTCGACTTGATCATGGCAGCGGTGAGAATAAACGCGGAGACCATCAGCCAGATGACGTCGTACCCTAAAGTTTCAAACGCGACCGATTGATCCTTAACAGCTCCGACTAAAGGAAGCAGTAAAATCGCAAGGATGGATGTCAAATAAATAGGAATCGGGGTGGTAATCCAAAGAATGAGCGCTCCGGTGAATATGGCGATCGAACTTTGGGCTTGCGCGCTCATGCCTTCAGGCGTCGGCATAAAGAAAAGTAGCAATACGACCGTAATGGCCAGGGGAATCCCCCACTTCTTCATCCTTTCCTCGATCTTGCTCTTTTTCTTGGTCGGCGGCTGTTTGACATCACTTTCTACGCTCTCTTTGACCTCAGACATCTTGTGCCCTCCCCGTCTAGTGATAACGCTTTCATTTTAGGTAATATCTTTCTGCCAATCAATTTGATTTTATTCTTGTAATCATCACATCTTGTTATTGTTCCCGCCCTTCTCTTTCCACTGCTCCCCATTAGGATCATTGAATTTACCGGTCGCATCCACAACGATATCCACTCCGTACTCCCGCCAAGAGATGCGTTCCGGCTCCCTTTCACATCGGACATCCACTCGCCGACCGTCCACGGTAAGTGAATGCCGCTTACAGTAATGTCGGCATCCCACGTTCCATGCACGGAATCATACTTTAATAAGTGAGCGATTGTATCAATTGGATAAGATGAATTGATAGCTCTCAAAGGAATAGAAGGAGTACGATCCGATAAAATTTTACGAATGAATAGTCGCCCAATTCTCCCTGTACCGCTGATTCCAACGCCAATAGTCAAAACGTGCACCTTCCAAATTAAATAATGGACTTATTGAAATTTGCATATCGGCCGCCTGACTTCCGAAAGAATTACAAACATCATTCATTCATTCATTCATTGAATCCCCTTCCTTTTGTTTATTTTTGTTTGCAGTTTTAGTATATTAACGATAGTTGCATCAATCAATTTGATTATCTTTATTAAACAATAACAAATCGTTATAGTACAATTTCCGTGAAAGGTGACCTGTCCATGAACTTCAGCAAACTGCAAACTTTCATCACTCTGTCCGAATGCTTGAACTTTACCGAAGCGGCCGAATTACTCTATTGCTCCCAACCGTCCGTAAGCATGCAAATTCAAAGCATTGAGGCGGAGTTGGGGGTATCACTTTTCGACCGGATCGGCAAAAAGCTTTACCTGACCAAACAAGGCGAGCACTTCAAGCCTTATGCAGAGCAAATGATTAACCTGCTGCATTCAGCTAAAGATCATATCAGGCAGCTGGAGGACTTATCCTATGGAACATTGTCGTTCGGTGCGAGCAATTTTGTGGGCGTCTATCTGCTCCCCATGATCCTGCGCGATTATTCCAAAACTTTTCCAAATATTAAAATCAACATGAGCATTACTTCTTCTAGTCATCTTATTCACATGTTGGAATCTAATAAAGTTGAATTTCTTATTCTGTCTGATCGGGTTTTGATGGATGAATCCCGTTTTGAAAGTAAAACTTTTTACGAGGACGAGCTTGTCCTTATTGTCAATCCTTTGCACCCGCTTGCCGCAAAACCGGATTGTACCCTACAGGACTTGGCCAACGAAACGTTCATTATAAAACCTGATAAATCGGCCACGCGAAGTTACTTGGAAGGAAAGTTTGAGGAATTAAGGTTTACTCCACCCAAATATCTGGAAATCAGCAACTTGGAAGGAATTAAACAAGCGGTCATTCATGAACTTGGCATATCGATTGTTTCTAACTTTGCCATTGAACAAGAAGTTAAAAGCGGATTAATCGTCAAAATACCCGTAAAAGGGGTTACCTTCACCAGGGGGATCTGTTATGTGTATCATCGTCAAAAACATCTTTCACCTGCGGCGAAACAACTTGTTTCGTTATTAGATCATTTCTATGAAATCCGGGACCCCTTAAAATAAGATCCGCCCAAAAAAGTTATTTTATCCGATACTTGGAAAGCCGTTTATGCGGATATCAACGCATAATAAAAGAAGAATGCGGCTGCTATCGGTCCTCATTCTTCTTTTGTTATGGAAATATGTCCATGATATAGAGCGCTGGGACAACTTTCAATTTGCCAATTTCCTAGTGCCCGTTCATTTTCTTATTACATTCAGTATTCGCGCGCTGCATCGAACCAGCGTTGAGCCAACTCCTCTGTTATAGGCCGGCCAATCAAGTGGTCAGACTGGCTGAGCTGCCATACCGCTTCACCAAGGTCTTCTCGTTCGGTGGTTTCAATGCCTTTGAGGGTGTTGAAGCGCACGGTGAAAGCGGTAATGGCTGCCTCTGCATCGGCCATGTTGCGGGCCTCGGCCAAGGTTGCTTTTGCAACATCGTAAGCTTCGTTAGCCTGCTTGGCCAGACGTTTAGGCCAGGACGAGAACGGGCGGCCAAACTCGGTCGTCCACCACTCAGGCTTTCGTAACTGGCTCACTGAAGCATGGTCGGTCCACGGACGGGTTTTAGCGCGTGTTTTCATTTGCTGTTTTAGTCGCTTGCCAGCGATCTCTTCCACATTGTAGGCGATAAATCTGTCAAGCAACGGCCACGCGTTTAATGTCGGCAAGTCCCCCAGATCAGGCATGAAGCGCAGCTCCAGATTCGTTAACCGGGCATGACGAGCCAATAAGTCCACGTCGCAGAAGTTCCCCCACAAACTCAGTGAGTTAAGGTTTGGGAACCGGATTAGACACTCCAACGAGATGGGCTGTCCCAGCGGTGCGTTTTGTAGTGTCAGGCTCGTTACCTGGTGCAACTCACCCATGTCGGGCAGCAAGAAAGGCGTATCATTCTTGCGCCGGCCGGTGCGCGGCGCTAGAGTCAGAGAAGATGGCATATCGCCAGTGGCCGAAAAGCGTGATAGATCGCCGGACACACTCAGGCGGAAGTGCCGCTTCGGAAGCTTCAGGCTCAGAGGCCCCGTTGACTGGTCCAACTTGATATGCAAGCCATGCAAATTGGACTGACTGGCGTCCACCAGCGTATCTGCAGACAGGACCGGAGTCCACGTCATCTCTTCAATGGGACGTTTCTGCGCCCAGTCAAAGAAGCCTGTGTCACTGCCTGTATAATGCAGAAATCGCGGCCAGGGAGAGCCCGCCGGCGTCGCAAAGACATCAAATACGGTCCAATCGATGTGCGCATCAGGCGCGACATGAAGGTCTGCCTTCTTCCCCAATTGCGACGGTCCAATGGATAGACTGCCCACACCGGGCTGAAGGACAAGAGTGTGACTACGAGGACCTGTCAGGTCGATAGGATAACGACCGACTTCTCTAACAGAACCAGCAGAAAGACGAGCTTGGTTATCATTTGGCATGTCTATCATCCTTTCTTCTAAAACATATCAAGTTATTTCGGCAAGTGCAGAAATCGGTTCATGACAGCAAGGAGTCTATGCCGCTAGTTTTGTCCTATTTAGGGTACGGTTCATCCAGCCGTGCAATGACTTCCGAGCGGGCTTGTTCGGTGAAGCGAATTACCCCGTTTTCCTGAACGATCATCCCTTCCCGTATCCGCTCATCCAGCCAGTCGCTTATCCAGCCGGGAGCATACCCACCTTGACTGAACTCACCGCCAAAAACGATAATTTTCTCATATACATCCAGATATTGTTGAAGGCTCGTATTCGGATAAGAGTTCGTGTAAAGCCAGAACTGCACATCGTACATCAGAGTAGAAAGCTCATCTGCATGGAAGGAAAAGTGTCCCTTCTCTTCAACGATTCGGGTACAGACTTTGCGGATCTTCTGCTCAAGCTGGTCCACGTCAGGCACACGGCTGCACAGCTCTTCCAGCAAGGGTGAGAATTTTCCTGCGGCTACTTTGCGCAGATCCTCCTCTTTGTCTTCTTGAGAGGTATCGTATTCCTCCTCACTCACCAGGCCGCGTATAAACGACTCGAAGTCTTGAGCCAGGAACGTAATCTCATAATTGTCTTCCTGATCCACATGAATCACCTCGGGTTCGCCGTCCCTCCCGCAGTTCCGGTAATCCAGCATCACCACATCATGGCCTGCCGAAGGGCAGTCACAAATCACCACGCCGATGTCAGGATAGCCCCACTCCTCAATCATGAACGGGCTGCCAAGATCTCCGCCGAGTGAATAGCTTTTCTCGCGACCAATGCCCATAATGCCCGTAATCGCAATATGATCCTCGGCCCATGAGGTCGCGTCCTGCGTCGGAAAACAAGTATTATAAGGAACTCCCCCATTGTGCTGCTTCATCAGACTGATATAAGAGGAAGGAAGCTTGTAACCGAGCTCTTCCTCTACAGAAGCAATCAGCTCATCCGTGGGCGGGGCAGAAACATATTCTCTTAGCGCATAATCACTATCGTCCCAAAAATCGGACAGATCCATCCCTTCAAAAGGAGCTGAAGCCGTCGCCAAATCATTATGCCGCTCTCTGATTGCCCGTCTGGCCGCAGCGTGTTGTGCTTTGCGCAGCTTGCGCTGGCTGGAGTTCAGTAACATGGCCGTATTCTTATCGTCAGGATCGAGGTCATGGGCGATACCCAGCACTCTCACTGCTTCCTCGTATCGATTCAAATAGTAGTAGGAATACCCCACACGAAAATGCCACAAACGGTCATTTTGCCCCTGTTCCGCAATCATCGCAAACTGTTCAAGCGCTTCTTCATAACGTCCCAGATTGTTATACGCTCTTGCCAGACTGCCGACCACCTCGTAGTCTCTGTCCTCTGGAGGAATCTCCATCAGGGTGTCTACAATCTTCTGGTGTTCATCATCTTCATGCCACTGGGTAAGCTGTACCCTTAGTTCTTTGTCCATCGTCTACCTCCCCAAGCGTATAAGTAAGATACTAGTGTATAGAGAATTATGGTTTTCCCTATTCTACCAGATGGGATGTAGGTATTGGAAATGGGCTTGTCGCTTATGTTAAGGCTCACCCCGCTGTCAGTAACGACAAGTTTTAGGGCCATCCCTTTGCGGGATGGCCCTTTCTCTGAAAAATCGAACAGCTTACCCGTCAGCGTAAACCTCTTCATCAATCACAAGAATCGGCACAAGGAAACATCTTCTCATCCATTAGTTCGTACTAGTAACAAGCACTAGATCCAAGTATCATTGGCTGCTGTTAATTCGGACTCAGTACCGCCAGTGTTTACAACACTTTTAGGCTCCACCAACATGATATGGCATTCTTTTTCGGCGGAAGGCTTCATCTCTACTCCCCTCGGGACGATAAACATCTCACCCTTTGAAATTTTCACTTGGCCATCTCGAAAATCAATGATCATCTCCCCTTCGAGTGCGATAAATACCTTATCGGTATCTTGATGAACGTGCCATACATAATCCCCGGCAATCTTAATAAGCTTAAAGTGTAAAAAACTCTCTTAGAGCGATATTTAAATCCTCAAAATTTCGTTCTATTTATGATACGGTTCAGCTTAACGGGTCTATCGGCGAACATTGCTAAAGGAAGTGCCGAGCTTAATCCTCGCTATTCAACCTGGTACGTGCATGAAAAGTTACCTTTGTCCCTGTATCTACCGTACTTTGGATATCGAGTCCGGTTCCAAAGTGCCGTTTTAATCGCTGATCCGTATTAATCAATCCGACTCCCGAACTGCTGTCTGCTTTTCTTTCCAGTATTCTTTGTAATTGATCTTTGTCCATTCCAATCCCATCGTCTTCAACGGTTATCTCTGCATGCGTGTCATAGACAGAAACCCGAATAACAATCTTGCCTCCGCGGGTGCGCTTCATAACTCCATGTCTTATCGCATTTTCCACGAGAGGCTGGATCGTAAGAAATGGGATTTTTAATTCCGCATAGTCATCTATCTCCCAAATGATCTGCAGCCTTTCTTCGAAACGGATCTTTTCTATATATAAGTAAGAGCGCACTAGACTTAGCTCCTCTTCAATCGGAACAAGTCCATTCGGATTTTCGAATTTAAATTTATTTCTCAAAAAATTGCTGAGCTCATGGAGCAGATGACCCATCTTATCTAAATTAATGTCACTTAAAGCTATTACTGAATTTAATGCATTAAATAAAAAATGGGGCTGAATTTGCGCTTGAAGCCAGGCAGCTTCTAATTGCAATTGTTCACGAACGATTTGTTTAATCGTTGTTAGTGCCTCGATCCGTGATTTTATTTCTAGGGCCTCCACCGGTTTCGTCACATAATCGTTTGCTCCCGCCAAAAATCCACTCTGAATATCTGTCGGTTGACTTCTTGCGGTAAGGAGCAGAATAGGGAGCTCAGTGAGTGTATATCGCTCGCGAATTATCCGTGTCAGCTCATAACCGGACATCTGCGGCATCATAATATCAGAGATGACCAGATCCCATTCCTTGGTATCCAGTACTGCTAACGCTTCTTTACCGCTCGTTACCATCGTCACCTCATATTCTTCCGGCGGTAGAATGGTTTCAAGCACTTGAAGGTTGATAGGATCATCATCAACAATTAACAAGTGCGGACGATTGCGATGCACGTCTAATAGAAGGGTTGGTTTCACAGCCGGCGGGATATCCGCCTTTTCCCCGTTTATCAAGACATTTTCTTGAATCGGCATGGTTCGTAACGGTAATGGTTCAAGTGAACTCGTCCTATCCTTCTCTTCCTCCACCTCCATGCCTGCCAGCTTTAATGAAAATTTAAATGTTGAGCCTTTTCCTACAACAGAGGACACAGCTAACGTACCTTCATGAAGCTCAACCAGTTGCTTGCTTATACTCAAACCTAACCCGAAGCCGCCTTCAATCATGGTCTCACTCGTGCTGGCTTGCTCATACGGACGGAATAGGCGCTTAAGCATGTTTTCATCCATTCCGATCCCGGTATCCGCAATAACGATATAGGCTCGTCCCTCTTTCGCAAAAGCTCGAATCGAAATGACCCCATCATTCGTATATTTCACTGCATTATGAAGTAAATTGAAAATAATTTGAGTAACCCGGTTCTCATCCGCATGTACGGGAGGAAAATCTTCAGGAATTTGATTGGCAATTTGGACAGCCTTCACTTCTGCATTCAATTGCAGCATATCAAGCACTCCGGTCACAATCGGCTGAATAAATAGGACTCTTTTCTTTATACGTGGGTTGCCCTCCCGTAAACTCATCACATCAATCAAATCATTTATTATCAATGTCACTCGACGCCCTACAGATAAAATAGTTTCAAGCTCTTTGATACTCCTTTCCTGCAACAAATGCCTTTCCCGTTTTAAAACGGATTGTGACATATTAAGCATGCTATGAAGCGGATTTTTAAATTCATGTGAAGTATTTGCGAGAAATTGATCTTTATGGTCATTCATCCTTTGCAAGGTTGTCGCAAGCTCTTTCGTGTTCGCATACATGTTAAAATAATCTTTAAACCATACAGCGGCTAAACAGCCCATCGCAATAATCATATCGAACGGATAGTAGACAAGACTCAAACCGCTATCCAGCAAGATTGCCGACCAAAGAAGATGGTTCATCAACGCAAGAAAAGAGAAAAGCAGTAAAAGATTGCTCTTTAAACCTTTGATTACTTTTTTAAACATTGTAATCAACGTGACAACTGCAGCAATACCAAATAATAGATAATAAACTGGAAAGAGCATAATCACTTGAGATGGATCTAAAAACAAAGTGATGCCGGCAGTCCCTAGATTCATTACTTTATAGACAGGGTACATCCTACGCCAATATGGAAGCTCGCGATGATTCGTACACTGGAGCAAAGCATAGGCTGCCATAACGAGAGCAGTGTTCGATATCCGGAAATCCCAAACACTGCCAATATAAAATATTTGGTGGAACAACTTCTCATCAACACTAAATACACTCGTGATCGTTACACATAATGCAAGCAAACTGAAATAAAGCAGCTTCTTTTCCTTATTTCCTAGTAAATACAAAATAAGTGCATAGACAGCATGCATAGTAAATATAATCGCTGCCAAAAACTGCATAGAAACGGAAGCTTTCATCTCTTTGGCAATGGCTTCTTCTGAACCAAATTTAATGGATCGGACAATGCCCCCGCTTCGACTATCCACATAATTTGCCGCCTGAATGACGAGTTCGATTACACCGTTTTCGTCTGCTGTAAAGGTTGTAGAATAAGGTAGGTCCTTCGAAATATATTCATCCTTTGTTGTCGCCACCTGTCCGGATTTAGTAAGCAATCGACCGTTTACATATAATTCTGATGAAGTGCGTACGCTAGGCACGCGAATACTATAATTAAGGTCCTTTTCCGGATTTACATAAAGTCGCAAGCGATAAGAACCAAATCCGTATGGCGTTGACTTCTCAGCATGCAAAGCTTCATTCCATCTTCCCGGAACGTGAATAAGCCTTGGCTCACTCTCGCCAAATCCTTGTTGGTGCCTGCCACCCATCAGCCATTGTGAAGGATAAAACTCCCATTCCCCATCAAGTAAAACAATTTCCCCGTCTTCTGCATTCCAATTGCGTAAATCGAATTGCCCGTTTTTAATTGGCTCATGTTTTTGATCACGAAACATTTCCATCCACAAAATGCGCGAACCGGATAAAATAATCAATAATAATCCTAGCATTACTAGCATATAGCTTTTCTTTATTTGGTATTTTGATGTATGATTTCCCAAGAAATGTACCTCTCCTATTCGTTTGGACTTCTATACCATTTATGTAGACACTAACTCATATTTTACTTCATGCTTGGTGTTTTGACATCTTAGATGATACGACTGCAAACAGGTAGCCTGGTGAAGCGCTTCCTTTTTCTCCACGTACCGTTTTGGAGGATTGATCAGAAGCTTAATGTGTTTTTAGGTGAGTTATTAGAAACAAAAAAAGTAAGTGCCCACTAACAATAGCAGGCACTTACTTTTCTTAATAATAGGGTTGTCAGTGCTGGAAAAAGTAAATAGCCGTCACATGCGCGGCTATTTAGATCGTTTTTTACTTAGCTCCTGGTTTCATTCATTGTGTTTTCTGCCAAGCTTCCTGATTTAATTCTCCATTTATTGCAGCCGCAGCTACAGCCCCTGATGCGGCTGCCGCAATGGATTGATGCATTAGCGAAGACGCGTCACCCGCTGCGTAAACGCCGGGGACACTGGATTTTCCCAATTCGTCGACTACAATCACCCCCGTATCCGATATGCGGCAGCCGAGGGACTGCGGCAAATCCGTTCCCGGAACCAGTTCCGACTTGAAGAAGATTCCCGTGCACGGAATTTCTGTCCCATCCTCAAGCGCGACATGGTTCACCATACCCTCGCTGGATAAAAGGGCACGAATCGGCATATCGAATAGCGGAATTTGATGATCCCGCAATTCATCGCGTTCAGCCTCGCTCAATTCATCGGGGCCATTCGTGCAAACGACAAACCGCTTCGTCCACCCCGACAACAATGGAGCGAAATGCATGAGTGCCGCTCCTCTGCTAATGACAACCAGTGGCTCATCCCTTAATTCCCAACCGTCGCAATACGGGCAAACAAACGCACTCTTTCCGTAGACCTCGGCCAATCCCTTAATCCCGAGCTGGCGATCCTTCATGCCTACGGCAAACAGCAGCTTCTTGCTGGCGATCTTCATCCCTTTGGCCGTCTCCAGCAAGAAGTTTCCGTCCTCACCCGAGATCGACACAACGGTATCTTCCGCCTGGGAAACCGACGGATAGACGCGCAGCTGCTCCTTCGCAATACGTCGGAATTCACTCGGGCTGATTCCGTCCCGCGTCAAAAACCCGTGCGCCTCCCGGGTCACGGCATTGCGGGGACGTCCCTCATCAATGACAATCGTCTGCTTCCTCGCGCGTCCCAGCATAAGTCCGGCACTCAAACCGGCGGGACCTCCCCCGATAATCGCTACATCCACTTTGTTCATGATTGTTTAATCCTCCTCGTTAGTAGGCTATTCGATATTTATGGCGACTGTAGACTAGATACGGTCTTCTCTTTCGTACATATGCTGACTTTGCAGACGAACAAGCACTTTGCCGAACCGGCCGCCTTGCCGGATTTCCACTTGTTCGCCGGGAAAGCGTGTGTCCAAATGACGGGAGACAATATGACGAACCCTCTCGTCCGTCGTGATGCCGTACATGTTCAGCCAATTGATCGTATCATTGAATGCGGTCTCTTTAGAGACTGTCGTTGTTTTCATTTCCCGGGTTACCAACGATTGATAAGAGTATCCCTTTAGCAGCAGTAATTGGGTCAGGTAAACCATCTCCAAATGCTCGGTCTTTCGGGGGCGATCGGTGACAAGCGGCCATATCTCGTCAACCAGGCTGTGCTTCCTGGAACCTACCGACAAGCTCATGTAGCAGAACGCCTTCGCGCAGCTCAGCACCCTCTCTACACTGGCCCAATCGATCAGAACCGGGCACATGGAGACAAAGACGAGATCAAAGGCTCGCTCCCATCCCCTTGCCTTAAGATCAATGTTTTCGAAAGGCTCGTGCACCACCTTGACCGTTCCATTCGCTAAGCCCCAACTATTTTGCTGTAGGAGCTCGACCAACGGAGGAGAAGTTTCTACCGCCGTTACATCCGCTCCCCTCTCCGCGAAAGGTACGGAAAAGCCACCCGACGCCGCACCTATATCCAGGACGGAAGATCCCGAAAATTCGACTCCCTGGTCCTCTAGCCAGTTCATTATCCGTCTGGCCCTTCGCCTGCCTTCTTCGCTGAACACTTCTTTATTGAATGACTTGGCCGATGAATCAAGTGTATGCGCCGGATCGATGCCAGCCCTCTTCATCTTGTTTACTCCCGTATAGGGATCTTCTTTCCAGGCTTTTTCCCATACCGCCGAATCAAACAGTTCATTTCTCATTGTATTTATCACCTTTTTTCGCATAATCTAGGCTTGAAATTGCGTCTATCTCCACTGTGCCGATCACACCCGCCACCTGCTGGACCGTATTCATAATTGCGCTGCTTTCATTCCAACCATGATTGGAATAACTTTATTTCTCCACGGCATTATGCAGTGCTTCCGTCATCACTGCTTGCATATTCTCCACTCTCTCAGTTATACTTCGAGGTTCTGGACTTTAAAGGCCCTAGATATCTTTAATTGTTTTAAAAAAGAAAAGTTACACACCTATATGTAGTCCTCATACAAGATCAGACATTTTCTGATTTCTCAACTGTTCTTCCATCTCCCGGAAAGCAGGAATCGTTACCGTACCCCTCAGAGGTTGACTCAAACTTCCCGAGAGCATCTCCATGAAATCACTAAGGTTTAACGAGGTTCATTTTCGGCGGAATATACCCGAGTTGCCTGCCCATTTTTACAATTTGTCCTCTATGATGAAATTCGTGGGTGATGGTGTGCGTAAAAAGCCATAATTCGGTTAACTCTGCGCTGTCGCTCTTCCAGGATGCTTGAATGGCAGGATCCCATTTGTCTTTAAATTCATTCAGAAATTCATAAACCAGGGCATCCGTTTTCTTAAAAACCTCACGCATTTCCTGTACGTTTCCAACGGATTCCGGTTTTATATTAGGAAGTGATTTACCAAGGGCACGACTGCCCAGCCATACCCTATAACAATCGGCTACATGAGCATGCAGACTGCGAATAGAAACTCCGCCTAAGGTTTCAACTTCTTTAACATAATCTGGGGGGGACAAAGTTTCGCAATAACGAAATAATGTTTCCCTTGTGCGTTGGATCAATTCATACTGGTTTTTAAGTACGTCCATCTTCTCGCTCCCCTTTTGATAATAAGGTGGCTTTTTCAGTCATACTTACTGATTTCAGAAACCTGCGGATAGTACGGATAAGATCTCGCTCTAATTAGTTAACACCGGCCGTTACGGGAAGTACAAGCGTTGCTGTCACCAAGTGCAAACATATAGGTTAAATCGGGAATTTTGCCACCAGGTTAAATTACTCTACGAACCTTGGGCAGCCCACATTCCGCTATTCCGAATCAGCTTACGCACGGATTCTACCTGGAAAGATGGAAGATGATGTCCCGGCATCAGATATACCACGCGGCCAGAGCCATATGTATGTGCCCACGCTGCAGGCCACCGCTGGCCATCATGGACATATTCGGCAAGTATAACCGCCGATTCATGCGGGCTCAGCTCGAACCGGAACGGTTCTTCATCTACCGTAAAATCGCTTAAGTTCTCCACAATAGGATGACTCCCTTGATTATATCGAACTGGCAGTGACGTATATTCCGGATGTCCCGTAACCCTGCCGCCGATTAACTTTTCCAGCTTTTTGCTTAGCTGAAGCGAGATACCGTTGTGAATAACTAGCAGTCCACCGCCGTTTCTCACATAGGAGATGAGCGCTTGTGCCTGATCTTCGGGTATCTCCAGATCCGAAAAGTCCGCGTATGATATGAACAGATCATAGCCCTCCAGCTTATCCTCCTGAAGCACGGCGTAATCATCCGTACATTCAACCTCCATAACAGGTTTAAATATGGTTTGTAATTCGCGATCAATATACGTAAAAGGATGATATTTCGCTCCCTCGTATCGTCCAAGGGCAATGGCTTTCATATTCATAGTTTCCTCTCCTTCCCATTTTTCAGGTCTGTAATATTTACCCAATTTCACTCGAGTCGATAGCTGTCATTCACCCCCATTATCGATTCAACTATGACAGTTATAAATCATTATTATAGATTTAAAAGATACATATTATCTTTAATTGATTTAAAAAAAGAAGGTTTATATGACTATATTCAGTTCCCGCACAAGATCAGACATTTTCTGATTTCTCAACTGCTCTTCCATCTTCTCCTCTGCCGATAATACCACCTTTTGAATCGGGCATCCTGGTCCATGTTCGAAACTGCAATCGAACAAGGAGGCCGAGCCTTCAATCGCATGAATAATATCTAGGAACGAAATATTTTCCCAATTTCGTTTGAGCCGATAGCCGCCATTCACTCCCGTTATCGATTCAATCATGCCCGCCTTCACCAACTTGGTCAATATTTTGGACAAATAGGTCGGGGACACACTTTGCCGCTCCGCCAACTGCTGCACACCTATTGGTTTTTGGGGAGTCGCCGCGGTAAGAAAGAGCATCGTATGGAGGGCATAATCGGTAGCCTTGGAGTACTTCATTCAAAATCACCTCAAACACAGACTTAACAAGTCTATAATAACTATTATGATTCATTGCGTCAAGCGTAAAGCATACCTGCGTATTTCTTAAAAAAATACATCCATATAGATCTCTAAAAACGAAATACTTCAAAGTTCCTCCGTGTTCAGTGATTGCATTATATTGAAATATTTACAATAGTGTGTGATACACAGTATAATACTTCCAGGAGCTGATCATATGGCAGATATAAATGAAACGATCATGGGGTTATCAAGCGAACTGCGGAGAGGCACGATTGTCATTGGCGTGCTCAGTCAATTGTCCGAACCGCGGTATGGCTATTCTCTCGTGCCCTTATTGGAGGAAAAAGGAATCGCCGTCGATCCCGGCACCTTGTACCCCCTACTCCGTAGACTCGAGAAGCAAGGACTGCTGGAGAGCAGATGGGATACGAATGAATCGCGCCCCCGTAAATACTATCTGCTCAGCCAATTCGGGAAGGAAGTTTATGCGGGACTGTGCCGGGAGTGGCGCAAGCTAGTCGCGAGCATGGAAGGCGTTTTGACTGATCTTGGAGGAGGAGAGTAGTATGGAAGTCATTGACCGTTATATTTATGCGGTGACGCAGCGGCTGCCTGAGCAGCAAAGAGAGGACATTAAACGGGAGTTGCAAGGCCTGATTGAAGATATGCTGGAGGAGCGCAATCCAACTGGCCAGGCAACTAAAGAGGATGTCGAAAGCGTGCTCATTGAGCTGGGCCATTCGAATGAGCTGGCCGCGAAGTATCGCGGGCACGAGCGTTTCCTGATCGGTCCCATGCTGATCGACGCTTACTTTAGCACACTAAAGATTGTGTTCACCTTGATCGTCATAGGGCTAACCGCCGGTTTCATCATCGATACATTCCTTTCACATTCTGGAAGGCCGGACCCGGTTATAGGCTACCTGGCCTCTTTAGTTAATGGTGCTGCACAAGGATTCTTTTGGGTCACCGTTGTATTCGCTTGGATGGAGTATAAGCAGCGGGCCGGCAACGGCAGCGGGAAGAAAGCGTGGAGACCCTCCGATTTGCCGCCGATTCCGGACGCAAAGATGAAAATCAATAGGAGAAGGCCCATCTTAGCCATCCTTTTTACCATTGTGGTCATGGCGATTTGTGTCCATTCGACCGATTTTCTCGGGATTTGGAGGAACCACGATGGCGTCTTCACGAACGTTCCGTTCCTGAATATCGATGTATTCCGGCACTATTGGCCGCTTCTGTGGATCGCCGCCTCATTAGCCATTGCTAAGGAAATCGTCCGAATTATTGTGCGCTACAGATCTGGCAAACTGCTTGTTTTCCATATCGTGATGACGGTTATTACAACGATGCTTGTATGCATCATGCTTGCGGACATAGCGCTGTGGAATCCGCATTTCATTCAGGATTTGACCGCCTCGGGACTTCTTCCCGTCGAAGGAAGCGGCTTCAAAAGCCTAGTGTCGACTTGGCCCGAGGTGAACGGATATGTTGTAAAAGCCACCGTGGTGTTTGCCTTGATCGATATTGCTGCCGAGTCCTTTGCCTGGTACCAAGCAAAATCATTGTCCTCTCCATGGACAAAACAAAAGCCGCTTGTATAGCGAGCGGCTCAGGCTGTTGATCTCCTTTCATTTTTCGAGCTTGCGGCTTGATCAAAATGAGCCCGGTACATTACCGGGCTCATTACTATACAATCTTCATAAATACATTTTGTGCCTAATTTCCCAGGTCACTACACAGATGCAGCGGCCATTATGGCCACTACGGTTTCGACACCGATACGAGAATCTTATTGACCCCTGAGACGACCGTCAATTCAGACGGTAAATTGAGGTCTTTCACGAAACGCGTATCTCCGATTTCCATTGCATGGATGTCCAGCTCGACCGAATGCGGCAGGTTTCTCGGCAAAGCCTCCACTTCCACATAGGGGTCTTGGATTTGCACGACTCCTCCCGACTTCGTTCCGGCGGGGGTGCCTATGAGCTTCACCGGGATCTTCGTGCGAATGATCTCCCCCGTCTGGACGAGCTGAAAGTCAACATGCAGAAGTGAGCCGGTTACCGGATCCCGCTGAAGGTCCTCCAGCAGTACCGTCAGCGATGGACCCCCGTCCATCTTCAGCTCAATGAAGCCGGATGCCCCCTGCCTTAGCCATTTTTCAAATTGTTTAGTGGAAATGTGTATGATTTCGTTGTCCGCGTTTTTACCGAATACGACCCCCGGCAAACGCCCCTCTTGACGTAAGTTTCGCAGTCCGGAAGGATTTAACCGCGGACGTCTTTCTGTATGAATGTATGCAGCCATGCTCTACCTCTCCTTTATATGAAGTGATCTTAGCGCTGTAACAGCAGCCGTCGAACCTCCCCTGAGCGGGGATAAATAGAGAAACATAGCATCACAACCTCCATATCTTTCAGTAGTCGGAATACATTAAATGTAAAAAACCCGAAATATAGACGAAGGCACCCCACTCCGAGGAGTGGAATGCCTATGGGTTTCCTCCACCATATCATAGTTTCGTGACCATGTCGATACGCTCCCGCGTGGTCGCTTACTTTCTCGTCCGCCGGCTTCTTTCGTTCCGAGCCTCCTGAAATGTCATTGGAGAAAAATTTTCATTTTGTGCCCCACCCGAACAGGTATGGGATGCCGTCAGGGATATAGGCGCCGTCCATCCGCCGGATGATTTCCAAGCACTTTTCAAGCGTAGCATAAGCACGCTCAACGGTGTCCGCAGCAGCTCCTTTACGCTGTTCCTCATAGATGGTGATCACCGGTCAACACTCCTTTACGAAGCTTTTAAGAGATGTCCATGATATCGGGCGCTGAGGGAATTTGCAGTATTCTATATATGTTGTAAAAGCCACCGTGGTGTTTGCCTTGATCGATTCCGCAGCCGAGTCTTTCGAGAATCGCGCCTTAATTTCGGGTAGCGCTCCTCTTCACCGATGTCAATTGTCGGTCGTACCAAGCACGTCCGAGGAAGAGACCTCCAACGGCAAAAACAACCGACAACCAGATCCCAGCTTGACTTGTAGCTATGTAGGACGGAAACATACGATTTAAGGCGACCTTCACGGCAACAAGCAACATAAGCGTTCCGACGATATAGAATACCCTCTTGCCCGATCCGATCTTGCCTTGCTCTTTCTGATTGATTGCCCATCCTTGAATGAACCCCGCCACAATGCCTATGACGACTCCCGCTAATAACAGTATCCATGCAGTCGTCCCAATACGATTCGTCTCAATAGACCACACGATGCCGGCAATAAGCAGTATCGCTCCAATGAATAATGGATTATCTAACCTTTTCACAAATCCTCATCCCTCTCGTGAATAAACCTTCTTCATAAGCTCAATCACTTCATCAATAGGGAGACCAAACGTTTTGTAATAGGCAGCGTCGATAGCCATCTGCTTCAAGATCATCTCGTTGCGTATTCGCATCATCTCGTCTGACGAGAATTCAGCCACAAAACATCCTTTGCCCGTTATCGTATTGATCAAGCCGCATCGCTCTAGTTCTTCCCACGCCTTCTTGACGGTGATGACGCTAACGCGCAGCTCTTGGGCCGCTTGCCGAATAGGCGGCAGGCAATAGCCGCTTGCCAATTCGCCTTTGAGAATTTGGGCGCTGATCTGTTCGAATAGCTGCTGATAAATCGGTTTTTCCGACGTGCTCGAAATGGCTATGTTCATTGGATCTCCACTTGTCGGAATCGTTTGACCGAAATTCGACAAGCAATCAAAGTGAAGGCAATAAAGATCACGATTCCTGTCACCAAAATGGATGTTTGAACCGCCGTATTGTCGGCACCGGAACCGTTGAAGAGGTCAGACAGATAGGAACTCCGGATTCCCAACCATTGGGCGACAAAGGCAAACGCCATAGCGGCCGCATTAGCTGCAAGCTGCGCCGGGCCATATTTATACGCTGTTTTGTAATACATGGGGAACAAGAAGAGGTTGTAGATCGCCACCATGGCAAAGCATAGTCCCCAGAAACCCAGGTACGGCGCGAAGAAATTGTAGTCCACATTCGGGTATAAGCGGATCGTGAACCATCCATAGATCATGGCAATGACAATATGCATCAACTCCAGGATGACGATTACGGACATCCTTGCTTTTACCATGTCTTGCTTGGTTGCAGGCATCATCGTAGTGAAGAGCAAATCGTTCTGGGTTCTAAATTGAGCGAACATGTTCGGCATCGTTATCCAGAAGAAGTACATCACAACAATAAAATAGATCCAACCCGGAACGAGCATTAAGGCGCCAATCAGAAAAGGCAGTACAAAATTCATCCGATTTATGCCTATTTTCAAATCCTTCATCAGCAGGTTATACATACGCGTCCTCCTTCTTCGCGAAGTAAATCATGATCTCCTCAAGACTCGGCGTGGCTGCCCTGATGCCGGAAGAGGGATCGAAATCTCTGGCGTGAACCAATCCCGTAAAGCCGAACGAATTTGTTTTGTAGGAAATCAGCCGATCCTTCACCTGGTTCAACTGGCTTTCGCTGCCGTTCAGCAGCCGGTACGTTTCCTTAAATTCATCTTTCTCGGCACTATTGATAATTCGTCCGTTTGCAATATAGGTAATATAATCCGCGCACTTCTCCAAGTCAGATGTGATATGAGTGGAGAAAAGAATGCTGATCTCGCCGTCTACGACAAGTTCTTGGAAAATATCCAGCAGATCGTCTCTTGCGGCCGGATCGAGCCCGCTCGTAGGTTCGTCGAGGATAATAAGCTTCGCTCCATGGGACATGGCAAGTGCTAGACTGTACTTGACTTTCATTCCCGTCGACAATTCCACGGTTTTCTTGTTCTCATCCAACTTGAATCTTCTCAGATAGTTGTAATAGGTCTCATCGTTCCAATTGGTATAGAACTTCTTAACGACGTCGGTCAGCGTCTTTATCTTGCTTTGCGTGTAGAAATCGATGCCGCCGAATGCGAATCCGATCTCCTGCTTCAATTCGAGTTCGTGCTCGACCATGTTCTTGCCCAGAATGCGGACCTCCCCGCTATCCAAACGAAGCATGTTCAAGAATTTCTTCTCAACCTATTAGAAAAAGCAAAAAGGGCAGACCAACCGGTCCCCCCTTTTCAATTAGTGCGGTATTCAAAAACCTCTGCCGCGGAGTCCAAAAGACATCTATCCCAGTATGGAATAGGTGGATTAAACCTTCGCAAAATGATTCATAATGGTATCGGCGGCCCGCTTATAACCGCCGGCCTGCCTTAAAGATTCGCCGACGAGGGAAGCCTGCTGTTTATAAAGCGGATTGCTTAGCACTTCCGCTAATGCCTCTCTCAAAACTGTCGGGCTGAGGTTGTGCTTATCCAATGTGATACCTGCTCCCAGCTCCTGTACCCGACTGGCGACAAGGGGCTGGTCCGACGTTAACGGAATCATCACCAACGGAACGTTGTAATAAAGTGCCTCACTGGTACTGTTCATTCCCGCATGCGTAATAAAAACATCCGTATGCTGCAGCATGTCCAACTGCGCTATGTAGGGCTTGACGATAAAATTGTCGGGAATTCGATCCGCCAGCGGCTCCATATCCGTGTATTTTCCTGAAGATAGAACAACATTCACCGGTAAATCCCCAAATGCTTCAAAGCAAAGCCGATAGAAATCCAAGTTTTTATTTAAAATGGTTCCCATCGCAATGTACACGGTTTGCGGGAATCGTTCACGAAGCAGCTCGAACGGGAAGGGCGGAGCATCCTGCCGCGGTAGGATCGAAGGACCGGCGAAAATAAAACTATCGTCCAGCTTTGCCGCCTGCGGCTGAAAATAACGGCTGGTATACACGAGCTTTAACCGTCCTGCATGTGCCGGAATCTCTTCCATGGCCGGAGTACTCACTTGGAACTCCTGCGCTAACTCACGCGTTATTTTCATCGTGGCTTCATACAGTTCCTTCGTATCCGTATCCTCCTCCTTCCAGCCTTGGTCAGCGCCCAATGGCTCCACGAAAGCAAAGGAGGCAATCGAACATACCGCGGGAATGCCCAGCTTCTCTGCAAGAATAGTTCCTCCCCAGCCCATCAGGGAATCAAAGATCAAATAATCGAACCTTTGATTTTCTATCACTCGAAGCACTTCGGGGATCATCGGCCGAATGATGCCGCCTACCATCATATAAATGAACGGATAAGGATGCTTGTACTCCTGCGGTTTCAATACCGGATCATGAGAGAAAGCATCTTGCGGAAAGGGATAGGTAAGCAACTGGGCTCCGGTTTGTTCAATCCGGGAACGGTACTCCTCCGTGCACACATAGACAACTTCCTCGCCATTATTCGTCAACTGAGTGACTAATCCTAACGACGGATTCACATGGCCTTCAGCCGGAGTAATTACAACTAATACACGTGCCATCTTGTCCACCTCCGAAATCTATAAATTCCCCCCGCTCTTCATGATGGACTTGTTGCGACGTATCCGTTACATGGGAAGCTTGTCCTTCGCATGACTCATCGGATGATGTTCTTGATGAACGAGTTCTGTAATTCTTACGGATGCCAGGAAACTTAACAAGACAAAGACTAATTGGAGCGTAAGGACCATCAAAACCCCTGTAGATATACCCCACTGTAAAGTTTGGGCCAAAGCGATTAAAGCGCCGCTGACTCCAATGCTCACACCCATACAGAAGGAATCCACGAATTGGAGAGTCGCGGACACTTCTCCCTCTTTCCCAGGCTCGGCATGCTGTAAAGCGATGGTCCCGGTTGTAGGGTTGGCCAAGCCGACACCGAATCCCGTAATCATTTGCGAGAGCAGGATGAGTATAATTCCGCCGCCTGACAACAAAAGGGACAGGATCACAAGGACAGTTCCGGCGATCATTATCCCGATTCCCAGCATGACTCTCTGCTTTCGGCCACGACCTCGGTCCCGTGCATCAAGCTTGGACTGCAGCCACGCCGCGGCGGACCAGCTCAAAGAGCCTGCGGCTACAAGCAGGCCTGCAAACTGTGCCGAGACCCCCTTCACTTCGGTCAGTGCCAAGACGACAAAACTCTCCGTTGCAAAATAACAAGCGACATACAGTCCTCTGGAAACCAGAGTGGCAGGCAGCCCTTTTTTCACCGAAAAAGTGCCTGCGGGCAGCAGCTTGCGCAATAGCGGGATCATGACGAACAACCCGCCGAAAGTGAGCACAATTCCTTTCCAATCGGTTATCATACCGAGCCCGGTGAGCAGCAGCCCCGTTCCGATGGCAAGCAGAATCGCATGGATAACCTTCGAGCCGGAGGTTTGGGTTGAACCCGTTTGGGATTTGCCAGACAAAGCTTGCCGGTGCTGCAGATCACGGAAAGAGCGGAATGTTAGACTTAAGGCCAATACAAGCAGGGGCAGAACAATCCAGAAAACAAACCGCCACGAGATATAGGAAGCAATAAGCCCTGCCACATAAGGCCCGATTAAGGAAGGCAGGATAAATGCCATGGAGAATGCCGCTAAGATTTGAGTACGAAGTGCATCCGGATAATGTAACGTTACACTGGCATAAACACAGGTGATCAGGGCTCCCGCCCCAAAACCTTGAAGGGCTCTTCCGGCAATAAGCATGTGCATATCGAAAGAAACGGCCGCAACCACGGTACCTAGCACAAAAATGCTGCAAGACACAAGCATGGATGTAAAAACGCCGCGCTTGTCAACCTGCTCTCCCATGACCAAGGTCCCTATAAGCTGAGATAACAAAAACGCGCTGAAGATCCAACCGTATAAATGAATGCCCTGCAAGCTTTGTGCCAGTTTCGGGGCAATTGTCGTAATAGCCAGCCCCTCGAAAGCTACGGTAGTCAGAACCAGCATAATACCAATCGTCAACGCTCTGTTCGGAGTATCGAAAATCCCAGTCTGATTGGAGTTCGTTGTCTTCCTCACCCCCATAAATAAATGACTTTAATGGAAATAACCACCACAATTGACATTTTGAATATACAATAAATACCTTACTTTGTAAAGAAAAAACTTTACTAAGTGCCAATCATAGGAAGCAAGCCGGTTGCTTCAACTGTTTATCGTATCGTTCATTTCCCTTGCCGTTCTAATGAAAGGCTTAACGGCAATCGGAGCATCCTTCAGGGACGGCACAGCCAGGTTGAAATCCTGTATGGCTTAGGGTGGAGGGTACGAACTTGCATGATTAAAACAAAAAAAGTCGCTATCCGGCGACTTCTTAACGATACATTTTCTTGTCCTCCCACATGCGTCCGTGGAATCGTTTTGATGGGCAAGGCTCGCCATGTTCAGGGGTTATATCTACCTCCATAAACCTTCCCCGTCTCTCCTTCTTGTTATACCCTCATGCTTGACGACAATGACATTTTACGACACGTTTCCGGAATGATCAGGACCCGCAAACAAAAGCTGGAATGTCTTTTTTTATACTCGCTTTTTATATACCCTCATCGCAAAGATATAAGCCACGAGCCAAATCCCAACACACCACGTAAGAGCGACCCATATATCATTGCCCACCGGCTGACCGGACAGCAGCGCCCGAATGGCTTCCACGATCGCGGTCACCGGCTGGTTCTCGGCAAAGACGCGAACGGCGGTCGGCATCGACTCGGTCGGCACAAACGCCGAGCTGATAAACGGCAGGAAGATAATCGGGTAGGAAAAGGCGCTTGCGCCATCCACTGATTTGGCAGATAGTCCCGCAATCGCCGCGACCCAAGTTAACGCCAGTGTAAACAGCAGGAGTATGCCGGCTACGGCAAGCCATGGCATGATCCCCGCGGACGAACGAAAGCCCATAATCAACGCTACGAGAATGATAACGATAACCGATATGGCGTTGGATACCAGCGAGGTCAGCACATGCCCCCACAGTAAGGTGGAGCGTGAAATCGGCATGGAATGAAACCGCTCGAATATGCCCCGCTGCACATCGGTAAACAGGCGGAAAGACGTGTAGGATACACCGCTGGCAATCGCAATCAGTAGTATACCGGGCAACAGGTAATTGACATAGTTATCCGTCCCGGATTGAATGGCACCTCCGAACACGTAGACAAATAGCAGCATCATCGCGATCGGCATGATGGTGACGGTGACGATGGTGTCCATACTGCGGGAAATATGGCGCATGGAACGTCCAAGCATAACGCCCAGATCGCTAAAATAATGTTTCTTTACCGCCTCCATTTACTTCCTCTCCTTTTTGCCGACGATTGCGAGGAAGATCTCCTCTAATGTCGGCTGTTTTTCAACATACTCCGTCTTTCCGGATGGGAACAGCTTTTTCAGTTCCGGAAGCGTGCCGTTAGCAATAATTTTGCCCTCGTGCAAAATGGCTATTCGGTCGGCAAGCTGCTCCGCTTCCTCCAAATACTGCGTGGTCAGGAGTATCGTCGTGCCGCCGTCGGCCAGCTCCTTGACGATCTTCCAAACCTCGATGCGCGACTCGGGGTCAAGCCCGGTAGTCGGCTCGTCGAGGAAAATGATTTGCGGACTTCCCACGAGGCTCAAGGCAATGTCGAGCCTGCGGCGCATACCGCCCGAATAAGTAGATGCCTTGCGGTCGGCGGCGTCTGTCAGGCCGAAGCGTTTAAGCATGTTATCCGCCACCTGACGCGGATTTTCGAGGTATCGCAGCTTGGCAATCATGATCAGATTTTCCCGTCCGGTCAATATTTCGTCCACGGCGGCGAATTGCCCGGTCAGACCGATCGCCTGCCGTACATGATCGGGCCTGAACACTGCATCGAACCCGTTTATGGCCGCGGTTCCGCCGTCTGGCTTGAGCAGTGTGGCGAGAATTTTGACAATCGTTGTCTTGCCCGCTCCGTTGGAGCCGAGCAGGGCGAAAATACTGCCCTTTTCCACCTCGAAATCCACGCCTTTCAGCACCTCATGCTGCTTGTAGGATTTTTGCAGTCCTTTTACTTGAATGGCCTTGGTTTGCACGGTTAACATCGGATTCCCTCCCTTAAATGACGGTAACTTTCGACAAATCGGCTTCCATGCCTTTTAGAGCGGCATAGGTCAGTTTATCCATCGTTGCGCCGTCAAAGCAGATGGTTTTGATCATACGATAGTACTTTTTGGTGAAGGTAAACCCGGGCTGGAAAGACACATTTTTAAAGGTAGCTCCCTTGAACGAAACTTCGGTTAATGCCGCTTTTTCAAACTTAACGCCGACAAACGTCTGTCCGTCAAAACACTGCCCGCTCAGATCGGAGTACTTGAAGTCAACCCCGTCAAATAAACAACATTCAAAAATCGTTTTTCTAAGATCGGTCATCATTAACGAAACGTCGGTTAGTCTTACGCCTGTGAATTTGGCTCCGGCAAGGCCCGACTTGCTGAAATTGGTTCGTACAAGGGTCGTCTTATTGAAGCTTGCATTTGCCAGGTCAAGCGCGGACAGGCTGCAGTCCGTCAGATTCGCGCCGTCAAAATTGGCTTCGCGTACATCGCTGCTCTTAAACGAACTGCCGGTCAAATCCGCGCCCGAAAAGTCGGAACCGTGCAACGCGCTGCCATTAAACTGACCTTTATGGGCCTTAACGCCTGCAAAATCGCTTTGCGCCAGGTTACTTGCGCTAAAGTTTGTCACTACTTGCCTTTCCAGCGAGCGGGAGAGGTTGGCGACCTCCAGAATCGTTTGTTCGATGTCACCGATGCTTTCAATCGTCAGCTTAAATGCTGTTTCATCGTCCTTGCCCTCGGCTTTGAGTTCACTATACCGCTCCTGCAAATCGGTGAGCAGGTCGGCCTTTAATTCGGTGACGCTTTTTACCCCGTCGTATGGTGTAAAAACGCTGTTCAAATAGTCGGTCAATTTCCGGTTCATCCCATCAATCTCCTTATAATAAGTTTTCTAACACGCGCTTTGCATACTCCCAATTGCTTTTGTTGCGGGCGTAAGTGTCCTTGCCCTTTTCGGTAATCCTAAAATACTTGCGCCGTCCGCCCTGCGATTCATCGCCCCAATACCACTCGATATCGCCGTCTGCTTCAAGCCGCCGGAAACTGGAGTACATCGTGGCTTCCTTTAATTCATACTCGCCGTCCGAACGCTCGGCAATCAGTTTGACAATCTCGTAACCGTAATGATCAGCTTCGGACAAGAGCCGTAAAATCATCGTATCCGTATGTCCGCGAAGCAGGTCGGATGTGATTTTGTTCTCGCTCATACCATCACCTCCATATCTGCATGATAAGTCATATTACTGTGTCTGTCAAGGTAGTGTTTTAATTATATTACCTTGTCGTGAATAATTCATGTATCCACAGCAAAAAACCGCGCAGGGCGCGGCTTTCTTGGGAGTTATTTACGATGTCATTCAAGTTCAATCCGTTTCGGCAACCCAAACTTACCTTTTTTCCGGAATAACATTCTCCGAATGCACTCGGACTACTTTCTCCATCCAATCTACTGCTTTACTACCATACCGTCCTTGCACCCGGCTCGAATGTCATGCTCGCTCCGGCTGCGCGTGCAGGATCAGGCGCCTCAAACAGAGTTTCTATAGGTCTGCAACTTTCTTTTGGCCGATAAAATACGTACATACCATAGGGTTACCAATCGATTCGTTTCCCATCTCTGAAGAATTCTCCGTTAGGCCCTTCAGGTCCAATCGTCGCTAACCAAAGGATGGACTCAGCAGCCTGCTTAGGGGTTCTTGGTGCAGAGGGTCCGCCCATATCCGAACTTACCCATCCGGGATCGACCGCGTTGATTTTGATATCCCCTTTGATTTCTGCCGCTGCCAAACGCGTCAATCCGTTAAGGGCAAGCTTAGACAACTTATAAGCGCCTGAGCCTTGAGAGGACATCTCGCTTAGCGCCCCGTATTCCGAGGAAATATTAATAATTCTCCCATATCCTTGTCTTTCCATAAGGGTGATAAACGAATGGATCATATTGTAAACGCCAAAAAAGTTAGTGGCCATCGTTTGCTTTAGAATGGAAGGGTCTGAAAACAACCTTTCATGTTCATCCAAATAAACGCCGGCATTATTAATCAGAACGTCTAATCTTCCATAGTGCTCATCTACCGTTATCGCTGCTTGACGAATGCTTTCTGGTCGATCTATATCCATCGGTAAAAATGAAACGTCCAGTGCCGACTCCTTCAGTTTTTGCACAGCTTCCTGACCCTTTCGGGGATCCCGACTAGCCAAAATGACCTTAAACCCATTCAAAGCCAACTGTTTGACCAGCTCATATCCAATCCCTCGATTTCCGCCGGTAACAAGCGCGACTTTTGTATGCATAGACATTCATATCCTCCATTTCTCTGCTGCTTGCTAAGATTGGATGCAGAGTTTCCTCTGCATAAAGAGGCACACCGGCGCAGGCACGCCCTTTCACAATTGCGACCGATCGGGTCTGTATTATCGTCAATCCAATAGGTGCTTCTCGGGGACCCGTGCTGACTGCTTGCCCTCAAAATCCACGCAGCGCCGCTCGGCAACTGCATGGAGCATTCTGTTGCGGTCTTCTTCAGTATGCGAATCCATAAACCATTGGCTGCCGCACGGGATTAGCATACATGCTGATCGTGGCGACGGTCCTGTGAAGCTCGCTCACGCGATGGGGGCAGAGGTTACGGTTTTATCCCAATCCTTGAAGAAGAAAGATGACGGTCTGCAGTCGGGCGCGGCACTGACTAAAACAACCCGAAGCGAATAAACAAATTACATTGTTTAATCAACTTATGTCTATTATTATATAAGTAAGAAATTCATAATCAATGGTTAAAAACCCGAGAATTGTTGATATATCAACACAGCAATCAAAAATGTTCATTATCTTAGAAGGATGGGTGTTTATCTCCTATGACTAAAGTGGATCGCAGAATTCTTAAAACTCAAGAAGCACTTAAAAAAGCTGTCATCGAGTTAATGACTGAAAAAAATTTCGATGACATTACCATTCAGGATATTGCCGACCGGGCAAACATTAACCGGGGAACCATCTACCTTCATTATCAGGACAAATATGATTTATTGGATAAACTCATAGAAACTCACTTAAATGAATTAGGTGAGATGGATAAATGGGCATGCAAGATGGATTGGAGCGATGCTCTTGTACCTTATTTTGAATATTTTGAGAAGCATTATTTATTTTTTTCAACTATGTTAGCGAGTAAAGA
Organism: Paenibacillus sp. JT31N7; assembly: GCF_059692095.1. Lineage (NCBI taxonomy): Bacteria > Bacillati > Bacillota > Bacilli > Caryophanales > Paenibacillaceae > Paenibacillus > Paenibacillus sp. JT31N7. Next base: position 399,032 of record NZ_JCAUAT010000001.1, read on the forward strand.
CGCTAAAGGAGCTCCCTCATCTTTCAGGACGCGGCTTCTCGCTTCTTTTGTGGAAGGATTCCGAGGTGAGATCGACAGAGAGAGCGGCAGAAATACGGAGATAAGTGAAGATATTATGCTGCAGTATGCCGGGACGGCTTATGTAGGTGTAATTGAATGGTGGATAAGAAATAGCATGCCTTATCCGCCTCAAGTTGTGGCCAAACAAGTCGGGGCATTGTTAGAGAGAAGTCTGTAATTTAGTGATTAATAAGAGTGCTCTATCTAGTAGATTGATCCCAAAATAATGCAATTAATTTCCGTTTCCGACGGATTAAGCATTCCAAAGATCCCAGAACGGTTGAGTACGACTGTACCTAAAGTCAATCGCTGCTTCCCTGACCCCAGGCTGGGCCCAACGCTTTTTTGTCGTTCCGGATTACGAACTTTCGTCAGGCCAAGCAGGCCGGGTTGGCGACTTATTTCCTAAAATGATGCCTTCCCGTCCGTTCGCCTCTGTTCTTACTGGGCCGTTAAAATCAGCGGTCCGTCCGGCGTGACTGCGATCGTGTGCTCATATTGCGCCGACAACTTGCCGTCGGCCGTTCTCGCCGTCCACTGATCGTCGTCGATCGTGATACGGAACGTACCTTCGTTGAGCATCGGTTCAATCGTAAACACCATGCCTTCCTTTAACCGAATGCCTTTGCCGGCTGTGCCGATATGCTCATAGCTCGGTTCCTCGTGCAGGCTCCGCCCGATCCCGTGCGCCAGCAGATCGCGTACGACCGAATACCCGTTCGCTTCCGCATGCTGTTGAATCGCGGACGTGATGTCGCCGAGCCGGCCCCCGGGGAGCGCCCGGGCGATCCCCAGATCCAAGCATTCCTTTGTCACCTTCATTAATTTTTGCGCCTCCGGCCGGATATTGCCCACCGGATAGCACCAGCACGAATCACCGAACCATCCGCCATATTCCACGACGATGTCGAGTTTCAGCAAGTCGCCGTCCCTAAGCACCTGGTTCGAAGGAATGCCGTGGGCCACCACATCGTTGACCGAAGTGCAGGTTTCGGCGGGGAAACCGTTGTACCCTTTCGTAAACTGCTTGCCGCCCAGCTTGGTTATGTGTCTGGCAACAAAGTCATTGATTTCCCGGGTGGTGATTCCGGGCTCGATCCGTTTGGACACCTCGCGGTAGCAGTCCGCAATGATTTGGCTCGCCGGCTTCATCTCTTCGATTTCCCTGGGTGATTTTAAAATGATCATCTTTTGTTTATTCGCTCCTTAGCCATTCTATAATTTTAAAAACCGGACGATATCCCCCGCTTCCTCGTGCAGCTTTCCGCGGCGCAGCGAAAGCGAGGCGCAGCCGACCAAGGCGGCAAGCAGCATTTCCGCGCGCTGCAGCCGATACGGCGGCTCCGCCGCGTTTTCGCCGGAAGCGGCAGGCCCGTCCGCCGCACGCCCGGTTTCCAGCAGCGCGGCAAACGGCGCGAGCACCTCCCGGCGAAAGGCGGCCGAGAGCGGGGCCGAGCGCGCTTCAGGCAGCGAGGCAAAGCCCTCACCGGCCAGCTTATGCAGCAGGTACAGGGCGTGGTCCTCCGCCCAAAGCTGCAGCAGCCGGACGCCGGCGGCGGCGGGGCCAAGCTCTGCGGCAGCGGCCGGTTCGCGGCTTCCGCTTCGGGAATCCGCGGCAGCCAAGCCGAAATGCCCGTCCGCCGGCGCCTCCCCCGAAGCCCAAGCGCTCGAGACCTCCAGCGGGGCCTCCAGCCATCCCCCCGCCCGCTCCAACGCGTCCCATAGCAGATCGTGGAGCAAATCGCCCTTATTGCTGTAATAATGGTATACCGTGCCATAGCCGAGTCCCGCCTGCGCGGCCACATCGCGGATTTCCAGTAAAGGCCCTTTATTCAAAAATACATCGGCAGCGGCTTTCCGGATTTGCGCCAGACGCCGCAGCCGGATCTCTTCGTTTTGTTCCTTCGTGCGTGGAGTCATCTCGTCCGTTCACCTCTTTTATCTTTGACCTGCTCTTATGTCAATATAAAACATCAGCTTGCGAATAGCAAGAGATTAGCTGGAAGATTTCCGTTAATCCCCGGGCCGGGGCTTAAGCACGTTATTCCAGGTTCTTTCTACTAGTTAAAAGGAGCCCCTGTTTTCACAGGGGCTCCTTTAACTTTTAATGTCGAAGAGGACCGCACTTCGTCCCCCGCGAAGCTCCCAGCGCGCGGTGCACTGTTGCAGATGAGAAGCACTTTATTGGTGCGCTGTATACCATTATTGTAGATTTAATAAGGAAAGAATCTCTTCAGGACGCTCAAACTTATACTTAGCCGGAATAGCATCCGCTTGCTTGCATCCCCACAGCGCTAATCCAAAGTCAACTCCAGCGTCTCTGGCGCATTCATAATCATAAATAGTGTCGCCGATGTAAATGGAGTCTTTAGCCTCTGCGCCCGAGATCTCAAGAAATTTTAACAAAGGTTCCGGATGGGGCTTATGCTGCTTCGTGTCATCTGCACAAACAACATAGGGAAAGTCGCGAACGAGGCCGAACGGAACAAAGTCATCCAGAAACTCTTGCTTAGTTTTGGACGTCACAACCCCCGTTCGTATCGATTGCTCTCTTATCTCGGTAAGCACTCGCTGAATCCCCTCAAAAACATGAATAGTATCCTGATAATCCCTCATAAAATCATTCCAGCGTTTATTGGCATATTCAAGGTCGTCAATACCGAGTTGACGCAGGGATACAGCCCCCGGAATTCCCAGCACAAAGGCGAGATCTTGCCGGCTTATCTCCCGGTCATAGTTTTTCTTCAGCAGCTTCTGCAAAGATCCCAACACCGCTTGCTCTGTATCGATTAAGGTGCCGTCAATGTCAAAAATAAGGGTCGTATACATGAATACCATCCTCCTTCAGCATCATCGGAGATGAGCTCCTGTTTTAATGCTAAAGTATGAAAACCATTTCAAGTCAATAGCTAAATCGATTGACGCACAATGATGTGATAAGGAATCTCTATCTTAGCTATTGATTTCTCAATTGCAAGATAAAAGGCTTGTTCACCGACCTTCACCAATTGATGATTAACTGTAGATAGACGTAATCCGATTCCAACGGGCTGATTCTCTTGGCCGATGATTGCCAGATCCTCCGGTACAGCCAATTTTATACTTCTTGCATACTCATAAAAACCTGCCGCAACCTCATCGCCGTTCGCATAAACGGCAGTTGGTCTGTCCTCCAAATGAAGCAGGCGTCGTGCCGCTCTTACCCCGTCATCAATGCCGTAACAATCCCTGATATGGTATTCCGGCAGGAAATCACCAAATATTTGCTGATAGGCTTTTATCGTGAGTTGAGTACTAATGCTCTCTTCTCCTCTTGCTGTCGTAAAAGCGACTCGTGAATGTCCTCTATCCTTTAACAGTTGAAACGTCTCTACGTATGATTCATATCGATCTATATAAGCACAGCCAATCTCGGGATGGTCCGTAAACTCACATGCTATGATCGTCCCGTACTTGGTATACGGTATAATGGCATCCCAAGCGTTCGAACGAGAGGCAATTATGATGCCATCCAGTTGTTTTTTCTTCAGCATGTTCAAGCAGTCCAGTTCTTTCACCCTGTCATATTTAGTAGGTAGAACCATTACGGTATAATCTCGTTCAACCGATCCATTAAGTACACCATGAAGAAGTTGATCAAAAGCCTGATTGTTGTTGTACGGCATGATCACGCCGATACTTCTTGTTTCCCTGCGAATTAAATCGACAGCTGAACGGTTTGGCGTATAGTCCAATTCTTCAATGACACGCTGCACTGCTGTCCGCTTCGATTCCGATACATAAGGATTGTGGTTCAACACGCGTGATACTGTGGACACGGATACTCCCGCACGCTTAGCGATATCATGAATATTTGCCATCGTCACCTTCTCCAATACTTTGTGCTTATATTCTAGTCTTGTACCAAATCGATAAGTTAAACATCAATAAGCCTATGGCACCATCTCGAACCAGTTCCAATCCTTTGTTAGGACACGGTTATTGACGGAAGGGAGTTCCTTCTGCATTCACTCATTCGAGATTTGATGAAAACATCTCATGTGCTGCGTTTCAACACACTTCTAGCCAATTCGATAAAGGCCCTAAACGATGGTGAAATCCATTTCTCTTGATGCCATAACATTTGAGTAGTAAATCGTATTTCAGATAAATCCCAGGGCAAAACGATCAGTTCCCCTTGCTCCACTTCTCCCTTGATCACCATTTCAGGCAGCAAGGCAATGCCGAGCCCCGTCATTGCGCATTGTTTAATGGCTTCTGCACTGTTAAACTCCAGCTCGGTCAAGCTATCGGCCCCTTTTTTAAGCAACGTGCGATAGAAATAGGACCGGTAAGAGCAGCCTTTTTCGCTTAATAGAACATGCTCTCCGTGAAAGTCCTCTATGCTTAATGTTGACCGCGAAGCTAACGGATGGTCGGGGGAAACGACCATAAGAAAGGGTTCGTCCAGCAAAAGCTCCGTATGAAGGTCCACAGATACGGAAAGTTCATCCAGCATAAAAACCACATCCGCATTTCCTTCTCGCAGGCTCTGTTTCAAATTGTGACTGGACAAGGGCCGGAACAAAAGACGAACGCTCGGATAGCGCTCGCGAAAAAGCCGGAGCAATGCGGGCAACCGATACGTACAGAGCACTTCGTCTGCACCGATTATAACGGTACCGGTCAACTCCCCGCTTTGACTTGAGACATGCCGAGCCTCTTCTATATCATTTAAGATTTTGCTCGCATAGGGCAAAAACTGGTAGCCTGCGTCTGTTAACACAACTGTTTTGCCCAGACGATCCAGGAGCTTGACCCCCAATTCTTCCTCTAAAGCTTTGATTTGCATCGTTACGGTAGACGGAACATAGTTCAGTGATTCGGCAGTGCGGCTAAAACTACGGGTGGAAGCAAGCGTCCAAAATGTTTTCAGCTGGCGGATTTCCATTGATAAAGTACCTCTTCATTCAAAATAAATGAACGTTGTAATCAAAAACGTTTCATTGATTTGATAGTAATCCTATCGTAGTGTATAAATCAAGCTTCACCAGTCGAATACACAAAAATACTATACGGGGAGAATCGGATCATGAAAGATTACGAAATATATCCGCTCGGAGATGTCGAACTGCAATCGGGCCACACGCTGCCTCAAGCCTTTCTTGCCTATAAAACCTATGGAACTTTAAACGCCGCCAAAAGCAATGCGATTGTCTATCCGACCTGGTTCGCGGGCTTGCATAACGATAACGAGTGGCTGATTGGGCCGGGCAAAGCGCTCGATCCCGACAACTATTTTATTATTGTACCTAATATGTTGGGGAACGGTCTGTCATCCTCTCCAAGCAATACTCCTGCTCCTTTTGACAGAGCGAATTTCCCGCTCGTTACGATTTACGATAATGTGCGGCTGCAGCACCGGCTTGTAACTGAGAAGTTCGGCATTACGAAGCTTGCTTTAGTCGTAGGTTGGTCGCTCGGGGCGCTGCAAACTTTTCAATGGGGTACAAGCTATCCGGAGATGGCTCAGCGAATTGCGCCGTTCGGCGGAACAGCAAAGACCAGACCGCATGCTCAAATGGTTTTTGAGTCGTTGATCGCCGCATTGCAGGCCGACTCCAATTGGAAGGACGGATTTTATACCCGTCAGCCTGCGGCAGGACTTGCCGCAATGGGACGCGCTTATGCTCCTTGGGGGTTCTCTCAGGCCTATTATTTGGAACAGCTTTATCAGGCGGAGGGATACCCGACGTTGAAGTCTTATCTGGAAAACTACTGGGATAAAGTGTTCTTTTCTTTCGATGCGAACGACTTGATTGCCATGCTCCGCACAGGGATACACGGAGATATTAGCGCCACTCCTGCAGACAACGGAAATTTTGTACAGGCCTTGAACCGAATCACCGCCCGTGCCCTTGTTATGCCGGGTTCGACCGATCTATTCTTCCCTCTCCAGGACAACGCGTATGAAGTAGAGCATATGCCGAATGCCGTTTTCCGGCCTGTCGAATCTAAGTGGGGCCACTGCTTCGGAATCGGAGCCAATGAACCGGACTCGTTCGTAATCGACAACCATTTGAAACAATTTTTACAGTAAATCATGACTTTCAAAATTTCACAACGTTTTAACGGAGCTCAGTTTGACTGAGCTCTCTTGGCTATATATCCGATTAGAGAGTATAAACTCATACCGAAATAAAAGGAGAGGAAGGTAGCTTCGAGGCTAAGTCGAATTTTACTGCAAACCTTAACCGAATATAAAGCTGGCTCAAAACGATGAATCGACCGGGTATCGTTACTACTCGGCTGAACAAATTCTTGGCATGCTTAGACTGAAAGAAAGTGAGATCGAGCGGCAGCTTGATATCGAACAGTCCAAGCTTGTCCGGGTTAAAGAACCAAGGCAGCTTGCGGAGTGCGTCGGAAAAATAGCTACTCTTCAAACTCGAAAATATGATTTATCCCCCGCTCCGCGTTTTCTGCCCAGTCGCCCCCAAAATAGCAGGTCCCTCCACGTTCAGCCTTCCTAATATGCAAAATAGTTCCGTTTAACTATTTTACTATTAAATGGAAACATTTATAATTAGTTGTAAGAAAATGCTTGTCGAAATAACTTCAGCCTAAATCATACTCTTGGAAGGGATTGATACCATGATCAAAAGATTTAGTAAGAAATTTATTGTTGGGGCAGCTGTATCATCTATGATGTTGTTTGGTGCAACATCAGCTTTCGCTTCTGATGGATGGGCAGATACACGTTATGATGCATACCCGCTTAATTCAAGTAATGGCGTGACGACAACTATTAACTCAAGTGATGATGTGGATTGGTTTAAGTGGACCAGTACTAACTCAAGCGGTGGAGCTAGTGTTGTTCTCCAATCTCCACAGGGATTGAATTACAATTTATATATTCTTGGTTCGTACGACAATGGGGCTAGTTTTTTCTACATTGGTCCAGCAACCGATGGAGGGCCGGGCGGGATTGATTTCGTAACTATCGGCCACTCAAAGCCACTTACTTTATATATTCAAGTAAGTGGTAAAACCATACCCGATTATTCCACTACTGCTCCATATAACATCAAAGTCATACCAAGCTAGAATGCTAAAAAGCACCCTAATCGGTGCTTTTTTTATTTTGTCTAGAAAAGGAGGTGTAATGATGCATCTTAAGCATACCTCGGCAGAAGTCGTGACAGATTTAAGGCTTCGGTACGTCCCCCCGCCTTCACACAAGGCTGGATGGCCTTGACCTTGAAGTTTAAAAATATTGAAATATCCGTGGATAGCTAAAGCGTTTAGACAATGTGGATAGGAGTTGATAGGTAAAACGCCTACAATTTTTAAAAGCTTGCCATGGACGAGCTAGTTATATTTTAATACTCTTCTCGTTCTAATAATGTTATCTACTGTATAAATATCTAAATATTGACATTTATGAAATCTTGCTTTTACATTGAAGAAGGATGTTAATCGCCATACAAGACGGAGAGGAGCTGGTCTATGGGAATCATTCGGTTACAGCCGGTTTAAAATCTGGAATCTCTTTTTAAATTTGAGATAGGTGGTGTGTCGTAATGAACGGATTTAAAGAACGTTTCTGGAACATATTTGCCAAAAATCGTTTGTCCGCTGCCGCATTGATTTCTGTCCTGACGCTTTCCTCCTCTCCTATTCCTGCAAGTGCAGCGGTAAATGTGAACGATTCATTACTCTCAGCCGGCGATTCCACAACATTCTTGGCCAAATTCGACGGGTCCGCTTTTTATGCTGCAGGCAGCAATGTCGGCGGAAAATTGGGTTATACCGGATCTACCAGCAGTCAGACGGTTCCCGTTCAAAGCGTAGGTACCGATATTGCCATGGTTGACGCCGGATTGAACCACAGTGTGTTACTAAGAAAAGACGGCACGATATGGTCTTGGGGAAGCGCAGCTTACGGAGAGACGGGCACCGGTTTGAAGACAGGCGTCTCCAATCCTCCCGTTCAAAATGTGTTCATCAACGGTGTGAAGGAAGTAAGAGCGGGAAATCAATTTACGCTCGCGCTGAAACAGGACGGGACCGTGTGGGCATACGGCAAAAACAGCGAGGGACAACTGGGGATCGGCACGAAAGATTACTCACTCAAGCCCCTGCAAGTATTGGGAATCTCTAATATCGTCGCTATTGACGCCAGTGATGATTTCGGCGCCGCCTTGAGCAGCGACGGTTCGCTTTGGGTCTGGGGCAACGGATTTTACGGTGCCCTCGGGCAAGGCGACAAGGCGGATCAGCTCATCCCCGTTCGCTATCCGCTCGATAACGTCCAGGATTTTGCCGTCGGTTCTGACCGCATCTATGTTCTGGCGGACGGTTTCCTGTACGGCTCCGGTTCAAATTCTTCGGGCAAACTGGGCGACGGCACCACCACTACCCGGCTCTCGCCGACATTTATCAACATCTCTGACGTCGCGGATATCGATGCCGGCGACACGCAGACGCTCGTGCTCAAAACCGACGGCACCGTCTGGGCGTGGGGAATAAACACGAACGGCGAAGTTGGCGACGGTACGAAGCAGAACGCCAAGGTACCCGTTCAAGTGATCGATACTTCGGCACTGCCTCTGACTGATGTGATCGCCATTGACTCCGGGGGAACTCATTCGCACGCCCTTAAAGCAGACGGCACGCTGTGGTCCTGGGGCAGCAATACTTCCGGCCAGTTGGGGATCGGAAATAAAGAATCGGAACGTTTCGCCTCGCGCTCCAAGTTTCCGAATCCGTTCCGGTAAGCCGGAACTTGTAACGAAGCAGCTGTGAATCTATTGATATACGGAGGTAACCGGCATGAATAAAAAAACAATTTTAGGCGCATCTCTGGCGCTGTTGATTGCGCTGGGGGTTTTTCCTGCGGCACCGGGCGTTCAGGCGAAAGAGAAGACCGCAGCCAGCCTAAATGAGCTGCGCAGCCAGGCAGTCAATCCGGGTCATAAGGCTAACATTCTCCTCTACGACGAACATGGAAAAATTGAACGCGAGTTCCATTCTGACGGTCTGGAAGTGACTTATACGTACGAGAAAAACGGTAACATGCAGGAGTCGGCCGATAACAAGGGCGGGAAACAAAAATATGTGGATAAGGGAAACTTCGTCGAAGTGATCGATTACCAGAATGGAATCGAAAAGTCGCGACGGAATCTCTCCGAAAAAAACAAAAAAGCAAAAATTCGTCCCCAGAACGAGCAGTTGCTTGAAGAGAAGAGCAAAATCGACAATTGGAAGAAAAACGAGTCATTTGGATTCACAGATCAGAGCCTTACTAAGTACGAAGATTATAAGGTCAACAACATTCTCTTGAACGACTTGGTCCCGAAATCCTGTCCGTGCAAAAGCGGCAGCGATCCGTTCATTAACTTTGAATCCTTAAAGCAGACCGAAATTCAATCCTTTTTTGTGGAGAAAAATTCGATTCTTAAAGATGCGGTTCAAATTTGGAGGAAAAACGCAGACGGAAACGTGATCGAAATCGACAAAACGGTGCTCCCATCCGAGGCGATTTATAATGCGGCAGTAAAATCAAGAATGAATCCCAAAGTAGTCATCGCCTCCTTGCAAAAAGAATCGTCCCTGATCTCTGCACAGCCGGATAGTGTCAGCAACTCCAGTCGCAGATTTTACTATGCTCTCGGATACGGGGCCACGGATGGCGGAGATCTTTTGGGAACAAGCGGCTTTGATGTGCAGATCGAAAAGGGGACGCAATTATTTAAAGATTTGTGGTTCGAGGCTCCGACTACGACTTACCCGGTCATTGTCAAAGAAATTAATTATAATAAGGCTGTCACTTCCAATGGAGTTATCTATAAAAATTATATTTGGGTCAAAAACTATGGAACGTGGGCGATGTTCAAATATACGCCGCATGCCATCGATTCAAAGCTGCTTCCGACCGTCGGCGGCGGGAACTACTTATTTTATCAGGTGTTTAAAGGCTATTGGGGGACGGACTGGAATTAGTATATGCATTCCGGAGCCGTCCTCCGCTGCCTAGCGGAATACGACGATCTTAACCAAAGTGAGGCCTCTAAGAGAGATCGCTTGAGACTGTCGACAATGTGTCGGCAGTTTTCTTGTTCTATACCTTTATCGTTGTAGCAGAGAGATCATTTACGATTACGCCCACATGATCTATTTTATGGATCTTCAAATCGCATACCTCCTATGTTCCTGTTTTTTGCAAACCAAAGTTGGGTTCGTTCATTTATAACTTTTCAAAGTCAGTTTTCAGTTATTGAACTCGTTAAAATATTTCTTCATATTAGCAGCTGCTTGCTCACCAAACATCATTTTTAAATTACCGTCCGACCACTCCGCAGATTTGGAGGAGTATGCATACATGTTCTGTTCATATTTAGAAATCGCGTCATCGATCTCATTATGGCTAACGATAGCAAGCGCAAGTTCCATCGCATCGAGCATCGCCAAATTCACGCCTTCGCCGGCAAAAGGAGACATTAAATGTGCCGCGTCACCGATTAACGTAACCCCCGATTTACGTTTCCACTGAAAACCGATAGGCAGCATGTAGATCCGTCTTGCCAGAATCGTATCATCCGAGCAGCGGATATAGTTCAACAGTGTCGTATCCCAACCTTGGAAATTCTCTATAAGTCGACGTTTCGCTTCCTCCGGCTGATCAAATGGAATTCCGCAGGTTTCAGACCAATCTCGCTCAACCTTAAAAGTAACATAAACTTTGATACGCCCGTCTCCATTCAGCTGGGCAAGAATACCTTTGTTTTCGCCGAGGGCAAATACTTTACCGCGCGCATTAAAAGTAGCTAAATCAGGATGATCTGCCGCTTGCACGTTAAGTTCCACCATTGTAATCCCCGTGTAATCGGCAGCGGCATCAGTTAGGAGTGGACGAATGCGGGAGAATGCACCATCGGCACCGACAACCAAGTCGACTGTTTCCGTATTTCCGTTTTCGAAATAAAGGTCATGTTTACCGTCTGCCAAAGGCACGGCTTGAAGCAGTTTATGACCATACCGGATGGTGCCCGGTTCCAATGCAGTTACCAACAGATCACACAACACACCTCGGTCGATTTCCGGACGGTCGCCATCATGGTCTTCATCCGCAACTTCATCCATATAAATGTTTCCTTGATGATCGAATAGGCGAAAATCTTCCCCCTCATACCTGGCGATTGCTTGAAATTTTTCGAACAGTCCTGCTTCCTTCAACGCCAATTGACCCGAATCTTCATGAATATCGAGCGATCCGCCGCGTTCTCGGTTCAGTTCGGATTCTCCTCGTTCATAAATAACGGATGATATTCCGTGTTTTTGAAGAAGGAGAGCTAAAGTCAAACCTCCCGGGCCTCCGCCGATAATGGCGATCCGGCGATTTTTCCAGGGGGTCTTCGTTTCTGTAAAAGCAGCATTCAATATAATCAGCTCCTATGCATTTTGTTACCGTTTGTTGTCGGTGAACTAATCATACGATCTAAATATGAACTGAATTTAAACCAACAATTTGTGTCGTATGCTCAAGAGATGGATCGGCTCTGCCCCTTTTCAGCCACACCTGTCAGAAAAAAACCGCGTCCTTTCCAACATGGAAAGAACGCGGCATCGCCGTACTATATCTCTATACCTAATAGCTTACAACTGTTCACCGCCTGAAGCTCGTACTTAGTTTAATGACCCGAGATTCCATCGTATGATGCCGCCAATCTCGCCTGCGGGGTTCACGAATCCGATATCGATCTTGGCGGAACGCCGTAACTAATCCTCTGCATAAATCAGATGTTTTAACCCATACTAAAACAGCCTGTTTTACTTCAAACGTACAGAAGAGCAGATGAATGTGAAAAAACAAATGGTTGGTGGCAGTAGTGTTAACCTTTGCGCTCGTTTTTAGCATGACGCCGGCAGTAGGTTTCGTGCAAGCAAAGGCGGAAGAGAAGAATGATTCGGCTTGCCTAAGTCCCAAAATGGTGCAGTTAAAAATGGATATGCAGAAAGTTTGGATCGACCATACGATATGGACAAGAAGCTATATTGTCAGCGCCCTATCTAATTGCGGCAACCGATAAAAACGAGATCCATATGATTCATTTAGCCGATATCCTGACAGAGGGCATTGTCAAACAGTTTCCTGGAAAGTTTTAAGCCAGCACGATAGACCTTAATGAAATTAGGCTCCTTCACGCAGAGAGCGCTGCTGATCCCCCAGGGTTTAACTGGATGGTCTGCTGGCGCTCTTTCCTAGATAAATGAGTTCATTCAGTGTGTTCTTCCTCTGGTAAAAAGCCAGCCGCCTGCCACAAAAACCAAACAAAGTATAAGGTTAAATCCGATGCCCGCAAGCAGCGAGCCGTTGAATAACAAGGCTTTAAAAAATGAGACGACATGAACGCGCAGCGAAGGAATCGCCGTTCCGATCGGGATCGCCGCAATGAGCAGGGCCCACAGCAGCCACCCGACAGGGTGGTGGTAACCGGAGATCAGCATGCTGAGCAGCGCCATCGCCATCCAATAAAAAGCGGTTTGGTAAAGGAAAGAACCCGCCAAGCCAAAGTCATTCCAATGAAAAGCCGTAATAAGATTAACAGAGTTGGTGTAAGTGCGGCTCAGATTCATTTCAAGCACAAACCATAAAGAATTGATGAAAGCGATGGCTGCCGCGTAGACGGCAAAGACGAAAAGAAGTCCCTTAAAATATCGCTCTCTGCTTGCGCCTAAATGTACGATGCGTTTGTAATAAATGAGCGGCAGCACGATAGCGATAAGGGGCAAAATGAGAATCAGTATGTTTCCGCCCGAAAGTCCCCTGCTCTGACTGCTGTCTATAAAGAGACCGACAATGAATTCCGCCAATTTTCCAAGCAGGAGAAGAAGAATGACGCCCCAGATGTAAACCCTCATTTGTAAATAGGTTGCCTTTAAATGAATGGCCAATGCCCCCAATTCAATGACCTCCTCTGATTAAATACGAGAAAAACGTTTGAAGCGTCAGATTTTCAATCGAAATATTCAGCTCACGCGCCAGCTGCCTGTCCCCGTCATTCAACTTTTCGTAAATAGCCGCCAGTGTGCCATGGCCATATGTCTCCTTATGTAATACTCGTTTTCCGGCTGTAAAGGAAGCCACGGCTTCCGAATTGCCCCGGATCAGATGAGCTGCCATGCGTATCCGGTCCATTTCATCATGAAGCAGGATGGAGCCGGCTTCAATAACATAAACTCTTTCGGCTATTGGGGCGATTTCGTCAATTAAATGGGTAGAAAGTAAGATGGTGCGGGGGTGATTGGCGCAATCCTCCAAAAGCGCTTTGTAAAACTTTTCCCGCATTAAAACATCGAGTCCAAGCACCGGCTCGTCGAATAACGTCAGCGGCGCCCGGCTGGCCAGACCGATGATGTTGCCTACGAGCGATTCCGTGCCTCGTGAAAGCTGTCTGATTTTTTTGTCCGGATCGAGCCGAAACGTTTTAAGCAGTTCATGAGCAAAGGTCCAGTCCCAATTCGGATGAAAAGTAGCGGCGAATTTCAAAACTTCGATAATCCGCCCTCCTCCGAAGTGTTTGTTATTCTCGCGCACGAAACAGAAATCCTTCGGAAGTTCTCCCTTCCCAAGCTTCTTCCCTCTTACCTCGATTGAACCGCAGTCCGGGGAAATGCCGCCGGCGATCGTGTTAAGCAGCGTCGTTTTGCCGGCGCCGTTTTGCCCGAGCAAACCGTAAATGACGTTTTCCTCCAACTGCAAATCCAGATTCGACAGTGCGTAAGTTCGACCGTATTTTTTGGTTAAATTGCCGCAGGTCAATGCTATGCTCACGATTCGCTATTCCTCTCTCAACTGTTTGATCATGTTCATAATGTCCTCTGTTGTCAGCCCGAGTTTGTCGGCTTCATTCAGCAGATTGGATAACAGTTCCTTATAGAAGCGGTCTCTTCGTTTAATCTGAATCTTCTGCTTCGCATCAGCCGCGACATACATGCCAAGCCCTCTTTTTTTGTACAGAATACCTTCATTTACGAGCAGGCCGATTCCCTTCACTACGGTTGCCGGATTAATCTGAAACAGCTGGGAAAACTGGGCCACGGAAAGAATTTGCTCATCCACGCGGAAAGTGCCGTTCAGAATATCGTCCTCGATAATGTCGGCTACCTGTTGAAAAATCGGCTGCTTTTCGTCGAAAGTTACATTCATTCCCTCACCATTCAGCATATTAGTATGTTACCTGTCTAGCACACTATAATTTATGGGCTAATAATTGTCAATAAAGCGACGTTTGATCGAGAAAATAGAACGAATTGAATGTTACTCCGGTCAACAGCATCTGTGTTGAAATGTAACCGGACTGTCCAATCTTCAGTGATTGACAATTTTTCACACACGTATTATAGTATGCTACATTAGCAACATACCAACATACAAACTAAAACAACTTAGCGCAAAAAATCTTTCGAAGTTTGAGTCTCACTAAATCCTGTACGAGGAGATGTCATACGTGAAAAAGTTAATCGAATTCAAGAACGTATCGAAAGAATACAAAATAGGTGAAATGCAGATCAAAGCGCTTGATGGCGTTGACTTTTCCATAACGGAAGGGGAATTCGTCGTTATTTTGGGTGCAAGCGGTGCCGGTAAAAGCACGATTTTGAACATACTTGGCGGTATGGATACGGCAACATCAGGTCAAGTGTTTGCTGGTGATCAGGAAATTACCAGCCTGGGCGAAAAAAAGTTAACCCAATATCGCGGAGAGAAAGTGGGTTTTGTGTTCCAATTTTATAACTTAATTCCGAATTTAAACGCTCTGGAGAATGTGGAGTTCGCTACGGAAGTATGCAAAAACTATCTGGATGCGAAAGATATTTTATATAAAGTCGGTCTCCGGGACCGGATCAGAAATTTCCCGTCCCAGCTCTCCGGAGGAGAACAGCAAAGAGTTGCCATAGCCAGAGCTGTTGCCAAAAACCCTTTACTTCTACTCTGTGATGAACCAACCGGAGCTTTGGATTATGGTACAGGCAAGTCCGTCTTGAAGCTTCTTCAAGATTTGAACAAGGAAACGAAAAAGTGCGTCGTTCTGGTCACCCACAATTCCGCTATCGCTCCGATGGCTGACAAAATTATTAAGGTTAAAAGCGGAGTGATTGAAAGCGTTGCGATTAATAAAGAAAAACAAAATGTTGAAGGGATCGAGTGGTGATGAAATTATTTTTTAAATTAGTAAGGGATTTCAGACAGTCTTTAGGACAATTTATAGCGCTGGTTTTGGTTGTGGCCGTGGGGGCTTTTTTCTACGGGGGGCTGGTCACATATAGCGATAGTCTACATGCTTATACGAAAGGTTATTTTAAGGACCATAATTTAAGCGACTTATATGTGTATTACAATCAAATATCCAAAGAAGAAGTGGCTGGTTTAACCAAAATTGAAGGTATCCGTCAAATAGAAGGACGCTATACGTTGAATGCCAAGCAGGTCTTTGATAAGGACAAAGCTTCGTTAACGATTCATTCGATTCCCGTGAACAATGAAATCAATACGCTTACGATGCTTGAAGGCAGGGTCCCATCAAAAAAGGGAGAGATCGTATTAGATTCCCATTATGCAAAAGAACATCAGGTTCATGCCGGTGATACCATTCGTATACATACGGATGGAAGAGATTTTACGTTCACCGTTAGCGGCTTGTGTGAGAATGTGGAATATGCCAAGAAGAACCTAACCCAAGACCACAAAGCTTACGGGATTGCATATATGGCCGAAGAGACAATACCTGAAATCCTGGATGGCGGCTTTACCTATAATGAAATCATGATTGATGCCGAAGAGGGTTACGACATGGACAAATTAGGCAAATCCATTGAAGCGCAGTCCCAGCCACTTGCCTATTTAAACCAAGTCAGTAAAGAGCGGACTTTCAACTATTCTCAAATCACTCAAACCATTTATAATAACACCATGATGAGCAAGGTTGTACCTTCGGTTCTCTTTTTGATTGAGGCGATTATCGTATTTCTGATTATGTCGAGAATGATAGATTCTCAAAGAAATCAAGTGGGTATAATGAAGGCTTTGGGCGTAAAAAACAGAAGCATCATGCTTCATTACATGGGATACCCTATGCTGGTAAGCATCATAGGCTCCATCCTGGGTTGCGCCATTGCCGCTGCTGTTTTTATTCCCTTAGTAAGAGCGTCAAGCGCCAGAGCCTACTCGCTGCCTGACATTACCTTCTCGCTTTCCTTATTGACCCTTATTCCTCCTATCATTTTATCCAGTGTTTTTGGAAGTTTATCCTGTTATTTAAGCGGAAGAGCCGTATTAAAGGAACGTGCGGCTCAGGCCATGCGCCCTAAACCCCCCAAGAAGATGAAAACGCTGATCATCGAAAGAATTCCGGGGATCTGGAGTCGTACTCCCTACAGCTACAAACTCATTTCCCGAAACATATTTTTAAATAAACAAAAAGCTTTGGCAAGCTCCGTTGGCGTTGTTGTAAGCACGGTTTTATTAATCACTGCTTTTGGCACTCAGACCGCCTTGCAAAAAGTAGCTGGCCAAACGGAAGATGTGCATACCTATGATTTAAGAGTGGATTATTCGGCGGGAACAACTCCTGATCCGGCAGCCCTGCCCCCTGCTATTAAAAACAGTTACGGATTAGCCACCTTTCCCGTTGAATTCATCAAAAATGATGAGTATGAAAATGCCACTCTAGTTGTTACGAGGAAAGATAATAGTCTCCTTCATTTCTTTGACGATAATGACAATAGGATTTCATTAGAAGATAACGGTGTATTGGTACCCAAATCCTACGCCGACAAATATCGCATTGCAGAAGGGGATAAGATCACCTTAAAGTTCGCAGCCCCTGAGCTTAAAAATAAATCTGTCGATATGAAGGTATTGCAAATATCTACCCAGTACTCGAATCCATCCTTTTATATTACACCGGCTTATCTAAAGAGCTTTGACATGGATTACAACCCGGCCTCGCTTTTAATTGAAGCCGCCGGCTCTACAGATCTTGCAAGCGTCCGTCACTTCTTTGAACAAGATCAACATGTAGATTCCATTACAGATAAGAGTGATCTGAAGAAATCCGCTCAATATATTTTGAAACAAAACAGCTTTGTATTCATCCTGTTTATCATTTGTGCGATCCTGCTTTCTTTTGGCGCCATCTATACGATAACTTCCATAAACATTTACGAAAGAAACCGCGAGCTTGCAACCCTTAAGGTATTAGGCTACCAAAAAAATAAAATAAATCGGCTCATCTTTTTTGAAAACATCATACTCACCACCTTTGCTATTCTTGTTGCGTTACCGATCAGCGGCTATGTGTATTCGCTTGTTGTAAAGGCACTATCGAGTACCCACCAGCAAATCCCGGATCAATTAAATCTGTTCGTCATTTCGGCAGCTGTTGCCGCCGCATTCTTGCTTACCATTCTCTCAAATGTGCTGCTTCGGCGGAAAGTGTCCCAAATTAACATGATTGAATCCTTGAAAAGCATAGAATAGATAGGGCCGACGAAGTCCCGATAGCGGCTTGACATCATCAGCAAACAGCAGCCTTGACCATTAACTGGCCAAGGCTGTTTGCATACAAGTGAATCGGACCCTACTCTCGGTAAAACAAAAAAAGCCGCAACCATGCGACTTCTTTGCGTGATATTGTTTTAGCCGGTTGAAGGGTTAATCGCTTACTCTATAGAGCAAGCAGCGCTTTCTACCGTGCCAACATGTTTTTCATAATGGTCTTGACCCCCAACTCGATTCCGAGCGGTCCGCCTGCTGCGATCGAGCTGTCTAACGCATACATCCGCCCATTCTTGATTGCGTTCAACGATTTCCATGCGGAGTTGCTTTCCAAATCTTTCAGATAGCCTTGCAATTTTTTCGAAGACCCGCCAATATCCGCAACGAACATATAATCGGGGTTCATTGCCGCCAGCCCTTCCAGGGAAATCTGTTCCCCCTTGGTCGACATATTGACATATTGGCTTGGCGGCTGTAAAGCAAGACCACTTTCCTTGTTGAAAACAAATTGTGTCGTAAAGCCCCAAAATAGCTTGTCTCCCAGCATAATGACGCCAAACGTCTTGTCACTGAATGTCTTCAACTGCTCTTTTGAATCCGTGATCAATGATTCAATCCGTGTAATTTCTGTCTCTGCCTTTTGCTCTTTGCCGAAAATTTTTCCATATTCCCGCAGGGCTCCCTGCCAGTTGTTCTCATTGCTATCCACTGTAATGACCGGGGCGATTTTCTCCAGTTGGTCTCCATAGCTGCCGTACCGTGCCGAAACCATTATAATCAAGTCGGGTCCGACTTCCAGCAACTTTTCTAGATTGGGGTTTGTCATAGAACCGATATCCGTTATTTGGCTCGATTTGTAGGGGGCCAATGACTCCCATTCGTCCAAAATATTCAAATCTGTCGCTGCTGCAGGAGCTTCATCCAGCAAAAACATATGCTCGAAGTTACGGAAGAACACGAGCGCTACTTTCTCCGGTTTTTTTTCAAGCACGATCTCACGACCAAGCGCATCTACATACGTTCTCGGCCATTGGCCTGCTTCTTTCTTGGCTTCTTCAGCTTTTTCAGGTGCTCCTGCCCCTGCTTGTTTATTGCTAGGCTCCGGCGTTCCAGCGCATCCCGCTAAAATACCTGCCAAAAGTGCAAACGATACGAATAATCTTATGACTGTTTTCATTCTGACTCCTCCTATGTAACGTAAGTTTCGCTTGACTAATCAAACTATGGTCAGTGTAGCAAAACGCATTTTAGATAGGAATGGGGCCATCCTGAAATCCATATGGATTATTCCTGAACCTCCCGCGAAATTCGGCCGGAGAAACACCTACCTGCTTTTTAAAAATACGGCTGAAGTACAACGCGTCTTCATAGCCCAAACTTTTCGCAATCTCGCCAATCGGTGCGTCATTCGCAAGCAAGCTTTCCTTTGCCCGATTCAGGCGATAGGCCATCAAATACTTGCCTGGTCCCATTCCCGTGTGCTTTTTGAAGACATAGAACAAACGGTTTTCATTGATGTCATTTTGTTCAGCCAAAGCACGTACGCTAAGTCCATCCATATAGTGCTCATGTATGTACTTCGATACTTGCTCAAATAGCGCTTGTTCTCCGTCATTGCTTTGATTGCGGGCACAAACAAACAGTTCTTCCAGGACGCAGCGGAAGAGCGTCTCTGTCTGAAAGGTCGAGATTCCGCCCGGTTCTCTCGAGGAACGCCACAATAGCTCCAACAACTCCAAGAGGCGGGGGCTTTGCCCGGTGTTCAGCTGAAAATGCATGTTGGACAAGCAAAAACCGGACGGCTCCGGTGCGCAGATCCGATATAAAACAAGCACATATTCCCATTTCGTATCGCCGAGAACACTTCGATTCAATGGCATTTGTGCGCCGCCGTGAACCACGTTACCCGGAGTCAGCGTATACACGTTGCCACTGAAATCAAAATCGGCCTTGCCTCTCAACGGGAAAATAAATCCCGGATAAGGCTCGGTATAATCATCACAGCTCATCCCCGGCTCCCGCACATAACGGCAGACTTGCTCTACCCGAAACGAGGTACGCGCAAAATGCTCTGCAAACTTGTTAATGTCCATATTCCCTTTCCTCCTGCAATCAAGGCCATGACTACATGTGACTGCACGCTCCACTGCCGCGACCGGAAATCACATGTACACATCGGGGGCGAGTATATTTTACCCCTTGTATTGAGATTGATAATCATTCTTATTATAATAGCACTTTCCATGCACGGAAGTGAAGCTATGCCCCAAAGATTGTGTAACGGACATTTAAAAAGATGACCCTGATTAATTCAGAGCCACCTCTTATTATCTATAGACTCTTTCTTATTTTGTACAAAAAGAGTTTCCATTTTGTCTTAACCGTTTTTGTAATCCATAATGCGGTAATACATCGTTTTATCCTTCAGTTTAAGGAAATGGGAACTTGCCGGATAAAGATTAGCTTCAATAATTCCGATACGTCCTTTCCGGTTTATTCCGACGTCCAGTCCATATATACGGTGTCCCGGAAAAAATGCGCTTAATCTCTTCGCGGAACGGATGGAAACACGATCAATACGGGACTCTAACGCACTGGCGGACAGGTGACGAACGGAAGATCGTCTAATGCCGGATTTAAAACGGTGCAATATCCCCTTACTCCGTGTATGGTTGGAAACGATATAACCTTTACCCGCAACTTTGATAACCTTTCCTGTGACTACCCATTCAGATGAGTACATTCTCCGTTGAATGATAACTCTCATATCAAAAGGGCGTTTATTGATGGTAGGACGGGTAATTCTGCGTTGAACCATATAACTGGCGTACCCGATTTTTCTTCTAATGTAACGATACGTATTGGTTCGACCCCGAATTATAATTTTTCTATTCTCGTAATGTACGGCGTACTTATGATTTCCTTTCCATGAGACTTGAATGACCCCCCGTCCACGGCTCCCCCACACCGGCTTCACGATAACATACCTGTACTTGGAGAGAAGTTTCGAAAAATTATACCGGTTCAGGAGCCTCGTTTTGAGTACGTAACGCTTTAGAGATGCATGCCTTCTCAATATCAAATATTTGTACCATTTATTTCTTGTAGTCGATCCCATAGGACTCCACCTTTCTCATCCGCATTTTAGGCTACTGAGATAGCGTTCAAGCAATTCCAAAAATAACTCGATTTCCTTATACGTTATATCCCCTATATTGGCAATCCGGAACGTATTTAGTTTCTCAAGTTTGCCGGGATAAATCATAATGCCTTTGCTGTAAAAATAATCATGCATCGATTGAAAGTCATAACCGCCGCATTGAGGTTCGAGTATAGAAGTAAGGAGTTTGGAATGATGCTCTTCGGGGACGATATAGGTTAAACCCAATCGGGCTAACCCGTTAATTAAGGTTTTCCAGGATGTCGCGTACCTTTCGTACCTTTTATCCACTCCCTCCCGCTTTAATTCCTCAATCGCTTGTTTAAGCGCATATAAGGTTTGAACCGGAGGAGTAAACCGCATCTGGCCATGTTCCTTAAAATAGTTGTATTGATCATACAAATTCAAATAATAGCTCCTCGGTTTCCGGCCTTTCAAATTTTCCAATTTATTTTTTTCGGCTATCACGAACGAAACCCCGGCCATTCCCTGTAAGTTTTTGTTGGAGCTTGCCGCCAGGTAGGAAATGTTCATTTCCTTCAATTGAATGGGAATGGCCGCAAATGAGCTCATGGCATCTACAATCATGTCGATTTGATACCTTTTGCATAATTCTCCGATTTCCTTTAACTTGTTAAGCAGACCCGTTGTCGTCTCATGGTGTACGACGGCCAGATGGGAGACGGTGCGTTTGGTGGATTGGATGTGCCTTTCTAAATCAGCCAAATCAATCGCATCATCGGGAGGACTTTTGAATTCAAAATAATTCACTCCATAAACCTCCGCTATCTCGCACATCCGTTTTCCATAGGCTCCATTGCTAACGATGACCACCTCATCGTGATTCGGGACCGAACTGATGATGGATTCTACCGCTGCAGTACCCGATCCGCCAAACAATACGGTCGCATAATGATCCGGGTCTGCAACCAGCCGGGTAAGTTCTGTAGAAATAGAGTCCATAATTTGCCCAAACTCGGCTTCGCGAGGACAAATATCCGGAACCACCTGTGACCGTTTCACACTTTCTGTAGTCGTTGCCGGTCCGGGGGTAAGCAAGATGTTTTTCTTGACGGAGGAACTCATGTGCCGCCCACTTCCTTGTCTTTCAAAGGGTCGTTATGAATAAAACGCTGCAGACGTTCTTTTACTTCGTGAGGCTTCATATGGGGGCGGGCAAGCTGATCTTTGGAATTTTTGGATATTTTCAGGAGCACGAACGCAAGTCCTCTATTCACTTTCCATTCTTGTAAAAAAGCTTGCAGTTCCTCGAGACTGTGAACATGAATCGACTTCATATACCCGCAGGAAGCGGCAATATCTATAAAATTAATACCATGGGATACCGTACTTTGCCCGCCTGTTGATTCATGGGCGTTATTATCGAGCAGAATATGAACCATGTTGGCCGGATGATAATACCCGTTGGTTGCCAGGCTCCCCATCCGCATCAGAAGAGAACCGTCTCCGTCAATGACGACGATATCTTTGCTTGGTTGGCTCAGAGCCAACCCGAGTCCAAGAGAACTGATGCATCCCATAGAACCTACCATGTACAAGTTGTTAGCTGCATCTTCGATTTCATACAGTTCGCGTCCGGTTTTACCCGTTGTCGCGAGCTGTACGGTATTGCCGTCTTTCACGGAGTTAATCGCAGATAAGGCCTCATACCGCGTAGGCAGTTGATGGTCCGCATGAGCATGCTGTCGGATCTGATTAAAATGAATGGAGGTTTGCTGTTTTCGCAAGGGCACTTTGTCGAAAGTGTCTTTCTTAACGACAAAAAAGAACGGGCGATTTAGGGCAATTTGCTCATCAGCCTGAATCAGCTGATTTTTTGCTTCCTCTAAATCTTTGGAGAGATACTGCCATTCCACATCCATCAAATCCAGCATTTGCGTTGTAATCTGGCCCATTAGTTCATGCTGAGGCTCATCCGGTATGCCCGGCTCTCCGCGCAGGCTGACAAATCCAAGCAGCGGAATACGAAAAGGGTAGTTCAGGGAGGTCAATGGTGAAACAGCGTTGGTTAGTCCTGAATTTTGCATAAGGACTACTGACTTCTTCCCTCCTATATAAGCTCCCGATGCAATAGCGACCGCATCTCCTTCATTAGCCGCAGCAACATAATCGCATTCGTTTATGGCATAATTGATCAAGTTTTTTAAAAAGGAACAGGGAACGCCGCTGAAAAAGGTATATCCTAATTTTTTCAACTCTTCTCCTAACAATTTTGTGTCCATTAGGAACGCTCACCCGAATCCGGTTCTGACGACGGGAGGTACTGCTGTTCCGCAGCTTCCAGCTCTTCGACCCCTTGAAGTCTGAATACTTCTTCCAGGGTTGCGACGTCTTTTTCGACATGAACGAGGCTTTCATCTCGATAAATTCGCTGGGATAAGTGTTTCATAGCTTGAATGGATGCTCTCAAATTATGGTTTGCCCAGATCACAAGGCTAATCCCCATCTCCTGAAACCTCACGGTTGGAGTCGTATAGTATTTGGTAGGTACGATCACTACCGGCAATCTTCCGGCCCATTCCTTCATGAACGCTTCAATCTCTGCGACATCCGATCTTTTGCTGTGGATAAATACGGCATCGGCTCCTGCCTTCCGGTACGCCTCCGCCCGCTGCAGCGCCACTTTAAGCCCTTTCCCCGTAATAAATGCCTCTACTCTGGCTACCACCGTAAAATCCTCGTCCGTTTGCGTGTCTTTCATCGCTTTAATTTTTCCGGAAAACTCTTCGATATCAGCCAAAGATTGATCTTGGCCGTTAATAAAAGAATTCGTTTTGGGGAACTGCTTATCTTCAATGCATACTCCCGCAATATGGCGCTGCTCCAGTTTTTTCACTAGCCGTCTTGCATTATTAAAGTTGCCGTACCCCGTATCTCCGTCCAGCAAAATCGGGATGGAGGTAGCATCACTCATGAATTCCAAAACATCCAAAACTTGCGTCCAGGAGGCCTCATTGTTGTCCCTTACTCCCATCGCTGCAGAGATGGATAACCCGCTGGCCCAGATTCCTTTAAACCCCGCCTCCTCCACTATTTTGGCCGACAGACCATTATGGGCTTCCATAATAAACTCCGGTTTTTGTGAATGGATCAAGTCTCTAAGCTGCTTTGTTTTTTTCATTGAAATGCTCTCCTTCTCCCCTAGAGTAACGTGCATGGAACCTACTTTCGAATAAGACGCTTGTTTCTTCTGATGGTGTTGATCATAGTAGGATCGGAAAGTTGAGTAAATAACCTATGTCCGGGGTGTGAATTGGCCTCAATAATCCAAATACGACCTTTTTTGTCTATGGCAATGTCAACCCCCAATTCGCGAACCGGATGCCGTTTATTAATCGTTTTGGCGATGATGAGGGATAGTTTGGAAATTCTGCGAAGATAGGCATTCGTTTTGGTGCGGTTGTGCTTAAAAAGACTGAAAAGTGCCCGGCGCAAAGATACGGCATGCCCTCCTTTAAGATAATTGGTCACATACTTACGAGGTGCCGCGACACGAGCGACCACGCCGGAAACAACCCATTTCCCCCTCGGCTTCTGTAAGTAAATCCGGATGTCAAAAATCGACCCGTGGTACTTAGCTAAGCGAAGTCCTTTCTGTACCAGATACTGATGTCCGGGTTTCCGGTATGACTTAATGGCTCTAAAGAGACGACTAGATCGAACAACCTTTCGTCTTGAAGCACTACGAACTTCGTATCGTTTTTTCAATCTCTTGACCCGGATAATCCCGCTGCCGCCACTCCCGTGATTAGGTTTTATGAAGACCGATGAATAGGTTTTCAGCATTCGCTTGGTCCTCGATTTCGTAAACCAGCGGGTTTTAGGTAAATGCGGACGCAAAACGGGATATTTCAGCATGACTTTGTACTTTTTCATTTTTCCAACGGGCACCGGCCATCCCTCTCGTCTTTTTTTTTTGTAAAGCATGCTGTAAGCATATGCATCCGGATTTCCGCCTGCGTGGACCCCTGTCTTGGTTAGAAATCAAGTTTCATTTCACAAAATGGCATATCCTTGCTGGTATAAATACGAAAAATCCAAGGAAATAGCCTTTCGGACTGGCTCAGTGTTCGGGATACAGAAAATAGACGGTCTCCAATCATAAAAGATCCGCTGCCGGGAGAGGTGGCAGCGGATCTTTTGTTTCCAGCAAGACACCGGAAACGCAGCCTTTGCCAGTTTGATTCCGGCATCAGCAGACTTGTGATGTTCAAGGAGCCTTTCACGAATTCCAATGCGACCGCTTTACCGATTTCTTCCGCGCCGCCCGTAACGGCTACCACCTTGCTCCTATGTTCACCTCCGTGTAAGAACCGATGTTATTTCTTCTTATGACATACAATTTGCCAAGATCCCAGTCAAAAGTACATTCCTCTAAAAGATAGCACACATAATATACAACATTTGTCAGGGGAGGTGTTTTGGATTGGGTTCCCAATATAGATGCAAAAAACAGAACGTTACCTACCGATCAAAAAGAAAACGGACACATAGTCAAGTGAAAAGCAAAAAAAGCGGAAATCCATTCGCTGCATCCGAGCGTAAATGTGGGTGTTTTAAAAGGAATCGGCCAAAGCGGCATCAAACGAAAAAAATAAGTGCATGCCTTCGAAAGAGAAAAAAATGCAAAAAGCCGATTGTGATTAGTAGGAAAAAAAATTGCGTAGGATTGCCTCCAAGAATTGTGGTTGCCGTAAATCAAGTCCAAAGTCCTTCGGGTCCGCAAGGAGTACAAGGCCCGCCAGGAGCAGGCGGCCCCCCCGGTCCGCAAGGCGTGCAGGGACTACCGGGAGCGGACGGCCCGCCGGGTCCGCAAGGCGTTCCGGGACCACCCGGAGCGGACGGCCTGCCGGGCATGCAAGGAGTACAAGGCCCGCCGGGAGCAAGCGGCCCTCAGGGCCTGCAAGGCGTGCCGGGACCACCCGGAGCGGAAGGCCCGCCGGGCATGCAAGGAGTACAAGGCCCGCCGGGAACAAGCGGCCTACCGGGCCCGCAAGGTGTGCCGGGACCACCCGGAGCGGACGGTCCTCCGGGACCTCAAGGTCCCCCGGGAGAAGTTTTTGTCCCTCATGTTTCAATCGTTCCGGTCGTTCAAAGGTATTTTTATTTTACGCCTTCGGATATTCAAACTCCCGTCGTTATTCCAGCGAATCAATTTACAAACGATCAAGGACAGGTAGTTGCCGAATTCCTCCATCCAGGTCCCAATAGCTACAGCAATCTTTTTATCAACGGGCTCCTGCAGGAAGGAAGCATTTATAGCGTAACTGCAGCAGCATTGAGCATTAATCCCGGAGGGGATACCCTTATTAAGGATACCCCTATTATCCTCGAAATCGTTCAAATTTTTGCCCAGGTCACCTCATAAAATGATATAAATCTACCAAGCAATCAGCCCTATCAAATTTTTAAATAGAGCATTTAATAATCCTATAGGAAGGAGGTGGAAAAATGCCTATTATAAAACCATTCGTAGCCGGAAGAAGATTTACATCCACCACAGGGGGCGGAACAGGTACAGGTGCAACCTTTGCTATTGCGGCTACTACTTTCACCAATGACGCCGGTACAGCCGCTACTGCGTTTCCCGCTTCATTCGCTTATTACAATCTATATATCAATGCAGTGCTTCAAACCGCAGATACTTCCACGGTCACAACAACTGCAATCACGATTCCGGGAGGCGACGCGCTTGATCCGGCAACTCCCCTTATTGTTGAATTTGTTATAACTTAAAAGAAGAATCATGCTTCGGATAGCCCACAGGATGCTGTGGGTTATTCTAGTATTTTGTAAAGACTTTATATCCATCGGTACCCGTAAACTCGATATCTAACCATCTTTTAGATGGCGGCACCCCACCACCATCAAGTTAAAAGCCTATTTCTAAAGAGAAAAGCGCGTATCCTTTTCTTACCAATTAGAAAGGATGACGCGCTTTTTTATGAATGACCGACGGGAACCGAAATCGTAAAGGGTGACACCGCCGGCCGCTTCATTCTGGTCACCCGAGAAGGGATTGTCGTCTTGCTCTTACTTGATATGGGACGGGCTTGTTTTGCGTATGTGAAAAAGAATGTCAAACTGCTCTTGCAGGGACGTGTCAAAGTATACCGGCGCATTCGGGATGAGTTGTGCCCCAAGGCTCAGCAAGGGTCGTTTTTCTCTAACCCATTGTTCTGCCTGTCCCTTAAGATCGCGAGTATCCAATAAAAACATCTCATACGAGACTTTTCCAAGCGTATAGTTAGAACTGTTTGTATCCTGCGGAATCGTATCCTTCGAAAGGTTATCTTTGCTGGGAGCACTGGACTGACTGTATAAGGTAAATTGGCCCTCCGCGGTGGTGCTGCCAACGACGACATATTGATCAGCTAAACGTTCTTTCAAAAACTTTCCGGCTGCATCTGGATATAAACTCTTATCGATAATACCTTTGGCTACGTGGATATTGTGTCCCCAGACCATCGTTTTACCCCCTAAAGCCTCCTGAGCCCACATTACATGATCGGCCAGATATTGCTCGTGCAGCTTCAATAGGCTTGGATAATCACTAGGAATCATCATGGATGTAAAGTTCTGTATCGCTTTCGCAGTTCCTTTCACCCAGTCAAGCTCATTTGAATCTTCCCCTTTATTCGCCTGTTTAGTCTCGTTTTCGAGCAATTGGACTACTTTCTCCGCATTAACCTTGAACCTTTCTTTCACTTCAGGAGTCAGCTGCATATATTCCTGCAAGTTTCCGGTCACAGCCGGCAACTCTTTATAGTTCTTTTCTACTTCTGCTAGTACATCTGGATGATGCTGTTTAACATAGTCTATCACTTTATTATAGACGCTTTGATCCAGTGCCTTTAAATCAATTCCGATAAATTGGATTTTCTTCTTGTTTGAAGGATCGGCATTATACTCTTTCATCCAATCTACCATGGCTATAATTTCATCGGTTGGATATAGCAGCTGCAATATTTCTCTGGGATTTCCTTGTCCCGTTCGGATGTATTCGTTCAGCTTCAAACCGTTTCCCCAATCCTCTTCTATTGCGAAATTCGTAAAGCCCAGCTCCGTGACCAAATACTTCACAAGGCGAAACTTCATCGTAAAAATCTCGGAGCTTCCGTGAGTATTTTCCCCCAATCCCACATAGCGGGCATCCCCGATCATGGTCCTAAACGGCTTCAGATCATCCGTTGGTTGTGCCGGGTCAATCGTCTTCAAAGGCTTCGCCTGTGATTCAATGGATTGGATGATATCGTTCTGGACCGGCCCAGCTGAAGGGGCCGTTTCTGCCGGTTGAGTCCCTCCTTCCTTTGTGCATCCTCCAACTAGTATAGCGGCACTAATCATCGCTACCATATCGCCCATTTGCGGCTTGCCACAGGCAGTGTCTGGCCTGCGGTTATCGTCCATTCCGCATGGAATGCCGTCATTCAAGGACCCTTCGCGCGTGCGACTACCGGAAATCATTCTGAAATTTGGATCGGAGAATCCGGTCTGATTACGGGTCTCGTTATCATGATTACTGCAATCATTGTGTCCCGAACAACGAGATACATAAAGAATTGAGTTTGGAAAGCTTACAGATTATTGACTAACCTAAGAATAACAGCCTTCGTCCGGCTGAGTACCGAACGAAGGCTGTTTTCGTATGTTTCCCTAATCCCTAAGATGCTCGATTTCAATATACCCTTCTGTTCCATGCACGCGAATTCGTTGTCCGTCTTTTATCAGTTTGGTGGCATTCTCCACTCCGACAACTGCCGGTAAGCCATATTCACGTGCGATAACGGCTCCATGGGTCATCAGTCCACCGACTTCGGTGACTAGGCCTTTTATGGATACAAACAATGGAGTCCAGCTGGGGTCGGTAAAGGCGGTGACTAGTATATCGCCATCTTCCAGATCAGCATCTTCCATGTTTAAGATGACACGTGCGCGTCCCTCTACAACGCCCGAAGAGACAGCGAGGCCTACAATGGCTTCGGCGGGGATATTTTCCCGTTTGTACTGACCCGAAATTATTTCGCCATCAGACGTGATAACACGTGGCGGAGTTAGTTTTTCATATAATCTGTACTCGTCTTTTCGTTTGCTGATGATCTGATAATCCAGTTTATTCGTGCGTACGACTTCGTGAAGTTCTTCAAAAGTGAGAGAGTATACATCTTCTTTTTCATGAATAACGCCCGCTTGTACGAGTCGTTCGGCTTCTTTTAGCAGAGCCTGCTTATAAACGAAGTAGCGACTAATCATGCCGTATTTGGGATATTCCCGATAACCGATGAAATTCCGGATTAGGCTGATCATTCGTTTGGTTTCTTTGGCCTTTTGTTCACCATCCGGTAATGGCTTCAATCGATCTAATAACTCTTGTTCTTTTTTCAATGCTTCCTGTCGCCCTTGTTCAAATTTCCGATTGCTGGCATTAGGCTCAAAGTTTTTGATATTACCAAGAATCATGGGGATAAGTGTAGTTGGTTTTTCACTCCAACGAGTTCGAGTTATATCGATTTCTCCGGCACATCGCATTCCGTATTTATGGAGATAAGAATAGATAGCGTTTTGAGCTTCCTGTCCCCCATCCAACTTAACCAACTCATCCAAAAAGTTATCATCTTTTACATGCTGCAAATAATCGATGACTTCTGGATAAGGACGAATCACATCCGCGACATCCATTAGCGCCAGACCCATTTCCGAAGTAATATTATTGGGTACAGATTGAGAAAGCGTGTCTGCTGCGTTTTTTTCACCCAGCCACTCTTTTATGTTTTCATTGATCCAGGATGAGGCATTCATAGCAGCCATAAACACACGCGAACTTTGCGGGTCAAATAAGATCTTCTTTAATTCCTGGATATCTTCCAGAATAAAATCAAATAAATCCGATCCGGATTTCGTTCGGATGTTTTGTTTTAACTCTATTATCGATGTTTGACTACGCTTGATCAAATCAGTAACGATCGTCGGATCGTTTTCGATTTGTGCCGGCATCTCTGTATGACTTCTTTCGGGACTCGGTGTTTTGTTATCATCTGGTAACCATTTTATAAAACCTTCTCGCTCTACTATGGTCATGAGTGCGTCTTTTAAAAGCGGATCGTGTTCTCCCATGGTCTTTAATAACATTTCTCTGCGTACAGGTGAAGCCAGTAAATCTGTGCAATCAACAAATAACCTTCCACCAGCTTTACGCATGGGTGCAGAAGTCGTCAACAGAAAAAAAGACAATCCCAGTGGTTTTATGGGATCCGTCATCATTTGTTGATGACCAACAGAGATATAGACGTGATTTTCTTGATCGTTCGCTTCAGGAATGGGATATAAAGTGGTGATTGGACGGCTCTGGACAATGTAAAAGGTATCGTCGGCCAAACACCATTCGATATCTTGCGGCTGGCCAAAATAAGCTTCGATCTGTCTTCCTATGCGTGCCAGTTGTAAAATTTGTTGTTCGGTAAGTGTTTGAGTCTTTTGCTGATCGGGATCGATCTGCCGTGTCTCGGTTCCGCCTTCTTTTCGTCCATAGATAGCCATTTTTTTGGCTGCTATCCTTATATCGACGATTTCATCTTCCTGTACTTTATAACAATCGGCAGATACCAAGCCAGAGACCAGTGCTTCTCCAAGTCCAAAACCGGCATCGATCGATAGCAGCTTTCGGTTGGAGGTAATCGGATCAGCGGTGAATAAAATCCCCGAAGCCTGCGGGAAAACCATCCTTTGGACGATAACGGATAAATAAATTTGGCTGTGGTCGAACCTATTTTGCATACGGTAGATTACCGCGCGATCCGTAAATAGGGAAGCCCAGCATTTGCTGATATGCCGCAAGATGGCATCGACGCCGATGATATTTAAATAGGTGTCTTGTTGACCGGCAAAAGAGGCATGTGGCAAATCTTCGGCAGTCGCACTAGAACGCACGGCATAAGCATGTTCCTCGCCAAACCGGGAGAGATAGTGAGTAACTGCTTTCACAACATCGGAAGGAATTTCTGCTTCCATAATGATTTGTCGGATCTTCCTGCTGATTTCACCAATTTGATCTCGATCTTCTACTTTTAGCAAGGTTAGCCGATTGAGCAAAGCATGATACGTTTCGTTTTGTTCGATGGCTTTTCCATAGCCCACTGTTGTAACACAAAATCCTTCCGGTACTTGGATTCCTTCCATTTTTGATAATTTCCCTAAATTCAACCCTTTTCCGCCAACGAGCATAAGCTGCGTTTCTTCCATTTCCTGAAAACCGAGAACCAAAGAACTCATTCGATATCTCCCCTAACCATTGAATTGAGAAAAACATTTGACAAGAGTTCACTGGCACGGTATAATTAAAGTATAGGATGAAACATTCATGCCCATATGACGTTTTACAGTCGTGATTTGATTATATCATCCTGTCTGTTTATATGCAATATCCAAAAACCCGGACAAAACTATCCAGGTTCTTTTTTGATTTCCCGCTATTATTAACCACATTAAAAACCATGTGAGTGTCGGCTTTGTGATCTTCCATGGTATCCTCTGCTTGATCGATCACAGTTGCTCTGCTATACATGCCGGTAGGTGCGTATGCATTCGTCTTCTATTCGGTCAGCACTATCCAATCGCCTCTATTGGTATGTTAACAGAAGCCATCGCATTTTTCTTTTGCTCATCATTTACATGCGTATAGAGCGCGGTGGTTTCAATGGATGCATGCCCCATAAGCTCCTTCACGATTCGAATATCATGCTCTTTTTTTAGCATCATGGTTGCAAAAGAGTGCCGCAGCTTATGGCAGGATAAATTCATGTCCGTTACCTTTGGATTTTTTTCCTTAAAAGCTGAAAAAGTTTGGTTAGCGATCTTCTGGATCTGCCTGATCGAGAGTCGTCTTCCCTTTTGCGATACAAAGAAGGCGTCTTCTTTTTTGCCATAAGGAGTAAGCCGCTCCTCCAAGACTTTACTTAAATAGTCCTTAAGCATATCGGGAAGAGGGATTTCATTCCACTTCCTCCCCTTACCGAACACTTCGATCGTTCCTCTTGCCTTTTTGAAGTTCAAGAGGTTCAGTCGGTGCACTTCACCCACTCGCAATCCGCAATAACCCATTAACAGGAATATGGCGATATTCCGATTCCGATATCTTCCCTTGATATACTCCAGGCTTTGTACCAGTTCATCTTCTTCGAGATATACGGGTTTCTTATTTTTCTCGGTCTTGGATTTTTTCACTTCCAATGCCGGATTCTTCGTTGCCAACTCAAAGTCGATCAAAGCGCTGTAAAAGGATCTTATGGCTGAAAGTGACCGATTTCTTGTAGACTCACCGGCCGTTTGTTGCTTGGAAACAAGAAAGTTGATAACGCCTATCTTTCCGGCTTCTTCAATTGGACTTCCTTCTAAGGATTGAAGAAAGCTCAGTACTTCCCTCCTATACTCTTTTTGCGTTGCTTCGGTATATCCGGAATGTTTCATCCATAATGAAAATGCACGGATCTGCTCCGCATATCTCTCTTTGATTTCATCACTATACATCAAGGTGCGTTCCCCCTCCATCAACAAGTGCTCACCGGTACATCTGGGTTATTTCTAAATGTTAGACCGATAATAGAACCCCTAGTCTTGGTCGCAAATAAAAATAAAAATCGATTTAAAAGGAAAGTGCGCCAAATATGTATTTGGCGCACTTATTATAACACATTTTTTCCTTAGTTGGGTCAACGCAAATACTAAAAAGGCGTTTCAACAAAGTCTCTTGTTCATCGGGCAACGGGAGTAGCATGGTAGCGTCAGCCTTTCACGTAAAGGCAGGCTTTTTTATCTTGATAAAATCTTAAAAGAGATTCTTTTATCACGAATTTTTAGTCTTGAGCATTTCGAATCCCAGGGACTGAAAACGCTTTTCCTAATTCCAATCTTCGGCGTTGTGTTCGGGGGTTCCCTGTTTCATCGGGTTCATCCGTTACCCGTTTTTATCATGAAAATTAATTATTAAAACGGGGCGCACGCCGTCACGGACTAGACTGACATTTCTCATAGCTGCGAGTACTGCAACTTGGACTGACAAAAAATACATGTGAAGGCTTGCTTCCTTATGTTCGCAGCCACCAGGAACAGCCAACTTCTTCGCCGTTTCTCATGATATAATTAGTTGACTTTAAGGAAAGATGCTTGCTGATGGACAAAAACTATACGCCAAAAGTCGACCGGGATCGGATTTTCAAGGATGGATGGAACATGCCGGCATTTACGATGGTACGATAAGTGATAACTGTATCTGGTCTACTCCTGGACCAGGCGGTTATTCACAATTTCAAACTATTCAAGCTTGGGGAAAAGAATTTAATGAAGTATATGCAATGAATGTGTGGGAAACTACTTCTGCGCAAGCTAAAGCAGCCTACAACAAATCATTTGATCTCTCTGTTGGGGATCCATATAGTTGGGATGCCGTTAAGTCCAGTAATCATGAATGGTATTGCAGTAAGATTCCTTACAGAGGCTACTTGGATACAACTACTATTAACTTAGATGGGAATGCTTGGAATTGCTTTGTTTGCATGGCCGATCAAACCGATGCCTGGGTATTTCCTGCAGACATTTACGTTTCAAAGCACACCAAAGAAAGAGTTAAATTCACCTCGTCTTAATTAAATTTGCTTAATAATATGTAGTATGTTCATTCACATCCAAATCATATTTGTTTTCATTAACTCAACATTCCACCTACGATAGTGTAATAGATCCACTTAAAAGTAGGGGGACTTGCTCCCCCTCCCCTATTTATTATTAAGGAGCGTTGTTATGGACATAAAAAAAATAACTGCTATCACAGCAGGTGTAATGCTGCTACCATCATTACTTGTTGGTTGCAATGAATCTACCCCTGAAAATAAAAGAAACGATAAAGCAATATACGATATATATGTGGATTTAGCAGGTGACGTGCTATATCTGCAGGTAGATAATATAGATACCGCCACCTTTCAGTATAGTTTAATAAATCACTATGCATTAAAGAAGGAAAAAAAAACAATCTCAGATTTGTCGTATACCTCTGATGGAGAAGTGTATGCATCCGTAAACTCACTTACAAATCCTAATAATTCAAATAAATTAATTGTATTTGATAAAGGAATTAGAAAAAATGAGATTCCACTAAAGAATAGTAAACAATCTACTCGTGTTATAAGTGATCAGATAAAAGGGAAATCTTATGTGGTAGCGGCACCTACAAATCAAAAAATTGCTGAGAATGGTAACCCAATCGCAATTACTAATGATACAAATAATAGTGAAATAGAAGCTTCACTTTTTGTTAAGGGAATTGTCACCAGCTATGAACTTAGTAAAGAATATTTGTATCTTAATGTTACAGAAGCAAAAAAGGCTCTCTTTAACGATGTACCCGATAATTACATTTTAGCTGTTAATAGAGATGATAATAGTCAAAAGATATTAACAGAACGAGGATTACCTTTTATGGGTAATGACATAAAAGTTGCTCAGAATATGAACATGTATATCACAAGCAATGTAAGCAACAGCTCAATCGATCATAAGATCGGAATTATAGATCAAAGTGGTCAATTTCTACAGGAAATTAAGTTAGATAAATGGTTAGACAAAATTGTTATTGATCAAAACGGGATAGCCTATTTAAATAATAGAGACAAGGACACATTTTATGACTTAAAGGGTGAAACCGTAACGCTTTTTGATACAAATAGTAATAAAATTGTTGGTGAAATCGATGGATTTAAGGGACCATCTGACTTGAAATTAATAGATCAGTATTTGTTTGTAGCTAATATTGAAAATGGAACGATTTCTGTTTATGATACAAAAATTAAAAAGATTTTAGGTGAAATAAAAACAGGTGAGAATTCACATCCATATAGCTTCCTTATAGTGAAAAACGGCATAGTGAATAATCCTAAACGTTAGTCTAACCGTTCTTACAAAGATAAATATTTCACAACTATATACTGCAAATGTTTGAATCATGTTGGTATAAAAAACTCATTAGTGTATTTTATTGTTCCCTCTAACATTTTACGTCACTCCGTTAATCTGTGTGTCATGAACTCTCCTACGACTCTCCCTCAGTCGATTCATTTGATGTATCTTGCGTGAATAATTGACACTTTCATTCTATTTTCCGACATAAAACGGTGAACACGTGACATACTAAGCAGGAACAACAAGTTTAGGGGGATAGTATGCTTGCTAATTCATAAAATCGAAACCTTTCCGCTCTTTTATCGTCTTCCCGCGGCATATGGAGATGCCAACGGCATTAAAACCTACAGAACCAATTATTTGTTCCGGATTACTACGGATACCGGCGTCGAAGGCTGGGGGGAGTGTGTGGATTGGCTGCCAACCTTGCATAAAGGTTTTCAGGAGCGAATCATTCCTTATTTGATAGGTAAACCGATCGTTGACAGAAGCAAATTGGTTCTGACTTTAAAAAAGTGGCATTCGCGCATAGCCACGGCTGTTAGTATGGCATTAACAGAAATTTTAGCCAAATCGAGCGGGTTGTCCGTATGTGACCTATGGGGCGGAAAATATCGGGATAAAATACCCGTCTATGCCTCGTTTCAGTCCTATTCAGTAGAACCGGATTGGCACAAAGATTCACTTGAAGCGATTAATGGAGCGGTTACCGAAGGATTTAATAGGATCAAGATAAAAATAGGCGGTAAATCAATCGCTGAGGATCAGCGCCATGTTCTGTCGGTACAACATTTGTTGCAAGGAAAGATTAGTTTGGCTCTGGACGCCAATCAAAGTTATGATGTGACGGCAGCTCTACAGTGGAAGACTATGCTTGAGAAATGGTCCAATCTCCTATGGATGGAAGAACCGCTCCAAATTAAATACATAGCTGAATATACCGCATTAAGAAACCGGTTCCTTGTTCCCTTGGCCGGAGGCGAGAACATCAAAATGGCATCGGATTTTATTCCCCTGCTTTCCCAGCATGCTCTGGATTATATCACTCCCGATCCCTTGCATCTTACCGGGATAGACGAGTACAGGGAAACGTTAAGCCTCGCCAGAAAATTCGGCATTCGTGCAACGCCTCATGCTTTTGATGGTGCATTAACACGCTTATATGCTTTATTCGCTCAAGCCTGCTTGGAACCATGGAGCAAAATGGAAACGGAAATGATCGAACCTGTGGAATGGGATGTGATGCACAACCCGTTTAACCATTTGATTTCGGTTCAACCTTCAAATGGTGAGATAGCCATTCCATCCGGCATCGGAATCGGGATTGAAATCGACTTGGACATGCTTGCATTTTATCAATGGGACGGAAGCAGTTACGAATAGTTTCCTGCAAGGTGACGGAATGTAGTGATCGTTTCATCAAATCGGCTGCGTCACCCGCATAAACCTTCCCATCCGCTCCAGCACCTTCTCCAAATCGAAGAGCGAGGCTGCATAGGAGCAGCGAATAAAGCCCTCTCCGCCGGATCCGAATACATGTCCCGGCACGACCGCCACCTTCGCTTCCTCCAGCAGCCGAAGAGCGAACTGCTGAGATGACATGCCAGTACAAGCAATGGAAGGAAAGGCATAGAAAGCCCCCTCAGGCTCGTGACAGGTCAGCCCGATTGCATTCAAGCCTGCTACAAACAGCTTGCGGCGTTCATTGTAGCTCGCCATCATCTCATCCTTGGCAGCCAAGCCATGGCGCAAGGATTCGATCGCGGCGATCTGTGCAAGGGTAGGGGCGCACATGGCCGTGTACTGGTGGATTTTCAGCATGCCGGCTATCAACTCGCGCGGGCCGCAAGCATAGCCTACCCGCCAGCCTGTCATCGCGAACGCTTTGGAAAAGCCGCTGATGACAATCGTACGCTCCTTCATGCCCGGAAAGGAGGCGATACTGACATGTTTTCTTCCATAGGTCAGCTCGGCATAAACTTCATCCGAAATGACAACCAAATTATGTTTGATAATGAGCTCTACAATCGGCAGCCAATCCTGCTCCGTCATAATTGTTCCCGTCGGATTACATGGATAATTGATCATCAAAGCCTTCGAATGAGGTGTAATCGCCGCTTGAAGTGCTTGGGGAGTCAGCTTGAACTGCTCCTCTACCGTAGTCGCCACCTCCACGATTTTACCGCCATGCAGATGGGTAATCGGTTCATAGGCAACATAGCTTGGCGCGGGAATAAGCACCTCATCGCCCGGATTAATCACGGCTCGCAGAGCCAGGTCGACGGCTTCACTGCTCCCCACTGTCACGATGATTTCCTGCCCGGGATCGTAGGAAAGCGCGAAGCTGTCGGCAAGATAAGCCGAAAGCTCCTCCCGCAGCTCCATCGAGCCGGCATTTGAGGTATATTTCGTCTGCCCTTCACGCAATGCTTGAATGCAGGCTTCACGTACCTTTTCCGGCGTAACGAAATCCGGCTCTCCGACTCCAAGGGAGATTGTATCTCCGCCTGCTGCATTCAGATCAAAAAAAGCACGAATACCAGAAGGCCGAATATCCCGTACACGCGAGGATAAAAACCGCCCTGTACCCTCTTCGCTAAACATCTTGCACCATCCCCCATTCCTGTTTCCGCTCAAGGAGCGAGCTGGCAATAATACGGTCCAACAGCTGTGTATACGTCATCCCTGCTTCTGCTGCGCTCTTCGGAAGCAGGCTGTTCCCGGTCATTCCGGGTAAGGTGTTCACTTCCAGCACGTAAGGTACATCCTGACACAAAATCATATCGACCCTTGCATAGACCTTGCACTGCAGCAGCCGGTAGCTGGCAAGCGCCGCTTCACGCACACGCTGCCGGGTAGCGGGAGGTAGCTGGATCACCTTTTCCTCAGCGCCGCCGGTCTCATATTTCGCTTTGTAGTCGAACCATTCCGAATGCGCGGAGCGAATACCGATAATCGGTAATACCTCGCCGTCCACAATCGAGCAGGTAAGCTCCGTTCCTTTAATATAGGGCTCAATCAAGATCGCCTGATCGAAACTGCAAGCTTTCTGAACAGCCGGGAGCAATTCCTTCTCATTATGCACCAGTTGGATACCGATGCTGGATCCCCCCGTATTCGGCTTCACAATAATCGGGTAACCCAGCTGCTTCACCGCCTGCGGTTCATAATCGTCCATCCCCTGCCAGCAAAGGCCTTCAGGCGTATGCAAGCCTACAGTCTTCAGCAGTCTCTTGGATAGCTGCTTATTCATGCATAGGCTGCTTGCCAGGACACCGCTTCCTGTATATGGAATGCCCATTGTCTCCAGCGCTCCCTGCACCGTGCCGTCCTCGCCATACTGGCCATGAAGCGCCAATAGCGCGAGATCGATGCCGGTCTGCTGAGCCTGTGCGATTAAATCCGCTCGCCGATCGATCACAATGGGAACCGCCTCATAGCGGCTGCGATCCAAATGCTGGATCATCTCTTGACCTGTCTGCAGAGAAACCTCACGCTCAGAGGAAATACCACCCATAATAACGCCGATCTTCATCATGACACCTCATTCTCTTAAAAATCATTAGGCCTGAAGAAAGCTGCGCGCCACCTGGCCGATTATCCGTATACCCCGCTCGATATTTTCATCCGTTACTCGTGAAAAACCAAGCCGCATTGTATTCGTCCCTTCGCCTTCTTGAATAAAAAACTTGTCTCCCGGCGTAAAAATAACACCCTGTTCTGTGCAAGCTTCTAGCAGTTGGCGAGTATTTACGCTTGACGGGAAGGTAAGAAACAAATGCAAGCCCCCGTCGCCGGACAGTTGCGCCTCAGGGAGATGTGCTTCACAGCATGCCTTCGTCAGCTCATATTTGCGCTTATATTCCATACGTGCTTTTTTTATATATTTGTCGAAATTTCCGTTGAGCAAGTATTGATATAAAATCGATTGATCGATTGTTGATGTATGAATGGTGCGTGCACGCTTAATGCTTTCCAGGTTGTTGATCAGCGCCCGGTCTCCAAGCACCCAACCCACTCGCAAGCCAGGGAACAGCACCTTGGAGAGGCTGCCGATATAGATGACTCCGTTCCCTTGCCCTGCTGTCGCTATCAACGGGGCAACATGCGCTCCCGAGTAGCGCAGCTCCTCATTGAATCCATCCTCGATCACCGGAATCTGATAGCGGGCCATTAATTTGATAACGGCGCTGCGCTTCGCCGGCGACATGACGATGCCTGTAGGGTTGTGATAGGAAGGAGTCAAATAGGCCAGATCGAAGCTGTTTGTCTGTTTCTGCAATACCTTCTCAAGCTGTTTCACATCAATACCGTCACGCTCCATCGGAATGCCGGTAATTTCAAACCCTTGCAGTTTCAAATTTTTGATCGCTGTATGATGGGTCGGATTTTCACAAATTGCCGCTCCGCGGCGCGCCGAAGGGCGCAGTGCCGACAGCACAATGTCAAAGCCTTCTGTAAACCCGCTTGTAATCAGCATATCCTTGCCGCTTATATCGATGCCCTTATTCTCCATATAACGGATCAGGTAATCGATCAGCGGTTTATAGCCCTTGGCATAGCCGTAGTTGAGCAGCACCTGCCCTTCGATTGCCATTCGATCCATAAAGGCTCGCCTTACATCCCCCAGATCAAACAGCTGCTCATCCGGAGCGATGCTTGTGAAAGAGATGACTCCTTTTTGGGCGCGAATGCCCTGCTTCATCCTATCCAGCTCCACAGCCGATACCGCATACTCGTTCATTCTTGCCTTCCAGTCGATCTGCCAGGCGGCAGAGCCGTCAGCTCCTCCGTTTTCTGTAGTCAAATGGCCCACCGTAGCGGCCACATAGCTGCCTTTGCCGGGAATCGCATACCTAAATCCGTCATCCTCCAGGCCTTCATAGGCTGCAATGACGGTATTGCGGCTTACCTTTAGCAGCCCGCTCATTTCTCGTGTGGAGGGCAGCTTCTGATCCGCTTGAAGCGCCCCTTTTATAATTAACCGTTTGATGTATTCTTTCACTTGTAGCGCGACCGGACGGTCACCGACGAGCTTGAAATCCTGGAACATCGTTCATCGCCCCCATCTATAATGATGGCATAGGAGACGTGAGAAAAAAAGAACCACCGCAATGGATTTTTAATCCTTCGGTGGTTCCTCCGCATTTTATTCCCTATACGTCCTCATATCCATACTTGTACCGGTCTAAAACCCGATCATTCTATCGTTTGCAAAAGCAACTAGGATTATGATAACGTATCAGTCAATGGAGTGTTAATTAATATTCAGAATTAAGGTTTTGGAACAGTCCATAATCCCGGAGAAACACTAGAGGTGAATGAATGCTCAAAGTAAACCGAGATGACGAACGTCCCATCTGGCAGCAGCTTCTAGACCAAGCGATTCATAATATCACAACCGGAAAATGGCCGCCGGGCGAATTGCTGCTCCCATCCCGCGAACTCGCTCCATTGATTGGCGTTTCCCGCTCAACCATACAGATTGTTTACGAGGAGCTGTTCAGCCGCGGGTACACCGTCACATCTCGTCGCGGCGGAACAAGAGTCAGCAAATGGACATATGCGGCTCGTCCTTCAGAGGTTGCAGCGACACAAGGACCCGTCCCCCCCGAATTGCCTTTATTAAACTCTGCAATCGGGCATTTGCACAGCTGGTTCGGAGACAAAGCAAATCGAAAAGTAGAGATCGATTTCAGTCCCCATGAGCCTTATTTAGACGAACATTTTCAAAAGAATTGGAGGCAATCATTTTTACATGCCTCCACTGAAACTGACCTGGACAGTTGGGCTTACGGCGACTCTTATGGATTCCTGCCGCTGCGAGAACAGATTCAACGTTATTTGTCGCTTGAACGAGGCGTTCATGTGAACATCGATCAAATCATATTAACCTCGGGCGCGCAGCATAGCATCGATTTGATCGCACAAGCCCTTTTGCATGAAGGTGAAACGGTTTCGGTTGAAGATCCCGGCTTCCCTGCTGCCTGGATGGCGATGAAGTATCGGCGTATGCAAGTCGTCCCCGTTCCGGTCGACGAATACGGGCTGTGCGTTAACCGCATTCACCCTCAATCCAAACTTGTCTTTGTTACGCCATCGCATCAGTGTGCGGTTGGAGTTATTATGTCGGAGCCTCGCAGGCAACAATTGTTACACATGGCTGCCGGGCAGCGGTTTTGGATTGTCGAGGATGATTACGACAGCGAATTTCGATATCGCGGCGACCCGCTTCCAACCTTATACAGTCAGCGACCTCAGAACACGTTGTATATGATGAGTTTTTCCAAAATGGTTGCTCCCGGTATTCGGATATCGGCAATCATTGGTCCCAAAGAGGCCATTCGTCAGCTTGCCCGAGTCCATGAATTAACCTATCGTCATCTTCCGATTATGGAGCAATTAACGCTTGCTCATTTTATCGAACATGGTCATTTCATGCGTCATATGAGACGAGTTCGAAATGTATATCGGCGCAGACACGAAGCCATGACGAAGGCCATCATCACGACAGGTCTGAGTGAACACTTCACACTAAGCGGCGTAGAAACGGGGCTGCATATGCTTCTTGAGGCTAATCGATCCTTTGACGAAGAAGCCGTGACCAACCTGGCACTTCAAAAAGGAATCCGTGTTTATCCGCTTAGCGCGTATTGTTTGGAGAGCGATCGTAAAGGATGGGTACTGGGTTTTGCTAAAGTAGATGAAGCAGCCATTGAAGAAGGCATTTATCGGCTAGCGGAGATGCTAGTATAAGACAAGCATCCGCGCCCCTAATCGTCCCGGTGCGCGTTTACGTTCCAGTAATAGCCATCCGGCAAGTAATGTATAAATAAAACCAGCTTATACGGTTTTTCCAGGTTTGAACATTTTTTCTTCTTCTATTGCATTTTCTTTCGCGGTGATATGATGGGGATCAATTCTGTACACCTGAACGGGACCGCCAAATACCGCCGACCGGTATTTATCTACGTGCTGCCGAGATAACGGCCGATTATAATAACCAGGCACATACTTATCCATCATTTCTTGCAGCATGAGTGTAGCTTCCTCCAGATCGACGATAGGCTGTGCCTTGCCAAAAATCATCACACTCATATACGACGTGTCCGTCTTGGCAGGCACCGGATCAGTAATCGTTCCATATTCTTCACACACCGTAAAACAGACTTCCGGATTAGCACTCATAACCTGATTTCTTCTCCCGCCGGTGGCTCCATGGAAATAAAGCTTCCCATTTGTCCAAACGAAATTGAGCGGAACTACATACGGCAGATGACCATCGACCATACCAAGTTGTCCAATTCGAGCTTGCTGCAGAAATGTATCCATCTTACTCTTGTCCAACACTTCTCTGATCTTGTAACGTACTCCATCCATTGTTATCACTCCTAGTGTATTGAAGGATTATTAGGCAAGTTTATCAGCCTTTGGAATGAAACTAAATGTCCATATAGATAGAATTAGAGCAATCCATAACTCACGCATTGCTCTCCTGACATGAGATAAAGTAAGCGTCAAATAACCCCCACCTATAATGAGGCGAGGGCTGTTTGACGCTTACTTTCATGCAGTACGAGGCTCATTTGACCTACTTTCACTTTGGTTAAATGAGAGTGGGAATCACTTGTTATTTCTTCGATGAGGGTTCATTTTTGTGTTCAATAACTTGTAATACTTTTGGTTCGATAGCTTTTAACAGTTGTTCATAAGAATGATTGCTTTTAGGAACATCGCCACTATTTTCACCTTGAATTTGTCCATCCACCTGTGTTTTTGCGATGACATCAATCACTTGTTGTTTAGAGATATGTTTAGATGCTGCAACTTCCACGACAGATTTACCTTTTGCCAGTTCTTGTTTTAATTCTGTCGGGCTAATTTTTAGTAAAGTAAACAGTTTGGCATCGTTTAAAAAGGCGTCGGCAAAATAATCAGGCTTGCCATCTCTAGAGAAATACCCTTCTATTTGAATGGTTGAAGATGTAGGCTCGCCTCCGATCAGAGAAATATTGATTGCATTGCCCTGAACAAATACCTGGTAGAACGGTGTTTTCGATCCCTTTTTGGTGTAATTCAGCATAACCGTTTTTTGATCCGGGTTCTCCATTTGCTCCATAGCAAACTCGTACTCTGCGATGCTGCCATATAGTTTATCGATTAGGACATCTGTCTTCGACTTGATTTCCTGATCGGTTAAAGCAGTGAGCGGCTTCTCCTTAGGCTCCCAATTCTCTTGAATCACGTGTTCAATCGCACCCGTGGTACCGTTTGAATGAAGGGTAATCTTTTTGCCGGTCCCCCCTTTTTCCTGCAGGATGATGCTTGTTTGGACACCTTGAACGCTGCTTGCATCGATAATCTCAAATGATTTTGTTTCGGGAAATGCGCGATACAGCTTCTCAAGTGCTGCTTTGCCAACCTCGTCCGTCTTGACTTGTTCAACAGTCATTGGTGTTCTGGTAAGCATTTCAATCAGAGTAGGGGCCGCATATGCTGCGGTTGGAATCAAAAT
The DNA here is from genome assembly GCF_059692095.1 of Paenibacillus sp. JT31N7. NCBI lineage: Bacteria > Bacillati > Bacillota > Bacilli > Caryophanales > Paenibacillaceae > Paenibacillus > Paenibacillus sp. JT31N7. Next base: position 442,280 of record NZ_JCAUAT010000001.1, read on the forward strand.
CACAGCAGCAACTATTCCACCGATTAATCGTTTTTTCATGGTTATTTCGCTCCTTTTTCGTTGCAAATAATGAGAATAGGATTGTTCGATTCGTTTGGAAACGGCCGGAGGACACTCCATAGTTTCCGCTTCTTTTTGCAGATGTTCACGGATTTTGCGTTCAATAGTCATTGATCTTTTCCATCCTTTCCGGGGGGAGATTCCATATGTTTTTTCGAAGCGCCTGGAGACCGGCATGATATCTGGACTTGACTGTACCCAGCGGAATATCGAGCAATGTAGCGATTTCCTCCAGCGTATAGTCGTGAAAAAAGCGGAGGACAATCACCGTTCGCTGTTTGTCGGTCAGCTTTTGGATGGCCTGCGATATCATTTGGTTCGTCCCATCCATCAACACAGCAGGTTGATCCCAATGAGATTCCTCCCGAGAGAAGGCACGGATGCGTTCAAAAATTCGGAATCTCCGCCAGCTCTTGACCCGAAATCTCTGCACTTGTCGGATGACCAAGCCGTGCAGCCAGAAGTGGAAAGGTCGGTTCGTATCATAGTTGGCAAGTGAGGTCCACATTTGCATATAGATCTCATTCATGACATCTTCCCGGTCTTGCCGATGATCCACCAGAAAGGAGACGGTCCGGTAAACGTCCTGATAGGTGGCATCATACATCGTATGAAACGCCTGTTGATCACCGTCTTTCATTTTTGTGAGTAATTGGTACATATATTCACTTTGCATTCAGAAGGCCCTCCTGAGTAAGCGGCTTACACTCTATATTGTCTCTCTATCGAAAAAAGGTTCGGTTCTTCATTTCTTTTTTTGCAAACGGCTGAGTGTCGGCGGCCATCAGATCAGGAAGACAACCAGGAGTGCGGCGCGTTGAATGATTTCATTTTAAGTTGAGATGGAATGAAAGCAGACCGCTATACGGCAATCATGGCGTCCACTACGAGAATAAAACAAAAGCCGGATTCCTTAAAGTAGGAAAATCCGGCTTTTTTAACTATTGAACAGTCCTTAGCGTTTATTTTCATAAAATGTTGGCGGGGCCCCTTCTCTGAACCGCTTGCTTCGTTGCCGCGCATTGAAAAGGCTGCCGGTTCTGCTAGCTAGCCCTTAAGCCTTAACCGAATGTACTTATAAAGCGAATTGATGCATTACATCCCTTACATCAAATATTTTCCCGTTATCGACTGCTCCGCATGGATGATCTGCGGAGGTGTGCCCTCGAACACCACCTGGCCGCCCTTGCTGCCCCCGTCCGGTCCCATGTCGATGATCCAATCCGCTTGGCTGATTACATCGAGGTTGTGCTCGATGACGATCACCGTATTGCCGGCATCCACGAGACGGTTCATAATCTCCAGAAGGTGACCGATATCTGACATATGCAGGCCGGTCGTCGGCTCGTCCATCACGTAGATGCTGCCCTTCTTATGCAGCTCGCTTGCCAGCTTGATGCGCTGGCACTCCCCGCCCGAGAGCGTGCTGAGCGGCTGGCCGAGTGTAATATAGTTAAGCCCCACATCACTCATCGCTTGGAGTTTGCGCACAACCTCTTTTAGCTGGAAAAAATCCAATGCCTGCTCCACCGTCATCTCCAGCACTTCCGCAATGGACTTTCCGTTCAGCTTGTACGAGAGCACCTCTTCCTTGAACCGTCTGCCTCCGCATACTTCGCATGGCAGCTTCACGCTGTCGAGGAATGCAAGGTCTGTGTACACAACACCCAGCCCTTGGCAGTTCTCGCAAGCCCCCTTGGAGTTGAAGCTGAACAAGCCTTGATTGACTTTGTTCGCGGAAGCAAACGCCTTGCGCACATCGTCCATAATGCCCGTGTAGGTTGCGGGATTCGAGCGTGTTGATATTCCTACCGCCGATTGGTCGATGACGATCGCATCGGGATGCTGGCTGAGGAACACTTCGTTAATCAGCGTACTCTTGCCCGAGCCGGCGACACCGGTAACTAATGTGAGGACTCCGGTTGGAATATCTACACTCACGTTATGCAGGTTGTGAAGGGAGGCCTCCTTGATAGACAGCTTGCCGGATGGCTGCCTGCAATCGTTCTTCAGCCGGAGCGGACGCTTCATATGGGTACCTGTCAATGTATCTGCCTCCAGCAGGCCTTGGTAGCTTCCTTCATATACGATGGTACCGCCGCGGCTGCCGGCATGAGGCCCGACGTCGACGATATGATCCGCCACCTTGATTACATCGGGATCATGCTCGACAACGATCACGGTATTGCCTTTGTCCCGAAGCTTCTGTAGCAATTCATTCAACCGGTGTACATCACGGGGGTGCAGGCCGATGCTTGGCTCATCAAAGATGTACGTGACATCCACCAGACTGCCGCTCAGGTGCTTCACCATCTTGACCCGCTGCGACTCGCCGCCGGACAATGTATCCGTTTCGCGGTCCAGCGTCAAATAGTCAAGTCCGATATCCGCCAGATGCTGCAGCCGCTCTGTCAGCGACTTAACGATCGGCGCGGCGACAGAATCGTCAATCTCCCGAATGACGCGAATGAGCCGGCCGACCTCCATGGAAGACATCTCTGCAATATTGAGTCCATTGACTTTGCAGCCGAGCGCAGCCTGATTGAGTCTCGCGCCGTGGCAGCTGGAGCAGGGACCCTCGGAGATGTACGGTGCAACAGCTTTTTGTGTACGCTCGGACTTCGTCTTCACATCCTGCTTGATGTATTTGTTGGTGAACTTCTCAATGACGCCTTCCACGGTAATATTCGTTGCCTTCCCGGCGAAATCCATCTTCACTTTCCTTGCCCTGCCGTACAGAAGCTGCTCCAGGTCCTCTTCCGAATATTCACTTAGCTTCTTATCGGGATCGAAGGGTCCCGACTGCACGATCATGTTCCAATCCCATCCGTTCACCGAATAGTCCGGCAGCATAATTGCCCCTTCATTCAGCGACTTTGACATGTCCAGCGCTTTGCTCATGTCAATGCCTAATTTGCGACCGATCCCGTTACATTCGGGACACATGCCTTGCGGATCGTTAAAAGAGAACATGTGCGCTTGCCCAACATAGGGCTGACCCGCTCGCGAGAAAAGAAGACGGAGAATGGGTGAAATATCGGTAATCGTGCCCATCGTGGAATGGGAACCGCCGCCCAGGCGCTTCTGATCGACGATAACAGCCATGCTCAGGTTTTCGATCGCGTCCGCATCCGGCTGGGGATAGCGAGGCAGGAAAGTACGCACGAACATGCTGAAGTTCTCATTCAGCAAGCGTGTGGATTCCGCGGCAATCGTGTCGAAGACGATCGATGACTTGCCGGATCCGGATACCCCGGTGAATATCGTGATCTTCCGCTTGGGAATGCGCAAGGATACGTTCTTTAGGTTGTTCTCCCTCGCAGCCGAGATGACGATATATTCCTGATTAGATTCGCTCATAACTAACATCCTTCCGACAGTTAATTTCCACTTCTGTACACATTGTACCATCCGCCGTCCATAGAAAGCTCCAACCAGGGAGGTGATGCAATAGCTCTTCTCGGTTATTCAATTCGTATAAGTAAATGACAATTGATGTTTACAGATAGCTATCCCTCACACTCTTGACGGGTACTGAACTCCGGACTTTGTAAAGTACCCTTTTCGCGTTATTCACTTCCTCGCATAAGTATGGGGCTTAGCAAATGAGTTGATACCATACTAGCTTTATCCATACGTACCTAGTGTAAACCTATCACGAAACGACAAGAACTTGGCAGATTGTCCGGAAAAGACATTAAACCGGCTACAAACGATATGCAGCCGGTTTATGTTGATTCGGGTCAAGCATGTTCAACTATTGTACGCTTTATTGGACCGTTATGGGCAAATCCCCATTCAACAATGCGGTCCGTAATTCTATCGTATAAATCATCTTCAAGATACGGCACACGATAATTAAGCAAAGTATCTATATCTTTTCGTATTTCATTTAAAACAGTATAGTTACATCATGTCGGCAACCTCGTCTTCAAAAAGTTACTTAAGCCAACGTTTCATGTTAGCGTAGTACTCATTGTTTTCGTCTCGACAGCAATGAAACACTAATCTTCCGGCATTTTCCAACCCTTTTCCTCATCCCAAATGGCATCCGTATCATCTAGATGCACATGCCAATCCCCATTCGAAATACTTCTTCTAATATCCGTCAAACAGGTCAACCAATAAATCAGCGCATGCAATGTATCTTCAAAATCATCTGAAAAGGGCAGCTTTGTTGAACCTGCAAAGATCACTGTTGGTTCATCCTGATCATAGTCATAAACACAAAATGTTTCTCCAATATCCTTCATTTCAAAACCCGCATTGTATTTATCCATGATGGCCGTTATCTCTTGCTCCTCACTGTTGGTAAGGTTATGGTTTCTCGTACAAGTATAATAAACAGAAATTCCCATGCTACATTTCTCCTTTTTTCTCCGTCTATCAGAACCAATGTTACCGTATACAATTAATCGACGATGTTCACTTTTTTTGATCCCGTACAATTATACTTAAAGATTGTGAAACTTTCTTATATTTACAAAAAAGAGGCACTCTATCTACATGATGAAATGCCTCTTCAACTTCTTTTTCCAGCGGTAAGCGCAGTTACTTCCCTGTTTTGAATGACTTACAGAACCTTGTCTTCCTATAGTTTTAACAATTATCAATCAAGAACTTACGTTCCCATTATTGTACCATATTAATCCATTGTAAGTAAATATTCATTGCATTAAACTGCCCGTTACTTCAACGAACAGCAGTTTCAAGTCGCCGTCGCGGCACCTAACCCTGACATGATTCTTTAACTATCGTACTCCGTTAGCTTAATCTACGAGCTTTCCAGTAACTTTGCAACTCGCAAATTCTTTAATGGCGGCGGGTCTCCTCTTCCTGAAGACTGTCTAATTACATGCCAAAGGAGCACCGCTTGGCGCCCCTTTCAATAAACTATCGTCCCCGTTAGTTGAGCGCTTCCACTTTAATTCGGCAAAAGGGACAAGTTCTTGTCGTCCGACAACCGTGAACAACTGTCAGTCAAATTACTACCCCCAGTTTTGAAAGAAACCGATCCATTTCATCAAAATGTTCTCTGTCGCTTGAAGCATAAATCAAATCAAAATTATCGCCATTTTTCATCACCGTTATTACGCTGTCATCGTAATTCCCATAAAATTCGATACCAATCCAACGCCGAAAGGAAATTCCTTTGTTTTTAAAATTTTCACGAATAATACCCAAGTCGGTTTGTTTTATGGAATAGAACGATTCACAGCTGTATTCAAGAGCGAATACGGTTTGCAAATAGGCCATCGCATGAAAAAAATCGGTCAATGTTTCAAATTCCTTTTTCCATACCTCTTCATCGTAACTCATATAGACAGGGGGATTGGACTTGGATAAATCGTTCTTATGGATTCCTCAGACACAGACACGCTGATTTTCGCAATAAAAAATTAAATATTCGCTATGGTTGAAGTATTGGAATTGCTCGGGCTTGATTAAACTATCTTGCGTATGATTCAGCCGCTCGTCTTTACCGAGTTCCAAATAATAATCTATAAACACCTGGGGCAATTCACCAAAATTATTTTTAATGGTTTGTATCTCGTCAGGACTAAACCCGTTTCGTTTTGTAATATGAAACAGCTTTTTAATCATTGTAAAATCAGTCATCCGCGTCACACCTTATTCTTGTATAATTTTCCAACGGTTGACTTAGGAATATTCCAAGTCGGTCTCCTTAACCATCAAGGGGGCATGCTATACACCCATTTTACCATATCTTTACTCCGCTATCCTGCCCGTTAGTGTAGCGAAGAGCTGCCGCGTGGCAGCCCTTTAGGCATTGAACTATCGTTACCCGTAAGTCGGATATTTTAATAACAATAACAATATAATAAAATACAATATTAAATTATTGTAAAACGATAAATCATATGCTAAAATCATGTTGTCTTAAATAAGTGAGGTGTTTTAAATGAATGTTAAACGAGGTTCAACCAATTTCTTGAAGGTAATTATTTTTCTGGCTGGAATTGCAGTGCTTGCTTTGTGTATCTATTGGTTGCCTGAAGTAACGAGGAGAGATGCCATAGCAAATCCAGATTACCATTACCAGGTTTACCCCTTTTTAGTATGCGCGTATGGAATCTGTATTACGTTTTCTGTTGCCTTGTATCATGCATTTAAGCTATTAACTTATATCGAAAGGAACCATGCTTTCTCCGAGTTATCCCTTAAATCTTTGAAGGTTATAAAGAGATGTGCCTTTACAGTCATTTTCTTCATTTTGTTAGTGATAGTAAACTTAATGGTGCTTGCTAAAACCACAGGAGATGACGCAGCGGGTCCGATATCGCTAAGTCTAATGGGTATTTTTGCAACAAGTATTGTTGCAGTCATTTTAGAAGTTCTTCAAAAACCAATAAAAAATCTCCTGGATAAAAAAGAGGTGTTATAAATGAAAAAAGCATCCACATTGTTTTTAAAATTAGCGGTTATTCTTGTGGGGATTCCAGTTCTTGCTCTGTGTATATTTTTAGTGCCTAATGTAGCGAATTTTGCATCCGAATTATACCCAAATATCGCTTCAATGAAATATCTCGTTTTCATCCTTATGTATGGAGCGGCTATCCCTTTCTATTTTGCTCTCTATCAAGCTTTCAATCTTTTGCGTTATATGGATACAAGCAAATCATTTTCGCAATTATCAGTAAATGCATTAAAGAATATAAAACAATGTGCGATCACCATCAGCAGTTTATATGTATTAGGCATGCCACTCATTCATTTTATAGCGAAGAAAGTTGACCCTCCTATTGGATTATTGGGACTCATCATCATTTTTTCTTCGTTGGTTATCGCCTTTTTTGCTGCTGTCCTACAACGGCTTTTGCAAGAAGCGATTAACATAAAATCAGAAAATGATTTGACGGTCTGAGGTGGAGGATATGGCAATTATTATTAATATCGATGTGATGTTAGCAAAACGAAAAATGAGCGTAACGGAGCTTTCGGAGAGGGTTGGAATTACTATGGCAATTTAACTAACGGGTACGATAGCTTAATAAACCGCCCTTTACGGGGCGGTTATATTTTTGGTTGAAAATCAACATTGAGAATTAACATAGCCATTTTCATAGTAGTTTTAGCTTTTAGGAAAGAGATCGCTAGCACCGAATGTGGTTATTGTTCCAACACTTTTTCAAGCCCGCCGCACCATTTAGTCCAGCCATACTTGGCTCCATTAAGCGCTTGATCGTTTGAGATGCCGGTTTGTTCGAGATGAAGGTTAACCTTCCCGCCCCCTAAATCTTCCAATGTCCAGGTGACCGTGTGTTTCTCTCCGCTGGCCCAAGTATACGCCAAGCGGTTGGGTTCATCCACGACAAGCACTTCACCTTCAATAATTCCGTTCCACCATTCGGTCGGCTGCGCACGGAACTGAAAACGGTGTCCTACGACGGGCTTAAAATCATTCTCCATCGCCTGACCGGTATGGATGTCGGCCACCCACTTGGCAAGCTTGCTGGAGTCGGTTAAAGCAGACCAAAGCTTTTCAATCGATGTCTTGTACTGAAAATCAAGAGATAATGTTAAACTCATTCTTCTTCCTCCTCTAATAGTTGGTTCAAGCGCAATAAATTCGTACTCCAGAACTTGCTGTAAAAAGATACCCAATCTTGAATTTCTCTGAGTGGAGAGGCGTTTAGCCTAAATCGTGTTTCACGGCCGACTTTTCGGTCGATTACCAGACCGGCCTCTTTCAGGATTGTCAAATGCTTGGATACCGCTGTACGTCCCATTTGAAACTGTGCCGTTAATTCATGAAGAGGTATCTCTTCTGCCTGAGCTAACAGATGAATTAGCCGGCGCCTTGTTGGATCTGCAATCGCGTCAAACACATCCCGCAACTGATGGTCCTCGCTCACAACACCCTCTCCTAAGTAAAACATTGATTCCTTAATTGGACACCGTTTGGTGACACATTAATTATATGACACCTTTTGGTGTCGTGTCAATAAATTTTAAAAACCCTGCCTAAAAACTGTCAGTCAGCTATGCTAGCGATAGAAATCCCCCTGAATGAAGGGAAATCCCGCTAGCTTCGATTGAGGACTGTGGCCATAATGGATGCGCAATACTATCGGTTTGGCGGCTGGAAAAAGGCTAAGTTCTAACGGGCATGCGCCAAGCTTACTCATACAGACAAACGTCTGCCAAAGCCGTCTTTATTCGGCTTTTGGCAGACGTTTGTTTTCCTTCATTAATTCGATTTCGGTTGACTTGCCGGCTAAACATTATAATTTACAACATAACTTTGCATTCCCGTATTATAGTAGCCTTCGCTGTATTCGATCACATCGCCCGTTTCATTATAGGAATATCGCAATCTTTTCAATAAAGGCGTTTTCTCCCGCACGCGTAATTTCTCCTCTACAAGAGAAGGGGCAAACGCTACCGCAAAATGATCCCGATATTTCGCTAACGTGATCTCCTGCTCCTCAAGCCACTCGTACAGAGACTGAGCATTCAGGTCCGATTGTTCGATGTCTCCGATTCGCATGGTCAAATAATGCATGTAATGGATATAGGGTACGTCATTAAGGCAATACAGACGTTCTATGCGGACGCACTGTGCTCCAAATAGTTGATGCGGTTCCGTGCCTTCTTCCGTCCGGATCACTTCGACTTGCAACAATTGCTTCTGGACCTGATTGCCTTCTTCGACCAATAGCTCTGTGAACCGTTTCCACGTAGACAGCTTGGAAGTGGCCGTATTGCGGATTACCTTCGTCCTTTTGCCGCTGCCCTTTTCCAGATAACCCTCTTGGCACAGTTCTTTGATAGCGTTGCGAATCGTAATCTTGCTGACGTCGAACTCCTGCTCCAATTGGGGCTCAGAAGGGATATTCGTTTCAATAGGATACACGCCGTGCAATATTCTATCCTTCAAAATATTTTTGATTTGCAAATACAAGGGCCTTTGGTTCCGGGATAAGTTCACTACTGCGTCCACTACCTTTCTAAGTTCCCTACTGAGCCGGACGTGGCCCGGAGTAGTTCATACACCGATGACTTCAGAGTATTTCCCGCGGCCGTGTACGCGAACATGGCTGCCGCTGCGGCAAACTCAACTGTTCGGGCAGCCGGAAGAATCATTCCAACTCGCCATGCACGATCTCGCTCAATAGGCATCTCCAGTCTAAATTCTATCATAAATGGAGAACGCGAGCGTTCCGGAAACATTAATTACTCATTCGTCCGCTTAGATTAATGACGCGTTTTAAACCTCGTATTTAACATTCTATGTAAACACCATTCACAACGACTCCTTTGGCTTCTATGCTCCTATCTGCTGTACGCTTGTCCCCTTCCGAATCCACGAGTGTAATCGGATCATCCCGAAGGGCGAACAAAGTTAAATTGGCAATGTCCCCGACTTGTATCCGGCCAAGCTCCGGTTTTCCGAGCCAATTGGCCGCGTGTTCCGTAACGGCAGCTATCACTTCCTCAAGCGAGTATCCCAAGTAAAGAAATTTCGAGAGAACATGGGCCATATTGTACACCGGACCATTTAATCGGTTTCTACGGTATATGTCCGTACTGATTGTGTTAAAACCGATGCCATGCTGCTTGGCTGCCTCGGCAACTCTAAACGAAAAGCTTGCTGAACCATGACCGACATCCAAATTCACGCCGCGTTCAATGGCATCAACTAACACTTGAAGAGGATTGCCCTGATCATCGAAGAGATTATTCGGTTTCCCGTTCAGGTAGTGCGTGATAATATCTCTCTTCTCTAATAGGGGGACGATCTCCTCAATGCTTGGCGGCGCGGACCCGATGTGCACCATTAACGGCAGTAATGTTTGATCGGAAAGAGTCCGCGCAAGGCGCAGAGGTTCGATGCCGCTTTCACCCACTACGCTTTTGCTGATTCGCGCTTTTAATCCCACTATGAAATCTTTGTGCTCGTTTACCGCCTGTACGACTTTTGTCGTATCTATCCATTCCAAATTAGATAATTCATCGATTCTTTGCAATCCTACTCGCGAAATGTTCAGAAAGGCGAACAAGTTGGTTTGGGCATGTTGTTTGCTTGCGGCTAACTCGGCAATCCGGTCCGCCCCGCAGCTTCCCGCATCCACGAGGGTCGTTACGCCCAGCTTAATTCCGATTTCATCGATTTCATCGCCATAGGGTTCAAAATCGGGAAACGCATGGACGTGCATATCAATCCAACCGCTCGATATGTAAATGCCGGAGCAGTCTTTCACTTGCTTTCCTTGTCCACTCCCGGCTGTTGTTACTTCGGTAATTTTACCGTCCTCGATTACGATATCGATAGCTTCTCCATTCACGCGCTTTAGATTACGTAACACAAATGGCTCTTGCATCGGCTCATACATGAACTTCACCCTTTTCCTTGGCTTTAGTTAAGAACGCTTGCAAATAGATTATTCTCTTACGGGTTTTCTAGATAGGTGTACAATCGTATTGGGCGAGCAAATTAATTATAACGTTATAATGTTAATGTAGCATGCCTAAAGATTAAAGTAAATATAACGTTATAACGAGTTGACTAAATATCCGAAAAAGACGCTTGAAAAACAAAGACGTTACATGATAGCTGCTTCTAACGAAACTAATAAAATTTCATCAAATAATATAACTTCCCTGACGTTAACTGTCAGGGAAGTTATATTACGATAGCTATATCAATAGTGATTGGAGTGGTATCGGATGCAACCGAATAAAGTTTATCTTTATGTATTTAATACAATGTCTGACTGGGAATATGGATATTTAATGGCTGAACTAAACTCGGGAAGATATTTCAAAAAAGATTTGGCACCATTAAAAGTAGTTACCGTAGGAGCTAATAAAGAAATTATTGCTACGATGGGAGGACTCAGCATACAACCAGATATTTCCCTAGAGGAGTGTACGCTTGAGAATAAAGATCTTTTAGTTTTACCTGGAGGGAATACTTGGGGAGAAGATATTCATCAACCTATCTTGAAAAAAATCGGCGAAGCTTTAAAGCTTGGCACTATTGTTGCAGCGATTTGTGGCGCGACTGAAGGACTAGCGAATGCTGGTTACCTAGATTCCAGAAAACATACAAGCAATGACTTAGAGTACCTTAAAATGGTCTGTCCTAATTATAAAGGAGAAGAATTTCATGAGATGGGACCTGTAGTATCCGGTGAGAATTTGGTTACTGCATCGGGAGTAGCTCCTCTGGAATTCGCGATGGAAGTACTGAAAAAATTAGATGTATTTGCACCCGATACATTGCATTCATGGTACAACCTAAATAAAACTTATCAACCCGAATACTTCTTCCAGTTAATGAATTCAATAAACAAATGAGCTAAAAAAACAACTTAGCGGTTTTATGCCTTGATGTGAAACATGCACCTGCTAACTATTTTATAAATAATCTCCAAATAGCTCCGTTATGATCTCTTCATTTAGCTTTAAAGATCCTCGCCAGCCTGCCCAAGGCATTTCCATATCCGAGCGTCCTTTCGTGTTATTCAGCCGATCTTCACAGGAAGCAATATCTCCAAAATCGGTCCACGAATAAGGGTTCAACGTTAAAAACGGATTCGGTATTACACCCACAATCGCCAAGGAATCCAATATACCTCGCTTGGTATATTTGTCGCCGCTTAAAATCTTGGCGGATGTTAAACGCTTTTCGAATTGGACCGGTGTTTCGTCCTCGGAGGCGCTCCGGAGCAAATCCAGTAGTTTAGAAAACGTTTGAATATCTTGCTCTGTCGGTTGCACAACAGGGGCGTTTAAAAGATGTTTCAGGTTAAGGTATGCGTAGTAGGGCTCAGATGTATAGGCATGTCCAATATTGAGACAGTATTGAAAGTAAGCGTCATTTTCAAACCGTGGCTCGTCTTTTCCCTGACAAACCCAGCAGCAGGCTAAGCGTCCTTGCTGATCGTAATTATGCATAGTCAGCGTATTCAATTTGTGCCATGCCGATAAAATAGAACGCCCTCGGGGATAACTTCCGCCAACTCCGGCAATGAAATTTTCTATACACCTTTGTTTGCTGAGAGTTGGGTTTTCTTTCAACGAAAGCAGCTTTTGCAAAATGTCATCATGATTAGCAAAATATACGATAGCATTGGCACTCCACCCATATTGCTCCAGCAGTTCACGCTCTTTTTCAGAGAGTGTATGTTCAGTATAGATGGAAACCGAACGTTCGCGGTCATAGTCGTAATTGTCGGACCGATATAGTTTTTTGAGTATGCGCATGATTTGCGGTGTCATAAAATCCATCCTTTCGCAGCAGCAAACCGGAGGTCTTATCCTCCTGTTTGTCTGTTTTAGAGAGCATACAATTTTCCTCTCCAATTGCTCTGTTCAGATTACAATAGCACGAGCCGGTATTTTTTCCAATATAAGAACCCGCAATCTGAATGTCGGCGATTCCAAAGGTAGATAGGAGTGGGGTTCAACTGCCTGGCCATGTTCTGCTCGCAAATGAAATCTTTGAATTCATTCCGCCCTACGGATGCCCGTACTTTATCCCGCCCCCCTTCCTTATTACCTACAGGTATAGTGAAAAAAATGTTATTTTCAAGCAAATATGATATTTTTTAAATATATAATTCGGCTCCCTTAATCTTGCAAGAGTCAATAAATTTGGTGAAAAATAAAAATCATGCTTTAAGATACTGTCGAAAATGCTCCGGTAAAAACGAAATAATTACCGATTCTTATATCTTATACAGGAAGTTATCCACGTGGACGACCTTCTTATTATTCCTATTATTGCTAGCTTCCTACTAATAAATTGAAAAATTACCCATTTTATATATAATCAAGAGTAAGAAACAGAGATAAAGGAGGCAATATGACAAATTACTCGGACAACGAACAGGAGAAGCTCCTTATATCCGATCTTCTGCTGAAAACGGACGGGACAACAACCCGCACGATCGAGATTATCGTTCGTAATGAAGTGAATATTCATGTTTATGAACATGAACGGGCAGCTCGGGAATCCGTTCCGGAAGACGTCCGGCAAGCTTTTCCGGCCAACGGGCAGTTCATCAGACGCCTGTCGAGCCTGACATTGCCCGGCTGTGTGTTATCCTACAATATTGTGTATGCAAACCTGCTGACACTCCCTGCAGATTTGGCCCGGCAGCTTGATAACCGGCAGTTTCCGCTTGGTAAACTTCTGGCTGAATATCCGAGCCGAAGGGAAATAACGGAGACAGGAATCGAACACAGAAGCAGCATGGAAGCATTCGCACCGCATTCCCTGACCGCTCCCGCTTACCTTATGAAAAAATATAAGATTATGGGGGGAGATTCGTGCTGGTTCTACCTGATCGAATATTTTGATCTGGACGCCATTGTCCGTTCCGCTTCCCGCATTACCTCCGCCAGCGGACAATAACTCTAAACTCGAATGGCTTCGAGGATTTGGCCTTTTTCTTTACTAACGATTTTGTACCATGTCATGAATGGACGAGCCTATTAATCTGGTTGGCCAAAAGTTGCCGTTCCTTCAGCTATCACCTGCACTTTGGACACGGACCCAACTCGCGCCGGCACGCCGGTGCGAATTGGTAGTTCCACCAATCCGATCGTACTGCCTCCACGATGTTACGTTAAATGGCGAATTTGGCCGATTGTAACACGCCCTTGTCATCGGCAATGAGTACAAGTTCTTGTCCTACAACAACAGCTTATTTTCCTGATTCTTTTTTTTCTCGAAAAAAATAGAGTTTAATACACTCTTGAAAAAAAGAATGTATTAAACTCTTTGTTTATTTAACGCAAGAGTATAATTTTAATAGAGTACGTACTTTACATAATTTGTGTCGTAGGAGTACAATGCCCCCGTACCAAGCAATTTTACCGCAGTAATATCGAAGATGGACTCAATTTGATATTGGCATTTTATCGATAAATACTGTATTTCTTTCCCTCTATGCAATCTGCGAAATAACAAGGTGGGCGGAAACTGGCCTTGTTCCTCCAGCTAATGGAGTGATTGTGAGTGCCGCGGCATTGCCAGCAGGATTTCGAACTGTGAGTACTGAATTAATAACCGTTGTTTGCACAAGAGCTAATCCTACTATTTGAGAAGTACCTGTTGCTCGCCCGACCACCGTATAAGCCAGGTCAGCGCCATTGAGTGTTAAAATGAGTTGACCCGGTTCGTTTACACCTACCTGAAACAAAACCTGGTAAGTGCCAATATTAGCCAAGTTAAATGAGCTCGCATTTACACGGGTAATTTCAGTCCCACTGATTGGACCATCTTGCGGAAAACTTACGTCCGTGTCGGGAGCAACAGTTGCGGCATTATCAGGAGGCATCAAGGCAAAAAAATCTGCAAAGCCCAATACTCCACTTGCCGGCCCTGCGGGTCCCGCCGGACCCGTTGCCCCTGTTGGTCCTGCCAGACCAGCTGCGCCAATTGCTCCTGCAAGTCCTGCAATTCCCTGGGGTCCAAGTGCGCCTACAAGTCCTTGGGGTCCAATTGCGCCAATTGCTCCTGCAAGTCCTGCAAGTCCTTGGGGTCCAAGTGCGCCAGCAAGTCCTTGGGGTCCAAGTGAGCCAATCGCTCCTACAAGTCCTGCAAGTCCCTGGGGTCCAAGTGCTCCTGCAAGTCCTTGAGGTCCAAGTGCGCCAATCGCTCCTACAAGTCCTGCAAGTCCCTGGGGTCCAAGTGCTCCTGCAACTCCTTGGGGTCCGGCTTGTGCAATTGCTCCCGCAAGTCCTTGAAGTAATTGCGGTCCTGTAAGTCTCTGAGTTCTAACAATCACTTTAGGCCGAGGACACTTTACACGCACAATTTTTTTAATAATTCGATCATGACATTTCTTTCTTTTTCTTTTCGGAGGGCAAACAATTACGGTTTTCTTCTTGCATCTTTTTTTTCTGTCCAGACAACTCAACAACGACACCTCCCTATAAAGATGGTACAGTGTACGTGAGTTGTTGATTTTAGGCATGGACTAATAGCCGGCTACTAGCTAGACTAAAAACTAATTTTAAAATATTGGGTTTATGGTAGGGTAGTGTTATACCACAAATCCCTACACTCTTTCAGTTATGATTACATAATTTAAAATCAAGACAACTCATCCTTCTCTGCGTCAACCCAAATCACATTTGGGTCTTTTTTTTGTACTTCTGTTCCCAACATCCGGGAAGTGATGAAGACAAGCAAAGCAGAGCTTCTTCAAACGATTAAGGATCTTCCCCCCCTTCATTGGCTCTCTTATCCTTCTGTTGATTGATATGATATATAATCGCGTTATATAAAAATTCGGCTAAGTCTTCATGACTAAATTGATTGATATAATTTTTGAACCGATCATCAAATTTATACGTATTTGCAACACATATTAACATCTCAGAGTCACAAACCATGGTTTGTTCGAGATAACTTTTCCATTCTTCGATTAATTGCTGCACTTCACCGGAAGAAGGAGATTGATTAATACAGGATGCAAGTCTTCTGAATACGCTCTCCATGTTTTGTTCAAATTCAGAAAACAGGTCCGCTTTTTCGGCAGGAGAGAGCTTGTTCAGTTTTTCTTCAAACTCTTTGTAAGGTTCTGTTTCTCCATAAATGAATTTCGCTTCGTGAGCATATTGTTCTTGTAAGGGCAAAACCGATGAATGATTAAAAATACTTAAGTTGTAGAGATCCTTTCCTGTTACGTACTCATCCAGTGCAGTAATGATGGTTCCCAATCGCTGTTTTTTTGCCCATAAAGTTTGGGTATGCTTTCTTAATACTTGTCGCTGTTCTTCTTTCGTATGCTTTAAAATATCCGCGATTTCTTTTAGGGAAAAGTCCATTTCTTTTAAAAATAAAATCATCTGAAGCTTTGCTAAACTGTCTCTATCATAGAGTCGATATCCGCTATCCGTCAGGTGACTGGGCTTTAATAAATTTATTTTATCGTAATATTGTAAGGTCCTTTTTGTTATGCCTGTAATTTGAACCATATCTTTAACCGCTAACAATGGTTTCTTCATCCCAAAATCCTTTTACTTCGTCTAGTATTAGTTGGGCAGGAGTAAGTGTGGCTTCAAAGATCGTTTTGCCGGATTTTTCTAAATAGTATTGAATCAAATAATAGCCACAGGCATAACCGGCGCAGTATGGCATATTGACGGGTACAGAGTTTTGAAGTTCTGCTAATTCGTCCCCGTAAAGATACGGTGCGATGTTCTCAAAGCCTGCCAGTTGTAATTTTTCTTTGAGCACAGGTTTTATACGCTTATTAAGGGTTTCCATCGTTGTTTTCGATACCCAAGGACCGAGCAGCTCCTCCCCGAATATAGAAGTAGCAAAGTTTTCCGCTAACCCTTCACTAACAATTAATTCACCTAAGGTAACGGCGTAATGGTCCCATTGAATAAATTGATAGCGGACATTATGATTGCATTCATGAGCCAAAGCAGCCTTCATACGAGGCATTGTGTATCCATTGGGCACAAGTGTACAAAAAATATAACCGGGAATCCCCCCATCCCCCATATATCCTTCGTTTAACCTTAATGAAGGGCTATTGGGATTACCTAACAGAATAGTGAACAAATAATCGGATACTCGAAGGTTCACACCGTGCTCTGTAAATAAGTACAGGCTTTTCTTAACGGCTTCTTCACACTCCTGCCAAAAGGAATCGGACGAAATTAATGCTAATTCCGTTGATATCTCAGTGGTGATCTGTGCAGGTGAGACGCCCATCAAGTTATTCAATGTAATCACATCAAAACCATCGGGCTCCTCCGCTTTGAAAGGAATTTGTTGGATTTCCCATTTTTTCATAAAGGGAGCCAGCATTTCTTGTCTGAATAACTCAACTTTCTCCTCTGGCCGGGCTTGTAAAATTTTTCGATATACTTTATCGGAGCGCAATGACTTTATATTCATTTTCTCACCTCTTATCTAATTTAGTTAAAAGTATGCACTATGACGTTACGTTACAGTCAAGAATGTAAAGGGCAATACATATATCTCTTTTTATCCTCAGTAAAGATAAGAACGTATTCCCGAATGAAAAAGCCCGCGGATTACGCGGACTTCTAACATTTTATGTTGTTCCACGCTGCTGCTCTCCGGTTGTTTCCAGCTTCGATCGCAATGCCCTCCCGATTATCCAAACAAAATGCCAATCCTCCAGCCCCTTTTATTGGACATGACCACCCTGCGTTGGCAAGGGGGTGCCTAAGTGAACCACATTCAAGCGAGGGTACCAAATCAAAGTTGCAGTACGGTGATTGGCTCGTTATCACAGATTTCACCGTTGTCACGGAAGCCAAAGCTTTCATAAAGCTTTTGGGCAGCGAGGTTATCAGTTCCATATGGAATCCAGCAGTAACGTGCCGGCCCGGCCGGAAAGGTGCGGATAAATTCCAAAATTTTGTTCATGGCTTCCCGGCCGTAGCCCAGGTTCTGGTATTGCTTGTCAATCATTAGTCGTAAGATACAATAGCTATCGTCTGCGATTGATGGGAGCTCGTACCCGGTGATTCCATAAGTCAGCATAACAAAACCGACAGGTTGCTCATCTGCATAAATGGCAAATGGAAATGGATGTCCCCCATTGGTTGCAAGGACATAACAAGAGGCCATGCTTGACAGATTGGAAGCTACGAAGCGGCGTTGTTCTTCTGAAACTTCTAAGTTAAATATGGCACGTCGGTTTTCCAGCGTAATTTTTCTGAGTGTAATCATAAAAAGCTTCCCCCTTCCTTACTCCTTGGTTTGTTCATCTAAATAGTTCATCCGTTTGGATGACATTAAAGTCGTTTAATCATATGAATATCGCAGGGCTCTTTCTCAAATAGCTCCTCGTCGACTTCCGGCGTCATGGTTGAACCGCAGCTCCTGTAAAAGTTTACGGCGGATTCTGTTTCTGTAGAGGAGATGTATAAGTACTTCGCGCCTTTTTCAATTGCCGCTTTACTTAACTCATCCATTATCCGGCTGCCTATTCCTTGTCGACGGTAATCCCGGCTAACATACATGAGGTCTACCTGAAGCCGGTCCCTCTCTTTGCCTCTAAACGTATTAGACAGGACGCCAAACCCGACTAATGTATCTCCGTCGTAGGCTCCAAAAGCTGTCCCGCCGTTTTCGAGCTCATTCTCATACCGTGTAATGACAGCATGATAATCCTCTTCTTTCCAGTTAGAGCATTCATGAGCTGTTTTTATTTCCTTCAAAACTTCATCCTTACATGTATAGATCAGATTTATGATCTCGGAACGGTCTATGTCGCGTATTTTAAACGAATCTTCGAGCTTCATCTGTATGATTGAAATCATACTCTTCCCCCCTATTCCAGAACTGCATTATATTTCATAGTAGTCAATACTAGGTCTTTAAGCAACAAAAGAGCGGCTGTTTCACTGAAGTATTTTCCTCTTGAACCGTTGTTCGAGCGGCTGGCAGAATATGTTTGGATTGTTTTATATATGCCTCTTAATATTTGCGCCAAAATAAAAAGCATTTCTCATGGCAAAGATTACTGTCTGGTTCCGTAGCTGCTATTTTCTACAGGTTCCATACTTAAATGACTAGGGAGATTGTGCAGCCCCCATTTACACATAGCCTCCAGAATCGGCATCAAGGTTCTCCCCCTTGGAGTTAAAGAATATTCCACCTTAGGAGGTGTTTGTCGGTATTCTTTCCGATAGACAATATTGCTTTCTTCTAGCTCCTTCAACTGGGAGCTCAGGACCTTGTGAGTAATGTCTGGAATGCGCCGCTTGAGTTCACCGTAGCGTATAACCTCTTGGCGGGTTAATTGATACATGATTTTCATTTTCCATTTGCCGCCAATCATGGTTAAAGTATAGTCAAACGGAGTCAGGCTATTCTGTTTTTTCGTAGATTCGGTCTGTTCCATCATCAAGTTCCCTTCCCTTAAAGTAAGTACACACTTTAAAGTGCATACTATTTTTTTTGAGGATATGTGTTAGTATGAGTTCCAAGTTCAAGCAGTTAACTTCTCTCTGGTTAACAGTTTAAACCGAAACTGCCGTCGGAGAAAGTAAGGAAAGGATAATAATGATGCCAAGTTATGATGCAATCGAGTTTAATACGGGCGATTTAAGTGAGCATGAAATGTATAAATTGATGATCGGTTCAGTTGTACCGAGACCCATTGCGTGGGTTTCGTCCAAAAGCAAGGAAGGCATATTAAATTTAGCTCCCTTTAGTTTTTTTACTGTTGCTTCCCGTAACCCACCAACACTGCTGATTTCCATCGGCCCGGGCGTAGGCGAACGAGACGGTACGCTCAAGGATACGCTGACCAATATTCGTGAGCTCGGAGAGTATGTTATTAATATGGTTTCCGAGCCTCTAGGCGAAGCAATGCAGCGTTCGTCCGCTAATGTCGGGCCGTTAAAGAATGAGTTTGAACTTGCAGGAGTCACGCCCAAGCCCTGTAAGTGCGTCCATGTACCAGCGGTACTTGAAGCCCCAATCGCTTTCGAGCTAAAACTCGATCGAATTATACCCGTCGGCGGAGATCATCTGGTTCTTGGAATCATAGAGCACGTGCAAATGGACTCCGCTTCGTATGCGGGAAATTATAAAACAGTAGTGGATAAATGGAAGCCATTGGCAAGCTTAGCCGGTGACTATGCCGGGCTGACATCTACATTTTCACTTATAAATGTAACGGATAAGAATATTTAGCGATGCAAATGTCATCTTCGTCATGACAAATCTTTCTCCATTTCAAATTAACTCGATGTATATGTCAAGACCAACTCTTTCAAGGAAATGTATAGATTTTGTATCTCGTTTGTCTACATCAAGTACAAGAGCGTTTCTGCGGACTTCACCGGTTCCCGTAAGTCACCTGAGCTACTGCCTGGACGTCGCATTTTCTACGCTTAACTCACATCGTTCTCTTTGCGTCTTGAGAAAGATCCTCAATTACGGGAAACAATATATGTTCTTGTCCCAATACGGCAAACGATATAAGTTCTTGTCATCCGACACTACCAGCATTAAAAAACCGTTGATCATGTTATGGTCAACGGCCTGTCTTAACATCAATTAGAATAACAACTCTCAACCTTGATTTTCACTAACATTTTTACTTGCAGCGACTGTACACTCAAAACGATCTCTAGTGATATTGAGTTGGTACATTTTTTCGGCTACATCACTCGCAACAACTCTTTCATCCAAATGGAATCCTGCGGGGAGATCTGTTCGCTCCTTCTCTTTTTCTAGATCGGTATACAAAGGAGGATTATGCAAAGGGAAATATCCAACAAATACACCAATTCCCTTAAATTCGTTGTGCAAATGTTCTGAAAGAAGTCTTAAGTGGGGTCATTTGCATCAGCGGGTTCGAAATAAGTATCTATTCCTTCAGCTGATAATTCAGCCACCATTTCTTCAATTTGTTCTTGTCCTCTGCGAATTAACCCTACATTTATTAACGTTCAAGACTGTTGTAGAGAAAGGCGGGTTTAAAAAAGCTGCTGAACATCTCGGATATGCTCAATCTTCTATAACCACTCATATTAAAGACTTAGAAAACGAAGTAGGTGCACCCCTATTTGACCGGATTGGTAAAAAAGTAATTTTGACTCACTATGGACAGCAGTTCCTTCCGTATGCCATAAAAATTATCGAATTGCATACACAGGCTTTAAATATGGATGAAGAACCTATCGGCAATCTTAAGATCGGTATATCTGAATTGTTGACCGTTCAACGTATTCCCTCCATTTTGTTAGAATACAAAAAATTGTATCCCAAAGTTAATATTTCTCTTAAATCACTTGACCACTGTGATATTAGTTCTAGTCTGCAAAATGGAGATAATGATCTGGCATTGATATTAGAAAAGGAAGATTGGCCTCTGCCTGAGCTCCATTGTGAAAAATTAAAAAGAGAAGAAATGGTATTGATTAGCTCCCTCGAAAATAAAGAAGACTTAAAAACAATTCTTTATACAGAGGAAAGCTGTTGCTACAAATCTTTATTCGAAAACTATCTAGAAAGTAATCATATAGAGGCAGAACAAATTCTAAAATTTCAAAGTATTGAGGCCATAAAACAATGTGTCATTGGTGGTCTAGGCTGATCGTTGGTTCCTTACTTTTCTGTAAGAGAAGAGATAGAAGGAAATAAAATAAGGGTGAACGGGTGAGT
Organism: Paenibacillus sp. JT31N7; assembly: GCF_059692095.1. NCBI lineage: Bacteria > Bacillati > Bacillota > Bacilli > Caryophanales > Paenibacillaceae > Paenibacillus > Paenibacillus sp. JT31N7. Next base: position 463,488 of record NZ_JCAUAT010000001.1, read on the forward strand.
CATGAACTTAATGCAAACATGTCCACCTACATGGTGAACGTTATTTAAGCACCGCTTTCGAAAAATGAGACATGCTCAAGTTAAAGGACCGTCCCCGTGGGGCAGTCTTTTTTCTATTCCTCGCGAAGCTGTTAATCATTTGCTAAGACTCAGCTGATTGCAAACCCATGGGTCTTCTTGTGACATTTTGTTTACATGTTGATCAAACTTTGGCGACATCTGCTCGATATAGTGGAAAAGTATGGATGCACGAGGTCAAGCAATCATTGCACCTTGTAACAACAAAGGAGGAATATGAATTGTCAGTAGTATTACAGTCGGCGGATGAGTTCCGCCGTGAAAACGACACCGATCATCGGGAAAAGCCGGCACCTACCCGTTCGCGAGGGGCAATGCGTCTAATGGCCCTTGATGCTGCGAGAGGTTTGGCCGTGATCGGCATGTTTTTACAGCACTTCGCACTAAACGAAAGAAATTCATTTGTGGCCGGAAATACGACGCTATTATTTGTTCTTTGTGGAGGCATTTCCTACTCCATTATGGCTGGGCGAATGAAAGAACGCGGAATGGACGCAACCGTTTTTCGATCAAGAATGCTTGCTCGGGCAGTATTTGTCGATGTGATCGGCTACTTGCTCATCCTGCTAAATACCCCTTATGGCATCATCTTGCCCGCTTACGCTGCCATGTTCGTCTTAGCATTGGTGCTGATTCACCGTTCGACTTGCGTACTTGTGTACACCACACTTGCCTTGCTGTTATTAGCCCCACCGCTCATGCTTCTAGGAATGAGCGTCTTATCGGGTGCATATCTGCTCCAAGATATTGCTGGCGGTCCGATGTCTGCTCTAGCACTTGCACCTGTTTTTGTAGCAGGTATGGTGATTGGACGTCTCGACCTGACCAACAAGCGAAGAGCAATGTCACTTGCAATCTGCGGTTTTATTACGCTTGTCATCAGTAAAGCAATAGGTGCTTATGTTCTCCCGGATTTAAGTAAAGCATTCGAGTCGTGGCTCGTTATTGTTCAAGGTCCGCATGCCACTCCGCCTGACCCATATGCCATATGGCCACTTAATGCCGATCCGCCGCTCTGGCATATGCTGTTAGTGACAGCTCCGCATTCTGCATCAACGTTTCAAACGCTTATCGGACTTGGCATTGCACTTCTGGTAGTAGGACTAATGTTCCTCGTACCGAGAAAATGGACCGTTCTTTTAAATCCTTTTGCAGCAGTGGGGCGTGTGGCACTTACGATGTATGCTGCACAGTTCATCGTTGTTTGGGTACTGACGCTATTAGGAGTCGAATATAGTTTAAGCGAAATTCCACTTGGTGATTTAGTTGTCGTGCTAATCACGCTGGTGCTCGGCTGGGTTATTGCTCGTTTATCGAATGGTCCGCTCGAGTCTATCATGCGACGTTTTGACCAGATATTCAGTTCATTCGGTTCAGCACCAACACTCAAATAGAAAGTCAATAGCAAGTAACCGACTAATGAGCCATAGATCAGATGAAAGATATGAAAAGGTTTGTTTGACCCCGACGCCGTAGGTACCGTGATAAAACGTTCTCCCTCTGGGATAATCCGCCATAGTAAACAGTATTCTCTCTGGTTTGCATGTTACTAACCGCACAATGATGCCTTTTTGTACGACGTTGGAGCGTTCCTAGATGTCAAAGCTTTTCTTCTTGAGCAATGTGCAATTAACCCCACTCGAACTCGAATGGGGTTACATACCATGAATTATGCCGGTTATTCCTTAAATTGCATCATCCGGTGGATTATCACCGCAGCCTGTGCCCGGTTGGCGATTTCTTTTGGATCAAAGGTTGTCAAGGAAACTCCTTGAAGGATTCCTTCTTGGGTCAACAATGCAACAGCCTCTCTCGCATAAGAGGCAATGGTATCTTTATCGGTAAATTTAGAAAATGATTCGCCAATGCTGTCAATTGAAGAATGTTGAGGGAGCTTCAGAACATTAGCAGCCATTTGAGCCATCTCTTCTCGCGTAATAGCTCGATTAGGCTCAAAACGACCGTCTCTCAAGCCATTAACTAGTTTGGATTCAGCAGCTGCAGAAATATAAGGATAAAACCAACTTGACGATAGAACATCCGTAAAGGAACTTTCGGCTTGTGAATTGGTTTGATTAAAGGCCTTTACGATCATCGTTGTAAATTCTGCACGTGTCAATTGCTTCAATGGTTCAAAACGATTTTCGCTTGTGCCTTGCAAAATTCCTTGCCTTACTAATTCTCGGATTTCGTCTCCTGCCCAGGATTCAACGCTCCCTAGATCATTAAATTCTACTTTTGATCCGGGATCCTGAGTCTCGGTTGAAACTGAATTAAAAATTGAATTAGCCAGCAATCGGTATTGATGCTGAGAATGGGCAGCGTTTGTCAAATCGTTAGAAAACACCGTCAGATTTTTGTTGTTTTCTTTATAAGTGAAAGCCATGATTTGGCCCTCGGCGGCAGCATGTCCTGGCCACCAGCCCGACTTGAAGAAATGGTCTTGTTTGCTGAATGTAGCAAGTACTTTTGCTCTTTTGGGAACAGATGTGATATAAGAGCCTGATACGGTATAAAAATGCTCCTGTTCATCGTAAGGTCCGGTGATGACATTATCCTGGTCGATGTCTGCCAGGTATACTCCCTCGTATCGCTGCCACTTCGGACCCTTATAGGAGAATCCGGGAATCAAGTCTTGGATATTCATCATGCCCATGTATCCATAGGCGATATAAGGTTTTCCTTTCTCCACCATATCGGAAAAATCGAATGTATTGACGAGTACATCTGCCTTCGCCTGATCTGATGTTACATCGAAGCCCATTGCTTCCAATACAAATGCGGCTTCACCCAGCGCTGCTACTGTCGAACGTTTAAGTTCCTTTCCATCCGTTTTGCTATTGCCAAATGCACTCACGTCAAGAAAGTATTTTAGCGCTAATGGATATAAGTCGACATAAGAAACAACGAAATCGCCTGTTTCGTACCCTTCCCCGCGTGAAGTAAGCATGGTCACATTCTTGCCTGAAGCAAGTAAATGATTTACCACCTGGATTGCGTCGTTATTGGTATTGCGGATGAGCACGTAGTCTGTATCGCCAGGTACTGTCGTCGCCGGAATCGAAACCGACGTTACCGGCATTGTCTTTTTTGCAAATGCAAAGGGCTTTCGGATTGCATATGAATCAAAACCGCGCAGATCAGGGAAATTTTGAACAATTTCTCCGGCGACAGATTCATAATCGGATACATCCACTCCATCATACAAGACTAGATTAGCCATTCCTCTCAATGCTTGATGCATACTGACAACAAATGATCCTTCAGGATATGTCTTACCATCAATGCTGACAGCTTCTGTGGAACGTTCGATCTGAACCCCGTTGCGAAGAAAATACTCAATCATACGGTATGCTTCGAGCAGATTTTTTTGAAGGTTCTTGTCGATTGGTAACACGTAATACTCCGGGAAAAAATTCTGCATCCCCTGACGTGGACGCCCTATTTGATCATTTTTAGCATTGACCAAATATTGATCTACTGCATGATCGTCAACATTGTTAACCCCGCGTTTATAAATTTCTAGTTGGTTTACAAACAGTTTCTCTTTATTATTCATCACATAGGATGTAGCTGCTGCTGTACTGTAGTATAAGGCTTTTGTGGATTCTTCGTTATTCTCCGGAACCTCGAGCGTGTGTCCCAATGCACCATGATGCATGGCGAATACTGCGGTGTAGGCCGGTGACGCATCATCCCATCCTGAGGCTACACCCTTGGAATTATAACTGGGGTCTTTAACGGATTTCCGATGTTCTTCGTAAGGAATATGATAATAATCATAATCGGTATTAGCTATTCCAGCTTCACCCATGGCTTTCGCTTGTTCTACCATGTTGTCTATCATCAGATCGTATTCGATGTTTGGATCATGCGGCGGCGTGGCCGGTTCGATGAGAAAATTTCTATCGAATCCATGTAAATCCAGAAACGACAGGGGAGACCATTTTGCAATCTGTTCTGTAACGCTACGTGTCTCCGGTTGGGTTTGGTAAGAGTTGTCCCGATTCAAATCGAAATAATTACTGTTCCCTCGTGTCGTATGAGCGCGTCCATCCGGATTATTAGTATAAACGAATAGGAAGAACACATGATCTAACGCATCTTCTACATTGATAGAGACCTTGCTTGGTTTGCCAGTAGGTAAAGTGATGTTATACGTTATGCTCTTATCCAATGCCATGGATTTAAAATAATTAAAGATGGCATCTACTCCAGGGGATTCATTGGGGTGAATATTATTTATCCAGATCGGTACAGCATAGTCGCCGAATGCACTCGATTTAATATCCTCCTGTAGTTGCTCGGGATTGTTCATCATGGCAGGATGGGTTACATTTTGGTATTTATCAACAGTCGCCTTATCCTTGGCAATGATAGTAAAATAAATATCTCGACCTTCCACTGACTTTCCGATGGATCTCGTTTGAATGTATCTGTCATTTTTCGCAGCTGCTTGAGCTGTAACGGCATCAATCTCCGTCTTCAGCTCATCATAGGTAATGAAGCTTTCGTAAGGTGTTAATTTCACTGGTGCCTGGGCAATAACTTGTCCATTAGCCACTGCTGCCAGTTCATATGTTCCCATCAGTGACCCAAATAGCTGGGCCTGCAAGCGTGGTTCGGCCAGATTGGTCGAACCATAAGGCAGATCAAAGGTAACGCTGGCCGTAAATTCCCCTTTATTTACCTTCTCACCGCTAACCGTGATGAAAGCCGGACCGGTGTAGTGACCTTGTTCGAATGTTTTCCATTCAGATAGTGGTTTATCATCATACGTCCAGCGTATACTTTCCGCTTTCACTCCTTTTGGAAGATCAAACTTGACTTGAAATGTTCTCTTCTCCGTCATCGATGCAACATGGTTACTCATTTTTAATGTTTGAGTTGTCATTGGATTCTTAACGTTCCTCTGTGCGGCCTGAGCCAGAACCGTGCCGTCAGGGATCGTGTACGTCATAATCAAAAGAGTTACCAATAATATGAGTACACTTTTATTCAATGTTTTCTTAATCATCTTGCTCTTCCTTTTCATTTCCCCATCCCTCCGGTCCCTCATTCACTATTGTTGTGCTAAATCCCCGACTTCATCGGGATCTGGCTCATGTGCTTGAATAATATTTCGGACATAATCCTTAAGATCCTTGCTGCTTGACACGGTCAGCACTGCTGCTCTTCCAACATAGGTTTCCTTGAGCAATTTCATCGGAGGGATTTGCTCACTTGCCTCGACCTTGCTCTTATATCCGACCGATGCCAGTTGCCACATGTCGTTAACCGACAGATTCGTATCAATATACGGACTGACTTCTTCTAGTATGGAAGGCAGCTTCATGATGGATGTCGTGCTTTTCATTTTTTCGACGATGGCATTGATGAAATCGCGCTGGCGTTTCGATCGAGCATAATCGGACAGAGCATCATTACGAAAACGAACATATTGAAGTGCAGTGGTCCCATCTAAATGCTGCTCTCCTTCTTTCAGGTTGATATCGAACTCATGCTTGTCGGCTATACTTCCATAGTTCATATCCTTCTCAACATAAAAATCAACCCCGCCTACAGCATCCACAAGTTTGATAAATCCTTGGAAGTCTGTGTATACGTAAAATTGGATCGGAATACCAAGCAACTCACTTACTGCTCTCATAGCCGACTTGGGACCATGCGTGATCGCTGTGTTAATGCGGTTCTTGCCATGATCCGGGATATCGGTATAGGTATCACGGAGAATAGAGAATACATGGATACGCTTATGAACAGGGTCTAAGGAAACCACCATCATGCTGTCAGATCTGGGAATCTCGTCTTTATTGCTTCCACGAGCATCTGCTCCCATTAATAAAATATTGACTGGCTCCGTACCTAACCACTTGGGAGGTTCTACGACTTTCTCATCTTTCGCCATCACCTCAGAAAAGGGGGAGTTAACCGATGTTTTATTTAAACCTTCCAAGCCTTTATAAATAGACCAGAAATAATAAAGTCCAAAAGCGACAACTGCAAGTAAAATAAGGATAAGTATGGTCGCTATTTTTTTCTTTTTTAGTGGCATGTGGTTACTCCTTTCTTTCGTCTTCAATAGAGAAATTCAACTTATTTTTCCTGCAAGCCTTGTATGAGAAGTGAAACATAAAATCGGCTACCATCCGGCTTCAGATGCACCCCGTCTTTGTAGAAATAATCTTCTTTCCCTTCGCTCGCTGCATACCAATCTACCACTTTTGCATTTTTGAAATCACCTACAACATCCTTAATGTTTGAATTCACAGTATCTTGCCATCCTTTTGGAACTCGGGTTGTTACAACCAAAACCTGTTTAGCTTCATCAAGGGATGTCAACAAACTGCGAAGTTGATCTTTAGAGAAGGGACCGTTGGTTCCAAGTTCTATAATGACGCGGTCTCCCAATTTTCCTTGTGCACTTAATTCTTCAATTAATTTTCTGGCCTGGGACATCTGTCTGCCGACCTTTCCGTCAACGGTAGCCTTTGGGAGCTTTTCCTTCAGGTCGGGCTCAACTCCAACGATGACAGAATCTCCAATAATCGTAACTCCTTCCCCGTTCATTGAAGTTGATTCCGAACGTTGAGCCTCTTTCGAAGAATTGATGTCATTCTTTGGCTCAGGCTGAGTATTAATTGAAGTATCTTTCGATGATTCTGAAGATTGAATACTCGTTTGTTCTGGTTTGCTTTCGGAGGAGGCCTGTGAATGGAAGACGAGATATCCCAGGGCGAAGATCAGGAGAGCAAGGCCCCCAACCATCCATGCTTTTCGTTGTTTCATCCTTCATCCCATCCTTTCATTCATATATCTCTTGGGTATTGTAAGCTATTCGTTTTGTTTGAGATGTTCAACCAGTAGAGACGCATAAAATCGAGCTCCCTCCGGGGTCAGATGAACACCATCCTGAGAAAAAAACTCACTCCTGTTCTCACTAGCAGAATACCAATCTATAACTTTCACATTCTGATAGTCATTTGCAACTTCTTTCAAAGCATCATTGACCGTATTCTGCCAACTTTTGGACACCCGTGTAGTTACGAGGTAAAGCTGCTTGTCCTGTAAGGAATCCAGCATGGATCGTAGTTTGCTCCTATTAAAGACACCATTGCTTCCCAGTTCAATGATGATGTGGTCTCCTAATTGTCCCTTTGACTGCAGTTCATCCACTACCTCTTGAGCACGGGACATCTGTCTGCCGACCTTGCCATCAACCACAATGCCGGGAAGCAACTCTTTCACGTAAGAATCCACATTCAGTGTAAGAGAATCACCGATAAGCGTGATGCCATCCCCTTTATTAGGCGAGTCGACGAAACCATTGTCATGACTTGTTTGCTGATTGTTATCGGTGAAGGGTCGATGATGATCAGTCATTTTCTGATCGTCATTTTGCACGGTGTCTTGAATGCTCACAGGTTGAGCTACTTCTAATTGAACCTTGGTTGCATTGGTTATCCAGGAATGAGCGATGAAGAAGGCGATCAGTGTTATACTCAAACCGATCAGTGGTTTAAACCGATCATGACGCCGAATAACACGCCATTTAGCCCGGAAATTACCCCTGCGAATCGGTTCTTCAATGAACTTGTACGATAAGACAGACAACAAAATAATAATGACGAGTTGCAGTAAAATTTCTCCAAGCCCAAGTCCTTCACTAATTGCATCTGGCCGCATTAAGACAATGACGGGATAGTGCCAAATATAGAGACTATAGGAATGCTTACCGAGCCAAGTTAGTGGTCGACATCCCAAGATTTTGCCTAGACGGCTTGCCGGATGCACCAACACTGCAATAATTACGGCAGTAACCAGGGACAAAGAGAGGAAACCGTATTGGTACAACGAATCCTCATACTCATTCGTACGGTGAATCAGTATAAGTAAAACGAACAATCCTAACGCACCAATCATATCAAGCGTTGTACGCGCCGCAGGTGAAATCTTCTCGCTCAACTTCCAACTCGGCCATCCGACCGCCAAGACAGCTCCAATCAGTATGGCGAATGCTCTGGTATCCGTTCCGTAATAAACTCTGCTTGGGTCAGTTCCTGGCACATACATTAGATTCATCGCCATCGCGGATACGTAAGCTAATACCAACATGCACAACAGTAACTTTCCACGCCGCGGCGCATACCTTATGCCGATGTATAGTGCGATGGGCCAAATAACGTAAAACTGTTCCTCGATGGAAAGCGACCATAGATGTCCAATAGGCGAAACTGGACCAAAACTCTCAAAGTAGGAAACTTCATGAAATATGAGGTACCAGTTATTCACGTATAAAACAGAAGTGATAAAGTCTCCTTTTAGTGACAGGAGTCTGGTAGGTTCCGTAACCACTAACCACATTGCAACCAGAATAAGCATGCATAACATAGCAGGCAACAGTCTACGAAATCTTCTCATCCAAAAGTTCCAAATCGATATGCGTTTATTTACTCTCAACTCCATAAGGAGCTGATCTGTAATCAGGTAACCGGATAGGACGAAAAATACTCCTACTCCCAATAATCCTCCTTGGGCCCACTTTAAATCGAAATGGTAAGCAATTACAGCCAAGACAGAAATGGCTCGTAAACCATCGATTCCAGGCATATAACGCTTCATGCATTGATCCATTCTCCCGCTCATCATGTTTCATTCCTTGTCTGTATATGGGCTATATCTCTTTAATTAATATATTCTGTGGATGTCGCCAAAGTTTGATCAAGATGTAAACAATTTGTCACAACTGATACATGCTTGTTGACAAAAAAAACCACTCTTGTTACGAATCATGCACGTAACAAGGGTGGTTGGATGAAGTCACACTATTCAAGTTCGATGATGAATGAAGGGCTTTTTGAGTAGTCATTTTGAATGATATTTGAATTCGCAAATGCTTTGGGCCCTTGAATGAACAGACTTGTATTTTCCGAATTCCATTTCATATTCATCGGGATAATACCGTGGTAAACGGGCTTGTTGTACAGTACATTTCTCCCTTGCATTTTGCCGACATAGACAACATCTTCATCTTGCAGTGAATAGGCAATAAATTTTTTGTCTTGGGAAAATTCATAAGCATACACTTTTTCCAAAATAACCGAAAGCTCTCCGTTTCGCAGATCGTATTCGTACAGCGTGCCGTCCCTTCCCAGAAAAGCAAACTGATCGTTCCCGATCCAGGTAACCTGATTTTCACCAATTTGGCGTTTATACTTGGTCTCAAAGTGACCATCTACCAGTTTGCCAAGCACAATGGTTCTCTTGCCCGGTTGATCGGACCCATACAGCGTAATCAATGCACTTCGGCCATCATTGGATACGTGAACGCTAAGCAGTGTGTCGTCTTCCCCGAATTCGTTTAATGCGAAGGGTTTGGAAGCCCCTGATTTCGTGTCAGATACCCGCAGGCTGTTCTTGTTGCTATCAACCGGGTCCAGTATCAAACAACTTATATATTGGCTGTTCTCTGACCAGGACATGTCCTGCAAGAACTTCTGACCGCTGGTGCTGAACCTGTCGATCTCCGTTTCTTTAATATCCTTCAGTGAAATGACCTTCAAGCTTGTCTCTTTTCTGGACATGATCATTTCAGCAACGTGTTTACCGTCCGGCGAGAGCAATATTCGAGAATTATTCATGTTAATAGCCGTAATGTTTTCGCCTTGTTCAAACGGATGGGCCAACCGTTTTAACATGAAACGTTCGGGCAGGTCCGCAGTCTTAAATGAACCAACGATCGAGTCGGTTGAGGACCAGCCCAACCAATGGCCCGTATCAGCATTTTCATCTGGCAGGCGATAGATCTTTTTGACCTGAACTGGACTTGATTCCTGTGGGGCTTGCTCCATCTCTTCGTTGTCGGTTATAACAATGGTTTCGCTTAGTAATCCGGTACTGCAGCCTGACAACAGAAGGAGGAGCAGAAAAAGAATCCATAACATCCATCCACCATATTTTTTAGCCATGAGATTTCTCTCCCTCAGTCAATTGCAGACTGTTAAATTCGATGGTTACAGTAGTATGGTTATCTTGGCTGACGATGGAAATCGAACCCTCCAATTCATCAACAATGGACTTGACGATACTTAAACCCAGTCCGACGCTGCCCTCTTCCGAATGTTTGGGGTGAACCAAGTAGAATGGTTCAAACAGTTTGGACAGTTGATCTGTATCTATAGGATCACTTTCATTGTTAATCGTGAAACGAGTTTTTCCATTGGTCTGAAGACCCTCTACCGTTATTTCGGAGAAAGCCCAACTGTATTTGATAGCATTGTCCAGCAAGTTAATAAAGAGTTGGCGCACTCTGTCTTTCTCGGCCAATACGTATAATTCGTTCTCAATATTTACCGTAATGCTTTTTTTATATCGCCCTGCACGAATGGCCATCGATTCACAAACATCCCGAAGGACAGATCCTGCTTCAATTTTTTCCAACTCGTAAGTCGTCGCTTGACGCCGCGAGACCTCAAGCAACTTCAATACCATCGTATGCAGACGCTTGGTCTCTTCGATGATGTGATTGGTGCCCTTTTCAAAAAACTTCGGATCACGCTCACCGTTGGCCTTGATTAACTCGGCAAATCCTAGGATTGAGGTTAACGGGGTTTTAAGTTCATGGGTAATGTTGTCGTAGAAACGTTTTTCCTGCTCATGAAGCTCTTTGAGTTGGTCTCGATCCTTTCGGATGATGCTAATCTGCTTGCTGATTTGATCAATCATGTCATTGAAGTTCTCAGCCAGCCGGCCGATTTCGTCCTTTCGTTTAAATCGGATGCGAACGTCCAAATTTCCGTTTTTAACCTCAGAGGAGGCTCGGGCAAGTTTGCCAAGCGGAAGCGTGATATGCCTGGATAGAATGTATGAAAAAAGAAAAGCTGCAGCGAAAATCGCCAACGTAATGTAGAGCGTAATATCCAAAATTCGAATACTTTGTTGGTACAGCAGGGTGAAATCTTTAGAAAATCGCAAAATGCCGATCTTGGACCCATCAATGACAACGGGATAAGAAAACAAAACGGATGTCTGATTCTCATCATAACGAATGTTATAAGCTGTCTTGCCGCCAATTGCTTTTTCCAAATCGTTTTTCTCAGGTTGTAAGAAGGCGGATCTGTCCGAAGCAAAAAGTAAATCGCCATTCACCGTATATACGCCGACGCTATTTCCAGTGGCATGATTCAGGTTTTTCCCCAGTTCCTCCGCCATCTCTCCGAAATACAGTTCATTATTCGAAAAGTGATTGATCAGGAACGCTTGTCGGACGTAAACGTTGCTGTTGTTTTTCAGCCCGATCAACTCGGTCGTAATCAGATTTTGATTGCTTGTTCGAATGAACTCCTTCACTGTTTGACTCAGCACGATAAAAGAAATGGAGAAGATTAATAGAAATCCTAGCAGGAATTTAAGGCTGATTCTAAGTATCATGCTTAATCACCTGTTTTCTTAAACTTGTATCCGATCCCAAATACCGTCGTAATGCATTCCGTTCCTTCGAGTTTTTTACGAAGTCGTTGGATGTGCGTATCAACTGTGCGGGTATCCCCTACAAAATGATATCCCCATACCACGTCGAGCAATTCGGAACGCGCAAAGGTTCTCCCTGGATTTCTGACCAGTGTCATGAGCAGATCATATTCTTTGGGAGTTAGTTCAACGGTTTGATTGTTTTTTTTCACATATCGTTCACCGACATTGATTTCAACATTGTGAAAACGAATTACTTCTTCATCTAAACCGTTTTTATCCCCGTGATTTGCTTGCTCAACTCGGCGAAGAATCGTCCGGATTCTAGCAACAACTTCACGCAGGTCGAACGGCTTCGTTATATAGTCGTCTGCACCAAATTCAAGACCTAGGATTTTATCGGTGATATCGGACTTCGCAGTAATCATGAAAATCGGTATGTTATAGTTTGCTGTTACCTTTTTACATATATCCAGTCCACTTTGATCAGGCAACATCCAGTCAAGCAGCAGAAGGTCAGGTTTAAACTTCTGCAGTTCGCTCATTCCCGCTGCTCCATTTGAAGCTGATCGCGTCTGAAATCCCTCCTTGGTAAGGCCGTACGAAAGCAAATCACCAATCGCATTATCATCTTCAATAATTAGTATTTTTGCATTATTCACAGTATTCTCCGCCTCTTTTCTTACTGATGCTTGCAATGTTCACTGCATGCTTATTAATGTTAACGATTCGTGTAGAATTAATCAAATCAATATGAATAGGCCTCGGCAAACGAAGTAAGTTCTTGTCCTATGCGTTGAATCCGGTTATTTGTATTGCAAAAGAAAAAAGTCGCAATTTTCGCAACTTCGCTAAAAGATGCATATATATTCTAAGGCGATTTTTTACTGACCGGATCCCCATTAGATTGGTAATGGGTAATGGGCTGGGGCAAGAATATCGGTCATTATTTCACTACCATTCTTATTCCTAATGGATATATGAAAGAAGACACGATTTTATATTTATCGAGACTTCGTATATTATTCGATTTGTGATCTTCTCGTGTAGCCCCGAGTATATGTTTGAGCCCATGTTGTATTTCATGATTAAGTTCAGCATCAACTCAGAACAATTTAACTTTTCGTTTTCATCTTACTTCTGATTTACGATGCTCATAAGCCAGAACAATATATGATCTGAAACACTCGACGAGAAATAAAATCCTGAAGCGCATCACGCCCTGTTACAGGCATCATTTCCCACCACTTTTAACAAGAACATGTATATCGTTAAAACAAAAAAAGCCGCAGCTGCGCGACTTTTAGGTATTTATGTTTTGTCAATCGACACATCTTGTCCTTAACATTTATTTATGACCGGATCATCAACCTACGCCGGTGGTTTACAAGGTCATGGCATGACCATATCTCGCGAGGAACGCTTCCTTCGCTTTGTAATCCTTCATCACGCTTCCGACGCGCCGCCAGAAGGATCGGTCATGATTCATATGCAGGAGATGACAAAGCTCATGAATAACCACGTAATCGATAACCTCCATGGGCGCCATTGCCAGGCGGTAATTGAAGGTGAGATGCTTCGCCGAATTACAGCTGCCCCATTTCGTTCGGGACTCCTCGATGGTGAAGGATTTAGGCGTGACCTTCAGCTGCTTCTGGTAGATTTTAATGCGCTCCCCGATCACTTTCTTGCAGCTCGTGAAGTAGAACTTCTTCAGATCTTGTTGAAGCTCTTCTTCGGTACGTCCAGTCGTCTCGATTAGCTCATGAAGCGGATAATACTGGCCAAGATGAAGAAACTTGCCTGCCTCCTCGTATTCTCTGAATTTCTGAGGTGTGCGGGCAGCCTCAATCGCTTGCAATTGTTTCAAAATTTTACTCTCCTGCTGTTTTACGGCGTTCATCACTACAGCATCATCCGTATGATTTGGTGCCTTTACCGTAACAAGTCCTGAAGAGTGGATATGGAGTGACAGTTTTTTCCGTGGACCGTATTCCACATGAATTTCTATGTGCTGTTGGCCGAGTTCAATTTTCATCATCAACATCGTTTCTATTAGTTTTTTGGAGACAAACCATTCTTCGGTAAAATGTTTCGTTAAAAAGGTAAGCTACATATCGTCAACTTTACTTTATGGCTATCATTATAACATTGGACCGCAATTTCACCACTGCAGCAAAAACAGGTGTTACAGAAAATAATGGGTCATCTATCTACAACAAAAAGCAATCAGATTACCATTAAATTAGCGATATGCTATTTTCAGGATCGTTTTTCGGATTCGAAACTTGCAACGCTAACTGTCTATTAACCGTCTATAAACCGGCTTATATGTACTATTAAATGCAGACATGATACCATAAATATGTTTTTATACCATTCTATGTGAAAAAGGAGTTGTGTTTATGAAAAAGGTTATGAACGCAGGTTTGTCGGTTTTTATGGCATTTTCCCTCCTTATAAGCTTTTCGGGAATGGCGTCAATCGGACATGCAGCGGGTAACCATTTACTGCTGAATCATGAGTCCGACAGCGGATTGGCTGAAGGGTCCGATTTGGGCCCATCTGCTTTGAATTACAGTGATAATCTAATCGCTAACCCGGGATTTGAAAATGATTTGGCAAGTTGGACCAACTGGGGAAATACCGCCGCCGTCTCATCTCCGGCATTTGCAGGAGTAAAAGCGGCACGGGTCTCCGCCGGTGAAGGGGGCGCGGGGCAAATCATTTCCGGAATATCGGCTGGAGCAGCATATGTCTTGTCCGGACACGGCAGTGTAAGTGCTCCTACGGATTCAGCCATTCTCGGAGTAGATTGTTTAGACACCAATAACAATGTGCTGGCCAAGTTTACTTTGAAATTTAATCAAACGCTCTACGAATTCAAATCAACCGCTTTTACGACCGTACCCGGTACCGCCAAACTGCAAGTATACATTTATAAAAATGCCGATAGCGGGGCAAACGCCTATTTGGATGATCTTAGTCTAAAAGCCAGAAGTGGTGTTCAAACGATAAATAAGGATGTCAAAGCCATGTGGGTTTGGCAGGAGACCACTTCCGTGCTGCAGGATTCAGCGGAACGTTCGGCATTATTCCAATTTGCTCAAGACAAAGGGGTTAACGTTCTTCTTCTTTCCATAAACGATACCCATTTGACCACATATAACCCGCAGCTTAAGCAATTTATCTCTCAAGCACATGCCAAAGGGATACGGGTGGAAGCGGTAAGCGGCGCTAAAGAATGGGGACTGACAGAAAAGCATTCGGAAGGGCTGGAAAGAATAACCGATGTCATTACCTTCAACAGCAGTGCGGCATCTAACGAAAAATTCGACGGCGTACATCAAGACATTGAAATTTACCTGAATAAAGAAAAATGGGCCAGTAACAAAACCGACTTGATGAAGCAGGCGCTTGCCTATATCGATAAAGCCACGGCACTTATGAGCGGAACCGGAATGACATACGCTCAAGATATTCCGAGATGGTATGACGGTTCGGAGTACACGGTCACATATAACGGCAGCGATAAAGGGTTTTACAAGCATCTGATCGACCGGCTGGATTGGGTTGGACTTATGGACTACACGGATCGATATTCCGATGGTCAATGGCAAGCCGTCCGGGATGCCCAGAACGAAATCGACTATGCGACGCAGGTTGGCAAAAAAATTTGTGTGGGACTTGAAACGATTGATCCCGTAACGGCGGGCGGGGACAGCGCGACATTTTACGAAGAAGGTTTGGATGATCTGGATCGTGCACTGGCCGCATTGAAAGCATCCTACGACGGACATGCCGGCTTTGGGGGCGTCGCGGTGCACAGCTATGGCAAGCAAAAAGGAAACGCCTACTATTCTCTGCCGGTTAAAGCAGTGAATCATTATTAGTCCGTTACCCTAAACGAAGGGCACTCATTTCTCGTCATTTTCATCCGCAAGCAAACTCCGGATATAAAATTCCTGTTGTTTAAGCATATAATCCGAAGATGTTCTCAGCAGCTCGGCAAAGAGCTGGCTTTTCTCCTCCCCTAGATGTTCAACGAGACCGACGAACATATTGAGGCGGGCTTCATTAATGTGTTGGATATACGTTTTGCCTTTATCCGAAAGCCGGATTCTGACAACCCGCCGATCCGCGGGATCGGCGTGACGCTCGACAAGTTCCTGTTCTTCCAGACTGTTGATATGCTGGGTTACCGTTGGCGAAGTGACGGAAATTATTGATCTATGATTTCCTTGCGGTTTTATATCGTGCTGCGATGGTGTGAAAGACTTCCTTGGGCTCCCAAGGCATGCCGGGGTAAGCAACGCCGCAGCTTTCTGGCAGCACCCGTACAACCCCGTATGAAGCTCGGTCAAAATCACGACGGGATCTTCATCGTACGGCAAGTTGTGGCTAGCAAAGGTGCACCAGAAGGCCGTGTCGACTCCGGCTTCTTCGAGTGTGTGAATGCAGATAGTCAACCGAGTGGTTACTTAATCCTTAGACAACATGTTGTTTAGGGATTTTTTTTCGTTTCAAAGCGCTTTTTATCCATGGACTTTAAGACGGCCGATTTCGGGAATGACTCCACTGTTTGTCTGGCCGTCGTGTATTTAATCCTGTAAATCTTTAACCCTATTAACTACTAATTCTCCCCTTGCGCACTGTATCTTGCTGAGACGATTGATTCGACAGTGCTTCCCAAAAAGCTTCGCCCTTGGCAAGATCCGCTTTGTTAAGTCGAGAGGGAGATCGAACAGCAGCTAGACGGCGTTGTTCTTCTGAAATTTCCAGGTTAATATGAGACGCCGGTTTTCCAGCGTCATTTTTCTGGGAGTAATCGAAGATGTTCCTCCTGTTATTGTGCCAAGCTGCTAGCTGATTGTTTTTCTTTCCACATCATCGTGATGACAAGACCAATAAACATAATGACGGCAGCAAAGAGATACGGATAGTTGATGTTTACATCAAATAATATACCGCCTAACGCGGGCCCGAAGATATTGCCCAGGCTTGTATAGGTTGAGTTCATTCCAGCGATAAATCCTTGTTCTTTTTCGGCAGTTTTTGATAAATAGGTCGTTAATGCCGGCCGCAGCAAGTCAAATGCGAGAAAAATAAAGCAAGTTATCAGCAAACTCGCTATATAGCTAGAGATCAGGGTAGATGCTACCGCTAATCCTACGCCGGAAATTAAGCATATCTGGATGAGTTTCTTTTCACCGAGTTTATCTACCATTGTACCAAACATAAAGACCTGAACTACAACCCCGAAGATGGAGCTTATTGTAATAATGCCGGCAATATCTCCTGGCGTGAAACCGAATTTATGATCGGAATACAGACTAAATACAGTTTCATATGCCGATAAACCAAAGGCCAGTACAAACACAATAATAAAGGCAATCATGTATAGCGGATGCAGGGATCGTTTGAGATCACTTACAAAATTGGTATCTTTTTTAAGCTGAGTGATTTCCAATAGCTGTTGTTTGGTTTGTGGCTCTTTTAAAATAAATAAGGATGAAATACAGGTTAGTAATGCGAATCCAGCAGCAAAGTAGAATGGAGCACGCACACCCAGCTCAGCGATAAAACCGCCGATACCCGGTCCGATAATAAAACCGATGCTAATGGCGGCAGAAATATAGCCCATCGCTTTCGGCCTTTCCTCTACTGAGGTGATATCTGCAACAAAGGCAGTTACGGCAGGCATAATAAACGCACCACTAATGCCCCCTAGAATTCGGGATAAATAAAGCACGGATACATGGGTACCTAAACCAAAGATCACCTCGGATACACTAAAGAGGAATAAGCCGATTATGATCATTTTTTTCCTGCCATAGAAGTCAATCCATCGTCCTGCCAGGGGAGACATGAGTAATTGTGCGAACGAAAATGCCGCTATAAGATAGCCCATCGTTTGGCCTGATAAATGCATCATATTCATAAAGGATGGCATAACAGGGATGATAAGTCCGATTCCTAGAAAAACAATGAATATATTACTTAATAGGATGAGTAAGACTGTTTTTTGTTCTTTCAATGGTTTCTTCATGAAGCAGTACCTCTCTCTGTAAATTCATAGCTGTGAAATACCTCTCCAAAATACGGTCCATGAGGCATTTAGTTTATCGTTTAAGCGTTTTTCATTATTTCCATAGGCAAGCTCTAGCATGATCGAATCAACTATACCTAAGAAGGCAAGAGTCGGGATGGAGGCTGTATCTTCCATGATGACTTTGGCATCGATCCAAGCTTGAAATTTGTTTTCCAATACGGTTTGAATCTTTTTTTCCGTATCGAATACTTCTTCATTAATCGCTGCTGCCAGATGGAGAGGCGGAAAAAAAGACATACGCAGCCAAAACTTTAACTGCTCGCTCTGTTGAAACAAATCAATGACCAATTTCAAATAGCCTAATAAATCTGCTTTTGGGTTTTGGGTATCCACTTTACTCAAATAGTTTAGTTTCGATGAAATTTCCGTCTCTTTGGCATCTTGTAAAACTTGTAGAAACAGATCATCTTTCCCTTTGAAATGAGCATAGAGAGACTGTTTTTTCATACCGACATTCTCGGCAATTTGAGATAGAGATGCTCCCTCATACCCATGAATTGCGAAAAATTTTAAAGCGATATCTTTAATCTCTTTACTTTTCAATAGTATCACCTCGATAATTAACGAACGTTCGTCAGTTATTTTATCAAATATAAATTTTTCATGCAAATGTAAGTTGCTTTTGATAAAAAAACGCCTAACTTTGTGGAATTTGTAGGACTCCACACGAGGCTGCCTCATCTATTTCTACACAAAAAAACCTGTCGTCTCGACAGGTTTTTTTGTGCGGCGCCAAGAACATGGAGCGCCTCCTTTCTGTTAGGCTATGTTAAATATTAATGTTGATATTCTTAGATATGAAAGACCTTCAAATACGAAGGTCTTTCTGAAATTATGGTTTTATAATATTTCTCAATTCTTGTGTTATTTCATCGGATGTGAAATACACTCTATCTTCGTGACCAATATAGAAAAATGCACTTTGTTCTCCATCTTCACCTAAATAGAACTGTAATAAATAATTACCGCCTTCATCGTCAGTAATTAACAAATCATAATTAACACCTTCCAGTTTTATTTTCTCTCTTTTAGCAGTTAAGAAAGCATTTTTGAAAGTATCCAATTCTTTCGAGTCCTCGAAAGTTGCAAAGAATTCATCATCGAGTTTACCAAAAACAGTTGTTTTGGAAATAGAGATTTCTTTTATATCGCTAACATCATCCATCAACATTTCATTATTCGATTGACACCCTGTTAAAACCAAAACAAAGAAAAGTGATGTTAAAATTCCGATTAAAAACTTCGATTTAATTATAATTACCCCCAAAATTTTCTACTCTATACTTCAGACGTTCTCAATGAATGATAAGTTTCATTAATTGGCAACAAGCAACTCTCTATAATCATTTTACTTATAGAATCGTTATCGCTTCGATGTTTCACAATATCTAAGAATTGGAACCAACTCAAATAATGGTCGAGGTATTTTGTAGCCACGCCATTGAATCGTTGTATCCAACCCTTCAAACGGCTGTGATAATTGTTGACATTTTGAATATGATAAATCCCCTTTACTCGCTCAACTCCATCTGATTTGAAGCGGTAATGCTCTAAACCTTTGCTTTTTGCATAGGTTGAAAAGGCTCTCCAAGCATCTGTACATAGTGTATTGTCGGAAGATAGTTTAGACCCTATGGCTTTGTCCAATTGAGTTTTTATAAGTCGCCCCCTGCCAATGACACTTGAATAAGTAGCTTTTTGGCGGTCTCTTGCAATGAGAACACATACCTGTTCGTGACTAATACCTCTAAACTTTGAAGAACCGCCTCGTTTTCGAGGTTTTCTACCTTCAATACCCCGTTTCCCTTTTTCAGAGTATAGGAAATACGTTTCATCCATCTCTACGATGCCTGAAAATGTGTTAAAATCCATTTGTTTAAGAGCAGATAATAACTTGTGTCTCCAATAGAATAAGGTAACGTAATGAATATCTCCAATAAGTTCAGACGATTTACGCAGACAATAGCCTTCTAACATACATTTAATGAAATCTAACCATTTGTGAGGCTTGTGAGTGCGATAAAGAGGGGTAGCGGTTACATCGGTAAAAGTTTTTTGACAATCTTTACAACGGTATCGTTGGCGTTCAACTTCTTTAAGACCGAGTTTCACCATATACTTATCAAAAAGCACAACTTGTTTAGAATCGCAATGCACACAAGTATAGCCATCTTTATTTTTTCGTTCAGTTACTTCTTGAAAAACTGGTTTACTTGCAGTAAATGACGCAAGTGAATTGATAAAGAATTCTTTTAAACGATGCTGTTCTGCTGGATTCAACTTCTTAATTTCTTCTATTAATTCCCTTAACGTCATTTCGACCCCTCCAAACAATCATTATTTAATATAATATAGATCGTATGTTCGTATTAATCAAATATCAACAGAGTTAATTAACATAGCCTTCTGTTAAAGAAGTCCGGAAGAGCGCTGTCTACCGGCTCCAACCCTACTCCGCGCGGTTATTATACGGTCGAATGTTCATTCTATCCTTGAGCGTCTTCGTCCATTTTGTATTCCAGAATATCTCCGGGCTGACAATCCAGAGCCTTGCAAATCGCCTCTAAAGTCGATAATCGGACCGCTTTGGCCTTCCCGTTCTTCAATATGGAAAGGTTAGCCATCGTGATTCCAACTCTCTCCGAAAGTTCTGTTACGCTCATTTTTCTTTTAGCCAGCATCACGTCAATATTGATTATTATCGCCATGTTATTCACCTCAGACCGTCAAATCATTTTCAGATTTTATATCGATTGCCTCTTTTAAAAGCTTTTGGAGAACAGCCGCAAAAACGGCGACCACCAGGGAAGCAAAGATCAGGACCATTCCGATGACGATAAAACCCGGAGCGTCGTCTTTCTCTGCCATAAGATAGAAGAGCGGCATGCCTGCGACATACAAACCGCCGAAAATGACGGCACAGGTTTTTATAATCTTCAATGCCTGTACGGATAACTCCGAGAAAGCTTTGTTCTTGTCAATGTAGCTTAAAAGTTTGAAAGCCTGATACAGGGCAAAGTAAAAGGGCAGCGCCGTTGCATACAAGTCAATCCATAGGAGATATTTCAAGTAAGTATGTTCCGGATACAATTCCGCTGCAAAATTCGCAATTCCGGGCACCAGAAAAATACACATGGCAAGAACCGGGATTCCGATAAGAATAAGAGCTACCTTTAAAAAGAGAGTTGTTCCTCGTTCCATAACGCACCTCGCTTAGTTATTGTTCACATTGAACTTAACATAAAATTTATCGTAAAACAATATATTTTATTTGAATAATAATATGTTTAGATTGTTTTGTACATTCTTCTTAATTTTGCGCAAAAATAAAAAGCACTTCTCTTGGCAAAGAAATGCTTTATAACTAAGCACTATTCGATTAATGACCGGATTAGCTTACACCGGCTTTGAATGCAATGACAGCGCCATTAAAAGCGGTCATTAATTTTGATCAACAATTCCTTTAAAATCCGCTTCTCTTCTTCGCTAAGGGTTTGAACGATCTCGTCCTCCACCTTCTGGAAGGAGTCATTAAAGGCTTCAATCAATTCAACGGCTTTCGGCAAAGCATAAATATTTTTCTGCCGTTCATTATTGGCGGGGATTTTTCGTTCGATGAATCCTTTCTTCTCCAGGCCTTGAAGCATGCTAGTAATGCTCGCCCCGCGCAGATGAAATCGATCGGCTAGATCCTTTTGGATTAAATTATTTTCCTGGTTCCGGTAAATATAGTCAATTATTTTTCCTTGCTGCGCGCTTAACCCCAATTCTTTTATGCTTTCATCCGCTTTTTTCTTTAACTTGAGGCCAATAACCTGAAATAATTCCAGATAAGGCGTATCCTTGTGAGATTTCATGATTGTACCTCCCCAAAATGTTAGAAGGCTAACTTTTAACAGTTAAACTATACGAAAATTATTTTCACTTGTCAAACGGAAACTTAATTGGTTGACTGTTAGAATTCTAACTGTTATAGTTCAAATTGTTCCACACACTACAAGAGGAGGAATAACGAAATGAAAAATAGCGCTCAAAACTCTTCGTCAGAAAAAATTACGGTGATTACAAACGCACGTATTTTCGATGGGGAAAAACTTATCGATTCAAGCCATGTTGTCATCAAAAGGGAAACTATTATTGCGGTTGGTGGAGATCTTCCGGCACATGCAACCATCCTGGATGCAAAAAATGCGACATTAATGCCGGGCTTAATTGATGCGCATGTTCACACTTCCATTGGCGGATTACGGGATGCTTTGAAATTCGGCGTTACGACAGAACTCGAAATGAACGGCGATTTTACGGGAAGAGGACGTGCGATACAGTTGAAGAATGTGGTTGATATCGCCGATGTCCGTTCTGCCGGCACAGCGATCACCGCTCCCGGTGGTCATCCGGATGAATTATTGCCGGATGGGGATGAAATCCCTGAGTTCGTTTTAAAAGAATTGGAGAAGTTATCGAAGGAAGACCGGGAAGCTATGCTGGCCGCTTACGCTCACGATCACGAAGAAATTCCCCAAGTGACGACTGTGGAAGAAGCGGTCAAACATGTGCATACCCAAGCGGAAAACGGTGCCGACTATATTAAAATCATGATCGAAGAAGGAACGGTTATGGGGGCACCCGGTCTGCCTGTATTAAGTGACGAGATTCTAAGAACAGCCGTGGAAGAAGCCCATAAGCTCGATAAAATCGTCATAGCCCACGTTTTGACCGCTCATTCTTCGCAAACCGCCATCGATATTGGAGTAGACGGATTGGGCCACTTGTTCATCGACAGACCCGAAAACACATCCGATTTAGTGAAATCGATAGCCGAATCAGGCGCGTTTGTGACACCGTGCTTGGTGCTGAACTCATCCATTCTTGGGAATCCGGCATCGGAATTGGCGAATGATCCGCGTGTGTATTCCAAATTAAGTCCGGAATGGATTGATATTTTGAACTCCAGCTTCAATACTTTCCCCCAAGGCAATATGGAGAATAGCTATAAGAACGTGATGGATCTTCACCGTGCCGGAGTGGATATTCTGGTCGGAACGGATGTCTCCCCTGTTCCCGTTCCGAATCTTGGCGGCCTCGCACATGGCGCCAGCGTACATCATGAAATGCAACTGCTGGTTATGGCCGGGTTCACTCCTATAGAAGCGCTTCAGTCCGCTACCTCAAAACCGGCCCGTCGCTTTGGTCTTAACGATCGCGGGCGTATTGCCGAAGGTGCACGCGCCGACCTTATACTGGTAAAAGGCGACCCGACAACCGATATTACGGATACCTTGTCGATCGAAGCCGTATGGTTCAAAGGTGTGCAGCAGCTATAGCCCCATCCATTGCGACAGGCACTCTACTGAAGAGTGCCCTGTTTTTTTGTTCCACATCTATAAGATCTGTTCGGATAGCGCCTCGAAATATTCCCCAACGACCTTACGGAATTCCAGAGCAGTCCGCGAAATGTACCGGCTCCTGTGCCATAATAAAGCGATCTCCCGTACTAATTGGTGGTCCTCTACTTGGAGATAATGGATATGTTCACGTGAATTCCTTGCCGTACTTGGTAGGAAAGCTATGCCAATTTCGGCTTCCACCAGAGCGCTTAGCCTTGCGGGTTCATCTCCCTCATACACATATTTAGGTGCAAATCCAACCGAGCTGCACATAGAGTCGACTAGATCGCGAGTGCCATAGCCTCGCTTTACCCCGACAAACCATTCATCCCTTAATTCTGTCAAGGATACGCTGCTTCGGCCTGCCAGGCGATGCCCCTTTGGAACAGCGACAAGGATCGGATCGATGTAAACGATTTGACACTCAATATCTTCCCCTTGTATCGGAGGTGAAGACAAGCAGAAATCGATCTCTCCTCTATGAAGAAGCGTAACCATTTCCTGCGTCGTCAGCATTTGTACATGAAATTGGATCTGAGGCCGCTTCTTCCGAAACTCCCGAAGGATATGGGGTAATGTGCTTGCGGTAGTCACGGCCAATTCGAGTGTGCCAGGTTCCGGGCTGGCTAGGTCCCTCATCTCCTGCTTCCCCTGTTCCAATTCAAACAAAGCCCTTTCCGCTCGGCGGAGGAATCTGCTTCCGAATTCATTCAATCGCAGTTTCCTCCCTGTTCGATCGAATAGAGGGACCCCCAGATTCTCCTCCAGCCGTTGAATGGTTTTGCTCAGCGACGATTGAGTCACGTGCAGACTCCGTGCGGCTTCGGTCATATGTTCCAACCGAGCTACCGCGAGAAAATATTGCAATTGAAGAAGTTCCATTTCCTAACCTCCGTTCATTCCTTCAAGTCTATGAAATCATAACATGAAATGCGTTGGAGTAAATATCTTATTTCAAGTAGGCTATCATTAAAACACTTTGGAGGGACTCTAAAATGAATGCCCGCAGTTGGTGGTTGATGATTTCCGTTGGTCTAGGGATACTGCTCAACCCATTAAATTCTTCAATGGTTTCTGTTGCTATTCCAAGTCTGCAAAATGTGTTCCAACTTGACTTTACAGGTGTTTCCTGGATTATTTTTGTTTTCTACATTGCAAGTAGCATCGCTCAACCTGTCATGGGAAAGGCCAGTGATTTATTCGGTCGCAGAAAGATATTTCTTACCGGACTTATTGTAGCCTTTGCAGCGTCATTATTAGCCCCCCTATCGCTAAACTTTGGGTGGCTCATCGTGTTCCGCATCCTACAATCCGTTGGAACAAGCATGACGGTTGCGGTTGGAATGGCCCTAGTTCGAATCCATATTACCGAGAAACAAGCGACTACACTGTCTGTTTTGTCCATATTCCTATCCGGAGCGGCAGCAATCGGCCCCTTTATTGGCGGGGTCCTGATTCATTGGTGGAACTGGCCCGCTATCTTTTTCGTCAATATTCCGTTTGTGGTAGCTAGCTTTCTATTGGCTTGGAGGACTATTCCTAAGGATGAACCGCCAACGTCCGCTGCACGAGGCATGTCCTTTCGTAAATGGTGTGAATGGATGGATGTGTCAGGGATTCTGCTCTTCACAGCGGGCCTGATTGCTTTGCTCGTTGGATTACTCTCAGTAAAATCATATGGGCATTTCTCATTAGAAACGATCATTGTCGTGCTGATAGGCCTCGCTGCGCTGGGGGCATTCGTGAGACATGAGTTAAAAACAACATCACCCTTCATTCCTTTACGAACATTCGCCAACTATCGTGAGATGACTTGGGTCAATGTCCAATTCATGCTTGTCAATGTACTTTTTTACTCGCTCTTTTTCGGGCTTCCGTCCTACCTGCAACTGGTACGACATGTCAGCGAGTTCCATACGGGGATTCTCATGCTAAGCTTAGGCTTATGCTCGCTAGTTGCTTCTCCGCTGGCAGGACGATGGATAGACAAATCAGGGCCAAGGCCGGCATTGATTGTATCCTCAATTTTGATGACATTTGGGTCCGTGTGGATCGTGACATTGAATCCGGCGACACCGGTTACCAGCGTGTGTTTCGCCTTGGCTGCATTCGGTATCAGCAACGGGTTAAACAGTGTCGGCATGCAAGCGGCCCTGTTCAAAAGTTCACCGAAAGAAATCATCGGTGTAGCATCCGGATTGTTTAATACATCCAGATACTTGGGCACCATTCTCTCTTCCTTGTTGATAGGGAGCGTCATGGGAGGTAAGTTCAACTTCGAGGGCTTTCGAGCGCTAGGGATTATCCTAACGGTAATTGCTTTATTCTTGGTTTTTCTGAGCAGTCGGCGCCGGGGTTCAGAGCAATTGCAAGAGTCGTAGCTTGTGCGAATCCTATGTTTACAAGCTCGGTTCCGTTGGAACGCTGAGCCAAAGAGTATGATCGAACGTCTACATGTTAACATCCGGCTATTGGAGTATCCGTCAACCAGGTTGTCTCCCTGCACATGAAAGATCCGCCCTTTATAACGGATAATCCTTAGACAAAATGTTGTTTAAGGATTATTTTTTTCGTTTCAGGGTGATTTTTTATAAAACAGCCTTCTCCCTTGTATGATCATTTCAGCTAGTAAATTCTAGTATTACTTACAAGGAGGATTTATTTATGAAGAAAATGGTTTCGGTATTCATAACTGCTATGCTGCTAACTATTCCGGTCACCTCTGCTTTTGCTCAAACGAATCATGATCCTGTAAAAGAAAAAGCAAAAGAGCTTGCGTCGAAGATCGTGTCCGGTTATGGCGCAAGCGGGATACAGTATGCCATTAGGGATCACGGATCTATCGTTTTATCCGACAGTGCCGGTGTGTCCGATAAAGCTAACAAGCAGCCGATCACCAAAAACACCATGTTTGGCATTGGCTCGGTAAGTAAGGTGTATGTTACCGCTGCAGCGATGATGTTAGCCGATTCTAAGAAAATGGAACTCGATAAACCGCTGACCACGTATATCAAGGAATTTAAAATGGCGGATGAACGATACCACAAGATTACACCGCGCATGCTAATGAATCATTCTTCAGGACTTTACGGCAGCCATTATGGCAACGGTGCGATGTTCGATGACAATGATACGAGAAATCATGATGAATTGCTGGGAAAGTTAAAATCAGAACATTTAAAGTCAAACCCGGGCGAATTTTCGGTGTATTGCAATGACGGCTTTCAACTGCTTGAACTCTTGGTTGAACGCGTAAGCGGGTTAAGCTACAGCAAATTCCTCGAAACTCATATAAGCAAGCCTCTCCAATTAAGCTCTACTAAAACACCACTCGATTCATTTGACAGGAACAGGCTCGCAAAAACTTATCATCCTGGGATGGAACAGGCTTTACCGGTTGAGAATACAAATGTCCTCGGGACAGGAGGCCTTTACTCCACAGCCGAAGAATTAAGCAAGTTCGGTGAAGTCCTAATCGGCAATCGAACCGATATTTTATCCGAGAAGTCGGCAAAGGCCATGCAAAGTCAAGAGTATCTGAATGGTGTGTGGGTCCCCGAAGAGACCAACACCATTAATTATGGTCTTGGTTGGGATGCCGTCCGTTTAGCGCCCTTTGATGATTACGGAATAACGGCATTATCCAAAGGCGGTGATTCGCAAACGTATCACGCTGTCCTGACTACCCTGCCGGAATATGATATTTCCATCGCTGTGCTTTCGTCGGGAGCAACTTCTATCCACCATACTGTTTTTGCATCGAATGTTTTATTGGAATATGCCAAAGCCAAGGGGATCATTAAAGAGATTTTGCCTGAGAAGACATTCCAACCGGCCGTGAAAGTGGCTATGCCATCGGATTTGCAGGCTTATTCCGGGTTCTACGGTTCCGTAGGTAAAACGTTAAATCTGGAGATTAAGAACGGAGAGATTGATTTGCCCGCTCTGCAAGGCGGATTCATACCGGCTCAAAAATATGTCTATACGGGCAGCGGACAATTCAAAAACAACGATGGGAATCTGACCCTGAGCTTTGACCAAGCGAAAAATGGGAAAACCTATTTAAAGCTTAACGCTTATTTGAATTTTCCCGGAATAGGTCAAATCGTCATGGTAAACTATGATTTTCAAAAATTAGACCCTAACCCGCTCAATCAGACGACTAAAAAAGTATGGGAACAGAGAAACGGGAAGCAGTATTACGCTTTGGATGAAAAGATAACTTCCGTCCTTTATTTGACCCAACCGCTTTTGACCAAAGTAATAACCGTTGATACCGGTCATGGATACGCATCCGGCACTAAAATTGTCAGCGAGAATAAAGCAGTGAATGTAGCCGCTATTCCGATTATGACCGGGAGAGATGTTTTTGATTTGAATTTCTATAAAAAGAACCATAGAGAGGTTCTGACAACCAATGGACAGGCCTATATCAGTGAAGATGCGATTCTGCCCTTTTCCCAAGGAAACTCCAAAATTCGCAGCATACCATCCAACGGTCAGGCTGTCTGGTATAAAGTCGATAAAGAATCTGCCAATCGA
Source organism: Paenibacillus sp. JT31N7 (assembly GCF_059692095.1). Taxonomy (NCBI): domain Bacteria; kingdom Bacillati; phylum Bacillota; class Bacilli; order Caryophanales; family Paenibacillaceae; genus Paenibacillus; species Paenibacillus sp. JT31N7. Next base: position 491,076 of record NZ_JCAUAT010000001.1, read on the forward strand.
GTGCTAACCGTCAAGGCTCCGGCAAGCGGGGGATTCGCCGTTTATGACGCGAAGGGACAGTTGGTGAACTTTTCAAAAGCAAGCAACAAGCATTCGGCCGTGCTGCCTGAAGGCGGGATGATCGTTTTTGGCGGTAACGCGAGGGATGTTTTTAAAATTGATTTGAAGAATAACTAGGTCAGCACAGCATGGAATACCAGTAAAACCAGAACAACCCGGTCATCAAATGATCGGGTTGTTCCCTATCGCCCTGCGACTGTTTGGCGCGTATCGGATCGAGAAACTTAGTTCATTGGGCTTCCTCGTCGGCCGAGGCACCGTAGATGCCCGGCACCGAGATCATGCTGGTCCTATTTCTTCCTGATGGCTATTCGAATGATAGCTTGCCTTTTTTGCTGCTCTTTGATCGCTTTCCTGTCACGCCGCTTACTATTCAATGCAATTTTTTTCTTAAGCAAGGCGCTTGACCGTTACATTAATAGAATAGATTCATAGAATAGAATATCAAATAATGGGGAGGTGATTTTCATGGCAATTCTCTTACCTCAACAATTCTACTCATTAGCTGCCAACATCGGTAAATCCTATTTTGAAAACTTGAACGGCGGCAATAATGCTACAATTACCGTTAATAATAACGGTCCAGCTCCGATCAATCTTGTCGTTACTCGTGTCAATGCACCTGTTATCACTTATGTTATCCCTCCAACAAACAGTCTTACGCTGGAAGTTGCTTTACTGCTGGTAGCCGCTCTCCAGACAGCAGCTGGAGCCGCAACCGGTACGATTCAAATTGCTACGTCTGATTTTTAATCCAAAAAGCCTCTAACTTTACCATAAAGGTAAGCTTAGAGGCTTTTATATTTTTAAGCTTAAATGGAATACCCAAGTCGCAATTGTATCCCCTTCAATTTCAAAAACATTCAATCTCCCCCTTTATTCCCATACCCAGCTAATTAAAACATAAGAAACGCCATATTGGATCTTAATTTTTGCAAGGAGTGCCCTAAGGCACTCCTTTTTGCATGGCTCAATTAGTTATATCATCGATGTGTATAGTGAAGAGATCTTTTTCAGATTACTTATTTTACTTCTTTCATAAATTCTCTAAAGTTTTCAGCGATTTCTTTGAATTTGGTATGGTGTAAATAATGGGATCCGTCCATTGTCATTACTTTTCCATGTACCGAGTCTTTTATCTGGCCTTCATGCAGAGGTATCCATCCTTTTACGCCTGTATTATTCGCTTGTATAAAGAGAAGAAGGGGAAGGTCTTTAGGGAATGTTAAGCCTTGAGCCCCTTTAAAATTAGAAGCAATATGATCCATTTCATTCAAGGTCGTGTCATTATTCATGTTTTTAAACGAAATCATTTTCATTTGTTCTACGGTTTTAGCATCAAATGCTAATGAAGCATACGGGTCAGCACCTAGATTCATCATCAATCTTAAGAGACCTGATTTTTTGAGAAATTCTAACTTTTTTAATGGGAATTCAACATCCATACCGGGCTGGGTTGGTACACTACTATCGATTCCGACAAAGGCACTCACCTCGTTTGGATATTTGTTCACATAATCCACTCCGTAAATGCCTGCAATGGAATGGCCCATTAGCGTGTAGCGGTCTATATGAAGCTGCTGTAAGGCTTCATGAATTTCACTTACAATATTTTCTGTGCTTCGCTCTTTTTCGGTTCCATCACTTAATCCATAACCGAAAGGCTCGATCGCGACAACTTTGTAAAATGGAGATAATTCATCTATAAGCAGCTTAAAATCAAGAGCCGGAGTCGCCGTTCCAAAACCGGGTAAGAGCACGACGGTTTCTTCGCCCTTTCCTTGAATCAAAACATTCATCTTTTTCCCATCGACGGTTACAGACTGACCATAGGGTTCTATTTTACTTTGCTCCGATTTGCTCGAGACCAAATTAACTATAAAAACAATGGCTAGAAAAAGGACGATTAATATAGCTATAGCTCCTAATGATTTAAGTATAATTCGAAGCGGCTTACTCATCCTCTTTTTTATTGCCTCTTCTTTTAGTTCCATACTCATCTTCTCCTGTCCAAATCTGTTTGTTGGCCTACCTTAAACGGGCCGTTATGGATAGCTTATACGACGAAGATGTACTCCTTATGACGACAATATGAACGGAATATGAACAAGTTTAGGATGACTTATTTTATTTCTTTCATAAATTCTCTAAAGTTCTCCGCGATTTCTTTGGAATGGGAACGATATAAATAATGTCCTGCTTCCAGTAGTACCACTTTTCCATATGCAGAATCTTTTATTTGCTTTTCATGCTCGGGTATCCATCGGTCCGTTGCTGGATGATTCGCTTGGATAAAGAAAATAACAGGAAGATTTTTGGGGAATGTTGAATTTTCAGCTCCTTTAAAATTAGAATACATATTTTCAATTTCATTTAATAGGTTGGAATTATACATGTTTTTGTGCATAAGAATTCTGATTTGTTCGATTGTTTGATCATCATAGGGTAGTTCAGCATATACGCCGGTATCCGGTTTCATTAGCAATCTGGTTAAACCTGATTTTTTGAGTAGGTTAACCGTTTCTATTTCTGAAGATGAAAACCTCTTCTCGCTTAGCGTTGGAACACTGCTATCGAGCCCGACAAATGCAGTCACTTCGTTTGGATACTTGTTTACATAATCGAGTCCGTAAATCCCTGAAATGGAGTGGCCCATTAGAATATAACGCTCCATATGAAGACTCTGCAGCGCTTCATGAATTTCACTCACAATATTCTCTGTGCTTCGTTCCTTTTCGGTTAGATCACTTAATCCATAACCAAAAGGTTCAACTACGACGACTTTGTAAAAGGGAGATAGCTCTTCTATTAGCGGCTTAAAATCAAGAGCTGGTGCTGCTGTTCCAAAACCAGGCAGGAGCACGACGGTTTCTTCGCCTTGTCCTTGAATGGTAACATTCATATTCTTCCCATCTGCCGCTACGTGCTGACCATAGGGCTCTAATCTTTTTTGCTCCGAATGATTGCTGATTTTATTACCTGTATAAACAACAGCTAGAAAAAGCACGATTGCTATAAGGATTGCTCCTATGATTTTAACCAAAATGTTGCGCACTTTATTAGTTCTTGTTCCATTCCTCGTTTTCATTTTCTCTTTTTGTGTCACTTTCATCTTCTCCTGTCCTCCTCTGTCTATTGGGCGTCACATGCAAGGAAGCTCGCATGTGACGCCGTAGCATGGAGAATTCGAAAATAGCGTTTAGACCATCCAAATCATACAACTTTTCTTATTTAATTCCTTCCATAAATGCCCTGAAGTTTTCAGCGATTTCTTTTGATTTGGTATGGTGTAAATAATGTGTTCCTTCAAATGTCATCACTTTCCCATGTACAGAGTCTTTTACTTGCTCTTCATGTAATGTTGACCATCCTTCAATTCCTGTACTATTCGGTTGTAAAAAGAAAATAACAGGAAGGTTTTTTGGGAATGTTAAGTTTTGAGCTGCTTTAAAATTAGGATTCCTATTTTCTATTTCATTCACAATGGTGGGATTTCTAAAGTTTTTGAAAGAAAGAATTCTCATTTGTTCTTTCGTTTCATCATCAACGGGTAGTGCAGCATATGGGTCAGCACTTAGTTTCATTATCAATCTGGCTAAACCTGATTTTTTAAGTAGTGTAATTGTTGTATTTGATATTGGAGACTCAACAACCTTATCGCCGTATTGCTTTGGAGCACTGCTATCGATCCCTACAAATGCACTCACTTCGTGTTCATATTTGTTCACATAATCTAGTCCGTAAATGCCCGAAATGGAGTGAACCATTAGAATATATCGGTCCATGTTAAGACGCTGTAAAGCTTCATGAATTTCACTCACAATATTTTCTGTGCTTCGTTCCTTATCCGTTCCATCACTTAATCCATAACCAAAAGGCTCAACCACTACGACTTTGTAAAAGGGTGATAACTCTTCTACTAGCGGTTTAAAATCAAGTGCTGGTGTTCCTGTTCCCAAACCTGGTAGTAGCACGACTGTTTCTTCGCCTTGTCCTTGAATCAAAACATTCATATTTTTCCCATCTACTGTTACAGACTGACCATACGGTTTTATTCTTCCTTCCTCTGATTTGCTACTGATCTTATCAACGACAAAAACAATGGCTAGAAAAAGTACTATTGCTATAACGAATACTGCTAATACTTTAAGTAAAATGAGAAGCCATTTTTTCATCGTACTAGCTGGTTTTTTGCCTGTTGTGTCCAAGTCTTTTTTCTTTACCTCGCTTATTTTCACTCGTATCTTCTCCTGTCGTTATCTCTATTTTGGGCAGCCTTAACAGGCCGTTAGGCAATCATATACGACAAAGATGTACTCCCCATGACGACAATATGAACTGAATATGAACATGTAAAAAATGCTGAGGCCCACATACAAGGAAGCTTGCATGTGGGCCTCAGCATGGAGAATGCGGTCTAGTGATGGATACCGATGAATCTAACTAATCTGTTGGCGAAGTGATTGGCAAGGTGACAATGAAGGTCGTTCCTTGACCAAGCTCACTTTCCACTCGAATGTCGCCTTGGTGCAGCGATACGATCTGTTTAACGATGGCAAGTCCCATCCCACTCCCGTCAACCTTGCGACTGTGGGAACGATCAGCCTTGAAAAATCGCTCAAATATACGCTTCTGGTCCTCAAAGGGTATGCCGATACCGGCATCAGATATTCGGACGGTCACGTTGTTGATATCGTGTTGAATGCTCACGTTAATCATGCCGCCATCCTCGGAAAATTTGATACTATTGCCGATAATATTCGTCCATACCTGGTTTAACAGCTCATGATCCGCCGTTACTTGAAGCGTCTTCAAATCAAGATCAAACTGTAGCCTGCGAGCAGTCCATTGCGGCTGGAGCGCCACGATAACCCGTCTGATCTGTTCATCAAGGCTAAGTGTGGTCAAACGAAGTTGCTGTGACTGCGATTCCAGCAAACTCAGCTTGAGCAGGCTATCGCTCATTTTGGACATCCGCTTCGCTTCAGCGATAATAATATCCAGATAACGGCTTCGTTCATGATCTGAGAGACCTGCTTGCTTGAGAGCTGAAGCATAACCGGATATCGAAGTGAGCGGAGACTGCACCTCGTGCGACACGTTCGTCACGAATTCCCTGCGCATCTGCTCAAGCTGCTGCAAATCGTGCATCATGTCTTCGAAGCTGCGAGCCAGCGTACCCAGCTCACTCGTTTGCTTAATATTCAGTTTGACGTTGAAATCTCCAGCTGCGATACGCCTGGTCGCTTTTGTCAGCTTTTTGATCGGTCTGACCAAGAATATAGAGGCAACCAGAATCAATAAGCTTCCTGCGATCAACGAACAGGTTGCAAAGATTATTCCCCAACTGGCGACAAAAGTGGCGGAAGGAGGGGAGAGGGTTTCCAAAAACATCGCCTTTGTATCCGTTTCTGTTTTCAACGGCAGCCCTAAGAGGACCGCAGCAATACCATTTGGCGTGGCTTGAACAACGCCGCCATCGATTACCTTTTTTAGCTGCTCCATCGTCACAGGGGCAGACTTGTGTCCGTTAAGCTTTCCGTAAGACTGGAACTGACCCGTTGCTTCGTAAATTCGAATATGATAGGAATCGAGCTGCTTCATTTCACTTACGAACAAGTCCGCTTCATGTAACGGAAGGGTTTTGTAAATCCGGACAATGTCTTGGCCAAAGTTACGTAAGTTGATTTGCGCGTTTTGGTTTAATTTATCTTCGAATATCCAAGTTGACACAAAAAAAGCAATGACCGTGCCTGCGATGACGCTGACTAGAAATGTCAGGACAACACGTATATATAAGGATCTGATCATTCGCAGACCTCAAGCCGGTAGCCAAGCCCGCGCACCGTTTCGATACGAAAATCGGGTGTAGTCGCGAATCGTTCGCGCAGGCGTTTAATATGCACGTCTACCGTTCGATCATCTCCGGCGTAATCGATCCCCCAAATTTGATCGATCAACTGCCCGCGGGTATAGACTTGTCCGGGTGTTCCGGCAAGCTTATACAGCAGTTCAAACTCCTTGAGCGGCAGCGTCAGCGACTCCGCTCCTCTCATTACCTTATAGGTCTGCCGATCAAGGATGACGTTGCCGAACTGGATCGTTTGCGTGGAGCCAATCCGGTATCGTTTCAATAATGCCTTAACACGAACTGTCAATTCCAGCGGATCGAATGGTTTCGTCAAATAATCGTCCGTCCCAAGTTCGAAACCTTTCACTTTCTCCCATGTTTCGCCTCTCGCGGTCAGCATAAGTAACGGAAGATCAGGGTTGGCCCTTCGGAGTTCCTTGCATAACGTCCAACCATCCATAATCGGCATCATAATATCGAGCACAACAAGATCAATATGCATCGAGGCATAAACGGTCAGTGCTTCCTTGCCGTCTGCCGCTTCCGCTGTTGCGAATCCTTCGTTGCGTAGAAACAAACAGACGAGTTCGCGAATGTTCGCATCGTCGTCCGCAACCAGTATAGTAGGCATCCTTTCCCTCATTCCTGTTTTCCATCCTAGATAGTAGTACATATTATTATACTATAAATAGATTGGATGTACCCTTCTCCTATTATTTCTAAAAACGGCATCGTACGTTTCATCTTCACGTTTCACGTTAAATAAAAAAACCTCGGATCCGCGGCTATTCGTGTAACCCCGGATAAAAGAAAAAACAAAAAAAGAAGTACAAAACAACTGCACTTCTACTTTTGTTGGATCGGTTTGAAAAAGAGATTCTAATTTCCTATTGCCTGTTCTCTTTGGAATAAAGTGTTTCTTCGGCAACCTGAGCTAATTCCTCCGCTTTAATACTGATCTCCTGGATCGTTGCAGAGAATTCATGAATCGCCCCTGACTGGGTATCGGTTAGCGTGTTGATATCAGAAAAAGTATGGTTTAACCGCAGCAAAAGTTCTTGAATATTTTTAGTAATGCCATTAATCTGGTCCACATTCTCTTTGGAACTGGTCGCGAGCTTCCGGATCTCATCGGCAACGACGGAGAAGCCTCTTCCCACTTCCCCGGCTCTTGCCGCTTCGATGGCGGCGTTAAGCCCTAACATGTTACTCTGATCCGAAATCTCCTTAACGACAGTGGAGATCTTACCGATCTGCTGCGCACTGGAGCTAACGTCTTTCATTTGGTTGGTTACGTCGGTCACACGGTCGGTAAGGTTAGAAACGGATTGGCTGATATCTCCGATTGACGCCGTTGTTTGTTCGACAATTGCGGAAAAGCTCTCGGCCATCTCAAAAAGCTTATTCGCTTTCTCGAGGCTTGTACCCATGCCTACACCGCCGATAACCCTGCCCTGCTCGTCATGCAGCGGGATGGCGCGTGCGGCAAGCGGAAAACCAAACAGCTCTTTCGGAACGACAGCCGATAACGCCGTATTATTTCGGATCGCATTTGTCACAATATCTCCCTCCATTAGAGGGTCCCCCGGGCTCACATTCAGCGAGAAGGTATTGCCGGGAATGTTGATGATCAGCTTCTCGGTGTCATAAATGCCGATTGTGATGTCATCATTAGTGAGATTTTTGAGCAGTGGAGCTACCTTTACAAAGGCTCTGATCAGCTCATGCTGTGTTTGTCCTTCAGCTTCAATTTTCATGCTTTCTCCCCCAGCCCTTAGTACGGGAATTTCCTTTGTCCGTAATTAACCGAAATCCACTTCATTGTGGTAAATTCATCCAAGCTCCATTCTCCGTTCAAACGGCCCAAACCGGACTGCTTTTCTCCGCCAAAAGCCACAATCGGCTCGTCGTTGATGGTAACATCGTTCACATGGATCATACCGGTGTGGATCTTCTTGGCCATTTCCACACCACGCTCAAGATTGGAGGTATGAATGGCCCCGCTAAGCCCGAAACGCGTATCGTTGGCAATTTCGATGGCTTCCTCTTCGGTTTCGAACGGAATGATACATACTACCGGGCCGAACAACTCATCTTGAGCAACATCCATATCCGGTTTGACATGGACAAGGACGGTAGGCTCTACCATTCTGCCGGCAATTTTACCTTGCACCAGGGCAACGGCGCCCTGCTCAATGCCGCTAGCAATCAGCTTCTCCAGTGTTTCTGCCTGACGGTTGTTAATGACGGGGCCAATGATGGTCTGCGGATCACTCGGATCACCTGCTGTAAGCGTTGAGACCTTCTCCTTGAATTTATCCACAAAATCCTGATAGATCGTCTTCTGTACAAGAATCCGGTTGGCCGACATACAGATCTGGCCTTGATGCGTGAACCTGCTGAATGTCGCCGCTTGTACCGCGTAGTCGATATCCGCATCCTCCAGGATAATGAACGCGCTGTTCCCGCCGAGTTCCAGCAGCGGCTTTTTGAAGTTCTTGACTGCCAGTTGGCCAATATAGCTTCCGACCTTAGTCGAACCCGTGAAGGAAATGATTCTCGGAATCGGATGCTCGACGAACGCATCGCCAATCTCCTTAATATCTGTCACCACAACGTTCAATAGGCCCTTCGGTACACCCGCTTCTTCGAAAATCTTGCCGATAAGCGTTCCGCCCGTAATCGGTGAATCCTCATGCGGCTTCAGCACTACGCCATTGCCGGCACCCAGCGCCGGAGCAACCGACTTCATAGACAAGAAGAACGGGAAATTAAACGGACTGATAACCCCAACCACGCCTGCGGGGATCCGGTACAGCCTGTTCTCTTTACCGTCCTCGGTAGAAGGCAAAATCTTGCCCTCCATTCTAAGCGGAAACGTAGCCGCTTCCTTAATCATATTTTTCACAAGACCGATCTCAAAGGCAGCCTTCAGACGCGTTCCACCCAGCTCCTGAATAATAAGAGATGTGATTTCTTCCTCATGAGCTTCTATGTATTTAACCGCATTTTCAAGAATGTCGCGTTTCTTGTACGGGTTAACCTTGTCCCATTCCAGCTTGGCTTTATAGGCAGCTTGATATGCATGGTCTATATCTGCAACGTTGGCTATTTGAAAAGTGGTTATAACCGCATCATTGTACGGATTGATGTCTGGCAGCGCTTTGCCGCTCCGGCCGTCTCTCCATTCGCCATCTATAAATTGTTTTCCTAACAGTTGGTAATCCATAGTATCTCCTCATTTGTCTGTAAATTTATAGCATACTATATATCGACAAACTTCCCAAATTTGTTAAGTACTTGGGAGATTTATTCCACATGTTCAGGAAAGTGTCACAATGTAACCGTGCGTCAAAATACAGGACCCCTCCATTATTGTGAGAAAAAGAAAAAATCCTCCCTATTGGTAAGGAGGATTTTTCTTGAGATTCCCGGTAACGACGCCAGTCTTGCCGTTCCCGCTGAGGACAAGCTTTTACTTCATGTGAGACGGGCTTGTTTTCCGGATGTGAAAAAGAATGTCAAATTGCTCTTGCAATGAAGCGTCAAAGTATACCGGTGCGTTCGGAATGAGTTGTCCACCCAGACTGAGCAGGGGCCGCTTTTCACCAACCCATTGTTTGGCCGGTCCTTCAAGATGACGGGCATCCAGCAGGAACATTTCCGAAGAAACTTTTCCAAGGGTGTAGTTGGAGCTGTTCACATCCTGTGGAATTTTTTCCGTGGAGAGCTTCCCGGTTCCGTCAGGTCTGTATTCGCTGTATAAGGTGAAGTCGCCCTCTGATGTGGTGCTTCCCATGACGATATATTGGTCGCCAAGACGATTTTTCAGGAAATTACCGGAACCATCCGGATATAACTGCTTATCGATAATTCCTTTGGCAACGTGGATATTGTGGCCCCATACCATCGTTTTTCCGTCAAGCGCCTTCTCGGCCCACACCGCATGATCGGCCAGATACTGCTCATGCAGCTTTATCATGCTTGGATAGTCATCAGGAATCAACATGTTTGTGAAATTCCGTATAGCCATCGCTGTTCCTTTCACCCAGGTAAGCTCGGTTGCATCTTTCTCTTTGTCAGCCTGGTTGGTCTTCTCTTCGAGCAACCGGACGACTTTCTCGGCGTTACCCTTGTACCGCTCTCTTACTTCGGGCGACAGCTTCATGTATTCCGCCAAGTTTCCGGTCGAGGTCTGAAGCTCTTTGTAGCTAAGTTCCACTTCGGCCAGCATATCGGGATAATGCCGCTTAACATAATCCGTCACTTTTTGATAAACACCTGGATCCAGCGATTTTAAGTCAAGTCCGATAAATTGAATCTTCTTCTTGTTCGCAGGATCGGCATTATAATCTTTCATCCACTCCACCATGGCGACAATTTCATCCGTCGGATACAACAGATTCAAAAATTCTCTTGGATTTCCTTTTCCCGTTTGGATATATTCATTCAGCTTTAAACCGCTCCCCCAATCTTCTTCCATGCCGAAATTCGTAAAACCCAGCTCGGTAACCAAATACTTCACGAGCCGAAACTTCATCGTAAATATTTCGGAGCTTCCGTGAGTACTCTCTCCCAATCCCACATAACGGGCTTCTCCGATCATGCCTTTCAGCGGCTGCAAATCATCGAATGGTTGTGCAGGGTCAATCGTCTTCAAAGGCTTTACCTGCGATTTAATGGATGAGATCAGATCGTTTTGGGCAGGCTCGGGTGATTGCGTAACCACTACCGTCTTAGTCTCCCCTTCTTTTGCGCATCCTCCAACCAGCATAGCGGCACTAACCACCGCTACGATTCCGCCGTACATCATTTTCTTTTTCATCGTCTCCACCTCATTCATATTGTTAAGCAAGATGATCCGCAAGCTGTTACAATGCGTCAATCGCTTTGAATCGATTGTCACTCATTTACTATCATTTTTCCTAGTGACGAACCGTCACAAACCCGATTTGACAAAACATCATACGGCATGAAATTACATTTTCTCACTGTTCAAAATGACAAAGTGCCACTGATAATGAGCTCACCGAACGCAAATAAATGACAAAAAGGGATGTGAGTGATACAGAAAAATCAAGGGATATCCTAAAGGATTAGCGATGGTTTCAGACGCATGTACGGCAGGAATTTATTTCGATACGCAAACTAATTTATCAGGAAAGAAGGGTTTATCATGGTATCTTATTCAGAAACGCTCTCGAGTGAGGGTCATGTCAGACAGGCAAGAAAAGGACTCCGGCTCTATCTGGGCATCTTGCTCGTTTTATCCATTATTATGAATGCAGTCGTAATTTTGACTAAAAGCGTTCCGCTCATCATCGTGTACATGTTTATACCCGCGATTTCTTCTATAATTGCCCGTCTCCTTCTCAAGGAAGGGTTTAAAGACGTATCATTCAGTCTCGGTCGCGCAAAAATATGGAGAGGCATCGGATTGGCCGTGCTGATTCCGATGATCATCTGCTCGATCACTTATTCCATCGCCTGGTTAAGCGGACTGGCTGCATTTCAGCTTCCTGTGGGCGGCACGTTGGAACCGGTCTTTCATATGCTTGGACTGCAGTATTTACCGGCACCGCTGCATTTCGTTCTTATAGTCGTGTTGACCGGAATTCTGGGGAGCTTGATCAACCTGATCCCGGTTATGGGTGAAGAGCTCGGCTGGAGAGGTTACATGCTGACAAGGCTAGTCGATGCCAAGGTATCTCGTCCTATCCTTCTTAGCGGATTGATCTGGGCAACCTGGCACGTTCCGATCGTCATTGCCGGCTTATACGTGACGGGAACTTCCGTTATTCTTTCTGTAATCGGCCTTTACCTGTGTATCGTTCCCTTCGGTTTTATTATCGCCCGTCTGCGGCTCATCACCGGCAGCGTCTGGCCGGCGGTTATCCTTCATTCCGCGTGGAATGCCGTTATTCAAGGACCGTTCACGCGTGCAACTACCGGGACTCATACGGAGATTTGGATCGGAGAATCCGGTCTGCTTACCGGTCTTATCATCATTCTTACTGCCCTTGTTGTCTACCGGACAACAAAGCATGCCGCGCGCTGACTTCGGCGGAAAGCTTGCGATTAATCATTGCTGAGCAAATAACAGCCTTCGTTCGGCCATCTGCCGTACGAGGGCTGTTTTGATGTTTTCGGCGCCTTCTTAAGATGTACATATCTTCCAGTTGAAATTAAAGTTCTCCTTCTTTATATTACATGCTTACGTAATTCTTCATCTCAAACATACAAAACAGAACGTTTCCGCAAATAACTTTGCAACCGGAACGTTTCTTTTCCTACCTGATAAGTGAAGGCCTTTAATTAAAGCTCCCGTCATCCGGCAGCGGGCCTTCACTCCCTGCTCCGGACCGGGGCGCACAAAAAAAGCCCTGGAGGTTTACGCCCCCAGGGCTTGCGGCGCTCGAACATTAAGGAATGACCTTCCACACGTTGGTGCCGGTCGGAGTTTCGCCTTCGTGGATCGACTGGGGAGCTTTCGTCCCGTACACGGCTATGCCGTGGGCGTCCCTTCCCAGAAGATCGGTTCCGGTCGGAGCGGCCGTGTTCTTGATATCATACACTTTGTTACCAGACAAGTTATGAAGCCGCCGGCGCCGTGCACATAAATCCCGATCGGCATTAGGACGCGAACGTGATGGGGCCTTGCTGCGCAGAGCCCGATTTTGTGATCTTCAATTTCTCATTGTACACGCCGCCCCGAACGTAGACGGTACTGCCGGGACCCGCCAGATCCGCTGCGTGCTGGAGTGTCTTCCACGGGGAGCTTAATGTACCCGGATTCGAATCGCTCCCGTTCGCTGCCACATAATAGTCGGTGCCTGCAGCCGATGCGGACGGCGATTGAGCTATGCCCAGTCCCAATCCCAGCACAGCCAAGCTTAACCCGTAAAGAACGTTTTGCCGATTTGCACGAATGATCATCTCCCTGATTGGTTAATGTAGTCGGACTTTGATCTTATCAACGAAACCGCGTATATCTCTGCGAGAATGTGCGGGCCTCACCTCCCTCTCCGGGTTTAGGTGGTTGACTGCTCTTGCAGCAGCCTGCCGACAGCCGCAGTTGTCGGCAGGCTGCCCGTTCCCCCGAGGCCAAGCGTGGACAGTGCGCCGCACGCGTTACCGTATTGCAGCAGCTCCTCCCCTTTCAGGCCGTGGAGGGAACCGTAAATGATGCCGGCGTTGAAACAATCCCCGGCTCCTGTCGTATCCCGGGGAGATACCCGGAACGGTGCGGCTGTTACGACGCTCCCGTCCGGAGCAAGAAGGCTCGCGCCCTTGGACCCTTGCTTGACGGCCACCCGCCCCGCTGCGCTTCCGAGCTTCTCACGGATATCCGCGATCCGGTCCGCTGCGAAAATATGAAGCGCCTCTTCCTCGCTCGGCATAAACAAGTCCGTTTCCTCCAGCAGGGAACGGATGCCCTCCGAATCCCACTCGTTGCGCACGTCCCATCCCGCATCGAATGAAGTACGCGTCCCCCTGGTCCGGGCCTCTCTGAAAAGCTTTTTCCAGTGCAGCCTCATGCCGTCCTGCAAATAGTAGGAACCGAAATGCAGATGGTTCGCTTCGCGCAGAATACTTTCTGGAATATATTCGGGTACTAACATCGGAATACTGCCCGGATAAGTCAATAGCCCCCGGTCGGAAGGAGTCGTGAACGACAAGGTGACACCGGTCTTAACATCCGGCAGTACGGTCACTCCATCGGTGTTCACGCCCATCCGTTGAAGCTCTCCGATACAGTAGGCGCCAAGATCGTCCTGGCCCGCAACTCCCACGAACCTTACGTCGACCCCCAGACCGGCCAGCGCGCAAGCGGTAATCGCGGAAGAGGAACCGAGCACGGTTTGGAATCCGTCGATGATTTTCTCCCGGTTCCACTCCGGTATTACATCCCTGCCGGATACGATCATATCCGCATTCAGCTCGCCGGCGACGACAACGACCGGTTTTCTCCTGCTTGCGGTATGCATCATTTCAGCACCGGTACGAAGTCCCGCTCCGCTTCGTACAGCTCCTCGAACATCTCGCCGATTTCTTCGAGCGAGCATACGGCTGCGGATAAGGGGTCTACCATCAGGGCGTGGCGGGCCATCTCTTTATCCTTGCGGAGTACAGCCTCTACGGACAGATCGAAAAAGGCCATATTCGAGCGGCACAAAGCGGCGAGATGCTCCGGCAAGCTGCCGAAATAACAAGGATGAATGCCGTTGCGGTCGATCATGCAAGCCACTTCCACGATACCGTCGGCGGGCAGATTTTTAATCAGGCCGTTATTGGGCACATTGCCGTAGATGACTTTCGGCTCGTTTTTGAGCATTCCTTCGATAATGATGGCCGCATATTCGTTGCTCGGCTCAAGCTCAAGCGGCCGTTTTCCTTCTAGCTGCTCGATGATTTTCTCATCGTTTTCCTTGCGCCATATCGGCCAGTTGTCCGCGTAATAGCCGGTTGCCCCGTTGTATCCCGAGCTGCAGTGCCGGTCGATTAACGATTGGCGTTTGCGGTAATAAGGGATGTACTCCGAAAAATGCCCGCTCGATTCCGATACGAACGCCCCCAAATATTTCATCGCGTCGAAGCGCACCGGATCTTTTTTCAGCAGTTCGGGGTCCTGAATTTTCTCACGAAGAAGCGGATACAAATCTTGTCCTTCATGGGTCAGTTCGACAAACCAGGACATATGATTGATGCCTCCCGCTTTCCACTGCATCTCCTCGTAAGACACGCCGGCATATTTGGACAACTGCCTGGACGTGTTCTGAATAGAGTGGCACAGGCCCACAACGGGCAGCGTCGTGATACGGGACGTAAGCAGCGTGACGGCCGACATCGGGTTGGTGTAATTGAGAATCGTCGCATCCGGACACAAATCCTCGATATCCCGTACGATATCCATCCAGGTCGGAAGCGTCCGCAGCGTCTTAAACAGCCCCCCGGGCCCGAGCGTATCGCCGATACACTGATTCACGCCGTATTTCAACGGAATTTCGTATTCGTAGCGGACGGTCTGCAGTCCTCCCACTTCAATCTGGTTAATGACGAACCGGGATCCTCCTATTACTTCCCTTCGATCGGTAGAAGCGATTACGTTCCACTTCTTCCCCGTTTGCTCTATAATCCGGGCCACCAGCTTGCGGGCAATCTCAAGCCGTTCCCCGTCGATATCCACAAGTGCGAGGGTTCCTCCCTCTATTCCTTCGATCAGCAAAATATCTGTCGCTATTTCCTGCGTAAATGCGCTTCCCGCGCCGATAATTGAAATTTTGGTCATGGTTGTTCTCTCCTTATTAAGGTCTATTTCATGCCGGTCATCGTCAAGCCTTTAATAAACTGCTTCTGGAAAATGAGAAAGACGATGATCACCGGAACCGTTATAAGAACGGCCGCCGACATGACGACGTTATAATTGACGGTATGCGTTCCGTTAAAATAAACGAGTGCCAGCGGCACCGTCATTTTCCGGGTGTCGTCCAATACGATGAGCGGCCATAAATAATTGTTCCATGAATTCATGAAGGTAAAGATGCCGAGTGCCGACAGCATGGGAAAAATAAGGGGGGCGATAATCCGGACCATCAACCGCAACTCCCCCGCACCGTCTATTCTGGCGGCATCAAGCAAATCCTGCGGGATGTCCTCGATAAATTGCTTGGCGAGAAAAACACCGTACGAGCTGACCAGATTCGGTAAAATAATCGCCAGCAGATGGTTGACGAGACCGAGTTTGGCCGTGATCAAATAAGTCGGGATCATGACGACCTGAAACGGGATCATCATCGTGGCCAGAATGAGCAGAAACCAGATCTTTTTTCCTCTGAACTCGTGTTTGGCGAAAATATAACCGGCCAGCGCGCTCGAAAAAATAGTCGCTGCCGTAATGACGACAGATGTCACCACGCTGTTTAACAGCCATCTTACAAAGGGCGCGTCCATAAACACTGTGCGATAGCCCTCCAGGCTTGCCTCTTGCGGGAACAAGGTGTGCGATCCGGAGACAATTTCCATATTGCTTTTCAGCGAAGACAGCACCATCCAGAGATAAGGCAGCAGCATTGCACAACCGGCAGCCGCCAGTACCATCAGAATCGCTCCGTCCAGCCATCTGTTTCTACGTTGCATCTATTCAAGCCTCCTTCAATGTTCCCAATCCGTGCGGCCCCATTTAAGCTGCAGGACAGTCACGGCCAGAATGATCATCAAGAAAACAGTCGCCATCGCCGACGCATAGCCCATGTTGGAGTTGGAGAAAGCCATCTCATAAATGTGCAGGGCAATCACTCTCGTTTCGTTAAACGGTTCTCCCTTAGTCATAATCTGAAATTGGGCGAAGGCCTGAAAATAGGAGACGACCGTAGTCACGGATACGAACAGCATCGTTCTCCGCAGAAGCGGAAGCGTCAGATATCGGAAGGAATGCCAGCGGTTCGCTCCGTCCAGGAGAGCAGCTTCGTAATACAGCCCGGGAATGGAATCGATTCCGGCGATGAACAGGACGATATTGTAGCCGATGTCCGCCCACAACGTCATGATAATGACGGAATACAGCGCATAATGCGGGTCGCTCAGCCATTGGACGGGCGCCATATGCAGCTTCTCAAGCAGCATGTTGAACAAGCCGTGATTATAATTGAACATTGTGCTCCACACGATAGCCGTTCCGGCAAGCGGAGCGATCGTCGGCAGAAAAAACACCGTGCGCATTAAATTGCGCAGCCATCCTATCTGCAGCCGCTGAATGGCCACCGCAATCAGCAGTGTGACGGCAATATTCACCGCAACGGCAACGACTACGAATTTTACCGTCACCCAGAGCGATTTCAGAAAAACCGAATCTTCCAGCATCCGCACGTAGTTCGCCGTACCGACGAAAATCGTGTTGGAACTGAGGGGATTATATTTGAAAAGGGACAGCCCGAGACTCCAGCCGATCGGCAGAAAAGCGAATGCGCCGAATAACAGCAGGATCGGAATCAGCGACAAATAAATGAACGCGCGCCCGCTCTTTCGGCCTTTGTACGAGGCTGCCGGTGGAATCTTACGGGTTCTGCCTGCTGCCGGTTCAAGATTCATACTCCGATCACTCCGATCATTTATGTTGATCCTGATTGTCGTTTATTGATTTTTCAATGCCGCTCAGACCCGCTTCCACGGTTTCCTGTCCGCTTGCCATTAATTGAAAATGATCGTTGATCGCTTTGAAGAAATAATCCCGGTCCGTAATCGGTCCGATCCACTCTCCCAGCGTCAAAATATCCAGCGAAGTTTTCATGAACGGATTGGCTTTGAGAAATTCCGGATTTTCGGCCACCTCTTTTTTGGCGGGGACCGTAAACGTGCTCAGATTCCACTGCAGCAGATTCTCGTTGGAAGAAACGAATTCGATGAAATCGACGGCGGCTTTCCGCTGCTTGCTTTTTTGTGCGGCTACCAGTCCCCATCCGGATTCGGCTGCGTATAAGGGCGGATTCGCCGTGAAAGACGGCACCGGTACATACTCGAAGTCGTCTGCCTTGTATGTATTCAAACCGGCGGCTATGGACCAGGGTCCGCGATACGTCATCGCCGAGCTTCCCTGAAAAAAATAGTCGGAGGTGTCAAGCTCGCCGCCGAACGTCGTGAGATCCGCGACTTTATCGTCTTTGATAAGCGAGATTAGAGCTTCCATCGCTTTTTTCGCCTCCGGCGTCCGAAAGTTCACATGATCGTTTTCGCCCCAATACTTCCCGTTTTGCTGCAAAATCATGGACAAGAACGTGAAGGTGATATTGTCGCTGGATGCAAAATCAAACCCTTTCACCTTGATGCCCTTCCCGTCCCGGACCGTCAGCTTACGGGCGCTCTCCACAAGTTCTTCCCATGTAGAAGGAGGCTGGGCGATCCCCTTCTCTTTCAGCATTTGCGGGTGGATCAACATGCCGCCGTTTTCGATATTGAATTCGAGCGGAAGTCCGTAAAGCTTGCCGTTCAATGTATATCCCCCTAGCGGGGCTTTGTAATAGCCGTCCCGGAGACGTTCGCCGTCCGGTATTTCCGCCAGCAGCCCGTTCGTGGAGTAGAGGGGAACCCAGGTGCCGAACATCTCGGCGATGTCCGGAGGGTTTTTGGCAATGAAAGAAGCTTTTAGCTTCTGAGGGTAAACATCGTATGGAAAGGATTGATAGTCGATCTCTACTTCCGGATGTGTTGCCTGATAAGCGGCAATCAGGTTTTTATACGCATTCATAAAGGCATCTTCCTGATGGCTCCAAAAAACGAGCTTTACTTTTCCGTCCGGATTTGCAGAAATGTCAGCCGTCGTCTCTTTATCATTTGCGCAAGATGAAACGAAAATTAATGCAAATAATAGAGAAATAAATGAAAAAAAGCGAACATTTTTCAATTTGTAACCCCTTTCTTTTTATTTTACCTAGAATTTTCTGCGTCTTATAAAAATAATACCTCTACAAAAATGGAACGTCAATAATTATTTTGCAATTTAATTTCATTTTATTGATCGTATTTTGCATTTTATTTGTTCTAATTTTCAGTTGACCTCCGTTTTTATTTTCCTTAACATAGAGAGTAAGTATTTGGGTTCGTTCAATCTTAGATGAAATGAAGGCAGGTCATAGCATGCCCACACTAAAAGATATAGCGGACCGGGTCGGCGTCTCTATCTCTACGGTTTCCCGCGTTCTGGCCGATGATACCAGCCGCGCCTCCCACAGCAAAACACGCCGGAAGATTTGGGACGCTGCCCAAGAACTGGGTTACACGGTGAAGCTTCCATCACATGAGCCGGTGAAGAAAATAGGCTGTATCGTTTCCACGATGCAGGGACGGCGCTATCATCCCTACTTTTCCGTTATTTTCGAAGGAATAGAAAAAGAATTATCTCTTCACGGCTATCAGATTGCGTTCACTTATACGCAAGAAGATTTGCAAAAACCTGAAATTTTGCAGCAAGTCATCCACAAAGATCAAAACGGAGGCCTAATTATTATCGAGGGCATCGAGAAACAATTGTATGATTGTATCCGCAAGCATGTGGAGCATATCGTCGGAATCGACGTGTCCGATCCGGACATTCCTACCGTCTCCTATGACCGGGTCGAAGCGGCTCGTACAGCCGTCAAACATTTAACGGATCAAGGCCACAAGGACATCCTCTTTATCGGGGGCACCGGATTGTCCGGAGAATTTCAGAGGGAGAAGCGCTACCGGGGCTACAAGCTGGCACTGGAACAAGCCGGTTTGGCGGTTAAGCCGAAGTACGTGCTTAACGCCGAGTGGGAACCGGATCAGGCTTACCGTCTTGTCCTGAATTACATCGACGAGCATCGCGGCCACCTGCCTACGGCGGTTTTTGCAGCCAGCGATATTATGGCGATGGCGGCTATGCGGGCCATTTCCGAGAAGGGCTATCAAATCCCGCAAGATTTCGCCATTATTGGTTTTGACGACAACGAGCCTTCCCGTTACACGGTTCCTCCTCTCTCCACTATTCATATTCCTACCTTTGAAATCGGAAGTGTCGCCGCAAGAACGCTCCTTCAGGAAATGCAGACGCCGTATCCTCTGCCCGTCAAGATTTTGCTGCCGTTTCAACCTTTATTTCGCCAGTCAAGCGACCGCCGTTTGCAGACAGTGCATGACAAGAACAACGCACATGACTAAACACGCCTGCCTGACAAAAGTTCACTCTTCCCAAAGGACTTTATCTTTCCCGGTCGGAGCGATACCTTGTCTTAAAAGCTGATCAGTTTATTACAGAAAACAAGCCATCCTGGGCTAAAGCGAAGGATGGCTTGTTTTTTAATTTTCATTTGACTAATCTTCATGATCTTTGACATTAGTTACCGACGGTCTCAAATTGCTGCGATCAGCTAAATTAAGTACTGTTTAATTATGTTTTTTTCTAAGGGAAAACCAACGCTGGTCTTTAATATATGTATCATTGTCCCCAGACTCCCGTATACGTCTTGCCTTAGAGTATCGTATTGTTTGCGTGAGTCAGACGAAGCGACAATCTCTTTGCTGGTTACCCAACAAAGGGATTGCTGCTGTCGTTATGCTTTTACTTGATAAGTAAAGTAATCATTCGAGTTCCCATTAAATTTAATAAATATATTTCCTCGCTAAATTCAAATTCTGTTGTACTGATTTTTTTATCTAATATATTTCGTTCCTTTTGTTCATTGGTCAATAATTCCATTAACTCCTTATTTACTCGTCCTTCATTGTGAACTATGGCATTTCTCTTAGTGAAAATTCTTTTGGCTATCCTCATTTCAGTACGAAAACCAAAATCGGTATTAAAGTTCTTTTGTATTATTCCAATTTGTTTTTCAAAAGATTGAAAACCAAAATCCATTATTTCTCTTCGAATAAGATATTCTTTAACATCATCTATAGTTGTAAATTTAAAAATATCTTGTAGTTTCATTGATTTTTGAGAATTAGTTATAGCATCTGAAGAGTTTCTTAAGTAGTTTTCATATAATTCAAATAAAAAAGACTCAAATGCAGAACATAAATTAATTGTCAGTAAATTTATGAGCATTAGATTTTTATCACTGCTATTGGTAATGAAATGAACACATTCACTAACATTCACTTTAGTGTTAAGATTGCCATCGCCTTGTCCGAATACAAAATAATTATCTTTACTATTATATTTAGAGTTGATCTTACTTTCTGTTGCCAAAACCGCAGAAATATGGTCATTAGCTAACTCGTTCTCTACAAGTGAAGACATGTAAAATGTTCTGATTATTTGTAGCTTATTGAGAAATGAATCTTGAATATCTATTAATGATCTCATTGATTACCTCCAATAAAAGATTTCTTCCGAAGCATATTTTTATTATAGTATCAAATTACGATTGCTAAATACACTTTAAAAACAAAAATGCTTCCACTGATCTCTGGCAGCAACTTCGAACCTTTGATTCGCTCAAAGATCCCATTGTAAGTGTAATTTGTATAACATGATTTTTATCGAATGCCTGATCGAAGTATCCATTCAAATACTTACATGTACTTAAATCATAAATTGAAATACTTAAAAATTATGATATAATTACTTACAAGAGGTGAAATTGATGTATCAAGAAGAACGATTACTGAAAATACTCGACTATATTAATAAACACCACGCGATGAGTGTTATGGATATTTGTTCTCTTCTAAATGTATCTAGGGATACGGCCCGAAGAGATATCGTTAAATTGGTGCAAGAAGGAGTCGTTATTCGTACACATGGAGGTGTCGCTCTGCCTCAATTGCAGAAGGAAATAGCCACCTACCAGGAACGTTTAATCGACGAAACAGACAGTAAAAGAAAAATCGGGAAGTTAGCGGCTCAGCTGGTTCAGGATCGGGAAACCGTCATTCTGGACGTTTCCACTACGGTACAGTCAATAGCCGAACAAATTTCAGCTACAAATATTACGGCTGTCACACACTCCATAGACATTGTAGGGATTCTGTCAGGCCGGGAAGATTTGCAAGTTTATGTGCTCGGCGGCTATTTACATGCCAAAAACCGGTTATTATTCGGTCCCTCCGTGATCGATAAGCTAAGAGAATTAAGGGCCGATAAAGCATTTATCGGAGCTACAGCTATACGAGCCGATGGGCTTTATTATCCTTACGAGGATGATGTTTCCGTAAAAAAAGAGATGGCCCGCAGATCGGATCAGGTCATTGTTGTAGCAGATTTCACGAAGTTTACAAGCAAGTCGGTTTATCGTTTGGATTTTGACTTTGTAGATATTTTGATTACCGATCAAGAAGTGCCTATCGACATAAGAGAAGTCCTTCACAATAAAAATATAACGATTATTCAATGTGAAGAGAAAGACAAATACGAGGAGGAAAACAGAGATGAGTCTTAAAATTTTGCACAATGTAAACGTGATTCAAGAAGATAACTCTGGTCTATCTGCCACACTTTGGATACGAGACGGAGTTATTGAAAAGGTAGAAAGCGGCCTATCTTCTCTTCCGGAGGACGAATATGAATGTATGGACGGTCAAGGCCATTTATTGATACCGGGCATGATCGACGTACATATTCACGGTGCCAACGGGTTCGATATGATGGATGGAAGTGAGACGAGTATTCAGGAGGTTTCGCGGGCTTGTGCAGAAACGGGCTGTACCTCGTTTCTGGTCACATCCGTCAGCTCAACAATTGAAGATTTAATAGCCATGATTCGGAGTGTGAAACGTGTTATAGGGCACGAAGTCGGGGCCAAAATCGCAGGGCTTCATCTAGAAGGCCCTTACCTGAATCCGAAGCGTAAAGGTATGCAAAATGAACGGTTTTTACGGCATCCGGATCTTACTGAAATGAAAGAAATTTTTGACGAAGCAGATGGGCTGATCAAGATGGTTACCGTAGCTCCCGAATTACCTGGCGGGATGGAACTCCTCTCATTTCTGAAGGAAAGAGGCGTAATTATCGCCGTCGCGCACTCGGATGCTACATACGAGGAGGCCAAGCAAGCCTTTGAAGCTGGAGCGAGCCATGTTACACATTGTTTCAATGGCATGCGTCCGATTCATCACCGGGATCCCGGTCTGGTTGTAGCCGCTTTTGAAGAAGAACATGTAAGCCTCCAAGCGATTGTAGATGGCATTCATTTGCATCCTGCTATCGTTCGGATGATGTATCGTCTCAAAGGACCGGATGGCATGGTACTGATTACAGATGCTTTGCAAGCCATGGGACTAGGTGACGGAAATTATAAGTTCGGCGGCCACCACGTTACGGTTTCCGAAGGCGTAGCACGCCTAGCGGATGGGACTTTAGCCTCCAGTACGGTTACGATGAATGAGGCGCTGCGTCTGACCGTCGAAACCGGCATTTCTTTAAAAGACGCGGTTAAAATGGCATCAAGCTCACCTGCACGACTATTAGACCTTCATACTAAAGGCAGGATCTCCGGCGGTTATGATGCCGATCTTGTCTTGTTGGATGAACAATTCCAAGTGCAATGGACCATGATTAAAGGTTCTATCGTTTATTAACCAACTTTTAAACTCGCTCCCTCCTCAACTTTAACCTTGGAGTTCTACAATGAAGAAGGAAAAAAGATGAAAACCGGGGGAGATCGCTATGCGTTTATTTGAAGGCGTGTTTATAGGCTCAAGTCTAGTTCTGCTGGTGGTACTGCTTTTTAGGAGGAATCGAAAAATCGGCCTAGGTGCTGGCTTTGCGGCTGTCTGCGCACTAAGCATTCATCTGATTGTGGAAGGATACCGCTGGCAATTGGTCCCCTCCTACTTCGCTGCGGTTATCCTGTTATTCCTTGTTGCTATAAGGATTTTTCGAAAACCGGAATCCGGTAAGCCCCGGAAAAAAACGCGATACATCGGCTATTCTATCGTTGTTGTATCGCTGGGTTTTTCTGTTTTCTTGGCACAGGCGATGCCCATATTGATTTTGCCAAAGCCACAAGGACTCGCTGCGGTAGGCAGACAAGTCTTTCACTTTACGGATTTCACGCGGCAAGAAAGCTATCCCGACGTCCCCAAAAATCACCGCGAGCTTATGGTTCAGGTGTGGTACCCCGCAAAACCGCAGCCGGCTAAGGGAGAACTGCTTTTTCCCGAAGACCCGATACCATTCCAAACATACAAGAAAGAGTTCTCCAAAGTGTTCGGCCTTCCTGCATTCATTCTCGATTACTGGAAATATATGCGCAGCAATTCCCATCTTAATGCTGAACTTCTCCCCGCTTCTGCGCCTTATCCCTTGGTACTGATCAGTCATGGTATGGGTACCGGCAGCGTGCTGCATGTCTCTCAGGCGGAGAACTTGGCCAGTCATGGATTTATAGTAGCAGCTATCGACCATACCCACAGCACAGCGGCTACCGTATTTCCGGACGGGCGGATAACCGGGTTCGTAACAAAGACGCCGGCAGACGATTTTTACACGTATGCTAAGCATATCGGAGCTGTGTGGACAGCGGATATTCAGTTCGTCATTTCGAAAATGGAACAATGGAACAGAGATCAAGGATCCAGCCTGAAGGGAATGATGGATGTATACAATATAGGAGTAATGGGGCATTCATTCGGTGGTGCAACAGCTTTTAACGCCGCATACTCCAATGATAAGATCAAAGCCGGGATTGATATGGATGGAACGCTGTATGACCTGGAGGACAAAGAGCAGATGTCAAAGCCGTTCATGTTCCTTAACTCCGACAAAAGATCCATGCTTTCCGCGGCGATAAAAAACAAGGAGGTTCCCGACAGCATCCGGGCACAACTGGTGAAAGAACAACGGATGATGGACCATGTCGGTGCCCATAACGGGCAAGTCATTCACATACGAGGAACCGACCATTTCAATTTTACCGACCTGCAGTTCTATACGCCGTTATTGAAATATACTGGCATGACCGGGGACATAAACGGCTACAGAGGGGCCGCGATTGTCAATTCTTACGTGCTTGATTTCTTTACCAACCATTTGAAAAAGAAAGGCGGGCAACTGCTTGACGGCGGCCCTCATCCCCAATACCCGGAAATTGAATTTCAAAAAGCTGCTCTCGCGGCGGAATAGAATGCGGGACTAGATTTGTTATGCTGCAGCCGTCTTGAGGTGAAGGGCGGCACCAGCATGGCCATGTCTATCCTCCCGGATTTAAAAATCGTGTCAATGGGAGATGCGTATTACCGATTGCCCGATAGTTTCTTGAATCAATCCGGCGAACTGTTTAAAAACCTGAAACAAGACGTGCTGCCGCTCTACTAATCCTGTGAACCTGAAGCCAGCCTTGTTTATCCATTCCTCACGCTATTTCTAAAGGATACACTCTTGGCAGCGGCAAGCGTTTCCCTCGGAATTCCAAATCCATGCAAAAAAAAGCCCTAGAGGTTTCTGCCTCCAGGGCTTGTACTGCGTTAACGTTAAGGAATAACTTTCCACACATTGGTGCCGGTCGGAACTTCGCCTTGTGTCCACCATTTGGCCTCATAGTTGACACCGTTGTAGGATACCTTGTTTCCGCCTACATAAACCGTAGTCGCGCTCCAGGCCGGATACGTGGTTGTGCTGCCTCCCGTCGTTTTGACCGTCACTGCGGAAGAGGATGGTGACGCTTTGCCTGAAGAGTCGATTGCTGTCACGGTGAAGCTATAGGATGTGCCGCTCGACAAGCCCGTGCTTGTAAAGGTGGTCGAGGCTGTCGTGCCTACCGCTACGTTATCGCGGTATACTTGGTAGCTTGCCGCACCGGCTACCGAAGCCCAGCTCAAGGAAACGCTGTTGTCCGTTACGGCTGTGGAAGCGAGATTCGTCGGAGCGGGAAGTGCGCTGCCTCCGCCGAAATCCACATCGGCTACGTTGACGTAAGCGGTAGGCGCCCCGGAAACTTCCCAGATAGCCAGGATGACATGATAGCCTGTTCTTTCGGGAACGTTACAGTTTGTCGTATGATAGTTGGTAGGACTTGCTCCGTTCAAATCCTGTTGGCAGAAAGGCGTCAAGTCAAAGGAAGCTCTCGTCAGAGGAGCATTCGGATTCCAACCCGGCTTCGTTATAAAATATTTGAAGGTGGTTGTGGCATGTGCGGCATTCAACTGCCATTTGAAAGCCTGCGGACCTGCCTTCATAGGCACTTTGCTCCAACGGGTCGAGGTTTGCTCATCCAGTTTGGGGAAAGTATTGCCGGCACTCGCGATGTGTCCGTCACCAGGGCCTCCGTTAGGGAAGCCTTTACCCGCTTCTGCGCTTTGCGGCTCGTAAGAGGCCCCTCCACAATCCGTATTCACTTTGTCTTTGCATAAAAGCCCACGGCTGGCGGGCACATCCAAATACCCGTGAGCCGAACTTGTACCGGGAAACAAAACCATCATTAAAGCGATCATCAGCAGCATACCGCATGCGGCAACCAGTTTGTGCAGCAAAGCGTGGTTCGGTAAAGCCAAATTCATCATTCATACCTCCTCAGATTTGGGTTTTCAACGCCAAAAGCGCTTACATTTAGTTGTTTTAAACAACATCACCTCCCTTAAAAGTCTACCAGCAAGCTTTGATAGAGATATAAACTTGGTGGTTATATCTTCCATATTATAAGCCGGATCGGAGCATATCACAATATTTTTAACAAAAAAAGGTGTACCTGTAACGGAATGTCTTCTTTTTGGTAAGCCTTATGTTGGGATGTTTACACCCTTACTTCATGTTCAAACAAAACACTTTCAGCTTCTTGAAGCGTGTGAGACTATTCATCGTCTTTGTGGTTGACTACCGTCATGTGACGCCAAGTAATGCGCGTCGGGAGTCTGGCACAGTGCAGAACTTTCTGTGACCGGTGCTTCCTGCCGATGCTCCCGCCGTTTTCGCATGCTCTAAAGTCAGACTTCCTCGGTATCGGAAAGATCGTCGAAACCGATTATGCGCTCATCGAGAAAATTCACCATCACGCCATAAGGCTCGCAAATAGCCAGACTCCCCTCGGAGAACAAGATTGTCCAGTGCAAGCCGCCCCGATTTGAATGCATTCGGCTGCCGGATTTATGATCTAACGCGGAAAGCGGCAAAAAAAGCCGTCCAGGATTGCTATCTCCTGACCGGCTGCGTTTCTTCTTTGACTCGTGTTCCAGTAAAATGTTTTATTTAATCATTTTCCAAGTATCCGCCTGCTGCTGGATATCCCATAATCGGGCGTATAACCCTTGCCCTGCCAAAAGACTGGAATGGCTTCCCTGCTCGGCGATGCTGCCGTTATTCAGCACCACGATATGATCCGCGCCGCGTACGGTTTTCAGGCGATGTGCGATCACGATAACGGTTCTGCCTTCCACAAGCCGGTCGATCGCCTGCTGAATGACGACCTCGTTCTCCGGATCCAGCGACGCCGTAGCTTCGTCAAGCAGAACGATCGGTGCATCCTTGAGAAACGCCCGGGCAATGGAAATCCGCTGCTTCTCCCCTCCGGAGAGCGTGCTTCCTCCTTCTCCGACAAGAGTTTCGTACCCGTTCGGAAGCTTCATAATGAACTCGTGACAGCCAGCCTGCCGCGCCGCATCCTCGATCTCTTCCATCGTGGCGTTATTGCGTCCGAAGCGGATGTTGCCCGCGATCGTATCCTGAAACAAATATACATCCTGAAAGACCATCGATACTTGGCTCAGCATCGCTTCGGGATCCATATCGCGGATATTTTCGCCGCCGAGCAGAACCTCCCCCTCTACAGGATCATAGAAACGCGCGATCAGACGCAGAACGGTGCTCTTGCCGCTGCCCGAAGGACCGACAAGTGCGGTGAACGTACCGGCGGGGATGATCAGATTCACTTCTTTGAGCACCGTTTGCCCGTTATAGCCGAAAGTGACCTGCTTCAGCTCAATATCATAAGCCGCCGGAGGCTGGCGTTTACCCGGCATGACCGGCTCTTGCAAGAGCCGCACAATGCGTTCACCCGCCTGTTCGTGATACCGGAATTCCGCATAATTTACAAGTGCCGCGGTTAGCGGATCGTAAAGCCGGGTGCCGACGATGAGAAAAGAAACGAACACGACCAGATCCAGGCTGCCTCCGAGAAGGTGATGAACGCCGACCAGGATCATGAAAGTAAGGCCGGCGCGGATACAGGCAACCGCACTCAGGACGATCGGCCCGAGCAGCCCTTCGATCCGGATGCTGTGCCGCATCAACTCTTTGAACGAAAGGGTCAGCCGTGTAAAGCTCTCCCCCGTTAAGTTGTACGCTTTGATGACACGGATGCCATTCAGATACTCCTGAAGACGGTTGGCGGCATCGATTTTGGCACGCATATGTTTGGCGCCAAGCTTGTGCTGGATGCCGGAGGTCAGCATCACGAGCGCGACAGCCAGCGGAAACGCTGCGAATAAGGCAAGCGCCATGCGCCAGTCCAGAAATGACAATCCCGCGAGAGCGAGAATCGGCATGACTAGCGCTCCGATCATTTGCGGAACAAGATGAGAAATACCGTGCTCGACCATAGTAAAATCGCCCATCATCATGTTCGCGAGATCGCCGGGGTCCCGTTTGTTCAGAAAACCGAGCGGCAGCTTGCGCAAATGTTCGGCCAAGCGCGTCCGGCCTTCCGCCGCAGCGCTGTATGCTTGGCGGAATTGGGAGCGGTATGCCGGAATCTCACAGAGATACATGAGAACAAGAGAAGCTGCCATCCCGGCGCATACCCACCAGAGCCGTCCAACTTGAAGCGCGGCCCCGGGAGACGCAAACGGTTCAAAAATGAGTCTTGCCGCTTCCACCAGCAGGACGAACGGAATAATTCCGATCAAGTTGGCCAGCGTTGTATAGAACACCGGCTTGATCAACGCGCGGGGGTTACCTGCCGTGATATTGCGGAGTAAGTCCATCGCCTTTCGCCTCCTTCTTCATGCCGATATGCCATTTTCCCGAATCCGTGTAGGTATGCCACATTCTGGCGTAGAGGCCGTCTGCGGCGACCAGCTCGTCGTGCTTACCTTGTTCGGAAAGTCTGCCGCCGCTCAGAACCAGGATCTGATCCGCATCTCGGATCACATGCAGCCGGTGTGCGATAACAAGGACCGTCTTACCCCGGATTAATTGTTTGAGGGCAAGCTGCATCTCATATTCGTTCTCCGGGTCCGCGAAGGCAGTCGCTTCGTCCAGTATGAGAACGGGCGCGTTTTTCAAGATCGAACGCGCGACGGCAATCCGCTGCTCCTCGCCTCCGGACAGGTAAACGCCGCCTTCACCGATCCGGGTCTCGTAACCATGGGGAAGCCGGCTGATAAACTCATGGCATTGTGCCGCTCTGCCAGCCGCATACACGTCTTCAGCAGGGGCACCGGGGCGGCCCACGGCGATATTGTTATACACCGTATCGTAAAACAGAAACGTTTCCTGGAATACAAAAGCGACCGTGTCCATTAAATCCGTAGTGGTCATATCCCGCACGTCGACCCCGCCGATCCGGATAGCGCCCTGTTTAACATCCCAGAAGCGGGGAACCAGATTCGCTACCGTCGATTTGCCCGCTCCGGAAGGACCGACCAGCGCAGTCACCTGTCCTTGTCCGGCGGTAAAAGAAAGTTCCGAGAGCGCCTCGCCGCTTCCGGGTTTATCCTCGTAAGCGAAGCTTACCTTATCGAAGGTGATGTCATAATGATCCGGCTTAACCGGGCGTTCCGGTTCCGGAATCGGTTTTTCCCCCAAGAGTCGGTCGATCCGCTCTACCCCTTCGCTTATATCGCGCAGGGTTGACATCAGGAACATAATTTTAAACATCGGAGCCGACACGCCTGGCGCCATGACAAGGAAAAACAGGAACACGGAAGCGAAAGCTGCGTTGCCCGGATCGCGGCTGAGCAGAAATACGCCGACCGGCAGCACGAATGCCGCAAACGAAACCAGAATCACTTTAAAAATCAAAAAGCCGTTCTGAAACTGGTCGGTAAATTTCACGCAATAATCACGATAGAAGATCATATCGGCATTAAATTTACGGAAAGAATGCACCGTTTGCCCGAACACCTTAACCGCTGGCATTCCCCGCACATATTGAATCGCCGAACTGTTTAATCTCTCCAGCGCATCGTGGTATTTTTTAACGTTTTTCTTCATCTCCGGTCCTGTCATTAAAATGATTTGTACGCCGAAACCGGCGAAAATCGGCACGATGCAGGCGATTGCCAGCCAGACGTTTAAGGAAAACATGACCGTAATCATAAGAAGGGTTGTCACCACGACGTGAATGAGATCCGGCAGCTGATGGGCGACGAAAGTCTCAATCTTCTCAACGTTCTGCTCCAGCGTCTTCTTGACCGCCCCGGTAGACGTTCCGTTCAGCCAGCCTAAGGGCAGCTTTCCGATATGGGAAGAAAGCTTAACTCGCAGGCCGTACAAAAGCCGGAAGGCTGCGATGTGGGAAATCAATCCTCCCGCGTACATCAGCATGAGACTTCCAATCAGCCCCAGAAGGGCGATGATTCCCCAACGGACCATGAACGCGCCGTCCGCTTCCATAGGATTTGCCGCATGATTGAGAAGCTCTCTCAGGATAAAATATACCGATATGTAGGGAACCAGCTGACCGATCGCGCTAAGTCCGGAAAGAACGCCCGAAGTTACGAGAAGGCCCCGTTTCTCCCCCGCGATCTGCAGCAGCCGACCCACGCCGGTCTTGTTGCTCATAAGATCCTCTCCTATTCTATTAACAGTGGGGTAGGCCTGGTTTAGCTGCCGCTCATGGCTTTCATAATTTCATCGATCGCCACGATTTTTCCGAGCGGCATCGGTCCGATAACCGAGCTGTCGTCCAGGATAAACACATGGTTGTTCTTGACGGCTTTCAAACGGTTCCAGACCGGGTTGTCTTTCATTGAAGCCATCACACCGCCGGCAACGGGTTGAACATAGTTATTCACAACGAACAGATAATCCGGGTCGGCTTCCGCCAGTCCCTCCAGATTAAAATTCCCCCCCTGCTTAAATGCCTCGACCGGTGTTAACCCCAGATCCTCATAGAAAACCCCCATCCGGCTCATATTGAAAGACGTGAATTCCTTTCCGCTGAACATGGCGGCCAGAACCGTTTCTCCGCGTTTAGACGCCAGCTTTTCTTTGTACTCGGCCGCTTTTTTCTCGTAATCGGCAATAACGCTCTCCGCCTTCTTTTCGGCTCCGATTATTTGAGCGATGATCCGAAGCTGCGCCCTCCAGTCCTCATTGTGAGGTATAATGACGGTCGGGGCGATTTTATTGTATTCAGTAAATTTGTTTTCATCTTCCGAGAGGATCAAATCCGGGGATGCGGCCAGCAGCTTTTCCATACTCGTTTCCCGGCCGAGATCCATGACATGCGATCCTTCCAGACGTTTTTTCAAATTCGGAAAGCTAGCGATCATATCCATTCCCTGTGAAGCGTGCGGCGGTTCCCCGAGTACGGTCAAGTAGTCCAAGTAAACGATGTACGGGGTAGCGACTTTCTCCGGTTTCTTGTCGAGCACCAAGGTTCCTTTCTTATGCTGGATCGTACGCGGGAACGCCTCCTTATCACCAGTCGTTTGTGCTGCGGGCACGCTGGACGGACTGCCTGCTTCTTTGGAAGCGGTTTTCTCTGCATTGGAGCATCCCGTCAAAAGTAGAATAAACAGGGCGGCTGCCCATAGAGTAGACGTTATACGGCTGCGGATCATTTTGTGTTAACCCTCTTTCTCAATTGATAATGATTTTCACTTTTGGTCAACCAACATCCTATACCAATTCATTCTTCATTGCCGCCTCTAGACGGATTTTAAAGCGGCCAGACGGATTTTTTTTATCGTGCGAATCTAACAAAAAAACACCGGATACAGGCATCCGGTGTCTCTTAAATGAATGAACGTACCGATCAAAAAACAGTCGAGGAGCTCCTCATGAATTCTCCAGGATTAACTCCATAGTGCTTGCGGAAGGCATCGGCAAAATAACTGGAATTCGTATATCCGACGTATGCAGCAGCCTCCCCCACCCGGAACTGCCCGCTCAGGAGCAATTGTTTCGCTTTTTCCAGTCTTTGCTCGCGTAAATATCCGAATACGGTCGTACCGTAAACTTTCTTGAATCCGGCTTTGAGTTTAAAATCGTTTAACCCTGCGATCCGGGACAGCTCCAGCAAAGACGGCGGAGACTCCATCCGTTCCAGCAATATTTCCCTGGCGCGGTGAATCTTCTCCAGTTCGCTCCGAGTCATGGAAAACGCGGAAGGACCGGATTCGTTCTCAAACAGCAGTTGCTGAAACGCCATAGACAGCATTTCAAGAACCTTGCATTCCACATGGATGTTGCGGACGGCTTGAGCGTAGGGCATATAGACAAGCTGCTTGACCAGTTGAAGCATAACGGGATTTATCGGCTGTCTGTATTGATGGAACGATTTCGTGCCGAGCAGACGATGAAAATCGGCCGTTTTTCCCTCTGCGATGTTTTCCAGATAATAATTGAAAGACGACACGGGAATATAAATACTCGCCGTTATGAGGGAGCGGCCGCCGACAAAACAAAATTCTCCGGCCCCCTGATTCATAAGACCGAGATTGACCGTGTTCGGGACAAGTGGAACCTCAAGACCGTTAACTAGTCCAACTCCCTCACCGTCCAGACAGATCGACAGTTCGACCATGGGAACGTCGAACCGGAAATTAACCTGTTTGTTCTTATATAACGTACAATTGGTGAGAACAACAATGAGTTCAGGTCGAGGCACAATACGCAAAGCAAAACCTTCACCCGCCGAATCGCGTCTCTCCATATTTTCCGTCCGGTTCAAAGAACGATAGAAAAAATCCATTTGATCAAAAAACTGATTCACATTGTGATGAACAGACTCTGTCATACCCTTCCCACCCCCATTCCGAATTCTTATTTGTAGTTGTTTTAATGATAATGATAATCATTTTCATTGTCAAGAAATTCAATTTCTTATTGATGGCGTCAACTTATCATATGAAATCAAAAAAAGCCGCCAATTTGGCGACTTCTTTAAACGTGCGGGAATGCCGATTACCGGTGACCGGCGAGCTGCAACAGCTCGGAAAGCCATTGCCGACGATCCCCTTCCGCCTTGGCGGCCATTTTCTTCAGCTTATCCGTTCCGCCCCAAATCAAGTAATGGATATGTACCACCTCATAGTGCGGAAGGCCGCGAACCCGATCAAGCAGGCTCCTAAGGTGCGAGTCGTCTTCCATATCCGCTTTGATCTTCAGCTTCATCGAATCCGTGCTGTGCAGCATGCATTTCACCAGTGTAGGAATTGTTTCCGGGTTAACGCCATGCCGCTCGGCCAAAGCGACCGTGAAGTGGTTCTGAACGGACTGGTGTTCTTCGTCAACCTTCCCCATGTATTCTTCCACTAACGGAAAATAGATCCGATCCGCCAGTCCGAGGCCGAAGACGGCATAACTGCCCGGCATGCAACTCTTTTCCCCTTCCGTGTCCGCATACCATTCGAACGGTTCCATCGTCGTCCGGGCGTACTCCTCCAGCAAGGGATGCAAATTCGGATATTCCACGGCTTGGGCGAAAAAGCGGTGTGTTCCCGACTTGGCCAGCCCTTTGACGGGCAGCCATTGCTTGACGCCGGATTTCAGCTTGATTTGATAGCTTTTGGGAAAGCCTAGGCTTACCAAGCGAATCAGAAACCGGAGCGCTCGCCCGTAGCTCTCCTCTGTTTCCTGCTTAATAACGAGGGTAACCTCGGCAAACACATCGTTGGCTGTGCATTCCGCCAGTTCGTCGCGAGAGCAGACGTCTTCCTTGGCGAACGTGCCGCTGCCTTCCGCGGTGAGACGTTTTGCCTTGGCACTTCCCAGCTCGATCGCGCAATTCAACATAGCCAGCCCTGTGCTTCTGCTATAGGAAGGTTCGTATTTCAAAATTAAGATGGCGGTATACATAATAAGTTCGATCGGACCCTGCTCGGTATTTTCCAGCCAGGCCTCGCTGTTTTTCTTATATTGTTTCTGGAACTGTGTCCCTACCTGATCAAAATAACGGGGCAGCCATTGATCCTCCGCCCAATTCCGCAAAGCTACCACCAGATCATTCCGATGCTCCGCAAGATGTTTGTTTCCTTTGTTCACTTGTTGAATCTTCTCGAAAAGAGAAATGATCCGCCCGGCATCCATGTCTGGAAACAGCCTCTCGTCCAACAAATGCCTGGAGAGGAAAAACGTCTCCAAAGGTTTGGTCGGATATTTTCCCGCTTCGAGCTTTTTCGCTATATAAGAAGAGATACGTTCCAGCAATTGGTTCTTCTTCGTCTCGTCGACGTATTCGTAAATACGAACGCGTACCTCGCCTTCCCTCGTCCGGAACTTGCCGTCCAGAGTAAAATGATAATCGATTAAAGCAGGCGTCAGAGCATCCAATGTATGCCGGATATAAGAAGCAAGCTCCGGGACGATCATCTCTCGAACTTGTTTCTCGGTCAGCGTTTCCGTAGAATCGCCGCTTCCGGTCGTACTTCCCGACCTTGTAAGATCGAGCTCCTTATCTGACATGTTCGCCCTGCCCTTGGCGTATTCCAGCAGAGCGTAATCGTGAATGCCTATCTGAAGTGAAGTTCGCTTCACGATTTGGTCCGCGTCCTTATCGCTGATATAGGCGGCCCATTTATCGATTTGCCGTTTCATTTCGTCCAGAATCGTTTCCGGAGTGTGATCCATGTCCATCTAGTGCTCCTTTATTTTGCGATATAGATTGATTTGCGCGCTCCCCTTCATCTCTTCAACGAAAAAAAGATAGGTACGCCGCCGTTACATTCATTCTTGCTAACTAAGGATATTTACTTTATTTTACTATACGATAACATCCAGCAGCAGAGCGATCAAATGAAACGTGCTCGGTATGGATGACTTGGGTGGCGCCTTCGACTAATGAACATCAGCGTGCAGAACGTGGGCGGGATCCTTTCCGCAATGTGCTTTTTTGGAGCTATCTGTATTTAAACAAGCCGGCCTGCTCATATTCTTATACAAAAGTACATTTGGGAGGAATTATATGGCGGATGTATTTGTTTCTCGTTCATTAGAGGAGATCAGGTTTTGGTCGCGCATTATGAAAGAGCATTCCTTTTTCTTACGCTTAGGTTTTAGATGCGAGGACACCCAACTGATCCATGAAGCAAACCATTTTTACCGTACGTTTGAGGCAATTGAGCAAAAAGCGCTCTCTTTTCCCGAGGAAACCGATCCGGCTACAATCTGTACCTTTAATCGAGAAGTACACACGGCTGTTTCTCATATTTGGGTTTTTAAACGAAAAGTACTCGGCCTCATTCTAACTTGCCGGCTGCCGGGTCAAACAAACTTCCCTCTCTTAGTGGATCATGTCAGCAGAGAAGCAAGATATTTCCGAAATCGGTTAGAGGAGTTGAATCAAGGGAAACTGGAGCCGCTTCCGGATGCCATTATTGATGAAAACGTTTTTTTCTTACGGATTATGGCGGACCATGCAAAATTTATCGGGCATCTTTTAGACCCATCAGAACGAAAATTAGTGGATCAAGCCAGGGATTTTAGCCATGATTTCGATCAATTGTTGTATCAGGCAAGGGATTTGGATTCTATGCGCCCGCAATCTCAGACAGTCCCCTTGTTAAACCAATTTCTTGATCAGAATCGAGTATCGGTTGCCTCTCTGAAGGATTTCAAGAAAACCGCAAGAGATTTAATTGAACAATGTAAAATCAAAAGCATCATACATCCCTTATTAGCGGATCATGTTTTTCGTGAAGCAGAAAGATTTTTGGAGATTATTGAGATGTTCGAACGGTCATTAACAGGCGTAAGCAGCAGTAGCCCTATACTCCATCATTAGTTAAATATTGAACACACGCATGAATCCTGGCAGCACGCTGCGGTATAAAGATAAAGACACCCCTAACAGCGTCTCTGCTACAAAGAGGTGTCTTCCTTCCATGGAAAATCAACTTACATTCATGATAGGCCGCTAAAAGCTATCCTTACACGGATTTCTTGATGGCTACGATGCGCAATCGGCTAGTGTCGACCATCCACTGACCTTCCCGCTCAAGGTGCGGCTTAACTCTTGCCTCGATGGCGCGGTAGATGGACGCTTTGTCATCCGGGGTGACGTCCGGAAAGAAATAATCTGTGAACTTATCCAGCCAGTTCCTAACTCCCGCCTCTCCCTTGAGCGGAGTGGGCTTGTCGAAGTGCTGAGCCAGCGTGACACGGAAGCCGTTCTGCTCCAGAAGGCGGGCGTATTCGCCAATGGTTGGAAAATACCACGGATTCCGTCCCGCCCACACATACCCATGCTCCTCCAGTACCTGCTCCATGGCGGCGGTCAGCACGGCAACATTGCCGCTGCCGGCGAATTCGGCAACGAATCTGCCGCCCTCCCGGAGGGCCAGCCAGATGGTCCGGGCGGCAGCTGGAGCATCTTGGATCCAGTGCAAAACCGCATGGGAGACCACAGCGTCAAAGGGGACATCCGTTCGGTACTGACAAACATCTTCCTGCTGAATATTCAGTTCAGGGTACTTCTGTCTCGCCCGCTTCACCGTTTCTTCCGACA
Organism: Paenibacillus sp. JT31N7; assembly: GCF_059692095.1. Lineage (NCBI taxonomy): Bacteria > Bacillati > Bacillota > Bacilli > Caryophanales > Paenibacillaceae > Paenibacillus > Paenibacillus sp. JT31N7. The sequence goes on from NZ_JCAUAT010000001.1 coordinate 527,049, forward strand.
GGTCGATACCTGTAGGTATGGCTCCGGCGGCTGTGATCTCAGCCGCTAAGTCCCCGCTCCCGCATCCTACGTCCAGAATTCGCTCCCCGGGTTGCGGCATCAGCAAGGACAAGATCCCGTCTCCCGGTTTGACGTTAAAAGACGGCTTAACACGATACACTTCCGAGTTCGAGTGATTGGTACCGGATTTGCTGTACATAGAATAGTCTCCTTTTTATAAGAAATAGGTACAAAAAGATGAATCATTCCATTCTTTGTAGACGTTACAGATATATAATATCTATAATTAGTCGAAACTTACCTTATCTTTTCCATACAAGGACCATACGGCTTGACGGCATCCATCAGGGAATTACTCCGATTTAGTAAGGTGATCTCCTCTAGTCTGTCTTCAGCCGGTATCAGCGGTCTGTCCCCCCGGCGGATCAGTACGTTTTTTTAGCGGTTTTCTCGGCGTTCGCTTATTATGGACTATATGCATCCATAATAACCACGAATGCCTCGGCCTGTCAAGAATCTTTTGGAAGAGCGTTTGATAAGCGAAGGGTTTAGACTTGCAATAACGTTTGAAATAGATTACTTTATACCTGTTGTAGCTTGTCGTCGTACAATAAGAATTTTTGTCAGATGAACGGAAAAACCATATCGCGGGGAGAATGGTCATGGATATTACCCAAGATTTCATGGATGAACGTTTTAAAACTTTTGTTCTCGAGCACTTTTGCGAGAATCGCGGACGGATTCAAAAAGGCGATGTGGAAGGAATCGTCACCCTTCAGCTCGCAAAACTGGGATTTTCCAGTCTGAAAGGGCTTGAACACTTCGCCTCTCTGGAGAAGCTTGATTGCTCGTTTAATAACTTGACGGAACTTGATATCGGAAGAAATGCGAACCTTACATTTTTGGAGTGCAACGGAAACAAACTACATTCTCTGGATACAGGCCATAACTTGAAACTGAAGACGCTGTCTTGCAACAACAACGAAATCTATTCCATAGATTTGACGGCCAATGTGCAGTTGGAAGCACTGGATTGCAGTTTTAACCGACTTAGGCACCTGGATGTCGGCCACAACCCCATGATCACCAAGTTGGTCTGCTGCTGGAACATGATTTCAGAATTGCGTGTAGAGCAAAACACCAATCTACAGGAACTTAACTGCTGCTATAATTCCATATTCAATCTGGAGTTGGATCAGAATACATCCCTCCTGTATCTGGATTGCGGAAACAATTATTTGATCGGCTTGAATATACATAATTGCGCCAGCCTGGTTGAAATCCGCTGCAACAGCAATCATTTGAAGCACCTGGATGTCACCCAAAGCCCGGTTTTAGAGAGCTTAAGATGCTTCCAAAATCATGTTACGAGCTTGGATCTCCGTCATAATCCGCTTTTGAACGAGCTGTACTGCTCGGAAAATAAACTCTCGGAACTCAATATCAGTTCTAATCCGATGCTGAAAAGGCTGGATTATGCCGATAATCTGATTGTTGAACCGGATCATACGATCCCAGGTATGGGAACTTTTCATTACGATAGCTCGTTATGTTCCTATCAAACCACACTTCGCTATAAGAGCAAGGAACTATCCGTTACAGCCGATGTACCCGCCGAGGCGGATATGAAAGCTCTGTCACCGGTGATTAAGAAAACCTGGGAACGATTGGATCAGCTTCATGATCAGGCTGAAGACCTGATTGCCCGGACTCATCCCGACGAAGATGTGACCGAATTAGTCTTGTCCGAGCTTGGATTTAATGATGACGCCACCATTCGGTTAGGGTACGATGCAGGCGATACTCCTGCCGGGCAGCTAACCATTTACGCCGTATTTAATCCTCAGCATGAAATTAACAGTCAACTCATCTATGAAACCTATTAATGAATCTGCCGGAGCCTTTACCGAAGTGGAGTTGGTGTTAACTGGTCCCCCGACATTCTAGAACGGTAAAAAAGCACTTAAGCGGAGCCTGCGAAATCTCAAAATGATTACGGCAGGCTTAAGCAAAAGTGCTTTTCGGCTAGGATTCATTTCTTCTACGATCTTGTGATAATCCTTCCCGGTGTCGTTTGCTTCCAAATCGGCGTTGTTCGGTCTTGGAGTCACTGTTAGTCACTGATTTCGTTAGTCCTTCCGACAATTCACCATTCATCAAAATGTTCCTCGATCAGCGCCTCGAATGAATCCGCTATTAACTCCGTCTCCCCGGTATCGTGATCACAGATAAAAACCTGTCCTGACGGATTGATTATTATCGGATTGCCGGAACCGTCCATAGAGATGACATAGCCGGTTCGCAAAACCTCTGCTAAGGGGAGCCCCTTGAATTGTTCCCGGAACCCCAGCGTCAAATCGACAACCGTTTCATTTCCGAGAGTGGAGCCATTAGAGAATGCATGTACCGCAAGACCTGCGTACGCTCCCCCAAACGTCCGGATAAAATGCGCATAATCCTCATGAAAGCTTACATTCAGCACCTGCTGTGCATGAGCAATTTCCTCTTGGCTCGCCGGACTGCCTACCAGTGTGCTATTATCTTCCCGTTGAAGGAAGACCTTTAATCTCTCCATTAACGCATCTTTCATAAGACAATCCCCCCTCTTCTCCATAAGTTTACCGAATTTCTTCCAAGTGATCAATTCAGCCTATGACAGCCGGGATCATACATTCCTTAATCAGTGTCCACCTGTCACGAGGATGAACGATGAATTCGGATGCGATAGCCACGATCAGGTCTTTTTCCGGGAACCAACAAATGACGTTCCCCCCATCCCCTAGTGCCAAATATGCCTGAACTCCGTCCTCTTCGCGTAACCACCATAAATAACCGTACTTATTGGCGTTCATCGCTGTCGATTCATCAATCCATGCCCCCGAAATAATCTGTTTATGATCCCAGAAGCCGCGGTTCAAATAGAGAAGACCGAAACGTGCCATATCACGGGGAGTCAGCGTAAGTCCCCAGCCGCCCGCGGAATTCCGGTTTGGGTCGTGAACCCACCCTCTTACCTTTTCCCCGAATAAGTCCTCGAACCCGAATGATTTCATTTCATAATCCGGAATTTCTTTCATGCCGATGGGGCTGAATAATCGTTCGTTGGCGAATTCACGGGCGCTTTTTCCTGTGCTGCGCGTGATGATGCTTGATAGCAGGTGCGCACCCCCGGTTGAGTACTTAAAAGTTCCGATTTCCCCATTTTGGCCCAGCATATCCAGCGTATACTTGACCCAGTCAGGCTGCATACACATCTTGTCCAGCGGTTCGTGCCAATCCTCGAACGAATATGGAGCCGTCATAGTGAGAAGATGGCGCAGGGTAATTTCTTTTTTCTGTCTATCAGCAGCTTCGGGAACATATTCGGGAAAAAAATCCAGCACCTTCTGGTCGACATGTTTAATAAAGCCTGCATCTATGGCAAGACCGATGAGGGCGGATAGGATACTTTTCGTTACCGAAGCCACATGATGCGTATCCTCAGGCCCGTAACCATTGTAATAGCTCTCATGAGCGATACATCCGTTTCTCACAATAACGATACCGTTAATATTGCCATATTCGGATTGTACGATAAGTTCAAGTTCTGCAAGCTTTCCCGGGTCCATTCTCACAACTGCAGGGTCTACTTCTTTCCATTCCGTGGTTGGCCAGTCGTTTCTTTTCATGGCAGATACCTCCCTAAGGAAAATGTCAGATCTTTGTGCTACTTTTTCTTTACAGGAAAATACACCTCGGTAACAATATCCCCGGAAGCCTTGGCTTGATCGGGATCGGTTACATATACTTCATAGGGTGATTTCACCAATGCATACCCTTCAGTTTCTATCCACTCCATCAGCTTGGCATATACCGATCTCAATTCTGAATAGGAGTCCTTTAGAACAGACTTCGCACAAAGACCTCCGGGCAAATCCCGTGTTCCCTTTATAATCTCCCCGATAGGGATGGCAAACTCCGTATCATTGCCCGCCGGATTGTATTCAGGGCTGTGATAAATGGTCATTGGCGTACCAAGCATGGTGAGTTTTTCAGCGGCAATCTTTTCATAGAGCCTGTTAAAATACTTTTCATATCCCGGAACAAAGTCATCGCTACTCATCATTTGACGCGTATAAAGGATATTCATGGACGGGGTTTCAACTAGCTGTACGTCTATCTTGTCAAGGTGTGACATAATCGGGATGCCCTTCTGTACATTTAAAATGTCCGTACTTATTTGGTTTAGGGTGTATTCAAAAGCATTCAGCTTATCCTGTATTTCCTTTCTCTTGCGGTTAAGGGCAGAACCAAGCTTCTCTTCCGATTGATCCTCTTCCATTTCCAGCATGGTTTTGATTTCTTCCAGAGAAAAATGATAAGATTTCAACCGGTTAATGAAGAGCATCTCCTTTAGCTGAATAATGGAATAATACCTATACCCGTTCTCAGGGTTAATTTCATCCGGTTTGATTAATCCGATTTCATCATAATAGCGAAGCGTTTTTGTAGATACTTCGCATATCTTCGAAAATTCTCCAATCGATAACAAGAAGTCACCTCTATTCTTTTTTTATTGACTATAAGGTTTACGTATCGCTGTTTTGTTCCATTTCACTGTACAGCTTACCCTAAGGGCAAAGTCAACCGCAAAACTATTGACCTTCCATCCTGCCAGGATGAACATGCGGATGCGATCTGCTGCTATTCAGCGTCTCGCGCCCGGGCAGGCTGTAGCGGTTCATAAAATTATAGCGATCTTCCTTTACATTCTTTCCATAAGATTGCATAATGATCTATTGTAAAGTAGATCGATTTATGTCCTATACTCACCAAAAGGAGAGTGTAATCTTTGCGTGAAACCTGTGTTCCGACTGGCGTGGCGCTTAAAGACACCGGCTTTGGATATACGTTGTCTTTAATAGGCGGTAAATATAAAATGATCATTATGTATTGGCTGGCCGAGAATAAGGTTATGCGGCACAACGAGCTAAAGCGAAGTATCGGCAGCATTTCCTTTAAAACGCTGAGCATCATGTTAAAAGAACTGGAAGCCGACGGCCTTATTCTGCGCAAGGAGTTTCCCCAAGTACCTCCAAAAGTTGAATATTCCTTATCGGAACGCGGTCTGTCTCTGCTTCCCTTGTTAAACATGATGTGCGAGTGGGGTGAAAACAATTTGCCGGCTCCTCGGGCCGTACAGCGATAGGCAAAACAATTTTGTTCCAATCAAAAAGAAGTATCTCCTCCACAAGGAAATACTTCTTTTTACTTGCTTCATTAAGCTGCCTGTTACAGGTTATCAATAAAACTCACATATTCTTGTGCGTTCTTTTCCAGATCGCTTGCAGACGCCTCATTTTCCGCACCGGGTTCATTTTCGCCAGACTCGTTTTCTGTACCGTAATACGCAAAGAACGAGCGATAATCCGCATGGCAGTAATGGAAGGTAGTTTCAAAAGGAGATAATAACTGTTCAAGCGTATAGCGGTATCTCCCCTCTTCCCTATAATCTTCTTTTTTAATTCCGGCAGATACAGCTAGAGCCGCTTTTCGATTTTTTAATTTATCGCCGTTAGAACCATAAGCCCAACCGTAAGTAAAAACGTCATCCAGCCATTTTTTAAGGAGAGGCGGACAATTAAACCAATAAACGGGAAACTGCAAAACAAGATTACCGTGCGATTCAATTAATTGCTGTTCTTTCTCCACATCCATGTTTCCGTCAGGATAAACCTTATGCAATTCGTGTACCGTATATTTTTCCGGGTATTTATTGAGTTCTTCTACCCATCGCTTATTGATGACGGATGTTTCCAGGCTCGGGTGTGTAACAATAACAAGGGTTTTCAAAGATTCGTCCTCCTTAAGATTTATTTACTCCTTGAGTATAAAGTGACTGCTTCAAATATGTAAGTATGCACTTTTATTACAGGTACTTACAAAAAGGTAAGTATCAGCACCCTTCGATTTTGTCCGTTCTCTTGTTCAACCTAAAAATCCCTTACCCGTCTTGGTCAAGACGGGCAAAGGATTTTATTTAGAGCGGCTCGTTCCTCATTCGGACACGGCTTCCTCTCTGATAATAGATTCTGAAACGGTTAAGGTGTTGGCGTACCGCCGTTAGCGTTAAGGGTTTCCCCGCTGATATAGCTGGATTCCTGACTGGCCAAGAAGACAAAGGCCGGGGCCATTTCAGCAGGCTGTCCCGGACGGCCTAGCGGCGTATTCGCACCGAATTCGGCCAACTTCTCTGTCGGTTGTCCTCCCGCAACTTGCAGGGGGGTCCATACGGGGCCCGGTGCCACCACATTTACCCGGATGCCCTTGCCCGCTACTTGCTGTGCGAGAGCTTTGCTGAACGTATTAATCGCTGATTTCGTAGTCGCATAATCCAAAAGAATCGGTGACGGTTTATACGCTTGAATGGAAGACGTATTGATGATGGAACTGCCCGGCTTCATATGTTTGACCGCAGCCTTGCAGAGCCAAAACAGAGAGTATACATTGGTCTTGAAAGTTGCATCGAATTGTTCGGTCGTCAGATCCGCAATGTCCTCTACGAACTGCTGTTTGCCGGCCACGTTGGCAAGAATATCGATCCCGCCCAGTTTGTCTACCGCAGTCGTAATCAGCTGCTCGCAGTACCGCTCGTCCTTCAGGTCACCCGGAAGGGCAATGGCTTTGCGGCCTGCTTCTTCGATCAATTTGACGACCTCCTGCGCATCCGCCTCTTCTTCAGGCAAATAAGACAGCAGCACGTCAGCACCTTCACGGGCAAAAGCAATCGCCGCCGCGCGGCCAATTCCGCTGTCGGCCCCTGTAACCACTGCTTTGCGTCCGGTTAACCGTCCGGTTCCGCGGTAGCTTGTCTCCCCTGCATCGGGCACGGGAGTCATTTTCTTCTGGAGACCTGGCTCAGGCTGCTTTTGTTTCCATTCAGGTGCGGGCTTCGGATATTGTGTGGTTGGATCTTGCACGGTATATTGGTCTTGATCCGGCATAGTCAAGTCCTCCTCCTGGTTTAAAGCTGTATAGGTAAGCAATTGTCTGAAAAGTGTTTAACACTTCTCTTTGTAACCAGGATGAAGGACATTTAAACGGTTTGCGGATTTCTTTTAATCGGAATGTCGTTTACCATGAACTCAATGACCGGATATGAAATCACATGGCGATCGCGGTAGGTAAGGGGAATAAGATCTTCTTTGGCACTCAAAATTCCACGCTGCAAAATGGCGGTCTTAAACCCGCGTTCAATCGCTCCATTGTAGGTAAATAAGACGCAATTTCCGGCGTCAAAGCCCGCTACCACGACCAGGCCAATCTGACGGTCGAGCAGAATTTGTTCCAAATCTGTTTTCCAGAAAGCGTTGGAGAACGTCTTCTTCACAATGAGATCGTCATTCTCCACTTGAATCTCGGGAATAAACGCGAGCCGTTCCGGACTAACCGTCCCGGCCTCTTCTACATCCTGGATATGAATGACTGGGTGTCCGCCGGAACGCAGAATTTGAGCGGTATGGTTAATATACTCGCTTGCGGTTGCCACCGGTTGTTCTTGCAGAAAATCAATTTGCATATCGACGATCAAAAGTGCAATGTTCACCGCTTCACTTCCTGACATCTCTAGTATTTTTTCACTATAAGGGGTCCCGCCAACAAAACGCGAAAAACGTACGTTAAGCGAAAATTATACAAAACAAGCCGTAAATTCCGTACGATAAGGAAATCCGGCTTGTTTTGTATAGCGCTATGGAAGATCCCTCTCTTCTTGACGTGCTTTAACCTTACCATACTATTTGATAAGACGAGCATTTACCCAATCGGCATGGTCACTATTTATACTATCTCCACCATCTGTTACTTTAAGTTTTAGCTCATTCTTTCCGGAAAGATTAACGTTTACCTCTTTTGGTTCTATATTATTATGCATTACACCACTAGAGAATACAACTTGATTGTCTACAACAACTTGGAACTCCACAGAACCTACAGTACCTACCTCCTTATCTACCCCGACTAGCGCGGCAAAGGATGTGTACTGCCCATCCAGTTTGTAGACAATTTCACTGTTAGCATGTGTGCCCAAACCTTTTGTATAGGTCTTGTTAGTTAACGTAAGTGTTTTTCCTTCAACACTCCGATCTTTTTGGATGGTTCCCCAGCCTGTCGTGGCAGAAAACCAATCCATATCGCTAAGATACGTTGTAACAGGTTGTGGTGTTATTGGATCGGTTTCAAAGACTTTAATCTCACTTGCAGATGCAAAACCATTAGTTCCACCACCTTGAGGTACTTCAAGTCGAACATATTTAGCAAGAGCAGGTGTGAAAGTTACGGTCTTTTCTGTTTTGTCCTTTGCCCAAGTGCCTGTGGCAACCTCAGTGAAGGATACCCCATCAAGACTAGTTAGGATTCTATATTTTGTAATAATGCCATTTTCTTGAGTTTGTCGCGGTAGATAGGTTAGTTTGGTGAATGTTGAGGGATTTAGGTACTTTGCTGTAATCTTGTAAGGAAACTGATTTGGTTTACTCCATTCGCTGTGCCACAAAGTATTTGGATTTCCGTCAAATGCATATGCTGCCGCATTATTTTCACCTGAAGTCTCTTGGCTATTTGTTGTTGCCGCAATGATACCCCCAATACCTTTTACCTTATCCATTCCATCAGTCGGTTTAATGATGTTGTAATCTGACCCAAACCAAATTGGTGCAGTTAGAAGAGGTAAACTCAATGAATTAATCTTATTTTTTGTTTCATTTGTTGCAGGTAAACCCCATTTATCAAAGAAAGGCGTCAGGTCATAGTGAGCTACTTTTGAAGTGTTTAGAATAAATGCCTGTTTTTTCTGATCATCAGTAGTTGGCAGATCAGTTATTGCCATCTCACGATATAAGCGATGTAAATCCGGGTAGAAGTTATCTCCAAAAGCAAGATTAAGTTGCCACAACATTTCTAATTTTGAATCAGAGTCTTTAAAATTCTTGGTTGGCTGATCTACAAACGTGAAAGCGGCTAAGTACTCGCCTTGTGACCTTGCAGGCTCAGTAGGTTTAAGGGCCTTCTTAGCAACTATAGAATATAGATTTACTGTCACCTCACCCATCTCACCCCAAGTCCAAGGTCCTTGTTGTCTCAAATGACCTGCCTCATGATACTGTCCCCAACCCATTCTTGTAAGGTTTAACGCATCCGCATTTGCTCCATTCCTTGTAGGCATAATCGCCCCATCCCAAGTTGCCATTGCATAATACGATCCTGTGTCAAATGGTGATTCAATAAAGCCGATCAAATGTTTGTCTAAATGATGTCTAGGATCAGAATCAGAATCTGATAATCCAGAGATTTTATCCTGTGCTGCAATAAACTTATCATAAGTCTGTAAAACAGGAACCGGGTCTTGATTCAAGATATGGTCTTTAGCAGAAGCATATGTGAAGACTAAGAGGGCTTTTTCTGATTGAAGAACAACAGAAGGTGCATTAGGATAAGCACTCATCATTGCCTGCCAATCCGCTTTTGTGTTCTTGCCTAATACAAAGAATGGAACAGGACTGCCCCCGCTCACTACATTTACATGAATACTACCTTCATTATTGCTGTTATCAAAAGACAACAAACCGCCATTTGGTGAGGAAATCGTGTTTTTACCTGCTTTTAACGGATACCTGATCGCCCACTCTTTATCATGACGATGTGTCCCAATAATCGCTGTAATTGGTTTGTCACCTGAGACTTCAATCTCAATTTGTTCATTGGCTTTTGCATATAGACCTGTTGGCTGAAATATTTTTCGAGCATCTGCATACCCCTTCGCTCTACGCTCTCGCTCGCCTTCCGCCCATATATCTCCAAGGGCTTTTACTTCAAAATTTCGCTGAACAACAAGATTACTTTGCTGTGTGACGGCTGCCTCTGAAGTTTGGGCTAGTACCCCAGATGGCGAGACAGATACTATAACTGCTGTTACCACCATTAGAGTTAAAATCTGAAGTGACTTCTTAAGTTTTCTCATCAAATCCTCCTAAATAAATTAAATTTATGCATAGCTAGCATTTAATTGCCGGCATATCCATTTTGGTATGTATTAAATAAATTTCAGACTAAGATGACACTATTCAATTCCTCTTTTTACCCATTAGTTAAATAACACCATTTATCTCTATTACTTCAATACCATCTTTATTCTTCTTTTAATAACACGGCATCCTATGCGGATACGGTTACAGAAAAACGGAGAAAGAGCAGCCGTATAGGCCACTCATTCTCCGCTGTCAAAAGCGTACAGGTACTTTTATGGCAATTATCCCTTTGTCTGCATTTGAATTTGCCGGGCAACCTGTTCTCCCAGTTCTGCCGAGGCTTGGTACAGATAGCTTAAGACGATGCTTTGCGTTTCCTGGGATATGCCGGCAAGATCGGCGGAAAGGTTATCCACCAGATGCTCTTGCTGCACAGGAGGCAGAGCGCGATAGTACTGGCCGGCCTGCGTAAAATTGTCCGGTTTGGGTAGGTCGGACCGCATGAGACGACCCTCCACATATCTACCGTTACCGCTGGTCACAAGGGAATCGGGCGTCCAGTTTTGTTGATGATTGACCGGAATTTTGCGAAAATCCGGCCCTAACCGCCGGCGCTGCGAATCCCAGTAAATATTCGCGCGTCCTTGCAGCATCTTATCGTCCGATAATTCAGCTCCATCCAAGAGATTGGACGGTGAGAAGGCTATTTTCTCCACCTGATCCATATAGTTGTCCGGATTGCGGTTCAGTACCAGCCGGCCAACCGGCATCAGAGGATACTGCCGGTCGTCCCAGACCTTGGTATCATCCAGCGGATCAAAAGAAAGGTTGGCTTCGTCATCCGGGTTCATAAGCTGCACATGAAGGCCATATTCAACCGTATTTCCCGCTGCCAGGGTATCAACTAAATCTTTACCTGCAAGATCCGGATTCTCGGTCAACCGGGCCGCTTCGTGGCGGTCTATAACCTGCACGCCTGCAAACGGAATCCAATGATATTTTACATAAGTGCGGACGCCCTGTTCATTTCTCCACACGTAGGTGTTTACGCTATGACCCGGGATGTGACGGAAACTCTTGACCGTGCCGGCGTCCGAGTAGAGCCAGACCAGGAAATGTGTGGATTCGGGCGCTCGGGCAACGAAGCTCCAGAACCGTTCCGGATCGATCAGGTTGTTTACAGGCGAGGGCAAAAAGGCTTTAATGGACTCCGGAAAGCGAATGGCATCCCGCACGGAAAATACGGGGATATGATTGCAGATCAGATCAAAAATACCTTGTTCCGTATAAAACTTGGTGGCGAAACCGCGCACATTGCGGGAAGTGTCCGGGGTGCCTTTGTTGCTTACGGCAAGGGAAAATCTTACGGTGACGGGGACCTGCTGGCCAGGATTTTGTAAAAAGCAGAGCTTTGTGTAGGGCGCCATGGAATGTACGGTCTGAAAGTAACCGAAAGCACCGTAGCCTTTCACGTGCACCGGCCTTTCTATAATCTTCGTATGTACAAAAGCTTCTAATGTTTCGTGCAAAATATTGTCCTGTTCCAGCACAGGACCTCTTTCACCTACCGTCTGCGAATGGAAAGCTGCCGGCATATCCCCCGTCCACTGCGCAGGAATGCGATCATTAGGAGGCTCCTCTTTCAGTCCATTTTGCGCTTCAAGTCTTTGCGGAGAACCGCTGCGTGAAGATTTGGCATCTGATAGAAACCGTCCGTTGTTTCCTTCCATAATCATCTTCCCTCCCACACGTCCGTTTTTTCCGGATACCCTATTGTATATGTTGAGTTTCGGAATATTTATAACCCCTGTACCCTATATCCGGGAAGAGCAATGACATCATCTCCACTGTCGAGTCTTGAGATCAAGTTGTAGCGAGGCTCAAGGTCACGCGGCCCGGCTCCGGAAGCCCGCATATACAGGTTCGAAAAAAAGACCACTCCTTTGCGAGGAGTGATCTTTTCTCTATATCCATGGATCTTAAAGATGATCGGCCATGTGACCGGACGGCAGGTCTACTGAATCGATTCCAGGTGCCCGCCCAGACGATCCCATGTTTCGGTGATGCCCTGCAGCATGCCCATGTCCATGACCTGCTTCAGGCTTTCAGCCGCTGCATATTCGCCCACGCTGATGACTTTGGTGCCGCCTTCGACTTCAACGAAGGTCAATGTGCAGACCTTAGCCGGCATCGTTTCCGCAATGTTGCCTTCCGCGTCGGAGAAATAGTCCGTATAAACAATCTTCTACGGTGCTTGGATCTCGCTGTATACCCCTTTGCCCCACGATTCCATACCGTAGAACTCGCCCTGATTCTTGTCCTCGCATTTCATAAAATCGAGACCTTTCCGCTCTTCTATCGCCCCCGCAGTCCTAAATCCCTACTCCTTAGCAGGTTAACATGAGTTGAATAAAACGAACAAGCAGCGCCCAAATCTATGAAGAAATAGTAGTCTAGTTTCAAAGTTTAATAATCTGATAGGTTATAATCCAATCAATCGCTAGTAGCCGTTCATATCATATAGCAGAACTAGCGAAAGGAGAGGAATGTATATGCCATTTTCTACAGGTGTAATTACCAATACGAGAGACTTCGGTACCGCATCTTCTAACATTGTGATGAACGTCAGAAACTTGGATACCACAAACCCGGTAACCGTTACGGTGCAGGTATTCGCTTCTGTAAATTCCACTACATTCTATACGGCCTATCTAATAACGTATGTGGTTCCTGCAAATTCTTATAATGTTAGACAATTTTTTATTGCCGGGAACGTCACTTATGAAGTTCAAATTAACACGGCTTCCGTTGCAACTCCCAATGCGTTACTCTCTGTGTTCGGTATCGACGCATTTGGAAACCTTGTCACGGATCAACGTATTCTTCAATCCGAATTAAGCTTTATTTCTTCCCTTAGCCCGGTGATGTAGATAGGATCAGTTCCTTGATCCGTTCTTGCGAGCCTCACGATCTTCAAAGAGAACTATATTCTTCACAATATCTTGTGAAGAATGTACATATGCAGTCTACTTAATCGGAATTGACTTTTTTGCTTGAAATCCAGTGATGCGTTACAAACAGGATCAGCATAATCCAAAAGAGCGTTACGAGTGTATGTCCCATTACTCTTGAAGGTATCGCCCCTGCGATCAGCAATTCCATGGCCAGCTTGCTCATACTTGCCGGATTTAGCAGATCGACGACCGGACTTACCCCCACTATAATTCTGGAGCCGATAAGCAAAACAATCGCTACTACTGCAATCATACTTTGGCTATTAAAAAGAGTGCTGAGCATCGTTATGAAAGAGGTGACAAAAAAAATCCATATCAGATAAAGCAATAAGGAAGTCATCATCTGGGAAAACGGAATTTTTGTAAAAAGAAAATTTACATATAAACAAGAAGCGAAGTATCCCATTGCTACACCAAACGCGGCCAACAAATAATTGGATATGATTTTTCCAGCTAGATAGGTACGGACAGTTACGGGTCGTGTTAGGATGAAAGCCAGCATGCCGTTCGCCTTTTCGCTTTGAATAATCCCCATCATGGAGACGGCAAGAATAATCAGGCCGAGTTGATCAAACTGAGAACCCAAGGTGCCGGCTAGAACTTCCCCGCCTTTTTGAGCAGCCAGGATCGGATCAATGGTGATCCCCTTCCCACTGCCTAATGCTCCCAGAATGGATGGCAAGTAATGAGTGACTATGGGCTGGGTCATTCCCAATAAAATAAAAACCACCGGCAGCCAGAACACTTTTAACTCACGTACCATTTGAACTCCTTCTTTTTTTGCGAGCACATAAAATGTATTCATTTACTTCACCACCAGTTGCAAAAAGATTTCTTCTAACGTGTCGGTATGAATTTCGAATTTTAGGATGTCCACTTCATGAGCAAGAGCGTTTTCCAATAATCTGTTTTTATCTGTTTGGATATTTTCGACTTCTATATCAATCCTGTGTCCGGTAACCTTTATCTCTCTTACGTAAGGCAATTTTTTGGCAACGTCCATCCATTTTAAATCTTTCGCTGTACATTCGATGCTCAGCTTGTTTTTGTTACTGCGGTCGTACAGGTCGGCAATCGTTGTGTCTTCTATTTTGATTCCGTTTCTTATCATGACAAATCGTTCGCATATTTCTTCAGCATCGCTAAGTATGTGGGTGGACAAAATAATCGTGGTATGTTGTTTGATATCCCGGATCAGGTTTACCACTTCCCGCCGGCCAATCGGATCCAATGCGGATACCGGTTCATCCATAACAATAAGCGAAGGCTTATGCAGCAGGGCTTGCGCAATACCGAGCCGCTGTTTCATACCACCGGAAAAGGTGCCGACTTTTGAATTCCCGGCATCACTTAGTCCGACTTTAGTCAAAATCTCCGGGATGGATTTTGTTAATTCTTCTATTTTCAGTCCCGAAAGTTGTCCCATGAACGTAAGAGTTTCCCGGGCTGTCATCCAATGATAAAAGTTCGGGTATTGCGGCAGATAGCCGATTTCTCTTTTCATTTGAGCTATTTTTTTTCCGTTAAGCAAAACTTCGCCTTCGTCCGGCTTGATCATATCTGAAATCATTTTTATTAAAGTCGATTTCCCCGCTCCGTTCGGACCGATCAAGCCGACACATTCCCCCGCATTAAGCTCCATCGAGAAATCATTGACCGCCATTTTATCTGGATAGGCCTTCTTTACATGCTTGATCTCCAATTTCATAGTTTCACGTCATCCTTTCGGCCTAGCACGAAGTACAGAATGGGACCCAGTGTATGAACGAAAAGAATGATACAAGTCCATAGGAGAACGCTCTTTCTCGTCGTCCTGTGCCGGTATAAATCAATTAAGGCAATCAGAACCAGCAGGATACCAATAGCTATAAACGGGAGAAGCATCGGGACAAAAGCCATAAAATCAAAGTTTTTCAATTCGTCGAACCCATAATGCAGCTTCATATGTGTACCATTCCTTCTTTTATTATCGTTATTGATAATGATAATATTACTTGCAAAAGCCCTTTATTGCAATACCTATTCTCATTATTTATAATAAGAATAAAGATATGGAGCATGGAAAACCAATTCATACCCTCAAGGAGAAGATGATGGCTAACAAAGTGGAAGTTTTAATGCATCCGGTAAGAATGAAAATCTCTCAAGTGCTGATGAGGAATAAAGACACGGGCCTGACATCCTTGGAAATGGTCAAAATCATCAAAGACGTACCTCAAGCCACTCTATATAGACACATACAGGTGATGTTGGATGCGGGAATCATACGGGTACTTAAAGAAAAAAAAGTGAAATCCGTTGTGGAAAAATACTATGTTCTGAATGAACTTGAGGCGAAGTTGAATGTGGAAGAATGGAAAAAAGCTTCTCATGAGAAGAAGCTTGATTATGTTTCCTATTATCAGCTATCCCTTATGACTCAATATCAAAGTTATCTCAAAAAAATAGAAGAACAAAACACCCGGGAAGACGGTGCCACTTTTTCATTGGTAGAATTGAAGCTGGATGAGGAACAATTTAGTCAGTTTCAGCACGAATTAAACGAATTGATGACCAAGTATTACCACTCGGGGAGCGAAGATACCGAAGCACCGGTCCGAACAATCGCCTTTACAATTATTCCGGATGCTTAGTGCTGAGATGCTGATACGGCTTGCCTCTAAATTTTAACCGACTTACAATAAGGAGATTTCCAGCTGAATATCACGAACCTCGCGGGTATAGATCGCTTCGTTAATCTCTACTGCCGGAACGCAGCCCATTTTGCGGTAAAAATACTGGGTCGCTACGGATGGGTGGGCACCGATATATAGTTTCTCTGTCCCCATCGATTGGGCTGCTTCTTTTGCGTTTAGAAAAAGAAGCTCGCCCACTTTCTGTCCGCGGGCAGAACGTGTGACATGAAGGTAAGACAGCTCGCGGTAGACGGTACATTCTCCGAAAGCTGCGGATTCGACGACGGCAAACCCGACCAACGATGCGTTCTGCTTAGCAATGAGCACGGCGCCTCCTCCCGCTAAAGCGTGTTTCCATTCCCGGACAATCTCTCGCTTGCGCGCAAGGGTCCAATCGTCCTCGAATTCATCCTCTGCTTCGACCCACAGCCCATGTTCGTACCAGAACACACGGGTCGTCTTCTGTGTGCGCTCGAACTCGTCAAGCATACCTGGGAAAACATGTTCGAGCCGTAAGGCTTCAACGCAGAGCATGTCCTGCATCCTACTCCTTTTTATTAAACTGATGTATACCTAGGATTTACGTGATCTTTTTACGTCTGACGCTATAGCATCTTATCGAGCTGGGAACACCCTTTATCTCAAGAATCCCCTCATAAATCAGCTGTCTCAGCCGGTATTCAAAATAGGCGTCTCCGATAAATTGCTCACAGCAGCCCATCGCTTCTCCAACGAGACGAGCTGCTTTCAGAAAATGGGGATCAGGGGCGGGTCTTAGTTTGTCCAGCTTTTCCAGCAAGTACGTGTCATAATAATCATCCGGCACCTCAGCCACTGCTCCGTCGCGCCAAATTCGAAGTGTTCCGCTTTGCTGTGAGAGAGCCTGCCATTCTCGCTCCAACCCGGCCTTATCCGCATCATTCAGGAAACTGCTGTCGTCCATACGGACAAGCGCCGCCTGCAGATTGCTTGACGGAATCTCTCCCGAGTATCTAAAGCTGTAAGTCGCATCCGGTCGATTAACAAGCTCCTCGCAGATTGCGCACGCATCATAGATCGCTAAAGAATTGGGGCGGCCGCTCAGCAACCGAATCGCGTGGAGCATCCCGATCTGCTCGCTTGCGTTGCGGCTAGCCCAGACAATAACCTTCGCCTGCTCCGGAATTTTGTTGACCCTTTCCAGTAACTGACCGTAATCTTCTTCAGGGTCCCTACTGACTTCAATGGGCTCCGTAATATGGTCCTGAAACCAGTCCCGCCTTGCTTTCCGTCCTTCGTAAGAGTCCAAGCCGCGAAGCGGTCCAATGGCGTAATTCTCGCTCAGCGTAATCACCTTATGTGTGCCCGACCAGTCGAGCTGCTTCAGAGCCGCTTTCATGAGGCCCGCAAAGGAATAGCCCACAACAAAATGGACATGGGTACAGGTCGGAACCGGGTCCCAGACCGCCTTTTTTTCTTCGGATTCGATTAATTCGTCATACAGTTCAATGAGTTCGGAAACCGCTGTTTCCGGCGGCGCTTCCCGCTCTTTCAGCTTCCTGATTTGTTCCAAAGCAAATCCCAAATACATCTTCGCGCTATGTTCCCCCAAACTATCGATTACCTTCGCGATTCCCGGTCTACCTCTCATTTTTATCATCCCTCTCTTTCCCTTTAAAATCTCCTCCACATAAAAATTTCATCTTTTACGCGGTTATCTAGAGAAACTTTAGCAAGATCGACCAAATTACAACAACTATAGGACCTATCACCGCAAACCCGATAAAAACGGCTAAAAATTTATAAGGAGTGGATAATCCTTTTGCTGCGCTTAAATGATCGATTTTTTCGTTTAAGTCCCTTAGTTCTTTTAATATTTCTTTATTGGTTTCATCATTCATAACACATCGCCTCTTTCATAGGTAACGAAGAAATAACGCACTCACTTATTTTACCATAATTAGGATTTGTGATGCTTGTATCTGGCCGTACAAGGATAGAAGCACCGCTTGAGAGCAGGAAAAATATTCCCCAATTGGCGACACCAAGCTGCTGTCCGTACAAAACCGCGAAAGAAAGAATCCCCCCGTACCAGCATATATACGGCTTAAGCAGCACTGCGCCTTAATTCTTCTCCATAAGCTTAGTTAGAGCCGCTTGGCAAGATTAACAGAATCCCAAGTGCGATGATCATCATAAATAAGTACCGCTCAAAATTTCCGGCGGAAATTCGCTTATTCAAGAGGACCCCAAGTCCGGTAGCCGCCAGAATAGCCGGCAAAGAGTACGCATACAAAACAAACGCGTCAAACGTCCACAATCCGCCGAGTGCATGTCCCGTCACAACGAGTAAGCCGGATATAAGAAAATGAGCTTGCAGCGTTCCCCGAAAACGATCCGGATTCCAGCGTCGCAAGGTACCGTAAACAACGACCGGTACACCGTTAAAATTATAGGCGCTGCCAAGAACTCCGGAAGCAAAACCGAACGGCAAAACCCATCCTCGTTTGTTTAGCAGCGGCCGCCCGATTTTCCGGGAAAGCATCTTCTTCAGTAAGGAATAGCACCCGAAAATGATTAAGAAAATACCAAGTGCGGAAGTGATCACGATTGCAGGAATAAGGTGAAGCAGGATAAGCCCGAAGGGAATACCGATTACTGTGGAAACGGCCAAACGAAGCAGGACAGGACGTTCGACATGACGCCAGCCGCTAAACACGGTCAGCAAAGCTACGGTCAGTCCCGCCAAACCGATCAGGGAAACCGACGTTTGCAGAGGCACCGGCAGCAGGGCAAGCAAAGGCATGCTCACGATCGCCTCCCCGAAGCCGAACATAGATTTCATGAAGGCGCCGACAAAAACCGCAGCAACTACCAGCACGATCAGAGAGATAGTCATTGTTCCCTCCCATCGGCTAAATAAGACCGCCTGTTCAACGATTTTGCATCTAACATAAAATAACGCAAAGAACCCCTCCTTTTTATACAGATCTATATAATAGCATACGTTATCCATGTATAAAATACGTGATTTAACGAGTTTTAACCGCTATTTAAACGATTTAAAGAGCATCAATCAAGATCCTATACATGAATTATTTTAAAGCCGTCAAACGTGGATTTAAGTCTTCCGATAAGGCATTAAATTAATGTATTTTTGTCTTGCACTTCCTGGTATATGTATAATTTCTCCACAATACATTCTAAATGGAGTAAACCACACGAAAGGGAGGGATTTGAGGATGAAGAAAAGCGTGGTAGCCGTTCTTTCCGGTTTTGCTTTACTTCGGGTTGAGTATAATGATGTTTGGGGTTTATCAATAGTTCGCAAACAATTTATAGCGGCTTGCTCCGCATGCCGGACCAACTGACGGACAGTGCAGCAACTGCTAGCCGCACTGTCCCGTTTCCTTCTCCTCTTCGCAGTCCGCAATCACCGCAATTTCTCCGGTTGGTTCCCCCTATTGCCTGTTCTTATCGTTAGTCGCGTATTTCACCCGGATCGCTTAGCGTGCTGTACGATGACTTCCGCCAAGTACTCGGCATCCCGGGCCATCCATCCTAACAAAGCGGAGCCGCGGCAGGATTGCCAAGGCAGGCCTAAATAAACCAATCCCTTCGCTTTGCTGACACCGCTGCGATGAATAGGCTTTCCGTTGACATCTACCGCATCCGGAATATCGATCCACGGATAAACCGTCCGGAAACCGGTTGCCCAAATGATGTTAGACACCTTCATTCGTGTTGCATCCTTAAAGAGAATCTCTGCGGAATCTGCATCTACCGCTCTTTGCCTTAAAGAAACGACTCTTTTTTTCAGAAGAGATTTTAATTGAGTCCCGTATACTTGCTCGGGTAGTTTTTTCAGCCAAGAACCAAGGGGAGACTCTGTGTTCGCTTTCAGCAAACCGAATGTTTCAAAATACCAGAAAATGTTTCTGCCGAATACATGCATCGGTTTGAAACTCATGGTCCGGCTCACCGAGATCGTGACTTGTCTGTACTTGGAAAGTTCAACCGCAATTTGCGCGCCCGAATTGCCGCCGCCGACGACCAGTACGGGACCGTCCGCAAGCTGGGATTCATTTTTATAGCCGGAAGAATGCATCTGGACGATTTCTTTCGGCAGTTTTTTCGCAAAATCCGGAATGACAGGTTCATGAAAGGGCCCCGTGGCCACGACCACTTGACGGGCAATAAAAGTTTCCTGTCCGGTTTCAATCTTAAAACCAAGTTCATATTTCGTAAGTGAATGTACGTTCGTCTGATGCCGGATAGGAAGAGCGAAAGCCTTGGCATACGCCTCCAAGTAATCAGCCGTTTCATCCTTGGTAGGCAAACCGCCAGCCACCCCCGGAAACTTCATGCCGGGAAGGCTGTTGTACATCCTCGGTGTAAATAAAGTCAACGAATCATAGCGCGATCTCCAGGAATCTCCGGTCCGTTTATGGGCATCCAGAATGAAGAAGGCTACTCCTTTCTGCTTCAGTAAATATCCCATAGCGAGACCGGCTTGTCCTCCGCCGATTATGATAACTTCCACATGGTTCATTTTCACATTTCCCCTGGCTGCGATAGTATCGTTTATCTATTGTCCCTTCAACAAACCTTGAGCGAATGTACGAACGCCGGACTGTAGAAAATCTTCGACTTTTACGAGTGTTATTTTTTGACCGTAGAGCGAAGCGGATATAAAATAGCCGAGATTCATCCAGATAAAAGTCATCGCCGACGCTTCAAAATCGGTTCGCTGAATGGCGCCCTTCTCGTGCATACGGGTTAAATAGTCGACAAGCAGGTGCTTCAATTGAATCGGTATTGCGGCTGTTTTTTCGTCTAGTTCAGGAAACTGTCCGGTCTCTTTTAATCCGATTAACACCATCTCGCCATTGTGCTTCATAAACTCCTGGTAGGTTCGCGCAATGTGGATCAGGTCGGCTTGAAGCTCTCCCGTCAAGCTGTCAAAGACTTGATGGATACCGGGAACATAGGAATACCGGGCTACTAAGGCGTCCAAAATTCCCTGTTTATTAACGAAATGCCGGAAAATCGTACTTTCATTCACGGCTGCTTCTTTTGCGATTGCCCGTGTAGTCATGCCTTTGTATCCTTTTTCCTTCATTAAAGAGATGGCGGCAGTTAAAATCTTATCCCGGGTTTCTTGCGCATTTTGTTCCATTTGCCTCACCTTTCACGCATGCAAGTACTTGCTTGCATTGAGTATAGCATGTCGGATCACATTTTGAAAGATCATTCCGGCTGCATGGGACCCATTCATAGTGGAGAAGCCGCGGGAAAGTTCTCCTAATTGTCAACACTGCCAGTAGGTGCGGTTATTCTCGCCAATTCGCCGGTTCATTGCTTCAAAATTAATGAACATTTTATTCTAAGGAAGGCGGTTAACTTTTAACCCAGAAGCAACATGGAGGATAAACATAGCCTAGTCTTTAAAAGAACGAACTATTATGCTAGCATGGTTTGTAATCCGCGCTGGATGTCAAAGGAGGAATTTCATTGGAGGATTTAAACAAATCCGATTGGAAGGAAGCTTCCATAAAAGCGGTTCTGTTCGATATGGACGGCGTCCTTATAGACAGCGAACCGATTTATTTTGATATTGAACGCCGTTCGTTCGATCATTTCGGCGTGCCCGTGAGCGAAGAGGACCATCATAGTTTTGTGGGTGTAACGCTGGAATCCATGTGGGAGCAAATACTGGACAAGCACCGGATTCCGTTTGCGCTGGAACAGGTGTTAACGTATCACAAGGACAATGTGATGAATATTTTGTCCGGACATACCGAGCTTACGGCCATGCCTCAAGCGGAACGCTGGTTAAGCTGGCTCAAAGAAAAGCAGATTCCGGTAGCTGTCGCCTCCTCTTCCCCCCGGCCGCTTATTGAGCTGATTATGGACAAGACCGGCCTTGGGCAATATTTCGACGTACGAGTCAGCGGAGAGGAAGTCAATCACGGAAAACCGGCGCCGGACATTTTTCTACATGCGGCCGGCTTGCTGGGAGTGGAACCCTCTTCCTGCCTCGTCATCGAAGATTCCCGCAACGGCGTCAAGGCCGCGAAAAGCGCCGGTATGCGGTGCATCGGACTTCAAAATCCCGGTTCGGGCAATCAGGATCTTTCACTCGCCGATCACCGGATAAGAAGTTTCGAAGAACTCCTGGCGTTAAAAGATTCGCTGCCTTTTGCCCCGCTTTCTTCATTGACTTGAAATTTACAAAAGACGAAAAGAGCTTGCCTTCTAACGAAGACTAGCTCTTTTCGTCTTTCCCACCAGTGCTTTATTTCGCTGAATGCAACATCCCACAGCTTCGCATTTCCTTTAAGGGGAATCGTAAATTCGTTTAGGATCTACTCTTCCTGTACATCCGCGCCTAATTCGCTCGCGACTTCAATGACTAAGGGAATCACGACTTTGTTCGTACCGGACACATAAATGTCACCCTCGTAATGCCTGAATGGAATCCGGGTATCCCCGTCGTAGTTCCACATGAAAAAGTCCCCTTCAATGGACATGCTGGTTGCGCCATTCACCGTAAATACGGTTGTATAAGAAAAATCAGCTTTGGACGAGAAATATTGTTTGCATTCCTCCAAAGAGATGATTTTTGCGGAATTGCCGTTTTCCTGAAACGCCCTTGTAATTCGATAACGCTGGCTCATTAAGTAGCCTCCCCTATTTTTTAGTACATTTATTATATCTCAGGAATGCATAAGGACAAAATGATCATCCTGTGAAAGTCGTGTTGTTCTTCAAGGCATTCTTCCTGGTCTTTAAGTAGACATTCAGTTTTTCCGAGAACAAGAGCATAGCTGCGGCGGACAGTACAATATAGAACGGGAAAACTCCGATGCTGAAACGGGAAGCCAGAATACCGAGCAGAGGAGGCATAAGCGTACTGCCCACATAGGCCACGGCCATCTGATACCCCATAATCGACTGGGAGTGTTTCCGGCCGAAACGCATAGGCGTTTCATGCAGCATACACGGGTAGATAGGCGCCAGACCCAGGCCCGTTATCATAAAACCCGCAAGAGAGAAAACAGGCGGCAATGGCAGAATCAGCAGCGCCGCGCCCGCTAGAGCAGTGATCTGACCCCCCCGGATAAGGGTCCGGTTAGCCACTTTGAACGTAATAAACCCCGTAACCAATCTGCCGACTGTGATTCCGGCATAATAAAGGGACACCCACTGCGCCCCAACCGCGGCCGGCAGCTCTTTCATATTCACCAGAAAGCTGCTTCCCCACAGCCCGATTGTCGCTTCCGCTCCGGAATAAAACAAGAAGGTGACCAAAGCCAGCTTAACTCCCCTGATTCGTAAAGGCTTTACGGAGCCTTCAGTACTCTGATCTCCTGTCCCGTACGGGTCTTCCGTATCTTCGCCTAAAGATGCGTGATTATTCTTTGCTACCCGGCTCCATAACGGCAGGGTGAAGAACAGGAGAATCACCAGGGCAAACTGAATCCCGGCAACCGTCAGGTATCCGTCTCTCCAGGAGTCCGGTCCTGAAATAAATTGTGCCATAATAATCGGTCCGAGCGTAGCCCCCACTCCCCAGAAGCAGTGAAGCCAACTCATATGATGCGCTTTGTAATGTGCGGCAACGTAATTGTTAAGGCCCGCATCTACGGCGCCTCCGCCCAATCCAAGGGGTATCGCGCAGATCATTAACCAGACAAGCGACGGGGCTGCGGCGAAGCCGAGCAGAGCACAGGCCGTCATGATGCAGCTGATGAGGGTAAGTTTCCCCGTTCCGAACCATTTAAGCAGGGTTCCGCTTGCCATACTGGAAACGATCGTGCCGGCTGCGACGGTCATAAACAGCAAACCGGCGGTTTCAAGCGGCGCGCCAAGATCCGTTTGCATGACGGGCCAGGCCGATCCCAATAAGGAATCAGGCAATCCCAGACTGATGAAAGCCATATAAATAATCAATAAAAAGAAAGTAGCCATAGGTCACCTCTTCTCCCGAATCATAAGATCAAGCCCGAGGTTCTGTAACCCGCTTAAATAATCCCTCTTCCAGTCGCTGGTCGTAAGTTCCGGCAGATGTTCTTCCGGTATGTAAGCGGCACTCCTGCTTGCGATTTGATCAAGGAGCTGTCCGTTTACTTCACCGTCGCAAAATATAATCGCGTGCGGATTAAGAATAGCCGTAAACGAGGCGACCAGCCTGCTAATGGCATCTATCTCCTTCTCACGGGCGGTTATCCCCTCCGACCCCGCTTCTCGCTTCAAAGCCTGCAGGAAATTGCGGTCATCATACTGGGGTACGAACGAAACTTCTCCCGAGAAGAACGTGCTTCCCCGTACCACGTCCCCATTGACCAGAATGCCGGCGCCGGGGCCGCTTTGCCCGAAATATAGATAGATCAATGACGGGTTTTCCGACTTGGCCGTGTTTAAGCTATAGCCGAGAATTGCCGCATTCATATCGTTCTCAACCGCTACCGGGATGGAAAAACGCTCTTCAAAGTCGCTTTTCAGATCAAACTGATGAAACTGCTCGTAACCGGGGATATGGATAATGCGGCCATTGTTGACGGCGCCGGGCACCCCGACCGCTATGGACCCGATTTTCGGGTACTTTGCAAGGATTCGCTCGATTTGATCCGATAAGCTGAAAACAGGGTCCAGCAGCACACCGGATGCTGTTCCTTGTTCTTTTATCTCGCCCGAACCGTTAAATATCGTGTAATTCGTTTCGGCTTTTTCCAAAAAAAGAGCCAATCCCAGCAAACAATCCGGATCATATACATATCGTGCGGCTCTTCTTCCCCCGTTTGAGTTATCAAGGCCGGAGGAATAAATTTCCCCGTCCTTCTCCATTTGCGCCAGAAACTTACTGACGGTAGGAAAACTGAGGCCCAGCTTGCGGCTTAACTCAACCTTCGTTGCACTTCCCAGCTCCAGAAGAGCTGCGCGTATACTGCGGAGGATCGCTTTCTTCATGCTGTCGTTGGATGTAGGAGGCAGCTCACTCACCCGTTATCACACTCCTTGCTATCTTATTAAACGAATTTAATAAGTCGTCCTGATCTTAGCAGAAAGTGCCGATGTAAGCAAGTGTGTTTCGAAATATTGATTTTACAATTGTTCTTCACTACGTTACCGGGCCGTAAGCTTTGACAGGACGGATTTTGACATATCCTGGCTATTTACATTTGTCCAAATAATTCATTGCGTTTTTTTCATTGTCCCCCCTTTTCACACAAACTATAATAACTCAGAGAATGATAATCATTTTCAATTGAATGCGAGAAGGAAAGGGGCAACAAGTGTGAAGAGACATCGTGGAAAGCGAATTATGCTATGGGGGGGAATTTTTCTCCTGTTGTTAATAGTATCGGCATGCAGCAATTCTGGAGGCAACGCATCTGATGTACAGGTAGAAGAAAATGAGAAAACATTTCAATATACAACGATTACAGGTGAACAGATTGAAATACCCGCACATCCAAAACAGGTCGTTTATATTGGTCCGACGCTTGGCGATTTCTTGGTGATGGATATTCCAATCGTTGGTAGTAATCTTATCCATACTAATCATAGTTACTATGAAGGTAAAACGGAAGGAATAGTTGATGTTGGCAATCCAGGTGACTTAGAGAAGATTCTAAGTTTAAAACCGGATTTGATTATTAATAGTTATTACAATGCGGATGCAGAGAAAAATAAGGCATTTTCGAAAATTGCTCCTACTATCCCCTTCAACCCCGCTCTTCCTTATACAGAACGTGTAAAGGAGATGGGAAATATATTGGGCCAACAGGAAGAGGCAGCTCAATTGATTGCTAAGTTTGAAAAACAGTCGAAAGAAATGTTTGATAAACTTCATTTAGCAGAAGGAGAGACGGCAACAGTTTTCTACCAGCTAGGTAAAACGCTTTATGTTATGGGCAATCGTTCACTTGGTGCCGTTATTTATGGAGAGAACGGCTTTGCCATCCCGCCGGCTGTACAGAAAAATATTATGGATCAAAAAGGGGTATCTTTCGTTAAGGTTTCGGAAGAGCTGCTTCCGGAGTTTGCTGGTGATCATTTGTTTGTACTTGTACAAGATAATGGTGAAAGTAAAACGGAATCTGACCAACTGCTAAAAAGCCCGATATGGGGAACTCTGCCTGCAGTCAAGAAGGGAAATGTTTACGTTGTTTCTGCTGAATGGAATACAGATGGCTTGTTAGCTTTGGAGCAATTGTTTAAAGAGCTGCCACAATGGATGCACCGGCCGTAAGAAATTGTATCTGCCCACTCCGTTCTTTAACCCATTGGGTTTCTAAAATAATGCATACTCGAACCGCTATAGTTGAAAGCAGGTCATTATATGTTATATAATGATAATGAGAATCATTTTCAACTGTTGGAGAGCTGCTTATGAATCTATCACCCCTGTATATTAGACTGCAATGCTATGATAGGTTTCAAGTTGACCAGATGATGCCGGCGAGAAGCCCTAATGAAGCAATTAATACCAATAAAACAAATTTATGCACATTATTGATAGCACTAAGTCATGGCATACGGCTGTATGTAGACAAAATGGCAATCGATCTGCGACAAGGGAGCTGCATGCTAGTTT
This sequence comes from Paenibacillus sp. JT31N7, assembly GCF_059692095.1. Lineage (NCBI taxonomy): Bacteria > Bacillati > Bacillota > Bacilli > Caryophanales > Paenibacillaceae > Paenibacillus > Paenibacillus sp. JT31N7. The sequence goes on from NZ_JCAUAT010000001.1 coordinate 553,324, forward strand.
TACCTGTACAACACTACACGGTGGAATCAAGTGACGGAGAGGCACAGCTTGCGCGCTTTATCTTTGAAACCTTTGAAGTAGAAGGATTGATTTTGAATCCGGTTGCTCACCCGCCCTTGCTTTGCGGTTATCCTTATAGTCTGTTATTTTCTCAAGTCAATCACGTATTAGGGAATGAAGCATGGATGAAAAATCGTTGCTCCTCCCTATCCACATCAGAAATGGCTATGATGCAAGGCAGACTTCAGCTTATTCTAGGGTTGATGGCCCAGTTAGATCAGCAAGCTACCCATTTGCAGAGCGAAGAAAAGATAAAAATGATTCAACATACTGTACATTATATGGACCAGCATTATGATGAAGACTTGACAGTAGAACAACTGGCTAACATGGCAGGAATGGTCAGATGGCAATATAGTCAACAGTTTAAAACATTGACCGGCCAAAAGCCGACTGATTATTTGGTGCATCTACGTATAAAACATGCCAAGAAACTTCTTTGTAATTCCACCGAGCCATTGAGCAAAATATCTCGACAAATTGGGTTCAAAGATGAATACTATTTCAGCCGGTGCTTTCGTAAATTAACTGGAAACACTCCGCGTGAATATGCCAATATCCATCTACATACTCAGCAAAGAACCGTTATCGATTCACTTGGCAGAAAAGTTCATGTTCCTAAAAATGCAACGCGTATTGTGACGGATGGCAAATATACACTGGGAGAATTACTCGTTCTGGGCATATCCCCTATTGGAGCGGCCATCTCTATGAAAAATAATGTGATTTATCACAATAAGTTACGAAATATTCAAAATATCGGGCACTGGGCAGATCCCGATAAAATAGCACAGCTGCAGCCTGAGTTAGTGTTGCTTAGCTATCATCATCATGCACAAGATTTACAAGTACTAGATGCAATCGCTCCTACTGTTGTGTTGGACAATAAGTTTAGACTATTTGATCGGTTACGATATATCGCTAAACTATTTGAGCGTGGTAGAGCGGCGGAGAAGTGGATTACTACCTATGAGGACAAAGTAAGACGGGTACGCAGGCAATTAGCAGATGCTTATGCTGCCGGGGAGACGGCTACTGTTTATCTCAAGTTAGGTGCAAAACTTTATATTATGGGCCACAGCGGGTTTGCAGCCACCTTGTATGAATCACTTGGCTTTCGTCCCGCTGCCAAAGTGATGCACCTAATCGAGCAAGGGCAATCATGGATAGAAATTCAGCAGCATCAATTGAATCACTATGCTGGAGACCGCAATTTCATCTTGGCTTCTCCCCTAGATTTGCAAACAGCTGCTCACTGTCCACAGATCGAGGCTATAGCCGAGTTTACTCCCGGTAAGATTCATTATATGGATGCTACATGGAATTATGAAGATCCCATCACACGTGGACGGTTGTTAGAGATGCTGCCGTATATTTTTAAGAGGAAAACGATGTGATTAGATTTAGTATCAAAAAAGGTACACACCCGTGTACCGTAGCTTAAACCCGCTAACTGAGATGCGAATCGGTAATAATTGAACTTTGGGAACGGCATTGCGCTCTTCCATATCGCTTGATCTGCACGGTTTGCATAAAAGTGAAGGAAATTAAGGACTTAAACCATACAGGAGGTAGCGGCATGACACAGGCGTTGGAGCTTTATGATATTACGATCATTGGCGGGGGGCCCGCCGGGTTGTATGCGGCTTTTTACAGCGGCATGCGCGATTTGAAAACGAAGCTGATCGAAGCGAAGGAGGAACTGGGAGGACGGCTGTTGATTTACCCGGAGAAAATGATTTGGGATGTCGGCGGAGTTACGCCAATCCGTTGCGAGCACCTCATCCAGCAAATGATCCAGCAGGCTCATACGTTTGATCCGACCCTCGTATTGGGACAACAGATCAGCGGACTGGAGCGGCTCGAGGATGGGACCATGCTTCTGACCGCCGTAACGGGGGAGCAGCACCATACACGTTCGCTCGTTTTGGCGCTGGGATATGGCGTGCTGAAGATGGCGAAGCTGGACATCGAAGGCGCTGAGCGTTATGAAGTGACGAATTTGCATTATACCGTACAGGAGCTTGAAGGCTTTCGCGGCAAGCGGGTGCTCATCTCCGGTGGCGGTGATTCGGCAGTTGACTGGGCCAACGCACTGGAGCCGATTGCCGCAAGTGTCACTGTCGTGCACCGCCGTGAACGCTTCGGCGGACATGAGAAGAATGTGAAGCGGATGAAGGAATCATCTGTCGATGTTCGTACGCCGTATGCGGTGAACCGGCTTCATGGCAACGTTAGCGGTGACGCCATTGAAGCGGTATCGATTGCAAGGGTGAATGCAGAGGGCATTGTAATGGAAGAAACGGAACAATTAGTGATAGATGCCGTAATCGTCAATCACGGGCTGCGCGGTGACTTCGGTCCGATTGTCGATTGGGGTATGGATATGGGGCAATGGAATATTAATGTGAACGAGAAACTCGCAACCAATTTGCCTGGTATTTTTGTGGCCGGGGATACGGCGAACTACCCATCTAAAGTAAATCTGATCGCCGGGGCTTTTACCGATGCAGTGTTGGCAGTCAATAGCGCCAAGCTGTACTTGGAACCGGCGGCAACGAAAATGGCCTATGTTTCTTCGCATAATGCCAAGTTCAAGGAAAGGAATAAAGCACTTGGCATGGCGGAGGAAGATGCGTAGAATGCTTCTATTAAAACAGAAAAATGGCAAACCAGATCGAAAGACTGGGACGCAAAGCCACGGGTCTTCTGCACGAGTGCAATGACCGGCGGGTTATGCGGTAACCCACCGTCTATTTATTCCAACTGACAGACGATAGGAATATATAGACTATGAAAGCCGCATAACCTGCGGCTTTTTTTGTTTTAAGTACCCAAGTTCTTGTTGTCCTAACTCCATGACGGGAACTTGAGTACTTTGCCGAAAATGACAAGAACTTGCGCACATACCCGATTAGCTGATTGTCTAATGTGAATCAAGATCGCAAAAATCGAATTTTCTCGACTATTTTAAAACAGAAGAATCGTACACGTTAGCCCTATATACAAACAAAGCGGACTATAGAACCACGTATCATTTCTTGCAAATACCGTGTGCTTCACTTTCTTGAAAAATCCTATATGTCTAAAGTCACCAACCGCCCGTAAAAAGAAAACAGAAGCGCAAACGATACACCCCATTCTTGTAAGGGTATTAGCTGGAAATCGCTCTATATAACCGCCTTGCACCAGGAGTATGAAACAAACCATTAAAAGAAAAACAGCCACTAAAAGCGTAGCCGACTTCCCAGGAATAAAAGCAGGCTTGTGCTCCCCCGCTTTCGAAGGTATGGCAGCACCGATTCCCCAGCGCCCCCCATAGGCCCAATAAATATGTAAGATGCTAATCAGAGCCAAAATACTTACGGTTGACAAAGCCAACCCATACAGCTGCATTGGGACACGAGTGTTCATATCTTTAATAAAATCTCAAACATTTTGTCTATATCAAAATTGGTATTGCTCTCAAACCGAGTCATCCATCCTACATAAGTTAAATAGGTAAGTCTGGACCTGTCTGCGGCCTCTGATAACGAAGATAAAGGACCCTCACTTCAAAGATTCCAGTTCATGGATCAGTTGCTTGAGAGTGCCTTCTTTTTCCGGCTCACTTTGCTCGTCATATAAAAATTGTTCCATGAATTCCCAAATATCTTCAAGGAGTCTCCTGATTTTATAAAATCGGAGCGCTTCTTCATCCATGACATAGTTGGGATGTACTTTTTTATATAAAGCGAAGAAATCGTGAAAATAAGTTTCATCTGTCAGGTGCATCAAGTCGGCTTCCACCGGTGCCAGCTTCAAACCTTCCCAATCAATCAAAATCAGCTGATGATCGCTCTGCATCATGTTCCAGGGATGAATATCCGTATGACACCAGCGCAAGGGCAGCATGCGACCGGCCAACTTCAAAGATAGGTCCTGCAAAATGGATATCTGTTCAAACAAAACGTTTTCGTAGGGTTTTATTGCGGATCTTAATCTTGGAGGCAAAGGGCGGGCTGCCATCGTTTCGTTAAGTTCGTTTATAAAAGGGACATGAAAATCCTCCGTCAGTTGTTCCGCAGGCACCGGGATGGAATTTCCGACCTTATGCAGTTCGGCCAATATCGTTGTCAGTTGTTCGGTCTGAGCTTGGTTTAAAGCTTTTTCTCCGATCGTTTCTCCATGAATATACTCGTAAAGAAGAAAAACACCATCCACATTTTCACATACATATTCCCCCGATTGAGTTTTCAACGGCACCGTGATTTTACCGGCCAGGTTCGTGTTTTCGTTAAGCCAGCACGTTACGGGGATATATGTATCCAGCCGTGAGGTTAATTTTGGAGTCGACGCCCGCTTTTTCTCATACTCTTTCAAAAAATAGGTCGAGTTACTTGGGGTCTCGATCCGGTACGCCAAGGAAGCCCAGCCTCCTTGCTGCCGGTTGATGCTAAGCGGCTCCAGATGATAATGTTCCGTAACCAATTTTGTGAGCCGGGCGAGCTTCAAGCTCTCTGTCTCCATTCCTTTTCCCCTCCAACGTCTGTAAATTCGTTAACCTTATTTTAAAACAGTCTGCGGACAGCAGACATACCCCCGTCTTTTAGCCATGAATTCACACCGGCGCTACCTTGGGAACTTTGAGAATTTTTGCTATAATACTCATTATAGTCCCCCTATAAAAAATAAGGTGAAATTACATGCTCTCATTTACCCGATTGATCAAATGCAAGCCCCCTATCCCGTAATACCCGGGACGAATTGAGATTTTTCAATTTATAGGGGGCATGAACTGTGTTAACAAAAAAAATCTCAACACCATCCATCTTGCTGTTTATTATTCTTGTGGGTTTCCCGCAAATTAGTGAAACGATCTATACGCCTTCTTTACCGGATATCGCGGATCATTTCCAAGTCAGCCGGAACTTGATTCAACTGACGCTTAGTATCTACTTCCTGGGATTCGCCCTTGGTGTTTTTTGCTGGGGAAGGCTCTCGGATTCAATTGGACGGCGTCCCGCGCTGCTTTGGGGAATTCTCGTTTATGGCCTCGGAAGCTTGGGCTGTTATTTGTCCGGCACCGCCGAATGGCTGCTGGTAAGCCGGTTCGTTCAGGCTTTTGGAGCCAGTACCGGCTCGGTTGTCACGCAAACCATCCTGCGCGAGAGTATCGACGGAGCCAAACGTCACGCCGTGTTTGCCCAAATTTCCGCAGCGCTGGCCTTCACTCCGGCGATCGGCCCGTTAATCGGCGGTTGGGTAGATCAAGCGCTCGGTTTCAGGGCGGTTTTCCTCACGCTCGTTATCATGAGCGCGGCCGTTTTTGCGTATACGTTCGCTGCACTTCCTGAAACAAAAGGAGCCATAACAACGAACATCAAAATCCGGTCTGTGCTCCGGCGCATGCTTGGCGATAGAAAGTTATGGGCATTCGGTTTTCTCATTGGCGCAACCAATGGTCTTTTGTTCAGTTACTATGCCGAGTCACCGTTTATCTTTATGGAGTATTTTCATCTGACACCGGGCGAATTCGGTATTTTCGGCGTTCTAGTGGCGCTTTCTTCTATTCTGGGCGCCTTGTTATCGAAAAAACTGTTAACGAGATTGACCGCTGAAAAGATCATCGTCACCGGTACGGCCGTATCCGCTATCGGAGCGGCCTGCATGATCGCCATCATCTTGTATAAGGCGAGTCCTTCCGCAATCTTTCTAATCCTTCTCGCCATCTGTATCTTCATCTTCCTGCTGGGAATCGGGATGGCTATACCCAACTGTCTAAGCTTGGCACTACTCCGATACAGCGATGTACTCGGGACTGCGGGCGCCATCTTCGGTTTAGGCTACTATATCCTTGTCAGCTTGATCACGAGCGGTATGAGTTACCTTCACAATGATTCATTACTCACCATGCCGCTTTATTTTCTCGTCTTGTCGCTGATGATGGTATTCGTAAGTAAAAAGCTGCTGCTGACCGTAAAATAAAGCGGCAATCTCAGGTAAGCGTTCTTCAAAGCCGATTTTCTGTATTCAGAAAATCGGTTTTTTCTTTTAGGCTATGTTAAATTTTATTGTTGATTTTCATGTTAAATAATCGACCGCTTGTTCTGCGGTCGATTATTCTTCTAATTTTTGTGACTTTCCTATCTTAATAATAGTGAAAGCAACTCTTCTAGATGACCTTCATTTTGATTTAACCAGTTATCGCGCTCAATTAGTTGATTCGCAATGTAGGCAAAAGCAGTAGAATTGTCCTTACCTCCCCCGTATTGTCCAATATATATGTGTAGGACAGCAATATGGTACAAACGGGTCAATGTGCGTAGTTGCAGCAATTCCTCAGATGAGCAGGTCCGAAACACAGCATACCCTTCAATAAAAGCTGCCGCCATTTCAAGTGAGCCGCCAGACATCTGGAGAACATGATTAAGGCTTATCACGAATTCCAAAAATGAGATATCGACCGCAAGGAAATCAAAATCTAAGACCCCCGTAATACAGCGGTCCACCGATAATAAGTTGAAGACCAATAAGTCGTGATGGACCAGTTGTCGGGGCAAGGACAATAGAGCTTCACGATTTGCCTTAACAGAAATCAGTGCTTCGTTATAAAAATGTTTTTGCTCGTCTGTAACTGGAAAAGGCGGTCGTTTCCAGAAAGAAGCTACATTTTCCGCACTAGCAAGAGGATGTAGCCGATACAGGTCAGTAAATTGGATTCCATCGTATTTTGTATCTTTCGGTCTTTCATATTCGCTCAGTCTCGCACTGACTTCACCGACGACGCGACCCAATAAGTGTGCATCATCTGGTGTTTGAAGCGGTGGAACCGTGCCCTGAATATAAGATACGAGAGCACCCATTGTCCCATCTGATAACGTCACAGACATGTTTCCATCCTGCGTTGGCAGAAACGAAGGGATATTAAACGAAAGAGTCGAGCGTAGCAGAAATGATGTTACTTCCATTTCTAAGTGCAAACTTTCTACGGACTTGGTATAACGGTCGTAATGACGAGCTACGTATTTTTGGTCGCTTACCGTTACGAAACAGGTTGTATTCGTTAACCCGAACGGAACAGGTTCAGTATTTACAGTTTCTAGAGGAAAGTAATGTTCAATAATTGATTGCAATGCATTTGTTATAAAAATACCCCCTATGCCAAAACAGCCAATACTTTGTTTGTTGGGCATGTTCTACTTGCTTACCAAGGCTATCCGTAAGCCAACTTTCTTAGTTTTGCGTTCGTTTCCCTGACTGAAAACAAACACGATGTTACCAACATATTCTTCTTATTCGACGTTGTATTTTCATCCTCCTTGCTATCGAGGTAGCGAAACCAAGCCAGATAGTGTTCCAGATACTTTGTTGCAACCCCATTGAAGCGGTCCATCCATTTTTTCAGTCGGCTATGGTAGCTGTTGACGTTCTGGATATGGTAAACGCCCTTGCTTTTGCTCTTGAATTTCATCAATCACTCGTACAGGTTCCGTCGTATTTTTGTTACGGGACTGCAAAAAGACCATGCTTATCCTTATTGTCCAACCCCTCAACAAGTTTAAACGGTTCCTTCAAATCCATAGGGTAATCAGCTCCGAGCCATATGATTACCCTAAATACGGAACAAACGTTCGTAAATTTCAAATATCAACAATGAAGTTAAACAAAGCCTTCTTTTAAAAAACCTTATGTTTATGCTCCCTCACCCTTAATGATCTCTTCCGACTATATAAATCAATAAATGCTTCAGGAAAGCGGTATTGCGTGGAATCTCTTTCAGGGTTTCCATAGCCAGGCAGTAATGTTCCCACATCTCTTTACCCGCGCCGTCCTGTCCCAATATCGTCACGAAAGTCGAGTTGTTGTTTTCAATATCCTTGCCAGCAGGTTTACCGAGCACATCCACGTTTCCTTCCGCATCAAGCAAATCGTCTTTGATCTGAAAGGCTATACCCGCATGATAGGCGAATTTTTTCAAAGCTTCTATCTCGGCAACCGAAACTTCCGCAAGAATGGCCGGCATAACGAGAGCCGCCTCGAATGCGATGCCGGTTTTATAAAAACAGATCAAGTTCAACTGTTCCAGGGTCAATGCTTTTCCCCTGGCCTGTAGGTCCATCGCCTGTCCCATACACATCTCTTCGGTCTTTTCGGCCGAATAGCGGATAAGTGCAAGGACGGATTTAGCCGGAAAACGGTCCAGCGATGTCTGCTCTTGGGTGGCCTTCTGGATCAGGTACAGACCGGTCAGTTCAGCGGTGGCAATATTATGCACCTGATGCAGGGTCGGCCGTCCTCTCCTCGTGGACGCATTATCCTGGGAAGGCAGATCGTCGAAGATCAGGGAGGCGGTGTGCATATATTCGAGCGATCTGAGAAGCGGGACGATTTCTTCCGCTTGCAGGCCGTATTCGTTTACGCCCATAACCCAGGTCAAAATAGGCCGGATACGCTTCCCCGATCCTTCCAGACTGTAATTGGCGGCATCAACAAGCGCTTCTTTCATTGCGGGCATTCCGTGAGGCTTGGAAATGTGCAGGAAGCTGTTGATCTGATCCCGGACAGCTCCGATCGTATCGGAGAAAGCCTCTTTCTCCCTCCGGTTGTTTTGGAGAACGGCAACCACCTGATCCCGCAGCAGTTTATCGAAGAAATCCACATGATCCGCTTTGTGCACCATGTGCTGCACGAGACGATTGAATTCGGGATTTCCCGACGCAAATATCTCCATAATCTCGTTATACTTGTCGGCACCGAGACGTTCTCTGCATCGTTTGAGTCCGTTGATCGCACGATCAAGGATGACCTCACGGGTCTTCGCATCGGACCGGTACACGTTATGAATCAGATGGGAGATGACCGTCCAGTACAATTCATAGGGGTTGATCAGATCCGGGCGGCGATCCCGGTATTTTAAATAGTAGGTATAGGGGGTTACCGCACCGTCTTTCCTGTCATCGAACATATCGGCGAAATCATCGGCCAACTGATTGTAAATGCCATAATAAAAGGTCCGGTTATCAAAGCCTTCGTCCTCGTCCGCGCTAAGTACGGAACGCACAATCAACCGGGAAGAAGAGGATTTTAAAATGATAGGGATATAAAGCTCTTCATTCGTGTAAGCCTCATAGGACAGATTCTTTACACGGTCCAGCTCCTGGGAGTGGAAAAACACATACGATTGTTCGTAAAAGGTTTTTAAGGTTTCCGGCCGCTGATATGCCTGAATTGACTCGAACGCATCCCGGAGCTCCGCATGAACGAATTCCAGCAAAGCCCGGTTATTTTCGGACCAATCGCCTAATTCAGGCACGGAACCCGTCAGAAGCGCGGTACGTATCATGCCGGTAAATTGTTCTTTCTCCCGGTCCGTTAAGATCCCCGAATCGAGAAGATCGTCGATGAACGGATAGGTCAGACCATACGAATATCCGAGCCGGATGGCTTCATCCAGTCTGCGGGAGCGTTCATCCGGCGGCGTTTCATCCTCCATATCGTCGTTTACGTGCAGAATGACTCCGAGAATGATTTTGAGCAGTTTGCGCTGGGCTTGCTCGGCATTCATTTCTTTCGGGATACGGGAAGAAACGTTTTTGAGCTTGGCTATTAACCAAATGGTGGCGGTTTCGATACCTTCCTTCTGGGCCCAGCGGTATAAACCCGCCCAGCTTATATATTCCGGCTGATCTCCCCCGTCTGCTTTGCCGGAATCCATCAACTGTTTCCGGACATCGCCGATTACGCGCCGGACCTTCTTCTGTGTGCCGGGGGAATCCAGGGCTTGGCCCAGATCCCGCAAATAAATGTAAGAGATGCTCCGGTCCAGGTAATCGTCCAATTTTCCGGTATAACGGAGCCATTGGATATAGCGGGAATAATCCCGGGAATCGGGCTTTCTTTTTCTCCGGGATAAGAAGGAAAACAGCGAAAAAGGCGGGATATGATTTTTTTTCCAGACATGGATATCTTCAGTCAGGACCGGCACATAGCTCTTCTCCGCGACCTGCGCATAAAGCGATCTGAAATACTGAGCAGCCCTCTGCTCAGCCAACCGGTACCAGGCATCTGCCTGGTCTGTAAATGTCTGATTCATAAGATGCACGACCTCGACTTCTATTTGGTTAAACCGTATTTGTCGGGAGGAATGGCGGCCTCGCCGGACGGCAACCGATTTTGTTCTATTTATACGGGAAAGAATCGTTTGGGTTACGAAATGTTTATCCTTGTCAGCAAAAAACCATTCGAAAAGGATGCGAAGTGAAAAATATAAGAGCGTCCGTGAGGGCAACGGCGCTCTTATTGGGGACATCTCCGCGTAATCTGTGCCGGCATATCAGCGGGGCTTCAATTCGACTGCATGTTATACAGCTTCGCGTACGTCCCTCCCTGTCTCATTAGCGTCTCATGAGTTCCCTCCTCGGCGATCCCCTGTTCCGTAAGCACAACAATCCGGTCGGCATTCCGGATCGTGGACAACCGGTGGGCAATGATCAAGGCGGTGCGGTTACAGGCCAGCATCTCCAAACTGTGTTGAATGATTCTTTCGCTTTCGTTGTCAAGTGTGGAAGTGGCTTCGTCGAAGATCAGGATGGCCGGGTTTCTGAGTATAACGCGGGCGATGCTGATGCGTTGTTTCTGTCCGCCCGAAAGTTTGGTTCCCCGCTGGCCGACAAAGGCTTCATAAGCGCCCGGTAAACCCGTAATGAATTCATGAGCATGAGCCAGTTTGGCGGCGGCTATAATTTCCTCGTCGGTTGCGTCCGGTTTTCCGTACCTAATATTTTCTCGTACGGTGCCCGCGAATAAATAAACGTCCTGCTGCACAATTCCGATTTGGCTGCGCAGCGATTTTAGCTTCACGTCTTTAATATTCGTATCGTCCACGTATACATTTCCTTCACAGGGGTCGTAGAAACGGGGAATCAATTGACACAGGGTAGTCTTGCCTGCCCCGGACGAACCGACAAGCGCAACGGTTTCACCTGGAAATACGGTTAAGTTTAGATGACTGAACACGGGGGAATTGTCGCCTGAATACCGGAAACCAACGTTTTCGAATCGGATTTTTCCTCGGACCGGGTTTAACGTCACTGCGTCTTCCGAGTCGGTTATATCGGGTTTTATCGAAAGGATTTCTACAAACCGCTCGAAACCCGCCGCCCCGTTTTGCAGATTTTGCGTGAAGTTAACCAGTCTTTTCACCGGATCGGTGATGGTGTTTATATAAAGCAGAAAAGTAATCAATTCCGTCAAGAGAAGCCTGTTATAGCTGATAAGGAGCGCACCCGCGACAACGACCGCTATATTCATCAAGGACATGAATGAAGTCAATCCGTTGAAAAATAAAGCCTCGGCTTTATAGCCTTTTTTCCTGCTCGCGAGGAACAACTCGTTACTGGTTCTGAATTTGGCGATCTCAATCTCTTCGTTGGCGAAAGATTGGACGACGCGAATACCGCCAAGGCTATCTTCCAACTGAGCGTTAAGATCTCCGATCCGTTCGTTGTTCCTTTTCAACGCTTCTTTAACCTTGATACTGTAACGGTAGGCGAACAGGAACATGAAGGGCAGAATCGATAACAGAGTCAGCGCCAATACGGGGTTCAGCAGCCACAAAATAAGCGCCGATCCCGCGATTCTTACGAACGAGATGACCAGATCCTCCGGTCCGTGGTGCGCAAGTTCGGATATGTTAAACAAATCATGGGTGGCGCGGGACATAAGCTGACCGGTAGCTGTCTTGTCATGGTAACTGAACGGAAGACTTTGAACATGCCGAAACAAGTCGTTTCGCATATCGGCCTCCATGGCGGCACCCATCGCATGTCCGTAATAGTCCGTATAAAAGCTGCTTCCATACTCGACCGCCATCAAAAATAAAAAAACGGCGATCATTTTGATAAGAAGCGCCGCTGCTATTCCCTCTTCACTGATCGCGTTCGAGGTCATAAAATGGACCAGCATCGGATAGGCAAGCGCGCACATGGAAGCAAGCGCCGCGAATATCAGATCGGCGATGAGTACTTTTTTATAAGGCTTGTAATAAGTCGCGAACCTTTTTATCATTTTCACCCGGATACCTCCGTTGGGTTTGGATTACACGGCCGGCTTTTCCAGTACAAATGACGTTCCTTTTAACTTTGGCTGCCGGGTAAAAAGTCATGGTTATCACTCCCGTTGTTTTTTATCAGGGTATCATTGCTGAAGTTTTATAGACAAAGGATAAATCGGTTTGCAGTTGTTTTTTACAAGTTTTTTTAGATCGTTTCAGGCATAAAAAAGATGCCCTCACTGTTAATAAGGCCATCTTTAAAGATGTTTAAGTGTATCAGAAATAAACGCTTCCAATACTCGGATTTAGACTCGGCTCTGCCGGTACGCCGCCTTCACTCCATCATGCAAGCGAGAGAGCTTGAAAAATAAAAACCGCGCAATGCGCGGCTTACGGATGGATTCACTTCTCGACGATGCACGATTTCTCCCGCTTGATTGCCGAACGATATTCCACCTACCACACGGTAAGAAACAAACTGCTTTTTTTATTTACAGAAAAACTTTAAAGTGCGCTTGAAGCTTGGACAACCAGAGGAACCAGAAGCCCGGAATCAAACGTCTCCCCTTTACGCAGCTTCAACGTTTTTCTTTCTGGAGGACCGTCAAACATTCCTTCTGGGAGCTGAAGATCGGAGGCGTTAAAGATCGTAAAGCTCACCGCATCTTTCGAGGTGGAGATGACGGCGGCGTATTTTCCGTTTTTCAGAAAATGCGGCTTTTTGTATTGAATCCGTTCCGCCACATCGGGGATAGCCTGGTGAACGACCTCACGCAGCCCGGCGGACAGTTCTTTCTGCCATTGTTCCTTCAATGCTTCAATAAACTCGGTTACTTCCTGGTTCGCGGGGGTCATATTTTCGTCTCCTTTAGGTATGTTTCAGCATATCGAGCTGAGTTTTCAAATCGGCTTCCAAAGCCCGTTCCAACGGTTCTTTTGCCCGATCGGACTGCTCAGTGAGCTCTCGGACTTCAATATCGAAAGTCCCGTGTACGGGCGGAACCGGCATCAGTCGCGCCCAGTTTACGGCTTCCTGTTCGGCATTCACCTCAATGAGTGTGTAGCCCGCCAAAAGCCCCTGCCCGGTTTGAAAAGGCCCCGCCTCGAACACCGGCTCCTCTCCATTCGGAGAATACCCTATCCGGATTCCGGTGGAGCTCGGCTGCAGCTCTTCCGCTGCAAGCAGCACACCGGCCTCTGCCAGTGACTTGCGGTACGCAGCCATCGCTTCGCTGTGCGCCTGGTCGGGTTTTACACCTGCCTCCGAAAAACTTGTCGCTTTTACAATCAGCATAAATCGCATCCCCGTTTCCTCCTTGCGGGAAGAATGCTTGCGGCAGTTTACTGCACAGCTCTTCCCCTTATTAAGACAACGAACGAGAAGCCTTGCGATCGACAAGCGGGCACAAAATTATTCGGGGGCTTCGGCCTTGCATTCAGCGGCCCGGCTCAGCAAGAGATCCCGTTCCCGGGCATTCCGCGTCATAGAAGCCGCCCGTTCGAATTCCGCACGGGCTTCTTCCGGCCGTCCGAGCTTCACCAGAAGGTCGCCGCGGACGCTCGGGAGCAGATGATATCCCTTAAGAGCAGGCTCGCCGCTCAACTCGTCGACTATCTGCAGCCCGAAGGCCGGACCGAATGCCATAGCGATGGCGACAGCCCGGTTTAGCTCGACAATCGGCGACGGCGCTGCTCTTGAAAGGGCTTCGTAAAGAGCAGCGATGCGGATCCAGTCGGTCTCCGAAGCGGTTGGCGCCTGCGCATGGCAGGCGGAGATAGCGGCCTGCAGCGCGTAAGGACCGAGCGGGCGTCCGAGCTTGCGGCTCCGTTCAAGTGCCGCCAATCCCCGCCGGATCAGCAGACGATCCCACTGCGCGCGGTTCTGGTCCATCAAGAGGACGGGTTCGCCCGCAGCGCCAATCCGTGTTCGAAACCGCGAAGATTGAATTTCCATCAGGGCAACCAGACCATGAACTTCCCCTTCCCCGGGAGCGATCTCTGCTAGCACGCGCCCCAGTCGAAGCGCTTCCCGGCACAGCAGCGGCCTGATCCAGTCTTCTCCCGAAGTTGCCGAATAGCCCTCGTTGAACATGAGGTAAATGACCTCAAGCACGGCCGTTAACCGTTCCTTAAGCGCTTCCCCGGCCGGTACTTCAAAAGGTACTTTTTGCGCGTTTAACGTTTTCTTGGCTCGCACGATCCGCTGGGCAACCGTTGACTCCGCAATCAGGAAAGAACGGGCGATTTCATCCGTAGTTAGCCCGCATAACAGGCGGAGCGTCAGCGCGACTCTGGCTTCCTGCGACAGCACCGGATGGCAGGTCATGAAGATCAGACGGAGGAGATCGTCGCCGATCTCCCCGTCCAGTGTGGGATTGAGGTCTTCCTCCGTATACAAATCCATGGTGCGGGACATTTCGGCATATTTCCGGTCACGCACTTTCGTTCTCCGCAGAAGGTCGATCGCACGCCGCTTCGCCGTCGTCATCAGCCAGGCTCCGGGATTGTCGGGAATGCCGGAGACCGGCCATTTCTCCAGCGCGATCACGAGAGCATCCTGCGCGAGATCCTCTGCGAGTCCTACGTCCCTCACCATACGCGTCAGTCCCGCGATAAGTTTGGCCGATTCGATACGCCATATCGCATCGATCGTCCGGTGTGCAGGGGACCGCGTCACGCTTTCTTCTGCTCCTCAACCTGCTTGCGGAGTGTTTTTTCCTTCTCGACCGTTTCGGGATTAGGCATCAGATCTTCCACCTCGAACACCTGCCTAAGCTCGATCTCACCTTGTCCGTATCCGTGAGGATCCGGCATACGCATAGCCCACTCGATAGCTTCTTCTCTTGTTTTGACTTCAATAAGCGTGTAGCCCGCAATCATTTCTTTCGCCTCAGTGAACGGTCCGTCCACCACCTTCGGTTTGCCTCCGGGTTCCGGATAGGTAATCCGGATTCCGCTCGAGCTTGGCTGCAGGCCGTCGGCGGCTAGCAGAACACCCGCTTTTACCAATTCTTCGTTATACTTCTGCATCGCCTCGATGAGCTCCTGGCTGGGCAGCGTTCCCGCCTCGGAATCTGTCGTGGCTTTCACAATCATCATAAATCTCATCGGTATATTCCTCCTCTTTTTCGTGAACCTTCATTTATACAACGAATGGGGATCTAAAGAATCGACAGCGGCTCCCATTTTCCCGTTTCGATTTTTTAAATTAATTTTGGTTACTAATTTTCGGCGAAAGCAAGTCTGTTTCCTGCCATTCGGACATATAGGTCATATTCCGGATGCGCCCCTTCCCCCCGCTTACCTGCCGGCTGCAATTCGAACTTCTCTGTTTCCGGTAAAAAAAGCCGAAAGTTCCACTGAAATTAATTTTGCGGGGAGCTTTTTCGTATGCCCGAGTCCTTTCTTGCTGAGCAATTGCGCATTTGGAAGGGCTTGGGCAAGTGCCTGGGCGCCATGTCGCAGACCCACCGGACTTTCCGTGCCTTGGAGCACCAGAACGGGCTGCGTGACGGAGCGCCATAATCCGGCTGGCAATGGCTTTCCTTCCATATAGCCATCGAGCAGAGCGGCATCGTAAGGGAGCGTATGGGCGACGGCCATCAAGTTTGACCAGACACCCGGCATCAGCTTCATCATGCCGACCACGAACGAAGGTGCTCCCATGCCCTGAGTCATAAAATATTTGATTGCCTCTGCACGGCGTCCGTCGGTAATTAGCTCGCTTACATGCTCCGTAAAATTGTGCGGCGGCTTCCGGTCGGCCGGATCGACCACGAACGGTGGTTCGTGCAGAGCCAATTTGGCGATGTCCGCCCCGTTCGCCGCCGCCTGTAGGGCTAGGGCCGCTCCCGAAGACAATCCCCAGACGAAAGCGGAGCCGCCGGCTTCGTCAATAACCGCCTGCAAATCCTCGATTTCGCGTTCGATGGCATAAGGCTGTTTGTCTCCGCTGTCTCCTCTTCCCCGCCGGTCGTAGTTGTACACCGTGAATTGCCCGGACAGCAGCTCCGCCAGCTGCACCTGTCCTGGAAATTTGCGGTAGCTGAACGCTCCCGTCACCAGAATAAGCGCCGGGCCTTGCCCCGTTTTGTCATAAGCGATTGTAGTGCCGTCTTTCGAAGTTACCGTGTTCATCATGCTCGTCTCCTTTTCTGCTACACCGATTATTTTGTTATCTTAAAACGGAACGCTGATTTTGGAAAGGACTGGCCGATGCAGACGGGTGTCTTTCCACCGTGCCTATCTTGAACCGTTACTTTCTCACCTTTTCTTTTCAGCTTTCTCTTGTCCGGATCGTCCCGAATGAATTGCTTCACCTGCCGCCTTCTAGTAAGACGACGAAGCGCAAACGGCTTAATCGACAACCCTGCCCAAAAAAAGAAAATTATTTTTTTCTTCATAAAAGGTCCGCATCTCAGCAACCAAAAAAGAAAGCCTTTCCGGCTTTCTTTCAAGTTCGTTAATTTTGCCCCAAACGCTTCTTTGTCAGACGGCATCCGCTTCCCGCTGGTGGTCGTAGTAGCTGGCAGGGAGCATTTTAAACACGCGTATATAGAGAAGAGAACTGAGGATGGTAACCAAAAAGATAAACCCGAACACCACTTGCGGAGGAAACCAGGCCGAGAACAAAACCGTAACGGGCGCAATCAGCCTGCCGATCGAAAACTGAAGACCCGATGCCCCCATATACTGGCCTCTGGCATGGTCCGGCGCATATTTGCTGATGAAGCTTTCCGTAACCGGGCTGCGTGACACCTCTCCAATCGTGAATATAACCGTGAAAATCAGCAGCAGCCCTATCTGTGTCGTGAACCCGAACATAAACATTCCCGCTCCGAACAGCAGGGAAGACAAGATAAGGACGTTGCGTTCCGGCCATGTTTCAAACCATTTCGTTATCGGCATCACACACAGGACGAACAGCAGGCCGTTCAGGCCGAGGATCAAACCGAATGCCTGCGAGCTGCTGAGGGTAAGGCTCCAATCCCGGATGGTCAGCAGCTTCTGCGCGGGCACATACTCGGTCACGTACACCGCCAGATACATATCCAGCTGCATAAAGGCGATCGTAACCAGAATGCCTGCGGCGATATAGAGAGCAAATAGTTTATCCCGGAAAATAACGCCGTAGCTGCTCGCCTGCTCCTTCAAAATACCGGACAGCTTCATGCCTTGCCGGGCTTCTCCGGCCGCTGCCGGCAGCGTCTCCTTGATCATCAGCAGGATGGCCAGCGAATACAGCAGCGTTACGGCGGTGCAGGTCCAGAGCAGCTCTTGCCGGTACTGGAAAAAGAAGACCGATCCGAGCGCGGGCCCGAACACGGCACCGATGTTCCTTCCGGTCACAAAAGTGGCATAGACCATCCGCCTGTCTTTTGGCGGCGTTATATCCGCCACCATGGCCGAGCTGGCCGGCATGTAGATGGCTCCGCCCAGGCCGATACCGATGTAAGCGAAATAATCCAGCCAATGAGACGAAGATAACGCAAACAGGGCAAACATCGAAGCTTGCATAAACGCTCCCAGCAGCATGGCCGGTCTCCTGCCCAGGCGGTCCGACAGAAAGCCGCCAAACAAGCCCCCTGCCAGGCTGAATATAGGCGGCACAGCCATCAGCACGCTGGCTACGGATTTGCCGAACGCTTCGCTGAAAAATAAGGTGATGAAAGGAAAATACATCCAAAAAAGCAGGTTGAATACGGTATCTCCGGTTAATCTGATTTTCAGATTCAGATCCCATTTGAGCCAATTCATGTGAAGTAATCCTCCCGATTCTTACTGGATAGGAGCTAAATTACCATGAACAGGGAACTTTTACAACCACGTATTTGTAAAGGACTTTCTTATCCCCTCCGTTTTGCTTGCAAAAGAAAGAAAGCAGTGTCCGCACGATGCGGTCGACTGCTTTCATTGTGTTAAACGGGGACATTCGCTCTATCACGCATTTGCAACTGATACATCTGGTAATAGATGCCCCGCTGCTTCATTAATTCGTCGTGATTGCCGCGTTCCGCAATTCGGCCCCGGTCCATCACTAAAATCAGGTCCGCATGATGGATGGTAGATAACCGGTGCGCGATCACAAACGTTGTTCTTCCCTTTTTCAACACTTCCAGCGCCGTTTGGATCATGCCTTCCGTCTCCGTATCGATATTGGACGTGGCTTCGTCCAGGATAAGAACAGGCGTGTTGTAGGCGAGCGCTCTTGCAAAGGAAATCAACTGCTTCTGCCCGACCGATAAGGTGCTTCCTTTTTCGATGACGGGTTCGTCCAATCCATTGGGCAAATGTTGAAGCACGCGCTGGGCTCCGACCGCTCTTAACGAATCTTCGATCAACTCACGGCTGATGGCCGGATTGTCCAAACTGATATTGCCGGCAATGGTGCCTGTGAACAAGAAAGGTTCCTGCAGAACGATGCCGATCTGTTTTCTTACATGCTGCCGGGAAAGGGTCTGGATATCTTGCCCGTCTATCGTAACGGTTCCCTCTTGCAGCTCGTAAAACCTCAGCAGTACGTTCATGATGGAACTTTTCCCCGATCCTGTATGTCCGACGAATGCGACCGTCTGCCCCTGTTTCGCTTCGAAAGAAATATCACGAAGAACGTAATGATCGTCCGAATAGGCAAAGGAAACGTTCTCGAATTTTACGTCTCCCTTCATTCGCGGCGTTTCCCCATCTATGACGTCGGCGCCTTCCTCTTCCATCAGCCTGAAGACCCGTTCGGCCGAGACGAGTGAATGATTCAGCTGAGCCAGCTGATTCACCATTCCCACAAGAGGCTGGAATAAGCGTTCCACATATTCTACAAAGGCATAAATCATGCCGAAGGTAAAAACGGCTTGATGGCTCAAACTGGCTCCGCCAAAATACCAAATGATTGCGGCGAGGGCGAGACTTCTGAGAACCGTAACGAGATTGTTGGAGGTGAGTGCTTTTAAGGTAAGCAGTTTATTGGAATACGTAAAGTAACGTACATTTTTATCCTCAAATTCCTGCCGTACGGTGTGCTGCCGGGAGAAAGCGCGAATGACAGGCATACATTGAATGGCTTCGTTGATCAATCCGTTGATATCGCTCAATGTGGAGCGGATCGTCTGGCTGTATTTGGATGCAAACTTTTGATAAAGCCAGATCCAGCCCGCAAGGGCAGGAATGATAAGCGTGCAAATAAGCGCGAGCCTAACGTCTAATATATAGAGAGCCGTCAAGATTCCGGTTATATAGACGGCTCCGGTGAAGAAATTTCTCAATACGGTAACGAACAATTCTTTCACGGCTTCGGTATCGTTGGTTACGCAAGATACGATCCGGCCGGCCGGTATTCGGTCGAAATACGGAATGGGAATCCGGTGGATTTGCTTTAGAACATCTACCCGCATTTTTTGAATGACACGATTGGAAGAGACTTGCAAGGCATACGTTTGACCGTATTCGAGCAGGCTGGCTGCCCCTACGAATCCGAAATAAAGAAGGATCAAGTTGACGATGCCCCCCAATTCCGGCTCGTAAAAGAGAAACAAGTCACTCGTGGAGAGAATATCGGCCGGATACGTCCCGGTTTCCACATTTCGCTTGACGATGAGCTGTCCGCCTTGTATGCGGCGTTCACCATCAATCTTCACGGCCTCAGGAACGAATACGAACTGCCGCTGCACCTGCAGAATGCGGACTTCTTGTCCCTTCTTTTCATGCTCGTTAAAATAATCGCCCCTTTTATAGAACTTCCCTTTATAGGGCACGGCATTTTCCCCGGGCTCCCGTGTTTCGTACCAAGGTTTTTCAATCCCCAGAATATGTCGGTCGATTAACTGTTTGGCGATAAGCGGTCCGGACAATTCCGCCGCTACCATCAGCAGAAGCAAACAAAGCGCCCCGATAAACGATTTCTTGTAATAAAGAACATACTTGAACAGTTTCTTTCCTACATTCATAGGATTTTCCACGCTCACTTTAACAAGTTCATTTGCAATTTTTGTGATTCGTATTGTTCTTTATACCAACCGTGGCAGGCAATCAATTGAACATGTGTGCCGCACTGGATAATTCGGCCCTGATCCATTACGACGATGAAATCGGAATGTTCCACAGCGGATAACCGGTGCGTCGAAATGAGCGTCGTACGTCCCTTTCGCTCCGCGATAAGGTTCGCGATTATACTCGCCTCCGTTTTAGCATCGACAGCGGATAAAGCGTCATCCAGCAGCATTATTTCGGGTTCGGAAATGATCGCCCGGGCAAAAGCGATTCTTTGCTTCTGTCCTCCCGACAAGGAGACCCCTCTTTCCCCTACCCGTGTATCTATCCCGTCCGGAAGCGTATGAATATCCTGCATAAAGGAAGCCAGTTCCAAAGCGCGGAGCACTTCCTGGTCGGTCGAGCTCTCCCTGCCGAATCGAACATTTTCTTTTACGGTTTTCGAAAATAGAAGCTGCTCCTGAGGGACATAACCGATCCACCGGTTCCAGGTCTCAAGCCGAATCCGTTCCAGGGGGATACCCGAAACGGTGATTTCGCCCCTGTCCGCCGGATACTCCCTAAGCAGTTGCCTTAACAGGGTAGTCTTGCCGCTTCCTGTCCGGCCGACGATACCGATGGTCTGACCGCGGTTAATGTGCAGGGTGATGCCGCTCAGGTTATCGGTTCGGGAAGAAGGATAGCGGAAGCTTACGTGGTCGAATCGTATGGGCTGCGGCAGCGCTATTTCCTCCTCCGGATCTTCCCCATCCTGTACGTCGGGCGGATAACTTATGATCTCATCCAAACGGTCCAAGGAAGCGCTCCCCCGCTGCATAATATTAATCAGTTCACCGATGGCGTACATGGGCCAGATCAGCATGCCCAAATAGACGTTGAACGTGATCAGTTCGCCCAGTGAAATACGCTGATGAAAAACGAGATAAGTCCCGTAGCCGAGTCCGATCAAATAACTGATCCCGATTAACATGCGGATGGTGGGTTCGAATAAAGCTTCGACCCGCGCGATGGCGATATTTTTCCGGAATAAATCTTCCGCCATGGTTTCAAAATTTTTCTGGTTCGCCTCTTCCCGCACATAAGCTCTAACGACGCGAATACCGGTGATGGTCTCCAGCACCCGATCGTTTAACGTGCCGAAAGCGTCTTGGGCGATCGTAAAACGGCGGTGAAGGTATTTTCCGAAGAAGGTAATCACTACCGCGATAAGCGGAAGCGGCAATATGGTAACCAGCATTAAATTCCAATCGATAAAAAAGCCCATCGTAATGAGGATCGTCACGGAAAACAAACAGGAATCGACTAAGGTCAGAATGCCGGAACCCGACGTTTCTCCAATGGATTTGATATCGTTAGTCGCCCGGGCCATGAGATCGCCGGTCCGGTACTTTTCGAAAAAGGCCGGCGTCATCTTCAGCAGATGGGCCATGAAGCGTGAACGCATCTTCAACTGCAGACGATTCGCTCCGCCGTGCAATTGATACATCCAAGCGTAATTCAGGGTATAGATGACGATGGAAAGTCCGAGAATAGACCCGATATACTGCGCCAGACTCGCCGCTGTCAGTGTGTTTTGCTGGATATGGTCCAGAGCGGATCCCAGCAGCAAAGGCGGCAGCATTTCGATCCCATTGACGAGGATCAGGATGAGTACCGCCAGCGTATACCGGATTTTATGCTCTTTAAAAAACCAGCCAAGCCTCAACAAAACAGAAACGATAACGATCACTTCCCTGCTTCCGGATTTCCCGTGTTACGCAGTTACCGCGCGCAATCAGACACTCATATTTTCGGCTATTCTTAAAGCGTTGGCCTGGATCGTCAAGGTGGGATTGACGCCGCCCGCAAAAGGCATGAAAGACCCGTCCGCCGCAAACAAATTGTCGATCGTATGGAATCTGCCGAATTTATCGACAACGGAAGTCAGCTCGTCCGTGCCTGCTCTGCACGTTCCATGCAAATGAGCGCTTCCTAAGTAGTAGTAAGAAGGGTTGCATTGTACCTGCTTGGACCCCATGGCCGTTAAAATTTCTCTGGCCCTCTCGATCATAAAGTTCAGGCGGCGCTTGTCCCATTCATGCGTCTGATAATCAAGAACGATTTTAGGTACCCCCGTAGCTTCTTTATCGTTCGATAACCGGACTCTATTGGACACCATAGGCTGGTCCGCTATGATACATTCCAGTTGAACATACATGCCGCTTCCTTCATTGCCGTAATAGGTCCATGGGTTCGCTTCGTAGATCAGCCCGCCCAGACCGGAATGACAATGCGGGTCTTGATAATAATCCGTAATCGAAACGGTGGAGTATAACCCTTTCAACGGTTCGTTCAGCTGCTCGTAAGGATGATTGTCCACCCAGCCGGATACGTATTCGCTGTTCTTGAAGCTTAGTCCCGAACCGACCAGACCGGATTTGTTCCCTACTCCGTCCGGCCACCATTTGTTCGTTGAACGCAGCACCAGAGCGGCGCTTTGGATCGCGTTTCCGGCCAGCACAAATTGTTTCGCTTTGATGTGGAATCTTTCATTCGTGCTTAGGTCCAGGCATTCCAAAGAGTCGATTATGGATGGGTTCGTCTGGTGGAACGCCAGAGCCTTCGTATTTTTCATCAGCGTCACATGCTCGAGTTTCAGCACGGGCTTCAAAATACGCGTAAAACTGTCCGCTTTGGCGCCGATCGGGCACGCATAATCCGTGCAGCTGGTTAAGTTGTCGCAGCCCGGATAGCCGTTATGATCCGTTGTGTTGACCGCCAGAGGAGTCGGAAACGGATTCAAACCGAGCTCTTTGCCGGCCCGGTCGATCAGGGCGCCCTGCTGACTGTAGGAATGGGCCGTTCGGAGCGAACCGGTACCGGTCCTGTTTTTGAACGGATCGGCATTCAAATCCCCGGACACCCCCAGCCACTGTTCAATCTTGTTGTAGTAGGGATCCAGATCCGAATACCCGATGGGCCACTGGGGATCCATCGCATCCGGCGCCACGTATTCTCTTGCATCGAAGTCGACGTCTTTGTATCGGAACGAGATGCCGGCATAGAAAATCGTTCCGCCGCCTACCGCACTCGCAGACCAGGGGTATCCGTTATCCCCCCAGGTCCCGTCCGATTCTCTCGCGTACGCTTTCTCCGCATGGCTCATAACCGAATCTATATTCGTTCCCGGTTCAATGAGCTCGCCTTGTTCCACGATGACGACTTCCAGGCCTTTCTCGGCCAAATACTTGCTGACGACCGAACCGCTTGCTCCGCTGCCGATCACGCACACGTCGAATTGCTTTGTCAAGGTGATTCCCCCCTACCTGATTATTTCGATTGCCAGGATTAAACGTTTATTCGGGTAATCTTAGTCACGATCTCATCGGCATGTATCAAATAAGGACCTTCCAAATTCATATCCAACGTACAGTCAAAAAGCGATTCAACCCGTTGGACAATTTCAAAGAAATCCCGCTTATCCACTTCCATCGGTCCCTGTTTAAACGTTTCCAAAAGCTCGTCCCCGTCCTCGCCGGTCACTCCGGAAATCGCATAGATCACTTGATACAAACAGTTCCGTTCTTTGTTATCCATCCCATCTCGCCCTCTCTTATCCGGTTGTTTGGAGATGTGAACGGTTGTTCAGACTCTCCAGGAGAAAACTGCTGCTGATCGAATCGTAATGAATGATATGCATCGCCGTATTGCTTGCTTTTATCTGCCACTGCAGGAGCTGTTCATTCCCTAGCCCGAGAAAAAACAGGATAGACAGCTGAATGCTGAAAGCGTGGGTAAAAATAACGATATTGCACGCTTCTTCGGCATGCTTCCGGAACAAATCTTTATAAAAGCACTCGAGCCGTTCCCGCTGTACGTCAAGCGATTCCAGTCCCTTTACGATTTCCAAATGAGGCGACTGGATCCGCTGCTCCAAATATAGATCCCACTGCCTCTGCGTAATCGGCGGGATAAAAGACTCCGGAGCTTTCAGCTCGCTCAAACGCTCGTCTTCGATGAAAGGCACGGCCGGAAACCGCCCCTGAAAAATGGATGCTGTTTCCCTCGCCCGTTTCAAAGGACTTGAATAAATGACCGACGGCGTCAGTGAAACCGGGTATTCATCCCGAAGCTTCACGGCCTGGCCGATCCCTGCTTCCGTCAGCCCGCAATGAGGATCATAAGCGTCCATGAGTGCGTCGTCTTCCAGAATGTTGCAGTGGGCCTGCGCGTGGCGGATTAAAATCAATCGCATGCTATCTCTCCCTCCGTTCGGATTGTTCGCTGCGGTTCCCTAAACCGGATTCGAAATCCCTTCCTTCACCCGGCTGAAATGAATAAAATCCTCCTCGCTGTACATGGAACCCAGCAACACGGCTTTCACGCCGAGCTTATAATACTCGTTCAAATAAGCGCCTACTTGTTCGTAATCCCCGACTAACACGGGGCTGTAAATTCCACCGTTCATGTATCCGCCCATCCAGAAAACCTCATCGTAAGTTTCACTTGCTAAAGCCAGTTCGGCCAGCGTCCGCTGCCAGCTTGATTCCGAATTTTTTTTCATCCGGAGCTGAATCGTCCCCTGCCGGTTGCTGGGATAACGGGAATGAGCGGCTTTCCATGCTTCCTCTGCCGATTCTCTGGCAATAATTTCGATTCTTATGGCACTTTGAACATGCGTTCCTTGCAGTTTTCCGCTAAAATGGTGTTTAAAATGTTCCAGGGGTCCCGGATGAGTGACGACGAAATCCGCTGCTTTTAAACCCGCTTCAAGACCTTCCTCGGAAGAACCGGACATAAAAATGTGGGGGAAAAGCCCCTTGTCCGGCAGCGTGGGCTTAAACTCCAAATTATTCAGTTCATAATAGTCTCCTTTAAACGAAACGGGAGAATCGGATTCCAGCAGCAGACGCAGTACCTGAACATATTCGTGCAGTTTCTTGTAGCGGGACGAATGGTCGATATAGCCCCCTGTTTGCTGGAGTTCGCCGGTTACGGCGCCGGTGATCATATTTAAGTCGATCCGCCGGTTGTATAAATAAGTGAAGCTCTGAATTAACTTGGCTGCCGTATAAGGAGGATACATATAGGGCTGAAGCGCAATAAGAGGAACATGGCGTTCCGTATGCTGCAAAATAACCGAGCTGACGGCCCAGGGGTCCAATACGGAATGGTTAAAAAACGACAGGGACCCGACTATGCCGTAAGAATCGGACAATTGAGCGATTTTAATGGAGTTTTCCATGAATTCTTTTTTGGTGGCATAATGGTTGACGCCTGGAATTTGGCAATAATATTGAATCGTATCCAATGCAATCATCCCCCTGCTTTTCGTATATTGGGCTTTCTATTTATCCACAAAGAGGAGATTGGGTTCCGTCTCTAACTGGGTCGCGACTAAGTCTTCCGCGGTTCCTTTCCGCCTGATTAGCTTGTACGAATCCTCCCGTTTGAGAATTTCAATGGGTGTCGGATGTCCCAGAAAATGAACCGGACTGAAGCTCAGACCGTAGGCGCCCGAATTCAGCACACATACGAGGTCACCCGGATACAGGGCCGGTATATGGACATCCTTGCCTATACAATCCTCGGGCGTACAGAGGGGACCGGCAATGGTGACTTTTTCGAGCTCCTGCCTGCCGGAGTCTTCCCTCATGGGAATGCATTCAATGGGATAATTGCTCCTCATACTTCTTCCCCGGAATGTAGAGGCCGCATGGTGGTGCATTCCGCCGTCTACGATAACGAAAATCTCTCCTTTGGACGCTTTCCGGTAAAGCACCTCGGTTACATACACAGCCGCTTGAGCCAATAAATATCTTCCGCTTTCGATAACAAAGGTCGTTTGAGGGAACAAGGAGTCTCTGGCCTCTTGAACGTAGTCACTGATCGTACGGGTAATTCTGCCGATATCCAGTGCCTTTTCGTGTGAGAAATAAGGTACTCCGAACCCTCCGCCAAGATTAATGAATTCGCAGACGATCCCGTATCGTTCATAAATTTGACGGCCTAAATCGACGGTATATTTCATCGATTCTATGATGCTGTCGGTATTCAGATTCTGGGTTCCCGTATAGACGTGAATCCCGATAAATTTCGTGAATTGAAGAGGACGGATGGCATCAAATACGGCATCCAGCATGGATTCGTCCATTCCGAATTGTCTCGGTACCCCGCCCATTTTGATGGCCGTGCTGCCGAAGCTTTTGTCGGGATTGATCCGGATCGCGACACGGACCGTTTTGTTTTCTTTTTCAGCCAGTTCTTCTATGTATCGGAGTTCCGGAATGGATTCCGCAATGATGCAGTAAATCCCGCTTTTAACGGCGATTTCGAGCTCGCTTCGTTTCTTCCCCGGCCCCGAAAAAATGATGTTTTCGGCTGAAAATCCGGCATGCCGGGCTAAAGCCAGTTCTCCGGCGGATGCAACCTCGACGCCAAGCCCCCACTTCCGGAACAATTTGGCCACGTGGATATTGTTGTTCGCCTTCAGGGACAAATAAAATTGAATAGCCGGGTTCGTCCGGCTTCTTATTTGCTCATAATGCGTTTCGATAAAATCGCCGTCATACAAATAAAAAGGAGTCTCGAATTGTTTCGTTAAGGCTTTGATTTCAGCAGGATCCAGGTTCATCCTTAAGTCCCCCTTCCTTCTTCATGACTTAATGAACACTTGTCGTCATTTTCGTGTTCAGCTCGTCAAGCAGGCTTCGGGCCTTTTTCAGCTGTTCGGAATTGCGGGCAGAGACTAACACAAAGAGCTTATAGGTATTTTTAAAGGCTCCCGAAGCCTTGCAGAAATTGTATAGATCGATTCGGACCGGTAAATCCCGAGTCACTTCCGAGAGATCGTTTACGTAATCTTCAAAATTCAGATCCGCCCTGGAATTGAACACCAGCACCCTGCTTTCGACAAACTCATAACGCTTCTTCTGTTCGATAACTAAAGGAAGAATATACGTGACTTGCGTGAGTCTGGCGTTAATCTCGATAACCGGAATCAGTTCTCCGTTCGTATCGATGATGGAATCGATTCCGAGGACGCCGGTATACCCCATCTGCCGGATCAGTTCTCCTGCCCGCAAAATTTCTTCGCGATAATCGGCCGATTCCGACTTCGATAAGGAAGGGGAGAAATTCGTTCCTTTGTAGACTCCGTTAGGGTCTACGATTTGCTCGGTAACGGCCAGAAGATGGACTTCATGTTCGGAAATAAACAACTGGGACGTTAAGCTGAGCCGGTGGGGATGCCAGCCTTCCAGAAGCAGGTCGACGTTTGTCTGCCGGTTTTGAATATAATTCAGCAAAAAACGGAAATTTCGTTCGTTGTCGATGACTTTGAGCCCTTTACCGGAGGAGCCGTAAGGAACCTTTAACACACACTTGGAAAAACCCGCTGAAACGAGCTGATCGTAGGCATGCTCCAAGCTCGCGATATCGCTGCAGAAATAACCGGTCGTGACGTTGAACCCGTTCTTCTCCATAAGTCTTCTCGTGTTGAACTTGTGATTGATTTCCCGGCAGACCGCCAAATCCGGCGCAATGATATCCATGTGCGGATACCGCCGCTTCAGCTCGAGCAGCTGATCCGAAATAATGAACGGGATAATCGTATAATGCGCAAGATCAGGCACTTGAGAAAGTTCGTCGCAACAAAGTATCGACGGCAAGGAGAGATGGCGCTCTTTCCAGTAATCTAGAAAGGCCTGCTCCGGCATCGTATGAAAAAATACCGTGTCCTGCGGCCTTGCCAGAAAGAGAAGCTGATGCTCCTGCTGCACGACAATCTTCTCGGACTGAGGGTCCTTGACGGAGGGAAAGTAATTCGACGCCTGGCTGTCCTGGTCTTCGCCGATGTTCATGTACCACAGGATTTGTTTGCCGTTCAGACGATAATAATCCAGCGGATGAGTGAACTTCATAGGATTCCCTCAAGTTTAGCCGCCACATGTTCCGTAATTTTCCGCACCGTTGAAAAATTTTCTACGATCAGTTCGTCGTCGTTAAACGTGATACCGAATTGGCCTTCCAAACTGACGATCAGATTAACGGCGGTTACCGAGTCCAGGCCGAGCAGAAACAAATCGGTTTCGGGGGTAATGGATTCCTTCGTCTGTAGAATTTCATTCACACAAGATACAATTTGAGCGGCCCGAACGTTTTCCTGAGTTTCTAGAGACATCACATTCAACTCCTTCTGTATTGGATCGCGGTTTCCTAATAATGATTTATCCGGTAGCTGCCGGAACTAGCTATAACGACTCTTTAGCTTCCGCATAAAGGTGTCCTCTTGTTCTCTTAGTTGCTGAATTTTGCAGGCTGCACCGTCCCAGTCCATTTGTTTCGCGATGATATGCCGCCTGACGATGGTGGCGATATGGTTGGCCAACTGATGATTATGGAGAAGGAGGGCGGATTCCTCCGGAGCGTCATCTATATAATGAAGAAACTTGGCGAAAACATGCCGGGATGCAGCGATTAAACGAAGCCCGTGATCCATCGAGATCAGCCGGTTTTCCTCATAACTCCGCATATCAAGCAGCACCCGGTCGTAGAAGATATAGTCGTCCTCGAAGGCTTGCAGCCACTGCCGGAACAAAGCCAAATCTTCTTGTTTGTTTTCCCGCATTTCCTCGTCGGTAAGTTCCAGAACCAACAAAGTTCTCATCTGCCCGGGCAGGCTGTTGAAAGCCGATTCTATATGCGGAGCCGGCAAATATCCATAAAGCCCGTCCCAATCTTCCACGTAGTACTCCTCGGTCTCACCGTTGTAACGAGTGACGACAAGCGAATGAGTGGAATGAATGGCGTGGAAGGCTTCTTTCCGGTAAGGCAAATAATACTCGTCCCCCCACACGAAAACGACTTTTTGCCGGTCCAGCAGTTCATTCAAGCAGGCGGAAGCCCTGCTAAAGTCGGGAAAAGAAGCCCGAACGGGCGTGATCCCTTTCCGGAGTAAATCTTCGTCGGATAAGGAAGGCTCCGAATACTTCCATTTGCTTTTATTTTCGATAAAGATTTGGCGGTAAATTTCCGATGTACTTTGATAGCTGTTATAAAATAAAGGGATGACGGGGACCCGGTGTGAGTCCAAGTAAGCGATTATTTGGGATTTTCGGCAATCGAAAAATTTCTCGTCATAACGAGTGAGGCACATCTTGCTTCTCCTCTATTCCGGCAGCATGCTGCAACCGGTATTGTTTCCAGTCGGAGAACCTTGTTTCCAGGTAATCGTCCCGGTTGTACACGTACGTCCAAGCCAAATGAGTTTCGTTGTCCGTGTTTACCTGGCATTCGATTCTGTCAAATAAGTTTCTTTCATCCCCGGGACCGAAATATTCTTCCAGCTCATCTATCCGTTTCAGCGTTTCTTCCGAAACTTCATACCATTCACCCGTCACAAGCTGATTGTCCGGCAGTAAGCCGGGGTAACCGTATCCGGTATCCACCAAGGAGCCGGCTATGCTGGCTTGTCGTGAAAGCAGGGTGGCTTCTTTCATATACTTGTAATTGTTTTCTCCCTCACGCAGGGTCCCGTAGACAAATAATTTGGGCATGAAAATTCTCCCCTTTAAACGCTTAGTAAAAGCATTCGCCTAACTGTTCAAAGCCTTAAGTTCCCTCACAGAGGCATGCTGTTTCCAAGATGATCGACAATATTGAAATCATAATCCTTCCCGGGCGATTCGATGATGCGTTCGTACAAATGACGGGAGATTTCACCGGGTTCATAAGGCGCATCCTCTCCCCCCATTTCAGTTTTCATCCATCCGGGATGAACCGCGAGCACCTTGAAGTGCTCCGGCTTCAGTTCTCGCTCCAGCATGCGGGTAAACATGTTAAGAGCGGCTTTGGAGATAGAGTAGCCGTACGTTTTTAAGGGAAGTTCGGAAATGCTTCCGGCCTCGGAGCTGATATTAAGAATGGTTTTGATCTCGCTGCTTTCCATCATAGGCTTGAGGTACTTGATAATGGCCATCGGACCCAAGACGTTCGTTTTCCACGTTTCCTCGAAGTCCGCAAGGTCCACTTCTTGGATTTTTTTGGATCGGATGCCTTCACGGGCCGCGTTATTGATAATCACATCAAGCTTGGGCGTCACGGCGGTAATGAGCGAATAAGCCTGCCGGATTGAATCCTGGCTGCTTACATCCACGGGAATGATGCTCAGCTCTTCCTTGTACTTGCTTTTCACCGGGAGCAGCTGCTCGGCTCTGTTCATGTTTCTCACTCCGGCAAGAACTTGATGTCCCCGTTCCAGAAAAACCTGACAAAGACTTAGTCCCAGCCCGCGGTTCGCGCCGGTTATGAAAACAATCATGGGCTTCCCCCTTATGAGTAGGTCAGAACAACCTGCAGAACCTCATGCGGATGTTTATCGATCAATTCGTATGCTTTCGGTGCGTCGCCGAACGGAATCCGGTGGCTGACCAGGTTACGCAGCTTCAGCTTGAGGAGCAGATCTTTCCCGATATTCCTTCTTCTCGCATCGTTATACATATGGCTGATGGAAGGATCGATCCCGAGGGTCTGGGAAGCGCGGATCGTAATCCGGTTCTGGTGAAATTCTTCGGAAAGATTCAGCACCGAATGTTCGCCTTGATACCAGCCTACGGCTGTAATCACCGTGTCCGGCGCCGCTATGCGAATCGCTTGATTCAAAGCGGACGAATGACCGGATACTTCAAAGACGGCGTCCGCACCCCGGTTATCCGTAATCTCTCTGATTTCTTTGGCGACATCCGTCCGGTTGGGATTAAAGACATGGTCGATTTCAACTTTCTTGGCGATGTTCAGCCTATTCTCAAGCGGATCCACTCCGACGACCGTGGCACCGGACAATTTGGCTAATTGAGCGATTAACTGCCCGACTACACCCAGTCCCGATACGACGACGACGTCACCGATTTTAATTCTCGTGTCCAGTACGGCATTATAGGCCGTCATCAGGTTTGTGTAGAAGATGCCGAGCTCAGGCTCGAGCGTTTGGGGAAGTTTAAAGATTTTTTTATGATGCTTGCATACGATCGTTTGATGCCTCCCGTGGGAAAACACGATATCTCCGACCGAAAATCCTTCCACGTCTCCTGCCACTTCAATAATTTTTCCTACGTTCGAATACCCGATAAACCAGGCATCGTCCTCGCAGCTCCGGATCGGATATTTAATTTTTTGCTCTTCGGCCAGGTCCTCGAATAAGCGGGTTTCATTATCCATATCTCTAGTAAAATAAGGAGCGATTCCTCGATAAGCTCCCATTTCCGTGCCGTGACTGATCCCCGAATAGAGGGACTGAATCCGGCATTCGCCGCTTTTTAAAGGTAATTCTCCTGCCGTTTCCACGATTAATTGGCTTGGACCCGTGTAGGTCAAAATTTCCATGGGAAGCACTCCTTTTTATTTTTGTCAGGTTTGAAGGGGTTCTGGACTTAACGCCCTGAATACCGACCAAACCGGAGTATCCGTTTCTTTTATCCAAAACAGCTCGGTTTGGCTAAGCACTCCGCCGTTACTGATATTCACTTCCGCATTTTCGCCAAACAATCCGAGCAGCTGCGTTTTGTATTCCAATACAGCGGCTGTTTTTACCGAAAGGTAAGCGCTGTTTGTCAATTCCAATTGCCGCCATCCGTCCTGTAAAAATTCATTATGCTGCTGCCAGTACGGAAATTCGGAATAGAAGAGAACCGGATAGCCTTGCGACAGCAATCTCATCCCGGCTTTAGTCAACAGCCGATGATCGACATGTTGGGAGATGGCGGGAAATACCCATGTATAATTTCGGGCCGGGTCGCAGGACAGCAAATAGTTTTCGATTTTGGGCAGGAAGTCTTCTTCATCCCGTTTATCCGGAATGCCGAATAAGTCCTCTTCCGTCCGGTAATAGGGCTGCCCCGCATTTTCCCTGTAAATGGCATCCGGAAAGGAGAGTACTTCAACCTGTACACCGGCAAGATGCCGGAATGCCTGCTGATCCTCCTGGAAGCGACGCGCCACGAGTATGGACAAGTGCTCGCCCTCTATTTCATCTTCGAACAGTCCCAAATCCTCGGCTGCATACTGTCTGACAATCTCGCTGGGTTGGAAGCGAACGGACGGGCAGCCCCCGAATACAGTCAAGACCTTGCAGGTGTGCCCCTGATTCACCATTTGCATTAAAGTCGACGCGCACGACAAAATGACATCATCGAAGTGAGGCGAAATGAACATAAAAGCACGCTTATCCTGCTTCATCCGGACAGGCCTTCCCTAATCACTTCTTTTATCAGCGTTTTTTTGACAGGGGTAAGCAGGGTTTTGTTATATACCGCGGGCTTCCCTACTCCACTTAGCAAAATCATGCCCAAATTATCCTCATCCAGCTTAATGTAGCCTCTTTTGTTATCGTGGATTAAATAATGGAAGATGGATTCCGGGTCTGATTTAAGCGGGATATCCTGCAAAGCCCCTATTTTATTTAAAAGCCAGTAATGCGAGGACACATCATGCTCGGACAGCAGATTCATCCGGTTCGCTATTTTAGCGGCGTAAATCATGCCGACTGCAATGGCTTCGCCATGCGTGATTCCTCCCTGCTCGGCAAGCTCGATCGCATGCCCGATCGTATGGCCGTATTCAAAGATCAGGCCCTTCTTTTTCTCATAAATATCTTCGCTTAGTACCGACATCTTGGCCGATATGCAGAAATTAATAAACGTCTCCAACTGCTTCGGAGAATACACATTAGTTGAATTTAAATCGTCCTCTGTAAATTCCTTGTCGTCGTTTTCCAAAATGAGCATATTTTTTACCAGCTCGCACATGCCCGCTTTGACCTGCCGGGGCGGTGACTCCGACAAGATTCCGGTATCGGCGAAGACGAACCGGGGCGGATAATAAAAACCGACCAGGTTCTTTCCGTTCGTTAAATTGACCGCCTGCTTGATCGAAAGAACGGAGTCGGAAGCCGCCAAAAACGTGGTGGGAACGTGAATTAGCGCGATCCCGCGAAACATCATGCCGGCCGCCACTCCCGCAACGTTCCCGGTTAACCCGCCGCCGACCGCTACGATTGCGGTCCTGCGGTTGGCTCCCAAAGCAATCGCCTGCTCTTGCAGACTGGTCACGGTTGCGAGTGTTTTATATTCTTCTCCCCCCTGGAAGCGAAGAATATGTACGGGGGCAAGCTTGCCGAAGTATTCGGCGGCATGATGAACAATGGAGTCCGGTACACCCGAATCCGAAATCACGATATATTGATCGAATTCATCCCGGGGAATATAATCTTCAATCGATTCCAATACCTGTTCGCCGAATGCAAAGTTAAAACACCGGTCCGCAAAACAAATTTGTTTAGTCGTCATGTTTAGCCTCCACCGATCAAATTATCGAGAAGTTTGAGCTGTTTCTCATACGGGAGCAAATCCGATGCCCCGTCAATCATGTTCCATGCAGTCCTGAACGTTTGCTCGGTTGAAACCTCTTTTCCCCGCAGGTGTTTAAATTGCTCCGATAAGACGTCGGTTACGTTCGTAAACCTGCCGATCATGTCCGTTTGAACGTCTTTGTCCATGCACAGGGAAAGCGATTGATTATCTCCTTCGAATAAAATGAGTCCCTGATTGAAGGCTTCCCGGTAAAATGCCTCCTCCAACTCTCCGTCGCCGAATACCAGCTGAAAAATGGAACTTCCGTTCACTTCGATAGGCAGGGAAGATTGAACAAAAAGCTCTTTTAAGTTCCCGGTCAAGGCTTGACCGTAAGAACGAATCACATCGTAGCCTTTACTGCTTTCCATCTTTTTCAACGTTTCCAGTGAAGACAAGATCGGCAGCATTTGGTAGTAGGATGTATACGTATGTTCCTTGGTCTCCGCCATAATTTCGTCCGAACTCACCACGCATGAGATCCGGTGCCCGTTCGACAAACCTTTTGAGAAGACGTACATATCGGCCTTCTCGGTCGTCACCAGCTCAAGCGAGGAGCCTTGACGGTGCCGGTAGCCTTGTTTCACATCGTCGCAGCAAACCAGGACACCGTGCGCACGGCATACGGATATGATTTTTTCTATCGTCGAAGCCGATAAATACGTATAATCCGGCGAAAATATGACCAGGGCGACTTGATCCTTGTGTGCCTTCAAGGCGCGTTCCAGCAGCTCCGGGATGAAATAAAACTCAATCACACCGTCATCATTTGGTTCCAGCAAGGTCCCCTTTTGTCTCCACATGGGGTCCCAGCCGTGATACCCGGAGCTGAGCACGATTTTCTTGCCGCTGTAATCGCGTGCGGCATATACGGCCGCTCTGCAAGCGGCGGTTCCGGTCGTATAGAACGAAACTCTCGCATCCGGCAAAGCGCTGTCTTTCTTAATCCGTTCGGCCAGTTCAATGATCGGTTTGGAAGGGCCCGTTACAATCTCCCTATCCTGCTCCAGAAAATTCCGCAAAGCGGCATTGACGGCCGCATCGTTATGCCCCAATATAATAGACCCTTTCCCGTTCATCAGGTCGATATAATTGCCGCCGTCGTAATCGAATAAATAAGCCCCGCTTCCCCTTGAAAACATCACTCTTTCATTGCGGAAGGGATCGACCGGCGAATCGATATAAGTACCGAGTACGGATAGCAATTGTTCCGAATTTTCAATAATCTCTTGTTTCATTTCATCGTTCACTCCTTAGTCATGACATGCGACACGGCAGATCAGATATACAAAATTTCTTTTTGAATGTCATATCTCTTTTTCCCGGGACCCGTAAGCCATGTATCCAGCAGTTGATTTTGCGCCTCCGTTCCGGCATATGGGACATACTGCAAATCGTCGGTTAATTGCTGCAAAATGTCTTGATCCAAAGAATCCGCATAAGCGTTGAGCAAAACCTGTTTGGCGCGTTTAAACGACTTGCCCCGTTTGCAGAGCTCCTTGGCCACGTCATTAACGGAAGAAACGGTTTTGAGATATTTGGCCGGACAATAATGCAGCAGCTTGTCTGTCACGCTGGATTGCAGCGCTTTATCCCAGGCCGGCAGCGTCTCAATGACTTTATTCGCGGCATCTTTATGCTTCAGCAAGTTTTTGGACACAAGATCGTAGGTCAACTGCCGGTCATGCAGCGTCTTTAGCTTGTCCACGGTCTCCAGAGGATAACTGGAAGCAAGCAATAAGGCGATATAGGTTGCCGATTCGTAATGCTCCAACCACTCCGAATATTGACCGGCGCGCGCCATCCCGTCTTCCAGTACGGCAAGCTCCCCGACCATACGATCGAACCCTTCCCGGTATAAGGAGAGCAGGCGGCTTCGCAGGGACGATGAAAGACACAGGTACGTAAAGAAAGTGGACATGGCGAACAATTTCAAATTGATAAATTGCCCCTGATCGTCGAAATTGACTCGATAGTTTACCAGCTTCCGAAAAATATCTTTCCATTCCGGTTCATTCAATTGAGCGGGCAAATCCTCAACGGCAGAAAGCGGATTATGCGAAAAATCGTAAGAGCTGTCTAAAACAAACCGGATGATGTGAAAAATAGTTTTGTAATCGCTTTGCTTCAGTGCGCCTTCTCCGCTGGATTTTACAGTCATATAACAGGTCCACGTTCCGGCTACCTTCTCGTAATGAGTACGGAAATGATAGGCCTCGAACCAGTCGTTGCATTTGTTCATAAAGGATGCAAAAGCCGATAATCTCGCGATTTCGTCGTCATGTACGGAAGGAGGCTCGCTAAATTCGACCGAAACGGAGTGCTTGTAGAACATAAACCCTGCCTTGTGCGTACACATCGCCAGCTCGATTTCGAAAAAATCCTTCTGCATCCGCAGCAATCGGTTTTCCTGTTCGGAAAAAGATTGGGCGAACGCCACCATTTCTTGGACGAAAAGAGGCATATGGGCACCCTCCGACGCGGGAACCACATGTAACGACCACTGGTGCAGCACGTTGTGCAGCTGATGCAAATTGGTTAACGACAAATCTCCGGCCTTGCCTGTTTCGGCTTCTTCAATTCTCGTTTTCCAATGAATTTCTTCCAGGAAGTAATCTTCGATTTCCGCTTGCCGGTCTTGTTGGAGCCGTATCCAGTCAAGGAAGGTTTGAATCACTTTCTCGTTCTTATCGAACTGCCGGATTAAACCGAGCCATTCGGTCAACAGTCTGATATACGCTTGATAATAGGACGGACTGCCGTCATCAATCACACTTAAAAGAATTTCTTTGGCCGATTTATCGTACGTTTCAACCACCGTATGAAAAACTGAGCTGCTTAACTCGCCGAGCGACTCGTATTTATTCATCTCATTGTTCAGATCGACGAAAACCTCGTTAAAATACGGAAATCTGCTGATAACGCTCAAATCGTACGGAATGATCGAAAACTCTTTGCTGACTAGAGAATAGTTGCGATAGAGATCGAACAATTCCCGGTTTGCTATGGCATGCTTTAAAAATTGGCACAGGTGCCCGGCATTAAAAATCCCGTTGCGGGATAGATCCAGAACGATTGGCAGATCTTCATCCTCAACCGAAGAAAGAATTCCGATAAAGCTTTGGATCAGTGCCTCTTCCTCCTGCTTCGAATAAATGCACAAGGCGTCCAAATACTGTTCAAATAAAAACAGCACGTCCAGCCGCAATTCGATAGCTCCCGAGTTAGCGTTCATTTCTGCACGGACCCGCTCCAGAAGCGTTTCACGGTCCCGGCTGCCGCACTTGCCCAGCAGAGGATGGATCCGCAGCACTTTCCAGTACACGAGCGTTTCTTTGTACCGGCTCGAGTCTTCCGGCTGCCGCTCGAAATAAGCGGCGATGCTCCTGTCTTTGAGCAAGTTTTTCGCATGAAACAGGGCCAGAAAATAATTGATCGATGCTTCCGGCCACTCACGGCTTTTTAAAAACGCGTCAACCGTTTCACCCGTCAACCCATCGGCGGCATTTGCATAATAGCTCGGTGAACGGACTCCATCTTTTCTGTGAATAATGAAGCTGTAATCCGGATAAGCACTGTTTGCTGCCAAATGCTGTTTAGTCTTTTCCGAGAAGAAGGGCTTGTTTAACACCCCGTTAAAGTACTCATCCGACGATACCGCCTTAGCTTCCGAGAGCTGCTTCTTCCCTTCCATATCTTGAACAAGAATACAGTTATCCGGAAGGGGAATAATTTCCCGGGTCTCGTATTCCAATGTCTTGACTTCTTTATTATGGCTGTACAAACGGCACTGCAGGGAAAACGGATCGAGAACGATATAATTCATACTTTCGGGTATAAGCGTTATCTCGATACGAATGACCGGGATTCCGACCTGGTTAAACATAATTCCGGCATGTTCCGTTCTCGTACCGAATTCCACCAGGATGGCGGCGATGTCCTCTTTATTGTCCTTGCTCGTGTACTGAAGATAGGCGTTCCAGGCCTCGTTCAAGGTGACCGCCTTAATAAATTTGCCGAAGAACGGCTTGCCGCCCTGCGAGATGAACTCTTTGGCATCCAGACAAAGGGCGGAGTCCTTTTCCAATGCCTTTGTGGAGGAATCCGACAGTTCGTAGACATGCTGGAACAAGCGGTAGTTCTTGGCCGGTCTTGTCTGCACCAGAAACAAGCTTTGCATGTTCACTTCCTGAAAAATATGACCCTGCCACAAATTCAAATCTTCGTTCGGCAGCAGATACCGGACACTATTATTCGCTTTCACATGCTGCGTTGAAAAAAGATCGAATCCGAATGCTATCTGCCCGGTGAGGTTCCCGTCTGCAAGTTCTGTTAAACTTGTCATGGAAATCGTTCCGAAATCCGTGTCCCCCACCCATTCACAATCAAGCGCATAATTCGGCATCGTGCCGTGCAGGTTTTTAAGCAGACCGATGATCGTCAGCAAATCCTCTCCCCTGACATAGGGGGTTGCATCGTACGGAACGGGATGGCCCGCATGCTCCGATTGAACCAACGGCTGGACAAAAACGGGAATAGGTTCATGATCGTGCAGATGCCGGTCCACGAAAAGCCGATTCTGATTCCTGGCGTGCTCCGTGCTTCCGCTCAGCATGACCTGCGCCAGCACCTCGTAAAAGTTATCCCTGTGCTCGCAAACTAAACTGAGATAAGCGCCGGCATTCGTTGTTTCGTTCAAGTCTTCTTCCCCGGAACTCCTGATTATCCATGGCAGGTCCCCGCAAACCTTTTCAATTTGTTCGAACGAGGAAGGTTCGCTTTGTTCTATGTACCGGGCTAACCGACCCGGTAATTCCTCCTCGGTTCCGCTGTAGTGTTCCAGGAATTCAACGGCTAGTTTAGGATCGATTGGATAGAGAGGGGGAATATGCGCTGTAAACGTTTCATTGTTCCGCAGCTCCATCAATCTCTCGCACTTTATTCCGAAGCTATTCATACAAAGCCTCCTCAAGCATGGACATGGTTTCGTTCGACCGTGACATTTATTTTACATCCGAAAGCTTCGGCTTCATGGCCTGAAGATACTCGAATGATTGCATCGTTTCCTTCAAAATCAGCTCTTTCGAAAAGCGGCTTTCCCCTTTGGCCTGTTTTAAAAGGTTCGTGATTTGCAGAACGCAAGCGATCGGCAGGGCATCGGTAACCGCTCGAACGGTTAAGGATTCCGTTTCTTTATTCACCCGGTTTACCAGCAGACGGACGTCATCGGGCCTTACCCTGTTTTCTAAAAGAAACGAAGCCAGCTCCACCTCGATGTTTGAAGTGCCTCCCCAGGTTGAGTCGATGTGAAAGCGGTACGCTTTCAAACGTTGACCGGATGAAAGCCCCACTCTCCAGTGCCCGTGTCCGTTTGCGTAAGGCAGCGACGTGTAAACATGAGGGGACAAGGTCCATTCGGTTTGCAAACTGCGTTCGAACCAGTCCATGTCATAGGGCAGCTTTCTCCCGATGAGGTCCTCCATCTCCCCAAGATGAGCATGCCAATGATCGGCTAAAGGATGAACGGAATGACCTCCGCTTACTTGACACGTCTCAAGCAGCGTCTTCCAGTAACCGGAAACGTTATCGCATATATCACCGCTCACGGTCGAAAGCATGGTGGCGAACATTTCTCTCATTTCCCGCAATCCCGGTTCATATTTCGTCATCACATAACCGTCCAGATACGCTAAAACATCAGGGAAATACTTTTCAAACTTTTTCAGCTGATGAAATTGAAAGTCACCGAAAAGGTCTTTCCCTATAAATTTTGCGAAGATGACCGGCTCATTCGTGCTTTTTCGCTGGACGTAAAACGGTGTTTTCTTCGGATTAATCCGAAAGGGAGCTTCATGGCGATACATCGGGTCATTCCAATGAGGCACGGATTTTTTATAAGGGACCACTTCCAAATCCGCCGGACGCGCGTCGGATAAACCCAGCTTCGGCCGAAGAAACTCTGCCAGCTCGTCCGAATTTCCGAGCATCTGCCATACGCGCTTTTTATTCGCCGCATTCAGAGGGACACGATCGGTCAATTTCGCAAGCCGGTTGTTCTCGATTTTAAACAACCGGCCCGGAGACGAGACCCAGACGGGCTTGCTCAACCGATACATGACGCGAAGTCTTCTGGCAAGCTCCAGAACAGTCCCGCCTGTATGCGGCTGATCTTCGAGGATCACGATATCCGTATCCGGCGTTATTGTTGCCGGCAGCATTGAGAGTTCCTCGGGCAAATACAACGACGCACCCGGATCGGTAGGCTTCCGCAGGGCACGAACTGTGCAATAAAGGGCCTCATTTCCCCATCTCTGCTTCAAAGCCGCTGACCAGAACGGAGCGTAGAAAGCGCCTCCGGTTCGAACGCCGATGAGTACAGGCGGTGAAGACGGATCGGCGCGGTCTCTCAACCAGTGCAGAGCATCTTCGGAGCATACCTCCAGATCGCACAAATCATACCCGGAGCATTCCGGGGTTCGAAGCTCCTGCATCACTCTGATTAAAGAGAGCAGCTCCGGTCTTTTCTGCGTAACGGAGGATGTTGCAACCTTATAGTCCGGCCATGCCAGTGTACTCCCCCACGCCTCCTGCGTACCTTCCGCAATATCGGAAGCAGCCTGCACGCAAAGGCTGCGCTGAGAAGCCAGTCGGACAGCCAGTCGATCCCTGTCTTCAGAATGTACGCCGCACCGGCTCAGCAAAAGCAAATCCGCCAATCGCTGCTCCAAGATACAGGCGTACATGTAACGATGAAGACGGTCCTTGCTTCCTCTGACGTAGCTTTCCAACTCGTGAAACAAAGAGATCGGATTATCCTTCATGGACGGCAGCCTCTTTTGAAGAATACAAATTCAAATAATTCGGATACACGCAGTGAGGCAAAAATTTACTGACCACCTCGGGTCTG
The DNA here is from genome assembly GCF_059692095.1 of Paenibacillus sp. JT31N7. Lineage (NCBI taxonomy): Bacteria > Bacillati > Bacillota > Bacilli > Caryophanales > Paenibacillaceae > Paenibacillus > Paenibacillus sp. JT31N7. The sequence goes on from NZ_JCAUAT010000001.1 coordinate 593,693, forward strand.
GAATGCAGCCTGAGGGACTCGGCCACCGTGTCGTTCGTCAATATTTTATAAGCCTCGTCGGCGATTCCTTTTACGTCGCTCGGATCCGTTAAAATCGCGGTTTCTCCGTGAGTGAAAATATCGGCGGGACCACCGTTATTGGTCGAAATGATCGGAACTCCGGCAATGGCGGCTTCAATCAGACTTCCGCCGAATTCCTCATGATGGGAGGGCAGCAGGAACAGCTGGGCATGGTGCAGATAACAGGAAACAAATTTATGTGAAATAAAACCGGTTATGCGGAATTGGTTCTGCAAATTGGCCGCTTTAATTTGTTCTTCCATCGCCTCGCGCTGAGGACCGTCCCCGCATACGATAAATTGCAAATCGTCGATTTTGTTTGCAAGCTCTTTTGCAACGCTTACAAAAGTAGCCCAGCCTTTTTCGTGTGCGATTCTGCCTAGAAACAAAACCGTTTTTTTGCCGAGAAGTTCGCTCTTTAACCGGTTGCAAAAAGGACAATCGATAGAATGACTGAGATGATTCGACCCGATGCAGTCGCTGATCGCGGTCATTTTCGACGAATCCGCAAGGAGACGGTTGTAGCTATCCAGTCTCTTATCTGTAAGAACGACGGCTTTATGACTGAGTTCGATGCTCTTTAATTCCACGGATTTAACAAAACCGTGAACGAATTGATCCCACTTGTTCATGGGCTTGTACGTAAACATCCGGCTGCAATGAATCGTTAAAATCAAAGGCTTCTTTAAATATTTCTGAGCGAACATTCCGGCAAGTAACGGCCACACCACTCCGCTTGCATGGACATGAATCGCATCGTAGTTCTTCTTCTTCCCGTTCAGAACGATCCATTTGACAGCGCCCATGAACCAGCTCTGATCGAGAAACACCGTTCCCGTTTGGCTGGACTTAAACGGCAGCGTCATAAAACGAACGGAATGGACGGTCAACCGGTCCCGGAGCTTTAATGTTCTGGGGATACCGGGAATGCCAGTTGTAAGGACATCCTGCCTGACTCCTTGGTCGGCAAGCCATTCCGTCAAATTCGTAATTTGCACCTGCATGCCGCCCATCGGATCAAACCGGCTTGGCCATTCGGTAGTCTCAAAGTAGTAATGAGGGGTAAGCCGCAAAATATTCAAACGTACACCCCCTCTTCGTTACAGCACATAATCGTATTGTTCTTCGGTTTGCACGCTGACATTGTTGCAATTTTTGCACAAATCCGATTTGCCTCGATGCCCTTCTTTTAACATTTTCCGGAAGGACGTAAATTTGTCATTGTTCCAAATATCCGAAATATGATGTTCGCTGATATTGCCCATAACCATCTTCTGATTGAAATCTTCAAAGCATGGCAGCACATTCCCCAAAACGGTAACAACGGCCAGATTGGATGGCACCATGCACGACATGTTGGCTTTCGAAGCCTGGGGTATGTTATCCAGAATCCCACCGCGATTGGACAGAATCAGCTCCGAATGATCGAGATAGACCACTTTTTCTTTGTCCGCTCCCGCCAGTTGGTCGTATACGCCTCTGAATTTGTGTTTGGCTCCGGCATGCTGGGTCACAATAAATTTTTGAATACCTAGTTCCGTCAAAGTCTGCAGCCGTTTTTCGGTAAGAAAATCCCCGTTTGTGTAAATAATGGGCCTCGCTCTAGGAATATATTCCGTTGTCATGCCCACAAACAAATCGAGATTTTTGCATAAAAGCGGCTCCCCGTAAAAATGAAATGAAATACGACCCGAAAAATCCAGCGAACTTAACTGTTCCATCAGCGTTTTGTACAGCCCGGGGTCCATCTCTCCGTTTTCTTTGCGCGTGGAAACACTATTGGGGCAATACCAGCACGTGCGGTTGCATTGAGAATTCACTTCTACTTCGATCATCGAAAACAGCTTATCCATCCCAATTCCTCCTCGCTAATCATCCTTCGTTAATGAGTCACGCAAAATTTTCGGGCAAGTTCGGCTACGGCATCGACCAGAAGCGACAGATGTGAGGGTTCAGCCAATAAAATAGCATGGTGGATAACGATGGATTGCTCGGAAGCTTGTTCGGACACAGGGTAGTGCAGCCCTCTCCAATAAGCTTCTGTCTTACGAACCGCCTTCGGATAACGGTTCTTAGTCCAGGGACAGAATAGGGGATTTTTGTGGACGGGGAGGTACGGCGGATGCAGGTAAAACGTCCCCATATTGAGCTTATCCCGAAGAATTTCGCAGAACTGATCCGCATTCATCCCGCCGAATTTCACCGGATCGAACCGGAATACATACCCGTAATAAGTTTGTCTGCTGACTTGAGGAGGACGCTTCATCACCTTGATTCCATCAATTTTGCTTAACGCCTCGTTTAAGAACATGGCGTTCTTTTCCCGGATCGCGTTTTTGTCATCCAGCTCCTGCAGTTGATCCAGAAGAATGGCCGATTGAAATTCGGACAAGCAATAGTTAGAGCCTTGAATTTCTCCTTTTTTGACCAGCTGCATGTCACCGTGCATCAACTCGGAGGAATTATCGCAATAAACCCTGGAATCCGCTCTCAATTGTTGGATGAGTTCAAAAAGACGGGGATTTTTCGTCACGATAATCCCCCCTTCTCCGGCCGTTAACACCTTGCCCTGCTGGCAGCTGAACGCCCCGATATCTCCTATCGTTCCTGCACGCTGGTTGTTCCAAACGGAACCGTGGCTTTGCGCGCAATCTTCAATCACGAAGAGGTTGTGTTCTTGTGCAATTCTGCTTATTTCATCCATATTCGCCATGCTTCCGAACAGATGGACAGGGATAATGGCTTTCGTTTTATCTGTAATAGCCGACTTTATCAATTGAGGATCGATACAGTAGGTATCCGCCTCGACATCCACAAAAACAGGAAGAGCATTCACGTTTAAAACGGCGGTAGCGGTTGCAATCCAAGTCAGGCTGGGAACAATAACTTCGTCGCCTTCGCCTATTCCGAGTGCTTCGAGCGCAAGCATTAAAGCGGTGGAGCCACTCGTCGTCGGCACACAGTAGGGAACCCCGTTGAAATCCGCAAAAGCGTTTGCGAATTTCCGTTCCATGCTTTCCTCCCCCGTCCAATATCCGCTTATCGCCCATCTGTTCGACTGAAACACTTCTTCAATTTTCTGGCGGGTACGATCGGAGTGTTGAGGCCATTCTGGCCACTGGACAATTTGAATGGTCATGATAACTCTCCTTTGGACAAATAAAGTCTATTAATCGACTGTAGTTGCCATATTCTGTTATATATGGATACAATTACATCCTATAATTACCATAATTAAATGTCAACTACCATTTTTGGTAATTAAATGGTTTTTAATTTTGTTTTAGAGGTAAAATAAACGAGATATAAACCATAAATATATTCATTTTACCTATATTTGGTTTTTTTATCATCTTTTGCTTCTACGCATAAATCGTGTATCCGTTTCTCCTTTTACGGGAAATGAGGCTTGAGTCACAATGAATAGGTCTGAGCTTTCAATCGCTCAATCATCCTGCCCATCCTTTGTACCTAACGCTTGTCGGCATCGTTGTCGGCATTTTATGACAATATACGCCGAAATATTTGCTGGCTTATAGTCTCAACGCATTATAGGCAGCGCCTCAAAACTATGAAATCCCGTTGTAACGGTTCATTTTTCAGACAAGAAACTTTCCATTGACACCATACTATCTCCAACGATGCTACGTGATAGCCCCCAATGAATTAATTGACACAAAAATACCCCCAATCAAATTATTTGGGGGTATTTAGTGATATAAAGCTTTGTTAAGCTATGCTTAATTCCATCCATGTTAGCAACTACGGCGAACTATTTCAATTGAACTATCGTACCCGATAATTGAATTAGTGCAGGGTGTTGCCATTAAAGGAGTCCCGGTAACTTTTGACGCGCATTGGACACGCTCCATATAATGAAAGAGAACGACAGTGACAGGAGGATATCGAATGGGAGCATGGGGAATCAAAGCGTTGGAAAGTGATGCAGGGTTGGATCTATTGTCAGCGATAGAGGAACTGCTTCCTTGTGAGACGGTGGATTTGTCTGAGTTGATGGTGAAGCTCAGAGCGGATGATTTCCTCTATGACGAAACAGCGCTGGGCCTTGCGGAGCTGTATATCGAATTTCAGGAGAATGGCGGTTGGGATTACGAAGAACGCTCCTTGAAGCAAGTACGAGCGTTCACGGCCGATCATGCCGCGCTTGACGCTTTGCTGCAGCATCTGAAGGTTATTTGGAATGACATTGAGGATGGGGGCGGCGAACGGGATCTGGCGGAGCTGTGGCAGGAAACGCCAAGTTGGGATGAATGGCGGACGCATGTGCGGCAGTTGATGGAGAAATTGGATGCACGACTTGCCAAAGAACGGTAGAAGGATGATTGAACGAGACCACAAGCGCCGCTATCCGATGATAAGGTTCCGGCGTTTTTTTAGCGGATTTCCGCTATTTTCTGCTGTTGTTGTCAACGAACTGGTATGATAGACCCCCGACCGGTTGGTGGCAATAATAGAACTCTATGATAATTTTGCCTATTATGTACTCTATACTAGCGTTTGATTTTCCAATGACATTCCCAAGAGAACGCCTGAGGTGATCATAAACAATCGGAACGTTTGCAAAATTCGCCATAATTCTTCTTGTCGAATGACAGGGTCGATTACCGGGACATTTGATTTTTCCGCACAAAAAAGGCCCGGCTTTCAGGCCCTGATCTTCCTTCGATATAGTCCGTTAATCCTGTGAGCAGTCCGAATCCGTAATTGGAATAACGGTGTCTTCCTTTGGTCTTCGGAGTCTCCGACATGACCGCTTCCGTTAATTGTGACTCCGAATAACCGGCATACGGATTCATGCGGTCTTGAACGGCCGCTTTAAAATTCCCCGGTACCGTCCCAAGTCCTGCCGTATGAGTAACCAATTGAAGCAGGGTCGTCTGCCTGGCAAAAGGACTCGCGGACAAATCCGGAATTAAATCGGCTATCAGGCCGATCCGGGGCGGCATGGGCACTTTTATAGGTCTAGCCGATATAATCTTCAAACACTTTATGCAGCATCAGAGTGGAAGCCCCGATAATGAAGTTATTTTCCCCGTATGTGGCGGGAACGAGCCGGCTTTCTTCGAACGGTATCGGGAACGGAAACTGCAGGAGCCTCCTCTTCAGCTCGTTCATAAACTTCTCCGAGCGGTTCATCCATCCGTGCAAAACGACCGTCTCGGGGCTGATGAATCCGATAACGAAAGAAAGCAGCGTATGAACGAACAGATAACAGGTCCGTCCCATCACTTCCTCGGCCAGAGCCTCTCCCTCTTCATACCAGTCAAGCAATTCGTCGAACGATTGCGGAATGCGCCCGGCGTTTTGTTGGCGGGCGAGATTTTGCGCCTTCAGCAGGATCGACGTCTCCGTTAAGACCGTTTCGATGCATCCGATTTGACCGCACTCGCAAGGCGGACCTTCCGGATCGACCAGAATGTGACCGATCTCACCGGCCGCGCCTTTATAGCCATTGTAAACTTTACCGTCGATAACGAGCCCCATCCCGATACCGGCATCCAGAGAGAGGAAGGCGAGATTGTCCGATCTTTTGGCGCCGCTGCCCGTTTCGGCGAAGGCGGCCGCTTTAACGCCGTTAACGACGAGGACCGGGTAATCGAACTCGCGCCGGAGAAGCTTTTTCACTTGAAGCTTACTGATTTTAAGCCGCGTCGATTTGATGATCGTTTCTCCGAGGTCATCGATTATGCCGGGCGTCGAGACGACGATTCCCTTGATCTCCTGCTCGTCCTTCACCACACCGGATTCCAGCAGCCGGTTAACGGCATCCTTGATGAATTGCAGCACCTGGTCGTTGCCCTCGCAAACCGCCCGGTGAAATTCATAGACAATTTCGCTGCGGAAATTAACTAGTGCCGCGCCTAAACGGTTATTCCCGAGCCGGACCGAAATAATGTACCCTTTGTCCCGGCTGATTTCCAAAGCGATGGCTCTCCGGCCGGCGCCCGGCGAAGATTTTTCGCCGACTTCCACGACAAGCCCGTGCCGGATCAGTTCATCGACCAGCGACGAAACCGTCGTTGCGCTTAGCTTGGACCGCTGGGCAAGTTCCGCCCGTGACAAACTTCCTTCACGCAGCAGCATGTCCAGAAGGAGCGAGCAGTTTATTTTTTTCATCAGCTGCAAATTGCCTTTAACAACCTTCATGGCAGGTGAATTCCTTTCCGAATTAATAAGGACACTTTAATAATAGCGCCGCCGCCGCATAATATCAACAAACCCGATATGCTTAAGATGAAAAGAAACCCCGTGCTCCGTCGCGGTATACGAGGCGGATTACGAGGTGAGTAAGATGCGTCTCCGGCACTAAGTTATATTTCCCGCAGTCAACCGATAACTTCCACTACGTTTCCTTCGCTGTTCTTAATGTTTGTTTTCACGATACGGATGAGCGCTCCCTGCAGGGAAGGAATCTCAAGCACGCTCTCTTTAGGCACTAAGCCTCTGCTCAGCTCGCCGGCAGCCTTCTCATCGAGAATGATCCTGACCTCGTCTTCTCCGGCAGCACACTCCGGCTTTTCTCCCGCTTTAAAGATCACGCGGATTTCCGGTCCCACGAGGGTGAGATCTTTTCCTTTCAAGATCCGCCCTTGCAGCAGTTTGCCGATAATGCCGGCTTGTTTGGCCCCCAGCGTAAGCGCTGCGGGAGTTTTGCTCAGCCAGCCTTTTTTGCCCGGCTCCCAAGCGAGCTGATCCACATACAAAAAACCGGTATTGGAACCATCCTCCCGCATTCCTTTCTCCGCGGCTTCGGAAACGGCCTCCATTTTAAGCAGAGAATCCCGCGATATATTCGTTATGTACTGCGGCATATAGGGCAAACAAGCGGAAAGCATACCAAGCGTATTCCAGGTTTGCATGGCTTCCAGCTCATCTTTCGTAATTCCGACCATCTGGATAAATTGTACCCGCCCGTTAGGCGTATCGGCGGCAGGAAGCTCCGGATCTTGAATAAAAGCCAGAGCGGTCAGCCGGGTATCGGAACCGAGGCAGATCGGACCGTTGGCGTCCATGTAATCACCCGACTGAAAAATATTGCCGCTATTGAATATGTACCTCCCCATATTTTGCAGCAGGTTGAGTGCCCAAGCCGGGGGTTCTTCCTCATCCGCCTCCCGGGCCAGCCGAAACGTCAATTCGAATCCGTAGCCGCTTTCTTCCGGGTTGTCGGATTCCTTATCGTAAAGTTCCGAAAATCCGAACGTTACGAAATGCCAATGCGGAGCAGGCTCGTCCGCTTTGTACGCGCTGATTCCATCCAGCGGATCGGGTCCTCCCAGCGCATAGGAGATAAGCGTTCCGTAATGTTTCGGCTCCTGATCCCCGTAAAGCTTCACGAATTCCTTGTCAATGGCGTCCCAGCCCGCCGTATTCGGTTCTGTGCTCATGTCCGATTCCTCCCGATTTCTCACCATGTGTCTGTTTGGTACAAACCACTCCCATTATACTCTCCCGGAATCCGAACGTCACATAAGCCGAAGTTCCCCTTCTGAGGAACATCGGCTTTGCTTTTTACAGGGAGGCCTGCATCTTTTGTTTCATTTCGCTGATCATTCTCTGCCGTGCGATCCGGGGATCGAGCTCGGGAGTCAAAATATGCCGGACGTACCGTTCGGCGCTGCTCTCGATCTGTTCGTCGGCCGCCTGATTCGCACCGTGAAATTTGAAATGCGGAAGCATCGTCATGCCGATCTGATTGGCAAAAGCTTGCAGAGGGCGGGTCAATTCACTGATCGTGTACCCGATCAACCCGCCTGCCTGATAAGTCTCCTCCGCACCCCCGATGGAAACGGCGAGCAGGAGTTCTTTGCCCGCAACGGCTTTTCCGCCGGGACCGAACAGCCACGCCGTTGTAAACACTTCATCCAGCCACTGCTTCAGGAGCGGCGGTGTGCTGTACCATTGAAGCGGAAACTGCAGCACGAGGCGTTCACATTCCGCCAGTAAAACCTGCTCCCGCCCGATATCCAGTGCCTTCTCCGGATACGAGGCATACAGGTCATGCACGGTTACCTCGCCGGAATGTTTCTTCAATTCTTCCACCCATCTTTTGTTGACGCGGGACTGCTGCAAATTCGGATGAGCCACAACGACTAACGTTTTCAGAAAAACATCACTCTCCTTTACCACATCTTATTTTTGATTGATTTATAAGTCAATATTAAAAGTAAAAAAAATTAGCGGGGCCTTAACATGGAAACGGACGACTCCACCACCTGGTCCAATGCCATGTGCCATTGTTCTTTCTTTTCCGTCTCCGGAATTCCGTTTGCTATCCATTCCTGCTGCGCTTGATCCAAGTAATTCATCCCCTCCGATACCGCTCCCCAGAACTGCCTCGCCATGAGATCGGGATTCCCCTGCCGAATCGCGCCTTCTCCGATCCCTTTTTCAATGGCCTGAGTCATCTCCTGCAAAAAGCTCTGCATCCACGAAAACGGAGAAAATTCCTCCGGCGTATACAAATGATGCACGTCTAAACCAATCCGCATGTAAAAACGCGGGATCTCGGGATTAACCCTAACCCGTTCGCAAACAATCCGGGCATAACTCTCGAACCGTTCCAACACGGACCCCTCTTGCTCAAAATAAGAGTTCGTAAAGCGTTTGGACTCTTCCATCATGGTTTCGTAAAGCTCGCGGAACAACGCTTTCTTGTTTTTGAAATAATAATAAACGAGACCGTGAGCGAGTCCCGCCCGATCCGCTATATCTCCCATTTCGGCCGCCGCGTACCCTTTGTCGACATAGACCAATATAGCCGCCTGCAGCACTTCTTGTTTGCGCTGTTTCCGGATCGCTTCGTTTTGTTCTTTAGTACGTGGAGACATGCCGTTTCACCCTTAGTTCCGTCTTTAAAATCCAAGCAATTATAGATAATATAATGCGGTTCTGTCAACCGGTGTCCCCGTCTTGCGACAAGTAGAACCCGGCACCCCCTCATCGCGGCCGCCGGTTATCAGGTGTATGCCGTCTATCCCGGATGTGGGGCGGTTATTTCACGGAAAGCAGACTTTCCGATATGAATTTCAGTCCCTCCGCCTAATCATGTACCCGCTTAAAGCACTTGCTAAAGTTTTCCGCCTGAACCGGCTGTAGCCGCCTACTTTTTTGAGGCAAGCTTATCATTTGCATACATGTTGTAAGATGAAATTGTATTCCATAAAATGGTTAATGGAAGGGAGATTACACCTCATATGCCTACAACCAAAGCATTAAACGATTTCTTGAAAGAACAGCCGGAAAGCAAGATTGAGGCCGTGGCCGCCTTTATTGAATCTCATGTCCGCGAGAACTGGCAGGAGATTCTGGTTAAAGAGAACGACCGACTGCTTAAAGCTTACGCGGAAGCGGGAGATCCGGCTTACGGAACCTACTTGAACCTGCTCCTCCTGCCCGTGCACCGTCAGCTTAATGAAGCCGGACTGCGGCCGGAACCCCGCCTGCCGGGTAATTTCGACCTTTCCCGCGAATGGGGCCGGAATCCGGACCTAAGCGATCAGGAGCGCTGGATGTGGAGTACTCTTCATACAACCGATGGCTCGCCTGTCGGAACGATTGTCACCATTACCTACCACGACCATACCCGGTTTCGTATTCCCCGCGAGCCGGGAATTATCGCTCTTACCGAGACGAATCAACAGGACATCGTGGAAGCCTTGTCCGGCTTATCCGCCGAATTCAAGCAAGCGCTCGAATTCAGCGTCGAGTATGAGAATTATCTGCGCGGTTTGGAGCAGTAAAAAAGCGGATAAACCAGCGCAGGCTCAGCCTTCGGCACCTGGTGAAGCAAAAAAAACCGTACCGGATATCCGGTACGGTTTTAGCCGATCATTGGTTAACGAAGACTCACAGGCTCAGGATCTGCGCTTCTCTCATCGGCTGGCTGGAGATCTTCATAACCAATGTCAGCAAAACAGCCGAGTCAAACTCCCCTTTCAGTTTTGCCCGGCTTCTTCTTGCAGAAGAGAGTCTCTCACCTCAGTGAGTGCAAAACCAAGCAGGTTTCTCCCCCGCCATTTCATCGGGTTATCCGCGTCGGGATTGTCCTTCGCCATCCCGATTCCCCAAACCCGGTCAACCGGACTCGCTTCGACCAGAATACGGTTTTTCGTCGATTTCAGATAGCTCCATAGCTCCGGGTTTTGCCGGAACTTGGCAAGGTTCCCCTTCTTCACGATATCGTAGCAGCGGCTTTCCCACACATTGGCATCGAAAGATCCGACCGCGCGTCCGAACGCTTTCATCTCTTTAGGATGCCTGGCGTTCATAATCGCTTTGAGCATCTTATCGTCCCCGAAAAGCCGCGCTTTCTCGGCCATCATATACTGCTCCGTGCAGCTGTAAGGCTCGCCGTTCACGATAAAACTAGAGCCCCACCACTGGCTGAAGCAGCTCGAATTTATGCTGCCGTCGGCCGGTGGCGTATGTCCCCAGAAAAAAAGAAATTTTCTTTTCTCCCCCGCTTGATAGGCCTTCCGCAGTTCTTCAATGGTATAGTTCATTCCAATCCCTCCCAATTTCTCCGGTACAGCCGGGAAGGACGGTGCCCGGCATTCTCCGTATATTGATCGGTCTCTTTGACAAGAGGAGCCGTTTTGCGGCGGAAGGCCGCCTTTAGCAGTTCTCTGTCCAATATAACCTCGTATACCTGCTGCAGCTCCGTTAACGTGAAAAGCTTCGGCAGCAGATGCAGGGCGATATCGGTATCATTGAGCTTACCGCGCAGCCGTTCTATGGCACAGCCGATTATTTTGGCATGGTCGAAAGCAAGCCCTGCGTTTGAGGCAATGGCGTATTCAACAACCGAAGAATCTTCCGTCGATTGTTTTCTGCGCTCCACAACAGCCGTTAACGTCTCACGCACACCGGCCAGCTTCAGTTCGTATCTCCTTGTCACGCTGTAACCGTGCTCCAGGCGCTGCTTCTCTTCGTTAAGAAGCCGGCAGGTTACATCGAACCAGGCGGCTTCCGCCGCGTCGTCCCCTGCTTCTATCTTCACCTTGGAACTATCGATCAAGGCCATATAAGCACAGCTCATAACCCAAGTCCGGGGGTCGCGATCAGGCTCGCTGAAGGTATAGAGCTGTTCCAGATACACGTTATCCACAGATGTCTCTTCCCGGAGTTCCCTTCGCGCAGTCTCTTCCGTCGTTTCTCCCGGCCGCACGAATCCTCCGGGCAGCGCCCATTTACCGAGGAAGGGGTGCTCTCCCCGCCGAATGAGCAGAACCCGCAATTTTTTCTTCGGAAGCTTGCGGTAGTTGAACTCCGCGGTATCGGCCACCGTGAAGATCACCATATCTGCTGCAACCGAAGGACGCACGTAATCCCCTGCACGGTATTGTGCAAGGAATTGCTCCTCCGTCAGCCCGTTGCGGTCTCTTTTCATATCATATCCACCTGTTCGTATCAATTACTTATTATCATTTTGTTACTATCAACATACAGAATATGATTTATTTTGTCAACTAGGAATTCTCACGATCTCCAGTCCCGGGAAAGCAACGCAAAAAAAGAAGACTGATTTCCCTCAGTCTTCCGCTGCTGATTGTCGATTTACTCACCGGCTTTTATGAATGATGGCGATCAGGCGGTTTTCGATATCTTCCGCAATTTCCAACCGGTCCTTATTTTGTAACAGCCGGCCCCTATCAGGGATAAATTTTCTCGCCTTTTTCCAGCATCTCTATAAACTGACGGATGCGTTTTTCCCGGGTTTCCTCTTTTTTGACATTCTGGATTCTAAAGTGGATCGCATACTTATTCTGCTTGTTTAACGTGTCGTAAAACGCTTTTGCACGTGCATTAAGCTCCAGCCGGGCGGCAAAATCCTCCGGTACGGTACCGCTTCTTTGCGGTTCGTATGCCTTGTCCCACTGACCGCTCCGTTTGGCGTCTTCAATCGCCTTGAGGCCCGCCGGCTTCATTCTCGAGCCCGCGATAAGCTGTTCCGCCTTATCTTTATTCACCTTGGACCAAATGCTCCCGGCCCCGCGCGGCGTAAACCTTTGAAGCCACGACCGGTCGTCGAAAGTTTTCTTCTGGCTGTCGATCCATCCGTAACACAGCGCGCTTTCGAGGGCTTCCTGATAAGAAACCGTTACAAGCGGAGCATGTTTTTTCGCGATTTGTAAAAGGATTCCGGGCGATGCTGCATGATTGCTTTCGAGCCAAATCTCAAACGCCGCTTGATCCTCAAAGCAAAGAACCGGCAATTCGGGGGCTTTCTTGCTCATGGATTCCGCTTCCTCCTGCCATGAATAGTTCTGTAAGATAATTCAACTATACGTCAAGGAAGGGCATGATTCAATGCGGGTCAAGCTTCCTTCATCCCTGCCCCAATCGAATCCGATACCGCGATCATTACGCTTGAGCACCAATTTGTTTCCCAAGCAGTGCGCAACTTCAAAGAACCGCCGATTGATTCCCTTAATTGATCGTCGCACCGTTACTGTTCAGCTTCGGAATTCTTGTACTCTTCTCCGGCAGCGAATACCGGATACCAGAGAGGCGGCTTAATCAGCGCTTTGCGGCTGAATACCGTTATGCAGCACCACACTGCGTGCCGGAAGCTCCTGCGGCGGGTAAAGGTAGCTGCGGCTACCTTTTTCCAGCGAATAATTCATTCCTCCGACAGCGGCAACCGTACCGGCCGAAAGTATGATCGTGATCAAAACAAGCCGGACGATGCCCTGCAAATTGTCGCGGCTGCCGGGGACTAAGCGCTGCGCCCAAAAGCCTACGGCGGCCCCTAGTGTATTAATCACAATGTCGTTGATATCGAAAGCGCCCAAGCGGGTAATCATTTGCAAAGTTTCGAGAAGCGTAATCGACACCAGGAAGCACAGAATAAACGGGACAAATTTGCAGCGGAACAAAAGCGGAATGAGCAGCCCGAAAGGGACAAAAGCAGCAAAGTTGCCGAATTCGAAAAACCAGCTTCGAAACTCTCTGCCCATCGGATAATGCAGCGGAATTGCTTGCGGAATCAAGTTGTAGCGCATGCCCCGGTCTACGATGTGAGAGCTGCGGTTAAATCCGATATATAAGAAATAAAGAGTCAAACCGGTGTAGAAGCCTAACAAGAGAAATGTCATTTTTCGCAGGTTTCCTTGATACATGGGTGGGTATAATCCTTTCTTCCCTGCAAATTAGCGGCCGCACATGCAGTTTTTCGATGATTGATTTGTCTTGTTGAAGACGTTTGTTTGCATTATACAACGGAGGGCTGCTCTCATTCCGAAACGAAAAATAAATCCTTTATAAAGAAATTGTTACTTTCCTCTATACGCTCGTTTATAAAAGAAAAAAACCGTTCAAATGCTGAACGGTTTTGTTAATGCGTTTTTTAAAGATCCTTTTCTTGTCGGAAAAGGCGTTTATTTGACGGAAAAGACTTTCCGGCCCGGCAGCTCGAGGCAGTGCAGAAACCCTCCATACACGGCACCGCCGTCGATTCCGATGATGTTGTTTTCTCCGAAATAAACATCCTGCTTGCCGTGAAGGGTTTCCGTTATGGTGTGCCCGAACACGACCGTCTTCTTGCCCCGGTAGCCTTTGTGAAACTCGTCGCGGATCCACATCAGCACATAAGCATCCGTCTCTGCAAGCGAAGTCGCGGGATGCACGCCCGCATGGACAAAGATATAATCCTCGGTTTCATAAAAAGTTTGAAGTCCGTCCAAAAAGGAAAGGTGCTCCTTCAGCAGGGGCGTAAGCTCCAATGTTTCGGGAGTAGGAGCTTCTGCAGCGGCACCCGGATGTTCGTAGCTGGTCAATGTCGCACGGGCTCCGTTCCGGAACCAGCGTTCGATGAATACGGGGTCCCGTTCGAACGATTTGATCATCATATGATCGTGGTTTCCCTTGAGAACGATCGCGCCTTCCCGGTGGAGCTCCATGACCTTTTCCACCACTCGTTTGGGATCGGGCCCCTTATCCACGTAATCGCCGAGCAAAATCAGCTGGTCCTGCCGGGGGTCGTAGCTCACCTGTTCCAGCAGCCTTGTAAATTTGTCCATTTCTCCGTGTATGTCACTGACGACTAGAGTCCGTTTCATATCGTTCCTTCTTTCATGTGTGTGTAGATGACAGTGAGGTGCAAAACGATTCAGCAAAAACAATTAATGAGATTAAATATATTATATGATTAATGGCATTAAGTAATTAAAAGAGGCGGTATCGCATGTCTTACGGCTATTAATCCGCTACTTCCTGCCGGACAGAATCGTGCTGGATTGAATATTTTCTCCGAATGCTCCCCTTATGCGGAAAGCGCCGCTTTCAACTTCTCCTTTAACAGGAGGAAGGCTTGCCGGATCTTGTCTTTCGGTACGTTCTCATACCGGTCACCCACGCTGATCTCGGTGTAGCAGGTTCCTTCTTCTCGTTCATGCAGCCAAGAAGTCAATCCTACACCCGTGGCTTCGTATACTTCCGTAAGGATCGGGAGAACGGCCGTCTCCGGCAGCTTAAAATGGATATGGAACATATTGGACACCGGAACCGCGGGTTTTGTATAAACACCCTCGCATTCATTGAAGAAAGCGGCGAGTTCCTTCGCTTCCCCGAAGTACTGTGCCATTCTGCCTATTCTAAGGTCGAAATAATAATCCGACGTGATTATGTACGGGTAAAGACTAATCAGATCGCCCCCGTGGCGTCTCTTCCACACTTTGGACCGCTCCGTAAAATCACTGCTTCCCGCCAGAACGGCTCCTGCAATTCCGCCGATCCCTTTGTAGAAGGACACGTATACGCTGTCAAACAGCGCGCATATGTCAGCGGCCGATTTTTGGTAGTACGGCGTAATTTCGAACAATCTCGCCCCGTCCATATGAAGCTTAATGCCTTTATCGCGACAGTAAGCCGAAATAGCCTCCAGCTCTTCGAATGCCGGCAGTTGGCCGCCGATTTCCCGCTGGGGCAGCTCCAGGAGCAGACAGGAAATCTCCCCGCCTAACCGCTTCACATCCTCAAGGGTAATCAGCCGGTCCTTGTCCGCCAGCAAAACCGGCTCTATGTGGTGCAGCTCCTTCAAACCGTCTTCCTCGTGAATTTCCAGGTGACAGAGCGGATGATACGCGGCCCGCTTGCTTCCTTTCTCATCGCACCAGATTCTTAACGCAATTTGCTGCGCCATCGTTCCGCTCGGGAAAAATACGGCCGCTTCCTTGCCTAAATAGGCGGCTATTTTGCTCTGAAAGTCCTCAATCAGCTTCCCCGTTCCGTAAACGTCGCTTTCCAGCGTGCCCTCAATCTCGTCAAAGACCTGCTTCAAAACTCCCATATCCCGGGGCCCATTACCACCCAACGGATAAGACGTCCGCTTAAACGCTTCTTTTAAAACTTCCTTATTGCTCAACCCGTTTTCCCCCTTCGGCAAAGTCTTATCTCTTAGCATACTAAATCCCGCTCTTCAAAGAAATTGATTTTTAGTTGGTAAGCAATGTAGGACTGGACATACAAGAAGGAAGTTCCCGGTTAAGAACGAATTATACGGTTTCGCATAAAAATTTAAGGGGGCGGCTCAAGTGGGAATGTCTGATTATTATAGAAATCTGCGAGAAAAAGTGGGCTGTGAATGGATCTTCGTGCCAAGTGTGGCGGGAATTGTTCGTAACGAGTCGGGAGAAATTTTATTGCAAAACAAAGGAAACGGCGAGAAATGGAGCCTACCCGCAGGAGCCATTGAACTTGGCGAGGCGCC
The DNA here is from genome assembly GCF_059692095.1 of Paenibacillus sp. JT31N7. Classification (NCBI taxonomy): domain Bacteria; kingdom Bacillati; phylum Bacillota; class Bacilli; order Caryophanales; family Paenibacillaceae; genus Paenibacillus; species Paenibacillus sp. JT31N7. The sequence continues at coordinate 609,486 of NZ_JCAUAT010000001.1, forward strand.
TGCCGAAGCGGAAGTTCGCGAAGTGCGTGAAGAAACGGGGCTGTATGTTTTCCCGAGCAAGTTGATAGGTGTATTCGGCGGAAAGGAATACCGCTATCAATATCCGAATGGCCATAAAGTGGAATATACCATCTTGATGTTCGATTGCGTCGTTCATTCCGGCACCTTGAATCCCTTGGACAGCGAAACAGCCGAACTTCGTTATTTCAGCCCGGAACAGATGCCTGAACTGGCATTGCCATATCCTGCGCATTTGTTTTCAAGAGAAGAAAAGAAGGAAATTTATTTTCAGTGGAAAGATGACTACTTGAAAAATCTTTTGTAAGCAGGCTGTAAGTCAAGTTGTTTTTTTAAGCGTTATCGAATAAAATTAGAGACAATCTAGCAGAAAAGGAGGCAAAAAGCGATGGAAACGATTTTCGTGCCGGCAAAAAATAAAAGCAAAAAATCCGGGGATCAGACTTTGACGGGATCCGTCTGCCTTTTTTCGGGCAGTGTTAAAACGAAATTTCATAGTGACAACCACCGGATGCTTTTTGCCTCGCGTAATGGAATCTGCAAAGTGAATGGACGTTTCTGATTAACCAGCAGATTTTAATCTAACACGCAACGACTTGGCGCCGGTTTGTGGAGGCGTCTTTTTTGCGTACTTTTTGCCCTTGTTCTTCTGCCTGAAAGGAGGTGACCGTTCGTGATAAATAAAACATGGGATTCCCCTCCTAAGATTGAGCCCACTTTAATTTTAGGAGGCAAACATACATGAACGTTCAAACGGATTCTAAAAAAAACCGGCAGCTTCCCCTGCTGCTTGTACTCGTCTTTTCCTTATTCGTTGCCTGCATGACAGCCGATATGGTCAACCCGGTTCTGCACCTCATAAGCAAAGACTTCGGAGCTTCCGAAGCCCGGACAGGCTGGGTAGTCAGCGGGATTCTGCTCGTGATCGCTATCGGCGTCCCGTTCTATGGCCGCATTTCGGACTTTTTCAGTTTGCGGAGGCTTTATCCGCTTGCTCTCTTGATATTTGCGGCCGGAAGCCTCGTCTGCGCAGTCGCCCCTACTCTTCTGGTTTTGGTACTGGGCCGCATGCTGCAAGGGGCGGGTTCCGCGGCCATTCCGGTCCTTTCCGTCATCACCGTCTCTCAGGTTCTTCCGTCCGGAAGCAGAGGCGCCGCACTCGGCATCCTTGCAGGCAGCATCGGCATCGGAACGGCAGTCGGGCCGATCTTCGGCGGACTTGTCGGCCAGCTGTTCGGCTGGCCCTCTCTCTTCTGGATCACTCTAGCGCTGCTGCTGGCACTTGTTCCCTGCGCTCTTTATGTGCTCCCGGACGGAAGTCCCGGCACCGAAGCCGCACAAGAGCGCCATTTCGACCTGCTTGGCGGCATTCTGTTCGGCCTGGCGGCAGGTTTATTCCTTTTCGGCGTCACACAGGGACAAGCGGAGGGATTCCGGTCGTTATCCTCCTGGGGCAGTCTGGCGGGCGCTTGTCTCATGACAGCCGCCTTCATCTGGCGAATTTACACGGCGGAGCACCCGTTCGTTCCGCCTGCCTTGCTGGCAAACAAAAGCTACGTGGCGACGGTCCTGGTAGGCTTCTTCACGATGTTCGCTTACGTCTCGTCGCTCGTCTTCGTCCCGCTTCTCGTCGTCGAAGTAAACGGCCTCTCCCCAGGGGCAGCGGGCCTTGTCCTGCTGCCGGGTGCCGCGGCCGTGGCCGTCTTCTCGCCTGCGGCCGGCCGTCTTTCCGACCGGATAGGAGCCAAAATTCCCGTCGCCGCGGGACTTTCGGTCATGGTTATTTCGCTCTTGTTCATTTCCACTTTCGCAGCGGGGAGCTCTCCTCTATTGGCCTCGACGGGAATGCTCGGGCTGGGCCTCGGCGTCGCCTTTACGAATTCTCCCGCGAACAACGCAGCTGCAAGTACGCTCGGAAAAGAGCAAGTCGGCGCAGGGCTCGGGATCTTCCAGGGAGCCTTATTCCTCGGGGCCGGAACAGGCGCTTCCGTTATCGGAGCCTTTCTGGCGGCGCGTAAAGAAGCCGCGCAAGATCCGCTGAACCCCTTCTATGTTCTGGGAGCCGCTCCTTACTCTGACGCTTTTCTGGCGATAGCTGCCGCGGTCATTATCGCACTTGTGTTTTCCGCACGTTTGCAGAGCGGCAGACGGGATGGTGCAGCTACACCCCGCGATAATTAAAGCTCATCTGCCTGTCTTTCATTTCTGCTAGACAAAAAAGCACCGGGAAATTCGGGCCAAAGCAAAGGCCCGTATTCCTGGTGCTTTTCTTTCCTGCAAAACTGTATACAATGGGCGAGGGTAACGTTCCTCATTCAAATTCGCGCTTCCGGTTTCCGATTTCGAGAACTCGGTCCACCCAACCCTCATAAAATTTCTGTTCATGTGACACCAGAATCAGGGTGCCGCCGAAGTGGATCAAGGCGTTTCGCAAAGCGTCTTTTGCTTCGGCATCCAGGTGATTGGTCGGTTCGTCCATGATAAGCACGTTGCAGGGCGAAAGCAGCAAGCGGCACAATTTCACTTTCGACTGTTCCCCTCCGCTCAGGGTACGAAGCGTTTGGAAAGCATGCGTTTCGTTTACTCCGCACTGTGCCAAATGACGCCGGATTTCTTTGTTGTTCAGCTGTGGATACCAGTCCGATATATACTGAACCGGTGTCATAGCGTCGTCTTCCCAGACCAAGTCCTGCTCGTAGTATCCGGTCTTCCCATGTTCCGCAAAACGGAATCCCCCGGAAATGCCCGGAATTCTTCCCATAAGCGTTTTGAGCAATGTGGATTTTCCGATTCCGTTGAATCCGGTAATGACGATCTTTTCCCCGCTCCCCACGGAAAAAGTTAACTTGGGCAGCAGAGGCGCCGTATACCCCACTTCCAGCTTGTTTACATGAAGCGCAACCTGAGCCCCTAGCGTGAGCTCCCTGAAGCGGATGAACGGCCTCTCGACAAAAGCAGGCGCAGCGATCCGCTCGATTTTATCCAGCTGCTTTTTACGACCGCGGGCGATTCTGGAGTTAACTCCGGCCCTATTTTTGCGGATATACTCTTCCGTCTTTTGAATCGTTTTCTGCTGGGCGTTGTACTGCCGGATATGATCTTCCCGTAAATGCTGCTTTTGCCGGAGGACATCCGAGTATTTTCCCGGATATTTTTTGATCGTTTCGCCTTCGGGTGGCCTAATTTCAGTCGAACATCAGGTACCAATACAGCGCAATTTCGTTGCTTTGTTTGTCGAGACCTTTATACAAGCAGCTATCGAATCCGCCTAAGACAAACCCGCAGCTTTCATAGAACTTACAGGCCCGGACATTGTTGTTCTGAGTCTCCAGCATGATTCCCGGCATTCCCCCTGCCTTCGCCCAGTTCTTGGCCTGGTCAATCAGCTTACGGCCGACGCCGTATCTCCGGTAGGAGGAATCTACTTTAATGTCCTCGACGTAAGCGTACCCGTTCCAGTTCTTCTTTAGCAGAATTTGACCTGCGATTCGGTTTTCCATGCAGGCCAGATACATGACTTGATCGGGATTCCCGATATAGCCGGCATACCCGGTGTCTTCCGTTTCCCCGTCCGGCTCGTCCGCATATCTTTTCGTATAGCGGGGCACTTCTTCGACCGTATAGCCGATCCGACGGTCCTCAAGTGTAAGGACGAGAATGGAATCGACCATAAAGCTCCCGTCCACCTCTATGCCCTCGAATTTGTCCTCTTCGGTCAACTTCCTGATCCGAATATCCATGTTCTTCCTCCCGACTGTTTGTTTTCCAACCGTAAAAGCATGAAGAACGAACGGATACCCGGCGGTCCGCGGACTTAACGAAACACGTATTTCTCCTTCATCTTTCAACCTCCCCTTTTGAATTCCCAAGGATCTTGCTTCTCCGGCAGCTCATCCGCTTGCGGCAAATATGCCATCTATCAGGCACCCGGTAATCCGTACTTTTCTATCCAGGCATCTATATTTTTATCGAACTTGCTCCGGGTCAAAATCTCGTGTGTGATAAAATGGCCGTTATAAAACAAGCTGTAGCTGGTGTAAGGCGTTGGTGCGGATTGCGCTTCCCAGGTGGACTCGATTCTCCTGACTTCGACCGGAATGGAGCGCTCGCGTGCACAATCCGCAAGTTCTCCCACATAATGATCCGTATAGGGACACTGGGCGGTGTACAAAACCAGAAATCCTTTTACAACGTCCACTCTCTGCTCCCTTACGCTTGGTTTGAATTTCGGTATCGGTGCGTCTTCCTTGAATTTCAGCACGACCAACTCGAAATAAGGAGCCGCCTGATCGCACACTTCGAATCCATTGTGGGTAAAAAACGACTTGTCGGATAAATAGGGCCGTTTGGTCCGGCTCGTTACCGCTATCGCCCCATTCTTCGCGCCCGCTTCCTCCAGGCATTCCCTGAGAAGCTTTTTACCGTATCCCTGGCCTTTGTATGAGCCGGCTACCCAGAAGCAGTTGATATAGATGTAACCGGGAGCTTCTACCGGGCACCAGGCGTATTCCGCCGGAATATATTCGATGAATACTTTCTGCCGGACATCCAGCTTTTTGAAACGCAAACCTTCCTGAAAGCGCTGCTGCAGCCATTCCTTTTTCAGCTTGACTCCGTTGGCGCATTTCTTGTCCGATATGGCACAGCAAATATGTTCCCGGCTGATATTCTCGGTGTCTAACGTTACAATTCCCGGTTCGTTCATCCCGGCCCCTCCCTGATTCGTATACGTTAAGATTACCTCAGCCCGGCGAAAAAAGCACGGATATCCGTCATCCTATTCTGCCTTGCCGGATTCCCGAAACAAATTCCTGCAAATAAAAAAAGCGCATCCTGTCCGTTGGCGGAAGAATGCACTGCGGGAAACACGGGCCGAATTGATTGAAATACAATCCGGCAGGTCCTGGCACGCATTAGCTAAACCTCATGCCAGCACCTTCAATACGTCTTCGATTTTTTTGCCGCGGGAGAGGATGCCGTAGTTCATCCAGGTCAGGAAATCGACCTCATAGACGCTGTTGTTCCGAACTCCGGGCAGCCGGGTGAGCCGCTCGTCTTCATGAACTCCGGCCGTGTGTCCCCAGCGTCTGTCAAACGTCACAAACAGATGATCCGCATCCAGCCCGGCCAGCCATTCCGGACTCAAGGCGGCACTTCTGCGCGAGCGGCCCGTTAATTGGCTGACGAGGCGATGCGGAGTCAGCCCTAAATCTCTGTAAAGAACGGGACCCGTGTAGCCCAGCTCCGGCCCGCCGTACAACGTAACGGCTTCGGCTGAAATGCGCAGGAACGCCACGGTCTGATCGCGTACGGAGCGTCCGAGGGCCTGTCTTGCTCGGTCCGCCCTGCTTTCGTACTCGCCGATAATGTCCCGGACGCGACTCTTCTTTCCGAGCAGATCCGCCACTTTATCCAGCGTAGACCTCCAGTCCTCCCCCGAATGAGCCATCTGGTAGGTAGGAGCGAGGCGGCTGTAGCTTAAAGGATGCGTTCCGGCGTCTAATAAAATAAAATCGGGCTGCTCCTGCGTAAGGCGCTCCAGACTGCCCTCTGAAACGTCGAAAACAGGGACATCGCTCATGTCCAGATAATCCTGTTTTCCCCATCCCTCGCTGTACCACTGCATCACCGGTGTAATCTCCAGGGCCAGCAAAAAATCTTCCAGGCACGGAGCGAACACCCGGACATGCTCCCGGTGATTGCGCCGGTATTGTCCCGGCGTAATGCCGACGGTCTGTTTAAACCGCCGATTGAGATAGTATTCATTGTTAAAACCGGCATGTCCGGCAATACCCGACAAAGGATCGTCGGTCAGCACGAGCAGCTGCTTGGTCCGTTCGATGCGGGTCCGGTTCAAAAAATCGAGCGGAGTCGTTCCCGTCCGTTCTTTAAACAGACGGGAATACTTCCAACGGTCCAAACCGGCGCCCGAGGCCAGCCCCTCTACCGTTAGCGTGCTCCGGTAATTGTCCCGGATCACGGCTATTGAGCGTTCTACCGCCTGCATCGCATCGAGGCCATCGGAAACGGCAGCACGCTGCTGTAGGAGGAAGCGAAGAAATTCCTGAAACCGCACATAGGTATCGAACGATTCGAATTCGCTGGCCGGATGGCGGCGCTCGTACATCGTCTCCAGCATCGTAACGCCGGAAGAAAAGGACGGGCAGGCGATTTCGCCCGGTTCCAGCAAGTTCTCTTTCGCAGCTCCCGGCGCCTGGCAGGACGCATCGTCACGTCGGTCCGCCGCGTCCGCGAAGCCGCCTTCCGCGTTTTCGCCATGTGTTTCCATCGCCAAGACCTCGTATTTCAGGAGGTAATAGCTTAAGTCCGCTGCATCCGACTCCATGCACGCACCGCTTCCGGGAGCGGTCAGATAGCACTTCCCGCATCCGGCAGCGTAACCTACTCCGTCGAGCATCATGCTGCCGCTGCCGCCTGTTACCGCCACAATGAAATGGCTGTCCGCTCCGGCAGCCTCTTGTTTCCAGCCGGAAGAAGCGGTCTCGCGGCTTATGCCCGTCAGCTCGTAAAACGAGGTGCGCCGTGCAAACGGCTTGTTCTGATTGTCATTCATGATCGTTCGTCCTCACGAGTTACTTGACCAGCAGTTTTAACAAATCGTCTATTTTCATGCCGTTGGCCAAAAAGGCGCCAGTTTGCCAGTGAGTACGTTCAACCTGGTATACGTGTCCTTTTTTGACCGCAGGAACCGATTTCCAGAACGGGCTTTTTAGCAATTGAACGGCTTCTTTGTTTTCTTCCGAATCCCAAGTGCCGTTGGAAGGCAGAAGGATAATATGATCCGCGTCGATTTGGGGAATCATTTCTTCGGAGATGATCTGCTGGAACTCTTTCATCTCTTTGGCCATTGGGGGCGGTGTAAGTCCCAGATCGCGGTACAGAATGGAGCCGATAAACCGGTTGTTAATGCCGAACAGCGTAAACGTTTTTTCTCCCACGTTCAAACGGATCACGGCCACCTTCTCTGTTCCGACGGCTTTCTCCAGAGCCGTTTTCGCATCGTCGACTTTTTTCCGGTACTCCTTCAGAATAGCATCGGCTTTCTCCGGCATTCCCAGCAGATCGGCTGTGGTTTTAAGGATGGCGGACGCGTCGGTCAACATTTCGTCGGGCAGCCGGTAAGTCGGAGCGACTTTAGAATACATGTCATATTTGGCTTTGTCCGCCCCGCCATCTACGATAATCAGATCGGGATTGGCCTCTAGAAGAGCCTCGATACTTCCGGTCATATCAAACTTCGGTACATCCAGCTTCAAATATTCCTGAATCCCCCAATTAGGGTTATACCATTGAACAACCGGAGTCACACCGAGAGCCGTTACGTAATCCTCCAGGTAGATGGCCGCCACCCTCTTCGGCTTTGCCGGGATTTTGATCTCTCCGAAAGCGTCTTTGACGACGCGACTATCATCCGTTGATTTCTCCCCTGCAGGAGTACTCTGTACAGCAGTTGCTGCCGTGCTCTCCCCTTTTCCCCCACAACCGGTTAAACTTGCCGTTAGAGCCAGTAGAGCCAGCAGACTCCATACGGCTCTTTTTGGACGTTTCTCTCTCATCTATCCATTCTCCTCTATCAATGATTTTGATAATCATTCTCAACAATGTAGGTTAAGTCTACTTCACTTTCACAGATTCCCGCAATACATATCGGGGATATTTTTTTATACATCCGTGAAAAATGAGTTGTTTTCGATAAAGTACGGCTGTTAAATTGATATCTATCATTTTTCGTTGATTTTTATTATTTACGAAACCCGTAACTCAAATTAACATTAATATGTAATTTTACTAATAATGGTAATTGCTCTTTTTAAAAGTATAGAGAGGAGGTTGTTTTACATGTCTAGCATAAATGAAATACTCGCTCGCAACCGGATTTTCGTGCAGGAAAAACAGGCTCTCCCCTTTCAGACGGCCCCGTGTCCGGACACAAAAATGGTGATCCTCACCTGCATGGACACTCAAATTCCGGAGCTTCTGCCTAAGGCGCTCGGGATCCGAAACGGGGATGCCAAAATCATTAAAAATGCCGGCGCTGTCGTGTCTCATCCGTCCGGAAGCGTCCTGAGAACCATCCTGCTTGCCATTTGCGAACTCAAGGCCAGAGAAGTGTATGTGATCGGTCACCACGAATGCGGGATGGCGAATTTAAGAAGCGCCGATGATATCGAATGCGCCCGGCAGTTCGGCGATCCGGACCCTTATATGCAGACATTGTCGGAAGCCGGCATTGATCTCAACGGATGGCTGACCGGATTTTCCAATATTGAAGAAAGCATTGCGAGCAGTGTCTCTATGATACGTTCACATCCGCTGTTCCCGGAATCGGTTCTTGTGCACGGGCTGGTCATTCATCCTGTTACCGGACGGCTGGATGTAGTCGTTGAGGGTAAACCTCTTCAGCCGAAAGAAGGTGTGAACGTACTTCTAACTTCAGAAGCTGCCCATGTACACACCACAATTGAAAGGGGGAATGAATAATGTAGCAACAAACGGAAGGGTGCCCGCGAGATTAGCGGGCACCCCTTTGTCCGTCTTTACGTATCCTGCCGGAACATGGACGGTTTCTTTCACTAGCCTCTTTTATCCTATAGGCTTGTCCTTTACTTATCGTTACCGATCTCGAGCGATTCTTTCCCCCGTTCGCTCCTTACGATCCGCCTGCGTACATAGAGGAAACCGATAAGCGCGCAGGATAGAGCCAGTCCCGTATAAATAACGGTCGAATAGATGTCCATATAGCCCACAATCGTCTCCCATGATGCACCGACGGCCGCCCCGACATAGACGAGTACACTGTTCCAAATAAGCGAGCCCGCAGTAGTGAGAAGCAGGAACGGGACGAAGCTCATTCCCGCACTTCCCGCCGGAATGGAAATCAGACTGCGGACCAGGGGGACGAGCCGTCCGAGAAATACGGCCCATACTCCGTACTTATCGAACCAGAAACCCGCTTTTCCGATATCTTCGGGTTTCAGGCGTAGAATCTTACCGTGCCGCGCGACTACCGACCTCAAGCGTTCCATCGACATCAGTTTTCCGGCTCCGTACAGGCAGACGGCCCCCAGAACAGAACCGGCGGTTGCAGCCAGAATAACACCGACTGCCGTCAATGCGGACGTGGTCGTCATGAAACCGCCCAAGGTCAATATGACCTCCGAAGGAATCGGAGGAAACAGGTTTTCCAGCGCGATCAGCAGGAAGATGCCGAAATACCCGAATGCCTCCATCGTTTCCGTAATCCACTGCTCCATTCGCATCTCTCCTCTCCATATCTCGTTAAATCGACGGAATTTCGCACGTCAGCGCTATCAGACCGCCGTTTCCTTTTTCTCTTTGGACAGAAACCAGCCGCACACGGCGATAAGAACCAGAACGACATAAAACGTATATTTCCATGCCGGCAGCTTCGCAAATCCTTCGGGCAGAACGGAAAGCGCCGGGTGAGACAGCGTGTATACGATCAGCTTGACACCCACCCAACCCACAATGACAAATGCGGCAATTTCCAGGCCGGGTCTCCGGTTGAGGAGATTTACGAAGTAAGATGCGGCAAAACGCATAATGATCAATCCGATAAGGCCGCCTGCGAAGACGATAAAAAATTGTCCCCCGTCCATCCCTCCGATTTTGGGCAGGCCGCTTTCCGGCAGCGCCACCGCCAGAGCGACAGCCGCGAGAATGGAGTCGACCGCAAAAGCGATGTCGGCCAGTTCAACCTTGAAAACAGTCGCCCAGAATGAAGAGCCTGTTTTGACCGTGTCCTCTTTTTTGCCTCCGCTTTCACCCTTCTTGACCAGCACTTTGCGGAAAATATGATTGAGCGCGATGAAGATCAGATAAACCGCGCCGATAGCTTGAACCTGCCAGACGTCAACGAGAAAAGAAATGATGAACAGGGAAAGGAAACGGAAGACGAAAGCGCCCGCCAAGCCGTAGAAAAGCGCCCTTTTCCTTTCTTCTTCCGGCAAATGTTTGACCATGATGGCGAGCACGAGGGCATTGTCCGCCGCGAGCAGTCCTTCCAGACCGACCAGCACGAGAAGCACCCAGCCGTATTCGAGAATTAGCGAAACATCCATAGGTTATCCTCCTGCGATTTAGAGTTTGCTTAAACCTTTGCCGGGCGGTTATTTCAAGTCTCTGAGCAGCCCGTTCATTTTCTTATAATGACCGCTTACCCTTTCGGCGAAAACCGAATAAGCAAGCTGATTTTTAGCCATCAGGGACATCTCGTAATCCATATCCACACTATTTCCATTGGTATTGAAAACGTACGGACCGAGAACCGACGTTTTGATGGGTCCGGCTTCTCCCGAGGCGAAAATCTTGAAATGCCGCTTATGGGTCATGACCCCTTCCATGGGCATCTTTCCTTCCGTCGCTCTCTCCAGCTCCTCCTCGAAGGAAACAAACTGACTCTTGTAACCAGGGGTATCCGCGTTTGCAAGATTGCTCAGGATCGCCTGATGCCTGGCCGCCGCAATGTCGAGCGCCTTCTCGTTCATCCGGGCAGTTGAAGAAACTAGCATGGTTGACACTCCTCCTCGTATAGTCTGATGCTGCGGTAATGAGTTTCAGTTGATAAACGGCGCCGTTTTTTCCTCCTTCCCCCGAAATAGGGCAAAATAAAAGCAGCCTTCACCGGTTGGCCGGCAAAGGCTGCTGTTTTTCCTAAAAATAAAAGACCAATGCCGTAAGGCAAAGGTCTCGCTAACAACGTGATCCATCTTACGTCGCATGCAAAGCCGGAGGCAATCAAGCCACGTAATGACGACTATGCATGTATAAGCTACTCCCCTTTGTAGGGTATGAAATTAATTTCAAATTAACAGATTCATCTGACCGTGTCAACCTTTTTATAAAAGAAAATTCCGTTATATTCCGCCGAAAATCGGGCGGTGCGTAAAATCAGCTTAAGAAAACCGCCCGATCAAGACCATCCCACAACACATCATCAACCCGAAATAAACATGTTCTTTCTTCGTTGTCGGCATTTCGATCATCCTCTCTGTTTACCTTTGTTAGTATAGGGATCATGGATGGCCCCACATAAGTGACAAGTTTATGAACATTTTGGCGATGAGTGTTTTCGGTTATGTACATTCCCCCGCCGCCTAACTTCGCTCAACCAGCTTAGTCCGGTTGCCCGCCATTTGCCGCAAGCTCTTGAGGTTAATCAGGAGAATGCCCACGATAATGGTGACTCCTCCTACAAGCGACAAAAACGAGAGAGGCTCACCGTAGAGAAAAACTCCCAGACTAAGAGCGATCAGCGGAGAAACATAGAGCCAGGTGGACGGAAAGACGGGATTCGTCTTGGCTACAAGCCAGTAGAATATCGTGTGCCCCATCATCGACCCGAAGACGATCAGATACAGCAACGAAAAAACGGCTTCGGGAACGAGCATCGCTTCCATATGTACTTGCTCCGTGAAAAGCGACAACAGCAGAAGCATGACTCCCCCGTACAGCATCTGCGCCGCATTCAGTGCGATCGGAGACGTATCGGAAAATCTCCGGATAACCCGCCGGGAATACACCGTACCCGCGGAATAAAAAACTTGTCCCATCAGGACCGCTATGCATCCCGTCACCCAAACCGTGCTGAATGCGACGGTCATACCGGGTACAAGCAGAATAACCACGCCGGCAAATCCCACCAGACACCCTGCCCAGGACGAGGCGGACATTTTCTGCCGGGTCATGCCTGTCTGGAGCAGCATAATCATAAGCGGAGCCGTCGCCGACAAAACAGCGGCGATGCCGGAGCTTAAATACTGCTCCGCCCAGTACAGACTCGCAAAAACACCGAAAGTGAGTCCGAGTCCGGTCAGCATCATCTCTTTGCGGAGCAGAAGCGAGATCCGTGCTTTCTTTTGTACAACCATGACAATAAACAGAATGGCGCCGGCAAGAAAAAACCGGACCCCGGCCGAGAAAAAGGGAGACGCTCCGGCGTCGATCCCCACTTTGATAGCCAAAAAAGTTGTCCCGAAAATTAAACACATCAGGATATAGTTGAACGGGATCATTTCCATTCCTCCTTTTCCCCAGTATAAACGGGTTCGAATAGAACAGATCCCAACTAACAGAACAGATTTGCGCCGAAATCGGCTATACTGAAGGAAACCGAACCTGAAGAAAAGAGCGATGTGTTGTGGAAAGAGAAAACCGTTCGAACGCCCCTTCCGATAAGCTTTTCGAACAAATTTACGATTACCTGCTGGAAAGGATCAGGCGCGGAGAATGGAAGGCGCATGACAAGCTTCCTTCTATCCGGTCACTGGCGGCGGACTTCCGGGTGCACCGGCTGACCGTTTTTAAGGCTTATCAACTGCTGAAGCGCAATGGCGATGTGTACGTGAAGGATAAATCGGGCTACTACGTGCACCCCGGCAGCCAGTCGATGCTGGGCCCGCTGAACGATCCGATCGTTTCCGCCTATGTGCATGAAAGCCACCTTTCGGAAATCCATCAGGTGCAGGCGGATTATCAATTTTCCAAAGCGCTGCTCGATCCTAATCTGCTGCCGAACCTTTATTTGTCCGAGTATGTAAAAAAAGTGTTCGATCTGTATCCGAAAGTGCTCGGCACCTACTCGACCGTTCAAGGAGACGAGGAGCTGCGTGAAGCGCTTTGCGATTATTTCACGAAAGGCTTTCATTTCTTCTTGTCTCCCGATGAATTGTTGATTACCTCCGGTTCCCAGGAGGCGATCGATCTGGTCGCCAGAGTTCTCGTAAGACCGAGGGATGTCGTCATGCTGGAGCGGCCTACTTACAGTCCGGCCATAGACGTTTTCAGCCGCCAGGGCGCCAAGATCATCCCGGTCGATATTCATCCGTCCGGCTACGATCTGGAGCAGGTGGAACGGATTATGCAGACCTGCAGGCCGCGCCTTTTTTACCTCAATCCCACCTTTCACAACCCGACGGGTTTCACCGTTCCGGCCGAACAGCGCAAGAAATTGGTGGAGCTGGCGGAGACGTATAAGTGCCTGCTGATCGAAGACGATCCGTGCCGCGATATTTATTTCGGGGATGAGCCTCCCCTGCCGCTCTTTTCTTACGATACCGCAGGGTACGTCATCTATCTCCGCAGTTTCAGCAAATACATCGCTCCCGGGCTCAGCATTGCCGCTGTCGCCTGCCGGCCGTCGTTCATGAACTACTTGATCCGGGCCAAATCGTTATCCGACAGCGGGGCTCCCCTGCTGAATCAGAAGATCTTCCTGCACTATTTCTTTTCCGACCGGATGCAGCAGCATTTGGCGAAACTGAGAATTGCCCTTGCCATACGCAAGGACATCATGGAAGAAGAATTGTCCGGAACCGGGTGGCAGTGGACCAGCCCTGCGGGAGGCTTTAATCTGTGGGTGGAGCTGCCGGTTTCGGTGCCGATGGACCGTCTGCTCAGCCGCTGTATGGAAAAGTCCCTCACCTTCGTCCCCGGTACGATCTGCGATCCGCTGAGAGAGTCGGCCTCCCGGGTGCGCATGAGTTATTCCTATTTGAATGAAACAGAGCTTCGCGCGGGGTTAAGGCGGTTTAAAGAAGTGGTTTTTTCCTTGATGACCTTTTCTTTATAATACTTCTAAACTTAAGGTGTCGTTATAAGTTTGATACCTTTCAGCCATATATTCGAAAAAATAGTGAGGCAGAATAGCCAAAGTGATCTTAAAATCTTCTCTGACTCCTGCGGTTAGAGTCTTAGGGTATTCGTTCGTGTACCATTTAACATTTCGTGCTGTTAACCTAAAATTTTAATAAGAAGTTTAGACAACGCTAACCCTGGGTCATATCCGTACAAAGTGCGATCAAGTTTATTTAACGGCTAGAACATGTAAAGTAAATTCGAGTGTTCGCACCGAGGCAGAAAAATTCCTCGCTAATCGACATAATGCTAAAACGGCAGATAATTATTGCAACATTTTCCAAAAAATGTAGTGATTACTATGGAAGGGATGTATACTACTACGTAGAGGATATTTACGCAGATACCGGACGCAATTGAAAAGAACTGTCTTGAGCGAACCCCAATTGGACGCAGGATATAAAGTTTATATCCCTACTAAAGATTATTACGATAATTAATTTTCTTAGATGATTAACAGGGCGGTGGTAACGTTATGAAAACTCGTACCCAAAGAATAATCCTGACCACCCCTTTTACTCTTGCGGCTCTCCTTATTGCAATAAAAATTGATACAATTTTATTTATTCTTGTGAGTACTTTTATTGTAGGTCCTGTCTGTGCTTGGGCGGGTAGAGGAACTTAAGAGGAATAGGTCAACGCTCTATACATTAGGTAAATAAAGCCCCGTCCAATTGGACGGGGCCTACTTGTTTATATGTAGATTAGGTCTGTTCTAAAACTTAATGCAAGTCACTTTTCTTCTGATAGTGCTGGTGTTTCTTTCTTAGGCTCTCTTAAACTTCATCAGGGATTTCTTCACTATTCATAAGGTCTACAGTCCGTTCATCCTGACTTCATTTTCAAACGGGCTGATATCCTCATTGATCATTCCTTTCGCCAAAGCATTTACCAGAGCTTCCATGCTGCCGTAAGTTATAGCTTGTCAAAGGGAAAAAAGCTGCGTAACGAGGATGCCGATCGAGCGCGGCGGTCCGGCTAACATAAACCGCGCTCCGATCGGAGTTCAGAGGTCAGAAAAGAACAGGCAGGCTGGTGAGCGAGCGCAGCTTTCCGTAGTTATAATCCAGCCGCTCCGGTTCGACTGCCAGACGCAGGTCCGGAAGCCGCCGCAAAAGCGTGCCGAAAGCGATCTGCCCTTCCAAGCGGGCAAGCGGAGCACCCAGGCAGTGATGAATCCCCTTTCCGAAGGCGAGATGTTCGTTCTCTTCGCGGGTGATATCAAGCTTATCGGAATCCGAAAATTTCTGCGGGTCCAGATTGGCGGCCGCCAATGCCAGCAGCACAATCTCGCCTTGGCGTATGACTTTGCCGTGCATGGCGATATCCTCTCCGGCAAACCGGCTGGAGATGACAACGGGGCCCTCCATGCGCAGCATCTCTTCTACGGCACCCGGGAGAAGAGAAGGCGTTTCCCTGAGCAGGCGCATTTGTCCGGGATGCTGCAGCAGCGCGAGCACGCCGTTGCCGATCAGGTTGACCGTCGTTTCATGTCCGGCGATGATAAGCAGCCAGATGGTCGAGAGAAGCTCATTCTCGCTCAGTTGGTCTTCCTGCTCGTAAGCCTGGACAAGGCCGCTCGTCACATCGGTGCCCGGATTGCGGCGTTTTTCGTCCAGCAGCGTCCGGATGTACCCGATGAACTCTTCCAGCGCCTCTTCCACCGCGGAACCTTGGCTTGGGTCCATTGCGGCTTGCAGGAGCTTCTGAGTCCAGCCCCGGAAAAGGTTGCGGTCGGCCGCCGGAATTCCCAGCATCTCCGAAATGACGATAATGGGCAGCGGATAAGCGAAATCCGCGACAAGATCCATCCGGCCCCGCTCTTGGACGGCATCCAGAAGCTCGTCGGCGATCTGCTGGATGCGCGGACGCAGGCCCTGAATCATCTGGGGCGTAAAAGCTTTCGAAGCGAGCCTGCGCAGCCGGGTATGATCGGGCGGATCGGCCGTAAGCATATTCGGCATGTTCCTCAACCATTCAAACAGTTTGCCCACATACGTGCTTGCTCCCGCTGCTTCCGGCTCGTTCTGCGGCACGTATTTCCTCATATCCTTGACCAAACGAGGATCTTTCAGCATCGCGGCCACATCATCGTGACGAAAAGCGATCCAGGCCCCTCCCATCCCGTAAAAATCGTCCAGACGGATAAGCGGCTCCTTCTGTGCAGCCAGCCGCTTATAGAACGCGGCAACATCACGCATCGTTTCCGGCGAATTTAAATCGCCGCCAGTAATTTTTTCCATGGATTTACTCCCTTCTATAAAAAGCGAATAAGCGGAAAAACGGCAAACGTTTATGCGGGAAATATCGTGCTGCGGCCTTAAGCGTGATCCTGCGCGATGCCATGACGGATCATTTTGCAGAACTCATTCATCTTCGTGAACATGTTTTCGATATAAAGGTCGTCGATGGCGCTAAGATCCGTAACCTCCGCTACGAACTTGTTCTCGAAATGCTCCAGGGTAATCATGACCAGCTCAAATGCCTGCTTGCGGTCCACTCCCTCCCGAAGAGGAACTTTTTCAAATAACCGCTCCCAGACCTCGTACTTGGAGGCAAGAACATGCCCGAATTTCTTGGCAATGTCCTCTTTCAGCTCTTCCGGGGTCGAATAGTAGACTTCGTAAATTAATTTGATTTCGTCTTTATGTTTGCGGAAATAATCGAGTTTTTTGCGGCTGTGCGTATCCATCGCTTCAAAAAAATCCCGGTAGTCCGGAACAGCATCCACCCGGAGTTCTTCCCTCGCTTTCTCGAAGCAGTGATCCAGCAAGCTGAGATACAGCATTTTTTTGCTTTTGAAATGGTGAAAAATCAACGCCTTGGAAATTCCGGCCGCCTCTGCCAGCATTCCGGTCGAAGTGTCTTTATACCCGTGGCGCGCGAAAACGGAAAGACAGGCTTCGAAGATTTCGTTTCTTTCGTAAAGTTGTAAAGGCAACCGGGGTCCTCCTTTTGTTATGCTAACCGATCGGTTAATAAAAGTGTAACGGATGCTGACCGGTTAGTCAATATAGAGAACGAAAGACGATTCAAACAAAAAAACGGCCTCGGGAGGGGCTGCTTTTTTTGCCTTCAGTTGATTAAATGGAGGGACTAGGGGTATCCGCTGACGGCTTACCCCTGCATCTGCGCCGTTGCAGAAACCTGAGATTAGATCCGGTTGTCCCAGGCTTCCGCAAGCAGCTCCGTGTTTATGCCCACGGCGGCAAGGGAACCGAGAGAAGCGGCCGTGATCGCCTGATACATTTCGGTTGCGGCATCGCCGGCACTGAAGACGCCCGGTACGTTCGTTTTGCCGAAAGGATCGGCCACGACCGAGCCCCCTTCTGTCATGCGGCAGCCGATTTCACGCGGCAGATCCGAACCGGCAGCGAGCTTGGGCGCAAAGAAAATTCCTTTGCACGGGATCGCACTGCCATCGGCAAGCACAACCCGCTCCGCCATACCGCCGGATGATTCAATTCGCACGATGGGCGAATCAAAAACCGGGATGTGATGCGCCTTGAGCTCCCCGCGCTGTTCTTCCGTCAACTCGTCGGGCCCGTTGGTGCAGATCGTCGTCCGCTTGGACCAGCCTGAAACCGTCCGGGCCAAATGCATGGCGGCCCCTCCCTTGACGATCAGAACAAGGGGCTGGTCCCTTAGCTCCCACCCGTCGCAATAAGGACAGACAAACGCGCTTTTGCCGTAAACGTCCGCTAAGCCGCTAATGTCGAGCGGAAGGTCCTTTTTTCCTGCCGCGAAAAGAATTTTTTTACACCGGTAAACCGATCCTTGCCCTGTGGTGATTACAAAATTGCCGTCCGCCCCCGCGACCGTTACCGCTGAATCCGTAACGAAACGGACCGAAGAATACGCGGCAATCTGCTCCCTCGCAACGCGCCGGAACTCCGCCGGGCTAATGCCGTCCCGTGTCAGAAAGCCGTGCGACTCGCGGGTAACCCGGTTGCGAGGCCGCTCTTCGTCGATGACGACTACGCTTTTTCTTGCCCTGCCCAGCACGAGCGCCGCGCTCAAACCTGCCGGACCCCCGCCGATAATGCCTACATCGATTTTTTGTTCCATATTATCATCCTCCTGGATCTTTAATGTCCATAATTGGTGCACAAGAAGATTATGGCTTCTTGTCAGCTGCCTCGCCGCTTCTGGCGGTAGCCGAGTCGAGAACGGACTGGATCGTGTGCCCCTTTAAATAGTCGTTCATATGCCGTTCGGCGCCCATCATCACTTTTTTGACCAGACACTCTCTATGGTCCGTACCGTCTGACGATTCAGGCTCCAAAACTTCCGATTCGAAAAACATCGGGTGATGCTCTTCACTGATTTTGAAACATTCATACATATGCTGGCGTCCTTCGATCACCTGAATCACGTCGAGAAAGGTGATTTGATCGGTCTCGCGCGCCAGTTCGTAACCCCCGCTTGCTCCCGGTACGGCACGAACAATCCCGTCTTGCCGAAGCTTGGACATGATTTTGGACAAGTAGCTTTCCGACACGCCGAGCCAGGCCGATAATTCCTTAATGCCTACGTTACGGCCGCGTTCCGTATGGGCTAAATGAATCAGTGCATGCAGAGCGTACCCGGTGCTTTTGGAAAATTGCATGATTTGGCTGGCGCCTCCTTCCGGTGCGAATTAAAAATGAACGAAGATTAACGCCGTATTCACCATTTTTAATTATAGATCTATAATGTCTATAATATACAACAATATATGGTTTGGCAAGCGGAAAACTGATTCTTCCCGGGCATGTCAATCGGCCGAACAGCTTCGCTACCAATATTACAATTAATAGGGTAAATTTAACCTGACGAATTCAAGGAGGATTTCTTTCTATGCGATTAAACAGAACGGCGTTTATTTTTATTTGGTTAATCGGGGCTGCACTTGTCTTTTACGGAATCATAAAATTGGAACGGTTCCTGGATGCTGAAAGTATCAAATCTACATACTCAATCATTCTCTTGCTTAGCGGCTTCAAAATTTTGTTGTATATGCTGACCGGGATTTGCAGCGGCACCCTGTTTCTCACCAGTCAACTGACGGTTCACCGGGCCCTATTTTTTGCGGTATTTATTCTGTTTTTCATTTTGAGCTTTTATCCGCTTCTGATATTTGCCATGCCTATGCCGATGACGGATTTCCTTATTCTCCATTACCAAAAATTCGCGTTCATAGCGGGTTTGTGCTTATTTATGTCGCTTTACAAATTCAAGGGAAAATTCCCGGCCCGCCCGCATCAGGCAGGAGAACCCGCAAGTGACCGGGCTGCAGGCTTTCGGGACTGACGGCAGGGCCTGACTTTAGACCATAAAAAAGACACGTTCTTATAAGAGCGTGCCTTTTTTTGTCCGTAAATTCAGAATCTAGCCGATTAAGGTTCAATACCTCATTCTCAAGTTCCTCTTTACTCGCTGGCATAATTTCTCTACATTTTTGTACGAATTCGTCCTCGTAATTCTCCCTAGCATACTTAATTAAAATTCCAGCCCTATCATTCAGAGCCTATCTGATTCGTTCCTTTTCAACCAGTCTTAGTTTATCAAGAATATGTTCCACTTCTCATTCATTAGCCCACGCCTTGTACGCTCGATGGATAGCATCTTAGCTGAAAAATTCTTTTTTAACCAACCCGCGAATTTCCTGACTAATTGGTCCTCAGTCGTCATTGAGTTTCATAATATTCATGGAACGCATGGATCATCGTCAATAAATTAAGGAAAAGCACCATAACCACCGGACATCAATATAGATAAATATCCCTATTCAGAAAAAAAGAGGTGCGTTATGTATCATATGCCTGGAATTGTTTGCCCCTGCTGCGGTGGTTATTATCAAATTCAGCCTTATCGACACAGTAATTTGAACTATCCCACTCAAACGTATGACTCCTTGTATAGACCCCCGATAAGTGAAATCACAACTGTGCTACCTGTTAAGGATGATCCGCAAGCAAAATTAATCACAGACCCTGCACTAATTAAACATTATGCGCAGAAGCTAAATGTTCCGACTACTACACCACAACATCACATATCGCCAAAACCAACACCAATCTCACCAGGGGCGGGCTATCAGCAAAAATCTCCGCCACATGCAGCACCAGGAGGATCTCAAAGTGGAGGCGCCAAACATGGAGGGGCTGGCTATGCATCTAATTTATATCATCGTGAATCGCTGTGGTTGTTTGGTTTTAAATTTCCCGAGTTCAAAGGAACAACATGCTATAAAGTATTTACAACCATATTTGGTAAAAGCAAAATCCCTTATCCATGTTTTTTATCCCGGGATTCCCAGATTGATTATTATGGATGGGTGGAATATCCCCAGAATCTTGAAGCATACCTGAAAGAGCAAATAAACAGTTGTTTATATTATGCCGAAGGGGCGGCCAAAGGCGCCGGAGTCACTGCTTTTATTGCGGCTTGGGAGGGTGGTATAGAAGCTGCCGCTGCAGCTGGACTAAGTGCGGCATTCACAGCGTGGCAGGTCGCAATGAGTGATTGCCTTAAAAAAATACCTGAAAACTTTAGAAATCAGGTTGGTTACGGGATAACTTGGTATATAACTTCTTTAAATGATTGGCATTAAACGTATTTTGTTTAGCTGTAGTTTCTGCCTTCCAAGAGTAGCCATTGGCTACTCCTTTTTCTTTAAAGACACTAAATGAAACGAAAGACATTCCGAGGGGGGGGTTAGGCCGGCATCCTGTAGCCGACACCCATTTGCCTCTTAGCTCTTCAAAATCTAAAAACCTTTCCCCCAACGGAACTTCAATGTGCTCAGTCTCTTTGCAAGTGCAACAGGTAATTCGGCTACCGTCGGGAATAAGATAATGTTCTTGTCACCCCACACCACACGTTATGTTGAATTGGTCTGGTAGAATAGTCTTTAATGGGAAAATTCCCCTTATCGACAATTCAAATTATTCCTGCCCCTCTTTTCGTAAATTTTACCACCATCCTTCCCTAACCCCAAAAAGAAAAGACCGCCTGGCGGCAGTCCTTCTCTCAAGCAAGCAAATTTTCTATTCCACGAGCTCCTCCACTTTCTCCGCCAAAAACAGCGAATATATGCGCACGATAATGATTTTCAGCACAATGTACGCGGGAATCGCGAGTATGACGCCCAGTATCCCTGCAATATCGCCGGCGACCAGCAGTAGAATGACCGTCGTCAGCGGATGGATATCGAGTCTTTTTCCGTAAATGTGGGGGGACAGCAGGTTTCCTTCGATTTGCTGCGCGATAACCGTCACGACAAGCACCCAGGCGACCATGGCGGGCGAAACGGTAAAAGCGACAATAATCGTCGGGATAGCGCCGAGAATAGGCCCGATGTACGGAATAATATTCAAAATCGTCGCCGCAATGGCCAGCAGAAGCGAGTAAGGAAGATCAATGATCAGAAACCCTATGTACAGCATGACGCCGAGCAAACTGGTGATGATCACGCGACCCACGATAAACCCGCTAAGCGCGGAATCGATTTGGGCCAGCACTTCCTTCCCGTCCCGGCGGTAACGCCTTGGAATGACAGTCAGAATCGAAGACGGAATATGCTCGCTTTCCTTTAGCATGTAATACAGAATGATCGGCACCGTCGCAATAATGATCACGAAATTCGTCAAAATCGAAACCACATTGGACACATAGTCGGAAGCCGCCGTAATGCCCCGGTTCAAGTATTCCGAAAGCTTCGTCGACAGATCCGATTCGCTTCCCGCGAACATGGAGAACATCCGGTTCTGCTGCAGACTGGCCATCTGATGCTTGAAATTCTCGATCAGGCCGGGAACCCCGTTCACGAAGTTCTCCACCTGATGCTGAAGTGTCGGCCATACGCCCGCTACGAAGACGGCTGTGATCGCACTCAGCACAAAATACACCAGAAGAATAGACAAGACTTTGTTCAATTTCCGGGTCGTTAAATAATGGATCACGGGACGGAGCAGATAAAAGAAAAAGCCCGCCATCATAAACGGAACGATCAAAATATTGATCATCGTGATCAAGGGGTTGAACACAAAGCTGATTTTGCTGAAAAGCAGAATAATCAGAAGCACGGAGATAATTCCCAGACATACACGGAAAAATCGGCTCTGAAGGTACATGTTCCTCTCCCCCTTCTCCTTTTTGTACGGCAAGCGCCGAATTACGTCCTGCCATACATTACCCGGATCGGAGGAAACTCAATACAAGAAAAAACACAGACCGGGACGCGAAATTTTGCCGCCGCGAGAAGGCCTGTGATAAAGTAAATTTGCAGAGGGAGCGACTATTTTCTTGCGAAAGGAAATTCGAATGTATGGACTTGAAAAAACTGCATTATTTTATCGCCGTGGCGGAAGAGCTTCACTTCAACCGGGCCGCGAAAAAACTGAATATGACCCAGCCTCCCCTAAGCCAGCAAATCCAAGTCTTGGAGGAAGAACTCGGCGTTAAGCTGTTCGAGCGTACCAAGAGACAGGTTCGGCTGACTCCTGCAGGAACCGTGTTTTTAGAAGAGTCCAGAAACCTTGTGGGCCAACTGGAACAGTCCATCAGAAAAACACAGCTCGCCGGACAAGGCAAAATCGGGAATCTGTCCATTGCTTTCGTGGATTCGGCAGTCGGCGGTACCATGGTCGAGGTTTTAAAATCGTTTCGCGAAAAGTTTCCCGATGTTCAGCTCACGCTGACGGAAATGACGACCACCCAGCAGCTGCAAGCTCTGCACGACGCCAAAATCGATGTTGGCTTCCTTCGTTCGGCTGATCCGTCCGCGCATATAACCTCGAGGCTTTACGCAAATGAAACTCTGCTTGCCGTATTGCCCGTTATGCACCCGTTAGCCGGACAAAAGTCCCTGTCTATACATTCTCTGGCAGATGAACCTTTTATCATGTCTCCGCACAATAAAGGGGCGGCTTTTCATGAGTTGATTTTCGATTTTTGCGGGAAGCATGGGTTTCAGCCCCGTATTGTCCAGGAAGCGGTTCAAATGTATACGATCGTTAATCTCGTAGCGGCCGGGATAGGGATTTCAATTGTTCCCTCTTCGGTATCCGCCTTCCGGCGAGAGGATGTCGTCTTCCGCTCCTTTAGTGAACTAGCGCCGTTCGTTCCTCTTTATGCTTCTTGGAAAACAGACAGAAACGAAACCGTTCTGATGAATTTTCTGGACGTCTTGGAAGAAAAAACAGCCGGCGAAGCTTCCCGGACTCCGCATGCTTAACCGGTCTTACTTGGATCAAACTCCGCAATATCACTCAGAATAAGGTCGATTTGCCTCAAGACCTCCGCATCCAGCCGGACTCCCGACGCTTTTACATTTTCTTTTACCTGCTCGGGCTTCGAGGCGCCGATAATAGCCGACGAAACGTGCGGGTTTTGCAAAACCCATGCCAGCGCAAGCTGCGGCATTGTCAAACCGGATTGTTCCGCGAGCGGACGGATCCGTTCGACGGCCTGGAGTACTTCTTTGTGCAGCCACTGTCCGGCCAAACGATCGAAGAACGGGGCACCCGCTTCCGCTGAAGCGCGGGAACCTTCCGGCACCGGCTTGCCGGGCGCATATTTGCCCGACAGAATCCCCTGCGCCAGCGGCGACCACACTACCTGTCCGATGCCTTCACGCTCGCAAGCCGGGATAACTTCGCCTTCAATCACACGCCACAGCATGGAATATTGAGGTTGACTCGCCACGAAGGGAACGTGCAGTTCTCTTGCCAGAGCCGCACCGCGCTTGATCTGTTCCGCGGTCCACTCGCTGACCCCGATATAAAGCACTTTCCCCTGTCGGACGAGGTCCGAAAACGCTAAAAAGGTTTCTTCGAGCGATACGTCCGAATCGAAACGGTGTGCGTAATACACATCGATGTAATCCGTTTGCAATCTGCGCAGAGAAGCGTCGCAGCCCTCCATGATATGTTTGCGCGACAACCCTCTATCGTTAGGTCCGCTGCCCGTAGGATGGAAGACCTTCGTACAGAGCTCTATGCCGTCACGTCGTATCCCCTTAAGAGACACTCCCAGAACGGATTCCGCTCTCGTCTCGGAATAAACATCCGCCGTGTCGAAAGTCGTGATTCCGGCATCCAGTGCGGCATTCACACAGGCTTGCGCCGTACGGTCATCCACTTGAGCCCCGTGTGTGATCCAATTTCCCAAGGCCATTTCACTAACCGATAAGCCGCTTTTTCCGAGTTTCCTGTATTTCATTTTTCTTTCCTCCTTCCGTTTGAATCCGATTATAACAAGCCTCTTTTGATATTAAAAATATATATTAATCACTCTATTAATATGTTTTTCGTATTATTTGTACTGCCTAATAAAAAGGCTGACCGTCCGGTTCCGGTGCGATCAACCTCTTGCGCATACCGGTACAAGCTCCCGGCGTCCGCGCGCTCTATTATTTCCGCTGCAAATCGGTCAGATTCCGCCATTTGATCCGCTTCATATTCTCTTTTGCAAGAATGTAGCGGATAACGACTTGAAGGCCAGGAACAGGTTCCCCTCGAAATTCGTCCGAAAGGAGCTTCGGGCTCCAACCTGTCCCTGCAGACGGAACGATTTTCCGACAAAACTGAAAACCGGAAGCGTAAAATCGCTTCCGGCTAAATGACCGGCACTTTGCGGCCGGCGGTTTTGTATGCTTTTATAGGAGGCTGTACTTGAGAAAGGTATGAATGGTTAGGAAGCTTTGCCGCAAAACCAGCCGGAGTATATCTTATACAGGGGGCAATTATCAGAATACGATACTTATAATCGTCGCCGACAAGAAGCTTACGAGAGCCGCTCCGTACAAGAGCTTAAGCCCGAAACCGGCCACTACGTTGCCCTGCTTCTCGTTCAGCCCTTTCACCGCACCCACGATCGTACCGATCGATCCGAAGTTAGCGAACGAGATAAGGAATACGGACACGATTGCCCGGGTACGTTCACTGAAATCGCCTTGAATTTTCACAAAATCAAGCATAGCCACGAACTCGTTCGCCACAATTTTGGTAGCCATGATGCTTCCCGCTTTTACGGCCTCGTTCCAAGGAACGCCTATGAGGAAGGCGAACGGGGCAAGAACGTACCCGAGTATGTTTTGGAACGAAATCCCGAACACACCGCTGAAAATGCCGTTAATCATGGCGATGAGAGCAACAAACCCGACCAGCATGGCGCCGACGATTACGACAACTTTGAAGCCGTCCATAATATACTCGCCCAGCATTTCGAAGAACGTCTGTTTCGTCTCGTCCCGGGTTTCCAAAATATCTTCTTCCGGCTTCACTTCGTACGGATTGATGATCGATGCGATAATAAATCCGCCCAGAAGATTCAGCACCAGTGCGGCCACCACATATTCCGGCTTCAGCATCGTCATATAGGAACCGACAATCGACATGGATACCGTCGACATTGCGGAAGCGCACAATGTATAGAGCCGGTTTCTCGGCAGCAGCCCGATCTGCTTTTTGATAGAGATAAACACTTCGTTCTGTCCGAGAATCGCGGAAGCTACCGCATTGTAAGATTCCAGTTTTCCCATGCCGTTCACTTTACTTAAGGCAAGCCCGATATATTTGATAATAAAAGGCAGTATTCTGTAATACTGCAGGATTCCGATCAGAGCGGACATGAACACGATCGGCATCAGGACGTGGAAGAAAAACGAGTGAATTTTATCGTTTACGATTCCGCCGAAGACGAAGTCCGTCCCCGCGTTGGCAAAGCCGAGCAGCTTGGCAAACCCGTCCGCAAATCCTTTTACCAGAAATTCTCCTACGCCTGTTTTAAGCAAAACCATTCCTAAAATGATTTGCAGAGCAATCATCACGAGGACCGGCCGGTACTTGATCTTTTTCTTATCCGAACTGACAAGCCATGCGAGCGACAAAATGACGATAAGGCCGATCAGAGCCACCGCATATTTCATACGGTATCCTCGATAATCGTCTGCAGGGCGACTTCGGCCATCTGATTGAAAGATTGCTCGCTGTCTTTGTGCGCGGAACGTTCGTTTGTAAGAAGCTGGCTGCCTACCGTCAAAATACTCAGCGCTTTCACTCCGTATTTGGCGGCAAGCGTATAAAGCGCGGTGCTTTCCATCTCGACGGCGAGAACGCCGAACTCCATAAACGTATGCAGTCTGTCGAGGGTATGGCGGTAAAACTCATCGGAATTGTACACATTCCCGGCAAATACGTTGGCGCCGCTCCGCTTGGCTCCCTGATACGCCTGCATCAGCAAGCCGAAATCGGCCGTGGGGGCGTAACTGCAGCCATGAAACATTTTGTCCGTCATGTTGCTGTCCGTCGAGACCGCCTGGGCCAGCACAAGATCGCGGATCTTGAGATTCGGCTGCATCGCGCCGCACGTGCCGATCCGGATCAGTTTCTTTGCTCCGTAATCCCGGATTAACTCCGTCACGTAAATGCTCATCGAAGGATTGCCCATGCCGGTACCTTGAACCGAAACGGGAACCCCTTTATATAACCCGGTATAGCCGTACATCCCTCTCACTTCGTTATGGCAGCGCACATCATTCAGGAAATTCTCGGCTACGAATTTAGCGCGCAGCGGATCTCCCGGCAGCAGGACGCGTTCGGCGATTTCTCCGGGTTTGGCTTCCAAGTGGATACTCATGTTGTGTTTCCTCCTCGATTGTCGTGGATCGGCGGTTCGCAACCGCTTTCAACCACAGCATAAAAGAATCCGCGGCCGGAAACTAGACACTTATAAGCCGTTGAATACGGAATAATCGGGACCAAGTGTATTACTCAAGCAGTTCTTTCCGAATGTTTTCCAAATCCCTTTTCGTCGGTATGGCGGAAATGATCACGGCGGGCACGGTTTTCAGCGCAACGGGCATCGTACTTATAATAAAATCAATCTCCCGCTCTCGGACGGTTTCATCGCTTAGTTCATGCAGGATGGAGGTTTCAATCGTCAACTCGTCGCCGATCTCCCTTTTAATCCGGTTGGCCACATAATGTCGGACGGAAAATTCTTCACCGATAATGAGAAAAGCCTTTTTGCTTTTATACCGGACATTGGAGCTGACGATAAAACCGAGCTTGACGAGATGGTACGAGCTGACCGATACGGCAGGGTATTCACGGCTCCAACGGTTTATGCACTCCGTTACCCCTTCGTAAATAAGAGGCTCTTCCTGGCGCATGTAGGCGATCAGCCGGCTTTTCGATACCGCCATCAGTTCGGGAATGGCATTATCGATCATCAGCTTCTCGAAAAACTCGCACATTTCCATGACAAACCGCTGGCCGGCAGCTAACGAAGGGAAAGTTTCCCTGAGCAAGGGTACAAGTTTGTTGATCATCCGGTATTTGGGCTCCTCGTTCCTATGGAGAGCCTCCTCCTGCTCCAGGGCCATTTCCCTTTCGTTCCGGTAATGGTACTGACTCAGGCTGAATAACGACTGCAGGAAATACATTTCTTCCCGGGCCATGGCCAGGCCGTATTCTTGTCTAAGCTTTCCGGCTAAACGGCGGACGGATTCATAGAAAGCGCCGTTTTCCCAGTCGTAAAACTCCCCGCTTACCGAAACGGAATGTCCCTGCCGGATTCTTTCCAGCGTAACGGCGATCAGAAAAATCAGACTGCGTTTGGAATTCAAAAAATAAACGATCCCTTGTTCTTCTTCTAATTCCGTTATCCAGTCCTGGATTTGCTCAAAATCTACCTCTGCGAACGGCCAGCCTGAATAAGGATGTGAATCGGAAAACAATTTCCAGTAAAAATACCGGATGTGTATTTCATTTCCTTTAAGCGCCGGAGAAGAATAAGCGAGCCGCAGGCAGGACGGCTTGAGATCTTCCCGATTCAGTTGAATAATGAATTTTTTAAACGACGAAGCGCTCATATAAAGCAGCTCCGCCAGCTCCTCGGCGGAAGCCTGACCGCCGTAGATGAACAACCTTTGCATAAGGCGGTAATAAGATGTCTGCCTGAACTGCTCCACAAGAACTTCCCGGATAGTCGGTCCGTGACGTTCGCGGCGGAAGAAGATGCCCTTGCCCCTGGAAACTTCGATACTCATGGTGCCCGGCATAAGCGTCGTGATCTCCTCCACCAACTTCCGGACGGACTTATCCGATATGCCAAGCTCCCTTTCGGCCTCCCCGAAAGTAAACCACCGCTCTTCGGAATCCAGCAGCTCGATCAATGCCTTCATCATTTTGAAATCCTTGTTCATTTCATCACCTTCCAGACCCGGTATCCCCCGACTTTCGTACCCTCATTATACCGGTATGGAGCGGATTATCCACCCTTCCGGTCCGGATCAATGTGTGCATAACTAAGGCTCTACCACCAAATGTTCCCTTCCGCACGCAAAATAATCCCAGTCCGGTTAACCGGACTGGGATTAGGATGTTCTGCCCTGCGCGGGCATAAGGGTAACTTTCTGCCGTACTGTCAGCCGTACAATCTCGCGTAATAACCGCCCTGTTCCAGCAGATCCCGGTGCGTTCCCCGCTCCACAACCGTTCCCTGGTTCATCACGGTAATGGAATCCGCCTTTTCCACGGTGCTCAGGCGATGGGCGATCAGAATCGTCGTCCGTCCCTTCATCAGCTCGTTCAGAGCCCGCTGCACCCAATGCTCCGACTCGTTGTCGAGTGCGGACGTCGCTTCGTCCAGGAGCAGAATCGGGGCGTTTTTCAGGATGGCTCTGGCAATCGCGATACGCTGTCTTTGTCCTCCGGACAAAGACGCTCCCCGCTCCCCTGCCTGGGTTTGATACCCGCCCGGCAGTTCCTCGATAAAATGATGGGCATACGCGGCCTTGGCCGCCTCGATCACCTCGTCCGCCGTCGCCTGCGGGTTGCCGTAACGGATGTTCTCCTCGATCGTTCCGCTGAACAGAAAAGGCTCCTGCGGCACATAAGCGATCTGGCCGCGAATTTCGTCCAGCGTGTAGGTGCCGAAGAGTTTGCCGCCGAGCAAGATCTCCCCGCTATCCACGGGATAGAAGCCGAGCAGCAGCTTGATCAGCGTGCTTTTGCCGCTCCCGCTCGCGCCCACAATCGCCGCAACCTGTCCCGGATATACCTGCATGGACATTCTGCACAGCACCTTCTTATCCGCCTGATAGGAAAATTCCACGTCCCGGAACTCCACCATCGCCTCCGAGGACTTTTCGGGATCGGGCAATCCCAACCTTTCCGGCTCTTCTTCCTCCGATAAAATTTCCTCAATCCGGTGTGCGCCGGCTAACGAATTTTGCGCCATAGACAGCACCGTCCCGAAATTCATAATCGCATGGGTCAGGTTGATTTGGAGCACCGCAAGCGCCGCAACGCTTCCCATCCCGATCAGCCCGTAAGCATACAGCAGGCTTCCGATGACGATAATTCCGCAGAACGTGACATAGCTGACAAAATGGTTAACGGCGGCCTGCAGCCCGTTCTTCCTTGCGGTTTGCTCGGCAAGCCGGGTCACTTCTTCGTTCAGGCTCCGGTACTGGGAATACACCGGACGGATATGAAACAATTTCACGAGCTGAATGCCGCCGATAAAGTCTTTAAACTTTTCGGTCATCCGTGCTAAAGTTTGCAGCGACTTCTCGGAAAGGACACGGATTTGCCGGGCAAACCGGGCACTGATCGAGAAAGAAACAAGCAGAACGAGCAGCGAGACGGAGGCGAATCTCCAGTCGATCAGCACCATCGAAAGGATGGAGCCGACACTGAACACCACTTGCAGCAGCAGCATGAAATAAATGCTGGAAAAAGTGAGTTCTACCGCGGCCACATCGTTATTTACCCGCGACATCAGGTCTCCGTGGTGCGTCTGTTCCAGATATTTCGGCCGGAGCCGGCAAAATTTCCGGTAAAGACGCTCACGCACGTCCACAATCGTAAATTCGACGCTGCGCTGGTACAAATACGTAAACCAGGGGGAAATGACATTTTCGAGGAGCAAAGCCCCCGCCAGGATATAGAAAGCACGATACATCAGAGCCGAATCGCGGTAATCGGCAAAGTTGACCAGATTCTGGACAACCAGGCTGAAGGAAACGAGAAACAGTGTCTGGTTGACTGCCGTAATACCGAGACCTGTGTAATACTGAATTTTGCGTCTGCGGTTCATGAATCTCATTAAGTACACGAGTTCTTTCACCTGTGAGATTAATCCGCCGCTCTTCATGTGTAAACTGCCTCCTTGCTTTCCGCAAGACCGGTAAACTCCTGGAGGAACGATTGAGCGTACAGCCCTTTCTTCTCCAGAAGCTGCGCATGGGTCCCCGCTTCGACAAGCTTTCCTTGCTCCATGACCCATATTTCGTCGGCATTCTGAACGGTAGACAGCCGGTGGGCGATAACGATTGTCGTTCTTTCGCTCATCAGAACACTCAACGCTTCCTGCACAGCGCCCTCGGATTCCGGATCCAACGCGGATGTAGGCTCATCGAGCAGCAGAATGGGAGCATTCTTGAGAAGCGCACGGGCAATAGCGATCCGCTGACGCTGGCCCCCGGAAAGAAAGCCGCCCCGTTCCCCGACATACGTCTGATATCCTTCAGGCAGACTCATGATGAACGCGTGCGCTTGCGCTGATTTTGCAGCCGCGATCACTTCGTCCATGGACGCGTCTTCCCGGCCGTACGCGATATTGTCGGCTACGGTGCCGCTGAACAAGTACGATTCCTGGGTCACAACGGAGAAGTGCGAACGCAGCTGATCCGGGTTGCTGCCGTTTATCTGCTGGCCGAATACGCGGATGTTTCCCTGCCCGTCCTCCAGCGGATAAAAGCCGCACAGCAGCTTGAAAACCGTGCTCTTGCCTCCGCCGCTTGCGCCCACCAGGGCGATCGTTTTTCCTTCCGGCACCGTAAAGCTCAAATTTTGCAGAATGGGAGAACCGTCTTTATAGCAAAAAGAGACGTTCAGAAACTCGACCGGGGCAGAGGCGGTTTTCGTAATCGCATGCCCCTCCTGATTTTCGGCAGGCTGTTCCAAAATATCGGAAACCCGCTTTAAAGCGCCGGACATCTCGAACGTACGCGTGATAAGTTCGGGAATATGATCGAGCGGCTCCAAGCACAGATTCAGCAGATAAAGAAACGCGATCAATTCTCCGGTACCGAGCTCCCCTTTGGAAATCAGATAACTTCCGTAACTTACGGCAAAAATGATAGGGCTGATCATCAGCGTGGACAAGAGAGGATTAACCCACGCTTCCCTTTTTTTCACGGCCAGTTTTTTCTGCGCCGTCAGCAGCAGAAGTGACTGATAGGAACGGAACAGCAGACCCGACAGCAAATAACTCTTCACCACCGGCATACCGCCAAGTGTATCCTGCAGATTCATATTCATCCGTCCCATATTCGCCTGGGCTTCTTCCGTCAGCTGCTGAAGCTGCTTGCCGATCCAGTGCGATACGAGCAAGGATACGGGAAAAAGCAGCAGACTGTACATCATCAGCTCCCATTGAATCCAGATCAGATAAGTGAAGCAGCCGACGAACAGCAGCGGATGATAGAACCACTGGGCCAAGTCCCGGCTCATAAATTGTTGAATGAGCTGAAGATCGCTGCTGATCCGGGAGAGAATATCGCCGGAATGCTGCTTTTCCACATAATGAATAGGCAATTTGCCGATATGGTTCATCACGTGATTGCGGATATCTCTCACCGCCAAAGCGCTGCTCTTCTCTACTCCGTAGATCATCAAGTATTTCGCGGGCACTCCGATCAGAATGACGAAAAAAACGGTCCATACGATTTCGATGACAACCGGCCCCGCTCCGTTTTCGGCCTGGGATGTCAATTGTTCGATCAAACTGCCCGTCCACACTTCGATGATGGCCGCGGCAATCGCGGATACGGTACCTGCGATCATCCAGCCTCTGTGACGGTTTACAAACGTTAATAACCAGCGGAATGCTTTCCATGCAGCGTATACGCGTTTGCTTTTTTGTGCCGCCATTGGGTCCCCCTTCCCGGCGATGGACCGCCCGTCAGCTTCCATGCAGCACCTTCGGCGTTGCTCCGTTTCGCTGCGCGATTTCATCCAGGATCCGTAGGATGACCTCAGCCGTCCCATCCAGACATTCCGGCTCAAGCAGCTTCTCGTGCGCGCCCGCAAGCTTGTAGTCCGTGTAGATTCCCGGAGCCGCTCCGCGCCATGACGGCAGTCCGTGCTCCAGCCGGAATGCGTCGCTGTCTTCGGCGATCAGCTCGTGGATATGCCCTTCAACCGTTCCTGTGTTTATGAGCTGCGCTTCATACATCAAAGTTGCGCGCACCTTGCTGCTGACACGCTCGCGGATTACGGGGTTCGCCATCAGTTCTTTTTCCGTATCCGACAAATCCTCCAGTATTTCCCGCCATTCGCTTTCGGTCGTCTCCAGAGGCGTCAAAGTTTCCTTGATCCAGGAATCCACCATGATCAAGTCCGAGACGCGATAGCCCCTCTTCTCCATCCTCTGCGCGACTTCAAACATTAAATTCCCGCCGAAACAGTAGCCGAGCAGCACGTAAGGAGCTTCCTCCTGAATGCGCACGATTTCGTCGACATAGTCGTCCAGCATCTCTTCGTAGCTTTCCGAATCTTCGATGAAATCGGTCCCGTACAGGACGAAACGGTCGTCCAGCAGGTTCGCGAGTTCCCGGTACCCGATACCGAATCCGCTTCCCGGCGGAAAGCAAAATACATTCAAGGCTCCGTTTTTATTGAGCTTGATAAACGATTGCCCCTTTATCTCCAGACCCGATTCGCCGCCCCCGAGTGCCATCTCTTCCACGGTAAGATTCTTAAACTGCTGATTCAGCGGAACTTCGATGCCGGTTTCGTCATAGATCGTTTGAATCAGCCGCATAAGACTCAGAGAACTGCCTCCGAGATCGAAAAAGTTATCTTTCACGCTGATGCTCCGAAGACCGAGCACGTCCTTCCAGATTTGGGCGATCTTCACTTCCAGCAGCGTACGGGGCGCGACAGACTCCACCGGCTGCTGCGTGCTTTCTTCCGGAGCGGGCAATGCCTTCCGGTCGATTTTGCCGTTCGGCGTCAGCGGCATCCGGAGCAGCTGCACAAAGTGCGCCGGGATCATGTAGCCCGGCAGCTCTTTAGCCAGCGCTTCCTTAAGCCCGGCGGCCGTCAGCTTCGACTGCGCCACGAAGTAAGCGCACAGCTGCTGACCGTCCGCCACCTCACGGGCGATAACGATCGCTTCCTGTACGGACGGCACTTTCAGAAGCTGCTCCTCGATCTCGCCGGTCTCGATCCGGTAGCCCCGGACTTTCACCTGATGGTCGATCCGGCCCCTGTATTCGATGCTGCCGTCAGGCAGCCACCGGGCCAGGTCGCCGGTCCTGTAAATCCGCTCGCCCGGCGAAAAGGGATTGTCCACGAACTTCTCGGCCGTCAGCTCGGGACGGTTCAAATATCCTCTCGCCAAGCCCGCGCCCGCGATGCACAGCTCTCCCTCTACTCCAGCAGGCACTAGCTGCCGATGATCGTCCAGGATGTAAATCCGGTGGTTCTGAATCGGACGGCCGATCGGGACCGATTTCAGCCCGTTAGTATCGGTACTTGCAGTCCAGACCGAAGTGACGATCGAAGCCTCCGTCGGACCGTAGGCGTTAAAATACCGCACCTTATCTTTCCACTGCTGCACGAATTCGGTCGATACGGCCGAGCCTCCCGTAATCAGTTTTTGCAGACTCGGCATCTGATCCGGGTTTAAATAGGCCGCATATGTCGGCGGCAGGATTGCGGCCGTAATTTCGTTTTCGTGCATGAAGCGCTGGAACGACCGGTTGTCCAGAATCGTGTCGGCAGCCGGGATATAGAGAGCGGCCCCGAAAAACAGCGCCTTGAACACTTCCCAGCACGACGCATCGAACGATAAGCTGGCGAACTGGACAATTCTGTCCGATCCGGTGATGCCGAGTGTATCCTGAAACATGTGCTTCAGGCTGACCAGCCCGTGGTGCTCCACCATCACGCCCTTAGGCTTACCCGTCGTACCGGACGTGTAGATAACATAAGCCAGATGATCCGGCCCGTTAACCGGCTCCGGATTAGTGCCGTCGGCGCTGTAGGAGTTCTCGTCATCGAGCGCCAGTACAGTTCCCGCATATGGAACCCGGTCCAGCAGCCGCCGCTGAGTCAGCAGTAGTTTCGCACCCGAATCTTCCAGCAGGTAGCGGATACGCTCCTCGGGATACTCGGGATCGATAGGCACATATGCGCCACCTGCTTTTAAAACCGCCAAAATACCGACGACCATCTCCAGCGAACGTCCGGCCATCAAGCCGACAAGCTGATCCGGCTGCACACCCTTCGCACGCAGCGTACGCGCCAGCCGGTTCGCCCGCTCGTTCAGCTCCCGGTAAGTGAGACGTTCCTGCTCGAAAACCACCGCTGTCGCATCCGGAACGCGGGCCGCCTGCTCTTCGATCAGCCCATGTATCGTTTTCTCCCGTTCATAGTGTGTTTCCGTGTTGTTAAACTCAACAAGCAGCTGCTGCTTTTCCGAAGGCGAGAGCATATCCGCTCCACCCAGTTCAAGATCCGGCTGAACTAACAGGACGGACAAAATCTGCACGAGATGCCCGGCGGCTTTTTCAATAAAATCGCCGTCATAGCGCTGGTTATGGAAACTCACGTTCATGCCGATGGAATTTTCGTTCAAATCGAATTGAAAAACAGTATCCGCAGCGGCTTTTCCTTGAACATCCGCCTTATGGATTTTTTTGTAGGTAACAATCGTATTCAGGACAGGGGTCCCTTCGGGATTCGTTTCGATATTCAGAGAACCCGTCATTTTCCGGAACGGGAGATGCTGATTTTCCAGCGCTTCGCCGATCGCCAGCTTGACTTGACCAAGCAGGGATCTGAACGTGGTTTCACGGTTTATGTACGTTTTAATCAGGAGAAAATCGTGGATCGACGGTTCTTCCCCGAGTCCCGTTTCGGCAGGGATCCCGACGAGCACATTTTCCCGCCTCGCGTATGTATAGAGCAGGCAGTTTACTCCCGCCAGCATGATCATAAAAACAGCCAAATCCGATCCGTTGGCAAGTCGGAGGATTCTTTCGGACAGCGCCGGCGGCAGTGTGAGGCTGACAGCGTCCGGACTCCCTTCGGAATTCAGGCCTGCTGCGGCCTTCGAGGACTGATTGTACGGAAGAAAGGTTAAGCTGTCTTCGGCATTGAATTTTTCTTTCCAATACATTTCTTCCTTTTCAAACAACGATTTCATGCGTACCTCCCCTAAAATGGATATCGGCCCATACCCGGAGCGCATGCCCCTGGTATCCGGACATACACTCTTCAGGCATGAACAACTAGTACCTGGCAGGGCTTTGTTTAAAAGGCAAATTCAATCGTTTCTACCGAACTCTTCGTGCCGGCCGAAGGCTTGAGGCATTGGATCTCGCTCAACCGGCTTTCGGGATTCTCACAAATCTGGGACAGGACATGCAAGTAATCCTGGACCATTGTCCGGATTCTCGCCGCTTTGAACAATTTCGTTCCGTAAAAGAATCCCCCGCCGAGCGTGCCGTTGTCTTCCGACATGAACAAGGTGAGGTCGAATTTCGCTTCTTCCAGATCGTCCAGCTCATAAGGCTTGAGACGAAGAGTCCCCAGCTCGGCTTCGGGTTCCTCGATATTCTGCATATCGAACACCGTATCGAACAGCGGATTGCGGCCTGCTTCCCGCTTCACATTCAAGCGCTCCACGAGCTCTTCGAACGGATAGTCCTGATGCTCGAAAGCTCCCAGCGCCGATTCCTTCACTTCCTCCAGGAATGAAAGGAAGGTTTTGTCACCGGCAGGCCGGTTGCGGATCGCCAGCATATTGACGAACATGCCGATAACCGGCTCCAAATCGACATCCGTTCTGCCTGCAACAGGCGTTCCGACAATCACATCTTCTTGTCCGCTGTATTTGGAGAGCAGTACACTGTAGGCGGATAAAAGGATCATAAACATGGTGCTTCCCGACCGGGCCGCCAGTTTATTCAGTTCAGCGGTGAGATCCGCACCGACTTCGAATTCCAGATGTGCGCCCTCATAACTCCGTTCCGCCGGCCGCTCATAATCGGCCGGAAGCTCCACGTCGGGCAGATCGCCGGCCAACGCTTGCAGCCAGTACGACTCCTGCTGCCGTGTCCGCTCCCTGTACGTTTCGCTCTGCTGCCATGCCGCGTAATCCTTGTATTGAATTCGCAGCGGAGGAAGTTCTTCTCCCGCATAGAGCCGGGAAAATTCGTCCACCAATATCGACATGGACACACCGTCGGAGACCATATGATGCATATCAAACATAAGAATGTGAAGCTCCGGTTCCAGCTCGATCAAGCCTGCGCGAAGCAGAGGCGGCGTCTTAAGGTCGAACGCACGGACAAAGCTGCGGACGATCTGCTCCGCTTCCTCTTTAGGGGCTTTACTCGTTTCGACCGTAAATTCCATTTGTGCGTATACCCGTTGAACCGGCTCTCCGTGAATCATCTCAAATCCGGTGCGCAGCGTCTCATGTCTCGCGATCAAAGTGCGGAAAGCTTCCTCTATCCGGCCGATGTCCACCGGCCCTTCCAGCTGCAGCATTTCCGGCATGTTGTATAGCTGATCCGCCCCTTCCAGCGTATGTTGGATAAAGAGACGTTTTTGCGCTGACGAGAGAGGATAATATTCCTTCTCTTCGGCAAGAGGAATGGCGACATGTTCCTGCCGTTCCATACGCGCGATTGCCTCTGCCATTTCTTCGACCGTCGAATGACGGAAAACGTCTCTTAACGGCAGATCGACGTTAAGCTCCTTATGCACTTTGCCGACAAGCGTTGTCGCCCGCAGGGAATGTCCGCCGAGGTCGAAGAAGTTATCGCGGATTCCGATTTCCTTCTGAAGTCCGAGTACGTCCTGCCAGATGGCGGCCAGCTTCGCTTCCAGCGGTGTCCTTGGCGCGATATATTCCGCGCCGCCGTCTGCGCCCGCTTCCGGTGCAGGCAGCGCCTTGCGGTCGACTTTCCCGTTCGGCGTCAGCGGAATCCGCTCCAGCCGGATGAAATACGACGGGATCATGTAACCCGGCAGCTCTTGTGCCAGTGCGCTTCGCAGACTGCCGGCGGCAAGCTCGCCTTCGGCCGTGTAGTAGGCGCACAGCGCTTTCTGGCCGCTGCCGTCTTCGCAGACGATCACGACCGCTTCGCGGACGCCATCCGCCTGGAGCAGCTGCGACTCGACCTCGCCGGTTTCGATCCGGTAGCCCCGGATTTTCGCCTGATGGTCGATCCGCCCGATAAAATCCACGTTCCCGTCTGCCGTCCACCGAGCCAGATCGCCCGTGCGGTACAGACGTTCACCCAGGACGAACGGGCTGTTCACAAACTTCTCTTCCGTCAGATCGGGACGGTTCAAGTACCCCCGGGCCACGCCCGGGCCGCCGATGCACAGCTCGCCCAGGACGCCTACCGGCACCGGGTTCAGGTGCGCGTCCACGATGTAGAACCTCGCGTTCAGCCATGCTTTGCCGACCGGTACGCTGCCCGTTTCCGGGAGCCTATCCAGCGGTTCATCGTAGAAGCTGGAATCAATCGCCGCTTCCGTGACGCCGTAGCTGTTGATGATCCGGAACTGCGAGCCGAAGCGCTCCTGCAGCACGCGGTAATCCCCTACGCTGCAGCTGTCGGAGCTGGTAATAAGCAGCTCCATCGAGCTCATCTCAAGCTCGTGCTGCGCAACGTGCTGCATAAACGGCACGATGAGCGCCGGGGTCGATTCGAACACGGTAATCTGTTTGTCTTGAATCCAGCCGTGAAGGCGGGCCGGGTCGATCCGGTCGTCTTTCGGCACGATGACCATCGTGCCGCCGTTGTACAGCGTCCGCGCGATATCTCCGACGAACACGTCGAAGGAGAAGCTCGCGAGCTGGAGCAAGCGGACCGGGAATCGGTCCAGCCGGTATTCCCGGCGGTAGGCGGCCGCCGTGTTCACGAGGCTGCGGTGCTCGATCATGACGCCTTTCGGCCGTCCCGTCGTGCCGGACGTGTAGATCACGTAAGCCAGATCGTGCGGCTGCGTCTCGACCGGGACACCGTCCGGTGTGCCTGCTGCGGACAAGCTGCCGGACGCTGCGCTATCATTCGTATGGCCGATTGCAGCGCCAGTTTCTTGACCGGCAGACATCCCGGCACGCTCTGCGGTGTCGCCCGCATCGCCGATAGTCTGACTGTCGTCAGCCTTGCTTCCGATCGCCGCGTTCTCTCCGTCCCCGCTGTACGACTTTTCGTCGTCCAGGCAAAGGATCGTGCGCAGCGCCGTCTCTTCCGCTTCCAGCCAAGCCTCGGCGCCCTCTCTCAAAGAAGCCTGCGTCAACAACACGGTTGCCCCGCTGTCTTCGAGCATAAAACGGATGCGGTCGGCCGGATAATCCGGGTCAAGCGGCACATACGCGCCTCCCGCTTTCCATACGGCGATCACGCCGACGAGCAGCTCCACCGATCGCTCGGCTAGAATGCCGACGATAGATTCTTTGCCGACACCTCCGGCGCGAAGCGTTCCGGCCAACCGGTTCGCCCGTTCGTTAAGCTCCCGGTAAGATAGCTGCTTGTCTTCGTAGACAACGGCTGCCGCATCGGGAGTGCGGGATGTCTGTGCCTCGAACAGCCGATGGAACGTCTGCACCTGCGGAAGCTCGGACATAGCCGGATTGAACGCTTCGAATAGCTGCTCTTTTTCGGAGAGAGTGAGCAGTTCCAACTCGGCGATTTTCGCCTCCGGCTTTTCCACGATGGCACCCAGCAGCTGCTCGTAATGCTTCGCCATCCGTTCCACCGTTTCTTTTCTATACAAAGCGGTCGAGTATTCAAAACTGTAATCCAAACCGCCGCTTTCTTCCATCACGTCCAGGCTTATATCGAATTTTGCCATAGTGCTGTCGCTCGGATACGAGGTCAGACGGAGGCCTTCGAGTTCAAAGTCTTTGTTATCGGTATTTTGCAGCGTAAACATGGTATCGAAAAGCGGATTGCGGCTTAGATCCCGGGCAACCTGCACCTTTTCCACAAGCTCCTCGAACGGATAGTTCTGGTGCTCGTATGCGCCGAGAGTCGTTTCTTTGACCTCCTGCAAGTAGGAGAGGAACGTTTTCTCAGCGGCCGGATAGCTGCGGATCGCCAGCGTATTAATAAACATTCCGATCAACGGTTCCACATCGCCGTGGTTCCGGCCCGCAATCGGCGTGCCGACAATCACGTCTTCTTGGCCGGTATACTTATGCAGCATAACGGTATAAGCCGCAAGCAGAACCATGTAAAGCGTTGTTCCGGTTTCCGCCGCAAGCTGTTTCAGAGCATCGCTTTTCTGGGCATCCAGGAAATATTCGAGTGTCTGCCCCTCATAGCTTTGGACGGCAGGACGCGCATAATCCGTCGGCAGTTCCAGCACCGGCAGTTCTCCCCGGAAAACATCAAGCCAGTAAGCCTCCTGACGCCGCAGCTGCTCTTTCTGCGCCTCGGACTGCTGCCAGACGGTGTAATCCTTGTATTGGATGCGCAGAGGCTCCAACTCTTCACCGGCATACAAGCGGACAAATTCTTCCACCAGCACGTCCATCGAAACACCATCGGAAACGATATGATGCATATCAAACATCAGAACACGCCGCCCTGCCGCCAGCTCCACCAGGCCAACGCGCAGCAAAGGAGGTTTTGTCAGATCGAACGGGCGGACAAAATCCCGTACCACTTCTGCCGCTTCTTCCTCAACCGTCGAAAAATGCTCCACGGAGAAGTCCACGGCCGCATACACCCGCTGCACCGCTTCCCCGTTTACCATTTCGAATCCCGTGCGCAGTGTCTCGTGCCGCCGAATCAACCTGCGGAATGCTTCCTCGAACCGGTTTTGATCCAACGCCCCTTCGAGCAGCAGCGCTCCCGGCATGTTGTAGCTCAGCTCCGCTCCTTCAAGCTGGTTGAGAATGTACAACCGCTTCTGCGCCGAGGATTGCGGATAATGGTCCTGTTCTTTCGCAAGAGGAATGGCGACATGCTCCTGCCGTTCCATACCGGCGATTGCCTCTGCCATTTCTTCAACCGTCGAATGACGGAAAACGTCTCTTAACGGCAGATCGACGTTAAGTTCCTTATGCACTTTGCTGACAAGCGTCGTGGCGCGAAGGGAATGTCCGCCGAGGTCGAAGAAGTTATCGCGGATTCCGATTTCCTTCTGAAGACCGAGTACGTCCTGCCAGATGGCGGCCAGCTTCGCTTCCAGCGGTGTCCTTGGCGCGATATAGTCCGCGCCGCCGTCTGCTCCCGCTTCCGGTGCCGGCAGCGCCTTGCGGTCGACTTTCCCGTTCGGCGTCAGCGGAATTCGCTCCAGCCGGATGAAATAAGACGGGATCATGTAGCCCGGCAGCTCTTGTGCCAGCGCGCTTCGCAGACTACCGGTGGCCAGCTCGCCTTCGGCCGTGTAGTAGGCGCACAGCGCTTTCTGGCCGCTGCCGTCTTCGCCGACGATGACGACCGCTTCGCGGACGCCGTCCGCCTGGAGCAGCTGCGACTCGACCTCGCCGGTTTCGATCCGGTAGCCCCGGATTTTCGCCTGATGGTCGATCCGCCCGATAAAGTCGACGTTCCCGTCTGCCGTCCACCGGGCCAAGTCGCCCGTGCGGTACAGGCGTTCACCCGGGGCGAACGGACTGTCAACGAACTTCTCTTCCGTCAGATCGGGACGGTTCAAGTACCCCCGGGCCACGCCCGGGCCGCCGATGCACAGCTCGCCCAGGACGCCTACTGGCACCGGGTTTAGGTGCGCGTCCACGATGTAGAACCTCGCGTTCAGCCACGCTTTGCCGACCGGCACGCTGCCCGTCTCCGGGAGCCTATCCAGCGGCTCGTCGTAGAAGCTCGAATCAATCGCCGCTTCCGTGACGCCGTAGCTGTTGATGATCCGGAACTGCGAGCCGAAGCGCTCCTGCAGCACGCGGTAATCCCCTACGCTGCAGCTGTCGGAGCTGGTAATAAGCAGCTCCATCGAGCTCATCTCAAGCTCGTGCTGCGCAACGTGCTGCATAAACGGCACGATGAGTGCCGGAGTCGATTCGAACACGGTAATCTGTTTGTCTTGGATCCAACCGTGCAGACGGGCCGGGTCGATCCGGTCGTCTTTCGGCACGATGACCATCGTGCCGCCGTTGTACAGCGTCCGCGCGATATCTCCGACGAACACGTCGAAGGAGAAGCTCGCGAGCTGGAGCAAGCGGACCGGGAATCGGTCCAGCCGGTATTCCCGGCGGTAGGCGGCCGCCGTGTTCACGAGGCTGCGGTGCTCGATCATGACGCCTTTCGGCCGTCCCGTCGTGCCAGACGTGTAGATCACGTAAGCGAGATCGTGCGGCTGCGTCTCGACCGGGACACCGACCGGTGTGCCTGATGCGGACAAGCTCCCGGACGCTGCGCTGTCAGCCGTGCGGCCGAATGCAGCGCCAGCTTCTTGACCGGCAGACAATCCGGCAGGCTGTGCGGTGTCAGCCGAATCCCCGATTACGCTGCCTTCCAAGACGACTCCGATAACCGCGTTCTCTCCGTCCCCGCTGTACGACTTTTCGTCGTCCAGGCAAAGGATCGTTCGCAGCGCTGTCTCTTCCGCTTCCAGCCAAGCCTCGGCGCCCTCTCTCAAAGCAATCTGCGTCAGCAGAACGGTTGCCCCGCTGTCTTCGAGCATAAAACGGATACGGTCGGCCGGATAATCCGGATCCAGCGGTACATACGCCCCTCCCGCTTTCCATACGGCGATCACGCCGACGAGCAGCTCCACCGAACGCTCGGCTAGAATGCCGACGATGGATTCTCTGCCGACTCCTCCGGCGCGCAGCGTTTCGGCAAGCCGGTTCGCCCGTTCGTTAAGCTCCCAGTAAGACAGCTGCTTGTCTTCGTAGACAACGGCTGCCGCATCGGGAGTGCGGGATGCCTGTTCCTCGAACAGCCGGTGGAACGTCTGCACCTGCGGAAGCTCGGACATAGCCGGATTGAACACCTCGAACAGCCGCTCTTTTTCGGAAGGCGTAAGCAGTTCCAGCTCGGCAATTTTCGCATCCGGCTTTTCCACGATGGCACCGAGCAGCTGCTCGTAATGCTTCGCCATCCGTTCCACCGTTTCTTTTTTATACAAGGAAGTCGCATACTCTAGGCTGCATTCGAGACCGCCGCTTTCTTCCACGACATCCAGGCTGAGGTCGAACTTCGCCATGCCGTACTCGCTCGGATAAGGAGTGAGCTTAAGCCCTTCCAGCTCAAAATCCTTGTTCTCCAGGTTTTGCAGAGAGAACATCGTATCGAAAATCGGATTGCGGCTTAAATCGCGGGCCGTCTGAACGTTTTCGACCAATTCCTCGAACGGGTAGTTCTGATGCTCGTATGCGCCGAGAGTCGTTTCTTTGACCTCCTGCAAGTAGGACAAGAATGTCTTGCCGGCGGCCGGGTAATTGCGGATTGCCAGCGTATTGACAAACATTCCGATCAGCGGCTGCACATCTCCGTGGGTCCTTCCGGCAATCGAAGTCCCTACGACCAAATCTTCCTGAGCCGTATATTTATGCAAAAGAACCGTATAAGCCGCAAGCAGAACCATATACAGCGTCGAGCCGCTTTCTGCCGCAAGACGTTTTAAAGCATCGCTCTTCTGCGCATCCACAAAAAACTCAAGCGTCTGCCCTTCATAGCTCTGTACGGCTGGACGGGCAAAATCCGTCGGAAGCTCCAGTACGGGCAGCTCTCCCTGGAAAACATCGAGCCAGTAAGTTTCCTGCCGTTTCAACTGTTCTTTCTGCGTCTCCGATTGCTGCCATACCGCATAGTCTTTGTATTGAATGGTCAGAGGTTCCAGCTCTTCGTCGCTGTACAGCCCGACGAACTCCTCCACCAGCACATCCATCGACACGCCGTCGGAAACGATATGATGCATATCGAACATTAGGATATGCCGGTCCGCCGTCAGCTCGACCAAACCTACCCGGAGCAAAGGCGGCTCCGCCAAGTCGAACGGTCGGATAAACTGCCGCACGGCCTCGCCCGCCTCTTCTTCGCTTGCCCGGATATGCTCCACCGAAAAGTCCACGTCGCGGTATATCCGCTGCACCGCTTCCCCGTTTACGATCGCAAAACCGGTACGAAGCGTCTCATGACGCGCGATCAGCCCGCGGAACGCTTCCTCGAACCGCTGCCTGTCAAGCTTTCCTTCCAGCAGCAAAGCCCCCGGCATATTGTAACTTTGGTCCGCCCCTTCGAGCTGCTGAAGGATGAACAGCCTTTTTTGCGCGGAAGATAGCGGGTAATAATCGGCTGGCTCTGCCTTGGGGATCGAAGCGAACGAAAGCTGCGTCAGGCTTGCAATCGCTTGTGCCATCTCTTCTACCGTCGAGTAAACAAAGACATCCTTCAGAGGGAAATCTACGTGAAGTTCTTTGCGTATCCGGCTGACAAGCGTTGTCGCTCGCAGGGAATGTCCTCCGAGTTCGAAGAAATTTTCCTTCACGCCAACCTTCTCAAGTCCCAGAACGCTCTGCCATATCGCAGCCAGATCCGCTTCCAGCGGGGTCCGCGGCGCAGTGTGCTCCGTCCCCTCCTGAAGGCTGATTTCCGGCGCCGGGAGCGCTCTGCGGTCCACCTTGCCGTTAGTCGTTAACGGCATCTCCTCCAGCTGAACGAAGTACGAAGGAATCATATACCCCGGCAGTTCCCGGGATAAGGCGCTTCTTAACCGGCTTGCCTGAAGCTCGCCGTCCGCCGTGAAATAGGCGCACAGCTGTTTGTCTCCGCTGGCGGTTTCACGGGCGATGACAGTCGCTTTCCGGATGGATTCCACCTTCAGCAGCTGTGCCTCCACCTCGCCAAGCTCGATCCGGAAGCCGCGAATCTTCACCTGATCGTCCATCCGGCCCACATATTCGATCGTTCCGTCCGGAAGCCATCTCGCCACGTCCCCGGTCCGGTACATGCGTTCTCCGGGAACGAAAGGATTGTCCACGAATTTTTCCGCCGTTAGTTCCGGCCGGCTCAGGTATCCCCTGACTAGGCCCTCACCGGCCACGCACAGCTCCCCGGCTACACCGATCGGCTGCAAATTATTGCGGGCATCCACGATATAGGCCGTCGTATTGCTGATCGGACGTCCGATCGGAACATTCACGGCGTCCTCGGCCACTTCGTTCACCACATAGTACGTAGCGTACACCGTGCTCTCCGAAGGGCCGTACAGATGAATGATTTTGCCCGGACCCAGATGAGCGACCGCTTTACGAACATGACCGACTGAAACACGCTCTCCGCCGAACAGAATGGCCCGCATATGCCGCAAGCAATCCACATTTACATCCACGAGCACGTTGAAAAAAGCGGTCGTAATAAGCGAAACCGTAACCCGCTGCCTTTCGATCAACTCGGCCAGCTGCCCGATTTCCAGCATGATCTCTCTCGGAATGAGAACGAGACCCGCCCCGTTGACCAAAGCGCCGAAAATGTCGGAAATCGACCCGTCAAATGAATAACTGGAAAGCTGAAGAACCCGGTCCCGCTCCGTAATCTCCACATAGTTTGTGTTCCGTGCGATCCGGATAATGTTCCGGTGGGACACCAGGTTTCCTTTCGGCTTCCCGGTCGTCCCCGAGGTATAGATCACACAGGCCAAATCGGCCGATTCGTTGATTCGCTCCAGTTCCGACCCGTCCGGATGATAAGACGTTTCGTCATCCAGTACGATCACGACGCTTTGTACGGGAATCCGCTCCTGCAGATGACGCTGTGTCAGCATGACCCGGGCGCCCGAATCTTCAATCAGATACCGGATACGTTCTTCCGGGTATTCCGGATC
The DNA here is from genome assembly GCF_059692095.1 of Paenibacillus sp. JT31N7. NCBI lineage: Bacteria > Bacillati > Bacillota > Bacilli > Caryophanales > Paenibacillaceae > Paenibacillus > Paenibacillus sp. JT31N7. The sequence goes on from NZ_JCAUAT010000001.1 coordinate 654,005, forward strand.
GATCGGTACATAAGCGCCGCCGGCTTTCAGTACGGCCATGATGCCGACGATCATCTCGATGGAACGTTCCACAACAATGCCTACGAGACTGTCCCGGCCGACTCCTTCGCTCCGAAGCGTACGTGCCAGGCGATTCGCCCGCTCGTTCAGCTCGCGGTACGTCAGTTCCTTTTGCTCAAATACGACCGCCACCGCATCCGGTATCCGCTCCGCCTGTTCCTCAAACAGCTGATGAAGGGTTTTCTCCCGCGGGAATTCCGTCGTTGTGTCGTTGAACGCTTCAATAATTTGCGATTTTTCAGCCGCCGTCGCGAGCTCCAAATCGCCCACTTCGACCCGGGGATTGCTCACGACTTGTTCGAGCACGTGCAGAAGTTGTCCTCTCAAACGCTCGATGTCCGCTTTCGCAAACACACCCGCATTGTAATCGAAGCGTATTTCAATGGCTTCTCCCGGCACGACAGTCATATTAAAGTCGTAATTCGTCTGTTCCGCCATCTCGACATCCGTAATAGCCAGACCGCCGGTTTGGCTGCCGCCCGCCTGCTGCATCTGCTCGTCCATCGGATAGTTTTCGAACGCGATAATGTGGTGGATAAGATCCTGCTTCTGGGAGCTCCGGGCCTGGATCTCATACAGCGGATAATAATCGTAACGGCCGGATTCCAGCGCCTGCTCCTGCACCTTGACCATGACGTCGGCAAAAGACGTATCCGCCTCGCTCGTTACCCGTACCGGAACCGTGTTGATGAAAAGTCCGATCATCTCTTCGATTCCCGGAATCTCAGCCGGTCTTCCCGAGACGACGCTGCCGAACACCGCATCGCCCGTCCCGTTAATCTTTTGTAAAACGACGCCCCATGCCGATTGCAGCAAGGTATTTAACGTGACCTGATGCTGCTTGGCCACGCGGTCCATCCGTTCGCTCAAGCTTTTGCCCAGTTCGCAAACCACATGCTCGGGAATGAACGGCCCGCTTTTCGCATCGGGCTTTTTCGGAAGCAGCGTCTGTCCTTCATAGCCTTGCAGGCAGCCGGACCAGTAGCGGGAAGCACTTTCTTCATCCTGTTTCTCCAGCCATTCGATGTACTGGTTGTAGTCCGCTGACGCAATCCGCTCCGGCTTCACATTCCGGACATAAGCCGAGTAAGTTTCGAACAATTCCTGCGTAAGCTGCGGCAAACACCAGCCATCCATCAGAATATGCTGGAAACTGAGCAGTACGTGATAGCGCTGTTCATCCGTCCGGAGTACCGTGACGCGCACAAGCGCATCCCGCTCCAGATCGAAGCCCATCCGCCTGTCTTGCTCCGCTTTCTGATCCGTTCGGGCTGTTCGCTCTTCAGGTGCGAGATGACGCAGGTCGTCAAATTCAAAGCCGACCGGCTTGTCCCGGTACACGATTTGCAGAGGCTCTACACCCCCGCCGCTGTAAAAATTAGTCCGAAGCACGACATGCCGCGCGGCCAATTCTGCCCAGCTTTTGGAGAAAACCTCGACATCCAGCTCTCCCAGTAGCGTAAAACGCGCTTGCTCGAAGTATGCGCCCGTCTGCGGGTCCATCGCACTGTGGAACCACATCCCCTTCTGCATGGGCGTGAGTGTGTAGATATTCTCGATCTCGCCGATAGGTGCCGTGTCTTCTGCAATCCGTTCCATGTCAGTAACGCTCAGTCCCTTGAACTGCACGTCGCTCGGCGTCAGCTCCGTCCGTTCCTTTGCCGCGCAGTGGGCAATAATTTCCCGGAGGCTCTGCTCCAGCAGCGAAACCAGTTTCTCTATCGTCGCTCTGTGAAACTGTTTCCGGCTGTAGCTGAGGTCAAGCGACAGCTTGCCGTCCAGGACCATGCCGTTTATGTCCAGCACGAAACTTCGCGCCTGCCGGTCGCTTGCCGGACTGCCACCCGGATATGGCGATAGACCCATCTCGTTATTTTGCAGATCGTCGTCGAACTGGCCTAAATAGTTAAAGTTGATTTCGGGTTCGGCTCCCCATGCCAAGCCGTCTTCTTTTTCCGAAAGGTACCGGCATACCCCGTATCCGATCCCTTTGTTCGGAATCCGGCGCAGACTTTCCTTGACCGTTTTGATTTGATGCGACAAGACTTTGCCGCTCTCCGGCTCCAGCACAACGGGAAACTTGCTCGTAAACCAACCTATCGTACGTGTAATGTCGATATCCGTTCCGATGAACTCGCGTCCGTGACCTTCCAGATTTAAAAGGACCCAGCCGTGTCCGCTCCATTTCTGCACGGCTGTTCCCAGCGCGGTAATCAGGATGTCGTTCATTTCCGTGTTATAGGCCCGGTTTACCCGTTTCAGCAGCAGTTCCGTTTCCTCGGGAGTCAAGACGGCAAAGAGCGATTCGCTGTCCCGCTGCAGGGAATCCTCCGCTTCCATATCCTTCGGCAAAGGAGGCACCAGTGTGCGCTCCACGCCCTGCCAGTAGGCCCGTTCGTTCTCCATGTCCGGGCTTTGCGCATAGGCCGCGAGCTGGTTGGACCAGGCAAGGTAGGAGTCGGTTTTCGCGGGAAAACGGATGTCTTCCCCTTTGCCGGCCTGCTCGTACCCGAGCCCGATATCTTCCATCAAGATCCGCCACGATACACCGTCCACGACGGCATGATGAACCGCGATAAGCAGATGATCTCCGTCTGCGCAGCGGAACAAGCCCGCTTTTACGAGCGGCCCGTCTTCCAATCCGATCCCGCTCTGAATTTCGTTAGCCTTCGCATCGACAGCAGCTCCGGGATTCGCAGCCTCCCTGAAATCGAAGATTTCCAGGCTGTACAACTCGCCTTCTCCGATTCCACGGTTCCAGGCCGTGTAGCCGTGCTCCGTTTTGCGGAACGCCATCCGCAGCGCATCGTGATGCTCCGTTAACTTCTGCAGCACCTTGCGGAGAACCGTCTCGTCGAAACCGTCATTGCGGTGCAGCAGAACGGATTGGTTAAAGTGATGCGCATCGGCGAATTCACGCTCGAAAAACCATTGCTGAATGGGAGTCAGTACGGCTGCTCCGGTCACTTCTCCCTGATCGACCGTCCGGGCGACGGGCTTCACGTGCAGGCTGAGCTGCGCAATCGTCGGATATTTGAACAAGTCGCGGATCTCCAGCTTGTAGCCGGCCTGGTGCAGCCGGGATGAAACCTGAATCGACTTGATGGAATCACCGCCGAGCTCGAAGAAGTGATCCGTGACTCCGACCCGTTCGGTATTCAGCACAGCTTTCCAAACGTCGGCCAGAGTTTGCTCCGCTTCGGTTCTGGGCGCGACATACTCGCCTCCCCCAAGCGCGTTTCCTTGCGGAGCGGGCAGCGCCTTCCGGTCGATTTTTCCGTTCGGCGTCAGCGGCATCCTCGGCAGCTGCACGAAATGCGCCGGAATCATATAACCCGGCAAGTTTTGCGACAGCGCTGCTCTAAGATCACTAACGGTCAGCGATTGATCTCCCACAACGTAAGCGCACAATTGCAGTCCGCTCTCTTCTTCGCGGGCGATGACAATCGTTTCCTGTACGAATGGAATTTTCAGGAGCTGCTCTTCAATCTCGCCGGTCTCGATCCGGTAGCCGCGGATTTTCACCTGGTGGTCGATCCGGCCCATGTACTCGATATTTCCGTCAGGCAGCCAACGGGCGGAATCCCCGGTCCGGTACATCCGCTCGCCGGAGGCAAAAGGATTGTCCACGAACTTCTCGGCCGTTAGCTCGGGGCGATTCAAATATCCCCTCGCCAGACCGACCCCTGCAACGCACAATTCACCGGCTACTCCGGCAGGGACAGGCTGTCCATGCTTGTCCAAGATATAGATCTTGTGATTCTGGATGGGACGGCCGATGGGAACCGATTTGAGGCTGATCTCATTCGGTTCAGCAGCCCAAACCGAAGTGACGATCGAAGCCTCTGTCGGGCCGTAGGCGTTAAAATAACGCACCTTTTCTTTCCACTGCTGCACGAATTCGGCCGATACGGCCGAGCCCCCGGTAACCAGCTTTTGCAGACCCGGCATATGTTCCGGGTTTAAATAAGCGGCATACGTAGGCGGCAGGATCGCGGCCGTGATGCCATTCTCGTCCATGTAGCGCTCGAAAAGCTGATAATCCAAAATCGTGTCGGCCGTTGGAATATAGAGTGCCGCACCGAAAAACAGCGCCTTGAACACTTCCCAGCACGACGCGTCGAACGACAAACTGGCGAACTGGACGACTCTGTCCGATCCGGTGATACCGAGCGTGTCCCCGAACATGTGCTTCAGACTGACCAACCCGTGGTGCTCCACCATTACGCCTTTCGGTTTACCTGTCGTTCCGGACGTGTAGATGACGTAAGCCAAATGATCCGGGCCGTTAACCGGCTCCAGATCGGTACCGTCGGCACCATAGGAACTCTCGTCGTCGAGCGCCAATACGCTTCCCTCGAAAGGGACCCGGTCCAGCAGCAGCCGCTGAGTCAGAAGCAGCTTCGCACCCGAATCTTCCAGCAGGTAGCGGATGCGCTCCTCGGGATATTCGGGATCGATAGGCACATACGCGCCTCCGGCTTTCAGTATCGCCAAAATGCCGACGACCATTTCCAGCGAGCGTCCGGCCATCAGGCCGACAAGCTGATCCGGCTGCACACCCTTCGCACGCAGCGTACGCGCCAGCCGGTTTGCCCGCTCGTTCAGCTCCCGATAGGTGAGGCGTTCCTGCTCGTAAACCACCGCTGCCGCATCCGGAACACGGATAGCCTGCTCCTCGATTAGCCCGTGAATCGTTTTTTCCGTCTCATAGTCCGTTTCCGTCTCGTTAAAAGCGTGAACCAGCCGATGCTCTTCCTCTGTAGACAGCATAGCAGCCCCTGCAACTTCCCGATCAAGGTTGTTTAAACCGCCTGCCAGTAAACGGTCCAGATGTTGGACCACTCCGCTCATAAAGCCCGGATGATACAAAGTTTCGTTGTACAAAATTTGAAGATGGATCGAACCGTCCTCCAGACGGAACTGGAACATGCAGTCGCAGACCACATTCCGGCCGACACCCGTCCCGTGCAGTTCATTCAGAGAAACGAGTGTGTTAACGACCGGCACTCCGTCGGTGTATTGAAGCTCCAGCTTCTCCGTCATTTTGAGGAAAGGAATCTGCTGATGCCGGATAGCCTCGGGAAGAGACAACTTCAATTCGTTCAATACCGATTTAAATGTGGACTCGCTGCCTATCCTATTTTTCAGAACGACCGTATGGTTAATGGGACGCCGCGTCTCCTGCGGTTTCTTCACAACCGGCATGCCGACAAGAATAGCAGAATCACCTGTATATCGGTACAGCAAGACTTGAACTCCCGCCAGCAAAATCATATAGGCGGCCAGAGGCGCGCCCTTGCTCATTTGAATGACCCGCTGTGCCGCCTCGCCAGACAAAATTCCGGAAACCGACTGAACGCTTGAAGCCGCATGGCTTGGAGCTTTACTGTACGGCAGCAGAGTGAGCGAATCATCTTCACCTGTGAATTTTTCGTTCCAAAAAAGGATTTCCTTTTCAAAAGCCACCTTCATCGTTCCCCTCTCTTTTCGTTAAAAAAAGCGATCCGGCGGATTGCGTACCGGAATGTGCCGCACGCACATCCGCCGGGCAAAGCTTTAGAAAACAATATCAATGGCTTCCAGCAAGTCCTCTTCCTGTTCCGAAGAACCGTTTAAAGAAAGATCCTTCAGCAGTACATGAGGCTGCTCGCAAATTTTGGAGAGGATGGTCAGAAAGTCTTCGGCAAAATTGTCGATCATGTTCCGGCTAAACAGCTTAGTCGCATATTCAAAATGACCGCTCATGCCTTCTTCCTCATGCGTAACTTCCAAGGTCAAATCAAATTGGGCGACCGTCTGGGCCTCGAAATAAGGCTCCACGGTTAAGTCTCCGAAGCGGCTGATCCGGTCTTCTCTGGTCTCCATCACAAACACCGAGTCAAAAATCGGATGACGGCTTAGGTCCCTTGCCGCCTGTACTTTTTCCACAAGCTCCTCAAACGGGTAATCCTGGTTTTCGTAGGCCCCCAGCATCGTTTCTTTGATTTCCTCCAAGTAAGAAAGGAACATTTTCTCGCCGGACGGGTAATTCCGGATCGCCAGCGTGTTCACGAACATCCCGATCAAAGGCTCCGTATCCGCATGAGTTCTGCCTGAAACCGGCGTGCCCACAATGATATCTTCCTGTCCGGAATACTTGTGCAGCAGAACGGTGTAGGCGGCGAGGAGAACCATATACAAGGTCGTGCCGTTATCGTCCGCGATTTGCTGCAAGGTCTCGCTTTGCCGCCTGTCGATGGCAAAATCCAGTACATCTCCCTCGTAGCTCCGCACGGCCGGTCTAGCGAAATCGGTCGGCAGTTCCAGCTGTGGCAGTTCGCCGTTCAGTACGTCCAGCCAGTACGCTTCCTGTTTTTTCAGCCGCTCGCTCTGTGCTTCGGACTGCTGCCACGAAGCGAAATCCTTGTATTGAATCCGCAGCGGCTGGAGTTTTTCGCCATTGTACATACGGAGAAGATCGTCGATTAAAATGCCGGTGGACACGCCGTCGGAAACAAGATGGTGAATGTCGAACATCAGAATATGCCGGTCACGTTCCAGTCCAATCAGGCCGACTCGCAGCAGCGGCGGGTGCTCCAGATCAAAGACGCGGACAAACCGTGCGGCAATCTCCCGGGCTCCTTCTTCGTCCGCTTGCCGGTACTCCAGGGCAAAATCCACTTCCAGGTAAATAACCTGCGCAGGTTCGCCGTTTACCATCTCGAATGCCGTACGCAAAATTTCGTGGCGGCCGATCAACCCGTGAAGCGCAGCTTCAAAGCGTTCACGGTCCAGTTCCCCTTTGAGGACCATGAGACCCGACATGTTGTAGCTCAGCTCCGCACCTTCCATCTGATGCTGGATGTACAGCCTTTTCTGTACGGAAGACAGCGGGTAATGAGCGCGTTTTTCAAGCGCGGGAATGGCGGTATGCTCCCGGTGTTCCAATCCGGCTATGGTTTGAGCCATTTCTTCGACAGTCGAATGACGGAAAACGTCTCTTAACGGCAGATCGACGTTAAGTTCCTTATGCACTTTGCTGACAAGCGTCGTCGCCCGCAGGGAATGTCCGCCGAGGTCGAAGAAGTTATCGCGGATTCCGATTTTCTTCTGAAGTCCGAGCACGTCCTGCCAGATGGCGGCCAGCTTCGCTTCCAGCGGTGTCCTTGGCGCGATATAGTCCGCGCCGCCGTCTGCTCCCGCTTCCGGTGCAGGCAGCGCCTTGCGGTCGACTTTCCCGTTCGGCGTCAGCGGAATCCGCTCCAGCCGAATGAAATACGACGGGATCATGTAGCCCGGCAGCTCTTGTGCCAGAGCGCTTCGCAGACTGCCGGCGGCCAGCTCGCCTTCCGCCGTGTAGTAGGCGCACAGCGCTTTCTGGCCGCTGCCGTCTTCGCCGACGATGACGACCGCTTCGCGGACGCCGTCCGCCTGGAGCAGCTGCGACTCGACCTCGCCGGTTTCGATCCGGTAGCCCCGGATTTTCGCCTGGTGGTCGATCCGCCCGATAAAGTCCACGTTCCCGTCTGCCGTCCACCGGGCCAAGTCACCCGTGCGGTACAGGCGTTCGCCCGGGACGAACGGGCTGTCCACGAACTTCTCTTCCGTCAGATCCGGACGGTTCAAGTACCCCCGGGCCACGCCCGGTCCGCCGATGCACAGCTCGCCCAGGACGCCTACCGGCACCGGGTTCAGGTGCGCGTCCACGATGTAGAACCTCGCGTTCAGCCATGCTTTGCCGACCGGTACGCTGCCCGTCTCCGGGAGCCTATCCAGCGGCTCGTCGTAGAAGCTCGAATCAATCGCCGCTTCCGTGACGCCGTAGCTGTTGATGATCCGGAACTGCGAGCCGAAGCGCTCCTGCAGCACGCGGTAATCCCCTACGCTGCAGCTGTCGGAGCTGGTAATAAGCAGCTCCATCGAGCTCATCTCAAGCTCGTGCTGCGCAACGTGCTGCATAAACGGCACGATGAGCGCCGGTGTCGATTCGAACACGGTAATCTGTTTATCTTGAATCCAGCCGTGAAGGCGGGCCGGGTCGATCCGGTCGTCTTTCGGCACGATGACCATCGTGCCGCCGTTGTACAGCGTCCGCGCGATATCTCCGACGAACACGTCGAAGGAGAAGCTCGCGAGCTGGAGCAAGCGGACCGGGAATCGGTCCAGCCGGTATTCCCGGCGGTAGGCGGCCGCCGTGTTCACGAGGCTGCGGTGCTCGATCATGACGCCTTTCGGCCGTCCCGTCGTGCCGGACGTGTAGATCACGTAGGCGAGATCGTGCGGCCGGGTTTCGGCTGGGACACCGTCCGGTGTGCCCGATGTGGACAAGCTGCCGGACGCTGCGCTGTCATTCGTATGGCCGATTGCAGCGCCAGCTTCTTGACCGGCATACACCCGGGCACGCTCTGCGGTGTCGTCCGCATCGCCGATAGTCTGACTGTCGTCAGCCTTGCTTCCGACAAGCGCGTTCTCTCCGCCCCCGCTGTACGACTTCTCGTCGTCCAGGCAAAGGATCGTTCGCAGCGCAGTCTCTTCCGCTTCCAGCCAAGCCTCGGCGCCCTCTCTCAAAGCAATCTGCGTCAACAACACGGTTGCCCCGCTGTCTTCGAGCATAAAACGAATGCGGTCGGCCGGATAATCCGGGTCAAGCGGCACGTACGCGCCTCCCGCTTTCCATACGGCGATCACGCCGACGAGCAGCTCCACCGATCGCTCGGCTAGAATGCCGACGATGGATTCTCTGCCGACTCCTCCAGCGCGGAGCGTTTCGGCAAGCCGGTTCGCCCGCTCGTTGAGCTCCCGGTAGGACAGCTGCGTGTCTTCGTAGACAACGGCTGCCGCCTCGGGAGTGCGGGATGTCTGCTCCTCGAACAGCCGGTGGAACGTCTGCACCTGCGGAAGCTCGGACATAGCCGGGTTGAACGCTTCGAGCAGCTGCTCTTTTTCGGAGGCAGTCACTAGATCCAGCTCGGCGATTGTGGCCTCCGGGCTCTTCGCAACGGCATTAAGAAGCTGTTCGAAATGCTTTGCCATTCGTTCTACCGTTTCTTTTTTATATAAAGAGGTTGCATATTCAAATAAGTAGTCCAGGCCGCCGGAGACTTCCGTCACATCCAGACTAAGGTCAAACTTGGACACGATTTCTTCGCTCGCATAAGGAGCCAATTGGAGGCCCGGAAGCCGAAGCTCCTTGTTTTCCGTATTTTGCAGCGTGAACATCGTGTCGAAAAGCGGGTTGCGGCTTAAATCCCGGGCAACATGCACCTTCTCTACCAGTTCTTCGAACGGGTAATTCTGATGCTCGTATGCGCCCAGAGTCGTTTCCTTGACCTCCTGCAAGTAGGACAGGAACGTTTTCTCTGCGGCGGGGTAATTGCGGATTGCCAGCGTATTGACGAACATTCCGATGAGCGGCTGCACGTCGCCGTGTGTCCTTCCGGCAATCGGCGTGCCTACGATCAGGTCTTCCTGACCTGTATATTTATGCAGCATAACGGTATAGGCCGCAAGCAGAACCATATATAAGGTTGTGCCCGTTTCCGCCGCCAGCCGCTTTAAGCTTTCACTCTTCTGCGCATCCATGAAAAACTGGAGCGTCCGTCCTTCGTAGCTCTGCAAGGCAGGCCGGGCATAATCCGTCGGCAGCTCGAGCACCGGCAGTTCACCCCGGAAGACATCGAGCCAGTAAGCTTCCTGACGCTGCAGCTGTTCCTTCTGCGCTTCCGACTGCTGCCAGACGGCGTAGTCCTTGTACTGAATGCGCAGTGGTTCCAACTCTTCTCCGCTGTATAGGCGGACGAACTCTTCCACCAGCACGTCCATTGAAACTCCGTCGGAGACGATATGATGCATATCGAACATCAAGATATGCCGCTCGACCGCCAGTTCAACCAAGCCGACCCGAATCAAAGGCGGTTTCGAGAGATCGAACGGACGAATGAAATTCCGCACAACTTCTGCCGCTTCTTCCTCGCTTGCCCCGACATGTTCCACGGAGAAGTCCACATCCGGATATACCCGCTGCACCGCTTCCCCGTTAGTCATTTCGAAGCCCGTGCGCAGTGTTTCGTGGCGCTGAATCAGCTTACGGAATGCTCCCTCGAACCGGTTCCGGTCCAGCCTTCCTTCGAGCACCAGCGTACCCGGCATGTTGTAGCTCAGTTCCGCTCCCTCAAGCTGATTAAGGATGTACAACCGTTTCTGAGCGGACGACAGCGGATAGAACTCTCTTTTTTCAACGGCAGGGATGGAAACATGCTCCTGCCGTTCCATACCGGCGATTGCCTCTGCCATTTCTTCAACCGTCGAATGGCTGAATATATCCCGCAGCGGCAGATCCACGTTCAGTTCTTTGTACACTTTGCCGACAAGCGTCGTCGCCCGCAGGGAATGTCCGCCGAGGTCGAAGAAGTTATCGCGGATTCCGATTTCCTTCTGAAGTCCGAGTACGTCCTGCCAGATGGCGGCCAGCTTCGCTTCCAGCGGTGTCCTTGGCGCGATATAGTCCGCGCCGCCGTCTGCGCCCGCTTCCGGTGCAGGCAGCGCCTTGCGGTCGACTTTCCCGTTCGGCGTCAGCGGAATCCGCTCCAGCCGGATGAAATACGACGGGATCATGTAACCCGGCAGTTCTTGTGCCAGTGCGCTTCGCAGACTGCCGGCGGCAAGCTCGCCTTCGGCCGTGTAGTAGGCGCACAGCGCTTTCTGGCCGCTGCCGTCTTCGCCGACGATCACGACCGCTTCGCGGACACCGTCCGCCTGGAGCAGCTGCGACTCGACCTCGCCGGTTTCGATCCGGTAGCCCCGGATTTTCGCCTGGTGGTCGATCCGCCCGATAAAGTCCACGTTCCCGTCTGCCGTCCACCGGGCCAAGTCGCCCGTGCGGTACAGCCGTTCACCCGGGGCGAACGGGCTGTCCACAAACTTCTCTTCCGTCAGATCGGGACGGTTCAAGTACCCCCGGGCCACGCCCGGGCCGCCGATGCACAGCTCGCCCAGGACGCCTACCGGCACCGGGTTCAGGTGCGCGTCCACGATGTAGAACTTTGCGTTCAGCCATGCTTTGCCGACCGGTACGCTGCCCGTCTCCGGGAGCTTCGCAAGCGGCTCGTCGTAGAAGCTCGAATCAATCGCCGCTTCCGTGACGCCGTAGCTGTTGATAATCCGGAACTGCGAGCCGAATCGTTCCTGCAGCACACGGTAATCCCCTACGCTGCAGCTGTCGGAGCTGGTGATAAGCAGCTCCATCGAGCTCATCTCAAGCTCGTGCTGCGCAACGTGCTGCATAAACGGCACGATGAGCGCAGGAGTCGATTCGAACACGGTAATCTGCTTCTCCCGGATCCAGCCGTGCAGGCGGGCCGGGTCGATCCGGTCGTCTTTCGGCACGATGACCATCGTGCCGCCGTTGTACAGCGTCCGCGCGATATCTCCGACGAACACGTCGAAGGAGAAGCTCGCGAGCTGGAGCAAGCGGACCGGGAATCGGTCCAGCCGGTATTCCCGGCGGTAGGCGGCCGCCGTGTTCACGAGGCTGCGGTGCTCGATCATGACGCCTTTCGGCCGTCCCGTCGTGCCGGACGTGTAGATCACGTAAGCCAGATCGTGCGGCTGCGTCTCGACCGGGACACCGTCCGCTGTGCCCGATGTGGACAAGCTGCCAGACGCTGCGCTGTCATTCGTATGGCCGATTGCAGCGCCAGCTTCTTGACCGGCATACATTCCGGCACGCTCTGCGCTTTCATTCGCATCCCCGAATACGCTGCCTTCCAAGACGCCCCCGATGACCGCATTCTCACCGTCCCCGCTGTACGACTTTTCGTCGTCCAGGCAAAGGATCGTGCGCAGCGCCGTCTCTTCCGCTTCCAGCCAAGCCTTGGCGCCCTCTCTCAAAGAAGCCTGCGTCAACAACACGGTTGCCCCGCTGTCTTCGAGCATAAAACGGATGCGGTCGGCCGGATAATCCGGGTCAAGCGGCACGTACGCGCCTCCCGCTTTCCATACGGCGATCACGCCGACGAGCAGCTCCACCGATCGCTCGGCTAGAATGCCGACGATGGATTCTCTGCCGACACCTCCGGCGCGCAGTGTTCCGGCCAGCCGGTTCGCCCGTTCGTTGAGCTCCCGGTAGGACAGCTGCGTGTCTTCGTAGACAACGGCTGCCGCATCGGGAGTGCGGGATACCTGTTCCTCGAACAGCCGATGGAACGTCTGCACTTCCGGAAGCTCGGACATAGCCGGGTTGAATGCTTCAAGCAGCTGCTCTTTTTCCGATTGGGTAAGCAGCTCCAACTGTTCGACGCGGATGTTCGGATCGGCCGCAGCCTGCTCGACCGCCCGGGAGAAATGACCGTGAATCCCCCGGATATCCTCCTCGCTGAACGTGTCCGCGTTATAGGTGAACCGGATCACGATCCGCTCGCCCGGAATAACGGTTATATCGAAATCGTAATTCGTTTGCTCCGGAGCCTGAATGTTGGAAATGGCCAAAGCTCCATTGCCTCCGACAAGCTCTTCGATCCGCTCTTCCATCGGATAGTTTTCGAATACCATGATATGGCTGATGAGATCGCGTTTTTGCTCGCTGAGCGCCTGGATTTCATAAAGCGGGAACGTATCGTACGCACCCGAAGCCAATGCTTGCTCTTGGGTTTTTCGCATAACATCCGCCACGGATTCTCCCGCTTCGCTCCGCACCCGGACCGGAATCGTATTGATAAACAGGCCGATCATGCTTTCCACACCGGCGATATCTGCCGGACGGCCCGAAACGACGCAGCCGAATACAACATCCGGACTGTTGTTATACACCTGCAAAACGAGACCCCAGAGAGTTTGGACGAACGTGCTTAGCGTTACCTGGTTTTGCCTGGACACGCGTTCGATCCGCTCGCTCAGTTCCCGGCTGAATTCGAAATCCAGTTCGACCGCGTTAAAACTTCCCGGCTTACGCTGCGCTTTTTCCTGAGGAAGCTTCGTATGCTGGTCGTAGCCGTTCAAATAACCGCCCCAATAGTCCGCTGCCGCATTCCGATCCTGTTTCTCCAGCCATTCGATATAACGGGCAAACGGGGTGACGGGAGGAAGTTCCGGTTTTCTTTGATCCAAAAACGCGAAATAGCTTTCAAACACTTCCTTGATCATGAAGGACATGCACCAGCCGTCCATCAGGATATGATGATGACTCCAGATAAGATGCCAGCTTTGTTCATCGGTCCGCACAAGAGTCACCCGCATAAGCGAGTCTTGCGCCAAATCAAATTTCCGGGCTTTATCGGCGTTTGCCAGTTCAGCGAGTGCTTGCTCCCGATCCGTCTTGTCGAGTCCGCTTATATCTTCGCAATAAATTTCGCCCTTCCGCTGACGGAACACGATCTGAACCGGTTCATCTTTCCATCCGCTTATAAAATTGGTCCGAAGCGCTTCATGCCGTTGAATCAGCACATCCAGCCCTTTCGCAAAAGCCTCGGCATCGAGGCTGCCCTGAAGGTCGAAAGTCACTTGCTCGAAATAGGCTTCCGAATCGGCGTCCAGCAGGCTGTGGAACAGCATGCCCTTCTGCATCGGAGTCAGCGTGTACACATTTTCCAGCTCGCCGATGCGGGCGGTGCGTGCCGTCAACTGCTCCAGCTCTTCCACGGACAGCTCAGGCAGCAGAACATCGCTCGGTGTCAGCTCAGACAGATCCTTGGACAAGCAGTGCGCAATTACTTCCCGCAAGCTTCTTTCCAGCAGGCTTCCCAGCCGTTCAATTGTCTCCCGGCGGAACTGTGTCGTTCCGTAACGGATGGTAAGCTCAAGCGCGCCATCGGTGACCATACCGTTCATGTCCAGCGCGAAATCCATCGCCGCATTTCCGCTGACATCGTTCCCGGTTGAGAACGGGGAAGGTTCCAGGCCGCTGCTCTGATAATCCTGATCGAACTGTCCCAGATAGTTAAAGCTGATTTCCGGATCGGAACCGAAAAGATCGCCTTTCCGCCCTTCCGACAAATACCTTAGAATGCCATAGCCGATTCCCTTGTTGGGAATACGCCGGAGACCTTCTTTGGTCTGCTTGATGTGCTGCGAAACCGTCCGATCACGACCGCTCTCCAGCACGACCGGAAATTGACTGGTGAACCACCCGACGGTACGTGTGATATCCACATCCGGCAGGATGTCTTCCCGGCCGTGGCCTTCAAGATTCACGAGCACCCGGCTCTGTCCGGTCCAGGCTTGAACGGCCATACCGAGCGCGGTAAGCAGGAGATCGTTCATCTCCGTATTGTAAGCGCCGTGCGCCTGCTTCAAAAGCTGCCCTGTCTCACCTTCCGACCATCTAACGGTCACGACATCGCTGTCTTTGAGCCGTGACTTCTCCTGGCCCAAATCTTTGGGCAGCGGTGTATGTTCGATCTGGCCGATCTGCCTCCAATAAGCCCGCTCGGATTCAAGCGCTGTGCTATCCGCATAGCGGGACAACTGCCCGGCCCATGTCTGGAACGAATCCGTTTTATGCGGAAGCGAAATCGCTTGTCCGCTGAGAGCTTGTTCGTAGCCGGCCGCAAAATCTTCAAACAAGATACGCCAGGATACACCGTCGACAACAAGATGGTGGATGGCCATGAGCAGATGATCGCCATCCGCGCAGCGGAACAGACCCAGCTTGACTAGAGGTCCCTTTTCAAGGTCGATACTTCCCTGAATTTCGCTCGCCTTTGCTTCAACGGCTGCCGCACAGTTTGCGAGACCCGTAAAATCCGCTACTTCCAGGCCGAACAGTTCTTCGTCCGTTCCCCGGTTCCATGCTTCATAACCGGTACCGGTTTTGCGGTAAACCGTACGCAGTGCGTCATGATGCTCGACCAGCTTTGCGATAGTTTTCCGCAGCGCCGTCTCATCGAAGCCTTCCCTACGGTACTGCATGAAGGCCTGATTGCTGTGGTGCGGGTCGGCCGGATTTTGTCCGAAAAACCAGCGCTGAATCGGCGTGAGTGTCACGGCTCCCGTTACTTCTTCCTGGCTGGCCGTTCTGCCGGCCGTCTGAAGCTGCGGACTTAGGGCCGCTATCGTCGGATAGTGGAAAAGATCACGCATGACCAGCTTGTAACCGGCCTGAAGGAGCCTTGAAGAAACTTGCAGCGCTTTAATCGAATCGCCGCCAAGTCCGAAGAAATTGTCCGACAGACCGACTCTGTCCACGCCCAGCACGGACTGCCAGACGGCGGCAAGCGCCTGCTCCGCCGGAGTTCGGGGAGCGATGTATTTGACCTCCGCCTGTACGCTTCCTTCCGGCTCGGGCAGCGCCTTGCGGTCCACCTTGCCGTTCGGCGTAAGAGGCAGCCGGTCCAGACGCATCACGCGAGCCGGCACCATATGCGAAGGGAGCGTCTGCTCCAGATACGCGTGCAATTCTCTGGTATCGATTTCATATTCCGACACCGCGTAGCCGCACAAATACTTCTGGCCCCGTTCGTCGGTACGGTCGGTCACGACCGCCTGGCGGATGCCGTCAAAGCGCAGCATGGCCGTTTCGATTTCGCCGAGCTCGATCCGGTACCCCCGGATCTTCACCTGATAGTCGATCCGCCCGATGAAGTCCACATTGCCGTCTTCCATCCAGCGCGCCAGATCGCCCGTACGGTACAAGCGCTCCCCGGCGTCGAACGGACTGTCCGCAAATTTCTCTTCCGTCAATTCCGGACGGTTCATGTATCCCCGGGCGACACCCGGTCCGCCGATGCACAGCTCCCCCAGGATTCCGACGGGGACAGCGTTCAACTGAGCGTCCACGATATAAAATTTCGCATTTAGCCAGGCTTTGCCGATCGGCACGTTTCCGGCTTCCGGCAGCTTAGAGAGCGGTTCGTCGTAGAAGCTCGAATCAATGGCCGCCTCCGTCACGCCGTAGCTGTTGATAATCCGGAACTGCGAGCCGAACCGTTCCTGGAGCTGCCGATAATCTTCCACGCTGCAGCTGTCGGAACTGGTGATGAGCAGTTTCATTGAGCTCATATCGAGCCCCTGCTGCGCCACATGTTCCATAAACGGTATGATTAGCGCCGGCGTCGATTCGAACACGGTAATCTGGCGGCTCTGTATCCAGCCGTGCAGGCGTGTCGGATCGATCCGGTCGTCTTTCGGGCAGATGACCATGGTGCCGCCGTTATAGAGGGTCCGGGCGATATCCCCGACGAACACGTCAAAAGAAAAACTCGCCAGCTGCAGCAGGCGTACGGGAAATTGATCGAGCCCGTATTCCCTGCGGTAGGCGGCTGCCGTGTTCACGAGGCTGTGGTGCTCGATCATGACGCCTTTCGGCCGTCCTGTCGTGCCGGACGTGTAGATCACGTAAGCAAGGTCCTCCGGCCTGCTCTCCGCCGGCACACGGCCGGTTTCTCCGGCGGCAATGGCCTCGTCCGTGAAGCCGGCCGGTGCGTTCGCCCTTTCTTCGCCGTACGACTTCTCGTCGTCCAGGCAAAGAATCGTATGCAGCGCGCCTCCTTCTGCCTGCCACGCTCCGGCCCTGTCCTTCAGTCCGGTTTGCGTCAGCAGCACCGAAGTCCCGCTGTCCTCGAGCATATAGCGGATGCGATCGGACGGGTAATCCGGGTCCAGCGGTACATACGCGCCTCCCGCTTTCCATACTGCCATGACGCCGACTAGCAGATCGACCGAACGGTCGGCCAAAATACCCACGACCGATTCTCTGCCTATCCCGGCACCACGCAGCGTTCCCGCCAGACGGTTGGCCCGCTCGTTAAGTTCCCCGTATGTGAGCTGATTGTTCTCGTACACCACTGCCGCCGTATCCGGTTTTAATGCGGCTTGTTCCTCGAACAAGCGGTGGAACGTTTTAGCAGGCGGCAGCTCGGGGACCACCGGGTTGAATTCCGTTAAAATCTTATTCTTCTCCTCATCGCTCAGCATAGACAGCTCGCGCACTGTCTGCCCCGGATTAAGGACGATCTGGTCAATAATCGTAAACAACTGCTCCGCAATCCGTAAAATCTCACTCTCATCGAACAATTGAACGCGGTAATCGATATTGAGATCGATCTCCTTGTCGTCCAGCGCATCTACAACGTGTACGGCAAAATCGCCCACTTCATGTCCGGAATGACTGCTCTTGCGGACCACGCTGAGGCCGTCGTAATTCGTCACGGTGACGGGCAAATATTCAATATCGACCCGGAACAGTTCGGGAACGTCCCACTGTTTGTTCCGTTCTCTCAAATCCTGGATGAGCTGGTTGTAAGGATACTTCTGATGGCGGAGATTCGCCTTCTGCTCTTTGGAGATATGCTGCAAAAACGCCAATACATGCTGATCCGGATCGAGCAGCATTCGGGTCGCAACCGTACTTACGAACATGCCCAGCGTATCTTTCTCCTGCTTGGATGTCCGGTTCGCGTAAATCGTACCGACCGTAATATCTTCATTTCCCGTTACCTTGTGAAGCAATATGTATAAAGCCGCCAAAAACACCGTAAAGGTACTGATGTTGCTCTCCTCGCTAAAACGCTGCAGCTGTTCGTAGCGCCTGCCTGAGAAGGGCACACTGACCCTGTCGGCATCCGTACTCACGGAGTAAGGCGAACTCGGTTTCATTCGTGTAATTTCCGAAAAGGACTCAAACTTGTCCAGCCAATAAGCTTTGTCCTTCTGGAAGCGTTCCGAACGTTCATATTCCTGTTCGGCATAGATATATTCTTGATAAGTACCTCTAGCTTTAGCGTCCGGTTCCTGCCCACCGATTATTTTCACGTAATTATCCATAATCGTCGCGCTAAGAAGATGTGACGAGATGCCGTCCGCTATACTGTGGTGAATTTTAATGTTAAACCAATGTTCTTCGTTGTTAAGATTTAGCAGACAGAATTTGTACAACTGATCGTCAAAAATAGACAATGGCGTATGATTGAACCGATCCAGCCATTTTTTGGCCTCGGCTTCATCGCCTATTTCCACATAATCGCACTGCGGTTCGATGTCGGATTCTTCCGCAAACCACTGGACGGGTTCGCCGGCATTGGTAGACGCGATCCGGATACGGAACGCATCATGGTCCCGGACTAGCTTATGAATCGCCTGCATCAAAGCTTCGGTATTTACGGGACCGCGAATAAACAAAGTACCCACGATGACTCCGACCGATGTATTCGGATACATCATTTCCATACTCCATATTCTTCGCTGCGCTTGAGTTAAAGCAAACCGTTTGTTAGTATGTTCACTCACATCGACACTCTCCTGTTATAGAGATTCGTTTTCAGGTATGCAACCCTGTTATCTAATTCCACACTCCGTAATTTTGAAAACTTATTTGAAAAACTTAGATAAAAAGTGAAGGGCAGCCTTCGGCAGGCTCGTCTAATTAATTGTCGGCGGGTGAAAATCCCCTCAAAACTTGACATATGATATCCGGTAGAGATAATGAGTACAGGCGGCCCCCCTTCGCGGGCGTTTTAGCAAATGGGCAAAACCAACCCGGTAACCGGGTTGTACGATAAGAGATCATGTGCTCGAAACGAAACGATCCGTAGTTTCAAAGCTTTGTAGAAGCACCCTTTGCTTCCTCGTCTTATAAAATTGCATAATTCACCATCAATTACCAATTATAACTGATGTCCCCCGAGTAAACATGGTATTTTTGAACTATTTTGTATTAATTTAATAATAAGGTCTATATTTATCCAGTTTTACAAAATAACAACATTCTGTGTGACACTTGTCATTGCTGAAGATCGCACACTTGTCGATTGAACTCGCTTCGCCGTGTAGATGAAGCTATACAAAAAGACCGCATAAAACGGCCCCCTTTTCTCCTGTTTTTTTGACTTACATCAAATTTCAACAGCTGCTTCCGAAATTTTCTCACATTCCTTGCTATTCCACGCATGCTTCTCTCCTGACTGCACGCCAATCCCGTCAAAAAGCCCGAGTTAAATGTTTATCTCCTTCTCTCCCTTCAATCTTCAAGTGGAACGAATTCTCAACAAATACAATTTATTTCTTTTCTTAATTTGGATTAATCCACCTTTTCCAAGAATATAAATAACAAGCCGCTTTCAAAAAACACGGTTTTGAACTTGTAAATGTTCCGCCAATCGTAATTATTTTTCCTTCTAAGGCAGTATTTACATAAATCGTACCTTCTTTTGACGATGAGCTAACAGACGTTCACTATGCTAAATAATAGAAAACGATTCAAATGGAGAATAAAGGAGAGAAAATCGGATGTTTACACGTTTGCTACGCACCACCGCGCTCGTTCTGACCGTCGGTACGACTCTGTTGACCGGAACGGTTATCCAGTCCGCTCCCGCACACGCTGCAAGCAACATGGTACCGGATTACGAAGTAAAGATTTTGATGAATCCGGCGGCCGTTCTGGGTTCGGACAACAAGCTGAAAAGCGAGGTGCTGAATTCGTTCGCCATGCCGTCCAGCGTCACTAAAATGAATGTGGCTTTCCTGGATACGAACGCCAAAGATATTTACTCGGCCGGCTGGAGCACACGCATCCGTAAAAGCGAAGGCGAGAGCAAATTCGAGCTGAGCTACAAAAAGCGGTACCCGATCGCAAACAACGATATCAATGCCGCACTTACGAAGGCGAACCAGGATGGATTCGACTCCGGCGATACGAACTATGAAGCGCAAGTCGAATGGGGGTACCAGAACAAAACCCTCAGCATCACGCGGAGCAAAAATGCCAGCAAATCCGGATACAGCGGCATGGATCTTCCGTCTGTCGGCGACGCCCGCAGCCTGATGATCGGCAACGCACCGGACAAGTTCGATGATTGGCTCAGCGACGGATGGGGCACGAGTCTGCTCGGAAGCTCCCGTTACTACGGGCCGGTGCTCGCCAAACGCTCGATCGGCTCTTGGAACGGCTTGAAGCTGTACATCGAAGTGTGGCCGATCCGGAACGCTGCCGGAACCGGCACCGAATACATAGTCGAAGCTTCGTTCAAGACGACGAGCGAGTCAACCGCTGCCGCGAAGCACGATGAACTGATCGCACTGCTGCAGAGCAAGGGCTGGTTCCTCGCGCAGGATTCGCTGAAAACCCAGCTGATTATGGACCGCTACTGACACGGGACAAAAAAAATAACAGGTGCAGGCTAAAAAAGCCTGCACCTGTTTGCGTTCGTATGCCGCATATACACTGCCCAATGTCCGCTCTCCGGATGAAACTTCAGCTGCTACCTGCTGTGTATGACGTGGTTTCACGCTTCGCGTTGCGCCGTGGTGTAACCACCGCCGTGGTCCAAAACCGCTCTGTACGGAGACGGGCCCGTAGGTTTTCTGAAAGTACATGAAGACCTTCCGGCCCCCTTTTTAACTATAATCTTCGATTAGGAGCAGTTTATCGTCTTTGATTTTAAATACCGACTTTCCTTTGAGAGCGATCTTTTCCCCTGCTTTAGGACCGTGAGGCAGATCAGCCGCTAGAGTTCCTTCATAATCAATCTCAACCACGACCTCGTCACCCTTGACCGCATAATCCGTTATCGTCTGACAGCGCTGGGAGAACAACTTTTTCGATTGTTCGGCTAATTCGCGAAAAGCCTCTTTCCCTTCCGTCTCCGCATTCACGATGCCGTTCGAGATGTTCCGGAACACAATCTCTTCTTGCATCAGCAGAAGCATGCCTTCGGTATCGAAAGCGTTGTAGGCCTCCACATATTTTACAATTAAATTTTTAGCCGCACGGTTCTCCATTGTGACGCTCCTCTCGAATAGTTACCCGGTCACACAGAAATCACGAAACAGCTGTTCTTTCACCTGCCGGACAGGATATTGCTCCGGGTAGGTCGAGATCATAAGAGAAATCCCGTGGATAGCCGAAGAAAAATGAAGAGACCTTATTTCCGGATCGGGAACCCCGAGCTTCCGGAACATCTCACACTGGAGCTGAAACTGCCGGGCCATCTCCCCATTGAGCATCTGGCTGTACCGGGACAACAGCAGATCTTCTTCGGGCTGCGTTTGCAGATGCAAATAAAACCGGTAAATTTTAGGGTGCTGGCACACATTGTCGATGGCGCCGTCGATGATATGCTTCAGCTGCTCGGAGGGGGTACCCAGAGACGCCGCTTTTTGCATAACACCTTCGATTTCTTCGATCCGGCTTTGTACCATATCGCCGAGAAGTTCTTCTTTCCCTGTATAATAATTGTACATGAGGCCTTTGGAAACCCCCGCCCTCTTCGCTATATCGGCAATAGAAGCGTTATAATAGCCCTTCTCTATAAAAACTTGCATGGCCGAAGTCCGGATGGTTTCTTTGGCAAGCTGGCGAACGCGCTCGTTCTCTTCCTTT
The DNA here is from genome assembly GCF_059692095.1 of Paenibacillus sp. JT31N7. Taxonomy (NCBI): domain Bacteria; kingdom Bacillati; phylum Bacillota; class Bacilli; order Caryophanales; family Paenibacillaceae; genus Paenibacillus; species Paenibacillus sp. JT31N7. Next base: position 675,360 of record NZ_JCAUAT010000001.1, read on the forward strand.
GTACGCGGCATCAGATGAGTTCCTTCAGGAACTGTTCGATAAAACCGGCTGTTTCCGCGGGATGAGTCAATGTCAGCATATGGTCGGCACCGTCTATCCGCATGGATGTGAAAGAGGGCACACGCTTATACTCCTCCGCTACGCGGTCCATATCCTCCCATTCTACCGTTCCTTGCAGGAACAAGGTATCCGCGGAAATCTCCTCTAATCGCTCGATTGCGGGAGGCTGCGGCCAGATCACTTCGAAGCTCTTCCATTCCGTAAACACTTTTCGCATATAATCGGTATGCATCTCAATCAGAAAATCCCGCTGCGGACTCGACATGGTGACCCGGTAATTAGGACCGGCCAAGGAATAGTCGATCATTTTGTCGAGATCGGGGGCGAAAGAGTTTACCTGGGCCATCCAATCCGTAAATGCCTTCGAGTAAGGAAAGCCGGAAAGCGACGGAGCGAGCAGAATGAGTCGGCTTACCATGGAAGGATAAGACAAAGCGAATTCCGCTGCCGCCTGCCCGCCCATGGAATGACCGACCAGAACCGCCTGTCCGATATTCAAATGCTGAAGCAGCCGCTTCAGATCCTCGACCAAATCGGCCGGAGCGGTCAAAGCCGGAGACCTCCCGGTCCCCCGTCCGTCGAACGTGATCACCTGGAACGACCGCGCCAAAATCGGAGCGATATACTTCCATTCACGAGAGTCTACACCGGGACTGTGGATGAGCACGACCGGAACGCCCTCACCTTGTACTTCATAATACAGATCCATGTCCACAAACTCCTTTCACCATCTAAAATATTCCAAGTACTAGGTTTATTTTATTATTGAATGAACGTACAGTCAATATAAAACTTTAGGCGGCGGTTTTCTATCCTTCGCTGTCCGTTTGTGCTTTCATCGTAACAAAAAGACCCTGACAGCTATGTGTCAGGGTTCTTTTCGTTTCAAAAATTTTAGTACATGTCCCGCGCATCGGGATCAAGGAGTTGAACATCCCGTAAATACCGTTTAATTTTCTCCGCTTCTTCCGAAGGATAAGCGTATCCGAATTCAGCCGCCACTTGGAGGGCAAACGGCTCAAAAAGCTCTCCCATCACGTACAAAGCGTTCCAAACCTGCTCATAACTGCCGTTTTCATAGGTTAACAACAGCTTGTTCCAAGACTCTTCATCCAGGTACCGCTTTAAAAATTTCCCGTTCTTCCCGATACTGAGCGAGAAGCCGGTATCCATCCCGACCTTCCATTCCAGCATGTTGAGCAGCATCGCCCTTACCAGGTTCATGTGATCGATCGCATACAAAATTTCCTGTCTCCACAGTCCTTTGGCGACATAGGTAGACACCCACCAGAATTCGTTGCAGCAATCGGCGTAACGTTGGGCGTCGGGCCGCTGAACCCAGTAGTCTTTATCCGTCGGAGGCGGTACGGCCGGCAAATTGTTGTCCTTGTCGAGCAGGATTACCGTCAGCTTGTCTTCCCGGCAGTACATCTCTTTCTCCTCAAGAGGAATAAGCATCATGTCTATGCGATTCCCGTCTTCAAATAACATGAGATAGGAAAAACGGTTTCCCAGCTCGCTAGGAAACAAAGCCATATCTTCCGGCGTCTGCATAATCAGCCGTTTTCCGAAAACATTCACCCAATCGGGGTCGTTTATAAAAGATTCCATATCCGTGACGAGATAGACGATATCGTAGTCCCTGAACATGTCTTTGGGAACATTCGGATTCGTCCTTGAGCCGTTCAAACCGACCGCTCTTACACGGCTGTCCTTCTTTGCCACATCTAATACCAGATCAAACATTTCTTGTTCCGAACGCATGGATCGGCACCTCCTGAGTTTTCATATTCAAATTTTGAAATGAAGACGTTCCAAGGAGGTCCCCGGATTAACGGTGAATAGAGTTATGTAAAATGTTCCGCGAACGTCATCAGCTTGTCCTCCCTGTTAATTTTGGTAAAACAGGGCCGTTTAAAAGCCCGCTTACGCTGCGTATGTCAGTGACGGCTTTCTTGTTTGGTTCAGATCAGGTTCGGTTCAGTTGGGCTCGCTGCGGTTTCGCACGGCCATGACCCGGTGCTGCGCTTCGTCGGACTTCCGGCGGTTCTTGAAACCTGTCTTTTTACCTTCTAATAAATGTTACCATATTCGTGAAACAGACGGAAATTTTCCGTTTTAGGATGGAAGGAGACACAAGATCCCTACCTTGACAGTGGATAGATAGGGTTCTATATGTTAGGAATAATTCGGAAGAAAGTCTTGTGAAATGTTCTTGCTTGAATGAAAACTTCCTGCACTTGACTTTCCCCTGCACGGGAAACTGTATACTTTCATTAAGGCATAGATTGGAGATGATCGTTTGTTTAAAATCAGTGAGTTTTCCAGAATAAGCAAGGTCTCTTTAAAAACATTGCGCTATTATGACCAGATCGGCATATTAAAGCCGAGAAAGGTAGATCATGACACCGGCTACCGTTACTATTCAGCAGAGCAGCTTCTTGAACTGAATCGAATCTTTCTCTATAAGGAATTAGGGTTCACACTGCCACAAATTATACAGTTGCTTCGTGAAGATATTACATCGGAGCATATTCAAGGGATGTTTAAGCTGAAAAAAAGTGAAACCCAGCATATCATTGATAGGGAACAAGCCAAGCTCGCCCGGATTGAGGAGCGTATGCAGCTTATAGAAAGAGAGGGGCAAGCGGAAACGGAACAAGAAATCAGGATCAAAGCAGAAGGGGCTCAACCGTTTCTTTCTTTAAAAGCACGCGGGAAAGAAGAAGACATTCCAGATTTATTTCGTACATTTAATCAATTATTAACAAAAGAAGCTCGTCATTTGACTCAAACTCCCCAGGTTGTTTTGTGGAAAGAAATAGAAGAAAAAGAGGATGAGTTCGAATTTGAAGTCGGGTGTTTTTTAACCCGCGAGCTTCCATTATCTCTCGATGTACTTCAACTACGGCCCCTTCCTCCTGAGCCGATGATGGCCACCATGACGTTTCGTTCGGATTCTACCTTTGCTTGTACGGCCTGTGTTGATTTAGCTAAATGGATTGAGAAAAATAACTATGTGATCAAGGAAAACGAACCCGGCAGGGAGATCTATTTACCGTTATCTACAAAACAGGATGCACAATTAATGGAAATACAAATCCCGATAATAAATAGATAATTGGACAGGAGTGGTTTGAATTGAAAAATAATCGGATCGTCTATGTCTTGGCACTTCTTGTTTTTCTGATCGGAACCATGGAATACATCATTACAGGAGTCATTGAAATGATCGCCGTGGACTTGGGAGTGTCTACTTCCGAAGCTGGGTTATTAGTGACTGTATTTGCTCTCGCAGCGGCCATTGCCGCTCCGATTCTGATTGCTTTAACGATAAATGTGGATCGCAAGAAGGTACTCATGACTACCGTTAGTGTTTTTATTGCCAGCAACGGACTTATATTTTTAAACCTGTCATACGAAACAGTAGTATGGGTACGAATTATTCAAGGAGCTAGCGGAGGAATCGCTACGGTAGTAGCCATGGCAGTAGCGACACGACTCGTTGAAAAAGAAAGAAGGGGCCGTGCTATCGGTATTATTTTGATGGGGCTTAGCAGTTCGCTAGTGCTGGGTGTTCCAATCGGCACATTTTTCAGCGAGATGTTCGGATGGAGAGTTTTATTTATTTTGATCGGTTTACTAAGCCTTCTTCCATTGCTCATCATCTATAAAAAGGTGCCGGCAATCAAAGAAGAAGAAAAGGTTACCCTCAGGATGCAGCTCTCCATTTTAAAAAATTCAAAAATTCTGACTGCCCTGGTTATTACTTTATTGTATATCGGCGGCTATTCTACACTATTCACTTATATTACGCCCTTCTTACAAGCCGCATCCTCTCTTTCCATAACCGAAATTAGCGGTGTTCTATTCCTGGCGGGAATTTGCAGCTTCGTCGGATCCAAGGTGGGCGGTCAATTGGCAGATGCAAAGGGATCGAAATTCACCATTTGTTTCGGACTCCTGTTACAAGGAGCCACTCTCCTTTTATTCGCTCTAGCCGGTGTCAATCTCTTTATGTTGATCTTGGTTTTAATGATTTTTATGTTAGCAACTTGGAGTATTTCCCCTGCCCAACAGCTATATCTGGTTACTCTGGCACCCCGAAAGCCGGACATTGCCCTAAGCGTAAATACTTCGTTCATCCAATTCGGGTTTGCACTGGGATCCGGATTAGGCGGGCTTGTCATCAGCCGTACATCTGTCCTGTATTTGAGTTGGCTGGGTCTTGCCGCTGTAAGCTTAGCATTATTTCTTGCGATCTTGCTATTCAAAAAAATGGGCAGTGGGATTGGAACCCCTATTGTTACTAAAGAAAATGAAGGATAAATGTTGAGAAAGTGACCAAACGTGTGACCACGCCCCATAATCTTCAACACATCAAGTTCAAGCCTCCAACTCCACCTAACAAAACACGAATCAATAAAAAGAACCCGCTGCCCATAAGAAAATGGCAGCGGGTTCTGTCTTTTATCAGGCTTATGGACAGACGGGCAGTTCTGCCCGCAGTTCCGGCCGTTTACGCGACTCCGTATTTATCGTGAGTCTGAGCACCGATAGGTGCGGCATCGGGTTTCATAGGTTCCGGCTCTGTTACGGCATTGTCCGTTTCATCGAGTCGTTTCATAGCAGCCAGCCCTGCCGTATTAAGCAGGTTCCACGGTTTGTTATAGTGCGGCTGAAAGAAGAAATCCACAAAAGCAAGCTCCTGCACGGTCATCCGGTTCTGGATGCACACCGACAGCGTATTGACGGCCTGGGTCATATCCGCTTTCGACATCACCTGCGCCCCTACCAGGCGGCCTCCTTCCGCTTCGAAAACCAGCTTCAGCATCACGTCGTCGTAGGTCGGCATGAATTCCGGCCGGTTGTTCTCATGAATGAGGACGGCCTTTACGTTCATGCCTGCCGCGGCCGCTTCCGTAACTCCCGTCGAGGCGATGTTCCAGTCGAACAGCTTGATGGCCGAAGTCCCCTGGGTGCCCTGATACCGTACGGCCGGTTTTAGCAGATTCATGGCCGCCAGTGTTCCCATGCGCACCGCATTCGTCGCCAGCGGGATATAAGCCGCTTCGCCCGTCGGATTATACCGGACGGCACAGCTGTCTCCGGCGGCCAGCACGTCGGGATGGCTCGTGCGCATATAATCGTCCACGAGAATAGCTCCGCCCGGCAGCATATCCACCTGGCCTTTGAGCAGATCCGTTCCGGGACGGAATCCGATGCACAGCACGACCATGTCGGTCTCGAAAGTGCCGTCGGTCGTCACGACCTCGCGGACCTTGCCGTTCGTACCGCGGAATCCTTCGACGGTCCGTCCGAGTGCAAGCCGCACTCCCCGTTCCCTAAGCTCATTGTCAGCCAGCGTTGTGAACTCGGGGTCCAGGTACTTGGCCATGACGCGGTCCATGTTGTCGATCAGCGTCACCTCTTTGCCCAGATCGCGGAACGCTTCGACGAGCTCGATGCCGATATAACCCGCTCCGATTACCGTGATGCGCTTTGCGTCCGCTGCCCGTGCGATGATTTCACGGGCATGACCGTAGTTTTTGCACAACTGGATGTTCTCCAGCCCGATGCCTTCCATCCGCGGAATGACCGGCCACGAGCCTGTCGTCACGACCAGTTTGTCGTAGGTGTCGCCGAACTCTTCCCCGGTTTCCAGGTTCCGGGCCCGAAGCGTTTTGGCCTGGACATCGACGGCCAACACTTCGTGGCGCATCCGGGTAACTACTCCGAGCCGGGCAAGCTCTTCCGGGCTGCTGTAGAAAAGCCCCTGCGCATCCCCGATCACTCCGCCGACATGAAGCGCGATTCCGCACGAGAGGAACGAAATATTATCATTGCGCTCGTATACGGTGATTTCCGCGTCGGGATATTGTGTTGCAATGTTTTTAACAGCGGCGGTTCCTGCATGTGTGCATCCGATTACGGCAACTTTGAATGTCATGATGATAGCCTCCCGAAATTTTGTTAGTGAATTTATTCACATACTTTCTTTAAAAAAAGAGCTGTTGGCGATTAACCAAAGCGGGATAAACAAGAAACAACGGATTAAGATTAGTCTGTGAAATAAATCACAATGTCTTTATGGCCTTATCTTACACCTTTGCTTCAAAAGATGCAAGAGGTTTTTATGCCGTTGCAAAATGCCTGTAGAGGCATATGGCAAGAAGCCGCACTTGAGTGCGGCTTTTTCACATCACATGTTCTTGCTCTTGTTCTTGTTCTTGCTCTTGTTCTTGCTCTTGTTCTTGCTCTTGTTCTTGCTCTTGTTCTTGCTCTTGCTCTTGCTCTTGCTCTTGCTCTTGCTCTTGTTCTTGCTCTTGTTCTTGCTCTTGTTCTTGTTCTTGCTCTTGATCTTGTTCTTGCTCTTGTTCTTGCTCTTGTTCTTGCTCTTGCTCTTGCTCTTGCTCTTGCTCTTGTTCTTGCCCTATCTATATCTCTATATCGCTGTAGCTTTCTCTGAACTATCCTTGCAGGTCCGTCTTTTTTCCGGTTCCCTTCGTCTAGGCACTCCTGAACGGTACGGCCCTAATTTCAAAGCGTACGGAAAGTGAGTCCCCGGCAGTCGATAGGGATGCTAAACGTCTGCTCCTCACCGTTGTTCCCGCGGATCGTCACATTCAGAGTGAGACGCTCGGGAGCTTCCTCACTCCACGTACCGCTGCTCAGCCAGCCGTATCTTTCCTTGCCGGGCTGGATCACCGCCTGCTCGAAATCCGGATTAACTTTCGCTGCGAGTATCTTCTCCGAGCTTCGGTTCGGCAGACCTTCGTTCGTTATGACGCTAAAGCTTGCCAGATCCGGTGTGATTGACTCCCGGCCCGAAAGATTTCGGATCGTCACCTCGAAATCCGCCGTGTCGGCCTTAAGTCTGACGGCGTGCACAGTTACTTTGATGTTGTTCGCGGTTCGTGTCACCGGCAGCTGAGCATAAGCCTTCTCGCCACCGGACTCACCCCCGCCGTCAGGCACCGGCACCTTAATGTCTGGGATGCCGCCCGCTCCCGGAACAGCCGCCTTGCCGTCCGCAATACCCGATTCCGGCAGCGCAGGCCGCATAGCAGTTCCGTTCATCATCAGGCTTCCGGAAACAATTAAAGATCCGAGCAGCACACTGACGATCAATTTGTTCATCGTAAAATTTCCTTTCTTACTGCGGATTCGTCCAATTCTGTACCGTGAGTTCCAGCCGCCCGTCAGCTTCTGCCTTGTAAAAGCGCGTAACCGCCTGTCCGGCCCGGTCCGCTTCCACGGCTCCGTCCCCCCGGCTGATCCGGTACTCAAATGCCGCATAAAGGGGAACGTCGAGCCGCGCGGAATATACGTGTGTTTTGCCCGCCTCTTTGCGAAGCGGAACCCAGCTGTATAAGGCCGCATTTTCCGGCGTATCCGCAGGCACATGCACGAGCAGCTCCAGCGCGACATGCTCCTTAAGCTCTCCGGTGACCCGGATCGTCCGGGCTGCGGACAAACCGCCGAAACTCACCGTAACAGAGGTTTCTCCTTCACGCCCGGGCAGCAGGGTGCCATCTTCACGCACCTCTAAAATCTTCCGGTCTTCGGCCGCATAATCCGTCCTTAGCAGCGACATTTTAAACCCGCTGTCAAATTCCGCGATCGGATTCAGACGCATTTCCGGCCCCCGGATACCTGCGGTTTCCTCTCCCTCCAGGCTAAGCCTGGCAGGAGTTCCTTTTTTCCCGAACATATGGAGAAGCGGAGAAGACACTCTTGCGGCCCAGTCCTTTTCCGAATGAGTGCCGGCCGGGTCCAGGTAATAAATAAGCTCTTCATCCGGTTTGTAGCCCAGCCGCAGCAGGCTCTCCGTCACTTCTCGCACATGCTTCTCCAGAATGAGCGTACCCTCGCGGCTTCCCAAATCGATCCAGATCCGGGATAACGGGACCTTGTCCGTCCAGGTATGATACTGGCGCGCTTCCTCCAGAGTCAGGGGATCGACGCAGTAAAAATAAGGCGACAGGATGGCCAGCTTGCCGAACAAGTCCGGACGGCGCATACCGATATGGTAGGTGACTTGGCCGCCCCGGGACGATCCCATCATGGCCGTGTGCTCCGGTCCTTTTTTCGTGCGGAACAGCGAGTCGATATACGGCATCACCTCATCGGTGATGAACTGCTCATAAAGGTGCCCTTTCGGCCGGATGTCCACTTTGTCGCGCAAATAATCGACGCCTTCCAGCTCATGAGTGAATTCATCCGACCGCTCCATGCCCATATTCGCGATGCCTACCACGATGATTTCTTCCATCAGGCCGTTTCGAACGAGCCGGTCTATCGTTTTGTGAACGTTCCATGAATAGCCGTTGAAGGCGGGATGAAAAATGTTTTGTCCGTCATGCACGTACAAAACCGGATAACGCCTGCCGCTCTCTTCGCTGTAACCGGGGGGAAGATAAACGAGCAAATCCCGGCGGTTGTTTAGAAAAGCCGAATAAAATTGTTCGATTTTCAACAAACTCGACAGACTCTTCATCCGTTTGCCGCCCCCCTTGCTTCCGTCTCTAGCGGAACGTCTACCCAATGTTCCACATTGTAAGACAGCTCCAGACCCTCACGGGCCGTAAATTTGCGATAAGGAATTTCCTTTCCGCTTCCGTCCGTCTCGTGCTTGCCGAGGCCGCGTGAAATACGGAACTCGAAGGAAATGCCCCGCGGCACTTGGAACGTGCCTCCATAGAGCCTCTCCCCGATCATCGGCAGTTCGATGCCCGCATAGAGCGTATCCGTCCGGGGCGTGCAAGCAGGCACCTCAACAAACATCGTGACGCTGACCGTATCGGAAAGATATGGAACGACGGTCAGGTCCAGACTGGCCGTCAGCCCCCGCCCTTTGTAACGGACGCCGGCGCTTCCTTCCTTCTTCGGGATCAGCCTGCCTTCGGCCGTTGCTTCGACTATGCCCGGGTCCGTTACCACATAATCCGCGTCCAGGTCAGTCATCATAAAGCCGCTGTCATAATGAACGATAGGATTAAGCGCGCAGGGCGGACCCTGCAGACCGATCTTATCCGGGCCATGCAGATCTACGCGCACGGGAGTTCCGATTTCGCCGAAAAAATACAAAAGAGGCGCATGAACTCTGGCCGCCCAATCTTTCTGGGAATGGCCCGAGCCGACGGCGAAATAGTACATGAAATCGCCGCCCGGCTTGTAGCCCGCTTCCATCAGCGTATCCGCGACTTGTCTCACATGCTTCTCCATAACCGTGAAGCCTTCCGCATCTCCGACATCCATCCATATTTTCAGCGGTTTTTTGCCGGTATAGACGGCGCTCAGCCACCTGTCTTCCATCGTGGCCGGATCTACGCTTACGAAAAAAGGGCAAAGCGCTCCGATCATTCCAAACGTTTCCGGCTGCCGGAAGCCTATGTTGTAGGATACAAGTCCACCGGCGGACGATCCCATCAGAGCGGTATGCTCTCTCTCCGTCAAAGTCCGGTAGGTCTCATCTATGAAAGGCTTCACCTCATGGACGAGAAACGTCTCGTATAGTTCGCCTTGATTCGTAGTATTAAAAATGTTGTGGCCGTCCGGATTGGCGTGCATATATTCGGCGATGCGCGCGTCCTCCACGTGCGAAACGGCGACCACGATGATTTCTCTCATTCTGCCCTGCGCAGTCAGCTCGTCGACGGTGAGATGAACATCCCAGGACTCGCCCTTCCGGTCTTTGAAAAACACATGCTGGCCATCCTGCATATACAGGACGGGATACCTTTTCCGATCGTCTGACTGATAACTCGGCGGCAAATACACATAAATCGTCCGCTCGTTTTTCAAGGTATGAGAATAAAAAGGATTGATTTCGATTAACCGCGATGAACTCACCGTGAACTCTCCTTTGAGACGGATCGTTACGGAGTGCCGGACAAGTAGTAAAATTTTTCAGGATCTACATAGTCCGCATCTTGAATGTAACGATCCATTTTATGGACTATTTCCTGATAGTCATTCAAATCGAACGTAATCCTTCCTACCGTACCGGGAAGGACCTGCGGACAATGGCACGTGCATACGGCGGCGATGCGGGCACTTCTTTTCAGCACCTCGAGCGCCAGAAATTCGTTGATCACGATCCCCGGCTTTCCTTCAAAGCGAGACAGAAAATCGTTCAGCTGTTCCGGATTGTCGTACGTATAAATCCGTTCATCCTCCAAACCGGACTGCTCCCGAATGAAACCGGCAAGCTTCGCGTTATTGTAGGCATCCGTGACGAGAAACTCCGGACGGCCGCCGAGAACGGTTTCGCATGCCCGGAAGCTTTGCGCGAAATCCGGAATGATTTTGTGAAACAGCGAATCGTCGATATAACTGTCGATAACAAAGACGGGAATACCGAAACCGAAATAATTGGAGATCGTGCCGAACTGTTCCTGATCCGCATTAATGAGGAAAACGCCGTCCAAATTCCGCTCCATGATCATTTTGTAATCCGAGAGCTGGCTCCGGACCTGCATAAAAATGACATGATACCCCAGTTGTCCGCAAATCTTTTCGATTTTGCTTACCGTTTTGGCATATTTAAAATCGGACCAGTAGTGGTCGTCGTGCTCCTGAAACAGCAAGATGCCGATCAGGCCCGTTTTTTTGATTTTTAACGATTGAGCGGTCCGGTTCGCCACGTATTTAAGCTGCTGGGCGGCTTTCATCACCTTGACGCGCGTTTCGTCCGAGATGGACTGGGTCTTCACATCGTTCAAAATATACGAAACGGTGGCGATGGAAACGCCCGCCGCTTTGGCTATATCTTTGATGGTTGCTTTCTTCATCCTAATCGCTCCTACTTAAACGTTTAGGTTGATTAAAGCATATCCCCCTGTTCGGTGTCAAACCGCCGTAGGGGCACCGATGCGACGAGCCAGCCGAAAGGCGGCAGCGCTGCCGAGAGGCCGTTTTCGGTCCGGACAAAAGACCCCTGACCGAGAATCACTTCCGCTTCCGGACGGATGCGGCTTCCTCTCTCCGGGACCGGATGCGGCCCGTTTAGCGCATCCGCATCGGAAGACGCGAACTCGGGCTCGAAAACGTGGCAGGAGGCCTCCCGGCTGCTGTTATTCAAGCAGATGTAAAGCTCCTCCTCCGCGTTCTTTCTCAGCACGATAAGCTGATTCTTCTCCGCGTAAACAAACCGGAACGTGCCTTCACTCAAAGCGCGGCGGGTCCGCCGCAGGTCGATCAGCGTGCGGTAAAACGCGACAAGTCCGTGATTTTGCTGCGTGGTATCCCACTGCATCGGCTTCCGGCAATCCGGGTCCGGTCCGCCCTGCATCCCGATTTCATCCCCGTAATAAATGCACGGAGTTCCGGGGAGCGTGAACTGCAGCAGAACCGCCAGCTTCGCTTTCGCTTCGTCCGGCAGCCGGGTCAGAAGCCGCGGGGTGTCATGGCTGCCAAGGATGTTAAAGGCCGCCTCGTTCACCTGCTGCGGATAGGAAGCGAGCAGGCGGTTTATCCGGCTGCCGAGCTCCCGCGCATCGATTTCGCCGTAGGCGAAATAGTCGAGAATGGCGTCGGTGGCGGGATAGTTCATGACCGCGTCGAACTGGTCCCCCTGAAGCCACGGCATGGCATCGTGCCAGATTTCGCCCAGGATGTAGAAATCCGGCTTCAGCGCTTTGAGCTTCTTGCGGAATTCCCGCCAGAACTCATGATCGACCTCGTTGGCCACGTCCAGCCTCCAGCCGTCGATATCGCATTCCCGCACCCAATACTCGGCGACGTCGAGCAAATAGTTTCTGACCTCGGGATTTGCCGTATTGAGCTTCGGCATGTGCGACTCGAACGCGAAGCAGTGATAAGACGGGCTAGGCTCCGTCCGCAGCGGATATTCCTTGATGTGGAACCAGTCACAGTAAGGGGACTGCCGCCCCTTTTCCCGCACATCCCGGAACGGGGCGAATCCTTCGCCGCTGTGATTGAACACCGCATCGAGGATGACGCGGATGCCTCTTTCGTGAAACGCGGCAACCAGCTTTTTGAGCAGCGCCGTATCCCCGAAAGCCGGATCGACTTTCCTGTAATCGGCCGTATCGTACTTATGGTTCGTCGCCGCTTCAAACAGCGGGGTAAAATAGATCGCGTTTACGCCGAGCGAACTCAAATAGTCGATGCGGTCGTACACCCCCTGCAGGTCTCCGCCGTAAAAATCGTACGGCCCCGGATCGGAGTCGCTCCACGGACGGACGCCGGGGGGATCGTTGGCCGGATCGCCGTTCGCGAAACGGTCGGGGAAGATCTGGTAGAAGACGGCTTCCTTCACCCAGGCCGGCGGCTTAAGCACCTCTTGCGGCCATATGAACGGATAATCGAAAAAAGCGAGCGGATCCTGCGGTTTTTCCGTGCCGAATCCTTTCTCCGTCAACCATACGACCTCTTCTCCCGAAATCAGTTTAAAAGCGTATCTCAGCCTGTAATGCGGCGGGACAAGCTCTCCCTGCCAGTAGTCGAACAGCTTATCGCTGCCCGTTTTGTAAAGACGGGTTTCAAGAGCCGTCCGCTCCCAATCGTATTTGTCTCCGTGCAGCGCGTACACCGCGTCAACATCGTCTTTCTTCGTGCGCAGCCGGATATGCACGGTACGCTCATCGTAGGCGTAGCAGTAAGCCTGCCCCGACCGGTGGTCAATCGCTTCCAGTAACATGATCTGCTCCTTTTTCTCCTAGTATTCCGCTCTATTCGCTAGCCTTTGTCTGCCCCTGCCGTAATTCCGTGGATCAGATACTTCTGGAAATACATGTACAGGCACGTAATCGGAAGAGCCACAAGCACGGCACCGGCGGCAAACAGCGTAAAGCTCGAATTCGTTTCGGTGGCTACCATGCTGTACAAGCCTTGGGCCAGCGTCATTTTTTCCGAAGACCTCAGCACGATTTGCGGCAAAATAAAATCCATAAACGGCGTGATGAAGCTGTTCAGGGCGACGAAAGTAACCGCTGGCAGCGACAGGGGGAAAATGATTTTAAAAAACGCGTCGGCATGGCTCCCCCCGTCGATGAAAACCGCCTCCTCCAGGCTCTTCGGGATCGTATCGAAATGGCCCTTCATTACCCAAGTTCCCATCGAAACGGAGCCTCCCGCGTAAATGAGAATCAAGCCCAGGTGCGTGTCCAGCAACTTCGTCTGAAGCAGGAGAACAAATAAGGCCATGACGGATAAAAAGCCCGGAAACATCTGCAGAATGAGCAGGGTCATCAATCCCTGCTGCCTGCCCTTGAACCGGAACCGGGAGAAGGCATAGGCCGTCGCGGCCACAAGCGTTGTCGAAACGACCGCGTTCACCAGGGCGATCTTGACCGTATTGCGGTACCACAGCACAAAGTCCGTCTGCCTGATCAATTCGGCATAATGGGCGAACGTGGGATGATCCGGGATCATCCGGCTCACCAGAAGGCTCTGCCCGGGATTTAGCGAAGTGCCGATCACCCATAGAATCGGGTAAACCGTCGCGACAAGCAGCGCGATAAAAACGAGATAGATCCCCGTAACGGTCAGATTGTCTTTAAATTTCCTCATGCAGACCCATTCCTCTTCTCAAAGTGCCTTCATTCGTCTGTAATTCCATAAGGAGAACAGGGCAATGAACACAAACATAATGATGGAGACGGCCGAGGCCATATTGAACTGGCTCTGATTCAGCGTCATTTTGAAAATCCACGAAATCAGGATATCCGTACTTCCGGCGTAATAATAATCGGGATTGTTCGGCTTCCCGTCCGTCAGCAAATAAATCAGATTGAAGTTATTGAAGTTGAACGCGAACTGCATAATAAAAATCGGTGCCGTGGCGAGCTTCACGAGCGGCAGCGTAATTCCGAAAAATTTCTGCGCCGCGGTAGCCCCGTCCACGTCGGCCGCCTCATACAGATCACGCGGCATCGTCGTCAAGATCCCCGCCATCAGCGCCATCAGAAAAGGAGTCGAGAACCACAGATTCACGAGCAGAATCGACGCTTTGGCCATCGTCGGATCGGATAGCCAGGACACCGGCGGCAAGCCGAGACTGGCCAAAAATTCGTTGACCGGACCGAACGAGCCGTTCAATAGCACACGAAAGACGAGAATCGAAATGAACTGCGGAACGGCCCAAGGAAGCATAAAGGCGGTTCTCCAAAACTTTTTGAAACGGATACGCGGGTGATTGATCATCATCGCCAGAAGGAGTCCGCTAAAAAAGACCGTAATCGTAGAAGCCGCCGCCCAGACGATATTCCACAGCGAGATGCCAAGGAATGTCGACCGCCAAGCTTTCTGGGCGAACAAGTCGTAAAAGGTCCGGAGTCCGGTCCAATCGACCAGCGAACGATCCGGAATATGGCCGGGCGCCGAATAGTTCGTAAACGCGATCATGACGTTAAATACGAGCGGGATCACCGTTACGAAAAGGACAAACACGAACGCGGGCAGCAGAAGCAGGTACGGGAAATGCTTGAACCTCGCCTGCTTCACCGACGCCCAAAATCCGGGAACGGGCTTGCCTCTGTCTCGAAGCTCTCCGTTCTTCCATGCGTCCGCAATGTTCATGGCATAGAATCCGATGAACAAAAGCACGATCACGCATGTCATCACTCCATTGATCATCAGAAAAATGGAATGGTCGCCGGGTACGACTTTACCCCGGACCACTTTGGTCGGCACGTCGCCCAGGCTGATCAGTCCGGCAATTCCCCGTATGGCCAGCGGGCAGTAGCTCCAGATAAACAACTGGGCCGAAAGGAGAAACAGCAGCCCTTTGGCAATCTGCCTGTTGTAGAGCTGCCCCAAGCCGATGAGTACCGCCGAGCCCGCAGCGGCCCGTATCCGGTGCCGGCGATTGGTTGGATTTACTTGCATACGTCAGACCGCCTAACTTAGGTTTTGATGTTCCGCTTATTTCGTTGTTCTCATCGCGGTTTTGATTTGTTCCACGGCCTTCGTTAAGACGGCGGCCGGGTCCTGGTTCTCGTTCCACAGCGAGGAAATAGCGGTTCCCGCCGGCACCCAGACGTTGCCCATCTCGGGAATCGAAGGCATCGGCACCGAATGCTTCGCCTGCTCCAGGAAAGCGGGGGCGTAAGGATCGGAGGTAAGAACCGGGTCCGTCATAACGTCCTGCCTCGGAGGAAGCTGCGCCGTCATTTTAAACCGCTCGATCAGATGGTCCTTACTTGTCGCATAGCTTGCGAACAGCTTTGCCGCATCAGGGTACTTCGTGTACGAATTGACGTACAGCGCCCGGATGCCCGAGAAACTTACGGGATGCTCCCCGTTGGGCAGAAGCGGCAGCGGAGCGACGCCAAACTCGAAATCGGCATTGGATAAGCTGGAAATGAGCCACGACCCGTTAATGACGGAGGCTGTTTTTCCTTCCTGAAAAAATCCGGTGATGATATTATCATTGATATCATGGATATTCAGCGGCAAGATTTTTTTAAGCGATTGCAAGTACTTCGCTCCTTCGACCGCCTTCGGGCTGTTCAGCCCGATATCGTTCGGGTCCGTGCCTTTGCCGCCGAAAACATAGCCTCCGTAACCGGCAAGGAACGAATACGACTGGTACAGCTGCCCGACGTCCCACATCAGGGCGAACTTTTTGTTCGCCGGATCGTTGTAAGTTTCGGCGAACTTTACGATCTCCTCGTATGTTTTCGGAGCCTGGGGCATCGCTTTTTTATTGTAAAAAAGCGCGTAGGTGTCGATGGCCGTCGGAAATCCGTAGAGGGCGCCGGAATAGCTGACGCCTTCCAAAGCCGAAGGAAGCATCTGCTTTTTGTCCTCTTCGCCGAAAGCGTCGTTTTCCAGCACGAGGCCGGTCATAACGGCATTGCCGAGCTGGTCGTGCGGCGCGGAGAACACATCGGCACCGATTCCGGCCGGACCGTCGGTAGTCAGCTTTTTCACGGTATCGATGGCCGGGACGGGCTCCACCTTTACGGGAACCCCGTATTCCTTCTCGAAGCTTGCCGCGACGGTTTTTAAATAATCCAGCTCGGGCCCCTTCGATTCCCATACGACGAGCTTGGCACCGCTTTCGGGTTTAAGCTCCTTCTGCTGCGCATTTCCTCCGCCCTGTTCCTGCGGCTGCACGAAAGGCGAAGGTTGTTCGTTTCCGCAACCGGTTAAGCCGGTCACGCTCAAGAGAACGGCAATTCCGGCGGAAAATAAGCGTTTGGACATGATGTTTCCCCCTTCATTTGAGTGCTGAATCGTTTAAGTACTGAAACGTTTAAGTAATGCTTAACCACATCATAAAGGGTAGCTTTCCGAGGCGTCAATGATAAAAAATGGTAAATGCGATTGCCCTCAGTCATAGGGTGGGCTAACTTGCAGTCGTTCAAACATTTTTAAGCGCTTATGAATTTTGACACCCCATAGGATTTAGTCTACAATCTATTCAAATCGTTCTCTTCGCATGTATAAAGAAAGGGGTATCCGTCCATGAAGAAAAAGTCTTTGGGGTTTCTGTCCGCCGGTTACGGATACTCTACCGCTGTTTTTTTCTAGTATTCACTTTTATGGGTGAAGTCTGTCCAAAAGTGAGTAGTGAAAACGGCAGGTCATTTATAGAATGCGAGGTCATTTAATATGGAAAACTCCAAAATCATCAGAAAAAATCCGGCAGGCGTGTATAGCCCCGTAGGCAACTACACTCACATTACTAAAATTCCTAGAAATTCAGAGCTGTATGTTACTTCCGGTCAGATTGGAACGGATATAAACGGACAGATTCCCGATAGCATGAATGAACAAATCCGGAATACGTTCGATAATATCCAAACCGTCCTGCACTCCGAGGAACTAACATCCGAACATATTATTAAAGTCAACATATGGGCTACCCAAAAAATCGACTGGGATTTTCTATATGAAAAATGGGCGGAATTATTCGGCCGCAATTATCCGGCCATGACGATCGGTTATATTTCCGAATTAGGATTACCCGAACTAAAAATTGAAATTGAACTATGGGCGGCTAAAGTCTAAACCGGTTCACTTCATCTCCCTCACGTAATGATCATTGCGTGGGGGTTTTTGTTGATTTTAAGGCCGGACGGACACTTTTCTTCGTATAAACTTGCGTCAGTCTGAGCTCTCGCCATCTTTCGTCTTAAGCCATTCCTCACTCCCTATCATTAAAATAAAAAGACCGCGGTTATCGCGGTCCTGTAAGTGTGAATCCTGCGGCTCCGCCGGTACATTCAAGGGAACTGCATCTTGTACAGTTCTTTATACCTTCCGTTTCGGCGAAGAAGTACATCATGCTTTCCATATTCCACAATTTCTCCATGTTCCAGAACGACAATCTGATCGGCATTCTGAATCGTGGATAGCCGGTGGGCAATGACCAGACAAGTGCGGCCGGGAAGAAGGCGTGACAGGGCCTGCTGGATTTTTTGCTCGGATTCCGTATCCAGGGCGGCCGTCGCTTCATCAAGGATGATCAAGCGGGGATCTTTCAGGAAGGCTCTGGCGATAGACAGCCGCTGTTTCTGTCCGCCGGACAGTTTGACGCCTCTTTCCCCTATCGGAGTGTCGTAGCCTTGCGGCAAAGCGGTTATAAACTCGTGCGCGTTCGCGGCTCTCGCGGCCGCTTCGATTTGTTCGCCCGATGCGGCAGGCTGTCCGTACGCGATATTTTCGCGGATCGTGCCGTTCAGCAGAATGACTTCCTGCGAAACGATTCCCAGCTGGCTTCGCAGAGACTGCTGTGTGACCGCCTTCAGCGGATAGCCGTCGATGTATATATCTCCCCGCTGCACGTCGTACATACGGGCGATCAGGTCCGCAATGGTAGACTTACCGGAGCCCGACGAACCGACTAGAGCCGTCGTCTCGTTCCCGAGAAGCTTCAAAAAGAAACTCTCGAGCACAGGCTGCCCTTCGTCATAAGCGAAATCAACGTCGTAGAAAACGATTTCGCCCTTAACGGGCGGCAGCACAATCGCGCCTTCCTGATCGCGGACGTCCGGAACCGTATCCAGAATATCCCGGATTCGTTCGAAGGCCGCTGCCGATTGCTGGATTTTCGTAACCATTCTGCTGAAGGAACGGATAGGCGCCTGCAGCAGGCGCAGGTAAGCGAGATACGTGACGACCTCCCCCACAGTCAGGTTTCCCTGCATCGTCTGCCAGGCGCCGAACAGAAGAACGAGCGTCATCCCTATGTAATTGAGCCAATCGGTCAGCGGTGAAAAGAGCGCCGAAAGCCGCGATGCCGAAACCGCCGCGATCCGGTTCCGGTCGCTCAGCTTCACGAACTGCTTTTCTTCGTTTTCTTCGCTTGCGAAAGATTTGATCATGCGGATACCGGACAGGGTATCCTGTAGGAAGTTGTTCAGCTCGGCGGAGATTTGACGCACCCGTCTATAAGCGCTTTTAATCCGCAAGCTGAAAAAACGGGACGATATAAATAAAAAAGGCAGGGTCGCAACCGTCAAAAGCGCCAGCTGCCAATCCACATAAAACAGATAGCCGCATATCGCGACGAAAGTGACAAAATCGGCAAGAATGGATAGGCTTTCGGCTGAAACCAGCTCCTGAAGCTGGTTAACGTCTCCAGTCAATCTCGCCATAAGATCCCCTGTCCTGCTGCGGTCAAAAAACTTCACATCCAGCCTTAACGTATGGGTGTATAGTTTATTGCGCAGCCCCAGAATGGCCTTCTGGCTGACAACGGTCATCACGTAACTTGAAGTAAAATGAAGGAGTCCGAGCACGAGAGCCGTCAGAACAATCAGCCCCCCCGTTTCCAGCAGGGCGTCTACCTTTCTGCCTGGGATAATGTCGTCGATAACGGTTTTTGTCAGCTGCGGAATGATAAATTCACAGAACGAAATGAACAGGACGGCCAGCGCCCCGGTCAAAAGCAGGCCCCACTGGGTCTTTGTGTGTACAAACATCTCTTTGAGCATGCTACGTACGGTCATTATGGAGTGTGACCGGTCCGGCCGGTCTGTTGTCTGCTGCCTTTCTTTCATGAAGATCACGTACTTTCAACTATATTTAATTAGATTATCTAACTATAAAAGCACAATTTTCTTCGCCTCCTTTCATCCCGCTCTTTTTTAGTTAGATAATCTAATCACATGTCCAATATAGCTCATTGCTCCGAATATTGCAATTCCTATGGGGCTCGACCAATCACCGAGCAGCGTTGCAACACGCGCTTGGGATTCGCGCGCGTTGCAAAAGTTCTGCTTCTTACGGCCCGTTCAACCGGTTGAAGAGAGCCGACAGCCCCTCATTGAACAGTCTCCCGGTTCGGTCATCTCCTCTGAATGAATTTTTTCCAAGACCCTCTCCCAAATGTTTAAGCGTTTTAATTTAAAGGCGGTTATGAACTATAAAAGTTTGAATTCCGGACTTCTCCCGCTTCCGCTGCTTAAACAAAGCCGTTTTTCCGGTAATCCGAAGGCGTATAGCCCAGCTCTTTTTTAAAAGCGCGGATCAGGCTCGTTACATCGTTGTAACCGACCTCGCTGGCGATCTGGGGCATCGGCTTATCGCTTTTGAGCAGCAGCTCTTGAGCCCGTTTCAACCGCAGTTGGGTGCGGTAGGCCATATAGGAGATGCCTGTTTTGAGCTTGAACAGATAGCTGAAATAAGGCGCGGAATACCCCACGGACGAAGCCAGTTCTTCCAGCGTGATTTCCTTGTTGAAGTGCTGCTGGATATACTTCTGCGCGTTATAGATCATGCGCTGGTTATCCGTATAAGCCGCCAGCTTCACGGCATGCTGCAGGGCTTTAAAATCGGCCGTGATCCAATTCGTCAACTCGGCGCCGGTTTGACCGTGATAAGGCTGCAGGGAGCATTCGACCTCTCTCTCCAGCTTGGCTCCGGCGCTCTGCAAAAGGATGCGGTGAAAGGCACTATGCCACTTTACGCACAGATAAGGAGGCACCGCATGCAGCGAAGCCAGCCATTTGTGGCCGGCCTTCTCCTGAGCGGAGCGGTTGTCCTGAAGCACTGCTTCAACCCAGGAATCCGCAAGCCCTCTCCATCTGTCCGATGTCTCGCCGATGGAATGAACCGTTTCCGGAAGCTCCTCCAGCGTCCTGCGTACGGAACACAGGAAACGGTCTTTGCTAAGCGGCTTCAAGAGGTAATCTTTCACTCCGCAGAGCAGCGCTTCCCTCACGTAATCGAATTTATCGTGCTCGGACACGATAATGCTCGGCGTGTATCTGAACTCCCTGGAAAGCTGTCGGCACAGCTCCAAGCCCGTCATATAAGGCATGCTTGTGTCGGTGATAACAAGATCGGCCCCATACTCGCGCATCATCCCGAGCGCTTCTTTCCCGTCGGAAGCCTCGAGAATACGCTGAACCGGAAATTTGGAGCTCTCCAGCATATAACGCATCAATTTAATCGTCGTTGATTCATCGTCCACCAGTAAGATTGTATACACCTTACGAATCCCCTTTTCCGCATGTTAAAGTATCCTGACGGACCCGTTTACAACCTGCATCTTAGCGCCATTATAGGCTCATCCGTCCTTTAGGGGCTATCATCAGAAGCTAGAATGAATCATTAAAATACGGAATCGGACCGTTAAATCGCGCCGATCCTTTTCTTAGCCACCGTCCGGGTTCCCGCCCGCCAGACCGGCAGTCCGTTTGGCCGGTTATTCATTCAGATACGTGTTCACACGAATCTGGATCAGCTTGGCCGCTTCTTCCGCCGATTTCTGTCCGGTGAAAAACGCTTTGGTTTCCGTGAGCAGCATATTCTCGACTATAGAGTTATTCGCAGGAACCGGATTGCTCAGCTCTGAAATCAGCCGTCTCTGGTACTCGGCATCCGCCGGTTTAACGTCCACGGTCACGCCTTCATCGGGGCCGGCTTCGATCGTGACTTTGCCGGATTTCAGGACTTGGCCGAGCTGTTTTTCGTAAATGGCCTTGTTCAGGGGAAATCCGTCTAAACCTTTGTAATCCTGCATCTCTTCGGACAGCATAAACTTGATAAACTCCCAGGCTTCCGTTTTCACAGCGGATTTCTCGTTTATGCCCAGAGTCTGAAAACCCGTAAAGAACCCGCCCGGCTTCTGCCCGTCCGCAAGCGGACTCCGGTAAAGCTTGGGCTGCTTATAAAAGGCCCGGGGAAAACTGAAAAATTCCTCGGGATTTTGAATATACGTACTTCTGAAGGAGGCATCTGCCGCCTTGTCCGTAATGACATTTCCGTCGAATAATGCCTTGGTCTCGTTCAGCAGCTTGATAAAAGCAGCTTCACCGAAATTCGTCTTCCTGTGAGGTTCATCCACAAAAGCCGAATAATCGGCTCTGACCCTCGCTGTCAGCATGTTTTGCGGGCTGGCGGTATAGGCGGCCGGCGAACCGCTTTTTTTCAATGCCTTCGCAATCTCGGCAAAATCATTCCAGGTCCATGTGGTATCGTCTATGCGGACTCCGGCCTTCTGGATTGTCCTCTCATTCCCGACCATGATTTCCTGCATGAAGCGCATCGGCATCCCGTAAAGAACTCCGTTTATTTGGAGATTGCCCAAAATGTTGCCGAAGTACAGATCCTTATGGAAGGAAGGGTCTTGAGCCATGAGCCCGCTCAGATTAGCGAGTCCATTTCCGCTCACATATTTCCCTATAGGCAGCGGGTCCATAACGAGTACGTCAGGGCCTTTACCGGAAAGAATCTCCGTGTTCGTCGATTTGACGAACTTCTCCAGATCGCCTTCTTTCCAGTTGTCTTTCGTTTGCACGTACTTGAGCTGAATCTCGACACCCGGATGCTTTTCCTCGAATTTTTTCTTTGCCTCCTTAAACACGTCTTCGAGAAAAAGCATCGAAACGACCACGGTCTTTTTGCCGCTTTTGTCATTTACGCTTAACCTGCCGCCGGAATTGCGGGGTTGCTTCGGCTCCCCTCCTACGCAGGCAGCGGACATCGCAAGAAGCAGCAGGGTCGTGATCAGCCGCAGCATCGTTTTCATTCCAGCTTCCTCCATAAATTCACATGATTTGTACCGCCAACCCTAATAGGTGTTATCTCTAGTTATAAACCCTGCTTGTAAAAGAAAGCTCTCTAACTTGTAAACAAAATGTTTCCATTTTGGAAATCCGCGCCTGAACGAAAAAAAATCCCTGCAGACCGCCTTGGCGGAGACAGGGGGTTGTTTTTGTCCATGAAAGAGTTAAACATACAACAGCTAAAAAGGAAAATTGAAGTTCTTGAATATTGGAATTCAAAGTTTCTTATTTTATCGGAAATCCATTTAACTTTTTTGATAATTGGTGCTTTGCAGCCGTGATAATGTTCCAATTTGTTCAAAGCCGCCATGCATTTGAATTAGATAGCGCAGCTCGTTTTCAAATCGAATGTAGTCGGATTCTAAGACACGAGTTCCGCGACCTCCAATAAGAATGTGAATATTGGGGCTTTTCAGCATATCAAAATCAATGCAAGTATCCTGTCCATAAAGGTTTACGATAGCTAATCCTCCATATAACAGGCTTTGATTGATTCGAATCGAAACTTTTTTTATCATGCATTACCTCCCCTTGGAAATAAAAAAGAGGACGCCGCAATTAGCAGCATCCTCTTAATTCGTCCTATGTTAATGTAGGTTAGCGGCAGTTCGTTCGGGTTGGTTCACATTCCGGAACCATGGTACATTGTTGGACGTGTATGTAAAATTCCGTAAAGGCGCTCTCTTTGCCTGCTCGGTTGCTGAGCAACCAACCAGCCGGTCAAGGATATTGCCGATCGCAATCGTACTTGGAGGCACCTTAACTTCTTTGAGTATCCATGTTATATCCATGCTGAGCTTCCACGAAAGGATTGCGGAAATTGCAAACGGATGATGCGCGTGAACGTTCCTTGGGCCATAGATAAGCCGAAGCACTACTTTACGCTTTACTTTGATGCGCTCATCATTAACTTGGCCAAGGATATGCCGATGAATGCCATCAGCCAGTTAGTAAACGAACATGATACACGGCTGTGGTGTATTCTCCATCACTACGTGGATAACGCTATCGCAGCGCAAGATCTGTCCTATGTCACAAAGATTAGCACGAATGAAACATCAGCCAAACGCGGCCATAACTACATTACGATCTTCATGGATCCTGAGCAAAAGAATGTTATCTTCATAACCAAGTGAAGAGACGCTAACGGCAATATAAGTTAATGGATATCTTTTTTTACGTGATTTTTAACAAATAAAAGCGATGGCGATATTTAATAAAAAGAATATGAAGCGCGCATAAAACAAGGACGGCTGCATATTGTACAATCACAAAATCGTTAGCATCTGTATTGATTTTGGGTCTGTACCATTGCATGAGATAAAAGGGACCCTGACCGGCACCGCCTGTGAATAAACCGAAAAACACGTAAAATAAGGTCAGACATAATCCTATAGCCGAATTTTTAAATAAGGAGACCAGGGTTACCGTCAAGAAAAAAACCAATAGGAACGAAGGAAATGAATTTACTGCCATGTCAGCCGTCTTCGCGAATCCGTTGTTTGAATTGATACAGATTAAAAGAGCTGTTTCATAAAAGAATCCATATAGTACCGATAAGAAGCAAGGATATATCAGCCCGTATCGGACGGATGAAAGAGGAAGAGAAATGAATAACTCCTGCTGCCGGAGAGAGCCGATCTGATACGTGACGGCTACAGCCGGAAATACATGAATCCAAAACCCGACAAATACCATGAATTCTAGCCCGTTGAAATAGCCGTAGTAATTCCCCAAGCAAGCGAATGTGTATACAAGAAATGGCAAACAAATCAATATGGTTTGAGTTCGAAAGATAAAGAACAGCATGCTTAATTCTCGCTTAACCAAATCATATACCCCTCCTCCAGCGAAGGATCGGTGGGTTTAGCGTGTTCAACGGGCCGTTGGTTTGCCAGTACACGCACCGATAGTCTGCCTCCCGTTTCCGATGTGGCAACAATCCGGCACTCATCGCTATCCCTGATTTTCATAAATTCGTCCGGTGAAAGCTCCATACTCCACACTTTGTTTTCGGCCATTTGGGTTACATTTGCTAAAGAATTGTAAAAATCCAGATGCCCATTCTTCATCATGCACACACGATCACAGGTCATAGCCACGTCCTCAGTGATATGAGTGGATAACATAATCACTCTGTGTTGTGCTTGTTGGCGCAGCAGGCTTCGAAATCTAAGACGCTCCTCGGGATCGAGTCCCGCAGTCGGTTCATCGATCAGCAATAACCTCGGCTCATGTAGAATGGCTTGGGCAATGCCCAAGCGTTGCTTCATGCCGCCGGATAATTTTTTTATCTTATCATCACGTTTGTTCTCCAAATTAACCTCTTGCAGCACTTGATCAATTCTTTGGCGACGTTTTTTGGAGTCAGTTAGTTTTCGTAATTGACCTACGTATTCCAGATATTCATACACGGTAATGGATGGAAATAATCCCACATGCTGAGGCAAATATCCACATAGCTCCCTTATTTTTTCTAGGTCATGTTTCCAAGTCCATTCATCTAGTTTGATTTCTCCTTGAGACGGCTCATAAATGGTTGCCAAAATCCGAAAAAGTGTAGTTTTTCCTGCACCATTTGGTCCGAGGACACCTGTTACACCGGTTCCGATGGCAACATTGATTTCCTGCAAAACTTCACGTTTGCCAAAAGATTTTTTTAACCCCTTGATTTGCAGCATAGCAGTAATCCCTCCATATAGAACAACCTCTCACTTTTCTTTATCCGGGAAGAAAACACGGAATATATTGGAATCTATCTTACTCTTTGTAAGTGTAAGAAAATATTCATCAGGATTTGCGCTAAATATAGATCTAGAAGTTACGATAGAACCATGTTGGGGCAATGAAACAACTTTATCCGATGGCTGATGACCAGAATTTATAATTTCGGCTACTCGACTGACTG
Source organism: Paenibacillus sp. JT31N7 (assembly GCF_059692095.1). Lineage (NCBI taxonomy): Bacteria > Bacillati > Bacillota > Bacilli > Caryophanales > Paenibacillaceae > Paenibacillus > Paenibacillus sp. JT31N7. The sequence goes on from NZ_JCAUAT010000001.1 coordinate 700,320, forward strand.
CTGCTTGCGCTTCCTTTAAAGTAATAAATTTTGGGATTGTAAGATCGGTTTCCTGTGTGTAAGGTCCGTATAGCAGTGTAGGACCATAAGCGACTCCTGTAAGTGTTTGATTCTCATTTTTCGATAAATTAGTTACTAGTCCTCGAAAATCCTTTACATTCACTTTCACAGAAAATTTTTCCTTAATTGCATGATACAACGGATCCTTAGCTTCTTTGGGATCCATAGGATACCAGGGGAGAGTTGATAATAATTCGAAGGAGGTCGGGTTCATGTCTCCGTACTTCTCCGAACGGATATGAAAGGATAATATACCCGTCTCCGTATGTCCGGATGGAAGCTGGACAAACAACAGATTTCGATCTCTGGAAAAGGGAACCGAAGCACCGTTCCAGCTTAAACTTTGAACATCCATGAAGTCCCATAGGGCTAGCGGAATTTGATCGGACTTTGTGCTTACATTCAAGTCTGCGACGTAAGAAAACAAATGATCCTCACGACCATGGTTGATTTGCATGTCATAAGAAGAAATAGTAAAGTCGGCGTAATCCGGAACAGCATCGTTAAACTTGTACTCGCGTGTAACATCCGTTATTTTTTGTGAGGGTGCAAAGCCTGCAAGACAAGTACAAACAAGAAGGTAGACAATCATAAGAATGCGGGCTTTTCTTCCTTTTCTTAACAACGGTATGGAAACGAAGAAAACGAAGAAGCATACGAGCACAGCTAGCGTTCTCTGCCAGAAAGCTCCGTCATTCAGAATCATATGTTCGGATTGATAATAACTTTGAGTTATTGAAAGGTTCGTGTCACCCACAGTCAGAAGAGGCAGCCACGAAGGCGGTATAAATCCCACGAACGAATTATAGGGTCCCAATAATATCCAAATGCTGATTAATACGAGATATGCGGCAAGGGAAGGCCATAACATATAAATGGAGTAACCGAGTACAAGTGAAATGAAAAAGGGAACCAGCCAGTTAAAAAAAGTATAGACCAATGTGATTCGGAACTGAAATAAAGTAGCATCATCATGAATCCCATATATTACATATAACAATGCACAAACCACAAAGATAACATACCAAATTAAAGCGAAGACAAACCAATAGAGAATCTTTTGAAGATAATACCGTTTTCCTTTGGGTAGTGAAGCAATCAATTCCGGAATGTGGTTGTTATGATCTGACCTCGCCTGCTCAGCCCCGTATAAAAGAAATAACAGATTAAAGCCCATTACAAAAAATATAAGGGAAGGAAAGTCCCTTAGTCCTTCCAAGTATTTCATCGGCAATAGGATGGAGGCCAATTCCGCAAAAATAAATAACAAGAGATATTGAGGTTGTCTCATTAATTGCTTAAATTCTTTAAGCATCTATAATTGTCTCCTATTTATTGAAGGATGCAAGAATAAAGAGTTAGGAAATGTCCTAACTCTTTAATTCTCTCAAGCAAAGTCAAGGTTTAATAGTTCCAAACATTTCCTGCAACTTCATCATTGTTATCACCCGTTGCTTTGATGTAAAAGAGAGTACCTTCATTCATATAGTAAGTTTTGAGGTCATATGTTTTACTTGTTCCCAAATCAATAAAATCTACAGCTTGGTCCGGCAATAATGTTCTTTGTTTATAAAAAGCAACTCGGCCGTTTTATATTTGGATATTTACCCAAATTTTACTTATATAAACATTATATCAACCAATAATACTTTGTATATTTTTTATGCTCTACGTGAAAAATAGCAATCTCCCTAATAATAGCACATGAATACATTTCCTGTAAAAAATCAGCCTTCCCATAGATGAGGGACAAGCTGCTTTATTCAGTGTGTAAATCCAACTATTTCATCATCATGGCACCATCTGATAAAGGTTGCTGGCATGCAGTAAATATGTATGGACGATAGCACTTTGTTTCATATCGACGACAACCCGGTGTTTTGTTGAAGTATCGATTTCTAACCTTAGATTTAATTGGACACTCTTACTGAGTTTATTTGAATTCGATCACAAGCGGGGTTTGTTCCACGCTGGCGGCGGAGGGCCCCAAACCGTATGATTTCCAGCCCGTTATCAAAATCTTTTTGTTATCGGGACTCCAGTCCATTTGAGACAACACAAGACCCTTATAAACCAATTTCTCCTTGATCATGTTATTCCCCTGCAGCTTTGCGACGTAGAGAGACTCTTCGTCTTTCGTGTAGGCGATATATTTCTTGTCGCCGGACAGGCGGAAAGTGCTGATCCCGGCAGACAGGGAGACGGTATTCTCATCGCGCAGGTCGTAAAGCGTCAGCGTATTTTTGGCGTCAAGGAAAATAATTTGACTGTCGTTCACATAATCGAACTGCCTCTCGCTGGCCGAATGTTCGAACTTCCGGGCCCACTTGTCCTCCGTTACGGCTCCGAGAGTAACATACGAACCTTCCTCCCCTACCCGCCCCATCAGGGCTGTGTTTCCGTCATCCGCAAATTTAACCGAAATCACATTATATTTGGTATAGCGCTTCAACGACCGTGGAGCGGGCGCCTCGCTGTTTTCCTGCCATCTCGGCAGAGGAATTTCCTGCGAATCCCGGTTTTTCATGTCGTATACGACGACCGACTCGGTCCCGTACTCTCTGCTTTTTACCGTAAAAGACAAGTACCGGCTGTTGCCGGACCAAGTCATGGGGCTTGTAATCCCTTTCCCTCTATCCGGTATCGCAAGGTCAAAGCTTTGCGCCGTGCTTACATCGAGTACAAACAAAGTCTCCCCTGTACCGGACTGCCCCGTATAGGCCATAAACTTCCCGTCGGGAGAAACTTTACCGGCCGCCGTATTCCCCTCAAGCCGGGTTAAGCCTACGGCGGATAGATTCCGGTAATCCACCGTTTGGATATCATGCTCCGTCCCCTGATTCTTGTAGGAACCGAGCAGCAGACGGGAAGACATCCATCCCCATAAATCCACGGCCTTGTTTCCGGGCAAGGAAAGCTTATAAATTTTGTTCGTTTCAAAATAATCGGTGCTGTTCTCTTCCGTTTGCGCGTCTTCTACCGTATTTCCGATCACGATGGTTTTCGCCTTCGGCGAATTCACGCAGCCGGCCAGCAGAGTTAAGACCACCAGAAGAAACGGCACGTTCAGCATGAGCCGTTTATTCATCGCGCTTCCCCCTCCCCCGAAGCTTCGTAAGGCAGTTCGATGACGACCGTCGTTACTTGTTCGGCGCTGTTCATCCGTATCGTACCGCCCATTCCTTCCACAATCGCTTTGCTGATGCTCAGGCCCAGACCGCAGCTGCCGGCTTCCCGTTCGGCCTGTCCGTTTACCCTGTAAAACGGTTCGAAAATTTTAGACAAAGCATCCGGCGGGATCGTATCCCCTTCATTCTTCACCGTGATCAGAACGCACCCCGGCAGCCTCTCGGCTTTGACATGAACTTCCGACGGGGACCGGCCGTATTTAATCGCGTTGTCGATAATATTGATATAAACCTGCCTGATTTTATCCGGATCCGCTGTCAGAATCAGATTTTCACCGGCCTCACAATGAACGGATTTGTTGTACCGCTGGGCTTTCAGCAGCATGCCGTCGCATACGTCGTGCAAAATTTGTCCCGCTTCGATCGTTTCCATCGCGTCCTGCCCGCCGTTTTCCCGGGATAAGGTAAGCAGTTGAAGCACCATTTCGTGCAGACGCCTGCTTTCGTTTACGATATGATTCATTCCTTTGGCAAAAAAAGCTTCGTCCCGGCTGCCTACTTCCCGGATGAGCTCGGCGTACCCGATGATCGAAGTAAGGGGCGTTTTCAATTCATGCGTGACATTATCGAAAAATTGCTTCCGGTGGCGGTTGAGTTCTTCCAGCCGGTCACGGTCCTTTTTGATCCGCTGGATTTGTTTCTTGATCTGCACGATCATATTGCCGAAGTTGTGCGCAAGCTGTCCGATCTCGTCTTTTCTGCGGAAGCCGATCTTGATATTCAAGTTGCCGTTCGTCACTTCCGAAGAAGCTCTAGTAAGCTTAATCAGGGGAATCGTAATGTTTCTGGACAGCAGATAGGAAAAAACAAACGCCGCTACAAAAATAGCAGTCGTTACGGAGGAGAAAACATCCAGAATGTGTTTTCTTTGTTCGTACAATAAAGAAAAATCTTTGCCGAAGCGCAGAATGCCTACTTTTTTGCCCTCGACGATAACCGGATAGGCATAAAACACTTCCGCCTTCTCGTCCATATAGTGAATCCGGTAGGCTGTTTTTCCGTCCAGCGCATGCTGAAGATCCTCCGGGTTCGCTGCCGAAAACCTCGCTTCATCCGAAGCGAAAATCAGCTCTCCTTCCACCGAATAAGCGCTTATATCGCTGGAGGTGACATGGTTCAGATCCCGGACCATTTCCTCCCCCATCTGCTGAAAGTACATGTCATCCGTGTTGAAATGGTTTATCAGAAACGCCTGTTTGACGTAAATGCTGCTGTTGTTTTTGAGCTCAATCAAGTCTTGGGTAATGATTTTCTCATTGCTGGTTTCAATGATCCGGACGACAAAATGATGAAGCAGCAGAAAAGAAACGGAGAAGATCACGAACAGGCCGATCAGAAATTTGGCTCTGATGGTCGATAACACACTTAACACCCTAATCCGCCTGTTTTTCAAATTTGTATCCCACCCCGAATACGGTCACGATCAGATCGCCCGCTCCCAGCTTTTTGCGCAGCCGCTGAATATGAATATCGACCGTTCTCGTATCTCCCGTATAATCGTAGCCCCACACGAAATCCAGCAGTTCCGTCCGGGTAAATATCTTCCCCCTGTATTTGTACAGTGTGAGAAGAAGATCGAACTCTTTGGGAGTCAGATCGACAGCCTCGCCGCCGAACGTGACGATTCTTTCATGCTCGACGATTTCGATGTCCCTGAACCGGATCACGGAACCCGCCGGTACGTTCGCCTGACTGACTCTTCTCAGCACCGTCCGGATGCGGACGGCTACCTCGCGCAAATCGAACGGTTTCGTGATATAGTCGTCAGCCCCGTATTCAAGCCCTTGAATCTTGTCGGTAATATCCGATTTGGCTGTGATCATAATAATCGGGATTTTATGGGAGGCCGTCACCTGCCTGCACACCTCCAGTCCGCTCAGATCCGGCAGCATCCAGTCGAGCAGAAGCAGATCCGGCCGCACCTGGCCGATCTTGAGCAATCCCTCCGCTGCCGAATGGGCCGTGAAAGTTTCGAATCCTTCCCGGTTCAGCCCGTACGCAAGCAAATCCGCAATGGCTGCTTCATCTTCGATAATCAGTAGTCTGGTCTTCTCCATACCTTCACTCCGTTCCTAGATGAAATCGTAGCACAACCGGTGCCGCCGTTACCAGAAACTAATTTACATTTATTTGCACCGGGCGGATAAAAAAAAGCCGCCCGTCCGCTCCGGGCGGACAGATGGCAGCTTTATTCCTGTAAAAACCTTCCGTCATAAACTGAACCATTCCGCTTACCTCATTTTTTTGACCTCCGTTGTCTCTTCCAGGTTAATCAGACAAGCTGACGCCAAGCCTATGCACAAAATCGAAGCGAGCAGAAGGAACGTAACGGGATAGCTGACGCTTTTCATCAAAGAGAGTGATATTACCGGACCGAAGCTCGTTCCCGCAAACAAAATAAACGTATAGACGGACACCGCTATTCCGCGCAGATCACCGCCCAACTGACCCACGAGCGACACGAGCGAAGGAACCGCCAGCGCGATGCCCGCCACGAATACGAGACTTACCGCCACGAGAACCGGCAGATTGGAGATGAGTCCCATCGCAGCTAATCCGGCTGCCGCCAGCGCCAGGAACCCCCGCAGTGTCGGGAGTAGGCCGAAGCGTTTCGAGACACGTCCGGCAAACGGCGACAGAAGCATGGCCGCGATTCCGATGGACCGCACAACCAAAATACCTTGTTTATCCAGACTGAAGGAAGCGCTGCTTAAGTAACTGCCTAGAACCGTATACATGCTTACGAAAGACATCAGCAAAACGAAAGCGACCACATAACTGAGCACAAGCTGTTTGCGGACAAAAACTTGCCCGATCTGTCTGATCGGCTCCCAGATATTCGCGTGAGCTTGCCGGATGCCTCCTTTCGGAAGAAAAACATAAACCAGAACCGCAGTCAGCGCGTAAACGCCGGCAAGCACATAGAAAACCGCATTCCATCCAACCTGTTCGCTGATGAGACTGCTGACCACCTGCCCGGCAATACCGGCTGTCAAAAATCCCGTGCTGATAAAACCGATCGTCGTCACGCGTTTTTCCGCCGGATACATTTCCACGGCATAGGCAAGAGCTACCGGGGAAAAAGTGGCCGCCGCCGCTCCCTGAAATCCTCTTAGAACCACGATCCACTCAAACGTATGAACCGTCCCTAACAGCAGCGAAATAAATGCCAGCACAAGGAGACCGGTAAAAATAACCTTTTTACGTCCGTATTTATCGGACAAAGCTCCATAAATCAGGCACCCGAGTGCAAAGCCGATCGAAAACGTGCTTCCCGCAGCGGCCGCCTCTGTCGGCGTAATGTCATACAACCGGGCAAAAACCGAAATCAGGGGAATCGTCACATACAGACTGGACATGACCGCAAGACCGGACCAGCACAAAATCACGGTCATAAGGGAATAGTTTCTGCGCACGACAGAAGCATCCGTAAGTTGAGTCGGACTATTCATACTTCACCTCATGTACTAAAAATTTAAAAAAAGTAATTAGATTATCTAACTACATGACCAAAAAAATTATCTGCCGGTACCGAGCCGTTTTTCTATTTCTGTGTTCAGCTTCATCAGCACCTTATCGAAAAGCGCCCGCTCCTCTCTGTCCAATTCCTCGACAAGAGATGCGCAGGTGGTCCAGAAAACCGGCAGCACCTTCTTTACTAATCCGCTTCCTTCGGAACTGAGCCGGATATGTGTCATCCGCCCGTCTTTGCTGTACGGCTCGCGGATGATCAGGTTTCTCTCATGGAGCCAGTTCAATAATGACGTAACCGACGAGCGGCGTATTCCGAGCCGGTCCGCTATCGAGGAAGGAGTCACGAGCTCCTTGTCTTGATGAAGGGAGATCAGCAGCAGAATATCCATCTTGCTCTCCGTGATGTCGTATTCGGATAAATGAATATCCATCACATCGAGAACACTGTCCCCCAGCCAAAGCATAAGGAGGCCGGTAAAAGCGGATTCCCGGTCCGTACCGGAATCGGCGGTCTGTTCCAATAAATCCCGGTAAGGTTTCGTTCCGAGCTTCGGCAGCTGTTGTCCGGTCGTGTATTCTTTGGCGGGCTTTCTGTTCACGGTTAGCACTCCCCTTCTCTGCTGTTCGCCGTTTCTTCGTTCGATTGTTCAAAGATAACCTTATCGCTCTTGTTAGTTAGATAATCTAATTAAATATACTATAGCGTACCGGGTTCGTTTTTGCAAGCGGCAGCGTAGATTGCGTGACCTGTCTCCCCTGTCCGCTTTTAACGTGGGGAGAAAAATGATTACGATGCCCGATATCTCCAGTCCCCATACAGAGCCGGTTCCGTCCGCTCCTCTCTTTTATATGCCTTTACGTAGCGCTGAAGTAAACGGCCGGTCCGCAACTTTTGCCGGCAGCGAACGCACGGATTATTTCCGTATTCTCATCGTTCTGGGCGGAAGCGGTGTGCTGCGTATGCATGAGGTGGCCCACGGCTTCGATAATCAGTATCTGGTCTTCTCCGTACCTACTCCGTTCTAGATGAAATCGCAGCATAACCGGTATCGTCGTTACCAGAAACTAATTTACATTTTTTTGCATCGGGCGGACAAAAAAGGCCACCCGTCCGCTCGCTGCGGACAGATGGCCAGACCCATTATTTTAATCTCGTAACCCGGTAGAGGATCACTGCCGCTTCCGCTCTTGTCGTCAGGCCGTAGGGCACAATGCCCGTTCCGCTGCCTTCGACGAGTCTTTCCCGAACGAGGGCGGCTGCGCTCTCCACCGCGTAGGGAGCAAGTTCGGAGGCATCCGCGAAACTCGCCAGATCCTCGGCTCTGCCTGGCTGAATGCCGTAACCGGCCGCATTCAGCGCACGGAAGATGAGCGCCATCATGTCTTGTCTCGTGATGAGCGCGCCGGGATCGAAAGTATCCGGACCGGTGCCTTCCGCGATGCCGAGCGCTTTCGCTATTCCGACCGCGTCGTAATAATACGCGTCGGGTAACACATCCCCGAAGCGGCCCGCCGTGTCGGCCTTTAAGCCGAGCGCCCGCACGAGCAGCGTCACGAATTCGCCTCTCGTAACCGGGCGCGCCGGTTCGAACGTGTCGGCGGTGACGCCTTGTATGACGGCTTTGCCGGCGAGAAGTTCTATCGCGTCTTTGGCCCATGCGAAGCGGCTGTCCACGTCCGCGAACGTTTTTCTCGCAGGTTCAGGCTTCGGCTCCGGCTCCGGTTTTGGCTTGCCGTCCGGATCCACAGGCGGCTTGGTGCCCGGGACGGGCGGAACCGTAGTCACCGGCGGCAGGGATGAGCCGCCGTCTCCTCCGGAAGAGCCGCCGCCGGACGAACCGTTATCTTTCCGGAAGTCGATCTGCACCGCATCGGAATTAGTCCGTACTCCGGCAGCTTTAATGAAGAAGGTATAGCTTTGCTGCGGATCAAGCTTGCCCAGCTCTAGCTTGTAGGTGCCGGAATTCGTTTCGGCCGGCACATATTCGCTCCAGAAGGGACGGATTTTATCGTCCTTCTCGTAAATCCGGTACCCTTTCACCGGCTCTTTGGAGTTCTTCGGAGCGTTCCATGACAGAACCGCCCCGCCGCTTCCGTTTTGTACGGCGGCATTTTCGACCTTCGCCGGTTTCTCGTCGGTCCGTTTAATGCCGTACTGGTCATACGGCTTGACGTCTTCTCCCTTGGCTGCCGTGTACGACGTGAATTTCATCACGTCTTTGGACACCGAAACATCGGTGAACATCTTTTTGAAAGGCTGCTCGTTGATCTTGGCGAAATAATCGTCGTATCCCTTGTATTTCTCGTAAAATTTGCTTCCGACCGTATTCGTCATCAGATAAACCGTTCCCGGTGGATTGAGGGCATTCCCTGCCCCATCTTCCTTGATGTCTTTTATAGGAACATCGTTCAGCATCTGATAAGATCTCATATACATGTGATCGTGGGCTTCGAATACGACATCAATGCCCATTTGATCCAATGCCGGAATTAAGTGTTTCTTGTAAAAGGCGATCCGTTCGCCTTCCCATTCCCCGGCATTGTCACCGGCCGAATAGGGCCCTTTGTGTAACGAAACGAATTTCCATTTCTTGTCGGTCCGGGCCACAACGTTCTTCATCCACTCCAATTGAGCGGTGAATTCCGGGTCCACCCACTCCACCTGGCCGTTGGAATCCAGTCCCCCTTCGAACTGGGTGTTGAACTGGATAAACAGGGCGTCACCGTATTCGAACGAATAGATCGAGCCTTCATGGGTACCCGGGACGATCTGCTTGGGCAGATTAAAATGATAATAAAAGTTGTTGTTTTCGGTATTCTCGTCACCCTCGTAGTCGTGAACCTCATGCCCGCCGAGGATCGGTACGTAAGGCGTGTGAGCCAGCTCGTTCTTGGCCGTATCCAGCAGCCACTGCCACTGCTGCTCCAGATCCCCGTTGTCCACGAGGTCCCCCGTTACCATAAAAAACTTCGGCTGGCCGGCTTTGTCCACCGCTTTGCGGAAAGTATCCTGCCATAATTCGAAGGAAGACTTGCTGGAGCCTTGAGAATCCGATCCCACAATAAAGCGGAAATCTTCGTCGGTCGCTCCATCCGTCGTAAACGATCCGATTGGACTCCAGCCGTCCGGGTCGCCGTTGCCCGCCCGGCACTTGTATACCGTGCCGGGCTTAAGCTTGTCGGCCGTTACTTTATGGCTGGCGAATTTCGTTTTATTGCCGGTATCCCGGTCGCTTTTGACGAAATAAGTTTCAATGACTTCCGAGCTGCCGGAGTATGCGGAAGCTTTCGCTTCCGGGAACACGCCGTCTTTCATTTCGGAAGCTTCGATGACTTGCACGATGGTTCCCGGAATGTCTTGGGGCGTATACCAGGCAAAGCCCATCGACGTTTTCGGGTCCCCGTTAAACGTCATGTTCAGCAGCTTCGGCGTTTTGGGCGAGGTTTGGGTCCTGAAGCTCCAGGTGACATCTTCGGCCAGCGGATATCCGTCCTCGGCCCCTTTTACAAGGCCTTTCGGAACCAGGACCGTATAGGTCTTTTCATACGCAAAAGGGGTATGCTTGATTACTAACGTATCGCCGGATACTTGAAGGAACGTTTCAGACACGTTTCCGTTCTCGTCCGCTACGGTTGCCTGCTTTCCGTTTTCCAGAGCGATTTTTTTATTGAATTTCACGGACACTTCCCGGTCCGCCGCAATTTCTTCCGACTTGTCTCCGGGAAATTCCGCTACTGCCACCGTGGGCACCGTAATATCCGAGCCGGCGATGCGCTCTCCTTTCACTTCGACGGCCCGGATCCGGCTCGAACCCGATCCGCCGATACCCTGCCCGCCGGACGTTTTTTCGTCGGAGCTGACGATCCAGCGGATATATAGCAGAGGCTGGTTATCCGCTTCGGAAGGAAGCGGCAAATCGTTCAATTTGCAGGAATCTCCGCTGCAGTTGTACGACGATTTGGCCATCACCAGATCGGCCACGGGGGTCCATGTCCGCTTGTCCGGACTGATCTCGACTTTAAAATTCCGCGGTCCCGATCCGGAAGAGTTCTGCTGGGACGACAAGGTGATGCTGCGGAATCCTTTGGTCGGGACGGACGCCAGCCAGTACTTGACCCCGTTTCCTTCATCCCATCCCTGATAGCTCAGCGTGTCGTCTTCCACGTACTCGAATACGCCTCCGGAATTGCGGAACGTGGACGCGGTGCCGTAAACTCCGTCCGACGAACGGTAAATTCCGTTGTCACCCGTACCGGCGTTCTTGAAATTCCATTGAACCAGGGTCGCACGATCTTTGCCGACTCCGTATGTGGCGGTTAAAACTCCCTGGTCGGGCTGCATATCCCCCGATCCCCGCTGCTCCGCAATTTGTTCGGCAGGCGCTGCCGTCTGCTGCGGCGCAGCAGCGGCAAACAGGCTGCCCACCGTACTTGAAAACAGGACGGCAAATACCGCCAATACCGTTAAAACGTGATAAAACTTCTTACTCAATCGCATGGCGCTTCCACACATTCCGCTCCCACATCCCTCTCTATTGTCCACAAGAAAAGGGCCTGCATACGGCAGGCGCTTTTCATTCGTTGCTTGTTATTGGCCGGGTGTCCACCAGTTGCCGGAAACGACTATCATACTCAGCAGCCGGATGCTGTTATCGAAATAATAGCTGTCCGAGGTAGGCGAATCGACGATGTCGCTCCACAGTTTGTTCAGCCACTGTTGATTGGACGAGTCTACCATCGCGCTTACCGCAAACGGCGCCGTGAACGCGATCGCGTGATCGGCGTTTTTCACATTGCCCTTCAGATCGTAGCCCGAACCGATTTTGGCGGGTTTGCCGCCCGTTGCGGACTGAATCCAGCCGTTCATCTGGCGGAGCTGCTCCAAAGCGCGTGTATCGCCGCTGATGAGATAATCCGTGGCTATTCTCCACGGTGTACGGGAGGAGTTCCAGCTATATTCGTCATCCGTCGGCTCTTCCAGGTATTCGTCCGGAGCCGGTGCGTATGTTCCGTCCGATTTGCGGACGACGAAATCCGGAAGCAGCCCCGTTTTCGGCGAGTGTTTTTTATAAACGGAGTTGATGATCTTGTAGGTCGTATCACTTACTTTGTCCCAATTCGCATTACCTGTCGCGTCCTTGAACGCTTTGAGATGATGGAGCATGAAATCCGACGGACGCGTGCCCGGTCCGTACTTCGAATCGCTGTCGGAAGCCCAGTCGCCCAGCTTAAGATGAAAATGTTTGGCGTGTACGTCCCGCTTCAGGATCGCATTGATCATCTTGACGGCTTCACTCTTGTAGTTGACCGCTCCCGAGCTGCCCCACTGTTTATCCGCGAGAAGCAGGGCAAAAGCGATGTCCAGATCCCCGTCCGTCGCGGAGTAGGAACCCGAACTGTCCACGATGTTGCCCGATGAGTCCTTGGCCTGCTGCCAAGCCATCAAAGCGGGATCGGCCGAACTCGGATGAGCTTTATAGAACCGGTACAGGCCGTCGAAATAAGTTTGCGCACCGGCGTCGTGCCCCGCCATATAAGCGGTAATGAGCATCCCGTAGCCGTGTCCTTCCGAGCAGGATACCACATTTTTCGGATCGTCCACGATATTTTCCCGGTTATAAAAAACATAATACTGGTTCGAAATTTTCGGATGCTTGACGAGGTATCTGGATTTCCATTCGTCATATTTTTTCTTTACCTGCTGGTCCATCTGATCTTGTGTAAAATGGTTCGGCTTAATCGTGCCGGAGGTGTAGGAAACATGCTGAGGAAACGGCTTCAACGCGGATGCGGCAATCGAAACATTGGAACTTTCCTCATAAAGTGGTTCGGTCTGGATGGATGAAGCCGGTACGGTTTCCTGAGCGGAAGCCGTCACCGGTCCTGCTATCAAAGTGCCTAACAGACAAGCGCAAGTGCTTAATCCCAGCAATCTTTTCTTCATAGATCCTTCTCCTCTCTAAATTGCGTTCCGTTATTCGGTAAACGTCGCTGCCAGCCTTTCTTATCCCGCTTCCGGCCACCTCCCTTACGCATTACACCCGTATTGCCTCCAATTAAATTAAAGCGCTATAACTCTAATTCATGAAGGGAATTCGGATGATATCCTTGTGATCACCGGAAATAAAGATTCCCGGCGAATTAGCGTGGCAGTAAATCGGCCATAACCCAACTAGAACAATAAGCGCTTTAATTTTTAATGTCAACGGCAAGCGTGCCATCGAATTTTAAAGGTTTTATGAAGGCGCTCCGAGTCGCCCTTACCGGCGCATAAGCGTCTAAATCTCCCCGGTAATGGTGCCGGAATGAGATCAAGCTCGGATGCAGAACAAACGCCCCCCGGATGGAGAGCTTCGCTATCAAGAAATCATTTTCCCGTCGGCCGCATTGCTTAAAAAAATCCTATTTCCGCGTAAACGGAACAGGGTCGGGCACTCCGGAGAAGCCCTATAGAAAGGCAGACACAGACTGTACTGCCACGTCCGGACCTGCCCCGGGTCGTTACCGTGCTTCCCGCCCTCTCAGCAGCGTTTCCGCAACCGTAACGACTCGTCTTGCCTGGTGGTTAGTGGGAGCTAGTGCCTTACGTCGAAATTACCGTTCATGTCCACCGTCGTTTCTTTTAGTTAGACAATCTAATCAAATGCCCTATAGCTTATCGTTTTCGTTTTTGCAAGCGGCAGCATGGAGTGCGTAACCGTCCGGTCCGGGTGTCCACTTTTCACGTTAGTTCCGGTCAGGAGCTTTTCAGAAAAATGGTTACGTATGCTCTGATCGTCCATCTTTTGCTATACTGGTACTATAATTGATAATGATTATCACTAAAGGAGAGAAAACTATCACCATGTCCGATATCTCCAATCTACATACAGAGCCGGTTTCGGCCGTTCATCTCTTTTATATCCCTTTTCGTATCACCGAAGTAGACGGGCGGACTATAAATCTTGTCGGCAACGAATGCACGGCTTGTTCCCGTATTCTCATCGTTCTGGGCGGAAGCGGCGTGCTGCGCATTCATGAGGAGGCGTACGAGGTTTCCAGGGGAAGCGTATACCTTTACGACGATTTTCAGAAGCTGGAAGCAACATCCCGAGACTTGCTGAAAGGCGTGCTTATCGAGTACCGCTGCCTGGGCACGGCAGTCGCGGAAACCGGCGTGTTAAACGATCCCGTACCACTGCCAGGCTGCCCGGACAAGCTCCTGAGACAGGCCGGCGAACTGCAAAAACTATGGGTCGAGCCCCGGCTTGGCGGCCCTTTCCGGGTACAGCAGCTGTTTATCGAACTGCTGGACGGGCTGCACGAAGAGCTGGCTTCAAGGAAGAGGCTCGGCTCTCCGTGGCTTAAGCAAAGCGTTTGTTTCATGCAAGCGCACTTTGACGAGGACTTGACGCGGGATCAGCTGGCCGGAAGAGCGAATGTAAGCCCGGAGCATTTTTCCCGAACCTTCCGCAAGTATACCGGACGAACCTTCAACGAATATTTGACGCTGCTGCGGATACGTGGCGCCCAGAAGCGGATTTTGATCGGTTCGCCGGACTTGAATACGCTCGCCCAAGAGATCGGGTACAAAGAAGGGGCGTATTTAAGCCGTAAGTTTAAAGAAACGGTAGGTGTCTCTCCTACCGTTTACCGGGGGCGGCCCAAACGGATCGCCGCGCTTAATCCAAACCATACGGCCATTCTGAACGCACTGGGGATTACTCCCGAGCTCGGCGTGTACACAGGCTGGACGGAGAAAATCGCGGGTGGTTCCGAAATACCGGAGGGACAGAAATTCAACCCTTACGGCCGTACTTCCTCCAGTTTTTATGAAGCGGTTGCCGCAGCCCGTCCGGACGTCATTATCAGCTACGATACGGAAGAGGAAAATAGTTCTCTTCTTCCGCTTGCCCCGGTGCTGGACCTGCCTTTCAAAACGATGAGCTGGCGGGAACAGTTCCGGATGATCGCCGACATCGTAAACAAGCGCCGGGAGGCAGAAGACTGGCTGGCGCTTTACGACAAGCGGCTGGTTCCGATTAACCGGCGGCTGGACCGCCTGCTTGGAAGCCGGGGAACGGCGGCCGTCTGGGAAATCGGCCCGGACAAAGCTTATGGCTTCGGCAGCAGCTTCGGCAGAAGCTGCCAGATTTTGTACGACGACATCGGCTTTCGTCCGCCTGACCGGATGCTGGAGCAGGGCTTATCCTGGCGCGGGTACGTGGAGACCTCCATGGAAGCCATCGTCCAATATGCAGCCGATCATATTTTTATTACCGCGCTGCCCTGCGATCCCCAAGGACGGCAGCGTCTGGCGCGGCTGTTCCGGTCGCCGGAATGGCTGGAGCTCGATGCCGTCCGACAGCGGAGGGTTTACCTGCTGGATCAACCGGAGCTGTTCTTCGGTTTCGATCCGCTCTCCTCGCTGGAGCAGCTTCGCGTATTAACAGGCGTATTGACACCGGATCACAAATTTACATGATCTTATATCATGTACGTGTATCGTTTTGGAAGTCTTTCCGCTGTAAATTTAATGAGAATGATTATCATTTTTATTTAGGAGGACTTATCATGTTTTCTCATCAGCCATTTACCGGATACCGTTTGCAGGCAGCAACAGCGTCTGCCTTACTGCTGCTCGTGGCCTTTATTCTAGCGGGCTGCGGCGGACGTCAGGATTCCGTTTCCGGAAATACCGCGGCCGGCACACCGAACGTACAAGCTTCGGATATGAACGGAAACCGAAACGATACAAAGAAAGAAAAAATGATTTCTACAGTCAAAGGAGAGATTCAAATTCCCGTCCGTCCGCAGCGGATCGTCGCAGAGGAATACCTGGGCAGCTTGATCGCCCTTAATACCATCCCCGTCGGGGCCCCGGGATTAACTCTCAACAATTATTACTTCAAAAAAGCGTTGAATGGAGTTGCCGATACCGGAACTTACGGAAAACCTTCCGTCGAGCGCATAGCCGGCCTGGAACCCGATCTGATCATTACCGGAAACGCGGAGACTTACGAACAGCTCAGCAAAATCGCACCGACCCTGGTTGTACCGTACGGCACGCTGAAAAATGCGCGCGAGGAGCTGGAATACTTCGGCAGCCTGCTCGGCAAAGAAGCCGAAGCAAAGACGTGGCTCGCGGATTACGACCGGCGCATCGCCGCGGCCAAGTCCAAAGTCGATGCCGTCCTGCCAGCGGAAGCTTCTTTTTCCATTATAGAGAGTTCCGATAAAAGCTTATGGGTTTACGGGGATAATTTCGGACGCGGAGGTCAGCCGGTTTACCAGGCTCTGGGCCGAAAGCCCCCTGCCGGAATCTCCGATGAACTCATGAAGAAGCAATGGGCCGAAATCTCGGCCGAAATGCTGGGACGTTATGCGGGAGATTATATCATCGTGACCGCTAACAACAAAACCGCCGAGGACTTCCGCACCGATCCGGTTTGGAGCACACTGCCTGCCGTCAAGAACGGGAGACTGTACGTGTGGCCGGAAGAACGGTCCTGGTACTATGACCCGCTTGCCGTCCTTTCCCAGACCGAAGAATTAGCCGAATGGCTTGTCAAGACCGGCAAGTAAAAGATCTGGCCGGAAGGCACACCTGTTTAGTCTCCCCCCCTAATCTAGCTCTTCTTCATAAATCTGCCCCCTCTCCATCGCATAGTTTTATCCCGGCCGCTCTTCTAGCAAGAGCGGTTTTTCCGTCTATAAAGGACTAAGAACGCTGCCCGTTCCGCGTCGTTAATACACATCGCAGCGCTGCATGTAACCATGGTTCTTCCGCTGGAGGAGAATAAAAAAAGACGGTATCCGAGCCATATTGCTCCGGTACCGTCTTCCGATATTTGCATGCGTGCTTTTTTTATGATAAGCGAAGCCAAGAGGGTTCCCGGCGGTTCGGAAAACTCCGCTTCCGCCGGGGTGGTCTGTCTCGTTACTCCCGCAGACTGGCCGGCCTCATATCGGTCCAGCTGCTTTCGATATAGTCCAGACATTCCTGGCGCGTGCCTTCCTCCAGAACGGCCGTCCAGCCGTCCGGTGTCCGGGTAAAAGCGGGCCAAAGCGAATACTGCCCTTCCCCGTTGACAAGAACCCGGAAGGAACCGCTCTGATCGTCAAACGGATTTCCCATGGAAACTTCCCTCCCCTTCCTTCGTGTTTGCGGACGACAGCTTCCCGGCCAGCATACGGCCGATGATGGACAGCGGTCCCGGCTGGCACAAATCTTTGTGCCGGCATTCGATATCGTGACGCTCGATTGTTCCTCCCACATAAGGAATCCACATGTCGGGATCGATAGGATCGAACCAGTCCGGAATGATCGTCGAATGGAAAAAGAGAAGATCGCCCTCGTATTTCTCCGGCACATAGGCCGCCAAAATCTTGACTGAATTTTCGTAGGTTACACGCAGCTGGCGGATCGTCTCGACACTGAGCGAAGCCAGCGCACTGTTGTCTCCGCGCAAAATCTCAATCGCGGTTTCCATCGTCAGGGGCTCGTCTCCGATGCTGTCGGGATCGTATCCGCCGAGAGCGAGCAGAGCGGTCAGCGCCTCTTCCTCATCCGGCTCGCCCCGCAGCGGCAGATAGTGGCTCGGAAAAGCGTCCAGCATGGCCAGAAACTCGACCGACTCGCCCTCTTTCTGAAGCTGAACCGCCATGGCTTGCGCCACGTTGCCTCCCAGCGACCATCCGAGCAGGCGGTACGGACCCTCCGGCTGAACGGTGCGGATGCAGCGGATATAGTCCTCCGTCATCTCGCCCAGCGTCTGCGGAAGCCGGTCGGGACCGGCTATGCCTCTCGCTTGAAGCCCGTAGATCGGAACGTCCGGATTCAGGTGTTTCATCAGACCGGCGTAGCACCAGCTGAGCCCTCCGGCCGGATGCACGCAGAACAGCGGAGCGCCGGAACCGTGGGACCGCAGCGGCAGAAGCATCTCCAGCGCCCCGTCACCCGTATCCTCCTCAAGCCTTGCGGCAAGTCCGGCAACTGTCGGCGTTTCGAACAGAACACCGATACCCGGCTCTTTGCCCCATACCTCCCGTATCCGGCTCATAAGCCGGACGGCCAGCATCGAATGCCCGCCCAGTTCGAAAAATCCGTCGTCGATGCCGACATCCTCCAAGCCGAGCGTTTCCGCGAACAGTCCGCACAGTACTTCTTCCTGCGGCGTCCGGGGGCTCCGGCTTCCGTTTGCCGCAGCGTAGACGGGAGCCGGCAGCGCTTTGCGGTCCAGTTTGCCGTTAACGGTCAGCGGCAGACTGTCCAGCACGACGATGCCGGAAGGGACCATATGATCCGGCAGCGCCGCGGAGGCATGAAGGCGGATCATTCCCGTGTCCGGCGCCTCGCCGGACTGGGCGGGAACGATATAAGCCGCCAGCCGTTTGTCTCCGGGCTGGTCCTCCCGCAGGACGACGGCCGCCTGCGCAACCGCCGGGTGCTTCTCCAGCACGGCTTCGATTTCGCCGAGCTCGATCCGGAATCCGCGCAGCTTCACCTGCTGGTCGGCCCGGCCCAGGTATTCCAGAGAGCCGTCGGCGAATCTCTTGGCCAGATCCCCCGTCCGGTACATCCGGCTTCCCGGCGGACCGAAAGGATCGGCGACAAAGCGTTGGGAGGACAGCTCCGGCTTTTGCCAGTAGCCTCTCGCGAGTCCGGCGCCGGACACGTACATTTCTCCGCTGACGCCGAACGGAACAGGCTCCAGGTTATCGTCCAGCACATATACGTCCAGGTCGGGAATCGGGATGCCGATCACACTGCCGGACCCCGCCGCCGCGCTGCGGCGGTCTAACGAATGGTAGCTTACGTGCACGGTTGTCTCCGTAATGCCGTACATGTTGACGAGTCTGGGGAAATGATCCGGATGACGGCTGTACCACTCCTCCAGCTTTGCGGGATCGAGCGCTTCCCCGCCGAAAATCACATGTTTGAGCGAAAGAACCGCAGCTGTCCCAGACTTCTCCCGATCCGCCTGAATCAGCTGATAGAAAGCGGAAGGCGTCTGATTGAGCACCGTTACGCCCTGTTCTTCCAGCAGACCCAGGAATTCGGACGGCGAACGGCTCACGGAGAACGGTACGACAACGAGCTTCCCTCCGCACAAGAGTGCGCCCCACAGCTCCCATACCGAGAAGTCGAAGGCGTAAGAGTGGAACAGCGTCCAGGTATCCGTCTCATCGAAACCGAACCATTCCTCTGTCGATTCCAGCAGCCGGATCACGTTTTCGTGAGGAATAACGACCCCTTTGGGCCGGCCTGTCGAACCCGACGTATAGATGAGATACGCAGGGTGGAGGGCGTTAAGCCTTCCCGCACGAAGAGCCGGTTCGGGATCGGTACCCAGCAGCTGCCGCAGGTGTTCCTCGCAGTAAAAATCGCCGAGTATTACGACTTTAAGGCCGCTTCTTTCCGGCAGACTTGCGGCGGCGTCCGCCGAGGTGACAAGAATCGAAGGTCCCGCATCCTCCAGCATGTAAGCCAGCCTGTCGGCAGGATAATCGGGATCGAGCGGCAGATAAGCCGCACCCGTTTTCAGAACGCCCAGTACGGCGGCAGGAAGATCCGCCGACCTCGGCAGAGCCAGAGCTACGAACTGCTCGGGTCCGGCTCCTTCCTTCATCAGGAGGCGGGCAATCCGGTTTGCCCGCTCATTGAGCTGCCGGTAGCTCAGCGTCTCCGCACCGTATACGACAGCGGGAGCATCCGGCCGAAGTGCGGCCTGCCTCTCGAACAGCTCCGCAAGGGTGCGCCCGGTGAGGGACGGTTTACCGACTTCGAGCGTTTGCTCGGCAGCCTCCGGTTTCGGCTTGGCCGTGAGCGCAAGCCTCTCTTCCTCCAGCAGCACGCTTATGCGGCCGACCGGCTGATCGGGCTGCGCCGCAGCTTGTTCCAGCAGCTTCAGAAACCGCCTGGTAAGTGCTTCAGCCGTGTGCGGCAGGTACAAATCCGCGCTGTATTCCAGCAAACCTTCTATGCCGCATGGTTCTCCGTCCGTGCGCCGGTGTTCTGTAAGTTCGAAAGTAAGATCGAACTTGGAAGAACCTGTCCCGCGCAGCTCCAGCTTCGAAGATATTCCCGGCAGATCCAGCCTCGTGGCCGGCGTATTTTGCAGCACAAGCATAATTTGAAACAAAGGATGCCGCGAACGGGACCGCGCCGGGCTCAGCGCCTCGACCAGCCGCTCGAACGGCAGTTCCTGGTTCTCGTAGGCGCTCAGGTCCGTCTGACGTACACGTGCGAGCAGCTCGCGGAACGTGGGTTGTCCGGAAAGATCCGCCCGGAGTACAAGCGTGTTGATAAACATGCCCACAAGCGATCCGGTCGCCTCGTCCGGCCGGCCCGCGGCGGGACTGCCGACCGGTATATCCTCGCCTCCGCCCAACCGGGACAGCAGCGCGGCGAGCGCCGCATGCAGCACCATGAACAGGCTGGCTTTTCCTTCCGCCGCCAGTTCAAGCAGTTGTGCATGCAATTCTTCGCCGATCCGGAACGGAATCATGCCTCCGGCCTTTCCGGATACGGACGGGCGAGGATGATCGGTCGGCAGCGGCAGCTCTTCGGGCAGACCCCGCAGCGCCTCTTTCCAGTACGACAGCTGGCTTCCCATCAGGCTCTCCGGTTCGCCTTCTTCTTCCAGCAGCTTTTCCTGCCACAGCGTAAAATCACCGTATCCGACCGGGGTATCGCCAAGTAAAGGGTCGCGGCCTTCAATCCGTGCCGCATAGGCGGCGGAAAGATCCGACGTGATTACCGAGAGCGACCAGCCGTCGGCCGCGATATGATGCACGACCAGCAGCAGGACGTATTCCCCTTCTTCCCGTTCAAAAAGGACCGCTTTCAGCGGGAGCTCCGAAGAAAGCTCGAATCCGTGCCGAACCTCCCGGTCGAGCGCTTCCTGCCAGCCGGTTCCTTCCAGTCCCCGTGCCGAAAGTTCCTGAAACACGAACATTTCGGCGGCGGCTTCGCGCTCCATTATGCGGATCTGCGGCATGCCGTCAGGCATTTCCGGAAATACGGTGCGCAACGGCTCATGACGTCCGATAACGTCTAGCAGGGCCTGTTTCAGCGCCTGACGGTCCAGCTTCCCGGAAAGTGTACACACCAGCGGGATGTTGTAAGTAGAACTCGGTCCCTCCAGGCGATACAGGAACCACAAGCGTTTCTGCGCTCTCGATAGAGGGACTGTTGCCCCCGGAGCTGCCGGAACGACCGGCGGGATAGCTGCGCCCTTCCGACTGAGCAGCTGTGCCAGCTCACGTACCGTCGGCGCTTCGAATATGCCGGATAACCGCACATCCAAGCCCGTCGTTTCGCGGATGCGCAGAACCGCCCGTCCGGCCAGCAGCGAATGCCCGCCGAGACGGAAGAAATCGTCGTCGATGCCAATCGAGGACAAACCGAGCACCTCCGCGAATACCTGGCAAAGAAGTTCCTCGTGAGGCGTCCGTGCGGAAGCTGCCGTTCCGGTGCCGGACATTTGCGGGGCGGGCAGTGCCTTGCGGTCGACTTTTTTGTTAGGCGTCAGCGGCAGGCTTTCCAAGGTAACCCATACAAGCGGAACCATATATTCAGGCAGCTCCTGGTGGAGCTGTTTTTTCAATTGGGCATGATCCGGTTCATGGAGCTCCTCGGGCACGACATACGCGGTGAGCCTCCGCTCCCCGGGCCTGTCTTCCCTGACCACGACAACCGCTTGAGCTATGCCGGGCTGTCCGGCGATACGGGATTCGATTTCGCCAAGTTCGATCCGGAAGCCGCGTAATTTTACCTGATGATCCGCCCGTCCCAGATAATCCAGGCTTCCGTCCGGAAGCCAGCGGGCCAAATCTCCCGTTCGGTACATGCGCGAACCCGGTTCTCCCCAAGGATCGGCTACAAAACGTTCCGCCGTTTGAACGGGTTTGTTCAGGTAACCGCGGGCGACCCCGGCTCCGGCGATGTACAATTCCCCTTCCGCCCCGGGCGGGACGGGCTGGAGACCGGCGTCCAGAATATACGTCCGGGTGTTGGCGATCGGCGGACCGATCGGAGGCTTGACCATCGAACCCGCCGGAAGTGCCGCCGCGGTAGAATAGATGGCCGTTTCCGTCGGGCCGTATTGGTTGTGCACCTCGCAGCCAAGTTCCTGCAGGGCTAGCTGCAGACTCAGGGGCAGCGCTTCCCCTCCCGCAATGACGCGCAGGCCGTCGAGCCGTCCCGGTCTTGCCGATACGAGTGCCTGCCACAAAGTCGGTGTCGCCTGCATCATGGAGGCACCGGTCGACCGTATTCTGCGGGCCAGTGCTCCCGGCTCGAGAATCAGCTCCCGGGATGCGATATCCAGGCAAGCGCCCCCGGTCAGCGGCAGTAAAATCTCCATCACGGAAATGTCGAACGCGATGGTCGTCACCGACAAGAAGCTGTCTCCTTCTTGAAGACGAAACTTTCTCTGCATGTCGTGGAGCAGATTGGCAAGACCGCCATAGGTAACGGGCACGCCTTTAGGCCTGCCGGTGGAACCGGAGGTATAGATCACATAGGCGGGACTTAGCGGGGACGGGCGCAGCGGAAGACATTCGGCATCTGTATGGACTCCGGTTTCCGGTATGGAGACGGGACTTTCCGCGTGGTCTCCCTTGCCCAGTTGATCGAGCAGCAGCAGGGACACGTTTCCCGTTTCCGGCAGCGAACGCATCGACTCCGTATCCGTCAGGAGGCAGGCCGGCTGCGCATCGTCCAGCATGTAGGCGATGCGTTCCGCCGGATAGTCCGGGTCAACCGGCATATAGGCCGCTCCCAGCCGGAGAACCGCCAGGATGGAAACGACGGCCGCCTCGCTCCGCGGGAGCGCAATCGCGACGAGCCGCTCCGGTCCGATCCCGAGCCGTCTAAGCTCCGCGCCAAGAACCGCTGCCCGGCCGTCCAGCTCCGCGTACGTCAGTGTCCTTCCGCCGCACAGAACGGCCGCCGCATGAGGCGTAAGCTCCGCACGCCGGCGGATCAGCTCCGCGGGTGAATCTCCGGGTACGTCGCAAGCGGTATCGATCCAGCGGTTCAGGAGCAGGTCCTTCTCCGCAGGCAGCAGTGTGTCCAGCAGTCCGGCAGGTGTATCCGGGTCGGCGAAGGCTGCGGATTCGAGGAAACTGAGAAAACGGCGCCGGTGGCCTGAAAGCTCCTGCTCGCTGTAGATGCCGGGATTCCCATCGAAATCGATCTGCAGGCCGTCGCCGTCGGAGGCTTCATAAATATGTAGGGACAAATCATCGGCGGGTCCCGCGTAAAGGGAGTGCCGAACCGTTCTGCCTAAAGCGAAAGAAGGAGTTTCCACGAACGGAATGATGTTGATCATCGGCCCGTAAAGTCTGCGTCTTTCGCCCAGCAAACCCAGATCTCTTACAAGATCATGCTGCCGGTAGCGCTGATGCCTGCGGAGTTTGCGCAGTTCCGCCGCAACTTGCTGTCTCAAGTCTCCCCAGCTCGTTTCCGGCTTGACGGTCAGGCACAACGGCAGGACGTTCATGACCATACCGGGTACATTCAGGGCCGAGCTGCCCAGCCGGTTCATCAAAGGAAGGCCGAGCCGGATATCCACGGAGCCCGTCATCCGGTGCACGTAAGCGGCGGCGGCGGCAAGCACCGCTTCCGCCCAGCTGCATCCGGCCTCAGCGGCGGATTCGGTCAGCACACGGCTTGCCGCGGCGGCAAGCCGTCCCGACTGCCGGAGAGGACTGCCGTCCGGGGCGTTCCCGCCTCTGCCCATTACGGAGGAGTCGGGAGCGTCGCCGAGCTTGTCCAGCCAATACGCCCGGTCCCGCTCGTGCTGCCCCGACGCCCGGTAAGCCTCCTCCTCACGGAGCACCTGCTCGGGAGAACCGAAATTTTCCGGCGGCACGGGTCCTCCGGCTGCGAGAGCGGTATAAATCTGAGCCGCTCTCCGGTGAAGCAGCGCATAGCCATATGCGTCGATCAAAATATGATGGATGCGCTGATACCAGCACCAACGGTCGGAAGCCAGCTTGATCAGCGCCTGGGTAAACAAAGGTCCTTCCGCGAGTTCAACGGGCTTCTGCAAATCCCGGCGCATCCAGGCTTCCGCCTCGGCAAGGGGATTCTTCATCCGGCTTACGTCCATCTTCAGCAGAGTCCAGTCCGTTTCGGGTCCCAGCTCTTGCCACGGTCCTTCTCCGTCCTCGCCAAAACGGGCGTGCAGCCATTTCGCTTCCTGCACCGTGAGCCGCAGCGCTTGTTCCAGAAGTGCCTCGTTCATATCGCCTTGAATTTCCAGCCATTCCGCCGTGTTATAAACGGAACGCTGTCCGTCCATTTGATGGGCGTACCAGATCCCTTGCTGAGCGCCGGAAAGCGGCAGCCGGAGGGCGCTCCCTATCATCAGCGATCCCCCCTTGCGGCCGCATCGTAATAATCCCCGTTCGGAACGAAGGTTACGGTTCTGGAAGCCAGCAGCCTGCTCCAGGCAAGCAGCGTCGGTTCTTCGGCAAGCTCCGCGAACGTAACGGACGCCCCCAGGCTTCTCCAGCGCTCGGCCAATGTCATAATCCGGATGGAATCGAGTCCCCAATATTCCGGCAGATTATCCTCATCCCCTATCGCATCCGGCCGTTCCCGCAAAAGCCCGGCAACCTGCTGCCGCAGAGCCGATAAGGCAAAGGCGTACGGATCGGGAGCGCCCGTCACTTCCGGCCCGTCCGCCGGGCTGTCAGCCGCAGCGGTTTCGGCGATAACGGCGGCTGCGCCGTTTAAGGAGCCGGCTGCGTTTGATGCGGCCCCCGATTCCGCTTGTCCGAAGTTCACAGCCTCGGGAGTCTCTTTTGTCCAATGCGCCAGCAATTGCTCTGTCGTCAGCGTGAACGCGCAGCGCTCAGCCGCGTATTCCAGCGCCAAGTCGTGTTTCTCCCTCGAAAAATCGGCGAGAGCGTCACTGACCACAAACGCTTCGATGTCTCTCATAAAAGCCTCGCAGGCCGTCATCAGGCAGCCGATATGGGCATAAATTCCGACGATGATCAGTTGGTCCCGTCCCATCGCTTTCAGCTGCTCGGCCAAATCCGTCTTCTGAAAAGCGCTGTAGCGCCATTTGGTCAGCCGGATATCGTTTTCCCCGGGTTCCAGCTCCGCAATAATTTGCTGTTCCCGAGGATCGGGTCCGATACCGGAACCCCAAAAATCTTGAAGAAGCTTGCGCTGTTCGGGTGTCTGGGCACCGGGCTGGGCCGAATAAATAACCGGCACCCCAAGCTCTCTGCACCGCTTTGCGAGCAGACGGATATGCTCCGTCAACTCAGCCGCGGGCGACTGGCCCGGTTCGAAGCAGGCCATAAAATACTGCTGCATATCGTGAATCAGGAAAGCCGCCCGGGAAGGGTCCGGTGTCCATGAAACCCGGTTGACCGGCAAATCCTCCGCTGTAGGCATCGGGTATGATTTTACTGATGGTATTGCCATTTCAATCCTCTCCTTGTCAGGCTCTATATAGTAAGCGGGGTCATCGTCGTCCGGTAACCCGCTGTGCGAATCTAGCTTGTAACTCCTGCTTCTTCCAGCAGTTGAGCCGCGATACGCTGGCGAAGCTCCTTTTTGCTAACCTTGCCGACTCCCGTCTGGGGAAACGAATCGATAAATTCGAACCGGTCCGGGATTTTATAAGCGGCCAGGCCGCGGCCGCGGAGGAAGGAACGCAGCTCATCGCTCCCCGTATGAGGGTCCCTCGACAAAATAAAAGCGCAGGAACGTTCGCCCAGAAATTCGTCGGGCATCGCCACGATGGCGGCGTCCCGGACGGCGGGATGGGCCAGCAGATGGTTTTCCACTTCTTCCGTGCCTACTTTGTCGCCGCCCCGGTTAATCTGATCCTTCGCCCTTCCTTCCACCACAAGGTTTCCCTCCGGTGTCAAACGGGCCAGATCCCCCGTCCGGTAAAAGCCGTCCGGCGTAAAGCTCCGTACATTGTGTTCGGGGGCCTTGTAATAGCCGCGGATGGTATAAGGTCCCCGGGTCAGCAGATGACCGATCGTTCCCGTAGCCACCGGACGGTCCTCGTCATCGAGAATAAGCACTTCGTCATGCGGTGACATGGGCCGTCCTTGCGTGCCTGTAATCATGCTTTCCGGATCATCGAGCCGGGTGTAATTCACAAGGCCTTCGGCCATGCCGAAAACCTGCTGAAGCGTGCAGCCGAGCTCCGGTTTGACGCGCTTGGCCGCTTCCTCGCTGAATTTGGCTCCGCCTACTTGAAGAACCCGCAGCGGATGAAGGCTTTCGCCTCTCGTCCGGGCGGCTTCCAGCCAGACGAGCGCCAGCGGCGGAACGACAGCCGCAATCGTACATTGTTCCTTCTTGATCAGCGGGAACACTTCGTCCGGACTGCCCGACCGCGCAAGCACGACCGTGCCGCCGGCATAAAGGGTTCCGAGCGCCCCGGGAGAGCTCAGCGGAAAATTATGCGCGACCGGTAAAGCGGCCAGATACACGCTGCCGCCGTCCAGCCCGCATACTTCCGCGCTGCGGCGAAGACTGTATATATAATCGTCGTGCGTACGCGGAATAAGCTTGGGCAGACCCGTGCTCCCTCCGGATAATTGAAGAAAAGCGCTGTCCCCGGGAGAAGGACCGACATCCGACGTATCCGGCAGCTCATTTGGACCATCGGATGCTTGTCCTTCGGATCTATCCACCTGCAATGGATGTAATTTACCCGGAATAGTCGGAATTTCGTTTATATACATATCTTCCAGACTCAGATGTTCACCCGGATTTCCGGCTACGAGTACATAACGAAGGCCCGGAACTTCGACTTTCACTTCCGAAGCCAGCGTGCGGTAGTCGAAGCCGGCGTATTTGTCGATGGTGATATATGCCGCAGCTTCCGAATAGGAAGCGATATGGACAATTTCGCTCCGGCGATGGAGCGGCAGCGCAAAGACAGGAAGAGCGCCAAGGCGGAACAGCGCAAAAATCACATCAAAGAAAACCGGCACGTTCGGAAGCTGGACGACAACCCGGTCGCCTTTCCGAATTCCGAGCTCTTTCAATCCCGCGGCCAGCCGGTCGGCGTTCAGATCCAGACCGGCGTAGCTGACACGCTCGTCCCCGCCGACAACTGCGGTCCGGTCTCCGTGAGCCGCGGCGCGTTCGCGGAGCATCCCGCCGAACGTTTCACCTCGCCAGCAACCGGCTTCTCGGTACTTCCGGACGAACTCGTCCGGCCAGTACGGATAATCCTCGCTCATACGCTTCCCCCTCCCCCGCCGCTTCCCGTCTGCAGTTCCATTCCCATCGCCAGAAGCAGCGTCTTGAGCTTAGAGGAGGTTTCGGCCAGTTCGGCAGCCGGGTCCGAACCTTCGACAATTCCGGCGCCTGCGTATAAAGTCACGCCATCTTCCCCGATTTCCGCACAGCGGATCGTTACCGCCCACTCGCCGTCGCCCTCCGCATCGCACCAGCCGACCATACCGGTAAAATACCTCCGGTCGAACGATTCGAGCTCGCGTATGGCTGTTCTTGCGGGACCCGTCGGGGTACCGCATACCGCAGGCGTCGGATGAAGGGCGACAGCCAGCTCCAGGGAGCTCGCGGCCGGCTCGAGCAAATCTCCGGTCACCACCGTGGACAGATGCCACATCGTTTTGGTCCCGATGACCGAAGGCTCGGCCGGCACATCGAGTTTCCGGCAGTAAGGCCGGAGCGCGGAGGCTACGGCTTCGACTACAACCGCATGCTCGTGGCGGTCTTTGGCCGACTGCAGGAGAGCGTCGGCACGGCGCCGGTCTTCCGCGGGATCGCTGCTGCGGGCGGCAGAACCTGCCAGGGGATTGGCCGTGACCAGCGCACCCGAGCGCGCGACAAGGAGCTCCGGACTGGCGCCGATCAGGGTGCGTACGGCAGAAGCCGCCGACGTGTCTCCGCCCTGTCCGGCGCTGTGGCCGCTGCCTGCCGCAAAAAGCTGCTGCCCCCGTAAAGGAACGGCAAACGTATAGCCCCGTGTGTTGCCTGCCGCGAGGCGGCGCAGGAGACGTCCCGTTTGAACGGGCGGGCAGTTTTCCAGCCGCAGCGAACGCGACAGGACGACTTTACGCAGTTTGCCGGACCGAAGCTGCTCCAGTCCTTTGCGAACCGCCGCCTCGTAATCGGATTCCGTCGGGAACGAAACGATTTTGAAGGTTCCGCCGTCCGCTTCCCCGGTAAAAACAGAACGGTCCGTATCGCCGGCAATCTCGGCAAGGGCCTCCTCCGCTTCCGCCAAGGGACCGGCCCACCGGGTTTGCCGCGGAACGAACAGCTCCGGTCCGACTCCGCTGTTCACGGTGAACGGAATCGCCCCGACGATTACGGGTTCGGCGGCATTCCCCGCGCGGACCCCCGCCAGCAGATCTGCGACCCGGCGGGGCAGCCGTTCCAGTTCTTCCCCTTTCCCGTCAACGGAAAGTTTGACAAGTTCCCCTTCCGCAAGCAGCGTACGGCGGGGCGATCCGAAATAAAACGCCGAGCCTTCGCGGTAAGTATCAAGCAGGTCGGCCGGGGATAACACTTTTTCCTTTTGTCCCAGCATCATGTTTATCCACTCCTTTTTATCTGTCAGCGGCCGAGCGTGGCTCCGCCGTCGATTCGAATATCGTGAAGCGTTATGTGGCCCGCCTGATCCGACGAGAGAAAAGCCGCCGCCCAGGCGATATCCTGCGGAGTCGCCAATTTACCGAGCGGAATGCCCAGCTTGTACAGCTCCGGCGAACCCGAAATGGTCTTGAATTCCCCGCCTTCGTCTTCCCACATGCCCCGCTGCATCGGCGTGTCCGTCGACCCCGGGGAAACGATATTACAGCGGATTCCCTCCGCGGCATGTTCAAGACCCATGCATTTCAGCATCATGGCCGCGGCGGCTTTGGAAGCGGCATAGGCGCTCATGCCGTGGCGCGGCACGGTCCCGGCATTAGAGCCGATCAGCACGATCGACCCCCGCCGGCGCGCGGACATGCGGCTGATGACGGAGCGGCACACATAGAAGGCGCCGGTCGTGTTTACCGAGAATGTCCGCTCCCATTCCTCGTCACTCATTGAAACGCCGGTGCCGTACTGCAGCACTCCCGCCGCATGGACGAGAATATCGACAGGGCCCAGCTCACGTTCGATGCGGCCGATGACTTCTTCCACGGCCCTGCTGTCCGCCACGTCGGCCGTATAAGCTGCGGCAGAAGCGCCCGAGCTTGCCAGAGCTTCGACAGCGCGCTCCGTCTTCTCGCCCTGGCGGTCTACGGCGGCTATTACGGCGCCCAGTCCCGCAAGAACGGCTGCCGCCGCTTCGCCGATACCTTGGGCGGCACCCGTCACGACAGCAACTTTGCCGGAGATTCCCGTGTACGGCATACCTGCAAACGGGCTTTCTTTCATCCTTCAATTCGCTCCCTTCGATTGGCTGTATTACCGGCTGTTAAGCCCGCTTTCGTCACGGACGGGAAGCGAACCGCAGCCCCCGGCTGATCAATCCCGGCAGTACGGAGACATGGCCTTCCTGCTCGAACGAATGCCACTCCGCGCTTAATCCCCGGCTCTCCATCTCAGCGAGTCTGGCGGCCATCTCTTTGGCCATCCCGTAATTGCCCGACGGATGAGCATTTTCCAGTTCTCCCATCGCAATCATGGCGCGGATACCCGAACTGGCGTGCAGCGAACCCGCATTAAGCGCTGCCGCAAACAGCTTCTCCCGCACCTCCAACCATTCGCGGTTCCAATGGATGGACGGGCTGCCGGCGATATAGGTACGGAAATAATCCGGTCTTGTAAAAAGCGCATGAAGCACGAACAATCCGCCAAGCGAATGACCCATGATCGTCTGATTCAGACGGTCGACGGGATACTCCCTTGCGATGACCGGTTTCAGCTCTTCCTGAATGAAATCGAGGAAGGCAGCCGCGCCCCCCTGCTCCGGAAGCACGGTTCCGTCCGGCTTGCGCGTATATTTGGATGTTTTTTCCGGTGTGTAATCGAAGTATCTTTGCGGATGAAACGGTTCGTCTGTCGGATACCCGATGCCGACGACAAGAGCCGCTTTAACGCCCGTGACCTCCGGACGGCGGCATTGAACCCGCACAGCCTCCACAACGGTGGCAAATACCGAATTGCCGTCCAGGACATAAAAGACGGGATAGCCCGTCGCAGGAGGCGGTCCCGGCGGAAGTGCCGTCATGATCCGGTAGGAAAGATTCGTTTTGGACGAACGCATCACCCGCTGTTCGGTGTTCGGAAGCTCTACGCCCCCATACGCCGTCTCTCCCTGAAAAGTTCTGCGGGGTGTTCCCACACGTGAAACCATTCTTAGCGGCCTCCTAATAAAGAAATGTAAATCAGTTTTCAGTGATATTGATAATCATTTTCAATTAATATTATATAGGCTCCTCTCTCCCCGTCACATGGAAGAAATCCGGAATTTATTTGTTCAAAATCCATTTTTAGCAAATATCACTCACAGAAAAAAACCGTGTCCGGGCTTAGCCCGGGCACGGTTCTCTCTATCATTTTGCAATCAGTTTAACCACATCGTCGATCATCATTTCGTCCGCAATCATTCCACTTCCGAGCCAATATTCGCTGTTTACTTCATAGGCGTGTCCGGATTGCACAGCAGGTATTTTTTTCCAGAATGGACTGTCGGTTATTTCTTTCATCCGCTCAGTCCCCTGACCGTATTGATTCATCATAAATATGTAATCCACATCCAGATCCGGCAGCACTTCAAGCGAGATGGCCGCGGAATTTTTGCCGTCCACCAGCTTGGACATACCTAACCCGAGCTTATCGTGAACGACGGCACCGGCCAGATATTTGCCGCCCATCAGGCTCACGCCTCTGCTCGCGAAACGGATCACGGCGGCTTTTTTCCCCGGCGCAGCCTGCTGCAGCTCGGCTTTCGCTTCCTGCACTTTCTTGTCGTGAGCCTGCAAAGCTTGCTTCGCTTCATCGGTCTTGCCCAGCAGCTCGCCGAGCTTACTGAGTGAAGAAGCCGTGTCGCTTGAAGCGTTTTTGAATACATACGTCGGAGCGATCTTGGAATATTTCTCGTAAACTCCGTTGGATGCGTACGATTCGGTTTGCAGAATAATCAGGTCCGGCTGAAGCTCGATCACGACTTCCGGAGAAGGGGGGCCGCCCGAAAAGTCAAGCTTAGGCACCTGACTCAGCTTTTCCTTCAAGTAACTGTTGCCTTGTCCCCCCGCCGACCACTGGGCGATTGGAGTTACGCCCAGCTTGATCAGCGAATCTTCCAAGTAGGGCGCAAAAACCCGTTTTGGAGAAGCGGGCACTTTCACGGTATGGCCTTGCTCGTCCGTAAAGGTGATCTCCTGCCCGGACGCCGCACCCGTTGGTACCGGCGAAGCACTTGCTGCCTCCGTTTTGCCGTCGGCGGCTCCGGTATTAGGGTTTGCTCCGCATGCGGTCAGCATCAGAGCGGTGCATACGACGGCGAGCACCTTCACCGTAAAGATTTTATTCATGATACCCAGTTGATTCCGCATAAAAAGACCCTGCCTCCTATGATAATGATTCTCATTCACAGGAATTATAAGTCAGCGGGAGGGCTTCCGCCATGCACATGATCCAGAAAGGCGTTTGGACATTTTCCCGTAAACAGCAGCATCGCTTCATCCAGCATACGCGCGACGGCGACCGGGGAGTATTCCAGCCAAGGATCGGCCGATATGGGATAAATGCTTCCCGAACGGACCGCCCGGATCGTTTTCCACTCGGGTGAATGCTGAAGGGCAAGCCAGTAAGCTCTTGACTCCGATTCGGGGCAGACCAGAACGAGAATCCGGTCGGGATCAAGCGCTTCGATCTCTTCCGGCAGGATGGGGACAGACTGCTTACCGGGAGTGACCTGCCGCAGGTTCAAATCTTTGAAAAGCACATCTTCCATTCCCGGGTTCTTGTAGGAATACAGCCCTTTGCCGTACAGGCGCACGATCAGGATCCGGTCATCTCCCAGGACCGCTTCCGACTGAGACCGGGCCTCTTCCGCAAGCTTGTCATAGTCCCGGATCCACTGCTCCGCTGCGCCGGTGCGGTTCAGAAAAGCCGCGACAATTCGCAAATATTCCCGCCACCCAAGCTCTCGTGAAGTCGGGACAAAAAGAGCGGGCGCGATCTTGCGGATGGTCTCCTGCTGATCTTCGCTTAACCCGTCCCCGGCCACGACGGCGTCCGGTCTCAGGCGGGCCATCAGATCGGCATTTTCCTCGAACGTTCCCGTAATATAAGGGTCCGTCAGCTTCAGCGCGTATCTGATTTTTTTCCGGTACGAGTAGTAATAGTGAGCCGTCCACTTGGGATCGAGCGGAGCCGCCAGCGGCGTCAGGCCGAGCGCGATCAGATACCCGGTCATATCAGGGGACCAGGCCGCGATCCGGTGTTTCGAACTCCGTGCGAACTCCGAAGGAGACATGCCCACTTCCTTTTTAAATTTCCGGCTGAAGTAATATTCGTCCTTATACCCTACGTGCTGGGCGATTTCCCTTAGAAGCGGAGGTTCCGGCTCGGACAAATAACGTTTGGCCCGGTTAATCCTCAAATCGGTCAAATAGTCCATGGCACTCTGACCGAACGTTTTTTTGAACAGATCGACAAAATATTTCGGGCTGACATGAACGCGTTCGGCAAGCTGCCGGACGGTCAGCGGCTCGTGGTAATGCGTATCCATATATACCCGGATGTCAGTCAGGTATGGTCTTGTGGCCGCTGCGCGCTCTCCGCGGCCTTCGATGCGTGCCGCTGATTTGCTCGGCTTCATCTGCATTCCCCCTCATCTGGGATTTATAATCATAAATTTCGTGATTCCAGTTCTTCTCTCTATTTTAGTTTAAATGATAATGATTATCAATGATAGCGAAAAAGAAAAACGTCCTGCCTCAAGCATGGAACGCTTTCCAAAATTCCCCCTCCTTGTCGATGATCGTACCGATCTGCGAATAAGGGATAGTAAAAGTCGGAAACCCTGCAGCGTAAGGGGCGATATCGTACGGAAAGAAATAGAGATGAAGAGCCTTTTCGGTCACATAAAACGGCTGATCCGGCTTAATGCCCGTATAGCTGTCCGTAAACACGTACGCATATTGCGGGTCCTCTTTAATCTGCCTGCCCACGATACCGCTCAGTATTTTGACATAATCGCTTCCCGGTTTAAACAAATCTTTAAGTGCGTACATCCGGCCGTTCTCCAGGTTAAGGATCGCATATGTTTTTGAAGGCATGCCATGGGCGGCGCCAAACGGAAAGTTGTACCCGGTCAGCTCCAGCTCAAGCAGCTTATCCTTGTAAAAAGCGACCTCGAAATCGCCGGAATACGAATAATCAAGCTTCCGGTTTCCGGGAACGGGCTTCACCCGGCTCAATTCCTTAAGCTTGGTGTTGACCGTCCGCCGCGCCGCCTCGTCCTTCATCCCTTCGACCTGCGGATAGTAGACGAGATAGTCCCGGTTCGGCTTATATTTCTCTTCTTTTACGGCGTAAGGCTGTCTAAGGGGAATAACGGTGTTCGGATGCCAAACGACCTTCCCGGCCCCGTTCAGATAAGCCAACCTTTGATCGGTGTATGCTTTGATTAGTCCTCCCGGCTCGAGCGTAAGTGTACCGCTTCCTTCCACACGCGGATAACCTGGCGCCGGCTTGCCGCTAAGATTGATGAAATAGGTTTGCTTCACTCCGGATACCGAAGCTAAACCGTTCTTGAAATCGGAAACATCTTCGTACAGAAACTCCGACAGCTGTACACCGTTCGAGTCCGCGATCGCGTATACCGAACCGAGAAAAGGCTGTTCGGGATCTACCGCTCTACCCAGCGCAAACCGCCCCTCCCCCAAATCCCTGATGTCGTTATAAGCGGGCTTGATCACGTACCGGCCCGCCTTGTCGATGACGCCGTATGTCCACTTGTAGTCTTCCGCCGTATTAACAATGGCCCGGCCGTCATGGAAGGGCAGGCCCGTCGTAAACGACGGCGGAATCACGATTTTTCCCCGCTCATCGATGTAGCCGTATTTGCCGCCGGAAGTTTGTTGAAAGGCAAGAAGGCCGTCTCCGTGCGGTCCGACGTATGCATAAGGATAGGATGCCAGCTTGCGGCCGTCCGGAGCGATGAGCGCATAGTCGTTGTCCCGGATCTTGACGACGGCCCTGCCGTCTTCAAAATCGTTGGCTTCTTCGTACTGCGCCGGAATCACCTCTCTGCCCTGTGCATCGAGATAGCCGTATCTGCTCGTTCCGGTATCGCCGCTTCCCCCGTCCGTGACATAGAAAACGGCTCTCCCGTCCTCCATATTGGCGATGAACGAATAGGCACGCCCGGTCAGAACTTTACCCTTCTCGTCGATCAGCTTGAAGCCTTCGCTGTCGATGACGACCGCCCGTCGCCCGGAAAACGGATTGATCGAATCGTAAACAGGCGGCACGACAAAATGTCCGGTCCCCTCGAACAGGCCGTATTTCCCGTTCTGTCCGACAACGGCGAGTCCGTTCTGCTGGAAATCTGCGGCGTCCTCGTAAATCGGCCGGATCGCAAACCTTCCGTCCGGACCGATGTAGCCCCATTTCAGTCCGGACACCGTTTTCAGCGAAGCGGGAAACAGGGCCGGCAACCGTGTTTCGGGTGAGCTGCCGAGGGCCGTCAAAATGTTCCGCCGGAGCTCCAGCAGCTTTTCACGCGAAGGAAAGGGATTAGGAAAAGACAGCGCCTTACGTACCGATACCAGCGCCGCTTCCGGCCTACCTGCCCGGTACTGGGCGTCGGCAAGATAATACCAGTAAAACGTATAATCCGGATGCTTACGGGTCATCGCCTCGTAGTACCGGACCACACGCGGAAAATAATACGGGTAGACATCGGGCGCCGGCACAAACGCCCCCTTGCTCCACCTCAGCACCTGGGCGCGGTAGGCTTCTCCCGTATCGTGAACCCACAGCGCCACTTCGGCTTTCCCGTCACGTCCGGCAAGGCCTGGCATATCCTCCGCTTCTAGATAACTGTAGCTCATGTCCGCAGGCGCGGCATCTTTCAGCCCTTCCCGCGTCCATTCGTAAACCGACAGCTTCGACCAGATCGATCCGATCTGCCAGCCGACGAGTAGATTGTTATGACCGGCCCGCAGCATGGGGGCGGACGACAGCAGCGTTACTGCGTAGCCGGTTCCTTTTACAGTCGCCGCTTTTTGCCAAACGCCTTCCCGGTAAGTCAATATAAGCAGGTATAGTTCACCTTTTAAGCGATAAACCGCCGCAATTTCCGGTATGCCATCCCCTGTTAAATCGGCCGAGTAATTGGCGGGATGTCCGACGGGTTTCTCTATCGTCATCAGTTCCGCCCCTTGCGGTAAAAATCCCGAAACAAGCGAAGTCATCTGCGTCTCGTTAACCGGCATAGTCGATCCTCCTTTTTCCCGTTTCTTCGCCTAATCGTATGCGTTCCTCCGGTAGATATGCTTTCAACAGCGAATTCGTTTTGGGGAAGTTTGAGCGCGGGCAACGGCACCCTATCCACAATCATAGCCTAGCTGTACGGACCTTGCGGACACGGCGAAATTCGGTGTACAATCGCTTCAAGTCTTCAGCAGCTTCCTTCAGTGCTGCCGGTCAAACGTTAATCCTGATTCTGTAAACGTTTATTGCGGAACGCCTTGGTTACAGAGAATCTTGATGCCCGGAATACGGTTACAGCCGATCATCGAAAGATAAGAGGAACTTCAATGAATAAAATCAAGCGCATCCTAAGAAGTAAATTTTTTCTTTTTACCGTCCTGCTCCTGGTCTTCCTTTATGTCTATAACAGCTCCCTTTTCGTCAAAAGGGATACGGGTACTCCCTATCTCCTCGCCCATCGGGGTCTTGCGCAAACCTTCACCATGGAGAATATCGCAAACGACACGTGCACAGCCGAGCGGATTTACCCGCCCGAGCATCCTTATTTGGAAAATACGATTCCGTCTATGGAAGCGGCTTTCGGGGCGGGTGCGGACAGTGTGGAGCTGGATATCAAGCCGACTAAAGACGGTCAGTTTGCCGTCTTTCACGACTGGACCCTGGATTGCCGCACCCCCGCCGCCGGTAAAACCTCATCCTACACAATGGCGCAGCTGAAAGAACTGGATATCGGCTACGGCTATACCCCGGATCACGGGCAGACGTATCCCTTTCGCGGCAAAGGAACCGGGCTTATGCCTTCTCTGCGGGAAGTGCTCGAGTTATTTCCCGAACGTTCTTTTCTGATTCATATCAAAAGTAATGATGCCGCGGAAGGAAAACAGCTGACCGAGTTTCTGTCCGTACGGCCGAAAGAACAGGTGGACCGGCTCACCGTATACGGAGGAGACGAACCTATTGACGCGTTAAAGGCGGAGCTTCCCCGAATACGAGTGATGTCGAAAGCCACGATGAAAAGCTGTCTTCTCCCTTACATAGCCGCTGGCTGGACAGGCTATATACCTTCGGCATGCGAGCGGACACAGCTGCACATTCCGGAGAAAATCGGGCCGTGGTTATGGGGCTGGCCGGACAAATTTCTGAACCGGATGGACGGGGCAAATACCCGCGTTATAGTAGTCGGCGGAGATGGCAGCGATTTTTCCAGCGGCTTCGATTCCCCTGAAGATATCAAACGGCTGCCCTCCGGCTATAGCGGCGGAATCTGGACGAACCGCATAGACAGAATCGCTCCGCTATACGGAAAATAGACTGAAGCCCCGCGGCGAACAGCTCCGCCGCATCGGCAAAAAGAACCGGCCTCTAGGTAGAGACCGGTTCTTTAACGTTCCGCAAGGACAGATGGTGTCCTTACTCTGGGTATTTAAGCGCTTTGGCGAGTTCCGTGAAAATAACTCCCAGCGCATGCGCGCCCGCATCGGGATAGCCGATGCTCCGCTCGCCGACGGTTCCCGCTCTGCCCATCCGGGCGACGATAGTTTCCGTCTCCTTCGCTCCGCGGACCGCGGCTTCGGCGGCGGCCGCTCCGGCGGACAGCAAGTCCGCGCCTGCCGCAGCGCTCGCTTCCCAGGAGTCGGCGTAAGGGACAAGCGCATCGATCAGCGTCTTGTCACCGACTACCGCTCCCCTGCCGAACGATCGCTCGCCCGTGTCCTGAATGCCCCGGACCGCAGCCTGCAGCATTCCGGCGATATCCGCTGCATCCAGGCCGTTTTTGTCCCACACGCTTCTGCCCGCCGCCCGGAAAGCCGATCCCCAGATCGGACCGGAAGCGCCGCCGCAGTGCTCCATAATAATCAGGGAGCAGGCATCAAGGAACGATCCGATATCCGAAGCCTGGGCGGTTAGTTCGTCCCATTCCGTTTTCAACTGCTTGAATCCTTTTGCGATGCTCATTCCGAAATCGCCGTCTCCCGCATGAGCGTCCAGCTCGCAGAACGGCACCTCGTTGTCGATAACGATTTCGCTCATTGTATCGATCAGATAGATCATATTGTCCAAAGACAGCCTGCCGTTATGAACGACGGCGCTTTCTTCCGGGGTGACTACGCTGAAGGAAACCAGTTTGTCCCCGTGTGCCTCCGTCGCCGGAACGACTTCGGCATAGCTCGCAGGCTCCAGATGCTCACGGATGGCGAGAGCGGGGGTATCGCATTCCGCGCGAAGCCATTCTTTCAGCTCGTCGTCCAGCTTCATCAGGGTAAGGGAAGCGCCTTCCATATCGATGCTGGTCATGTAATTGCCGACAAACGTTTTATAAACGGCGACGCTGCGCAAGGCCAGCTCCCTTTGAACGGAATGGTTCAGCAGATACAGTTCCTGCAGCGGGGTGCCGCCGAAACCGTTGACCAGCACGGCCACTTCCGGCGCATGACTGTTATCTTCGGGCAGGCTTCGCAGCAGCTCGGTAACCATTCTGCCGGCCAGTTCATCGGCCGTAAGCAGACGCTCGCGCCGGATGCCGGGTTCGCCGTGAATGCCCACCCCGTATTCCATTTCATTCTCTTCCATCGAGAATGTAGGGGTGCCTTTGGCGGGTACCGTGCACGACGACAAAGCGAACCCGATGCTTTTCGTACGGTCCACGGCCTTCTGCGCCGCCTGCTTTACCTGCTCCAGGGACAGCCCCGCTTCCGCGGCCGCGCCCGCTATTTTATGTACGAGAACCGTCCCGGCAACGCCTCTTCTCCCGACGGTGTACAAGCTGTCCTCTACGGCAATATCGTCGTCCACTTTCACATAATCGACCTGTATGCCGTCTTCTCCCGCAAGATGAGCCGCATTCCTGAAGTTCATGATATCGCCGCTGTAATTTTTAATCAGGAGAAGCATTCCCTTCCGGCTGGCGGTTGAACGAATCGCCTGATACACCTGGATCTGGGATGGAGAAGCGAAAACATCGCCGCAGACCGCGGCATCGAGCATCCCTTTGCCCACAAATCCGGCATGCGCCGGTTCGTGTCCGCTCCCCCCGCCGCTGATCAGCGTCACTTTATCGGGCGAAATCGTCTTTTTGAGGATAATCGTATGTTTACGGTCAAATTCGAGACCCGGATGAGCGAGCACGAAGCCGCTGCACATCTCTTTAACAAGGTTCTCCGGCGTGTTCATAATTTTCTTCATTATCAGGCTCCTCTCGTCGAACATGTTAAAAGGCTTGGCCTGCTGTTTCCGCAGGTTATCGTTTGTCGGCAAACTTGTTATGCTGCTATTATAACAATTCCGCCCTGTATTCTGTCCAGCAGCGCAGGGCCGCGTAGCCGCCCGGTTTTCATGTGCTTTTCAGGCAAAAAGAGCGTACAACCAACGAAACCAAGACTTTCAGACGTTCGTACTAGTAAAATTCGGTAAAAAAGGAGATGCCCGCAATGAATGAAGCACAGCCTTATCTGGAAGCCATCCGCCAGCGTTATCCCGAGTTGCCGCTGGACACGGCGGAAAAAATCGGAGCCGGGCAAAACAACGACGTTTGGCTCCTAAACGCCCGGCTGATTTTCCGGTTCCCCAGATACGAATCGGCCATCCGTGACATGGAAAGAGAAGCCGCTTTCCTGCTTTACGCGGCGGATCATGTGTCGTTGGAAATTCCACGACCGCTTTTTATCCATGCATGCCCCTCACCTAAAGAACACTCCTTCATCGGGTACAACAAAATCGCGGGAGAACCGCTTGAAGCCGATCTTTTGCAAGCCGAGGCATCGAATGATTCTCATAATGAACACGTTCCGAATGAAGCATTTCTGCGTTATATAGCCGGACAACTCGGTGATTTCTTGCAAGAATTGCACGGACTGGACCCCCAGGGTCTGGCGTGTGCGCGGCATGAACCCGGGTATGACGGCTACCGCGAATGGTCG
Organism: Paenibacillus sp. JT31N7; assembly: GCF_059692095.1. NCBI lineage: Bacteria > Bacillati > Bacillota > Bacilli > Caryophanales > Paenibacillaceae > Paenibacillus > Paenibacillus sp. JT31N7. The sequence continues at coordinate 739,346 of NZ_JCAUAT010000001.1, forward strand.
AATATGTATGAACGCCTGCAAAGCCGGCTTTATCCCTGCATGAAGCAGGGCGCGCGTACTTGGACAGACCGGCATTTTTCCGCGTTTCTCGGCTGCAAAGCGAACTTCGAAATCGCCCCTTCGCTCATTCACGGGGATTTCGGGACTTCGAATATTTTGTATGAACCCGTATCCAAACGGGTGAGCGGAGTGCTCGATTTCGGCTCGGCCGGCACGGGAGATCCGGCAGTCGATTATGCGGCTTTACTTGCCTCCTACGGGGAATCTTTCTTCCGGCTTGTTCTGGATAACCCCGAAGCCTGCGAAATGCTGAGCCGGATAATGTTTTACAAGGGAACGTTTGCCCTGCAGGAAGCGTTGTTCGGAGTGGAAAACGAGGACCCCGAGGCGCTAAAGAGCGGACTGGAAACCCTGGAAGCGCTGGAGTAAGTTACGCCGAATCCCCTTATAATTTAATGTCTTGTTCCAACGATCATCCCTGCCGACATTTCGGTCAAGCCAAGGCGTCGGCCCCCGTATTGAACCAGATGTGATAAAAATCGACCCATCCGTAAGAGTTGATTTTTACTCCGCGGACGGATTGGTGGAAGGCGGTGTTCGTCGTTTTATGAACGAGGAACAAAATCGCGTGGGTCTGACGTATCCACCGCTCGAGCTGCGCAAATCTCGCTCTCCGTTCCGCCTCGCCCGGCTCGCGCAAAATCGCGGCCGTCTCCCGGCGGACGACCTTCTCGGTCTCGTTGTCCCAGAGGGCGGCAAAATAATTGTTCTGAAGGTACACCTCCAGTTCACGCACCTCGTCGCCTCCCAGAACAATGCCGTACAGCTGGCAGTCATAGCACTCCAGCGAAGCCCGGTCCGACCATTCTTCCGCGTTTCGGACCCGGATTTCAATAGCAACACCGAACGAGCGGGCGAGTTCCTGAATCCAGCGGGCGTCTTCTTCGTGATAGGAATACGTGACGAGCTCCAAAATTTCCCCGGCATAACCGCATTGCTCCAGAAGCGTCTCAATTTCAGACCGGCTCTTTAAGGGACAACAGGCTCCCGCCCTCTGCCCCATGTCCGCCTGCGGATGAAAACCACGGGCCGGGCATACCCGTTCGCCTTTCAGATCCGCGATCAGGGCTTCCCTGTCGACAATATGATGGAGCGCTTCCCGGAATAAGGGATGATTGTGGGGGCCGTGTTTTCTTTGATTGAACACGAGCATGCTGCTGCAGCTGAACAAGGTCTCCATGTTGCGCCAGCCCCCTCCTCCACTGACCAATGCTTCCCGTCTAGCTCCGGATGTCTCGCCATGGGACGTCATGATGGACGTCCAGTCGGGCTCTTTCAAACGTCCGTATTCCTCCGGCGGGAAAATGAGCACTTCCACACGGTCCAGATGGGCCCGGCCCCGAAAGTGAGCCGGGAAAGCTTCCAGCACGCATCTTCCTTCATTATGGCATACGACCTGAAAAGGCCCTGTGCCTGAAGGCGTCCGTGCAAATCCGGCCTCGTCCCGGCGCACAACATCCTCCGGTACGATTGCGGCCGCGATCGTGCACAAAAATCTCAGGAACAGGTAATTCGGTTCCCTAAGACGAATTACGACCGTTTTCCGGTCGGGAGCGTCCACCCGCTCTATGTCCCGAAACATCCAGCCGCTGTCATAACGATCCGGTTCGTTCCTGAGCCGGTTAAGCGTAAACATCACATCTTCCGCCGTGAGTTCCCGCCCGTGGTGGAACAGGATGTTTTTTCTCAAATAAAAAGTCCACTCTCTGGCGTCCGGACTGCTCTCCCAGGAGTGCGCGATGCAGGGAATAACCGTCTGCAGCTCTTCGTCATATTCGACGAGGGTGTTGAACAGCTGCCGGGCCATATGACAGTCGAAGGCATAGTAGACAAGTCCCGGGTCCAGCGTCGTAATCGAACGGAAAACGGGCATACAAAGCGTCTCCTGCGGGGAATCCGGCACTCCTTCCGTCGAGAAGCCGATGCCTTCGGAAATCCAGTCCATAAAACGGTCCTTGACGGCGGGACCGCCGAACCGGTTCATCAGCTCCATCGCTCCGTGAACCTCCCCCTGCTCCGTGCGTCGGCGGACTTCCTCCAGCAGAAGCTCGTCGGAATCCAGCACGAAGGTCAGTTTCGATTTGTTGCCGCGGCCCCTACCGGGCTGCCAATCGATCCACCCCTGCTCACACAGCGTGCGGACGATCAGCTTCACGTAGCGGGGTGTGCAGTGCCAAATACCGGCCAGCTCATCGATCGTAACGGGAAAGGACTTCAGCGGCTCCCTGTCCCTGAAGGACAGCCGGAGTTCCAAAAAAGGAAGTACGGTCTGCATGTTTTCGTTCCTCCGTTTCAATGCATTCGTTATAAAAGGTGAACTGATTCCGTCAAATCATACACTTTTCATCCCCTTTTGTGTAGCTATACTGAACTTAACGACAAAAAAGAAGGATGATCCCCATGAAAGCAAAAACGACAAAACGATTCCGTATTCCCTCCTTTCACCCTGTTGCCTGGGGAGTCATTATCGGGACCTTCCTGTCCAGAACCGGATTTTTTATGACCATTCCGTTTCTCGGCATTTATCTGGGCAAGGTCAAAGGCATCGATCCCGCGACGATCGGGGCCATCCTCGCCGTAAGCTTGTTCGTGGGCACGCTGGGCAGCTTTGCCGGGGGCGCGCTGTCCGACCGCCTGGGCCGTTATCCCGTGATGATTGCGTCGATGGCGGCCTGGAGTCTGGTGTTTATCGGCTTCGCCTTCGCGGATGCGACCTGGCTGTTTTTTGTCCTCAGCGCTCTGAACGGGCTCTTCCGGAACGTGTTCGAGCCTGCGGCACGTGCCCTGCTGGCCGATGTGACACCTGCCGAAAGCCGCACGGAAGTGTTTAACGCACGCTATTTCGCGATCAATATCGGCGGTGCCGTCGGGCCCTTAATCGGCCTGAAGCTGGGCGTCGGGGGCACGTCGTCCCTGCTGCCTTTTCTGGTCAGCGCCTCCATTTATGCCGTCTATACTGCGCTGCTGGTCGTATTTATGTTCTCCTTCAGGCACCTGCTCCAGAGCAAGGAAGAGCCCGGCGCGACCGTGAAGCAGATGATGAAGATCGTTTTTACCGATAAGGTGTTCCTCTATCTGCTGCTCGGCAATTTTTTCGTCGCCGGCGCCTACTCCCATCTGGACACAACCTTGTCGCAGTATATCGGCCATGACCGGGTAGCGGTCTACTCCAGCCTGTTTGTCGTCAACACGTTATGCGTGCTTGTCCTGCAGTATCCGTTGACCCGGTTTATGAAGCGCTACACGTCCCTGACGGCACTGAAAACGGGCTGCCTCCTGTTCGGGGCGGGACTTTTCGGTTTCGGCCTCTTTGAGAATACGATTCTGCTCTTTTTCTCGATGATTGTGTTCACCATGGGCGAGATTCTGTGCTTCGTCATCGGGGATGTGCTCATTGGCGAAATCGCACCTGAACGTCTCCGGGGCGCCTATTACGGAGCCAGCGGCTTCGCATTCCTCGGGCAGAGCCTGTGCGCCTGGATCGGCGGGCTGCTGCTTAAGGAGCTGGGCTTCGGTCAGGGACCGGTCATCTTCGGCATTTTGACGCTGCTCGCGCTCGCCGCATTTCCGTTCTTTCACCGGGGCCAGCAGCTTCGAGATCATGCGGCAGGCGCGAAATCGTCCGGGCTTTCCGACCCTTGCTGACGACGCAGCGGGAAGAACGTCCCCTTAACGTTAACGGGTGCGTCTTCCCGCTTTTCTTTTGCGTCTAAGCGGCCGCAGGCGAAATACAGCAAAACCGTTCCCAGGCGCTAAGTCCGGGAACGGCTTTTCAAGTTTATACACGTGAAGTGTTCGGTTTAATGGAACCGGTCTCTAAGGTGATCTCACTTTCCAGTATTGAAGAGGTTTAACAGCAAGATGCGAACCTCCAACGTTTACCGTGATCGCAATTCCAATATTAAAACCTGTTTTATCTTCATTTTTCAAACTCTCCATGATTATTATCTACATATAGGGTTAAACGTGCTGCTCTTTTTTATTTTTTCATCATCATTTTTCTGACCGCATTTTCGGCAGCTTCCATAATTACTTCTCCCAATGTGGGATGGGGGTGAATCGTCATAGCCAAATCCTCCACGGTTGCCCCCATCTCGATAGCAAGAGCAAGCTCCGATACGAGTGTGGATGCCTCCACTCCAACGATTTGTGCACCCATCACGATTCCAGAGGCCGGGTCCGCCACAATCTTGACAAATCCTTCGGGCTCCCTCAATGCCAACGCTCGTCCGTTGATCCCGAAAGATGCTTTTCCAATAACAACCGGGATGGCTTTTGCCTTTGCTTCCGTTTCACTCAAGCCGACGCTGGCCAGTTCCGGATTAGAAAAGACGACGAGCGGAATGGCTCTATAATCAACCTCGGACGTAAGGCCTGCGATAGCTTCTGCCGCAATCTTGGCTTCATAGGAGGCCTTGTGAGCGAGGGCCGGACCAGCCGTAATATCTCCAATGGCGAAAATATGCGGGATAGCCGTTCTGCACTGTTCGTCCGTCGTAATCAATCCCCTGCTCGTCACTGGCAAGCCTATGCGCTCCAGTCCCAACTTGCCGTCTGTATTTGGTTTTCTGCCGACAGTGACTAGCACATATTCCGCTGTAACATGATGCTGCTCCTGATTTTTGGAATAATGAAGTGTAATTGTATTTGCGTTCTGGACTACGTTCTCAGCAGTCGCCCCGGTAATCAGGTTCATACCATCAGATTTCAATTGCCGGACAACAGGGCCCACAAGGTCCGCTTCGAATCCGGGCAGCACTTGTTCTCCTCCCTCCAGAATCGTTACCTTTGTTCCGAATTTGGCATACATTTGCCCCAGTTCGACACCGATATATCCACCGCCTATCACGATGAGGCTGGTCGGAACCTCAAGGAGCGACAGAGCTTCAGTGGAAGACAAAATACGTCCTCCAACGGGGAATGCTTGCAGTTCAATCGGGCGAGATCCTGTTGCCAAAATGGCGTACTTAAAAGAAACAGTTTGCTCCTGTCCGGATTGATTGATAACAGCCGTATGTTCATCAACCAAACGGGCCTCTCCTTCCAGAATGCTCACACCAGCAGTCTTTAATAAATAACTAACTCCGCCTGCCTGCTTATTCACAATGCCCTTCTTGAAATCCTGAGCATTTTCAAATGAGGCTGCCGCATCTGCATGATTGAACTGTCTAAGCAAATCATAGCGATGCGATTCCGCTATTAAGGCTTTGGATGGAATGCAGCCCACGTGTGTGCAGACTCCGCCAAGCTGACTGCGTTCGACGATCGCCGTCTTCATACCAAGCTGTGAAGATCGCAGCGCCGCCACATAACCTCCGGGACCTGATCCAATGACTAACGTTTCTACCGATTCAAGCCTACTCATGTTCGGATACCCTCCCGTTGAAGTCGCTATAAAATATGATGATCATAATATATTATAGTCATCATATTTTAGAAACGTCAACATCCGTGATTAGCATTTCGATCATTTTGCATAAACCTAAGCCCTTGACGCGGAAAGACTTTCCAAACATAAAAAGGAATTTACCCTCAACTTGGAGTAGTTTTCAAGCGATCAAACAAGAAAACCCAAGGGAGTGAAGTTGCTCTGTGGGAAACCCGGCAGATCCAGATGATTACACTTAACCGTTAACGGAAAGCTTCTTGATGCTCATGCAGAAAAGCTGCTAGCGTACGGGGCTCTCGATTAAGCAAATGCCTGATCGTGTCCGTAGGTCTTTCCGGAATAACGGTTGCCATAGCTTGGATTTCTATGACATGGTTTGCGATCCAAGGTGGCAGTTGCCCTTGTTCTATTAAATTCCGGTATAATTCCTGAGAAGGAATGTTGATATATCGGATAGGCCGTTCAAGCAAGGCAGTAAGCATGCTAGCAATCTGAGGGTAGCTAAAAGTCTCCGAACCAGTAAGCGTGTAGATTTGGCCAGATGCCTTTCGGTTTGTCAGAACTACCGCGGCAGCGCCTGCGATATCGCGACAGTCAATGAAGTTGCAGGAGGAATCCCCCATGGATCCGAAGAAAATATCTTGCGCAGCTATTGGAGGGGCGAGACGCAGCAGGTTTTGCATGAAAGCATAGGGACGTAGCACCGTGTACAGGAGACCAGATTCCGATAAATTGCGCTCAATTTCTTGGTGCCAACCGGCTACGGCTACAGGCGATTTTTTCTCAAAAGCAGGACTTGAGATTTTGACAAGATGCTCAACACCGCATTCGACGGCAATTTGAATGATCGAACTCTCCAACTCGATTTGTTTAGGACTGTTGGACATGGCCATAAAGAGCTGGCTGACTCCCTTCAAAGCATGTCGCAGCGATTCGGGTTCGGCAGCATCAGCGGATGCTACTTCAATAACGGACCGATCCTTCTCCCCAAGTCGGGCCCGCAGCTTCTCCGGTTCTCTGCTTAGCGCACGGGCGGGCACATCAAGTTCAACCAAACGTTTCAATAAGGCATCCCCTATCGTACCTGTAGCTCCAATGATACCTATCATTTTCATCTTCTCCTTTGTTGGATTGCTTAGATTTGGCGATTTGATTTGACAGCTAAGCGCCACCGCCACGTTACGATTGTACTTGCGATCAATCCCGATAACGGAAAATCGATCCAGGCCCGATGAACCCAGGCCATGTGGCCGATCGAGATGATACTGCTCAGGCACTCCGATATGGCCCACGCCGCAACTAGGCCTAACATCCCCCCTCCCAATCCGAATAGGACAACAACGAGCAAGTGAGGCGCTCTGAGCATCCAGGTTTGATCCATAGGCCCTCCTCGTCTTCGGAGCCAAAGACCGAGCATCCACGCTATCAAAGCCGAGGTGCCTCCTATTGTAGTTAATGCTCCCAGTTGAAGCCCCCTATCTCCAGTAAGCAACCCTCCAATACCTGCCATTGAGGCTGGAGATACAAAAGCCATAACCACTTCACGCCAAAGCACAAATTTACGAGTCCCCGACTTTTTTACGGCTTTCATCTTGTTCATAGTCGTTCTTCCATCCTCTCATGGTCAAAGGGTTGCAAGTGCTTGTATATAATTAGCCGCCTAATTATATGGCGATGAAAAAAGGCTAGTCTAGCTAGCCCCAACTGCCTTCATGCTCATATGGCACATATTCTCTTGCATGCACGCTTTATTCGTCTGTTAGGGCTGAAATACCTTGTGTAATGCGACCTAACAGATCGAGAAAGACGCTGCGCTCTTCCAGAGTTAGCAAGCTCACCATCGCTTCTAACCGGGTAAAATGCTCCTGAGCCATCTCTTGAAGCTTCTTGGCCCCCTTCTCGGTCAGAATCACCGCTTTTTGTCGTCCATCCACTGAACTGGCTCGCCGTGAAACGAGTCCATCTCGTTCCAGAATGTCGATAAGCCCTGTAACCGTAGCACGAGTAACACTTAAGTGCTCCGCCAACTGCGAGGGTAGTTGTTCCCCTTCATGATCTTCCAGATCGGCCAATAAGCGATATCTCCCTGTGGATAAACCGAATCTGGAGAAATGGATCTCCGCGGCGTGTCCAAGCTTCGCCCCGGCCGCCATTAGCCTGGATGCAACGAGTACGGCTTGTGCATCTACGTCTAGGTTATAGCGGTCGATCTGACGCTTCGATTGAGCAAGAGAAGGAATAGCATTCAAGTCATTCTTTTGTAAATAATCGTTGTTCATGTATGTAGTATGGCACCTAACTATATGGATGTCAATATTTTTCCAAGGTTAAAAAGGCGATCTGTTAATTGATCATTTTGCATAACCCTAATTTCTTGAGCTAACAGTTACGGTGCCCCTAAATTGACAGATTTTATTATGATGCTTATAATATTTTGAAATAGTATGAAGCAGCGGGGTGACTATAATGCCGTATCCCAAAGGCCATAAGACAAAAGTGCGCAATAAGATCGTTGAAAGTGCCGCCCAGGCTTTTCGCACCAAGGGTATTCACAATGTAAGCGTTCCGTTCATTATGAAGGGGGCCGGATTGACTCATGGAGGGTTTTATGCGCACTTTGACAACAAAGAACAACTGGTTGCCGAAGCCTGCCGGTATGCCATAACCGATACCATCGCGCTTTTGCAGAAAGCCGCTGATCAGGAGAAGCAGACCCCCAAAATCAATACGGTCATCGATTATTATTTAAGTTCCTACCACCGCGACAAAACGGAGATGGGCTGCATTATTCCCGCCCTTTCTGCCGAAATATCCCGTTCTTCAGAAGAAGTTCGGCAGATATTTACCCATGAAGTGGAGCGGATGATTGCTTTTATCTCCAATCTGGCGGAAATTGACATATCCAAAGGTAGAGCCCTGTTCAGTACCATGGTGGGCTCTCTTATTCTTGCACGGACGGTTAATGATCCTGAACTGAGCGGCAACCTTCTCTCGGCGGGCAAGCAGGTTGCCAAAGAGCTGGTTAGGACCTGAAATGCCTAGTATGATTCAGCTGCCTTAGACGCCTGCAAAATGCTTTTTTCTCAAATGTGAGCTTGCTGGGGCACAACCAAAAGCATTGCAGATTCTCATGTCGAGATTGCAATGCTTCAGACGACTTTCCGTTGACTACTTCTACATAAACATGCCGGCGATCGTACCGCTTAATAGATTAGCTAGTGAAGCTGCAATCACGGCCTTAAAGGCAAGACGACCTACTTCAGTGCTTCGTTCAGGAGCTAACGATCGCATTGAGCCTATCAGGATCCCCATTGAACCGATATTCGCAAATCCGCAAAGCGCAAAGCTAACGATCGCAATCGTCTTGGGTGACAAATGCTCCATTTCCTTAGCAAAGGAACCAAAGGCGATCATTTCATTCATGACGAATTTCTGCCCCAATAAACTGCCCGTTATCGTAGCCTCAGACCAAGGAACGCCGATCACAAAGGCAAGCGGAGCAAACACCCAGCCCAGAATCATCTGAAGGGACAAGTCTCCGTACCCGAACCAGCTGCCGACCCAACCAAGCAGTCCGTTTAGAAGCGCTACCATAGAAACAAACGCGATCAGCATGGCGATAATCTGTACCGCCATCTTCATCCCTGCCGAAGCGCCTTTCGAAATAATATTAATGAGGTTATCCTTCGTTTCCGAATCTTCCTCTTCAAGTTCGCGGGAGCCTGCCTTTATCGGCGTATCGGTTTCCGGAATCATAATTTTCGCAATGATGAGACCCGCTGGAGCCGACATCAAGCTCGCGGACAATAAATAGGCTATCGGAATGCCTAACGCAGCATAGGCAACCATGATTCCTCCCGCGACGGAGGCGAGGCCGCCGACCATGATCGCGAACATCTCTGACCGAGTCAAGACCTTCATATAGGGTTTGATCATGATCGGAATTTCCTGCAGCCCCAGAAAGATATTCCCTGCCGCTGCTAACGATTCCGCACGGCTTGTCTTCAGCAATTTGCCGAGCCCTCCGCCAACAACCCGCATGAAGAACTGCATGATGCCGAATCGGTATAGAATGCCGATCAGCGGCGTAATAAATACAGCCAGCATCGCTACGCGAATGGCGAATATATTACCTGCCGGCTGCGTCTTATCCGCCAAGCTTCCGAATACGAAGGAGAGACCTTCGTATCCGTAATGGAATAAGTTCGTAAACCCTCTGGATACGACCTCCAGCGCCTGTTTGCCGATATCCCATTTGAGTACGATATAACCGAATAACAATTGAATCCCAAGCCCGACGATAACCGTGCGATAATTAATATTTTTCTTATGGTCTGACATCAAGTAGGCAATCCCCAAAATAACCGATAAGCCTACAAGCCCCCATAAAATGCTCATGTTATCAGCTCATTTCTGCTAGTTCGTGGGCATAGGGGATGGATTGAAATGCGCCTCTGCGCTGGACAACAATCGACGAGAAGCGACTGGCAAACTTGACCGCCTCCGCGACATGCTCGAGCTGCTTCCGCTCCTGCCTTCGCAGCATGGTGCAGAAGGATCCTATAAAGCTGTCGCCGGCAGCGGTAGTATCAATCGCGGCAACCTTTTCGGCGGGAATCGATAAATTGCCGTCCGGGTGGCAAATGAGGCTTCCCCGATCACCGAGCGTAACGATCACGCATCCTACGCCTTGTTCAAGCAGAGTCGCTGCCCCTTGCACCATATCCTGTTCGCTGTTCGTATCGCATCCGGTGATCACATGCATCTCGCTTTCGTTGGGAATGAGGAAATCCGTGACTTGAAGCAGCGTCGGCGGAATCGCCTTGGCCGGCGCCGGGTTCAGCACCGTGACCTTCCCTTCTTCCTTCGCAATTGCAAAAACATGCTGAATGGCTTCAATTGGCACTTCGAATTGAGCCAGAATGACATCGGATAATTGGATAATTTCTCTGGATTCCTCCACATCCTGCGCTGTAATTCCCATATTCGAGCCGGCGCTGACGACGATCATGTTGCTGCCGCTGTTGCTGAATAGAATCAAAGCTTCTCCCGTAGGCAAATCCGGATTTACGCTGACATGCTCGGTATGAATGCCTTCCTGCTGTAAGGTAGAGACCAATTCCTTGCCATATTCATCTGCCCCGACTTTGCCGATAAAGTGCACGGAAGCTCCAAGCCGGGCCGCCGACACGGCCTGGTTAAATCCTTTCCCGCCGGGACCGACAAGTTTCCCCGCTGCAAATAGGGTCTCTCCTTCGTGCGGGAGGGATTCCAGCAATAGGCTGGAATCCATATTAATACTTCCTAGTATGCATATCTTTTTCATTTTTCTCTCACTCCAATCCTTTAACACCCTCTGTTTAAGTGTTCTTACACAGCGATCATGTTACCGCTTAAGAGAACATTACGTAGGACAGCACCAGCGTACTGATGATGCCGACTATAATCGGAACAGAGGTCCTCTTGATAACTGCCATCGGGCTTTTCTGAATGATGCTGCAAACGACGATGATACATGCAGCCACTGGTGAAACCGAGCGCACAAGGTTCGCGATCAACTGCATCGGAATCGACAGCATCGCCCCGTCAATGCCTACGTTTTGCGCAATGTCGGGCAGCAATCCGACCGAGGCGTAGAATACCGCCAGTCCGCCGCCGCTGATCAGGCCGATAAGGGCCGTGATTCCCGAGAAAGCAAACATCAGGATCATGCCTGCGCCATTCAAATCTTTTACCGAATCTGTCAGCATGTCTACAATGCCGAGTGCTTTTAGGCCGTCAACAAGCAAGCTAGCGGCAACAAGCAGCGAAACAACCATCGCAAGCCCGTCCCCCATACCCCGGAAGAACACCATCAGTTCTTCGAACACCTGCTGAATTTTACGTTTACGGATCATTTCGACAACGACTGCAACGATCAGCGAAATAAAAGTGATTTCAACAAGACCGATTTTGATCGATTTAACGAAGATACCGAATACCGTAATCAGAACGAGTGGAAGAATCGGAAGGAAGCCATAATAGGTTGGCGGCAAATCCTCGCGCAGTGTTCCAAGCTTCGATTCGTCGATTGTATCGGTTTCGGGATTTTTCTTATCCATATATTTCTGCCAGAAATAATGCGCGATGGTCATCAATATAAGCGTCGGAATCGAAATGACGGCATGATACTTCATGACGTATTCCATTAAATCAATGCCCAGCGTCTGAGCGGCAATGACATTATCCGCGCCGAGCGGTGTCGGGATGATAGTCGCCGTTGTCGCAATAACGGCACCTGCCGTCAATCCGGACATGCCGATTCGCTTCAAAACCGGATACAGCGTAGCCATGAGCAGAATGGCAAGGCTCGAAGCGCTTGGAACCACAAGCGACAGCAGGTTACCGACAACGAAAATGACAGGGACGAGTACATAAACCGATTTGATTCCGGATAACGGCTTCATCAAGGTTTGAACGGTTACTTCGTTCGCGCCGATTTTCGTCATATAGGACGAGAAACCGAATAAAACCATGATCGTCATACCGATATTACCTAAGTTGCCAATAAAATTATTTGTAATCGACTTCATCGGGTCAAACCATCTGGAACCCGTCGCCGCATCCGCAGGCAAAACGTTATGCCCCATAAATACAGCGCCGTATAACAGTACAATTCCTGCAACGAACAAAACAACGGTGGCATTGACTTTCTTAGTAATCATCCAGCCTGCAAGCACGACAACGATTAAGCCAAATATAAGTTCTGCCAAGTGGAGGTCTCCCCTCTAAGTTGTTAAATTTATTTTGCTTTCGCAAGACATTCGATCGCCCATGCACGGAATGCATCGACGTCAATGTCCAGGCAAACGTTTACATTCGGTTCTTTCTGATACCGGTTATTTCGATCCACAATCGTCGTACCGGCCGTGTACGTACCCGCATTCTCAACATCTACGAAGTATTTCTGGGATTTGAACAATTCAGGCTTAACGATATAGGCGATCGCGCATAAATCATGCATTTTCAGGCCGGTCTTTAAGCTGCCGCCGCGATAATGCTGGAACATGGAATACAGCATGTTGCCGGTTTCATTCAAATCGCGAATCTGGACCACATTATCCGGTGTCAAGGTTGCCTTACTGGTTACATCCAATCCCACCATGGTAATATCCAGGCCTGAGGAAAAAACCATCTTGGCCGCTTCCGGATCCGCATAAATGTTGTACTCTGCCGTCTGAGTATGATTCCCTGCAGATGCCGAACCACCCATTAGTACAATCCGTTCAATGCGTGATTTGTATTCCGGGTACATCGCCAGGAACAAAGCGATATTTGTCAGCGGTCCGATCGGCACGAGCGTTACCTTCTCCTCGCTATCCATAATCGTATCGCGAATTGCTCGGACGGCATGTTCGGGATAAATGCTTTTGGTTGGCTCCGGAAACTCGTAGCCACCCATGCCGGACTCCCCATGAATGTGACTGCTATCCTCATATGGAATGCAGAGCGGTTGTTTGGCGCCTTTAGCAACAGGAGTGCCTGTACCGAAGAACTCGATCAGCTTAAGCGCATTTTGGGTCGTTTTTTCAACGGATACGTTCCCGGCGACGGTTGTCAGCAGCTTGACGTCCAGCGATTCATGATGCAGGGCTACACCAATCGCAACCGCATCGTCAATTCCAGGATCCGTGTCAATAATAATAGGAATTTTTCTTACGCTCATTCTGCTCAGCATCCTCTCAAATTAGAAAATTTAACCTTTAGCTTATCCTTCCCTAACAGCTAACAAAATAATTAATTGTGGAATGTGTAACCGGTTACCTACTTCGAGTTTATGTTAATTCAATACGAAACTAATGTCAACAAGAAGATCGTTGGAAAACCTGCATTGACAATCGCATGCCAATACAGTAAGATAATCAATATTTATTTGTGTAATCGATTACACCTTACTAATAGGAGATGAGAGCATCGCAACGATTCGAGATGTTTCTAAATTAGCTGGCGTTTCCGTTGCTACCGTTTCTCGTGTCATTAATCAGAAAGGTTATGTTCACGAGGATACGTTGCAGAAAGTTCATAAAGCCATTAAATTGCTTAATTACATACCGAATGATGTCGCGCGCAGCCTCTCCAAGAAGTCGACCAAGACTATTGCGCTGTTCGTTCCGGATATTACCAACCCTTTCTTTAACGAGCTTGCGCTTGCCGTAGAGAAAGTAACACAGATGTACGGGTATACAACGATCCTATGCAACACCAATGAGTCGGCCAAAATCGAAAGACAATACATCCAGAACCTAAAGCAGAAATATATCGATGGATTCATCATGGCAACCAATACCTTAACGGAGGAGGAAATTGACCAGCTCGATATCCCTATGGTCGCTGTGGACCGCAGCAGCACTCCCGTCGTCCCCACCGTCACTTCGAAGAATCGGGAGGGGGCTCACTTAGCCGTGCAAGCATTATTGCAGCAGGGATGCAACAAAATTGCGCATATCAGAGGGCCTAAAGGTTTGTGGATTGCGGAAGAGCGGTGCCAAGGCTACCTTGATTTGGTTGAAAATAGGTCATGGTTTACACCGAAGCTTATTGCCAATGGGAATTTCCAGTTAAAAGAAGCGACTGAAGCCGCGAAAAAGCTGTTCAAGGAGCATCCGGACATTGACGGGATATTCGCCGGTAACGACCTGATGGCAATCGGTACGCTCCGCGCATTGCAGGAACATGGTATTCGTGTGCCGGATCAAGTCCAAATTATCGGCTATGACGGCATTTCGTTAGCTGAAATGGTCTTCCCTGAATTATCAACGGTATCGCAGCCTATCTATGAAATGGGCATGCTCGCCGCTCGAATTCTGATCAAGAAAATTGAAAACAAACAATTGGATGAGGAAAACCACCAACTGGAGGTAAAGCTTATCCAGCGTGGAACTACACGACATTGACAATTCTCAGGCCAGATCGATTCAGGTTCGATGGGAGGCTTATTTCCCCACCTGTTTTTTTCATACAGGTTTGTCCAATAAAATTTACTGGTTGAAGGTTACAACAAAATAAAAGCTTGGGCCAAATGTAGACTGTACCCCTTGTAAAGGACATTCTTAAAAAGTCTAGGCAGATTGAAGAAGATGATCTCTGTATTGAACAGGGGTCATCTTTTTTAGATTCCATTGATATCGGTAGTGGTTATAATAAGTCATATAGTCCTTAATCTCCCGGTTTAACTCGTCCAAAGTCAAACAGGATTTGATTAAGGCTTGATCTTTAAAATGGCCGAAAAATGATTCCTGAGGAGCATTATCCCAGCAGTTTCCCCGCCTAGACATGGATTGTTTTAATTTCATCTTCTTCACTATTTTTTGAAAATCTGGATGTGTATAATGAGATCCTTGGTCAGAATGAATGAGAGCTCCTTCTGCTTTCTTAAACCTTCTGTTTTTCTTAAGCTTAAGAAGGGTATCTGTCGCAAGCTCCATCGTGATTCGATCTGACACATGATAGGCTACAATTTCATTGGTTGAACCGTCCTTGATTGTGGATAGATAGGCTTTCTTGCCTGAACCGTAACCTAAATAGGTGATGTCCGTCAGTAATACCTTACCGGGAATGTTCTGCTTAAACTCCCGGTTCAGCAGGTTGGGAACGACCCTGTGCTCTTGGGTAGCCTTCATCATCCTTTTATAAGGATTAGCCTTCCTGAAAGGGCACACAATGTCGTACTTTTTCATAATCCTCCTGATGCGTTTCAGATTGTAGACAACCTTAAACTGCCCCTCTAGTGTCATCTTAATGGAACGGGCGCCTTTCTTGCGTTTTTTGAATTGATACGCTTTTAAGATGATTTCTTTTACCTGTTCATCTTGCCGCTCTTGTTGGCTGCTCTTTTGCTTTGCCGCGGAAGACCAGTACCTATAATAACCGCTTCTGGAAACCTCGGCTACGTTACATAAATAGTTGACCATACGATGAAGTTGATAGTTCTGGATGACGGTACGGATGAGAATGTATTTTTGGTTAGGTGGCAGTGCTACCTTTTGCTTTGCCCCCTTTCCGCTAAACGAATCTTTTTTAACAGTTCGTTCTCCGCTTTTAACAAAGCGTTCTGAGCCTCCAGTCTGGCAACCTTCTCTTCCAGCGTCAGCTCTCGTTTAAGGGGTCTTCCTGAAGATTGGCTTCTCGTATCCTGCAAACCTAAGATGCCATTCTCCTGGTAATTCGCACGCCATCTCTTTCCTGAGGATTGAACTCTTTGAATCCCAATGACGGTTACGTCAAAACCACATTCCTCAAATATTTCCCTAGGTAGCTTACCCTTGTTATTTTCTGAGATAAACAATTCCTTAAACGCATCTGTATACGTAATTGCCTTAGAAGAAACAGACTTCACATAAGGATTATTAGATAGCTGTTTGATTTCGTTATCTGTAAATATGTTCTTGCTCATTTCAATTCCATCATCCCCATCTTTCTGCTATAAACAAAAGTACCCTACCGAGAGACTTTTTTAAAGTGTCTTCTCAATAGGGTACAGTTTAATGCGGCACAAGCTTTTTCTAATTTTACAAATCTCCCTTGTTATCGGGGGTCACTCCATGTTGTTCATCATGAGAAAAGCCTATGTCCACCGGTGGTTTGTAGGAACTATGCCCGTCAGAACTGCTGCGCAAAAATTGCACATTAATGGTTCCGGTCGCCGGACAAATAAAGCTCTCTTGCGGTCTGCAGGAACAGTTTCACCCCGTGTGGAGCCTCCTGCAAAGAAGGAACCGCCAGGTGAATCTCTCTAAACGGCTGTGGTTCTATTGTCCGGACGCGGACATTAGGCGGTAGTGCCGACAGCGACAACGAAGTTTTCGATACGATCGAGACGCCCAGCCCTTCTTGAATCATGCTCAACGCCGTGTTTATGTTGTGGCCGTCATATTTGGCGCGCAAAGTGGTTCCGAATTGCCGGAACAGCTCGTAAATCGGCGTTACAAACCCACCTTTGCACACAATCATAGGTTCATTGTCCAGATCCGTGATATGGATTGTCGGGCGGCTTTGCAATGGATGATCATCCCGAAGCAGCAAACATAATTCATCTCGGAAGAACGGAATCGTTTCCAGTTCGTTGCTCGGCGGAATAATCCATCCGACATCGATCATTCTGGAATCTAGCCACTTTTTAATCTCGTCTATGGTCCCTTCGTACAGTTCGAATGTCAGCCCCGGGTATTTCTCCCCGATCACCCGCAATATTTTCGGCAAGAAGTGCGCGGACATAATCGGGAACGCTCCGACGCGAACGGTGCCGACTTCAAACCCTTTTTCAGCCGTTACCTCCTGCTCTACCTTATTGTAGCCGTGCAAAATGTCTCTGAATATGGCAAGCAAGCGCAAGCCAATATCGGTGAGAATGACCCCGCTTTTCCGATCCCGTATCATGAGGGTGACTCCTAATTCCGATTCAAGCGCAGAAATGGCGCGGCTTACAGCAGGTTGCGTCATATTCAATTGCTCACCAGCTTTGGTAAAGCTGCCGGTCTCGACTATTTTCACAAACAACATCAGCTGCGAATGTGTCATAACAATTATGGTATCTCCTCTATAATAAACATGCATTTTATTTATCTAGTGAGCTATTGTACCATAGGAAGCACCATCACACAAAGGAGCTGTAGAACCATGCAACTTTCGCGAACACTTACTTTTATCCTTTTAACGTTTTTAGTTATGCTGTGGGGGGTGAACTGGCCGCTTTCCAAATATGCACTCGAATTCGCGCCACCGTTGCTTTTCGCCGGCTTGAGGATCTTTATCGGAGGTCTCATTTTGCTTCTTTTCGCTTTGCCACGCTATAGAAAACTTAATATGAAGCATACTTGGAACATCTACTTGATCTCCGCATTGCTGAATATCATTCTCTTTTTCGGCTTTCAAACTTTCGGACTGAATATGATGCCGGCCGGTTTGTTTTCGACGATCGTGTTCATGCAGCCCGTTCTACTCGGTATCGGAGCTTGGTTGTGGTTGGGTGAATCCATGACTGGTTTTAAAATAATCGGCTTGATTCTCGGTTTCATCGGAGTCGCTGTTATCAGTATAAACGATGGCTCCGGGAATATTTCGTCCGCCGGCATCTTGCTCGGTTTAGCCAGCACGATTACTTGGACGTTCGGTACGATCTATATGAAAAAAACCTCAACTAGAGTCGATGCGATCTGGTTGACTACTCTTCAAATGATCTTTGGCGGAATTGTATTGTTGGTTGCGGGTACTACCGTTGAAAACTGGACGGATATCGTCTGGAACCAGCCGTTCATCTCGACGTTGACGGTTATTGCGATCTTCTGTACGGCCTTGACCTGGCTCGTTTTCTTTCTGCTTGTCAGATCGGGTGAAGCCGGCAAAATCGGTTCGTTTAATTTTCTGGTCCCGCTCATTGCGATCGTGATCAGCGTTCTCTTTTTGGGCGAAACGGTCACTCCCAAGATGGTGGTGGGACTCATTCTAATTATCATAGGTGTTGCACTGGTAAACCTCAAACTGAAATCTCTGCAAAAGCGGGACAAAAAGCACATGGGGAATATGAAGACGAGGAGAGACCACGTATGACGATATCGTCCTTCTCCACGATGCCGGAGTGCATGTGGAGTTTACTCAAGAAGCATACAGACGTTTAATAGCTTCTAAGGTGCTTTCATTTGAATGACAACCACAAAATCCGGCCTTTTAATTAAAAAAAGAAAATGCTCCCGAACCTTTGGCGAGGACCCTCGGGAGCACTATGTATTAACAGAATTAAGGAGCAGTGAAGCGATGATGGAAGCCTTTGAAATGCGGTTCCATATGGAAACCCGCCGCTGGAGTGTACAGAGGCACAAGGCTGCTTTACCGCCTAAATTGCGGAGACGCTATGCTGTTTCAGATTGGAAGTCCTTACTCCAAACTTTTACGTAAGGAGATTGTCTACATACACTATAGGAAATTACTATCATCGACTGAACAAGAAGAACGTAAAGAGTTACAGTGTTCATTGTAAGGCAATTCGCCCCCGCCGATATGGCAGAGGCCTTTTTGGGCGTACAGATGCCAGTACATCTCGACTGTTAATTAGGGGCAAAGACTTCCGGATTATCGTTTCGCCAGGCGCCTATGCAGCCGATTAAACAGGCCGTACAGCTTATCATCCTGCTGCCGGACTCACTGTTAGCATATTGAATTGCGATATTTATGCCTGGCTTGCGCCATGCCAAAATCCGACCGGAAAATCCGGGCCATTCACATTCTTCATCCAGTTCGGGTTGACCATATGCCTTTATCGACTCATCCGGTGTTGAGCGCATCGTGATTCCTTTGGGAAGATCTCCGGGAAACGGAGTTTTAATTCTGTCATCCGACCCGGGCGCAAGAAAATGTATCGCGCCAATGATCCATCCATCTTCTTTTGTATAATTGAGCCCAGTCAGATCATTTATTTTGGGTGCGCGATAAAGATCGATGCGTATCGATGTTTTCACGGACCAGATGATATCGTCGTTAAAATAGCTGTTCGCGGGCGGCATTCGCTTGATGCCGAATGATTGCAGCAAAGCTTGAACATTCTTGGGACTGTACGGATGCCCAAGCATTTCAATGAGCTGTTCTGATGGTTCTTTCATGCTTATTCCCTTCCTTTCGTCCCCTCAAATGCACACACAACGTGACGCAGGCCCAGCATGTCCCTCTAGGGAGCAAAGGCTTCTGCCCAAATGGCTGTATGAATCTCTTTCAGCCCCGGAACCTCAATCCGTCTGGCGGTCTACAGATTTTCGATGTCCCGCAGCGATATCAAAGAATTCAACTCCAACTGCCGGAGATCATCCATCTTCGAGAAGTCGCACAAGCATTTTATGTATATCGACTAATATCCCTGCAATACATCACGGGCAGAGGCCATATTTTCGCTTGCCGTTTGTTGGAACAGCCAACTTCAAAAATTGAAACCTTTCCCCTTCAAAGGCTGCCGTCCACACGAGGCCATCCAAATAGTAGTTATCCAACTCCTCGGCTCTCCTCGTGGGCGTGCCCAGCTTGGCTTCGATCTGGGCTCTTGAATCGTTTTGTAACAATCCATAGGGAAACGGACCTACATATTTTCCATGTTTCTTATTTTCTTCCATAATTGTCATGGTTAATTCATCAAATATATAATCACCCTCGCTTTTCTTAGTGATACCGTTGTTTTCAGCGCCAATATCGAAATGGAGAACAAGACCCTCTCCACTCACAAAATAGGTCGTATTAAGACTCCTCTGCACATTCGGCCGCCAAGTTATCTTGTCCCTCGAAAGCTGATCGACCAAAGGAGGGTAAACGCTGCTGTGTCCCAAATATTCAATGTAATCCAGAGGGTTCATTCCTTCCACTTCCTTCCTGCCCTTTAGTTTTAATTATCCCGATTATTCGTTCAAGGGTCAATGTCACATATCCTATAAGCTATCGGCAGTATTCCGTAATAACACGAATGTACATGTTTAGTTGAGAATGGTAGGATGAGGAAAACATATTATGCAGTCGAGGAATAAAGGAGAAGAAAGAATTTATGAAAACCTGTGTATACATGGTCAGACACGGAGAATCACCTAAAATGGAAGGGAACGAAAGAACACGCGGACTGACTTTAAAGGGAAAATCGGATGCCCAAATTGTATCTCAAATGTTGAAAGATGAGGGTATAGACACGTTCATCTCAAGTCCATATAAAAGGGCCATATTAACACTAGAGGGACTAGCCCAATCTTTAGGCAAAGAAATGATTGTTATTGAGGAACTTAAAGAAATCGTATTTATTGGTGATGATAAAATACTGCCTGATAAGGAAGTATATCCGTTAGTCAAGAAGATGTTTTCAGACCCAGACTTTTCGTTGCCTGGAGGAGAGTCTTTTACAAATTGTCAAAACCGTGTTGTAACTATTTTTAAAAACATTATAAGCGAATATAAGGGGCAGAAAGTTGCTATTGGAACTCATGGAGCCGTTATGACGATGATGATGGGATATTTCGACCCCCAGTTTGACTTGGACTTTTTATTAAACACTTCAAAGCCTGATATCTACAAGATGGAATTTGATGAAGGAATATTAACTAGTACAGCGAGGCTATGGAAGGTAAGTTTGCCGGAACCTAAAGGGCAATAAAACGTCAGAAGCCTGCCGTTGGCAGGCAGGCTTCATTATTTCAGATGTGTCTCCTATATCGAACACCTATTATTTATGACCCTCGTGTCCTCAAACCCAAAATGAGTTTCCTATTCCTTTCACCGCGAAAACAACGAGGGTTAAAGCATTTATCGGAACACAGTTGAGCAGCAAACTATAGTTTTCCGCTCAAAAGTACAGAGACTGTTTCGAGGAACAGCTGATCGATTATTCGGAGCGGTATAGCTGGCCGCATGCCGCGTTAATGTCCGATCCGAACTGAGTTCGGACGGTGACACTGATTCCCTTTGACTTCAAGATCCGAACAAACGCTTTAATCCGATTAGGTTCAGATTGCTGATAGTTGTCCGGCGTAACTTCGGTCGAATTGAATGGAATCAAGTTAACGTGGTAGAGATGTTCCACAGGTCCCCTTCCCCTCAACAGCTCGGCAACTGCTTCCGCATGCGCCGTCGAGTCGTTGACTCCCCGAAGAAGAATATACGCAATATACACCTTTCTCCCTGTGTGTCGGATGTGACGATCCAATGCGTTCAACACGTCTTCGAGTGGGAATCGGTCGTTGATCGGCATCAGCTCGCTTCGCTGATCGTCGAACGGCGAATGCAGCGAGAAGGTTAGATTGACTTGCGGAAACTCACGTGTCAGCCTATCGATACCCGGCAGCAGACCGATGGTGGAAACCGTAATTCGCCGATGTCCCAAACCAAAGAGATGCGGGTCGGTCAAAATCGTTATGGCATCAAAAATATACGGGTTGGCGAGCGCCTCCCCCATGCCCATAAATGAGACGCTGTCCAAGGCGTGGCCGTTCAAGCGAAAGTGCAGTAATTGGTCGGTAATTTCGTCGGCGGTCAGATTTCGTTTCAGGCCGATGGTACCGGTGGCGCAAAACCTGCACCCGAAACCGCAGCCGCACTGCGTGGAAATGCAATACGATTTCCAGCCCCGCTCATAAGTAAGCCGTACGGCCTCCACGCGCTCGTCGCCCGCAATGGCGAACAGCACCTTGTTAACTTGTTTCGACGTGAGTTCTTTTACCGGAACGATACTGCAGACGTTCGGACCAAGCATACGGGTCAACTCGTCGCGCAAAAGTTGGGGCAGCATGGTCATCCGTCCGTATTCGCCGACGTTGTGCTTGAAAATCGCGTCCATAATCTGAGCATACCGATATTCGGGTTGCTTGAGGTCGGACAATATTTGCCGAATCGTTTCATATTTCGAGGGTAGTCTCATGTCTTCTCCTTACTGCCGGAGAAAACGTAAAAAAAGCAACCGTCAGTCGGCGCTTTGACACGTCGTTAACCAACTATACAGAAAAAGCGCATACAGTTTGCAGATGAATCGCTATGTGCACCTGTCGATAGATGGGTAAACCTCCGGCAACCGAATTGTTTTTTTGTGAACCGCTTCACCTAACAAGAACCGATTCACACAATCATCTACAACCTCGTTCTTCATCGCTTTCATCCTCCTAGAAATGGTTGATCTCTTTCAGCTGCACATTCTTTGTCAACATAAAAAAGAGCCACAAGAAAGTTACCTTTCTTGTAGCTCAAAAAATACGGCACATCCAACCCTATAAAGGGTAGGAAATGGATCTATTTTTTGAGTGAAAAGAATAAGGTAACTTTCTTGCCAATAAAGAATAAACCAAATTTTTGTTTTATTCTTTAAAAAGCGGCAGGAAAACTTACATTATTCTCTTCAACTCCGATCGTTAAGTGTCAGCACGATCTTAACATGCCCGCTTTTACATTGCAATATCCTAGATCTTAATAATCGAGTAGACCTCCATTATCATTCCATTGACCGTACATTTTGTTTTCTCTGGTATTTGTTATGAATTTGTCTAATCTGCTCCTAAACAATTCCGACTGATTCTTATTGCTTTGTATCGTGTCGATCCGAACTCTTTTATAAAGATCCGCAAATGCCACGAAATGATCGTATACTTGCTTTTCCTCTTTTAGCCTTTGCTCTATTTCTTCATCTATTCTAAAACAATTGTGATCCATATTAGGAAGAACCCTTCTTCCTACGTCTCTCATCAACCCCAACTTTTCGAGGCGGCGGGCACGTTCTTTATTTAATTCAGTCCATGAACTTTTTTTACTTCTGGGAGACAACCTCTAAGCCAGCTCCGTTTTGGAAACTTTCTTTTTGACTCCATCAATCCATCCAAAACACAAAGCTTCCTCGACCGCGTCCAAATATAACAACCTATTGGGGGTAATGATCCTTTCTAAATTGATTCCTATTTCCATACTAGCTATCGGATATGTGAGGTTGTCACGCGCCCGAATGAATTACTTTTTGTTAGAAATGACTTGATCAAGAAACTGATCTGCGTCGCTGTTGAATTTCCAGTTAACTCCAAATTTATCAACCAGCATTCCAAAGCACAAAGACCAAGGAGTATTGGATAACGGCATGATGACATGGCCGCCAACAGACAAATTAGTAAAGTATTCTTCCAGTTTTTGCTTATCATCCATGACCAGACTGATCAGAATATTGTTCCCTTTCACCAGCTCGCCTGTTACCGCCTTCATGGAAGGCAAAATATCCGACATCATTATTTTCCCGCCTGAGAATTGTATGGAAGACTCCATGATCATATTTAACTCATTTTCTGGCAGCGGATAGTTTGGATCTTGTGGAAAATCCCTGAATTTAACCTTTTTCACCTCGTTTGCATTTAAAGCCTCCGAATAAAATTCAATCGCTTGTTCTGCGATTCCGTCAAAGTTTACATATACAATAGCTTCCATAAAGCAATACCTCCTTCTTGTTATACATGTAGTATAATCGACTAAAAGTGACATCTGTATGTCACCGTTCTAAAATTAAGTAGAGAAATAAGAGGAGAAATATGGACAAGGTTGAGAGACTTATTTCAATAATAATGATTTTGCTGAAAAAAAATGTCGTTTCATCAAACGAATTCGCGCAATTATTTAATGTTTCCAAAAGAACCATTCTTCGCGATATGGAAACCTTGAGCTTATCCAACATCCCGATTTATTCTATCCATGGAGTTCATGGCGGCTACGGTATTTTGGATGAATACAAGGTTGATAAACGTCTTTTAAGCAGCTCCGACTTAGAGAATATATTGACGGCGCTCGGCGGATTGGAACAAATTCTAATTAGCGAAGAAGTTGAAATTACTATAAAGAAAATAGAAGCGATGGTTAGCCCATTGACTCTGAAAAGTTCAATTCAACTGTCATTTTATGATTGGGAGGGCCGGACTGAGATTATTCAAACCTTGAAGACGTGTCAAGAATCCATAGTAAAGAGAAGGTTAGTTTCCTTTGAGTATATAGATAAAAACGGCACCACGACGAATAGAATTGTCGAGCCCTATCAGCTTCATTTTAGCGAAACGAGTTGGTATCTGAAAGGATTCTGTTTACATCGTATGAGCAATAGAACGTTTAAATTATCTCGAATCGATCATCTTAAAATGGATGAACAAACATTTAACCCTAGAGAATATGTATGGGAACAAGAACGCGAAGCAAGTTATCAACCGCAGCTAGTCGCTATCCAGGCATTGATTTCGCCTAGCATAAAAGATCAATTCATTGAAAGGTACGGTCGAAAGAGTATTGAAAACAATAGTTCTGAATTTTTATTAGCCACCATTTATGTCCCTCAAAACAGTACGGGATTTCAATTTTTAGCAAGTTTCGGCACAAATCTAAAAATCGTAGAGCCCAAAACATATGTTGAAGACTTTCGAAATTATTTAAATAAAATGATGGATAGATATTCCTGAAAATGACACATTCGGCTAATGGTCTGTCACATTTCTTTGACGATATCTCTACTGTTCCTTGAAATACACAATTCCAGAATGTTACATTTAGATCGTGCAGTATAGTCACTACTAAAAATGGAAAGAAGGCTGACAACATGGCAATGAGAGGATATTACTTTTCTATTGATAACGAACTGGTGCAGCAAATCGCTGCAGGCGACATTGCGTTGAAGGATTTGAAAATAGACAAGTATCCCGGACTGGACATTGATAGATCCTGGGAGGCGATTCATTTCTTGCTTTGTGGAAGTATTGCCGATGGTGAGCCCCCTCTTGGCTATGTGGTACCGATAACGTCGGACAAAGGCATCGATTTCGGCTCATTCGGGGCGTTTTCCTTACGCGCCGAGCAAGTTGCCGAAGCGCTTCAGGCTATGTCTGAGCTGGATGAAGCGCAGCTCCGCTTGCGGTATGATTTCCCGGTCATGCTCAAGGAAGAGGTATATCCTCTTGAGGCTGGCATTCATTCAGACGAGGATGCGGACGAGTTTTTTGCCTACATGCTGCAGCATTTCAACGAAATCCGGCGTTTCTTCAGCCAAACTGCAGCCGAGGGCAAAGGTCTCATCTTCTATATTTTCTGATTACATAGGCTCTTGGGACCCACGGCCTTTCATGTTGTTGGACATAAGAAAACGACCCCGGACTTAACTAAAGTTCGAGGTCGTCAACTTTTTTACTCATTATCGATTTGCCCGGCGGTGAGATCCTGCGATAAAGCATGCGAAAGCTCGCGATCCGTTCATTTTTCATAACGTACTACGCCGTAGTTCATAAAAATACTGCACAATGGGATGCTTTAACTTCATCTTCTCGGACATGTTCAAAATCCGCTTTTTTCCAACTCGTCTGTCCACCAAAGCTAGAATATTCAATAAGATATCCTGGCTCTCTATGCTTTCCTCTATAGAAGTGGATAAAAATTTAGTAGCCACAACGATAAAATTTGATTTACTTAACGATGTCTGTGCCGACAAAAGCTCCTTTGCATGTTCTGAACTTTTTCTGCTTCTTGCCATTACTTTTAGACGATCCTCCGGAACTTTCCCTTTCGTTTCTTGTCTGACCGCTTCCATTTCTTCATGGCTGATAGGAATTTGGATATCCGGATCATTCTTAATTTCCAGCTCCGTCTGATACCATCTGATTAAGTTAGTTGCATCGTTCATATTGAGTACGTTCTTTTTATCTACCGTAATATAACAATCCCCTGCTTTATCAGGTAAATAACGGTAACTGGTTGCGCGGTATTCGACCCTGCCATGTAATGCGGGACAGAGAAAACTCTCCAGATTTTGTTTCAATTTGCTCCAGGACATGTACTCACCTTGTTCTTTATTAATAATAACGACCTATTGAGGCAGTCGCTCTATTATCTATCATACAATAACCAGCACTCAATCCTCTATGTTCGAATGAAAATACCTCCACCATCAACCAACCGCCTTTTGTTTTAATAGACTGATATGGAGTGTAGGCATAGAGAAAAACCGAAGGCAAATGTGCTCTCGGTTCTTTTTTGATATCGATACACAAATACCCTGTAACTACGATAGTCTTTTCATCAGTTATTGAATTCTAGATTTTATTGCATCCGAATTTCATTCTTTATCACTGATGTATCCTATGTGTTGGTCTAGGTAAACTAACGTATGCCTTTTCATTAATACCAACTTGGTTCATTATTTTACGTAAATCAGCCACTAACTTCATAAAATAGACTTCTTGAGTGATACTGCCAGCATATTTTTTTAGAGAATAATCATTGGATAACGAATGATACAATCCACCTAAATCATCTACAAGTATACTTTTTATAGCAATAGGTGTAATAGATTGATCTATACTGCATTCATTAACGAGTGCCTGTAATGTTTCATTAAGTGCACGTTCATCATATGATGGATGTGATAATAAATATTTTAAATCATAAAGATCCTTAAACCTTGGTCTCACAATGGTTTGATGTAGTTTCCAAGCAATTTGTATCGAAAGTGGTACCGAATAAGGAACACTGAAAGTATCACCAAGAACTGGTCGATACTCAATTGAAACGGGATCTACTGCCATTTCTAAATTGAATGAAACATCTAGATATATTTCACTATAATGATTTACTTCCCTAGGTTCATCTGTGAAAAAATAAGCAAGATCTGTATTTATTGTAGGAAAATCATCTGACATTGCATAATCTATACACCGCCAAAATGCATTCTCTCGAAAACTTCTAAACGTTATACCATCACCAAGATCCGTTTCAGTCACTTGGATCATCCAATTTGTAAATGTTTCATGTGCATGCTCTACATCTTTGATCTTATCCATATACAAAAAGTCGAGATCTTCAACATGCCTAGTATCTGGGTTATTCAAATATTGTCTTGTTAATAGGCTGCCTTTTAAAACAAATGGCATATTCACAAGTGATATTCTTCTCAAAAGTGCTTCTAAGACAATGAGTTCTCTATCCTCATCATTCATATCTTTTAAATTCTCAAGCTTAATCATTATTGCATCCCTCTATTGTGAAATTTATGAAACCCATCCGCTATCCAGTTCTTCTCTACTGTCATAGATACATAATTCATATTGTTCTTTCAGAACATCTATCTTATTTTCTTGCAAAATAGAATGCAACTTATCTACCCGTGCATAGAATTTTTCCTTACTTTCATATTCTCTGACTGTAATAAATCTTACTTCTCCATTTGTTGCTAAAGAGTTTCTTGAAATATGCCCGCCATGACCCTCACATAAATTTTTTAGCCTGGCAACTTCTTTCACAGCTACTTTGCCATGCCATTCGAAATAAGGCTTAGAATTCCTAGTTACTGGCATATGGAAATACTTTTCCTCATCTGGAGATATCTCTATTTTTGTCCTCATGATAGTAAATCCGTTTTTTTGAAATTTGGTTGCAATTTTCTCAATTTCTTTTTTCGCTTCATAATAATCAATACTTTCAATAATCCCTGTACACATAGGCTGATTAATATAATCCCCTTTGTCTAAGACAATCATAAGAGGCTTCACTTGTTCCAAAATACAAACATTAACAAAAAATTCCTTTTCGCCAAGCTTTAAATTATTGACTGTAATATGAAATTCAAATTCCATTATTTTGCTCCTATGCATTATTAGTTGAATTTGCTAGATTTACTGCACACTCAATATCATTATCAAATTTGCATTTTTAACCATTAGATATTAATCTGGTATTTCAATTAATTTTCTAAGATAATCGCCTTGTCTGATACACATCTGTTGTTTTTCCTGAGTGTACGCCCATCCGTTTTCAATAGCGTAATTAATTAAAGTTGAACATGTATCAGGTAGGTTAAGATTGAAATGCCAAGATTCTTCCCATGAGAAGTAAATTTCAAAAAAAGATGTTTTGGTGTTATGAGGGTACACTCGAAAAGAAACCGAATCATTTCTAAAATACTCATTAATCACACAATGAAATTGATGACCATTTACAGTTACTTTCTTGAAACGTTTTCTAAATGGCTTCAACCATGTCACCTCTAGCGATAATTGTAAACAGAAGCTATATTAAAAATCACACTCATCTATCGTCGAGGTTAACTCAGACCATCTTGCCGATAATAACTTAGCATAATCCAAGGAAACTAACCCATAATGCCCTAAAGAATAGCCATCGTTAACTTCTATTAACAATGTTTCACCTTTATCAGTTAACCCAAAATCTACGGCATAACCATTAGGAGCAGATTCGAATTGAGAGACGACATTTTCAATTACTTTATAATCAAAGTGCACTCTCCAATTCCCTTTATATCTTCTAATGTCTAGTATTTTCCCGTATCTAACAAAACATCTCCACTCTGCTACAAAGTTTACAACTTCCGAACATAATATAGCTGGATCTTCACCATTTGTACCACAACCTATTAAATCCTTAGTACTTCTAACAACAACACCAGTAAACTTTTTATCCTCAACAGGCTTAATAAATACATTCCAGTTCTCAGGGTTGTTTGCTATTACACTTAATTTTGAATTCCAAACCTTCCTACCCAAGTAGTTTTTTAATTCTTCAGGGTAATCAATTTCAGGTGGGATTATATCATGTTTAAAAAGTACTGTTCTAACATCATCAACATAACTAACTATTATATCTTCTTTTTTATTATCAGATAGCTCATCAATATTTTTAAAATAATGAATTTCAAATCCCATTTGTTTAAATCCATCATACGCTGTATAAAAATTGTGATTGGCAATTTCGTTATCAAAACTTTTTCTTATATATACCTTCATAAAAATCACCCGCCTCATTAATAATGCCGACCAATGAGAATGATATAAATTCCTAAATAAAATCTGAATTTTAATACATTAATCATACCAATTTTCACCAAATTAATACATATTAATCGAAGTATGCACAAAAAAAGAACCTCCTCTTAAGGAAGCCCCTCATTATAAAATTAATTAATCCACCCGATATATCCTTACCACGCACTCCACATGTGTCATCTGTGGAAACATATTCACCGGCTGCACCCATTCGATCTGGTAGCCGCCGCGGAGCAGCGTTTCGCAATCCTTGGCCAGAGTGGCCGGGTTGCAGGAGACGTACACGAGCCGCGCGGGCCTGGCTTGGAGAATGGCTTGCAGCAGCGACTGTTCACAACCTCCACGGCGGGTCAACGACAACGACATCGGGCTTGATGCAGCGCCCGACCCATTCCGGCAGCAGCTTCTCGGCGCCCCCCTCGAAGGAATACGCTGCACAAACTGCTTGGAATCCGGCAGCCAGTCCGTAGCGGTTATGAGTGTAAGCTGTACATGCCCCGTCACTTCGCCGACACGGGCGACGACTGTCCACACCACACCTTCTCGTGTACGTTCATTATAAGCGGGAATCTGCAATTCCGTCATACTGGCTTTTACCTGCTCAATCATCTGGTTAACGACAGGATGCTGGACGGCACATCCGCTAATATCGATCAAACGGTGCGAGCCGGAAGCGTAAAGGCCTGTTATGATTTTTTTATCCTCACGCCCTGCCGGCCAACTTCTTCTTCCGGCTATCCGGGCGAGCGGGACATCATGGACAGCATAAATTAAGTTAAGATTGAGCAACAGAGACCTGCTGCGCTTCTTTCTTCACTTTTTTGTCCGACGGCAGGAAAATCGTCAACAGCCCCAACAGCGGCAAGTAAGCGCAGCATTGAATAATGAAATCAATACTTGTTGTGTCGGCCATGTTGCCGAGAATGGCGGAGCCGACACCGCCTAAACCGAAAGCAAGCCCAAAGAAGATCCCGGAGACAAGTCCTACTTTGCCCGGCAGCAGCTCGTTGGCATAAACCATAATAACCGAGAAAGACGATGACAAAATTGTGCCAGCCAAGAAAATCCAGATGATTGAGAAAGTCAGATTGGAGTAGGGCAGCATCAATGCAAATGGCGCGGTGCCCAGGATCGAGAACCAGATCAGTGTCAGCCGGCTAAAGCGGTCTGCCAGCAAGCCGCCAAGCAGCAAGCCTACAACGTTAGCCGCCAGGAATACGAACAGAATGATTTGCGCCTGCCCCATCGTGACACCGAAACGGTCAATGACAAAGAACGAATAATAGCTGCTGATCGCCGCAACATACAAGTTTTTCGAGAATACCAAAATCATAAGAATTGTAATCGCAAGCACAATACGGCCGGTTGATAACCCGGTTGGACTCACTTGACTTTGTTTTGTTTTGGCGCCGGCAGCATCAGCTGGAACCAATTGATTTTGATACCAGCGGGCCACATAAAACTGGGCAAAAAAGCCTACCGCAATCACGATCGAAAGCCAAACGAGCCCTTGCTGGCCGGTAACGACAAACCAGACAGCAGTCAGCACTGGAGCAATCGCTTGCCCCATAAACCCGCCAAATTGAAAAATCGAGGAGGCTGTTCCTTTTTTATCGCCTGCTGCCAGAAACGACACGCGTGCCGACTCCGGATGGAAAATAGCTGAGCCAAGTCCAATCAGCATAACGGCGAACATGACAACCCAAAATTGATGCGCATAAGCAAGTGTGATGACGCCAAGCATTGTAAACAGCATGCCGAACGGCAGCATCATCGGCTTAGCCTTGTTGTCCGTGTAAATCCCGATCAGGGGCTGCATAATGGCTGCAGTCAAATTGATCATTAGTGAAATGAGACCGATTTGAGCAAAATTTAGGGACAATGACGATTTTAAAATCGGGAACAACGACGGGACAATAAACTGAATCGTATCATTCAATAAATGCATCATGCTGATCGTCAGCAAAATGGGATAAATCGTCTTCGCGGCAATTGATGCCGGTTGTATGGTTTTTGTTGCCATTGCAAACCTCTCCTCGTATAGTAGTGGCTTCCCACTCCAGAGAATGAAACTCATTCTCTTAAGATGGCTGACATACAGCCCTTTTTGTGAAAATCATATTATTCTCTCCTTCATCCCCCTCCCATTAAAAAACTCCTGCCGTCCAGATACGCAACACGCGTATAAGGGACGAAAGGAGCGAGTATTCTTCCGCGGTACCACCCATAATTGCTGCATGCATACACAGATAGTTCCGCGTACTCAGTACAGCCACTTCCAATCGGCTAACAGCCGATCAACGGCACAGTAACGTGCGCCACTCCGATTTCCTCTAATCGTTGACTGGTTCAAGGAAATAGCTCCGAGGCGAGTTGGCAGTAGGGTTATGACGATGCTCTCAGCTTCTGCACCGATCTCTGTACATAAGAGCCTCTGCCTGCTCCTCATCATTGCTTCATGTTGTTTGAACGATACAAGAACAAATCTTTATCGTAATATATTGCATATTATATTCTGCATATCTCATAGGCGCAATCTTTTTTTGCGATAAAAATAAAGCTTTTTCTCTTTTCTCTTTCATTGCCGCCCCTTAAGCGCTGTTTCTAATGCTCTTTCAATTGCTTTCAGCTGCAAGATGCGATATATTAAAAATCAAAATATTATGGAATAATGACTGTTGTTTTTGTCTATCAAGGATGAAGAGGATGAATGGAATGCCAATACCTGACAATTATTCGACACCAGTCCGCTCTACAGCCAAAGATCGGACATTGTCACAATTGCAAAAATGGATTATTGACGGCACGCTGCAGCCTAACGAAAAGCTCAATGATGCCGAACTTGCCGCTGCGCTGGGCGTGAGCCGGACGCCGGTTAGAGAAGCGCTGCAATTGCTCGAAGCACAGGGACTCGTCCAGATGTTTCCCGGCAAGGATACGCGAGTGACCCGGGTCGACAAAGACGATATTCATAAGCCGTACGCCCCCCTCGGTGTACTGCACGCATTGGCAGCCGAGACGGCGGCCCAACTGATTCAGCCGGAGCAAATCGAACAATTGCGGGAATTGAATCAAGCATTTACGAAGTGCATTCTTGAAAAGGATCTGTATCAGGCGCTTGAATATGATGAGGAGTTTCACAACCTGATTGTAGAAATCGCAGACAATTCGTATATCACGTCCTTTTGCTCTTCGCTACAATTGCATATCCGCCGCTTTAAATATGTGTTTTTAAACCATCCAATCGGACAGACACAAACGGCCGTTCAAGAGCATGAACAAATCATTCAAGCGCTGCAGGATCGCGATTCGGTAACAGCCGCACGCATTATCAAGCAGAATCTGTCCCGGCCGCTTGACGAGTTTCATAAGCAGTTGCATGAATAATACGGTTGAAACTTAATCGATTAAATACAAAAAAACCTCCCTTAATCGCAAACAAGCTGTCGTCATGAAACGACTTTGCGATTGGAGAGGTTTTTTTATTTATAAACACTTGCTTTCAATGCTATATAAGTTGAATTATTGAATCACTTATTTAGAATCTAACACAAAGACGATCGATGATGGACAAGGGATATTACATGATCTATTGTCAACGCAACGATTTTACCGATTTCCGTAAGACCATCAATATGTTTCTGGGAGCCAATTGTCATAGAAAGACCTCCTATTTTTCATACAATTATTTCACCACATCACACTGGTAGCTTATTCCACTATACCGTCCGTTAGCCATAACAACAGAATTAAAGTGTACACAATCATAAAAACCAATGCATTCGAGCAATACTATCACATCTCACCCTGCATTCTTGGCAGCGCGAACCATTCTGGTTAGGGATTTTTTTGTCAGTCTGATAGTTCGCTATCTTTTGACAAGCGGTGTTTATCGAAATCGGATGGGCGTATGTGCGCGCGATAAGGGATAAAACAAGAGCCGATAATTTGTGATAAGAATTAACTTATGCCATTATTCGTTGCATCACTTTCAGAAGTTTTCTGCTTAAAGTCTAATATTGTGTAGTCATTCCCGTACATGACACCTTCCTCAATTACTTTGTCATTATGCAAAATAAAG
Organism: Paenibacillus sp. JT31N7; assembly: GCF_059692095.1. NCBI lineage: Bacteria > Bacillati > Bacillota > Bacilli > Caryophanales > Paenibacillaceae > Paenibacillus > Paenibacillus sp. JT31N7. Next base: position 772,203 of record NZ_JCAUAT010000001.1, read on the forward strand.
TAAGCGTTTCGTTGTTGCCCCTCTCTAAGCGGGTAAGTTATATATTTATCGCCCCCGCCCATGACTTTGATTGTGGACGGCAAGCCTAATTCTTCCGTAATATCGCCGTAAGTCTTTCCATAAGTAGTACCTCGAACAAACCTTGTGGCATAAAGCCCGGCGAGATTATCATTTGTTTCGGCTGTCGGGTTGTCAAAATAATACATAGCCGTGTATCCGGAATCATCATTTTTCAGATCGATGGATGGAAATTCACGAGAAAGTACGCTATGTTCCGTATATATCAATACGGTGGAACCATCGGGCTGCTGCCATATTTCATCCGGTTCGCCGTAACGGTCAGAAACATTCTCAAAAGAATAACCCAAAAACATTCTGAAAGGATATCCGAAGTATAATTCGGGTAATTGGATGTTTGTCGCTGATTTGAATACGCCGATAGCCTGCAAGCTTGAAAATTTTGTGACTGATCAGCATTCAAGTTTATCTTGAGCGGGCAAAAATCTTACGTCGATCATAAGAAAATAAGATCATCAGCAAACCTAAAATCGCACAAATGAGGTACATAAACGAATACGAAGAAAGATCCGCGACGGGGCCCATCACGACGCCGCCCAGCGAAACGCCTAAATCGGCTGTAGCGATAAATAAACCGAGCAGCACATTGCGATCATGCTGCGGCAATACAAAAGTCAAATACGTCGTTAAGGTCGGATAAAGCAGTGCCTGGGCGATGCCCGTTAAACCTGCGCCGACATAAAAAAACACCGTTCCGCCCGCTGCGGAAAAGCTTACACATTGCGCCCCTGCGGCTAAAATCAGCATGATCGCCATCATAAAGGACGAATGCCACTTTCCGTCCGAAGGAATTTTCCTCCTGAGCGTAAAACGGGCTGCCACTACGGCCGTCGCCTGAATCATGAGGTAAATGGCCGCATTTCCGCTTTCGATCTGCGCGGCATACAGGGGAATAAAGGTGGTCACCGCTCCGAATACAAGGGAAGCTGTCAGCATCAGAACACTGCATTTGAATAAATGCGGGTTTTTAACCAAATGGCCGAAGGAATGGAGCATCGTGGCGCCATGCCCGGGCTGACCCGCAGCAGGTTGAGCCTCTTTTTTTTCCATTCGGGCACTATAGCCCACAACTCCGGTAAGAATGGCAATCGTGATCATGGCCGTTATAAAATAACGGTTATCCGCCGTTTGCCACATGCCCAAAGCCAGCAGAGGACCCATAATATTCGGCATGGAAGCGCATAAGGAATACATCGAAATCCCTTGCGACCGGTCCTTATCCGGCAGCGCGTCTATAATACCCAACTGCAGGGCCATGGAGAAAAAAGCGGTACAGACCCCTTGCAGCATACGGGCGGCGAAGTATCCCCCGAGCCCGGTAAACGTGTACAGGAGTAAGGCGAATCCGTTAATAACAAGAATCGTGCGCAGCACTTTAATCGGACCATGCTTGTGAATGATATGACCCGCCCAAGGCCGAAAAAACATCGTTGTAAATAAGTACGCCCCCATAACAATCCCGATCGTTGTATTCGTGGCCCCCAGCGATTCGCCTTTCAAAGGGATGATCACATTTAATATCGAATTAGCGCTGAAATACAATAGAGTCAACATATACAGCCTCAGAAAAGGCCAGGACAAAGCTCCTCTCACCGTTCTTGCTCCTTCCCGAATTCTCTCCGTCCGCCTCATAACGCTAGGTAATGATCATCTGCAATAATTTCCTTGCATACGCGGATTGAACGTCTTTTAACTGTGCGATGTTCACCGTTTCTTCGATTTGGCCCTGTCGCATGAAAATGACCCTGTCGCAAATATAGGCGGCAGCCTGGATGTCATGGGTGATGAAGATGTATCCCATGCCGTAAATTTTCCTCAATCTCTTGAGCAACTCAAGCACCTGGATTTGAACCGAACCATCCAGCGAGCTGATGGCTTCATCCAGCAAAATACATTTGGGCTCGGTTGAAACGGCTCTGGCTATGCACACCCTTTGAGCTTCTCCGCCCGATAATTCATGGGGGTATTTTGTTCGATAGGACGAGTCCAGTCCAACTTGATGCAGCAGCAGATCAATCTTGCCTGAAGCCTCTTTGCGGGCTTTGTTTTGCAGCTTCATGGGTTCCATCATAGCCTGCTCGACGGTATAAAACGGATTAATGGAGGACGTATAGTCTTGAAAAACAGCGCTAATGTTCCCCCGTCTCGCTTTTCGCTCCCCTATCCTTTTTCCCTCGAATAAAACGGTTCCTTGATCCGGCTCCTCAATCCCTATGATCAATCGGCCCAGTGTGGATTTGCCGCTTCCGCTTTCTCCGATGATGCCCAGGCATTCCCCTTGCCCGCATTCGAAGCTAATGTTTGCTAACACCTTTTGTTTTTTCGCGGAAAATAAACCGCCCGTTTTGTACGATTTCTCGACGCCTTCAACCCTCAGCAATGCTGCCGCCTCCCATTATTTTCGTAAAATGATGATTCAGCGAAAGCTTCGAGGATACTAGATAGCGGGTATATTCATGGCGTGCTTCAGAGAAAATGGCCGGAGTCGGCCCTCTTTCCACCACTTCTCCTTCTTTCATAACCAGCACCTCGTCCGAAAGTTTTCGGACAATGCCCAGGTCGTGCGAAATAAAAATCATGGAGCAGCCCATTCTCTTCCGCAATTGCGCAAACTGTTCAACGACCTCGAATTGGGAGATCGTATCAAGTGCCGTAGTCGGTTCGTCCGCGATAACGAGATCGGGTTCCAGCACAATAGCCAGCGCAATCATAACGCGCTGAAGCATGCCCCCCGAAAGCTGGTGCGGATACTTATTCATCACCGCTATCGGATCTTTGAGCATCACGCTTTCCATCGCCTTTTTCATCTTCGCCGTTATTTCGTCACGGTTCCACCCGAAATGTTCGGCAAGCGTTTCTTTTAAGTGAACCCCGACCACGCAAGAGGGATCGAAGGCACGCATGCCGTTTTGCAAAATCATGCAGAGCTGTTTTCCTCTTCTTTTTCTCATTTCTTGCTCGGGCAGTTCGCTTAAGTTGACTCCGTTGAACAGAATGTCTCCGGATTGGCGGATATTGGCTTTAGTCAATCTCATAACGGCCCTGCAGGTCAGAGACTTCCCGCTTCCGCTTTCTCCAACGATGGCCAGACAGCTTCCCTTCCTCACATGAAAGGAACTATTCGGGATAATCACTTCCCCGGTTAAGTTATCCCAAACTTTTAAATGTTTCACTTCTAAACTATTCATAAATGGATTAAGCCACCCCATTTCCTTGAATCGCCGTACCGGAAGCGATGGTCTGACCTTGCAGCTTTTGCTTGGAAGTCCTTAATTTAGGATCTAACGCAGCTTGGAGCGCATCGGACAGAAAGTTGACGGCCGACACGACAAGAACGATCGCTAAACCCGGCGCTAACATAAGTTCCGGCTTCGAGAACATGACTTCCCTGGCCTCATTTAACATCATGCCCCACTCTGCATTCGGAGCTTGAACGCCTAAACCGAGGAAGGAGAAGCCGGACAACTGCAAAATCATGGAACCGAAAGAGCTGCTTGCTAGAACGGCAATGTCGGGAAGCGAAACGGGCACAATATGCTTGATCATAATTCGAACGCTGCCGGCGCCAAGCGCTTTAGAGAACTTCACATAGTCCGCTTCGGCGTATTGCAGGACAGACGTTCGGATGACGCGGGCAAACCATGCCCATTTCGTACATACAAACGCGATCAATATATTTTCAAAGCCTACGCCCACAATACCGATCACGGCCAAGATCATGACATAACCCGGAAAAGAAAGCATCACATCGCAAATCCTCATCACGACGGCATCTGTTCTTCCCCTGAAATACCCGGCAATAAAGCCGCAAAAGGCACCGATCCCTACCGTTAGGATCAAGGCGGCCATCACCCAAAGCACGCTTGGACGGATCCCGTAAATTAATCTGGATAAAACACAGCGCCCCAGGTGATCGTTGCCTAACAGATATTCCGGCGACGGACCCGCAAACCGAAGATCCATATGCACTTCCCCGGGAGCATGCGGCGTAATCAGAGGGGCAAAAATCCCTGCCGCGATGGTTGTGACGATAATGAATAAAGATAGGACAGCCGGCTTGTCTTTCCATATCGATTTAAATCGTTTCATTTACATCCCCTTCCTTAGTTTGGGATTCATCGCCGCAAGAATCATGTCCGACAAGGTATTGAACAGAACGAAGGCCGCCGCCAATACAAGGACATAAGCTTGGATGATCGGGAAATCCCGGCTAAGAATGGCTTTGACACTTAACGTACCCAGCCCGGGCCACGCGAACAGGTTTTCTACAACGACCGTACTTCCCAGAATAATGGGGATGGCCATACAAAACACGGAAACGGCCACCTGAAGCGAATTTCTTAGGATATGCATCGTTATTTTCCTCTCCGGTAAACCGCTTGCCCTGCCGTACAACACATAGTCCTCATTCAACTGGCCGATCATGGAGCTTCTGACGATCCGAAAGTATATGCCTGTGTAACTGACGGTAATCACGGTAACCGGTAAAAGATAACTTTGGAAAGAGTCCATGCCGCTGGTCGGGAGAAGATCCAAATGGACGGAAAAATACCACGCCATGAGCGACGCGAGCCAGTACGGCGGCATAGAAGTCAGCAAAAACGAGACCCCTCTAACCGATTTGTCCATCCTTTTCCCTTCTTTCCATGCGCAGATCACGCCTAGGACAATAGATAGGGCAACAATGGCAGCCATCGAAACCAGCGTCAGCTTTAAGGTATTCAGAAAAGCGGGTCCCAGCAAGGACCACACCGGTTTTCCCGTGACGTACGAATGGCCGAAATCGAGCTGCAGGCAGGAAACGAGCCAGTGGAAATAACGGATTAGAAACGGCTGGTCCAGTCCGAGCGTCCGTTTCGTTTCCGCGATTAATTCTTCGGTTATATCCGGCACGCCTTGCGCGTGCAGGACCACTTCGGCCGGGTCCAAAGGAGACAGATGATTTAGAACAAACGTCAGAAAGGATATGATCACAAGCAAAGGAAGCGATAGTAAAGCTCTTTTGAGGATATAACTGCCCATAGCCCTCTCCTTTTTTATACATGGCACGAAGGGGTCTCCCTGTGCATTCATTAGCTACTCAAAGTACATTCGCTCAAACGGCAGCTCGTATTGCGTTTGCTTAAACGAGATCCCTTTCAAATTTTTGGGAGCCAGGACGGTGACGCTGCCATTGGTAATGGGGATAAAGACACCTTCATCATGGACAATTTTTAGAATATCCGCGTAGTACGATTTCCGTGTCTTCTCGTCGGCGGACACCATCACATCATCGATTTTCGTGTAGAGTTCGGCCGCTTTCGGTATGCCCTTGGTTGTATGCAGATAAGAGCCTTCCGAAGTAAATGCGGCAACTGTACTTTGCGGATCGTACGCGAGCCCCCATGTTTGATTGAACAGCAAATCATAGTCTCCCGTGGCTCTTCTTTTCGCGATAGAAGAAGATTCTTCGCCGATAAGGTCCAGCTTAGCCCCGATTGTTGTCAACGTATGTTGAAGGAATTCAGCCTGCGTTTTTTGGGAGGAAGAATTGACGTCGTAGTAAAGCTTCATGGCTAACGGGTTTCCGGCTTTGGTTCTGATTTCTTTGCCACTCTCCAGGCTCCAGCCCGCTTCTTCCAAAATCTTTTTCGCTGTTTCGGGGTCGTAGCCCCGCTTCTTCAAATCGACGTCCGCATACGGGACATTGGAGGAGAACAGAGTGTTAGCCGCCGTCTCCATCCCGCTAAAAATTTGCTTGCTGACGGTTTCCCGGTCGATGGAATACCAGATGGCCTCGCGAACGGCCGTTTCATGTACGGGGCCTGATTTGCTGCTGTTGGCCACGATCATTTTCGTATTCATCGCTTTACTTCTGACAAGCTGGAAATCGCCCGAACGAACGAACTGATTCATCGCTTCCACATCAATACTGTCCGCGCCTCGATCATCCGTAAAGATAAAATTGACTTCCCCCTTTTTCAGCGCCAAAAATGTCATTTCCCCTGCCGGAAGAACTTTCGCCGTCACTTTCTTCACTTTAGGCGCGCCGCCCCAGTAGGTTTCATTGGATTCAAAAGTGGCGTACTGATCGGTTTTATGCTCTGTGAGCTTATAGGGTCCCGTGCCGTTGTGTCCGTTCACGCCATCCTTGGTCCCCCCGTTAACGAAATTTTTGGGGGAGATGAACACGTAAGGCCTGGTCATCGACAATTCCAATAAAGTCGGATAGTAGGGCTCCGATAGATTCAATTCCACCGTAAACTCATCAAGCACCTTACAGCTCACGATTTTAGTGGATAGCTTGATCCAGGAATGCTTGCTTGCATTTTTTTGCACGGCTTCGATGTTCTTCTTCACAGCCTCCGCGTTAAACGGCTCTCCGTCGTGAAAGGTCACATCTTTTCTCAGGTGAAAGGTGTATGTTTTCCCGTCCTTTGAGGTTTCCCAAGATTCGGCCAGCAGCGGCTTCATTCCGTCTTCCGTATTTTCGACTAACGATTCGTACACCATTCCCTGCGCCGGCATTGAACCCGTATACAAATGGGGATTCATATCGTTAATATCTTTTGCCGTGGCGTATACCAGTTCTTTACTTTGTTCCGTGGGCCCCGTTTTTGCAGCCTTTCCGCCGGTGCAGCCTGCCAGCAGGGCAATGGAAATCATTAAAGCAGCTAATAAAACCGCTATTCTTTTCGTCATGTCGTCTCCTCCAGTATGCAGCGTACTATATGTTCTTTGATCCCAACCTTGTTTCTATTTCACTGCGTATCCTCTTCAAGTCTTCTTCAAAGCTTTGCACGGTGAATGCATCCGACAACAACTCGTCCTTTAGCCTATGTCGGGCCGCTTCCTCTATTTTCCGCTCGTAAGTTGCAATGAATGTATCGATCGTTGGACAGCTTGAATCTACAAATCTCGCGATGCCTTGTATGATTTTTATTCGGTAGTAATCTTCCTTCGGCATGCGCGGGATGTCCCAGTACCCTTCATGGTTCACAAAGATTTGCCGAATGGGGACTGCCGAGAAATCGAAATATTTCCCATCGGGATCCGGCTCGGAAAAAGGATCGATCAACAGCGATGTATACCGGATGTATACCAAATACTCTTGATGGATCGTTTCGAAATGAAGAAAGTTTTCGATCTCGTGACGCGATAAGCTTTCCGGCCGCACCGGATAATTATCGTCTGTCATGAACTTAAGCAAGTTAAGGCCGTCTATATTTAGCTTGCGGATAAGGGCCGTCATCTCTTTCCAACAGGCCACCATATCACGGATTAAACCGGGTGTAATGGGACCTTCGGGAAACATTTTGTATACAAATTTCTTGGGAGCCGCTTCTCCGAACAGGACATTTAACGAAAAGTCATTCATAAACAGAGGCGGGTGGACATATAAGGAACTATTTCTCGTTTCCGCTTCGAATGGAGAACGCATGATTTCCAAGGTTATCCCTAGTGGTTCATACAACGTACAGAGCTTCGTCACATGATCGGATGGAGCCTGCGTCGAGCCAATGAACACTTTTTTCTTGATTCCTGTCGTGATGACCTGATCGGAAGGCTTGTCGTGCCTCCAGCGCGTATCGCCAAGATAGGTGGAAAAGCTAATAATTTCCGCATCCGCACGAATATCTGTCATGTAGTGGCGGATTAAGCTGTTGGAACCGAAGGTCGGAGAAATTAAGATCACACACCTTACTTGCCGTAAAAGCTGTTGAGGAATTTGTTTGAGTACGCCTATGTAAGCATCCGCTGTAACGGACAAAATTATGGTATCCCATCTTCCGGTAATGCTCTCATATCCGTGAAAAACATCATCGATGACGCACTCGCCCTGCAGCCGCCGGTGTTTTTCATTTTGAATGTCTGCGCGGACACGCCGGTTGCTCTGCTTAAGTGCCGCAAAAAAGTGTTCGGAACGCGCAGACTCTCGACCGGCGATTCCTACGCGGCAGTTCGTATATTTTTTCAGCAGGACGGCCAATTGAATCGAAGCCGGACCCGTTCCCAATACTAAGACTCGTTGAAAATCACCCATCTAACCCTTCCTCTCCCCAAATGAAGCCTGTGCTTTTTGATACAAAGCGATATCGAACACATGACCGGGACGTAAAATCGTTTCAACCAAGCTCCATTTGCGGCTATTCACCTCTTGCATGGGGTAATTGAATAACGATTTCAAGCCGCCGCCGTATCTCATGGCCACAATTACATCCCGATTGGTCAGCAGATCCAATTGGTCCAGCAGTTCGTATTTAATGGCAACCGTTGAGCTGAATATGATGTGAGTCACCTCTTGTATACCGTCCAGATGCTCTACGAACACGTTCTCCAGCCTGATTTTTAATCCGCTTCCCAACTCCTGTACAACTCTTCTTCCAAGTTCTACAGCCTCCCTGTCAATATCGATGCCGATCACTTCCGCACCCGTTTGCTTTGCTATGTACAGCGGCGTCATGGGGAATGAACCCGAGCCCACCAATAACACTTTCGAATCGGCAGTCACTTGAAAGCTTCCAAATTCCTTTTCGATGCATGATTCTATATTTCGAAAATACCCCGTCCTTTCCGCGTCTCCATTCAGCAGCTTCCATGCACGGTATTTTTCCATAATCGCGACGCAAAACGCCGACGTCTTCCTCAAATCTTCCACAAGCCGGGACATATGGCCGGGGTCTTGCCGGTTCAATTGTTGCCAGGATTCTTCGTTTGCCCCGTTCGTAATAAAAGCGGAATAGTCATCTAGGATCGCCTCTAACTCGGAGCTTCGCTGGACGGTACCTTCATAACGATCTGCTAAAAGCGCAAATTTTGCTTGAAACTCGGTTAAAGTTCGTTGAAATTGCTCGGTTGTACGCATACCTTACTCCAATCCGGTTTAGGATGTTAAACATCAATAAAAGCTCTGCCTTGGGCTACAATTCCAACGGATCCTTCAATGGTGAGGCTTGTTACCTCATCTTCCTCCCATTCGGCCATGACAGTCATAGTGCCGCCGGGCTGCTTGATTTGCGCAGAAACGGCCCCCTTGTTTTTCCAAGACAGGAAGGCACCAAGTGACGCCGTGCCGGAGCCGCACCCTCTTTCCCAAATCATGCTATCCAAGGGAGGGACATAAATGAGCGGAGCCAATTCATCCGAATCTGCCTTAAATAACAAAATGCCGATCACGCTGGCTTCCGAAGTCGCTCCAAGCAGCTTCGCTAAGGTTTGTGCCCGACTTCTCACTGTCTCATTGAAATGATCGACTTCGATCACAATATGTAGAAAGTCAGGATATCTCACCGTGACAATTTCCAAGTCATCGCCTTCAAACTTGATTGTCTTCCGATCGATTTTTTTGGGCACGGGCATGGCAAGCCGGCACACGTACTCTTCCTTGACTTTTTTCACCTGACAGGTGACTAACTGTTCCGTTCCGGAAGCTTCGAGGACAATTTCCATGAAGTCGTCAGGATTCATTTCTTTTTCAGAGGCAAGAAAAGCGGCTAAAGACATGCAAGCATTCCCGCAAAACTCACCTCCCGCCATTCGTAAATTTGCATCGGCTTCATATTTGCCGGGTTTTTCGATGAAGCCTACTTGTTCGGCGTACACACTGTCGTAGGACATCATTTTAGCTGCGATGGGCTTATACTCCTCAGCCAGGTGATTCGTTCTCACAAGAATGGTCATATTCTGGGTGGGATTGCATTTTACAAAGTCAATTTCACGTTTCATCAGACAACTACCCCTGGACCGATTTTTTTAAAAAATGAAAGATCATGTCGTTTGACCATAACTTAATCGTAATCGTAACGATTACTATTATCATACTCACAATGCAGGACAGCGTCAATAACATAAAAAAGATGCCCCAATCGGGCATCCAAGGTTCCGTTTTATTGAGTTAAGCTAAAGGATTGCCGCCTTTGCTCGAAACTCTTCCCGAAGAAGATATGCGGCCCTTACGATCCGGCAAACAGGAAAAACCCGCTTCCGCGGAAGCAGGTTTTTGCGGCGGTTCCGGCTTTAGGCATATTGTATCCGTAATCGCAGCGGAACGGGGGTTCAATAAAAAAGACTTTGCCCGTACATCCCAGAAGAGGGCGGAGCAGTTCGTTCCGTTTCTCGACTTCGCCGGGACGCAGGACGTTGTAGTCGAATAAGACTTCCTTGGCACGCTGCCGTTCGAGCAGAAGCTCCTCTCCAAAAGCTTTATAGGGTTTACCGGCCAGCATCTTTTGTTTCTCGGTCATAGGCTTCGGGTCCGTCATCGTGTCTGAACTCCTTTGGGTTTCGAACGTCGTAGGTGTCTAATTTACGCACTTTATGGATTTTCTTATCCTCCGCGGGGATATCTTTCAATTGCTCCTTCATACCGTACCTCCTAGGATGTACCGGCACGTTATTTACGTGTAACACGTTTACCCTGTACCGCAAAAATGATAAGCGTTTACATTTCGTATATATACCTTTTACTGGGATTTATGGTAGAATGAATTACGAAAGTATAAGCGCTTTAACTTTTGAAAGGAGGATCGCCTTCGTCTTTAAGCAAACCCTTAGTGCCATTCCAAACCAAAAGGACGTGTGGGAATGATTACGCATTGCAAACAGGTTGCTTTAAGTCTTTGCTTTTGTCTTCTATTTGTTTTAATACCCGTACCGGGATCGGCCAAGGCCGAAAGTGTGCCGGCTCCCTGGAAGCAGCAAAACATCGGTTCGCCCGCTCTGGCGGGCAGCGCCTCCTATGACCCGGGTGCGGGCCGTTTTGAAGTTAGCGGCTCCGGCACGGACATATGGGGCAAATCGGACCAGTTCAATTTCGTCTATCAGCCCTGGACGGGAGACGGCTCGATTGTAGCTCTCGTTTCCTCGCAGACGAATACCCACGATTTCGCCAAAGCGGGCATTACGATCCGGGAAACGCTGAAGCCGGATTCCAAACATGCCGATCTGCTTCTGACGCCTTCCAACGGATTCACGTTCCAGTATAGAACGGAAACCGGCGGCACCTCCGAGAGCGAGAAAATCGCTTCGACCAGCCCCGCCTGGGTTAAACTGGAGCGCAAAGGAAACGTCATCCGGGGATACGTGTCCAACAACGGGCTGAACTGGGGCGACCTGGGGACGCTGACTTTAAAGATGAACGCCTCCGTGTTTGTCGGCCTTGCCGTCACCAGCCACAGCACGTCCAAGCTGAGCACCGCCACTTTTACTAATGTGACGGTAAACGCGGCGGGCGATGTGTTTCCGCCGACCGAACCGACGAACGTTCAGGCCAAATCCGTAACCGATACGTCCGCTGAAATCGCCTGGACTCCATCGCTGGACGATGTCGGTGTCACCGGCTACGATTTGTACAAGGACGATGTTTTGACCCAGGCGAACGTTACCGGTACTTCTTATACCTTTACGGGCTTAAAACCTGCCACCTCTTACCGGTTTACGGTTAAGGCCAGAGACGCGGCCGGTAACAGCTCCGCAGCCAGCGCTCCTCTGACGGTGAAGACAACCAGCGGGTCCGATACGGAGAGCCCGGCCGCTCCCGCCGGACTTGCGAGTTCAAGCAAAACGTCCACGTCCGTCCAGTTAACCTGGACGGCAGCGACGGATAACGTAGGCGTGTACGGCTATGATATTTTCACGAACGGGAAATTGGCCGGCAGCACCGATAAGACCTCATTCAACGTGACGGGGCTTGCCGCCAATACCTCCTACAGCTTCACGGTGAAAGCCCGGGATCTGGCCGGGAACGTATCCCCCGCCAGCAAAGCGCTGTCGGTTAAAACGAACCCGGCCTCTTCGGAACCGTACACGCCTGAGGTCGTCGCTTCCAATCTGGAAACGCCGTGGGCGGTCGACTTCGCGCCGGACGGCCGGATTTTTTTCACCGAACGCAACAGCGGAAGAGTACGTGTCATCGTGAACGGTCAGTTGAAATCCACGCCGGTCATTACGCTGGGAGCGCCTTTTTACTACATGCCCAAGAGCGAGGGCGGTCTGCTGGGACTCGCGCTAGATCCGGACTTCGCCGACAATCATTATATGTACATTTACCATTCCTACAAGACCTCCGATAACAAAGTAGCCAACCGGGTGGTCCGGTTGATCGAAAGCAACAATACCGCCAAAATCGACAAGGTCCTGATCACGAACCTTCCCGGGGCGGTGTATCACAACGGCGGCCGTCTCAAAATCGGCCCGGACAAGAAGCTCTATTTCAGTGACGGCAACTACGGCAACAAGGACGACACGCTAACCTATCTCGGAGGGAAAATATTCCGGCTGAATCTGGACGGCACGATCCCGTCCGATAATCCGTTCGGCGCTTCTTCGCCGATTTACAGCCGGGGGCACCGGAATCCGCAAGGATTGGCCTGGCAGCCCGGAACGAACCGCCTTTTCGAATCCGAGCATGGAGAAGCCTCCAAAGACGAGATTAACTTCATTCAACCGGGAGCTCATTACGGTTGGCCGCAGTACGAAGGCGGAAATCAGAATCAACCGGGCATTACGCCTCCTCTCCTTTACGCCAGCGGTACAACTTGGGCGCCTTCCGGCATCACGTTTGTGACCAAAGGGCCGTGGGCGGGGAATCTGCTTGTCACCAATTTGAAGGGCAAACAGATTATCCGCATGACCGTCAAGGAACAGAACGGCAAGCCCGCCATCGACAGCGGGAATCTGAATTATTTGTACGTGAATAAATACGGCCGCATCCGCGACATTGTCGAAGCTCCCGACGGCTCGCTTTATTTCGTAACCAGCAATAACGGGGACAAGAACGGAGACGGGACACCCGATAAACTGGTCCGGTTAGCGCCTAACTTTTGAACATAGCGTGCGAATGAGAAAAGAGCGGGATCCCCCCGCTCTTTTCTCATTGCAGACAAACTCCCTTGTTTCCATCCGAACCAAGTTTGTTCATTTTTTCAGCTAACAAAAGAAGAATTATAGTGGAGGTAGACCTACACCACCCAACCTTCAGAGCCGGGCGGCTAACTTTTTGAGGTTCATGCAAGCAAAACGAGCATCGTTTGCATCGAAACTTTACATTAAGGGATAAGTTGGATGTCTTTTTTATTCAACAATCGTGCCAGATTGTTGAACTAAGAGGACTGGTCGACTTTACTAAATGATTTCAAGTGTTATTATATATATAACGATCATTATAAAAAGGAGTGCACATCATGGCATCAAAGAAAAGAGAAGCTATATTAAATACAGCAGAAACTTTGTTTTATGAATATGGTTTTCACTCCATTGGGCTGAAAAGAATCATAGCAGAGGCTGATGTAGCTTTAATGACTTTTTATAATCATTTCTCCTCTAAAGAAGATTTGGTTGTGGAAGTATTAAAAAAGAGAGAACTTTATTATTGGAATCTTGTAAGGCCACAAAATAGAGATCCTGAAAAGTGGGATATAGACGATGTGATGAATGGTCACGCTAAATGGCTGACCGAAAAAGGGGAAATCGGTTGTATTTTTTTACGAGCGTTGGAAGAATATCGAGGAAGAAGCGAAGCGATAGAAAAACTTACCATAGATCATAAACAGGCTTTTATGGACTATTTAAGAGATGTGCTATCCCAAAATAACCGTTCGCCAGATTTATATCTTCGTATCCAAACCATTATTGAAGGATCTACTTCCATGGCTGAAATAATTGGGCATGAAAAAGCGATAAAAGAGGCGAGGAGATTGTTAAAAACAATAATAAAATAAAAGAGAAGATCTTTTATTTTTTAGACAAAAATAGAATGATCGTTATATCTAATTTATGAAGGGAGTATTATTCTTTGGCTTATTTATATTTGTTTATTGCTATTTTGTTAGAGGTTTTTTCTTCTGTTCAGTTAAAATTGTCGCAAGGATTTCAAAGATTCTGGCCAGCTTTATTTACTTTAATTGGTTACGGTACGACCTTTTATTTTTTAGCATTGTCTTTAAAAAGTCTTCCCATGGGGATTGTTTTTGCAACTTGGTCAGGTATAGGAACGGCTTTTACCGTTTTCATCGGAATTCTTTTTTTGAAAGAAAAAATAACCATGAAATCCATAACTGGATTATTCGCTCTACTCTTGGGAGTATTTCTGCTAAATTTTGTATGAAGGGATGGGTACAATGTTAGAGAAGCACACTCTTTATTTAACAATTGCTATTGCATGTGGAATAACGGGCGGGACGTTTTTAAATTTGTCTGACGGATTTTCTAATGTATGGTCAACAACAGGCGCGTTGTCTTTTTATTTTGTCGCTTTTTTACTCTTATCTTTTTCTATGAAGGTTGTTCCTTTATCGATTGCCTATGCCGTATGGGGTGGGACTGGAGCAGGTGTGCAGGCTGTTATAGGCATAGCATTTTTTAATGAAAACATATCTGTCATCAAAATCATATCGTTGCTTTTAGTTGCACTAGGCATTGTGCTCATAAACATTTCGAAACCGATTGATCAAAATGAACAGCAGCAATAAAGATGTTCCTCAAACGGGCACGATTATGGAAGATGATGGTTAAGGATTTTGAATCGTTAGTCATTTCATGGTGTAGCAAACCGACGATGACGTGTACGGCATCCCGAACGTTCGAATTAATGATCTTGTGTAAATTCCGAAAGGAACTTTGTCTTCAGGCTGAAAAGAGCGGGATTCCCCCTTACTTTTTCACCTCATTTTTTGCTTCTATTTGCTTCTCTTCGCCTCCTTTTTAAAGCCGCCTGACGGCGGGCTATTCGTTGAAACCGGTTCAACTTAAGCCGTTTCTGCTTACGCTTTTGCTAAAAAACAGGCAAGCCAGTAGAACGGCAAGCATAAGGGAGCTAATCGCCGGAACGACAAGCTGCAAAAGAAGTTCAAGTCCTTTGCCGTCCACTACGAAAACAGCCGCGATCGCAAAAATCAAGATAAACAGGGCCAGAACGGTAAACCAGAAAGGTTTGCCGGAAACCCGCGATCTCTCCTCCACCGGTACGCGTAAATGCCGATGTATCCACCAGGCCGTCCCTATCAACCCGATCAGCGTGCTTCCGTGCTGCGCCGCTTTGTATACGGGAACTTCCAAGCTTCCCGCCGTTATCGTTCCGCTGAGGAAAGAGATATGGTTGACCAGCCAGGCGCCTTTGTGCGTGAATTGGTCCCAGAGCAGGTGGGTGCCGGTGCCTGCCAGGCCCAGAACCGCGACGGTAAGCCAGCCTTTAAAAGTAGCGGGAATTCCGCCTTCCCTTCTCCAGCGGTAAGGAAACCGGCGGGGCAAATAATCGTAAAGCGCCGGCCGGACAACGGTTTCGAAGAGCAGAAACAGCACGAGGATCATCGGAAGATTAAAAAAAATGATCCCCGCTCCATGGTGACTCCAAACACCGGCGGCCCGGAACCGGACAAAATATTCGAAATCCGGAGACATGCACCCGATAATCAGAGCGGATACCGGAAGTGTCGTTTTGTTCCACCACGGCATAACCGCGACGGGATGCGCGAACGTAAAAGGCATGGCTTTCCTCCTGCCTGCTACAAGGGTTTAAGAAATCGGGAGAGCCTTCCATTCAGGAAGGCCCCCTGTTGTTTATGCAAGCCGGGCTTTTATAATGAAACGGTGCTGTGTCGTTTCAAAATAACCCTTTTCTCCGATAATCCGGTGAATTTCGTACAACTTCTCCAGATAGAGGTTCTGCTCAAATCCGGGAACCTGCCAAGGTGTGGCATTCAAATAATAAATCAAGCTGCCGATATCGTAAAATCTTTGCGGAATGAATTCTTCTTTGCCCGTTACGATGTCAAAGCCGTTTGCCCTTAAACCTTCCACTGCCCTATCCAAATTCCAGCCGCTGAATTCTTCGTTCAGCGGAACGCCGAAATATTCATTCAGCTCACGGCAGTCCAGCCCGCCCGACTGCTGGGTCAGAAAAATACCGTCATCCCTGACGATTCTCCTCATTTCTGCCGGGCAGTAGATTTCGTGTTTGTTCAGAATCAGATCGAAGTGCTTGTCTGCAAAGGGCAGCTTGGAATCCTGCCCGATCCCAATCACTTTTACCCCGAGCGGCTCCAGTCTTTGCCTGGCTACGGGCACATTGGGTGCGTAGCTTTCCGTCGCATATACCTGATCGGGCAGCGGTCCCAGCATTGACAGGATTTCTCCCCCGCCCGTTCCCATATCCAGCATCGTAACGGCGTTCCGCACAAGCGGAATAGCCATGCTCCCGTAAGACCAGGAAAGCAGCCCGCTGTCTATACGTCCCGTTCCGGTCATTGATGTGAAATCCCACCCGGTGAAATCTTGATTAGCGCCGGTTACGAAATCCAGAAAAAGTTTATCCATTGTCATCGAATACCTCCTGTGAACTCATTGGTTTACGAATTCTATTCAAATGAGCCCGGTACCGGAGGACCTCTTATTCTCAGGCAAAGGAGTTATATCTCATGCTCCAGCAAATTTAGAATCACACTTGCTATCCTCCTTAAGCGGCAGCCCGGCGTCTGTCAGAAACAACCGCTTTTTTGGTTTATAAGAAAAAAATCCTTTCGCTCCGGGCGGATCTGCCTTTAAAATGGAGGTTGGCTGCTATACACGCATGGTTAAACGAAGGGAGTAACTACAATGTCTCAACCTCACGAAAATCCGGAAACGGGTTCCTATAAAAGCCCGCAGGGGCTCCTGTCCGACTGCGAGAAATGTTTCGGCCTGTGCTGCGTGGCGCTTCCCTACGCGGCATCTGCCGACTTTGCGAAAGACAAGGACGCCGGCCAGCCCTGTCCCAATCTGCAGCAGGATTTCCGCTGCGGCATTCACACCAGCCTGCGCCAGCAGGGCTTTAAAGGCTGCACGGTCTTTGATTGCTTCGGCGCCGGACAGAAGGTTTCGCAGGTGACCTATGCCGGACAAGACTGGCGTCAGGTCCCCGGGTCCGCGAAGCAGATGTACGAGGTGTTCCCGGTCATGCGGCAGCTTCACGAGCTTCTGTGGTACTTGTCCGAAGCGCTGACTCTCCAGCCCGCCCGCTCTATACACACTGAGCTGCGCACCGCGCTGGACGAGACGGAACGCCTCACTTTCCTCGCACCGGTAGCTCTTCTGGAGCTTGACGTCTCCGCACACAGAGGGAAGGTCAACGAGCTGCTTTTGCGGACGAGCGAACTCGTCCGTGCCGACGCCGCGAGCCGGCGGAAAGGCGGTACACCGCGCCGCAAAGTCGGCCGGGGCGCCGACCTCATGGGCGCGAACCTGAAGGGAGCCGATCTGAGCGGCGCCAACTTGCGGGGGGCGTACCTCATCGCCGCCGATCTCCGGAACGCCGATCTGAGAGGGGCTGACCTGATCGGCGCGGATTTCCGGGACGCCAATCTCGGCGGAGCCGATCTCCGCGGGAGCTTATTCCTCACGCAGGCCCAGCTCAATGCGGCGAGAGGCGATGCGCGCACGAGGATTCCGGCAGCGCTCGTCCATCCCTCGCACTGGCCTGCCGCCGGGCATTGAACGACACGGCGGACGACAGTGCGAGCAGGGTTTAAACGAGAGCATGAAGCTCGCTCGTAAGCGGCGGAACGGCAAACCTGCTGCGGAATGTTACGGGAGAAGAAGTACCGCGAACCGAATCGGCTTACGTTCCCGAACGCTCTCTTTTATACAGTATATAACTTTCCTCTTGCAATTTACAAAAAACGGATAATGCCGGTCGGATTCCGATTTAATAATAAGATATAGAAGCCTTCTCTATAAACAAACGTATTAAAGCAAAGCTAAAAGGCGTGAGTCGGCAAAGTACCCAACTCATGCCTTTTAGCACCTAACTGACCTACTTTTTGGAGTCACTTCCCGATAAAATCTGCTTTTTATGACCTGCTTACCATAAACGCATGGAGGGAACCATCGATCGCGGTCCTCCTCCTTATTGTTTGTTTCTAAATTACTTTAATTATGTGCTTTTGGGACCGTCAGGCGCCTCGAATCGCAGTACATACGCCTGCTCGTAAGCATATTGAAGATGGTCGGCCACACGTTGGTACCACCTTTTGCCCGGAGACAAATCGAGATACCATGTCGGGGTCATGCGCCGGATGCCAACACGGAAACCCTCTTGAAAGAACACTTCTGCTATGTGGTCGAGGGTATGCTCCTGCATGGGGATGGAGGCGTTGCTGTTAATCCGCTCTTGGATATAGGGCAGACTTGGATTTTCGCTGTAATCGGCGAAGGTAGCATAATAAACCCCTCCCGGCTTTAGCGCCCTCTTCATCTTCCTCGCATGTTCTCCGAGATCGGGAATCAGATACAGCACCGCTAAACTGAAAGCCAGATCAAATCGTCCCTCGAATTGTTCCGGCTCCGCAGTGGCCACATATTGAATCGGCAAATCACCTTTACGGCTATTGGCCACCTCGACCGATTGACGCGCCAGGTCGGTGCCGATGCCTTCCTTGAAGGGTCTCTGCTCGTAGAGCAGCCGGAGGAACCCCCCCTGATTGCAGCCAAAATCCAGTACGCTGCACTGCGAGAGGTCCTCTTCCGGGATAAAGCTGAGCACCCGTTTCCAGTGGGGAATATGATCGTTTTCCATCCCCTGGTCACCCTCTTCATGATGCTTCCACCAAACATCGTACAAAACATCCTGATTCATTCGCTTTTCCTCCTTGTTTCAACGGACACTTTCTACATTCTAAGCTTTGTCTTAGGACTACCTTGGCGATTCCCTCCGAACAATACCATGCAGCCGGCTACAATCAATACACCGCCTGCGACAGTCAGCAGGTCAGGAACCTCATTCCAGAACAGATACCCGAATAAGACGTTCAGAAATAACCCGAAATAGCTGACTACCTGAACAATTACCGCATTCTCATGGGTAAAGGCCTTCGTCAGGAACAACTGACCCAGCAGCGAGACAAGCCCGATAATCAGCAGCATGACAGCCTCCCGGGCATCCGGTATAACAAACGAGTCCCACATGAAGGGAACGGCAACCAGCGTAGAGGTCGCCACAAAATAAAACACAATCTCATAAGTTGGATGCGTCCTGCTCAGATATCGTATCGATATGCTCGCTGCCGCGGAGAAAAAAGCGCTGAGTAATCCGACGAGCGCATAGACCGAGTAACTAGAATATTCATGCGGTTTCATCAGCAGAAGCGCCCCCGCGAAAATAACAGGAAATACCACCGCTCCCCTGCGACTCAGCTTCTCTTTCAGAAAGAGTACGGATAGCAATGCTACGAAGATAGGCGCCAGCTGTGCCAAGAGACTCGCGTCCGTGAGCGGTATGTTGGATAACGTGTAAAAAAAGGCAAGCATATACAGGCCGCCGCTCAGCCCTCTTACCGCGAGCATCGGAATGCCCTTCCTTGAGAAGGCTACTCCACTGCAGCGCATCAAGATCAAGATGAGGAGGGTTCCTATAAGTCCGCGGAAAAACGCAATTTCGGCGGCGGGGATGGTACTGCTGATGCCTTTCACCAGCGCGTTCATCACACTGAACACGAGGGAAGACAGAAGAGAAAGCAGGATTCCGTTTTTCATATTCACCTCAGACTGCATCCTATTCGCGCATAAACGCCGAAACCAGCTGGCGCGTGTAAGGATGACGTTCTTCACTGCAAAGCTGGTCGACAGGGAAACGGTCAATAATTCGGCCTTCCTTCATTACCAGGATACGGCTGCACATGCGCTGAATAACAGCAATATCGTGAGAGATGAACAAGCAGGACATGCCGAGCTCCTGTCTTAACTGCTTCAGCAAAGTCAAAATTTGCGATTGTACGGTAACATCCAGACTGGAAGTGGGCTCATCACAGATGAGAAGCCTGGGTCTAAGCAGGATAGCTCGGGCGATGGCCACCCGCTGGCGCTGCCCCCCGCTGAGCTCATGGGGGTACCGGTCTCCAAGCGTACGCTCTAGACCGACCATCTCCAGCAGCTTTGCGGCCGTGTCTCTTCGTGACTGCCCCCTCCCTGCAAATTCCGAAAGATCATTCTTTTGAAAATTATCGAGCGGCTCCACAATAGAACGCCAAATGGGCAGCCGGCTGTTCAAAGATGAAGCGGGATTTTGAAAGACGGCCTGTATATTTTTACGTACCAACCGCAGCGCGCGCCCTGTAAGAGCATTCAAGGATACTCCGTCAAAAATCACGTTTCCCGCATCCGGCCGCTCCAGCGCTAACAGCAGCTTGGCGACCGTGCTCTTACCGCTACCGCTCTCCCCGACCAGCCCTAGACATTCCCCTCCATAAATTTCAAAAGAAATTTGCCGGACAGCTGCTTTCTGCTCGGTCTTGGCGTCGTAGCTTTTTACAAGTCCAACGGCTGTCATTAAAGGTTGAACGGGAGCCGTCTGATTCTCACATAAGCCATGATTGTTCTCCGTGCTCGTTAACCTGCCATGAGGTATGATCCGTGGACAAGCATCCCACAATTGCTGCGTATAGTGATGCCCAGGCAGCCTGCAGATTTCAGCCGTTCCCCCCATTTCCAACAATCGCCCCTCCCGCATAACAGCCACCCGGTCGGCAGTACGGTGAACATGGCGAAGATCGTGGGAGATAAACAGCACCGCGCATTCCGTTTGGGCGCGAAGTTCATCCAGCAGACCAAGGACCCGGTCAGCCGAAAGCGCGTCCAACGCTGTAGTCGGCTCATCCGCGATTAACAAGGCGGGTTGCAGCATAAATGCCGCGGCGAGCGCGGCCCGCTGCAGCTGGCCGCCGCTGAGCTGGAACGGATAGCTGTCGAACACACGCTTCGCGGGCAGCATTACCCTCTCCAGCCAGCTCAGCGCCAGAGTCTCCGCGTCTTGCGACGGCATCCTTTGATGGACACGGATCATTTCGGTCAGCTGAGTGCCGATTTTAATCAATGGAGTAAAGCTGCTTTGATAGTCCTGACTCACCCAGCCGATCCTGGGGCCAAGCAGCCCTTTTCTTTTCCTGCCCCGAAGTGTCAGAAGGTCATCTCCTTGAAAGGTGATTGTTCCCAGAGCTACCTGGAGCGATGAAGGCAACAGACCCGTAATGGCCGACGCGGTCACACTTTTGCCGCTCCCGCTCTCCCCGACGATGGCCAGCGTCTCCCCTTTGCGGATGGAAAAGGATATATCTTGGATAATGGGCAGAGACCGATCGCTTCCACTCCTGCAGATACATAACTCCTTTATAACCAGTACCGGCTCATCGGATGATGGGGTTACCTGCTCAAGTTCAATTGCAGACAATGAAGCGCCGATAGCTCCCGGGGACCTTTCTTCATGCTCCGTACGCATCACGAATACCTCCTCTTACGGTGGCTGTGACGGTCGCTCTGAACATCAAGCGCATCCCTCAAACCCTCGCTTAGCAGATTCAATGCGATTACAACAGCCAGAATAGTGACCCCCGGATAGATCATTAACTGCGGCGCCGCCTGGAAATAGGGCCGGCCTTCGCTCAGCATAGCCCCCCACTCGGGAGCGGGAGGTTGTACGCCCAACCCGAGATAAGATAATGCCGAAATAAGAAGGATTGTCCTTCCCACATCCAGGGCAGCCAGTACGGCCAGCTGGGAGGCGATATGCCGGATGAGATGACGCCGAGTCACCGCCCAAGCGGTACTTCCGGCGACGATTGAAGCCGAGATATAATCTTGATTCTTCTCGGACATTACGGTTCCGCGTACCACCCGTGCGTAGCCGATCCACTTGACGCAGGAGATGGCAAGCATAACCTTCATCAAACCCGGCCCCAAGAAACCCGTAACCGTAACGGCAAGCAGAAATTCGGGAAGAGCAGCCGCAGCGTCGGCCAGTCTCATGAAATAAGCGTCCGTGCGGCCGCCCCTATAGCCGGAAAGAATGCCAATCGGAATGCCGATCAGCATAACCACCGTCACGACGAGAAATGAGAGGCCCAGCGTGACCGATGTGCCCGCCAGAAGTCTGGACAGAATGCACCGGCCTAGATGGTCTGTACCGAGTGGGTACTGCAGGCTAGAGGACTTCAGCCGCTCCGACATGCTGATCAGCAGCGGATCATGGGGGGCAAGCCATCCCCCGAACAAGGCCGTCAGGAGAAACATGGCGATCATCAGCATCCCGACGCAGGCCATTCGGTTATGACGCAGCCTGTTCCATGTAGTGTTAGGAGCGAATGCGGTGTTATCCACAATGCGACCGTTCATGCTTCTCTCCCCTTCGAATAACGAATCCTGGGATCCATATACCCCAAGCTGATATCCGACAGCAGATTGGCAAGACCAATGCACAGACCTGAAAACAGAACATACCCTTGAATGATCGGATAATTACGCTGAGTAAAGGCTTCCATCGCAAGGCTGCCGAGACCCGGCCAGCCAAAGAGAGATTCTGTGACGACAGAACCGGCCAGCAGGCTGCCGACGCTCAGCCCGAAGAGCGAGATCACCGGAAGCAAAGCGGCTCTAAGCGCATGGTTGACCATAATCCTCCATTCCGGGATTCCCCTCCCCCGTGCCGCCCGGATATAGGGCTGCGAAAGGGTGTCCAGCAGCCCTGATCGCAGCAGCCGGATATACTCCGGCGCCATTACAAAACCCAGCGTAAGCGATGGCAGGACCAGATGCAGAAGATCTCCTCCGCCCATGACCGGCAGCCAGTTCAATTGGTAGGAGAATAGATAGATAAGCAGCAGTCCGAGCCAGAAGGTCGGCATGGAGATGCCCAGCAATGCGATCACGCGGCTGATATGGTCCGGCCAGCGGCCTTGATACTTAGCCCCCAGTACGCCGAGTGGAACTGCGGTCAGCAGAACGACAAGCATGGCTCCCGCCATCAGGAAAAACGTAGCCGGCAGACGTTCTAGGAGAATATCGAACACATCCCGGCCTGTCGTATAAGATTGTCCGAGATCCAGCCTTAGTACACCGGCAAGCCACCTTGCATACTGCTCGTAAACGGGCATATTCAGACCAAGTTTCTCTTGTACGGCCGCCACATCCACTGCGGATACCGCCCCTTCGTCCGCTTTCAGCACAGCCCGCACCGGATCGCCGGGTGCCAGTTTCATCAGGACAAAGGTAACGATACTCAAAAAGAAGAGAACACAGGCGAAATACGCCATCCGCCTTGCCGCAAGCTTGATCATCTAGTTCACATCCAGCTTATTCGTGACAATGTAGAACTCTTCCGCTCCGGGTTTCCACCCGCTGATTCCTTTGTTTATCCCTACCAGTATATTCGGATAAATAATATAGGAATGAGGGATAGCTTCCGCAATGGCTTCAACGGCCTGCTGTGTGAGCATATTGCGCTTGTCCACTTCCCCCGTTTCGTTCAGTGTCTTCAGCACAGGAGTAAGCTTCTCGACGTTAACCCCGGCGGGGTTAAAGGATTCACCCGGCACATAGGCCGAATTCAGGAACGAGCTCCCATCGCCGCGTGGCGAGGTTAGGTAACTTGATGTCGAAAGGTCCCAATTGTTGTGATCCTTTATATAGACATCCGGAAATTCTACCGAATCGATCTTTAGCTCGATTCCCGCTTTGGCCGCCTCCGATTGGAGCAACTGTGGAATCAGCGGGAGCTCAGGGTTAATTCCGCTGAAGGCAATCAGCTTGAGAGTAAGCGGTTTGCCGTCCTTCTCCAGCTTGCCATTCGCGTTTTTCTTGTATCCTGCACTTTCCAACAGTTGCAGTGCCCCTTGCGGGTCGAGCTTCTGATAGCTGCCTTTCCTGCCGAATGGCAGTGTGCTGTTAAACGGTCCGTTCGCAGGAAGCGCATGACCCAACATCACGTCTTTGACGATAGCATCCCGGTCGATGAGTTTATCTATCGCTTCTCTTACCCGAATGTCTTGAACCGTGGCGCTCTTCGGGTTATACGTAAAATAATGCGTACGGAGACTGGTAACCGATTGTATCGAAAGCTGTCCGTCTTGCTGGATCGCCGCCAGCGCTTCGGGAGCCAAATGATACACAATACCCGCCTGCTTGGACTGTAAAGCCAGCGTCCGTACGTTAGCATCGGAATTAAATTGATACTTGACTTCGCTGAGCTTGGCCTTACCGTCCCAGTATTCGGCGTTACGCACCAAGGTAACCTCTTTCCCCGGAATAAAGGAGGCTACTTTGAATGGCCCCGTACCCACCGGTGATTTATTGAATGCTTCCTTTCCCACAGATTTCTCGGCCGCTGTACTTATGACGCTTGCTGTCGGATGAACCAGCTCAGCCGGAAATGCAGGGAACGGTTCCTTGGTTTTAAAAATCAGCTCTTGTCCGTTTGCTTCAATGGACTCTAACTTCAAAGAAGCGGACAGGGCCGCGCTGTCCGCGATTCCCCGCTCGAATGACGCTTTTGCGGCGGCGGCATCCAGCTTAGTGCCGTCCTGAAAGAAGATCCCGTCACGCAGGGTAAACGACCATATCCGGAAGTCCTTTGTCTCCCACTTTGCGGCGAGCCAAGGCACCACCTGCATCTTTTCGTCCAGACGTACCAGCGTTTCCGAGACACCCGCTCTGAGGGGAACCCAGTTGTTATGCGGGTCCAACGTATCGCTCGGGACACTGTGGACGACGGTTAATTTCTTGGCGGCTTCCCGCTGCGCTGTATCGCCTGTCTCAGACGGTTGTCCTTCCCGCTGCGGAGCGGCTTGATTACAGCCGGTTAACAAGAGTACCGCACACAGCGCGATCATGGCTGAAGTCGTTCTCAACCCGGGCCGGCTTCCCCCTTTTCGTTTGAATAAATCATGCATCCTTCCCTTACTCCTCCCTATCATGAATCGGATTTATAAAAAATCCTATTCCACTTTAATTCCAAGATCGGCATGCCTTGTGACTTGTGCAGCCCAAGAGAGCTCCAGTTCGCTTAGAATAAGGTCTGCCTCACTTTCTGTCGTATCCGTGAAAAGATCGGGCTGGAAGTGCTCCATGCCCTCTTCTTCTACAAGAGAAGACAGCTTGCTCTCAAACTTGGTGATGAAGGCGGACGTTTGCGGCATAGAGAGATTTAACTTTTTCCCTAAACGCTCCACCAGCTTTATTTTCTTATAATCCTCGTACGGCACTCTGGGGATGATCCATTTGCCTTCGGGGTCTTTCGAAATTTGTTTATAAGGAAAAGCCGAGAAATCCGGATATCTGCCCTGTTCATCCGGTTCAGCAAATGGGTCGATCAGAATGGAAGCATATCGGATATACAAGAGATACTCCTGCTTTACCGGATCCGCTTGGGTAAAACCTTCGATATCCTCCCGGGAGAGTGTAGTCTCATGAACAGGATAATTGTCATCGTTAAGGAACTTAAGCAGATTGATCGGTTCAGCGTGCAAACGGGTGACAAGCTCCCCTATTTCCTTCCATAGCAACAGCATAGATTTGATCGCCTGTGGGGTAATGGGTCCTTCCGGGTACAGCTTGTACATATATTTTCTGGAGGGGGTACGGCTAAATATTTCACTCATTGAAAAGTCATTGATGAAAAAGGCCGGATGTACATAAGTCGTAATACTGCGACTTTCGGCAGCTGCAGGATGGGAAGCGCTTTCGAATTGGATGCCGAGCGACTCGATAAACCGTTTTACATCGCCTATCGTCTGACTGTCCGGCTTACTGCTGCCGGCTGTAACTTTGCGCTTGAGCCCTCGTACGATCGATCTCAGCACCGTGGACTGGCCTGCTTCAAATGCGAACCTGGAGGCGCCATAATAGGTGGAAAGAGAGAGGATCTCGATATCGGAGCCCGAGGGTCTCACCAGACTTTGCACCAGCAGATTCGATCCGATCCCCGGCGAAAGAAGCACAATTCGCTTTACCTGAGAGAGGTTCTCCAGCCTTAACGCGCCTATGACATCTGAATAGCTGTCGGATGGCGTACATAGAATCACGGTATGCCACCTATCGTCAATTCCATCGAAGCCATCGTAGTAAGAGTCCAGTCGGACCTCACCTGTAAGATGACTCTTTGATTGAATCTGTACGACAGAAGAAAGGGTATAGCCTTGCCGATCCAGCTCACGTAGGATACGGGTAGAATGCGCTCCCTTGCGATTCGCCAGGCCCAGCCGGCTGCACCATCCCCGGCCTATATCCACAGCGAGATGAATGCCTGCCGGCCCCGCTCCCACGATCAATGTATTTCCCAACGGGGGAATAACCTGCTCAGGACTAATCAAAGGCAATCGTCCTTTCTTGGGATAGTAGTTTGGATTCCATAAGAACCGTGTCGTATAGGCTGTTGTGTCTGACAACGGGCGTCAGATTCCACTCGTAAGACAAGTCCGCATGCAGAGGATAATTAAAAAGCGACTTCAATCCGTTGCCGTAACGTACAATAATTTTGGTGTCCGGCCTCGCCATGCGCCTCACCTCTTCAACGACCTCCAGCTTATTCGCAACGAGAGAAGCGACAAAGACATGGGTAACCTCTTGGATAAAGGGATGGTCCGATAGTCTGCCTCCCGCAAAATCCACTAGGGCTTGCAGTCCGGAAGCGGAGGCAACCTGGAAACCGAGTTCGACGGCTTCCTCGTCAATATCCAGGCACAGCACCTTGGCTCTCGATTCCTTGGCTATCGTTAAAGCCGACAGAGGATAAGCTCCCGAACCGATAAAAAGCACTCTGGATGCCGGGCCGATCCCGAATAAATCAAGCTCCTCCTGAACGGCATGGGACAGCTGCTCGATGTAAGAGGTAGCTTCCAACTCTTTGCTGATCAACAGCTGCGATTGATATTTCTCCATGTCACACAGTGCCTTGACCGATGTCTCCCGTAGTTTCTCGCTGTATTGTTTCACTTCAACATGGTTTCCCCATTCGTGCCAACGCTTTTCATTTTCGTCACTTACCATAAACTGGCAAAGATCATCAAGCTTGATCTTTAGAAGTTCAAAGCATTCCGGATACTCTCTTGAGAACGCATTCAATTGCTTGATTTCATACTCAAACGATTGCAACGAGAGCAAGAAAGCGTATTTACTTTTCACAAATTCACTCCCTCCCATTTTAATCATCCGCTTAGCGTCTTTAAAAAAAGCAATTGTAAGAGGCTCACTCCTTCCTGACTTAAGGTAAAATTGTGAAAGACAGTTTAAATATTACATCAATTGGATTCATAGAAATATAGCTAACTATGGCTATTTTTTCCTTTGCTTTGATTTCAACTGTTGAGCGGGTTGCCCACAATAGCGTATGTGTTACTGGCCCAGCGAATTTACTTCGAGTTTGTTTTTGCATCGAAACGCGCCGATAAATCACCCTATAAGAAATAGTTTAACTTTTTCATGTAATGAAAAAACCAGCAGTAGCAAGGTTTTTGCTACTACTGGTTTTAAATTCAGTCTCCAACATTGACACTAATTTTTCTCGTTTATTGATCAAATGAGTCTCAAGTATAGCCGTTACTCATCATTTAACATTTCTTCTGTGTCAGATGCGGTCTGCCGACTTTACCGGCTACAGAAGCAGCTTCAATTCATGAAGCCGGTCGAAAATAAGCCGGCTGACAGGAGAGACATGGTCCCGGTCCCCGTAAGTTAACCAGACCAGCTCCTCGATTTCGGAAGCCGGGCTTAGATCGCCTTCGAAATCCGCTTGGTAACAAGCCATCCGCACGAGTACTCCTTCCTCTTTTCCGTGAGCCTGAGCTTCAAACGTCCCGAAATGCGACACGGTTTCGGGCTTGATGCGGACGGAAACCTCTTCCTCCACTTCACGAACAAGCGTATCGGTGTCGGTTTCGCCGGGATCCCGTTTGCCACCGGGAATGTAATACGTATCTTTTCCTTTGGAGCGCGCGCTAAGAATGCGGCCGTTCTCCACATAAATCCACGCGATTTTATCAATACCTGCTGCTGACATTCGATGTACCCCCGCTTGATTTTTCTCAAAAGTATACCACCTTCCGCCCTTTTTTCAAAGGCTCCGGAAGCCGGGAAGCACACAAGCGCGCGGGGTAGCCGTGCATGCCTGCTTTCCGGGGAGGTCGACCGCTCATTTCCGGCCGGCGGCCCGAAGCAGCAGCGTTACGGCTTCCGCACGCGAAGCCGGATCAGCCGGCGCGAAAATGCCGCCTTCGCGTCCCGCGACAAGTCCCTGACCGGCGGCTGCGCCGACATATCCGCGTGCCCAGGCCGGGATGTCCCCGTTGTCGGCAAAAGCGGTCCGCGCTTCCGGTTCCGCGGGCAGCTTCAGCGCACGGGCGGTCATGACCGCCATCTCCGTGCGGGTGATTTCCGCCCCGGGTCGGAACGTGCCGTCGTCGTAGCCGTCGATGATGCCGGCTGCGACGGCTTGAGCCGTCGCCGTCCCGGCCCAGGCGCCGATATCGGCCGCGTCGGCAAAGCCGGGCAGGGACGCGGTGCCTTCAAGGTGCAGCGCTCTTGCCAGCAGCACGGTGAATTCAGCCCGCGTCACCCGGGCATCCGGCCGGAACGTGCCGTCGGGATATCCGCCGGCGATCCCGTCCGCAGCCGCGGCCGCAACCGCTTCCTCCGCCCAGTGCCCGGCGGTGTCCCGGAAAAGCGGAGGGGTCTTCGCCTCTTCCTCCATCCCGGCAAAGACGGCGAATATCCCCGTATCGGCCGCCTCCACGCTGATTTTGCCGTCCGCGGCTTCGCCTCCGAGCCGCATCCACTGCTTCCGGACGGGATCATAAGTGAAGACGGCCGCTTGACGATTCACGCCTGCCTTCCCCGCATCGTAAACCAGCGTCAGCTTAATCGGCTTATCCAGAGTACTGCCGGGGCTGCGCGTCACTTCAAAGACTGGGCTGACTCTCTCCCTTTCCCCGCCAGTAAATCCGGAAGGATCCGCTATTTTGCGGATGCCGAACGTGACGGTTTCCTTTGAGGCTCCGGCAGGTATCTCGACTCCGATTTCGTTTCCGAGAGCGGTTCTCCCCCCTTCGCCGGGCTTAATCGTAAGGTTTCCGGTCTCGCCCTCAGGCTGCGAACCTCCTGCGCCGCTTGAGCCGCCTGTAACTGGCCCGCTGCCTCCGTCTCCGGAGCCCGAGTCCGATCCGGGTTGATGAATAGACTTTTTTAAGCGGGCGTTTAAATCGCGGAGCGTGTCGATAACCGTCTCGAAGCGGACGGGATACTGCAGCAGCAGATTCTCTACCTGCCGGCGTATATCCGGGCTGCCTTTTCCCGTAGACAGCAGCTTGACGGATTCGGCGATCAATGCCTGGTAGGGCACCATTTTATCATCGCCGGATACTTCGAACTCATAGATCGAGTACCCGTACTTGGTCCCGTCAACCGGCTTTCTCTCGACTCCCTGAAATTTGACGTACCTCGCCTTTACAGGCTGAAAGTCGATAATGTCCAGCTTGCCCGCGGAAGTCAGTGTCTCGTCACTCCCTTTGACATTGGTCCATGTCTGCTTGTCTTCGGATACGAGAAGCTTAAATTTCTCCGCTGCCGTCTCCCATCCGATCTGGACTTTGTTGATCGTTTGAGATTTGCCGAGATCGACGATCATCCATGAAGCGTCATCGTACGCGCTCGACCACCGGGTGAACAAATTGCCGTCAATCGAATTGCCCGGCGTATGCTCGGGAGCTTCGAGGGGAGAAGACTCCGCTTTTTGATGAAGAGCCAGATTGTTGACATCCAGCAGAGGCAGAAATTCGTTGTAAATGTTCACATTGTCGATCGCACCTTTAAAAGCGTTCGTCCCGCTTCCGATTTTCTGAACCGGCAGCATCAGCGTCTGAATGCGTCTGACCGGCAAAGCGAGTTTTTCGGCGTATTCATTGCCGTTCACATAAAGAGAAACACCCTCCGCATTCCCCGTCAAGTAAAGATGCGTCCATTTGTCAGCCGGTACCTCATAGTTAAAAACACTGTCGTAATCCTCTTTGGAGAAGCCCAATTTGCCCGTTTTTCCTTGTTTCAGCTTGATTTTCCCCACAGACGACTCCATCAGTACGGCATCGTCCGGGTTATCCCGCTCGGGCTTGATCCACATGGATACCGTCCAGCCGAAGCCCATCGTGTCGATCGGGGTTTTGACGTAGCTTTTACCGCCCCGGAATTGGACCGCTTTCCCGTATTTACCTTCTGTAAAAGCAATATTTTCGCCTTTTCCGTGAAGCTTGCTGCCGGAAGTGTCCTGTGTACTTCCGTCGAACGGATACCCGATCACCAGGCCGTCCGGCCGGTCTGTGCGGACCCGGTGAAGGCGGTTTACGCCGGGTGCTTCGCCGATTTCCGCCGCCGTCGCCATAAAAGCGTCATAATCATTGCCTTCCCTCGCTCCCTGCCACATTTTCTCCGAAAGAACCTGCATTGCCGGCAGCATACGGATATGAGAATCGTCCATCGAAATACCGGTTTCGTACGAAATATCGTTCCAGATGGCGAACATGCCGCCTTTGAGCCGCGGAAGCCCGTAGGGCAGCGTAACGCCCGGCCATTTCACAGGCTCCCACTGCCGGTAAAGAAACGGGGTATTTAAATAATCCCGGTACAGCCGCGGAACGAGATACATATAATTGGTATCGAAATTGACGATGTCATAGCCCAAATCCATCGCCTGCTTCGGACCTCCGTACGGCTCATACCAAATGCCCATTGTGGCCTCGTTGCTGATGGGAGTCGTTCCGGCGTATTCATTCAGGCCGCCCCAAAGATACGGATGCTTGCCCTTGCTGTTGATGTGCTTGATTAGCGTATCCATATAGCCGCGGAAAACTTCTTTGGAAGGCCCCCCGTATTCGTCCGTTCCGATATGAACATCCGGCCCGAGAAAAGTCGGTTCCCCGTTGTTGTAGCCGTCGATGTATTCGTCGAAAAGACTTTTGACAAAATCCACGGTTGCGGGCTTCGAAATGTCAAGCGTATGGTCCGTCCCCAGCGAAGGATCGTAGGTCGTGAATATCCGCGAATGCCCCGGCGTGTCGATTTCAGGAATAATGTTGATTCTGTAATCGCTTCCAAGACGTTGCAGATCGCGGAATTCCTCCTTCGTGTAATGGCCGTCGGAGCTCGCCAGTCCGGGATAACGCTCGCTCTCCAGACGGAAGGCGGCCCTCTGTCCGTTCTTGAACGGAACGCCGACATCGTCGTTCAGATGAATCTGCAGATCCGTCATTTTGTACCAGGCCAGCAATTTCACGTAATCCCGCAGAAAATCAATCGTGTAAAACTTCCGGGCGACATCGATCATCAGCCCCCTCGTTTCGTACTTGGGGTAATCGCGCGCCGTTCCGGCCGGAACATGCCGGTGCTCGGGATCTCCTTTCAGAATCTGCAATACCGATCGGGTTCCCCAGAAAATACCTTTCGTTTCCGGAGCTGTAATCGTAACGGACTCTCTCACATCCAGCAAATAGCCGCCCGCGCCGAGATGCTTCAAGGCTGGGTCCAGCATCATGACCAGGTCCCCGGCGGATGCTTTTTTGTCTTGAATGATTTTCGGATTCAATCCGGTTATCTCTTTCAGGTCCGCCCGGACTGTCTCGGCCGTCTTCAACAGAGCGGGGTCGCTGATCACGATCCTGGAAGAGGCCGTCAAGGCGAAGCGGCCTGTTCCACCGGCCCATTCGCGCAGCGAAGGAATGACCTTCGGTTCGGGATTGCGATCCGGCGTCTGGGTGTACAGCCCGGGAACGTACACGCCGATGTTGCCGGTCACAGCTTTCCGGCCGGGATCGGCTTCGCTTTCCACCTGCAGAAGGAGCTGGACGGTGCGGTCCGTTAGCGGCGGGTGAATGCGGCCTTCTTTGTCGATCACCGGCAGGGCGTCACTGCCGTAGACGGATATTTTATAGCCGGGCGGCATGGGCGGCAGCGTAAGTGAGGTCTGTCCCTTGACGACCGGGTCAAGTTTGTGAATGCCGCTGATGATTTTAGCGATAGGGTCCTCTTGGTACACTTCGAATTCGTAAAAAGAATACCCGTACAGGATACCGTCGCTTGCCGGCGCCCGCTCCACTCCCTGGAACTTGACGTATCTCGCTTCACGGGAAGGAAAATTCAGCACCTCCCTGCCCCCTTCACATTGGATCAAAGCGTCGTTCTCCTTAATATTCTCCCACACGTCCCCGTATACGGAAGTAAGTACACGGTATGATTTGGCGGGCGTCTGCCAGTGGATCACCACTTGGCCTATGTCCTTTTTGGCGCCGAGATCCACCTCGAACCACGCATCATCCGTTTTGGCGGACGACCAGCGGGTCCCTTTGTCCCCATCGACAGCCATCTCGGGAAACAGACCGTAATCCACCTCGTTGCCCGAAACTTTAACGGATTTCTTCAAGGCAAAATTTTCGCCGCTGCCGGACGGCGCGATTAGGGGAGACGGGCGTCCAGCCGTTCCGCCGTACGTTTCTTCCGCAACGGGAATAGCCTCCGGAGCAGTTCCCGTCTGCACGTCCGCCGTTCCCAAACTTTTCGGGCTTTGATCGGCATAGACGGCAGGCTGGCCCGCGCTTAAAACGATCGAGCATCCAAGTACAAAAGTGAGTATCCGTGAAAGTTTCGCTTTTAGTCCTTGATTTGTCTTCATTGACTCATCCTCATTTCTTTGTGAAGGAGTTGAGATCGTAATTCCGTCCTGCGTTTTAGCGGCAAGGCTGGGCCCCGCATCCGATTTTTCCGTTTCGTCATTTACCTCCTTCCGATTCTTTATGCGATGAATAGACCCACCCACTGTTAATACTAAAAGTCGACCATCCCCGTAGAAAGAGATCGTTTCTTACATTAATATACAATCGTTTACTTTGGTCATCAGACCCCCCTTCATCCTGATGTATAAAGTGCACCGTTGGATCGCGAGAACCCCAATTCCGCACAAAACAAAAAAAGCCCGTGCGGCGCACGGACTTTTTATCGCAAAACTCCACACTTTTTTTTCTCTTCTCTGTCTGTCATCTGTAAAACGCCGGTTAACCGGCCTATTCTTTAACCGCACCTACAACGATGCCGGTTACGAAATAGCGCTGCAAGAAAGGATACACGAGCAAAATAGGCAGGGCGCTGATAAAAATTTGCGATGCCCGGATCGTACGCTGAGACAGGTTGGCAACGGCTGACGGGTCCAGCTTCGACATGTCGGCCTGCACGATAATCGTCTGCATAAACGTGGCAAGCGGGAGTTTCTCCGAATCCCTGATATAGATGATCCCGTCGAAATACGAGTTCCAGTGCCCGACCATCATAAACAAGGAGACGGTAGCCACGACGGGCAGGGAGACCGGCAGATACACGCTCAGGAACGTACGGAACTGGCCGGCTCCGTCAATGAAAGCCGCTTCCTCCAAGTCTTTGGGCACCGTGCGGAAGAAATTCATGAGCAGAATAATGTTGAAAACCCCCACGAGCCCGGGAAGAATAAGGGCCATCAATGTGTTCATGAGTCCGAGCTTCAGGATCAGAATGTAGCTTGGAATAAGTCCGCCGCTGAACAGCATCGTCACGACAAAATACCAGAGATACAGATTGCGGGCCCGAAATACGTGACTTTCTTTGGACAGCGCGTAAGCGGCAATGATGTTCACGACCAGAGCCAGCGCCGTTCCGATCACGGTTCTCTGCACGGACACCCACAACGACGACAGGAAATTCGCGTTATCGAATGTTTTGGCGTATGCTTCCAAAGTAAATCCGATCGGCCAGAAGGTGACCAGTCCCGCATTCGCCGGAGCAGTAGCACTGAGGGACACCATCAGCAGGTGATACAGAGGAAGCAGGCAAAGAATGGCCAGAACCGTTAAAAACACATTGTTGAACAGACTGAATATCCGGTAAGGCAGTGTTTTATGATACATCCGCTCTCTTCCCTTCTAGAAAATTCGGTACCCGGCAAACCGGTAGGCCAGTCTGTACGAGATCGCGATAAGGATCAGACTGATGAACGATTTGAACAAGCTGACGGCTGTGGCAAAGCTGAACTGTCCGCTGAGAAGACCTTCCCTGTACACGAACGTGTCGATAATATCGCCCTGCCGGTAAATCAGCGGGCTGTACAGGTTGAACACCTGGTCAAAGTTCGCGTTGAGTACGTTGCCGAGCGCCAGAGTCGCAATAACGATCGTAATCGGGATGAGCGCGGGAATCGTAATATAGAACGTCTGCTTCCAGCGTCCGGCCCCGTCCACTTCGGCGGCTTCGTACAGCGACGGGTTAATACCGGAAAGTGCCGCCAGGAAAATGATCGTATTGAAACCGAATTCCTTCCAGACGTCACTGAAAATAATGGTAAACCGGAACCAGCTGCCGTCTCCCAGGAAGAAAATCGGCTTAGTGCCGAACACGGCTGCAAGAAACTGATTGATGAGCCCGGTCTGAGCGAGCATGTCGATCAAAATACCCGAAAGCGTCACCCAGGACAAAAAGTGCGGCAAATAGACGAGCGTTTGAATCGTTCTTTTCAGCGCCATTTTCCGCACTTCGTTAAGCAGCAAAGCAAAGAAAAACGGAATGATCAGATTCATGACCATTTTCGAACAGGCAAAGAACAACGTGTTCCACATGATTTTTAAAAAATAATCGTTTTCCCACATATACCGGAAATGCTTCAATCCGACCCAGGGGGAGCCGGAAATCCCCAGCGCGGGTTTATAGTCCTGGAAAGCCATAATAATCCCCGACATGGGGATATACGAAAATATAAATACGAGAACAGCCGCCGGCAAAACCATAAAGTGAAGGATCCAGGGCTGCTTGTAGCCTTTTTTTCTGACTGTGCGCCGGGCTTTCCCGGCATTCACTTGCTGCACCGTGTTGGCTTCCATCGCTCTCTCCCGCCCCAAAATTATTTTGTGTGTTCGATGAATCTCTGCTATAAATAGTAGCAAGTATTTCGGAAAGCTGACTATAGTACAATGTTAGGCTTCCATAGGGATTTATTAGGGGCAGTGTCTGGAGGAGATCAGGATGGGTTTGGGATTAGCGGGGATATTTAGAAAAATCCAAGGAAAGGCACGGTACAGATTCAGTCTGTTTGCCAAAATGAACAGTTTGATCCTCGTGCTTTTTATCCCGATTATTCTTGTGTATACGTATTCAAACGATGTGACTTTCAATGTCGTCAGCACAGAGCTGCAAAAGTCCAGCACCAAGCAGCTTACTTTTTTAGCCGGTCAGATCGATTCGCGCATTAGTCAGATGATGGATTTCAGCCTGGTCTTCGCGAAAGATCCGAATGTCAGTAAATTCAACGGATTGAATATATGGGAGGACCGCTACGACCGGATGCAGACGCGGTACGTCATTCAGGAGAAAATGGCGCTCCAGTCCCGGGTGACCGACATTTGGCCGGCCCGGTACGCGGTCTACTCCCAGCAGAACAAAGACGTCATCTCCAATTACAAATCGCCGGCCTTCGACGAGGAATATTTACAGAACAACAGGAGCGGAAAATGGACCTACGGGGACGGAACCGGCGAAGCTCCGGGAGGGTTGGACGCTTTTTACTGGTTCTACAATGACTCCTTGGCCCAGCCCGGCATGTTGACGGGCAGCAGTCTCGTCATCGAAGCGAGCTTCAGCTATGAAAATATCCAGAATATGCTGGATACGTACAAAGCGGGCGGACAAGGCGATCCGTTCTTTTACCACAAAGGGGATACCCCGATCTTGAACCGCAGTGCGGATAAGCGCCTGTCGGAAGAATTGATAAGCTATCTGGATGAACATTCCCCCGACAACACGACGCAGCATGTCGTCAAGCTGGACGGCAAAAATTACCTGGTCAGCTCCGTAAAATCATCGTACCTGGACGGGCATCTGGTGGATGTGGTTCCGCTCGATCAGATCCTGGGGCCTATTTCGTTCAGCCGGAATCTGTTCTATTTCTCCATGTTCCTGCTGTTCCTTGTCGGCATCTCGGCTTCGATTCTGCTGTACCGGAACGTCCAGAAGCCGATTCTCAAGCTGATTAACGGACTGCGCCGTGTACAGCGCGGAGACTATACGGTCCGGCTGCATTCGAAAGATCATAACGAATTTTCGTTCCTGTTTTACCGGTTTAACGATATGTCGCGCCAGATCCAGGACCTGATCGAGAACGTGTTCAACGAAAAAATCCGGGCCAGGGAAGCGACGCTTAAACAGCTCCAGGCCCAAATCAATCCTCATTTCCTGTATAACTGCCTGGGCTATATTATTAATATGGCCCAGATGAAGGACGAGGAGGCGGTCGTCGCGATGGCTTATAACCTGAGCGCCTACTACCGCTATACCACACGGATGGAACGGGAAACGGCTTCTCTTGAAGAAGAGATCAAGCTGCTCGTGAACTATCTCGATATCCAGAAGCTCCGGAACGGCCGGATCGGCTATAGGATCGATATTCCCGAAGAAATGCGCAGCCAGTCCATTCCGCGCCTGATGCTTCAGCCGATTGTGGAAAACTCCGTCATTCACGGAGTCGGCAAATCCTATACCTCCGGCGAAATCCGGATCACCGGCGAGATGTCGGACGGTTTCTGCCGAGTGTACGTCGATGACGACGGACCGGGATTGAACGCCGAGCAGGAGAAGGCGCTGAACCGGAAAATGCGGGAGCCCCTACAGGAAGAAATGGGCTGCGGCTTGTGGAATACGAATCAGCGCATCATGCACCAATTCGGCAGCCGGTCCTATCTGGCTTTCGTCAAATCGCCGCTTGGCGGACTCCGGACCGAAATCGCCTGGGAACTCCCCCCTGCCGCCACCGCATCCGACTATCCGAGAACGCAAGGAGACCTTAAACATGCAAATGATCATCGTTGACGATGAAGCCCACTGGGTAGACAACCTGTCGCTGCACAAGCCGTGGCATGAATTCGGAATCGAACAGGTATACAGAGCCTATTCCGCATTCGAAGCGCTGCAAATCATTGATACCCATCCGATCGATATCGTGATCTCGGACGTTCAAATGCCTGAAATGTCCGGGATCGAACTCATCGAACGCATACGAATCCGCGACAAGAAAATGAAGTGCATCATCTTGTCCGGACATTCGGAATTCGAATACGCCAAAAAAGCTCTCCGGCATAACGCCGTCGATTATTTGCTTAAACCGCCGACCGACCAGGAGCTGTTCGGCGCCGTCAAAACCGCGATCCATCAGCTCAACGCGGAATGGGAGCTGGTCAGCTCGCTGGAGCGCACCCGGCATACGCTTCGCGAGAATTTGCCGATCTTGCGCGGGCAGCTTCTGCTCGACGCTCTGCAGGGCCATAGGCCCTCCACGGACGAATGGCTCCGGAAGCTCAGCGACTACGGACTGCCGTTCGATTTCGGGGACAGCGCGTTGATGCTGGTCCGGCTCGAAGAAGAATTCGGCCGGTACAAGAACAACGGACAGCCGTTGATCGAATATGCGATCATGAATATGGCAGAGGAAATTCTCGGCGAATTTATGGAAGTGTGGGGCGTCAAGGAGGAGCACGGCTATCTGGTCTTTCTCCTGCAGCTCAAAGAATCCGCAGGCGACGCGGGACAAGAAACCCTCCTGGAGAAGCTTTCCCAGCAGCTCCAGTACAAAGTGAAGCAGTTCCTGAAAGGCTCCCTCTCCATCGTCATCACGGAATGGTTCGCCTTTCCGGAGCAGCTACCCGACCGTTTCCGGCAGGCTTCCGCCTATTTCCGGGAAATCGTCGGCGACGAAAGGGATTTCGTTGTGCGCGTCAACGAAGTCGACCACACGCCGGCGCTGGGGCCGCTGAACGCGCTGTACGTTCCCCCCTCCCTCATTAATCTCCTTGAGGCCGGGCACTGGGATGCGGCCGAAGCCAAGCTTGCGGCCGTATGTACGGAGCTGGAGGAGAAATGGCCGGAATCGTGGGAGCACTGCATGGAAGCCGGCTTCCTTATCACCGCTTCCTTCAGCAATCTCGCCCACCGCAGCGGCTATACGCTAACGAAGCTGCTCGGAACCGGCGATATGGAGGCGCTGCAGAGCGGAGAGGCTTTCGTTTCCATCAAAAAACTCGGGAAATGGTCGAGGAGCGTGCTTAACAAGCTGAAAGAGGTCAGCTCCGGCAACGTCAAGGACAGCCGCTCCCAATACGTGAAGAAGATACAGGATTATGCGGACAAACATTTGCACGAGGACGTCTCCCTGCGGGCATTGGCGGACCATGTTAACCTGCATCCGACTCATTTGTCCAAAATATACAAGATCGAGACGGGCGAAGGCATCAGCGATTATATTTCCCGGCTGCGCATGGAACGCGCCTGCCATCTGCTCAAGGCAACCGGCAAGAAAGTGTATGAAATCAGCATGGAAATCGGCTACATGGACCCGGCCTATTTTATCAAAGTGTTCAAGCGCCATTTCGGGGTTACGCCTCAGGAATACCGGGACGGGGCTTTATTACCATGACAGATTCCTATCGAAACTAACAAACTCATATAGATGCTTTCCCCGGAAAGTTGATACAGTAACACATGTAAGGATCACACAAGTAGGGGGAAATGAAGAATGGTCAAGTTCAGGAAATTGGGATCGGTTCTCATCGCGGCGGGACTTGTCACGCTTACGGCCTGCAGCGGAGCATCCAATGACACAACGAAAGGCAGTCCTGCTTCCTCCGGAGCCGAAGCCGCCTTCTCCAAAGGAAAATATGATCCGCCGATCGAAATCAGCGCGGTACTGATGCCCAAGAAGTACGTGCAGGGCGACACCAAGGAAAACAACGTCCACGACCGCTGGATGCTGGAAACGCTAGGCATTAAACATAAGGATACCTGGTATCCGGCCAATGATGACCAATATAAGCAAAAGCTTCAGCTTGCGATCGCTTCGGGAGAAAAATTGCCCGACTTCGTATCCGTACCGACTAATCCGGTACTCACCAATCAACTCATCGATTCCGGCCAGTTTATGCCGATTGACGAGCTTTTCGACAAGTATGCCAATAAAATTTTAAAAGATCATTCCGCAGCGCATCCGGAATTATGGTATCCGTTCACGAGAGACGGCAAGAAATACAACATGCCGATTCTCGAGTATACCGACAATGACGACACCCTGCTGTGGCTTCGCGAAGACTGGATGGAAAAGCTTAACCTTCAGGCGCCTAAGACCATTGCCGATCTGGAAAATATTATGGACAAATTCAAAAACCAGAACCCGGACGGTCTCGCTCCGAAAGACGTTTTTCCGCTTGCGATATCGTTGAAAAACAATACGAACACCTGGATGGGCTCGCTTGATTGGCTGTTCGGCGCTTACGGGACGATCCAGGAGCAGTGGAACAAGGACGCTTCCGGCAGCCTTGAATACGGCTCCACCAACCCCGGTGCCAAAGAAGCCCTCGCCAAGCTGAAAGAATGGATGGACAAAGGCTACATCCATACGGATTCCGCTTTGTGGGACGAAGCCAAATCGGCGGAAAGCTGGACCAAGGGAGCCGCAGGCATCCTGCCCGGAGCCAACTGGGTACCGGACTGGCCCGCACCGGATCTGCTTAAAAACGTAAAAGGCGCGAAATATAAAGCTTATCCGGTCCCCTCCGGACCTGACGGTCTAATCGGGACGAAGTGGCAAAATGCCGGCGTTAACGCCAGCATCATGATCAACAAAGACGCCAAACATCCGGAAGCCATTTTCCTGTATTACAACTACCTGCTCGACAATCTGGCCAATCCGACAGCCGGAAGCAAGTACGAATACGGTTTTGCAAAAGGCTACGACTGGGATCTCATCGACGGGAAACCGACCAGCGACAAAGAGAAAATCAAGGATTTCTCCAACGAGTTCCCGTTCTTGACCGGTCCTGCCCGAATCCCGGATCTGTATATGAAAACGCTCGTGAAGCTCGCCGACGGTAAAACACCGGAAACCCCTTACGAGAAGCAGATGGCCGAATTCCGCAAACCGGAAAACTGGGCGGCGGCCAAAGTCGTCATGTCCCAGCAGGGCATCCGCAAGCAGAACTATTTCACAGGGGCGGCTACGCCGACGATGGTATCCAAGTGGAACCTTCTCCGTCAATCGGAAATGGAGACGTTCAACAAAATTATTTACGGCAAACTGCCCATCACCGCTTTTGACGAATTTGTCGCCAACTGGAAAGCAAACGGCGGCGAGCAAATTACGAAAGAAGTCAACGACTGGTACAAGTCGGTTTCATCCAAATAAAGATTTCACCGAAAAAAGCCCGGCAAACGGATCGTTTAGCGATCTGCTGCCGGGCTTTTGGTTTGGAAGGCGGAAGTCCGGTACTTACCTCCGGACGGGAAGAAACCGGAATTCCTAATCTAAAAGATTAAAGTGCTAAGATAATCTTTATGTACACCGCCACCATAAAATCAGCATAATATCGGCGCTTCCTTATCACTTGCATCCATGTTGTATAGTGAGGATATAGGAAGAAAGGAGAGGTGGATATGTACGTTACTTATGAGCGGCCCGGCCCTATGGAGTATGTCGAGCTGCGGAGACTCGCAGGATTGACTCCTTTAGAAGAAACCGCCGCCGCGGCCGGTTTGAACGGCTCCATTTTCACGGTTGTTGTGCGCGACGAGAAATCACGGCTCATGGGAATGGGAAGAATCGTCGGGGATGGAGCCTGCTATTTTCAAGTGGTGGATGTACTGGTGCATCCTTCCTGCCGGAATCAAGGGACGGGTACCGAAGATACGCTTATGAAGGAAATTGTTCATTACCTGGATGAGAATACGTCCGAAGGTGCCCAGGTGATTGTCATCTCGGATATGCCGGGAATCCGGTTGTACCAGTCTTTCGGGTTTAAGCTTATGTACCCG
This sequence comes from Paenibacillus sp. JT31N7, assembly GCF_059692095.1. Classification (NCBI taxonomy): domain Bacteria; kingdom Bacillati; phylum Bacillota; class Bacilli; order Caryophanales; family Paenibacillaceae; genus Paenibacillus; species Paenibacillus sp. JT31N7. The sequence continues at coordinate 812,898 of NZ_JCAUAT010000001.1, forward strand.
GACTTTTACGGAATGTCGCGGAATTCCCTGCAGCCGGTTTAAAAGGCGCGGAAGATTGATCACGGGTGAGTTTCGCGTCAGCCTCGGGTGAACCTCGGTCCGCTCCGGAGAGCAAATGCCTGCCGGCGTGTCTGAAGCTTCCCCCTCCCGTAGAGAAACGCGCCCGCCCGCCGAGAACGGCCCACGCACGAATAAAAAGGTTCCTGAACCTGCCTGGAGAACAAGGCGGTGCACGAACCTTTTTGGCCTTACAACCGATTCCGGAACGTATCGCGGCTCCTACCCCATCATCTGCTTCACGAGCTCGCGGTTCCGTTTCTTGAAGATGTCGTTATGGGAAGAAACCATGCCGGTTTTATCCGCGCCGGGCTGGATATACTGCTTCGCCTGGTTTACCGCGTTCGCCGCGTCTTGGAAAGCGCCCGCGATTAAATGAAGCTTGCCGTCATGCTTCAAAATATCCCCGGCCGCATACAGCCCTTCCACCGTCGAGACGCTTGAAGCGTTGCCCGCAATGTAAAAATCGTCCGCAAGCTCAATCTCCAGCCCGCTGCTTTTGAGCAGAGTGCTGTCCCGTTCATAGCCGTGATTGATGATCACTTCGTCGACCGGCAGATGTGTGAGTTCCCCCGTCGCATGATTGGTCAGTTCGACATACTCGATAATGTCGTGACTGGAAGCGGCGATCAGTCTCGTGATCGACGAATTCAGGAAGCAGACGGCGGAGCTTTCCATCAACTGCTTAACCTGTGCTTCGTGACCGGTAAGCGCCTCTTTGCGGTGGATCAGATACACTTGCTTCGCTATGGATTCCAGCTCGTTCGCCCAGTCGACCGCCGAATTTCCGCCTCCGGAAATAATCACCGTCTTGTCCTTGAAGCGCTGCAGCGATTTCACCGTGTAGTTTAAGTTCGAAACTTCGTACCGCTCCGCTCCCTCGATTTGCAGCCTTTGCGGCTTCAAGATTCCTCCGCCGACAGCCACGATCACCGTTTTGGAATAATGCGTCTGTCCCGAAGCCGTATGTAAAACAAAATTCCCTTCGTCGTCGCGGTTAATCGACTCCACCTTTTCATTCAGCACCACTTCGGGACGGAACGTCAATCCCTGCTCCACCAGCTTATCAATGAGCTCGGCTCCGGGAAGAGGCGTATGTCCCCCGACATCCCAGATCATTTTCTCCGGGTACACATGAATTTTCCCGCCCAAATGCGGCTGAAACTCGATAATCTTCGTTTTGAGTTCCCTTAACCCACTATAGAAAGCGGAATAGAGCCCCGCTGGTCCCCCTCCAATGACGGTTACATCGAATAGTTCTTTCTCGTTCATGTTCCCTCACTCCTTGCCGTTAAGTTGTGATTGATTATCATTCTCAATAAAATATACGACTTTTTCTTGAATTTTACAAGTTAAAATGCAGGTTGACAAATGATTGGCCCCCATTTAAAGTATGGTATGTGATGACGATGATAATCATTATCAACGAAAACGGCGTTTACTTTTTACACAGCTACTGGGGGTTGCATCATGGTTCGCCTATATACAGATGAACTGAACATTGGGTACGGGGAGCGTTTAATCGTCAAAAATTTGAGCGTGTCGTTTCCCGACAAAAAAATCACGACGATTATCGGCGCCAACGGCTGCGGCAAATCGACACTGCTGAAAGCCGCTACCCGGATTATTTCCCATCAGTCGGGCTCTATCCTCCTGGACGGCGAACTGATTTCCAAAGAAAATACAAAGGTTTTGGCCCGAAAAATGGCCATCCTCCCCCAATCTCCGGAAAGCGCAAACGGGCTAACGGTCGGCGAACTCGTATCCTACGGCCGGTTTCCTTATCAGACGGGCTTCGGCCGGTTAACGAAGAAGGACTACGAGGTCATCGATTGGGCGCTGGAGGTCACGGGCACCAATGAGTTCAAGTATCGCCCCGTCGACGCCTTGTCCGGAGGACAGCGGCAGCGCGTCTGGATCGCCATGGCGCTGGCTCAGGAGACGGAAATTATTTTCCTCGACGAGCCCACCACGTACCTCGATATGGCGCATCAGCTGGAAGTTCTGGAACTTCTGCAAAAGCTGAACCTGGAACAAGAACGCACCATTGTCATGGTTCTTCACGACCTCAACCAGGCCGCCCGGTTCGCCGACTATATCATCGCCCTTAAAGACGGCGAAGTCGTAAAAGCCGGGAGCTGCGAAGAAGTGATCAACCACGAAGTTTTAAAGCAAGTGTTTCAAATCGACGCCGAGATCGGCCGAGATCCCCGCACGGGCAAGCCGATGTGCTGCACCTATAACTTAATCAAGGGAGATTAACATCATGAAAAAACTTCTGCTTCCCGTTCTGCTCGTTCTGGTTCTCGCTCTATCCGCCTGCGGCACCAAGCGGCAAACCACCGCCGATAATGGAGGCGCTTCGGACAACAAACAACCTGCGGCCATTACCTACCAGTCCGAAAACGGTCCGGTTGAAGTTCCCGCAAACCCCCAGCGTGTTATCGTGCTTTCGTCCTTCGCCGGCAACGTGATGGCTCTCAACGTAAACCTGGTGGGCGTGGATTCCTGGTCCAAAAATAATCCCCGCTTCGATAAATTAAAGGACGTTCAGGAAGTTTCCGACGAAAGTCTGGAGAAAATCATCGAACTGAAGCCGGATCTGATCATCGGCCTTTCCACTATCAAAAACGCCGACAAGCTGAAGCAGATCGCTCCCACCGTCACTTTTACATACGGAAAAGTCGATTACCTCACGCAGCACCTGGAAATCGGCAAACTGCTCAATAAAGAAAAAGAGGCCAAAGCGTGGGTTGACGATTTCAAAAAACGCGCGGCTCAGGCCGGTGACGATATAAAAGCCAAAATCGGAGCGGACAAAACGATTTCCGTCATTGAAAGCTTCGACAAGCAGCTGTACGTCTTCGGCGATAACTGGGGACGCGGCACGGAAATCCTGTATCAGGAAATGAAGCTGAAAATGCCGGATAAAGTGAAAGAAATGGCTCTCAAAGACGGCTACTATGCTCTGTCGGCCGAAGTGCTGCCGCAATATGCCGGCGATTATGTCATCTTCAGTAAAAACCCGGATGCCGATCATGCGTTCCAGCAGACGGAAACGTACAAAAACATCCCGGCGGTTAAAAACGGTCATGTATACGAAGCAAACGCCAAAGAGTTTTACTTCAACGACCCGCTTACTCTCGATTATCAGCTCAATTTCTTTATCAAGCATCTAGGCAAATAAGCAGCACCATCCTGAAGGAATTCCAGAATAGAAAAGATGAGACAGATGAACAAACAAAACCCGCGTATCCTTCCCTTTCCATACAAGCTTGCAGCCGGTATCTTCGTATTTGCCGGCATGTTCATGGCGGCTATGCTTTTCGGCGCGGCCGATGTCTCCGTGAAGGATGTCTGGCTCGCTCTCACTTCTTCCTCAGCGGACGGACAGATCACCCTGCTCCGGGAAATTCGCCTGCCGCGCGAGGTTGCCGCCGTTTTCGTAGGGGCCGCGCTGGCCGTATCCGGCGCCGTCATGCAGGGCATGACCCGCAATCCGCTGGCCGACCCCGGCCTGCTCGGTTTGACCGCCGGCGCGAACGCCGCGCTCGCCTTCACGATCGCTTTCGTCCCGTCGGTAGGCTACTTCGGCATCATGACGGCCTGCTTCGTCGGAGCCGTTATCGGAGCCGGACTCGTTTTCGGCATCGGGACGCTCAAAAAAGGCGGATTCTCTCCGCTCAGAATCGTACTGGCGGGCGCCTCCGTATCCGCCTTCCTGTATGCCGTTTCGGAGGGCATCGGGCTTGTTTTCAAAATTTCCAAAGATGTGTCCATGTGGACCGCAGGCGGACTCGTCGGTACGAATTGGAGCCAGCTTCAGGCTATCGCCCCTTTTATCGCGGCGGGAATTCTTATCGCGTTTGTTCTCTCGAAGCAGCTCACCATTCTCAGTTTGAGCGAAGAGGTTGCCGTAGGGCTGGGCCAGAACACGCTCCGGGTGAAAGTGGTCCTCTTTGTCGTCGTCGTTCTGCTCGCCGGCGCTTCCGTCGCCCTCGTCGGTAATATGGCGTTTATCGGCCTGCTGGTCCCCCATATCGTCCGTGTCATCGTCGGAACCGATTACCGGTTCATCCTTCCGATGTCGGCCGTATGCGGTGCGTCTTTCATGCTCTTCGCCGACACGCTCGCGCGGACTATCCACGCCCCTTACGAAACGCCTGCGGTCGCGATCGTAGCTATGCTGGGTCTGCCTTTCTTTCTGCTCATTGAACGCAAAGGAGGGAGAGCCCTGTCATGATCCATCCTTCTCTAATCCGAAAACAACGGCTCCTGGTCGCTGGCGCTATCGTGCTTATCGCCTTAACCATCGTGGCGGGCATGGGCCTCGGGTATTCTTCTTTGTCGTATGACCGCCTGCTTCCCACCCTGCTGGGCCAGGGGTCGTTCAAAGAGAACTTTGTCTTGTTCTCGATACGGCTGCCGCGGATTATCATCACCCTCCTGGCGGGGATGGGACTGGCTCTGTCCGGTGCGGTTCTCCAAGGCATTACACGTAACGATCTGGCCGATCCGGGCATTATCGGGATCAATTCCGGCGCAGGCGTCGCCATTGCCGTTTTCTTTTTATTCGTCCCGATCGATCCGGGGTCATTCGTCTATCTGCTGCCGGTAGTCGCTTTTATAGGCGCACTGATTACCGCCTGCCTGATTTACGTGCTGTCGTACAGCCTCAAAACCGGCCTGCAGCCCGTAAGGCTCGTGCTGATCGGCGTAGGATTCTCCATGGCGCTGTCAGGCGTCATGATTGTGATCATCTCGTCCGCGGAACGGGTCAAGGTCGATTTCATTGCGAAATGGCTGGCCGGAAGCATCTGGGGAGCGGATTGGCCTTTTATCGGCGCCATTCTTCCGTGGCTGATCCTCCTCATTCCGTTCGTCCTCTATAAAGCAAACCGCTTGAATCTGCTCGGCATGAGCGAAAGCGTAGCGGTCGGCGTCGGCGTCTCGGTCGAAAAAGAGCGGGCCGGCCTCCTTCTGGCGGCCATCGCGCTGGCGGCTTCCGTCGTATCCGTAACGGGCGGCATCTCCTTCATCGGTCTTATGGCGCCCCATATCGCGAAATCGCTCGTAGGCCCGCGAAACCAGATGTTCATCCCCCTCGCCATCCTGCTTGGCGGCTGGATGCTTCTGGCTGCCGATACGATCGGACGCAATATCATCGAGCCCGACGGCATTGCAGCGGGTATTATGGTCGCCTTGATCGGCGCCCCCTACTTCATCTATTTATTGCTAAAAAAATAAAGAAACCCGTCGGCGCAGAGGCTGACGGGTTTCTTTTTTGTGCCCGGCTTCGGTAAGACGCTGAGCTCCTTACTCCATTTCAGGTGGTCGGGACCGACCTGTTTTGGCAAGACCGGCGGGCAAAGTTGAGAAAGCCGCTCGGATCGGCAGCTTTTTTGCCATAAAAATTCGGGGTTCCGATCCAGCCGGTAGAGCTGTCAAAACAGCCCCGGACGCGTTTTATTCGGGATCATCGCGAAACTCTTCTCATTGTACCCGCTGTTGACCACCGTCATATGACGCCGAGCACCGCGCGCCGGGAGCTTCGCGCGGTGCGGAAAGTCTACACGGGTATGGATTCGATCAGCGTCCCCTTGACGATAATCCGGTGGGTCGGATTTTTCATCGGATGGCAAGTTATGAGAGTAATTTCACTATCCTTGCCGTTGCCTTGAAGTACCTCCACCTGCTCCGGCAGCACGTACCGTTTCTCTTTGACTTGGTAAATGAACTTTCCCGAGGACGTATCTACTTCTATCGTATCCCCTGCGGCCACTTCATCCAGCCGGTTAAAATTTTTACCGTAGGCGAAGTTCCGGTGACCGGCAATGGCATAGTTTCCGGTTTGCCCCGGCTTCCCCGTTTTGGCGATGCTGGCAAGAGAAACTTTCAAGTTTTCTTTGGTGGCATCCGTCAGAATCGGGAGCTTCAACTGGATTTTGTCGATCACCAGAATCCCCTCCACGTTTTTACCGCCCATCGCAAGCGCAATCGGATCTTCCGCTGTGCTTGGAGCTTGTCCGGCAGAAGAAGCGTCTGTTTCGTTCTCCGGCTCCGATTGATCGATATTTAGCAAATTGGCCTGCCACTGCTCCAGCAGCTTGTTCTGCTGAATATGGTCATAACGGTCCCGGAGAGTCGGATACAGAAAAACAGCGATGCCCAGGATCACGCACAGCAGGGGGAATATCCGTTTTTTCATCTGAACACCCCGCCTTGATTTCTACTGTTTCCGTTCTTTCTTGCGTAGAAAAACCCTTTAAGTAAACCCGTTTAGTCTCTAAACAATGTCTACTTAAAGGGTGTCCGTCATTCAATAGGCGACCTTATTTTTTTACGTTTAATTTTCTTCTCCAAAGCAGTCCGAGCGCAATTAAAGCGAGACCTGCCGCTTGTATATACCAGCGCCCGTATTCACCCGTTTGAGGCAAGACGGCTGCCGGAGCATCGGGGCTTTGTTGGCCGGAGGCCGGCTTTGTCTGTACCGTAACATCAAGAAGCGCGAGTATCGTTTCATTGCCTTGGCTGTCCTTGGCTGCAACGGCAAAGCGGTCCTTACCCGTATAGCCCGGATCGGGGGTATACGTCCAACGGCCGTTATCGTCAACCGTTACTTTTCCGTGTTCCGGCTGCTTGCCGATCGACGGCTTTTGCCCTTCGGGCACATCGACTTTTCCTCCGATAGGCGTATCTTTGTCCGTGGTGACTTTACCTGTCACCGGAGAGGACGTTGACGCCGGCGTTGGTGTCTCCGACGGTGTCGGTGCCGGTGTCTCCGACGGTGTCGGCGTTGGTGTCTCCGACGGCGTCGGGGTTGGTGTCTCCGACGGTGTCGGCGTTGGCGTCACCGACGGTGTCGGCGTTGGCGTCACCGATGGTGTCGGCGTTGGCGTCACCGACGGTGTCGGCGTTGGTGTCTCCGACGTATTGTCGGACGGTGACGATGACGGTGTCGGAGTCGGTGTTGGTGTCACCGGCGGTGTCGGTGTTGGTGTCACCGGCGGTGTCGGTGTTGGTGTCACCGGCGGTGTCGGTGTTGGCGTCACCGGCGGTGTCGGTGTTGGTGTCACCGGCGGTGTCGGTGTTGGTGTCACCGGTGGTGTCGGTGTTGGCGTCACCGGTGGTGTCGGCGTCGGTGTCGGTGTCGGCACAGACACCTTCGCGTTTGTCACGTTCAGCGTAAAGCCCGCTGTGGAATTAATCGTGACGGGACGGTCGGTATTGTCAAGCACGTAGCCGGACGGCGCCGCTTTTTCTTTGATGATATAGTCGCCGGCAAGCAGCTTTTTAAAGACCAATGTGCCTGTCGAATCCGTTGTTCCGCTATCAATCAGGGATCGCGAAGCTCCGGATTTGCGGTACAGCTCGAACACGGCGCCCTGGAGCAGATGCGAACTGTCGGCCGCGTCCGCTTTCTTGACGGTAAGCGAACCTCTGATTCCGCTGCCCGTACCGGAACCGCTGGATACTCCAACGATGATACTGTTGGTGGTTTCCTTCGATACCACGCTTACGTTGTTTCCGCTAAAGCTGACCTTGTTGGAAACCGTATCCTGATCGTTCGCCACGATCAAAGATTGATAATCAAGAACGTAAGGCGCTGTAATTTCGTTGAGGAAATTAAGCTCGAACGTCTGCTTACCGTCATCGTCTGTCCGTATCACAAGGTTGTAATCCGTACCTTTGACCGCCTCGGCACTTTTGACGACGTCTCCGTTAGCGGCTACGGTCGTCGTGTACAGCCGGAAAGATTCAGGCAGAAGCAGCTGGTTCTCCGTAGGCGTATCTACGATTTTCGCGTCCGCTACCGTCGATTGTCCCCGGTTGATGTTGATGGTCCAGTTGATCTTATCTCCGTTCTGGGAACCGCTCTTGTTGACGTACTCGCCGCCTTTCGGAATCGTCACCTTGGCGGTAAGTTTCTCCGATACGGCAGACGCAGCGTCGAACAATTCCGCGGTGTTGCTGACCGTGCTGTCGATAAGCTCCCCGTCCAGACTCGTTTTATAGGCGATGTAGAATGGCGTCGAGGAAGGATTCAGGAGTGTCACCACCAGCTTGTTCGCATTGTCAACCGAATAGCTGTATTCGGAGCTGTCGATGATCGTACCCATGGAAGGATTGCCGTTCGCCGCAATGTTCATTGTATACAGAGCAAGCGAGCCCGGGACCAGGGTTTGTTTCGATTCGAGAAGGTCTTCGACGCTCGGGCTGTTGAGAGGCTTGCTATTGTAATTGACGCCGATCGTCCAGCTTAGCTGTTTCGTCGAAGCGTTGTACGAACCGTTTTTGAATCCGTTGTTTTTAGCCTCGCTGCGCGGGGTGAAAGTAGCCGATACGGACTTTGTTTGCGCTGTGGATGTGCTGTCCTTCCACGTGATGTCCGCATTGTTCACAAAGTTTTTGGTGCTGCCCGGAGGCGTTATCCAGTCGAAATTGTACTCCGTTTTGTAGCTGATCGTGACGGTCTCCGACAGAGGACCCGCGAACGTCAGTTTAAATCCGGAATCTTCCGTTACCGTACCGTCCAGCGTGTAGTCGGCAGGGCTGTTCAAAACCGTGCTTCCCTGCTTGACTTTAAACGTGCCCGGTACGATCTTCATTCCCTTATTCGGGAACGCATCCGTAATGACGACTTCGCTCATGGGCTGTTTATCGCCGTTTACCGATAATGTCCATGCGGCCGTTTTGTCCTGATAGTTAGGGGCATCCATGGTTTTGACCAGAACGACCTGCTTGACGGGACGGTTACCTGTCGCACTGTCGCCGCTTCCGGAAGTCACTTTGTTGTTAACGGTACCGTCTGCAAGCACGCGGTCGGCGGTCTTGGTTTGGTAAGTAATTTTATAGGCGCCGGTGACCGGCTGGTTAAACTGCAGCTTGAATCCGTTCTTTCCGGCAGCGGATGCGGATGTCACCGTATAATCGCCTGCCGGAATTTCGCCTCCGACCGTTTCGTTGCCGGCGCTATCCAGCGTAACCGGGTATACGCGGACCGAATTTGCCGCCAGTTCATGAACATCGTCGAACAAATCGGTCAGAACGGCATTCGTCTGGGATATCGCTCTTTCGTTGTAATTGTACTTGATGTCCCAGCCGATGGTTTGCGTGGCCGCGTCGTAGCTTACGGAGCTCTTGCTTAGCGCGCTTCCGCGCTGCACGGTTACGGTTGCGCTCGCGCTGACCGCGCTCTGATTGCTGCCCTTAAACGTGGCCGTGTTATTGAAGGCCGCCGGTGAACCATCCGTTAGGGGCGTTGTAAACTGAATGCGGTACGCGGTCGTAACAGGACTATCGGCAAAGCTCACCTTTACCGTTCCGCCCGATGTATCCAGGGTATACTTGCCGGGATCGACAAGCGCTCCCTGAACGACCGTACCGTCCAGATTTACATCCAGATCATACACGGCTGCCGTTACCGGAACGGAAAGTCCGGCCGGAAGCGGATCTGTCATCACCGCATTTTCAACGGATTTTAATTCTTTGTTTACGTCCACCGTCCAATCGATATTTTTAGCGTTGTATCCTTGAGGGACACTGCTTTTTCCGATTGTCGAGGCTACGCTCGGTTTAAAACGGAGTGAAAAGACCTGCTCTCCGCCTTTAATCGGAATTTTGATTTTCTGAAGAGTCGAACCGGTGATCTTCTGTTTGTCAAACTGGGTTTTGATCGTTAAAATCCCCTGTATGTCATCATGTGTTTCTATGTAGGAATTGAAGGTCATGACCACTTGACGGGTATCCTTATTGACCGTAAACGAACCCACATCATCCGCTTCGATAAGAAGAGGCCCGGTTATGTTGTTGAAAAGAAGAAACTCCGCAGGCAGGGTAAAAGTGAACGTATCCCCGTCCTTGTAACCGTGCCCGTCAGGCAGAGACCAATGGTAATCCACCTGCACTTTGGAGCCTTGTTCATAAACATCGTTTGTCACGACGTTACCGGCTTTGTCGTACACGGCCAAGGTTACGCTGTCCAAAATAGATCCGGTAATGCCGGCCGCATTCGCCGCGCTCCACTGGCCGAACCCGTTAAAAACCTGGACGAAGACCAGCAGCGCAACAAGGGCAGCGCTAATTTTTTGCTTCAGCATGAACGTTTCACGCCTCCATTCCCTCATTTATTTGCTGAAGTCAATATCACCCTATCTTTGTAGTTAACTTGCAAGAGGATCGATCACCTGCACCGTGCAGGAAGAAGACTCCAGGACGCTGAAGACGTCCGGCTCCTCATCTCTTCGGACAAGTGAATACAAAATGGACAGAGACTTCAACGGTGATTTTTTTGCCGTCCGGCATCATCAGGGTCTGATCTCCAGAAGTTCGCTCCTTTCTCCCGATCGGTTTATGCCGCAAAAAGGCACACTTTGTATTGTAACGCGTCCATCTCGACAAAATCTGAACAAGACGGACATGCAAAAACCGGACTGTGCGCACAGTCCGGTTTTCTTATAAGCAAGACATGGAAAGCAAGAACGGAATCAAGTTCAAAGTAAGTTTCAGACACGTTTCCGCCACTCTTCCATCCACGTTATAACGGATTTTTCTGGACGCACGTCCATCTCCTGGAGCAGCGCAGCCAACCGGCTGAATTGTTCTTCTACGGCCTTACGGTCTCTGAGAGAAGCATACAGCTTCATGAGCGGAAAGCAGCTTCCTTCGAAGTGCGGGTATTTCTCCTGCAGTCGGTTGTAGATCGTGACCGCTTCGTTCAGCTGACCGTGCTCCGTGTAAAATTCCCCCAGTTTCTGAGCATGGCCGATCCACAAAATGCGCAGCCGCTGCCGTTCATTCTCCGCCCACAGATAATCGCAATCCGCCAGAAAGTCTCCGGGATACAAGTCCAGCACCCCCCGGTGCTCCGCCGCATTGCCGGTATGAACGGCTTCCAGCCGGCACAGCTCCCGTTCCCATTCTTCCGAGTCGATCGGGATGTCTCCGGCATCCAGCACATAACCCTCTTTTATGTTCATGCTCCGGATCCCGATGTCCGTTCCCGTCTGTTTTAAGGCCTGCCGGATATGATAGATGGTGGTATAGAGATGAGCGGCCGCTTTCTTGGCCTCCAGATCCGGCCAGAACATCTCCAGCAGGTCGCTTTTACGGATGACCTGTCCCCGGTGATAAAGCAAGTAGGCGAAAAGCTCCTGCGCTTTGGCCGTGCGCCATTTCAGCGTCTCGGCCGTCCCGTTCCGCCGTTCCAATTGTATCGTTTGCAGAAGACGAATACGTACGGGGCGAGACGAATCGTCGGCACGGCCGCTGCGGAAGAGGCGGGCGTTTTCCGTAAGGCGATGGACGGTTTTCAGGAGACGTTCCTTGCGCAGCGGCTTCATCACATAATCGACAGCGTTCAACTCAAACGCCTGAATGGCGTATTTATCGTAGGCCGTAACAAATACGATGTCCAATTCCGGGCAAACCTCCTGCAAAAGCTCGGCCGCTTGCATCCCCGATTTACCGGGCAGATGGATATCGAGGAACGCTACATCCGGCTGCAGTCCTTTGACCATGGCTATCGCTTCCTCCGCATCCGAATAGGAACCCGCCACCTCAATCCCCGGGATTGCTTCCAGCATGCGGTTCATTTGTAAAGCGGCAAGGGGCTCGTCTTCCAGAATAATGGCTTTTAACATCCTCAGTCCCTCCGAATCAACCTCTATTCTTCCATTCAATTATGTACTTATCAGCATGATGTCAGGACACTTAGTCTAAAGGACCAAACAATGAAGGTCTTCGCGTCCCAATCTCTACCATATCAGAAATGTAAGGAGTCTTCCTACCTATTTTTATCAGGCCAAAAGAATTACATAGTAGGAAAACGCGTTTTGAAATGAGAAAGGATTTCTTTCCGTTTTGTCGAAATGCAACAAGATGAAAACGTACAAAAAATGGAGAGTGTTTATATGGGTGCTTCTATTTTTCCTGTCGCTCGGCGGGCTGCGTCTGATTTGGTCTCAAATGACCTCCATTCCCGCTCATCCTCCGGCCGTTAAAGGAACGCTGAATTTGCAAGACTGGGATTTTACCGAAAATCCGCTGGTAACATTGGACGGCGAATGGGAATTTTATCCCCATCAGCTGATTCCTTCCGACAGCGGCTCGGCGGCACCGGCGAGGATGCAGTATTTGCCCGTTCCCGGTTCCTGGGAGGGGGCCTTTGCCAAGGAAGCGAAAGACAGCTACCGCTTCGGCAGTTACCGGCTGCGTGTGTCTCTTCCCCGCGATACGAAGCTGACATTCAGCATCCGCTTTCCCGACATCCGTTCGGCTTCCGGGGTGTTCGTAAACGGTCAGCCGCTCCATCAAACCGGCCGACCGGCGGAGACCGGCGAAGACTTCAGCCCGGGGTACCGTCCCGCCTCCGTCACGTTTACGGCGGACAGCGGCCAAGCGGATCTGATCCTTCATGCAGCCAGTCCGTCCTACATGAAAGCCGGAGGCATTACGGGTTCGGTCCGTTTCGGTGAAAAGGCCGCCCTGACGCGCACCGTCTGGATCGGTATCGGCTCGCAGCTTGCTATTGCCCTCGTGCTGCTGATTCACTCCGCCTATGCGGTGCTGCTTTATTTGATCGGCGCGCAGCGCAGATCCGTGCTCACATTTGCTTCGCTGGGCCTCTTTGCGGCAGTCGCCGTGCTTTCGGACGACGGCAAGCCTCTGGCCGTCTGGCTGAATATGGATTACGATACTACCGCGAGAACGATATTGATTGCCTACACGGGAATCGCTCTTTGCCTGATTCAGCTCGCGAAATTGTGGTTTCTCAAACAGACCGGCAGACGAATTTTTAAACTGCTTCAGTCCGTCTATGTCTTATACACTCTGTTCATTCTGTTCGCGCCCGCTTATATGGTCTCCCGCTCCTCTTTCTTTTTAACGTTATCCGGCTTGTTGACGGACCTCGTCTTTCTTGTTCTTATGCTGAGAACAGTAAAAAGGGAAAAGGAAGACGGCATTTTTCTGCTGCTCGGAATTACGGCGGTCGTCTCCAACGTGTTCTGGGGCGCCATAGAGCCGATAACCGGTCCGGAACCGGATTTTTATCCGCTTGACCTGCTTGCCGCTTTGTTTGCGCTTGCCGCCTACTGGTTTAAACGTTATTTCCGTACGTCCGCCAGGACGGCGGAGCTTGCCGAAAGATTGCAAAGGGAAGACAAACGGAAGGATGACTTCCTCGCCAACACGTCCCACGAACTGAGGAATCCGCTTCACGGCATTTTGAATATGGCACAGGCGGTTCTCCACACGGAACAGGACAAGCTTACGGAGGACAGCAGAAAAAACATGGAACTGCTCCTGACGGTCGGACAGCGGATGTCTCTGCTGCTCAATGATCTGCTGGACATCACGTTATTAAAAGAAAACCGCGTCCGCCTGCAGCCGAAAGAGCTTAACATCCAGTCCGTCGCGGCTGGCGTGGCGGATATGCTGCGTTATATGACTGTCGGCAAGCCCCTGGAGCTTAAGCTGGATATTCCCGAAACATTACCGCCCGTGATTGCGGACGAGAACAGGCTGACCCAGATCCTGTTTAACCTCGTCCACAACGCGATTAAATTTACGAACGAAGGGACGATAGTCATCGAAGCGCGGGTCCGGGAAGGTCACGCCGAAATCCGGATTGCAGATACGGGAATCGGAATGGACGGGCAGCTGCTGATCCAATTATTTCAGCCCTACGAGCAGGCCGATTCCGGGATTACCGCACCTGCCGGAGGGTTGGGTCTTGGTCTGGGCATCTGCAAAAGCCTGGTGGAACTGCACGGCGGTGTACTCGCAGCTTCCTCCGTACCTGGGCAGGGCAGTATATTTGCTTTTACCCTGCCTCTCGCGGAGCCGTTGCGGACCGCTGACTATCCGGCTGATCCGGCCGAGCCGGACATGAACGCTCCCTCCGGAAACGACGCCCCGTCCTCGGCTCCCTTGGCGTCCGCCGAAGAAGAACTCTCCGCAGCCAGCCCGACCGTACGGGTCGCGCAAACCGCCCGGCAAGAAGAAACGGGACGGCTGCCGGAGAAGCTGCCGAATATCCTCGTCGTCGACGATGATCCGGTCAACCTGACGGTGCTTCGCAACCTGCTCGCACCCGAAGGCTACCGCGTCGAAACGGCGGCAAGCGGCAGAGAAGCTGTGTCCCTGCTGGGCGGAAACAGCTGGGATCTTGTCATCAGCGACGTCATGATGCCGCTTATGTCCGGCTACGAACTGACCCGGATCATCCGCGGCAGGTATACGCTGGCCGAACTGCCCGTTCTCCTGCTTACGGCACGCAGCAGTCCGGAAGATATTACGGCGGGCTTTCTGGCGGGTGCGAACGATTATGTCACGAAGCCGCTGGGCGCTTACGACCTGAAGGCGCGGGTCCACTCCCTGATCGGCCTCAAGCTGTCGGTAGAAGAGCGGCTGCGCATGGAAGCCGCATGGCTGCAGGCTCAAATCAAGCCGCATTTTTTCTTCAACACGATTAACTCCATCTCCATCCTCAGCGAGATCGATCCGGCAAAAATGAGATCGCTTCTGGAGGAATTTGCGGCTTACTTGCAGAACAGCTTCGACTTTCAAAACTCGGAGCAGCTTATTCCTCTTCAGAGAGAGCTCCAGCTTGTCCGTTCCTATCTCGCTATAGAAACCGTCCGTCACGGACACAGGCTGGACATTCACTGGGAAGTCGATGACATTCCCGGGCTGAGACTCCCGCCTCTATCCATCCAGCCGCTGGTTGAAAATGCGCTCACCCACGGCGTGCTTGAGAAAAAGTCGGGAGGCGTTATCCGGATCGAAGTGAAAAATCGCGGAAACGGGACGGAAATCCGCATTACGGATAACGGTATGGGGATGGACCCGGCAGTCCTGGAGAAGCTCCGGAGCGGCGCCCACACCGGAGAAGAGCGCCGGGGAATCGGGCTGGCAAACACCGACCGCCGGCTGCGGCATATGTACGGCACGGGATTGACGCTCGAAAGTTCTCCCGGTCTCGGGACCGCCGTTTCTTTCTTCATCCCCGTCAATTAAATGTCAGGCGGCAGCTCACAGCCGCGTAAACAACAGAAAAACGCAGTCTCTCCGGGGAGAGACTGCGTTTTTCATTTTTTTGACTTCCTGCATACCCGTCAGTCCGGCAATCCCTGCGGCGCCCTGCCCGCGGACGGCTCGGCTCCTTGCCTGCCGCCGAATTTGAACAGCACGATGCCGGCGACGATGACCAGCACCCCGATCAGCTTGTTCAGCGTAAACGGCACCTTCTCCAGCCCCAGCCATCCCATCGAGTCCCAAAGCAGGGCAAAACTGAGCTGCGCCGTCAGCACGATTGAAATGGCATAGGTCGGGCCCAGAATCTTCATTCCCTGTACGAGGCAGATGACGACGCCGACGCCGATCATGCCGCTCACCCAATACCACAGCTGCATATTTTGCAGGGCGAAAGTTTGCTTTCCTTCCACAAGCAGACTGATGGTCAACGAAGCCAGGAACCCCATTCCGAGTACCAGGGTGGTCGTTGCCCAAGATCCCGTCCGCTCGTTTACTTTGCTGTTGAAAACCGTCTGCAGGCTGACCAGCGAACCGGCCAGAACCGCCAGGAATAATCCCAGTATCATGGTTTTGCTTCCCCCTCTCTCTAAAATACACTTTTCCGCATCGCATAAACGGTGAGAACCGTTAAACCGATCACTCATAAATATTGTGACCGGCCAGCGCGCTTAGCCCTTCCCGGTCTTTAATCGTGATAAACCCTCTCGTACGCTGAAGCAGTCCTTCGCTGCAGAACTTTTGGATCACCCTGTTCAGATGCCTGTAGCTGGTTCCGATCAAATTGGCCGCATCCATGAGGTGAGTCGTGCTCAGCTGCCCCTGGACCAGATTATCCGACTCTTCGCAGAAAACCGACAGCAGATAGCTAGCCAGCCGAACTTCTACCGGATACATCAAATTAAAACTGGAAAAATTCGAGTCGATGTAAAACTTCTGCGTAATGATTTCCAATAAAAAACGCAGCAGCGGAGCATGATCGTTCCCGTATTTTTTGAGCCAGCGGTGATGGATCCCGATCATATGGACCGTTGATACGGCCTCTACCGTGTTCACGATATCGCTGCCTCTTACATATTCAATATCGCCGATCACTTCTATCGGTGTCTTGAAGCAGAGAATCAGCGTCTTGCCCTCCGCGGAAGACGTGTAAATTTTAATTTTTCCTTTTACCAGCACATATAAATAGCAAGCCGGCTCGCCCCTGGAACAGATCATCTCTCCCTGCTCGAAGCTGAACAGAGACAAATGAGGGTTCAAGGCTTCGTTAAAAACCGTTTCCAACCGGTGTTCCCGCAAATAACGGGCCAACTGCTCCCGATCCTGAATTTCTTTCACTGCCGGTCCACCTCCAGCCTTTTCCTTATCCTGTCCCGGAATCGTTATCCTATCACAGTTTCAGGATCACGACACCCCCGATCATTAACCCGATGCCGATAAACTGCGGCAGTTTCATTTTCTGTTTGGCGACGCCGAACCATCCGTTGATATCGACGAGAAAAGTAAGGCTGAGCTGGGCAATCAGCAGCGCGGCAATCGTAAACGTAACCCCGATCTTCTGGATCGCCGTGACTTCGCTGAAAATAATAACCGCCCCCAGAGCGCCTCCGAACAGATACAGCGGCTTGATCCCTTTGAAACTTTGCCGGTTTCCGTCCCGCACAAAAAGCAGAATAACCAGTGCAATCAGGAAGCCCGTCAGCTGGGTTATCGTGGCGGCCTGCCACGTGCCGATATCGTGGCTGATGCGTGCGTTGGCGACTCCCTGCAGCGTAATGCAGGCCCCGCCTAAAAATGCAAATAAAATCCCTTTCATTGCGGCCGTCTCCTTCGCTTAGAACTTCTTTCTTATTAAATCCCAGCCGGAGGAGTGCAGAAAAGGACATATGTCCTAAAGGTCTAAGAAATGCTTCCTAGCTTACCGCTTCATCGAAAAAAATAACCGGCCTCCGGAGAGGCCGGTTATTCGGGTGCTGCTTTAAAGCGGCAGCGTGCAGAGACCTGCCTAATAGGCTGTTCTGCTTAACTAACAGCACCGGGGCTTAGTCGGTCTTTCGCAAGCTCCGGAGACGGCAAGCAAACGAAGATGAGGAACTAATCTTCCAGCGTAGACAGGTCGCCGGTCGGCAGCCCCAGTTCCCAGGCCTTCAGAACGCGGCGCATAATTTTGCCGGAGCGCGTCTTCGGCAGCTTGTCGCGGAACTCGATTTCGCGGGGAGCCGCATGCGCCGCCAAGCCTTTTTTGACGAACTGCTGAATTTCTTTGATCAATTCCTCGGAAGGTTCGTAGCCGTCTCTCAAAGCGACAAACGCTTTAATAATTTCGCCGCGTACCGGGTCCGGTTTGCCGATTACGCCCGCTTCCGCTACGGCCGGATGTTCCACCAGCCTGCTTTCGACTTCAAAAGGTCCGACACGCTCGCCGGACGTGTTGATCACATCGTCGACGCGTCCCTGGAACCAGAAGTATCCTTCTTCGTCCTTGTAAGCGGAGTCGCCGGAAATATACCACGGCTTCAGCCGGTAATACTCGTCGTATTTCGCGGGATTGTTCCAGATGAGGCGCATCATGGAAGGCCACGGAGCGCGTACCGCAAGATTGCCCATCCGGTTCGGCGGGAGCTCGTTGCCCTGATCGTCGACGATGGCCGCATAAACACCGGGGATCGGCTTGCCCATGGAGCCCGGCTTAATCGGCATCGCCGGATAGTTGCAGATCACCTGCGCGCCGGTTTCCGTCATCCACCACGTATCGTGAATCCGTTTGCCGAATACTTTCATTCCCCAGCGTACCACTTCCGGGTTAAGGGGCTCTCCGACAGACAGGATGTGACGCAGAGAGGACAGATCGAACTGCTTGAGGAGATCGTCGCCGGCCGCCATCAGCAGCCGGAAAGCGGTCGGAGCCCAGTACCAGACCGTGACTTTGTAGGTTTCGATCGTCTGGTAGCTGTCATTCGACGAGAAACGGCCGCCCCGTACAAGCGAAGTCGTCCCGTTGAGCCATGGCGCCCACATTCCGTATACCGTTCCCGTTACCCAACCGGGATCGGCGCAGCACCAGTAAATATCGTCCGGCTGGAGATCCAGGACCGTTTTGGCCGTATGAAGATGCTGGATCATCGCGTTATGGACGTGCAGAACCCCTTTCGGTTTGCCGGTGGACCCGGATGTGTAATGGAGCTGCAAACCGTCTTCCAGTCCGACCCATTCGATTTCGAGCTGATCGGACGCTTTTGCCATCAGATCCTCGTAAGAAATTTCCCTGTCGCCCGGCTCGCTATTCTCACCGACCACGATGACATGCTTGAGCGCGGGCAGCTCGGAAACGGGAATGCGGTCTTTAAGCGCAGGCGTTGTGACAATGGCCACGGCTTCAGAATCCAGAAGCCGGTCCTTCACAGCCGCTTCCATAAAAGCTTCGAACAGAGGGCCGACGATCGCCCCGATTTTTACCGCCCCGATATAAGCCGTATACAGCTCCGGTGAACGCGGCATAAACACGAAAATACGATCTCCTTTGCCGATGCCGAGAGACCGCAGAGCATGACCGAATTTGTTTGAGAGTGCTTTCATTTGAGCAAACGTATACGTTTCTTTCCTTGCCGCGTCCGTGTAAATAAGTGCCGTTTTCTCCCCCCGGCCTTCCTCCACATGACGGTCGAGCGCCTCGTAGGCGATGTTTACTTTCCCCGTGCGGGACCATGTGAATTCCTTTTCCACGTCCGCCCAGTCGAAATTGGCATAGGCCTCTTCATAATCGGCCAGATTATTACCCGATGTCAGAACCGGTATGATTTCCTGCTCTTCCGATTGCATGGTCATCCTTGTCCCCATCCTCCCATTCTCTTTCCCGAATTCAATTTGTAATTTATTCTAATAAATTCCATCGGAATTGATTATATCTTACATTTACGGACTCCACAATAAAAAAACGGTGGAACAAACGGCTTCTTGAACGAAGTAATGAGGCTTACATTCACGGTTAAATTTGCTGTTCCCGTGATGGTTATGCCAATCGGCACAGAGCTTTACGTCTGCTGATGTCCCTCAACAGCTCTTCTCCATGTTCTGCCAAGGTCTGTGTCCTGCCGATGTGTTTGCTTTACCGAGCGCAGATCTGTATTTTTTTGTTGACAATGATAATCATTATCAATATAATGTTGCTTGGAAAAGGTTATCCTTTCAACCTACATATATGGAGGACTTCTACTATGTTTATTCGAAAAAAGACGGGTTCGCTCGCTTTATTTATTCTCCTTCTGCTCGCCTTGACGGCAGGCTGCGGCAATAAGGAGAGCGCACAGCCGCCCCGGCAGCAAACGGTTACGGACGGGATGGGCCACCAAGTGAACATACCTGCCGAGCCCAAGAGAATTATCGCCTCATACCTGGAAGACCCCCTGCTTTCTCTCGGCATCAAGCCTGTGGCTCAATGGTCCGTAAAAGGCGGAAACGTGCAGGAATATTTGCGCCCGCAGCTGGAGGGAATTCCCGCCATCCCCTCGAATCTGCCGCCGGAGACCGTTCTCAGCTTTAACCCGGACCTGATCATCCTCCGCCCGGAAGCCGCCGCTCAAGATAACCTTTACGAGCAGTACGCCAAAATAGCGCCTACCTTCGTCCTCTCGAAGGAGGACGCCGACGATTATAAAAAAACATTAACGAAAATGGCCGAATTGTTAAACAAACAGGAGGAAGCGAAAAAAGCGCTGGACGCCTACGACCGGAAAGCCAAAGAGTCGAAAGACAGCTTGCAAAAAGCGCTCGGAGACAAAAAAGTCGCGGTTCTGTGGCTCACCAAGAAAAACTTCTACGTCGTCAACGGAAATGTTTCCAGCGGAGCGGTGTTGTATGGGGATTTGGGCTTGAACAAACCGACCCTGCTGAATTCTTTGCCGGACTCCAAGGCCAATTGGGTTCCCGTGTCGCTGGAGAAGCTGGCCGAGCTCGACGCCGATTATCTTTTTCTAGTCAATTACGATAAAGGCCAGGCCGGAAACCTGGAAGAAGAACTCTGGAAAAATATCCCGGCGGTAAAAACCGGTCACGTTTATGAGATTGCTTCAACCAGCAGCTGGCTGTATAACGGTGTCATCGCGGCCGAGAAAATCGTCGACGACGTCATGAAAGCGCTGCGTCAATAACGGCCGGACTCCGTGCAGGCGTATACCGCCTGCAGACGTTCGCCCCGACTGCGTCATCCGTTCCGGTTCCGGCTTCGGCTTCGGCTCGACCGACCGCCGCGCAGGGGCGCTACGCGCCGCTTGGGAATCGCGCGCTTTGGAATCCGGGCGGCAGTCTTCCTTTGCCGGATTAGGCGATCCATAAGGGCGGCGCGTCTACATTACCGTGCCTCAGAACAGCAAGCGTCACCAAGAAAAAAGGACATCAGGGCAGCCGCCCCGATGTCCTTTTTACATGACGGTTATCTCACGGTGACGCGGTAATAATCGTTTACGCTGCGCTCGACGAAGCCCACCGATTTGTATAAACCCAGTGCGCGGTCATTGCTGGCCGCCACCTCCAGAGCCAGCTTGCCCGGAAGCTGTTTCGACTCCGCTATCGAGATCGCTTTGCCCAGGATCACTCGGCCGTGACCTTGTCCGCGGTATTCCGGGAGCACGCAAAATCCGGAAATATACCCGCCGTCGTAGAGCTGAATGTTGATTTTCCCGATGGGAGTCCCATCCAGCTCGGCAATCCAGAAGCTTTCTCCGGCCGCGGCTAATTTCTGTTCGTTGTATCCTCTGGCATCCGATTCCGTGACGCCGAACCCGGCAACGTCCAGCCGGACGGCTAAGTCCATATCCGCTTGCTCCGCGGGACGCAGTTTGATTTGACCGGCAGAAATGACGGAGTTCAGCACGTCCCGGTCATAACCCGAGGGCAGCTCCATCCAATACTCGGAAAATTCATAAGCGGCTCCGGCATATCCGGCGAAAGAGCGCCCCGACTCCGACCCCCGCTGCACAATAAGCAGTTGTTCGGGTATCCCGCGCTTTCGGCATTCCTCGGCGGCCGCTTCGAACAGTTTCCGAAAAAATCCCCGGCGGCGGTACTCCGGGTCCACCATGCCGCTGATTTCCGCTTCGCTGCTTTTAAAGGCAAACAGCGCCAGAAATCCGACTGCTTTTCCGTTCTCGACGTAAAGCCAGTCGCTGCACTCTTCCGCTTTCCGGTTTTCGAGCATATCCCAATTCAGTTTTAATGTAATGGAATCATATTCGTTACAGCGCTTTTCCAGCTCTTTCACTTGCGCCAATTGGTCGTGGGTTAAACGATTTACAGGCAGAACAATTCCGGTATCCGGCATTAGGATTCCCCTTATCCATGTAGTAAGAGCCGTGAAGGCTCACAGTCCTATCCATTATAATGGAAAAATAGACCGGGCCGTTAGGGGGGATTTGATTATAGACGTTTTTTCGGCCCGTCGGCTTGCTGCACCTTACAAACTCATCGCGCGCGATTCAGGCGGCAGACATACGGCGCACGTCTCCCGGCGCAATGCGGAGTCGCGTCACGGCAGGGACCCGCTGGCGGCCAGCCACTCGTCTTGGCTCCTGCAAGGCACGCAGAATTCCGCGGGATCGGAAAAGCCCCTGGCGGGGCCGGAATCCGGCCGCGTTCAGGGGCTTCTTTTAATAGGCGGCGGCCAGAGCCTTCTTCAAGAAGCGTCCGGTATGGGAAGCTGCGGCTGCCGCGACTGTCTCCGGGGTGCCCGCGGCCACCACTTCCCCGCCCTTGTCTCCCGCCTCGGGCCCGATATCGACGACCCAGTCGCACTCGCGGATCATGTCGAGGTTGTGCTCCACGACGATGACCGTGTTTCCCGCGTCGACCAGCTTGTTCAGCAGCACGAGCAGCTGCCGGGTATCGCGCGGATGCAGGCCCGTCGAGGGCTCATCGAGCAGATACAGCGTATGCCGCTTCGTTTTGCCGCCCAGCTCCTTGGCAAGCCGGATGCGCTGCCCTTCTCCCCCGGACAGGGTCCGGACCGACTGGCCCCAGTGCAGGTAGCCCAATCCGACCTCGGTCAAAAGCGCAATTTGTCCGTCCATCTTGATTTTGCCCCGCAGCAGGGGCAGGCTTTCCTGGACCGTCATGTTCAGCAGGTCCGAGATGGAATACCCGCCGCAGGTGACCCGCAGCACTTCTTCCTTGAACCGCTTCCCCCGGCAAACCGGACAGCGGACTTCCAAGCCGGGCAGGAAGAACATGTCCATCGGCACGACACCGAGTCCCTGACAGTGCTCGCAGCGCCCGCCCGGCGTGTTGAACGAGAAATGCTTCGCGGTCAGACCCGCCCGCTTCGCTTCGGGCAAGCCGGCGTACAGACTCCGCATGGCCGTGAACACGTCGGTGTAAGTCGCTACGTTGGACCTGCTCATCCGCCCGATCGGCGACTGGTCGACCGTTACGATTCCGCCGATGTCCCCGAAACCGGTGATGCTCCGGCAGCCGTGGCGCTGCTGCTCGTCGCGCCCGCCCGCGGCCACCAGATCGAAAAGCAGGGTCGATTTGCCCGATCCCGAGACGCCGGTGACGGCGGTCAGGCAGCCGAGAGGGAACGACACGTCGATATGCTTCAGATTCCGTTCGAAAGCATCGTACACGTTCAGAGACCGGCCGTTTCCCGGCCGTCTTTGCCGGGTTGCGGCCTGGCCGGAAGACCCGTGAAGGAACGCGCCCGTAACGGAATCGGGGTTATTCATAAGCTCGGCGAGCGTGCCTTCGCCGACAACACGGCCCCCGAAGCTTCCCGCACCGGGGCCCATGTCGATTACATGGTCGGCGGCCTGCATCATTTCGACGTCGTGCTCGATGACGAGAACCGTATTGCCGAGGTCCCTGAGCTGTTTCAACACGCCGATTAGCCCTGCGGTATCCCGCGGATGCAGCCCGGCTGTCGGTTCGTCGAGGATGTACAGCACGCCGGTCAGCCCCGAGCCGAGGATGGAGGCGAGCCGGAGACGCTGCGCCTCCCCTCCGGAGAGCGATACCGTTTGACGGCTCAGGGACAGGTAGCCCAGGCCGACGGCCACGATCCGCTCCGTCCGGACGGTCAGGTCGTGCAGAAGCGACCCGACCATCTCCCTGGCCTCGGGCTGCAGCTCTCCCATCAGCCGCTCCAGCCAGCCGAGCGCGTCCTGCAGCGCCCAACCGGAAATATCGGAGATGGAAGCGCCGCCGACCGTCACCCGCCGGATGCTCTCCTTCAGCCGGGCGCCGTTACAGGTTCCGCACGTCTCTTCGAGGAACAGCGCCGATTCGCCCGATTCGCCCCCTTTCTCCTTGTAACGTCTCCAGATGCCGGTTACAACGCCTTCGAACTTCCCGCCGCTGACCGACTTGGGCGGCTTTACACCGGGAAAATGTGCGGAGAACGCCTCGCTCTCGACCCCGTAGTAAAGCAGGTCGCGCTGGACGGTCCCGTATTCTTCAAGAGGCAGGTCCGCATCGAAGGGGAAGCCGTAATGTTCCCCCGCCGTTTTGAGAATCGAAAGGTTGTATTTCGTAATCATGTCGTACCAGACCGTTACACAGCCGTCCCGCAAACTCTTCTTCTCATTGAAAACGGCATCCACGTTCAGGTTGACCGTATGACCGAGCCCGCCGCATTCTTCACAAGCTCCTTCCGGCGTGTTGTAAGAGAAATACCTGCGCGTCAGACGCTCCATTCCTGCGCCGCAGTGCGGGCACTGTACGGCCGATTGCAAATCCGTCTCGTCTTCTCCGTCTCCCGGTCCGGGCGCTTCGCTGTCAGGCCCCGGAACGAAGCGGATGCCGCAGTGCGGACAGGGCCGCTCGCCCAGCTTCTCGTAAATGACCCGCAAGTACGTGTGAATATCCGTGATCGTACCGACCGTCGATCTCGGATTTCGGTTCGTGACATGCTGCCCGACACTGATGGACGGGGACAACCCGACAATCGCGTCTACCTTCGGCTTGGCAATAGCGTCCGAGGTCATGCCCATCGACTCCATATACTGCCTCTGACACTCGCGCTGGAGTGTATCCATGGCCAGTGTCGATTTGCCGGAACCCGAAGGTCCTGTCAGCACAACCAGTTTGTATTTGGGAATGCGAAGCGTCACGTTCCTCAGATTGTTTTCCCGGGCTCCCCGGATCACGATCTCGCTGCTCACAAGTAAGTCCTCCGTTCGTATTTGATTTTTCTTCCTTATTAGGTGCTTTATTTCCTGTTTCCAGCCGCACAACCTTATTCTATAACATTCATGCAAATGAGAAGGTTGAGGTCTTTTTCACTTGGTATATCAGGCACTTGCTTGTAAAATGTATAGCCATGCACTTTAAGGTTCTAAATAAATTGGAACGACAACTGCGCGGCAAAAAAAACTCGTTCCACGGACAAAAGCTCTCCGCCCAGGAAAACGGCGTGCTTGGCACCGGAAACTTTGTTTCATTAGACGAATGATTGAACGGAAACAAAAAGACACAGCACATAACGTGTTGTGTCTATAAACCGCAGCGGATCGCCTCCGGTCCGGACTTATTCTTTTCTTTTATTCGGGCGGGCCGTAAAATTTTCACCCCGCACTCGCACACATCGTGTACTTTTTTAACTCGCAGGGGTTCGCTGGCTTTACACCGTGATTTCTATGCTATTTCCTTCCGGGTCCAGAACAACACTTTCAAAATAGCCGTCGCCGGTTACTCGGGGCTCGCTCTCGACCGTATATCCGTCACGTCTTAACCGTTCCGTCAGTTCCACGACCTTGTCTTCGCTTCCGGTTGAGAATGCGATATGGGCATAGCCCAGGTAAACCCGCCCCTCTTCTCTCCCGCTGCATGCCGGTTTGGTCATCAGTTCCAGTCTGGCGCCGCCTTCAAACCGCAAAAAGTACGAGTGAAACTGTTTTTTGACGTTCGTATACTTGTCGCCCGCCTCTGCGCCGAAATAAATTTCATAAAAGGATTTCATTTTTTCCAGATCGCTCGTCCAGAGAGCGGCATGCTCGATTTTCATAAAAGTCCGCCTCCCTTCCATAAAAATAACCGTCGCTATTTCAGCTACCTATGTGACGGCAAATGCAGGCTGCGCCTTCAAGCTGTAAATACCCGCCCAGTCGTCTTTGGCGTAGCGTCCCTCCGTCTGCAAACCGTCCAGCCGCTTCCGGGCTTCGTCCGGGCTTACCTGATGAATATTCGCGTAAGCCTGCCGGTTTTCCTCTTCCGCGTCCGGCGCCATCCGGCTTCCGTCTCCGCATACATACAGCCGCCCGCCTTGATCCAGCAGGGCGATCGGCACCGCCGTATTCTCTTTCATCAAGTGCTGCACGTATGATTTCGGCGTTCCTTCCACAGAGGGAGCGGGCGTCCCCCGAATTTCACATGGACAAGGAGAAAAGGGTCTCGCTTGTCGAAGTAGTTTACCAGCAGCCGGTAACGGTTAGAAAAGGAGGTCGACTTATAATGAAGGTTAAACGAATCATCGCGAATCTGGAATCGCCGGATCTTGCGGCGGCCACACGCTTTTATCAAGAGGCGCTCGGTCTCGATTTGCTCATGAATCACGGCTGGATCGCAACCTACGGGAACCGCGAGACGATGAACGTCCAGCTCAGCATCGCTTCGCAGGGAGGCTCCGGCACCCCTACACCCGCTTTATCCATTGAAGTGGACGATCTGGAAGAAGCGCTTGCGCGTATGAAGGAGGCCGGTTTTCCTGCGGAGTACGGACCTGTGGACGAGCCCTGGGGCGTCCGGCGCTTTTTTGTCCGCGATCCGTTCGGCAAGCTCGTCAACATTTTGTCCCATGCGGAAGCGGACTGAACCGGGTTAAAAAATAGGATTCCCCGTAGGGAACCGGACCGGGCATAGAACGCCAACAGCCGTATCCGGCCGTTATCGCAACGGTTCGAATGCGGCTTCCGCCTGTCCGAGCCTGTTCATCCCCTCAACCGGAGGGCTTGAATGAACAAAGCCAGGGCCGCCAGGCACGCGGCCGTACGCACATGATTCCAGGCGGTCCATTTGACGACATAACGCGACCATAAGTCGGCACCTGCCGGACTTCCCGGGTTTACGGCTTCAAGCGCGTTATTCAGCGGAACATTGAAAACCATCGTTACCGCAAAGCCGGCAACATAAACCAGGCTGCCTGCCAGTAACCAGGGACTGTCCGGCTGTCCCCCGTTCAACAACGAAACGACCGCCAGCACGCCGCTGAGCAAAGCCGTTCCCATAAACACGATGAAGAACAGGGGATTCAGGATCGTGGCGTTAATTGACTGCATCGCCGCGATACCCTGCTCCGCCGGAATCCGGGCGAGTGCGGTCATAACGAACGCCGAGAAGGCGAAGAACAAACCCGCGTTCAATCCCGAACCGAGGGCGGAACAAAACGTTAAAACCGTAAGCAAACTGCCGCTCATGACGAACCCTTCCCTTCCGCTAAAGCCGGCTGTATCCGGCTATCTTCTTCTCTCATTGTATATCGGACTGTCATGCCGGGTAAGCAGCATTTTGCTAGAACCGATTTGTACCGAAATCAGGTCGTCGGCAGGGTTTCCGCCGTTTCCTGCCGCTCCTGTATTTTTTGCCACTCCGAATGGGCCGCCTCGACTCTTTTCCAAAGATCGTCCCGTTCCGGCTTGCTGTAGTTGACAAGCTGTTCATCGAACACATCGGCCAGAACGTCGAGCCATTGCGATTTTGAACGAAGCTCGGTTTTCTTCAGCCCGCTTGCGTCCCGTTTACTCCAGATACAGCCTCTGAGTTCATTGCCGTCCTCCGCATTCCTTTGTCGGATCAGAAACTTATTAAACCAGGGAGATTCCTCGGAACGGATATAAAACTCGTGGTTCGGCTTGAACTCTTCAAGATCCGTCAGCACGTCGGGCGCATAATCGACACCCGGAAAAGAAGCGAGCGGATCATGCTCCAGCCGCCAGCCGTCCGCCGCGACTCCCGACTCCGTCACCTTGTAGGTGTAAGGCTCCTGAACATAGCTGCCGTGTATCAGGGGCAGCGGCTCGAAAGGCATATCCCCTAGCCCTACATCCGTGATCCATGTCCCGTCCCCCGCTTCTTCATCGAAGAAATCAACGGTCAGTCCAAGATGAAAAGAATTGATCCTCGGCTCCGCCCCCATCGGCTGAACGCCGGCACGATGCAAATTCACCCTATAGCCGAGAGAATGCAGAAGAATGCCGAAAGCGCCGTTCAAATGGAAGCAGTAGCCGCTTCGCTGAGTCAGAACGAGCGCCACCGACTCTTTAAATCCGATAGGGGCCGGTTTTCCGCCGAAAATGTCCAGCGTCTGCCAGGAAAGATGTTTTACGTGGGCTTTGTGCAGCTCGGACAAATAAGGGAGCGTAGGCGCCCCGATTTCTGCGATTCCGATTCTTTTTAAATAAGCGCGTATTTCTTCCCGCGTCAATGTATACATAAGGAGTCACCCCGGATACCTGTATTACGCCTGTCTGGAAACGAGTTCCTGCCGCGTACTTCCATTCTAGAAGGAATCGGAGACTCCTACAACGCCGAAAAGGAGCATCTGTACCGGTACAGATGCTCCCCGAAAATTGTTGAGTATCTTCGTGCGGCGCCTTACCCCGGGATGAAAAGTTCGTGTGGTGCCTGGCAGCCCGCCCTAAATCCGCTGCGCATAAAGAATACGGGCAGATACTTTCTAGTGGAAGGTCTGCCTGCCGGATAAGCGCACGCGCGAACCCCGGGCACGCGTTCCGGACTGCTTGGCGCCAGATAGAGCGCTGCGGGTCACGGCTCACAGCTGCCTGCCGAACATGACAAGGGGCACCCTCACCATACCTGGTAAGGATGCCCCTTGTCTATAAAAATCACGGGCTTACAAATTACGGCCAATCACTTCCTGCCGGGTTCAATCAGCTCCAGCCCCCCCTTGTCGGACAAGCGGACTCTGCTAGCGCAAGTTTCCCCGGAAACGGTTCCCCGTGCCGACACTTCGACAACTCCGTCCGAAAGCCATCTAAGCTCTGCCGCATGACCGGCCCGGTAGACATGGATAAAATCGGCTGCCGCTCCCGTATGCCTATGCACAATAGCGGTCAGAAGACTGCTGGGGTCGACGGAATCTCCCGGAGTCTGTACGGTAAGCAGCTCATCACCCGGCCTGACAAGCGCCGTGTGATAAACGGATTCGCCGCCGGCCAGCTGGTACCGCATCTGTACGGAAGCCGGAGCCGCAAGGCCCTGCTTCCCGGCTAACTGAAATCTCCCGCCGGATGCCCTCGTGAGCAAATAATTCATAAGGCTCTCCGCAAGAAGAACGGGATTTCCTTCCCCGTTGCCTTCGAACGCTCCGGCCGCGGCCGGATACCCGATGCTCGGCAGTTCTCCGGCTTCCTCCGAAACAGGCAGTGGCTCTGCAACCGGATGCATCCACCACTCTATGGAGCGCGGCCCGCTGTCGCCCGTATTTACCCGGAACCAGTCCAGCAGCCAGCCGTCCGTCAGCAGGAGATGCCGGTCCAAGGTGCAGCCGGGATACGCCCCGGTCGATTGAAACGACGCGTACAGAGCCTCCTCCGTTTCCTCGAAGCGCCTGCACCGCCCCGTATGTGGCGCCTGTGAGAGGCCATCCAGCGTAACGGTGTTGTGGCTTCGCGATTCAGAGTACCACGCCTGACGCAGGGCGGAACCGTAAGGCACCACCCCGAAGTCGGGCGTCAGTGTCCCGGCCGGATGCATCACGGTGAGATGAAGCTTGTCGAAATGGCCGTGGGCCCCGCCGTGCCCGCCGAAATCGGCGAGGAACGAAAGCGGACTTCCGGCCCTCCGGCCGACGGCGAAGCCGGTGTCCGCCCAAAGCCTCGGGCCTCGCCGGGAATCCGTTCCGCCTCCGGCCGCATCCTGCTGTACGTCCTCGCCGTACAGCAGCGCCTCCAGCCCGCAGCGGCCGCAGGGCGAAGCGAGGGTCCCGCCAAGCTGGCGGTACGCCTCGCGGAGGATCGGCCGCAGGCCGCCGATCCCGTAGCGGGACAGCCCCTGCTCCGCGATCTCGGCGATCTCCCGGGCGTAGGGGCCCCGCTCCATCGGGCCGTCGTGCAGGGCCGGGAGCACGCCCCGGTCGTCGGCCAGATCCGCCATGGCCTCGAACATCCCGCGCATCGACTGGCCGGTCCTGCCTTCGCAGGCGTACAGGTCGATGCCGAACCTCTCCGCCATCCGGGCGGAGATGAGATAGGCGCGCAGCACGAACACATGGTAATACGTGCTGCCTTCAAACTCCAGTCCATCCGCGTTTACCCCGATGGACAGATGGTGCCTGAAGCCCCCTTCGCCTTCGATCAGAGCCTCCAGCGCGTCCTTCCGGCCCTGGGCCGCATAGACGCAGGAAAGGGAAGCGTTCAGCCAGGCGGTATAGTTATTCTCGGCATTTTGCCGCTCGTGGATCAGAATATGACGGTATTCCGTCATACTCTCCTCCAGCATTCTCATGAAGATGCCGAGCGTTTGTGTCTCCTCCTCGCTGAACGATACGCCTTCGTCGCGCAGCAGAAGGTAAGCGCCGAGCAGCGTCGTCGACCAGATGGCTTCGGTCAGCGCCTGATGGAAGGCTCTGCCCTTCAGCATCCATCCCTGCGCGCCGGCGTGCACGGGATAGAGCGGGAACTGCGCCGCATACGCGAGAAGCAGTTCCCTGCCGAGCTGCGCGCAGGATTCGTCGCGCAGGGACGCATGCACGGCAGCCGCTTCCAAGGCGGTCCGCGCCAGCGACTGGTGCTTGAACACCAGCCAGGCGCCCCGGTACTCTTCGCCTTCCAGCATGCACCCGTACGGGCAGTGGAACGACGAAGCCTCCGCTTCGGCCGGATCGAACAACAGCTCCGTATGATGCACCGGGCACACATACTGGTGCCACCAGCCGCCAGGGTCATGCGGAATCGCCAGACTCCCTGCGGCATTCAGCCGGAAAAGCTCCTTCCGGATGGCTTCAGCCGTCTCTCTCGCCCAGGGAAAACGGGCCGCTTTGTCCCGGAGGCTGGCCTGTGACAGGGACAGCGGTTCCGAAGATGCAGCCTTCGTACAGGCCTTCCCGCTCAGATTCTTCTGCGGCATGGCCTTTCCGGGTGCGTCCTGAAACTGCCGCCCGGCATTTTCAGTGCGCGGATGCGCGGAATTGCCCGGCCGCTGCTGTCCGGATGCGTTCCCAAGCCCCTGCCGGGATTCACTGCCATCGTGCATCCTCACTCGCTCCCGCTCCCGTTCTCTTGTCATCTCATCATCATCCCGCCGTTAACCTCGATCGTCTCCCCTGTCAGGTAAGATGCCAGATCAGAGGCGAGATATAGCACCGCTCCGGCCACATCCTCGGGCGTTCCCTCGCGCTGAAGCGGAATGCCGTTAATCGTGGCCTGACGGGCGGTATCCGTCGTAAACGTGGCGTGGAACATCGTGTTCCCGATAAACCCGGGAGACACATTGTTGACGGTAATGCCGCTTCCGGCGGCTTCTTTGGCCAGCCCCTTGGCGTAAGCCATTACGGCGCCTTTGCTGGCCGCGTAAATGCTGGAGCCCGGCCCGCCCCCGTTATGGGCGGCGACCGAGGTCATATTGACGATGCGGCCGGAGCCTTTGGCGGCCATGCCGGGCAGCACCCTTTTGCACATAAAGACGGTGCTCTTGAAGTTGACATCCATGATCCGGCCGTACATATCTTCCGTCATTTCGGCGTTCGGAACACGCTGCACCAGGTGTCCGGCGTTGTTCACCAGAATATCGACGGTGCCGCCGAGGGCCGCTTCCACCTCGCTTACAAGACGGTCGATTTGCGCGAGGTCCGTCACATCGGCCTGGACCAGTACGGCTTCGCCTCCGGCTGCGCGGATCGTTTCCACGACTTCCTCACCCTGGGCCGTATTGCTCAAGCAGTTAATGCCGACTTTCGCTCCGTGAGCGGCGAGAGCGATCGCGACGGCGCGCCCGATTCCCGCATTGGAACCCGTTACAAGTGCAATTTTTCCCGTTAAATCGATAGCCATTTCAAATTCCCCCTGTTTATCGGATAGATGTGCGCAGCTCGGTTAAAGCCGGTTGAAGAAGTTGTGCCAAATGTTCCCCCATGCGGATATGCCCGTAATCGGAAGGATGGATTAGATCAGTCGTCAGGGAAATAAAATCGGTCATGATTTCGCTCCCCTCCAGCAGATGAAGATGTGAATGATTCCGGTCGGAAACATATCGTCTCAGAATGTCATTGAAAAGCAGATCCCGCTTCGTAAACACATGTTCCTCATCCTGAAAAAAAGTCGCCCGGTTCGGATAGATCGTCGTGACGAAAACAGGCTTGTGCGGGTTGCGCCCCGTCACCTCATCGAGCAAATACGTAATCCGGCGCTGGAATTCCGGCGGCTCCATGACACTGCGCATATTGACCCCCAGCTCCAGAAATGCGGCATCCCAGCCGCCGCTCTGCGCCAGATAGTCGGCGGTTTCCTTCTCGCAGTAGCACGTTCCGCTGAGCCCCAGATTTACGACGTCCGCTCCCAGCCGCCGGGCAGCCTGCTGCACGTAGCTGTTGGTATGGCTGAGCGAACCCGCGCCCTGCGTGATGGAAGATCCATAGGCCAGCAGAGTCATCTGCGGCATCTCCGCTTTATGCGGCGGCCGGACCTCGTAACCGAAAGCGTCGACGTCATAAAAAACAGCCGTAAAGCGGTCGCAGTAAATGCGCCACACATCGGATGAAAACGCCCCGCTTTGCAGGGCGGACCTGCGCACCTCGGCAAACCTTTCCGGTTCCTCCAGCTGAAGGGTGACTGCCGTTCCGGCCTTCAGGTCATAAGCGGCGTGGAAAAAATCGCCACGGAACGCATAGACGCGGCCGTCTTTTTCCCGGGCACCGAGCGTGACCCGCACATAGGGCGCTTCCGTCACAAAACGGAGCTCGCATCCGCCGGACTCCGCCGCTTTCGTCCGGCCTTTGGCCGACAGTGCTTCACGGACTTCCCGGGGAAACCGCTGAAGGAGGAGGCCCGGCAATCCCGGCCTCTGCTCCAGCTCCGAAACATTATGAAAATACACTCCGTTATGCAGCATGTTTGCGCCTTTCCCCGCTTATCCGAAAGCGGATAAGATGGCCCGGGAATGACTCCCGGGCTTTTAACATTCTTTTTCAAAAGGATTTTGATAAGTTCTGTGCTTAGTTACGGATCAATCGTCGTGATAAGCAGGACGGGTGCCTTGGCCGGATCCGTTCCTTCGAGGGAAGCGATTCTCGCCTCCCGGTCGTTTTCATTCATGCTCAGCCGGAAGCTGAGAACGCCGTCCTGAGCGGCCTGCAGGTTTTTATAAAACTCCGTGACATCGAAAATCACGTAGCTGCCGCCTGCCAAGGGCGTCTTCGTACCGAGCGGGGTATCGGAATAAGAACGCGCGGGCTGGTCGTTTGCGGTTACCGCCGCCGGATTCCAGCCGTCGTTCCGAATGCCTGTCAGCTGCAGGTCCGAACCCGACTGGGCGGAGGTGACGAACAGCTTCAGCTGGACCGAATCGACCGTTTGCGCGAGCGCCGGGAGGGTTACCTTAACGTAACCGTTTCTGCGGCTGGCCGATTTTCGCTTGATCTGCATCTCGGGCTCCGTACTGAAGTTCGTTCCCGCCTTGTCGGAAAGAATATTGTCCACATATGTGTCTCCCCCGATCGCAAACGGATTCGTGGAAGAAGGACGCACCGTGTATACAACCGCCGGGGCGGTTTTGCCCCCGTAAGCGGCGCTTACCGAGGAAGTGCCCGGACCTGTCGGAGTCAGCTTCCCTTCGGCCGAGACAGCCAGCACGCCCGGCTGGCTGCTTGAGAAGACGGCGCCGG
The DNA here is from genome assembly GCF_059692095.1 of Paenibacillus sp. JT31N7. Taxonomy (NCBI): domain Bacteria; kingdom Bacillati; phylum Bacillota; class Bacilli; order Caryophanales; family Paenibacillaceae; genus Paenibacillus; species Paenibacillus sp. JT31N7. The sequence continues at coordinate 845,812 of NZ_JCAUAT010000001.1, forward strand.
AAGGAACGGGTTCCGTAGACCCGTCGGAATAATGCGCGAGCACGGCAAGCTGTTTCGGCACTCCGCCGAGAGCGAGCTGGGCCGGTACGCCCGCGAGGCTGATTCCCGTAAAAGCGGGTGTTGTCACACTGACGGTGTTACTGGCTGTCGCATGTCCCGAGCTGTCCAGCGCTTCGATCTTGAACGTGTAAGCCGTACCCGGCTGCAGAGAACCCGCCTCGTACGACAAGACATCTCCGAATGCCGTGTCGATTAGAGCGCCGTTGCGGTAAATACGGTAACCGGTAACGCCGGTATCGTCCGAGGCGGCTGTCCATGTCAGCTTCACCGTACGGGGGGAAATGCCGTCCGCCGCCAGCGGATTCGGTGACGACCAGGCAGGCGCTGCGGCATCCGTCCTGCCGTCGGCTTTATACTCATCCGCTCCGACATCGGGGATTCCCGTCCGGGCTTCCCTGTCCATGTCTTCCGTTACGAAAGACAGCGGACCGCCGCTCGCGTAATTGCCTTTGGATGCGTCGATAGCCGGACTGTCCGCTGCAAGCTTCTTATAGGCGATATGGCGCAAGGGCTCATACTCGCTGGAAGCCCACAGCCACGGATAGTCTTGAGGCCCAAACTCCACGGTGGCGTTCTCCATGCTCGGATAGATGACCTTGACCTCGTCTTCCGTCAGCGGCGCGGAATTTCCGGTAACGAGCGGTACGCCTTTCTGCGGGAACATGATGTTGCCCGACCACGTCAATCCCGGTATCGGAGTCATGATGCGGATCAGCTCGTCCCTGGAGCCGACAACGATGTTATTGGCGAAAGTGAGATTTCTCGGCGCCGTTCCGTAGCGGACCATACCAAGCTCGATACCGCTTTTGTTGTTCACCAGGGTGTTGTTGGCGATCACGATATTTTTAGCGATATAGTGGTTGTTCGTCGGATCGATGGGACCCGTCATGTTGTCGTTGTCCCCGGTCGTGAACGCAAGCGTAGCGTCCCAGTTCGTGCCGGTCAGACCTTCGAAATAGTTGTTGTACACTTTGTGGTTCTCGCCGTAGACACGGACTCCGCCGGTGCCGAGCGGAGCATCGTCGGGATCGGGGCTCAGCACCTGACGCCCTTTGCCGATGAACATGTTGCCGTACACGCTGGAGCCGCTGCCCGTACGCAGCGTTACGCTTCCGAGCGACTCGACGAAATAGTTGTAGCGGATAGTGTTGGCTCCGCTTTTCACCGAAACGATCTCTGTATCCGAATCGCAGTGATCGAACACGTTGTACTGGATCGTGGCATGGGCATCGAGGCCGGATAAAACCGATACCCCGATGCGGATGGGCTCCGATTCGTTGGACTGCCGCTCCAGCGTATTGCGGAAGACGTTGTACTCGACTGTATCGTACTGGGTAATTTCGTACGGGATGGTCGAGCCTTCCGGTCGGCTGGATACGCCGTCGAACAGAATGAACTTGCCTCTGTCGCGTTTGTTTTCCATCAAGTTGTGATCGATGCGGTTGTGGTGGCTGTTTGTTCCTTTGATATAAATCCAGTTCGACTTGTCCGCAGCCGTCGTCGTGTTTTGGGAATGGAAATAGTTGTTCGTAATCCGGATGTTGTTGGAGCCGTTCAGGTTAATCCATTTGTCCTGCGGATTCATCCGGAACTCCATATCCTGAATGGTGATATACGAGCTCGTTTCGACCGTTATGCCCGTAGAAGGAAAAACGGCTTTGCCCTTGTGCTGCGCTTTCACGACAATCGGATTCTGCGCGGTGCCGTTCTTGCTGCGGACCGTGAAGCCCGTGTAGCTGCCGTCCGCCAGCTCGATCACTTCTCCGGGCACCGCCGCATTGAGCCGGGTCAGCAGCTCCGCCGTCGTCGTAACGGGCGGCTTAGCGGCCACCTGCGGCACGGCGCTCACCGGCGCGCTTGCGCCGCCCTCGCCCGAAGCGTTCACGGCGCTGACCGTGAAATAGTACGTCTGTCCCGGCGTCAAGCCGGCGGCGGTGTACTCCGTCACCGTAACGGGTGACGCGCTGAGCTTCGTGAAAGGTCCGCCGGCGTTCGCGGACATGCTCACGTTATAGCCGGTGGCGGAAGGCGCGGCCGTCCACGTCAGCTTGACGGCTCCCGCTCCCGAAGGGGACGCCGACACGTCCGCCGGAGCGGACGGGACACCCGGCTGTCCGGGTCCGCCGCCCGTGTAGGCCGCCGCCTGAATATCGTCGAAGGCGGCGGTGCCCGATTGGCTGTAGAGGCCGACCTGCCCCGCCGTCAGCGGAGAGGCGTCGGTGCCCGACAGGACAAGCGTGCCTCCGTAGTAGCCGTCCAGCCTAAGGCTGCCGTCTCCCTGGTGAATCACGTCCAGCTTCAGCGGCAGGTAGCCCTGGCTGTCGAAGGAAGGATTCAGCACCGTATTCGAAACCGATACGCCGCTGGCGTTAGAGGTTCCGGGCGTCTGCGGGACGGCCGTTTTGGAAGTCCCCGTCACCCTCTCCAGGTAAAACTGATAGCTGACCGAATTTTTCTTGGTCGTAAACCGGTAATAGGCCGGCTTCGTACCGTTGACCGAATATTTGGCGGCCAGTCCCGCGTAGGTGCTGTTGGCACCGGTAACCTTTACCCGGCCGGACAATGTTATACTGCCGTCCGTAAGGGCGGGATTATCCGTTCCCCAATAGCCGCTCGCGATCAGATAGGCCGTGCCGCTAGCCGGATCTGTCTGCTGCAGGAAATGATTGACCCCGGAAGAGCCCGGTGCAGGCTCCTCGCCTACGCTCCAGACGTCGCTTCCGCCTGTGACCGCTTTCCAGGGCTGGGCGGCCGTCGGGTTGGCGCCGACCGGAGATGTGTATCCCGTCTGGGAAGAACCGTAGCTTTCGAAAGGCTCAAGCCACGGGCCGGTCAAGCCGGCGGCTGGGGCCGGCTCGGTTAATTCCGCAGGCCCGCTTGTTTCGGTAGCGCTTACAGTTGTGACGAAAGCTAAGGAAAGGCATAGAGAGAGAACCAGCTGCAAACTTAGAAAGACACGGACACGTGCCCTAAAACCCGGCATGCTCTTAATCATCCATCCACCATCCTCTCGGTTTCAATTCATGCCTATTATAAGTTCCGCCGGACCGCAAACCCATGACGCCTTTTAATCTGCATTGTGTTTTTTTAATTTCCGCCGCCTCCCGTAAAATAAAAAAACGCCTGCTCTATACGAGCAGGCCCTGCTTGCTATTGCATCCGGCTCAGGACCCGATGTTCGGAAACCGGATGGAAATCGAGGTTCCTTGGCCCTGGACGCTGCTTACGGACAGGCCGTACTTTTCTCCGAATACGAGCTGAATGCGGCGGTGCACGTTCATCAGCCCGATTCCCCCGTGCCCTTTGCGGCCGACGAGCGTGGAATCCGCGAGCTGGTTGGACTCCAGCTGCCGCTGCAGGGAAGCCAGCTTCTCCGGAGGAATGCCTACCCCGTTGTCCTCGATCACGATTACGAGGTCTCTGTCCTCCTCATCCATCCAGGCATCCAGCCGGATATAATGGTAATCGTCGATACCGTCCGCGAACGCGTGCTGAAACACATTCTCGATAAGCGGCTGAAGCGTGAGGCGGGCCGTTTTTTTCAGGAAAAATTCGGGCGTTATCCGCACATCCAATTCGAAATCCCGGCCTACCCGGTGCTTCATGATCGTCATATAATTCAGCACATGCTTAAGCTCGTTGACGATGGCGGTTTCTTCGATATGCGTCTGCACCGAGTAGCGGAACATGGCGGCGATCGCGTCCACGATTTCCGTGATTTCTTCGGACTGCCGGATCACCGCGTAGCAAATAATATTTTCCAGCGTATTGTACAGAAAATGCGGGTTGATCTGGAGCTGCAGAGACTGAAGCTCGGCTTTCTGCCTTTCCAGCTCCGCGTCTTTCTTGCTCAGCTCGGTTTTGTACAAGGTATCCATCAGCTCGGACAGGCTTGCAACCATCAGATTGTAGCGGTCGATAAGCTCGCTGAATTCATTGCGGGTGCGCAGCTGCGGAATCTTCATCCAATTTCCCTGCTCGGTCTGCCGCATGCCTCTTTTGAGAATATGGATCGGTTTCGTGATGACCCGGCCGAACCGGTACGAAATGAGCAGCGCGATAAGCAGGGTGATGCCTCCGACGAGAAACGATAAATACCGGATGCTGGCGATGGGCCTGTTAATGTCTTCGGTCGGAATCGACACCATGAGATTCCATCCCGTGTACGAGGACTTCCGGCTGACGATCATCCGCTCTTCTCCGAACGAGGCGTCCGTGAACGAAGTCAGCTGCTTGTTTTCGAGCTTGGCCAGCAGATCGCCGCCTATGACCTTGCCGATTTGTGTTTTATCCGGATGATGCACAATCCTTCCTTCATGATCCACAATGGAAAAGAATCCGCCTCGTCCGAGGTTGACTCCCTTCCAAAGCGTGGAGAACTCATCCGACTTAATCTGAATCGTCAAAATGCCCTTGAATTCGTTAAATACCTGGCCGTGTATTTTACGCGAGAGCGTAATGAGCTGGGTGTCGCTTTCCGAAAACACGCTGTTATTGATGATCGTCAAATTGCCGTTGGCATCCGTTTCCTTGTCCAGCTCCTCCAGCGTCGCTCCGGGAACAGGGTCCTGGATAATTTTCAGGGCCGGGTTTACGAAGTACACCCAGTTCTTGTTGTAATCCGTCAAATAAACGGTCATAATCTCCGGCGTTTTCAGAAAAAGCGGATCGATGACCTGCTTCTTAAGCGTATCGGTATATTGAAAATACGCATAATCGTCCTTTGGCGGCGAATCGAGAAATTTTCTAATATCCGGGTGGGTAAAAAGGGAAAGATGGGCGCGTTCGTACAGCTTCAAATACAGATCCGTATGGTTGACCGCGTTGGTTACCGCTTCGATCAGATGCTGTTCGTTCTGCTGCCGCAGCTGACTGGAAGAAATATGGTAGGAAAACCAGCCGATCGACGACGCCGTGATAATCACGACAATCGCGATGTAAATAAAGATGGTCCGGGACAACGTCTTCTTCATTTATTTGATGCCCAGCTGCTGCCGGTATTCTAGCGGGGAAACGCCGGTCACTTTTTTAAACATCCGCGAAAAGTGAGGGTAATTCTCGTAGCCGACCTCGTATGCGATATCGTTGGTGCGGTAACGCGGAATTTCCAGCAGCTTTTTGGCCAGCTCGATCCGCTTGAGGATCCGGTACTGGACGAACGTTTCTTTGTGCACTTTTTTGAACAAAAAGCTTAAATACTGCGGGGTGATGCCCAAATAATCGGCCGTGTCTTCCAGCGACAGTTCCTTCGTGATATGAGCGTCCATATAGTCTTTGGCCTTCAGCATCAGATCCTGTCCCCCTCTTTGCAGCGCGAGCTCGTCGATGATTTTCAGGATACTGACGTGCAGCATTTCGAAATAACGAAGATGATCGCCCGAATCCGGAATTTCCCCGACTACCGGGTAAAACCCTTTTAGGGCAAGCCTTTTCTTCAGCATCGGAAGACAATCCTTCAACAGCTGGACAAAATCGTAGTCCGTCCGGGAGGCTGTAAGACAGTAAAGCTTGAGCTGCTCAAAATACGTTTCCACTTCCTCGATCCGCATCGACCACACCGAATCCGCTATGTTCCCGATGAGATCCTCGTACTTGGAAATGGACAGAGCCGGATTCCCCTGCGAAATGAGCCGGCCCAGCAGGTCTCCGATTTTAGCGGGTGTAAACGGTTTCAAAATATATTCTTTTACACCGTACGAAATACAATTCTGCGCATATTCAAAATCCCCGTACCCGGAAATGATCACCTTCTGCACGAGAGGGTATTGGTCATGCACCTGTCTGCACAGCTCCAATCCGTCCATTTTGGGCATACGGATGTCGGTTAAAAGAAGCTGCGGCAGGGACTCCTTCATCCGTTCAAGCGCCTCCTGCCCGTTGCCGGCGGTTCTTACCCACTCGAAATCGTACGGCAGCTGCCCCAGCATGGCGACCAGCCCCTGGCGGATCAACGGTTCATCGTCGACAACCAAAATTCGCTTCATGCCTCCCCCTCCTTCTTATAAAGGATCTGATGTTCTGGATGGCAAAAAACATTTATCCGCCCCGGAGAGTGGATAAATGTTTAATCCCTTATTTCGAATCGCCGAGCTTGACGCCTTCTTTATTGTTATACCGCTCGGTTGCTTCCTTAATGATATCATTTCCGCCTTTGGCTTTCCATTCCTCCAGCACCTTCGGCCAATCGGAAATCGGTTCCTTGCCGTATACCATTTTGAGCATATGGTCGAGGATGACCGGCGGCATATCGGAGAACTTAAGCCCCGCATCGGTGAATTTGGCGCTGGACGTAAGCTCCGGTGCGAACGAGATGCCGTCCCGGCCTTCTTTGGCCACGATCGTATCGAATTGATTGATGAGCTTCTTTCCGTCCTCCGTCTGGTTCAGCAGCGTACGGTTCAGAGCCGTATCCTCGACAAGGCGCAGAATGACCGAGCGGAACTGCTCCTCGTACGTTTCTTCCGGCGTTTTAGGCTGCTTGTAGACCACTTTGCCGTCCTGCGTCTGATACGTGTCGCCTTCGATCCCGAAGTTGAAGAACTTGTCGCCCTGCTCGGTCACCATGAAATTGAGCATTTTGACGATGGCGGCCGCCTTCTCTTTGCTCACCTTGCTGTTGATATATGTCAATCCGCCGGTATAACTGTACTTCATCATGCCGCCTTTGCCGTCGTCGCCGACCGGAGACGGGATGATGACGACTTCGGATTTCGGATTCGTCACCTTCGTCGTGTTGATCCATGTCATGAGCAGGTTGGCGTTGTGATTCCAGATGCCGGATTTGCCCGCATTGATGTTGTTCGTCCATTTGTTGCCGTCCACGCTGGCGAAGTCTTTGGTCATCAGCCCTTCGTCGTACATGGTTTTGTAAACCTGAAGGGCTTTCTGCATCTGCTCGACTTTAAAGAACTTCGGCACGACCTCGTCGCCGATTTTCTCGAACATCGTGCTGTAAGGCATCACATCGTAAGCGCCGAAAATAAAATCGGAATAGACGAAGTTTTGCCGGAAAGCGAACGGCTGCTCGACCCCGTTCTTTTTCATGGCCCGCAGCACATTCAGAAATTCATCGATCGTCTTCGGAGCGGGCAGCCCCGTCGCGTCCAGAAGATCTTTGCGGATAAACGTGGCTCTGCGGGTCGGTACCGATAAGTATTCCGGAATGGCATAGATTTTCCCTTTGTATTTAACTTCCTCCCACGCTTCTTTTGGAATCGCTTTCAATAAATCTTGACCGTATTCTTTCAAAAGATCGTCAAGCGGCATGAACAACCCGCCTTTTATCGCGCCGAGCATATCCGGCCCTTCCGGGAACATACCCTGGATGGTATTCATGACGTCGGGGAGGTCGTTGCTGGCAAACATGAGAGCCGTCTTGGGTTTAAATTCGGCATGCGGTACCAGCTTGATATCCAGCTGTACGCCGGTCATCTCGCCGAGCTTTTTCACCCATTTGTCGTTGTTGATATCGGCGCTGGCGAGCGCATATTTGTTCAAGGAATCGCTCAGCGACAAAGATACTTTCACCGGCCCCGACGATTCCTTCGGATTGGCTCCCTGGCCCGAGCAGGCCGTCAGAGCCAAAGATGCGGTCAACGTGAGGAGCAGCGCGCTTTTTTTCCATCTTTTCATGTGGATATCCCCCTTGAGTACGTGTGCCTAACCTGGTTAAAAGCATCTTGCATTAAGACTTGATCGATCCGATCAGCATGCCTTTAATAAAATGCTTCTGCAGGAACGGATAGACAAGCATGATCGGGATCGTCGCAATGACGATGACCGCCATTTTGAGGCCTTCCGGCGACAAGTTGGCTATATCGCCCGCCGTATTGGCAAGGTCCGAGGAATCCGTGACGACGTATTCCCGCAGCTTCACCTGGAGCGGGAACAAAGCCCGTTCGTTTATATAATAAAGCGCGTTGGAGTAGTTGTTCCAGAGGGCTACGGAATAAATGATGCTCATCGTGGCCATCGCCGGCTTCGAAAGCGGCAGAATCATCGTCCACAGGATGCGCAGCTCCCCCGCCCCGTCTATCCGGGCCGACTCGATCAGTTCGTTCGGGATCGACTGGAAGAAAGAGCGCATCACGAACAGGTTAAACGCGCTGATCGCGCCTGGGAGCATCAGGGCCCACAGGCTGTCGAGCATCCCCAGCGAGCGGATGAGCAGGTAGTTCGGGATAAGCGGCGCGTGGAAGATCATCGTGATCAGCACGAGCACGAGAATCCCTTTGCGCTCCCTGTATTCGGTCCTTGACAGCGGGTAAGCCAGGCTGGCCGTCATCACGAGCGCGATCAAGGTTCCGGCGACCGTAACGAGGGCGCTGATGCCGAACGCCCTCCAGATCGCCGACTGCTGGAGCACGGTGGTATAATTCGACAGCGTCCAGTCGGAGGGCCACAGCAGTACGCTTCCGTCGCTGAGCGCTCCGGCCCCGCTGAACGATTTGGCCACGATGTTCAGGATCGGCAAAATCATGGCAAGTGAGATCAGAAGCAGCAGCACGGGATTGAGCAGCGCCGTCTTGCTTTGTTTTTCCAAGGGAGACAAGCTTGTTCCTCCTTCCTAGTATAATCCTTCTCCGGTAGTTTTTTTGCTGAATTTATTCGCCGATACGATAAGCACAAAACCGATCACGGACTTGAACAGGCCGATTGCCGTCGTGTAGCTGTATTCCCGCTGAATCAGGCCCACTCTGTAGATGTACGTGTCGAGAATGTCGCCGCTTCCGTTCGTCAAGGGATTGAGGAAAACGAAAACCCTTTCAAAACCGAGATCCAGAAAATTCCCGATCTGCAGCAGAAACAGAATCGTAATCGTCGGCATGATCGACGGAATCGTAATCGAGAACGTCTGCTTCCACCGGCTCGCTCCGTCCATCTGTGCGGCTTCGTACAAATCGGGGTTGATGCCGCTCATGGCCGCGAGATAAATGATGGTGCTCCACCCGGCGTCCCGCCAGATCCCTGAGCTTACGATAATGGAGCGGATGTACGAATCCTCCCCCATAAAGTACACCGGTTCCCGGCCGAAGAGGCCGAGGACATAATTGATGGCGCCGCTCGTCGGGGACAGAAGCTCGATCACAATCCCGCCTACGACGACCCAGGACAGGAAGTGAGGCAGATAAACCGACGTCTGGACAAAACGTTTGTAAGCCGCATTGCGCAGCTCGTTCATCATCAGCGCCAGGATGATCGGAATCGGGAAGCCGAACAGCAGCGTGTAAAACCCGATGGCGAGCGTATTCCCCAGAATGCGCCAGAAATCCGCGTACTCGATCATCCGCCTGAAATTGTCGAGCCCGACCCAATCGCTTTGCCAGATTCCCGCGAATATGTTGTAATCCTGAAACGCCATCACAGATCCCGTCAGCGGGATATATTTGAAGATCAGGAAATACGCGATACCCGGGAGTGACAAGAGGTATAACACTTTGAACCGGCTGTAATAGGAGAAAAAACCGGCCTTCTTCCTCGTACGCTGTTTTTTCATTTCGGCTCCGAGACCGGCCCCGCTGTAGCTCACATTCCATCACCCTTGCTTTGTTTGGTATGATTGAAGTGTACCTTACGGGCTGCTCAATCGGGATACCGTGACTTAACATGAGTTATCTTTTTTTAAGGTTCCGCAATTCCTAAGAAAAAACATCAACGGCCCCGTGGTATAGTAAGCTTAGTTTTATCCGCTCCCGAGAAAAGACACCCTTTATTTACGGAGAGGAGGTAACTTTGTGCCGAGTAACATGTCTGACCAACCGGATAAAAAAGCCGCGGCGTCCGGACCGGAATCCGATTTTCCCGCAGGCTTGTCCAAGCCCGCTCTCCGCGCGCTTGCCGGAGCCGGTTTCCTGCGGCTGGAGCAGCTGACCCGGGTCACCGAGAAAGAGCTTCTGCAGCTGCACGGCATGGGTCCCAAGGGGATTGAACTGCTGCGCCCCGCCCTGGCGGCCAAGGGCCTGTCTTTCGCCGCAGGGTCCGGAGCATCCGGTACATCGTCTTGAACAAACGCTGAAACCGCCGCTTTCCGTGCGGAGAAAGGTCCGAGACATGGAGTACTACAAGCCCGTCGACATTGCCCGAAAACTGAACATCAGCACGAGCGCCTTGCGGCATTACGAATCGTGGGGCGTCGTACCGGCACCGGACCGGGCCGCGAACGGGTACCGCCTGTACACGAAGCTGCACCTGGCGTATTTCCGCTGTCTGCGCGCCATGTTCCCCGCCTTCGGCGTCGGACTCAGCTGCGACGTGCTTCGCCATATCCAGCGCGGCGATATGGACAGCGCGTTCTGGCTTGTGAGCCATGAACAGTCCGTCCTCCAGCATGAAAAAGCGGTGGCCGACAAGACGCTCGCTCTCCTTCAGGACCCCGAGCTGCCGATCCTGGCCAACAAAAAGCTGAAAAGCGCGATGACCATCGGCGAGGCCGCCTCTCTGACCGGTGTCCAGGACTCCGCTATCCGTCACTGGGAAAAGGAAGGGCTGCTCAAGCCGGGAAGAGATCCGGACAACGGGTACCGCATTTTTACGCCTATGCACATCCGCCAGATTCTGCTGATCCGCACGCTGCGGAGAACGGTTTATTTTCTGGAACGAATGAAGGATATCGTACAAGCCGTGGAACACCAGAGCATCGGAAAGGCGAAAAAAGTGACGGAGCAAGCGCTCCTAAGCATCCATGAAAGAAACCGGCAGCAGTTCCGGGCTGTCTCTGAGCTCGTCGAGCTTTGCAGAGAAGTCGGATTAATGGAACGGGATTAACCTGATCGGAACGCTTGCATTTTCATACAAAAAAAACCGCCCGCTTCCTTCAAGGGAAGCGGGCGGCGGTTCTTCGGGCCTGACTGTGCGTATACGTGCCAGACGTACGACAGGATCAGGCCCCTTTCTATTTTCAAGTCATCCTTTACCTGTAATCGTTAGTCACTGCTTGCACTCCTTAGTTCATGTACGCAGTCACCGTCCGGAATGAACAGCTCCGCGCCGGTCAGTGCCTACTTCAAGATTTTACCTGCCACGGCAGAGAGGTCCTGATTGTCGATTTTACCGTCCTTCTTGATATCCAGATGCTTGACCTGCTCCCAGTCCGGACTTTGTTTCGTTTTTCCGTACGGAGCCGCCACGATGGCCAAATCTCCAACGCTCATTTTGCCGTCTCCGTTATAATCGCCCGGCACCGATCCCGGGGTTTGTACCGTCAGGGACGAAGGCGCAGCCTCCGCTTCTTTTCCCTCGCGGTCGCCAAGTACCGCACTCGTGACGGAGACGACTCCTTTGATCGTCTGATTATCCTTTTTGCTGTGGAAGGTGAATTCCAGCAGCTTGGCGGGACCCGTCACGGCATGGCTGTCTCCTTGACTGGCCATCAGCAGCCGGAGCTGTCCCGGCGTTTTTTTGTCGGTTTCGAGCAGGGAGATTCCGTCCAAGACGGGCTTCGCGGACACAAACTCCATAAAGGCGGCATCATATTCGACTTTAATATCCTGCGCGTATACCGCCTGCGATCCTCCGGTCAGCCCGTAGGTAACGGAGAACTTCTCCCCCGCCGGAACCGTTCCGCTGCCTGTCAAAACGGTCTGCCAGCCCGTCTGCCCTGCCGCAATCGTCACCGTCACCGTGGCGACGTTGGAATCGTTCTTGCCGTCGCTGACTTTGAACGTGAACGTGTCGGTTCCCGTCTGGCCCTCGCCCGGCGTATACGTGAACGTCCCCTTTGACGCATCCGTCACGGCCGCCTTTCCCTTGGCTCCGTTGCGCACGATGCTGTAAGTCAACGGGTCGCCGTCCGCATCCGCCGCCGGCAGCGTGCCGGAGACAGCCGTATTCGGCGGTGTGCTGAGCGCGCTGTCTGAAGCAACGGGAGCCCCTCCCGCCGGCGCCCCGCCTTTGGTGAACTCGTAGAGCTTATCGTACAGGCCGCGGATTTCCGGATCGGAGCTTGCCGCCGCCTGGGCCATGACAGGCCCGCTGCCTTTATAGTAAGCCTTGAAGGAGCTTCCCTTAAAGCCGAACTGCTCGCCCGCATCCAGGTATTCCAAGAATCTCTTGCGGAATACGGCATCGGTCAGCATCCGGTCGTCAAATTCAAGCTCGACGCCCATTCCCAACCTCTTGGCCGTTTCGGCCGCGTCTTGCAGGCGGTCTATGTTTTGAGGTTCGAAATAATAGTTCGGCTGGTAAGTGACCGCGTCGAATCCCACATCTTTCCACATATAACTTTTGTACGCGAGGGAATGGGGAATCCAGAACGACTTCAGCCCTTTCTCGTGAACGAGACCGTTCGTAAAGCGTAGAAGATCCGGCCCCGTGCTGCTCGTTCCCACCTGCTCCTGCAACCAGTAGTAACCGGAAAGCTCCAGATTGGAATAGTGCTTTTCCTCAAACTTGCGGCTGACCTCGTCGATCCACCAGCGGATCACCTTCTGCCGGTTGGCGATGGCTTTATCCTTGCCGACCACGCCCTCGTTGAAATTCTCGGTGACGCCGTCTCCGTCGATATCCCCGAAATCGGTTGTATATTCGCCCGGATTAGGGATCATCATGACCGTTTTCGTTTTGTGGCCGGGCTGTCCCAGCTTCTGGCCGACTTCCTTCGTCGCTTCGTTCAGCTGATCCAGGTCTCCCTGAGCTGCGAACGTTTTGTCCAGGTACCATTTCCAGTCCGTCAGCAGGCCCCCCCCTTCTCCGAAATCGCGTCCTTGAGGCGACATCAAGCCGAGGACTAGGACTCCGTCAAAAAACCAGTCGACGGGCTTTCCTTCCTTGTTCACGTAGCCGATCTCGGGAACCAGTTTTTCCTTCGTCATTTTGACGCCGTCCGAGTAGTACCCGTTGTACAGCAGCGACAGGTTGCGGATTCCGGCCGTATTTTCACCGGGCTGCATATAGTCGAAAGCTTCCGCAGGCACCTGCTTCGCTCCTTCGATTTTGCCGTCGTCTCCCCAGATCTCGATCTCGTCGATAAACTCCCACGCCTTCGGATGCATAGAGAACATCACTTTGACATAACGAGCATAGGCCATCTTCGCATCGGAGCCCGCATTCGGGATGCCGTCCTTGCTTCCGTCCCACGTATAGAACTGGTCGACAGGAGGACCGTCCACCCACAACTGCTCCGTCGCTTTATGGGCAACCGTGCCCCAATTCTGCTTGTCGTCGGACACATACATGGAGACTGTCAGAGGGAAAAGAACCGCCGATCCCGGCCAATCCTGCATAAAATGCGCCCGGATCTTGGAAATAGACTTGGCCTCGCCCAGATCGAAAACAATTTCACGGGTCTGCTTATTCAAGCTTCCGACCCAGGACGGATCCGTCACATTAGCGCTGCCAATCACTCCGTCGGTAAGCTTACCGGTCGTATCGGGATAGCTTGAATGGGGAGCTTCGGACCATTCGTACTTCAAGCCTTTGGCAAGATTGCGCATTTCAGGCTGAGCCTGGGCGCCGTATGCCTGGGGAAGCATCGTCGCCATCAGGGTCATTCCCAGGGCCAGCGATAGCCATTTTTTCTTCGAACTCATAATTTCCCTCCTAAAATGAATGGTATGTAAGCGTCTACACTGTAACCTTAAGAGACCTGCCTTTCGAATAAAAGAGATAACTTCCGACTTTTATATACACTTCTTTACTTCTTGCCTTCCGCTCTCGCATTCTCACTTATCCCGTGAAAGACCATTACGGCCTTCTATTTTCTTCCCTCTAGACGTAAATGAAACGGACAAAAGGCAAAAAAACCGGGCGACCACGGCATTCCGCGGTCGACCAGTTTTTGAAGGTGATTGGACCCGCCTTCGTTTCCCTCTTCTTTTTTTTGCCGTTCAGGCCGGAGATCTGCTTCACTTTGTTAGCCGGCAAAATCAGCCAACCCCCACAAAAAGTCAAGCTTGATAGCTTCTCGTATGGGCAGATGCATAAGCAGTCGCCTTGATCCTGAATAAAGTGTCTTAGTTCCCTATAGAAAGGCAGGACTGCGATCCATGCTGAAAGCAACCCATATCCAAAGAAAAAAAACACCGAGAGTCATTGCTTCGATACCTGTCGATTCTCCCCTGCATGTGGCCGTTAACCGCAAAACGAACCGGGTGTATGTAACCCGGAGTCTGGATGCGCTGGCTGTCATCAACGGTCTTACAAATCGTGTCATCAAAACCATTCCTATTGACAATGCCCCGAATTACCTTGTGGTCAACGCCCGAAAAAACCGGGTTCACACGTTAAACACGGCGGTAACGGCGAATCCCCGCGGATTTACCGGAAGCGTGAGTCTGGTGAACGGTGCGACGAACCGGTTGGTTTCGTCCGTTAACGTCGGCAAGGACGGCGCGGCTATCGCCTTGAATCTCGCAACCGGCCGGGTATATGCCGTCAATGCGGGCAGCGACTCGGTCACCGTAATCAACGGCCGGACCAACCGCGTCGTCACAACCGTTAAAGTGGGCGACACGCCGTTTTACGCGGCCGTCAATCCGTTCACCAACCGGATCTACGTGTCCAACAACAGCGCCGGCACAGTTTCCGTCATCAACGGAGCCATCAATAAAGTAATCGCTACCGTTAAAGTAGGCACAGGACCAGACACCATAGCGATTAATCCCCTGACCGACCGGATCTTTGTGGCGAATACGAACAGCAGCACCGTTTCGGTCATTAACGGGAAAACGAATAAAGTCATCAAAACGATCCGCGTGGGCGCATTTCCATCCGATATCAAAGTCAACGTAAGAACCGGCCGGGTCTACACCGCAAATTCGTCCGGCAATACGGTTTCCGTCATCAGCGGAAAAAAACTGTCGGTTATCGACACGATCAGGGTCGGAAGCCAGCCTTCCGTTCTCGGTATCGATACAAAGAAGAACCGCATCTTCGTCGCTAACGATTCTCCGAATTTATTGCGGGGAACCGTTTCGGTCATCAGCGGTTTCAAGAACAAGGTTATTGCCACCCTTAAGGTCGGTGCCCGGCCGTCGGATCTCAGCGTCAATTCCAAAACGCACCGGGTGTATGTAACCAACAGCAACGGAGACAGCGTTTCGGTTATCCGGTCTTAGTCCAGGCGCTGGGGACAGCAAGACAACGAGACGGCGGGCAACCACTCGAAGTCACCCCGCGTCCGCGGTCTCTTACCCCTCAAAGATTATCCCTCCGGCCTTGACTGCCGGTAGGGAATAAGGAAGCCCGGTCGTTCATCCGGATGAACGGCCGGGCTTCCTTTCCGCTTAGGATGCGGCATGATTCCCGCAGAAGATGTCCGGGACGGGCCCGCCGCATAAAAAAGATGACTCCCGAATATTCGGAAGTCATCCTGGGACTTGTCAGCGTCGGCTGTTAAGAAATTACTTTCCACACGCCGGAGCTGCTGCTTGGCGTTTCACCTTGCGTCCACCATTTGGCTTCGTAGTTGACGCCGTTGTGAGTCACCTTGCTTCCGCCCGTATAAGCGGTCGAAGCGTTCCAGGCCGGATAAGTCGTGCCTACGATTGTCGTGAAGCTGGCGGTGTTGCTTGCCGCCGATACATTGCCGGCAGCGTCAACCGCTTTGACCGTAATAGCGTAGGCCGTATTCGCCGTCAGCCCCGTCAAGTTGAAGCTGAGCGCTCCGCTGGTCGTGCCGATTTGAGTGGAACCGTTGTAGATCCGGTAGCCGGCTACACCGACATTGTCGGAAGACGCCGTCCAGGATACGGTAGCGCTTGTAGCGGCAACTTTGGAAGCCGTCAGGCCCGCAGGCGCCGTCGGAGCGGACGTGTCTGGAGTTCCCGGAGATCCGCCGAAGTTTACGTCGATTACGTTGTAGAAAGCGTTGGCCGTATCGGCGATTTCCCAAACGGCCAGGATAACTTGGTATCCCGTTCTGCTCGGAACGTTACAAGTGTCGGAATACGAACCGGAAGGTTGCCCCTTGTACGGCACGTTGCAGAAAGGAGTCAGGTCGAAAGAAGCGCGGCTCAGAGGCGCGTTCGGGTTCCAGTCCTGCTTCGTAATGTAATATTTCCAAGCGGACGTGGCATGCGGAACTTTCAGCGTCCAGTTGAATGTCGTCGGGCCCGGGCTGAGGTTTACTTTGGTCCAGCGGGTGGCCGACTGCTCGTCCAGCGGTGCGAACTGGCCGTTGGCGCTTGCGATTTTACCGTCGGCGGGTCCTGCAGCGGGGAAGCCTTTGAGCGCTTCGAGGCTGTAAGGCTCGTAAATAATCAGACCGCAGTTTTTGTTCACACCGCTGGCGCAAAGAGCGGCACGGCTGGACGGGTTACTGACATACCCGTGAGCGGAAGCTTTATTTTCCAGCAGAAGAAGCATGGCGATGGACAGCATGAGCATAATAGCCCCGGCCGCAAGCATCTTGATCATCCCTTGATAGGGCAAACGAATGGTCACTATAAATTCCTCCTTTTAATGGGCAATGAAAATGAGAGCGTTTTAACAAATGCCGGCGCTCAAGCCGGGTCTGGCTTTAAGTTACTAGCGGGCAGCGGCAAAAATTATTCCTGCGGATACCCCTGCATCCTCCTCCTTTCATAGGTTCGCGGCCTGACTCCATACAAAGCTTACCGCCTCTTTCCTCATTGCGTCAGCGTGCGTAAGCGATTTCAAAAACAGCCTGAAAATAAGCTGCATGGCCACAGCCATTCGGCTAGAACGTGGAACCGGGCGCACACCGCCGAAAATACACCTCATATTATACCTCATATTACAAATTATACAAGAAAATGATACAAATGTTTCTTTTCTTTTTGCGACAGCGTAATAACGGTTATTTTCACCTAATTCAAAAAGATACACCCGCAGAAAACGGATGTGTTTTTTAATGCCACGGTTCTATCAAAAAAGAAAGGCTGCCGGTTTCCGGCAACCTATACTTATAAATCCCGTCGGCAACTAATTAGGAAGTGTCGCCTGATATTCCGTCCAAAGCGTATTTACGTTCGTGCCCGTAAGCTCCTGGATTTTGCCCTCTGTCCAGTCCTGTCCGTCGAACGGCGTCAGGCTGGCATTCAGCTGGCGGATAAATCCGGGCTTTTTCGTGTCCTCGATCCAGCGGAAGAAGTTGCCGGTAATGCCGTAGCCGTCCTGCCACGTTCCGCCCTTGGTCATGCTGTAGCGGTCATGGTAGCCGACTGCGAAGCGGAGCGTATCCGCAAGGCCCTCGACCATGTAGCTGACCCCGCCGACACTTTTGTCCGCATACCGGTTGTCGTCGTACTGGTAGCAGTGTGTCAGCTCGTGGTAAAGGACGCCGAGAATTTCGTCACGCACCGATTTGTTCGGATCGTTCGCGATATCACGCAAAAACCGGGAGCTGAAGCCGACCGTTTTCTGGATGTGGTCACCAGACGCCCAAGCCACTCCGGGAACATCTTCGATCGTAACCTTGATTTTCTGCACGCCTCCCTGCAGCTCGCCGGGATTGTTGTACAGCAGCTCATTTACTTTGCGCACGATCACCCGGATATCGTCCGTCGCATTAGGCAGTGCCTGGTCGAACAGCTGACCGTTGCCTGCGGCGTCAAGATTTTGGACCTCGATGACCGGGTTCACGGCATGCCACATGTCATTCTTGCGCGAAAATTCGACTTCAGCGAGCTGCAGGATGCCCCCGCTGTGATTGGTAATGTTGTTCAGCCGGTAGTATTGATAAGCGGTATTATTGCCGTTCAAAACGTAATGATTTCGCTGATGCCGGAGTCTGAACGATTCATTGCTCTTGGTATCCAGATTCGTCCATGTGGCGTTATCGTTAGAGCCTTGAAGCACCCAGCTTTTGGGATCGCGCTCGGGAGAGTCGTTGGCCGCCGAAAGCGCGTAACCGTCGATCGTGACCGGTGTGCCGAAGTCGAATTTCAGCCAGCCCGCAGCATTGAACGTCAGCCATTTGGTCACGCTGGTTCCATCGACAAGATTTTCTTTGCCTTCGCTTGGCGCATTTTCAGCGCTGGCCGTAACGGTCGGCTTAATCGTGGTCCACGTATCGACGGAGCCGTCGAATAATTTGATCTCCGAGATCTGGAGGATTCCACCCGACTGGTTTGTAATGCTGTCAAATTTAAAATATTTAAAAGAGGACGCGTTCGCTAACGAGTAGGATTTTGTCTGATAGCGGTATGCAAAAGCTTCATTTTGCCGGGTATCGAGTACGGTCCACGTCGATCCGTCATTGGAGCCTTTGAGCACCCAGCTTTTCGGGTCTCTTTCGGGAAAATCTTCAGCAGCCGTAATCGAGTAAGAGGTGACCGTTTTCGCGGTGTCGAGTTTGACTTGAATCCAGCCTGTGGAACTGAACGTAAGCCATTTTGAATAAAGAGACTGGTCGAATGCACTTTCCTTGGTCTGGGTCGGCGCATATTCGCCGCTTGCCGTTACGGAGCCTCCCGCCGCCACATTTTTGGGGGTAGTCGTAGACGTCGTTTGAGCCGCCTCTGCCGTAGGAACGCCGAAACCGCCGATCAGGCTCAGTCCCAGAAAAGCCGCTGCCGTCAGGTAAGTCAATTTTTTCATGTTTTCTCCATCCTTCTCTCTCGTTTTGGTCAAATCCGGGGTTCACCGCTTTTGCCGGCAAACTTTCTATCACCTCTCTATCAAAACGGACAAACTCTCTCTCATTTTAACAGAAATATGTAATTTTTATCTATTAAGGTTTTTTGTGACTTTTCTAAAAAAATCTGAATTTATGCCAATTGAAAGCCGCTTCCCGCAAAAGGAAACGGCTCTCAGGAAGATCGCCGGCATATCCGCAGGAATCCGTCTCCCTCTTTATCCGTTCACGCCGACCTCCGCCGCCCCCCGTCTATGATAATCAAGCGGATCGCCCAGGCTCATCGGGCATCAAAAAAAAGCCTCCCCTCTCCCTTGCCCGGAAGAGGGGAATGCTTTCAAAATGCGCGGTTACAGTTTGCCGCCTTCTGTAATGACATCGTTCGGATCGGTACTTGTGCCAAGCTCCTCTTTCACGTACGTGTTGTAAAGCTTCAGCAGGAACTTCTCCTGCCCGAGCGTCTCCAGCTCCTTGTTCACCCAATCCCGGAGCTCGGTATTCCCTTTCTTGACCGCCGGAGCGATCGGCGCTTCTTTCTCCAGCTTCTCCGGAATAAGCGTGAACCCGGGATTTTGGCGGGACCAGGCGAAGAGAACGAAGTTATCCTGAGCATAACCGTCTCCGCGCCCGTCTTTGAGCGCCTGCAGGGATTCCGTATTTTTCTCGTACTTCACCAGCTCTACGTCGGGGCGGTTCTTGGTCAGAAACAGATCGGCTGTCGTGCCCTTCGTGACGATAATTTTTTTGCCCTTCAGATCGGCCAGCGTCTTAAGTCCGCTTTTCTCGGACACGAGGACCTGCGTCGCTACTTTCATTGTGGGATTTGTAAAATCCACCGCTTCCTTGCGCTCGTCGGTCACCGTCATATTCGCCACGATCAGGTCCACCTTGTCGCTTTGCAGAAACGGGATGCGGCTGGCGGGCTCGACCGTCACGAACTCGATCTTCGATTCGTCCCCCAGCAGATCCTTCGCGAAACGCTTGGCCAGATCGCTGTCGAAGCCGATCTTGTTCCCTTTGTCGTCGGTAAAGCCGAACGGGGGCTTGTCCGTGAAAACGCCTACGATCAGCTTGCCCCGGTCTTTGATTTTCTGGATGCTTCCTCCGCCGCTTTCTCCGGCCGATGCGGGTTTAGCGCCGTTTCCCGTGGCGTCTTTCGGATCTTTGGCGGCTCCGCAAGCGGCCAATACTCCCGCAAGCAGGACGACCGTTACCCATACAGCTATTCTTTTTCTCATGCTTCTTCTCTCCCTTTTCCGGTCTCCATTTCGAAAAACTGATTCAAAAATTGCTTCGCACGGCCGCTTTGCGGACGGTTAAAAAAAGTATCCGGCGGTGCGATTTCGCGAATTTCGCCTTCGTCCATAAAAACGATCCGGTCGGCGACCGCACGGGCAAATCTCATTTCGTGAGTGACGATCAGCATAGTCATGCCTTCCCGCGCCAAGTCCAGCATCACCTCCAGCACTTCTTTCACCATCTCGGGATCGAGCGCCGCCGTTACTTCGTCGAACAGCATCACCTCGGGCCGCATGCAAAGCGCCCTGACGATGGCGATCCGCTGCTGCTGGCCGCCCGATAACTGACGGGGATAAGCGTTCTTTTTATCCAGCAGGCCAACGCGTGCCAGCAGCTTTTCCGCATCCGCGGCCGCTTCGCGCCGGCTCCGCTTTTGCACTTTTAGCGGTCCCAGCAAAATGTTATCGAGTACCGTCATATGCGGGAACAGATGATAGCTCTGAAAAACCATGCCGATTTTCTGCCGGGTCACCCGCCACGGCACTTTCCCGGCGTTGGGGTCTTCCCCTTTGAACAAAAGGGTGCCGCCCTGTATCGGTTCGAGCCCGTTCAAACACCGGAGCAGCGTGCTTTTGCCGCATCCGCTGGGGCCCAGAATGACGACGACCTCTCCCGGTGCCACGTCCAGATCGATGTGCTTGAGCACCCGGTGCCCGTCAAACGATTTCTCCACTTGTCTCAGCTGCAGGAGCGCTTCCCCCATAACAGCCTCCTTTCCGAGCCGGTTAGCGGGGGCTAGTCGGCCCATCTTCTTTCCAGTCTGCGCGAAAATACAGACAGCGGGTAGCATAAGGCAACATACAGCAGAGCCATAAGGCCGTAAATCACGACGGAGGCGTAAGAAAGCGTGTAATGACGTTCAATGATCTGCTGGCCCGATTTGATCAGTTCCGTCACCCCCACCAGCACCGTCAGGGAGCTTGTCATGACGATCCGCGTAAACACGTTGATGGCCGGCGGAACCATACGTCTCACTGCCTGCGGGACAAGCACGTAAACCAGCAGCTGCGGCCCGCTCAGTCCTAACGATTTCCCTGCCTCCGTCTGTCCTTTGGGCAGAGATTGCAGGGCTCCCCGGACGATTTCTCCGATTTCCGTCATCCCCCAAAACGACAGGACAAGCAGGGCCGAAGCGAATGCGGGAAGATGGATGTCGAACAGGATCGGCAGCCCGAAGAAAAAGAAAAACAGCCAGACCAGGATCGGAACGCTCCGCACCAGCTCCAGAATCGTTCTGGACAGCAGACGGGCGAGAAACAGGCGCGAAGTTCTGAGCAGCCCGAACCCGATTCCTCCGGTCACGCTGAACACAATGGTCAGAAGCGAGATTCGCAGCGTCTCCCACAACCCTTCCGCAAGCTGCGGCAGGCTCCTCACGAGAAGCTCATAAGCCGAAAGCGCCATGCCGGAACCTCCTTTCCAGATAACTGAGCAGAAAGGACAGGGGCAGAAAAATAACGAGATAGCAGAGCGTCATCATCAGAAGCATTTCGTACGTTTTGTAATAGAGCGAAATATAACTGGTCGTCGTATAGAGAAGCTCCGGTACCGCAATCGCGGACACGACCGTCGTTTCTTTGAGCAGGAAAATAAAGTTCGCGAATAACGACGGAACGGAAATCCGCAGCGCCTGCGGCAGGATGACATACCGGAAAAGCTGCCTTTTCGAGAGCCCGATGGCAAGCCCGGATTCCGACTGCGATTTCTCTACGGCCTCCATTCCGGAACGGAACACCTCCGTAAAATATCCGCCTCCCAGGAAGGTCATCGCGATAAAGACCGCCGTCATTGCGGACAGTTTAACCCCTAGCTGCGGCAAGGCGAAATACAGAAAAAACAGCTGGATAAGCAGCGGTGTGTTTCTCGCTAATTCAATATGCAGCCGGACGGCCCAGGTCAGGGGGCGGATGCGGAAATACAGAATAAACGAATGAATGACAGCCACGAGTAGGGAAAAAAAGATGGCAATGCCTCCGATTCTGAGCGTTTCTCCTCCGGCTCGCACAAAATCGGGCAGATGTTTCCACATAAAGTCCGTATCGAGATGCACAATTCTCCTCCTAGATTTAAACCATCTATTCACACCGGATAACAAGGTTTAAAAGCAGCGCTTGTACCGGTTCGGAATTTCCTCCCACCTCCTGTGTACATAAAAAAACAGCCGCACGGCTATCACCTGTTGGGTCCGCCTGAGGCTGTCTGGATAGGAAAAATCATGCTGTGCAACCCCGCATGGAGCAGGAAGAAGCCGTTATTTCCATATCTTATAACATATTTTTCCAAGCTGTCAACTTGGTTTTATTGCTCTTCTCATTAAACCAATTCGGAAATATAAAGCGGAACGGTTCCCTGCTCCGGCTGAAACCCCAAAGAGCGGTAAAACGATTCCGCCCCCTCGTAAGAGATCAGCACTTTCGTTTTGTACGCCTTATACTTGTCGAGAATCGCGATCATCAGCTTCTTCCCGATCCCGTGATTTTGGTAATCGGGCCTCACCAGCATGTAATGAAAATACGCCGTCATCACCCCGTCGGAAAGAGCGTTCACCAGCCCGACCAGCTTATCGCCGTGCCATGCCGTCACGACCGAGTGAGAATTCAGGATCGCTTCATGCAGCTCGTCGGGGTGCTTCCCCGATTCCCAGTCTACGGAAAGGAAAAGCTCCTGGAGTTGGCTTTTGTTTATATGGCTCGTATGACTATAACGGATATCCAATTTCATGAATCCTCCTTGCCGACTTCAGCTGAGCACCTCGACGACAAAGCCGCCGGGAGCATGGACATAGAATGTCCAGCCATGCATTCTTTGGGGCGGTTCCACCTCGAACCCGTCCTCTTTCAGACGCCGGTTGATCTCGTTCACCTTTTCTTCGCTTTCTTGGATAAAACCGATATGAAACGTTTTCGGATAGCTGACTTCCGCGCCTTTCATCAGGGTCAGGACAGCCCCGTCGTCATCGGATAGAACAGCGAACGCGTTTCCGCGCGTACTCCGGGTTTTCAAACCGAAATACGTTTCCAGAAAAGTTTGGGACGCCTGAACGTCCGTAACTGTCAAATTAAGATGGTTGAGCTTCATCATCCGCACCGCCTTGGAACCAGATTTGGATCGCATGATCCGATAGGTTTAGTTTACACCTTTCCGGTAAATATTGTTGCCTTTTTTGGTAAAAGATGACTAAAGCTCTGCGGATACGATTTTCCACCTAACACGGGAAAAGACATTCACGTAACCCTCGTAAGAAAATCCATTCTACGCATAATCCCCCCGTTTGGTACAATCGCTTCCTCCTAATGACTAGGCGGAACTATCCCTATACCCCCGTACCCAAATCCCGGATGCGGTTCAGCACCGCCTCCCACTCCCGTCTCATCCTTTCCCGCATGTACACATCTTCGAGCATTTCCTGGTGAAAAGAAATCGTTGTCCCGCCCGACTTTGCGTCCGTCAAAGTAATTTGCAGCCGTGAAAAATCCGCCCATTCCTTACGCTTCCATGTCAGGCGTAGCTTCTGAAACGGAACGACCACGGCAAGTTTTCCCGAAACTCCTTCATCGGAGCAAAATTCCGCCCCCTTCTCCAATGGAAACACCGGCACGCTTCCTAACCAAAGCGACAATCCTTGCGGCGAAGTCAGATAGTTCCAGGCTTGCAGAGGGTTCATCGCAACCGTTTTTCTTACTCCGATCTGAACGCCAGCGTCCTTCGTCATACCGACCGGAGTCCGTCCCAAATAGGGAGCGTACATGGCAGCCAGCCATTCTCCCCACTCGTCTGAAACGCCGTAACAGCTGCAAATGTGATCCTTGATCTGCTCGTGCGACCAAAGCTCGTTCACGGAACGCTGGAGCTTGACGACCCATTCGTCCCAGGAAATTTCCGTTTCTTTCCGAACGTTTTCTTTAAAAAGCTCTCCGGGCATTCTCGTCCCTCCTGACAGTCATTTATTGGTAATCGGCACGGTTTCGCAGCCCATGAGCAGCTGCATCGCATTCGTCTTCGCCAGAATGACCGCTCCGATGTGGGGCTGAATCTGTCCGATCCGGACGAAAATGCGCCTCTACAAGCTCGCTCGATGTCCATTTGCCCGCTTTAATTCCACGGGCCATGATACCCCATATTTCTCCACCTGTAAATGGGGAGTTGAGTGCTCTCTTCCTCCGATTTCAGCCCATACAAAAAAGCCTCCCGCTTTGGATAGAATGCGGAAAGCTTCCGGGCAGGCAGCGGCCTTTCAGGGTGAAACGCCTAGGTTTTCTTTTTTTCATTGAGATAGGGCTGTCCCGGATTGGCCGGTTTTCCCGGTTCGCCCTGTACAGAGACCGGCGGTCCGATGCGGACCGTTTCCGTAATCGGCGCGAAGGCTTTGCCGGCAAGAGCGGCATTGACGTTGAAGGCGTTCTGCAGCACTTCGGGCGGAGTCAGCCGCAGAATATCGGAGCCGTGGACCGTCTCGGGCTGCTCGTGATTGAAGAAGGCATGAAGATGCACCTTCTCGGAGACCGGCGTAATCCAGTGCCACCAGCCTGAGGGGACGAAAACCACCTGACCTTCCTTTGCGCGATAGTTCACCAGTTGAGGGCTGTCGGAACTGATCACCGAAATCTCCGCCTCCCCCGCTACAATGACATGAAGCTCCCACGCATTCGGATGCCAGTGAGGCTCCCGGATATGTCCCCTGCTGAGCCGCAGATCCGCAAAAGCTCCGCCCATCATGGACGGCAGCTGCGTTGAAGTGACTTCATACGCCACATTGTCTTCATTGCGCTTAAAAAGCACGTTATCGCGTACGTTAAAAGCGAGATTGGGCATGCCGGAACTTTTTTGATGATTCGTCGGGCCGGCCCTATAACCGTATCCGCTCACAAGCCAGGCTCCTCTCCGCATTCCGTTTCCTGCATTCCTTCATACATATGCGGGCATCCGGAACATTATCCGAAAGCGGAAGAAGTACACGTTCAACACGGCAAAGCAGCGTACGGCATGAGCTTCCCGTTCACAGCGTGCGGTTCACCAGGCTTAACCCTACTCCAGCTCCATCGTCTGCCCGGACGAGAACCGCTTCTCAATCTTTTTGCTGACGATCAGCGATACGGCGACGAAAAGGACGACATAGAGCAGCTGGTACGGATTCTCGATATATTTGGCCACATCGTAGCCGATATACGAAACGGTGAACACCATGATGCCTTTGCCGATCAGAACGGCCATCAGAAACGAACGAAGGCGCATGCCGGCAAGTCCCGCCGCTATGTTAATGACCACGAACGGACCCACGGGAAACAGGCTCAGCAGAAAAACGTAGCTGTAAGCGTTCCGCCGGATCCACTTCGTCGTTCTTGCGATTTTCGGCTTGCGCGCCAGCCTTTCCAGATAAGGATGACCGGCGATTTTGCGGACGATCAGGAACGTTACCAGACAGCCGCTCACGATCCCGATCCAGGAGTAAAGAAAACCGGCCCAGAGTCCGTAAACCGCCGCATTTACCCCTACAATGAGCAAAGTCGGCAGGGGCGGGACAAACGATTTCAGAAAGGTAAGCAAAATGCCCGGAAACGGACCGAGCGACCGGTACTGTTCCAGAAGATTCTTTAAACGGTCTTCATTTGTTACAAAGGACACGATGTCTGATATATCCATGAATTGCGCTTTTTCCTTTCGAGTTCATTTGGACGGTCATTTCCGCTAGCCTAAGCTTACCTTAAAAACCTCCGCTTTCCCACCCTTACTTCCGGGAAAACAAGGCAGCTTTTGCATGCCTGCCGGCAGTTTCCCCACTTTTTTTCCAAAACCAGCTCTTCTCCTCTGTCATCTGCCGCCTCAGTTGGCTCTCCCCCTTAATATACTACGATATCTTAACGGATAAGGAGGTCTCAACTCGTGGTTCATACGAAGACCAAATCCTACACCTATAAAGTGGGAAAAAACAAATTCCTTGTCATCAAAATCGTCCAGTCCGCAGTCGCCAAAACACGCTCCGGAAATGCACTGGCAAGCAACGCAGCAAATGTGAAAGTGTTTAAAAAAGATAAAAAACGTTAATAGGTCAAACCGCTTGGAAAGGAGGTGAAAAATATGTCTAAACACTGGAAGAAACACAAACATGAGAAGAAACACACGAAAGTGAAGGTCACGAAAGTAAAAAAATCTCATACCACTGTCATCGTTAAGCAAGCGGCAAAAGCTCGCACGGGGCAAGGGGGCAACGCAATCGCCATCAATGCTTCTGACGTGGGTGTAGTAAGAACCAAAGTTGGACGTCGATAAGGAAAATCAGGTCAAAGGGAGGACGGCACTGCTGCGTCCTCTCTTTCTATTGCTTCTTGCAAAAAGCGGGGATTAAAAAAGATGACTCCTGTGCCTTACAGGAATCATCTCTTACGTGCTGCTTAGCTCTTTTTTTCAAAGTGTCCTTGACTAAGGGGCCCGCCCGTTTAGTCTGCTTACGGAGGCGGCTGCTTTTCTTTTAAGACGGAGCCGTTCAGTTAACCGTCACCGTCAAATGCCCGCCCAGACGTCTTTGGCGTAGCGTCCGTCCGTCTGCAAGCCGTCCAGCCACTTCCGGGCTTCGTCCGGGCTTACCTGATGAATATTCGCGTAAGCCTCCATCAGCTGCTCTTCCACGTCCGGCGCCATCCGGCTTCCGTCTCCGCATACATACAGCTGCCCGCCTTTATCCAGCAGAGCGATCAGCTCCGCCGCATTCTCTTTCATCAAATGCTGCACGTACGTCTTCGGCGTTCCTTCCGCCCGCGAATACGCAGTGTGCAGCTTGACGAGGCCTTCCCGTTCATACCGCTCCAGCTCATCCCGGTAAATGTGTTCGCTCTCGCACCGGCAGCCGAAATACAGGTGGGCTTCCCCAAGCTCCGCTCCTTCCTGCCGCATTGCGCTGCGGGCCTGCAGGAATCCGCGAAACGGCGCGACGCCCGTGCCGGGGCCGACCATGATGACCGGTGTCTTCGGATCGTCCGGCAGCCCGAAGCCCGATTCCGGCGTCCGGACGAACATGACGATCGCATCGCCAGGCTGGCGCTCCGCCAAGTAGTTCGACGCCACGCCCCGGTACTCGCCGCGTCCGCTCCACGCCCGGCCCTTCACGACCCCGACCGTGATGCTTGCCTCTTCCGGCTGCACCTGCGGGGCGCTGGAAATCGAGTAGTACCGCGGCTTCAGCGGCGGCAGCAGCTCCAGGAAGCGCTCGAACCCCAGCTCGCACGCTTCGTACCGCTCCAGCAGGTCGAGCATGGACACGCGCTTCTTCCACACCTGCTCGCGGTACGCGTCTTCCTCCAGCAAGGCTTCCAGCTCGCGCTTGTGAGGCGGGCACGCCGTGCAGCCCGCCAGTTCGCGCAGCTGGGCCCGTGTGGCCGCTTCCTGCAGGTCCACGCTGTGGCCCAGCAGATCGTCCAGGCTCACCGGGCGGTCCAGCGGCAGATGGGCGGCGCTCCGTCCGCTTCCGCTCAGGATGAGGTGGTCGCTGCCCTGCAGCTCGAACCGGCGGAGCACGCGCGCCACGCTTTCGCGGGAGTTGCGCGGCAGGACGCCCAGGTGATCGCCGACCCGGTAGGTCACGCCTTCGGGCAGCTTCACCTCGATCCGGCGGGTGCTGCGCCCGCTTCCCTCCCCCTGAAGCTCGGTGCTGCCGGCGACGACCGCATGCACGGCATCGTACGATTCCGCCAGAGGCGTACCGGCGAAGCCGCTCACGAACTGCAGGCTCAGGGAGCTTTTTTCCTTCTCCGAAATCTCGGTAAGCTCCAGACCCAGCGCCTTCATGACATCCGGCCACAGCGCTTCGCGCCAGTCTTCCAGCTGCTTCTCGAAATCGCCGCTGGCGTCGCCCTCTCCGCGGCCGGCGAGGCGCTGTCCTCCCTTGGAGGCAAGCAGCTCGTCGGCCCGGCGCGGAACGTCCTGGTACGTGCTCGCCCAGTTATGATCGCCGCATCCGAACACGGCGAACGGTACGCCGGCGATTTCGCCCGGCTCCGCGCTTTCGAGCCAGTCCATGAAATCTTTGGCGTTGCTCGGCGGCTTGCCGTTGTAAGAGGCGGTTACGAGGAACACGGCCCCTTTCTTCGGCAGCTTGCCGGCATAGTCGTTCATGGGAGCGACTTCGGGACGGAAGCCCTGGTATTTCGCCGCATCGGCGAGCTCACGCGCAATGCCTTCGGCCGTACCGAGGTTCGAGCCGTACAGCACGAGCAGCGGCGTGTTATGGGCGTTCACGCTGAGCGGTGCGGCTTGTTCTTTGACCCGCGTGTCCTCCGCCTCGGAAACCGCGGTACCCGGAATAGTGACGGCAACTCCCTGATGGCGCGGTTCCACTTTCATCGTAAAGCCTTCGGGTTTCATCGTCAGCGTTTCTTTTACCTTCAAGACGTAATCCGTATGCTGCCTAATGTTAAAATGCTTCAAAACCATCCCGAGCACAAGCGTAGCTTCCTGCATGGCAAACTGCTGCCCGATGCAGGCGCGCTGTCCGTTGCCGAACGGTTTGTACGCATCGTAAGGGATCTTCCCCGGGTCTTCGAACCGCTCGGGAATGAAGGATTCCACGTCATCCCCCCACACGGTTTTATCCCGGTGGAGCTTCGGAATGAGCACCGTCAGACTGTCCCCTTTTTGCAGCGGATATTGATCGGCCAGCAGGGTGTCTTCTTTGGCATAAAGCACGAAAGCCGGAGCCGTCGGCCATAGCCGCAGCGCTTCGTTCAAGATCATCCGGATGTAATGCAGCTCGCGAACTTGTGCGTAAGTCGGCACGGGATCGGTCAGAACCCGGTCCACTTCTTCATACGCTTTGCGGAGCTTGTCGGGATTCTTGAGAAGGAAATAAAGGGCAAACGACAGCAGTCCGCTCGTAGTCTCATGCCCCGCGATCAGGAACGTAATGATCTGATAGCGGATATTCTCGTCGTCGAGAGATTCGCCCGTTTCCGGGTCTTTGCCGTTCAGCATATGGGACAGCAGGTCATCGATTCCTTCCGTTCCCTGGGCTCTGCGTTCGGCGATTAGCTTGTCCACCAAGGCGAACATAGCCTGGATGTCATGGTTGAATTGTCTTTTCGTAATGACCATCAGCTTGTCCTGAAGCCCGAGACGCTGGGTCTGATTCATCGCTTCGTGAAGCGCTCTTACCATACTTGTAATAAAAGGATGCGGCTGCTCCCGGTAAAAGCTGTTAAAGCGGTAGTTAAATCCGCACAATCCGATTGTGTCCAGCGTCAAGCGCGTCATGTCCTCAGGTACATCGATGATTTCGTCCGCATTGAGCCGGGACCATTTCTGGATGAGCTGGACCGCAATGTCCACCATCATGTTGTGGTATCCCTTCATGGCACGCTGGCTGAACGTCGGCAGCAAAATATGGTGAGCCTTCTGCCAGTTAGGCTCATACGTGTGAGCGGTAAACAGCCCGTCCCCGCCAAACGCACGCACATTCGAAAGAGCGGCCCCGATTTTTTTGTCAAAACGGGATTCGTCGCACGCGTCTGCGACCAGTTCGTGGCTGGAGATCAGCAGCTGCGTTCTGCCGGGCATCTCCAGTTTGAAGATGGGACCCAGCTCATCCGCCAGCTTCATCATCGATTGCAGCGGACTTTCTTTATCAATTAACGGAAGATTTCCGAGCGGCCCGTAGGTTTTGGGCTGCGGAATTGAAGATTCTGATTTAGCCAAAACACTCTCGCCCTCCTTGTTAGTGCTATACGAATATTTACACACCCTTACTACTATTTGAAAAGAAAGGAACGGCTATCCATATCTTTTCAGCCTTTCGTGAGTGTCCACGAAAAATTACCACTTGTATGGATGCCTTATGTAAACATTTCCAGTATAACGCGAAAAATCATCCCCGCTAAATAGACAATTCCAGTGAATTGTCCAAAAACAAAACACTTTTATAGGATTGTCTATGTATACGATTCCGATTTTTCCGTTAACAGAACCGCCCGTAAAGAACACACGATCCCCAATCAACCACCAACATTTTAAAAAAGAAGACTCTTCCTTTATACTGGAAAGTGGAGTGTGGAGAACCATATCGAGGTGACACGATGACCGATTCGCAAATGACCAAAAAAGCGCTCGCCGCATCGCTTAAAAAGCAGATGGAAACGAAACCTTTGGCGAAAATCAGTGTTCAGGATATTTCCTCCGGCAGCGGACTGAACAGACAAACCTTTTATTATCATTTTAAAGACAAATACGACCTGGTTCACTGGATTTACTATTCGGAAGCGGTGGAAAGCATCGCCGATTACCGCGATTACGGGCACTGGAGCGACATGGCCGTACAAATCCTGCATTATCTCATGAAAAACCGGCTGTTCTATATCAATGCGCTCAATACTCCGGGGCAAAATGCGTTTGACAGCTATTTGTTCGAGGCTACCAAAGATATGATCAAACGTGTAGTGGACGATGCTTCCGCCGGCCTTGACGTATCGGATTCGGACAAATGTTTTATCGCGGAATTTTACACCTTCGCGTTCGTAGGCATCGTCGTCAAATGGGTCAAGACGGGTATGAAAGAAATGCCCGAAACGATGATGAAACGGATCAGCGACCTGGTGGACGGTACGCTGATCCGTGCGCTCACCCGTCACGCCGGGTTGCAGCCGGCCGATGCGGCGCCTTAAGACGCCAAAAACGCCACCCCTTCTCGATGAGGGGGCGGCGTTTTTGTGGATGATTGACCCGCATTCTGGCGCTTCTTCCAGGCGCCAGAAGCTTAGCGCGGTGTTGCCGAGCTGCGGGATGATTTTGACTGCCCTAAGCTAGTCGGTGCTGTCCGCGGCCGCGGCCGTCCCTTGCCCTTCGAGAGGAGGTTCCGTCCGGCGCAGCATTAGGGGAACAAGCAGCAGTGCGCCGAGCAAGAAGAGAATTCCGCTTCCGGCATAAACCGTTTGAAGGGACAACATATCCTTCATAAATCCAGCGGCAGACATGCCGATGACCATGAACCCCATAAACATCGGCGTAAGCACGCCCCCCACGCGGCCGATGAAAGCCGCTTCCGTGTTTTTCATCATCATGGTGTTAATTCCGATCATAACGCACGGATAAAACAGCCCATTCACCACCTGGAAAAAGATCGTCAGCGGAATGCTTGTGGACAAGCCGATTCCTATCGTTCCAACGGTGCTGGCGATAAGCCCCGCCGCAAGCAGCGATTGCGGCTGCATTTTTTTCGAGAGTGCCATGACGAACCCCCCGCCTGCCAGCATTGCGATTCCGTTCGCCGCCAGAAGCCATTGCAGAAACAGTTTATCCTGCCCGAGATTTTCGATAGCGATAAACAGCATCAACGGCTGAATAACACCTACCGCCAAGCCCGAAACGGCGAACGTTCCTCCAAGCGTCTTCAATGCACGGCTGTTCCACACGTAACCGAGTCCATCCTTCAGTTCCTGCATGAAATTGCGTTCCGCCTTAGCCGGATTCTCCTGATCGGCCGGGAGTGAAGTAAGAACGGCGGCGGAGGCGATGAAACAAACCCCCATGACCGCAATTGAAATTTCCAGACCGTAGTGCTGGTAAACGAATGTGCCGAGAATCGGGCCGAATACCATAAAGATGGCCATCAACGTCTGGAACATCGCCATGACCCCTTGAAGCTGCTCTTCCGGGACATGCTGTTTGAACAGTTTTAACGCGGACGGCTGGGAGAATTGCGACAAAATCGCCGACACCAGCGTAGCGAAAAACAGCGCGTGCCACGAACCGAACATCACGACGAGCAGGACGGCGAATACGGACAACGCCGAGAGAAGATCGCAAACGATCATGGTCCGCTTCGGTCTCCACCGGTCCGCGAATGTTCCCCCGATAATCGCAAAAAGAAAAATCGGAGTAAATTCGGCGACAGAGATTAACGAAACAAATTTGGGATTGTTGTTCGTTATATCCGTCACATACAGCAAAATGGCAAAGTTTCTTATCCAGATGCCAAGCTGCAGCAGAACGTTGGAAAGAATAATCGTTCGGACAAAAGCATTTTTAAACACAACTGTGTACCCCTTCCTGCGAATCCCTGAGATTCTGTTCAGACTGAAAATAAAACCCTTTTAACTAACAAATATATATTACGTTTGCTAATACATAAACATAATATATTATCGTTTGTTTAATGGTCAACAAGAATTTGTTTTATCCCACAAAAAAAGATTTTATAGTCGGCTCATTCCGGTTTGAGTATCCCTACCCTTCCTTGAGCTTTTCCGAATGTTTCAGTTTTTCTTTCGTTATCCCCAGCTGTACTCCTTTCGGAGAAATCCGCTGATCGAACTGAATCACATCGTTATGAGAAAAATAAACATAATTCACTTCGGGCTCATCCTTGAAAACAACGACCGTATAGAAGGGGGGCATCTTGATTCCCCAAACTCCTTTGACCGATGCCAGCTCTTCTTCTTTGTAGTCTTTTTCCTGGAGCAGGTAGCTCCTAACTCTTTCCGCATAGGCCATTTTATTTCCCTGAACATAAACAAACGGAGCCAGTAAAACGATCAGAACGACAGACAGCGCAAACATCTTTCTCCTGCTTATGTTCCGCACGTTTCCGTCTCGCTTCCAATGTGCCTCGACAAATCCGCGTGCGCCTCTCTAAGCCATGGATGAACAACTCTGAGCGTGTCTTTCCGGCTCCATAAGTAGCGGATATAGGCAAATGCGGCATGGTCTATCGAAAGTGCGAGTCCCCTATTCAGCTCTTCAAGATACGGGGGCGTGCCCATCTGATCCCAGGCAATTTTGTCGGCTGTAAAAAGTAGCTTATCCATTTGCGATGCCTGTTTTTTTAGCGTGGTATGGCATTCAACCGCACTCAAGATGGCAGGGGCCGCCACTCCGAATAAATCCCGTGCTATCGCTTTCGACATCTTTTGGTGAATGATCATCGGAAAGCTTTCTTCCTCTGGAAGCACTTCGATCCCAAGCTGAACCGACACGGAAATACGCGTATCGTTGGAAAAAACGGCGCTGATATCATGCAAATAGCCGGATGATGCCGCTATTTCGGGGTCCGCCCCGAACCGCATGGCCAGTTCCCGGGCCTTCTCGCCCACTTTCATGCAGTGCTCCGCGGTTTCGCGATGTCCGTTTTCGGTCAGAAAAGCATACACATCTTTTTTCAAGTCGCCTGTTAAATTCGGTTGGATCAGATGCTCGTAAACGCTCATTTTCATCACTCCCCGTACGTTTTATAAGGGTCCCTTTGTAAGTATAAAAGGATATTCCAAGGAATTCCAAATAAACCTTTCCTAAAAACAAAAAAGCCTGCCGCACGCTTCCGTAAGAAACGCACAACGAGCTGTATTCCGCAGCCGGGATCGGAGAGGGGATCGCAGCTTTTCTTGCACACAAAGAAAAAGCCAGCCGGCAATCCCGGCTGACTTTTCGTAGATTCATCGCGTTCGCCGCCCCGATTCCAAGGCAACCGTGCTGCACTTTGCGGAATATTAAGCCCAATTTCCTTTGCGGAAAATAGGTTCAAGCGTCCCGTCGGCCAATTCGCCGTCAATGTCCATTTCCGCCGAACCGATCATGAAGTCCACGTGGGTAATACTGTCGTTGAGACCCGCCTTCGTCAGCTCGTCCACGGACATTTTCGTTCCGTCCGGAATGCTGAAGCCGAAGGCTTTTCCCAGGGCAAGGTGATTCGACGCGTTCTCATCGAACAGCGTGTTAAAGAAAATGACGTTGCTCGCGGAAATAGGCGACTCATGAGGCACAAGCGCAACCTCGCCGAGATGGCGGGCTCCTTCGTCCAGTTCGAGAAGTCCTTTTAACGCTTCATACCCTTTCTCCGCCTGAAAGTCCACGACACGGCCGTTTTCAAACGTAAGCGTGAAATTCTCGATCAGATTTCCCTGATAGCTCAGCGGCTTCGTGCTTTGAACAACCCCGTTCGTACCGTCCTTAAGCGGAGAAACGAATACTTCCTCCGTAGGAACGTTCGGATTGAAAGCATCCCCCTTCTCGTTCACAGTCGAGCCTCCGCACCAGATGTGGCGCTCCGGCAGCACTACGCTCAGCTCCGTGCCAGGCGCCCGGTAGTGAAGCTTCCGGTACTGTTTGGCGTTCAGCTCTTCCACTTTGGCCCTGAGCGAGGCATTATGCCGCTCCCAGACCTGAACGGGATTATCCTGGTCCACGCGGGTAGCTTTGAAAATCTCCTCCCACAAAGCGGCTACGGCTTCTTCTTCAGGCAGATCCGGGAATACTTTACCGGCCCAGCCGGTGGAAGGGGCGGCGAGAATCGACCACGTCATCTTGTGGGAGGTCATGTATTCTCTCCATTTGGCAAGCGCCTTGCCCGCGGCCTTGGAATAAGCCGCGATACGTTCCGGCTTCACTCCTTGAAGCAGTTCCGGATTGCCCGATTCGATAAGCAGATAGGCGCCGCCGTTTTCGGCAAGCTCTTCTACCGCCTGCGCTCTCCACGCCGGATAAGTATCGAACGAATCGTCGGGCGCAAGCGTATATCTCAGCTTCGTAATGGTATCATCCATCCATTCGACGTGAACCGATTTCGCTCCCGCTTCGTATGCTTTTTGCGTAATAAAACGGGCTAAAGGAGCCTGCTGAATGGAAGCGTTCACCCATAAGGACTGACCGGGCTGTATGTTCAAACCGACTTTCACCGCCAGCTCGGCGTATTTCTCCAGGTTTTTTTCGAATTGATTCGCCATATTCATTCTCCTTTATACGTAAATTCAATAGTCGGACTGCTCGTTATGTAGGTGTCTCTTACTTCTTCGACTTTCGAAGCGGTATTCCTTGTGGCACGGCCGTAAACGCTCGAAAGCCGGATCATTCGTTTTCTTTCCGGCGTTTCCGGAAGCGCCTGACTTTCATCAGGTTGCCGCACATCTTATCGTCGCACCACCGGGCCGTCCGGCTTCTGCTCTCGTCGAAGAAAACCCAGCGGCAGTCTTCGTTGGCGCAGATTTTGAGCCGCCGCACGTCTTCTTCCGCCAGCAGCCGCGCAAATGCGACGGCCACCTGCCCCATTACCGCGGCCCAGCCCCTATCGTCCGTCCTGCGCTCCAGCCGCCAGCCGCGGCCTTCTTCCCTCGCCAGAACCGGGCGGGAAGACACTTCAGCCATCGCTTCGTTCAGCCTGGCGATGTCTGAATGATCCGGCTCCCTACCTGAGCTTGCGCATTCCGTGATCGCACGCATGGCTTGACGGAGCTCGCCAAGGGCGGCGCGTTCATGGGGCTGCGGAGGAAGAGGTGCCTCCAGCTCCCACTTCTCGAGAAAAGCTTCCAGCCAGCCCGGCCGGTCCAGCCTGTCCTCGCTCCGCCCCGTTCCCCGCCAGTCATGCCACTGGCTGTTCATAAACTCTAAAGCCGAATTTTCCAAAACAACCTCCGGATAAACATTGAGTCTTCTTCCAGTTCATGTTAAAATTCAAACAGATGTAACCATCGTAATTTATTTTGGTGGTTACACACATTGCATGTGCGAGTTCTTCCTTTTCCGGGAAGGCGGATTGCTCGACCCGTCCATGTTCGAATGACTTCGCATTTCTAATTCTACACCATTCTTATTTTAGGAGGAAATCGAATGAACGGATTGGATCTTCTTAAACGCGGCTGGGAACACGCTTACGGTACGGAAGACTGGTATGCCCCTCTGAAAGACGCCGTCAGCGGTATAAGCGCGGAGCAGGCTTCCTGGCGGCCGCCGGGTGAAGCGGGCAATACCATCTGGGAGACAGTCAACCATCTGGTTTACTACAAGCAGCGGCTGCTGGAGCATCTACAGGGCGAGGAACCGGACAACTGGGCCCAAAACAACGACGACACGTTCAAAACGTCCGATACGCACGGTTCCGAAGAAGCGTGGCAGCGGACGCTCCGTGGGCTTGACACCGTTCATACCCGTATCGGCAGCCTTCTGGACAGCAAATCCGATCCGGACATGGACGCTGTATACCGCGATTCTCCGATCGGCTTCCGCATCAGCAGCGTTATCCAGCACGACGCTTTTCATACCGGCGAGATCGTGCTGATTCGCAAGCTTCAAGGCTCCTGGCCGGCCACTCGCCGGTACGAATAGAGACCGCGCCGGCTCCGCTATGCCAGCAAAAAAACCGTCTGAAACTCTTCTTTCCCGGAAGAATCTCAGACGGTTTTTTCAATATGGAACGGTTCATGTTGCCGGCGGCGGCCGGAAAGCACCGCCTCCCGCGCGGCCGCTCACATCCGCTCTCTTACTTGGGCCAAAGCGTCCCGCTTTATTCCTTCCGATTCACCCAAAAGAAGCGTTCCTTTGTCCCTATACACGTTCCGGCTGTCGCTGGACATTGTATTCAAGTTGATTTCCACGGTGATCCAGGCGGATTGTACCGCGGCTTCCAGCATCAGAACGGCAATTCCCAGATCGGACACCACATTCTTGTTGACTTCCGGGACCAGGACCGCCAGCCGCCGCATGACAGCAAGGCAAGCCTCCATCAGTTCCAGCGGCACATCCGCCGCATATACGGAGGCTTCCCGGATGGCGAGACTCCGGCGTTCCTTCTCCTCGGGAGTGGCAGCCGGCAGTTTCAGCGCCTTCATGAACCGGTTGAAGGAAGCCATGTCTTTTTCCTGCAGGGCTTCGAACCGTTCGATGGCCTGCAGGAAAAGCTCCGCGTTCTCAAGCATCGCGGCTTGTTGCTCTTTGAACTTGGCGCCCGTGGTCAACCGGGCCGTCATCGAACCCATGGAGGCTCCGAGGGCCGCGGCCAAAGCGGCAATGCTTCCTCCTCCTGGAACCGGAGAGGCCGAAGAAGCCTCGGCCAGAAATTCGCGAATAGACTGATCGTACACACTCATCAGAGTTTTCCCTCCCCGATCTGCATTCCGACCGCTTTCAACAGATTTTCAAACAAGATGAGCGTCGTTAGCGTTCCTACGCCTCCCGGCACCGGCGTCATTGCTTTCACCCGCTGCAGAGCATCCGGGCTAACATCCCCCGCTATTCCAGTGGCCGTTTCGTTAATGCCCGCATCGACAATCACCAGATCCGGGTGTACCATATCCGCGGTAACCATCCCCGCCCGTCCGGCCGCTGTAAGGAGGATGTCCGCACCGGCAATATGGCGCGCGAGATTCTGCGTGTGCGAATGGCACACCGTAAGCGTCGCGTGCTCCCGCAGCAGCATAGGCATCAAAGGCCTGCCGACGGTTTCGCCTCTTCCGACGAGCACCACATGCCGTCCTTTCAACCCGAATCCGAATTCCTGCAGAATGCGGATACAAGACTGGGGAGTTGCCGGGTACAGTCCCTCCGTGCCGAGGTAACAGGCAAGTTTGCTGCCGGGCGCAATTCCGTCCACATCTTTATCGGGACGGATAAGACCCGCAGCTTCGGCCCCGTTCAAGTGCCGGGGCAGCGGAAGCTCCAGCATGATTCCGTGCACGTTGTTATCCGCGTTCAGCTCCCCGAGATGACCGAGCAGATCCGTTTGCGTAATAGCCGGATCGAATTCCGTCAGACGGTAGCCGATGCCGAGTTTTTGCGCCGTCTTTTCCTTGGCTTTGGCGTAGTATTCGGAAGCCGGATCACCTTTTATGAGCACAACCGCCAGGGAAGGCTCGATTCCCTTCTTTTTCCACATGTCCGTTTCTATTCGGATCGATTCCCTTAACCGACCGGCAAGATCTGCCGTTTTCATTAACATTCCCACGTTTTCCGCCCCCCGATTTATTGGTTCCCTGCAAAAAGAAAACAAAAAAAGTATCCGCGGACACGGTTTCCCGTTATCTGCAAATACTTTCGCCCAGGCGTACGGCTATATTTTCCCGTGTGCTCCCCCGTGGTTCCCCACGTTCCGCCAGTTACACACCGTTCCGGTGGCCTCAGTTTAGCACAGCCGGCGTTTGCGGTAAAGTACCGGAGCCATTTCTTCGCCGCAGGCCGTTTTACACACAGTTTCACCTACAAAGTTTGTGCGTTTTCCGGCTTTCTGCTGCGGCGTTCTTTTAGCATCGTTCTTGTAATGAGCAGCATGGAAACGACAATGAGCATACCGGGGATATAAAAAATAGACGGAGTGATGCCTTCTATAAGCAGCGGCAGGAAATAGCCGACCAGAGAAGCCATTTG
Source organism: Paenibacillus sp. JT31N7 (assembly GCF_059692095.1). NCBI lineage: Bacteria > Bacillati > Bacillota > Bacilli > Caryophanales > Paenibacillaceae > Paenibacillus > Paenibacillus sp. JT31N7. Next base: position 883,811 of record NZ_JCAUAT010000001.1, read on the forward strand.
GGTAATCACGACGTATAGGCTGGCTCCGAACCCCGTTTTGTGCAAAAACATGCGCTGAACGTAGCCCATTGCCACCCCGAGCAGCACGGCCACGTAAAACGAATACAGCGGCTGCATAGCGAAAAAAAGCGGCAGATAATCCACATTCGCGTACACCACATAGACGATCAGCGCGAACAGGCTGGCGAATAAAATAACCGGCTTGAAGCCGTATTTCAGCGCCCAATAGCCCGCAACCGTCATAAACAACAGCTCGAATACCGCCTGTGCGCTCCATATGTATGACATGAGCTCCGGATTGCCGAACTTCTCGTTCACGACCAGGGGAAGATACAGTCCCCTTATCGCATCGGCGCACGAGAGCATGAGCAGCGCGACCAGCATTGCCAGCGAGAACGGCTCGCCGCTCTTTTTAATAACCGCTTTGGAAGGCGCTTCCACCGTTTCCCGGTAAAACAGCAGAAGAACGAAGAGGGCCGTATATCCCGCAAGATTGCCCCAGAGCACTCCGTAAAAAGTAAACCACAAATAAATGTTCGCACCCAGCAGCAGCCCCGTAAAAAAGCCCACGCTGAAAGACGCGCGCAGCCAGAGCTGCGAAATCTCCACGATGTCCGGCGCCAGCTTCGAGAAATGATTCCGGGCCATGGCAAACATCTGGCCCATCACCATCCCGGACGGGGCCGATGCGATCGACATGCCCACGAGCGCGGATACGTATCCGTCGGCTCTCATATAAATCAGCAGCCCGGCCGCACACACTACCGAAGCCGCCATGGGAATGATCTTCTTCCTCGGAATCTTATCGCTTAGGATGCCCACGCTGATCGTGAAAATCATATTGAGCACAAGCGAAATACCAAAAATCGAAGCGATCTCGCCTTTCCCGAGTCCGACCCCTTCTTTTAAGTAAATGGCGTTCATGGGCGCCAAAATTCCGACGCCGATTCCGTACAGAATCATCGCCAGAACCAGGACCCACGCTTTTTTAACCGAAATAAACATTTTGATGTCTGTCGCCACACTCATATCCGGCTCACTTCCTTCCTGTTCTGCACATGTTTACATCTAATTCGTTCCTTTCGACATATTTCCTTTTATTTCTAAACTTTTTTCCGTTTTGCGACATATACAAAAAAATATCCAAAATTAAAGGATTTTTCGGAGGAGATGTTTTACTATTTACACCATTTTATGTATATAAATAGTTCTAAAGACCTACTTCCATTACTTCTACCTTGTACTATAATATGGATATGAGGAGGTGAAATGAACCGTTTAGACATAAACTGACAGGAGGTAGATGCTAAACATTTTGACAGGCAGGAATTAAAGCTCATTTGCTGTTCTCGGTAGATAGCCATTCACTGCTTACGATGCCGAATCCTGACCTTTCCACCAGATTACTCTGGTTTGAGTCCTTATTGATTCTTGTACGATTCGCGTCAGTATAGCTCTAAATTCCCTGTATTCCAATTTACTAAAATCGGAGGTATTAAACTAATGTCCCAATCCATTTCATGGAACCGCTCTCTTTTCAAAGTTTCTCCTTTTCTCGTAGCATTTGCAGCGCTTGTAATCGGAGCTATCTGTTCGCTCGTTTTCGCTGAAAGCGCTTCCGCACACGGTTACATCACAGGTCCGGCAAGCCGCGCAGCCCTCTGTAATCAAGGCATTAACAAAAACTGCGGAGCCATCGTGTACGAGCCGCAAAGCCTTGAAGCACCTGGCAGCTACCCTGCGGGAGGCCCTGCTGACGGTCAAATCGCCGGCGCTGGCGCCGCTTTCCCTGAACTGAACGCTCAAACTGCAGACCGCTGGTCCAAAGTGAACATCAACAGCGGAAGCAACACGTTCACTTGGAAGCTGACTGCCGCACACGCAACGAGAGAATGGAAATACTACATCACGAAAACTGGCTGGAATCCTAACGCAGCTCTGAAACGTTCCGATTTCGAACTGTTCTGCTCCTTCAACGACGGCGGTAAAAAACCGAATCCTTCCACTTCCCACACCTGTGACGTTCCTGCCCGCAGCGGTTACAACGTAATCCTGGCTGTTTGGGAAATCGCCGATACGCCTAACGCTTTCTACAACGTAATCGACGTTAACGTAAACGGCGGGGGTGGCACACCTACCGACAATCAAGCTCCTACTGCTCCTGCAGGCGTGACTGCTTCCGGCGTAACAGCTAACTCCGTAACTCTGAACTGGAGCGCTTCTTCCGACAATGTCGGCGTAACGGGTTACGATGTATACCAAGGTTCCACTCTTGTAGGAACTTCCACAACAACTAGCTACACGGTAACAGGCCTGACGGCTGACACTAGCTACACGTTCACGGTTAAAGCGAAAGACGCGGCAGGCAACACTTCCGCTGCAAGCTCCGCCGTAACAGCTAAAACAACTGCCGGCGGTAATGGCGGCACTGCACCTGCTTGGAGCGCATCCTCCGTTTACACAGCAGGCAACCGCGTTACTTACAACGGTGTCGTATACGAAGCCAAATGGTGGACACAAGGCGAAACTCCAGGTAAAGCTGACGTTTGGAAAACCGTTTAATTCACTCAACAAGAAGGACCATCCGAGCTCTTATCGGGTGGTCTTTTTTAGTTGGAAAAGATGGGGTTGCACGGCTGCACCGCCCTCTCTTTTTAGTTTATTACGCGGAAAAATGTTTAGCATCGGGCTGAGCGGGTAATTTTCTGTAGAGCCAGCAACCTTAACATACGAGGAGGTAAACGAAAATGGGTAAAAAAATGATGTTTACTGCAATTGGTCTAGGAGCTGCTTACTTACTCCGCAATAAAGACGCCCGCCAGAAATTAAAGGATCAATTTCAGACCTTTGCGGGTTCCGCTAAAACTCAACAGTCCCTGCAATAAAGCATTGGAAAGTTAAAAATCCTCCACACCCTTTAATGGGTATGGAGGATTTTTTTACCACTTTAATTAATTAGGGACTTTTTACCCGGATTACAAAAACATAAGGAAGCTCTGCACGCTCCCTTCCACTCCCCCTCCTTAATGAAGACATTCGGTTTGCCGGTCAGCATTGTTTCCTGTAAAATGAATTTAAACGTAATGATTACGATTTTTTTGCATGTTCGTTCCCGGACAAGCATACAATGAGAACATATCTTTTATTTCAGAAAGGAACTAGAACCGTGAAAATCCCTGTACTCGTACTTAGCGGTTTTTTGGGCAGCGGTAAAACAACGCTTCTGCTCCGGATGCTCGAAGAATCGAAGAAACTCGGCCTGCGCCCGGGGATCCTGATGAACGAGCTGGGCAAAGCGGATGTCGACGGCTTGATTTTGGAAGGGCACAGTTCCGCTTCGATTGAAAAACTGCTGGACGGCTGTGTCTGCTGCAGCAAGAAAAGCGAGCTTACCGGCAGTTTGCAGGCACTGCTTCTGCGCAATCCGGATATTTTATTCATTGAGCTGACCGGCGTGGCCAACCCCGAAGAAATTGCCGATGTGCTCACGGAACCCGGTCTGTTGGACCGCGTTGCCCTCAAGCAGGTCATCACTGTGCTCGATGCCGAAAACTTCATGGACTACAACAGCCTGTTCGCATCGGACAAACAGCTCGTGCGGACGCTTCGCAGGCAGGTCGAAGTTGCCGACCTTATCCTGGTCAACAAAACGGATTATGTGCACCGCATTCGGCTGCACCAAATCGAGAAAGCGATACGCAAGCTGAACGGGCACGCCATGCTCGTGTATACCACTCACTGCCGCATTGAGATTCAGCCGATCCTGGAAGGGATCCAGCCTGCGCAGAATACGCCTCTGACGGTCCGGCCTATTCGGATGACGAAGATTCGGACTCATCCGAAGGAGCCGAGTACGGAAGGCTCAGGAAGCGCCAAGCACCCCGCCGACTCGCCTGCACCGGCGCAAACGGCGCCTTCCCACTCCCGCGTCCGTACCGTCACTCTTCCGTGGAATCAGGCTGCGGGGCTGACCAAAGCGGATGTGGACGCCTTCCTCCAGCGGTGGAAGGATGGTCTGATCCGCGCCAAAGGGTATGTGACCTTCAAGGAATCCGGGCCTACGCATCTGCTGCAGTACGCAGGAAAACGGAGTTACTGGGAGCCTTCCTTTTACCGGGGGAAACCCTATCTCGTGTTTATCGGGATCGATCTGGATGTGGACCGGCTGAGTCAAGAATGGAAACGTCTGCAGGAAATGCCGCTGCCCGTTGAACCGGAGCCGGGCCGCCGGAGGTAGCAACAGGTAAAGTCAGGCAGGTGCCTGCCGCTCGGCGAAATTTATCGTCAAACGCCAGGCATCGCTAACTGGAAACCTTGCGCCGTACGGAACGGTTTTCTTGCACCTGCTCCCAATTCTGTTGATCGTGTCTCCCCGCCAAGTTACCTTCCCCCTACCGGCTCTTGCACCGCACAAAACCGCCTTCCGTCGGAAAGCGGTTTTTGTTTTTGCCCTAGCCTCTACTTCCCCAGATCTGCGAAATCACCGGCATACGGATACACGTAGGGGGACGAAGGCTCTTTGATTTTTTGGATAACGGCTCCCTCCAGCTTCATCACGTCTTTATTTTCGTAGACGGACTTTCGGATCGTGCCTTTCACCGTCACCCATGCGTCCTTGGGATACGATTCCGCACCCGGAGCCTCCACGATAACGCCGTACGGGGATGCATCGGCCGAGCAGCACTGCATCGTCAGTCTTGCGACGACGAACTGGTTTTTGGGCATGCCGTCCTCCCGGTAAACGAAGCCGCTGATTTCCATTTGTTTCCCCGCAAAATTCCCGGCGAACAGATCTACTGCCGTCAGCGTCTCCATAAAGCCTTTCTCACCGATAAGAATGGTTTTGTTTTGATAAAGCCGCATGGCCAGCTTCGCGTACTCTTCCGTAAACCGGCTGCCTTTGAACATCTCCTTAAGCTTGGCTTCTTCCGTATCTCCCTCGCCCTGACTTGCTTCCCCTGATGATAGTTGCTTGTGGGGAGGATCGTCCCGGGGACCTTCGTTCCTCTGCGTCTGGAGGTTGGAGGTATTCAATTGAATCCCTTTAACCTGAACGATATCGCTCCCCGTTATCCGGTCGGGCAGCAGAAAGCCGAGCAGCAGCGGTAAAAGGAACAAGGAATAAGCCGCACCGTGCGAAAGCTTCGATTTCCGTACATCGGGCTCGCATCCGCAGTCGAGTTCCCCGCCTGCGGCGGGCTGCAGAGCCAGATAAATCTGGATCACGGCCAGCACGAACAGGGCAATCGCCGAAGCTTTGACGTACGGTACCAGGCGGGGCGCCAAATAATGCGGCATACTGCCCGTTTTGACGAGATAAACGATATAAAACGAAAACCCGCATAGAATCGCCGCCCTGATAAAATAATGGAAGGCGTAAACGCGCCTGTCTTCCACCCGGTCCACCTCCCGAATTCAAATCCTTATTTGAAAAATAGGTGCTCGACCATAACAGAACCGGCAAACACGGTCACCGTTATTACTGCGGCAAGCAGCAGGACAAACTTCGTTTTGAAAACGGATAGAAGCATCAGCGTGCTTTTAAAATCGAGCATGGGACCGAAAACGAGAAACGTGAGCAGAGAACCTTTGGAAAACGTCTGGAGAAAGGAAGAAGCGACAAATGCGTCCGAGGTGGAACAGAGCGACAAAATATAGGCAAATCCCATCATAAACAGATGGGGAAGCACCTCCCCCTCCCCCAGCGCCGACAAATCGCCTCTCGGCACAAACGCCTGAATAACGGCCGTGATTAGAGAGCCGAAAATAAGATATTTCCCCATATCGAAAAATTCCCCGCCCGCGTGACCCATCATCGTAACGAATTTACCGCCCCCCTGCACGTGCGTGCAGTCTTGTCCGTTTCCGGCGTACAGCGATTTCAGGCTGTGTTTCAGAGGATTTTTGTTTATAAACGCGTAGACGAACAAGCCGATAAATGCGCCCGCTCCCAGGGCCAGCCCCATCCGGGCGTACAGCATTTCGGGATTCATCCGGAAGGCCGTGTACGTAGCCGCATAGACAACCGGATTGACGATAGGGCCTACCAGAATGACGACTACCCCTATGTAGAGCGGCATTCCCTTGTTGATCAGCCGCCGGACGACCGGAATCATACCGCACTCGCAAATCGGAAACAGAATGCCGAGCAGGCAGGCGAACACGAGTCCGAGAAAAGGGTTCCGGGGGATCGCTTTACGGATCCACGTCTCCGGGATATAGACCTGCATGAACGAGGAAAGCACCACACCCAGCATAATAAAAGGAACCGCTTCGAGCACGATGCCGATGAACATCGTCTTGAACAGCCGGATGACCGAGGGGTCCGGCAAAACCGCATTTCCTGTCCGTAAGGCTTGCCAGGCCAGTACAGCCAGGAAACTTCCCGCTGCGATAACCATCAGGTTTCTTTTCCTCATCCTTCTGCTTGTTCCGTCGAAATGCACGATCTCCCCTCCTTTTTGCAGCAGTCACTTTATTTTAATCGTAATTATTACGTTTTTCAACAAAAAAGACTTCTCCCTCAAACGATTCCCGTTATTCATCCCTATGCGAGTCTGTCCGAATCTATGACAAGCCCTTCCCTTGTCCGGTCGTGAAGACAAAAAAATCCCGGCACGCGAAATCGCGTTACCGGGCAAATGCTTCAGCGGGGTCTGATTTAAACCTGCACCAACCGCTTCACTTCCGTGGGCAGGTCGGCAGGTTCCAACCGTTTTTCCGGCTTCCAGTAAAGGAGTGCCGCTTTGAAATGGTGCGGGTAAATCAGCTTGCCGTCTTCTTCACGTACATAAGCGTATAACAGGTCAACCGCCTTCTTGCGGTCATACTCCTTGTCCAAAACCGCGCTCAGGTTGTCTTTCAGCAGCTCTTCCTCCGTATCGTAGGCGTATGTTTTGTGCAGGTTGACGATTTTACAGTTCGCATCGATTCCCAGCTCGTAAAGCAGATTGTGCAAATGGATGTAATCTCTGCGTTGAAACTTGATCCTGCAGCCCAACTGCTCCTGGATGTCTTTGTAATGCGGTCTTTCGGGACCGCTAACCATGCCCGCGATTCCAAGACGCTTCGCCGTGTTGTTGATATGCAGAAGCGCGCGATCGATCTCCTGCATCCGATAGTAACAATTGACGCCGAATACCACGTCGGCTCGCTCCACCTCGGGAAGTTCTTCCCACTTGGCATGCACGAAGTTTACATGATTCCAGCCCTTCCGCTCCGCTGCGGCTTTCAGGAAAGCAAGCACGCTCTCGGAGCTGTCGACGCAGGTGAGGGAACCCGCTTTCTCGGCCGCTTCGAATGTATAGTTTCCCCAGCCGGGACCGATTTCCAGCACATCCTCGCCGGGATCGATAAAAGAAATCAGCTCCTTGCGCAGGTCGGCGACCCAGGAATCCACCCCGGATTGTTCCTTCTTTTTCATAAAAGCGTTCCAGAACCCTTCTTCCTTGACGTCATCCGTCATCCGTACGGGAAGATTTCCGTCCCAGTCCTTCATGCCCTCCTGCCAGAGGGTTTTATAATTCGTATTTAATTTAACTCCGTAATACATCCGTTTTCCTCCCCGGCCCGTTTGAACATTTTTTGTTACGAGCTGCCTATTTTCTTATGCGTAATTAGTACGGTTAAAATGCGGCGGACTTTATTTTGCCTGTATGGCCGGAGGCGTAAATACATCCGAAACAAATAAAAACATCCCGCCGGAGGCAGGATGTTCGGGTTCATCGCATGAATACGCCCGGATTCCTTCTTTTAGCAGATGAAAGCAGAAGGACCCTGACGATTAGGGAGAACATTCGCATCAACGCCATCCTATATCCGCGTAGGAATGAAGTTACCGGTAAACAGGCAGGTCTCCTGACTCGGGAATCCTATGCGCGCCTTCCCGGATTAACCAGTGACGTGATGCGCTTCGGCCGGGGGATTCTCCCCTTTCCCCTTACAGTGGCGGGTCCGTATCGGAATTGCACCGAACTTCCCTTTTAATCCGTTCCCTCTCCCCAGAGAAAGAACCGGAACCTGTTTGATAAAGAATGTTTGATATTCACTTGTCTTAAGAAAAGCATCTATGCCACACAACTTCACGGTTAATAGTAGTCCAAATCCGGCGTTTTGGCAAATGACCGGAGCAAACGGGCAAGCATGTGTACCGGTAAGGCGGGCCCGCCAAACTTCGAACTATAGTGGAGCCGCGACGGGTTATGACTCCGCTATTCCCCTTCCATAATCAGGTTTATTTGATTAATAAACTCTTTTGCTCGTTCAAGCTGTTTATAAGCAAATTCCAAATCCCCGTTGCCTGAAAGTGCGAAATCCAAGTTACCTAAAGTGGACATAAGTATGCGTGCGGTAACAGCAAATCCAAAAGCTTGCTTATCGGCCTGATTATTTATCTGACTCCAGATATATTGAAAGGTTGGCTCCTGAATTCCGTTGAATAAGGCAAGATTGCCTACAAATGAAGCCAAATCCCAGTATGCGGGCATCCAGGATAAATCTTCAAAGTCCGACCAGACCCAGCCTTCAGGACTCGGTAATAAGTTTCTTGAATGGGCATCTCCGTGAGACGGTATTAGCAAGCTTGTTTCGAGACGCATCTGTTTATCAATCGCGAAGAACACATTTAGCAGATCTTGTATACGCTGATCCGGAAGCTTCATTAATCTAAAAGCCGATTGACATGTCCGCTCCCAAACACCAAGCAGAGGAATCTCGCCGGTAAAATCTTTCAGTGCCAGTGAAAGTCTATTAACCAGTTCAACTGCTTCGCTTGGCGAAGGGCATTGCAGTTCTGTGGGGGGAACATACTTCCAAAACGTCATCCATGTGCCGCCAATATCGTATGGTCCTGCATCCGTACGATCAGTTGGCAATAGCACTGGCACACCCTTGGAATGGAGATGACGGGCTGCCCTTAATTCACGGTCAAGTACCTTATACGCATAATCTGCATCATCTTTTGAAAGCACAGTGGCTATTCGGGCCACAATCGGATACGGGGCCAAATGAACGATCAGGTTCCCGCCATTACCAAGCTCGAGAGGGGTAATGTCCTTTAATCCGGCTTTTTCTGCTATTAAAACCGTTTTTGAAATAAAGTGGCTATTATTCGGCACTCCGAGGGCTCCTTAATTAAGGTTAAAAATATTTTAGCATCGTTCTCGTATCCCAGATAGGTATTAAATATTTAACAATCAACTATTCCCCATTAACTCTTCTGTTAACTTGATCTTCCGTCTGGAGGTACTGACAACTTGCGAATTTCCGCTCTTCGACATAGGCTGTCATAACCCACCGCGAACGGAGTCTGAGAAGATGAGCCTGTCAAAGGTCCCCAAGCATCTCGCCTGGCACGAAACCTTGGAGCTTCACGAGCTTGTGAGCCTTCAAACCGGACAACTGATCGCTTTTAAGCAAAAATTGCCGACGCTTACGGACGAAGGGCTTCGAACGCTGTTCAGAGAGGCGATACAAACCTTGGAGCAGAACCTGAAAGAACTGCTTGCGTACTATCCCGAAACGCTTGTCGCCTCCAGGACTAAAAAGCCCGAGCTGCCCGTCCTGGAAACGGGTCAACTTCTCGGTTTTGCTAAAACCGCTGTCCGAAGCTACGCCTGCGCCCTTACGGAAACGGCGACTCCCCGCCTCCGGGCAACCTTTGTGAAGCATCTGCTGAGAGCGGTCGAATTTCACGCCAAAGTATTCAACCGGATGTATGCGGACGGCTCTTATCCCGCTTACGAGCTGAAGGAACTGCTGGAAAGCGACGCGGCAAACGCTCTGGCTGCCCTCTCCCTCGAATAACGCAAAAAAGACCGTCAAGGAACGGTACGACTGTTCCTTGACGGCTCTTCGGCGGTCGTGCGACGGCTTCCGCCTTCGCACGACCCTTATTGAAACCGGTAGGTCCATAACCGCTCGCGGCCGAACCGGTTCTGCACCTCTTCATCGTTCGCGGATTTGCCGCTCAACTGTCCGTTCAGCTGGAACTGGGAGCTGTGGGCAAGTATCGAGCCCAGCTTCTGTCCCAGATACGGTCTGACATCGTTCACGATATCCGCTTTGCCGAGCACCTCTTCGCATCCTTTGGAAAAAGCGATGCAGTGAACGACCGGTCTCTCTTCAAGGGGCATTCTTTGAACCGCATCAATCACGGCCGTACCCGTTGCGTCATGGTCCGGATGCACGCTGTAGCCCGGGTAGAACGTAATCACCAGCGAAGGATTCAGCTCCTCGATGAGTCCGCGGATTTTGCCGACGAGCAGTTCGCGGTCTTCGAATTCAATCGTTTTATCGTGAAAGCCCAGCATGCGCAGATCCTGTATTCCGATTGACCGGCACGATTCCTCAAGCTCGGCTTTGCGGATTTCAGGCAGCGTTACGCGGTTGGCCGTAAGGGGATTTCCCATGTTGCGTCCCATCTCTCCCAGAGTCAAGCATGCGTAAGTCACCGGGGTTCCCTGCCGTATATGGCCTGCAAGCGTACCGGATACGCTGAACGCTTCGTCATCGGGATGCGGCAGGACGACCAGTATGTGTCGTTCCATCTCCATCTACCTTCTCTCTTTGTAAGTTAAAAAGGGGCGCGGCTCAGCTGCAGCGAAACGACGAGCTTGCCGTCCTTATCATGCCCCGACAGTATCAGTCTCTCCGTCTCCGTTTCGTCCCAGTGGGTAAGACCCTCGGAATAAACCCAGCCCTCTTCCATTTTAAGCCCTACCCTGTAGGGACCGTTTCCGGCAATGGAACCCTGCAGATAACGGATCTTGGAATTGCGGATAAACGTCGAGGCCGTATGCTTGGACTGATCCAGATGGGAAGCGTAAGCCCCGTTCGTCATTTCCAGATGAATGTACAGGTCTTGGCCTTTTAGCAGATCAAGAACCTGCTGAACCGCTGCCTGATTAATAAACTGCATGAAGATTCCTCCAGTAATATACTGACGTATTCACCTAAACTATTGTACGCGGCTAATCTATTGTAGGTTTAAATGTAGCTAATTATAAAACATTATGCGCGACTTCACAAATCGCCCCCGGTGCGGATAGACCCGGTAATTCGGCCTTTACAAAGAAAAAACCCGCTTCACGGCGGGTTTTCATGGTTTCTATCATTCTTTTATCCGGGCGGACCACTCGGCAAGCAGACGTTTAAGCTCACCCGAAAGGACCGGTTTGCTGATATAATCGTTCATCCCGGATGCCAGGCACTGCTCTTTGTCTTCCTCTCTGGCAAACGCGGTTACGGCAATAATGACGGGAGATACCGGGTTCTCCCCATATTTCTCGCGAATGAGACGAGTCGCCTCGAACCCGTCCATAACGGGCATCTGCACGTCCATAAAAATGATATCGTACGCACCCTCACCTGCAGCCTGTACGGCCTCCGCACCGCTGTTCACGACATCCGCGGAGAACCCCAGCTTGCCGGTTAACGTATGAAGCAGCATCCGGTTCATCGGATGATCGTCCGCAATGAGCACCCGCAAAGGCACAGGCTGCGCCTCCGGAAGAGACGGAACCGGGGCGGCTGACGCCTCGGGGATGCCGGGATCGGGGTCTGAAGTCTCCGCACTGCCCAAACCGGAGTACAAGGTAAAGAAAAAGGTGGAGCCGGCGCCCTCTTCGCTCTCGACGCCGATTTCGCCTCCCATCAGCTCGACCAGCTTCCTGCTGATCGACAAGCCAAGCCCCGTACCGCCATATTTGCGGTTAATGGCGGGATGGAGCTGGGAGAACGATTGAAACAGCCGGTGGATTTTGCCGGCGGGAATTCCGATCCCCGTATCGCGGATTTTAAACTCCAGCAGCACCGACCGGGAATCGGGAGAAGGCGTCATTTCCACCGTTACCGATACGCTGCCCTTCTCGGTGAATTTGATCGCGTTGCTGATCAGGTTGATCAGCACTTGCCGGATTCGCACCTCGTCCCCTATCACGTACCGGGGCACCCCGGCCGTGATATCGTGCGAAAGCTCCAGGTTTTTCTCCTCCGCCTTAACCCGGAAAAGCTCCATAACGCCCGCCAGCATTTCCCTTAAATCGACTGCGTCCAGGTTCAATTCCATTTTGCCGGCTTCGATCCGGGAGAAATCCAGAATTTCATTTAAAATATGCAGCAGGGCATCGCTGCTCTCCCGGATAATATCCGCGTAGCTGCGCTGCTCTTCGTCCAGCATCGTTTCCTGAAGCAGGCCGGTCATGCCGATAATCCCGTTCATCGGCGTGCGCAGCTCATGGGACATAATGGCCAGAAACTCCGACTTTGCCCGGTCGGCCTGTTCGGCGGATTCTTTGGCCCGGATAATTTCCTTCTCGTTCGTCACATCGCGGAATACGACCACGACGCCTTTTCGCTCTCCCTTATCGAACAGAGGCGTAACTTGATAAGACGCCAGGAAGCTCGTTCCGTCCTTCCGCCAGAATATGCCTTCGCTCGGAGATACCGATACACCGTCCCGTACCGCATGTTCGATCGGCGAGTCTCCGGGAAGATACTGATTGCCGTCCGGGCAAGCCTGTTCAACGGTTTGGAGATGCCGGTTCCCGATCAGTTCTTTGGGGTTAAATCCGAGCACGGATGCGCCGGCGGGATTGATAAACATTCCCTGTCCCTGCAAATCCAACCCGAAAATTCCTTCGGAAACGGAATTGAGAATCAGCGCGTGCTCATAGCTCAGCTTCTCGATCTCTTCCGTATACTTTTTCCGGTCCGTAATGTCGCTCGTCAGGACATACACCCCGACAATGCTGCCCCCGAGTACGATCGGAACATTTATGATACTCGCTTCAATGCGGTGACCGTCCTTATGAATGAGACCTGTTTCGTAAGTCTGTGGTTCCCCTTGTACCGCCAGTTCGAAATTCCGGAGGGTCTTATCGTAATCGGCCGGATGAACAAGCGATGCGAAATGCCCGTCGGTCAGCTCTTTCTCGGAATAACCCGTTAAAACCTGCTGGCCCCGGTTAGCCGTCAGCATCTTTCCTTGCAGATCGAGCGAAGTTACGCCGACCGGATTGTAATCAAACAGCGACTTGTATTCCTGGAGACGGAGCTCCGTGTTTTTACGCTCCGTAATATCGCGGGAAATGGCTACGATCTCCTGATTTCTGCTTTGATCGTCCACGGTGTAGCGGCTGGTCGTTTCAAACCAGACATACGTGCCGTCTTTGCGGAAGAACCGAAACGTAACCTTCTCCGTTCCTTCCCCGTGAAGATTTTCCTGCAGATATTTTTTAACATAGCCGACATCTTCGGGGTGAATGTAGCTCAGGCCCGGTGTGCCCACCATTTCTTCTGGCTCGTAACCGAGCATCGTGCGGCAGATCGGGGACACGAACAGGAACGTCGCCTGCTCATCGACGGCATGTCTGGAAATAAAATCAAGCGAATATTCCGAGATAAGCCGGTAATTCTGCTCGCTTTCCAGAATCCGCTCTTCCATCCGCCGCCGTTCGGTTATATCCTGCACCATACCGATGATTTGGATGGGCCGGTCGAATTCGTCGGTAACAACCTGCCATTGGCCCGCTATGGTATGGACCGACTGATCCGGCAGACAGATTTTGTAGATGAGCTCGCCGGATTCCCCTTTTGCGATCGCATTCCCGATACTTTCGCGGACACGCGGAAGATCTCCGGGGTAAATGCAGCTCATGAATAAATCCGCATTGGAATCGACGGAATGGATGGCATAACCGAAAATACGGCGCATTTCATCCGAGAAAGAAATACGCGAATTAAGCAGATCCCATTCCCACGAACCGATATGCGCGATACGCTGAGCCTCGGCCAGTGTTTCTTCATACTTTTTGCGTTCCGTCACGTTGCGGCCGATCGCTAAAATTTTGATGACGCGGCCCTCGCTGTTACGCACCAGCTGAAAGGCGGTCTCCAGCCAAATATAGTGTCCCTGCTTATGCCGGACCCGTCTTATGAAAACCTCTTTCTCCGAATAAAGCTTGTCACGGTTCCGCATTTGGAAAGCATCTTCGGGGTGATAGAAATCGACACGCTCACGTCCGATCATTTCTTCCGGCTTATAACCGAGGAGCCCTTCCACGGAAGGGGAAATATATAGAATCGTCCCGCTCGGCGAGCTGAACGAAATGACATCCTGAATGTTTTTGGAGAAAAGCAGGGAAAGATCGCGGTTGTCGTCCAGCTCTTTATCGGCTGCTTTTTTGTCCGAAATATCCGTGATTTCATGGAGAAGATAGAGCGGTTGGCCTGTCTGGGCATCGCGTGCGAGAGTTGTGCGGACGGATACCGAAATGACGCTCCCGTCTCTATGGAAATACCGTTTCTCCCTTTCGTAGACGTCCCCGTGAAAATCGGTTAACTTCTTCATCACATGCCCGTGTTCGTCGGCGAACCGGTCATCTGGATGCAGAATCCGTTGTTCGGCTCTCTCGAGCAGTTCCGCTTCCGTATAACCGAGGATTTTGCCTAAAGCCGGATTAACGCTGAGCCACTCCCCGTTTTCAGGAGATGCAATTACAAGACCATTCGCGGCCTGACCGTACAAATGAGTAAAAAGGGTTTCTTTAGCCTGCGAAGGGATGTTCACGGGAAGCCTCCTTGATTTCTGCCCCGAATCGGGGGCTCTGTTTCTCCGAAACCGGCAAACCGGCCGGAAAACAGATAGGTTCGATGTAGTTATTATAACAACAACGAACCATTTAGAAACGCCGAAATTACTTCCTCCCTCTAAAACTTTCAATCTCTCTCCGATCGGCCGAAAAAAAGACCGGATTTCCTTCGCCTGCAAGGATATCCGGCCGGGATCAGGCCCCGTCCCCGGCGGGTCCGGCATGCGGTTGAAATCCGTCATGCGGCTCCTCCCCACGCGCTGCAGTTCGCGCGGTATAACAGCCGGAAATCCGTGGCGGAGTATGGGAGGCTGCTTGCGCGGAGCCGTGACGTGATAGGCGCATCCGACTACCGCGGAGCTGCCGCACCGCGCGGGAATTTCCCGGTGCATCCCGAAGGCCCCCTCTAAACGGCTGCGGAACGAAACGCTGCTCTAGGGGCCGGAGCCGAGGTCCGTTACAGCTTCGGCAGACCTGCCCGGGTTCGCCAGCTTACGGTTACCGACATCCGGAGAGCCGTGCCCAGAGCAAGGAGCCAGATGAGCATCCCGGCGGCTGCCGCGAACGTCCAGGGCGACAGCTCGGCGACGGACATGCCCAAAGCCGTCTGGAGACCGACCCCCGCGACCGCCAGCATCCAGCCGATTGCGCCGGCGTGGACAAGCAGGACTTTGCGGGGCTGCGCTTCGTCCGATTTTTCCAGCAGCCAGCCAAGCAGCGGAAGCGTCTGAACCGCATGAAACCCCAGCCCGTGCAGGACGATCAGATTCCCCGATAAGCCGGTAAAGCGGCTCTGGAGCACGACCATGCCTATACCGGCCGCCACGGCTGCCATTGTAGAGAGAAACCCGTAACGGATGCCGAGAATGACAAGCGGCCGGTCCGCAAAGACCGATTTTCTGTAAAAAGCCGCCGCAAGCCAAACGATGAGCACAATCAGCAGCATGGAGTCAACACCGAAGGTGATGCCTGCGATGCGATCGACGACGGAGCCCGCCTGCGTAAAGCGCGGATTGATTCCCCTCAGATGCTGGACGGACTCCAGCAGATAGGCTGCCCCTGCCGTATATGCGAGCAGCCAGCGGAATACTTTGCGCGAGCGGCTGCCCATTCCGGCCAATGGCAGAATGGCCGCCATCGACAAGATGAAGATGCCTAACGCGGCGTTAAAGGAAAAGGCGCTCTCCACGTTGCCTTCCGGAAGTACCGTGCTTCCGTATAAAGTCATATAAACCGCCATAAAAGCGGCGAGGACCAAACCTGCCAGTCCCGTCCAGATTAATACGCGCTCACCGGAAAACATCGGTTGTGAGCCGTTGAACCCGTTAGAAGAAGATAGTTTCATTAGATTCACGTCCTTTTTAAAATATTTATTTATTAGTCAATAAATGATTCTGCGAAAAAATAGGCAGCCTTAACGTGCCGCCTTGGTCTGTCCTAGCAGTTCATGTCTTTGAAAGGAAGCAGCCCGGGGAGCTGCAGCACATCGGCAGTTACAATAAGGAGTCCGATCGCCATGAAATTGCCGGCGGCCGTCTTGACATCATCTACTCCCGAATCTTCGAATTTCCGTACGATTGTGGCGTGTATCAGCGCAAACTTCTCGCCCATATGCCTGCGGATTTCGGGTTCTGATATGGCAGGCGCCTGCAACACCATCAACATTTCCGCCCGGTTAACCCGCATGAGATCTTTGAACGCCTGGCCCATCGATTCCATAATGAGATCCCCTGGAGCCTCCACCTGTATGAAGACATCATAGAGCCGCTGTACGGCCCGGTCAATCACCGCCTTGAACAGCTCTTCCTTGCTCTTGAAAAAATGAAACACGTACGGCTGAGTCACGCCCGCCGCTTTAGCCACCATGGCTGTCGTTGCTTTGTAATACCCGAGTTCCGCGAATATTCCCACGGCTGCGTCTATAATCTGTTCTTTGCGATCTTCGCGGACAACCAACTCCGCACCCCCTTTTATTTATCGATAAATAAATAATAAAAGCCGAGCAGCTGTTTCGTCAAGAGGCAAAGCTAACTTTTTTTCCCAGCGTGCTCTGAAAGCCTGCTTCCCGCTTCCATATTAGTCGAATTTCTTGCCGACTTCAAAACAGATCGGCCTTGCGTGCAGCGTACAGTGTTATTCAGCCTACATAGGAGGGAAGAACGAATCAGATGTTCCGATTGATTCAGCCCGATACCTGCGGATGTTCCAGCCTTCAGCGAACGTTAAAAAGCCGCCAGACTTGGATGCCCGGCGGCCGTATTTTTAAAGCCTTATTTGTTCAAAATGTCTGTCAGAACGGGAACGATCTGCGATTTGCGGGAAACGACGCCTTTCAGCACCGCTTTGTTGTCGGCAAGCGTTACGTTGTACGCTTCTTCAACCGCTTTGGCGGAGGAGCCGAGCGCCAGACCGATGGAATCGTTGTTAAGAATGTCGGTTACGACAAACAGGAAAAGATCCAGTCCTTTTTTCTCGATAATCGCGTTCAAAGCCGCTTCCAGTTCATCCTGGCGGGCAAGAACATCGTTCGTGTCCACCGCGTTTACCTGCGCGATTTCTACCTTGCGGGAGCCCATCTGGAACTCTTTCGCGTCCAGCGAAATGAGCTGCTCGATCGTTTTGTCGCTAAGGTCCGCGCCCGCTTTGAGCATGTCCAGTCCGTAGCTTTCGAGGTTAACGCCTGCGATCTCCGCCAGTTCGCGGGCGGCCGCCACGTCCTGCTCCGTGCAGGTCGGCGATTTCAGAAGCAGCGTGTCCGAAATAATGGCGGACACCATCAGTCCGGCAATGTTTTTGGGAACGGACTTGCCGTTTTCTTTGTACAGCTTGTTCAAAATAGTCGCCGTGCAGCCGACCGGTTCGGCGCGGTAGTAAAGCGGGCCGCTCGTCTCGAAATTCGCGATGCGGTGGTGGTCGATGACTTCGGCTACGCGCACTTGATCGATGTCGCTTACGCTCTGCTGACGTTCGTTATGATCGACGAGAATAACGGTCTTTGCTTCGCCGGCAACCGTCTCGACAAGACGGGGAGCTTCTGCCTTAAAAGTATCCAGCGCGAATTGGGTTTCGCCGCTTACGGCTCCCAGGCGGACCGCTTCTACGTTTTCGCCAAGCTGGGTTTTCAAGTCTGCATATGCGAGTGCGGAACAAATGGTGTCGGTGTCCGGGTTTTTGTGTCCGAAAATCAATGTTTTTTCCATCATAAAGGCTCCTTACTTCGTTTGAATTTGAAATGGATCGCGTAATAAGCTAAAAATCCTAACTCGATTATAGCGTTAAAATCAGCTTATTCCAATCCCTATACAGAGAATAATCGGACGGCTGCTTTAAAGTCTCCTGCCAATGTACAAAAGGTGCGAGGATGAGCCGAGATTGTACGGATCTTCGGCCGCCTGCAGGATCAGATCCAGCACTCTGCGGGCAACTTCCTCCCCTTGCGAGCGCCAATAATTCCACTGCTCCTCCGTCATTCCGCTGGCGATACTTCCCGAACCGATCAGCTTGACCGTCCCGAAGCCGTTTGTCTCCATAAACGGGACAATATCGCCAACCGGAAAATAGTACGCGCCGGTAAAACGCCCGTCATCGCTGTGATCGAAGCGGCCCGTTTCGGCGAAAGCCTCCAGCCCGCGGACCGTATCGTTCGGCTTCCAGTTCTGCGGAAAGCGCAGGGAATTGGCGAGATGCCTTATCCGCGGCATAAAAGCGACAAAGACCCAGCCGTCTTTGGCGGTTACCCGGTGAAGCTCGCGTACCGCCTTCACCCGGTCTTCAGCGGCTTGCAGGTGATAGAGCGGCCCGAGCATCAGGGAGGCGTCGAACTGCCCGTCTCCGAACAGGCTGAGGTCCCTGGCATCGGCTGCATGAAAGCCGCGGAACCGGTCCAGCAGCCCCAGCTCGCCGGCTTTGCTCCGCGCCGTTTCCACGAGCTTCGGCGTCAAGTCGGCAAGGGTCACGCCATGGCCCTGACGAGCCAGCTCCATGGCGTATTTGCCCGGTCCCGCTCCGTTATCCAAAACAGCGGAGCCCGCGGGCAGGTACTTTTTTATAAAAGACAAATTTATGGTGTACTCCCACGGTTCCCGTTCCAGTCTCCCCCACTCGTCAAATTGGCTGTAGTAGTTTACGATAGGTTCCATTTTTGCACCTCCCGATTGCTGTTATCCAAATCAATTCGAGCCGAAAGCCGTTTTTCCTCTTCCCGAAAAAGGAATTGGGAGACGGATGTTTAATAGGAGTAAAGGTGGAGTTGTTAGAAGACAGAAACCGTATAAAAGGAGAAAAAAAACGATGAACATTACGGAATTGCGCCATGGCGAACCTTATCCGATGGACCTGCTGCTGCTTGCCGATCCTTCGGAAGAACTGGTTCGGGAATACATAGAAAGAGGACGCTGCTTTATCGGCACGGCTGCGGATGGGACCATGATAGGCGTCTATGTGCTGCTGCCGACACGTCCGGGCACAGTGGAGCTCGTTAACGTGGCCGTCCGCGAGGATTGTCATGGCAAAGGCTACGGCAAGCGGCTGGTTCTCCATGCCGTCGGACAGGCCCGGGATTCCCGCTTCAAAACGATCGAAATCGGAACAGGCAGCACCGGTGTCGCCCAGCTTGCGCTTTATCAGAAGTGCGGATTCCGGATTACGGGAATCGACAAGGATTTTTTCGTCCGGCACTATACCGAAGAAATCTACGAGAACGGAATGCAGGTAATCGATATGGTCCGGATGTCCCAGGATTTATAAAATTTTAATGAGGACGCTCTCAACCTCCGACATTTTCTTCGCTTTCCGTTTGGTATGCTTAGAGTGCGCTTAGAGAACTAAGTGTACAATTGGAGGGATGAACGATGGCAGAGTCCGAAAAAGTAATTCAATTGTCTGAAGAAGAAGCCGCAGTCTCAGAAACAGCCGCTGCCGGCGAGGTTGAAGCTGCCGAGGAAGCCCAGGCGGAAGCGGAAAACGCCGCCGAAGCTGCGGAAGACGAAACGGCGGAAGGTGTGGAACCGGCCGAGGATTCCCCGGAAGACATTACGGAAGCGGACGACGGCGAAGTCTCGGAAGCCGATGGAACCGGTGAAACGGATGAAGCCGGTGAAGACGCGGCATCCGAAGAAGTTTCGGATTAAACCCTGCAACCCCTTCGCATCTTATACTTACATCTGCCGAGCCTGTTCCTCCGGGAACAGGCTTTTTATGCGGCCGCATCCTGACTTCATATTACTTCCGGTTCTTCGGCATCCGTACGACGGCAAACGGTTCGACTTCTATTCGGTGTCCATTCTGCAATCACCGGGCGGCCTTTGTTGCGCAGCAAAAAACATGCAAAATAAGGCTTCCCTCCACCATCCGAAGACGGCCAGGTAAGCCTTTTGCCAGAATGACGGGATTGTTAAGGACGAAGAAATGCCCTTTCATCCGCGCCTTCTATTGGTCCTGTGGAAGATGTTCCCTGCAGAACGTATCGACGACCGCAAGCTCTTCGTCTTCAAGATCGAACTCAAGATAGGTATCCGTCGAATTTTCATGGATATCGTACTTGATTATCCGGCTTTGGCCTTCGTCCACGGCGTATATCACCCGCAGATAGATTCCGTTCGCCGTGTACAGCTCGTCGTCTTCCGGTACATCTACCTCCAGATTAAATTCATAACGTTTTCCCGGAATAATCCCGAACGGGTCTTTTACAAATTCTACACTAAAAGCTGTAATCGTTAGCATGTCAGCATTCCTTTCTCATCAAAACCTTCGAAGCCTATTATACACCGAATCCGGAAAATTCCCATCCCCTCTCTTCCGGGCGAATCTTCAGGAAATCAGTCCGAGCGTCTTAGCCTGTTCTTCGGTCAGGACAAATTCCTCGCTGGCCCACACGTCGTCCTCTTGATTCAAACCGAACATTTTCATCACTTCGGGCCAGATTCCCTTGTCCAGCGCCTCGCTTTGCGTAATCATGATTTTCATCTCTTCTTCCCCCTTCGAATGGTCTGTCGCTGCGTCCTGCTTCTACTCATTCATTACCCAGAAATGCAATTTCTATGACAGCGGGAGCTATCTGAATTTAAACGAATAAGATGGCATGCTTGAACGGCAGATTACCTTTACCTTGAAATAATAAAAAAAGCCCGCCGAGCTTGTGGCTCGGCAGGCTTTTCGTAACAACTTTTTATTGTGCAGTGCCGGTCGGTTAAACCGCTCTGGTTGAACGATTAACCTTCAAGCAGCAGGGATTCCGGATCTTCGAGCAGTTCTTTTACAGTTACGAGGAAGCGAACCGCCTCACTGCCGTCTACGATACGGTGGTCGTAGGAAAGCGCGATGTACATCATCGGACGGTTTTCCATTCTTTCCGCATCGATCGCAACCGGACGGATCTGGATTTTGTGCATGCCCAGAATACCCACTTGCGGAGCGTTAAGAATCGGCGTGGACAGCAGGGAGCCGAATACGCCGCCGTTCGTGATCGTGAACGTACCGCCTTGAAGATCGGACAGTGCCAGCGTGTTGGCACGCGCCTTGCCGGCCAGGTCACCGATTTGCTTTTCGATATCCGCAAAGCTCAGACGGTCCGCTTCGCGAACGACCGGAACGACCAGGCCTTCCTTCGCGGATACGGCGATTCCGATATCGTAGAACTGCTTCACTACGATATCGTCTCCGTCGATCTCGGCGTTCAGATGAGGGTATTTCTTCAGAGCGCCAACGACCGCTTTCGTGAAGAAAGACATAAAGCCGAGGCCCACGTCGTGCTTGTCAAGGAACGCCTGCTTGCGGCGTTTGCGCACGTCGAGGATGGCCGTCATGTCGACTTCGTTGAAAGTCGTCAGCATAGCAGCCGTGTGCTGAGCTTCCACGAGACGGTTCGCGATAGTCTGGCGGCGGCGGGACATGCGCTTGCGCTCAACCGGTTTGCCCGGTACCGCTTGCTGTGCGGCTTGTCCTGCGCCTCCTGACTTCGCTGCAGCCGGCGCGCTTGCCGGTTGTGCCGCTTGCGTGCCGTGGGACTTCACGTCGTCTTGGTACACGCGGCCGATCGGATCCTGCGATTTGACCTGGCTCAGGTCGATACCGCGCTCTCTGGCAAGCTTTCTGGCGGCCGGCGAAGCTGCCAATGCCGCGCTGTCGCTTTCCGCTGCGGAAGCCGCAGGAGCTTTGGCAGCCGCTTGAGCGGCCGGAGAAGCTGCAGGAGCTTCTGCCGCTTTCGGAGCCTCAGGCGCTGCTGCAGGAGCCGCAGCTGCCGGTGCGCCGGAGGAAGCGCCGATCACGCCGACGATTTCGCCGACCGATACGTTGTCGCCTTCCTGCTTGCGGATCTCAGACAGGACGCCGTCTTTTTCCGCGCTGATTTCCAGGTTTACTTTGTCCGTTTCAAGTTCAAGCAGCAAGTCGCCTTGACTTACCGTACTTCCTTCAGTCACAAGCCATTTAGAGATGGTTGCCTCAGTAATAGATTCGCCTAATTCAGGCACTTTAATATCAGCCACGATGGTGACCTCCTATGCAGGGTTATTATTCCGGTTGTTTAAGAGCGAGCGAGATAATCTGGTTATGTTCGAACGTATGAATCTCCTGGAAGCCGCTAGCCGGGCTGGAGCGGTCAGGCAGACCCGCGTAACGCACGTTGACTTTGTCCGGCGCAAGGGAACGGATTCTGGATTCCATGAAGTTCCAGGAGCCCATGTTCCGCGGCTCTTCTTGTACCCAGACGATTTCTTTCAGTCCCGGGTACTTCGCGATGATTTCCGCGATATCCTGTTCCGGCAGCGGGTAAAGCTGCTCTACGCGGGCAATATGAAGCCACGAGAAATCGCGGTCTTCGGAAGATTCAAGCGCTTCTTCCAGATCGATCGCCATTTTACCGGTGGTCAGCACAAGACGTTTCACTTTCTTCGGCTGATCGCCAAGACCTTTCTGTTCCATGACCGGCAGGAAGGAGCCTTCGCTGAATTCCTTGCCGTCGGACGACACGCGCGCGTTACGGATAAGGCTTTTCGGCGCCATAATAACGAGCGGACGAGCCTCTTCGCGTTCCGTGATGGCAGCCTGGCGGCGGAGAATATGGAAATATTGCGCCGCGCTGCTCAGGTTAGCGACCGTCCAGTTGTTCTCTGCGGAAAGCTGCAGGAAACGTTCCAGACGGGCACTGGAGTGCTCCGGTCCTTGACCTTCGTAGCCGTGCGGCAGAAGCATCACGAGACTGGATTTTTGCTCCCATTTGGAGCGGCCCGCGGAAATGAACTGGTCGATGATCACCTGCGCCGCATTGGCGAAATCGCCGTACTGGGCTTCCCAGATCACGAGCGTTTCCGGCGAATAGACGTTGTAGCCGTATTCGAAAGCAAGGACAGAGCCTTCGGACAGCGGACTGTTGTAAATAGCGAACGATGCTTGCGCCTGAGGCAGCTTGTGCAGAGGCGAATAGGTCGAGCCGTTCTTCACGTCGTGCAGAACAAGGTGACGGTGCGCGAACGTTCCGCGGCCTACGTCCTGTCCGCTGATCCGGATCGGCTTGCCGTCGGCCAGGATCGAAGCGAACGCCAGCGTCTCCGCGAGCGCCCAGTCTACCTTGCCGCCTTCGTTAAGCGCGTCTCCGCGGCGTTCCAGGATACGCTGCAATTTCGGATAAACGTTGAAATCTTCCGGCCATGTAATCAGCTCGCGGTTGATTTCCTGCAGTTCCGGAAGCGGAACGGCCGTATTGATTTTCTTGAGATCGTCGAAAATAGCCGGCTCGGCGACACGCTTTCCCTTGCCTTGGTGATTTTTGACGAGTTCGTACGCTTCCTGAAGCGTGTTCTGAATGTTCTGGATCATCTGCTGGTAGCCGTTGTCGTCTACAAGCCCTTCCTGCTTCAGCTTTTCCGCATACAGGACGGAGATCGTGGAATGGTTCTTCACCTTGCCGTACATCAGCGGCTGAGTCGTTTCCGGATCGTCGTTCTCGTTGTGGCCGTAGCGGCGGTAACCGATCAGGTCGATCAGGAAGTCTTTCTTGAACCGGTTGCGGTATTCGCAAGCCAGACGCGCCGCCGCTAGGCATGCTTCCGGGTCGTCCGCGTTGACGTGAACGATCGGAATCTCGTAGCCTTTGGCCAGGTCGCTCGCATAGTGAGTGGAGCGGGAATCCGAGCTGTCGGTCGTAAAGCCTACCCGGTTGTTGACGATAATATGGATCGTACCGCCGTTCTGGTAACCGGTCAGCTTCGTAAAGTTGAGCGTCTCGGCAACGATTCCTTCACCCGGGAACGCGGCGTCGCCGTGCATGACAATACAAGCCGCCTTGTTCAGATCCTGTTCTGGATAGCCGGGATTTTCACGATTATCTTGTGCGGCACGCGCAAAGCCCTCAACGACTGCGCCTACAAACTCCAAGTGACTCGGGTTGTTCGCGAGTGTCAGCTTGGCTTCTCTAGTTTCGCCTTCCTTGATTGAGCGTCGTGCACCCAGGTGGTACTTTACGTCCCCTGTCCAGCCGTAGTTGATTCCTGTGGAACCTTCGGACGGAATGATGTCTTTGTTCGGCGCATGATGGAATTCCGAAAAGATTTTCTTGTACGGCTTGCCCAGAATGTGAGCGAGCACGTTTAGGCGTCCACGGTGAGCCATCCCCATCAGAATGTGTTCCGCTCCGTCGTGAACGACTTCATGAACGATTTCGTCTAAAAGTGGAATAAGTACGTCCGTACCTTGCAGCGAGAAACGCTTCTGGCCGACAAACGTGCGGTGCAGGAAGTTTTCAAACTGCTCTGTCTGTACAAGGCGGTCCAGAAGCTTAGTGCGCTCTTCTTTCGTCAGCGGCTCGATAGATGCGCCCGATTCCGCTTGACGGTTCAGCCAGTTACGCTCGTCTTCTTCATGAACATGGCTGAATTCAAAACCGATCGATTGGGAATATCTTTGACGCAGGCGCTGGATCGCTTCCCAGCCGTTCGCCACGTCGGACGGAGCTTCTTCCCAGACGATTGATGCCGGCATAGCCATCAGATCTTCTTTGGTCAGGCCGTATGTGCCCGGCTCAAGCAGTCTTGTATCCGGGTTAGTGCTCAGACCCAGCGGGTCCAGGTTGGCAGCTAAGTGCCCGTATGTGCGAATATTCCACACCAGTTTGCCGACGGCGACGACTTTCTTCAGCACGTTCGGGTCGCTGGTGGTAGTGGTTCCTGCGTTTGCCTGACCTTCGGATTGGACGGTTTGTACCGATGCCGGAGGCGCTCCAAAACGCGCAAACAGGTCCCGATAAGCTGCTTCCACAGAGTCGGGATCGTTCAGATACTGCTCATACTTCTCTTGAATGTAACCTAAGTTCGGCCCGTAATAAGATTCCCAGGGCCATCGACTGCCTTCCACTTCATTCCTCATAGCTGTAATTTTCCGCCTCACTTTTAAGATATTAGTTCTGCTCGTATAGAACTTCTAGCATAACAATAACGATAGCCCTCCTCGTCGAGAATCTCTCCTCAACTTCAGGTATCGTCATCAAATGTGGAAATTACAATACTTATTATAATGCAGTCTATAGAAAAGTCCAAAAAATTTGCGCATTTTGTCACAAGAGTTCACAATTTAACCGGCAATTATGGCTTTTTTGGTAAAAACCTCATAGATTGCCGGTTTTTTCGACAAATTTTCAGACAATTCACCTTAAAAAAAGAGGGAGTTCAGCCGTTATTTCTTCTCCGGCATCGCCCGTTCTTCGAAATGTTCAGAAAGTGTTCGCAATCCTTCCACCAAATCCGATCCGCAAACAGGTCTTCCATGTCCCGTGACGGCCAGAGACGGCTGCAAACCTTCCAGAAACCGGACGGAAATTTGGGCCGCTTCCCAGTCGGTCGTAAAATATTTCGGGGGCCCGTTCACCTCCGGCGTCTGCATGATTACTTTATAAAGCGACTCCTGCTTGACGTTCACGAAAGCGTCGCCCGCGATTAAAGCTTTATCCTTGTCCCGGAAAAGGGAAATGTGACCGGGTGTGTGGCCCGGCGTATGAATCCATCTCCATCCCGGCATTTCGGGAATGGAGCCGCCCGAAGGAAGCTTGCGCAGATAGCTGCCCAGATCGATCCCTTCGTTCGGGAAAGTCGGCGACATTCTCGCGACGAGCCCGCTGTCCACGTCCGGGTCGGCCGGCGGATAGTCCTGCATCCCGTTCAGATAAGGAATCTCAAGCTCGTGCGCGTATACGGGCACGTTCCACCGTTTGACCAGATCGGTAATGGCCCCGACATGGTCGAAATGACCGTGGGTCAATACAATTGCGCGCGGGGGCACCGTCCCGAACCGTTTTTCCGCGGCTTGGATAATCTCATCCGCGGAACGCGGCATCCCGGCATCCACAAGCACCCAGCCCTGCGGATTGCTGACTTCCCCCACAAACACGACGTTCACGATCTGCAGAGTGAGGCAGTAGATATCCGGGGCGACCTCGGTGCCTTCCCCGCTCTTGATAGACGTAACCGGCATCCTTTTGTCTTCAAATGTATTTTCCATCCATCCGGCTCCTTTCCGTACTCCGTAGTTTCCCAGAAAACGCTGTGCCTGCTTATACTTACCCCATTCTCCCCAAAAAAATCGGCTCTTTCCCGGCATTTCTACGAGTTGTCAGGATGCGCATGTGCGTTAAAGCGGCAAATTTGATAGGAGGTATAAATCTTCCCTCTTTTCACAAAATAGGAAAAACGGACGGAGAGGTGATCGGCTATGCGTTTCAAAAAATGGATGCGTTTGTTGTCCGGTACGAATCCCCCTTCGCCCATCACCCGGCAAATTCATGCCGTCCCTCCTGTGCTTGACACGATCAGAGAACAGTTTAAATACTGCAGCGATCTTACCGAGCGGGAATTTCCGGAGCTTGCGATCACGCTTTTTTATTTTAAACATATGGTCAGCCCCGATTTGTTCGAGCGCGAAATTCTGACCCCTCTTGAAAATATCCAGGCGGACGAGACGGACGAGCTGCTGAAAAATTCGATTTTTATCCGTGTGACCGAGGAAAGCATCCTTGTCGAGAAAATCGTCAGCGGCTGGGCCGCCCTGTTCGTCAAGGGAGCCGCCTATGCCGTCGATATTTACGGGCCCGAAGTCCGGGCCATCGAAAAGTCGGAGACGGAAGGCGTTATCGTCGGCCCCCACGACGCTTTTACGGAATCTTTGGAAGCGAACTTGTCTCTCATCCGCAGACGGGTGAAAAGCAATCATCTGAAAGTTCAAACGTTTAACGTGGGTGAAATTACACGCAGCAAAATATTCGTCCTCTACATCGATGGAATCGCCAACATGGAATACGTCAATACGATGACGCAGCGTATAGAGGCCATCGAGACGGACGCGATCTGCGATGCGACCATGCTCGTTCAGCTCATCGACGATTTTCCCAACTCAGTGTTCCCGATTATGCTGAACACGGAACGCCCCGACGTTGCGGCCTCCAAACTTGTGGAAGGCAAAGTCGTCGCCATCGTGGAGCAAAGCCCGTCGGTCATCTGCGGACCGACTTCCTTTTTCGAATTTTTTATTTCACCGGACGACTATTACAGCCGTTGGGCGGTCGGCACCGCGACCCGCTTGCTGCGCTACACGGCTTTTATTATCACGATTTCGTTTACGGCCCTCTACGTCTCCATTACGACGTACCATTACGAGATGATTCCGGACAATCTGATCACAACGCTGACGGAATCCCGCAGCCGGGTTCCGTTTCCGCCCGTTTTCGAAGCGCTTCTGATGGAGACGACGATTGAACTGCTCCGGGAAGCCGGAGCCCGGCTTCCGACCAAAATCGGGCAGACGATCGGCATCGTAGGCGGTATCGTGATCGGACAGGCGGCCGTCCAGGCGGGTTTCACGAGCAATATTCTGATTATTGCGGTGGCTTCTTCGGCGATAGCCTCCTATGTGATTCCGAGCTATACGATGAGCGCTTCCATCCGGCTGATCCGCTTCGGGCTGGTCATTGCCGCCGGCGTACTGGGCAATTTCGGCCTCATGGCCGGTATCGCCCTGATCATCATTCATTTGGCCAAATTAACGAGCTTGGGCGCTCCTTACACCATACCTGTCGCCCCTATTAAATTAAAAGACTGGAAAGACATCTTCATCCGCGCCCCTTTCTGGAGCCTGAAAAGCAGGCCTAGCCAGTCCCTTTCTATGAACAAAAAATACAACAAGCTCAAAAAGTAGGTGGTCGGCTTTGTCCAGGGAGACATTATGTACCCACCATGTCGGGTTTCTCGTTTTCAATACGCAGATGGGTGTCGTATTCTTCACTCTCCCGCGGATCGCGGCCACTCATTTCGGAACGAACGGCTGGGTATCCATGCTTTTCGTCGGGATTCTCGTTACGTTCAATATTTATCTGATCTCGCTTGTCAACAAGCTTGGAAAAGGAGCGTCCTTCTTCGACATCGTGGAGAAGACGATTCCCAAATGGGTGCTGGCACCGCTCTATCTGTTCATGACAGGCGTGTACAGCATGATCGCATGCCTGGTGGTCAAGCAGTATGCGCTCATCTATCAGCTGCTGATTTTTCCTTCCACGCCCGATATGCTTTTGAAAATGGTTCTGGACATTCTGGTTCTGCTGCTGCTTCTCAAAGGCATTTACACCATCTCGAAAGCAAACATCATATTCTGTCTGCTCTTGCTGCTGCTCGTTCCGATCTTCATCGCTTTCACGACGGAGTTTGATTCGGTCCGTCTCACAACTTCCTTTTTCAAAGACGGAGAAAGTATGGCCAAGGGATTCGTCAAAATGTACAGCGCGTTTATGGGCTACGAAGTCAGTCTGTTCCTCATTCCCTATGCCAGCCGGAGCGTGAACTGGATGAAGGGGGCTTACATCGGGAACTTTGTGGTGATGTTCGTATATATGATGGTCACGTTCATCTGTTACGGCGTTTTCAGCTATGTCCAGCTTAAACATCAGTCTTTTCCGCTGCTGGATCTGCTCGCTTACGTGAAATTTCCGTTTATGGAACGCGTTCAAAATTTCCTGTACAGCGTTTTTCTCATTTCCGTAATCGTTACGGCCTCCATGTATTTCTGGAGCAGCAAAGAAACACTGGCCCGGCTGGTTCCCAAAATAAACGCCAAATACATGTCCGCCGCTATCGTGCTTGTCACCTTTCTCATTTCTTACATTCCCAAAACTCTCATCATCGTGGAAAAGTGGTTCGCCAATCTCGGTGTCATGACGATTTGTCTCGCGTTTTTTTTGCCGGTATTCGCTCTCGTTGTCTTACTTTTCCGTAAAAGGAGGCGGGCGAATGTGTAAGCTGCGGATTCTTGTCCTTCCTGCGCTTTTTCTTCTTGCCGGCTGCACAAGCGACCAGAACATCCTGGAAAAGATCGGCTATGTGCAGTCCGCCGCGTATGACTGGGCGCCGGACAACAAAATGAAGGCAACTCTGAGCATCCCGGTTATCGAGAGGGAATCCCAGGACGGGCAGGACGAAATACTGACGGTAACGGCATCGAGCAATAAAGCGGCGAAAAACCTGCTCTCCCGGAAAACGAGCCGGACGCTTGTCAGCGGCCAGCTCAGAAACGTGCTTTACGGCATCGAGCTGGCCAAAACCGGCCTCCGCCAGCATATGGACAGCCTTCTGCGCGATCCCTCCATCTCCAAAAGAGCCAATATCATCCTGACGGAAGGCGAAGCGCACGAGATCATCAGCCGCAATTACCCCGGCCATCCCAAAACGGTGCAGTATGTAGCCAAGCTGGTGCAAAAAGAGTTTCAGCTTCAAAACATGCCACGCATTCTTCTCCATCAGTTTATCCGGGATTATTTCGACGAGGGCATCGATCCGATCGCGACCGTCATCCGCATATCCGGGAAGAATTTGGAGATCAGCGGAATCGGTTTATTCAAGAACGATGTCTATGTCACGAAGCTTCCCACAAAAGACATGATCTTCTTTAATCTGCTGTACCAAAATCAGAAACAGGGTGAATTTTCATTCGCCCTGAACGATGAGGAAGTCAAATCGATCATGTTCAACGCCATCACCAGCAAGCGGAAAATTAAAATCCGTAAAGACGAGAAGGGCGTTATACACGCAGATATCCGAATGAAGGTCCATGGAAGCGTCCTTGAATATGTCGGCAGTCTAAATTTGAGCACGGATGACCGGATCAAGGTGGAGAAGAAACTGGCGGCCTACATCTCGGAGCAGTCCGAAAGGGTGTTCTCCATCATGCAGGAAAACGGGGTCGACAGCATCGGGCTGGGCCGGTATGTTCGGAACAAGCTGGGCTTTAAGGCGTGGAAGAAGCTGGACTGGGAAGAGAGTTATCCGGCTATACAAGTCCATGTCAAAACCGAGTTTTACATCAAAAATTTCGGTAATTTTCATGACTGAACGCAGACAAATGCAAGAATAGACGCGGCAGCTCGTTTGGACGGGTGCCGCGTCTTTTTTGTTGATTTCTTCGAAGCCCGAAAATCAGCAGAAGTACCTATTTTTCCTCCATGCCTTGTGCGAAGCGGGCTTTCCTTGTATACTGTCTTAGCAAACATATGTTTGCATTCCTAACATCGTCAGTCAACGGAGGCATTATGAAAGGTTCAACTCATCTCGCAATCGGCACCGCCATCGGACTTGCCGCGTCCGCTTCTCATCCCTTTACCCTAACGAATTTCGCGGTATACATATCGGTAGCCGCTTTCTCCGCGCTAAGCGCGGATTTGGACGGTCCCAGCATGCTGAGCAGCAAGCTCGGCAAAATTTCCAAATGGCTGCGCGAAGTGTTTCTTTGGGGAGGCGCCTTGCTCCTTGCGGCCGTGGCCTACCTCTTCTTTACGAAGCATCAGTTTTATCCGGAACGGATGACCATCGCGGTTATGATCTTTCTGATCGGCTTCGTGACCAAAGAAGGCATCATCCGCAACGCGCTGGTCAGCCTGGTCGGAGCGGGGCTCATTTACTGGGGCTGGGAGACCCAGATGAAATGGCTGCTCGGGCTCGGCGCTTTTGTCGTCTGGGCTCCCTGGCTGAAACACCGAGGGATGACGCACACGGTATGGGCGCTTGCGGTGTGGGGCGCCATCGGCATGGAGCTGGAGAAACAGCTGCAGCTGGAAGGCATAATGATGGTCGCCGTCGCGGGTTACTTCTCTCATCTGTTCGCCGACACCTTGACGCCAAGCGGTGTTAAATGGCTGTATCCGCTCTACAAAAAGTCTTTCAAAATCCCGTTTCGGTAAGTTTTGAAGGGGGTCGCTCTCCGCCGCCGTCTTATTAAGCAGATCACATAAGGACGGTGGAAGACAATGAATAAATCTCCAGACTTGACAGCATCCTTTTTTTATCTGCTCGCTCTTCTTCCCACGGGACTGTTCGGCTTTGTATATGCAGTCGTAGGAATAGCTTTGTCCATCGCGCTTATGCCGCTATTTATCGGGTTCCCGCTTCTTCTGTTCGTACTGCGGACGAATCGGCACCTGACGGACCTGGACGCCCGCCT
The DNA here is from genome assembly GCF_059692095.1 of Paenibacillus sp. JT31N7. NCBI lineage: Bacteria > Bacillati > Bacillota > Bacilli > Caryophanales > Paenibacillaceae > Paenibacillus > Paenibacillus sp. JT31N7. Next base: position 914,866 of record NZ_JCAUAT010000001.1, read on the forward strand.
CGCCTCCCGTCTTCTTGGCCTGGAACCGCAGACCAAGGAGGAAACTTCCGGCGGCTTATTTGCCGAAGAAGGGAAGTCCTTCTGGGCCCGGCTTGGCGCGGAACTGGTCGACACGCGCTCGTTCAGCGCGCTGCTTTGGCAGTTCATCCGCCTTCCGCTTGGCATTCTCGCATTTGCGTTCGCGGTTTCGATCGCTTCGGTCGTGCTGGCCCTGCTGGTTTCTCCGATTGTGTACGGGGTTCTTCTTCAGACCCTACACATCGATATATTTCATGATCAGCTGAACTTCTTCCTGATGAACGAACGGATCGATTCCATGCAGCTTTCCCTGATCCATACGGGAATCGGCATCCTGGCCGCTCCCGTCGGAATGATCGCTATCCGCAAGCTGGCCCAGTTCATGGGTTCCGTCGCCGTAGAGATGACCCGCATCGGGGCGCCATCGTTTCAAGCCGCTCCCCGGTTCCGGTAGTACAAAGAGCTGTCTCCTTCACAGGGAGACAGCTCTTTATTTAATACATCCTCTTCCGCTCCGGCTCGTTAGGAATTCTATCCCAAACGACAATGAGCAGAGTAGCCAGCGGCCCGATCAGCAGCGAAATAAAAAACCAGTTTAAGCCGCTCCGGTTTTTCCCCTGGGCCAGACCCGCATTGATCAGCGCCAGCGTCAGCCAGCCGATGCCGTTTTCCTCGTTTACCTGCATAGACGCGTACCTCCATTTCCCCTCAGGAAATAACTTGAGAAACAAGCCCTTCATTTCCCGGGCAACCGCATAAAACGCTAAGATGAGCGTTCAGATGACAACCTTCTCCAAAGCCGGTCCTTCCGCATGCAACCAGCACGCCGAAAGATCGTCAGTCCTCCGTAAGAGGAAAATAGTCCGACACCCGGGATTCCAGGAGTTCAATAAGCTCCTCATCCATAAATCCGTACTCGTCCGGAATCTCCAGGCAAATCACCCGTTTCTGCTGCACGATGGAGCTGAATTTTTCCGCAATTCTTCTTTTATGCTTCTTCTCCATGACGAAAACAACGTCCGCCCAGCCGATGTGACCTTCGGTCACCTTAATACGCGCGTTCTCTTCCGTTCCGGCGGAGCGGACCTGCCAATCTTTCACCCCGTTAAATACTTTCTCGGCCGTTAAACTCCGCCACCTGTTTCTGCTGCAAAGAAATAATAGTTTAATCGTCCTTCTCTCTCCCCCGTGCCGCGAAATTCAGCAGAAGCCGGCCTTCGCAGATGCTGCTCTCCAGATTGAGCGCGGAAATGCTGACAAACGCCAGTCCTCCGTATTCAAACAACTTGGCCCCTTTGTACAATGATAGTGTACGGTAAAGGCTGATGGGCTCCCTTCCCGGAAAATTGAACGTATATTCGATTTCCACCTGGGACATTACGTTTTTAAAAACCTGTACGGACAAGTATAATTCGCCTTCCAGACGAATGAGGGCATATTCCTTATGACTTTCCGGATAAACGTTAAAATCCGCGGACTCTACCGCATATTCCGGTGAATATTTCATAATCATATGGAGCTGGTCGCCCGTTATCGGCACTCCAAGCGCTCTCAGATACGCTCCCTGTTGAAAATCCACAAGCTTAGACAAGGACATTAGGACAAAACCACCCACCAAACTTATAAACGCTGCCGGCAGATTGCCTGCCGAAAAAGAGAAAAACGTTCCAAACACGAGCAGAAACAAGCCTGCGATACTTTGAATGGTCGTCACGGCGACTTCCTTTCTAGAACCGAATTTGTTTGAGCTGGGTCAGCAGGCGGTCGGCCTTCTTCCGGATTGTGCTCCTGTTGTCGGGCAGAAGCTGTATACCCGCAATGGCAGCAATCTTCTCGCTTACTTCACCGATGGTCAAGAAATCCGTATCCAGGTGATGTTTGAAAACTTCTTCCGAGAGTCCCTCCCTGCAGCGGTCTATCTGACGGGCCGCCCACGAATTCGGACCTTCCCCTCTCGATCTTAATCTTCTAAGCAGTGTTTCTTTGGACGCACAGAGAGCGAAGTGGTGAACCATCCTGTTATCCCGCCGCAGCCTCCCCACGATCTCATCGAAGTAAACCGGATTGACGAGAGTCATCGGAACGAGAATAACGCCGTCAAATTTGCCGCTTATGTAATTCAGCATGCCGTAATTGCTTTCCCGCCACATCGGATAATCCTGAAAATCATCCAGCGCCGTGGAAGGAGGCACATTTTTGCGTATAAAATATCCCGCATTTTCGGGATCGTATAAAAACGAGCCGGGTATCCGCCGGTGCAATTCGTGCGTCGTTTGGGACTTGCCGGAGCCAAAGGCGCCGTTCACCCATATAATCACGGAAGTCACCCACTTTCTTTAAAATGTGTGGAGACCGCTCTAGCCCTCCAGAGTCAGCACGATCACCGAGTGTTTGTGCGGAATAGACCCCAGGCAAAAGAAGCGGTTGTAAAAATCATCCTTTTAATCGGGGAAATTACAAAACTTTGTCTCCTTACTCGTACTCGGCCATCCCTGCGAATACAAGACGGTTCGCGCCGGGCGCGGCACTTTTTCCCCGGTTATTTAAGGGATAGCTGAAATTGTAAAGGAGCACCACCGTATTCCAGGCGCTCCCCTCGGGAAGACCCTGCGCCTCGAATTGAGGAAGGATCTTTTCGTCGTACGAACATCCTTCCAGGAGCTCCGCTAGCGAAAAGGTTTCCTCCTCAACGAGATAGGCTTCGAAAAAATCTTCGTCGAACCAGCCGATTCCGAAATCGGCGCAAAATGCCGGCGATACGCTTTCTCCGTCTTCATCATACGTAAATTCGGTATACTGCCTGAGGTCTTCATCCTCGCCGAACTGTCCCACCCACAAGGAAACAAAGCCGGGACGTTCCCCTATAAGCTCCTTTTCTTCCTCAACGTCTGGCATCAAGCCCGCCTCCTTCAAGTGTATACTGCGAAGTCTCAGTACATTCTCTTCTCATAGCTTTCCTTCAAGCCTTTGGAAACCTCATCCGCCGTAATGTCCGGACGGTTGGCATGGGCGGCGATCATTTCCGGCACGGAGGGCAGCGACGCGGGCCAGGTGTTCGTATCCCACAATTCGGATCGTTTAAACGCTTTCGCACAGTGGAGAAAAACTTCTTCCACCTCGATTCCGATCGCCAGCTTCGGGATCTTGCCGTGCGCCTCAAGCGGAGCGAGCAGGTCGGGATCTCTCGTCAGGCACGCTTTTCCGTTGATCCGCAAAGTTTCTTCCAAGCCCGGTATAATAAAAATAAGACCGATATGCGGATTCTCCAGGACATTCCGGTATGTATTCATCCGCCGGTTGCCCGGCCTTTCCGGTATAATCAGGTGATGATCGTCCAGCACCTTCACGAAACCGGGCGCGTCGCCTCTAGGCGAAACGTCGCAATTTCCCTGGAGATCGGCCGTTGACGCGAACAGGATAGGCGACAGCCCGATAAACTCCCGGCAGTGCCGCTCCATATAAGTGATTTTCATCGCCTCAACGATTTTGTTGGGATACCCGAGCATCTCCCGCAATTCGGCTTCCGCTTCGATACGATCCTCAAAAAAGTCCATCTATCCAACCTTCTTTCATTGGAACAATTTTACTTTATTTTTGATTATATCGGATTTTATATCTCGCTTGCATCTTTTCGGGTTAAACGTAAGCAGCGTCGCCCTCTGGGTACGCAAAATAGCCGGTAATCTGCCCAAGCAGATTCCGGCTGTACATTTTATCGGGCGGTACTACTGCGGACCTGTTTTACTGCGCATGTAAGACGGCGGATGGACCGTATCAATAAGCAGCAGACCGTCAAACTGATCGCGTGGGATGAAGCTTTCCTGCATCATTCCCCAATCGAGCGAGAGGCGCGGTTCGAACATCCAGGAAGTACCCGGTTTGTCTTTGCGGTATTTGATGTCGACAAACGTATAAGGGTGCCCGTGCTGCTTTAAAATGTCTTCAAGCGAACCCCGTTCCGGTTTCACGATGGGATAGCTCTGCCCCATATTGTTGGCGGCTTCGCCTTGATACGTATACAGGCCGATCACATAGCTCTGTTTCTTTAAACGGGCCGGCATGCTCTCGCCCATAAGGCTCAGACCCGAGTAGGCCGAATTTAATACGGCCGAGTTTTTCTTGCGGATATGTACGTTATGTCCCCAGACGATGATTTTCTTGTCCGGGTAAATTTGTTCGGCAAGCCAGGTCAGATTGCCGGCCATCATCTCGTCACGCATCCTCATCGACTCCTGGAAGGGGACGATATCGTTCTGTTTGATCGCAAGATTGCTGCGGATATTAACCTCGGTATACGTATTAACCACCTCAATTCGGTTATCCAGGACGCGCCGGGTCATCTCGATCAGGTGCGGATTGCGGGGATAGTCCGTTTTCAGCTTATCGGCGTTCTCGTTCACAAACGTTTTCATGCTTTCATACGTCTCAAGGAGGCGCGGTTTCGCCTTGGCGTACCCCGCTTCGTCTTCACTGTAGCTCCAATCGCCCAGCTCCTGCTCCGCATCCACGAACGCTGCGGCCAGTTTGGCGTCTCTGGACCCGATCCAGTCACGGACGAACTCCGAATACGGGGACTGGATCTGCATATCGAACCCGCTCAGGATCAAAGGCTTGTCCGTTGCGAGAGTCTGTTTGATATAGTCAAAAAGCGGGAGCGTCTCCTTGGACCACCACACTCCGAAAATGGCTTCTTTCATCATTTGTTCCGGGGTCGAATCGGCACTCTTGGCAAGGGCGGCGGACGCATTTCCAAGTCCCGATTCGAAAGCGATGACATCGTAACCTAGCTCCTGGTGCAGGTATTGAATAAGGCGGACTTTGGAAGAACTGTATTCCGCCGCCCCATGCGTGTTTTCACCGAGGTAGACCAATTTTTTGTCGATCAGCAGCGGTTTCAGAAATTCCAGATCTTTAAACCGGTCTTTCTCTATGACGCCTTTCTCGCTGGCTTCAGGCTGGATGCGGTCCAGCGCATACGCATGGCTTTGAATCCAGTTCGCCCAGCTGCGGCCGTATTTTTCCGTTGTGCTGACTGCGGGCGGCTTGCTGTCCGCTGCGGTATCGGCGGCTGCCATACCGGCAGCGGGAAACGCTAAGATGGCGGCGATAGTCAAGGCGATGGTCGTTTTGATTGTTTTTAGCTTCAACTGATGTGAATGCAAAAGAAATTCCTCCTATGTAAACCGGTAAGTAAAAGCGTCATAACGAGGATGACCAGCTTTATACTAAACCTTGCGATTTAAAAGGAGGAAGGGTTTTGTTTAAATTTGGTTTAAATTTCGGAAACGATCAGACCGATTTTCCTTGCGGTGCGCTGCCGCTTATCAATGCTTCTCCCCTGCCGCGCTTTACCGCAGCGAGTACGACGATAAACTCCGCCAGCGTTCCGACCGACTGGGCAAATGCGCCGATAGCCCCGTTCCAGCCCGGCGTTAACACGATCAGCAGCACAAGCGAGACGAGCATGACGGTAACGTTGGCCGACTGCGAATAGACCATCGTCCGCGTTTCCCGGCGCAGCATAAGAATGCCGTTGCAGTAATCGAGCCAGGGAAACACGAGCGTGAGAATCATAAACACGCGCAGCGTTTTGATCACTTCCTCCATCAGCCGGTCGCCGACCCCGATGACCTCGGTCAGAAACCACGGTCCGGCAGCCGTATACGCAAGTAAACCGATCAGAACGGATGGAATGAAGCTGATGACCAGCACGAAACGTTTGACGCGTCCGGGATGAATCCGGTAGAAATTCAAGACAATCTGATGGATATACGAAAAAAAACTTTGAACGAGCTGCGTCAAATTGGAAGCGACTGCGAAAGCCGCGATGGCGATCACCGCATCTCCCGCCTTGCCGAGCAGAGCGTTAAGCGACGGACCGATCACAACCGCAATAAACGACGAGAATAGAAGCGGCTTGTAAAAGCGGAAAACATCGCCCGTTTTTTCAACGGTATGCCCCGGGCTCTTCTCCGGTATTTTATGCTTAAGCAGCGCACTGCCCTCCCACACCGCAACGGCGCTCTCGATCACCATGCCCACCAGAAAAATAATCGCGCCCACGCTGCTTCCGGTAACTCCGTGTACCCGTATGTAATACTGCGCGACGAGATACATGCCGAAAAGACGGACAACCATCCCAATCGTGAGCCAGAACGTTCTTTTGTTATAAATAATCAAACCGTGATAAAGGCATCTCAACCCGGAAAACAGACTGACGAACATGAGAATCCGGTATACGTTCAGAACGTTTTCGAGCTGAGCGCCGCCGATGCCGAACACGGCACCCATCAGCCATTTTCCGGGTGGTAAATAAGACAAGATCAGTCCGGCCGCCATAATGGACGCGAATACATAAAACGCGACCCGCCGCATGGCGCGAAACGAGACCCGGTCGCGGACAAGCGCGGAACACGTCTGCCTGAGCAGCACGGCCGGCTTCTCCGTTATGCCCAGAAGGCTCATCGCAATGGCATAGCCCGCGATAACATGCTCGGGATCGGGCGCCCGGGCAAGTGTACTGTTAATGATCGAATGAGACATTGTGACCAGACTGGCCGCTATGCCGAGCGGTACAAAGAATACGAGCAGCTTCCAGAAGGTAACCGCTTCATGAACCGGAGGCGCGTGTTCCTCCCCGCGGTCTGAGCCGGCAGAAATTCCGGCTGGTTTGGCTTCCTTGAGACTTCCGGTTTCCTGTAAATCATCGGGTTCATCATCTGACATAGCGTTGCTCCTCACTCACGAAGTTTGGACTAGAAATCAAGCGCAAGGCACAAAGTTATCTCGATTGTAGCACAAATAAACGGCCTTCCCCCCGATATAGTTATAACTTCGTAAAAAGTGACAAGTAATTCTTATTGAAAAACAACCCCAATCCCTTAAAAACACACAAAAAAACCGCAATTGCTGCGGTTCGCAACGTAACTATTTGTAGGGCGACCACCAGTTCCACTTGCCCAAAAGTTTCATCAAAGCAGGCACCAGAACCATGCGGATCAAGGTGGCATCCAGAAAGATGGCCCCCGCAATTCCGGTTCCCAGCTGTTTGACCCCCGCTACGTCCGCTCCCGCAAACGGAAGCGTGACGGCGATCATGATAGCCGCCGCCGATGTAATGATCCGGCTTGTCGAGGCCAATCCGGCTGCAACTGCGTAATCGTTGTCCCGGGTCTGCCGGTAAACCTCGGCAATGCGGGCAACCAGGAACACTCCGTAATCCATACTGATGCCGAAAACAAGGCCGAAGATGAATACGGGAATCATGATCGCGATAGAGCCGCCGCCTTCCGCCGCCCCTTCCTGAAAAATCCAGGTCAACAGACCGAATGAAGCGGTAATGCTGAGAACATTCATGAGGAGCGTTTTAAGAGGGATGAATACGGACCGGAACGCCCCGTACAGCAGGACGAAATTCGTAAGCGTAACGAATAGCAGGACCTTAAACAGGTTTGTAAAAATGGCATCGTACACTTCCTGACGATACTTAGCCTCTCCGCCTAGCTGATAAGGAATCCGTTCTTGACTTCCGGCCGCTTCCCATTTGCGCAGCCACTCCCTCGTTTCTTCCGAATCCGAATCCGTTCGGAGATAAACGTCCATCACCAGCTGATTATGATAAAAATAAAAGGGAAGCACGGCGGCGTTATCGCGGACAACCGGCTTCTCATAAAGAAGACGGAGCTGTTCGCCGTTCATGTCCAGTCTGGAGAAAACCGAATCCACCCGGACCACTTGCGGGTCCCGCTGAAGCTGCTGAAACACCCTATAAGCATACTCCCAGTCAAAACTTTGTCCGCTGTCCGGGCTTGCATCCGGCACTCCGAGAAGAAGGGTAGCATCCGGGGAAGGAAAACGCGTAGCCAGCCGTTCGGCAGCGGCGCGCGATTCCGTGCCTTCGGGAAGCGATGCCGCGTCCGGAACCGCCAGCTTCATCCGGCCCACTGGCAGGACGAACAGGAAAACGACCAGGATAGCGAGCAGCGCCATCCGCAAAGGCCTTCTCATTACCGCCATAGACAGGCGATACCAGAAACGGCTGCCGGTTCCGTTGGGCCTGACGGCGTTCTCGGCTTCGATCCTCTTTCTCAGGAAGGACAAAACCGCAGGCAGCAGCGTAAATGATAAGAACACGGAGACAAGCAGGACAGTAAAGGCGGCCCAGGCTACCGAGGCAAACATCGGCAGAGGGATGAACAAGATTCCGAGCAGGCCAAGCGCTACACAGCCAGCCGAATACAAGACCGCACTTCCCGAGGTCCGCATAGTAACCCGAAGCGCCTGTTCAGCCCTGCCGCGGCTCAGTTCTTCCCGGAACCGGCTCACCAGCATGAGCGAAAAATCAATGCTCAGCGCCAGCCCCACCATCGGAATGACATTCAGAACGAAATTGGACAAATCCGTCCGCATTCCGATCCCGTAAACGATCCCCATCGAGACGACCGTGGAAACCAATCCGAGTACGACCGGAATCAAAGCGGTCGCCGCTCCGCCGAAGGCTATCCACAGGATAAGAAACGCAGCCGGAAGCCCGATCAGCTCCGCTCTCCTCATATCCGCTTCGCTCGCCGCATTCACATCCGCCTGAACGACCGGCTTCCCGGTGAGCTTCCACGCAAAGCCGGGATGAACGGGCAGGCGTTCGCGCAGCTCCTGGAGCACCGCTCGTTCATCCCGGCGGGTAAAGCGGATATCCAGCAGCGCATAAGCCTTGCCGGAACGCAGCATTTCCCCGTTATCGAGGGGTGAAACGATCCTCTTCAGTCCGGGCAAGCCCTCGGCATTCCGCAGAACGGACCGGATATAAGCTTTAAATTCCTGCTTCGGGCCGGGTGCTCTCTGCTCGAACCAAAGAACGACCGGTTCGGCAGGCCGGTTAAAGCCCGCGTCCAGCCGCTGCCGGACAGTCCCGAACGAGCCTTCGGGGTCCAGACCGTGCCCCTGGAGCACGGAAGGCAGGTTGAGGGCATAGCCCCCGAAGAACATGAGGCAGGCCGTCCAACAGACGATAATGATCTTCGGGCAGCGGAAAGAGAGGACAGCCAGTCTGTGCAAGCCCATGCCCCTCCCCTCTTTCCGAATAGGTACCGAAGATTAGCCTTCTTCTTCCGGCTTCAGCCGGGTGGCCTCCAACAATCCGGAGGCCAGACCCGGCGATAGCTGCGCGAGACGCAGCAGCAGCCGCACCGCAGCCGGACTGCCGAGGGAGGACTGCAGCAGCCGTCCCCACCTCAGCGGCCCCCCGAACGTCCGCGTAACGGCGCGGACGTACTGCTCTTCCCACCCGGCAAGGCTCAGCTCCCCCCGCAGATACCCGTCTGCCAGGGGGGCGCACAGCCGCGCCGAGCGGAGGGCCATGGACATGCCGTCCCCGCACAGCGGGGGAATCATCACCGATGAATCCCCCAGGCGCGGCACCATGTCCCAAGGGTTCAGGCGCCGGTTCAGCTTCACCGGCGCAACCGCTGCCTGTGCACCCGGCACAGGCAGCCCCCGCTTCAGCTTCGAATGTAGCGGGGGGCACCGCTGCGCGGCGGCTTCGAGCAGAGCGAGGACGCTCTTGCCCGCGCCGCGGAACGCATCCCGCGACAGCAGCGCGGACGCGTTGACGAGGCCGTCTTCTATGGGGCACAGCCCCAGGTAGCCGCCGGGGAAGACATACAGCTCGACTACCGGCTCCATCTCGATTCCCGTGTAGTGAGATTTGACGCCCATATAGCCGGAGGTGCGGCTCTCCGGGTTCAAGGTCCGTCGGCTGCGACCCGACAATACGGAGCGGGCCTGTTTTACGGGGCATGCCGGGTTTGATGAGCTTGTCGGGCTTGTCGGGCTTGCTGGGCTTGTTGAGTTTGTCGGATTTTTTGAGCATGCCGGGTTTGATGAGCTAGCTTGGTTTTTCTGGTCTGCCGGGTTCAGTAAATTTAACGGCATGAAAGAATATAGCGGACTCTCCGTTTCCGCGCTTGTCAGGATTGGCGTATTTGGAGGCCCTTGCAGCCTTCCCTGTCCTCCGGGAAATCTACCCTCGCCGGGCTCTCCCGGGCAGGAGGCACCGGTTACGAGAGCCTGCCCGTTCGCTCCCCAGGCGGCAATAACCGTGCGGGCCCGGATGACCTCCATACCGCTTTCTCTCTTCACTCTTACCTCGCAGCTCTCGTCCGCGAGCCTCGTAACCGAGAGAACCGCCGCTGAGGTAAGGACCCGGGCTCCAGCCGCTGCGGCGGCTTCATGCAGCGCTTTGTCTAGCCGGAAGCGGCTGAGTCCCATGGCGGTTCCCGGCAGCGGGATGTCGACATGGCCGCCTTCCGCGGAAATCAGCCGTACCCGCTCCACCGAGGCGGGGCCAAGGGACAACACCCGGTCCAGCAGACCGGAGGCATCCAGCATCTGCCGGACTTCCGGCGACAGAAACTCTCCGCACACCTTATGGCGGGGAAAGCGGTGCCGGTCCACCAGTAGTGTCCGCCATCCTTTCTCCGCAAGGCTTTTGGCAATGAGGCTTCCGGCTAAGCCCGCTCCCAGAACGGCAACGTCCGTCTCGGTTACGGTCATGGCTTCGGCTCCGATCCCTCAGCCGGGTACGGCTGCCGGGGAATAACGACCGCATAGCGGAACAGCGGTCTCCAGGAGACGTGATAACCAGGCGTCTCCAGAGCTTTCCCGAGCACGGACCAATCCTCCGACGAGAATCCTTTGGCGACGGACAGCGGTCCGTCATGGCGGATGTACCGGTTCCCCGACAAAACGCGGGAAGCCAGCCAAACGGCCGACCAGGCAAGCCAGTGGCGGTGGATATCGTTGACGGCGATGCCGATACGGGAAGTCTGGAGCATGGTCCGGACGACACCGGGGAGCTCGTCCGGGGAGAAGTGGTGGAGAAACTGGGTGCCGGTCACAATATCGGCGCACCCCTCGGGAAGCTCGAACAAACTGGCCCGCCTGATCTCCACTCTCGGTTCGCCGCGGAACAGCCGCCGCGCCTCCTCGCAAGCTTCCTCTGTAATATCGCTTAAGATGACGTTCACGCGTACCCTGCGGTCGTCCGCCCAACGGAGCACTTGACGGTTAACGTCGCCGGAGCCGGAACCGATGTCAAGCACGGTCAACTCTTGCGGCTTTCCGGCTGCCGTCCACAATTTTTCGATCCCGTACAAGGTCGGGCCGGACGCCGCAAACAGACGGTTGAGCCTGCGGAGATGCCGCAAAGCTTCCGTGAGTTCGGCTCCTCCGCGGGTGAGGTCGTCCATATACTCCGCTTCCAGCGAACGGCTGCGCAAGCGGTCAAACGGCGGCATCCGCTGTTTTCTCCCGCGCCGCGCCTACCGGTATGTAGGTGAACCGGATAAGCTCCGCCGTTAGTCCGGGACCGAAGGCCAGAGCGATCCCGTCGGCGGCATCCGCTCCCGCTGTCCGGAGCTCCGTTCGCATCTGCTGCAGGACGAAAAAAATCGTCGCGGAAGAGAGGTTTCCGAAGTCGCGCAGCACCTGTCTGCTGGGCGCAGTCTGCTCTTTTGTCAGGCTGTATACCTGCTCGAGCGCATCCACAATCCCCTTGCCTCCGGGATGAATCGCCCACAGCCCGGGAAGGCGTTCCCCGCCCAGCAGTTTGCCGATTTCTTGCGGAATCCGGTTCTTAATGAGCTTGGGTATATGGGGAGACAAATACAGGTCGAAACCGAAGTTGCCGACTTCCCAGGTCATCTCCTCCGCCGCTTCCGGAATTAGGACGGACCGATGGTCGCCGAGCCCGAATATCCCCTGGCGCGATTTTCCCGTGCGCCCGATTACGCAGGCGGAGGCACCGTCCCCGAAGAAGGACGCCCCGAAAAGAGCCTCTTTACCGCCGGAGGGCTGGATGTGAAGCGTGCACAATTCGACGCTTACGATCAGCACGTTCGCCTGCGGAGCCGAATCCGCTATTTCACGGGCCAGGCATACGGCACGCAGTCCTGCCGCGCATCCAATGAATTGAAGGGGAATCCGGGAGACTTCTCTGGACAAGCTCAGTTCTTTTACAAGCGATGCATCCAGTCCCGGCAGGAACTGTCCCGTACAGCTGACGGTGATCAGATGCGTGATGTCCGATGCGGAGAGTCCGCTGTCCGCCAGTGCCTGTCCGGCCGCTTGACGCGCCAGCGGCACCGATTCTCTTTTATAAACCGCCATTCGTTCGGCAGTCGACGGTATAAGACCGGGCTCCGTATCCGGCAAATAGCGGCATGAAGAAACCGGCTCCAGAAGACCGGGTTCGCAGGTGTACCGGGTTTCCACGCCGCACTGTTTGAACAGCCGTTTGGCCCAGCGGGCGGAATCGGGATAACGTTCCAATGCCTGTGCCAATCGGAGGATTACTTCCGATTGATCCAGCGGGTAGGCCGGAACTGCCGTGCCTATTCCCAGAATTGCGGTTGCAGGAGTCGTCTGGTCCATCTACCGGTTCATCTCCTCGTCTATGAATAGGCCTGATCGGCCGAAAACAGCGAAATCGGCAGGCCGGTTCTCATGTTCAATCAGCCTGATCCTTATACTCATCTGTATTCATAGCGGGCGAAGCTTAGTACAGGCTCTCCATTTCGAGCAAAATTATTGCCGTGCCGCTTCATAGGTAAGTAACATGCAGTTGCTAGCGTCATGGGACGCTAAACGCCGTGCTGGCAGCTTCGCGCGGTTTCGATATAGGTTTAATTCTTTTTTACACAGCAGCGTATCCGGATGGAAGAGCACCTTGGACTGCCGGCCCCCAACCGCTTTAGTCAAATAAAAAAAAGCCGCAAAAAGCGCGACTTTTAAACTTATGAATTTTTGCCGAAAAAATAGCCGGTTAGCTTAAGATATTCCGTAAAAGTAACCATTAGGCTCTTATTGTTGCCCCACCATTGCCCGGGAGTAAAATTTTTATCGGGGGCGGCCACGAAATGCAGCTGAATGTCGGAATCTTTAAACGCCCGGTCGAAAAGGAGCTTGACCCGTCTCATATGGAAGTCCGAAGAAACGACGGTCACGGATTTGAACGCATGTTTCTCGATGACTTTTTTGGAAAATACGGCATTTTCATACGTGCTGTCCGCCCGGTCCTCCAGGACGATAGCTTGCTCGGGAACGCCAAGCTCCATTGCGTGTTCTTTCATGAGATCGGCCATTCTGCTGTTCCGGTACACTTCGCCCCCTGACAACATGAGAAAAGGGGCAACTCCGTTTTTGTACAGTTCGGCTCCTTTCTCTGTCCTTTCCCCCCTGTCTCCAGAGAGAACGAGGATCACATCGGATTTGACCGGTTCTTCCGTATAGACGAGGAAAGAACCCGCGTTTTTCATCACGATCATCAGGACAACGAACAGTCCGAAAGCAAGTATGAGTTTAATTTGTTTTTTCGTCAAAAAGCCTCACTCCATTTACCGGGTCCATGCCCCCTATCTTACCACAGATGAACGCCGGATTTCTTCCCGATCTCGTAAACGCGTGCAGCGTGAAGCTTTCACCTCGTTCCGCGTTCTTCTCCGATGAACCGGTTCGCCGCGGCGCCCTGACCGACGACAAAGAGCAGAACGGCGATTGCGGCGAGCAAGAGAAGCGGGGTCGTCCACCCGCCTGTCATGTCGTGCAGAAAACCGAACAAAATCGGACCGGCGGCTGCCAGCAGGTAACCGAACGATTGCGCCATGCCGGACAGCTCGGCGGATTGCTGGGCGTTTCGCGTGCGCAGGCTGAAGAACATCATCGCCAGACTGAACGCACAGCCCCCCGCTATCCCCGTCAGGATAATCCACAGCGGCACAAGAGCCGTGCTTCCCAGCAGCAGTCCGAGAATTCCGGCCAGGAACAGCCCGGACGTGAGGGTAACCAGGAACCGCTGATTGGCCATTCTAGCCGCCAGGATGGGCACGACAAACGAAATGGGCAGAAGCGCCAGCTGCATCAGAGAAAGCATCCATCCGGCATACCCGGCGGAAAGTCCTCTGGTGTTCAGGACAGCCGGCAGCCAGGCGACAAACGCATAGAAAAAGATCGACTGGAGTCCCATAAACAGCGTGACTTTCCAGGCCAAAGGCGATTTCCAGATAGAAATGGTATTATCGCCGGAAAGATTCGCCGAAACAGCGGATACCCTGGCCACCCGGCGCGCTTTGCGGGCGCCGGTCACCTGCGGCAGCCAAAAGAGCAGAGCGAGAACGCTCAGCCCGGCCCAGGCCCCCAGAGCGCCTTTCCAGCCGAGACCCAGGCTGCTTGCCGCCGGTACGCTGATACCCGATGCCGCCGCGCCGCTCAAGTTCATCGACACGGAGTATAAGCCAGTCATCAGACCGATCCGGGCGGGAAAATCCCGCTTGATCAGACTGGGAAGCAGCACGTTGCAAAGGGCGATGGCAACTCCCAACAGTGCGGTTCCCACAAAAAGCGTACCCGCTCCGGACGCCGAACGGAGTAAAATTCCGACCGTCAGGATAGCGGCCGCGGCGAGCAGCACCGTCTCGGTCCCGTACTTGCGCGCCCATTTGGGCGCGAACGGAGAGATGACGGCGAACATCAGCAGAGGCAGCGTCGTCAACATGCCTGCCAGCGTATTGGAGATGCCCAGCTCTCCCTTAATGGTGCCGATCAAAGGACCGACGGATGTGAGCGGAGCCCTCAATACGGCTCCGATAAACAATATGCCGACGATCAGCAGCCAGCCGGCGGTTCGCGCCGTATCTTGATCCTGCCGCGCCAGCGGAAGTTCTTCGGATTGTGTCATGTTCATGATTGTTCCTCCAAGCGTTTCAGATCGTTTCTCGACTGCGAGATATATTCGTGGACCGACTCCACGGCTTCTTCCACATCCTGACGGATGATGGCGTCGATCATTTTGGCGTGACTGCGGTGATAAAGTCCGATTTCCGGGATAAGCCCCGCCAGACTCCGAACGGAATGATCCAGCGCTTCGGTCATGTGCGCATAAAGCTCGCTGAACAGCTCGTTGTGCGCCGCCGCGACGACTGCTTGGTGAAGCCGGATATCCTCGCCCAGATAAGCCGTCATGTCCCCTGCTTCCGCAGCCGCCGCGCACGCTTCCAGATGACGCTTCAGAGAGGCGACGTCTTCATCCGTCCTGCGCTCCGCCGCAAGTCTTGCCGCTTCGCGTTCCAGCGCCTGCCGCACCTCCAGCGTCTCTATCAGCGTGGACTGCCTGACCCGCTTCTGCAGAACGACGCCAAGGATACTGGACGAGCACACATACGTGCCGTCCCCCTGCTTCGTCTGAAGCAGTCCGGCATGAACCATAGCCCGCACCGCTTCGCGGATCGTATTGCGGCTGACGCCGAGCCTCTCCGACAGCTCCGGCTCCGGAGGAATACGCGTTCCGACGGGCCATTGGCCGGATTCGATTAAAGTCTGCAGCTGATCCGCAACTTGCTCGACCAGCGTTAATTTTTTCGGTTTTTCCAACATGTTCTGTAAACCTCCAAACATAGGATGATTGGTCTTTATAAAAAATAACACAACGAAACCGATTTGTAAATCGCCTTCCTGAAAATAAAAAGGATTGCCTCTCTATGAGACAACCCTTTTTACCGCTATCCAGTTGATGCAAAGCCCTAACGTATTTTGCAAGTCTAGGAAGAAAGCTCCCTGCCTTTGGTCTCGTCCCCCCAGAACAGCACAGCCAGTGCGCCGATCAGGATCATGACGAAAAAGAGGATGAAAATCGCCTGAATGCCGATTCCCCATCCGACGAGTACACCGACCAGCAGCGGGGCGACGATGCCTCCTATCCGCCCGAACGAGGCGGCAAGTCCCGCACCCGTCGAGCGGATCGCGGTCGGATACAGTTCCGGCGTATAGGCGTACAGCCCGCCCCAGGCTCCGAGGTTGAAGAAAGACAAGCACATACCCGCGGCGATCAGCATGCCTTCCGTGGAAGCCCCGCCAAACCATATGGCGCTGAAAGCGGTCAGGACGAGGTAGGTGACCAGAACGAATTTGCGGCCGAATTTCTCGATAAAATAAGCGGCCGTAAAGTAACCGGGAAGCTGCGCGAGTGTCATAATCAGCACGTACTGAAAGCTTTTGACGAGCGTAAAGCCTTTCAGCACCATGACCGTCGGAAGCCACAAAAACATGCCGTAATACGAAAATACGACCGTAAACCACAAGACCCACAGCATGACGGTCGACCGGCGGTAATCGCGGGACCAGACGGATTTCACTTTCGCGGCGAACGAAGATTCTCCCGACCGTTCTTTTCGGAAACGGGGCGGATCTTCAATCGCCCGCCTCAAATACAAAGCGTAGAGCGCAGGTACGGCCCCGATGACGAAGGCGGACTGCCAGCCGTACTGCGGGATGACAAAGTAGGCGATCAGCGCCGCCAAAATCCAGCCGCCCGCCCAGAAGCTTTCGAGCAGCACAACCGCTCTTCCCCTGTCCTGCACGGGCATGCTCTCCGACACGAGCGTGGACGCGACGGGAAGCTCCCCGCCCAGTCCGACACCCGCGATAAACCGCAGGATGCACAGAACGGTAAAACCGGTGGCCAGAGCGGACAAGCCGCTGGCGGCCGAAAAAATGAGCAGCGTCCAGACCAGGACGGACTTGCGCCCGTAACGGTCGGCCAAATAACCGGCTATTGCCGCCCCGAAGGCCATCCCGACCGAGTTGATGCTGGTCAGTACACCGACCTGCCCCGCACTGAGCTTCCAGTGGACCGTCAGAGCGGCGATGATAAACGAAATAATGCCTACATCCATAGCATCGAACAGCCAGCTTAAACCGGCGCTGAACAGCAGCTTCCTCTGCTTAGGATTTTGAAGCATCGCGATAGCGCGCATTGGGCTTCTCCCTTGTCTTTTAGTAGGTATGAGTCTGCTTATTCTGCCCTCTCTAACGAGGAGCATTCCGGGGTGCCCCTATTCTTTTCCAGTTAAAAAGAAAAGCGGACCGGGTAATTCACTATTTTACCCCGATTCAGTTAAATTGGCTAACTTTTCCGCACAAAAATAAAGCAGGTTCTAAAACCGGGAGGAAACAGACACCATGACAGCATCTAACGAGACCGAGAGAACTTCCGAAGAAAAGCTTCTGAAGGAGCTGGAAAAATATCCTCGACAGAAACTGCACAAAGAGGATGTCGAACGCGTCACCGAGATGGTCCGGGACTATCAGGGGAAAATCAAGGCGCATTTGCACGAACAGCAGGAGAAAAAGACGAACAATTGGGACCGGATGGCCGATCACGTTGCTATCCTGGCCGGCAGCTGGTGGTTTGTTACGTGCTCCGCGGTCATTATTACGGTATGGATGTTCATCAACAGCGAAAGAAATTCTTTGTTTATTTTAAGCTTCTCCCTGTCCATCCTTTCCCTGTTCCAATCGACGCTGATTCAGAAAAGCCAGAACCGCCAGGCCGCCAAAGACAAACAGGAGCAGATGCTCGACATCGCCATCAATTATAAAGCCGAGCAGGAGAATCTGGAAATTCAGCAAAACTTAAAAGAGCTCGAAGTAAAGCTCCAATGGATCGAGCTCCGGCTGTCCGCCCGTTCACGCGCCAAAGGCCGCCCCGGACGGTCCAAGCCCCCGCGCTCAAAGCGGAAATAAACAGGTTTAAAACAAGCTCCAGTCAAAGTTCCCCGACAGCTTCTCAAGCAGATCGACGCCTGCAACGCTGTTGCCCTTGCGATTAAGCGCGGGCCCGACAAGACCGATTCCGTACCGGCCGGGCACGAGAGTCAGGATGCCGCCGGAAACGCCGCTTTTGGCCGGCAGTCCGACGCTGATGGCGAATTCCCCGGAGGCGTTATACATGCCGCAGGTGGTCATGAAGGTTTTGGCGATCTGAACACAGCGCCGCGGAATGAGCGTTTTGCCCGTAAGCGGATCTTGTCCGTCAAAAGCGAGAATCAAGGCCATCCGCGAAAGATCGCCGCATGTGACCCGGATCGAGCAGTGGCGGAAATACACCTGAAGAACTTCTTCCACACTGCCGCGCAGAACCTCGTTCTCCTTCAGAAAATACGCCAGCGAACGGTTCATATGCCCCGTTTCATTTTCCGACCGGTACACCGCCTCGTCGTAATCCAGCTTGTCGTTTGCGGCGAGCTCCCGGAAAAACGACAGCACTCTCGCCGACTTCTCCTCGGGGCCGTCCCCTTTGATTAACGAGGACACGGCGATCGCTCCCGCATTGATCAGCGGATTAAACGGAATGCCCGGCTCGACCAGCTCCAGCTTCAGCATGGAGTTGAAATCGTCGCCTGTCGGCTCTTTGCCTACCTTCGAGAAAACCGTCTCTTCTCCGTGATCCATTAGTGCGAGAATCAGCGTAAACACTTTGGAAATACTCTGCATCGTAAAAGGCAGCCCGCAGTCTCCCGCGGACAAATGCTCCCCCTGCCCGTTCAGCAGGTGAATGCCAAGTGCGGAAGCCGGAGATTTTGCTAGCTCCGGAATGTAAGACGCCACCTTTCCCAGGGAAGTCAGCTTGCGGCTTTCTTCGATCCACAGCGGAAGCGCCGCCTGGATGGCTTTGAATTCATGATCGGCTTTCACGGACTTCCCTCCTCTGTCTGCATCCGGTTTACTTATTTGTCGTTTTCTTTCCGGATTCCTTCTCTATACGACCAGTATGACCGCCATACGAAAAAAAGATGACAGAAACGCTCCGCGTTTCTGTCATCTTTTATTTAACTTCTTCAACGGCAGCTTCGGTATACTTGTTCAGCATCAGGGTAAAGAGCAAATCCGTCTCTTGCTGCCTATCGCTTTCCGTCCAGATCTGGCCTTCCATAAGGTCTACCAGCTTCTTGCTGATCGCCAGGTCCAGGCTCGTTTCATAGACGGGAACGGACGATGCGCCCGCTTGGCCGCCCGCCGTTTCCAGCAGAAGCTCCAGCTTATCGGGTTTAATGAGCGGCGCTTTGACGGCGAAACGGATATGGTAGGCATCGGGATTCTCCTCATCCGTGAGCTTCACCGCAGCCAAGGTAAGTTCCCCGGATCGGGCGTTCTTGGAGGCGTGATCAAGCAGTTTGAGCAGCACATCCCGGATTTTAACCGGATCGCCGACCACGACGGAAGGAAGTCCGGGCGCCGCGTCGAGGCGGATGGCCCGTCTTCCCGTACTCCGGATTCCGTACAGATTCACGACTTCTTCCAGAGCAGGAAGCAGTTCGAAGGGCTCCGCCTCAACCGCCACGCCGCCCGATTCCATTTTACTGTAGTCCAGAATGTCCGTGACGAGATTAAGCAGCGAGTTATTGCTCGTTTCAATGATGTTCATGTAGCTCTTCTGCTCTTCGCTCAGCTCCGTATCCTGCATCAGATCGGTCATCCCCATGATACCGGTCATCGGAGTCTTGATCTCCTGCCCGATCATGGCAAGAAGCTCGCTCTTGATCCTGGACGACTGCTCGGACGCGGCATGGGAATCCCGCAAAATCTGCTGGGCTTCCCTCAGCTCCGCGACCGCATGTTCAAGCTCCACCACATGGGCAAGAAAGACCGCCATCGCGCTCAGCGTCTTGAGATCCGTCTCCGAAACGGGATAAGACGGATGATCGAGAATACAGATCGTGCCGTAAAAATGCCCGTTCTTCAACATAATCGGCAGTCCGATAAAAGAACGGCTTCCCAGCGCCCGCGTTACTTCCAGATCCGCGGTAAGCGGGCTGGCCGCCGTGTCGGCAATAACGAGAGCCTCACCGATATTGCGTCCCACCAGGCTGCAGTAGCTGATATCGAAAGGGAGCTCATCGCCTTCCTTCACGAGCTGTTCCTGACGGTTGAACGCCTTCAGAATCGTATTCGTCCGTCCATCGTTGGTTGCCACAAAAATCGTATTGACTTGAAGCAGTCCGCTGACGACATCAATAATATGTGCGGCGGCTTCTTCTATATTGTTATAAAAACCGGATGGGTCCTGATACTTGTTTGTCATAGCTATCACACAGCTTTCTATACTTTCAGATAACGATCTTTCTAAGTGTACTATATCTCCGCCTCTTTCAGGCATAAAGGTTTCGAAAAAATAGAATATTTCTAGAAATCCTATCTAAATTCACGGATATAACAACATTTACCGGAAATCTGAAAGATTGTAAAGAAATCACTGGATAAATAGCCTTATACAAACAACTGGACCTTCTTCTCATAGGGGGCGTCGTATACCTTCCCCTTCATAAGCTGTTCCAGGTAAGGACGGATCAGGTCCGCCTGCGTGGAATGAAAGCTCTCGCCGCCCCACCGCTCTATCGCCCGCTGCTGGGTTTCAACGATGGCGATGTCCTGATTCAAGGTTTTTTTCAGAAAAGGGGTCAGCACCCGCTTTTTCAGCCCGTTCGTGAACCGGCCGCGCTTCATCGTGATGACCGCATAAATATCCTGGTAAGCGAACGAAGTCGGTCTCATCACGGCCGTAATGAGCAGCGTCAAGCCTTTGGCCGAAGAATATTCGATCTGGGCGACGCCGGGCATAAAAAACCGGCCGAAGCTCCGCTGCCTGTCCCGCTCGAACAAGCGCGAGATAAGACCGGCCTGCCCGGATTCGCCGGTATATTCGATTTCGACGGCGGCGCCTTCCGCCCGGATGCGGGCGCCCACGGTCTGGCGGCCGCTGTCCGTCCGGACGAGTCCGGCGTGGACATAGTGCGTATGCGTGGCGTCCAGCAGGTTTTCCGCCGCGTTCAGCAGCGAACCCCGAACGGCCGTTTTCCAGACGAAGGAGTAATACTCCGGATTGTTCATAAACGGCAGGGACAACGGCTCGGGCCCAGATACTCCTTGGAGCTTTCCGGCCCGATCCCCTTCACCGAACCGGACCCACAGAAAGCCGTCCCGCTCCCGCAAGGCCACCGGCGACGCGTCTTGATGGGGACCCGGCTTAAAGGTGCACAGCCCGGGCACCCGGGTGCAGGCGCCCGTCCCGTCGAACTCCCACCCGTGGTAAGGGCAGACCAGCTTTCCCGCTTTCAGCCTGCCTCCCGAAAGGGGTACGTTCCGGTGCGGGCAGCGGTCCAGCAGCGCGTGCACGCCCTCTTCCGTGCGGAACAGGACGAGCGGCACGTCAAGCACCGTCAGACCGAGCGGCTTCCGCTTAAGGTCCTGCGACGGGCAGAGGGGGAGCCAGTGCTTTTCCAGCTCCGCATAGAGGGCTTCCTTCCCGCCGTCCGTTTTGCAAACATCATTTCTCGTCAGATTCATAACTGATACTTCCTCATCACGGGTACCCCAACTCCATTCAAAAGATGACTCAATCCGAGCCATACGGCTCGCCGCCTCAGAGGCAGATGCCGGATGTAGACGGCGCTGTATTCGATGGCCGGTCGTCCACCCCGGATACGTTTGAAGTGCGCGGCGCCGGAGCTTAAATGCAGCAGCTTCGCTTCCTCGGCAGCCCGGGTCAGCACGAGATTCATCAGCATCCGGTAAAGCCCGTCCTTTTGCGGAAGAGCGGTGTTGTAGCCGACCAGCGGCGCCGTAAGGACGCCGGCTTTTTCGAAACAGCCGATTACGCCCTGCAGCACCCCCGAACTGTCCCTCAAGCCGCGGATCCGGAGCAGCCCGTGCCGATGGCAATTGGCGATGTAAGCCTCCGTGAAACGCGGATTCAGCCGCGAATATTTACGGATGTACAACTCCTCGTAAAGCTCCACGATGCGCGGATAATCGGAGGGCTTGATCCCCTCGTGCTCCACAATCCGAAGCGGTGAGCGCCCGAGCAGCTTTTGGTCCCATACGTTGTTCGGTTTGTGCAGGTAATCCGGCTTGCGCCCGTCGAAAAAATACACCTGCCTGCTCGGAACGAGAATCCACCCCAGTCCGGTCAGATCTTTCATCAGCTGCGGATTCGTCACCTCATTCAGCGACCTGAAAATGACCGCATGCGACGGAAAACGTTCCAGCAGGCCGTCGGTCAGCGTTCGGATATCCTCTTTCGGCAGCTCCTCATACAAATTCGTGGAGAGCAGCCAGTTATTGACGTGCACGTTCCGGTTGATCCGGGCGCTTTTCAGCAGCGGCGAGAGGAGGCCGATCACTCCCCGTAATACGCCTTTCAGCAGCTCGCTCTTGAACAGAACCAGCTCTTCCAGCGCGTAGGACACGTAGGTCGAATAGGGCGAACAAACATAGGAGTTCTCGTACTCCGTATCGTTCACCGTCACGGGAAGCAGCTGCTCCCCGGCCCGGACCAGTTCCATCTCCGTCCGGACATTCCGGATATACGCTTCGGTACCGCTGCCGATCAGCGGTTCTGTGTAGGCTGTCGTCATCCCGTTAGCCGGATGATCTTTACCGGGGCCGCTTTCATTCACGGAGGAAACCCCCGCTTCAGTCCGGTTCCGGGACGTCGGTCCCGCCTGCCATTTTATAGATTCAGCCGGCTGTGTCATCCTGTTCCTCCCCGGCCGTTTACGTGTAACGGCTGTCTAATTCATCGTCCAGCGAGCTTCTTCCCCGGCACAACGCCTCGAAGGAATCCGCCACCCGGATGCAATCTTCGTACCCCAAACTGCCCGAATGCGCGGCAAGAATAGGATATTCTCCTCCTACCGGCTCTTTTCTCATATCGAAAAGATAATGGTTGCCGCAGCCGTCCATCGCAAACGAAACGGATAAGGGCATGTATTCGGGCAGTTCGTACGCCAGGTTCATTTCCCTGAAATCGGAAGTGGAGAAAAACTGGAAGTATCGTTCTCCGTTCTGAAATTCCCCTCCGTCCGAGTAACGCAGAAATTCCGCATACGCGTCCGGCAGTTCTCCCTGCGGCAAATGCCACGCCATGGGATCGATCGGTTTATATTGACCGTAATAAGGCGAGTTCGCCGGAAAAGGATTTTTCTGTCTCGCGGCGATTTCCTGAATTTCGTCTTCCGTCAAAGGCAGCTTCCATGTTTGGAGAAACCTCTCCACAATTTCATCCGCCGCCCCCGCTTGTTTTACAAACACTTCGTCGAAAAAATGTTCCCGCACCGGCAGGCACCTCCTGTTCCATCATTGGTCTTCCGGTAAAAAAGGCCGTCGAAACGCGGCTGGCCCTCCGTTCAAATCTTCGCCGTCCCATTCGATATCGGCCGTTGCCGCATCCTTAAAACGAATCCGCTTCCGCAGCGAGTCGAAAACCGTTTCGGCCAGACTGCCGGCATGCAGCAAAGGCACCCACGGGTCTTCCCTGCTGAAGAGCACATCGCGCCCGTGCCGGAAATCGTCGAACCACCGCCCGATTCCGGCGGGGCTATAGCCATGGTAAAAGGGATTTGCCAGCATCGCGTACCCGATCATTCGGGGAGTTTCCTCAGGCTCGGGGCTTCCCGAGTTTGACCGCCCTGCCGCTCCTACCGATCGGCTGTTCGGCGCAAGAGCATGGCCTCCCCCGAAAAGCTTTTCCGCGGATGGGTCCGGAATCCTTTCTCCCATGCGGCCGAACGGCTTCATCAGCCCCGCGGAGCTTGCTAGATGCAATCCGCTTGTCGCCCTCGGGTTGCATTCGAGCACATGCAGGGTTCCGTCATTTTCTTCGATGTAATCGAAAGCCACGTGCCCCGTAAAATCAAGCTTGCGGACCAGTTCGGCCGCGAAGCGGTTGATTCGCTCCCGGTGTGCCGGCTTGAAGTAATAGCCGGAAGCCTGGCCGAGCCGGTACAAGGGCTCGTAGGAGCCGGCCGCGGCGATTTCGCCGTTCACGGCCAAATGATAGCTGCAGAGCTCCCGGCCCTGGACATACCGCTGCGCGATCCAAGGCCGGTCCGCGGACGGCGCAAATCCCTCCGGCAGCCGGGACGGAGCCAGAAGCGCCTCCGAAGCGAAGCGGCTGTAAACCGGCTTGAACACGAAGGCGGAAGGATCGCCGAGTTCATTCAGCCGAGCGGCGGACGTGAGCAGCTTCGTCTCCGGAGTCTGCACGGACATTCCTTCCGTCAGTCCGGAAAATGTCCACTTGTTATGCAGCGATTTCAGCACTTCGAAATCGCCGCAGAACACACGGCAGTGACGGGCCAGCTCTTCCCGCCCATGAGCGATATAAAAAATTTCCTCGCTTGTGGGAAGGAGCAGATCGATTCCGGCAGACCGGATAACGGCCGACAGCGCGGAAATGAATTCCCGGTATTCTTCTCTCGGAGAAGGAATATGGAAGAAATGTTTGACCGCCCGTGAGCCGCGGCACACCGGAAATTTGACGCTGTCCGCCGCAAATACATTCCACCCGTAATCCCGGAACCGCCTCGCCAGATCCAGCGCCGTGTAGGAGCGGCAGCCTGTGATGAGTACATTCATGCCAGACCTTTCCACCCGTCTCTTGACGTCGTCTCCGGCTCCACCGCATAGGCGCGCTCAATTCTGCGCAATTTCGTCAAGCCCGGCTGAAACGAGTAAGGCGTAAACGTAATTTCCGGAGGCCGGCAGCCATGCTGCGCGAAAATCCCGGCCAGTTCCCGCCGGAGCGGTCCGGTGACGTCCGGCGCTCCTTCTTTCGTGCGCACCGATACTTCCAAGCGTTCCGGGTCGAGCTGGACGACTTTGTATTCAGCTATTGCGTCCGAAGCCATCATGACCGCGCGCCGGATAAAATCCGGAAAGACCGGAACATCCCGCCCTCCGTCCGTCTTCCGGCCGAAGAACAAGTCGTCCGTGCGTCCGCTGACGGATTCGACCGCCGTGAACACTGAACCGCAGGGGCAAGGTTCGTCCCGGAGCGTGAGCAGATCGTTCAGCCGGTAGCGGATGATGGGCTGGGATGTACGGGAAAAATCCGTAATTACCGGCATAAACATCCGCCGCCCGGAATCTACGTACTCCCGCTGGATCACGGCGATATCCTCGTTGAGATGCAGCGTCCCGTGTTCGCAGGTTGCGCCCAGAAACCCTTCGGTGCATTGATAAATCTGGTGCAGCCGGGTGTTGAAAGCAAGCTCGATCACCTGCCGGTCGACCGGTTCCAGCACTTCCGCGACGGAAATGATTTTGTCCGGCGCAATCGCCAGTTCTCCCCTCTGCTTCGCTTCCGCCAGCAGCCGGAGCATGGACGGCGGGGCGATCAGGAGGGTCGGCTGCAGCCGGCCGAGCTGCTCGATATGATCCGGCACCGGGCGGATCATGTCGAAGAAGCTGAACCGGATTCTCCTGGACTGCACCGTCTGGTACAGGTTGCTGTCCGCCCGGAGAAAGAAGGCGATCCGGTGCTTCCGCAGCAGGGAGCCCGGCAGAGCTTTGGCCAGGGCGGCGCCCGCCCAAGCCGCTCTTTCCTCGGCGCTGACGATGAAGAGCCCGCGGTTGCCAGACGTGCCCGAGGAAAGCCCGACGGTAACCCCGTTCAGCTCGGGGGTAAAGTCGCGTTCCCGCTCGGCTTGAAGGGCCGCATGGAGCGCTTCGTCCTTCGTGATGCCCGCGGTGTTCAGCTCGTCGAAGGCGTCCATCATGGCCGTCTTGTCGATGGTCGGCCATTCGCGCCAGCTTTCCAGCCCGAGGCCTTCATACAAGCGGGCGTAGAATGGCGACTTGCGCCGGGTTTCTTCCAGAAAAGCCCGGACCCGCGCGTTTTGCCAGGCCTCAAGGTCTTCCCGGCTTTTCCATCTTTGCCCGTTCCATTTGGTCCGGACATATTGTTTGAGCAGAAGGGCGAGTTTCACAGGAGTTCAATGCCCTCCTTTCCGCAAAGTTCCCAGGCTTCCGCGCAGTGGGTAAAAAGAAGGCGCATCCCGGGCTGTCTGCGCTGCAGCTCGACGAGATTGCCGAAAGTACGTGTGTAGTCCCGCCTGCCGTCGAACAAGATAAAAGCGAGCGGATTGGGCAGCCGGTTTTCCCGCACGGCCTGCGCCGACCAGCTCGCGTCCGCACCGAGCAGCACGGGATTTCCGTCCGCTCCCCTCAGGAAGACGCCGATCTGGTACGCGGCATGCCCGGCAAGGCCGACGGCGGTCACGCTTCCGTCGCCAAAGAGGTCGTACCCCCGCTCGAACGGGCGGCACGCGGCGGGCAGCGCCGCTTCCGGGCACTGCTCCACCCAGTTGGCCCGGGCTTCGAAATCCCGAGGAATCAAGTCCGGGAGCACCGCCCTTTTTACGGCGGCCAGCCCTTTTAAGGAAGCGACCGAATCGTAGCCCGCTTTCGAGCAGATGAACTTCGCATTCGGAAAGTCTCCCAGCCCGCAGATGTGATCTCCATGAAAATGCGAAATAATGACCGCAGTCACATCCTCCGGAGCATATCCCGCCGCCCTTACATGCTCCGCGGCGGATAAATGCTCCCCCGTCTCCACCGGAGTCGTCCAGCGGTACAGCGCATAAGGCAGCCGCCTCGTCGCCTCCGCAAAACGCGGGGAATATCCCGTGTCAAACAAAATTAACCCTTTGGAAGGATGCTTAATCATGGCAAAAAGACCCGGAAACGCGATGGACCGCCATTTCCCTCCGCGGATGGACAAAGTCTCCATCTGCTTGCAGGTACCTGTGCAGTGCATAGTCAGCTTCATACGCGTCCCCCCTGTTCCCGCCACCACCGGCTGAAGCGCCGGATGCCGTCCGCAACGGACACCTGCGGCTTGTAGCCTAGCTCGCGCCGCGCTTTGGAAATATCCAGTGTCTGGCTGAAAGCGAGCAGCGCCACCGTATATCTCGTGAGCATCGGTTCTTTGCGCACGAAGGGAAGTTCCGCGAACGCTTCCATCGCAGCGGCTGCGCCGTAAGCCGCCGGATACGGAATCTTCCTGGCGCGGAAGGGCATCTCCAGCAGCCGGAAAAGCTCCGCCAGCAGCTCGTAAACATAGACGGGCTCGCCGTTGGTGATGTTGTACTTCTGCCCGTCACAGGTCTTATCGGCGCGGGCGCAGCACAGAAGCGCTTCCGTAACGTTGTCCACGTAGGTGACATCCATAAACGCGCGTCCGCCGCCGAAAACGGGCAGAAACTTCTCCTCGTTGGCCCGCAGCAGACGCGGAAAAATCGCCGTGTCTCCCGGGCCGAAAAGCCCTCTCGGCCGGATCGTGATCACCGGAAGCCCGGCCTTGCCCGCGGCGTCCAGTTCGCTTTCCGCCAGACGTTTCGTCTGGGCATAAGCATTGACGCCTCTGTGCGGCAGCGGTTCTTCTTCGGCGATATCGTAGCGGTCCCGATAGTCGAAATAGATCGACGGCGTCGACACGTTTACGAGCCGCCGGACGTCGTGCTTCATGCAGCCCCGGATGATCTGCCGGGTACCGGTCACATTGGACGTGTAGAAATCCCGGTAAGCCCCCCACGGAGCGGACATCGCTCCGCAGTGGAACACAACCTCGTGGCCGCGCACGGCCTCCGGCATTTCCTCCGACGCCAGGTCCATCCGTACAAAGTCGGCCCCTTCCAGCACAAGTCTTCTTCCGGCTTCCGGGTTGCGGCCGACCGCCGTCACTTCATAACCTTCCTCCAGCAGGCGGCGGATCAGATTTCCTCCGAGAAAACCTGTCGCCCCCGTCACTAACGCTTTCATAGTAACCATTCCATTCGATGTCGTAAGTGGTAATTTCTTTAAGCGGCACGCGTTTTGCCCGCGCCTCTCTCCATAAGTCCAGCAAAATCCGGCCTTGGGCCAGGGCAGGCCCCCAATCGCCCGGACTGAAAATCACGTCCCTGCCACGCGCAAGGCTGGCGATCCAGTGAAGAAGCCCGGCAGGCTTTCCGCATCCGGCCGCCCCGTACATCAGCATCGCAGCGGTAATCATCGCGGGACGGCCGCCGGGCGAAGGGCTTATAACCGTGTCCGTGCAGTCCATCAGGGCCCGGTCTATTCCTTCTTCGGGCGTAAAAAGATGCAGCCCGCTGGTTGCCCGCGGATTGCACTCCAGCGGATAAATGACCCCGGCTTCATTAACGATGAAGTCAAACGCGATCTGTCCCGTAAATCCGATTTCGCGGACAAAATGCTCCACCCATCCGAAGAGATCCTGCCGGCCGCACGATTTAAAATAAATTCCGGCCCCGCGTCCCGCCGTGTAGTCCGCGGCGTAATCCGCATAGGCGGTCAATCGTCCCTTATGTGCGATGGCATATACGCAGTACTCCCGCCCTTCGACGAAATGCTGGGCAACCCACGGATTCTCCGGCGAAACGTCAATCCGGGGCATATCTTCTCCCGGACTGTACAGGCGTACATGGTTCGCAAATCTGGAGAAAACGGGCTTTAGCACCCATTTCCGCGTGCCCTCCCGTTCCAGAAGCGCCTGTGCGTCCTCTTCCGTTTCCAGCAGAACCGTATGAGGTGCAGGCAGTGCCATCTCCTCTACCCGGCGGATAAAGGACGCTTTATCGTGAAGCGCGATCAGCTTGCCGAAATTATCCGTCAGCACGGTACAGCCCTGCAGCTTGTCCTTTATTTGAGCGATATAATAAATCTCTTCGCATGTCGGAATCAGCAGATCGATCCGCTGCTCCCGCACAATAACCTGCAGCGCTTCCGCAAAAGCGGACGGATTTTCCCGCGGCCCCGGAATGCGGGTGAACTTCTCTATGCAGCGGGAAAAGCGCAGCAGGGGGCTCGCCAGACTGTCCGCCGCGTAAATCGTATGGCCGAGTACCGAAAGCTGGCGGGCCAAATCCAGCGCAGCGGGCGCCCGGCCGCCGGTAACCAGGATGCGGCGGCTTTCGGGCTTCTTCCTAATACTCAAGGAGAAGCCCGCCCAGGGACAGCCCGGCCGAGATGCCGATAACGGCCGTCAAATCACCGCGCTTCAGCCGGCCCGATCGGACCGCTTCGTGCAGGCCCATCGGCAGCGAGGCGGCAATCATATTGCCGTGATGTTCGATGATGTTCATCAGTTTGCCGTCCGGGATTTGCAGCTTCCTCTGGAGCAGCCTCATCGCCATGGCACTTCCCTGATGGGGGATGACGAGGGCGATGTCTTCCATCGAGACGCCGCCTTCTCCGAACAGCTTTTTCAGAAATTCGGGCAGCAGCTTGGACGTCTTCTTAAAAAGGGCTTCACCCTGCATATCGAACAGGAAATCCGCTATGCGCTCCGGTTCGTATGCGATCGAGGGCAGCCTGGAGCCGCCGCCTCTCACTTCGGAGAGCGCCGCGCCGGAGCCGTAGGTTTCTATGCGGGAAGCCACGATCCCCGAGCTTTCGCCCGCAGGTGTTTTCCCGACTACCACGGCGGCCGCTCCGTCCCCGAACAAGATCGCGCTTTCCGACTGGCTGTAATTCAGGCCGACCGAGGCGATTTCCGGAGCCACCAGCAGGACTCGCTCATACCGGCCCGCGTCGATCAGGTAGGAAATCAGATCCAGACCGGCCAGAAACGACAGGCAGGTGGAATTGACGTCCAGACACGGGATGCCCGAATCACCCAGCTTCATTTCGTTTTGAATAAGCGCCGCCGTACACGGAATGGGCTGCTCCGGAACCGCATTCGTGCAAATGATGCAGTCAAGCTGCCCCGCTTCCAGACCGGAGTCCGCCAGTGCCGTGAAGGCGGCCTTCGCCCCCATCTGCGAAACACTCTCGTTTTCCGCGTAATGCCTGACCTTCACCCCCGATTTTTTATACACCCAGCCCTCGGGTTTGCCAAGCCTTGCATCCAAATCTTCCGCGGTTACCCGTTTTTCCGGCAGATAGGCTCCTGTTCCCAAGATTTTTACTTGTCTAGTTTTCATGCTGTTTCCGTCACTTTCCGTTTATTTACAAGCTTCCCGCATCTCCGGGCAGTTCCGCCCCCAAGAGGAAATATGAAAAGGACCCGGTGCAGGCAGCGAGTCGAATTGACCTAGGTCTTAAGAATCACATTCGACATTCCGCCCTAGTTTTCCTGCTTTTGTTCATGCCGATAAGGATTCTCTTATCCGGTCTCCGCCCTCTTTTTTCTATTGAAAGAAAGAAGTAGACAGGGACACAAACGGGTTGGACCGCCCTCGCATATCTTACTGCATGACTTTCGATAGATTTTGATAAATGGAGATGAAGCGAGTATGAGCGAAGCTTCCGGAAGCGGCAGAACCCCCATCGATGTGCTGATCCCGGCTATCGACAAAGATTTGGAAACTCTCCCCTTCGTCATTGACGGCCTTCGCCGGCATGTCAAGCATCCGATCGGCAGCATCTATATCGTTTCACCCGACAGTCCCCGGATCAAGAACCTTTGTAAGGTTAAAAAATGCAAGTTTGTGCATGAAAATTCCGTTCTCCCGCTGACGAAAAAAGATATCCGTTACCGTTCCAAACGATGGGACCGCTCCGGCTGGCTGTACCAGCAGCTGCTGAAACTCAACGGCGATAAAATTTGCGCCAACCGCTATTTCCTCGTCACCGATGCGGATACCGTGCTTATACGCCCTCACCGGTTTCTTGAAAACGGCAAGCAGGTGTTTTTTACGCGGAGCTGGAGCCACCCGGAATATTTCCGCATTCATGCCAAGCTTCTGGGACAGAAAGCCACTTCCCGCCCTTCCTATGTCAATCACTATATGCTCTACGACAAAGTCAAGCTGTCCCATCTGAAAAAAGCGATCTCGGCCCGTCACAAAATGCCGTGGTACAGGGCCATTCTCAACAACCTGAATACCACCAAGCAGTTCGGATTTTCCGAGTTCGAAACGTACGGCAACTTCGTTCATGCCCGGTATCCAGGCACTTCCCTGTTAAGACCCGCCCTCAACAAGGAATTCAAGAAAAGCATCCGTTTCGTCCCGAACAGCGAGAGGGAGAAATGGGCCGGCAAATTCCGTTCGCTGTCGTTTCATAAACGGGGAGGCTACTATTTTAAAGCCAAAAAAGCCAAATAGCTGCCGGTCGCCCGGCGAATTTTCCTGACCACAATTTTTCAGACAAGGAGGAAGAGTCGTGAAAATCATTTTGCTGTCGGGGGGATCCGGCAAGAGACTTTGGCCGCTGTCGAACGAAATTCGATCCAAAACGTTTCTGAAGCTGTTACCGGCGCCTGACGGCGGCAGAGAATCTATGCTGCAGCGGGTATGCAGGCAGTTGAATGCGGCCGGTCTGCTCGGCTCGACATCTATCGTTACCCACTTCAGCCAGCTTGAAATCGTCCGAAGCCAGATCGGCGAAAAAATTCCCGTTTTGGCGGAGTCGCACAAAAGAGGGACGTTTACGGCGATCGGCCTTGCCAGCCGTTATCTGCACACCCAGGGCATAAGCCCCGATGAAATCGTCTGCTTTATGCCTGCCGATCCGTTCGTGGACGCCGCTTTCTTCGAGAAAGTCGCCTCCCTCCCCTCCGTTCTCGCACAGTCCGGCGCCCGCATGGCTCTAATCGGCACGAAGCCGTCCTTCCCGTCCACCCAGTACGGATATATCGTACCGGCGGCTGCACGGGACCAGGAGGCAGCGCCGTATCTTTCCGTGGCGGAATTCGCGGAAAAACCGGACGAACAGGGTGCTTCGGCGCTCTTGTCGCGGGGAGCCCTCTGGAACAGCGGCGTGTTTGCTTTTGCGAATTCTTTTATGCTGGAGGTGCTGGCATCGCGCGGTTTGCCGGACGATTACGAGCAGCTGCTCGGCTTGTACGACAAGCTGCCGGAACTGAGCTTTGACGAGGAAGTCGTCGAGAAGACGGAGCCCATCGTCGTTCTTCCTTACGAAGGCAAATGGGATGACTTGGGGAACTGGGAAGCGCTGGCTCCGCATCTGGAAAGCCGGGCCGTCGGACCCGGCCAAGTATCCGACGACTCAGCGGACACGCACATCGTCAACGAGCTTTCTTCCCCCGTCCATGTCATCGACGTGTCCGGGATTATCGTAGCGGCAAGCCCGGACGGAATTCTCGTTGCCAGCAAGGCAGGCAGCAGCCGGATCAAACAGATCAATCCGGGCAAAGGCAGGACTCCCATGTACGAGGAGTACAGGTGGGGCGCCGTCACTACGCTCGGCAGTGCGGAGAACAGCGGAGAAACCGAGGCGGTTATCCGCCGGATTACCCTGCTGCCCGGCAAATCCTTTCCCTACCGGGCCCACGGCAGCGCGAAAAAAAGCTGGACCCTGCTGTCCGGCTCCGGTCAACTGATTCTGGACGGGCGGTTAACCCGCGTAAAAGCCGGGGATGCTTTCCATCTGGAGCCGGACGCAGGGCATGCGCTGCTCGCGGATTCCTCCGGTCCGGTTCAGCTGATCGAAATCGAGTTCGGTCCTAACGATCCAAAACCTGCGCAAGCCGCACCTTCTTTATCTTGGGAAGAAGCGCTGCTGCTGTGCGGGGAGGGCCGGGAGCAAGATCACGGGGATGAATGAGGCCATCTTGAGAGATGGTCTTTTTTTGTTTACAACAATTTTATTTAAATATAAACATTTCACTTGAAGTATTGATATTGAAATTTACATATTTTATAATTAATTACAAATATTGGAGGAAGTGATTTTGTAAAACTTTCTTTTATTCTCTCTCAAAAAACTTAAGGAGGTATTAGCTTGAAAAATTTATTTGCCCTGTTATTGGTCATTACCTTAGTTATTAGTCTCTCGTTATCCCCGATGTATGCTGAACAAGCACTTCCTGACACAACTAAAGATAATCAAAAATTAGTGAAAGGGGATAACAAAGCAAAAGAACAATTAAAAACTCTTCACCAGCTTGGTTATCTTGACAAAGATTATACTAACGAGTTACTTACCGACTATGAGCCAGAAGCTATAAAAAAATATAAAGGCAACTTAGAAGTATTAAACGAAGGTACCTACTTAGTGGCGATCGACACCAATACTAAAAAGCAAATTTCGGATGTTCAAAGTATTATCGAAGCTGGGAAAAATACTTCACTAATATCTCCCCATAAATCAAGCCTTGCTTTCTTTTCAGTAAAATTTTATTTTGTAGTAGGTAACCCAGACACTACAAACGCAGAAATCGTTAATACTGGAACTGTAACCAAGTGTTGGGGCGTTGGCTGTCCTAAAGAGTATGAAGTTAAGTTAAAAATGCTTGTATCAACAAATCAATCTGGTTATTATGGAGTATATTCCCAACAATCTGAAGATGCCAGAGTATTAGAAGATGTTGTTGATATTGAAAAAATCTATAACACGCATTTTTGGAAATATGACAATATTATTTACGCTGAAAAAGATCCAAATTGGCCGGCAGGTTCAGAATCAGGGGGCGCCTTTCTTTTAAATAAAAAAGGAGCCAGTTATCCACTTAACTATTCAGATCCGCAGTCTGGAATCAAATTGTATGTACCTCCAACAAATCTTCCCATTAATCCCATAGATAGATCAAGTGACTATCGATCAAAATTCGAAAGTCATTACGTCCAAAATTGGGGAAATCCGTACAAGTTTTCCTGGAATCAGGTTGAGATACATCACATGAAGCCTTTAAAATATGGAGGAAGCAATGATGTGTATAATTTAATTCCTCTTATGAATTATAACAATTCGTCTAACACTATTCTAAAACATTCACAATTAACAAGCTGGTGGGCCTCATACTGACCCGACACAAGGAGGAAGACATCTTCCTCCTTGTCTTTCACTCATCTACATTTAGAGGAGAATCCGAATGGGACAAACTTTGCTGAAAAAAACTCTCGGGAGCTTAAAAACGAGATACCGCCAAAACTCCGTTCTTACCCTGCAGGGCAGAGACGGCTATTTGGTAGAGACGGTATGCTCTTTCCAGCCTCCGAACCGGCCGGACGCGATTACGAATTTTTTTACAAAAAACCACTGGGCCTTGCCGGACGACTACAGGCTTTTCTTGGAGCTGCATAACGGTGCCGGGCTATTTCAACATGCGGATTCTCAAAGCGGCGGCTTGAATTTGCTGAGCCTTGAGCATATTGCTGCGGTAAGGAAAGAGTACGGGTACCTGTTCTCAAAAGGAAGCTATCCCGTTGCGTTTCTGAACGCTGCCGTACTTTTTATCCGCTCTGAAGATGTGCGGCAAGGAAATCCCTCCTATCTGTACTGGCAGGATTGCAACGATGATACGCCTCTTAATCTGAAGGCTTCCTTCGAAACGTGGCTGGACCTGATTGTTGTCGCCCAGGGGTCGGAATACTGGCTTTGGCCGGCCTTTAAATCGTGAAAAAAGGAAGAAAGTCATGCCGTTCGCCCTTCTTCCTATTCTTTTTCCTTCTATAAATAGTTCGCTTGCATACTGCGGGTGACCGTAGTCATAAGACGCCGCACCCCCGCCGGAGAGTTTTCTTGCTTTTGTGTTTCACCGCTTGCCTCCCTTTCCCGTTTCTTCAACCGGAGGCGATTAGTTTTGTCGTTCCCCCTTTTAGTCATTCACTCTCACATTCACGTTCTTGCTTTCGTCTAGACCGTCGAGAAATTTTTTCACAACGGCATAATACCCATCGGGATCGTCGGAATGAACTCCGTGACCGCAATGTTCAAAAATTTCAAGAGAAGTATTCGGCCTCCGGGATTTCATCAGCTCCGCGTGTTCGGCGTTCATGACAAAGCTTTTTTTGCCGTGAATGAGCAGGATGGGACAAGTCGACGAGAGCCAGTCTTCCCACCACTGCCCGTTACTGTTTTCACAGGAAGACTTCATTCCTTTTAAATCGGTCCGGAATCCCCAGCCTTTCTCATCCTCAAACACGCTTTCGGAAAAATAATCAATCGCTCTAAGTCCCAGCCGTGCCAGCGAATCTCTCAAATCCTGCATGGTCGCGGAACGCTCGGGAAGCTTTTCGGCAAAAGAAAGGTCGGCGTGAATTTCCGCCCCGATGTCTTCCACGATCACCGCCCGGACATATTCGGGATGACGCGCAGCGAACTGATAGGCATTGATGCCGCCCAGCGAATGGCCCAGTATGACAACGGGCTGACCGCCAAGCTCCTGACGGACCAGATTTAGGATATCGGTGACGTAGCTCTCTCGGGAATAATCCGTATCGGCCGGATGTTCGCTACAGCCGTGTCCCCGCTGATCGAGACCGATGACCCTCCAGTCTTTTTTCAACCGAGAGGCCAGATCCGTAAACGTTCCCGCATCGTTCATATGTCCGTGCAGCAGCAGAAGAACCGGTTTATCGTCACCGCCGTAATCCACGTAAGAAAGCTCGTTGGCTCCGGATTTGAAATAGTTACGTACTGCGGATGATTGTTCCTTAAGATGTTCCATCTTTTTAATCTCCTTTTCATCGTTCAAATTTTGAAGAATCCCTCCGGTATGACCGGCTTTTCCGGGCTCCCTTTCGGGAACGTTGCTGGACTTTGTACTCAGTATAACGCATAATAGTGACAACTCTTGTCATAATTAAAAAAATGGAGTCCATACCATGTCCAAATCAAAACGACTCATGGAACTGATGATGACGGTGAACCGGAAGCGTAAGTTTACGGTAGGAGAGCTCGCGCGGGAATTCGGTGTATCGCAGAGAACGATTTTGCGGGATTTGCAGGAACTGGGTGAATTAGGAGTCCCTCTCTATTCGGAAGTCGGTCCGCACGGCGGATATCAAGTGCTGAGGGAAAGACTCCTGCCTCCTATCGCCTTCACCGAAGAAGAAGCCGTGTCTATCTTTTTCGCCGTTCACGCCCTCCGGCACTATTCATCCCTTCCGTTTGAAACGGAGTCTTCCTCCGCCTTGAAAAAATTTTACGCGTACATGCCCGAGGATGTCCGGGAACGTATCGATCAGATGAAAAACCGGGTGGATTTTATCACACCGGCGCGGATGGCTGTCTCTCCTTTTTTATCCGCCCTCCTCGATGCGGCCGTTCAGCAGAACGTGCTGATCATCGGGTATCAATCCCGGGAAAAAAGTTCCGACCGCGAAATCCAGCCGATCGGCATTTTTACGAGAAACGGCCTATGGTATTGCTCCGCCTACTGTTTCCGGTCGGAAGGGATGCGCGTGTTCCGGTGCGACCGCATTCATTCGGCTGCCCCTTCGGCAGCGGAACCGCTTGACCTCCGCCATATTCACCTTGAGAACAAGGCGTCGGCGGGACGCAAGGAGCAGGGCGAGGTACCGGTTTTCGCGGAATTGACCCGTGATGGGGTCGAGGCATGCGAAGCGGAGCCGTGGCCGGAACCCAGGCTTACGGTCCGTGAGGATGGCACCGGCCTACTCCAAGGAACCATCTCTAGAGAGGATCTCCCCTATTTCGCGAAGTTTTTTATAGGCCTGGGCGGTGAAGCAACCGTGAAAGATTCGCCTGAGCTTCTGGCGGAAATGAAAGCCATGCTTGCCGAACTGCTCGGCAAATACAGCTGAGATCCGGACGTTGACGCCGGGCTCGCAGACGCCGGGCTCGCAAACGCAAATAAACCGGATCGTAAACTTCACGATCCGGTTTATTTGGCGTCTTTACTGCCGAGCGGGGACCGCTATCCCTTCAAGCCCGGGAAACGCTTTTCCGCCGCCGCGACTATGTCCGCATAAACGTCCCTAAGCTCGCGTATCGTCAGCAGCTCGGGAACAGCAGCGATTTCTTCCGCTGTATGGTTGGCCAGCACGCTGTTCAACCCGTCCAGATTAAATTTCAGTTCTTGATGGGACTGGCTCAATTTCTCCAGAACCACCCCGATAAGCGTCTGATAGTGCTCCATGTCAATCTCCCATCTTGTTAAGCTTCCGTCGCCGCCTGCCGGAAAACCGGAGCAAGCGCCGGATATAAGTTCAAATAGCGGGCATATTTGGCCTCGTAATGCGCTTTTTTTTCCGCATCCGGCCTAAACGTTTCGCAGTCTCGTTTACTTTTGATCTGTTCGCACAACCGCTCATACCTGCTTTCCCATCCCAAGCCGGGAAATCCGAGTGCCGCTGCACCCAGGCAGGGCAGAAACTGCGATTCCGAGGGAACGGATACTTCCGTCCCGAAAACATCGGCCAGTATCTGGCACCACTGGCGGCTTCTCGCTCCTCCCCCGATAAGGGTCAGAGAAGCGGTCCGGTCAGGCGCTCCGCGCAGCTCCATGACCTGCTTCATCGCGAAGGCAACACCTTCAAGCACGGCGGCCGCCATATCGGCTTTCGTCGTGGAAGGACGCAGACCGATGAAGCAGCCCGACGCCTCCTCATCCCGAACGGGGCATCTCTCCCCGTTCAGATAGGGCAGGAACAAGATCTTGTTCCTGCTCCGGTCGGACGCTTCCACGAGGCGTTCAGCCGCCTCGTACATCTCGCGGCCGTCCGTCCCGGCCGCTTCCGGACCGAACACTTCGGCGGCCCAATGATGGGCATTGCCGGCGTTCGTCAGCGGAGCGACATTGATGTAGCGTCCGGGCTCCGCGTAAGCGAGGTTGAACAGGCCTGCCGCAGGGTCCGCGACTCCGCCGGATACGCCGGCTATCCAACCGGTCGTCCCGATGTAGGCGTACACCTCGCCGGGCTCGTAGACACCGGCGCCAAGCGTCGCGGCTCCCGCATCGCCGATGCCGCACAGCACGGGTGTGCCCTCGGCCAGGCCCGTAAGCCGGCTGCCCTCCGCTTGCACCCGTCCGGCCGTCTCCCCGGAGGGGAGAATGTCCGGCAGCTTGCCGGCGGGCAGCCCCATCCGCACGAGCCAGTCCTCCCTCCACTCCCGCCGCCTGATATCCATGCACCCCGTGGTCGCCGCGGAGGTCGGGTCCGTAACGAAAGCCCCGGTCAGACGCGCGATGACATAGTCTTTCGAAGAAATGAGATAGCAGTTTGTACGTGCGCAGTTGTCCGCCTCATGCGTTTGCAGCCAGAGCAATTTGGGAAACGTCAAAGTTCCGTCCATCCGGTTGGCTGCGCTCCGGAGGATCTCTTCTTCCCCGATTTCTTCGCAGATAAGCCGGGCTTCGGCTCCCGCGCGGCTGTCCGAGTAAAGAACGGCCGGCCGGACAGCATGCCCCTGTTCATCCACCGGGATACAGTCCTGCATTTGCCCGCTGAGCGCGACAAGGCCGATTTGTCCGGCGCCGATCCCGCCCTTAAGCCACTCGCTCACAATGACGCCTACCGCTTTAAACCACTGCTCGGGCTCCTGCTCAATGAAGGGCGGCTCTTGGCGGCAGGTCAGCGGGACATTCTGTTCGTGAAACAGCTCCCCGTCCCTGTCGACGAGAATTCCTTTTACGTGGGTCGTCCCGATATCAAAGGAGGCTATGTATGTCATGATTTTGGTTCCCCCCGGCTCCTGAAATCTTTTCACCCATTATACCAACATCGGGACCCCGCCTACAAAAAGAAAAAAGAGGCGCACCGCCGTCCGGACGCATCACCTCTTAACTTTGGCTTTCTTTCGCTCGTTTACGCTCTAGGCTCTCTGTTGTATCCTTTGTCGCCATAGGGCTGAAGGCGGTCCAGCCACTTTTGCTCCATTTTTTTCAGCGCATCCTTCAGGTCGAAATAGCCGGTTTTTTTCTTCTCGACGATTTCCAGGACCTCGAAAACAAAGTGGTCCTCCCCCAGCTCCGTCCAGTCTTTCTGCAGCTCCCTGTTTAGATGAGACCCTAGGTTGAGTTCAAACTTCCGCCCGTTTAAACCTTTGAAATTAGGGGAACTTTCCACGAAAATCTTGCCGTTCGTCGTATTGCGAATCTGATAAACTCCAGCTTCCGTCTCCGTCTCTTTAAACTGCCGAATCAGCTCTGTCCTTCTGTTCATCGCTCTCTCCTCTTTCATTAACCAAACATTAATTGATTTCGTTTGTATTATATTAGATATTGTAAACTAACGTTTGTTCACAAGTCAATGCGCAATTCATCCGGATTCACACTTCCCTTACACCCGTCCGTCATCTCTAAACAAGCTGTCCGCGGATGTCGATATAAATAAGGATGTTCCCGTTTTTCGGGAACCGGATTTAGCAGGAACAAGGAGACCATTGAATGTCGCTCAGTTTACGCACTACGTTTGCCCTGATTTCCGCCTTGGTCATCTGTCTTCTGACGCTGGTACTAAGCACGGTGATCGGCAAAAAAACGACCCATCAGGTCGAGGAAACGATCGGTACCTCGCTTTCCCAAGTCGCTTATCAAATGGCCGACAAGCTGGACCATTATATGTGGTCTCGCGCCGGTGAAATCGAGGTCTTAAGCGAGCTTCTCTCTTACCGGGAAGACGCCGGAGACGCCAAAGAGCTGAGGAATCTGCTCGAACAGCTGAAGAAAAGCTTCCCCTCCTACACGTGGGTCGCTTTTATCGATCCCGATGGAAAAGTGACGGCTTCGACGGACGGAATATTGACGGGAACCAACATCGCGTCCAGACCCGTTTTCACCGAAGGGAAGAAAGGGCGGTTTATCGGAGACGTCCACGAGGCCGTCCTGCTCGCCAAACTTCTGCCCAATCCGTCGGGCGAACCGCTCCAGTTCGTCGATATCAGCACGCCGGTCTACAACAAGCAGGGTCAGCTTACCGGTGTTCTCGCCGCCCATCTCAGCTGGGAGTGGTCCCGGGAAGTCGAAGCCACGCTTCTGCAGCCGCTCAAAGACCAAATGAAACAGCTTGAAGTGCTCATTGTGAGCAAAAAAGAAAATACGGTCCTTCTCGGACCGAAAGAATCCCTGTATCGTCCGCTGGATACGGTCAGCATCAGTCAGGCTCAGGCAGGAGGCAACGGCTGGCTGACAGAGTTGTACCCCAACGGGCAGACCTATCTGAGCGGCTATGCATACGGTGACGGCTATCTGGACTATCCCGGGCTAGGCTGGTCCGTTCTCGTGAGGCAGCCCTCAGACGTCGCCTTCACGTCCGTTCGCGAACTGAAAACGTACATAACCGCAGCCGGTATTATCCTGTCTCTCGTATTTGCGATACTTGCCGCATTTCTCGCAGGCTGGGTCGTCCGTCCGCTGCAAAAAATTACCCGGTCCGCGGATAAGCTTCGAAAAGGCGAGCCTGCCGCGTTCCCCGCTTTCACGTTTATCCGTGAGATCCGCATCTTATCGGACTCCCTGCGCAACCTCGTCGATAACTTGACGAAAACCGAGAATGCTCTGGATCATATGTCCGATCTGGCCCTTCACGACAAGCTGACGGGGCTCCCGAACCGCATCGCCCTGGACGACTATCTGGAGCAGGCGATGCGGCAGGCGAAAGAGAACGGGACGACTCTGACGTTTCTTTATTTGGATCTCGATGGTTTCAAAAAAGTAAACGATTCGCTGGGACATCTATTCGGAGACAAGCTTCTCCAGCAGACCGCCTTCAGGCTCGCACAAGGAATGAGTCCGGACAGCATCTTGACACGGGTAGGCGGAGACGAGTTTGTCATTGTCCTTCCGACGGGCGCTACCGCTCCCGATCCCGCCGCTATCCGTCTGGCCGGGAGCATTCTGGAGAGAATGAACGAGCCGTTTCTCGTGGACGACCAAGCGTTAAGAATCGGCTGCAGCATAGGCGCGGCGGTATGGCCGCTTCATCATGAAGATCCGATCGAAACGATGCGCCTTGCCGACCAGGCTCTGTATATGTCCAAGCGCAGCGGGAAAAACCGTATGACGTTCAGCCCGGATTCCCGGAGGAACGTGTAATTACATACAAAAAGGCGGTTTCCCGGGGAATGTCCCGTGAAACCGCCTTTTTATATCCGTTAAGGACCCGAACGGGCCGTTTTCGTGCCGCGCTGAAGCTCGGCGATACTTAAACCGTAGCTCAGCTGCAGATGGGGATAGTCGGGGAAATTGGTCCAATCCCCTCCCCATTCGAAACCGAGCTCCTTGGCAATCGCGACGACCTGCATCCAGTCTTTGCGGCCGTCGCCGTTCGTGTCGGCGTTCATGTCCCAGATGATTTTGCCGGATTTCGTTTTCAGGGCAAAATCAATCGCCAGGCCGTAGTTGTGATAAGACTCGCCCGCCTTGGCGTGCGTCACGATTTTTCCTTCGCTTGTCCGGCCCTGGCTGTACAGCTTGTCCTGCTCTTCCATGCTGCGGAAATCGTCCGTAATGACAATCTTAATGCCGATAGCCGCCGTTTTGGCCAGCAGCTCGTCCATTTTCCGGACGACTCCCGGGTCCAGTCCGGTCAACAACCGGGCGCTGTCCAATCCGAGCTCCTCCAGATTTTTCTCGTCCGTTTTCGTCATAAGAAGCTGAATCAGCAGGATGGCGGACAATACGGCGGCCAGTATGGCGAATGCGGCTCTGATCAGCCGTCTTTTCGCGGTCATTCCCGGCTTCTGTCTTTGTTTCAAAGCTCCGGCATTTCTCACTTCACTGCGTCGATCCGCTGCCAATCGCTATCCGTAAACT
Source organism: Paenibacillus sp. JT31N7 (assembly GCF_059692095.1). Lineage (NCBI taxonomy): Bacteria > Bacillati > Bacillota > Bacilli > Caryophanales > Paenibacillaceae > Paenibacillus > Paenibacillus sp. JT31N7. Next base: position 955,961 of record NZ_JCAUAT010000001.1, read on the forward strand.
GGCCCATATACCACAGGGAAACACCTTTTAAACCGTAGTAGCGCGCCAGCCAGATTTTGCGGTCCACGCTGTCGGAATCCTCGTAGAATAATTCATGCGAGCCTCCATCCGTATAGCGGATATGTCCGAGAAGATAAGGGACGGATAAGGTCGACTGCACACCCGGTTTCTTCAGGCGCTCTTCCACGGCCGAACTCGCCGGCGAAGCGTAGGTCGTCGTTCCGCCCTGATCGATAAACTGGTCCGTTTTCTTGCTGATGCCGAGAACGAGTTTCTCAGCCGGCACGCCCGCTTTGATCGTATCCCTCACGGCTTCGGCAGCCAAGGGAAGAGGTGCGGACGGGAGACGGTCCGGCTTGTACAGAAACCCGTACGCCATAAGAATGACCGTGTCCGCCGTCTTTCCTATGGACGGAAGATCATAGCCTTCGAAATAGTAGGTCGGAGGCACCGCTACGGTGAGCGTTTTGCCTTTCGCCGCTTCCTTGACTTCGCTCAGGAAAGCGGCAAACTCCGCTTTCTTGTCCGCTCCGTACAAATCCTCGAAATCGATGCAGACCCCAGTGAAGCCGTATTTCGGATCGGAAAGAGTTTGCGCAAGCGCTGCCGTAAACGCTTTGCGTGCGGCCGCATCGCCCAAAAACTCTTCCACGCGGTGCGATTTATTGGCAAACACCATCAACTCTTTGGCTGTGCTGCCGGAACTTGCGGCCGCCGTCACTTCCTGCCAGCCCTCAGGCTGATTGAACTTGAACGGATCGTTCGACGAACCGAGCTTTGCGGAGCCGGCGCCTTCGTAGCTCAGATGCCACCAGCCAAGGGCAACGCGGTCCAGCAGAGGCATTTTATCCAGGCTGTTATACGACTGCACCGCATAAAACCCGGTGACCTCCAACGGCTTGTCCGCAGCTTCCTTGTGCAGCAGCCGATTGATAACCGCCGCCGCTTCCTGGCGGCTCAGCTGCTTATCCGGCTCAAGGCCGTTCTCGCTGCCTTCCAGCATTCCGCGGTTCACCGCGTAATAGACGTAAGGCTTCAGCGCCTCGTCGACTCCCGCCGCGTCCGCGAACGCCCGGCTGCTCTGCTCCCGCTTCCAGCCGCTCTCCAGCCAGCTTGCGCGTTCGGTTTCGCTCAGCTTGTCCAGCAGCAGGCTTCCCATCGCGTAGGCCACCTCTTCCCTGCGGATCGGTTGTGCCGGATGAAAGGCTCCGCCGCTGTCCACCATCGCTTTGATCCAGCTGCGCTGAAGAGCCGCGCCGATCATCGGGTAGGACCAGCGGTCCCGCCCGACGTCCGTAAGGGTGACGGGATGAGCCGGATCGTACCCGGTTTTTGCCGCCGTGACGAGCAGCTTGATAAATTCTTCGCGGGACATGGCCGCAAGCGGACGAAACCCGCCGTCCTGGTAGCCGTCCAGCGCCTGCACGGCCGCAAGCGTATAAATATGTTCGGCGGACCAGGCGCTCTCCGGCACATCCCCGAACGGTTTCAATCTCGATTCATACGCGTTCGCTGTGGCCGAACTTGCCAGCATACAGCCTAAAACGGCTGCCGCGACCCATTTTTTATTGTTCATTATGTGCCCTCCCCCATGTGTTCGTTTTATTGGACGCAAAAAATGACGAAAAGTTACGGTTTTCGTTTCTAAATGGGCAAGAGAAAAACCACCCTCTCGGATGGCCGTCCCTAAAATACTTCACTTGTAAGGCGCTGTTTCAAAATAGCGGCAAGTTCCTCCGCCGATTCCCATACGAAAGGCCGGATTTTTTCGGAAGGAGATGCGGCCGTCTCATCCCCGACCCGTCTGGACGTCCAGATGACGGGGATATTGCGCCCGAGCGCGTACCCGCCCGCAAGAAACACTTCCGGCCCAGGTGCGCCCAAGTCCGCGATGAGAAGTTTGCTTCCCGCGATCATGCGGAGGCTGTAGTCGGCATCCTTTTCCCTCGCGGTTTTCTCCGCCGTACGCGGCTCGTAGCCGCATTGCTCAATGACGGGCAGCACTTTCTCCGTCCACTGGAGCCGGGTCTCCCCGTCTTCGGGAAGCAGCACGAAGCACGGCTTAAGCCGCTTGCCGCCCAGGCTCTCTTCGGCCGTTTTCCAGCCTTGCGCCGTCAGTTTAAAGCTGGAGCCCATTCGTTCGAGAAGCCGTTCTTCCTTCAGCTTCTCGATGATATAGATCAGCTCCTGAAGGTTCGGCGAATAGGTCAAGTTGTAACTCTTCGGAAGTTGCTGCAGCACGACGGCTTCGTCGGGGCCTCCGCTGTGCCTGTGAAAAAATTGCAGAAGCCGGATGCCTTTGTCTTCTATCGTAACCGGTACTCGGGGCGAGTTCCGGATTCCTTCCAGATCGTCAATGGTAAGGCGAACCGTCTCCCCGCAGTCCGTAAGCTCCCGGATATAGGCGGATATGACGGGAAACATGAGATGTTTGGTCTGATAAGACAAAACACTGTAAGGGTCATAGCTGTCCCGGTGAAGTCCGTAGGAGCCATCCGGCGAGCAATAGCACCCTGTATATAAATCGTACCCGTCCTCACGGCCGATCGGCACGATTTGATCGCAGAATAAACACCGTTTTTTTTCCATCCTTCCAATCCCCCTTCTCCTTTACCTTTCGTACCGCAGTGAAGATATGGGGGTGGCGGGCGGCAACTTCCAGCAATCTACCAGCGGCGGGCTGTTCCCTTTTTAACGGTAAAGACCTGACTCTCTCCGGCATGTATGGTAACATAGAGCGGGTAAAGACTTACAAATAAGAACGTGTTAACGATCAAGGAGAGCTGCCGATGTCCCAAAACCGCCGTTTAACGACCGACCAGGATTTTAAAGAAGCCATGGACCGCCAATCATCGGTCCGCGTGTTCAAAAACGATCATATTATCGATTCGGGAGCCGTAATTACCCGCTTCGACGATTCCACGGTTGTGGTGCAGACAAGGGTCAGCGAGTTGACTTATCACGACCGTCTCGGCTGCGAGTTTTTCGAAATGAGAAAAAGATAAAGACATAAAACAAGACTGTCTCCCCGGGGAGACAGTCTTTATCGTTAACCAACCGCAACCAGCATAGCGGGTTCTTGAACGGCCGGTTTCCAGGACACTTTCTCATCCAGCACACATGCGAATGCCGGACCGCAGTTGGTCGGAATGACCCATACCGTATGATCGTGAATGATCGAGCGCGGCAGGTGATAGCCGGATAAGCCTGCTTGAAGTACCGATGCGTAATCTTCCGGGCTGCTTGTTCTCAGCCTCAGCCGGATCGTGCCGTACACCTTGAAACGGCCTCCTTCACGTATATCCTCCACACGCGTCCACTCGACCGCATCTACGGATTCCATCCGGAACTCGGCTTTCTCTCCATACTCGTTGATCATCTGGACGGGGCTAAGATCAATGCTTTCCCGGTTTAACAAGAAAGCAGCCGTTTCGGCAGCCTGCGATTTACTCCCTGCAGACACGACTAAAGACAGCGAAGCTTGGAACAAAATCACGGGTTCTTCTCTTCTCTCCATAAACAATTAATCTTCTCCTTCTGTGCATATCAATTAGCGTTTACCTGTACTCTACAAAATACTTTATGACCGCACCCGCTTGGATATGTGCGATTACGCGCATAAATGTGATTATAGATCTTATGGGCCGAGATGTTTGTCAAACCTTCGGCGATTATTTCCCAATTTTTTGTTGGAAAATGGAAAAAGACAAGTCGGAATTTTTGAGCGTCCGGAATAGTCCGGTCCGTCTCTAGCAATCTATCTGTTCGGGTCGGGAAACTCCGGATTTCTTTGCGGGCTGATCTCGGGTGTGACCGTCGGCTTGATTTCCGGCGGCGAAGCAGGCGGTGTTTCGGGCACCGTCCGCGGAGCGACTTCCGGCACATCGTTCGGCTTGATTTCCGGTGGCGTCTCGGGTGTTATCTCAGGAGTCTCATTGGAAAAAACGGCCTTGCTGGCTTCCTCATTGTTTCTCATAACCTAATCAACACCTCCTCTCTTCTTACTTAACCAATCCCGGGTAGTTTGAAAGGGGGTTTTTTACAAAAAGACCTTCGGCACGCAGGCAAATATGTTAATATTATGAAAAAAGCGAGTTTCTAGGGGGCTTACTTGATGGAGCGCTTTTTCGGCGCAAACGAAGCGGAGGGGTTTACCGCCTTTTCGGGGGCGCATTGGGCGGCTTTAACGGTTTTTGCGGCTCTCGTTCTTGCGCTCTATTGTGCGAGGAATTGGTTCAGGCAGGGAAACCGGGCTCTCTGGGGACGAATCGCCATCGCTGTTATTCTGGTGCTTTGCGAAGCGGGCCTGAACGTGTGGTACGCGGCGGAGGGAATCTATGATGTCCGGTACACCCTCCCGCTGGAACTTTGCAGCATTTCCCTTTACCTCAGTGTGTTTATGCTGGTTTTCAAAAGCAGGCTTCTGTTTCATGTGGTTTATTTCACCGGAATCGGCGGGGCTCTTATGGCGCTGGCTACGCCCGTACTCTGGTACGCGTTTCCGCACTTCCGCTTTTTTGAATTTTTTGCCGCTCATATCGCCATCATTCTCGGGGTTCTTTATCTGATCTGGGTGGAGGGCTTCCGCCCGGCCTTCAAATCCGTATTCCTGGCCATGGGCTATCTCAATGTGCTGCTTGTAGGGGTCGGGGCCGTGAACCTCCTCACCGGGGGCAACTACATGTTCCTGGCCCGCAAACCCGAAAGTGCTTCCCTCCTCGACTATCTCGGTCCGTATCCGTGGTATCTTCTGTCTCTGGAGGCCGCAGCTTTCGTGATTTTCCTGCTCCTGTATCTTCCGTTCGCCCTCGGCTCTTACCGGTCGAAGAATCCCCGGCTTCCCTACATCCGGTAGTCTTCCGGCCGTCAGCTAGCCATCAGCTATCCACTCCCGCTTCCGTTCCCGCCTAACAAAAAAACCGCAGGTTCCGTTCCGGGTGGAACGAATCTGCGGGTCCGAAAAACCGGAAACTTCCGGTTTTTTTATTTGTAATTGGCAGTAAACCGACAAAGCCCAGCATGCTTCCACGCTCTTTTATACGCGCATAAGGCGGGATGAATTAAGCTCCGATCGGCTGGAATTCGAGCTCCAGTTCGTCTATCGCTTCGTGATAAGCCAGCAGCGACTCCCGGATAATCTCGTCGAGCATCGGGCCGCTCGTTTCCGGCAGCAGCGCGCGGGCGTAAGCCCAAGCGTTTTCTTCGATGCGCAGCGCGGTCCGTCTACGCTCCAGTTCGCTGTCCGACGTGTCCATCAGGGAAGCCAGACGGTCCAGATCCCCGTCCTCGGCGTGACCGATTTCGTGGGCAAGCACAATGTCGACATACGCTTCCAGCAGGTCGTGAGAACCGTAAAGCTGCATGCACTGCGCTTTGATTTCTTCTATATATAACGTGATGAGATGACGGCCCATATTGTACTTTCCGCCGGCCATCCGTCCTCCGGGAAAATGCGACTCCAGCGTGACTTGAACCTGACTGTTCGAATCGTGCAACAGCTGTGCGACACGATTTTCAATCAACCGATTTTTCAACCGATCCTTCAATCCCTTCCTCGATATTCTTCGTTAGTCTTACCCTTTATTATATCGAATCCCGGAAAGGAAATAAACCATCTATTTACCCGTTATCACTCCGGCTGAATCAAACAAAAAAAACTCCGGTTTTTCCCGCCGAAGTCTTTTTGCCTTGCGCATTCTGCCTGCCGTGAGCTTATTCCCAAGGATATTTAGCCGTTAGGAAGTCCGCAAACGTTTTGCTGGCTTCTCTTCTTACCTTGCGGATTTCCGCCCGGTGTTCGGCAGTTTCGTAGAGCTTGTTCTCTTCTTCCGTTTCGGGAATGACTCTCGGAACCGGAACCGCCTTGTTATTATCGTCCAGGCCGACAAAGGTCAGAAAAGCGGTCGCCGCGATTTTTCTTTCGCCGGTCACCAGGTCTTCGGTAATGACTTTAACGAACACCTCCATGGACGTTCTGCCTGTCCAGGTGACGAAGGACTCGAGGGAAACCGAATCGGACGGACGGATCGGGTATAGGAAATCGACGGAGTCCGTTGATGCCGTTACAGCCGTTACCCGGCAGAGCTTGGACGCCGAGATGGAGGCAATATCGTCGATATAAGACATCAGCTTACCGCCGAACATCGTATTGTGGTTGTTTACATCGGGAGGGAATACCCGGGCTACTTTCATACATCTTGTTTCTTTGACAAATTTGCTTTCCATTATGCAGACGCTTCTTTCGTAGTTAGAATTTGGTAAAGGGTTCTATTCCGCGGGGATAACCCTGAATTTTGACGGACTCCTAGTGTAACAATTTCCGTAACGCTTTGTCAAAGCACCTTTTAAGTTTTTCCACTAACCTCCCGTTTCATCCTGCAATCTCCTGTTAATGAATCAAATGAAGCAAAATAAGCTGTCCCGGCAGCCCGTGTGCACCCAAACAAAAAACGAAGCTGATTTTCGCCAACCGAAAACCAGCTTCGTTTTTTATTTTTTCAATCCGTTGATATACCCGATCCATTTCGTCAGCACGTCCTCGATTTCCGCGATCCGGAACGGCTTGCTGACATAATCCTGCATCCCGCTCGCCAGGCAGTTTACCCGGTCCTCTTTGCGGGCGTAAGCCGTCACGGCTACGATGACGGGACTGTTGTCCCCAGGCGCCGCCTGGCGTATTCTTCTCGCCGCCTCAAGGCCGTCCATGTTGGGCATCGCGATATCCATAAAGATGAGATCGTAGGCTTTACGCGCAAAAGCTTCGACCGCCTCGGCTCCGTCCTCCGCGATGTCGGGTTCGAACCCGCGCTTTCTCAGAATCGTCTGCAACAGCTTCCGGTTCATCGGATTGTCCTCCGCGATTAGGATGGACAAGTCCTCCCCTTCCCGGGAATATCTCTTCGAAGGAGCCGTAGGCAGCAGCGAAAGTGCCGGAAATGCCGGACCCGGCGAATCCGAGAAGCGGAATAACAGATAGCCGCCTGTCAGATCCAGCTCCCTGGAAACGGCTGCTTTTTCCGGCAGCCTGATTTTTCTTTCCAATATATACGTACATACTCTCGGCTTAGAGTTTTCGGGCAAGTGTCCCTCGAAACTCGCGTCCGGTCCGCCGGAAGGCCTGCCGCCCTCTCCTTGGTCATAGGGCATCTTCTTTCTCTTTCCATGTAAGTGTATCAAGAGTTCCGGATTCCTCCTTGTAACGATTTGATTCAATAAAAAGCAAGAGCCAAGAAACGCGCTTCCGCGCGTTCTTGGCTCATGACCAGCGTATGTATGATATCTGGGCATTCAGTCCGTCAATTTATTTAAATGTATAGACCAGAACGCTTCTGTCTCTTTCGAAATCCCAGTCCAGATATAAACCGGTTACGGTTCTGCCGATCGCTTGTTCCATATCGACATCATGCAGTAAGAGCTTTTTTTCGAGGGAGATTTTGGCGACCCTCAGGGCGTTCTCGTAGCCCGTTTTAATCAGCTCTTTTTCCAGCATAATGAGCAAGCCTTCCCTGACGATAATGAGCGTTCTCGGATTCGTCCAGAACGAGTATATACGTTCGGGAATTTTTTGTACGTGTGCCGTTACATCGCTCACCTGTTGATGAACTTTCTCGTAGCCGGCGTATTTCTCCTGTATATCCGCATCGAGGGATTTGTTCGTCAAGCCGATCATAATGCCCGAGTGGTCTTCCAAATCCCAGTCATAATAGATTTCCTCAATCGCGATGCCCACGGTCTGGGTAATGAATTCCTTCAAGTCCGGCAGCAGCACATCCATAACCATCTGACGGGTTTCGCGGACCGCTTCGCCTTTCTGCTTATCCAGCAGAATCATTTCAACTGCACTTACGAAATTCCGGAAATGTAGAGTAATGCCGTATTCATTATACGAGATAAAAATGGACTCAGGTCCTTTGCCAAAACGCTCCCTGAGCATCTTTCCCGTCTGGCTTGATAATTGGCTCAGTGCAGTCTTCTTCTCCAAAAGTAACCTTCCTTTAAACCGTTGGCGTCTACGTCCAAGGATCCTAAATTTGTCTGCCCAAAAATCAATGGCGTTCATGTCCAGTGATCCACTAGAAATTATAATACAATTTGCGCGTTTTATAAAGGTATTCTTATCCTGCCCGGTTCCGGACTTTTTATGAAAAAAAGTGAAAGCCGCCCGGACCGCACGGCGGCTCCTCTTTCGGCGCTTAATGCGCTTACCCTTTTACCGCCCCCGATTGAACGCCTTTTATAAAATAGCCCTGGAAGCCGATAAATACGGCCAGAATGGGCAGCAGGGCAATGACCGAGCCTGCCGCGATCAGCCTGGTGTTCGTGACGAACGTGCCTTTGAGCTTGTAAAGGCCGAGTGTGAGCGGATAAAGGCGGTCGTCCTCAATGACGAGGTACGGCCATAGAAAATTGTTCCACGAGCCGATAAAGCTGAGAATGGCAAGCGTGGCCAACATCGGCCTTACCATCGGCATCATGATCAGCAGGAAGATCCGGATCACGCCCGCCCCGTCGATCACGGCCGATTCTTCGATTTCTTTGGGGATGCCGAGGAACCCCTGTCTCATCAGAAAAATGCCGAAGGCCGAAACGGCGGCGGGCAGGATGACGCCTGTATACGAGCCCAGAAGATGGAGCTTGCTGAGGATCAGGTAGACGGGAATCATCGTCACCTCGCCCGGAATCATCATCGTCGCGATAATGACCAGGAATACGGCTCCTTTCCCTTTGAACGTCATCCTTGCCAAAGGAAAAGCCGCCATGGAGCAAAACACGACCGGAAGCAGCACCCCGAAGAAGGCGAGCACGGTGCTGTTCCATACGTACAAAGGCAGCGGCAGGGAGTTCCATACCGTCGCGTAGTTTTCCAGCGTAAACAGCTCGGGTATAAAGCGGGGCGGCATCGAGTAGAGGGTCTCGTTCTGCCCTTTTAAAGAGGTGGACAGCGTCCACAGAAAAGGAAGAATCATGACGACCGCTATCAGAGTCAAGCACACGTAAGAAATAAGGTGCCGGACTCCCGGACGTCTCTTCCGCCATGTCCGCCGGCCAGGGGCAGACGGTACGACTGCCGGTTCTATCCGCATCGCGTCCTTCACTCTCCTTCCATCGAACGCTTGTTAACGAGCGTTAACAGCAGAATGACGACAAAAAGCACGAACGAGATGGCGCTGGCGTAGCCCATATCCAGCTGCTTGAAAGCTTCGTCGAACACCATGTAGACAACGGTCGTCGAAGCCCCGATGGGCCCCCCCTCCGTCATGGTCAGCATGAGCGTGAACTCTTTGAAGGCCCCCATCGTAGATACGACGGAAACGAAGAATATAACCGGCTTCAGCATGGGAAACGTGATGTGGATATGCTTGCTCCAGAAGCCGGCGCCGTCCAGCTCCGCCGCTTCGTACAGATCTTCCGGCACGGCCTGCAATCCGGCCAGATAAAACAGCATATAATAGCCGAGCCCCTGCCAGACGGTTACGATAGCCAGACTCGGCATCACGACATATTTGCTCGTCAGCCACTTGACCGGCTCCGCTCCGAACAAGCTCAGCATATAATTGAAAATGCCTTCGCTCTGAAACATCCAGCCCCACAAGAAGGCGGTGACGACGACCGATACAAGCGCGGGAAAATAGTAAATCAGGCGGAAAACTTTCACGCCGGTCAAGCCCTGATTAACCAGGATGGCAAGAAAAACGGGAAGAATAACAAGGGCGGGCGTAACGAGAATCCAGTAATAGAACGTATTGAACATGGCCCGCCAAAAGTCCGAATCCCCGAGCAGGCTTCGGTAATTGGCCAGCCCTACCCATTCCAACGGTTCGAATACGTTATAAGACGTAAAGCTGAGATAGAGAGCCGCCGCGGAAGGGAAAATGCTGAACAGGAGCAGCAGTATCCCGGCCGGGGCCAGGAAAGCCCAGGCGTGAATCGTCTTGTACATCTCGAAGAGACCTCCTAGTCCGTTCATCACCGGACGGTACACGTGCACAGCCCGGTGACGGGATCATGTCTTCTTCCGTAAAATCGTGATGTCAGCCCGCGCCGACTCGCTTATTTAAGCAGCTTGTTTACGGCCGCTTCGGCATCGTTCAACGCTTGAGCCGGATCTTTATCCTCCAGCAACACTTTATGGAACTCGTCGTTGATGGCTTTATTGATCTTGGAAATATTCTCGACCGGCGGGAACATATTCTCCGAAATCTCCAGCTGCTTGGCCGCATAATACAAGCCTTTCTCCGCGGGATCCGCTGAATCTTTCCCCTTCGTGAAGAACGGATCTTCCGCCGCTTTCTTGACCGACGGCAGAATGGCGACGATTTGGGCGAACTTCAGCTGGTTCTCGCCGTTGGTCAGGAACTTGGCGAAATCCGCCGCTTCTTTTTTGTGTTTGCTTTTGGCGGATACGGCGATGTTCATGATGGCTACATTCACCTTGCCGCTGGAGCCGATCAGAGCGCCGGCGGAATCCGATTCGGCGTACACTTGAGGCGACAAATCTTTCACCTGCCGGAACAGCTGCGGCCCCGTTCCCCAGAACGCGATTTTCTCCTGAGCGAACCACTCCTGCGGCTTCGCCTGGTTCAGCAAAATTTCATCGGGGATTAGGCCCGCTTTATACCGCTCCTTGAATTTCTTGAATATTTCAAGCGTCTTTTCGTTGTTAAAAGCCGCTTTCTTGTAATCGTCGCTGACCAGCTTGATGCCATTCTGAGGCAGATATAAGTGAATGTCTTTCAAGGTATTCCCAAAGGCACCCGTCTTCTCTTTGATCACCCTGGACATTTCCCACGATTCTTCTTCCGTCTTCGGGGGAGCGTCGAAGCCCGCTTTCTTAAGCAATTCCTTGTTATACAGCTGAACGCTGTTCGACAAATACCAGGGCAAGGCGTACGAAACTCCCTGAAACTCGCCGGCCGACCATACCCCTTCGAAGTAATCCTTTTTCACGTCGGCAGCCAGTTCATCCATGTTGGCGACAGCGCCGAGAGCGGCCAGCTTTTTCAAATAATCCGTGTTCAGATTCAGCACGTCGGCCAAGGAGCCCGAAGCAGCAGATGTAAGCGTTTTCTGTTCCATGGCCTCAAAAGGAATGTCCTGCCAGTTCACCCCAACGCCTGGATTTTTACTTTCAAAATCTTTGATGACACCATTCAAGTAATCGTCGAATGTCGGGCTTAACGCGATCGTCCAGAACGTAATTTCCTTCTTATCTCCCTTACTTGACTGCTCTGCGGTAGCCCCCGGCGATGCGGACGTTCCCGGATCTTTTCCGGATTTGGAGCAGGCTGCCGTGAACAGCAGCAGTATGGCAATAACCAATGGAAGCCATCGTAAAGATTTTTTCAATAAAAACCCTCCCCAGACTGAAGTATAGGATAATACTACCTAAATATTGTTCCAAATATGAAATATTCCTTCCACACAAAAGAAATCGCTTTCAAAATGCTTGAAACTAATCTACGCACGCTTCAGGAGCTTAAAAAAGGTCTCCTTATAAATAGACGCCGTTCAGCGGCCATTTATTCATCCGTACACGATTCCATACAATCCTCGGGCAAAAAAAATAGCCCCTTAAGGGGCTATCGGTCGTTCGCATGCGCTTGTCATCTCGACTGCTTACTGGAGAGTCAGCGAATATATGGCGCGTTCCGTTTTCAGCACGACGCTGTCCACGCTTAAATCCGCTACATATAGGCCTTCGAGCGGGATAACGAAGGTGCCTTGAGGAAGAGCTTCTTCGCTGCCGTTATTGAGAACCGTTCCTTCCCCGTAAAGAAGCAAAGCGCTGCCGTTCGTATAGTCGTCCGGAGCATCGGGCTGATACTCCCGGTATTCAAACTGGTTCAATTGAAGATCGACCCGGTCGATATCTTCCTGTTCTTCTTTGGCGATCCGGATTGACTTGTTCGTGTTGGAATTTAACCAGTCCGTGACGGGCTGGAGCTCGTTAGCCATGGGTAACCCCTCCTTCTCGTAATGAGGCTCTATCTTCTTTTACCCCGATTCTGTATAAGTTGAACGAAATCTTTCGTTTTCATTCTCCGGTCCGCCGAAGCAGGAAAAAAAATCAGCCGATATAACGGGATAGGACGGACTCGTACACGGATTTGGGACGCAGCCCGACAAGTTTTTCGACCGGCTCGCCTTTATGAAGGACAAGTACGGTAGGCATCGACATGACACCGAAGGCCGAAGCTGCTTCCGGGGAGTGGTCGCAATCAATTTTCAGGATGTTCGCTTTACCGGCATACTCGGCACTGAGTTCCTCCAGAATGGGCAGAAGCGTTTTGCAAGGCGGGCACCACACGGCGGTAAAATCGATAACGGTCACGCCTTCGTTAGAAATATGATCCGCGTATGTGGCATCGTTTACGGTTGTCAGGCTCATTGAATTTTCTCCTCCTTGGTTCCGTTTTTTAAAATATAATGGATTCTTTCTTCCAGATTCGATTTGATGCTCTGCAATACCCCGATCTGCTCTTCGATTTCAGAAAGCTTCTGCTTGTAAACCGGAAGCACTTCGGAACAGAAGGCTTCATTGTTCATCAGCACGCAGTGAAGAAACCCGGAAATTTGCTCGGTATTCAGGCCAAGCCCAAGGTACAGCTGAATCGTCCGCACCTGTTCTACGGCGAACGGAGCATATTCCCGGTATCCGTTGTCCCCGCGGATCGGCGAAAGCAGCCCCTGTTCCTCGTAGTAGCGCAGGGAGCGGATGCTGACTCCGGTACGGGCGGAAAGTTCTCCGATTTTCATTCCGGCAAACTCCTCTCTGCCTTTATTTGTTCCTGAGGCTATTATAAACCCTCACATTAATGTCAGTGTCAACAGCAAAAAAAGCCCGGACTAAATTCCGGGCCGTACCATTTAAGGAGAAAGCGTGGCGGATCGTTGCCCGCAACGGTTCTTGCGAGGGCAACATTATGGCAGGCTCAGTTGCAGCGTCCGATTCCGTCCGTTTTCTCTTCCATTTCAGTGATTTTGTGACTCATCGAAGGGACTTGGCGGAGCAGCTCAAGGGTCCGTTTCTTCTGATCGGCCGCCAGCGAATAGTAGATCCACTGCCCCTTTCTTGTCTCGCTCACCAGTCCCGCATCCTTCATCTTCCGCAGATGCTGGGAAATGCTGGGCTGGGACATCCCCGTCACGTCCACCAGGTCGCAGACGCAGAGCTCCCGTTCCCGCAGGAGGGCAAGAATCGTCAGCCGGGTTTTGTCCCCCATGAGCTTAAACGTATCGGCCAAACTTTGCAGTTGTTCCACCCTTCAAGCTCCTTCCGTATGTGTATATGCTTACATAATTATATAATGGAATCCGCCGGATGGGCAACTGCGGTCCTACCCGCCTGAAGCGGGAGCGATCCGCCCGTTAAAATCAAAGCAGCCTGCCGGAGCAGACTGCCTGGGGTTGCTTGCTTATTTGTATTTGCGCCAATCCAACTCGCTGTTGGCCAGCAAATGTTCGAAATTGTTGTCCAGCCTTTTCTGCTCGGCCTTGCGGGCCTCCGCCGCTTTCCGCTGCTCTTCCTCGCGCCGATTCGCCTCGTCCGCTTTCATCTGGTCGGATTGGGCCTTCAGCTTCTCGATAACCTGCGGATTAAGCAGGTCTTTAAGCGTTGCGGGCTTATCCGTATCGGCCGCACGCGGCGCAGGGGCGGGTCTTTTCTTCTTCCCCATCACTCATCACCTCGGTTCCCACATTATAGCAGGTTCGCGGGCCGGATTCCAGCCTCCTCGCCTTGCTTCGGGCCGTGCCTCGACCGTCGGCGGCGCAGCGGAACCCGATATTTCCGGCCGAGCTGTCGGGAGTGTTTTACTCCTTGCGGCAGCCCGGTAACGGTTGCAGTAGGAGCCTGTGACAGAGGTAGGAGCCTCCGCATAACGCGGTTACCCCCGGAAGCCGGCCCCTGCGGATTATCGGCGGGGCTGCTTGCGTAATAGGCCGGACTGAGCTCCCCAGACCGCGTTCCTTCCGGCAGGCCTCTAAGTTCCGTGAACTGCCCGCGGCTCCCCTAGCAGCAGCTATTTACCGGTTTCGGCTCCATGACTGTTTTCCTTCGTTGTCGGCGTTCGGCCTTCCGCTTTTTTAACCCCTATATCACATGCCGGAGGGCTTATCTTCCCGAAGTATGTTCCGAAAAAAGTTTTTCGCTCCCTCAGCTTCCTTTCTTCCCGGTAAATGTAAGTAAAGAGAGCTCCTTCCGGTCATACTAAGCGGACCAAGCCCGCACGGGAGGATATGACGGCCTAATGTCTGATTTTACTATCGGCAGCTATGAGGATTTCAAAACGTACTGTTCCCTGGATACTAATCAGGTCCAAAGCAAAATTATCGGGATACCCGGAGAATCCTACGAGCTGTTCTACCTCGACCAACTGATTAACAAAGATATTCTGCACCGCGATATTCTCCATCCGCTGCTGGAGCTCGGCGGGGGCCTCGGGCCGGATCAGCTTCTTTCCTATCTGCCTGTCGGCGGAGGCAAGAAATTAGAGGACTGGGCTGAAATCGCCTCCCTGCTCCTCGCCGGATGGATTTACGTCCATCCGGCGTCTTTCGACAAAGGGGTTATCCTCCAGGCCGACCAGATTCCCGGACGGAGTCTGACGGCAGCCGAGAACGAAAGCCAGATTTTCGGGCCCCAAGTCAGCTTTGCGGAATCGCTGGACCAGAACATGGCTCTGATCCGCAGCATCCTGAACGATCCGCTGCTCAAAACCGAATCGTTCATTATCGGAAAACAGACCCAAACCCGGATCATCATGTGCTACATGGAGGGACTCAACAATAATGCGTACGCCGAAACGATCCGCAAACGCTTGTCCAATCTCAAGACGGACGGCATTCTGGACAGCGGCATGCTCGCCAAGCTGCTCGAAGATAATCCCGACAGCATTTTCCCCATGTATTTCTTGACGGAAAGGCCCGACCGGACCGTCGGCGCCCTGCTCGAAGGCAAAGTGGTCGTGCTTGCCGGAGGCAGCTCCCGGGTCATGATCGCCCCGTCCACATTCATCGACTTTTTCAAAGCCGAAGAAGACCGCTATGTACACTGGCAGATGTCTGCTTTCGTATTCATCCTGAGGATGCTGGCCGTCTTCTTCTCCATGCTGCTGACTCCACTCTATGTGGCCGCGCTTACGTTTCATTATGAGATGATTCCGTCGGCTCTGCTCGACCCTTTGTCGAGCTCCAGGGCGAAGGTTCCTTTTCCGCCCTTATTCGAGGCGCTGCTGCTGGAATTCATCATTGAGCTTCTGCGGGAAGCCGGCGCAAGACTGCCGACCAAAGTCGGACAAACGATGGGCATCGTGGGCGGTATCGTCATCGGACAAGCCGCCGTTCAGGCCGGCTTCACGAGCAACCTGCTTATCATGATTGTCGCGCTCGGTGCGCTGGCCTCCTTCACTTCCCCGGGATTTATGATGGGAACGGCCATCCGGATTCTCCGCTTCCCGATGATCATGATCGCCGGATTTTGGGGCGGGATCGGCATTGTCATCGGCATCGCTTTTCTGCTCATCCATCTCTCGAGGCTCACGTCGCTCGGCACGCCGTACCTGAAGCCGTTTTATCCGTTTGACAGCTCCGAATTTACCGAATTGTTTATCAGACGGCCTTACGGAAAATTCATGGAAAATATCGTTAAAACTTTCTCTTTCCAAGCCCGGAAAAAGAAAGGGCAGGGCTCCGAAACCCCGGATAACCGGCAAAACATAGATTTGTTCGAACAATTCCAAGAAGAAAACTAGGTGACTGACATGAACAGCTATCCGGAATCTCCCCACACTTCACTGCGCGCTTACCTGCTTTTCTTTATCATTACAACGACGCAGATAGGTGTGGGAGGAGCCAGCTTTCAGCGCAAAATTTACAAAATAGTCGGCCAGGATTCATGGGTTACCGTCCTGCTCGCCGGACTGTTCTGCCATCTTGTCGTCTTGGCCATGTTCTCTTTTCTCAAAAAATACCCGGGCAAGGATCTTTACGGCATTCATAAAGAAGCTTTCGGAAAATGGCTGGGCGGCGTTCTGTCCTTCCTTTATGTGGCCTACCTGACACTCATTGCTTTGACGATTCTCCGGAATTATGCGGAAATCGTGCAGACGTGGATTTTTCCGGACATGCCTCCCTGGTTCCTGGCCCTTATGATTCTTTCCCTCACTTTGTACGGTGTGCTCGGAGGCATCAAAGTGATGGCCGGAATCGGATTTATGAGTATTCTGATCCTAACGTTCGAGATGCTGCTGTTGTACTATCCTCTCCAGTATGCGGATTGGGGATATCTGCTCCCCGTCATGAATCATTCTCCGGAGGAATTTCTGAATGGAACGAAGGAAATTTCCTTCTCGGTTGTCGGTTTTGAACTGCTGATGTTTGTTTTTCCTTTTATAAGGGATCCAAAAAAAGCACCGAAATACGCACATTTCGCTATTCTGTTCACTACGGTTACTTATCTCATTTACATGGTTACAGCACTCGTCTATTTCAGCGGAGGGCAGCTTATCCACACCATTTGGCCGACTTTGACTCTGCTGAAAATCGTGGAATTTCCTTTTATCGAGCGCGTTGAATATATTACGGTTTCGCTCTATCTCATTGGGATTTTGCCGAACGTTATGCTGGTTGTGTGGTCCGCCTCCCGCGGTATTCCGAAAATAAGCCCGCTGAAAGAAAAAACGTCCCTTTACCTCGTTGTCGCCATTTTGTTTGTGATTTGCACGCTTTTCAGCAGCAGGCTTGAAATCAAGCGGCTGAACGACATAACCGGGAGAGTGAGCATGTACATGGCTTTTGTGTATCCGCTTCTGCTGGGCATCATCCTTTTCTTTAGAAAAAAGATCGTACGGACTGCGAACGGAGGTGATTCCCCGTGAAAAAAAGGCGGCTCTGCCTTCTGGCCCTTGTGACCGTACTGGTTGCGACGGGATGCGTGGAACGGCGTGTCTTCGAGAGAATCGGTCTTGTGGTGGCGCTTGGTTACGATAAAGGCCCCGACAGCCGCCTCAGCGGCACATCCGTCATGTATACCCTGGATAAAGAATCCGGTCACCGGGCTACGATTCTGTTCAACCAGGCTTACACGACTAAGAAGCTGCGAGAGGACCAGAACCGCAAATCCTCCAAAAAGCTGATGCTGGGCCAGCTGCGCGTCGTCTTGTACGAAGAAGCGATCGCCCGTGACGGCCTGATCGATCTCGTCGATTCTCTGATCCGCGATCCCTCCATCGGCACGAAAATATATCTGGGAATCAGCACCGAAAAAACCGCCGATCTGCTCCAGCATCCGTATAAGAGCATCAGCAATATCGGGACATACCTATAAGTACTAATAGGTTGTGACTAATACCGATAAATTATGTAGACAATCTTGGGGGTAAATGGTATATTTTTCTTGACCGAAAGCATCGGTAAACAAAAAGGCCAAGGGAAAGAATCCCTGGCCTTTTTTATGTATATACGCTTATAATGTCATCCCACTTGATCCAGTCCCAATCGTCATCATAGTCAATCCTCAAACGTTGCAGTTGCATATCAAACTTGGTGACTTTGCCACGCAGCTCTCGATCTTCAAATGGGTCAAAGAGTACCAATGTAACTTCTTTGTCCGCAGCCCTGGCGTCTACAATGTCCAGGAGCATCAATTCCCATGCCTGCTCATCTAAAATTGGCTTCACCCTGCGATTTATCTCCCTCAGCTGCCGCTGGATCGCCTCTTTATGCTCCGGTAGGATCATTCGACTTGATTCGTAAAGGCCATTACCCTCTAACTTCTTCCCCATGATGCCATCCTCCTCAGTCCATCCAAGGGTTTATGTATGTTTTCTTCTCTTCCTTTTTCTCTCTAGGCCATCCTTCAATAATCTTAACTTCCGAGAGCTTTTTGCCCATGATATATCCCTGTTCTCGCAAGGTGCTCAGAGCCTGCTTGATATTTTCCTGGTTGTACCCTGATTTAGTCTCCAACTCGGACAAATCGGGCATACAGTGATGGATATTCGAAAAATTGTACAGGATGCGCAGTACCTTCCGTTCGGTATCACTTAGCACATCATTTCCTCCTTATAAAAGAACGTATGTTCTTATTATAATCGGATTTGGGGCAGAGTAAACAAAAAAATCCCCGCCATTTATAGGCAGGGATCAAAATTACTTCGCTATGCGGTTCATAAGCGTAAACATCAGCCAGGGCAGGTCCTTCTCGATCTCGCCTGCCTGTAACTGTTTCTTCCACATTTCTGCATCGGACAAAATCCCCTTAGCCGCCAGCTCATCCATCGCTGTCATCGCCATATCAAGCTTCCATTTTTCCAATTTCGTCACCTCCAGTTTTTGATTTGGCTGTAATCCGTAATGCTTGACGATCGCATTAACAATGGCTCCTGCGCATGTCTTGCGGTAAGGTTCTTGCTTAAGCAGTTCTGACTCCGCGTGATTGGACATAAAGCCGCACTCGACCAGGATGGACGTCATGTGCGTCTCTCGTAGGACATGCAGGTCACCAAGCTTTACGCCACGGTTGCGGAGACCAGTCGCCATGACCATCTGCTGCTGAACGACTTCAGCGATGGCCCGGGAGTCCTTCGGATTCGACGTGTAAATAAAAGTTTCAATACCACTGGCATCGCTCCATCCCTGACCACCAGCAGAGTTTGCATGGATGGATACAAAAAGATCGGCGCCCCATCTATTGGCTTGGTCTGTACGCTCTTTCAGGGGCACGTCGCGGGCATCTGAGTGCGTGAATTGCACTTCCACCCCTTTATACTCCCGGAGCATGGGAGCTGCGAAATTGGCTACTGCGCGGTTGAATACGTACTCCCTTAGAGTCTCATCCGGCGTTCGTTTGCCTGGCGTGTTCTCGCCGTGTCCAGCGTCTAGGATAATCTTCATTTATCTCACCTCTCTGTCGATCGGTTTCATATCACTCAAAATCTTCTCGACCATTACATACCGGCGCGCAGCCTCTTCAGATTGGACCTCGTTACCGTTCTCCAGCAACTTGTAGTAGTCGTTAATTTGGTTATGGACATTCTCTACACGCTTGTAAATCTCGTTGTGCGTCATGGCTGCTACATCATCGTGTGTGATGTGTGAGGCTTCTTGGATAACATCGCCTTCAGCTTGAATATCTGCGGCCTTCTTTTTCTCATTAGCCACGTCCTTGACTGCTTTAGCTGTGATGTACGTGGCAACCAGACCGGTCAACAGGAACACTTCTTCCTCATTGATTGGGATCCCGAGGTATTCAGAAAATCCGAGAATGAGGCAGGAGATTACGACCGTGACAAACTTCGTACTATTAAAGGTAATCTTCTCGCCGTTTTTGATTTTTTGGATATCGACAACGATCTGTGCAACAAGGAAATTACCCACGATGATGATGGCCGCGACAAGCTTATCAGTCGATACCTGCCAACCAAAATTTTTATTGATAAAGACGGCTATTAATGAAGCAATTACCGTCACAAACTTCGGGTCCACCCATTTACTCATTTATTCCACTCCTTCCCGGGGCTATACCGCCGGTGATGATGGTAAGGATTTCTTTAAGCTCGTCGCTACCTGTTCGCAACATTGCGTCAAATCGCCATAGGCGTACAGAAGCTTGCTCGCTTCCTCCGGCCCGTACAGTTCCCGGATGATTCTGTATGTCTCGTCCTCTACTGCTTTTTCCATCGGTTCTAGTAGCAATGGCAACCCACTCCTTTGCATGCAAAAAGACCGATCGTTTGACCAGTCCCTATTTTAAATTCAGTTCCTTCTTCAGTTCTTTCCGGCCTTTCTCTCCGGCCTTGCTGAGCGCATCGATCATCGCTTTAACCTTTGCATCATCGCTTTTGTTTTCAGGGATCTTGCCAATAAGCCGCGCTGCTTCTTCGCCCACCGATTTCTGATATCGGACAAATTGATCTGGGTTGAGGTCGATTTTCTTGCTCTGCTTCGTGGTCTTGTCGGTTCCCGAGATGTATTTGTCCACCATACGCGGTGCAATGCGCTTGTCACCAGTAGCATTGAGCAGGTCAACAACTTTCTTTGCCTCAGGAGAAACATTGTATCTGTTGGTGAACGAAGGGTTCAGGAACACATTCCATAGGCTATTATCCTGGAAATTAGTCTTGCCTTTACCCAACGTATCCACCGCTTGAGGCAAAGAATCGGACAGTCCAGGGATCTTGATCTTTGCTTTATTGATCGATTTCTGGATGAAGCTAGGATCATATGTCTCTCGCTTCGTATTATCACGGTATTGATTAACCTGATTTACCGCTGTTGGGACGAAAGAGGAAAGCATACCTGAGCCTACATTCTTCAAAAACCCTTCGATGGTATTGTCCTCTCCTGGATTTGTTGAGAAAGCATCTTTAACTCCTTTAAGAACGGACTGTTCTGTGATGGTATTAAGGCCTCCGGTGATTGAATTAAAGGCAGTTGAAAGCAATCCTTCTCCTACTTCTAGGCCCTTCTTACCTTTTTTCTCTGATTCAGAGATATTTGCTCCTGCGGAAAGCGCCATCGAAACAGGTTGAGCCCAGTCATAGTTGTATAAAAGGTCGCCTTCGCGTAGTTTGGCTGCATCTCGCATCGAGTTGAAATTACCTGTAACCAATTCCTTAGCCCAGCGATTAAGTGCGCTACCATTAATTTGGTACTGAGCTTGTCCAGCCTGTCTCTCGAGTTCACGAACATCACGATCGTTATCCGAAGCACCAGTGATAATTCCGATATTTGATAAATAATAACCAAAGCCTGTGATTCCTGTTCCAACTGAAGCTCGCATAGCACTTATAATCACATCTTCCCGAGTTTTCACACTACCCTTTTTAAGAAAGGGTTCAGCCACTTCATACGCAGCTTTCAGGAATCCAGCCGGTGAATACTCTAAAGCGCGTGTAATCAGGTTCCCAGGAGTCTTCGGATATTTTATGACCAATGATCCAATGCCGAAATCTAGATCTTTATTTAAGAACTTTTTTGTTCCTTGCAAGCCTTTGGCGATAAAGCTATTATCTTGGAAGGTAATATATTTTCCATATTCATCAGCAATAGCCTTCACGTTTTCATCGATGTTCATTAAATAACGTTCAGTGTGGCGTTTTCGAGCTTCTCCTTTCAATCCCTTATTTACAGCGTCTAAGTGGGCCATTTCCCGTAGACGTTGATTGACTGCGCGGTTATAGGCAGCATAATCAAAACCTTTAAGAGTAGCGCCTAATGTTTTTTCTAAATATGTCATCGGATTAAGTTTGCTTTTGAATGCTTGGCCCCGGATATCATACTGCGTGGTTAGTCCGTCCGGATTAACACCCTTCCATCCGGCTTTAGTTCCAATTTTTAAACCTTTAAAATAATCTTGTGTGGGCTTAAACCAATCTTCCCAACCATTTCTCGCAATGGTTATTGTTCGGTCTTTACCAGTTAGCTTTGATGTTGCCCAGTCTACAGGAGTAGCTAGTGTTCTGTTTAATCGTTCAACTCGATAAAACAACTCATTACCAACGGCATTACGGATCATTGTTTTCGGATTTAAAAGCTGGCCGATCGTCTGAGCAGAATCAATTTTCCGGAGTAGCCCAGGTCTTTCAAGTGAATTGAGAACTACCTGCAAATCTTGACTTGCCTGAGATTTAGCGTCACCAGCTAAGGAAGATACCTTCTTGGCTAATGCTTCAATTTCGGCGATGCTTTCTGGCGATAAGTCACGATCTTTAATGAAGCGTTCGGCGATTTTCTCGGATTTCGATATGGTTTCATCACTAATTTTCTTGCTGCTGGTGATTAATTGTTCTTGCGCTTTCTCGTATAGCTCCGTGAGATGAGGACGAATCGCTTCGCCGAAATCCCTCACCATCGCAGCGGACCAATCTGCAAACTTAATGGTACCTTGCGCGAGCTTAGATGCACCGATAATCGCGTAGTTTGCCGCAATTGTTGGGTCGATACCAGATGATATCTGAATGCCCTTGGCTCTTAAACGTTCCTTGGCGGCTTGTTCCTGGTCTTCCAAAAACTTGACCACTTTATCTTTAACCCGACTGTCCCCCATTTCCTTTGGAACCTTTGCAGATTTGGGTTGTTTGGTTTTAGTATTTATAAACGATTTTGCATCCTGAACAAATTTTTGCACTGCGGCTTTTTCTTCACTCGTAACGGTTTGTCCAGCACGATATTTTTCAAGAATGTCTACCACGCTCGATGCCGCTGTTTTATTTCCGCCCATTTTCTGTACGGTACCAGCCAGTTCGGTGAGTTGATTCGCCATTTCTGGCGTAATTTTCACTTCTTTGCCTGGAGGAAGCTTTTCAGTTACCTTTTTAGCCACGCGTTGGGCATATACAAGTACGCCTTCGGGAGTGAGGCGGTTATAAATAGTAGCAGCCTGTAAAGTTTGTCCTGTCTTCGTTAGCTTTTCGGCCACTTTCATAGCCACATTGACGGCTCTTTCTATCATACCCTGTGACTGAAACTCATCAATTAATCGGTATCCAGTTGCAAGGTCTTCGGGGCCGAAGTTGTTTTCCTTGTTCATTAATTCTAATTCTGCTTTATTTAAATCTTTAACGCGCTCATTCGCCTTTGCAACCGTCCCGGCGTTCGTTATAGTTTCGTGGTATCTGAATTGTTCAGCGCCTTCCTTGAATGGCTCTGTGGCTTTTGATGACTGGGTTAATGTGTCATATGTGCCACGCTGTTTAAGGACTGGTTGCGGCTCGATTAAGCTATCTGACAACCTAGCCGGTTGGATCTTGTTTTCTGTTTTAGCCGCCGCAAGCAAAGCCTCTTCCTCATCCAAATATCTTTTAAAGTCAGTAAATGAGGGTAGTCCAGTCTTTCCGCCAATCGGCTTACTTGGACTAATTAGAGATTCGTTCAGCAATTCTTTCGGAACGGAAGCAGCGCGAGGTGCAGGAAGCGCTAGTTGTGGCTCCGGTAATGCTAATCTCGGCTCTGGTAAAGCTAATGGCTGCTCTACCGGTGCTGGTCCAAACCGCTTGCCCAATGCCTTAACACCGGCACCTAATCCGCCGAGAAGTGCGCCACCAGCAGCTCCATAAGCACCTTCAATAAGCATATTCTTCGGAATGTCACTAATTTCCCCACCAGTCATTAATGTTCGTGGGGCAGCATATGCAGCGGATCCTAATGCTTCTTGGGCGATCAAACGAGGTACGCCAGTCAATGTCGGAGCACCTAACTTTTGAGTCGCTTTATTAATGGCCGTATTAATCATGGGACCACCAAAAAAGGTATTGGCAACGTTCATTTCTGTCTGTGCCGGATTTACAAATAATCCTCCTGCTGCACCGGCGAATTGGGCGGCAATATCTCCTACCTTACTACCGGTTGATTGAGCAGGATAAGGCATAGGCGCTCCATTCATATGAGAAGCGCCCTGGTTAAAGTTTTGAAGTACTTTACCAGCAGTTGTGTCGTACAGTAATTTATCCATTGCCCCAGCGTAAAGGTCGATCGTATTATTTTTGATGGATTTCAAAATGGAGTTCTGTGGGTCCTGCTCAGCCCTTTTTGCTTCGTTGACGTACATTGGATTCGGCACAATGTCCTTAATCATTTGCCGTGCATTGTACACCGAATTACGTCCAGCTTCAGCTGCTTGTGCCTGGGAGATTGCTTTTAAATCTAATTTTCCAGTTGCGGAACCTAAACCGCTAACAGCACCCATCAAGTTATTAGAAATTTTGGAGGTAAGGGAGGGACGAGTGTCTTCTATGATTCCTAACCTCATCCTGTTTTCATCGAATAGACTTTTGCCGTTAGTGCTCGCAGGCGCATTCCCTGAATTCGAAATACCCAACCGTTTTCTGTTCTCGTCAAAAAGCGATGCCACCGATCTCACCTCCCCATATTACTCATAACTTTAGGCACATAATTTTGTGTCTCTTTCGGCAGATATTTCGAGACGGCGTTCCATTCGCGGGAGCCCGCTTTTTTAATGGCCTTGTCCACGTTTCCGGGACCAGCGTTATATGCGGCAAGCGCCAATTGTACGTTCCCATACTTCTTCAACTGGTAACCGATGTAGGTCGCTCCGCCAAGCACGTTTTGTGCTGGATCATTCGGGTTGACGCCGAGAGACTTAGCTGTGGCCGGCATCAACTGCATAAGTCCAGTAGCTCCGACATGGCTCTTCGAATTTTGATTAAAGGACGATTCCGCCTTTGCGATCGCACCTAACAGATTCACGTCAATGCCGGTTTTAGACGATACGTCAGAAAAGATCCCCCGGTATGCCTGTGGTATTCCACTAGCCCCGGGGGATGTCAGTTTCCCCGTGAATTCAGTAATTTCTTTTGCTCGTCGTTCATTGGCAAGTTGTATCTTGCGAATAGCTTGGCATTTTCATAATCAGACATTCCAGCTCCGAGGATCATCGTTTCCAACTGTTTTGGGCTTGTAGTTATATTTCCGTCATCATCTCTAGTAATTACCTTGTCTATATAACCTGCATAATCTTCAGCGGTAGCTGTCTTCTGGCCTTTATTGTTCAAAGCACCAATCTGAGCATTTTTATATAGGTTATCCGGGTTACTAGGATCTTTACTCCAACCTAAAGTTGCCCATTTATAAGCATTATCTTGTCCCATATTAGCAATGTTCGCTTGTTGGCCTAATCGTTGAAGATCGTAAGAACGATCGCTTTCGAGAACGCCGCGGCTATAATCCCTATCACTGATTGCCTTCTGCCAATCAAATTGCTGTGCATTAAACGGCTTCATACCAGCCACCTGATTAAATGCCACCTGAGTATCATACTTCGGCTGAGCGTCTACACCGTAAGTCTGGCTAAGCCACTGAGCGAGGCCGATGCGTTCATTTTTTTGCTGATTAGCCAGTACATCTTCGCGGTAAGCATTGTCTGTGTCTTGTTGGTTTAGTCCGTTTAACAATTGCGCGAGTGCTGATTGGTTCTTAAATTGATCCTGCCCAGCTTGATAGTTCATACCCTGCACTTGCAGATCTCTATTCGCCTGGTCTGCATATTGCTGATAAGCTTGTGGAATGAGTTGTGTTATCGCAAAGTCACTTGCGCGCCCATATTCCTGGAGTGCACTCTGATCTCCACGATCTTTGGTGATAGTAGAATTTAAGAGACCCCTTTTGTTCATATCTGCAGAGATATTTCCAACCGCTCTTTGGGAATTTACTTCCGCTCTCCTTAACGCCGCTTTATACTGCGGATCATCTTCCACATTGTAGTTAAACTGTTCTGGCGCCTTATATTGAAATGGCTCCCTATTAGCGCTC
This sequence comes from Paenibacillus sp. JT31N7, assembly GCF_059692095.1. Taxonomy (NCBI): domain Bacteria; kingdom Bacillati; phylum Bacillota; class Bacilli; order Caryophanales; family Paenibacillaceae; genus Paenibacillus; species Paenibacillus sp. JT31N7. The sequence continues at coordinate 981,230 of NZ_JCAUAT010000001.1, forward strand.
TGCGTCATCGTATTTACGGTATTGTTGATTTGGTTGGTCCTATCAGAACCACGGTAATCACGTAATGCCTTGGATAGCTCCGATTGAGGGGCATATGTGCTACCCTGTTGGAGTCCATAATCGGCATTCGTCTGCGCTTGCGGGTTCGTTTTATAAAAGTCTTTCCCCTTAAGCTGTACCGTTCGGCTGTTCATATCGTATGTGATATCATCGTCGCCATATCCGTTATCACGAAGGTATTTTCTAATTCCGTATAGTTGTTCGGCCATGTTCCACCCTCCTTTGAGCATTAAAAAAGAGCCCGGCATATGCTGGACTCTATCATTTATGGTATAATCTTCCTCGTACACAGAATGGCTTTTAGTAGGGCGGTTGGCTACTCTCTCTTAGAAGGGAGGGATAGCTATGGAAGTATACCAAGCGATGACGCTTATGATTTCTTTTGCGACGTTGGTTGTGTTGATACTTTCTTTCCATAAACGGAAATAAACCGCCCTCGCCAAAGGATGCGGTTTATTTCTCGACACGTCTTTTGAAGCCGACCGCCCTTAAAAGCGGCTGCTGTACAACCAAGGGGCCAGTAAGCGCTGGCTCCTTACTTTATTTTACCCTTGTTGACTTAATTTTATCACATGGTTACAAGTATTTACAATCCTTCATCTATCCCAAATATCCCTCCTCTGGTAATATCTATACTTATGGGAGGAGGTGTCGAAATATGGCCGCAACATTTGAGCATGAAGTTGCAAAAGAATTAACATTAGTAGCAATTCCTCATTTGAACCTTATCCCTAAAGAAGGTAAGAACAGGAATGAATACATTGCTGAGGAAATCGCGAAATTGTACCAAACTATTCTTGCAGGAGTTGTCAAAGGTTCCGAGATTTAGTTGCTTCAATCAAATTAGCAAGTCCGTTCATAACCTCCGGCAGAATGTGTAGTTCTTGGCTGGAGGTTTTTCTTTCTACTACAAGCTGAATCCAGTCACATGATTTAGTGATCGTTTCATTGATTTTGTTTGCTGTTTCCATATTCATTTTTTCATCTCCTAATTATAAAAGCCCACCATATGGTGAGCTTTTTTTTATTCCGTCGTCTGAATAACGTCATAGGTCAGTTCAGCTTTCTTGTCTTCACTGTTGATGGATGACATAAATAGCACCGTGTACGCTTCTTTTTGATCGCCGTTCAATACTGTAATCACGTTTTCGTTCTGCTGGACCTGTGCATCTGGGTTATGCAAGGAAATCATCATTAGGACTTTAAGCAGTATTTGATTTATTGTCATTTCGGCACCGCCATCATATATTTTGATAGGACTATTGTACCGTTTTATACAGTATTTCTCAAGGAAAAGCAGGTGGTGGGTATGGCCTACTTTCAAGTTGAGCAACACGATATTCTAGACTGCTAATCCTGCTTGATATCGATCCGCCTGGAATAATTAAATCATCGGCATAAATTCTATTGTTCACGACCATTCCCTGAGGGCTGTCAATGTTAAATGCTACAAAACCATTTGCACTAAACGTGAGATCACCCGAGAGATATCTTATAAATGCATCATATCCAGGTGCATTTGAAAAACGAATAGATTTGGTAGTTCCGTCGAATTGATTTCCGAGGTAAACATTATTGCCTATTGTAGCATCGGTTTGAATGTTGATGGTCCCACCTTGAAATTGACTTGCCTTAATGACAACACCTTCAACTATTCCAGCTTTAACATGTCCGATATTTGATGTAATTGCAGACAGTTCATTTACATCCAGCCGATTTGCTGTAATACTGTTTGCTCGAATGTTTTTATCGTCCAATCCCCCTTGAAGCAAATATTCCAGCATCTTTTGGGCTTTGCCGAGCGCTTCCCTGATGTCCTCCAGGCTTGCGTCCCCATCAATCCGACCAAAATTCATTATTGGCATTTCCTCACTCCTATCTCAAAGGCAAATAATCTTCTTCCCGCGCAATTTCGTGCAGCGTCATCGGTCCCGAACCTTCGATCTTGATCCGGATAAACCTCGCATTCGCCGCGATATTTGAGGCAATGCAGAGTGGTGTGCTACTGATCAAACCGGTTGTCGGGATGGAGCGGACAAGCACCCACTGGGAATCGGTGTCCGGTGAGTTGGTAAGGTAAATATTCATCGTATTTCCGGGCCGTAAATTGGCTGCAATCCAAATTTTGAGTCCCCGGATGACCTGAGACATGGACTGTGCGGTAAACGGCTTAGAAACCCACCTCCAGCTAATTGAACCACCATTATCCGTTCCACCGCCTATTTCCAGCACGCGGCCATAGTTGTCGCCGATGTACCACTTGCCAGCCATGCGAGTAAAGCAGGATGGAGAGATGTCATTCCAGACGTACCACGTACCAAATTCCGGGGTAAATTCGATGATCGTGTCTGGTGTGCTGCCGTTCATTGGGATCGCAAAATAGACCCGTTTACCGTCTGTACCGGCACAACATGTCTGAATCGCTGATTTATTCATGTTGTCGATATACCACTGCATGGGGAATGAATATCCCTTGTCCGGTCTCGCGCCGCCCCCATAGCGGTATAAGCCGCGCTCACTTATAAAGTACAGCACACCGTCCAAGAGGGCACTACTTTCGTTATTAATCATGCCAATATCCGGTGCCGCCTCAATCATTCTATAATCTGATGAGCTCGTCCCATAAAGCTCAAATGCTGCGGTTGGGAAGAATACAGTAATGTGTCCGGCCCCTGCTTTCATTCCTGTTATTTTTCGCCCTGTATTGATCTCTTTGATAAACGATCCTGGGTCGCTGTCATCTTGATTTATTTGCGTCCAGTTCGTCGCCACACTCAATTCCGAGTAATATACCTGCGTTCCATCTTTTACACAGTATAACCGGTTGTCATGCTCATCAATAAAGTTGGCTCCCGCAGGCGCCCCAGACAAGTCCGATACAGATGATCCATTATATTTCTTTACAGCGTCCACTCCATTGGCTCCGATAAGGTTGAAATCACCAAAGTTTCCTTTAAAGTTACAAAAGCTCCATTTGGCTGTCGTATTCAGTCCGGACGCCAGCGTGCTCCACGATCCACCATTCCACTTTCTCCATGTCCCATCGTTAAATACAACATGTAGCTCTGTATCTTTCCAGACGCCCATACCAAGTACCTTAGAACCAGCAGAAGTGCCAAGTACTGAATACCCAGAACGGACCGACATGGCCGGGTACGCTGCAGAGGTAAGATTCTTTGTTTCCATTGCAAGCTGAGGTTGCAAAGATAGAGCATCCAACCGACTCTCGCCTTTAAACTCACGTTGTATGATAGCTGGCTTATTTCGTACTGGAGGTAATGGTATCATGTTTCATCACCTTTAATAATTATTTGCGACATGTTTGTTTGTTCCGGTGCCTGAATCACTTATTCCGCCTATCCCATTACCACTAACAAGATTATCTGCAATGATATAACGATCACTCGGACCTCCAGTGACGATTACTCCCCATCCTTGTTTTCCATAATTACCACTGTTGTAGAATGTACAGGACTGGACAATGAAGTCGGTAGCCCCTCCGTTAATCCAGAGCCCGTGCTGAGTGTTTTCAGCAGCTGTAGAGTTTCCTTCGAAAGTACATCCTAAAAATTTGACCCTTTTGCTGGTCGTTTCGAGAATACAACCATTTTTAGCATTATTTACGAAGGAACATTGGCTAAATACAAAATCTGTAACATTACTTACCCTACACCCTGAGCCCGGTCTATTACTAAACCAACATTGATTAAGCATAAAATTGTTAACACTTTCGAATAATGCAGCATCGGCGCACGAGTCAAAATATACTTGTTCGAATCGGCAAAATGAAGGGGCGCTGCTCCCTACTTTTTCTGTTTGGAGTGGGTAGTTGCACAGAACAACTTCAAGGTTAGAGAAAACAGTAGCGTCGCATTTTCCCACCATTTTTATACCAGCAGAGTTAGGAGACGGCGTTCCATTCCCAGCCACTTCGCCGTTTATGAAACAATCACGAATAAAATTATCGTTATTATTCCCGCTAAAATAGAATCCATATTGTTTAAAATGCCACATGTCAATATTTCGGTATTTGTTTGCTTGTGAATTTCGCGTTTCGACTCCATTGAAAGTATGTTCAATCAATATATTCTCGATCCACCCATTACTGCAGTTTGCATGAATAGCTGATCCACCGGTTGGGCTGCCTAAATGTTTAATTGTTAAGTCTCTAATCCCCCATCCACTACAGTCACTTACGTAGATGCCGTGGTTATTTGATGCCCCGCCTAAAGTAATCTTGGTAGCATTACGACCAGAACCAACTAAAAACAAGGATTTATTAAGCATATTAATCGTACCTGTATTGATGTAATAATCTCCTGGAGGAAAGAATATCGTGCCACCTACAGATACAGAATCAATAGCGGCTTGAATTGCGTTTAAATCATTAACAGATCCATCACCACGCGCGCCGAAGTCTTTTACGTTAATTACTAAATTCGGAATGTCTCCAAATTGTTGTATCTTTCCAGCGAAACCACCTACAAATGTAGCATTGTCTCCAATAAAGGATACTTTGTCTGCATTGGTTAACACGGTCACATAGTATTGCCCATGAGGGAAAAAAATTGCTTTCCGGCCTTCGGCTATCGCTCGGTTAATAAGCGCCTGGAGCTTCGCTGTTACGTCTGGTCCGGGAAATATGCCAAAAACGGCGACATTATACATAACTGCATCCCAAACACGTTTGTTGATGTGTGAATTAAAGCCTTCTTGAATCTGTTCTGCTACGCTCTGCCCCATCTCACCACCCCGTTTCGTTCGTTATTGTTATGACTTCCGGATCTTGGAACTCTGTCATGATTTCACGTTCCATATCGTTGTATTGCGATATGTATACGTTAGATACGTCATAGTCTCGAAGTTCTTCTGCTGCTTGTTTACAGAGATAATAGACAAAAATCATGTGGTAATCCTCATGCAATGAGGGAATGTCGCTTGTCTTAGTTATATCTTCCGGTGTCCCGTAGTAATAAACTGTCATCGTTCCGTCGGTTGTTGGTGCCGGATGCAGGATCGTGTACCCACTAAGGTTGGTGTAATACCTACTTGCATAGGAAGATGAAGCCACCAGCTGCTTGGGTCGATACTCTCTTCCATCCACTACAACGGTGATGAATTTTTCGACGTCGATGCCGGTTGGATAATCGGATTGTCCTGCCAAAACCTCGAACGATTCAGCTGCTGGTATCTTAAACTTTCGGTGCAACCGCTTATTAAGATCGTTAATATCGTATAGCTTCTCTGACTCCAATCGGGCATTGGGATATTTTAAATCCGCCTTGGCAATTATTTGAGCTGCCGTCAGTCCCATAACGTCATACTCCTTCAGTAACGAGCAATACTTTGTTGCCGGACGAACTGATTGCATTGATCGCGCCTTGATAGACGTTGCCTTGTGTGGACGTCATTTCAAAGCTACCGCCATTAGGGTTAAGCCTGACACCCGTGTTTAGTGCAGCTGGACCTCCGAAATTGAGGTAGATCACTTCATCGCTGTCATTGATTAACAATAGGTACCTGCGCACGGAACTGATGGTATTAACGGCCGTGTTCGAGCTTCCTACGGTAATTGCGGTATGTTTGGATACGGAATAACTGGACATTAGACAGCACCTCTTCTTTTGCGCTTGATTACTTCCGGACGCTTCGTTTCCTCAGATTTATGTGGACGAGATTCCTCTCGATTCTGTTCTTCGTTATGTTTGTTCGTTGCTTCCAGGTGGTTCAAAATTCGGTTTTGAATCTGTAAAATCTCCCACAGCATTACACGCTCTGGAGTGGTCAAACTTCCTTTTAATTGATCTAATGAGTACATAAACTCTCCCCCTTATTGAAAATAAAAAAGGAGAGCAATTATGCCCTCCTATGACTGATTACGCATCCGGTGTTACACGCTCAACTTGTGTTCCTGCACCATTCACTTGTACGATTGCCGTCTTTCCGGACGCCACAGAGACGGCTGTGCCTCCGGCTACTTTGATACTTGCCACCAGGGCGCCGTCGTTGTTCTTCACAATGTACGCCTTGCCCGGCGTCTTCGGCACGATAACAACGTTCGTCGCGTGCCCGGTAGCCACTTCAATACGCCCAAGTTTTGCTTGATCTGAAGATAACGTCACGTCTCCACCGGCAAGCGTCACGCCGCCGAGAGTCTCAGTCCGCAACGTAATATTTCCGTCGATGTCTAAACCCGTGTAGCCCATCGTTTCACCTCTCTTAGGTCAGAATTGTACCAAGGCCTGGATCTACTTTTACAATTGGTCTCCAGTTGTTTGGAGCTGCTCCGAAACGAGCGCGTCCAGCCCAAACGTTGTTATCCGTGTTGTTATCAACGTAAGATTTCACAGTAAGTGGCAAGCGCTCCAACCAAACTAAACCGGAATAATTCTGATTAAAAGTGCTGTCCATCACATACCAACTATCTGTTCCACCCGTGATACCCGTAGTATTGTTGAGATAAGGGCTGATGATGATATTCCAACGGTCATACTGGTAAGAGAATGAGTTATTTCCTGTGTTGGGAATGCCGTCTGCACCTACAGCATCAAATACAAGCTTCTTAATACGGGCTTTATTCGGAATAATGATCGTATCAGGCATCATGTTAAGTAGATTGCCATCATCATCACGGAAGTTTTGCATAGCTTCTTCGACGAGAGCCAGGGCATCGTAGGAAAACGGAAGACCGAAATAGTTGGATTGAGTTCCATAGTTTCCTGTTGCAGATGGATGATCAATCGCAAATAACGGTTTTTTATCAGCAGCAGTAATATCGAAGATTTTACCATTCGTTCCGAATGCCATAGTCGCTGAGGAACCGTTATTCAGGATACCTGCAGCAAACTTTTCACGACCACGGTTATAAGCAAGTGTGAATTGTCCGGCGCGTTGTTGCATTTTACCGATTTTACCGTCCTCAACCATCTGTTGAGTGATTTCAAAAGAGTTTTTCCACTCTTCAGGTTCGATTGATTTGCTGAATCCTTCTTGGAAGGTGCTTCTTGGATATGCAGCACCTTCTCCAACTGCCTCAAAGTCTCCAAGCGATGTTTCGTAGCTGTATTTTTCGGCGTAATTACTTGTTTCGTCTTCATAAAATACATTTGAGATAATCGAATGTTGTTCAAATGCCTCGATCTGTTGCTCAACATATAGCTTTAGAGGCTCTTGCGATTTTCCAAACACTGAATCATTGACACCACTTGCTTTTGAAATTACTACACCTGCCATATATTTAGCCTCCTATCGACGGAAATACCCGCGTACTTTTGAATTTGGTGTTGCTCCATCTGTTGCGCTAATTAAAAAGACACCACTCGTTGTAGTCGGGGTGACTCGAAGAGCATCCGTATGAAGTGTTACTTTCGATCCCGCCAAGGTTTGAGCGACTGGTGCAGTAGAGGGGACCTCAAATTCCCGCATTTCATCCACTCGAATCACCGGAATCGCCTTGGTGCTTGTCGCCTCGGCAGCCTGCGTACGCATTGCGATAAACTCAGGAGTGACCGTTGCACCCGCTTTAGTCAGACGCCCGTTTGTCTGCACTAGAGCCTCACCAATTACAACGCCCTCATTGTCAGTCATAAGCAAATATTCAAACGGATCACTTGCTCCGTCTAATGATTTAACAGGAATGAATCCCATAGTTCTGCCTCCTTAATTCCTACTTTTCTTATAGTGATTAATAAAATCGGACTCTTTCATCTTTCCGGTCTTAAGATCTTTCGCAAACATCCTGCGGTAATTCGCCATCACGTCATCAGGCACACTCAGCGCATCAATATCGCCACCAGAACCACCAGAAGGCTTGATGTGCTGCTTACTGTTGATGTTGTTCCTAGTGGCCTGTTGTGCGGCTTTGGTGCGCTTTTCAAGGATGGTATCTCGGTTCGTCGTTTCGAACGCATCGAGCAGGGAATAACCACTCGCAATCTTCCTTGCGATCACTTCACCGTTTGGCAGGTTAAGAATGTCCTGCTCATTGTTGAAAGAAAACTTATACTCCGGATATGCTTTGTTGAACTCTGAAACCTCTGCATCAATAGCTGCACGCATGTTGGCTTGCTTGGCTCTCAGCACCTCTGGATGGCTGTCCAATTCTTCCTTGACAGCTTTCTTGACCACATCGTAATCAAGACCTTGTTCGCTGTATTCCTGCCGTCTTTTTTCTTCGGCCAATGCCTTCTGATAGTCATCCCAGGTATGTAATCCGTGTGATTCTCCGAATTGCTGAGAGACCCAGGCGTCACTTTCTTTCAATCTGCGCTCGGCATCTTCTTTTGCACGCCTTAGTTCAGCAAAAGCGCGGTCTTTCTCGAAGTCTCGTTCGGGTACCGGTTCAGTATCATCACCATCTTGCTCTGGCTCCTCTGTTTCCATTTCCGCGTCGAAGTCCTCAACTTCTGTATCTACATAATCAGCGCCATCCGCTGTTTCGATCGATGGTTCAGCGACCTCCATCGTTTCTGCGCTTGTTTCAAATTCTGGTGGCATAAGTCCTCCTTAGAGGGGATTTTTGCGCTGTCCCCAAGCGAGATATAGAGGTTGTTACTTGCTTCCTTTGGTGCGCAGGTCGCCCCCTTTGCGTACGGTCGGCTTCTTGCCTGTTGCGGATGCTTGTGGTGCTTTTACATATGCGCTCGATGCGTTAGATACCTTGTAGCCGCTCTTACTGTTGCTCATGTGTCTCACCACCTTTCAGGTAAACTGATCAAAGGAAAAGGGCACCCACGCGGCGGTGGAATGCCCTGTCATTCTTTCTTTTCAGTTTTTTCAGCCTTGGGTTTCTTCTTACGCGGCTTTTTGTCGCTCTCCTTGAAGATATAAGCCATGTTGTCGTTAAGCGAGTCATCACCATTACGAAGAGGCATTGTAATCACCTCTCTTTAGGAATAAATTCATCATTTCTGGCCAGATCAGATAGGCTCTCTTTTGCCATCTCTAGTGTCCCTAGTGCGCCACGATACGTGTAAGTATCATATACAAAAGTGCATGTACCGTCTTTCATCTGGAACATGCAGATGAATTCGTCGATCTCATGGAAGTTCTGCTCGATCCAGTTTATAACGCCTGTTTTGGATTCCGGGTATATCCTTTTCACGTTTCCACTCATGCCGCACCTCCCATAGCTTGCTGCATGATCGCCTGTTGTTCTTCTGGCGGCAGTGATTGTAATTGTTCCAACTGCTCCGGACTCAGACTAGCAAGCAACTGCTCAGGTGATTGTGGTGCAGGCGGAGCACCTTGCATCATCCCCTGCTGCATCATTGCCTCTTGTTGCATCTGCTCCTCGATCTGCGACTTGATCTGCTTAGCCATTGGGAAGTTAAGCGACTCGAGGATCGTCCAGTACTGCAGCTTATCAATCGCACCCATACCAAGCATTTCTTTGATCTGGTTATACATAAAGATCGGGTCTTTCGGCAGTCCGGATCCTACGTCAGCAGAGAATAGGAAGTCAGTATTGTAGTAAAGCTCCCCATTGTCGTCGCGCATGAGGAACTTGTACTTGTCGAAATCCTTATAAGCATCGTTGCCGTCAATATCCTTAGCGAGATACGGTCTTGGCTCGTCATAGAAGGCCAACTTGAAGTAAAACATCAGTTCAAACAACTCTCTGAAGGATGCGTTTTTGTTGTACTGCTTTGACTGTAGCCGGCCGCTGGCTTGTTGAACCTGTATCTGCTTGGCTATACCGCTCTTTGCACTGTTGTCTTCTTTGCCCTGGAAGGAGTTAGTTATGCCTAGCATTGACTGGGCATTTTCGTAAAGCATTTTTGCGTATGCTATTTCTTGACCTATATCTGCCTGCAAATCTTCGGACCCAATAGCTCCCAGTTGGGGTATAGTTCCTTTAATTATCTGATACGTCACATTTGTGATATTTACGTTCAGTTCCTCAGGCACCTTGATAATAGATCCGGATTGCAGAACCTTTTCTTCCATCTTCGTGACAACTTTTTTGATAGCATCCTGTTGATCACGGATCACATCAATATCACTTTGTCCACCAAAATCAAAGTTACGCGGCACATTACGCCTTATTGCAGCAGGGTAAACTGGGGGAATAAAATAAGGCACCTCAGTGCCCGCAGGAACCGTTGTGCCATCTCCAATTACTTTATCCTCGTATAAAACTTCCTTGTCCTCAACATGCGTTTTAAAGCGCTTAGAACCACACTCCATTTCGATACCATCTACATCGATCGTGTTCTCACATACATCCTCATACGATATCTGTCCACACTCTTGGCAACGTCTCACACGCCGGTAGAAGTACTTTGGCAGGTCCTCTAATACGGTATCGTTGATCCAAACAAACTTACCAATGTCGCCGTCCTCGTCCTTGTACCAGCACACGATTTCGGTTAGTGTGCCATCACCATTGAGAGACGACCTGTTATTACTCACTGATGTAGTACCCGCAAGACTCGTATTCTCCGTGTATTGCTCTTGCTCCCGATCCATGTCCTTTCCATATCGGCGCTCGACGTAATCGGCTGTGACAGTGGAGAGAACAAAGAAGTAATCCATCTTCTGCAGCCGGTACACCCTTGGTTGAGGGATAAGCTGCTTCGGATGCCGGGAGTAGAGTTCCAAGTCACCGCGATACCTCTGGTGTTTGATGTCTGGATTCCAGGAAAGTTCCATGATCGAGTACCCCTGCACCGGTGTAATGCGCTCGTTGGCGTCGTTAATGTCTTCGATGTCAATCCGTTTGAGAGTGTTGGTCACGCTGTCCTCAATCATGCGCGCCTGTTCTGCAAACTCTTGCCGCATACTTTTAACACTCGGCTGCGGGATCTGAGTATTTACCTGCGTCTCAATAAACTCAAATATAATATTATTCACAGTATTCGCATGCTTTGTGGGCAAGTCTTTACTGTTGATGTTCTTGTCCACCATCCGGTTACCGAGGTACAGATATTCGCGTTCGTCCATCAGGTCCACGTTATGCGATGCTTTCGCTGTATCGAACTTCTTCTTCCACTTCTGAAGCCGTTCGCTATTCTTTGCCTCGTCTGCATCTTTGTCGATTGAATCGCTCACCTTATCGACGACATCCTTCACTTTACTCACCACTTTCTTAAATGGAGCCAGTAGGTCCATGTGATCACCTATTCCGTCTTTAATTTAATTTTGATTTGACCACTTGGATTAGCAACAGGTCCATATAATAGGCAAACGTTCGGGTGTTCTTGCACGATAATTTTCAGAGCATCGGCAGTTTTCTTTATGTTACTACGAGGACGCCCTCTCTTGTATCCGCAGCCTTCCGGTATAATATCACCATTAATGACTGTAATTCCGTCCTCCATCCAAGGATAGTCGGGTATTGGAATAGTCTTAACCAAAGGATTTAAATACCGATTCATCCACTTTTTCACGAGTCGCTTTTTCATACAGTCACATCCTCTCTGCTATCTCTTCTAACTTTTGTGCAATGACATTAGCTAGTGTATCCGATAGCGAAATTGTTCGCGTACCTTCAGGATTATCAGCAGTCGCACCGTCTCTTTCCGCCTCTCTTAGGCTTTTTGCCAATTTAACGAGATATTCTTTATCAGTCAGCGTAGTCATTCCCCTTTCGTTAGTCCCCACTTTTGTGCTAGGTACTTCTTCTGCTCCGCATTCGCCCGGTTCCAATCCTCTTGCAGATCGGCCGGCAGCTTGGAGACATCAAATTTAACCTGATTGTTGATCGTGTACGTCTGCTGATCCCTAATCTGGTAGGTAATCGCTAACCCCATAATCAGATCATCCTTACTGCCCTCCTGAGCCTCTGGACGGCCGTTTTGATTCTTGACAAAGGTAAGCATCTCCTCAAGCGTTGAGATGTCATTTATGAGCTCTGGCGACTCTTTAACAATGGTCACGAGGTTAGAGACGATAAGCGGACGCGTGATCTTGTTCGTTTGAAATCCAAATCGTTTCTCGAGCCGGTGCGTGTAGGAGTCTTGAGCTTCCCGGACATACATCTTCGGATAGTGCCATTCCTCCAACTTACGCGTTGGATAGGTCGAGAAGTTGACCTCCAGCCCGATCAGCGCCGTGTTGTAATATCGACCCAGGCAATATATCTGCCGCGTGTAATCGATCTCGTCAAACTGCTGATGGATCCGGGCCACTTGCTTACCGTTGGTGTTGTCGATGACATGTCCGCTGAAGTAATCGCTGCCCTCTCCGGCCGTATCTCCACCGAGTACGTATGGGTGTTTTTCTTTCACATTCTCGAACAGCACGATACTGCCGTCATCGTCATCTTTCCATTTGATCGTGTCGTTTTTCGGTTTGCCGTCCAAATCCAGCTCAAATGCAAAAAAGCCCCGTTTAACCGGCGGCCTTGTTCGTAGATATGAGATTCGCTCGGAAACTATCCGGGCGTTGAATATGGTCTTACCAAGGACACCCCATTCGCCCATTGCGTAAACCTGATAAAAGTATGGGTCCGTCTCTTTAAATGCCTCTAAGACACGAATAGCCTCGTTATCTAGGAACTTATTGTCCTTGTAAGTACTGTGGATCGTTGTGGCATTGGGCTTCGGTTTATCAAAAAACTCCTTTTTGAGCCAATGATTGATATCAATCGGGTTGAATGTAATCATCAGTTGCTTATAGTTGAGTGTCCGGCCCCGAAGACGAATATCCAACTGCCTAAAGTCTTCCGGCATCGTCTCGCTTGCTTCCTCGATCCAAATACTCGTAATGCCCGAGATGGATTTCAGCTTCTCGACATCATCCAGACCGGCGAAAAGGATCTCATTGCCGTTTATGCAGGTGATATGCAGTTCTGAACTGGTTCCTTTGGGTATCTTGAAGAGACTTTCCAATCCCCACCGATAAATGACGTTCTTTATCTCCATGAAAACCGACTCACGAAGAGTCTTGGCTACTTTACGTAGAACCAGGAACCGGTGCTTCTTTTCCGTCAGCATACGGACAATGACCTTTTGAGCCGTAAACACCGACTTACCCGAACCACCGCCACCCATCAGCACCAAGTATCTATCCTTGTTATTGTAGAGTGGATAGAACTTGTCATTGGTCAGGTTCGGAAGCTCGTTTAAATCGACATTAATCGTCGGCATCGTCACCAAACCCTTTCGGCAGACTCACTTTAATGACCATTTCCCCGGTGTGTTCCACCTTATCCTTGAACATGCCGTAGTGCTTGCCCACACTGTCCAATGCTCCTTTAGCAACTGTTGGATCTACATCAATATTATTCTCGATGATATGCTTGTACTTTTCCAATACCCATTGAACGCTCATACCAGAGTCTTTCTGCATTTTGTCCTGTCTTTGTCCGATTTCGGACATCACGTCAACATTTGTCAACAAACGGCTTGCAGCACGACGCGCTGCTTCTTCAGAACAATTGTATCCGGCACGAAGGTAAGCTGCTGTCGCGTTCATGTCCTTCATGTATTCGTTTATGAAATTCATCTGCTTGTCCGTCAATGCCATTGTCATCCCTCCTCATCATCGTTGTAGTATTCAACTACATTTGCATGAGTTTCTCGTAACACGCTTTAATCACTCTGGCATCATGTTGTGCATTGTGCTTCTCGCCTTCGATTCCAGCAAACTCTTCTCGGTTGATATCAGGGTTCACACCTTTGACTTTCATGAGTGTGCAGATATCGAAAGGGATGTAGTAGACGTTTTTCGGAATATTAAAGGCGTGTCCGAACATTTGATTAAACAATACCCAATCGTATGAGAGGCAGTCGGACCAAATTTCCACTTGTTCAAACTGTGATAGCCACTCTTCCATTCTGCTCGCAATTACATTGGAATTGTCCTTAATTATGGAGTCATTATCGGTTATGCGATAATATCGATCTCTTTCGGCGTGGACGATGAGATTATTAATGACGTTTGTTTGCAACCATTCGTCGATCTGACTTTTATCATAATCAGTAAATTCAGCGTAAAATGTCTTTCCATCTTCGCTTATCAACCCAATACTGATTAACGTTGTATTTTGGTGGAGTCCTGTAAACTCCGTATCAAAAAACACCTTCATTCTTCCACGTCCTCTTCGTCGTTATAGTAATCCTCCGTGTACCAAATCGCCTTTAGCCCATACATACAGACCAGCGCTATAAAACACAGTGGATCTAAAAAGTCATATGCGGGATTTGCGAGTAATTGATCCATCGTTGCCCACATATGACCACCTCATCATAATCGAAAAAGAGCGCTATCTACGTCCGGCTCCCGGAGTGGATGCGCCCTATCGTGGGTACGTTGGCATGCCTTTTAACTTTCCCATGGTATAAATATAGCAGGTTCTTCCGGTAATTTGGCGGTAAAAAAACGGTAAATTTCCGGTCATTTAATCTACTTTATAGCGACTTTTAAGCAACTGGACGATTTCATCCATCTTTTCTTGCGCCCATTCCTCCACTTGTGTCTTCACTTCATCGTACGTCTCTCCTTCGAACTCCTTCGCATCTAAGGTGAGGTCGTCCTGTTCTCCAAAACGCAGAAAAAGTTCGCTCTTCGCATGAGGTTTTACGAACTTTCCGCCAATCGGGGTATAGTCGTTCTCCGGCCAGTAACGCGTTGTGATGCTGACGATATTACCGTCGTAGTCCTTTTTCCCTTGGCTATCATCCGTCCATTCAGCGCATAACGCATACTTTTGCAAATTGAGTTCCCCTTTACCGATTAGTTAAATCCTTTATATCACACCACGATCACTTCATCCAGATTGATTATCTCCGGTGTATCCACGAATCTTAGGGCAACGGTCAGTTTGTTTAAGGCGCGCTTATGAATATTCCTCACCGTTTTTTCACACGGACCTCTCCGCTCTGCAATCAATGCCAACGTCAGCGTGTTACGCTCCATATACTTGAGCTCGATCACGTTACGCTCTTCATCATCGAGTACGTCACGTACTGCTCCATCAATCAATGTCACCGCCAGCTTATAGCGTTGATAGTCCATCAGACTGCTTAGAATCGTTCCTCTGCCCCCGAATCCCGCCGGAGGTCTGCTTCCATATCCTCCGCCTAATGGCATGCCTGTGGTGTCGTCTGATTGGTGAGAAGCTACTCCGTTAGAGATAGCATAGCGGTAGCTGCGGTAGTTCTTGAGCATCTCTGTTACTTTATTCTGGTTCATACCCATCCATCCTTTCTAGGAATCATAGATGAATTAACAATGTAAATTGTATTTGGTGGTAGAAAGTTGTTGTACTCTATCTTAAGCAATCCGTGTTTCGTTTTTACACTTGTTGCATTCTTCATTTCCCTAAACGATGTGATAAGTACAGCATCTTCAATGTTGTTGCCGTACTCTATAAAACCATCTATAGCTTCATGATCGAATTTCGGAAAAAATGAATCAACAAGATTCTCAAGATCTTCCCGAGTTAATTTATTTTTATTCATCCAATTCCTCCCTTGTAAAAGATAGCCTCGCTATGTTATATAACGAGGCTTTGTAGCCGGCCCCCGCTTACGCTGGGTTATTCGTTGGCCTTCGGCCGTTTTAAGTTACTCTGATCAGTTTAAACTCCAACCTGCCTTCGGGCTTCGATACGCTGACCAGTTTGCATCCCAGCATCATTTTCCACGCCATATACTGGATTCCACGGGATACATCCTCTACGCGGTCATATTGCTCATATTCGCACTCCACATGGATGTTTATGCCGTTGTCTGTGATCTTCACGCTATGTGCCCTTTTACAAGGCCGTATTCGTTGACGAGCTGCTGGAGCCTTTCTTCAAGCTCCGCTCTTGTGATCGGATCAGACGCTCCTTGTACTTCTCCACCTCGCTCTCCTTCAGCCACTTGAGTTGGTACGGTTGGTATTGGTAGCGCGGGGATTTGAAAGGTTACCTCCTTGTCTGGAGCGTCGGTATCACCCAATGTACGATTTTCATTAGCAAGTTTGGCCTCTTCACGAAATCGCTGCACCTCTTGTTGATCTTCGACGACGTTGTACTTTCCTTGCTCCAGGTAGCTGAATTCGATCTTTTCGTCAGTCTCTACCAACTTCGCCTTGAACCGGGATTGCTTCGTGTCCAGTGGCTGCACACCGTAAATCTTCGGACGTTCTGCTTTAATCTTCATGAGCGCTTCTTTGTACTGCCGTTTCTGCTCCTCCGTATCAATCACCTTGTACGCATTTTGGGCGCCTACAGCCATTTCCTTACGTAGATCGTCTACATGTCCGTTTAGCCGTTCAATCTCTTTCTTAGCCTCTTCTAGTGCCATAGAAGCGTTGTCACGTTTAGCCTGCATGTCAGCCAGTTCGAGTTTAGCGGAGTTGAGTTGTTCCAATGTTAGCTTGTGTTCGTTTTGCAGTGAGTCGAGTTGCCTCTGCAGCTGAAGCTCTCGCTCTTCACTTGCGCGAGCCTTATCCGCATGAGATTTTTGTATCTCGCCGATCTCTTCGCTGAAACGCGCAGCTTGGTCAGCATATTTACGTTGTACTTCGATACGAAGGATCTGATAGTGACTCTCTGACAAGCACATATCACGCATACTCATCCCCTCAGCATCGATCGTATCCAGTAGATAGGAAATTTCCTGAGCTGACGCTTCCACACGTTGCTCGTGTTCTGCCTTTTGGATCTGGTCCATCAGCTCGTTCTCTCGCAATTCAAGTGCGTAAATTTTCCCCGTATCCGCCAATGCCCCGCGCTGCCTCTCGCTTGCCAAGTCCGATTGTACCTTCTCCAGTTCCGCCTGCAGGTTTGCTTTATCCATGTCATGCCTCCGTTATCAATGTTTGATCATATATTCAAATGTATAGGTATATTATACCACAGAATTACGCCATTTTCACTACATAATGTATGTTTTTCTGCAATTTTCTTCGATTTACTACTATATATTGTGTTTGACTTTTCGTGGAGAGCATTTCACCTTAGGCTCCGGCTTTTCTCCCTCCAGCTCGACATATCCTGCCGGTTTTTTGGTGTCATAATAGACATCCTTACCGGTTTCCTCGTCTCTTCCGATGTACATTGTCACGTTTTCTTTCCTCCACTTGATCGCCATAGACTCACCCCACTTTGATTTCTTTTATTGTCAGTTTCGGATACCTGTGCTCAAACCACTTCCGTTTAATGCCGTATACCTCTGTCCGCTTGCCCTTTACGTCGATGATCTCTTCTGTCCCGTCTTTCCAGGTTACGCGGAAGTCGGCTACGTAGGTAATGGGACGATATTTCTTGCCGTGTTTTTTAAATCCCTCTAGCAATACAAATACCGGCTGTAGCTCGATTGATATTACATTCCCTTTATCATTTTCGCTCTTAAGGTACAGGTAGTAATGCGCCTCCGCCTTACTGTCAAACCTAATACCGTCTACCATCGTGGGTTTAGCTCTGTATTTGCTCATTTACCTTCCTCCTTTTGCTCAGACTGCTTTATATGAGCCGTCATGCTTTTCAATAAGCTATTGGCCCTCTCATTCCCTTGTGCCATTAGGTCAATGGCTGTGCTGACATGTTCGATGTGTATCGGTCTGCTCATATCTGTTTATTCCTCCTAAATTTTTCGAATTAGCTATTGACGCATGTACGACAGTAACATATATTTGAGTTAATGACGCACATACGCCAAAAAGGGTGATGATGTTGGAAAATACTATTGATAATCCGTCTCCGTTAGACAAGGTAACCACTGTTAAAGGTTACGCGCTTAAACACAATATGAGTGTTCGTACAGTTCAACGGATGTGTGAGTCCGGAAAGTTAAAATCCAAGTTCATACATGGTGTTTGGCTCATCGAAGATGATAAACCTGCGCCGGTTCCAATAGCCCCAATCGGTTACTACTACGACGATGCTGGGAACTTAAAAGTAAATCCAAATGAGGCGGTCGGTGTAAAGCTCATTTATGATTTAACGAACGAAGGTCTTCACAGTAACGAAGTAGAGGTGCTGCTCAAAGAATTTAACGTCCCCAAGAGAATCGATCCATCCCAGCCGACGCCCATTATCTCCGAAGATATCTTCAAAAGAGCAAAAGAGATTATCGAGAATCGCGTAGATGAAGAAGAACTAGAAGACTAACTTATATGGGGAGGGATTTCCTCCCCTAGTTGATGTCAATCTATGGTCAGTTCCCAATCAACAAGCCCTCTATATTGCCTTTTAGCAGAGACTTCAAAGATATGACCATCTACAGGCGATCCAAAAAGCGGACTATTCTGCAAAGTTCTTACAACTTGAAGTTTGAATTTTTCCCAGTCTGCATTAGAATTATCTTCTAAGATGTTTACCTCTGCTACAAAACCACTCTCTCTATAAATTCCTTTTTTCATATAACCCTCCCTTAGTTGATGTTTAGGATTCCCATGTATTTCTGTGTTAAGCCTGATCGATTCGCTCATAATCCTGACAGTCGGCCACCTCTTCAGACTCGATTCCCCATAGGTCTGTTTCCTTCTTCATGCAAGCCGTTTCGCCATAAGGCGATTCCATGCAGGGCATCATGAACCAGAAGTATTTACAGGTTTCACACTTCATCCCGTGTACACCGTCCTCCCATGTATTTCTGTGTTTAAATACCGTCTTGCTGGACTCGTTCACGGTCAAGGGTAACAATAGTCCCCGACTCTACTTCAACGCTGACTTCGTTGTACTCGGCGTCTGCTCCGACAACCCGTCCACTTACTCCTGCGAGCAATCCGTCGATAATGACGGCTCCCTTATTTATCAAGATTGGTTGCATATAAACCCTCCCTTAGTTGATGTGTGGCCTCCCATGTATTTCTGTGTTAAGCTTCAAAATTAAGGCTGCTCCGGGATAACAAGTGGAGTCCAGTGCGTGTGATAGCCGGGCCATTCAGAATCAAGAGGCGTGCCGCAATACGGCGGTTCTTCAATTGGGAATGCCCACCACAATACAGCTCCGTTATCTTCGTGCCATTCGTCAACCGTCCGCACCTGCGGTATTCCTTTAGCCAATCGGTCAAACGGTTGGCAAGTACCAGATAGAGCTTGTCGAGCGATATCGCGAATACCGTATGCCTGTATTGAGTCAGCTCGATTTTTGATTTCTTCCAACGCACCTCGCAGTAGAGCTGCTTCTCCTTTGATTCGTTCTACTTCCGCGAAAGAGTATCCGTGATCTAATTCCCTTAGACCAGCGGCATAACCGCGAGAATATTCATCACTCATTGTGATTCCTCCCATGTATTTCTGTGTTAGATTTGCTTTTTCATTCGCTCATGCCATACGATTTTGCCTATCAGATCCGCTCGGCAGTCACGACACAAAGAGATTGACGACGTTTGGTTTTCATCATTGCCGACACTAATTAGCAAGTTTCCTTCTTTATTCAAGCAAGAGTTGCACCATTTTTTTGTTTCTTCGCACTTTATCACCTTGTACACCGTCCTCCCATGTATTTCTGTGTTTAGACCTGCTCGTCGGCAGGCATATCGCCTTCGCCGTAACATTCAGGACATTCAGGCTCCGTTCCATCGTCTTCAAATAAGACACCATGCCCGTCACATCTAGCGCAATCTTTTACCAAGTAACCGTCCATTGATGTACACCGTCCTTTAGATGCCCTATAGGGGGATTAATCTGTGGTTCCTTTAGCCCAGCTTGCAAAGGACTTCAGCGATAAAATGTACACGCCGCCCTTGTTTGGTCCGGCTAGCTGCTCATATCTGATACCATCGGGTCTCATTAGTCTGCTAAATGGTTTATGCCAGCCGACACCAATATCCAACACCTTTCGCTCGCTATAGGACCGCGGCCCCGTTTTTCCGTTGTGGTAGGTCTTGCCGGGCATGATTTCATGTGGTGACATTGGCTTCCTCCACCTTATCTAGTAGATCAATCCGATAATACGCGCTTATAAACCACAGTAGCTTCGGGTTGTCTTTCGGTTCCCAATCTACTTGCGCCCGTATGCCACTCTTCGCGATGCCACGAACAAGCCCGCGAACCAAATATTTATCCTTCTTGTGCTTTACAATATCTCCCGGCTTCATCGTTTATCCCTCCGCACTTTCGAGATTTTCAAGACGACAAATATTCCTGAAAGCACATGTCATCCAGTCATATTGATGATTTGTCCAAGCTATATATGCGGAGAGCCCACTCTTAGATAGCCTCTCAATTTCTCCGGTGCCCCAATGTTTATGTTTTTTGTGTGTTACCTTGTCTCCGACTTTAAAGTTCATCTATATTCCCTCCATGTGGGTGTTTAGGCTCCTTTGTGCCTTGTGTTTTGAGTAATGGTACGTCTTAGTGGAAGCCCTAGATTGTCCGTCTCAGGCTTTAAATTACGGTAACGTTCCAACTCTTCAGCGGAGAGCTTATAAGACGTTACAGGGCCATTTACGGGCGTTAAAAGCGATGTCTTGGAGATAGGGTCGTTAGCAAATCGTCCAGGGTATCCCTTTTTCATGCCGTCTCCTCCTCTTTGCTGTTAAATCCGTTTTCAATAGCCCATTGATTGAGCGTAAATCTGGGGATTTTAAATTGCTTTACCAGTTGCGATCTTGGCGTCGTCTTGTACTTCTTTTCGAGCTCCCGGTGTATATCCGGACTAATAGTTCCTTCTCTCAGCTTAGCAGGTGCCCCTGTAACGTTCGCATTCGCCTCATAAACGATTTTTTTGTCGGTCGATGACCACAAATGTCTGACCATCATCATTCCGTCTTATAAGGCCTTTTGCGACGAGCGAAATGAGAGCACCGTGCATTGAGCCGACCAGAATAGAGCAATCATTCACTATTTGCGTCCGAGTTTTACCCTTCAGGATCTCTCCGTATACTTGCATTTGCAGCTTGCTTAGTTTGATCATGGGATTCTTCTCCTTATCCGTTTACTGGTTTAGGGGTGTTAAACATTTCATCCATCTTTCTTGCTTTTTCTAGCATCATTTCAAGTTCGGCTTCGCTAGGCGCCTGAGAATTCGATGACCTTGGAACAACGTGTATCGGCGGCTTACCTTTGCTATAAGGTGATTTAGAATATGACTTGTTCGGAGCAGCTGGCATTTTAACCGGTTCAGCAGCTTTCGCTCTTCTCTCCCTGGCTTTATCAATCACCCAGTTTAAGATGGCTCTGTAATCGCTGGCGTATTTCTTGCCATTTGCGCCTTTATAATTGTCCAGGATGGAAATGCACTCTTTCGTGAATTCTTCTCCATGATCTGTGATTAGTTTTTGATATTCTTCTTCAGATAGTTTTACAAATTCAGCGTAGGCGATCTTAGTATCTATCTTTTCTTTTACTTTACTTTCCTTTACTTTACTTTTACTTTCCTTTACTTTACTTTGTGTACTTTCTGCCTGGGTTTCTTGGGTAGTTTCTGCCTCAGAAACCGGAAGTGCCCGGTTCTTATAGGATTGGCGCATCCTTTCGCGCTTCTCAATGACCACATCAGAGCGTTTTTTGATGCCATTTGACGTTAAAACGTTGCGTTCGTGATAAGATTCAGGGTCAAAACACTCTCGTTTTATCGCCGTCGAAAGCATCTGCTTGAATTCTTCCTCCGTTACTGCGATTTTTTTGGCGAGTATCTGAATAGTTTCTGCGTCAGAAATATCAAGCTCGAAATCGGGCTCCCGGTAGATCATTTCAAGTAAGATGAAGTAAAAAGCGTAACCGTCATTTCCGTATAGCATTCTGAGTGCTTCAATTTTTCTGTCATTTGTCGCGTCTGTATCGTGAGGGAAGTAGTCCATCCCCTCCTTTTTAGGACGAGCCATCAGACTACCTCCTAACCGGCCATAAGCCGTTGTAACTCTGCTTCACATTCTTGTTTTTTCTTGGCCCAGGCTCGTCGGCTGTTGTCGTCATACGATCGCACAATCTGTGCGGAGTACATCATGATCAGTGCCTTCAACAGGTGTTCCCTGCTTACATCTGCGATAGCCATTTGGCGACCCTCCCGGGAATATAGTGACGTACGAACCAAATCAGCGCGTCAGCGTTCTTGTTCATTGTTCATCAGCCCTTCGCGAAATCTTGCCGCCCATTCTCTGCCGGCTTTGGTGTAATCCACTTTCCAGTGACAGGTTCCGGTGTTCACGCTTGGCCCGCACAGCAGGGCAATGTCATTCGCGGTTGTTTCATCTAACTTCCAACGCCGGACCAGATGCGCCCGCTGTAAGCCCCATACTTGGCTTCTGTGGGCTCCGCACCACTCACAGCAGTC
This sequence comes from Paenibacillus sp. JT31N7, assembly GCF_059692095.1. Taxonomy (NCBI): domain Bacteria; kingdom Bacillati; phylum Bacillota; class Bacilli; order Caryophanales; family Paenibacillaceae; genus Paenibacillus; species Paenibacillus sp. JT31N7. The sequence continues at coordinate 1,003,447 of NZ_JCAUAT010000001.1, forward strand.
ATTCGCTCGTTCCTTTACTTCCCGGTCCACAGAAGGGGTTATATCGCCCCTCTGCTTCGCGGTCTTCTTAACGCGCTTACGGCTAACCTGCTGCTCTTTCGTGTAAGGTCGGTATGCAAACATGGCTTGTCCTCCTAAAATGGCAGGTCATCGTCGCTTAAGTCCGTCTGCGGCTTGTAGTCTGGTTCCTGGCGTTCCAGGTTCTGACCTCCACCGGCTGATTCCAGAAACCGTACGTTGTCCGCGATTACCTCAGTCACGTAGACCTTTCGGCCCTCGCTGTTGTCGTAGCTGCGAACTTGAAGGCGCCCTTCGGCTGCGGCTAAACGTCCTTTGCGAAGGTAGTTCGCGCAATTTTCTGCAAGCTGCCTCCAGGTGACAACTGGAATGAAGTCTGCTTCCTTCTCCTGCCCCTGTCTTTGAAATGGTCTGTCAACTGCCAACGTAAAGGTAGCGACTGCAACACCTTGTGGCGTATATCGAAGACTAGGGTCAGCAGTAAGTCTTCCGATCAGAATAGTCCGATTTAACATTGTATTAGGCTCCTTCCGCAGCTTCCTGCTGGTCTTTTTGCTTCAACATTTCAAGAAATTCCTGTCCTTGCGGTTCGCTGAGTTGTTCCAATTTCAATCCATACAATTTGGTTGATTGTGCATCTATATGATCAATGTTCAAACCAAGATCGGTCCATTTTGTCTTAAGCCGGATTATCGTATTGGTTTTGATGAATTCCACACCGGTTTCAAGCCATTCCAGGAGTTGTTGCCCTGTTTCTATTCCCAGTTTGAAGTGCTGTCCATCAAAAAGGCTTGTCCGGTCTTTAGATGCTGAAGCAATGTGTTGTTGCGAAAGATCAAGCATCACTGTGAATTCGTATTCCATACCGTCTCGCTGGATAGGCGCTAAGCCGACCTTGTTAATCTGCGTCTTGCCGCGTTCGTCCTTTTCCTGTACGTATTCCGTTTTAGCCCTCATGGTGCAGATAATATGACACTTACTTTCCAGGATGGCGTCCACTAGTGCATTGTGCTGGGGCGTAACCTCTCTCCATGCCGTGTAGCTGTTGCCACTTCGACTTGCCGATGCAACCGCTGCCTGGATGTCTAGAATGCCTCCTGTGCCCGCCCAGGCATGAGTTAAGGAATCTATAATGATGACTGTAAATCCGGCCTCCTCGAAAGCTTGAATAGCTTTGATGTACTTATCCGGCGTGTACGGCTTGTCTAAATCAATTTTTGAAAACTCTCCAAGGTGAGCATAAAGGTCACCACTGCGATTTTCCGTGTCAATCATGCCGACCTTTTCCCAATCGCCAGCAATGCCATAGGCCATTAACAACGAGCTGTATGTTTTGCCAGCACCACTTGGGGCAGAAATTCCGAGTCTAAGCTTGGCCTTTTTACGTTCAGCTTTGCGAATTTGCATTGAGTTGTTCCTCCTTTTCAAATATCCGCCGTTCAATCTGAACCACCTCAAACCTTTCCGGTTCTTTCGGTGCATGAATGCTCGCATTGAGAAAACGATCAGCATCATCTTTAACCGTGAATTTTATTGCTGAGAACAAATCTGCCGTGACGCCGGACACACGCCGGTCCAGATAACCGTTAGTGCCCTTCAACTTGATTACATAGCCAGTTTGACTCTGCATTCCCGATCACGCTCCATTTGTGGTACAATGTTCGTAGAATAGTTTTCTAGTGGGCGCCAATTCAGCTGCAACTGAAGGGTGCCTTTTTTATATGCGTTAATCAGTAGATTCCGGTTCATTACTTTGTTGTGGGGTCTTTGACTCGCTAACCAGCGGTACATTTCCATTGTCCCCATGCTCCTTTTTGGTGTAATGCTCGATTATGTCTTGTATGGTTTGAAACATGCTGACTCCTTATTTCTTTTTAGGGCAATCCTTGTTAAAGCAGATCCAGTAACCGATAAGTCCGTTTTTCTTGTCTGTTCCTTTAAATGCCATAGGCTCATTACAAAATCCGCAGTTCATAACCCTTCAACCTCCTATTCATACCAATCATCTTCTTCGGTCATCTCCCTGACCGACCCATGTAAAGGCTGATTCCCGCACTCTGGACACTCTTCCCAAGTAACGAACAATCCGTCCACCCATTTGTTTCCGCATTCGCATACCCAAGGAAGTATTTTATTAGCCACTGCATGTACACCCACCTATTCCGTCTGTAATGCAAGCGCAAAGCCGAAAAGTAAAATTCCCATGACAACTATCATGTGACCGATATAAAAGTCTTTTCTTTCCTTCCTGATCACATAGGCGATATTTACGCCTACTGCCATCAACAATGCGCCGGAGCAGAGAGTTACAATAAAGATGAAGTTAATCCAACTGATCATCCTGCAGCACCTTGCTCAATCTCCCGGTTATGACGCCAGTTCCATGTGACTTGCCGATCGTCTCTCTCGATCTCTTCCGTGATCGCTCTCCATTCCAGCACTTTTTTGACCAATTTAACGTTGATAAGGTCTATACGCGGCTCGAAGTGTGGGACTTTCGTATATAGCTCAATGTGCCCCTCTGCACTCTCGCGGTAAGCTGACATTTCGTCTGGACCGTAATACTCAACTACGACGAACTCTTTCCCCTCATGCTGGATTGTCGCACTCATGCTATTTCCTCCTTTACCAGAACCCGTTGCAGGTCCCGAAGTAATTTGATCGTGTCATGATGGTTGTATTTTACGAAGTCCGAGACGGCCTCTTCGTCTTGTGGGATGGTGCTTAAGAATTCGATTTCGTCAATAATCCGAGAGTTGAGTGAATGTGCGATTGGGCTCACTGTATTTCGCTCCTTTGTGATATATTGGGATGGAATTTACTTATTAGCTGCTTGTTTTTGCGATTCTTGAGCAAGCTTGTCCTTGTATTTGTTCTTACATATCTGCCCGACTGCGGCGAAGGTTTTACGAATTACATATGGGTCAGTTGGTTTGTGGAAGATAACCTGCATTCGTTTCACCTTCCTTGTTCCAAGATTCAAACATTTGAGAGAATGCAGCGTAAGTTGCATGCGCCCTATTTATAGGACTTTTCACTGTTCTCGCAAAACAAATAGTCGCAGATAGTTCAGTATTCAACATATTAAGTTCTTCTGCGTCTTTCTTGATCCAATTTAAAACTTCGAAGAGATTGTTATTGCACAATCTAACCATCTGACTGTACAAATCTTCTTTTGCTATACTTAATCTGGATCTCATAACCTGCATTTGGGTTAGCTCCTTTGTGATATATTGGGATGGATTATACATATTGCTTCATCTTATTGACGATCACCCAACCGGCCGCGTGATGCTCGTCTAGCACCCGTTCGACCTCTTCGGGCGTTTCTGCAAAGTAACCGTCACATATATGCACGACACTGTTTCCGTATCGGTAGGTCTCCACGATCTTTCCGGATTGATTAGGTTTCATCTCGTGTTTTTTCACAGTCGCATTTCCTCTAGATCTATGGGCATGCGGCTGGTTCTCTCGGACAATCCAAGGAATTGCTGTCATGGTGTTGGCCTCCTATCCGATTACTTGCAACTTCGTTTCATTGCGTTTCTGCATCCGTTTGGCGATAAAGTCGAATCCTTTAGCTGTTACTTTGGTGACTACATCATTTACGACCTTGTCCCCGGTTGCTCTTGGACGCTCTCTGACAACGAAGTATCCGGCATCAATGTACCTTTGATATGGGATCGTTTGATTTTTAATGATGATGCCTTCTTCGCGGAGGATTTGAAAAAGTCTGGTGCGGCCAGTTCCAAGCGCCTTAGCCACCTCAGCCATTGATTGGTAGTTCATAGCCGATATCGCAAGGTTGTAAATGGCTACTGGCGCCTCTTGTTCCTTCAACTGGCGTTCTTGTTCAGCCGTCTTAAGGGCTAACTTCTCTTTCTCAGCTGCGATTCGGTCATTCTCTTCACTGAGGTTCGCGGCCAGGCGGAGCGCTTCGGATAAAGTCTGAGGAATTTGGAATTGCGGCTTTGTTAGCTCGTCGCGCATCCGGTTGAACTCTTTAATGTAGATTTCTTTGAACCGGGCTGCTTCTTTGCCGGTGTAGCCCATGACAAGGAAGGAAAAACCATCTTGTGTGATTAGATATTTGGGTAACTCCTTGTTCTGAACAGATAGATAGGAGGAAGGTCCGAAATTGGACTCTCTAAACTCATGGCTGCATTCCAAATCTTTAATGTCACGCATTACATGCTTGTGGTCTTTACCGAACACTTCGGCAACAGTTAGGCTATCAGTCACGCTTCTACCACCTGATACAAACACAAGATTTCTCATGCAAGTACCTCCTTATGATATTTTTTGTCGCTTCAAGCGACTTTCATTTTCAAAAAAAAGGGCCCAATCAAAGCCAAGCAACCGAGCAACTTTCTTTGCGTTTTCTACTGTTGGATTCCTGCGCCCAACTTCATACTGAGCATATGTAGAACGAGGAATTCCAGTGAACGATTCAATGTCATCTTGAGTAAAATTCTTTTTTGTGCGTCTTTTAATGAGCCATTCTCTTTTCACTTTTTACCACCCCTTAAGTCGCTTAGTGCGACATTTGATATCTTGATTATAAGTCGCTTGAAGCGACAAGTCAATACCTTTTCTGGCTTACTTGTTATAATGTGCGACATTCATTTTAGGTCGCGTCAAGCAACGGTATAATTATTAATGTTGCACCTTTAAAAGAGTTTAAAAGTCTTTTAAATGTCTCTTAGGAATTGGAGGTGGTTATTCTGCTGGAGCAGAGATTGGTTGAATTGAGGAAAAAACATAAACTTACACAAGCACAGATGGCTGAAAAAATTAACATATCGCGCTCTACTTATGCCCAATATGAAGTTGGGAGAAGAATCCCAGAGTATGCAACCCTGGAGAGAATGGCTGATTATTTCGGGGTTTCAATTGATTATTTAGTAGGTAGAAGTATTCCTCCGACAGAGAAAGTAAATCAGGACAAAACAGACCTGATTGTCAAAGAAATTATCAAGAAACATAATCTTGATCTCTCAGATGATCCAGTAAGTGTTCAGTTGCTTGATGAAATAATTGGAGCAGTTACAAAGAATCGCATTCATCGGAATAAATGAAGTCTACAAAATCTTCAATTTCTTTTAGGAAATCTGTAGGAGTAATTTCTAAGCCAGTTCTCTTGATAAACTCCTGGATCTTGTCTTCATTATTTTCACCCATGAATTATCCGCCCCTTGTTGTTATGTAAGGTTATAATAACAGACTACTTGAATTATAGAAACATATGTTCGATTTTGAGATAAAAAAAATATAAGGTGGCATTGTCATGGTTTTTGAGCCTAAACAATGCCTAATCCCTGAGTTACTTCACAAGATCGGTAAAACGCAGCAATGGCTCTCGGAGCAAACCGGAATTTCGCCCCAACGAATTTCTGATTATAGCAATCTCCGACACGTTATGGGAATCTCTATTGCCAAGCTGGTTTCCCATGCAATTGGCTGCTCTATAGACGATCTTTACACTTGGCGTACCATCAGGGATTAGGAAAGAGTAGAAGTTCTACTCTTTACACCATTCTACCCAATCTTGGGTACTTTAGGCGAGTAGAAAAATATTCATTCCGGACATTGCGCTAATTTACCAAATCTTCTTGCTAGTACTATACCATACACAATATGTTAGATATATAACCTAAATCTGTGACAAGTTGGTTGTTTACAAATGCAAAAGAATGTGATACGGGAAACATTTCAAAAAAACTCTGAATAAAAAACAAAAACCGACAAGAAATGTTAATCTGTCGGACTTTTTCTAGGCAAATGTTTAACCTTGTGCTTGTTAGCTCTTGATACATGGGCGTGTATATTATTGTCGAAATGTGCCAGCATCAGGACTGGGTCATAATATTTTATTTTTTTCATATTCGCAATATGGCCGGCATGAATTTTATCAAAACCGAAACCAGCTAGAAAGGGCACGGCGTAATCAAGCGGCACATAAAAGCACAGCGTTAGTTCTTGATCAGCAGTGACCAGAACATTTTTACCCTTACTAAGGGTCATATAATAGACGTCATCAGGCGATATGATCACCATATCGCCTTTAGAGTTATGACAAGGTAGCATATACATATCCCTACCACACTTTATTTATTTAGCAGTTCTTTTGGAGCTTCAATTTCACCAATTGCGCCTTTGAAGGATACAACAAATACTACAGCAACAAACATAAGTGACATAGAGGCTGCGCGAGCGATATACTTTTTCAAATAGTTCACCTCCTTTTTGGTATCAACAGTAGTGATTGTAGCAGAAATGATACTGCAAGAACGGGCGAAGATATAAAAAAGTTAGAGCAAACCAATAAAATTGCTAAACCCTTAAATAGTGGCTTATTATTCTCTGTTAATCTGGTTCCCGCAAAACTTGTAGGCGCTTTAATAATGACAAGGACTAAAGTGACCAGGCCTAACCAAATTTTAATATCTGTTACAAAGAGTGCCGCATAGGGAACCGATGACAACAAAATCACGGATACGATTACACAAACTTCTAGAGATTTAAAATGAAATCCTCCAGATAACATTCTTAATGAAACAAAAGCCCATATAGCTGCTGCAGTCTCAACAACTTTCCCCGTCATGTATCCAATTACCAAGCACGGTATAACAACAAGTAGAAGGTTGATAAGTATACTAAGAGCATATTTTAAAATATCCAAACTCACAGGGCCTTCTGGGTCAGCTTCCTTAATCCAATGAGCAATTTTGTCAGACATGCGAAGTATCATCGCCCATAATCCCTCCGGTATGAAAAATACAGCAACAAAGCCAGAGATCCTAAAACGGTCGGAATTACGATGTAAAGGCCGTTATGGTAATTAAGTATCCAATACATGGTACTACAAATTACAAGGGCTGCAAGGGTGCTTACAACGCTCCAGAACAGCTTCACACCTTTTAGTTTGTAAAGAAGGAAACTATCGTGCGGCGGCCAGGAAATATGTGAAAATCCAAGATTATAACGGCATACTAGAAACGCCACTAAATAACAGACTACATCGGTTGTGATTTGTATGATCGATGTCCCTAAACCGGTCAGCACTTGGGCATCATCCGTTGTGACTATTGGTGTCAACAGCAGCATTGGATAAACAATAAACTGGATACCGATAAAGGATAGATAGCCCACTGAAGCAAGATCTATCGCATATGGCAGCGCTACTTTAAATATGACCACCAGAATTGTTATGTAGAGTAAAAATTGTATTGCCATATCCCAGTTCGCAATGCCTAAGAGATTACGATTCAAATAAGATACAAACGAAATAAACAAACTTGCAGCCGCGATTTCTTTAAAGTACTGTCGCAAAGGGAAACTAAATATTGCAAACATCAACACAAAGCTAGAAAGTGAATCAAGCATGCCTAAAATTATGTAGATAAATGTATTCATCCCTATCCCCTTTGCCTTTAAAGACGACTGTATTTTCTATTAATAATCATAATCTATACTAAAGCAATCTACTAGTAAGGATTATCCAAAACGTGTCTTAAATAAAGAATTATTTAATAGGAATCATCAGGAAAATGTGATTAAATGAGGATTGTAAATATTTGTAGATTGGAGACGTAAAATGAAAAAGAAAATTATCATGTTGGTCGCTACTTTTAGTGTGTTCGCGGGGGTTGTTTCGGCATCGAGCATTAACGGAGATTATAAAGGGAATGCCATCGTAAAGGTCAAGGTTAACGGTAATTACGTCAACAGTGAGGTCCCAGGGATTAACTTAGACGGCACAACAATGCTTCCTGTACGGGCTATTTCTGAGGCTCTGGGCGCAGAAGTTAAATGGGATCAGAATACATATACTGCAAGTTTAACTACAAATGCTTCTTCTGTGGGAAACGAAGATGTTAGGACACTCAAAATGTATTCAAAACTTGCTGAGCATTATAAGAAAATTCTTGTAGCAGGAGATGTTATAGCTGGGCTTGGTAGTGGATTTAGTAGTAGTTGGAATGGCCTCGCGGCTAACCTTAATAGTGAAAAAGTATTGAATGATGCAAATAAACAACTCAACAACGCTATAGATATGTACAAAGCAACTATCGAAGCTATAGCCATCATGAAAAAAGAAGCCGAAAGCTCTAATATAGAAGGCGCTTATATGTTTGATGCTGAATCAATTTTAAAAGACTATTCAGATGCCATTAATTACTTCAAAGAATCATACAAGGGACTCGAATTATATGCAAAACAAAAAAGCGAAGCTAATTTTAATATATATCTAAACAATAGCTCTAAAGGGTTTAATCTTGTTACTGACACAAGGTTCTATGTCAATGACAGGTACTTTGAATACTACAACAAAATTCAAAATTACTGATTATGAAGGGGTCTGCTCAAGTTTGAGGACACCCCTATGACGTAAGTTCAACTTACCCCATCTCACCTATTTAATCCATAATACAAAGTATTAATAAAAAGACCCTCTTTATGAGGGTCTTTCCTGTTCACTTCAAAAGAATTGCTACGACGCATGCAGCTATTCCGACAATAGTAGCAATTGAGATTGCCGTAATATGCTTATACGTGTTGTCTGTCTTTGATTCGATTTTGTCTAAACGCGATGTAACGCTTGTTTCGATTTTGTTTAATTGTGAATTGAAATTTTGAAATTCCGATTTAATATCATTGCGCATCGATTCAACGAGACTGGTTATTCTATCTTCCCGCTCTTTCGATTCTTGATGATACCTGGATTCCCGTTCTTTGGAGTCATTATGGTAACGTTCTTCACGTTCGCGGGAATCACGTTCTAAGCGTTCCAACATCATTTTTGTTCCGTCATCCATGGTACCACCTCCTTGAGCCGCTGAAGCCATAGTGTTTAAAGTTTCACTTATATTTTCAATTGCGATTTTCATTTTTTCTATTTCGGCTCGCCTCGGCGAAGAATTTTTTCTATTTGGTTCCCTCGACATATAATCAGTTATGTTCGCCGGTGCTTCAGCATAGTAGTCAACCTTGCTTTCTTTAATTATACCGTTTATTTGGTATTCTGGCTTGTATGATTTTTTTTCATCCATTATTCTCACCGGAAGTGTGTTTTATAAGAGCTTCATTCATGTGATTCAATCTTTTTATTATATTCCCCATAAAAATTTGTAGTTCAGATTGGTCCGACTTGCTAAGATCATTTACAAATTCAGCCTGTACAATATCAAGACAACTAGCAATCAAATAACCCATATTATTCATGTTCAAGGAAAAATCAATGCTTTCGTTATCTGCGCGAATAAATCTGAGCGTTGAATCCATATGTGTGATATTTATGATGCTATAGGCATCAAACAGAAATTTACTTCTTCTTAGTACTCCTACTGAAAAGGTACTAACTAAGAATCTAAAAAATTTAGCATTTTTATATTCTTTCATAGAAAGGAATTGTAAAGAATCGGTTTTTGCAATTATTGTGAATTCGAATGCGTATCCAATATTAGTGCCGAATACTTCATCGAATAAATTTCTAAGGTAAATATGATCAACGGAATCTAAATAGTTCTTTATAATTTGAACAACTAATTCTTTTTCAGATGGATCAGCATTAAACCTCTCTTCAAGCACATTAAAACATGACTCAATAACATCATAAGATGGATACATTACATTCTCACCAATTTCCAGTTTATTTTTAGGATAATCTTACCATGTAAAAATTTCTCTGGATAGTGACCGAGTCCTCTATTTATAGTCACATTTTGTGTATTCTTAAGCTTTTATTCGCAAGAAATAAGAACACCCTCTCACTAACATATCTTGTATACTGTAGGTACATCCATGTAGAGGAGAGTCCGTTATGTACAGCTTACCTCCAGGCAAATACTGTGCTTATAAGCGCAAATCCCGGGCTGACAGAGAGTTAGAAGAACGTGGGGAAGAAGATATCTACGTTAAACATCAAAATATTATTATGGAACTCTCGCGTAGATATGGTGTCATTATCACTGAAATTTACAGAGAGAACCCAATGTCCGGGGAGAAGATTTCAGAACGCCCAGAAATGATGCGATTAATGGCGGATGTAGAAGACGGTAAATGGTCGGGCGTCTTTGTTGTTGAGGTAGAGCGTTTAGCCCGCGGTGACACTATGGACCAAGGGTTAGTTGCTCAAACATTTAAGTACTCGAATACGTTGATCGTTACCCCCATGCGTATATATGACCCTACTAATCCAGATGATGAGGAGTACTTTGAATTTGGACTTTTTATGTCTAGGCGTGAATTTAAGTCGATCACACGACGTCTGTTAAGCGGGCGGGTCGGGGCCATAAAACAAGGAAAATATATCGGAAGCATACCGCCATATGGTTATACCAGGGTAAAGCTTTTGAAGGGATATACACTCGCTCCTCATCCAGAAGAATCTGAAATCGTCAAGCTCATATACGACCTGTATACACATGAAGACCCCAAGCAACGTATGGGATCGGATCTAATCGCTCAGTATCTAAATAATAAGAATATACCTTCGGCTAAACAAAAAAAATGGACAGTTCCCGGGATTAATCGGATACTGCGTAATAGAGTTTACATTGGTTTTGTTCAATGGGGAGAGCGGCCGGTTATAAAACGAAGATCAGGAAAAAGCAGACCCCTTCGCGAGCCGCTAACTGTAAGAGGTCTGCATCCAGCTATTATCGAAGAAGCGACTTTCACCAAAGCACAGCAATACTTAAAATCAAACAGTCATCCTCCGGCACCTAGAGGCATTATAACCAATCCACTCGCCGGGTTAATTCGATGTGATATATGCGGCGGACCTATTATTTGCAACCCACCGAGTGGGAACAGCCTCGGCCGTTTACCTATGCTTCTCTGTACCGCAAAAGGATGTCCTAATATAGGCGCATACCTACATCTGGTAGAAGAGAGGTTAATTTTATCGCTGAAGCAATGGCTGAAACAGTACAAGGCTCAATGGTTAAAAAAACAACCACAAAGCAAGAAAGAAGACTCAGTCAAGGTCAAGGTATTTGAAAAAGCATTAGCAGCTGCGAAAAATAATTTAGAAGAGTTAAACGGGCAGAAAGGTAATTTACACGACCTACTAGAGAAAAAGGTATACTCGATTGATGACTTTATAGAACGGTCGAAAATACTTTCAGAACGAATAGATATGGCTAAAAATGATTTAGAACGCGCGCAGGACGAACTACAGCAAGAGAGGGCTAGGATTGAAGCGCAAGTTGACATTATACCTCAATTGGAAAATGTTCTGGAATCCTACGACAAAGCAGATGATCCAGCCGATAAAAACAATTTGCTTCGATCTGTATTAGCAAAAGCAACATACCGTAAAGAAATCGGCGGTAGATGGAAGCCGATTGATAATTTTGAACTGAAATTGTACCCGATTCTGCCAAAAAATCAGTAACATCTCATAAGAGCGTATCTGTATGATACGATCAAACAAAATGTGTTGGAAGGCCAAATTATTTCGCCGACGCTCCACGAATTTCTTCGGGATTTTTATTCCGCGGGCAAAGATGCCGTCCTTCCCGTTTTTATCCGGAAGGGCGAGACCATCGCCTCTGAAAAGACGGCATTATTCCAATCCGATAAAGTTGTCGGAATGCTGTCCAACAGCGACGCCGCTTATATGAAGCTGATCCGCAACCGGTTCAAAGCCGGGACCTTCGAGCTGAAGCTGGACAAGAAGAAGCTGGAGCCTTATTTAAAGGAAAATACCGAGGACCGGCGGGAGCATATTCATACGGTCGTCCGGATTGTCCATTCGAAACAAAAAATCCGTATCACGGACCGCGGCAAGCCCGCTTACGAGCTGAATATGAAGCTGAAATTTGTTCTGGAGGAAATTTCTGCGGGGATCAATTTAACCGAGCCCGAAGTGACGCGCACGATCGAGAAGCTCGTAACCGAGGAATTTACGAAGAAAATGGAAAGCGTGCTCGCTAAAATGATCGAACTAAAAACGGATCCCGTCGGTTTCGGAGAGATCTACCGCCAGTCGCTTCGCGGAAGCACGCTGACCAAAAGCGACTGGCATGAGAAAATGTCCTCCATGTCCGTCGATGTTCACCTGAACATGGAACTGCTCCGCACGGGGGTCGTGGAATAGGGCAGCAGCGCGAGGCGCAAAAAAGAGAGAACGCCACAAGCGTTCTCTCTTCTTGTTCATGCGGACGGCGGAACGGGTTCCTTTAATGGCCCGCATGAGACATGCCCGGCATGTCGGTCTTTCTGGAACCGGAGCCCGTTCCCGCTGCGCCGCCGGTGCCGGAATTTTTACCGGCATCGCCGCCGACTGTCCCGGATTGGTCACCGGCGGCCGGTATACCGGACATGCCGCCATGGCCGCCGTGTCCTCCGCCTGTTTTGGAGACGATTTCGAGCATCGAATCGATCTCGCCCTGGCCCGCAGCCGAAATCGAACGCTCGTCTCCCGTCAGCCACGCGTGGTTGAACGGGCCCTCTACGGGAGACTTGTCGTACTTCGGCTGCACGGACATCAGGTACGCCATGACGGAATCCGGCAGCTTGTCCTTCTCTGTCCAGATGAGGGGCGCGTGCTTGCCGAGATGCGAGAACGGGGCGGCAGCCAGGGCCAGATCCGGGTTCTCCTTGCTGATCAGCGAGAAGTTGTGGCCCGGCGTCGTGATTCCCCAGCCGAAGCCCGTTGCCGGGTCCTTGTACTTGGCGAACGCGATGCTGGTCTCGACGGGGTCTTTCCCGGCTATCCGCACGACTTTGCCGTATTCGCCGAGCTGCTTCTCGACCGCTGCGGAAATGACGGAGGCCGGGCCTAGCAGGTAGATGTTGGCCTTGCCGTTCCGTGTTTTCAAAGCGTCGATCGTCTCCAGGGGAACCTTATCCTTGCTCACGTAGAGCAGAGGCTCGGGCATATGGGAGATCCAGTTGACGGCCGGCATCGTGTATTCCTTGCTCTCGCTGGAGCCTACGATAACGGAGGGCGGATTCTCCTTCGCTACCTTCGCGTAATAAGCATCAATCGCTTTTGCCGCCGCGGCGGGGTTGTCCGCCGTGATCTTGTCCGTTTTCAGGCCCAATTCCTTGGCCTGTTTTTCCACGTTAGGGTCCAGATTCCCGACGAGAATGGCCTGCACGCCTTCGTTGGATTCGACTCCGGCCGGTTTCAGACGTTTCAGCTCCCGCACGGTTATATCCGGGATGCCGTCCTTGTTGACGAAAAGCACCGGCCCGTTATTCGGATGATGAATCAGATCGGCGCTCGCCAAGGCGACCTGCCACTCCTCCGGATTGACAAGCACCACGCCCCCCGGGCGATTGTCGGCGCTTGTCGCCATCCACAACGTACGCGAGGTGAGCACCGCCGCTTCGTAAGGATCGCTTGTATGGATGCGCGTCGTGTTCTTGGACGCGATCCACGGTGCCTTTGAATCAGCTCCCCCGCTGCCCGCTGCCGTCACAGGCTGAGCCGCCGCCGCTCCACCGGCTGTATTTTGGGTCGGAACGTTAAAGCAGCCCGTAAGAGCCAGCGATGCGGTCAAGAATATCGTTCCGACACCTATCCGTTTTTTCATTTGACGGATGCCTCCTTCACAAATTCAGATTGGTCCTATTGATCAGTGTACCCATCAATTATGAAGAACCTGTGTAGGCAAGGCATCCTCCGGCATTTATTTTTAAACGTTACGCATCTCCGGATTCAGGCTCCTGCAAAACCTGCGTCTTAATTGCCGAAAGCGGCGGCTGCGCTGTGGAAAGGATAATCAGGAAAACCGCTCCCCCTTCATTGGCCGCCGAAATCCGGCCTCCGTGCGCCTGCACCAGCTTGCTGACGATGGCAAGTCCGAGCCCGCTGCCTCCGGACCTGCGGTTACGCGACTTGTCACCGCGGTAAAAGCGCTCGAAAATATACGGCAGATCGTTTTCACGTATACCCGGCCCGGTATCTTTGACGGTAATGAGCACCTTGTCTCCCGCACGCCGGCCTTTGAGCGCCACCTCCCCGCCGGGCGGCGTATAGGTCAAAGCGTTGCTGAGCAAATTGACCAGAATTTGCGTGAGCCGGTCGGGGTCGGCATCGAGATACACGCTCCGGGGGGCGTCGACGGTGAATCGGATCCGCTTCTCCAGGAAGGCGGCGGACATGAACGCCTTGACCTTCTCCATCACGGTTTCAAGCGACACTATCGTCCGGTTGAGCCGGAATACCGGCGAGTCCAGTTCGTTGAGCTCTTCCAGCTCGTTAATGAGATCGGCCAGACGGACGATCTCTTCATAACACGAATGGATGCGCTCCGGTGTCGGCTCCCAGATACCGTCCTCCAGCGCCCTCATGTGGCTTTTCAGCTTCGCCAGGGGCGTGCGGAGCTCGTGGGCGATATCCTCCGTCATCGTGATGCGGATCTTCTCCAGCTTCTGCAGCTGCTCCGCCAGCTCGTTGATCGACCGCCCGAGCTCCGCCAGCTCGTCGTCTCCGCCTACGGCGGTCCGGCTGTCGAGCTGGCCTTCGGTCATTTTCTCGGCGACGGCCTTCATTTCCACGAGGGGAGCCGATACCCGCTTCGCTACGAAGAAGCCCATGCAGGCGGCCAGCACGATCGAGCCCAGGAACGTCCAGAGCACCGATTGCATGATAGCCTGTTCCAGATGCGTATTAAGCCGGGGCATATCGTGCATCGCTCCGTCGGCCTGGTTCATGTACATCGTGATATGATAATGCGTGCTGATCAGAATGGTCGCAGTCGAGATGATCAGAATTCCCGTAGCCATCGCGACGATCATCACGGCAAGCCGGACATGCAGCTTCTTCTTCACTTGAGCTCACCGGAGAAACGGTACCCCGCTCCGTAAACCGTCTGAATGTAGACGGGATTTTTCGGGTCCTTCTCGATTTTCTGGCGGACGTTCTTCACATGCTGATCGATGGTCCGTACGTCTCCGTCATAAGCGTAGCCCATAATTTTATCGACAAGCTCGTCCCGCGAAAAGCTTCTTCCGGGATAACGCGCAAGCGCTATCAGAAGTTTGTATTCGATAGGCGTCAGACTTACCGGCTCTCCTTCGCAAAACACGACCTGCCGCAAAGAATCGATCTCCAGATGCCCGTTCCGAAAAGAAATGCGGTCCGCCAGCAGCTGGCTGTCGTCCGAACGACGCAGAATGGCCCTGACGCGTGCCACAAGCTCCCGCGGATCGAACGGCTTCGTCAAATAATCGTCGGCTCCCAGCGACAGACCGTGGATCTGATTATTTTTGGACGCTTTGGCCGTAAGCATCAGCACCGGCAGCGCGTCGGTCCGCCGGATTTCCCTGCACACCTGTTCCCCGTCCATATCGGGCAGCATCAAATCCAGGACGAGCAGGTCGACGCCTCCTAGCCGGACCGTTTGCAGCGCTTCTTGGCCGCAGCCCGCTTCGGCGGTACGAAAGCCTTCTTTTTGCAGATATGATACGATGACTTCCCTGATTTTCTCTTCGTCATCCACTACCAGAATCGTTTTCAGGGCAGATTCCCCCCTTTACTCAGCGTTGCCGGATTAGGTCCGGTCGGGCCCAATTCTACTTTACCAGCACAATATGTAGAAATGATGTAGATCTACTTGTAGTATGGACAGAAAAAAGAAAAGCCGCAAGGAACGCGGCTCATCATCGTCATTTTAGTTATCGGAGCTGCTTTTCGTAGGCCTTGGCCGCTTCGTTCACTGCTTTCAGTTCGCTTCCCTGCACATAGGAAGGGAAGTTCTTGCTGTCTTTGCGGACATAGACGGTGCTGTCCGCTGCTGTCAGCAGCTCGGCGGACACCGGGAAATAATAGAACGTCGTGTCCGCATTCCGGAAAACGGCCGCTCCGCCCAAGTCCTGTTTGACTTTCAAAAGGTCATTATCCGCGCCTTTAAACGTAATCCGGCTCGCTTTTCCCTCGTTATAAGTCACGACGAAATTTTTATAGGTTTCCTGCGGATTGCCGTCCGCTTCGTCCTTGCCTGTTGCGAACGGGTTCCCGAGCAGCGCGTGAACCTCATCCATCGTCTCGCCCGTTGCCAGCCCGTTCAGGATAAACTTGCCGTTCTCCGCTTTCACCTGAAGCGTATCGTGGCGTTTGCCGTATTTGCCGTTTTTTTCGAAGAGACGGTCGATAACGACGGCGGCCTCGGCACGGGTTAAATTCTGGCCCAGCGCCAGGTCGGTATCGGTTCTTCCTTGAAGAATTCCGTTCATCCGGCTGACGTCCGCCGCCGTTTTGTCGTCAACCGGCTTGGAACGAAGCGACGGGTCGATCACGCGGCTGACGATTCGGGCGAGTTCAAGCCTCGAGATCGGCTTGTTCATGTTTTCTTTTTTCACGCTGCCGTCAATAAAGCCCTTGCTCTGCATAGCTTCCGTAAAGTACGGCTGCCACCAGCTGCCGCCTCCGGCGCCGTTTGCCGTAAAGGCTGGGTTATCGGTCATCACGACCATCTTGATGAACTGCGCCCACGTAACTTGGCTCTGCGGGTCGAATTCGTGATCGGCGATGCCGTCGATGACATTCATCTGGTACGCATTGATGATACTGTCCTGAGCCCAGGCGACTTGGTCGATATCTTTAAACAGCCAGTGAGCCTGCGTGGTCGAGTTCAGCGAAAGAAGCAGAACGCCTCCGGCTGTCAGTGCGGTTGTCCATTTTTTGATCCGTTTCATCCTTTATCCCATCCTTTCTCGTTCAATTAGCGGATTTCACATCCGGAAATGCGGCGGCGATACGGACATCAAGCCCTTTCCAGAAAGCGTCGATGCCGGGTTTGGGATCGCCGATGATGCTTTCGCCTTTTTTGCCGGGGTTATAAATAACATCCTTGTTCTCGGTGATCACCGCCAAGTAATCTTGCACGATGCCAGCCGTCTTCGAGTCCGGGTTGTTTTTGACGAGTTTCTCGTAGCTCTGCTTCACCAGCGGAATAAGCTTCATGCTCGGCTCTTCGATCGCCTCGTAGCGGTAGCCATGAATATATTCATGCAAATATTCACTGTATAGAGCTTTCATTTCTCCCGCCTTCAAACTTTTAGGGTAGGCGGTCAAAACTTTCTCCGCAGCCAGGGTCCGTTGTCCAAGCTCGTCACGCGATATTTTCAGGCTGGCATCGGAACGGAAAGGCGTCTTGTTTTCCAATGACTGGATTGCCAGGTACTCCTTCAAATCGTCCGACACATACGGCGCATAGGCTTTGTTCAGCGCTTCATAGTCGACTTTCCAGTAATAGCTGCCCTCTCTATCGGACAGCTGGAGCTTGGCCGCCGTCTGGTTTTTCAGCCACTGCTTCAACGTATCGTCGTTCACGATCTTGTTGAAATCCGCGGGATAGCCGATTTCGCCCATTTTGTCCGCCGTACCGGGCTGGCCCATCATTTCGGTAAAACTGGCGTTCAACCCGGGCAGATGTTTGTCGTAAAATTTCTGAAGCTCGATAAACAATTGGTCCGCCGTCGCTTTATCGGCTTTAGGCATGTTTTCGTCAAGGAAAGCCGTGACCTCCCTGGCTTCTTTAGCCTGGGAGATTTTCAACTGAAGCTTGGCGAGGACATTGTCGCTTGCAGCCGTCCCCGGGCTCGGTGACGCCGTCTGGGCGGAGTCCGGCCCGGCCGGCTCTTTCACTTCAACATTGTGATCTTGGGTTCCGCACCCGGCGAGCAGGGATGCGGTCAGCAGAGCGCAGACCGCCGTTTGTTTGACTAGGTTCGCTTTCAATTTCTCTTCACTCTCTCTGTGTCTGAATCTTTATTTAAATTGATAGAGGGTCGTGAATAATTGGTCCGAAATCTCACCGGACAGAAATTCACTCACCGTAAAGGAGGTCCCCGCAGGGCTCCAGTCAATGACGCTTTTTAAATTAGGCTTATACGAGACGGGGATCATCCGGCCCGAGGCCGTGTCCATCACGTAAAGTCCCGTCATTCCCTGATCCGGGCTGAATACGGAGAAGGCGAGCCGGCTTCCGTCCGGTGACCACGACAGCGGCTGCAGAAGGCGTCCCCTCGCCGCCGTCTTTTCCCTGCCGCCCCGCGCGGCATCGGCCAGTACGAGCGTGCTTTGATCGGGTCCGGTCCGGCTGACCAGAGCAATCTGCTTCCCGTCTGGGGACAAAGCGAAGTCGGATACCCCGCTTCGGGTCCATACCCGGGCGCCGCCTTCCCCCGTTTCCGTGACGGTCAGCTCCCGGTCGCCGCTCAGGACAAACAGCCTGCCGGATTTTATTGCGGCTCTAACGATACCGGACGGCACGTTCTCGTGTTCTACGGGTGTCATTCTGCCGTCGATGTCGAATTGAACCAGCCGGCTCTTCTGCTCCGCGAGAACAGCCAGATACGACTTGTCGTCCACCCACGCTCCCGCAAGCTCCCGGGTCTGGGGTTCGGTCCGGATAGTCCGGCCGGTCTCCAGATTATACAAATCCGCGGCTCCTTCATACCGGTGATAGATCCAGGCATTCTTGCCGTCCGGCGCCATCCGCACCCCTGTCGCCCCTTTTATCCCCATATCGCGGATCTTATCTCCCGCAGCATTCCGGAACTCCAGGGGAGCGCCGACCAGGGAAGCACCCGAGATGCCGATAAGTTCGCCGTGCGGGCTCCAGCCCATCGCATAGAAATGTTCCAGGTGCTGAATTCCCTCCAGGACGGTGTCCCCGGTTTTCCCTGCGGCCGGGGGTTCCACAACGGTCACCATCGGGGAAGGCGACTCGTCGCATCCCGGGGCGGCTGCGAACAGGAACATCACTCCCGCCCATACGGTAAGCCGCCTACCGATTCTACCGAGCTTCAGAATGACGTCCTCCTTTCAAGCTCTACATAGACTATAACCCTCAAAGTTTTCCGCAAGATTTCAACTTGTTTCGAACTTGTAAATGTTTCGGCAAAACTTTTCACCGGGGTCTTGCCGGAAAAGTCACGATAAACGACGTCCCGCCATGGGCGGGATGTTCGACCCGGATTTGCCCGTGCTGCTTGTCTACAAGCTGCCTGACGAGTGACAGCCCGAGGCCGCTGCCTCCCGACTTTCTGGCCCGGTCCTTGTTTACCGTATAAAAAGGTTCGAAAATCCGTTCTCTGCGGTCTTCCGGAATTCCGAGTCCCGTATCGGTGAACTCGACCTCGATTCCCCCTTGTTCCGTGATCCGGCCGCGAATTAGAACGGTTCCGTTCTCAACGTTGTATTTAATGGCATTGTCGAGCAGATTAAGAAAAATCTGAATCAGGCTTTCCCGGTCCGCCCACATTTCCGCCGGTACAAGTTCATGAGAAATGTTCACGCCGAACTTTTCCGCTTTCCCTTTCATACGGGAGGAAAGATCCTCCAGAAGTCGGTCGACCC
This sequence comes from Paenibacillus sp. JT31N7, assembly GCF_059692095.1. Taxonomy (NCBI): domain Bacteria; kingdom Bacillati; phylum Bacillota; class Bacilli; order Caryophanales; family Paenibacillaceae; genus Paenibacillus; species Paenibacillus sp. JT31N7. The sequence goes on from NZ_JCAUAT010000001.1 coordinate 1,022,789, forward strand.
GGATTTTCTCCGGCTGCTGCTCGAATTCATACTTTTCCAGCGCCGCCAGCTTCAGTACTTTCTCCACCAGTTCGTAGAGTCGCGCCGCTTCCTTGTCAATCACGTCCCGCGCCTCCCGGACGAGTCCGGGGTCGTCCTCGTACATATGGAGCAGATCCGTGTAAGCGCGGATGGAAGTCAGCGGTGTTTTCAGCTCATGGCTGATGTTGTTGATAAACTGCTGCTGTGTCCGCAAACTGCCCTGCAGGGCTTGGCTCATTTCGTAGATGCCGCCGCTGAGCGAGCCCAGCTCGTCTTCGCGCCGGAACGGCGGGGCGTCGATAAAATTCCCGATCCGGATGTCGTCGGCCGCTTCTTTCAGCCGCCGGATCGCCTTTGCCTGACGGTTCATATAGAGGAGACCGAGGACAAAACTGAACAGCAGGACGGCACTGCCCCCCATAAGAAAGGAATTTTGCAAATTCCGGTAAAACGCGTTCTGGGCCGCCAGCGACACCTGAAAATGAAGGACGCCGATTTGTCCGTCAGGACCTCCTGCCGGAGCCAGATAATCCTCCGTATCCCCCAGGATCTTGTAAACGATCTTGTCGTTCAGGGCATGGGAAAGCACGCCGCTTACGTCGGGAGATTCGGCCATGGGAAGCGAATCTCCCGTTTTGGCGCCCGTCCTATCGTAGAGAAGGAACCTCATGCCGCTCGTCGCTCCGATTTCTACGGCCATATTCTGGCCTTGAAGCTGCATGAACGTTTCAGGATCGAAGCGCGTCCCCGTCACATACTGCTGCCAGATCCGGTTATTCGCGATTTCGGCCTGCCGGTTCAGCGTCTTCTCCATCTCTTCTTTCTGGTAACTATGTACGCCGTTCAACACGAGCACGCTGAGCACGCCGATGGCGAACAGAAGCAGCGCGGCGATAAACAGCGCAAACTTCCATTTTAAGCTTATCCGCATGAAACCTCCCCGACGGCTTTATATCCGATTCCGTATACGGTCTGCAGCACATGCTGGTAAGGTTCGCCGAGCTTGGTTCTCAGCCTTTGTACGTGGATATCGACTGTCCGCGTTCCACCCGCGTATTCCATTCCCCATACGAGGTCCAGCAATTCTTCGCGCGAGAAAGCCCTTTTTAAATTCGACAGCAGCAGGGCAAGCAGATCGAATTCCTTGGGGGTGAGATTCAGCGTTTCCCCTTTCAGGCTAACAAGCCGCTGCTCGGGGTGCAGACTCAGCTCGCCGATCTTCAAAACGGAGAGCTCTACGTTGCTTCCGCTTTTATCCAATCGTCTGCACAAGGCTCTTACGCGGGCAATCAGCTCCCGTAAATCAAACGGCTTCGTCATATAATCGTCTGCGCCCAATTCGAGCCCGAGAATTTTATCCACAATATCGTTTTTTACGGTAAGAAGCAAAATACCGAGATTTTTGCGGCTTTCCAGCTTTCTGCACACTTCAAAACCCGTCAGCCGGGGCATCATGACGTCCATGACTAACACGTGAGGCCGGAACGATTCCGTTTTGCGCAGAGCCTCCTCTCCGTCCGCGGCCGTTTCCACAATAAACCCTTCCCGTTTGAGGCCGTATGCGATTGCGCTCGTAATCGTCTGCTCATCATCTGCTACAAGAATTTTATAGTCCATGCCGTTCCTCCGATTTCACTCCGAACTTTTCTCCATTATACACGACCAAGATGACCCGGCACGTCAAGAAGATGTAACCTTGTAACTCGCCTCTCGATGCGATTAAAAGGAGGTATAACGCGTTCCGCCGGATCAAGATCCCGTGAAATACCGGAGACTTCTTATGGCTGTACCTGCTTACCCTTGCGCAAAAAAAGAAAAACCGTGACCGCAGGCAGTCAAGGTTCTTCATGCAATCGTCTTCTTCCGCGGAAGCGGAGGAGACTATTCCCCTTCAGGGGCGTTTAGGATTCCGCAGGACCCGGGATACCCGTCGTTTTCTCTCATTTCGTCCAGATGTTCGCGCATTTCGGGATCGCCGGGAAGATCGGCCGTCAATTTAACCGCCGGCTGCCGGAATTCCACGCGGCCTTTAGGATGCTTGTCCGTCATCGTTTTGCACTCCCTTCGCTTGTAAAAGCTTTCTTTATAGTTTTCCTGCTTGGAAAAATACTATTCGGGAAAGCCCTCCGAGCGTGGAGTCTTCTTTTCACACCGCGTGAAGCTTCCGACAAGCGGCGTGGCGTCGCTTGTCGGCGGTCATCTGCATGAGCTTTCCTTGCTCCCGACGGCATCCAACGACCCGACGTCGGTCCCGGAAGCATCGGCCGACTGGACGGGTTAGGCCCGAATAACCCGCGGTTGACATCCTTGTCGTCCCGGCCTATGCTTAAATCATTGAGAATATTTATCAATGGAAAAGGAAGGTGGCAGCCATGCCTACGGATATGAAGCTCACCGAAGCTATCAGCGGCCGGAGATCCATCGGAAGAGTGAAAGACGAGCCGCTTCCGCGCGAAATCATCGAGGAGCTGCTGGAAGCCGCCAACTGGGCTCCGAGCCACCGCTGCACAGAGCCGTGGCGCTTCTTCGTCATGACGGGAGCCGGACGCGGCGTCCTGGCCGAAGCCTATGCCGATATCGCGGCCGAAGGCTCCGGCGCTTCCGGTGAAGCGCTGGAAGAGCTGCGGGCCAAGCAAGGAAGCAAGGCGTACCGCGCCCCGGTCATCATCGGCGTTGCCGTCTCTCCCTCCGAAGATCCGGCCGTGAACCGGATGGAGGAGTTCGCCGCCGCCCACTCCGCGGTGCAGAACATGCTGCTTGCGGCGCACGGGCTCGGGCTTGCCGCCGTCTGGCGGTCCGGGGATCCCATGTACCATCCCCGGATGAAAGCGGCCTTCGGCTTACAGGAGAAGGACGAGATGGTCGCCCTCGTGTACGTGGGCTACCCGCAGATTGCGCCGCAAGCCGGCAAGAGAAACCCCGTGCAGGAGAAAACCGTCTGGATCACGGAAGGCCCCGCGGCTTCGGCCGAATAACGGGCGTCTCCCGCTTCCGGCGGGAAGCTTCGCACCGTAGAACCCGAGCCTACCGGTCGGTTTCAAAAGAAGGCGCGGCACCCGGCAAGCTCGGACGTCCGATTTGGACCGGCGTGGCGTTATGCCCGGGCGTCCTGCTTTTAGCATGCTTTCTTTTCGTGCGGTAACCGGTGCCAGCATCGGCGCAAATAAATAGCCTCCGTCTCCCTCTATCTGGGGGACGGAGGCTATTTATTTGCCGTTAGCGGACCGTACGGACACCAAGCAGCACTTTACGGTGTTCTGCCTGCTTATTTGTACGAGCGGTGGATTCCCATCATGGATATCTCCCTGCTTTTGTATTTTATTGTTGAACACTATGTCACGTCGTGATATAGTCGAGACACGACATATATACCTGTGACATAGTCAAACGGGTACAAAGACAAGGGAGGTGGATATTCTGGACACTGAAAAAGTGCTGAAAAAGTATGTACCCATGACAGAAACGGCGTTTTATATTCTCCTATCTTTAGCCGAACCGCGTCACGGATATGGAATTGTTAAACACGTGGAAGAAATTTCGAATGCACGAATTCGATTAGGTTCAGGCACCGTATACGGAACTTTAACAAAAATGCAAAAAGACGGGATTATAACCGTATTTTCCGACGAAGAAAGAAAAACCGTATACGAAGTGACTGAGATTGGACATAAATTAATCACGGCTGAGATCGCTAGACTTAAAGAGCTGTACCAGAATGCACTGAAATACGGGGAGGTTTTTTTATGATTACAAAAGTATTTAGGCCGTTCTGGAGCTACGATGTGCAGAAAACCGAAGAGTGGCTCTCATCTATGGCAGAAAAGGGGCATGAATTAGTAAAAATAAATCGAGGAACACGGCATTTTTTCTTTCAGCAAGGCGAGCCGAGAAAAAGAACGTACAGGATCGGGTTCAATAAAATTCAAACCAATTCGCTGTCTAGAGTTTTATTAGATGACGGATGGGTGAAGGTTTCGCAGAGTGGAAACTGGTATGTAACGGCGAATGAACAGCCTCTGGAACAAATTAAGACCTTCCCGGTACGCGAAGGTATAGTCAAACATAATAAGACGACCCTGTACATTTTCGCGAGTGTTTTAATCTATTTAACGGTCCTTGCTATATTTAATCTTATCCTCGGTTCGGTCATATTTTTCCAAGATGTTCCTGGTCATTTTGTCGAAAGTCCTCTTTGGATTTTAACCTACTGTTTAATAGGCATTGGAATTGCCCTATGGGTACTTGCCCTTTATTCTGTTATTAAAATTAATAAGACAAACAAGAGATTGATCGGAGAAAACATACAACGAAAGGAACTGCACGGAAGGCAGCAAGTTGAAAGAAGGCTAAGCAAGGATGAAGAGAAGCGGTTAAGACGTTCAGGTCAACTAATTGTTAAGAGAAGATTTGGATGGATGTATGCTCCGGATAAGCTTGAAAAGTGGCTCGAAGCAATGGAAGAACACGGGCTTAATCTTTATCGTGTTGGTCAAACAGGAACCGTTTTTTATTTTACAATGGGAAGTCCTCGTAAAGTAAGTTATTGCGCGGATTATCAAAATAGGGCGGATGAAGGCTACTTCGACATTCACAGAGATGCCGGCTGGAAGAGTGCTTTTATTTCCACCTCATCTTTTCAAAGATGGACCTTATGGAGCCGTGAATATTCAATGGACGAGGAACAGCCACAAATCTACAGTGATAAGTCACATCAATTAAAACACGCTAGGCGCATAGCCATCACCTATTCTTGTATGTTTCTTCCTTTAGTCATTTCTTATATTTTTATCATTGGGGCTAATATTCACCTGATGTCCAATCACAATCCGGATAACATGCAGATTATAAATATGATTTTGTTTGTCCTCTTAATTCTAAATTTTGGTTCGTTCTCAATCAGAACTTGGCTGTATTACAGGCGGCTAAGTAAGCGTTATAAGTACGATTTGTGATTATAAGAGGGGTATAAGTTTTCCGCTTTTTGTTGGCGGTACCCCGGCTCCGATAGCCAAAGAAAATAAAAATAACAGCAGCCGTCCTACCGGGAATCCCGCCAAAAAAGAGACCCGGCACCCCACCGGGCCCGAATCTCTTTTGATTTTACCGCTTTGCGCGTTCTTCTCCCGCCTGCTCCAGACGGTCGCAATAAATATGCATCGCTTCTTTCAGGAAAGCGGCAAGTCCGGTCCCGTGCCGGTCAATGTTTGCCGTAAAACGTTCGTCGGTGACATACAAGTCGCCGAGTCCCCGGAAAATGTCCGGCGTGCACTCGTAAAAATGCCCGGCAATCCACTGCCGGAGTTCCGCTGCCGCTTCCTGAGCCTGCGGGCTTGACGGACCTTCCGCCATTGCGGCTGCGGCTTTGGCATAAATCCGCTCGGACTGCCCCATGATATCCGCCCACTGTTCCTTTGTATAGGAACCTGCGCGTTTCTCCACGGCATCCATCGCTGCGCTTCCGTACTTTTCGCGCGCTTCGGCGGCAACCTTTTTCTTATGCTCTTCCAGCGGGGACCGGTCGAAACTTTCGAATAATTGTTCTTTTCTCATCGGAATACCTCCCTTGACAGAAGCAATCGTTCTGTCCACGGTGTCGATGATGTCTTCCAGCCGCTTCTTCTTGCGGAGAAGCAGTTCTTTGTGTCCGATCAGCGCGCGTTTACGGTCAAAATCGGGACTCTCCAGCATCGCCTTGATCTCTTGCAGGGCAAAGCCGATTTCTTTAAAAAACAAAATCTGCTGGAGACGTTCCAGATCCCCGTCCGCATACAGCCGGTAGCCGGCGGCGTTAACCGAGTCGGGTACAAGCAGGCCGATTTCGTCGTAATGATGAAGCGTGCGTATGCTCACGCCCACCAGATCCGCCACTTCCTTCACCTTATACGCCACAACATCACCTCGATATGAACTTTACACGATCACGTAACGTGAGGGTCAATCCCCGATTCCGCCTATTTCCATCTTTTCGTCCAGCATCAAAATGTCGCGGATCTCCTGCTCCGTCATCGTAGACACCGATTCTTCCCCCGGCCGGATCACTTCCTCGATAAGCGTGCGCTTTCTCTGCTGAAGCTGGAACATTTTCTCCTCGACTGTGCCCTGGCTGACAAGACGGATCACCTGCACCACTTTCTTCTGGCCCATCCGGTAAGCACGGTCCGCAGCCTGCTGCTCGACAGCCGGATTCCACCACAAATCGTACAGAATGACGGTGTCCGCTCCCGTCAGATTAAGTCCGGTTCCCCCTGCTTTCAGCGAAATGAGGAAAACTTCTTTCTCCCCTTCGTTAAAACGGCTGCAAAGCTCTACCCGTTCGCTTCCTTTCGTTTTGCCGTCCAGGTAAAAATGCGGCACTCCTTCATAGCCGAGTTCCCGGGAAATGAGGCCGAGCATTTCGGTGAACTGCGAGAAAATCAGCATCCGCTTGCCCGCGCTGCGGCATTCCTCCACGATCTCCATCAGCTGCTCGAACTTGGCCGAGCTTCCCTCGTAGCCGTCGACGAACAAAGCGGGATGGCAGCATATCTGCCGCAGCCGGGTCAACCCGGCCAGGATGCGGATGCGGTTCTGCTGGAAGCTTTCTTCGTGGAGATGCTTGAGCGCTTCCTGCCGGAGCTTCGCCAGAAAAGCGGTATACAGCTTCTTCTGCTCCGGCAGCAGCTCCGATGCCTGCACGGTTTCGATTTTGTCCGGAAGCTCCTTGAGCACATCGGTTTTGAGGCGGCGCAGCAGAAACGGTCTGGATCTCCGGGCTACCGCCTCCCGTGACAGCTCGTTAAACGCCTGACGGGCCGGAAAAAGCCCCGGAAAGACGGCGTCGAAGATCGACCACAGCTCTTCGAGCTTGTTTTCCACCGGCGTGCCGGTCAGGGCGAAGCGGTAGGCGGCCCGGATTTGTTTGACGGCCTGAGCGGTCTGGGTCGTGTAGTTTTTAAACATCTGCGCCTCGTCGAGGATCAGCGTGTGGAACGATTCTTTCGCGTAAAGATCCGTGTCCCGCCTCAGCAGCGGGTACGAAGTAAGAACGACATCCGCCCTCGTTCCTTTGCGCAGAGCGCGGCTGCGCTGCGTTTTCGTTCCGTCGGCGATGACGACGCGGATTTCCGGCGCGAATTTTTCCAGCTCGCGAAGCCAGTTGTACACCAGAGAAGCCGGGGAAACGATCAGCGCGGGCAGTTTCTTTTTCCGGATATCCGGCAGCACGGACACGAGAAAGGCAATGCTCTGAATCGTTTTGCCGAGCCCCATATCGTCCGCCAGGATTCCGCCGAAATGGTAATGGGCCAGCGTTTTCATCCATTGGTAACCGAATTTCTGGTAATCCCTCAGAATGGGAGAGAGCCGCTCCGGCACAGGGAAATCCAAGTTGTCCGGATTACGCATATTTTCCAGCAGACGCCGGAACGACTTGCCGAGTTTAACGGAGCTGCCTCTTTCCCGCGCGTCCCTCAAATGCAATCCGCGGTTAACCGGCAGACGGAATCCCGTATCCGTCATGTCCCCTTTCCCGGCTCCGGCCTCGTTCATCAGGGCGATAATCTCCTGGAACTCGGCGCTTTCCAGCGGAACAAGGGAGCCGCCCGGCAGCCGGTGATACTTTCTCTTGATCTGCATGGACCGGATCAGATTCCGGATCTCCGCTTCCGGCAGACCCAGCAGTTCGAATTTGAACTCGAGCCAGTCGGTGCGCTCGTCCACTTCTACCGTAACTTGGGGCGGGAAGCCGGTATAGAGCCTTTCTTTTACGGCCGAAGTCGCATAAATATCCAGCATCCGCTCCAGCAGGGGGACCGTATGATACAGGAACTCATACTCCGCTTCCTCGTCGTCCCAGAAATACCCGCCTTCCGTCTTGGCAAACGAGTTCTGCTCCATAAGACGGATGATGGTTTCTTCTTTCTCGGTGTCCCGCATCACAATATAGTCGGTCCCGCGCTGCCGGCCGGCTTCCTCCAGCGGATTCAGGACCACATTGCCGTAATGGAATTCCAGACCGGCCAGCAGCCGGTCCCTGACCCGGTCCAGGTACAGCTTCGCCTTGAGCGGCGTCTGGTAAATCCGGTCCGACACGGAGGGTGCGATCCGGACCTGCCCGAGCTTCATCAGTCCGGGGACCACTTTCTCCATGAACGGCTCCATCTGGCCCGGCGTAATGATCAGGCGGTTCCGGTGCGCCGTCTCCATCAGCTGCTTCAGCTCCGCCAGCCGCTTGCAGTGGTGAGCCGGAAGCTCCAGCAGTTCTCCTTGGTACAGGACGATTCCGTACGCTTCCATCACCGTAATGCGGTCCAGGCCCTGAACGTCCAACCGGTAGCCGTCCGTTTCCGACCGGTCAAAATCGAACTGGAGCGGAAGCGGCTCGCCCGAAACCCGTATGCCGTCGTATACTCCGTCCGCAAGCTCCAGCTTGACGCCCGGTGCATGAGCGAGCAGCGGCAGCAGCGTCGTCCACGAAAACGGCGGAATGGGGAGCATCCGCTCTCCTCCCGGAAATGCCTTCGCGAAAGATCCGGACGAATGCCCGGTTTCACGGTACAAGCTCTCGTTCTGATAAATCTTGATAAGCTGGCGCAGAACGTCATCATGTTCCTGCCGGAAACCGTGAAGATTCGGCTCATACGTGAACACTCTGGAAAATTCGTACGCTTCTCTGCGGTCGAGCCGCTCCAGGAAATCTCTTATTTTTTGTACGATATATAATCTTTTCGGCCCGATTTTCAGTTCGGCGGCGAACATGACTTTACGGAACCCGTAGGCGAAAGGCCGGACCACGATTTCCAGCTCCAGCGTTTCCCGTTCATCCCGCGTAAACCGGGTGCTCCCCGGCCGCCTGCTTCCTCCGAAAAGCCCCAGCATGCTGCTGGTCAATTCGGTGTCATAAGGGGAAGCTTCCTCCGCTTGAGCGGACTCCGGCAATCCGGAGGGTGCGGCTGCGCTTTCACTCCGGCCTTCGGACGAGCGTTCAAGCAGAGCCGCCCCTGGGAAATCCTTGTCCGTCCGGCTGGAATCAAGCAGCTTGAGCAGCACGGCCGCCGTATGCTTGCAGGATTGTCTGAAAGAAGGAAGCGACGGGCAGGTGCATTCCGCGTTGATGCCGCCTCCGGACAGCACGCTCACTTTTACGAGATAGCTCTCGCGGTCGTCCACAGTCGCCTCCACACTCTGCAGGACGGGATCATGGAAGGTAAAAACAACTTTTCCGGAGCGGTTTAGCGCCTCTCCTTTATCGTAAGCGGTCCGGCCGCATAACAGCTGGATCGCTTTGCGTGTCAATGCAGAACTCATCCGGTAACTCCTTTCCGGCAAAAAAAATCTCTAGTTTGTCCGTCCTGGTTCGGACGTCGTGTCCTCTTATGATACCAGAAAGGACCGGAAAGAAAAGAAAGAGCCTTCCCGAAGCTTCATACGCTTCAGAAAGGCTCTTTACAAGTTTGGTACGGCTCCCGTACGAGCGGCCCGGGCCAATACGCGGATAGGCAGGCAATGGCTCTCACGTGAGCTATCTTGCATCCGAACCGGATGCCGAGCAAGAGTTACAGCTTCACCCGCTGCAGCCTCAGTGCATTCAGCACGACGGACACCGAGCTGAGCGCCATGGCGGCCCCGGCGATCCACGGGGCAAGCAGGCCCAGTGCGGCGACCGGAATGCCGAGCGTGTTGTAGCCGAGCGCCCAGAACAGATTCTGGCGGATGTTGCCCATCGTTTTGCGGCTCATATAGATCGCATCCGGGATCGAGTTGAGATCGCCCCGCATCAGGGTGACGTCCGCCGCCTCCATGGCGACATCCGTACCGGTGCCGATCGCCATTCCGATATCCGCCTGCGCCAGCGCCGGAGCATCGTTGATGCCATCGCCGACCATCGCCACCTTCTTGCCTTGGGCCTGAAGCTTCTTCACTTCTTCGGCTTTGCCTTCGGGAAGTACCTCCGCCCTTACCTGGTCGATTCCGACCTGGCTGGCAATGGCCTGAGCGGTCCGCTCGTTGTCGCCGGTAATCATGATGACTTCGATGCCCATTGCCTTCAGGCGGGCAACGGCTTCTTTCGATGTCTCCTTGACCGTATCGGCGACCGCCACAAGCCCGGCGTAGCTGCGGTTAACCGCCACGAGCATGGCCGTTTTGCCTTCCTGCTCCAGCCGCGCCATCGTTTCGTCCGCATGCCTCGCATCCACCTCGTAGCGGATCATCAGCTTGCGCGTTCCCGCCAGAACTTCCTGTCCGTCCACAACCGCACGGATTCCGAAGCCGGGAATGGCTTCAAATTCAGACGAAGCCGGTACGCGGACGCCTCTTGCCGCAATACCGCCGACGATCGCTTCCGCCAGAGGATGCTCCGAATTTTTCTCCGCGGCGCCCAGAAGCTCCAGGAACCGGCTCTCATCCATCGAATCGGTCAACACATCCGTAAGCTCCGGCTTGCCTTTCGTCACGGTTCCCGTTTTGTCCAGAATAATCGCGTCGATTCCGTGCGTCGATTCCAAATGCTCTCCGCCCTTGAAAAGAATCCCAAGCTCCGCCGCCCGTCCGGAACCCGCCATAATCGACGTCGGTGTCGCCAATCCGAGCGCGCATGGGCAGGCAATCACGAGGATGGCGATCGCTTTTTCTAGAGCTCCCGCAAAATCGCCCGGCGTTACCCAGAAATACCAGATCACAAAGGCCGCGAACGCAATACCGACGACAACCGGTACGAAAATGCCGGATATGACGTCCGCCACACGCTGGATTGGGGCTTTGGAGCCCTGAGCCTCCTCGACCACTTTAATAATCTGGGCCAGGGCGGTATCCTTGCCGACTTTGGTCGCCCGGATTCTCAGGCTGCCGTTTTTGTTGAGCGTCGCCCCGATGACCGGATCTCCGGCTTTTTTGCCGACAGGCAGGCTCTCCCCGGTCAGCATCGACTCATCCACCGATGAGCTGCCTTCCAGCACTTCTCCGTCCACCGGTATTTTCTCGCCGGGTTTGACCAGCACGATATCGCCCGCGATCACTTCTTCCACCGGCACCGCCGCTTCTTTCCCGTCCCGGATCACAAGCGCCGTTTTCGCCTGCAGCCCCATCAGCGATTTGATCGCTTCCGAGGTGCGGCCTTTGGCCAGCGACTCGAACAGTTTGCCGAGAAGAACGAGCGTGATGAGGACCGCACTCGTTTCGTAATACATTTCCGGCCCGTCGTGAACGCTGCCGCCGTGCCCCGCCCACTCCACGGTCAGATACAGGCTGTAAAAATAAGCCGCGGAAGTTCCGAGCGACACGAGCACGTCCATGTTGGCGCTTTTGTTGCGCAGAGCTTTATAAGCTCCCATATAGAACTGGCGTCCGATATAAAACTGCACCGGAGTGGCCAGAGCAAGCTGAAACCACGGGTTCATAAACAAGTCGGGCAGCCAGACCCAGGACATGAAGGTAAAATGGCTGACCATCGACCAGAGCAGCGGCAGGGACAGAATGGCCGAAAGAATCAGCTTGCGCTTGTGCCTCTTAAGCTCCTCCTGCCGGTGAACCGCCGGGTCTCCCTGCTCCTGCTTGAGGAGAGCCTTGTAGCCGAGCTTCTCCACTTTGCGCTGCATATCCGCGGGGGTGACCTCGCCGGACTGATACTCGACATGCGCCGTTTCAAGCGCGAAGTTGACGGTCGCGGACGTGACGCCCGGCATTTTGCCGATTCCTTTCTCGATCCGGCTGGCGCAAGCCGCACAGGTCATACCCGCTATCTGCATGTTTGCCTGTTTCGTTGTCTCTTCCCCGGCCGCTTTCACGTCTGCTGTCATTCCGAAACACCTCTTTCCGCCTCAATATCCGCTTCGTTTTATAAGATAAGAAAAGTACCTCTTGTTCATTCGCTTGATTATAGTATACCCCCCTACCCTATATTTAGCAAGAGCCAATCTCTACTTATTTCAAAAAAGTAACAATCTCCCGAAATGTGCTCCTTAAGACACGCGGAAGGGTAATACTAGTAGAAGACAGAGGATGAACAGACTAAAGCATGTTGGAACAGCATGTATCGAAACGGAGTGATCGCAATGAACACGACGAACCTTCCCGTCAAAAAAACCGCCCTGCTCGCGCTTCTCACGGCGGTATCCCTTACCGCCTGCAGCTCCGCCGGCCCGACGGCAGCGGGAAACGCCCCGGGCAGCGGCAGCGCATCGGCATCGGCGGCCTCAAGCCCGGGCCCGGCTTCCGGAACGGCCGCTCCGGCAAGCGCAGCGCCTGTACCTTCGGTTAAACCGGATCAGATCCAGACCCGGCTGACCGATTTTCAATTAATCTCGGATGAGGCGGGCTTCGCCTGGGGAGAGACGAACGGCTCCCTGCGGCTGTACCGCACCGATGACGGCGGGCAGAACTGGACTCTCCTGAGTCCGTGGGACGATACGTTTAAAAGCGGCGCGCCTGTTGCGGGCGGCTCCCTTTACTTCCTCGACGCACAGCACGGCTGGACGGCTGCCGCGGATGACGGCCGGAAGGCCGTGACCGCTTTTACGGCGGACGGCGGACAGAACTGGACCAAAAGTACGCTGGATAAGCCGACTTATGCGGCCGGTCTCTCCTTTGCCGATCCGCTGCACGGCTGGATGCTCACTTCTTCCGATGCGGCGATGGGCAAATCGGAGAAAACGCTGTACGCCACGGATAACGGCGGCAAGGACTGGAAACCGCTGACGAGCGTTTCCCTGGATAAGCCCGTGCCGGGAGCGCTGCCCCTGTCGGGACATGCATCCGGCATGACTTTCAAGGACGCCGCCAGCGGCTGGATTGCCCTCGCGGGCAATGAAGAAAAACCGGTCCTGTACCGCACGCGGGACGGCGGGAAAACGTGGAACACTGTCCTGATGAAGGTTCCGCAGGAGTTGAACGATTCTTCCGTCACGCTGGACGGGGCGCCCGTATTTTTCAAGGATAAACCGGACAAAGGCTGGATTCCGGTTCGGACGGTGAACGGCAATACGGACAGCCGTGACGCTTATGTAACAGAAGATGGCGGAGAAACATGGACCTACAAGCGAACAGGCATGAAAGACGCCCTTACTTTCGCGGACAGCCTCCACGGCTGGGGAATCAAGGACAAAGTTCTCTATGCGACTCCGGATGGAGGCCGATCCTGGAACCCGGTTCCTTCCGATCCGGTTTTGACGGATACGGTCAACAACAACCCGAACGTGATCCGGCTGGGATTCGCCAACCCGCAGACCGGCTGGCTGCTGCTCGGCACGGAGGACGGCAAGAAATCGAAGCTGCTCAAGACGTCCGATGCAGGCAAGCATTGGACTCTGCTGTAGCTTTCCCTCCTGTCCTGCAGTTGCAACCGTATAACCCAAAAAGCAATCCTTCCATTCGGACGGGATTGCTTTTTCGGGTTATAACGCGCCGATTAATCCAGCAGTTCTTGGAGATAAAACGAACGATTTTCCAGAAACCGGCGGGTAATCCGGTAATGGTCGGTTTCCTCGTACGGGGTGAGGCGGACCGGCGATTCGTTGAAATTGTAAATATCCGCGTGGGGATAGCCCAGCAGAATAGGCGAATGAGTGGCAATGATGAGCTGCGACGTCCGGGCCAGCTCATGGATCATGCTCAGAAAAGCGAGCTGGCGGGCCGGGGATAACGCGGCTTCCGGCTCATCGAGCAGATAGATGCCTCTTCTCCCGAAGCGGTTCTTGAACAAGGACAGGAACGATTCGCCGTGCGACTGCTCATGAAGCGACCTGCCGCCGTAGGCTTCGTATGCCCTGCAGTCTTCCCGCGCCATCTCGTCGATATGACTGGCGAAATTATAAAACGATTCCGCCCGCAGAAAAAAGCCCTCATTCATCTTCGGCATCCAGGAGAGGCGCAAATAGTCTCCCAGCTTTGCCTCCGATGAATCCAGTTCGTACAAATTATTCCGGCTTCCTCCCGCCGTATTGAACCCGCATTGGTAAGCGATCGCTTCCATCAGAGTCGATTTACCGGAACCGTTCTCACCGACGAAAAACGTGACGTTTTTATGGAATTTCAGCCGGTCGAGCTTGCCGATCGCCGGAATATGAAACGGATACTCGTGCGGATTTCGAATTTTCTCGTTCAGTTTGATGACTTCGTGCAGGTATATCATAGCGATCCGGTCCTTTACGGATGAATTAGAAGCGGAACGGATAAAAATCCCGGTACTTCTCCGCCGCTTCTTTCTGTAACCTGCAGACTACTTCTCCTTCCGTGGCGCAATTCCCTTCAATTCTGCCCGGCAAAAAACCGAAAGAGCCGTGATTCCGCCAAGAACCACAGCTCTTCTTCCTTTACACACAGTCTCCGTGCAAGACCGGTTACGGTTTCAAAACGACTTTAATGCAGTCTTCCAGCTTGTTCATAAAGACATCGTAGCCGTGCTCCGCATCCGTTAAAGGCAGCCGGTGAGTGATAATATCCGTCGTGTCGAGCTTGCCAGTCTTGATCTGGCGGTAGAGCTCGGGCATATAATGAATGACGGGAGCCTGTCCCATCTTGAGTGTGATATTGCGGGAAAACAAATCACCCAGCGGAAACATGTTGTACGTCATCCCGTAAACGCCGATGAGCTGGATCGTGCCGCTTTTGCGGACTACTTTCGTTGCGGTCTGGATCGGTCCCAGCGTTCCTCCTTGAAGCTTAAGGGCCGTCTCCACCTTCTCCACGACGGATTTTTCTCCGTCCATCCCCACGCAGTCAATGACCACGTCGGCTCCGCCGCTCGTCAAATCGAACAAATAACCTTCGATATCGTCTTTTTCCTTGAAGTTATAAGCCTCGACCTTGTTGATCTTTCTGGCGTGCCGCAGCCGGTAATCGACGTGGTCGACGGCAATGACGCGCTTGGCGCCCTTCTGCCAGGCGATTTTCTGCGCGAGCAAACCGACGGGACCGCTTCCGAGAATAAGGACGGTGTCGCCTTTTTTGACTCCCGAATTTTCCACCGCCCAGTAAGCAGTCGGCAAAATGTCCGAGAGGAACAGGATCTGCTCATCCTCCAGCTCCGCATCTTCGGGAACGACGAACGGCATGAAATTGCCGTAAGGGACGCGCAGCAGCTCCGCCTGCCCTCCGGGATACCCCCCGTAGGTTTCCGAATAGCCGAGATAAGCGCCCGTATCTTTGGCGGGATTATCGTTGGAGTTGTCGCACTGGCTCTCCATTTGGTTTTTACAGAAGAAACATTCCCCGCAGGAAACGTTAAACGGAATAATAACACGATCCCCCTTCTTCACGCGGGTCACTTCCGGCCCGACTTCCTCTACAATCCCCATAGGCTCATGACCGATGACATAGCCTTCCGGCATACCCGGAACCATCCCGTTCACTAGGTGAATATCGGAACCGCAAATGGCGGTAGCCGTAATCCGGACCAGAATATCGTCCTTTTTTTCGAGAACAGGGTCCTTGACCTCTTTAACTTTTACGTCTTTTTTCCCTTGGTAAGTTACGGCTTTCATGGGCTGGCTCCTTTCGGGTTTAAGAGTTTACTTTTCTTTCTTATCCCGTAAGCCTTATTTTTCCCCAAAAACCGAAAAAACCGACTCTGCTGTGCAGAACCGGTCATTTGCAGCCTTGCTTTGCCGAATGGTTCGAATGGTTTTAGGTATCCGCTAACTTCGTCGTTGCTTCTTTCCGCTTCGTCTTGCTCTGACCTTCTTTCGTATCCGGTCTGGCCGCGAGTTCGTCTTCATATGTATAGCTGATCTGTTCTTCCACAGGTCTGCCGCCGATCAGATGCTCACGGATAATGCGCCGTCCGATTTCCGGAGTCACCTCTTTGTACCATACCCCCTCCGGGTACACGGTAATAACGCAGGCATCCTCGCATCTGCCCTGACAGCGGGTGCGGGTTGTATGGATACGGCCATCGGCTTCCTGCCGCTTGATTTCATCGCGCATCGCCTCGACGACTTCTTCAGCCCCTTTTTTGGTACAGCTGCCCCCATTACAGAAGAATAGATGGTGCTTCATGCCGTTCAGGTTCCAGGTTGTCATCACGGTCTCCTTTTTTAAAGATAGGAATGGGAAAATAATTAATTATTCGTAACTATTACGATAAAACGTATCGTACACAGATTTTCCGGTCCTGTCAACGTATCCATCAAAAAACCGCCTTCCCGCAAGGAGAAGACGGCCTCATGATTCGATATCAAGGGTTCAGTAACGCCGCTCATCTTCAGGCCCTTTACTTAAACGCTCCTGATTGTGATTCTTCTGCGTGTGCTGCGTCTGCATGTCCAGCAAACGATCCAATTTTTCTTCGATTCTCTGCAGCTTGGTCAGCGTAAACAGTCTGCGGTTGACTCTGGTCCGGATAAACATGGATAAACTTGTAATAAAAATGGCGATCATTCCGATGATAATGAGCAAATAAACGATGCTGGTCCAGGTAACAAACCCAATCGTGTCCATTATTCTTTGTTCGACCTCGTTTCGTTAAATCGGTCTTACGTCTTTCCGCTTGTGTCCTTCGTCTTTGCGGTTTGTCCTCTTCAGCCGATCTCTCTCGATAGCACTTCAATCTCGTGTTTATTGCGCTCCCCATGCCCGATACGGAGACGATGCCCATCCAAATCCCGGATCACGAACTCTCTCATTCCCCAAGATTTGGACTGGAGCTCCTCTATGAAATCCACCTGCTGCGTTTTCAAAAATTGGTAGACTTGATCCGCATTTCGGACAAAAAAATAAAGCGTTTGGGCTTCCACCGTGTCCGATTTGGTAAAATGAACCTCGATATTCCCATTGTAGACCGATCCGTATGTATCCTCCAAAACCCAGGCCAGGTCAAACTTAAGCACGTCGCGGTAAAATTCAAGCGCCTTAAATACATCTTTAACGGGCAGTACCGGTGCTTGATGCTGAATATATTTCTTCATCTTCTTCTCCTTATTATAGTGAGCGCAGATGTCTGTCTGTGCGTCTTTCCCCGATGATCCCCACGATCCACACCAATAAATTCAATCCAACGAGATTTGAAACCAGATACATCCACCAGGCGTACAAGCCGAATCCTTCGGGATGCGTGTTCAGGTAAAGCAGCGATAGCAGACAGCTGAGTACAAAATAAGTTCCTTTCTTCATAAGACTCGCTCCCGAAGAAAAATCAACCTCTTCCAGTATATGGTTTATTCCCTGTTGTTACAACTATTTAGCCCGCCATCCCTTTACGGACGGTTCCGCCGCGAAGCCGCCAGACCATCCAGGCGCTTGCCGCATACAGAAACGCGCTCAAATAAAACAACACGTCGATCGTAAGCCAATCGATCAGATATCCGCCGGCAATAACCGCAAATCCGGAAGCGACCGACGTCCAGAAATGATAGGTCCCGAGAGCGGGCCCTCTCTCTCCGCGGTCCGTATAATCGGCGAGCAAAAGCCTCTCGCTCATTCTCTGCATGGCGCTGCATATTCCCATCCCCGCCTGCAGCACGAGTACCCACCCGTAGGAGCCGACCCAGGGAAAAGCCAGCATGGCCGCCGTCATTCCCAGCGAGCTGAGGGCCAGAATCTCTCTGCCGGAGCGGTCAAGCCTCGGCCCCAAATAGCGGGATACCGCCGCGGAACTGACGGTAAAAACGGCGAACGCGAGCCCGTACTTGGAATAACTGTTTCCCAAATTTTTCAGGAAAAGAAGGTAATACGGATAAATCATGCCGGATGCCAGCGTGATAACGCTTTGGAAGCGGATAAGCCACTGGATATTCATCTATTTATCCCCTCTGTAGGTCTCATAAAATTCGTTCATAAACAGATGATCGGGGTCCACCTCGTCTTTTTTACGGAAAAATTGCTCGTACCCCGGGTAAACCTGTCGGAACTGTTCCACGCTCGGATAGGCGGCATAGGGCAAATAGTAAGTCCCGCCGCTCCGGATCACCTCGTCGACAATCCGCCGGATGCCCGTTTTAAAGTGCGCCTGCGCTTCTTCCGACAGTGAGGTGTTAAACAGGCACACCAGAGCCAGCATATCGTCCTGCGCGTAGGAAAGCACGGCTTCTTCATCGCGGTTCACATACCGGACCGTAATGTTCAGCAGGTTCAGGTCCTCTTCCAACAGCACGCCGCGCAGGCGGTCTACAAAACCGGCAAATTCGTCTACCGGGATAAAATATTCCTGAAGCAGGTCGTTCTTCCCCGCCTCCCGGTATTCCATAAAAGCGGACTCCGAACGCATCGCGTTGTTCCTTGACACGATCTCGTTCTGGCGGTAGGAGAAATATTTCTTTTGCAGCGACCAGAACAAATTTTTGCCCCAATCCGAACTCCGGTTGAAGTGAAACAGCATCTTGCTCGGCAGAACTCCGTGCTCCCGCGTTTGAAGGCGGTTGTATTCGGAGAGAGTCAGCGACGGATCGGCTATGTAACGGGTGGCATACATATCCGTCAGGAAATGATCCGGAGCTACCGAGATTCGCGCGATGCTCATGCGGACGTCCGGATTGCCTTTTATCCGTTCCTTGAAATAGGTGCCGAAAGCCTCAACCCGGGTCGCTTCCGTGGCCATCCGGTAAACTTCGTCTTCCGCAAGAGTCAGCGTGACATCCAAAATCACGCCGAACAGGCCGTATCCGCCGAGCACATAGGGAAACAAATCCGCGTTCTCCGTACGGCTGACCTGTTTGATAACTCCGTCCGCAGTCAGGAGCCGGAACGACTCGACGCTGCCGATCAGGGAGCCGCTGCGGATATCCCGGCCGTGGGCATTGATGGAAACGGAGCCGCCGACGGTAAAAATATTTTGGGACTGCATCGTTTTGACGGCCAGCCCGTAAGGATGGACGGTATCCTGTACGTCTTTCCAGGTCGCCCCGGCCTGGACGCGAATGGTACGGGCCGCGGGATCGAATGAAAGAACACGGTTATACCGCGTCATGTCCACGACGATCCCGTCCTTGTAGTACGTATGGCCGCCCTGGCTGTGCCGCTGCCCCGATACGGACACGGTCAGCTTCTTCGCTCTGGCTTCCTCCAGCAGCTTGACGAGCTGTTCTTCCTCACGCCCCTCCACGACGCGCTCCACTTTAACAGGATGCAGGCGGCTGTAGTCCGTAATGAGGTAAGGGTCCTGGTCCGGCGTACCGGTGCGGATGTACTCCAGTATGCATAGGGCAGCCAGCAGGACAAGAGCGGCCGTTCTAACCGCAGAGCCGCTGACAGCGCGTTTGCCGGGTGATACCGGATCGTTTGACGGAGCCTGTGCTTCCGGAAAGCCGCTCCCGAAAGTCCCGTTACTGGTCTTGTTTTCTTCCGGCATAATCCCCTCCAGCCTTCACGTCTCTGTTCCTTAGCCATGTATTCGACAGACTTCCATCTTATCCCTTTTCCTTTTATGTAAGACTATGTAAGATTTTATCCCTTTATCCGACAAACAAAAGACAGCTCCTGCGAGCTGTCTTAAACGCTAGATCGATTTCCGTCTCCGTTTTCCTCTTGAAATGATTCCACGGTCAGCACACGACCCCGTCTGCGGGTCCGGCTACTCCCTGTATTTGCGCAGCACAATAACCGCATTGTGTCCGCCGAACCCGAACGAGTTCGAGAGACCGATTTGAAGCTCCGCTTTTCTCGCCGTACCGGGAACATAATCCAGATCGCAGTCCGGGTCCCTTTGCTCCAGATTGATCGTCGGAGGAATGATGCCTTCCCGCAAAGTTTTGACGAGGGCGATCGCTTCCGCGCCGCCTGCCGCTCCGAGCATGTGGCCCGTCATCGATTTGTTCGCCGTGACGGGTATGCGGAAGGCGTCTTCTCCGAAGAGACTTTTGATCGCGATCGTCTCGGACTTGTCCCCTACTCCCGTACTCGTCGCGTGCGCGCTGATGACATCCACTTCGCCCGGAGCAATTCCCGCGCTCGCCAGAGCCGATTTCATGGCCCGCCGTGCCCCTCTCCCGTCGGGATGAGTCGCCACCATGTGATAGGCGTCGGAGCTTGCGCCGTATCCGGTCACTTCCGCGTAGATGCGGGCATTCCGGCGCTGCGCATGGCTCAGCGACTCCAGAATCAGGATGCCGGCCCCCTCGGCCATCACGAAGCCGTCTCTTCCCGCATCGAACGGGCGGCTCGCTTTCGCGGGCTCCTCGTTGCGCGTGGAAAGCGCCGTGGCGTTGCCGAAGCTCGACAGCGAAATTTCGCTGACGGCCGCTTCCGAGCCCCCGGCGATGATGACATCCGCATCGCCTGTACGGATCGTGCGGAACGCTTCGCCGATGGCAGTGTTGCCGATAGAGCAGGCCGTAACCGGCGACATCGTCGGCCCGAGCGTCTGATGCCGGATCGAGATCATGGCCGCCGCCATGTTCGAGATCATCATCGGCACAAGCGTGGGGCTGACCCTCTCCGGCCCGCGCTCCAGCAGCACCCGGTTCTGCTCCAGCAGGGTGCCGATTCCGCCGATGCCGGAGCCGACATACACCCCGACGCGTTCTCGGTCGGTCCGGTCCAGATCCAGCTCGGCGTCCAGCAGGGCCTGATCGGCGGCGGCCAGAGCGAACTGGCTGAAGCGGTCCATTTTTCTCGCTTCCTTGCGTCCGAATAAAGCTTCTCCGTCAAAATCGCGCACCAGTCCGGCAATTTTCGATTTGTAGCGGGTCGTATCGAACGTATCGATCCGGGATATCCCCGATTGGCCCTGCACCAGACTCTTCCAAAACGGGTCCACCCCGTTGCCCAGCGGCGAAATAATACCCATTCCTGTAATAACGACTCGTTCCATCGTACATCCTCCTCCATAAAAGCTGTCCATATCCCCATCTTGTCACCGGATGTATCCTATTACAAGTTGTAGTTTATTCTAGTATAATTACTACTACGATAAGAGATCCGAGGAGATGAGCGAATGAACAAGGAGGAACGGCTGGAAGCTTTGTCGGCTTTTCTGAAAAGCCAGCGGGCCAAACTGCTCCCGCAAAACATCGGGCTGCCCGCCGGTACCAGGCGAAGAACTCCGGGGCTGCGCAGGGAGGAAGTGGCCCAGCTTGCGGGGGTCAGCACCACCTGGTATACGTGGCTGGAGCAGGGGCGGGATATTAAAGTGTCGGCCTCCGTGCTGGAAAATATCGCTTCCGCGCTGCAGCTTACGGTAGATGAGCGGAAGTACCTCACTTCCCTGGCACTGGAAACCAGCTCGGGCATTCACCTGCTCCATGAGGAGCTTCCGCAAATATCCCCCTCCCTGCAGAAAATCCTGCAGGAGCTGAAAAACTGCCCGACCATCATCTCCGACCGCAGGTGTACGATTGTCGGCTGGAACGAGGCGGCCACGCGCGTTTTTCTCGATTTCGAGAAGATTCCGCCCGAGCAGCGCAACATGATCTCCCTCCTGTTTGCGCGGAAGGAATTCCGCCGGCTGGCGGTAAACTGGGAAGATTTCGTCAGCGGCTTTCTGGCGATCTTCCGCGCCTATTACGGCCAGTATTTTGAAGACGAATGGTACAACGGATTTCTGGCCGAAATGAAGGGAACCTATCCCGAATTCAACCGGCTGTGGGAACAAAGCAAAGTGAGCTCCGCACCGGAAGTTCTAATCGAGTTCCGCCATGCTAAAGCCGGGAAAATGCTGTTCGACCTGACGTCCCTACAGGTTCACGGCAGCACGGATTTGCGCTGCAGCATCTATACTCCCGCACAGGAATCGTCGACGGAAATGAAGCTGATGCAGCTGATGGACCGGAGCTGAGACACCGTATGCGCCAAGCGGCTCCGCACAGCACAGAGAAAGCCGGCGTCCGCTTGCATGAAGCGGACACCGGCTTTCGTGTGCGGACCGGATTGCCGGAAGCATTCCGGAATCCCTTTTTAGAAGCCCGAATGGTACTTGTCCGGACTGGAAGAATCGGACTTCGTAGCGGTCTTGTCCTTTTCTTCCTTCTGCTCCATATTTAAATCTTCCATCGGAATCGGATCGACGTTCTTTTCGCTTTCGTGAAGATCGAACAAGCTCTCCTTGTCGGTCGGATACTGCTCAGGATGGTCGCGGTTGCCCTTTTGCTGAGTCTGGCGTTCCGATTCACGGCTCGTTTTTTGCGGTTCCGTCATGGGACTCACCTTCCTTCGGTAGATATACCATAAGTACCTCAAACAAGAGAATCTTAAACAAAAGCCGCACGATAACGGCTATAAAAATCCGATTCCCCTGCGGAAAAAGCCCCTGCGTTCAGACGAGGGAACGGAGGAAGAGCAGCTGCTCCAAAATTTTTTGTTTGTCCTTTCCGTTCTTCACGAAGCAGACACGGACATTCTCCCCGCAGTTCTCCAGCTTTTCCAGGAGCTGCGGTCTTTTGTGCCTGCGGAAGGACCACACCCATTTGACGAATTCCCAATCGAGCTGTTCCGGACAGCCTTCATTAAGATCCGGCCGCGTCCGGTTGTGGTACATAATCCGGCGTTTAAGAACTCGGTAAACGGTCAGCCAGGAGGGCAAATCGAAAAAAATAACAACATCCGCAGCCTTCAGACGCAAATCCAGTGTCCTTCCGTAATTTCCGTCCATAATCCACGCAGGCTCCCGAATCAGTTTGCCGATAAATTCGTCCCATTCTTCATTCGGAGTCGGCACCCATCCGGGTTTCCAATAGTACGCGTCCAAATGGTAAAGAGGCAGTTCCAGCTTCTCGCCGAGTTCCCGGGCAAAGGTGGATTTACCCGAACCGCCGGGACCGATCAGTAATAGTTTCATCCAAGTTCTCCTATTTCCCCCACTTTAGGCGGTTATTTTCGTTTTCTTCATGACAGCCGGAAAATTTTATCAGGTTCGGCAAAAGAGTACAATAAAAAGTTGGCGGCGATCTTCGGTACGGGAACGGCCTCTCTGTTTGCGGCGGTCATACGCGCCTTGGTTTCCTTTTCTTGTCCTCAGCGGTTGTAAACCGCCTTCTGCTGGCTGTCTGGTCGCAATAACCGGCGGACTTCCCCTTGATCCGATCCCCCTCCCTGGCTGCTCTCTATTCCTTCTCGTTCCTCGGCATCCAGAATAAAGAAAACGCTTGAAGACAAACTAAGAGGACATCACGAGTAAAGGCAGAGGATACGCCATGGCATTCTTTCTTCGCGGTTTTCCCAAAATCGCAAACCGTCCTTCCAAAAGCCAGCCGCGGCAGCAGCCGTCTCCGGGCTCTTCGGATACCGGTTCCGCAGCCGCATCCGGCGTTCCCGGAGAACCGGACGACGTTTCGCTGGCGGAAAGAACGGGCTGGCTGAAGGCGCAGCTCGCCCATTGTTCCGATGTCGTTTATCACACTTTCAAGGCGGGAAAAAATACGCCCTGCCTCCTTGTCTATATCGAAGGTTCCGTGGACCGGAACGATTTGCAGCAAAACGTGCTGAAAGTGATTCTCGACGACCGGTTCGTGCAGGGAGCAGAAAATCTCGCCGGAAACCTTTTCGACCGGAAAATGCTTCCCGCCGACCGGCAGAAAACGCTCCTGAAGATGTCGGATGCGCTTCAGGATATTTTGGAAGGCAGCGCGCTGCTTCTGCTCGATCAAGAGCCCCGCATGATGTCATTCGGGCTGAGCTCCTATATCAAAAGACAAATCGACGAACCGAACAGCGAAACCGTCATCCGCGGGCCGAGGGAAGCGTTTGTCGAAAGCATCCAGGACAATTTGTCCATGCTCCGGAAGCGGCTCCGAACGCACAATTTCAAATGCACGGAACAAATCATCGGCACGAAGACCCGTACCCGGGTCATTACGGCCTACATGGAAGACGTCTGCAGTCCCTCGCTGGTCGATGAAGTGGCCCGACGACTGGCCGGCATCGAGATTGATTCGGTTATGGGCTCCAGCTATCTCGAGGAGTTTATCGAAGACAATCCGTACTCTCCTTTTCCGCAGCTGCAGTATACGGAACGTCCCGATGTCGTCGCCTCCGCCCTTCTCGAAGGGAGAATCGCCATTATTGTGGAAGGTACGCCCATTGTCATTATGGCGCCCACAACCTTGTTCATGATGATGCAATCCGCCGAAGATTATTACCAGCGGTTCTGGGCGGGATCGTGGATCCGCTGGATCCGGTACGTGTTCCTGTTCGTTTCTTTGCTGCTGCCGTCCTTTTATATCGCCGTAACGACGTTTCATCCGGAAACGATACCCGAAAGAATGCTGATTACGATCGCCTCTTCCAGAGAGGTCGTCCCTTTCTCGGCGTTTGTCGAGGCGCTGATCATGGAAGTTTTCTTCGAAGCGCTGAGGGAAGCGGCCACGCGTATTCCGAAATCAGTCGGGCAGGCCGTTTCCATTATCGGCGCGCTTATTATCGGGACGGCAGCCGTACAAGCGGGCATCGCCTCGGCGGCAATGGTCATTATCGTCTCGCTGACGGGCATCGCTTCTTTTATTATTCCGCACTACGATCTCGGGCTCTCCTTCCGGCTGCTGCGCTTTCCCATCATGATCCTGGCAGGCGGATTCGGGCTGGTGGGCATTGCCTGCGCCATGATTCTGATCTATATCCATCTTACGGAGCTGAGGTCGTTCGGCATCCCCTACCTGTCTCCGGTCGTGCCGATGGTTCCGAAAGATATGAAAGACATTTTCGTGAGAGCGCCGTGGTGGAGGATGATCACGCGGCCGAAGTTTACTTCCTCCCGTAATCTTCACAGGCAGAAACCGGACGGCCGCAAGTGGGCAAACCCCGCCGAGGAAGGAGATTGAATGAGCATGCGCATGACGGCAAGATTAGCGGGAATCCTTCTGTCCCTCTTCCTGCTTGCAGGGTGCTGGTCCTCGGTTGAACTGAACGACCGGGCATTCGTGCGGATGGTGATGGTGGACAAGACGGATGAGGGCTACGAGCTTGTGCTGGGCATGCCCCTGGCGAATCGGCTCATCCCCGGAGAAGTGGGAGGCTCCTCCCAGTCGGAAGGACAGCCGTTTACGTACTTTTCCAAAATCGATTCGAACCTCAGCGACGCATTCCGTAAAATCCAGAACGATCTCTCGCGGAAGATCACATTCGGGCAGACCCGCGTCGTCATTATCGGGAACCGGTACGCCGAAGAAGGAATCGGATCGCTTCTGGACCTTATCGCCAGGGAACCCAGAGTGCACATCAATGCGAATTTGTTCGTGACGCACGGCAGCACCGATCAGGTTATCCAGATCCCGTTGACTATGGAACGGTTCCCGTCCGACATTTTCTACTCCTACGGAAGACGGAAAATAGCGACGACCATCAATTTCAAAGATATCTTGAAAGCTCATTATATGGGGGGAGATTTTCTGGCGACCCGACTGGTTTTCGGTAAAACGGGCATTATGAACGAATCCAACGAGGAGAGCTGGATGGGCCCCGACGGCGCGGCGGTATTCAAAGGCGATAAAATGGTCGGCTCGCTTCCCGGCAAAAAGGCCGCCGGGGCATTGTGGATACAGGGTAAGCCCGAAACAAGAGAAATTACGGTCCCTTCCCCGACGGACGGTAAAGTCGTAAGCCTGCTCGTCGAACGGAATTCGACGCGGATCCGGCCGCAGTTTAAGGGAGATACCCTCACTTTCGATATCCATGTCAGTACGGACCTCGATGTCGTCGCTTCTTACTCCGCCATTGATCTAAAAAATCACGAGCAGCTCAAAAAAATGGAAAAAAGTGTAGAAAACAAAATTAAGGAAGACGTCGAGCACTCGATCGAGCTGAGCCGGCAGATGGGCACGGATGCGTTTCAATTAAACCGGTTCCTGGAGTGGAAGTACCCCAAGCAGTGGAACCGTCTCAGCAAAGACTGGAATGAGTTTTTCAGCAAAAAAGTAGAGATCCGCTGTACGACCGACGCCACCATCCGCCGGATCGGAGTGGTCAAGAAAACGTTCTCGCAAGAACCGCACGGGGGCGAGGAGGTTTCGAAATGATTGCGATTCTGCTGACGTATGCGATCGTGATGAGAATCCAATGGAGATATCTGGTGCGCTGCGGCAAAAAGAAGCGGACCTTTGCCGTGTCCCTGAGCGTAACGGGCGTCCTCTGCGCGTGTATCCTGTTTTTGTACTATACGAGAAACGGGGAAACGTTAGTCAACTGGCTCGAAATCGTATTCGGTTCGTTGCATGTGATGTCTTAAAACCGGAGGCTATCATGGACAAAATAACGCCTTTGCAGACTTATATGCTGTTCACGCAGTATCTTCTGTCTACACTGGTCAGCTTTCTTGCGGCGCCTCTTATCCAAAACGCAGGGTATTCGGTCTGGATTCCCGTCATTGCCGGCAGCTTCCTGGGAGGAGTTCTCACCTACCTGGCTTATAAATTAGGCTGCCGCAGACCCGGGCGCTATATGGCGGAGTACGGCCAGGAGATTATCGGGCGGCCCCTGCATTATCTGTTCGTCCTGTTTATGGCGCTTGTTTATTTGTTTACGGCGGCGCTTGTGCTGAGGCAATTGACGGATTTTATCGTCGAAATTTATCTGCCCGGCACTCCCCTCTGGGCCGTAGCCGGCATACTCGGCCTATGCACGACGAGGCTTGTCCATTCGGGAATAACGAACATTTTCCGCTCGACCCAAGGTGTGTTTTTCGTGACGCTGGCTATGGTTGTGCTTGTCGCCGTAGCTTCCTGCCAGGATATCGTCCCCTATTCGGTCGTTTCCCTGGTCACCAACTTTGACGGACACGGCATTTTTAACGCAACGGCCATGATTACGGGACTTTTCGGAGAAATGACGTTTATCGCGCTCTTTTTCCCCAAGTTCAAAGAAACATTCAAGACGATGAAAGCGCTGGTATGGGCTATCGTCACCGCCGGAGTTCTGACGCTGGGGAATCTGATTCCGATGGTGCTCCTTTTCGGTCCTTCTCTGGCAGCCAATCTGACTTACGCCAATCTGGAAATGACCCGCTACATACAGCTGGGCAATTTTATCCAGAACATGGATCCGATTCTCATTCTCATGTGGTTGTTTATGCTGCTCATCAAAATCAGTCTCTTCCTGTATATCTCGGTGATCGCCGTCACGCAGACACTGAAAATGAAAGATACCCGGACGCTCACCCTGCCTTTCGGCGTTACGGTCGTCTTCTTCTGCCTCTGGATGGTGAAATCGTCCGAGACGCTGGACCGGTTCGCCGGTACGGCCCAAGTGCCCATGATCCTGCTGGCGGAGCTGATTCCCGTCGTATATCTGCTGGTCGACGCGCTCCGTTCCCGCTTCAAAAAGCGGCAGCCTGTTCAGGAACCTTCCACTTAATTGACGGAGATGGCCCGCCTGAAGAGTTGTCCTGACGGTCTCCGCACCTAAAAAGGCCGTGCCCGTGTATCGGACCGGCCTGTTTGCCGACTGCTTTTCTCGCTCCGTTTAATCCGTCCCGTCTCCCTTAAGAAGATTATACAATCGCTTCAGAACAACCGCCTCCGCCCACAAAGGAAGCGGCTCGTCAAGTTTGTCTTTCCACGCCGGATCGGTCAGAAGTCCTTTCTCGTAAAGCCAATCCACGCCTTCCGTTTTCCAGGCCGGTATTATTTCCGGCTGCACTCCGGGATTCAGTCCCATCGCTTTTGCCACCCCGTCTCCTATGGCGTTCGCCAGATTTTGAAGCATGCCGGAATTGCCGAGCAAGTTGCCGTCGGTAGCGTTATCAATGAACAGATTTTCAAGAAGCACCGCGGACATATCGGTTTCCCGCAATACCGCGAAATCCGCTTCCTTCTTGCCCCGGTCGGCGGCTCCCAGCGTGCTCAAATAATTCACAACCGTATCGTGCACAATCGTGCGCTTCTGTCCCGTCACTCCGCTAGAAGTGCCCGGATAAACATACGATTCGAATCCTTCCCCGCCCCCGGCGTTGATATGGATGGAGACGAAATAAGCCGCTCCCCAGCCGTTTGCCAGGTTTGCGCGATCGGACAGAGCGACGAAAACGTCCGTGCTCCGTGTCAGCTTGACATTGGCCGCGTAATCGCTTATGAGCCGATCCCGGACCTGCAGCGCCAGCGTAAGCGTCAAGTTTTTCTCCAGCAGGCCGCTGCCCGCAGCGCCGGAATCGGTGCCGCCATGACCTGCGTCGAGCACGATAAGCGGTTTAACGGTCTGCACCGGAACCGGAACAGGAGCCGCCGCCACCATGCTGCCGTACAGCTTGAGGATGGAGTGCCCGTATGTTTCCCCCGCTTCCAGGGCGGCCTGCAGGCTGGCGTATTTTTTCCTGTCATAACCGGGAACGGCCCAACGGCCCGCAAGATCCTCCCAGTTCGGCGCGATGCCGCGCGTGACGAGCGTGAACCGGGGATCGACGACCGTTTCTCCCGCCGGAAGCGGATTTTTGGACGCATAAGCGAAAAGATGCTGAATCTGCGCCGTTACGCCATCCTTGATCGTCGGGAAGCTGTTGCCGGGAACTCCCCCTGTCGCTCCGATACCGGCAAAGTTGTTCTGTCCGGGTTTGACGTCTCCCCCGAACCTGAACCAGTTCGTTTCATGAATAGACTGGGCGACGGCAATATCGCCACGGACGCCGTATTTGGCTCCCACGGTCAGAAATTGCCTGGCTATTTCCGGGTTGAAGGACGGATTAACCTTGCGAATGAATGCTGTGATGATATCCAGCGAAGCTTGTGAAGCTGCCACGATCGGATGCTGGGATACAGCCATTCTCCTCACCTCTTCAACGTCATGTATGATACGACAGAATATGCCGGTTTCCCCCCGGCCGCAAGTGTGTATGTCCCATCTGCTTCCAATATAGCTCAATCGCCCTTGTACACGCGAGAGAAATCCCAGAAGAAGTCAATTTAACCCGGCAGGTAAACAAAAAGACCTTCTCCCGGAAGAGAAAGTCTATTGGGCGGAGCCGAAATTCTTATTTAAATACTTTCACGCGGTCTTCAAGCGGTGCAAACTGTTTTTCGCCGGTTTCTGCGGCAGGCTTGCCGAACGGCATTTGGGCCACAAGTTTCCATGTGGCAGGCACGTTCCATTCGCTGCGAACCGCTTCGTCGACGAGCGGGTTGTAGTGCTGCAGGGTAGCTCCGAAACCTTCGGCTTCCAAACTCGTCCAAACGACGAATTGCAGCATGCCGGAAGAATGATGGGACCAGATCGGGAAATTATCGGCATAGGCCGCGAATTGCTGCTGCAGACCTTCCACGACAGCCTGATCTTCAAAGAACAGGACCGTACCGTAACCGTTTTTGAAAAGAGTCATTTTCTGGGCGGTTGCTTCGAACTGCTCGCCGTCACCGACGATACCGCGCAAAATTTCCTTTGTAAGATCCCAGAACTTGTCATGCTGTTCGTTCAGCAGAACGACAACTCTCGCACTTTGGGAGTTAAAAGAAGAAGGCGTATGTTTAACAGCCTCGTTTACCAGTTCTACGATTTTCTCGTCCGATACGACGGCTTCTTTGCTGATCGCATAGATCGAGCGTCTGTTTTTTACAGCAGTATTGAAATCCATGATTTCTTAGCCACCTCCGTTTAGTAAGTAACGTACTTTTATAGTGTAACCTATTTCGAATAAAAAAGCATCTTTTTTTTAGCGGGTAGCAAATCGTTTTTTTTGCGCATAAAAAAAGGCTGAACCTCCCGCTTCACCTAGTGGAAGCAAAGAGTATTCAACCGTTTTATAAACCGTCAGTGCCTACCCGCCGCGGAGTCGGCCGGCTGTCCGGCGCGTGCGGTGTAGCGCTTGACCATGAAATAATAACAAAGGATGGCGCCAACGTCCGATACCGCGATAACGATCCCCATCGGAACGGCCGTGCCGCTCCCCGCGATCCCCACCAGCGGCGCGACAAGTCCGCCGAAAATAAACGACAGCAGACCGAGCAGGGCCGAAGCGCTGCCTGCGGAATGCCCGTAATTTTGCATCGCCAGTGAAAATCCCGCGGTGTTCACGATCCCGACGCTCGACACCACGAAGAACAGCGGGATCAGGATAGCCGTCAGTCCGGCTCCGGCCAGAATCATCGCAAGAAGCGTGACACCACCGAGACCGGCCATAATCAAGCCGCTGATCAGCAGCGTCGTCTCGCTCACCCTTCCGGCCAGGCGCCCGGCAATCTGACCCGCCAGGATTATGCCCAAGCCGTTGATGGCGAAGAAGAGACTGAACATCTGCGGGGAAGCGCCGAAAATATTCTGGATCACGAACGGCGATCCCGAAATATAGGCGAACATGGCCGCGGCCACAAGGCCCTGCGACAGCGCGTAGCCCATGAAAATCCGGTCGCGCAGCAAGGTTTTGAATGTGGCGACCGTCTGCTTGACGCCGCCCTTTGTCCGCCTGTCGGCGGGAAGTGTTTCGGGAAGGCCCTTCCAGGATGCGAGCAGCATGATCACGCCGATCAGCGCCAGCACGATAAACACGCCCTGCCAGGAGGTGAACTGGAGGAGCTGCCCGCCCGCAATGGGCGCAAGGATCGGCGCCACTCCGTTTATGAGCATGAGGAGCGAGAAGAAC
The DNA here is from genome assembly GCF_059692095.1 of Paenibacillus sp. JT31N7. Lineage (NCBI taxonomy): Bacteria > Bacillati > Bacillota > Bacilli > Caryophanales > Paenibacillaceae > Paenibacillus > Paenibacillus sp. JT31N7. The sequence continues at coordinate 1,053,204 of NZ_JCAUAT010000001.1, forward strand.
CGTGTCAGCTCCGGTCCGCTGTACATGTCCCGCACGACCGCGCGTGACAGCACGATGCCCGCGGAACCGGCCATCCCCTGTATGAAGCGGAGCACGATAAGCCCCCATATGGACGGTACGATAGCGCACAGCAGGGATGCGGCCGTATAAATGGCAAGACCGATCATAAGCGGCGCCCGGCGGCCTTTAATGTCGCTAATGGAGCCTGCGAACACCTGCCCGATCGCGAGGCCAAGCAGACAAGAGGTCAGGCTCAGCTGAGCCAGCGAAGCCGTCGTATGCAGATCGTCCGCCAGCCTGGGAAGCGCGGGCAGATACATATCCAGCGACAGCGGTCCGAAAGCCGACAGAGAACCTAAGATGACGGCGAGCGTAATTTTCCGCGAACGGCCTGCTCCTTCCGCTGCGGCGAGACTGTTGTTCCTCATCCGATTCAACCCTATCTTGTGAATTTTGATTGCATGGTCCGATTTCTACTTTAAACGAAAGTTTCCGTAAAAAGAACAACGTTTACTGTAACTTATAAAGTTACAAGATGTCAACACCCTTCCGGAATCCCGCAAAAAAAGCGGAACGTCCGCATGCAGACGTCCCGCTTTTCCTTTTCTTCCGTGTTCATAGCCCGCCGCGCCGAGACAGCCGCGTTCTCCGCTTGAAGTCCCGGCTTGCCGCCGCAATCGCCCCAACCCTCCCTGGGGCGCCGCCATCATGCCGGCTGCGGCGGAAGCTGCGCCTATCCGCTTCGCCGTATACGCCCTGAGCATACACTCCGGCAGCGCCCGCTGCTGCGGCTCTTACAGATAAGCCGGCCGCACATAGACCGGCTTCGACACCGCGGCCGACTGGCCGGTATACTGCAGCCGGCCGCTGGAGCGGTCCACACGGAACGTCGCGATGTTGTCCGTGTCGCGGTTTGCCGCGATCAGGAACGCGCCGCCCGGCGTCAAGGCAAAATTACGCGGATGCTTGCCTTCCGCGGACACGTGTTCCACAAGCGTGAGCTTCCCGCTTGCCTGATCCACCGAGTAGACGACGATGCTGTCGTGGCCGCGGTTGGAGCCGTACACGTATGCGCCGTCTTCCGACACCAGAATCTCGGCGCAGTAGCTCTCGCCCGTGAACCCTTCGGGCAGCGTCGTCACCGTTTCGATCGGCTCCAGAACGCCCGTCTCTTCGTCGTAGTGAAAAGACGATATCGAAGAGATGAGCTCGTTGATGACGAACGCCAGCTTGCCGCCGGGGTGAAACGCCATATGGCGCGGACCCGCACCCGGTGGCACAGCGGTTTCCCCATGCGGCTTCAGCACATTGTTCTCCGTATCCAGGGCGTAGGATACGATCCGGTCCAGACCCAGATCCGGCACGAACACGAACCGGTTGTCCCGGCTGAAGAAAGCCGAGTGCGGATGAGGCTGCTCCTGGCGCTCGGGATTCGGCCCGTGGCCTTCGTGCTGCTTCTCGTCGAGCAGTCTGCCGATCGTGCCGTCCGCACGTACTTCGACGAGACCGACCAGGCCATCGTGATAGCTCGCCACGACGAGGTAGCGCCCGCTCGCATCTCTTTGGATGTGGCAGGTCGGCGCGTTTACGGTGACGGCATGGTTCATCTCGGTCAGGCTTCCCTGCCCGGGATCAATGGTATATGCATACGCGGACCCCGTCCTGGCGCCCTCGCTCGTCGTTCCCTCTGAAATGGCGTAAAGCTTGCGTCCTTGGACATCCACATTCAGAAACGTCGGATTTTTCAGGCCGGATATTTCATCCAGCTTCGTAAGCGCACCCGTTTCTTCATTTAATTCCATCACATACACACCCGGGCTTTCCGGTTCCGCATAAGAACCGACAAAGACCAGCAAACGTTCACCTTGACCGGACATTCATATTCCTCCTCATGATAAGTGCTTAACAACCGTTATGTAAGTGCTGCGCTTTCTCCTCTAAATGTACACGCTTCTTGCTGTAAAAATCAAACTTCTTTTCCAAAACGAAAAACACCCATACAGGGAAACTCATCCCCGATGGGTGTCCGGCTCCTTCGCGCCTCCGCCCGCCCCTTACTAGCGGGATAAAAGCGGTTTGAGTTCGGTAATCATTCCCTCCATGGACCGGGAGCATTCCTCAAACATCCGTTTGGCTTCCGGATCGTTCGTGGACAGGCCGAACATCTCGATATCGGCCTCGCATTTCTTAAGCAATGCGAGCAAAGCCGCTTTCTTCTGGGGCTGGGGAACCTGCAGCTTGTCGTCGAACAAATCGACGTAAAGCTCGCCGTAGGAGTCCACCTGTCCCAGAAAAACGTTGTCGATGGTCGCGTCCATCGTTTCCAGCTGCGTCTGGAGCCAGCCCCGGTTGAGACCGATGGCGGCCAGGGGTTCATCGAGCGCTTTGCCGTCCATGATAACGGCCTGCGGCTCTTCCGCGGGACCGACTTTGATGCCAAGGTGCTTCGGGGTCAGAGGCTGGTTCTCCTTTTTCAAAAGCACGTTGATCTCCCCGCTCGCTTCCATCACCGCAAATTCAACGTCGGCCGCCTGAAACACGTTTTTCCTGCGCAGGCTTTGCAGCAGATCGTCCGTAGTCAGCCGTTCCTTCTTCAGGTTTTCTTCCATAATTTTCCCTTTTTTGATGAGAATCGCTTCCCGGTTATCGATGAAATCCCGGGCGGCTTTGCTTTTCATCTGGAGAAACCCGATTCCGACGGCGGCCAGAATCCACACAAGCAGAGCTATAATTCCCAAATACCAGTCGGCGGTGCGGCTCAGCGTTATATAGACGGCCAGGACGGCTACGGCAACTCCCGTTGTCACTTCAAAGAACGACAACCGGCTGTTCTGCCTCTTCCCGAGCAGCTTGGCGGCGGCCAATACGATCACGATGACCATCAAGGTTCGTAAAGCAACCACGATCCAATCCGGCATGATCCGGTACCTCCTTCTCTCGTCCTTGAATTCATCCTTCGGTTCCTAAAAAAGTTGTCCTATTCCGGGTCATTTTATTCTTACGCACGGTCATTAGCCCGCCGCTGTTTCCAGCCGTAAACGTGAATGAAACAGGTTCTGTCCGGTTAGATTACGTTTTGTCCATTTAGGATTTCTTGACAAGGAGGTGTTGACCATGACCGTAGGTTCCCAAGTAAAAACTTGCCTGGCTTCCCTGAAAAGCGCCCAAGCGAGCCTAGAGGCATTTGCTCTGAGCACACAAAATCAGGATGCGAAATCACTGTTCGAAAATGCCGCCAAAACTACCCAGGAAGTAGTGACGCAGGTACAAGGCCGCGTAGAGCAGTTGGAAAACGAAGAGCCGCAATACCAAGGTTTCTGACCGCGATAACAAACAGCTCTGCCCGCATAAGCCGGCAGGGCTGTTTTTGTTTTTGCATCGTTCCGTTTACGGGAAATAGGCGGGGTGGCAGGACTTAGCTGCGGGGCTGCCGTGTATTATTGCGGAAGTCTGCAAACAATGAAACCAACTACATGGTGCGAAAAGGATGTGAACCCTTTGACGATCCCTTATGCCGATTGCGATTTTTCACCGATGAAACAAAATTTGAAAGACGATCTGGAGAAGCTGATCCTCCGTCTTCATCGCAGTATTCAAACATTGGACGAAGAAAATCATTGCATGCTGAGCGAAATTGAAGGCATCAAGGAAAACTTCCTGAATATCGAGTCCCGGGCGTCCTCCTTTTACTTAAACTGCTACCTCTCCCCTTTTACCGATAAATATACGGAACTGTCCGTCAGTGTACAAAATTTGTCCAAACGGCGTCACGGTGCCTTGATCGTCGTTCAGCGCAACGACTCGCTCGACGGGCTGCTCCAGCCGGGAGTCGCTATCGGGGCGTCGGTCACACAGTCCTTGCTGGAGTCGTTGTTCTATCCCGGGACGCCTTTGCACGACGGGGCCGTCCTGATCAAGTTCAACGAGATCGTCTCCGCCAAAAACATTTTGCCCCTCTCCCACATCGTCCAGGCGGAGCCTAAACTCGGCACGCGGCACCGGGCGGCCATCGGCATCACGGAACTGAGCGACGCCATTGTCCTCGTCGTTTCGGAAGAAACGGGGCGCGTCTCTTTTGCCTCCAAAGGGTACTTGTACCCGATCGTTCCCCGGTAAGGCCGCTTCCGCACAGCAAAAAAACTCAGCACCGCAGGGATGCTGAGTGAGTGCCCGCCGTAGAAGACCGGGCGAGGCTTCCGCACAGCGCGAAGCTCCCCGCGCGGTGCTCGACGTCACATGACGGTGGTCAACCACTGGCTTTGGGGTCGGTCCCGAATCGTTAGCATGGCCGCACTTTAGGCTGTGACCGGCTCTGTTCGGACTCTGGCCCAGGCTCTGTCTGCGTTTCAGGCTCCTATCCCGCCGTCTATGTTTCCGGCTTTGTTTGTATGGAGCTTGTGATCCTCAGGGCCTTGAGGCTGCGGCTTCAGCTTCCGGGTGCCGTTAACGGCTGCCCCGGCTTTGTATGGCGTTTCTGCAAGCCGCCGGTCCGGGCTGCGTTTCAGGTGCCGATTCCGCGGCGGGATGGTTGCAGCAGCTTGGGATCAGCTTTCCGTCTGCCGGGAGCCGGGAAACAGTCCGTCTACCGCCAGATAGCGGCTGCCTGTCAATACGAGCAGCAGCGAGAGGGCGAATAGCGCCAGATCCAGCTCGAAGCCCGCGGATTGGCCGTTGCCGGTAAATCCGGCGGAAAACTTGACGCTGAACATCGCTCCGATCATCAGCACGCCGAACAGCGCGGCAGCGATCCGGGTTCCGAGGCCGAGAATGACCGCGGCTCCCCCTACGGTTTCGATAATAGCCGTTACATACGCCAGAAAGCCGGGAAGGCCGATACTCTCAAACCAGCCCGCGATGTTCCCCAGTCCGCTTTGAAATTTGTCCAGCCCGTGGACAAGAAACGTTACCCCTAATACCAGTCTGACGATCAGCAGACCGATTTCTGTTTTTCCGTTCATCATTAACATCCTCCCATTAATGGTTTTAATTGGTTTTCGATCTATTCATATGGACCCCGCCCGGGAATCAGAATCAAAACTGCAGGCACAAGTAGCTCAATGTTCCGAATTCGTAACCGCGGTAAATCACCCGGGGCGTCTCTTCTTCGTTTCCGCTGCCGAGCGCAAGGAAAAACGGGACAAAATGCTCCGCTCTAGGCACGGCCATCCGGCTGTGGGGAGCCAGCGTCTCATAGCGGAACAGGGTGTCCGTATCCCGCTCCAGCGTATGCCGGATAAGCCAGTCGTCGAATTCGACGGCCCACGGTTCCGGTTCCTCCTGTCCCCAGTTGACCATCCGCAGATTATGGACGGTTACTCCGCTGCCGATGACCAGGATATCCTCTTCGCCCAGCCCTCGCAGAGCTTCACCGATAGCGGCCTGCTCTTCAGGCGGAAGATAGGGATTGACGGAGAGCTGAATCACGGGGATGTCCGCTTCGGGAAACATTTTGTAGAGCAGCGTCCAAGAACCGTGGTCGAGTCCTCTTCTGGAGTCGGTATCCACTTCAATCCCCCGTTCCCGGAAAAGCCCTTCCAGCTTCGAAGCCAGCTTGACAGACCCTTTGGCCGGATAGGTAATCCTATAGAGTTCGTCCGGAAAACCGTAAAAATCGTAAATCGTCTCGTACGTCCCGTCGGTCGAAGTCACGGTCAGAACCTCGCTCTCCCAATGAGCCGTAAAGACGACGATCGCTTTCGGTTTCCACTGCTGCCCCAGATCCCGCAAAAATGTCGTATACTCCGTATCTTGAATAGCCAGAGCAGGTGATCCGTGCGCTAAAAATAACGAAGGAATCATGATGGGTGACCTCCTTTAAAGTTTATTAAGTTACTTTTCGTAACCTAGTGTATGATTGTAACTTTATAATGTCAAGTAATTTATTTATTTACCGTTACTATATTTTTATTAGTTGAATGAGCGTATACTGGAGGAAGGAGGGATGCCTGATGAAAGAATCTAACTTATGTCCCCGTTTCGAAAAAGGAATGCAGCTCATCAGCAAACGCTGGGCCGGCCTGATCGTCTATCAGCTTTTATCGGGTCCGCAGCGTTTTTGTACGATAGAATCGAATTTGCCTTTAAGCGGGAAAATTTTGTCCGAAAGATTGAAAGAGCTCGAGCAGGAAGGCATTATCCGGCGAGATGTGTATCCCGAAACACCGGTAAGGATCGAGTATTCGCTTACGGAGAAAGGCCTTGCCCTGGAACCGATTATCCGCGAAGTGGAACATTGGTCTTCCGTCTGGATTCAGCCTGAATGACGCGCGAGGATTGACAGCGGGAATGCGCGTACCTATACTATTTAGAAGTTCACACATGCGCGTAAATGATTATCGTCCGCATCTGTTTGACGGAGGTGAGACCCCATGACCATCAGCAGCCGCTTTGCCGTAGCCGTTCACATTTTATCGCTGCTGGAGCTGAATAAAGAAGGACGCAACACGTCCGAGTATATAGCCGGAAGCGTCAATACGAATCCGGTCGTCATCCGCCGAATTACCGGCATGCTGAATAAAGCCGGCTTGACCCGGACGAGCCCCGGAGTCGCCGGCGCCGCTCTGGGCCGGTCTCCCGCGGAAATTAGTCTGCTCGATATTTACCGGGCGGTTCAGGCGGAGATGCAGGATGAGCTATTCGCGATGCACGAGAATCCGAATCCGGACTGCCCGGTCGGCAAGAACATTCAAAGCACGCTCGAAACGCAGTTCAACCGGGCTCAGCTTGCTATGGAACGAGAGCTTGCCGGTGTTGCTCTGGCCGATATCGTAGCGGACCTTGCCCGCTGCGAATAACCCGCCCGCGGATTGATCGGGCGGGCCGTTTGCCCGTGTGGAGTCGCGAAAGCGGATTCAGCAAACAAAAAGACATCGGGACCTGCCATCCAGAGCAGGACTTGATGTCTTTTTTTCCGATGAACATTCCCGGAAGGGCGAACTCCAGCCCAAGCTTATCCGGATGGGCAATACGCTCCCCCATCAGGCCGCCGGCCATAGTCGCCGCGAACCCGATGCTCAATTAACCCAGAAACGTAGGCACGCAGTCCTTGACGATCTGGAAAAAGCTGTCGCCGTCCGCATGCTTCTCCGTTTCCGTTACCGGCCTATTCGCATTCATTCCTCTCGGACCGGCCGTTCTTAGAGCACCGGTCGTCCGGCTTCAGCCCGCTCACACCGTTATTCGCCTGTTCGAATACGCCGACCATTCGCGAGAGGAACGTATTAATGAGATCCAACTGCTCCGGCGTATAAGCCTCGCAAACTTCCCGGGTCATATTTCCCAGCGGCTTATAAAGCGCCCCGATAGCCTTTTGCTTCTCTTTGACCGGAACGATGATGACGCGGCGGCCGTCGTGAGGGTCCTTTTCCCTGCGTACGAATCCCGCCTGCTCCAGCCGGTCGATCAGAGCCGTGACGGTTCCCGTAGTCAACCCGGTCAGCTTGGCAAGCTCTCCTGCCGTAATCGGTCCTTTTTCGTTCAAGATATCCGCCGTTTTCAAATCGGTATGTATGACCCCGAGGGAATGTGCCGCATTTTGCTGAAAAAGAACGATTCGCGTAGTCATTCTACGCATATGACCGATCAGCTCCAGCATTTTATCTTCAGATTCGGGTAAAACGCTTGACAAGTAAAATTCCTCCTCATAAACTAGAAATTATCTTGAAAATCAAGATAATAGGTTGACGAGATTGTTCATTTATTTTAACGAATAAACCTTTTTTTGCAAAGGAGATGTCTTCCAGACGCCGGAGAAGGACCGCTAAACTTGGAACCGCAACTTATTCAGAGGAGGATTTCCCCTTGATTCAGAAAGACAACAACCTTAACCAGGTCGTAGCCGGGCTGCTGCTGGCTATCCTGATGTCGGCCATGGATAACACGATTGTCGCCACAGCCATGGGCACCATCGTCTCGGATTTGGGCGGGTTCGACAAATTCGTCTGGGTCACGTCCGCCTACATGGTGACTACGATGGCCGGAATGCCGATCTTCGGCAAGTTGTCCGATATGTACGGGCGCAAACGTTTTTTTATCTTCGGTCTTATCGTTTTCCTGCTGGGTTCCGCCCTATGCGGAATTGCCCAGAGCATCGTGCAGCTCAGCATCTACAGGGCGATCCAGGGAATCGGAGGCGGCGCGCTGCTGCCGATCGCGTTCACGATCGTCTTCGATATTTTCCCGCCCGAGAAACGGGGTAAAATGACCGGACTGCTGGGTGCGGTGTTCGGCATGGCGAGTGTGCTCGGCCCCCTTCTCGGGGCTTACATCACGGAATACATAAGCTGGCACTGGGTGTTCTACGTCAACCTGCCGATCGGCCTTGTATCGCTGTTCCTCATTATGCGCGCTTACAAGGAATCTCCGCAGCATGTCGAACAGCGCATCGACTGGTGGGGAGCAATTACGCTCGTTGTCGCGGTCGTGAGTCTCATGTTCGCCCTTGAACTCGGCGGCAAGAAATACGCGTGGGATTCCGTTCCTATCGTAAGCCTGTTTGCGGGCTTTGCCGTGTTCTTCATTCTCTTCTTTATTATCGAGCGGAGAGCGAAGGACCCGATCATTTCGTTCTGGCTGTTCAAGCGCCGCCTGTTCGCGACCTCCCAGCTTCTTGCCCTGCTGTACGGGGCCACCTTCATTATATTGACGGTGTATATCCCCATTTACGTGCAGGCCGTCTTCGGCGGTTCCGCAACGAACGCGGGCCTTATCCTGACGCCGATGATGCTGGGAAGCGTGGCGGGCAGCGCGATGGGAGGTATTTTCCAGACGAAAACGAGCTTCCGGAATTTAATGATTATTTCCGTCTTCTCGTTCCTAGTCGGCATGTACCTGCTCGGGGGACTGACACCCGAAACGAGCAGAGCTCTCCTGACCGTATTTATGATCATCGCCGGTTTCGGTGTCGGCTTCTCCTTCTCCCTGCTGCCTACTGCTTCCACCTACAACCTGGAACCGCGGTACCGCGGCACGGCGACCTCCACGAACTCGTTTCTGAGATCGTTCGGGATGACGATCGGCATTACGATTTTCGGCAGCATTCAAGCGAACGTGTTCACCGGCAAAATCCAAACCGCGTTCCAGGGAATGAACGGCGGCGGAATGGCCGGATTCGATATGAGCAATCCGCAGCAGATTTTCCAAGCGGACAAACGCGCCCTGATTCCGCCGGATATTTTAAACAAAATTATTCACGCCCTGTCCGAGTCGATCGCCTTTACCTTCATGGTCGCTCTCATTCCGATCGTTCTGGCCGTAATCATTGTGTTCCTCATGGGGAACACCCGGGTCGTACCCGCCAAAGAAAAAACCGGCCAGCCTTCCTGATCGGGTAAGAAAACGGAGATGAGCAGCCGGAATGCTGTTCATCTTTTTTTTGTTGAAATTTGGCTGTTTCATTCGTTAAAATTCGGGTATATAACCCAAAGGATTAATTTTGAATCTTAATTATTCCGTCTCAAGGAGATGATAACTTACATGACCAGCCTGCAAATTAATCCTCAGTCCCTGGTGGACCACTTGTTTGCCCATACGACAAACGGCCTTGCCTTGTATTCCCGGAACGGCGTTTGGATGCAGGTAAACGAACCCTGGTACCGCCTGTGCGGCTATTCTCCGGAGGAACTCGCCCGCTTCACGTTAAAAGACCTTATACATCCGGACGACTGGAGAGATGAAGACCCGCAAACATCCGCACCGGACAAACACGTTCAAAAAATTCGCTTTCTTCATAAATCCAGGCGCGAAATCCCCGTCCTGCTTACAACAAGCCGTCTGACCGGAAATTCGCCCGGCACACCGGAATGTTATGTCCTGGAGGCGTCCGAGCTTCGACCTGACCAAGAAGACGTACAGACCTGGAATAAAATCAAGCAGCAGTACCAGCTTATTTCCGAACATTCCCGGGATATCTTCTATCATACGGCTTCGGACGGAACGATTTTGGATTGCTCGCCTTCCATCCGGCGGATACTGGGGTATTCGCCGGATGAGCTCATCGGGATCACCGAGGACAAGCTCTACGTCTCTCCCTCCCTTTTGCAAATTCAACCGTCCGCTTCAGCCGCCAATGCAGAAAACACACGGCAGGTCAAAATGGTTCACAAAGACGGCCGCCGGATCTGGTTCGATTTAACCGTAAAAAAGGTGAGCGGTGACAACGGTGAAGATCTTTTCCTGAGAATAGGCCGGGAGATTTCGGACCGCAAAAAGAATGAACATTTCATTGCGGAAGCCCAGCGCATTGCCTTGATGGGAAGCTGGGAATGGGACATTTCAAGCAGCGAGATTCTTTTCTCGGACCAGCTCTTCCTGGTGTCGGGCATTGATCCGGAAACAGCGGCCGATCACGGCATTCTGAGCCTGGTCAGCGAGGATCTCCGCCCTGCTTTTAAAGAAAAACTGGATAAAGCCTTGGTGGACAAGGAGCTCAGTTTCGAGTACCTGAGCCGGCAGGAAGGCGGCCAAGACAAATACCTGCATATCCGCGGCCTTGTTACGTACTCCGACCGGGGAATTCCCCTTAAAATCAACGGTACGATTCAAGATATTACGGACCGCAAGCTGGTTGAACGCAAGCTCCAGGAAACGGTCGAACGCTATACGTCGCTGAAAAAATACAACCACGACGCCGTTTTTTCGCTGGATCTCGAAGGAAAAATCCTCAACACCAACATGATGGCCCAGGAAATGACGGGTTATGCGGTTCACGAGATGATCGGCGTCAGCTTCACGGAGCTGTTCGGTACGGAGGGGATTACGGATATCCTCGAGGCTTCCTTAAAAGATATCTCCGCCGATAAACGCATCGACAAAATTACGGACAAGTACGGCAACACTGTGGAAGTGCTGACAACGATCGCCCCGATCATCATCAGCGAAGCGAACGTCGGGTATTACATTATCGCCAAAGATATCCGGGAACAGAAAAAGCTGATGATCGAGAAGGAAAGCGCGGAAGCCACGAACAAAGCCAAGGGCGAGTTTCTTGCCATGATGAGTCATGAAATCCGCACACCCATGAATGCGGTGATCGGCATGACGGATCTTCTGCTTGAAACGACCTCCCTCAGTTCGGAGCAGAGAGAATACTTGAATATTATCCGCAAAAGCGGCGACACGCTGCTCGGCATCATCAACGATATTCTGGACTTCTCCAAAATCGAGTCGGGCGTAACCGAATTGGTCGAGGAACCGTTCGATATCCGCACCTGTATCCTGGAGTCCGTCGATCTTCTGACGCCCAAAACGATGGAAAAAAATCTCGAGATGACCTGCTCCTTGAGCCAGAATATACCGTCTACTCTGCTTGGCGACGCCAAACGGTTAAAGCAGGTGCTCATTAATCTGATCGGGAACGCCGTGAAATTCACGAGTACGGGAAACATCACGGTTTCCGTCAAAAAGCAGGCACAGTCGCAGGGAACCGTAGAGCTGTTGTTCCAGGTTAAAGATACGGGAATCGGAATTCCGAAGGAAAAAGCCGACATGCTGTTCCAGCCTTTCTATCAGCTGGATAATTTCATGACGCGCGAAACGGAGGGAACCGGGCTCGGACTCGCCATCTGCAAGAAGCTGGTCCAGCTCATGGGAGGCGATATCTGGGTAGAACAACCGGAAGAACGCGGCGCTCATTTCCTCTTTACCGTCGTTCTCAAAGAAGTGACCCGGGAGGCTACGCCTCCTTCTAAAGACATGACCGTAGCGGAGAAATCTTCCGCCCGTTCTCTCAACATCCTCGTTGCGGAAGACAACCGGATCAATCAGCTCGTGCTCGTCAAAATGCTCAACAACCAAGGCCACACCGTCCGCGTGGTGGACAACGGCAGCGAGGTCGTCGAAGCGGCACTGACCGAACGCTACGATCTCGTGTTTATGGATGTGCATATGCCGGAAATAAACGGCCTGGATGCGGCGCGGATGATCAAGGAAGCGCTCAGGCCGGAAGAGTATCCGATCATCGTGGCCGTTACGGCAAACGCGCTCAAAGGCGACCGGGAAAAATGCCTCGCGGCCGGCATGGACGACTATATCAGCAAGCCGATATTCAGCCGGACCGTCACCGAAACGATCCAGAAATTTTTCACTTTCAAGCAGGCTTAACACCGGCATGCGACGATTTACACACAAAAGCTCCGTACAGGCTGCATGCAGCAGCTTGTACGGAGCTTTTTGGCGTATCTTTCCGCTAAATCAAATCATCCAGTACGGATTCTTCTTCGCGGACGGGGTTTTTCTCGCCGCGCAGCCAGACGAGCACGAAGTTTTCGTAAGGAAAATCTTTGCTCTCCGGGAGCGTTTCGCTTCTGCCGAACGCTTTCTCCACGGAGAACCGCTGGGACCGGTGCGCCAGAAGGGCCTGGGCTTTAATCTTCCAGTAGGGCGCGGTTTCGAGCCTGAGCACGGAAGGCATATCCGCCTTTACGCCCGCAAAAGGCAGGTTGTAATAGTATTTCTGAACGCTAGGACACCGTCCGCCGAGAACGGCCTCGTTTACAGCATGATGGATAGCGATGTGATCCGGGTGGCCGCTGATTCCGTCCGCCGGAAATGTCACGACAACGGACGCTCCCGTTTCGTTCAGGAATTCGGCCACCGCATCCGCCAGCGCCGGCCTGTCCATCCCGGCCAGCTTGCCGTCCGGCAGCCCGAGGTGCTCCACGGCCGATACGCCCAGCAGATCGCAGGCGGTCTGCAGCTCGATTTCCCGGGCGGCGGCTAACTGCTCCGGGGTCATGGGACCGAGCGGTCCCGGGCTCCCCGCATCACCGCGCGTAGCGGACAGCAGGACGGTGCGTATTCCCCGATCCGCGAGAGAACGGATCAGACAGGCGCTCGCGAACGATTCGTCGTCCGGATGCGCGTATATAAAAGCGACTACAGGGGCCATTCGTACCCGTCTCCTTCCGGTCTTTAAGTCAGACCCGTTTTCACAGCCGTTTTAGAACAATCTCTTCGGCGATGCCGTCTACGTGGAGATCTTTGCCTTCCAGATACCAGACGTCTTTTTCCTCCATAAAAAAGGTGACGCCGCCGGCTTCGGCCGTAACGGCCGGGTAATGAGGAGCATCTTTAATGATCCCGAATGAAAAGGCATCTTCGCCCCCGCCGCTGTAACGCACAAAAATGCGCACATGATCTCCGCCGCCAAACCCCCAGTCTTTCCTGAAAAGGTCCGTCGCGGCTTCCGTGATTTTAATTTGCATGCTCTGGCGCCTCCTTCCGATGACTCTCTGAATCCGTTGTTCACGATGAGTCCGACTATGTACGTCATTCCGTTCCGAACCGGATTCGGTCCGCCTTCCTCCTTATTATAAACCCTACAAGGCTGTGTCACGCAAGTGCCGCTTGTTTTCCCCGGCTTTAGGACGGGTATGTATAGGTAACCCACACATTTAGGAGGGATTGGACATGGAACAGCCCAAAGGACAAGAAGTGCGCAACGAGAAAAATCCCGATCACAATTCTCCCGAGCAGGAGCACAAGGTGGACCGCAAGCAGGACATCGAGCCTCAGGCGGAGGAATGGAATACACGCAACAAGATCAGCGGCACTCACCAGGACGAGAACAGCCGCAATTTATAAGAAAGGGTTTACACGGTATGAAAATAAAAAAGCTTCGCGCGGTGCGGAAAAGCGCCGGGACTGTAGAAGTCCCGGCGCTTTTCCATGCCATTTGCGTTTATTTGACCCAGTTGCCTTTGCGGAAGATCGGCTCTATCGTGCCGTCCGCAAGTTCCCCGTCGATGTCGAGATCGGCGGAGCCGACCATAAAGTCGACGTGCGTCAGGCTCACGTTGGCTCCTCTCGCCAGAAGTTCCTCCTGGCTCATCTTGGTCCCGTTCTCCAGGGTGAACGGGTAGGCGCTTCCGACGGCAAAGTGGCAGGACGCATTTTCGTCGATACCCGTGTTGTAGAAGATCCGGTTCAGATTCGAAATCGGCGAATCGTGCGGCACCAGCGCCACTTCTCCGAGACGTTTCGCACCCTCGTCGGTATCGAACAGGGATTTAAGGTGCTCCAGCCCGACTTCGGCGGTATAGTCCACCACGACTCCGTCCTTGAACGTGAGCTTGAAATTATCGACGAGCCGGCCGCCCAAATTCAGCGGCATCGTGCTCGATACGGTTCCGTTGACTCCGTCGCGCTTCGGCATCGTGAACACTTCTTCGGTCGGCATGTTGGCGACGAAATAATCGCCCTGCTCGTTCTCGCCCCCGCCGCCGAGCCACAAGTGGCCTTCGGGCAGCTCCACCGACAGGTCCGTTCCCGGCGCTTTATAATGAAGACGGCGGTACTTCTTGCCGGTCAGCCGCTCATGCGTCTCGGACAATTGAGCGATGTGCTCTCTCCAGGCGGCGACCGGGTCGTCTTTATCGACACGGTTCATTTTAAAAATCGTGTCCCACATGACGGAAACGCGCTCGTCCTCGGGCAGGTCGGCGAAAACTTTATCCGCCCACGCTTTAGTCGGCGCTTTGACGAGACACCAGCTGAACTTATGGTTGCGCACATAGCCCTGAAAGCGTTGTCTTGCGATCGAGGCCGCTTTGCTGGCACGTGAAATCTTGCCCGTATCGATGCCCTTGAACAGCTCGGGATCCGGTACCTTGATGTTCAGCAGGGCTCCGTTTCCTTCGGCAAGCTGTTCCATCATTCTCGCCGTCCACTCCGGATAGAAGTCAAACGACTCGTCAGGCGCGGATTCGTACCGGATGCGTGTCGTCTGCTCGTCGCTCCAGTTCACCTCGACGAATTTGGCTCCCGCTTCGTAAGCTTTTCTGACGACATGACGCGTAAACTCCACACTTTCGATCGGCGATTCAATGTACAGAATCTGTCCCGGTTGAATGTTAACGCCTACTTTTACGACCAGTTCGGCATATTTCTCCAGCTGTTTCTGGAATGATGTCATGAAGGACAACCCCCTATGTAAATGATTCTGATGCACCCTTTTACTCTACTCCTCCGTCTCCAAAAAAGAAAGTCCGCTCCATTCTCGGAAAGACCTTTTGAATTTCTTCGCTTTCTGCTCCCCTGGAGACAAGTTTCTTATAAGAAGTCCTTATTTTTTAGAAAAAAGGAGAAAATAAAAGAAAACCGATTATTAAAGCGTTATTATCGGCTGTCAGTGAAATGAAACGCTTCCTTCTCTTCGTTATAATGTCTTGTAGTGATCAACGGCCCCGACTTTCCTGAGAGTGGATAGTCACCCTATTAACCTGCAGGTACAATAACAGAGGAGGATTTCCAACTTGCTTAGACAACTGAATAGAACCTGGTTTTCCAATCCGCGCAGCGATATTTTGTCCGGGATCACGGTAGCGTTGGCGCTTATTCCGGAAGCGATCGCTTTCTCGATTATCGCCGGGGTCGATCCCATGGTGGGACTCTACGCCTCGTTTACGATGGCGTTCGTCATTTCTTTCTTCGGCGGCAGAGCCGGCATGATTTCGGCGGCTACGGGTGCGATGGCGCTGGTTATGGCCCCGCTTGTCAAAGAATACGGGCTGGAGTATTTGTTCGCCGCGACGGTTCTGACCGGAATCCTTCAATACATTCTCGGCCTGCTTAAGCTCGGCAAACTTGTCCGCTTCGTGCCCCAATCGGTTATGACCGGTTTCGTGAATGCCTTGGCGATCCTTATTTTCACGGCACAGCTCACTCATTTTGTCGGTCAAAGCTGGGTCATGTATGCCCTCGTCGGCGTCACGCTTGCCATTATTTATATCCTGCCGAGATTTACGAAGGCGATTCCATCCGCGCTTGCGGCTATCATCCTGGTTTCCACTGCCACCATTTCTTTCGGCATCCCGGTCAATACGGTCGGCGATATGGGCCGGATCACGAGCTCGCTGCCTTTGTTCCATGTGCCGCAAGTCCTGTTTACGTGGGATACCTTGAAAATTATTTTCCCGTACTCCCTGTCTCTTGCTTTCGTCGGTATTCTCGAATCGCTGCTCACAGCCACGATCATAGATGAAATGACCGACACGCCAAGCGATAAAAACCGCGAGGTCCGCGGTCAAGGCACGGCCAATATCGTGACCGGCTTCTTCGGCGGAATGGCGGGCTGCGCCATGATCGGACAATCCGTCATCAACATCAAATCGGGCGGACGGACCCGTTTGTCCACACTGGTTGCAGGTCTGTTCCTGCTCTTCCTGATCCTTGCGCTCGGTCCCGTCGTCGAGAAAATTCCGATGGCGGCTCTCGTCGGTGTGATGATTATGGTCTCCATCGGTACGTTCGATTGGAAGTCCCTCCCCCAATTGACGAAAATTCCGCTGTCCGATGCGCTTGTTATGATCGTCACGGTAGCGATTGTCGTCGCCACTCACGACCTGTCCAAGGGAGTGTTCGCCGGCGTTCTGATCAGCGCCGTCGTTTTCGCCTGGAAGATGGCCAAGATCCGTACGACAGCAAAGCTGAGTGCAGACGGAACTAAAACATACACGGTATCCGGCCAGATGTTTTTCGGCACGATGACACATTTCATCGAGCAGTTCGACTACATGAACGATCCGCAGCGGATCACGATCGATTTCTCCCATTCCCACATTTGGGATCATTCCGCCGTCACGGCTATTTCCAAAGTGGTGCTGAAATACGATCTTCTTCAAAAACGGGTGGCTATCACGGGACTCAACGAAGAGAGCCGCCGGCTCGTAGAGCGGGTCGGCCTCGCGGCCCCCGGCGGACACGGATAAAAAAGCGCATCCCGGTTTTTAACCGGGATGCGCTTTTTGTTATACACACGGGAGGCGTAACCTCCGGTTGTTCACATCTACCGGTTCTCACTTACGTGCGGAAGAGAAACCCTGGACGTAGGTGCACCCGGGCATCAGGTTGTTTTTTTATCTCCGATTGCGTTACTATGGAATAAAAACCGTCGCTGCTTACTGTCAGACGCAAGTAGGAATATTTACGCCTGTCTTCATCCGTGACGGAAGGAGGCCACCATCTTATGGAAGAAGTCATCATTGTAGGAGCCGGTCCTTGCGGAATCTCGGCTGCCGTCGAATTGAAGAAAGCGGGCTGCCCCGCGCTCGTGATCGAGAAGCACTGCATCGTGAACTCCATTTATTTGTACCCGACCCATCTCCAGTTTTTCAGCACGCCCGACCTGCTGGAAATCGGCGATATTCCGTTTACGACGCCGAGCGACAAGCCCAGCCGCCAGGAAGCTCTTTTTTATTACCGGAACGTTGCCCGGCATTACGATTTGAACATCCGGAGCTACGAGGAGGTCACTTCCATCCGTAAGAAGGACGGCCATTTTGTCGTCACTTCCGTAAACCGCGGCGGACAGCACATCGAAACCGAAACGAAACATGTCGTCATTTCAACGGGATATTTCGATACGCCGAACCTGCTCGGAATCCCCGGAGAGGAACTTCCGAAAGTAACCCATTATTACCGGGAGGCCCACCCGTATACGAATATGAAAGTCGTGATTATCGGCGGAAATAACTCGGCTATCGATGCGGCTCTTGATCTGATGCGCGTCGGCGCGGAAGTGACGGTCGTGTACCGGCAGGAGCAGATGTCCCCGTCCATCAAGCCTTGGGTGAAACCGATTTTCGAGAGCATGGTTGCCAAGGGCCATATCCGCATGCTCTACTCTTCGCGTGTCGTACAGATCGACGATCTGACGGTAACCATCGACACGAACGGGACGCAAAGCGTGCTGGATAACGATTTCGTCCTGGCCCTCACCGGATTCCGGCCCGACCGGACCTTGATGATCGAAGCGGGCGTAGAGCTTCAAGGCGAGCATATGAAGCCCGTCTATAATCCCGAGACGATGGAATCCACCGTGCCGGGTCTGTATGTAGCCGGCGTTATCGCTTCGGGCCACAATGCCAACGAGATTTTCATCGAGACGGGCCGCAAACATGGCGTGGCCATCGCGCAGCATATCGCATCGAAGGGGCAAAACGCTTCATCCCGCTAAATTTACCCGGCTGCCGCTGCCTGGCAGAACGCGCCGCCGCGATAAGGAGGAACCGGCTTGTTCGAACGGAAAGATTACTTATTGACGATGATCACGCAGATGACCGAAGCGATTGCGACCCGCATCCTCAAGCTTCGCAAAGAGAAGAAGCATGCGGAAGCGCTGGCCGAGCTCGGCGAGCTGTACGGCCGGATGCAGCTTCCGCCGTCCAAGCTGCTCGGCTCTGTTCCGGAGGAGGACGCCCTCCGCATGATGATGACGGGAGCCTCGCTGAGCGGCGAGAAGCTTCTGGCGGCCGCCAAGCTCCTCCGCGAGGAAGCGGACATTTACGAAGAAATGTCCGGGGAGCGCGAAGCGTACCAGCGCAGGGTCAATGCGCTGTATTTTTATTTGACGGCGGCTGATCTAGGCGCGGAGTCGGACGATATCTCCCTTCACGCGGAGATCGCCTACCTGAACCACCGGCTGAAAGCATACCGACAGTCCGAGACGGTCTTGTACAAGCTCATGGAGTACTGCACCGCTGCCGGAAGCTATGACGAAGCGGAAAACCTCCTCTATGAGCTGAAAGGCAGAGATTCCTCGGGAGACGGAGAGCTTCCCGGGTTGGGCCTTGCCTTCTACCGGCGGCTGCTCGCTTGCAGCGACGAGAAGCTGATCGCAGGTAAGCTTCCCCGCGACGAAGTCGAAGCGGGCCTGCGCGAGTGGCAGGCGGCCTGGCCCCGGATCTCGGCCGGAGGGACAGGCACCCCCGCCGCCGAGAACGCGGAGAGCGCCGGCTGAACGGCGGCCCGCACGGGCTGGACCGGGACGTCCAGCGCTTTATGCACCTGACGCATGAGGTGCCTGACGAGCGGATGGCTGCGCGCCAAGCGCGTGGGTTCGCTCGTCAGGCACGTGGAGCGCCAGACGCGAACGCCCGATCCGGGCCTGCCGGTTGACCGCTTATCGGCGAATTAGCCGCTCCCAGAGCGAAGTGCCGAGCAGGCCGGCTTGACCTTGAGGTAAACGGCCTGCTCTATTGACCCGCTGACGCTTCCAAAGGAATCATGAGCGGGCCGTCAGCGTTTAGCGCCCCCTAAGAGCCAACAGTGCGCAGCGCGGCTTGCCGGGCGGCATTCAACCGCTAACAGCGCATCGCTGCCCCTGGTTAACCGTATGGCTACAGTATCCGTTTGCTCTGCTCCCACAGCAGTAGAGCGCCTCATCCACAAAAAAGGACCGTTCCGGACAGCCTTCAAAGGCTGGCGGAACGGTCCTTTTATTAAACTATCCATGTCGGGCGCTTTAGCAAGTCCGTTAAACTCCGGCTTACTGGAGTCCGCGCACCTCAAATTCGTAAATCCGGGCCGCCGTATCCCCGCCCTGGCTCGCTTTAACGATATTCAGCTTCACATAGCGAGCCTTTACAAGCGCTACGGCGTCGTTCGTCTCGCCCGCCCGGTTTCCTTTTACTTCCAGGATATCCGTCCACGTAACGCCGTCCGCACTCACCTGCAGCGTGTAGTCGCTCGTGTTAAAGCCTGCCCATTCGCCGCCGGCTTCCGCATGTTTAAGGACAAAACCGCTGATCGTCCGCTCCGCTCCCAGGTCCACCGTGAGCCAGTGAGGCAGGCTGCCAAGAGCGCACCATTTGCTGTTGCCCGTGACCTTGCCGTCTACCGCGTATGCCGCTCCTTCCGCAGGACCGCAGGCGTTGTCCGCCTTGGCGGTTTTGCCCAGCGCCAGGTTAACGGCCGTACCGGCGTCTTTGCTGACGGTAATAAGCGCATCCTTGGTCACGGAATCTTGACCGGCGCTGTTTTTGGCCGTGAGCGTTACGCTGTACGTTCCTTCTTTGGCAAACGTGACGACCGGTTGTTTGTCTGTACTTGTAGAGGGGCTTCCCCCCTCTATCGTCCACAGCCATTCTTCGGTGACTTCCGTCGACTGGTCGATCAGTGTCACCTGCTCACCGGGAGCGACAAGCGTTTTATCCGTTTTAAAACGGGCCGCCGGTTTCGGATAAGCCGGCCACTTGATCGCCGCCTTGGCGGCTTGCCCCGCCCGGTACTGTCCGTTGACCGCGACCACTTTCAGTACGGTCGTGTCTTCTTGACTGCTTCTTTTCATTTCGGGTACATAGTAAACGTTATTGGGAGTAGCTCCTATGAACTCCTCTTTACCGTCCGGAAGCACGCGATAAATTTCGTACTGCTTCACGTCTTTGTCCAGGGCCGTCCACTCCAGGCGGGCATCGCCGTAAATGCCGTCGCGAAAATCGGAACCGGTGACCTTGAGGTCCTTGACGGCCGGCAGAGGCGCCTGCTTCTCCTCCTTCGTGCTGCTGACCGAAAGCTTGCCGACGTTGATCGCGTAGGCCGGGATCGTTTCTTTCGAGTCGAACACGAGCGAAATCGACGAAATGCGCTTTCCTTTATAAGGCGTCAAATTAAACGTTTCGGTCGTCCAGCCGGTCTGAACTTTATCTTTTACGTCCAGATAGACGACTTCGTCCTTCGGATCGGCAAAAGTCAGGGCCACTTTCATACTCGGTTTTTGCGAAGTTTTATACGTGACCGACAGTTTAGTGGCCGGTTCGACGGTCAGGTCCGTCCGGTACAGCTTGAGGGTCGTGGCATTGGCCGGACTCAGCGTGCCTTCCACCTTAAGTGAGCTGCCGCCGTAATAGGCGTCCGACCAGTCGAGGCTCGGTTTAAGCGCGGTTCCCTTACTCTCCGCCATCCAGCGCCAGGTCGGCAAAATATCCTGCAGGCTGCGGTTGTTCCAGCCTTTGTCGCGCACGAGTTTGCCGTCCGCGTAGTACTGCTCCCCGCTTCCCGTGTTGAAATGCGTGACGAAAGGCAGCCGGTCAACCGGGGATTGTTCAACCACGTAATGGGCCATGCCTTTCCAGGCTTGATTCGTATCCGTGCTGCGGGGATCTCCGTTCTGGCCGACCCAGAATTTATTCTCCCTCGCGAAAAAGTCCTTCATGCCGTCCGCGCTGTTAAACGCCCAGTCGGGACGGTAGATGCCCAGCGAAGTCGCCGCCGGTTTGCCTTTCGGGAACAGCAGGTCCCACTGGATGCCGGTGTCGTAGCCCTTGGCCTCGACGTCGATGCCCGCGAACAGCTCGTACGGGCTCCGGCCCAGGCTTTTCGCTTTGGCGGCCGAACCCGCCAGATCTCTCCACCAGAAGTTAAGGAACATGCTGTCCGAAACTTTCTGCTGCTTGTCCTGCAGGAACATCTCGTTCTTGTCGTTCAGCGCGTTCTGCCAGCTGATCGAGCCGTCTTCGGTCATGGAATCGTACCACATGATCTGCATGGACGGGGATTTGCGGGCCTCCAGATATTTCAGGAATTCCTTCATTTTCTGGGCATCCGCCGGCGTGCCGCCCTCGGTTTCCTGGTTGATGAACCAGCCGTCGAAACCGTACGTTTTCGCCACTTCGATCAGCTTATCGGCTACCGGGAACGAGCCGTCCGGCTTCTGCTGGAGCGTCTGCTTCACCCAATCGTATTTGCCCCCGTACACGCTCGGCGGGAAAAATACGGTGCCCATGATCGGCACGCCGTTCTTATGGGCGGCGTCTATGGCGTCTGCGCTTGGCGGCACGATGATGCCTTCTCCGGCCGAGCCCCCCCAATAGACGAGCTTGTCCACATACTGCCAATAACCGAACGTATTGGCCGTGAATTTGTCCGAGCCCTGCGAAGGAACGCCGCTCGTTCCCGCGTTAAGGGCGGACAGCGCCACGATTTTGGGCTCCTTGGACGCATTTGCGTTCACCTTCTCGCCCGTAAAACGTTCCTGCAGCGGGATCGAGCTGCGGTTGAATTTCGCATCGGGATCGGATCCCGGGCTCCACTTTAG
The DNA here is from genome assembly GCF_059692095.1 of Paenibacillus sp. JT31N7. Classification (NCBI taxonomy): domain Bacteria; kingdom Bacillati; phylum Bacillota; class Bacilli; order Caryophanales; family Paenibacillaceae; genus Paenibacillus; species Paenibacillus sp. JT31N7. Next base: position 1,075,015 of record NZ_JCAUAT010000001.1, read on the forward strand.
CAATTGCTCCGGATACCAGTACGAGGAATGGGGCTGCGCTGCGGACGCGGATAAACCCATTGCCGCGAACGCCGCGAAGGATACAGCCAGACTGACGCCAATCTTTTTCATTTGTGACCTCCTATGTAAGTTGAGACATGCACGTGCAGCGGGACGGCAATCGCGCCTAGAGAATGAGGCGCCGGACCGACTCTGCCTGCCGGATGAGAATTCCGAATCATTTCCCTCCTGTTTGTCGCCGGCTTGGTAATGATTACGCTTTCATTATAACAACGAGGCCAATTCGCTTCCTAGTGGTGGAATTAAAGGTTGCATGTACATATTAAATACGTTTGGCGGAGATTTCCTTCCCGTCCTCGCCGTATCCGGAATCCATAAAAAAAGCGGCCGCACGTCTGATATGATCCCCTCCAAGTAGACCATAGTGCGCTTTTCACACACGATCCGCTTAAAGGGGTACTATCACGACCGCGGCCGCTTCTTTACTAGAGAGAACGTACTCTCATTTCTTCTCCGCTTTCCATGTATCGAACTGCTTTTGAGCTTCGGCCATGACTTTATCGAGGCCGGCGGCTTTCATTTTTTCCATCGCTTTCGGCAGGTATTCATTCGGATCTACGGACCCTGTCATAATAGCCGGGTAAAACTCGCGGGCGATTGCGGAAATGGCCGCCACTTCGGTTTTGACCGGATCGACGTCGAAGTTGAAACCGAATGTCGGCGAGACTTTGGCCGAATCGTTAAACTTCTTGAACGCCTCCCATTTGTCGGCCGGTTCTTCTTTGTGCAGGTACGTCAGGTACATGTTTCCGAGCGCAAAGCCCGGCATCTGGTAGCCGTCCTTCAGCGCAGGCAGGTCTTCAATGACATTTTCGGACACTTTCTTGTAGTGCGTGCCTTCGATTCCGAAGCTGAACAGGTTGCGCAAATATTTATCCGTGTTGAGCAGGTTCAGGAACATCATGGCACGTTCCGGATTTTTGGAGTTCGCCGAAATCGCGTGCATCGCGCCGGAAGCCGAGCCGGTGAACACGACCGGGTCCTGCATCGGAGTCGATACGATATCGTAGCCTGCGCTACGGGACCAGCCCAGATCCGCGTACGGCTGAGTGATCTCGCGGTCTACGAACCATTTGCCCGTCTTGATATTGTCGATGCCGTCAAGCGTGGCGACATCCTTGCGCAGATATCCCGCCCGGTAGTAGTTGCGGATCGTTTCCAGAGAAGCTTTCAGCTCGGGGGTCTCCAAAATATTGACGAATTTGAAGTCCGAAGCGTTTTCCTGGATCTTCATTCCGACCGGGAATTCATCCCCGAGAATAAAGTCGTACGGAATATACGGCTTGAATCCCTTCGGTACGGCAAGCGGTGTAATGTCTTCCGGTTCGCCTTCTTTAATCTGTTTCAGGTAAGGCTCCAGGTCTTGAAGTGTACGTACTTTGGTCATGTCGATCTTGTATTTGTCCACGTATTTCTTGTTGAAACGCCATACCCACTGCTCGCCAAGCTCCTTGTTGACCGGAACGGCGTAGTTCTTTCCGTCGATTTTGGTTCCTTCGAGGAATCGGGGATCGAGCTCTTCCTTGATGCCCTTGCCGTATTTATCGAGCAGGTCGTTCAGCGGCATAAACGCGCCCTTAGCCGCATTGGTGCGGTACTCGAACGCCCACGAGGACGTGAAGGCGATATCGAAATTTTCGCCCGACGCGGAAAGCACCTGCATCCGTTTGGAATAATCGCCCCAGTCGATCATCGTAATATCGAGCGTCGCGTTAATCTTTTCCTTTACATATTTATTGATCTCTTCCTGAACTTTAGGCAAATCCCGCTGCGGGCCGCCGATTAGGTACACTTTCAATTTAACTTCCTTCTCGGTCGAATCGCCGGCGCCCTGCTTGCTGTCTCCGCCCTCGCTTTTGCTTCCGCAGCCTGCGAGCAAGGAACTGAGTGCCAGCATCAGTGCGAGCATGAACACAAGTGCTTTTTTTCCCGCCATTCCTGATTCCTCCTGACAAAATAGTAATGATAACGCTTTCTTTATAGGCATGACCTCTCCTACGGCCTTGTAAAGAAGAAGGCCTTGAAGCCTACTCTTTTACCGAGCCGATCGTCAGCCCCTGGATAAAATATTTCTGGAAAAACGGATAAGCGAGCGCAATCGGCAGGGTGGCTAATACGACCATCGCCATACGCACCGTTTCCGTCGGAAGCGAGGCCGCAATATCGTACGACACGACCTTGGAACTGTTCTGAACGACAAAATCCATATTGTTCTGAATACGCATCAGCATCGTTTGAAGCGGGATCAGCGTCGGCTTATCGATATACAGCAGCGCATTGAACCAATCGTTCCAAAAAGCGAGCGTACTGAATAAGCCGATCGTCGCAATGCCCGGCAGTGAAATCGGCAGCACAATTTTCGTAAAAACGCCGAATTCGGTTGCGCCGTCTATTTTGGCCGATTCTACAATGGCGTCCGGAACCGTCGTGGAGAAGAACGTCCGCATCACCAGAATGTAGAAAGCGTTCAGTACCGACGGCAGAATGAGCGCCCAAATCGAGTCGCGCAGATGGAGAAATTGGGTCACCACGATATACGAGGGCACCAGACCTCCCGAGAACAGCATCGTAAAAAAAGCGAGAAAGCTGAATAATCTCCGCTGCTCGAAGCTTTTTCTCGATAGTGCGTACGCATACGTGGCGACGAGATAGAGCGTAAGCAAAGTGCCGAGCACCGTCACCAGAAGCGTGACTCCGAACGACTGAAGCAGCTGCTGCCCCGAGTTCATCAGAAACCGGTACGAAGCTGTGCTTAACTGGCTCGGCACAAGGCTGAATCCTTCGATAGCGAGTGTTTTCTCGTCGGTAAACGAAATGATAATAATAAACAGAAACGGAAACACGCAGGACAAAGCGAACAAACCCACGCCCGCCGAGAACACGAAATTCCAGAACGGCGAAATCGCATTCAAATCTTTCGGCCTCTTGCCCCTTCGGGCTTGCGCCGTCGTCCCTGCCTTAACCGATCCGCTCAAGTCTGACATTGCTGGCACCCCCTAGCCGGATCCTTGCTGCTTTTACGTTTAAAAAACGGCATATTCTTTTTCGATCTTCCGCACCGCATAATTGGCCGTCAGGACCAGAATCAGGCCCACAACCGACTGGTAAAGTCCGGTAGCCGTACTCATTCCCGTATCGCCCATAACCGTCAGTCCGCGGTAAACGAACGTATCGATTACGTCTGTAACCGGATACAAAGCACCCGAGTTTTTCGTCACCTGGAAGAACAAGCCGAAGTCCGAGCGGAAAATACCACCAAGCGCCAGCACGGTTAAAATAATCATCAGCGGTTTGAGCTGCGGAAGCGTTATGTACTTGATTTGCTGCCATTTGCTGGCTCCGTCGATCATCGCGGCTTCGTAATACGAACGGTCGATTCCCGCAATGGCGGCGAGATAGACGACGCTGCCGTAGCCGATGTTTTTCCAGATGCCCATAAAAATCAGGATGTACGGCCAATATTTCGGCTCGCTGTACCAGTTGACGGGATCGGCTCCGAAATACGCGAGAAGCTGGTTGAACACGCCCTTTTCCATATTGAGAAAAATCAGCACAAAGTAACTGATAATGACCCAAGACAGGAAATAAGGCATAAACATGGCCGTCTGATACACTTTGGTCAGCCGTTTGTTCAGCAGCTCGTTCATGACGATCGCGAAACCGACCGCACAGACCAGTCCCAGAAAAATCAAAGCCAGATTGTACAAAATCGTATTGCGTGTGATGATATACGCATCGTTGGTGGAGAACAGAAACTCGAAATTTTTGAGTCCTACCCATTCGCTGTTAAAAACGCTTGCAAAAAAGCCGTCCGGATGAATACGAAAGTCTTTAAACGCTACGATCGTACCAAACATGGGCAGGTAGGCAAAAACGATAAACCAGATCGCTCCCGGCAGCACCAACAAGAGAAACGCCCGGTTTCTCACTAAACTTTTCACGATGCCAGGCACGGCGCTTTTCCCTCCTTTGCCTTTTCTTAGGTTGTCTTCTACGGTTGTTAATCCCCTATAATCAACAACGGTAACTCACGCGGGACTTTCCGTCTCGCTCCCGTTTTCATTATCCCCGCTGACTGCCTCCGCCGTATAGTTGAAAAATCTAATCCAAGATGGAGAAATTAAAGAAATCTTTCGTGATTTCATAAAAAAAAGCACGCCGGTGCAGGCGCACATGCATGCTTTTTCCTATTTTTACCTTTTTGTATACATAGAGCGGAGTTCCGTCGGCGATACCCCGGCGTATTTTTTGAACGTCCTGTAAAAGTAAGACGAGTCCCAATAGCCGACCTCCTGGGCGATCTCGGCCGTCTTCCCCTCCGTATGGAGAAGAAGGTGCGTAGCCCGCTCCACCCGGTACTGGTTCACATAATCCGAGAAGCTGGTCCCCACCTCCTGCTGAAACAGCTGCCCGAGGTAATTCGGGTGCATGTGCAGCTTCTGGCTGAGCGTCTTCAGCGACAGCTCCCGGGAGTAGTGTTCTTTCACCTGCTCCAGCATCGCCGCTACATGAGAGCTGTACTCGCGGACCGCATCGGACTGGCTGTCCAGCATCCCGCTTGCCACCCGTTTGATCTGTGCGGAAAGTCCGCTCAGCGTCTGAATCCGGGAAAGGGCCGCGAAAACTTCGCTGTAATCCGGCTGCTTCTCCATCTCCTTGACCGCCAGCATAAGCTGAATGGCCGCATTGAAGTAAGGCTGCCTCGGGATGGGATTCGCGCTATCGTCCCGGACAAAAAACGTGTCCGCAAACTCGTCGATCTCGTCCCGTTTCCCCTCCGCCAGCAGCTTGACGAACCGGTCCATCGCGGGTTCCAGCTGAGCCGGACGCTCTTCGTCCCGGAAGGCATAAGCCGCCAGGTCGTCGACGATCACACCGGGATGTTCGCTCATTAAGTGTGCCTGATACCACGCTTGAACGGCGCGGGCGCTGGCCGGATACCCCTGATACAGCTCTTCGGGCTGACCCGCCGCGCACCAGACCCGAAACCCGGTGAAGCCGGCGATCCACTCCGCCATTCTCCGCAAGGCCGGAAGCACTTTGACCTCGCTCCCGCTTAGGGCGAACAAGATCGTGATTTCATCGCCGTCCCCCGGAAAAGCGATCACTTCGCAGTTCTCCGGCAGCTCCTCCGTTCCGATCCGTTCGCACTCCTCGGCCAGGCCGGGAAGACGGTAAAACTGGAAGGCAGGCTCGTTTTCCGTCACGATCCGCAGCGCTGCCGAACGGTAAACCTCGTGATCGATAGGAATGCCGAGCATCCTCGCCCGCTCCCTGAACTCCTTGGTGTCGATAGTCCCGTTCGCCCAGCGGTGCAAAATATTGTTGCGCAATATTTTCCAGTCTTCATCCAGGCGGAACCGGCTGATTTCTTCCCGTTCCCAATCCCGCAAAATATGCTTGACCGTCGATTCCAGCTCGTCGATATTGATGGGCTTGAGCAGGTAATTTTCAATGCCCAGCAAGATACCTTCCTTCACGTATTTAAATTCGTCGTAGCCGCTCAAAATAATGAATTTCGTCCGCGGATTCAGCAGTTTGACCCGGCGCAGCAGCTCCAGTCCGGTCATTTCCGGCATCATAATATCCGTGATGAGCAGGTCCACCGGCTCTTCCTTCAGCTTGTCCAAGGCCTCCCGGCCGTTTCGGGCGGAGCCTGCGATTTGCAGGTCGTACTGCTCCCAGGGCAGCAGGTTGTACAGCCCCTGGACGATAAGCGGCTCGTCGTCGGCAAAAAATAGTTTTCTCATGAAAGCACCTCCCCCTGTATCGCCGGAAGTTTCAAAATCACTTCACAGCCTTGATCCGGGCCGCTGTTGACCGCGAGTCCGTATTCGCTCCCGTAGTGGGAGCGAATACGCTCGTTCACGTTGAGAAGGCCCAGCGAACCGCCGCCAAGCGCATCGGAATCCGGCTTCCTCGCCAGCCGCTTGCGGATTTCGGCCAGCTTCTCCGGCGGCATTCCTTTTCCGTTGTCCACCACCCGGACGACGATGTTCTCCTCTTCGCGCACAACGCTTACCGCGATCCGGTTCGAGTCCGATTCGGGCCGGAACCCGTGCACGAGGTAGTTTTCGACGACCGGCTGAATGAGCAGCTTGACCACCTGGCAGTTGGCCGCGTTTTTATCCAGGTAGGTCTCGACCTCCAGCCTGTTTTCAAAGCGGTACTGGAAAAGCTTCAAGTACATGCCGTTCATCTCCATCTCTTCCGCCAAGGTCACATTCGTCTGCTTGCGGATCATGTCCCGGAACAGGGCGGCCAGAATATAGATCATCTGACCGACATCCCTCGCCCCGGACGTGATGGCCTTCATACGGATGCTTTCCAGCGTGTTGTACAGAAAATGAGGGTTGATCTGCGCCTGCATCGCCACGAGTTCGGCATTCTTCTGCTTGATTTCCGAGCGGTACACCTGGTCGATGTACGTTTCGAGCCGGTCGCACATGTAATTGAAATTTTGGGAAATATCCTGCAGCTCATCCTCGCCGGTCAGCACGATGCGTGCGCTCAAATCGCCTTCCTGAAGACGCCGGATGTGCGTCACGATTTTGCGGATCTTTTTGGAATATTGCCGGATGATCGTAAACGTAAACATAAAACTTATCGCAATACAAAGGGCAGTAATCCCGATTAGACTCAGCCGGATTGTATGCATGCTCTGCTCGATCCGGGATTTCGGGATAATCCCCGCGATTGTCATTCCGGTGTTGCCGACGGTCAGCACGTTCACCTTGGACGGCTCTTCGAGCTCCACCCAGTCCTTCTGCTCCTGAAGCTGCTGCCAGTACGGATAGATCTGCCCCTGATAACGATTTTCGGAATCGTAAATGACCTGCCCGCCGGACGTCATCATCAGCATTTTAGCCCCGCGGTCCTTCAGCTTGCTTTCTACCAGGCGCTTGATCGCATCCGTATTCAGATCGAAAACAATGGCCCCGTATTTTTGAAGCGACACGGTATCTTTTAAAATATGGGTGTACGAGTAGACCGGTCCGCTATCTTTCCGCGCCTCCCACAGGACGGATCCTTTGTCTGTCAGCTGCCACTGATGATTGACGGTGGAATCGAACCAGCCGGGGCTGTCCTGCGGAATCTCCGACGGATAATAAAACCGCTGGCTGCCGGGATTCATCAAATAAAAAAAGCGCTCCCCCTTGCTGTACAAAAGAATATTCGCGATGGAAGGCTCGTCTTTGAGAAACGACCGGAGCTGGCTGTCGAAATTTTTGGGTTCCGTTCCGCTGCTCTGGATGTACTGGTTCAGCCGCCTTTTTAAATAATCTTCATACTCGTTCGATAAAAAATAAGTCAAATCCTCGTTAACCGCCGCGTCCGTGTACAGCTGCTGGATGGCCGAATACATCCGTTCGTACAGCTGATTCAAGTTAACGCTTACAAGATCCAGATCTTTAAGGACGCGGTCCGTCTGCTCCCGCACGCTGCGCTGCTCATAGTACTGATAAGCCAGGATGGACACGCCCAGAAACAGCAGCACCATGACAATCGAGTAAAAAAGAAGAATTTTGTTAAACATCCGTTTTTTAAGGTGAATCCGGTAAAACGTTTTTAAGCTCGGCATGGGTCGGCACCGTCACTTTCGGTCAATTCGCGTATAAGCTTATCACCGAAGGGGGAAATTAGGCAATTGCATTCCCCTCTCTCCACGGACTATAATAGAGCCATCCCTATAATCACCCGTACCTCCATAAGACAGGATTTTCCTCCTTTTCTCGCTCCCTAATCAGGTTCCAACAGGGGGTTTCTTCGACATGTTCCTCACCGAACACAAATTGCAGTCACGTATCCGTGAACTATCCGAGCTTCGCTACCGGGATAAGCATCCCATACCGTCTTTTCTTTCTCTTGAAGACAAACGCAAAGAAATCAATCCGAGCCTTCCCGCTCCCGCTGAGGACTGGAAGACGATGAACGTCGGCAATACGTGGACGGGCCGCGATCTTTATTTGTGGCTGTCCGCTGAAATACATATTCCGCAAGACTGGTCCGGCAAACGCATTCTCGGCCGCTTTGATTTCGGCGATACGGGCGGCGGCAACAATTCGGGATTCGAATCTTTGTTTTACTTGAACGGCAAACCGTATCAAGGGGTCGATTCCAATCACAAAGAAGTGTTCCTCCCGGACGATGCGGCGGGTACCTCCCGGGACCTTTTGTTCCGCCTGTGGTCGGGACTGGAAGGAGGCGGGCAGCCCCAAGATCAGACGCATGCCATCCGGCAGGCCGAGTTTTGCTGGCTGGACGAAGCCGCGGACGACCTGTACTTCACCGCGCAGGCGGCACTGGATACCGTCCGCATTCTGGATGCCAACGCTCCCGAGAGAACGGCGCTGCTTCATGCTCTGAATCAGTCGTTTAAACGGATCGACTGGACCGAGCCTGCCTCCGACGATTTTTATGCGTCGGTAAATGCCGCGAGAACCGAACTGAATACCCGTATCGAGCGGATGGACAAAAGATCCGATGTGACCGTGACCTGTGTCGGTCATACGCACATCGACGTGGCCTGGCTGTGGCGGCTCAAGCACACCCGGGAGAAGTGCGCCCGTTCGTTCTCCACCGTGATGCGGCTCATGGAGATGTTCCCGGACTACACCTTCCTGCAGACCCAGCCTCAGCTGTACGAATACGTCAAACAGGATTACCCCGAGCTGTACGAGGCGATCAAGGAGCGTGCGGCGGAAGGCCGCTGGGAAGCGGGCGGAGGCATGTGGCTGGAAGCCGACTGCAACCTCACTTCCGGCGAATCGCTGGTCCGGCAGCTCTTGATCGGCACCCGCTTCCTGGCGGACGAGTTCGGCACGGAATGCAAATATTTGTGGCTTCCGGACGTTTTCGGCTACAGCTGGTCCCTGCCGCAGATTTTGAGGAAATCCGGCATTCATACGTTTATGACGACGAAAATCAGCTGGAACCAGTACAACCGGATGCCGTTCGATACATTCCACTGGCGCGGAATCGACGGTTCCGAGGTGCTCACTCACTTCATTACGACACCGGAGCCGTGGTCCGGACCCGATTCCTGGTTCTATACGTACAACGGCCAGATTATCCCCAAAACCGTAAAAGGTATCTGGGACGGCTACCGCGATAAGGAGATGAACCAGGAGCTGCTGCTTTCCTACGGCTACGGGGACGGAGGCGGCGGTGTCAACCGCGACATGCTGGAGATGCGCCGGAGATTGAACAACCTGCCCGGCCTGCCTAACGTGGAAACGGGGCGCGCCGATGACTACTTTGAACGGCTGCAGGAAACGGCTGCGGACACCGACGCTTACGTGCACACGTGGGACGGGGAGCTGTACCTGGAGTACCACCGGGGCACTTACACGAGCCAGGCTTACAACAAACGGATGAACCGTAAGCTGGAACTCGCTTACCGCGAAGCGGAATGGCTCAATGCCATGCAGAGCGTACTGCATAACGATTGGAGCCTGTACAAAGGCAAGGAACTGACCGAAGGCTGGAAGATCATTCTCCGCAACCAGTTCCACGACATTATTCCCGGTTCTTCCATCCGTGAAGTGTATGAGGACAGTGTCATCGAATACGAAGAAGCGGAAGCGATCGGGCGCGCTGTCGACGAACAAGCGGTCGAGGCGATTACCGCAGGCAAGGATCTTTCCGGTGCAGACGCCTTCATCGTTTGGAACTCGTCGCCGTGGACGGTAACGGAGCTTGTGACGATTGCGGCTCCGCAGCAGGGAAAATCCGGGCAATGGCTTGACTTGCAAGGTCATGTGCTTGGGGCGCAGCTTCATGATAATGTGTGGATCGTGGAAGTGGAAAACATTCCGCCTATGGGCTACACCACCGTCAAGTTCGCGGCCGATTCCGGGCAAGCGGAATCACCGAGTCCTTTCGCGTGGAATCAAAGCGGGATTGAGACGCCGTTTTATGCACTGGAATGGAACGCGCAGGGTCAATTAACCCGCATCTACGATAAAGAGCAGCGTCGTGAAGTGCTTGCTCCGGGCGCAAAGGGCAACGTGCTGCAGCTTTTCGAGGATAAGCCGCTCGCTCACGAGGCGTGGGATATCGATCTTTTTTACCAGGAAAACATGCAGGAAATCCGGGATTTCACAGGCGCGGAAATGGTCGAGGAAGGGCCGCTGCGTGCCGTGATCCGCTTCAAATGGGTGTACCGGAACTCATCCGTCAGCCAAGATCTGGTGGTGTACGCCAGCCACCCGCGCATTGATTTTGTGACGGAAGCCGACTGGCATGAGCAGAAGCAGCTGCTGAAAGCGGCCTTCCCCGTCGATATCCGGACAACGGAAGCGACCTTCGATATCCAGTTCGGCAACGTGAAGCGGCCGAATCACTGGAACACGAGCTGGGACTGGGCGCGGTTCGAGACCGTCGGGCACCAGTGGGCCGATCTTTCGGACCGGGGCTACGGCGTCAGCCTGCTCAACGACTGCAAGTACGGATACGACATCAAGGGCAGCGTGATGCGTCTCACCTTGATCAAATGCGCAACCCACCCGGATACCCATGCGGACCAGGGGCATCATGCCTTCACCTATTCCCTGCTTCCCCACCGGGGAGATTGGCTGCAGGGCCAGACCGTGAAGCAGGCCTGGATGCTGAACAGCCCGCTACGGGCTTCGGCGGGAGCCGCGGAAGTTCCATCCCGTTCGATGTTCACTTTGTCGGGAGACACCGCTATGATCTCCGCCGTCAAAAAAGCCGAAGATTCCGGCAAAGTCATCGTGCGTGTTCACGACTATTCCGGAAGCCGCAACGCGCTTCAGTTGACGAGCGATTTCCGCATCGTTTCCTGGCGGGAAACGAACTTGATGGAGAAGCCCGTAGGGCCTGTCGTCCATGAAGGAACGCTTTCTTTCGTGCTCCAGCCTTATGAAATCAAAACGTTCGAGATTGAACTCCAAGCGTAAGCGTCCCGTCAGATGACGGCTTGGTGCCAACGCGAACACGAAAAAAAGCTTCCTCAGCCATACGGCGGGGAAGCTTTTTTGGGCTGCGGCAGACAACCCGGGTGACGGGAATGGGACTCTATTCCGCCTGACGCTTAAGCGGAAGCCAATCCAGAACCCGGCTGATCTGCTGATCCCAGTAACTCCAGTCGTGGATTCGCCCCTCTTCCTCTTCATAAAGGAGGGGAATATTCAGACTATGCACATAATCGCGGAAGGCGATATTTTCGTCGTACAGAAAATCATCCGTCCCGCAGCACTGGTAAAGAGCCGGCAGCTTCGTCTTCTTCTCTGCCGCATGACGGGCCAGCGCGAACAGATCGCTTGCTTCCAGCAGCTCCCGGTTGTTTCCGAAAACGAGACGGAAATCTTTGGGGAACCGCTGTTCGATCTTGCTCGCCTGAGTAACACCCGACAAACTGGCGGCGGCCGCGAACTGTTCCGGCTTTTTCAGCGCCCATTTGAAAGCCCCGTAGCCTCCCATCGACAAGCCGGCGACAAAGTTGTCCTCCCGGCGGTCCGATAGCGGAAAAAAGGAACGGCATACCTGCGGAAGCTCCTCCGACAGAAATGTCCAGTAATCGTAGCCGTTCTCCATGTCGGTATAGAAACTGCGCGCCGCATTCGGCATCACGACGGCCAGCCCGAGAGGAGCGGCATAACGCTCGATAGCCGTTCTCCGCATCCAGATCGAATCGTCGTCCGACAACCCGTGCAGCAGATACAAGGTCGGGTGCTTGCGGCCCGTCGCGCTGCCCTCTAACCCGATTTGGCTGGTCGTCCGCTGAGGCAGAATCACTTGGATAGAAGTTGACATGCCGAGTACTTCGGAATAAAAATCACATTGGATGAAAGCCATGCTGCCCATCTCCTCCTTGTTTATATTTACCAGGGGTAAAATAACCGTTGACTTCAAAAAATCCTTAGGTTATACTCGGAATTGTCATTTTACCGTCTAATTTCGGACAACCTCATACTATACCGATTCTTATCAAGAGTGGCGGAGGGACAAGGCCCTGCGAAGCCCGGCAACCGATCGCAGCAATATGCGCGATGACAATGGTGCCAATTCCTTCAGGATCCAGGCGGATTCTGGCAGATGAGAAGGTCGTTTTCGATACCGGAAAAGCCCTTTTTGTCTTTACAAAATGGGCTTTTTCTTATTTTTCAAACAAAGAAGGTGAAGCAATTGATCGAAATCAGGAAGCTGCGCAAGCAATACGGCAGCGGATCCCGCATAACACACGCCCTGAAAGAAATTAATCTCACGATTGATAAAGGCGAGATTTACGGCATTATCGGCCACTCGGGCGCCGGCAAAAGCACCCTGCTCCGGACGATCAATCTCCTGGAGCGCCCGACCGAGGGCAGCGTCGTCGTGGACGGCGTTGATCTTACGGCACTCAGTACCAAGAAGCTTCAAGATCAGCGCCGCCGGATCGGCATGATCTTTCAGCATTTCAATCTCCTCTCCTCCGCCACGGTGGAAGAGAACATCGCATTCCCGCTTCGCCTGGCCGGTACGGCCAAATCGGAAGCTCGGCGTCGGGTTGCCGAGCTCCTTGCCCTGGTCGGACTGACCGAGCACGGCAAGAAGTACCCGGCCCAGCTGTCCGGGGGCCAGAAGCAGCGTGTCGGCATCGCGCGGGCACTTGCGACGAATCCGCACGTCCTGCTGTGCGATGAAGCGACTTCCGCACTCGACCCGCAGACGACGAATTCCATTCTCAATCTGCTGCTGGACATCAACCGCAAACTGAAGATCACCATCGTGCTCATTACGCACGAAATGCAGGTCATCCGCTCCATCTGCGACCGCGTTGCCGTCATTCATGAGGGCCAGATCGTGGAGCAGGGGCCAGTGGCGGAAGTTTTCCTGAAACCACGGCACGACGTAACCCGGCAGTTCATCGAACAGGTTGCGGATTCGGTCGAAATCGAGAAGCCGGACGCGGCGGGAGTTCCTGCCCAGGACGGCACGGTGCTGAAAATCACGTTTCTCGGTGAAACTACGTACGAGCCGATTTTATCCAAAACGGTTCAGCAGACAGGCGTGACGTTCTCCATCCTGCAGGGAACCATTTCACGGATGAAAAACACGCCTTACGGCCAGCTCGTCGTTCGTCTGCAAGGCCCGCGGGATGCGGCGGAGAATACGATCCGCCTCCTGCGTGAGCATGGCCTGGATGTGGAGGTGTATTCGAATGGATTGGTCTAAAATCGATTGGAGCGAAATCGGAACCGCCACGAACGACACGATGATGATGCTCGGCCTTTCGGCCCTGTTCACGTTCGTGATCGGGCTGCCGATCGGCGTACTGCTCTATCTGACTTCGAAAGGAAGTCTGCTGGAAAACCGCACGTTCAACATCGTCATCTCGTTTGTCGTCAACGTGCTGCGTTCCTTCCCTTTCATCATTCTGATGATCGCCGCAATACCGCTGACGAAGCTTCTCGTCGGCACCTCCATAGGCGTCAAGGGAACGATTCCGCCGCTTGTCATCGCGGCCGCGCCTTTCTTCGCGCGTCTCGTCGAGACGGCACTGCGCGAGGTGGACCGCGGCATTATCGAAGCCGCCCAGTCTATGGGCGCGGGCAGATTCCAGATCGTCCGCCGCGTCCTGCTGCCGGAAGCTCTTCCCGGCCTTATCGCCGGCATTACGATCACCACCGTTACGCTTGTATCCTATACGGCTATGTCCGGTATGGTCGGCGGCGGCGGACTCGGCGACCTGGCTATCCGCTACGGATACCAGCGTTTCCAGACGGAAGTCATGATTGCGACCGTCGTTATTTTGCTTATTCTCGTGCAAATTTTGCAGATGATCGGAGACCGTTTCGTTCTCTATTTCACACGCAAATGATGCGATAGATAACCGAATCCAAGGAGGAAACCCTGATGAAAAAACGTTCACTGATCGTCTTATTTCTGATCGTCGCCATGACGGCTCTTGCAGCCTGCGGCAAACAAAAAGCCGAACCTTCGGCTACGGCTACACCGGCTTCCGGCGCAGGTACCGACGAGAAAGCCGCCGTTACCTTGAAAATCGGCGCGACTGCCGTACCGCATGCCGAGATTCTGGAGTCCGTTAAAGACAAACTGAAAGCGGAAGGCGTTAACCTGGACATTAAAGTGTTCACGGACTACGTTCTGCCGAACACGCAGCTTAACGAGAAACAGCTGGATGCCAACTTCTTCCAGCATCTTCCTTACTTAGAAGAGTTCAATAAAAGCAAAGGCTCTAAACTTGTCAGTGTTGGAACCGTTCATATCGAACCGTCCGGCGGCTATTCCCGTAAAGTGAAAGCGATCGGCGAACTGAAAGACGGCGCAACGATCGCCATCCCTAACGATCCTTCCAACGGCGGACGCGCTCTCGCTCTTCTGGAGAAGAACGGCCTGATCAAGCTGAAAGAAGGCGTCGGCATTGCCGGAACCGTGAAAGATATCGTAGAAAACAAGAAGAACTTCAAAATCAAAGAACTCGAAGCGGCTATGCTGCCGCGTGTACTGGACGAAGTCGATCTTGCCCTGATCAATACGAACTACGCGCTTGAAGCGAAGCTGGTACCTGCCAAAGACGCTCTTTTTGTAGAAGACAAAGATTCCCCTTATGCCAACATTGTCGCGGCTCGCGAAGACAATGCGAAATCCGAAGCGGTTCAGAAGCTGATCAAAGCTCTGCAAACGCCTGAAGTGAAGAAATTCATTGAAGACAAATACCAAGGCTCCATCCTGCCTGCGTTCTAAGAACGACGAACAGGAACGAAAAACCTTTCCGCCGGATAACCGGCCGGAAAGGTTTTTTTATTCGCGTCTAGCGGCTTAACGATAAGCCTTGATAAATTCGACGGCCTTGCGGATATCTTCCGCGGGATCGTCGCCGACTTCGCGCTCAATCGTCAGATAGCCCTGATAACCGATTTCTTGAAGCGCCTGGAAGTAGCGGTCGAAGTCGACCTTGCCTTCTCCGAGCGGCAGCTCTTCGAACAATTCGCCCTCACGGAGCATATCGGCAATGCGCTCGTGCGCCATCGGCTCGAAACCGACCGCGCCATACAGGATACGGGGATCGAATTCTTTATGGCGCAGGCCGTCTTTTACGTGCGTGTGCACGATATAGTCTTTCAGCGTATAGACGCCCTGAACCGGGTCGTCGCCCGTCACCATAATCATGTTAGCCGGGTCGAAGTTCACGGATACTCCGTTCGTGCTGAGGGTATCCAGGAAGCTCTTCAGGTGAGCGGCCGGTTCTGGGCCGGTTTCGATCGCGAAGTAAGCGTCCACACTCTTGGCGTATTGGCCCAGCTCTTCGCACGCTTCCTGCATCGCTTCGTAAACGTCGTCCTTCTCGGACGGAACGATCCCGATATGGGTCGTCACGATATTGGTGCCGAGTTCCAGAGCCAGGTCCAGAACGCGTTTGGATTTCTCGATCTTTTCTTTGTTCTCGGCCCGGATTTGGAAGCCGTGACCCCCGAAGTCGCCTACGAGTGCCGAAACCTGCAGCCCGAGCGAATCGATGTAAGCTTTAAGCTCCTTACGCTGCGCGGCAGTCAGGTTGTCCGGGTACATTTCGCCCTTAACGGCATAAATCTGTACACCGTCGGCGCCGACATCCTTCGCTTTCTGAAGGCCTTCGCGGACGGGAAGCCCGAAGCTGTCTACGATAACCCCGATCGGGTTCGGAACGCGGATACTCATGATATTGGAGTTCTCCCCTCAACTATAATTAATTCACTTGAATTTCTTTGCCGGCTGCGCTGGATTCGTAGATTCCGCAAAGAATTTTCATCAATTCCAGACCGTCTTCCACAGGCGAAATCGTTTCATGCTTGCCCAGGCAGCAGTCTACGAAGTGCTCGATTTCACGGCGGAATCCCGCTTCGAAGTCGAACGTCAGATGATCGATCTGAGGCGTCGCGTTCAGAATGGTATTATGCTTCTCCGTCACGAGCATCAGTTCCGGCTCGATCTCGGCCCCGCCCTGGTCTCCGAACAGCTTGACGGAAATCTCGTCTTTCTTTGCATGCAGCGTGAAGCTGGCTTCAACGGACAGCGCCGCGCCGTTTTCGAAACGGATCAGGGCGGATGCCATGTCTTCGACCGTATTTTTTGCCGCATCGTAATCCGCAGCTTTATAGAAACTCAAATTCTCGATATGTGAACGGTTGCCTAACTTGTCATATGTAACGGCGGAAACGGATTTCACCTTCGGTTTGCCCATCAGATACCAACACAGATCGATCACATGAACGCCGATATCGATAACCGGGCCGCCGCCGGAACGATCCACGTCCGAAAACCATCCGCCGGGATTGCCCAGGCGTCTCAGTACGGTAGCTTTGGCATAGTAAATGGAACCGAGTTCGCCGGAATCGATAAAGCGTTTCGCAACATTCGTATTCGTGCCGAAGCGGCGTACGAAACCGACCTGCAGCACTTTGCCGGACTTGCGGACGGCTTCCTGCACGGCATGCGCTTCTTCCACGGTTTTGCACAGCGGTTTCTCGACGAGCACGTGCTTGCCTGCTTCAACGGCCGCTTTGCTGATTTCCGCGTGCGTATTGTTCCAGGTGCAGATGCTGACGGCATCGATTTCAGGATCGGCCAGAAGTTGTTTGTAATCGGTAAACGTTTTCACAGCACCGTATTGTTTAGCTTTCTCTTTGGCCCGCTCTTCGTTCAAATCGCAAACGGCATGAATTTCAACTTGCGCATTTTTGGCGTAGGCGCCGAAATGCAGTTCGGAAATCGAGCCGGCACCAATAACGCCGATTTTAAGTTTTGACATGCTTCTCCTTCTCCTCCACATCTATAAGGTTGAATCTATTCCATTCTTACATGAAAAGGAAGCGTCTTCAAGCTTATTTGAAGAAGAGGTGAACACTTTTTTAATTCTATTGATTAATTATATTTATCGGATATCAAAATAATAGTTATTTAAACCAAAAAAGCATAACGGAATTTTCCGTCATGCTTTAATTTTATGAATATTTTTACCATCTAATTTACAGGTTCGTTTCCAGCCTTAAACACTTCCTGCTGGAAAGCGGCGATCGCCGAATATTCCTCTTCCAGCTTGCGTGACAGCCCGATGAAGATCGGGAGAAGCTTGTGGTATATGCGGGCATTGGCCTTATCCGGCTCATGCTTATGCGTGGCTCCGATCATTCCGGAAACGACGCCGAGGGAATCGACCCGGCCTGTCGCATACAAGCCCAGCACGGCCGCCCCCAGACAGGAGCTCTCAATGCTTTCGGGAATGATGACTTCCTGATCGAAAATGTCGGCCATCATCTGCCTCCAGAGAGCCGAGCGCGCAAAGCCGCCGGTCGCGTGTATTCTCGCCGGGCGTCCGATTTTCTCTTCCATGGCCAGCAGCACCGTGTACAGGTTGAAAATGACCCCTTCCAGCACCGCACGGATCATATGCTCTTTCTTGTGGTGCAGGGTCAAGCCGAAGAAAGATCCGCGCGCGTCCGGATTCCACAGGGGAGCCCTCTCCCCGCTTAAGTACGGATGGAAAAGGAGCCCGTCGGAACCGGGGCGAACTTGTCCGGCGATCTGGGTCAGCAGATCGTAGGAGTCGATGCCGAGCCGTTTGGCGGCCTCCACTTCCGAGGCGGCCAACTCGTCGCGCACCCAGCGGAACAGCATTCCCCCGTTGTTGACCGGCCCTCCGATCACCCAGTACTTCTCCGTCAGCGCATAGCAGAAAATGCGCCCTTTCGGATCGGTTACCGGCCGGTCCACGACCGTGCGGATGGCTCCGCTGGTCCCGATCGTCGCGGCGACCACCCCGGGTTCTATCGCGTTTACGCCGAGGTTAGACAGGACGCCGTCGCTCGCTCCGACGACAAACGGCGTAGACGGCGCAAGGCCCATCTCGGCCGCGTAAGACGCGTTCAAGCCTTCGACGACATGAGTCGTCGGTACGGGCCTGGACAGCCTGTCGGGAGTTATTCCGGCAAGCTCGAGCGCCTGCGCGTCCCAGTCCAGCGCCTGCAGGTTGAAAAGGCCCGTGGACGAAGCGACGGAGTGATCGACGAGATACGTCCCGAACAGCTTGGCAAATACATATTCTTTGATCGAAATGAATTTGGCCGTTTGGCCGAAAATCTCGGGATGATCGTGGCGGAGCCACATCAGCTTGGTCAGCGGCGACATCGGATGGACCGGCGTGCCCGTACGCAGGTAAAGCTCGTGGCCGCCCAAGTCTTTTTTGAGCCGCCCTGACCACTCCGCGCTCCGGTTATCCGCCCAGGTCAAGCAGCGCATCAGCGGTTTTCCGTCTCGATCTACCGGAAGCACACTGTGCATGGCGGAGCTGAAAGAAACGAAAAGAACCTCGCCCGGCAGTATCCGGGCTTGGTCCATGACGCTTCTCACCGATTTAAGGACAGCCTGGAAGATCTCATCCGGGTCCTGCTCGGCTGTTGACGAGGTCGGGGTATACAACGGATAGCCGCCGCCCGCTTTGGCGGCGACCTTTCCGTTTTCTTCGAAAAGCACCGCTTTAGTGCTCGTTGTTCCGATATCGACTCCGATCATATAGCGGGTCATGCTGTTCATTTCCTACTCCTTCTTTCTCTCTTAAGACTGACGGCCCGGACGTATGTGCCCGGGCTGTCTGCGGAACGTTCCTTAAACAAACACACTTAGAATCATAATGAAGGCCAGACCGATAACCGACAGCAGGGTTTCCATGACCGTCCATGACTTCAGTGTCTGCGGAACCGACAAGTTGAAAAATTCCTTCACCATCCAGAACCCGGCGTCGTTGACATGGGACAGGACGATGGAACCCGCGCCCGTCGCAAGAACGACAAGCTCCAGGTTAGCGCCCGGCGTTAGCGCGAGCACCGGCGCTACAATGCCGGCTGCGGTCGTCATCGCTACCGTTGCGGAGCCGGTGGCAACCCGGATCAGAGCCGCTACGAGCCAAGCGAACAGGATTACGTTAACGTTAGCCTGTGTAGCGAATTCGGCGATTGCGGCTCCTACGCCGCTGCTGATCAGAACCTGCTTGAACGCGCCGCCTCCGCCGATAATGAGGATAATCGTCGCCGTAGGCGCCAGACATTCGCTCGTGAAGCGCGAGATGTCTTCTTTTTTGAAGCCGCGGGCAAAGCCGAGCGAGAAGAAAGAAAACACGACGGCGATCAGCAGCGCGATAATTTCGTGCCCGATGAATTCGCAGAAAACGGTCAGGCTGCTCGTGCTTTTCGGATCGACAATGTTGGCAACGGAGCCGACCAGCATGAGGATGACCGGCAGGAGAATCGTAAACAGCGTAATACCGAAGCCGGGCAGATTCCGGTTTTCGCTTACGGCAAACTGTTCGGCCAATTTGGCCGGCGGTTCGGCCTGGATCCGTTTTCCGATAAATTTACCGAACAGAGGTCCGGCAATAATCGCCGTCGGCAGTCCGATCAACAGCGAGTAAAGAATCGTTTTGCCTAAATCAGCCTTGTACGCATCAATGGCGATCATCGGAGCGGGATGAGGCGGAACCAAGCCGTGCACCGTCGAAAGACCGGCCAGAATCGGAATTCCGATCTGCAGAAGCGGCATTTTCGTTTTGCGTGCCACGGTAAAGACGATCGGAATGAGCAGAATCAGCCCCACTTCGAAAAACACGGGAATCCCGACGATAAAACCGACGACCATCATGGCCCAGTGGACACGTTTTTCACCGAACCGGTCGACCAGAGTCGTCGCGATTTTTTCGGCGCCGCCGGATTCCGCCATCATTTTGCCGAGCATGGTCCCCAGCGCGATGACGATCGCGATCGTGCCCAAAGTGCCGCCTAAACCGCCGGTGACCGCTTTAATGACATCCTGAGCTTTCATCCCGGACAGAAGGCCGAGCATGAGAGCCGAAATAATGAGGGTAACAAACGGATTCCATTTGAATTTAGCGATAAATACCACTAAAAACACAATCGAAATCAGAGTCCAGACTAATAAAGTGACGGAATGACTAAGTCCGAAAATGCTGTTCATGACTGACCTCCAGATGTGTGATTCAAAAATTTTACCGCCTAATAGCGCTTTCATTCGGTTACTGCCGGAATCGTTATGTTGTATACATGTCGACAAGTTTATTCGTACGCAAGCGCCCTTTTACCGGCCGCTCACATTTCACACGTTTTTTAAGTAGGTAAGCTGTTTTCAAGAGTTTGCCGAGAATCGGCGAAATAATTGCGGACCACTTGCCCGATAACAGCGGGATCATGGGTTTCAAGACCTCTCACGATGGTGCGGTGTTTCTCGATTACGGCCAGGAGCTTCTCTTCTCCCTGCGAAAAAACTTCATCCGTTGTAATGAGCAGAACCGTGATGACGATCTGCCGGATGCTGGTCCACAAATGCAGCACTCTTTTATGGCGGGCCGCTTCGATAATCGTTTCGTGAAACGTAATGTCCTGAAAAGCGAAATCCTCGGGGTCGCCGTGCTTGACCGCCAGCTCCATCCTATCGATAATCTGGTTCAGCTTACCGATCAGTGATGCCTGATTTGCTTGTGCAAGCCTGTCCTGCACGAAACTTTCGATAATAAAACGGACATCGTATAACTCCTGCACATCTGTCTGGCTTAGCCCCAACACGACCGCTCCCATGCGTTCCAGACGGATCAGACCTTCGTTGGACAACACTTTCAGGGCTTCCCGGACAGGCGAACGGCTTGTGCCGAAATCGGATGCGATGCGGTTTTCGGAAATCACTTCACCGGGCTTGATGCTCCCGCTAATAATTTGCAGCCTTAATTCGCTGGCGATGGACTCTCCCAAAGAAACGCCTCTGAGCCACGCAGACGGATAACGCATGATGCACAACTCTCCTTACCATTGGGCTAAAGGTACGCTGACCTTATCCGGCGGATGAAAAGCCGTCCAATCGGACCGCTCTTTTCCCGCCTTCCAAAGTCACGTCAATTGTAGCATATCTTCAGCCGGAGCATCCATGCCGGGGAGCTATCGGTCAGCAGCCTTCCGGCGGTATGCATTCGTATCAATCGCCGCTGCGTACGACGGCATGTCCGCCGAACTCGCCCCGCAGCGCGGCCACAACTTTGCCGTGGAACGTGTCCGTTTCCAGCGAACGGTAGCGCATGAACAAAGACATCGCGATGACCGGCGCATTCGCTCCGAGATCCAGCGCGGTTTCCACGGTCCACTTGCCCTCGCCCGAGCTCTGCATAACGCCGCGGATTCCTTCCAGCTTGGGATCTTTGGAGAAAGCCTGTCCGGCCAGCTCCATCAGCCAGCCCCGGATAACGGAGCCGTTCGACCATACTTCGGCTACCTTCTCGTAATCGAAGTCGAAGCCGCTTTTATCGAGCACCTCAAAGCCTTCCGCGATAGCCTGCATCATCCCGTATTCGATTCCGTTGTGAACCATTTTAAGGAAATGGCCCGAACCGCTTTTGCCCGCATATAGATACCCTTTATCGACGGCCATGTCGCGGAACAAAGGCTCGATTTTCCCGAACGCTTCCTTGTTCCCCCCGATCATGAAACAGCCGCCGTGCTCGGCTCCTTCCGTTCCTCCGGAAGTTCCGACATCCATGTAATGAATCCCTTGTGCGGCGAGCTTTTCGGAACGCTCCACCGATTCCTTATAGTGGGAATTTCCTCCGTCAATAAGCACGTCACCCGCTTGAAGAAGCGGAAGCAGCGAATCAATCACGCTGTCGACGATTTTACCTGCAGGCACCATCATCCACACCGTTCTGGGAGCTGGAAGTTTCGCTACCAGTTCCTCCAGGCTTTCCGACGGAACGGCGCCCAGCTCGGCGAGCCGCTTTCCCGGATCGGGATCTTTATCGAATACAACTGCCTCATGTCCGTGACGGAGCAAATTTTGAACGAGATTGTAACCCATCTTACCCAGACCGACCATACCGATTCTCATGATGTCTATTTCCCCTTCTGGTATACTTGTATACAAGATATGTTTTTATCATAACTCCGTTCGCGGATTCTGTAAACACTCTTTTTGAAAGCGCTCTATAAAACGGAAAAATGTTCTTTTTTACGAACCGTATATATTGCAAATAATTCCTTATTGTTGAAAGTCATACTTTATAGAATCCTTTGTTTACTTCCACCTGCGCTCATTTTCGTCTTTTTAAGCGTGTTTTACGAGGTTGATTCGGCATTTTCCAATTGTCTTTTTCAGTCGTTTGCCCTATTATTCCCGCTTTCGGATAGAAAATGACGGATTTTTCACGAAAATGATTGCCATTTTCAGAAAAAATATGGCAAAACTACTTCACACGGGAACAAACGTTTGATATACTAAAAACAAACATTCGTTCGCATACCCGTCGTATGCGTCCCAAGGAGGGTTTTGCTATGAGTCTGTGGAAAAATGTTCGCTTCATCGAACGCGATTTTTGGTTTCAGAAAATGTTGAATGATACGGAATCTCTGCATTCATGGCAGATCCATGACCTGCTGGGCGAAACGAATGCTCAATGGGATGACCTGACTTTTAAATTTTTTGATGACGGCTCCGTCACCATTATAGATAACGATACAGACACCCGTGTTTCTCCCCGAGAGCTTAAAGGCGCGGCACTCGATTTTTATATCCGCAAGCGCATCGAATTCATTCGTGCAAGCCTGCAGGAGAAGATCCTGTTGTACGCCTGAACCGCCCGGCATACCCCCTTTACAAACCGAAAGGGAACCCCAGCTGTAGAGGTTCCCTTTTTTCTTCTCGTATTCTAACCCTGTTCTTCTCGAACGAGTACGAATTATTCCTCATTTAACATGATTTTTTTCCGGACCTATTCTCCCCCCGCTTAAGAACGGCCATTTTTTATGTTTGGTTGGCCGGATGACACATACAGGTCGTCAAATGATCGTTGACCAGTCCCGATGCCTGCATGTACGCATAGCAGATCGTTGAGCCTACGAATGTGAATCCGTCTTTTTTGAGGGCCTTGCTCATCGCATCCGATTGAGGAGTGCTGGCTGGCACTTCATGCAGCGAATTCCATTGGTTCTGCACGGGCTGCCCGTCAACAAAACTCCAGATGTAATCGGCAAAGCTGCCGGTTTTTTCCCGAATCTGCAGAAACGCCTGCGCGTTGCGGACAAACGCGTTTACTTTCAGCCGGTTGCGGATAATTCCCGGATCCTGGAGCAGCTCGGCCAGTTTGTCCTCACCGTAGCCCGCAATTTTCTCCGCATCGAACCCGTCGTACACGTTCCTGTAATGCTCCCTCTTCTTAAGCACCGTATACCAGCTTAAACCGGCCTGAGCGCCTTCGAGACACAGCATTTCAAACAACTTCCGGTCGTCCCGCTGCGGAACTCCCCATTCGTGATCGTGATAATCCATGTAGAGTGGGTCCTGATTGACCCAGCCGCACCGTATAAGCTCCATTTTGTATATACGCCTCCCGTTTCATGCTTTATCCGTCATCGGGAATCTTTCGGCTGCAGCCTATAAAAGGTGCAGGTGTTGCCGTACACTTGCGCAGCCGCTTCTTCTACCGTGACCGATTTAATCCCGGCTATATGTCTCACAACGTCAGCCACCATCAGGGGATGTGTCATCCTGCCGGCGTAAGCTCCTTCGAACGGCCAGGGACCGTCCGTTTCGGCCATAATCAGCTCCAGCGGATAACGGGCTGCCAACTGCCTGATTTCCTCTTCGTAGGAGATGTCCGGGGTTATAGATATATAATACCCTAAACCGATCATACGTTCGACTGTTTTTTCCGAGCCCTTAAACCAGTGAAAATGGGCACGTTCTATTTTATAACGCTCCAGCAGATCAAGCACGAGGTCCGCGTCTTCGTATACGGCGTGTAAAACGACCGGCTTGTTGTGTTTAGCGGCAAAAGAGATAAAGCGCTCCAGCAAATCGATGTACGGCTGCAAATAAAATGCTTGCCCGGCCTTCTCCGCTTCCGTCCGCATGTAATAAGGCAGACCGACTTCCCCTATCGCGGCGGCCTCGTGAACGGTCTGTTCCATCCAGTCCAGCAGCTCCGCGAGTTCATCCGCCGTGGGAAGCTGCTGCTCCGGATGAAATCCGTAGGCGGGCCGGACTATATGGGGATACCGGCGGTAAAGCTGCCGGGTTCTCACGCAAGAGGATAGGTTCATAGACACGGCAAGCAGCATGGAGACGGGAATACCCTCCGCAATATCCTGGAAAATCAAAGCCCGCTCCTGCTCACCATACTGGTCCAAATGGATATGGGCATCGATATAGCAAAGTTCGTCCGGACTGTGCACCTGACGATCAACTTCGGCTTCGGCTTCGTCCCTCTTCAAATCAATCAACGGTTCCTTCATTTCTCGCAGCCTCCGTTTCCGGTCACTCCGTGACCTGCCGATATACAAGATAGCCCGCAGGAAGCGGGAGCCTAATGGTTCAGCTTCCGCTTCCTACGGACTTCATAAGATTGATCAGTTCTCTTTTCATCGAGATAAACGCCGGGTCTTCCGTAATCGTGAGCGCCCGCGGACGCTCGAAAGGAACGATGACTTCCCTTTCGATCCTGGTCGGCTTATCCGACAGCAGATAAATGCGGTCCGACAGCAGCAGAGCCTCTTCCAGACTGTGCGTAATGAACAGAACGGAGCGTTTATTCTGCTCCCATATCTTAAGCAGCCAGTGCTGCATGTCTTCACGAGTCAACGCATCCAGCGCACCGAACGGCTCATCCAGGCACATCAGTTCCTGAGGACTGAGCAGAGCCCGCAGAAACGAGACGCGCTGCTGCATTCCGCCCGACAAGACGTGAGGATGCTCCTTTTCATAGCCTTGGAGGCCCACTTTAGCCAGCCATTCCCTGGCGAGATCCAGCGATTCCGCTTTAGGCAGGCCTGCCGTTTCCCGGGCCATGATCACGTTCTCTTCCACATTCCTCCACGGAAACAAAGACGCCTGCTGGGGCATATAGCTGACGAGCCCCTTCTTGCCGGTCACGTCACTGCCCTCCATTAAAATCTGACCCGACGACGGCCGAATCAATCCTCCTATGAGGTGAAACAACGTCGTTTTGCCGCTGCCGGAAGGACCGATCAGAGAAACAAATTCGCCTTCGTTCACATGAAGGTTAATCCCGTTAAGAATTTTCGTATCGCTTCCGCCCGTGGAGAACGACTTGGAAATTTCTTTTAATTCCAGTTTTTTCATCGCTTTATTCCTCCTAATGTTTATCGGGTTTCCAGCGGACGGTCCATTTTTCCAGCAGCACGATGGCTCCGAACAGAAGGAGACTCAGAACGACAATAAGGAAGATGGCCACGAACACGCGGTCCGTGCGGAAGGAAGACTTGGCCAGCAGCATAAAAACCCCGATTCCTTTATCGGAACCGAGCCATTCGGCGATAACCCCGCCCATGACGCTGTAGGTGGCGGAAATTTTCAGACCCGAAAAGACGGACGGCAGAGCGTAAGGAAGCTCCAGTTTCCAGAATAACTGGTTGCGCCGTGCTCCGATCATTTCCAGATACCGGTGCATGCCCGGATCGGGGTTCGACAAGCCTCCGAGTGCCGCAACCGTCACCGGAAAGAAACAGACAAGCGTAATGACAATAAGCTTCGGCAGCAGCCCGAAGCCGAACCAGATCATCAAGAGCGGCGCCAGCGCGATCGTCGGAACGTTCTGGGACAAGACCAGCAGCGGATAGAAAGCCGCCTTCATTCCCGGGATCACATGAAGCAGACAGGCAATGAGCAGCCCGAGCGCCGATCCGATGGCAAAGCCTAGCAGCGTAATGGAGACCGTAAAGCTCACGTGCTTGCCCAGCAGGGGCGCCTGCCGGATGCCTTCCTCCACGATCTGCAGGGGAGCCGGAAGCCTCCAGGCCGGCGTACCGGCCCAAGTGACGCCAAGCTGCCATAAAAGCAGCAGAAGGATGGCCGTCAATAAAGGCGGCCATCCTTTCTTCCATAAGGATCGGATCATGGACGATATTTCTCCGTCAGCTTGTCCATCGATGCGCCCTCGGGATTAAAATAAATCTTCACTTGTGAGATGACATTGGGGCTGCCGATCTCGATCATCGCTTCGTTCATTTTCCGGACCACGTCCAGCAGTTCGTTTAAATCGCCTTCCATCGTCGTTTCAAGCGGGTGAACTTCATGCTTGACGCCGGACTGCTGAATCACTTCGATTGCGCGGTCCACATAGGGGATCACATCTTCCCCGTTTTTCGTTTTCGGGATAATCTGAATACTGACGAGTGCATTAGCCATAAGAAAATCCTCCTCGCCGAACTTCGCAGAACGGCATCATCTATGAACGTATAAGGGAAACCGGATGGACTGTTTCTCCGTTCCGGACGTTACTTGCCAGCTGCGGGCAAAAACTCGTTCGTGAATGCCTTGTCCGCTTCCAGGCTTTTCTCCAGAAGCTTGTGATCGAGCATCCATTTCGCGTAATTTTCCCACACTTCTTTTTTCTGCTCGCCCCAACGCGGAGCATCGTCCTTGTATTTCGGGCTCAGCCATTTCTGGCTCGCGAGCACGAGGTTTTTGTCCAGCTCGGGCACCGCTTCGGACAGAACGCCCGCCGCCTCTTCGGGCTTGTCGATCGCGAACTGGTAGCCTTTCGAAGCCGCCTCCAGGAACGATTTCACGAGCTCGGGCTTTTCTTTGATCACTTTCTCGCTGGTGGAGAGGACAGGTGTATAGTAATCGAGCTGTTTCGAATAGTCGGTTAGATAAACCATATTCAGCGGCTCCTTGCGAAGCTCGGATTCAATGCCTGTCCAACCGTAATAAATCCAGGCAAAATCAATATCGCGCTTCACGGCGGTAAAGAAATCCGCGTCGCCCATATTGACGATTTTCACCTTGGACGGATCGGCCTTATCGGTCTGCATCAGCGAGTCGATCATGGCATTCTCGGCCGGAGATCCCCACCCGCCGTATGTTTTGCCTTCGAAATCTTTAGGCTTCTTGATATTTTTAGCGGCCGGAGATGCGAATCCCGACGTATTATGCTGAATAATCGCCGCAATGGAAACGATCGGCACGCTTTGCGTACGGGCCTGCGTAATTCCCTCCTGGTAGCTTACGCCGAAGTCCGCGGCACCCGAAGCGACCATAGCGTCCGCGCCTCCCGCTCCCGGCTGGATGATGTCCACATTCAACCCTTTGTCCGCAAAATAGCCTTTGGCTTTGGCGACGTAAAGGCCGGTATGATTCGTATTGGGCGACCAATCCAGAACGATCTTAATGTCCGTTTTCTGAACCGCTGCAGGCGTCTGCGCCGTTCCCGGCGACGTTTGCGCCCCTTCATTTCCCCCTGATTTGCCGCATCCGGCAAGCGCAACGGCAAAAGCCGCGGCAAGCGCTGTTGTACGTATGACCCGTTTCATCGTCTTCTCTCCTTCTTTATCCGCAGACAAACCAAAAAGCGCCCCCTGATCGGGAGCGCACATAAAATCGGATAGTATCCGTACGATTTCCTACGCTGGCATTATCCAGATCAGGTGTAAGGGTCAGTATCTTTATGGGATACAATCTCAGCCGGCCGATTCCAGCACCCCTGCGTCTTATTCGGTTGTCGTGCATTTCTGGGTCTATTATAGCATACGGTCCCCGTTTGTCCATATAAAGGGCAAGGCTTGTCCGCTATGACAGCCACTCCCGCAATCTTTCTTTCGCTTCCGCGGCGTCTTTGTAGCCCAGATCGTGCAGCGCTTCGAGCTTGGACGCATCCTTCTCCATCCGTCCTACCTTGAACGGGGCTGACGGACGGATCACGATGACTTTGCCCTCCCGCTCCAGCCGCTCGATGTCATCCAACGTCCGGTTGTAAACCAGGCTGCGCTCCACCATAGCGCGGACAAGGCCCGGGTAAGACGGATAAAACCGCTGAGCCAGCCACTGCTGCTTGAACGGTTTCTTCCGGTAACCTTTCGGGCGGGTGAGCACCACGATATTGCGTTCGTTCCCGTCTTTCATCGACTGGTGAATCGGAATGGGCGCCGTGATGCCGCCGTCAAACAGCGTTCTCTCCTGATACAGCACGGGCTGGGAGACGAACGGCAGCGAGCTTGAAGCCCGGATAAGCGACAGCGACATTTGGGGCGCTTCGTTTTTCCGGAAAAAAACAGCTTCTCCGCTTAGTGCATCGGTCGTTCCGATCACCAGTTCATGACTTTCCCCGTAAAACGTCTGAAAATCGAAAGGAACCAGGTTATTCGGGATTTCGTCGAAGATAAAATCCATCCCGAAGATGCTTTTTTCCCGGATCAGATTGCGATAACTGATATATCTGCGGTCGGTAATGAAACCGATCGTGACTTTCTTATTGCGCCCGGGCTGCCGGGAAAGATACGATGCGGCATTGCATGCGCCGGCAGAAACGCCGATTACGTAAGGAACATACCAGTCCTTCTCCATTAAATACTCGAGGACCCCCGCGGTATAAACGCCGCGCATTCCTCCCCCCTCAAGCACCAAACCAAGTGAAGCCATTTCTGTCCCTCCCTTCATATCTCTCGTTCCAGTATGATTAGCATACTACAATTTTACCGCTAAACAAAACGGCACGCAGCCTGATTTTATCGGGTTTTTCTCGCTTTTGAATGTCGTCTCGAGCTATCCCTATCAAATCCGCTTCCTGAAAGAAAACAAAAATAAAAACCCGCTCTTATGCGGGCTTTCGGTTTTCAGACCTTTTTCAAACCTTGTTATTCCTTTTCGATTCAGCCGGCGCGCATAATTTCCCGCAGACGGTTTTCATTGCCCTGTCCCTCGCCTTAAGAGAGGCGGGTCCGGCTCCATTTGCGGACGACAATGCCTTGGGAGGGTGAGAACAGGAAGGCAAGCAGGAATAGCCCTCCCGCAGCACAAATCATACAGCCTGCTATGGAAGCATCCAGCACATAAGCTAGCCCGTAACCCAAAACCGCGCTTGCAGCCCCGATCCCCATACTGAGCGGAATCATGACAACCAGCCGTTCCGTCAGGAGATAAGCTGCGGCAGGCGGCACAACGAGCATCCCGACGACAAGAATAGCGCCTACGCTTTCAAACGAAGCTACGGTCGTCATCGAAACGAGCCCCATAAGCAGATAATGGAACAGCGCGACGGGAATTCCCAAGGCCGCCGCCATCGCAGGATCGAACGAACAGATTTTGAACTGCTTATAAAATATCCCGATGAGCAGGAGGCTGACAAGAAAAGTAAGGCCGATCGCCCAGACCGCTTTGGGCCCCGCGGCTATTCCCGCAATCGTGAGTGTATCCCAAGGAACGTAAGCAATTTCGCCGTACAGGACGCAATCCAGATCCAGGTCGATATGTCCCGCATATAGGCTGACAAGCACGACACCTACCGCAAAAAGCGCCGTAAAGACAACACCGATGGAAGCATCGGCCTGCACTCCGCTTTGCTTGAAAAACTGGATTAAAAAAACCGTGAGCAGACCGACCGCGGATGCCCCCAGCATCATGACGAAGGAATCCCGGGAGCCGCTGATCAGAAATGCGATCACAATGCCCGGCAGCACGGAATGACTGATGGCGTCGCCGATCATGGCCATATTCCGCAGCACAAGGAAACACCCGACCAGAGAGCAGGCACAAGCGGCAAGAACGCCGGTAAGGATAATCCATCCGCTAATCACCGACACTCACCCCTTCCCTCTGAGCTCTCTTGCCGCCATACGGGAGTTTCGCCTTTTGAACCGAACGGGATACCGACCATTTCTGCAGAAGTTTGGGCATGAGTCCCTTGCGCGTGCCGAAGACGAGCGAAACCAGGAACCAGGCCGTTGCCGCAAGAACGCTGAGCGGACCTGTCGGCATATTGCTGCCGATCGTACTGAGCAGTGTGCCCAATGCGCCGCTCATCGCACCGAACAAACCGGACAAAACGACCATGGTTCCGAGTTTTTCCGTCCAATATCTCGCCGCGACCGCCGGAGTGATGAGCAGCGCCGCCATCAGAACGACCCCAACCGCCTGAATGCCTACCACAACGGCAACCAGAATGAGCAGCAGTACAAACTGGTCGAGCACGGCGGTCGGATAACCGATTCCTTTGGCAAAACCCGGATCGAAGCTGGAAAGCTTCAGCTCTTTGTAAAACAGCGAGCAAATAAGCAAGAGCAAAACGGAAACGCCCGCCATGGTGTATACGTCCTTCATGACCATAGAAGCCGCCTGCCCGAACAAGAACTTATCCAATCCGCTCTGGTTGCCGCTGGGACTGTGCTGAATCTGAGTCAGCAGAACAATCCCGAATCCAAAAAATACGGATAAAACGATACCCAGAGCCGTATCCTGCTTCAACTTGGAGTGCCTGGTCATCCAACCGATACTTAACGTGGCTAACAAACCCGAAACGGCGGCTCCGGCCAGAAAGCCCAGGATGGACTTGGAACCCGTCACCATAAAAGCCGCGCACACGCCGGGCAGTGCCGCGTGTGACAGGGCGTCTCCCATTAAAGACTGCTTACGCAAATAAGCAAAACTGCCCAATACACCGCCGCTGAGTCCCAGCAGCGAACTGCCGGAGAGAATCCACTGCGTATTGGGATCCTTCAAGGCTCCTAACCATTCCAGCAAAGCAAACGCCTCCTTTCCGTTCTTTCCCTATAAGCGGCGGTCCAGCAGTGCCAGCCGTCCGCCGTAAGTTTTCTGAAGATTGCCGCGGTTAAACACCTCGGATACGGGACCCGCGGCAATCAGACCGACATTCAGCAGCATGACCGTATCGAAGTATTCCTCCACAGTCGACAAGTCATGGTGGACAACCAGCACCGTTTTCCCCTGATTTTTCAGTTCTTCCAGCAGCGTGATAATCGCTCGTTCCGTCGCGGCGTCCACGCCTACGAACGGCTCATCCATAAAATACAGGTCCGCGTTTTGAGCCAAAGCTCTGGCCAGAAAAACGCGCTGCTGCTGTCCGCCGGACAATTGGCTGATCTGACGGGAGGCGAAATCGGCCATCCCGACCTTGTCCAGGCAATCCAGCGCGAGCTTCCGTTCCGTTCCCCCGGGTCTGCGAAACCAGCCGAGCCTGCCGTAGGTGCCCATCGTAACGACATCGAGTGCGTTCGTCGGAAAATCCCAGTCCACCGATTCCCGCTGCGGAACGTAACCGACCCGTTTGCGCTGTTCCCGGTACGGCTTGCCGTAAATGGACACCCGCCCCTCTACCCGCGGGATCAAACCGAGCGCCGCCTTGATCAGGGTCGATTTCCCCGCCCCGTTCGGTCCGACTATGCCGACCAGGCTTCCTTCGGGAGCCGCGAAAGTGACTTGCCTGAGTACGGGCTGTTTCCGATAAGCGACGGTCATTTCTTCAATGAGCAGAGGCGGCTTTTGCTGCTGCTCCTGCGCGAGATGCTGAGTCTGCATGATGATTCCTCCTTTGTCCGTTTAGTCCGTTTAGTCCGTGTTGTCCGTTTATTTCAAAGCTTTCACGATCGTATCGACATTGTGGCGGACCATCCCGATATACGTCCCTTCGGTTGTGCCTTCCTCGCCCATCGCGTCGGAGTACAAAGTGCCTCCGATTTTAACCTCGTGGCCTTTCTGCTTCGCGCCTTCAATGACGGCGTCTATGGCCTTCTGCGGAACACTCGATTCGATAAAAACGGCTTTGATTTTGTTGGCCACCAGAAAATCGCGCAGATCGGTCACATCCTTAGCCCCGTATTCGGAAGCCGTGCTCATCCCTTGAAGGCCCATGACCTTGATGCCGTATGCGTCACCGAAATAGCCGAAAGCGTCGTGCGCGGTAACAAGAACCCGGGCCCCTTCGGGTATGGCGGCAATTTCGGAGCGGGCATAGGCATCCAATTCTTTTAATTTCGCCAAGTATGCATCGGACCGGCCGCGGTAGTCCTGCTCGTGAGCGGGATCGAATTTGATCAGCTCATCCCGGACTTTCTCCGAGGCGGCCATCCAGTGCTTCACATTAAACCAGATGTGAGGGTCATACTGGGTACCGGCATCGTCTCCCGAACGAAGCTCCTTGCGGTCAATGGGATCGGACACGGCAACCGTCGGTTTTTTGCCGCTCATTTGTTCTAAAATTTCCGTCATTTTCCCTTCCAGATGCAGGCCGTTGTAAAAAACGATAGCCGCTTTGTCGAGCTTGGAGATGTCTCCCTGGGAAGCTTTGTAAAGATGGGGATCGACCCCCGATTTCATCAGGCTGGTTACTTCCACATGTTCTCCGCCTATCTCGCGTGCAATATCGGCAATCATACCGATCGTGGTCGTGATCCGGACTTTGGATGCGTCTCCCGTTTTTTCTCCGGCCATTGCGGAAGGTTTGGGACTGCAGGCCGACAAAGCCATCACGCTTCCGACGATCAAAACAACTAGGGAAAGGCTTCTCCATCTCCCGCGCTTTTTCGTGCCCCGTTCAAGCATTCGATTCATTTTTGTTCTCCTCCTGATCATTAGTAAGCGAACTTATTCAGCGGTTTGCCCGTCATCGGACGCATTCTTTCTACGAGGAAAATATGTTTCCCGAGGGAAACATAAAGGGCAAAAAAAAGTTCTCTTTTCACACTTATTATTAACTATAAACGACAATTTTGCAATAGGGAAACTTTTTTATACATGCGCAACTTATCTGATTCGGCACAAAAAAAGAAACGCTGCCCTTGCGGAAACAGCGTCGGATCAAGCCTTTTAAGATTGTGTGACAAGCGAGCGGTTCCTCTTTAAGTTTACGACTCGTTTTTGTTAATTTCGTTTAAGTTCGGTGAGTATTCCGATGCTTTGCGCGAATTTAAGGTCACAGCTTCCGATTTCAGCCGGCTTTTGTTCTGCTTGTCATCGATTTTGGTCGATTTGTTGAACGGCATTTACCCATTCACCTCCACTGTCGTTATCTTTCGTAGGTTGCCCAAATACCGTCACTCCATAACGGGTTATTGTACGAATTTAGGACGTTATCTTAATTTTCAGAATATTATGTCGAAATTTCGGCGGCTTTATCGAGTTTTGCGCTTACCCAGGAAATAGTTCCGCTTAGGGAAATAACCGTATGAATCAGCCCCCAAATGTACATCGTATAGAAAAAGGAGGTTGTTACGCATGGTAGAAAGTCAGCAGCACCAGCAGTTTATCCGGCATGCCGTCGAGGCGGCGGACTCGGCCATTCTGGCGGCGCAGGAAGCGGAGCATGAGCTTCAGGGGGCCATTACACAGGCCGATCCGAATGCGATCCAGCGCGCACAGGCCAAACTGGGCTCGGCCAAGCGGCAGGTAGCCGAAGCCGAAGCCCAAATCACCTCGTTCGACGGGGATCAGTACGGCCAGCAGCTCAAGCAGACGATCGAACAGCTTCACCAAGCCAAGCAGGATTTGGAAGTAAACGAAGATCATTACCATACGCCGAAGCAAGTCCGGTGATTTACGCTCCGAAAGGAGCTTTTTCTTTTTGAAAAAATTCTACATTATGATAAACTATTCAGGGTATATAAAGCGCCGGCCACACCTTAAAGGGCGCTGAACAGGGAGGGCCTTCATAATTTATGTTAGTCATTGGGATAGCCGGGGGAACCGGTTCGGGGAAATCAACGGTCGCCCGTTCGATCATAGACGAGCTCGGAACGAAAAACGTTACACTCATTTGCCAGGATAATTACTATGCGGACCGCAGCGAGCTGTCCATGGATGAACGCGCCAAAATCAATTACGATCATCCGAACGCGTTCGAAAACGAACTTCTGCTGAAGCATCTCGGGGAACTTCGGAAAGGCCGCGAGATTCAGGTCCCGATATATGATTTTACACAGCATGCCCGTTCCTCGGACACGCTGCACATTCAAGGCACGCCGATCATTGTGATCGAAGGCATCCACGTCCTGACAGACGAGCATCTGCGTAAAGCACTCGACATCAAAGTGTTTGTCGACACGGACCCGGACGTCAGAATTCTGCGCCGCATCATGCGGGATACGAACGAAAGAGGCCGCTCTCTGGAATCGGTTGTCGACCAGTACATCACGACGGTAAAGCCGATGCATGATGCGTTTATTGAGCCGTCCAAAAAGTATGCGGACATCATCATTCCCGAAGGCGGAGAAAACGAGATCGGCATACGCCTGCTCACGACTCTGACGGAAAGCTATATGGATACGCTGCTGACCGATCTTAATTAACTCCGAAGATCAACTTCGGATTACCGCGTTAGAGCGCTTAGTTACACAAATTTTACCTCACCTTTGCTTAGGCTTGAAGAAGCGGCTGCGGCCCGCGGACGCTCATGAAAAAAAGACCTGGATACAGCCTCGGCTGCATTCAGGTCTTTTTGAGTTGGAAAAAGGAGGCTTGCCTCGTTCCGAACCTCCGTCTGCTATAAGCAGGCAAATCGGTCCGGCCGGCAGCAAGTGCACGTACACTACCGCGCAGTCGGATTGATGCCGCCGTCAGCGGCAGCTCGCAAACCGGCAGCTAACCCGCGGGCATTTTACGCTTCACGGGTTAGCTGCCGGGGTCGGCCCCTGCCCTTTTCCGGGTCCGGATCGCAAGTCCCGTAAGAACGAACAAGACGTACACGGAACCCAGCAGGAAAAAGAGGCTGCTCAGGGAGATATACTGGATGCCAAGTCCCCCCAGATTAGGCCCCACAACGCTGCCGATGCTGAACAATATCGAGCCGATGACGTTGGCTGACGGCAGAAGCTCCCTCGGAAGCAGGTCGGCCGCGTAAGCCAAGCCCAGCGAGAAGAAGGACCCGATCATGCCTCCTGCCATCAGCAGGAGAAGGCCGATTCCCCATACGGAACCGCCGGCGAAAGGCACGGCCAGGAAAGCGGCCGCCCCCATGGCGGCAGCCATCATAAGCACAGGCTTACGGCCGATTTTGTCGCTCAGCATACCGAGCGGAAGCTGGAGGATCAGCCCTCCGAAACCGACCAGCGGCAGCAGCATCGATACCGACGTATCGCTGAGTCCGAGCCGGAGGCCGTAGAGAGGGAAGCTGCTGTTCAGCACCGCTTCGGTGTATCCGTACAGGAAGGTCGGTATAAGCGCGAACCAGGCGATTTTGGCCGCTTTGCCGTATCGCTTCTGGCCGGGCGACTCCTTCCCTTCCGACTGGATCTTCTGGTCGGGAAGCTTTTGCAGCAGTAAAATCACGACCGTGTAAAACACCGCCACCGTCAAAAACGGCGCGTAGGAACCGAGCGCGAGCAGATTGATGCCCGCCGGGCCGATGCTGAAGCCGACTCCGTACGCCATGCCGTAATAGGAAATATAACGGCCCCGGCGTTCCGGGGGAGCCGAAGTCAGAATCCACAGCTGCGTCGTGTAATGCAGAATGGAATTCCCGAATCCGATAATGAACCGCAAAATAAACCAGAACGTAAGATTTCCCCATACGGGGATCAGCAAAATAGCCACTGTTTCCATGGCGATTCCGAGAATTAAAATTTTCTTGTACCCGAGGGCGAGCAGAATCCGTTCGACTACGAACATGGACGCGAAGCTGCCGATATACATGGCAGCGGCGTTAAACCCGTTTACTCCCGAAGATACGCCTGTTTGCTCTAGCAGGATGGTCAGCAGCGGAAGCAGAAGTCCTTGACTTAAACCTGAAATGATGACAACCAGCAGCAGAAGTACCAGGCGGCGTGTCGGACTCATCGTCTTTAACGACGATACGTTCATGATGATTAACCTCCCAGCCTAATGAAAAACACCTCGACTATTGTACCATCGGCTGGAACGCTTGTGAATTGACCTTCGGTTAATTTTTTTAGACTTCAACGCTTTCCCCTTTTTCCCCGATAAAGTCCAGCCGGTCCCCGTAAGCCAGCAGCTTGCCCGGGAGCGGCACGCCGAACCGCTTCCAGACGAGCAGACGGACCTTGCGGATCCATTCATCGAAGCCTTTGTACCCCGCAAACATGGCTGCATAATGATCGTTCATCATGACAAAATAAGGGCTGGCGTATTTGTCCGTCAAAAACCGGAGCGACGTGTCGACGGGGGTATACTTCTTACGCTTGCCTTCCCACGTGTCCACCGTGTACCGCTCCGCCGGTTTTTCCCGGATCAGGTCTTCCAGCAGCTTCACCCGCTTGTGATACACAGCCGCACAGGGGACGCCCATCCGCTTCAAGCTTTCCTCATGCTGGGGATAAAAGACGACTTTCCTGAATTTGCGCTCGTCCGCGATCGCTTCCACCAGAACGATTTCCTGCTCCGACCAGTCTTCAAACGTTTCAAAAACGAGCAGCGTGCCGCGCCGAGCGGGCGGCTCCTCCTCGTATCCAAAAGGCACCATCGTATTGCCTCTCGCCACTTGCGAACGCCTCCTTGTTACCGTTATTTGTTTAGGATCTCATGGTTGCTTTCATTTTACCCGAAACGATCCCGATGAACACACCCGAATGACTGGCGAGCGGCAGACCTCACGAAATTATTGACCGACAGAAGAATGTATGTTCCAGTTTTTTCACTATTTTTGGAGCCGTCTTCTACACATCCCCAAAATGTACTATAATGGGAAGAAGCATGCCTTCAGTACCCCGTACTGACATTTTTTACATAGAAGGAGTTCCTGCCCATGAGAGATCCAAGAATGGTTACGTTTGCACGCAACATTATCCACTATTCGGTTGAACTTCAGCCGGGCGAAAATATTTTGATCGAGCTGATCGGCGTTAAAGATCCGGAGCTCGCGAAGTGCTTTATCGAAGAAGTGTACGCGGCCGGCGGCAATCCAATCGTCGAACTCCGCGATCCGGCGATCAACCGCAGCATGATGCTTGGCGCTACCCGTGAAACGCTGGAGAAAAAAGCCGTGATCGAACTGAGCCGCATGAAAGAAATGCAGGCTTACGTGGCCGTACGCGCCGGCGACAACGTGACGGAAACCGCAGACGTTCCGGAAGACCGCTTGAAGCTGTACATGAGCGTTTATGCCAGACCTGTGACCAACCAGCGCGTCAACCATACGAAATGGTGCGTCATGCGTTATCCGAACGGCTCTATGGCCCAACTGGCCAACACGAGCACCGAAGCGTTCGAAGATTTCTACTTCCAGGTGTGCAACCTTGACTACAGCAAAATGGAAACGGCAATGGAGCCTCTCGTCCAGCTCATGAACCGTACCGACAAGGTGCGCCTTGTTTCTCCGGGAACCGATATTTCGTTCTCCATCAAGGACATTCCGGCGATCAAGTGCTGCGGCAAACGCAACATTCCCGACGGCGAAGTGTACACCGCGCCTGTGCTCAACACCGTAAACGGTGTCATTTCCTATAATACGCCTACCGTGTATTCGGGAACTTCATTCGAGAACGTCGTCCTGAAATTCGAAAACGGGAAGATCGTTGAAGCGACGAGCAACAACTCCGCCCGCATGAACGAAATTTTGGATACGGATGAAGGCGCACGTTACATCGGTGAATTTGCGATCGGCGTGAACCCGTACATTCTGCACCCGATGAAAGATACCCTGTTCGATGAAAAAATCGACGGTTCCATTCACTTTACGCCGGGACAAGCCTATGAAATCGCCGACAACGGCAACCGTTCTTCCGTTCACTGGGATATCGTGCTTATTCAGCGTCCCGAATACGGCGGCGGCGAAATCTGGTTCGACGACGTCCTCATCCGCAAGGACGGACGTTTCGTTATTCCCGAGCTGGAGTGCCTGAACCCCGAAAACCTGAAATAAACAAAGCCTGTATAGCAGCGGCGAAGCGCTCCCGTACAGCTATCGCGATGCGCATCACGAAACAGCTTCATCCCACCGGGTTGAAGCTGTTTTCTTTTTACCCGTGCGTACCAAAAGGATTGACCCGACGTTCGCCCGGGTAATCGTAAAGGGATAGGAGCTGGTGCAGGATAGAGCAACGTTCTTACGGCAAGACGATTTTCTGAACGGAGATCTGGAAGACTCGATCGGAAAAGCGCTGCGCTTCACCTTATCGGTACCCGGGGTTTCAACGGCGATCGTGGGCACGAGCAAGCCGGACCGCTGGTTGCAGAACGCGCGGCTGGCCGGGCAGGGCCCGCTTCCGCGGAAAGAGCTGGAAGCGATCCGCGCGCGCTGGAAAGAAGTTGCGCGCCCCGATTGGATCGGGCAGATATGAACGGCAAAAGAGCAGTCTCCCCTCATTTGAAAGGGAGACTGCTCTTTTGTTTTTGCGAGCCGGCTGGAACGTGCCGGATTGCAGGACGCCGCTTGCTGCAATTGCAGCACAATTTTACTTACGGCTCCGCATGGCCGGGTTCGGCGGAAATTACAGCGGATGCAGCGTCACCTGCGGACAATCCCTCGCTTTTAGTTTTCCGTCCCTGACTCAGTGCCCGGGAGCAGGCATTCATTTGTGAGCCGGATACCGGAGGCGCCTTTCTACGACGGATTGACGCGTACTGCCGCCTGCTTGCCGCTGACCTGGATGTTCGTCTCCTTCGTACCCGCGGCTGACAGATCCTTAACCAGCCGTTCCAGAAGCGCCTTCGCTTTCGGCCCTTCTTTGCCCTGG
Source organism: Paenibacillus sp. JT31N7 (assembly GCF_059692095.1). Lineage (NCBI taxonomy): Bacteria > Bacillati > Bacillota > Bacilli > Caryophanales > Paenibacillaceae > Paenibacillus > Paenibacillus sp. JT31N7. The sequence goes on from NZ_JCAUAT010000001.1 coordinate 1,113,501, forward strand.
AGGCGGACGACGAGCTGTACGGCGTTCCCGGAAGCCAGAAGCTTCTCGGCCTGCCTCTGTTTCGTTTCGTAGTCGTGGTCTTCGATGTGAACGGTGAGCCTCAGCTCCTTTACTTTCAAAGGCTTGTCCTGACGGCGGGCAGCCTGGTTGTCTTTCTGGACCGCCTGCTTCGCCGTTCCGCGTGCGGCAAGCTTGCAGGGCGGCGGACTGCTCATCAAAGACGTGCAGACCAGATCGGCGCCCGCTTCCTTCGCCAGCTTCAGCGCTTCTTCCCTCGGGAGTACCCCGAGCTTTTCCCCGTTCAACCCCGTAAGCTCCACCTCGGCCGCTTTTATTTTCTCGTTCATAATAAGCATCATAAGTTCCTCCCGGATGTTGTGCTGTCCGGAAACTTCTGCCGTTATATGGCTGCGCTATAGAACCGGTTCGTTTCCGTTACCTATCCCTCCTATTGTAGGGGATGCGGGAAGGAAATACAAAGGCCCCGGCAGGGAATCCTCCCATACGAGCACAGCGGCATAACGGGGGGCCGTCAGCCCAGCCAGTGGAACACGGTCCCCGCCGGGGCGCGCTCCCGCAGAGCAGGCGCTCCCGGAGGACGCAGCGCCTCGGCCGCTGCGGCAAGGTCGAGCCCGCCGCTTCCCGGCGAAGCGCCGGCGGCGGGTACTGCCCCCGCGATGCGAACGGCGGTGCCCTTTACAGGCGCCCCTCCCGAGACAGGCGCGGCATCGGCCGCGGATCCGGCTCCCGACGCAGGCCCGGCCTCGGACGCGGACAGGGCATCGGCGGCAGGCGCAGTACCGGCGATGCGGACCGCGCTGCCCTTCGGCACGAGCGCGAACAGCGCCTGCATGTCGGCATCGCCGATCCGGATGCAGCCGAGCGAGCGCCCGGCGCCGACAGAGGCGGCATCCGCCGTGCCGTGCACCGCGATGGCGCCAAGCCCCAGGGCCGCGGCACCGTACACGCCCGGGGTCTTTCCCGCAGGAGCGGTGACCCGCTCCTGCACGGCGAACGTGCCGTCCGGCGTCGGCGACTCCGGACGGCCGATTCCGGCGCGGGCCTCCAGCACCGCGCCTCCAGCCTTTAAGAGCAAGCGGTGTTCCCGCTTGCTCACCGTCACCTGCACAGGCTCGAACGGGACGTTCGCCTGTGCGGCAGATCTTGCGGGAGGAACAACGCCCGCAAGCGAGGCTCCCGGCAGGTTCGGCGTCAGGGCCGAACCTGCCTCTGTGGCGGCGGGCCGGTAGACCCACCCGCCCCCGCCGTCGTAAGACGGGCTCACCCGGGTGGAGCCCGTCACGGCTTCCCGCGGCACGAAGCTGAGGTAATTTCCCGGATAATCGCGGACCAGTTCGTCCAGACTTGCCGGAAATTCCCCTTCGTGGTCCACCGCGTATGCCCGGAGTGCCGTCCGGATGAGCTGGGTCCCTAGCCGCGTCAGCACCTCGGCGCGCGGAGCGCCTTCACCCGGATAGGTGATCTCCACGGTTTTGCGGAGCGCCGGCACATATTCCGCCAGCGCGAAAGCGTTCTGCAATTCCGCGGGGTCGCTGGCCGGGAACGCTTGTCCCGCCGCTGTATCCGCCGAACGTTCAGTGACGGTGCCGGTTTGCCGGATCCCGTAAATGACCCGGCTCTTTTGCGGATTCCGTTCCATAAGTTTCTCCATTTCCCGCCGAAGCAAAGCCTCCACGAGAGCGTTATCCGTGTCAGGGTCAACCCGGAGCAGGTAAGGCCGTTCGTCCGGTTCTACGCCCGAAAATTCCTCCGGGCGTAAAGAAGCAGCTTCCGGCGAGAAGCTGCTTCCTTCTTGAGGCTGAACTGCATGCGATTCGTAGCTTGGGGACGATCCGTTTTCCGCTGCGGAAGCAGTCTGCTTACCACCTGTTCCGGAGAGAAGAACGACCAGCAGGACCAAATTGATGACGATAAGCGCATAAAGAAAGGTCCGCAAAAATTTATTGAATTTGCTTCCCGTTGCCGCCTCCAACTCTTTCCGGACTCCCGCCAGGTCGCTCTCCTCCCGCTTCGCCAGCTCGTGCACAGCCCGGTTGGCATCGGAGTAATACGGAGAGGGGTACGTTTTCATCACCTCTTGATAATGAAAAAGCGCCCTGGACAGGTTCCCCTGCTCCCTTGCCCGCTCTCCCATGCGAAAATGTGCTTCGGGAGACGTTTTATCGGCATAGCGGATAACTTTATCGAAATACTGCGGGTCTCCCCGGCTGATGTACAAATTTTTGTTGACCCGCACCAGCTGCGGTTCCAAAGGATGCGAAAACCGGTTCGTCGCTCCTCCCATTCCCTACCTCCTGTTTTTGCCGTCATGAGAGATTAATAGGCTGTTCGATACATATTGTATCAACATAAATACAATTTGTATAGTTAGAATCGTGCGCCAATTTTTGCGCTCGCCCCTTCGCTATTTTTCTCTCTATTCCGCCTCCGTACGGTGTATGAATTGTTCCCCCGGCAAGCAAACTAATAATCGGAGGTGGATTCCATGGCAGGAAGAAACAGCAAGCCCAAAAATCGCGGTCCAGCCAGTCATCCGGGCAGACTCGACCAGTTCGGCGACAAGCTGGCCGACGGCAAAGGTCCAGAACCGAAGCCCGAAAACGTTTTAGGGGAGTAACTTCTTTTCTCCGCGGGATTCCGTCTTCACGCGAAAAAAAGCCTTCGGCCCTTTCGGTCCGGAGGCTTTCTTTATTCATGCGTTTTATCCCAGTACATACCGGCTCAGCATCGCGTACACGTCATTGATGTTGGCGCTTTTGTTAAATTTTTTGACGATAGGTTCGTGCGTACTCGACAGCCAGATTTTAAGCTCGGCATCGAGATCGAACGTCCCGGCACTCTCTTTCGCAAACCGGATAATGCTTTTGTAAGGCACGGACATGTATTCAACCTTGGAGCCCGTTACCCCTTGCTTGTCGATAAGGATCAGGCGCTTGTTCGTAAAAACGAACCCGTCCCGGATGATTTTGTACGCGATCTGCACCTGCTCTCCCGGAATGAGAAACGGCTCCAGTTCCTTCTGAAGCTTCTCCGGAGACATTTCCGAGGCGTTTCCCAATAAACCGTCCAAGATCCCCACAGCTCATCAACTCCCTTGCCCATAATCCTTATTTTACCACACCCTGAGCCGGGCCGGAGCCGCCTTCTAAAAATCTCCGCCGTCGGCGTCCTGCGCGGCTTCGCGTTCCAGCCTGGCCAGCACGGACTGGATGTCTTCGGGCTGAAGCAGCTCCACGGGTGAAACTCCCTTCTCGAAGTGGAGGGAGCTACCGCTCAGCAGCACGACATACTGATCGCCGAACTTGGCAAAATGAACTTTTCTGCCGTAATCGGCCAGCTTCCCTTTTACCGTCAGATGATCGAGCTTAAAGGTCATGCCCAGATCCGGCTGCTGCTCCACAAGAAAGTTAGCGGCCTCCATGACAAGCTCCGGCGCCCATTTCTCCTGCAGCTCGCGCTTCTCGCTCGCCGCCCAGAGTTCAAGGTCCCTCTCCTCCGCTTCTTTCTGCTCGGGATGGGCTTCCAGCGTCTGCTCGATATGCTGCTGAACCAGATTGACTACCTGATGATTAAGCAGCTCGGGCATGGACTTTTCATATTCCACGAATTTAAGCAGATCCTCGAAATATTTGGCATGTGAAGGTTGATGGATTTTCAGCTCCCAGTCCTCAATCATGCCGACCTCCGGCATATACGGATACTGGATCGCTTTCATATTTTTCGCGTTGATGGCCATTTCCACTTCATGAAGCAGGCTGGATTCATCCGTGATGCGGGCTATTTTGGGCTCGAAATCGCATTTCATTACGAATACGAAGGGCTCGTCGAAATACTGCGGCAGCTTGGCGCTGGCCGTAATGAGCGCACCGCTGCGTACCGAGCTTGTCTGGATATAGGCTCTAGCCAATTCGTCGCTCTCTTTCAGAAAATCCTCCCGGGATGAGGCACTGCGCAGTCTCGCGAACATATTGTAGTTCGGATTCGTTTCGAGGCCGCATCCCGGTTCCGTTATAAACCGTCCGATTTTGGTCGGAACCTGCTCGGACTGCGGATTACGCTCCACCTTGCGTTTGGCAAGCCTGGCAAACTCGCCGCCCAGAAACTGTTCCAGCGCACTGCCTTCGTAGGCGTCCCCGTCCAAAGTCTGAAAATGACGGTAAGCCTTACCCGTCCCTTCTTCGCGTATGACAAAAAATGAGATAAATTTCACTTCGAATTTCATGCTATTTTCCCCTTTATCCGTTAACCTGCTGTCTAACCTTCTATGATTGTAGCGAATCCCGCGATTTTTGACAAAAGAAACTGATTCCGGACAAAAAAAACTGCCAGGCCGTGTGATTATTGGAAGCCTCGACCTGTCTATAGTAATAAGAACGATAGAAATACGATTTACTATGGAGTTGGGGTGTACGATGAGATGATTTATGGAACGAAGTTGTTGGAAACAGATTTCGAATTGTTCGCCGCAGCACTTTCGCAGACCGAAGTCTACATCTGGGGAATGGATCACAACGATGTGTATGTCCAAATCGGACGAGGTTTTATCGAGAAGTACAACCAGGACCAGGTGAAAATCCGTTCGAGCCTCAATAGCTGTACAACGATTTACTCAAGAGAAAAATGCGAATTCAGCGCCAAAACAGAAAGCACGGAAGAACAGCCTAACTAAGCAAGCCAGCAAACCCGTATAGATAGAGATGAAATGAAGCCGACCCTACATAACCTACAAATTCGCCCTATTTAAATAGCAGGAACAACTTCCAGACGATAAATAATCATTCTTATTAACTGCTAAAACCCCCTCGCCGAGGGGGTTTCTTTTTGTCCGCTGCCGGGCCCGAAGCGGCCGGGAACCTTCGTACGGGACCTGCATAAGCTGTAGCAGTACAGGATGTAAGCCCAAGACGGAGGGATTCCCGTGAGTGTGGAACTGGTGGGACTGCATGTCGTTTATGTATGTTTTATTGCCCTTATTATCGGGTTTATGCTGTTTCGTAAAGATACGACGCCGGTTTGCCTGATCGGCATTTTCGTACTCGGCCTCGCTGCTACCGGTTCTCTTCCCCAATCGGTCGGAGGCATTTTCTCGAGCCTCATCTATGCGATGCAAGAGCTTCTGCCGACCATTCTCGTCATCTCGGTCATTGTCGGCATGAGCCAGGTTCTCTCGTTGTCCGGCGTCAGCGACACGATGATATCTCCCGCGGCGAAGCTCATCCGCAGCCCCGGAGCGGCCTTCTGGATCATCGGCATCGTCATGATGACCGTTTCCTGGTTTTTCTGGCCGTCGCCGGCCGTCGCGCTGATCGGGGCTGTGCTGCTCCCGGCGGCGGTCCGGGCCGGTCTGCCGGCCATCGGGGCCGCCGTGGCCATGAACTTGTTCGGCCACGGCATCGCGCTTTCCGGCGACTACGTCATCCAGGCCGCGCCGAAGCTGACCGCCGACGCCGCCGGACTTTCGGTAGGCAGCGTCATGGAAGCTTCCATCCCGCTCGTCGCTGTGATGGGGGCCGTCACGACCGCGGCCGCTTTCTGGTTTCTGCGGCGCGACTTGAGAAGCGGCGCTTTGAAGCCGGAAAGCGCCATCAAGCCGCTAGCTCCCGTTATCGGCGGCGCTTCTTCCGGCGGGAAGCTGCTGACCGTCAGGCGGCGCCTGGCTCTTGCGGTCGCGATTCCCCTGCTGTTCGCGGCCGACATTGCGGCCATGTTCAAGCTGAACCTGCAGGGAGGGGAGGCGACCGCGCTGATCGGCGGGACGGCCGCCCTGATCCTGCTGCTCGTCTCGCTCATGGCCCACCGCCGGGCCGGGTTCGGCAAAACGACCGCTTACCTGGTTGACGGGTTTCACTTCGGCTTCAAGGTATTCGGTCCCGTCATTCCGATCGCGGCCTTCTTTTACCTCGGCGACGCGGCTCTTACCGAGCTGTACGGGCATGTCCTCCCGGCCGCTTCACTCGGGATCGTGAACGATCTCGGACTGGCGCTGGCCCAGACCGTGCCCGTCCATCCGGCCGCAAGCGCCGTCACACTGACAGCCGTGGGCGCCATCACCGGACTGGACGGCTCGGGCTTCTCCGGCATCTCGCTGGCTGGCTCGGTCGCCAACCTGTTCTCTTCCGCCCTCGGCGCGGGAGCCGCCACTTTGACGGCGATGGGCCAGGTGGCGGCCATCTGGGTCGGGGGCGGTACACTCATCCCGTGGGCGCTAATTCCCGCCGCCGCCATCTGCGGCGTCGATCCTTTCGAGCTGGCCCGGCGGAACTTGAAGCCGGTAGTGATCGGTCTGGCCGTCACGACTGTCGTCGCGATGTTTCTGATATGATCCGGCGGAGATCATGCCATGCTCAGGGTGCGCTCCGGCCGTGGCTAAGTTATTTACAGACTCTTTCCCGCGTCGTTCTTTTCTTGGTTCTTCCTCGATCCTACTTGGTGCTTGCTTGGTTCTTCCTTGGTTCTTCCTCGAGTCTTCCTTGAGTCCTACTTGGTGCTTGCTTGGTGCTTCCATGACATAGGCTGCCTTGTTGTCTTTTCCGCCTTCTTGCCATGCTCCAGAATGCTCCTGCATCCTTCGGCAGCATGTACGGCATCTAACATCCGGCAGCGGTGCCGCCTTCGCAAGGCTGCCCTTCGCCTTCTTCCCCGCCTGCCGCTTCCGGCGGGCATTCTTTTTCGAATGCCGCGATAAGATCCTTCATGAGCTTCATGGCCGATCCCGCGTCCAGCGCATAATATTTTTCCGTGCCCTGCTGACGGATCGTCACGATCTCCGCCTGCTTGAGCAGTTTCAGATGATGGGAAATGGCCGGCCTCGACAGATGCGAATGCTCCGTGATGCTTTTAACGTTCATGGGCCCGTGCTTGCCGAGCAGCAGAATAATTTGCTGTCTCGCCGGATCTCCCAATGTCCGGAACACATTCGTGCACTGCTCGAAGTATTCCATTGTGGTCCGTTCAGTTGTTCCGCTCATACGATCACATCTTTCTTCATCGATGCGGCCGGAAGGGATGCCGGAAGGAGAACGCCTAGATCAGCTTGCGGCCGAGACTCTCGACTTTTTGAAGCCAAGATTTGCGCTTGTCCGCCGTAGATAATTTAAGCGATCCGAGCGTTGTCACGCGCACAGGCTTAAATCCGCTGAATTCGAGCGTCCCCTTCTTCATCGCCTTATGGCCGGGGCTTCCGCCTATAGTCTGATAATACCACACCGGAGTGTCCATCGTCACAATCAGGCGGGCGCTCTTCCCTTTCAGCAGTTTTTCCCATGTAACGGAATCTTTGCTCTTGTACTTAAAAGCGAAGCCCGGAAGAAACACACGGTCGATCATCCCTTTAAGAAGAGCGGGCATGGTCCACCACCAGGTCGGATACACGAATACGACGTGATCGGCCCAGCGGATCGACTCCTGGATTCCGAGCAGGTCCGGTTCCAGTTCCGTCCGCTTTCTGTACCCGTAAGCCAGATTCGGGTTAAAATCGAGGTCGCTGATCTGCACGAAACGGACTTCCGCTCCGGCGGCGATTGCCCCTTTCCGATACGATTCCGCCAAAGCGGTGCAGTAGCTCTCCCGGTCGGGATGTCCCTGAATGATTAAGACGCGTGACGGTGCCTGTGTTGTCATAAGAAATGACCTCCATAAGATCGCTTTATATAGTTTATAGGTTTAAACACTTAAACCTTTAAACCAAAGATAACCCTCCTCCCTCTTCTTGTCAACCAAAAATCATACGGCTGATAAATCCGTAACAAAAAAAGCCTTCATGCGAAGGCTTAAGAATTACCGTATATCTTCCGGTATTTTTCATTAAAAGCGTCGATCCATTCCCTATTAATCGGCCCGTTTTTAATTTCGTACAAGCGGTCCATCAATACATAAACGGTATGAGTATTCGCGTAAATCAAAACCGGTTCGCCTTTATCGCGCGCGAGTTCAAATTCGAAAGCGGACCCGGAGTTCCTCAAGGCAGTAACCTCTTGACTCAACGCTTCGTAGCCGACATGCTTTCTTTTCACTCTATATTGGCTTAAAAACGCGAGAAGCTCCTCCATCGGCTCCTTGTCTTTCGTTCCCCATTCAAACGGTTTATCATCCAGCTCAGGCCGGTTTTTGCTAAAGTTCATCCAAGTCACTTCACCGGTATGAAGCGGGATTACATCCGCCACACTTTTTTCCCTATACTCGTTCCAGTTGTAAAGAATGACACCAGCGGCAATCGCAAGCAGCAGCACAAGCCCGATTTTTTTAATCATGCTCCACCCCTTTATGGGCGATGACGTTTTTCCTACGCCTTTAATTTAACTATATATTTACATATACGCGCATTTGAAGGATTAGTCGCAAGAAAAAAAGACGGCCCTCTCTTCAGACCCCCTTCACTTATATATTCCGCTCTAACCAAATCCCCCACTTGTTCTGCGACGATCTGAGGCGGATCAGGCAGCCGTTCGTGAAATAGGATTCTATGATTCCTACTCTTGCTGCTCAAAAAAGCCTGTAACACGGTACGAAAGATGCAGTTTCCGGAACCAACAAAAAAAACCGCGCATGCGCGCGGCTTTCGAATGACGGATTCGTCGGATAAACTTGCCCTGTTTACAACTAAATTTAAAAGTGCCGCGTTTCCAACCGCTCCCGCTTATTCGGGCAGACACCAGTCAATCGGCTCGATTCCCTGTTCCCGAAGCCATGCGTTGGCTTTGGAATAAGGCTTGCTGCCGAAAAATCCCCGGTGGGCGGAAAGCGGACTCGGATGCGGAGCTTTGATGACGCCATGCCGGTTCAGGTCGATCAGCTGCGTTTTAGATTGCGCATGACTGCCCCACAAAATGAAAATAACGGGTGTTTCTTTGCGGTTAAGCGTCTCGATGACTTTATCCGTAAATAGCTCCCAGCCTTTCCCCTTGTGGGAATTCGCTTCACCGGCCCTAACGGTCAGCACGGTGTTCAAAAGGAGCACGCCCTGGTCCGCCCAGTGCTTCAAATACCCCGTGCCCGGGACCGGACAGCCGATGTCTTCCTTCATTTCCTTGAACATGTTTTTGAGCGACGGAGGTGCGGGTACACCCGGTTTGACGGAAAAGCTCAGGCCGTGCGCCTGACCCGGTCCGTGATAAGGGTCCTGCCCCAGAATAACCGCCTTCACATCCTTGAACGCCGTGTAGTGCAGAGCATTGAAGATATCGTGCATCTCCGGATAAATCGTCCGTTCCGCGTATTCCCCCTTCAAAAACTCCCTGAGCTTCAGATAGTATGGTTTCTCGAATTCCTCCGACAGTAACTCTGCCCAGTCGTTCTTTAAGATCGTCATAGCCTCGTCTCCTTCCTATTCCTCCGTTTCCAGTCTTCCGGTCGACGGATCGGCAAGCACCAGCCTGGCGGAAACTTCCTCTCCGCCCTGCCGCTCCAGTTTGAGCTTGGCGGTTTTGCCTTTTTCCAGCAGTGCCTTCACTTGGGCATCCGTCAGGCTCCGTCCGAAGCTTTCCTTCCAGATAACGAAGGTACAGCCGGTCTTGTAATGCGAACAGCCATACCCTTTCTTACCCATAAAAATGGTTCCGCCGCAGCCGGGCCGCGGACAAGTGCCGACCACGCGAGGCCCGTCCGCCGGTTTAGCGGCAGCCGGAGCTCCCTGGACGGCTGCCTGTCCGGCGAATGCTCCGCGGGAGCTCTGGCCCGCGGCAGGCCGGGAGCTCTGAGCGGACGCTTGAGCCGCGCCACCCGCAGCCTCTCGCACGGGCGCCTGTCCCGCGCGGCCGCCGGCCGCTCCGCTCCGGGCCGAAGACGCCCGGCTTGCCGGTGCGCCGCTTGCGCGGGCCGCGGTGCCTGCGGCTGCGCGCGCCTTGGGCGCCGTTCCCGCGGCTGCGCCGTCCGGGCCGCCGGCTTTGGCGCTTCGGCGCGTCTTGCCGGCCGCGGCCCGTCCGCCCGCTTTCCCGGCGGGCTCGTCGCCCTCGAAAGCGGTTCTCGCCGCGCGATTCTGTACGCGGACCTTGTCGACGATGAGCGTGGCGAACTTTTTGACATTTCGCATAAACGTCTCATCGGACGCTTGTCCGCGTGAAATTTCATTGAGCCGGCGCTCCCACTGTCCCGTCATCTCCGGCGAAGTGAGCAGTTCCACGCCCGCCGCGCGGATGAGCTCGACGGCCGTCCGCCCTTTGGGCGTCAGCGTGAGGCGCTTGCCCTGCATCGTGACGTAGCCGACATGCTTCAGGCGCTCGATGGTCGCCGCGCGGGTAGCGGGAGTTCCGAGACCGGAGTCTTTCATCGCGTCGCGCAGCTCTTCATCTTCGATCTGCTTGCCGGCGCTCTCCATCGCCTTCAGCAGTGTGCCTTCCGTAAAAGCTTTAGGCGGCTGGGTCTCCTTCTCCTTGGCCGCCGCATCCCTGCAGTGGGCGCCGAGAGAAGCGTTCAGGTAAAACGGCTCGGACGTTTCTTCCTCCTCGGCCTCTTCCTCTTCTTTTCCCTTGTCATCCTTCGCTTTTCCGCGTTTGCCGTCTTTCTTGGAATCCGGGTACAGCACTTTCCAGCCGAGCTGCAGCAGCTCCTTGACCGTCGTCTTGAACGTTTCTTTCTCCACTTCCGTCAGAACGGTGTGCACCTTATACTCAGCCGCCGGGTAAAACTGCGACAAAAACCGGCGCACGATCAGATCGTACACCTTCTGCTCATCCGCCGACAATCCGTTCGCCCGTTTGCCGGTCGGCAAAATCGCGTGATGGTCTTCCACTTTCGACGGGTTGCAAATCGCTTTATTGTTCTTATGGACCAGATTCCGGTTGGCCTTACGGACCCACTCGTCGTACGCCGTTCCCTGGAGGGCCGACAACGTTTTGTGCATCTCCGGGATGTTCTGCTCCGTCACGTAGTTCGAGTTCGTTCTCGGGTACGAAATGACTTTATGCTTCTCGTAGAGAGCCTGGGCCACGTCCAGCGTTTTTTTAGCGGAAAAACCGAGCTTTGCATTGGATTCCCGCTGAAGGAGCGTCAGATCATACAGTTTGTACGGATATTCCTTCGTATCCTTGACTTCGTAAGACGCGATGCGGGCCGGTTTTCCTTTTACTTTCGCCGCAATACCCTCGGCTTTGGCCGGGTCCGTAATGCGTTCTCCCTGCCACAACCCGCGGTATTCCGTCTGCTCCTGAGTAAAGAACGCCTCCACCTCGTAAAATTTCAAGGAGGAGAAATCTTCGATCAGCTTTTGCCGGTCGTAAATGAGGGCCAGCACGGGAGTCTGAACACGCCCGACGGATAGTAGCACGTTATGCTTGGTCGTAAAAGCCCGGGACCCGTTCATCCCGATGATCCAGTCGGCTTCGCTCCGGGCCTTTGCCGCTCTGGTCAGATTTTCGAAATCGGAGCCGTCCTTCAGCTGCTGAAAGCCGCTCCGGATCGTTTCCGCGGTCAAATCGGAGATCCATAAACGCTTGACGGGCTGTTTCAATTTCAAATGGCGCTGGATCAGCGAAAAAATGTGCTGGCCCTCCCGCCCCGCGTCGCAAGCGTTGACGATTTTGTCGCACTGTTTGGCAAGCTCTTTGATCACTTTGAGCTGATCCTTCGTCCGGGGATTCGGCAGCAGCTTAAATTCGTCCGGTATAATCGGCAGATGCTCGAAGCGCCATTTCTTATATTTTTCATCGTATTTATCGGGTTCTGCAAGCTCTATAAGGTGTCCAATGGCCCAGGTAATGATATAATCCGATCCCTCGATATACGTGCGCTTGTTCGCCGCTTTCGGTTCGATGACAGCGGCAATCGTCCGGCCCATATCCGGTTTTTCGGCAATCACAAGTGTTTTCAAAGGCTATCTTCCTATCTATGTATCTCGCTGCGTTTCCCGCAGTGCAAGACATCCTCTTTAGTATCGTTCCGGCCTCAGTCCGGTGTTTCTCGTACACTTCAGTATATCGGCCCGGGAGAATCCCTGCAAGGGAAGGAAGGGTTTCTTCTCGGAATGGACGGCGGCGGCACGCATACCCGTGTTCTTGCAGCGGATTTATCGGGAAATGTAACTTGCTTATGCGAAAAAGGCGCCTCGTCCATCCACAAGGACGACGAAGCGCGGGAAATTGTTCACGGAGCTATTCGGGAACGGTCGCACAGGTCGGCAGAACAGCGGACCAAGCGGTGTCTCTAACCGCGGAATGGCGGGATACGATTCCGAATCCGATCTGCCCTGGGTTAACGGACTGACCGACGTGGAAGGATTAAGCTGCCCCAAGCAGTTGGTGACCGTCGCCCTCATCGCCCACAGCGGAGAAATTAAGCGTAGGCACCCACAGGACCTGCCTCTGGAAACCGCACGCTTTCCCGCCTGAGACCGGTGCTGTCCTGTTGGGATACCGCAGCCTGGATATTTCTCTGACGGAGGAGCTGCTGGATCATTTGCGGATGGCACCCTGCCTGCCGAAGCTGCTGCCGTACACCCCGGTCATCTCCGCCGGGCGGTATACAGCGGCGATATACAGCGAACGAACGAAAACTCCGGACCATCGGCGGTCCGGAGTTTTTTAACGACGGCTGTAAAAGAACGGGCAGGCGCCCGTTTTAACCCCAAGCCAATCTTCTCTCATCTGCTCAGGCTTTGCAGCAGCTTCTTCACTTCCGAAGAGCTGGTCAGCTCACCCGGTCGAACGGCCGCAATCTTGCCCTCGGAATCGATCAGGAAGGTGGCCGGAAGGCCGACAACCCGGTATTTTCCGGCGGCCTCACCGCTCGGATCGAGCAGGACGGGAAAAGCAAGGTTTCTCTGCCCGGCGAATTCGCTTGCCGTTCCTCTCGATTCGCCTACGTTGACGGCAACAATCTCTACGTTCGGTACTCCTTCGAGATACGCTTCATTCATGCGGGGCATCTCATGCGTACAGGGGCCGCACCAGGAGGCCCAGAAATTAAGCAGCACGCCCTTCCCCCGGTATTCGGAAAGCGAGACGGAACGGCCGTCCAGTCCGGTAACGGTAAAATCAGGCGCCATTGCACCGGCCCGGATGGCACCGGCCGTCTCCCGTGAATCCGCATGGAACAGGGTGTACGCTAAAGCGGCCGCTATCAGTCCTGCGATAAGCAGGACTGATCCTCTGCGCAGCTTATGTGTCAATGTTCCCACCTCCCGCTAAGTCCGGCCGTCCCCGGTACGATAGCCGAACAGCTTGGAGAAGGCCGCCTGCAGCCCTTGCGGGCCGTATGCTTCCCTGAAAGACTCGGCCGTCCCCTCTTCGGCTATGCGCCCTTCTTTCAGGAACACGACGTGGTCGGCCGCCGACTCAGCCACGCCAAGCTGGTGCGTGGAGAACAGCACGGCATGACCTTCCGCTTTCGCGTAACGGACAAGCTCGACGAAGGAATCCATCCAGTAAGGATCGAGTCCGTTCGTCGGCTCGTCCATGATGAGCAGCGCCGGCTTGGCCAGCAGCGCCTGGGCGAACAGCAGCCGCTGCCGCATGCCTTTGGAGAAGGAGCTGACCGGCTTGCGCCTCACATCGGCCAGTCCGACCAGCTCCAGGGTTTCCAGCACCCTCGCTTTGGAAACCTTCCGCAGCGAAGCCCAGAATTGAAGTGTTTCCTCCGCCGACAACCCTTGGCCGAACAAATAATCGTCCGGCATGTATCCGATCTGCTGCGCGTACGCCGTTCGGTTTTCTGTCCACTTGCGGCCGTTCACCTCGATAACCCCCGCAGTGGGCTGCGTAATCCCGGCGATCATGCGCAGAATGGTGCTTTTCCCGGCTCCGTTCCCACCGCAAAGAGTCAGCACCTGTCCCCTGTTTATCTGAAGGTTGACCGAATGGATAATCGGCTGCTTGCCGATTTTTTTATGCAAGTCGGACACTTGCAGGACATGCTCAGCCACGGGAACGCCCCCTTTCCCAGATCCAGTTGGCTATGCCTGCGCATACGGCGATCCAGACCAGGCACAAGCCCAGAAATACCAGAGTGCCTTCCGGACGGCCGATCCACCGGACCCATTCGTAATATTCGGGCCCCAGAGCCGCCCCGCCGCCGAGTTTCACGATGACAAACAACCGGACAAGCTCCGCCGGGTTCAGGAACGTGAGCGCCACCAGCGCGCTTTTGATCCAGACGTAAGGAAGCAGACCGAGAACGGCAATCAACAGCGTCGGCCAGCCGATCACCGCGAAAAACCATACTGCCACACCTGCGGTCAGCGCCTGCCAGCGGTTTTTGGCAAACGTGCCGAGCACGAGTGCAATCGCGAGAAACAGCAGAACGAGCCCCGTGGAAAAGGCAAAAAACAAACCGAGCGTACCCGGCTGCAGCCCTTTCCCGGTCAACGCCCCGACCACGCCCGTCAGTCCGTACCCGAAGGCCACGATGGTCAGCATGACTACAGTGAGGCCGGTGTATTTCCCGGCAATAAACGCGAAGGTAGCAAGCGGATAGGTGGAAAGAAGCTGCCAGCTTCCTTCCTCCTTCTCCGCCGTTAACGAAAACGAGCCCAGCAGAAGCGTCATAAGCGGCAGTAAATATAAAATCAGATTGAGCATGGATGAGGTTGAGCTAGAATAGCCCTGCACGAAGCTTTGGGCGTTAATAAGCAGCAAGGACAAGCTGAATAAAGAAAAGAGGGCCATAAACGAATAGGCCCACGGGTTTCTGAATCCGACTTTCACCTCGCGCAGTGCGATCGTCAGCACGTTCATTTGCCGTGCGTTCCATGGTCGCCGGCTTTGCCGCCGTGAGCGTCCTTATCTCCGCCCGCCTCCGGCGTAACGCTGTGGTCATGGCTTCCGCCCATGTTCATCATGCTTTTGTTCTGTTCCCACGAGTGCTTGCCGAGATCCGCAGCCGTCAGCACCTTGCCTTTTTTCTGGCTGTCCGCGAACTTCTGGGCTTCCGCTTTGTCCTTAAACGAATAAATGCCGTAAGCCATCGGAGATTTGAAGGAAGGGTCGTACACGTAGGTCGCATCCTCATACTTGATCCACTCTTTGTTGTTATAATCCCGGACAAACTGGACTTGGATGGAGTCCGCCGCATTTTTCCCTTTCCATTCGTTCATGCAGCCGAGATCGTCGAATTTGTAGGTTTTTCCGTCTTTCGTTTTGAGCTGGACGGCAAACGCGTCATCTTTGATCTGCATGTTGCAGATCGCGCATTTATCCGTTTCTTCGTTGATGGGCTCCGCCTGATCCTTCGCTTGTCCGCATGCGGACAAAACCGTCAAAATCAGCAGAACACTCAGCAAAAACAATCCTTTTCTTTTCATACCCTTCTTACCCCCACATAATAAATTGTACTAACAGATGCCAACAGCAGCAGAAGTCCCAGCAATAGAGTCGTATTCCCCGTCACTCCGCTTATCGGCTTTTGTTCCTGCCCCCTTCCGGGCTTCATCAGCGGCGCTCCATCCTTGCTCCAGCCTTCACGGCCGGAAGTGTACATGCCTTCGAGAAACTGCATCCCCGGCGACTGGAAGAAAAGCTGGTAAGCGGGAACCTCCCCCGTCAGTCTTTGAAAAAAAGGATTCAGCGCATACGACAGCTCGCTCTTGCCGTCCCCGTCGCTGTCCAGACCGCGGAACGCTTCCCAGAAATTGCCGCTGAATGCGTTGCTCTCGCTCTCATTCGCTTCCGCCTCGATCACGTTGCCGATAAAGCGGTTGCCGGTGAAGCGGTTATTTTCCGATTCCAGAAACTGGACGCCTACGAAATTTTGCAGCACGTCGTTGTTTGCGAAATCGTTGGAGCCCGACTGCTCGACATAAAGGCCGACCCGGTTGCCCTCCACTTTATTGCCGGTTACTTGCGAGTTATGTACGTCGAAAAACAGCAGGCCCTGCGAGTTCACGCTCTCGCTTTGTTTGGTAAAGGAATTGCCGGATACCTCGGCTTCCTTGACGCCCATGATCATGGCGCCCGTGACGTTGTACATGCCGGTGTTGCCGCGCACGACCGTCCCCTTCGTGTACATGCAGTGAATCCCGTACCGGGAGTGTTCGACGGAGTTGGCCTCCACCTTGTTCCGGTGGCTGCTTTCCAGATAGATGCCGTCGTTCATGGAACTTACCCGGTTGCCCGAGATAACGTTATCGTGCGCGTTGAAAAGATCAATGCCGTTGCGTCTTTCGGACAGCTTGGCCGCTTCGCTTCCGACCCGGACGACGGAATTGTTCTCGATCCGGTTATTCCCCGTATCCCTCAGCAGGATGCCGAAAGCACCCGTGCGGATATCCAGCGTATGCAGCCATGCCCGGCTTCCCTGGACAAGCACCGCCGGCGTGTCGGAGGACGCCCCTTCCCCGTCCTGCACGATCTGCAGGCCTTTCAGGGAAACATCGTCCGCCCGGACAGTGATGGCGGGCTTCCCGCTCCCGGCCTTGTTCCCGACGACGGCGCCGCTCTGCCCCTCGATCACGATGGGGCGGGTAATCACGGCGGGACCCTCGTAGGAGCCTGCCGGAAGCTGGAGCAGACCGCCGGACGGCGTACGGTCGATGAGCTGCTGCAGCGCGGCGGTCCGGGCCGTACCCGCGTCCGGCGGAGCCCCGGCCGCCCGCTGGTCCGGCAGCCATAACCCGGCGGCTGCCGCGGCACAGACGCACAGCCACAGGGGAATCAGACGGAGCTTCATGAAACGTCAAGCGCCTTTCTCTTGGTGATGTGCGTCACTCCCTGGTAGAGATGCACGTAAATGGCATATTTGCCGGGCTCATCGAACGTTTTCTCTATCGAGTAATTTCCGTCCCCGCTTGTTTTCGCATCCAGCAGCTCCGGAAGCCCGCTGTTGTCCGCCATGCGGACGTCGAGCTGGACTCTCGCCCCCTCTTGTGTGGTTAATCCGGTAATCTTCGCCGTGATCACCGCTTTCTCGCCTGTTTTGACCGGCGAAGGCTCGGTGACGAGATCGACTTTGACTTTGGCCGGGTCCTGTCCCTTAAGGTCTTGAGAGCAAGCCGTGACGGCAAACACCAGAAGAACGGCCAGCAGGAATCGGCTGATCGGTTTTAGCAAGGCAAGGCCTCCTTTCCTTTCACTTCCATTATTCTTACACGCGGCTGCCCTTTTTAATATGACTCAACAGGGCTATTCCCGTTAACATTGTGTGAATAGTTTATTTTGTCCGGAACAAATAAGTTTTCCTGCGATTAATTTGTTGCGCGGCGGAAACATTAAGCGGAAGAAACAGACAGACAAAGGAGAGCTGCACATGTTTATGGTATACGGAATCGCCCTGCTTCTGGCGGGACTTCTTACGATCAACAGTATCTTCTCGTACCAAAGCAAACATATCGATCCTTCGCTCTGGACGACCTTGTGGTTTCAATGCAAAATGATCCCGCTGGTGTTTGCCGCCAACGTCATGATCGGTTACGGCGTCAAGTTCTGTTACAAGACGACCGGCAATCTTACCCTGTCTCTAGGCATATCCAAAGGCATCGAGATTTTTATTTGCGTATTGATGGGCTATCTCTTCCTGAAGGAAATTCCGAACTGGAAAACCTGGGTGGGCCTGGGCATCGTAGTCGGCGGCTTTGTGATCACCAAGCTGAAATAGCGGCCGAGCGGCATGTGGAGAGCAGCCGGCCGCACAAATCAGGCCGAGGAGGACAGGCTTTGAGCCAGTCTTCACCTGTTTTGAGCCCGGCCCGGCCTATCGGAAAGTACTGCCATACTGCCAGGCGGCTCTTCACCCCCTCGCTCCTTAGCTGCACGGCGGGCATACGCCCGGACGAGCCAAAAAAGCTCCGGACCGTAAAAGGTTCGGAGCTTTAGCTATAAAAACGGTTCGGCCGCCGATGACGGTCAGGCGCGAATGTGTAAAACCTGCTGCGGAGCGTCCGGCGTCCGGAGCACGATCTCGCCGCCCGCTTCGTCGTAAGCCCAGCCGCTTGCGGACCGGTCTCCGCCGATCATGCCAGCCTCCAGACGCCGGAGGCCTTCGATCGCCGTAGGGACGAATTCCGCGTGCTTGATGCGGATCAGGAAGCTGCGGTCTGCGTTTGGCAGCCCGCCGTGCTCGTAAGCCCAAGCCAGCTTCATGCCTCCGTCCGCCGCTTCCGTAGACATGCGGATCACATTGTACGCTCCCTGCTCGTACCCGTAGGTGATCCCGTCGTCTTCGTACACGGTTCCCTCGGAACTTCCGCCGGACGCATAAATGTTCCACGTCAGAGACGATGCCGTTTGCTCGTCCGCATGCTGCTTAAGCAGCTCTTCCGCAAGAATAGCTCCCGCTTTGATGTACATCGGCATAATGTGGAGCGGCGCGTGGGCGAGGATATGCTTCGGCCCCGTATACTTTTCCCCGGTCCAGTAGTCGATCCACTTGCCTTCCGGGATATACACGGCGCGGTGCTCCGTATCGGGACGGTAGACCGGGGCGACGAGTACGCTGCTGCCGAGCAGGAACTGGTCGCTGAGGTTCGTCACCTGCGGATCGTGCGGATATTCCAGCACAAGCGGCCGCAGAATCGGCATCCCGGTCCGGGAAGCTTCGTGGAACAGCGTGTACAGCACCGGCATCCAGCGGTAGCGCAGCCCGATATAGCTGCGGCAGATCGCTTCGGTCTCTTCGCCGAACGACCACGGTTCCTGGCGGACGGAATCGATCACGCTGTGGTTGCGGCAGAAAGGGAACAGCGCTCCCATTTGCGTCCAGCGGGCAAGCAGCTGCCCCGTGGAGTGATGCGCAAAGCCGCCGATATCGGGGCCCGTGAACGGAATTCCGGACAATCCCAGGTTGAGTACCATCGGAATCGCCATCGCCATATGTTCCCAGAAGCTGCGGTTGTCGCCCGTCCATACGGCGGCATAACGCTGCACGCCGCTGTACCCGGCGCGCGTCAGAACGAACGGCCGCTCTCCGCCCAACTGCTCCCGGAGGCTTTCGAAAGTCGCTTTGGACATCATCATGCCGTACAGGTTATGCAGCTCTTCGTGCGTCTTGCTGTCGCCGTTATTGCCGTGGATGACGTCGAGATCCATCGTTTTGGATTCGTTGAATACAGCCGGCTCGTTCATATCGTTCCAGATTCCCGTGATACCGAGGTCCACGTAGAACTTATGCTTCTCCCCCCACCATTTGCCCACGGCGTCTTCCGTGAAATCGGGGAACGCGCTTTTACCGGGCCATACGTCTCCGATAAACAGCTCGCCTTCCAGCTTTTTGCAGAAATAGCCGTTTTCGATCCCTTCCCGGTAGATCGGATATTTGGGATCTTTTTTGACGCCCGGATCTACGATCGGCACGATGCGCATGCCAAGCTTTTTCAGTTCCGCCATCATTCCTTCCGGGTCCGGGAAACGGTCCTTGTCGAACGTAAAGACGCGATATTGATCCATGTAATGGATATCCAGATGAATGACGTCGCACGGGATGTTTTTCTCGCGGAACGCACGCGCCAGCTCCAGCACTTCCTGCTGGTTCATATAGCTGTAACGGGACTGATGGTAGCCGAGGGACCATTTCGGCGGCATGGAGATGCGGCCCGTCAGCTTCGTGTAGCGGCCGACGACGTCTTTGGGCTGCGGACCGAAAATGAAGTACAGGTCGTACTCCCCCGTCGTACACTGAATCGTAAAGAGATCGGGATGCGTGCGCATGTCAAAATCGGTACGGCCGGGATTATCCAGAAACAACCCGTAAGAGCCGGTTTGATGCATGTGAATGAGCAGAGGGATCGATTCGTATAACGCCTCGATTTCCGGCACATGCGGCGCGAACACGTCGGAGTTCCACATCGCATAGCGCTCTCCCCGCTTGTCCAGGAAGCTCGTTTTCTCCCCAAGCCCGTAAAAATGAGAGTCCGTCCCCATCACATAGGAGCCGCTCAGCGAACCCCGGGTCGTCCACGATAGCGTAGGCTGCTTCATCAGAAGCTCGCCTTCCGGCGTTTCGACCGTCAGGGCGAACGTTTCCTTCTCAATGATAAGGCGCAGCGCGGAGGTGCGGAATTCGAATCCTTCCGGGCTTTCCGACCGATCGGCTTTAACCGGTTGAAACGAATCCGCCAGTACAGCGACGGTCGCGGCCTTGAACTCCGGCTTGCTCCCGTGGAACAATTTGATCTGGAACAGCCCGCTTTCCAAAAAAGTCAGCAGCAGATTGGCGTGCTCGCCGTGAATAAGATAAGAATCGTCCAGCTCCGTTACGCCGGTAGCGCGTCCAGGTGCTTTAGGGGCCACTTCCAGCACCGTATCGATGGATTTGTCGGGATGAATGGTTTCGCTCGTTTGCATGGCCTATTCCTCTTTCTGAATGGAGTTGGGTTGGGTACGCCGGGCAGTGCTTTGGCGGCGTTTAAGTTCGACGGGCAGCGTAACGGAATACTCGGCCGGAACGCTTCCGCGGATCATGCTGAGAATGCGGCGTATCGCCGTCTTCCCCTTGGTGCCGATATCCTGCCGGATCGTGGTCAGGGAGGGCGTCAGAAAGCCCGCGTAGTCGATATCGTCGTATCCCATGACGGAGATATCGTCGGGAATGCGTACGCCGAGCTCCTGCAGCCCTTTCATCAGTCCGATGGCAGCGACGTCCGAAAAAGCGAATACGGCGCTGACTTTCGGGCTGAGCATATAAACCTGCTGGGCGCTGTGATAGCCGCCGAGCAGAGAGACCGGCGTCTCGACAAGCAAAGCGCGGTCCGCTTCGATACCGCTCTCCTCCAGCGCCCGGGTATAGCCGAGCCAGCGTTCTTCATAGACGCCCGAAGTGATGATGTCGCCCGCAATGACGGCAATCCGCTCATGCCCGAGCGAAAGCAGATGCTTCGTCCCGAGGTAACCGCCCATCCGGTCGTTCATGTTGACGACCTGAAGGTTCTCCCCTTCGGTGAGATAGCAGTCCAGATACACGCACGGAACGTCAAGCTGGGCGATGCGGCCCAGGAGCGGCGAATCGCCGGTTATCCCGATGGCGATAATACCGTCGAGCTGCCGTTCCTGGACAAACGTGAGCGGGTCCTCTTCGGTCACGCCCGATACGATGACGTGCAGGCGTTCTTCCCGCGCTTCCGCTTCGACGGCCATGACGAGCTGCCAGTAAAACGGATTGTCTTCGAGCCGTCCCCTCTCGCCGGTCGGCACCAGAATTCCGATGAGCTGGGAGCGCCTTTCTTTCAGAAAACGGGCCGCCGTGCTAGGCGCGTAATCGTGACGGTCGATGACCTGAAGCACTCTCTTCGCGGTTTCACCGGAGACTCGCCCGGTGCCGTTCATTACGTTGGATACGGTCGCGATGGATACACCGGCCTCCGCCGCTATGTCTTTGATCGTTATTTTGTTCATCGTTCCCCCAAATCGGCCGATTTGTCAGAAAATTGATTAATCGTTTTACACCTAAAAGATCTTACGTTGTTTCTTTCTATTTCCTACGAGATGATTGTACTGCGGATCGTTTTGATAGATCAACGATTAAACGTTTTATCATTTTTTAAGCAGCGACTATTTTAAAAACTTTCGTCTTTTTTCGTAAAGCTTCGTTACAGTTTAAACTTGATATTTGCCGCAGGAAGGCGTATGTATTAGGTACCGTAGTTAAAGGGTTGAGGCTATTCGCAGTCCATGAGAAGACATCTGGTTCCTGTTAACTTAAACCTAGCTGTTTGGATGGGAGGTTATACCATAGTGGCTGAGAAGGGCGCATGCGAATTCAAAAGGCTTCACCAAACTTCGGATTTGTGCTTATTGTTGTCTGGTTAACGGGCAGGATAGTCGAACAATAAAGAAGAAAATGAATATAAAAAGGGGGATTGGATATGATTGCTTGGCTTAATCTTGGCAGCCTCATGTTTGGAGCAATCGCCTGGATTCTTCCGGCTATTCATATATTCAGATATGATAAGCAGCGTTCTCAAAATCGGGTCGTTCTTTCTATTGTGAGCTTTAGTGCTTGTTCTATTTCGTTGTTTTTTCAGATTTGCAGTTTCTATGTTCGTGTAAAGGCTGAGGATTGGTCTGCTCTACTGGATACAGTAAGTGTTATCGCATCTGTTCCGGCAATATTGCTCGTCGGTACATTCCTATTAAATGTAGTTACATTGTATTTTTATCGTAATAAGGCACCACAATAGGATGTCAATTTTAACAGTTCGCAAGAAGAATAGTGGAACGGTGTAATTAAACCAGAGGGAAACGATAGTTCAATGAATCGCCTGTTCACCAAGGCGGACTTCTTAAGGTCAATATCAACATCAGAATTTAACATAGCTTTAAAAAAAGACAGCCGCCTTTTCAGCGGCCGTCCGTGTTGGCGATGCCCGGTTCCCTTATTGTCTTTGACGCTCAGCAAGTCTATTCCCGGGAATCGAAATAAATATGTCTCGCCTCGGTCTTCTCTCCGTCCGTCTCGATCAGTCCGAACGAAAACCGCGGCTGCCAGCGCTTGTCCCAAGGGGAGCCCGGATTAAACAAGAGAAGGCCGTCGATCCTCTCCGAGTAAGGAATATGCGAATGGCCGAATACGATCACATCCGGGTGCTCGTCCTGAAAAGTGAAAAGGGCGCGCTGCTCCGTCGTCCTTCCCCTGCCGCGATCCCCGTGGACGAGCCCGATTTTGAGCCCGCCGGCCTCGATCAGCTTGCTGTATCCGAATCTGCGCACGATATCCGGGCCGTCATTGTTCCCCGCAACAGATTCGACGGGCGCGATCTTCTCCACCCATCCGATAATTTCCGGGCTCGTCCAGTCTCCGGCGTGAAGAATGAGATCGACTCCCGCCAGCCCCTCCAGAACGGCGTCAGGCAGTTTACCTGCCGTCGGCCTCATATGCGTATCGGACAATACTCCTATTTTCATGCGCAAACGCTCCTTTCAAACGGGAAGTATCGGCTTACAATTCGTCCGGAAAAAGAATCCTTACCTCGTCCCCGGCGGAAACGATGCCGGGCCTCTCGACCGAAGCCACGATTCCCCTGCGGTTCCAGGCGGCTTTCACGAACTTGCCCGCGAGTTTGGGGTTCCCCGCTTGCTCGGCAATCACCTTACCGGGATGCACGCACGGTTCGTTTTCCCCTTCGCACACGAGTCCCGCTCCGCTCGGAAACAAAATTCTCGTTCCCCGGGGCAGTGCGGTCAGACGATCCAGACCCTTGAACGCCATGTTCGCTCCCAGCCACTCGGGGGCAACCCGTTCGATTCCGAGGGCGGCCGCAATCTCTTCGCATTCCTCTTCGGATACGATGCTGATCTGACGCCGGTTCATGATCTCGGTTCCGCGCGGATACATCGGCTGGCGGACGTCGGCCTTGCTTGTCACTCCGAAATGCCGGTCTCCGACCAATCCCCCGAACTGCAGCTCCACCCAATCGAGATGGTGCGTAATAAACGTTTTGGGCTTGTCCGCAATAAGAAGACCGGTCATAACGGCTTGTTGTTCGTTTCCTTTTTTCATGTCAGCTCACTCCAGGTTCGATTATGAGAACTCGCACTTCATAACAAATCCGGTTCCCTGAATATATGCAGTCATTATATCACAAGGATGATCTTGCCAGAAACTTAGAGCTTGCCGCTTCCGGCTTAGTGCTTTTCTTTCCCTCCAGCTTATACGGTGCGGATCCTATCCGCCATGCCGGGCGTTGTTGCCATTGTTTGCCGTTTATGATATGTTATTTCTTCATGCTCAAAATCTGATCTTAGGGGGTAACTGATCTTGGATAAGAATCAAAGTGCCTATCAAGAAGAACAAAACCGGCTGGACGCCATCCTCGCGGACGTCAACCGGAGACTGGCGGAGCTGCAGGCCGTTCCCGTATACCGTGGACAGGATTTCACGGAACAGGCACTTGAAGCCTTGCGCGAAAGCAGCCGCCAGTCTCTTGCTCTGGCTTCGGACGAACCTTATTTCGGCCGGCTCGACTTTCAGCCTGAAAACGCTGCCGGAAAGTCCGCTTTATACATCGGCAAGTTCGGCGTCGACGACGAGAACGGCGGAGAACCTCATGTCATTGACTGGCGGGCGCCGGTAGCCAGCATGTTCTATTCCTACACGGGCGGAGACGAGAAAGCCGCGTACGAATCTCCCGACGGTCTTGTGGAAGGTCTGGTGTATTTAAAAAGAAACCTGGTCATCCGCAAGCAGATTCTCCAGCGGGTCGTGGACACCTACGACCGGGAAAGCGACCTTCTGTCCGGAGCGGGCGGAGACGAGTTTTTGCTGTATCGCCTCGGCGAGAACAAAGACAACAAGCTGCGCGATATCGTTTCCACGATTCAGGCGGAGCAGGACAAGATTATCCGTTCGGCCAAGAACGCGGCTCTTATTATTCAAGGCGTCGCCGGAAGCGGAAAGACGACCGTCGCTCTCCACCGTCTCGCTTTTCTGCTCTATCAATACCGCGACCAGGTTAAAGCGGAAAATATGATGATTTTCGCACCGAACTCCATGTTTCTCGATTACATATCCGGGGTTCTCCCAGAGCTCGGAGTCGGTCATATCCGGCAGAGTACGTTTGCGGATTGGGCCATAGAGCTGACGCGACTTCCTTTCCCGCTGGAGAATCCCGCCGACGAAAGTGCCGTCTGGTTTGCCCTCGGCTCCAAGCGTCCGCCGTTAAACGACCAAGTATCCGGCCGCTGGAAAGGCTCCGTCGCCTTCCGGGACTTCCTGGAGAGCTGCTTTGACGGCTACGCACGGACCTGTCTTCCGCAGGAACCTTTTCACCCTTGGGACGGAAAAACGCTCCGGGGCGATACGATCGGCGTCTGGTATAACGAAGAATACAAACATCTCCCTCCCGCCAAGCGCAGAGAGCGGGTCGTCGCCCGAATCAAACGCTGGATAACGATGGAACTGGACAAAGTCTGGGACGCCAAGCAGAAAAAAGAACGGAAAACCAAATCGACCCAGCGGCTGAAAGCCTACCTGAAAGGCTGGCCGGAGCTTGATGCGCTGTCGTTCTATAAAGCCGTGTTCGATCCCAAAGCCGGGGCTCTCTGGATGACGGAAGAACTGCGCGGCCGGATTCCCGAAGCCGTGGCGAAGGATACGCTGGCCTCCTTCCGCCGCAAGAAGGTGCGCCACGAGGATCTCCCGGCGCTCGTCTTTATCCATGCCTCCCTGCACGGCATCGAAGGCTCGGAGCGGTTCGACCACGTGGTCATCGACGAAGCGCAGGACGCTTCGCCGTTCCAGATTGCCGTGCTCGACCAGTACACCCGGCAGCATTCCTTCACGATACTGGGCGATCTGTCCCAGGGAATTCATGCCTACCGGGGAACGCAGGACTGGGCCGAAGTCACGTCGCTCTTCGGGGAAGGCGAAACCGCTTATTTCGAACTGGAGCGAAGCTACCGCTCGACGATGGAAATTATCCGTTTCGCGAACCACGTCCTCTCTACCGGAGTCGGAGCCGGTCTCCTGGCCGTTCCCGTATTCCGGTCCGGCGAACGGGTCAAGGTGCTTCGGGTAGAGAAGGAACGGGAGAGCGCCTTCCTCCGCGAAGCGGTTGAGCGGCTTCTCCGCCGGAACTACGATACGGTGGCGGTGATTACACGCACCGAGGAAGACGCCGTGCGGCTTCACGCCCAGCTCGGAGAGCTGGGGCTTGCGGCGAGCAGAATCACGGCGGACCAGAAGCAGTACGCCGGCGGAGTATCGGTCGTGCCCGTCTACCTGACCAAAGGGCTCGAGTTCGACGCCGCCATTCTGACGGATGCCGACCCCGCCCATTACGGCGCCGACGCTCAGGACGCCAAGCTGCTCTACGTCGGCTGTACCCGCGCCCTGCACGATTTGTGGGTGCTCTACGACGGCGAGCCTTCCCCGCTCGTCAGCGTCGACGATCCCGAGATTGTAACCCGGGAGCTTCCCGGGGAAGACAGCGCGGATCGGCGGGCGGAATAACACATCCACGCATGCGAGCGCAAAAAAAAGGCTGTTACCGGTCCGGCGGACCTGTAAACAGCCTTTTGTATGTTCATGCCTGTATGTGCACCGCACTGGTCAGCCGGCGCAAACAGCTTTCACCATCAGCCGGGAGCGGCTGTCAGCAGCTGTTAGCAGCTGATAAGGATGCCGCCCTCTCCCGCGTAGGTGCCGATGACCGGTCCCATCTCGGTGATGACGACCTGCCCGAACGGGAACAGCCGAAGCAGCTGATCTCTCACGTCCCGGGCGCGGTCCTCGCAGTTGCTGTGCGCAATGCCGAGGATGCACCGCTCCAGATCGTGCCGGGTTTCGCTCACCTTCTCGCTTACCCGTTCGATCAGACGCTTGATCGCATTCTGGGTCCCGCGCACTTTCTCGAAAGGCTCCAGAGTGCCTTCTTCGCTCGCTTTCATGATCTGCTTGATGTTCAGTACGGACGCCACCGCACCGCGGACGCGGTCGAGGCGGCCTCCTTTTATGACATTTTCAAGCGTGTCCAGGAAAAAATACGTATGATGGCTTTTGATTTCTTCCTTCATCCGGCCTGTCAGCTCTTCGAAGGGCATGCCTTCTTTCGCGAACTTGGCCGCTTTTACGGCAAGAAGACCCTGACCCAGAGAAGCCGTGCGGGAATCCAGCACTTCGATCCGGCCTGTATAGCCGTCCTCCATAAGTTGTTCCCTCGCCATGAGGGCATGATGATAGGTACTACTGAGATTAGACGAAACAGAGACTACCAGAATGTCACTTTGTGAAGCCTTGCGGTACTCTTCCATAAAAGTATGCGGGGCGGGACTCGACGTCTGAGGAAGCTTGGGCTCCTGCCTCATCAGCTCATAGAATAATGTTCTGCTCATGTCTGAAGTCATTTCCTTATCGCCGAAACGGACGAGCAGGGGAACGACTGTGATGTCTAATTCCCGGGCCAGCTCCTGAGGCAAATCGGAAGTTCCATCCGTAATAATCTTGATCGTCAAGAAGTACCCTCATTTCTAAGATTTAATAAATACGATGCCCACTGTCTGAGGACCGCAGTGACTGGAAACGACGCATCCGGTTTCCGTAATCTCAATTCGTTTGACGCCCGTTTCCTGCAGAAGACGGGCACGTACAAGCTCCGCTTCCTCCTGCGCCATGGAATGCGTAACGAACAGGACATCCGGGTCCATCTCGTGCTTGAAGGCCAGCGCGTTGTCCACCAGCTGTTCCAACGCTTTCTCCCTCTTACCACGCACTTTGGAAGTTAGAATCATGGAACCGTCCTTAACCTGAACGACCGGGCGGATTTTCAGCAGGCTCCCGAAAAAAGCCTGTACACTCGTACAGCGGCCGCCTTTATGCAAATAATCCAGCGTATCGATAATGAATTCCGTACTCACCTTAGGAATGAACGATTTTACCATGGCTTCGATCTCCGCCGCACTGCGTCCCTGCTTGGCCGCTTCCACGGCTTTGCAGATCAGAATGCCGATGCCGGTAGCCAGGTTGCGGGAATCGATGACGGTTACCCGTCCTTCGGGAAAGAGATCGGACGTTAATACGGCATTCTGATAAGTCGAAGAGACTTCGGAAGAAAGGCCGATATAGACGATATCGCAGCCCTGTTCGATATGAGGCCGGAACGCTTTCTCGAAATCGGCCGGAGACGGAGCCGCCGTCTTGGGCAGCTTGCCCGACTGCTCGACTTTCCGGTACAGGACCTCCGGTGTAATGTCCACCCCGTCCCGGTACGAGTCGTCGCCGAAGACAACATAAAGGGGAACGACGCCAATTTCGTTTTCCTTCAAATAGTGCGGATTTAAATCGTTCGTACTGTCCGTAAAAATTTTAATCGGCGCCACGAGACTTCCTCCCTGCTCTGCAGTAACAATTTCACGTTCTATCTCGCTTACAGCACCTTACCCAGGAATTCCTTCGTCCGGGCATGCTGCGGGTTCGAGAACACTTCTTCCGGCCTGCCCTGTTCGACGATGACGCCCCCGTCCATGAAGACGACGCGGTCGCCTACTTCGCGGGCAAATCCCATTTCATGCGTAACGACGACCATGGTCATGCCGTCTTTCGCCAGCTTTTTCATGACATCGAGCACCTCGCCGACCATCTCGGGATCGAGCGCGGAGGTGGGCTCGTCGAACAGCATGACGTCGGGGGACATCGCCAGCGCGCGTGCGATCGCGATCCGCTGTTTCTGTCCTCCGGACAGTTGGGCCGGATAAGCGTCGGCTTTTTCCGCCAATCCTACTTTACGGAGCAAATCGGCCGCGGTTTCATTCGCCTGGCTCACCGACATTTTTTTCAGCTTGCGCGGAGCAAGCGTAATGTTGTCTTTGACCGACAGGTGGGGGAACAGGTTGAACTGCTGGAACACCATGCCCATCTTTTGCCGGACGGAATTGATATCCGTCTTCTTGTTCGTTATGGAAATTCCCTCGAAAAGGATCTCGCCGTCGGTCGGCACTTCCAGCAGGTTGATACAGCGCAGGAACGTGCTTTTGCCCGAGCCGGAAGGCCCGATGACCACGACGACCTCGCCTTTTTGAATTTCGATATCGATTCCGTTCAGCACGTTTAATTTCCCGAAATGTTTATGAAGGTTCGTAATGTTAAGCATTCGACTTCGCCAGCCTCCTTTCGAGCAGTCCGACGAGCTTGGACAGCGTCAGGGTGATAACCAGATAAATAAAAGCGGCGATGATCAGCGGTTCGAACGAAAGCAACAGGCTTCCTTTGACCGTGTCCGCATTGAACATCAGTTCGTTGAGGCCGATGACCGAAACGATCGAGGTTTCCTTGATAACGACGACCAGCTCGTTTCCGAGCGCCGGAAGTACGGTGCGGAACGCCTGCGGAATTATGACGAGACGCATCGCCATCCACGGCTTCATCCCGAGGGAACGGGCCGCTTCCATCTGTCCTTTGTCCACGGACTGGATGCCCGCGCGCATAATTTCAGCCACATAGGCCGTGCTGTTGAGTCCGAGCGTAATGACGGCTGCGGTAAATTCTCCGCCGTACTCTTCCAGAAACGGAAACGGAGGGAAATGAAAGTCCGGAATAAACTGCGGCAGTGCGTAATACACGAGGAAAATTTGAATAATGATCGGTGTTCCCCGGAAAAACTCGATATAAGCCGTAGCCAGCCACCGGAGCGGCCAAACACCGGACAAACGGAGCAGGCTCATCCCTGTTCCGAAAATCGCGCCTAAAACGACAGTAATCACGGACAGAAGAAGCGTGACCTTCGTTCCGTCCACAAAATAATGCCCGTATTCGTTTAAAAATGAAAAATTCATGGGCTGTTACTCCTCCTTAAATGCGGATGGACACCGCTAATTATACAATTACTAACCACCTTGTGACCATCCCTGAAAAAAGAAAATAGCGGAGGGTTCTCCGCTATCTCACATTTATTGCAGTTACCGGTCCGACAACCTTGCGCTTACTCGGCTTCCACCTGGCTGGAGGCTTCGGTTACGAACTGCTCGATCTTCTTCTCTGCGATCAGGCGGTCGATGGTCTTGTTCACCAGGTCGATCTTGTCCTGGCTGCCTTTTTTGAAAGCAACCGCGGAACCCGCTTCTTCAACCGTCGGAGTCGCTTCGGCAATCACAATGCTCTTGTCGCGGCTTACGTGGGAAGTCGCAACCGGAAGCTCGATAATCGCGGCGTCGGCATTCTTGTTTTTCAGCTCAAGCACGATGTCGGTAATTTTGCTTAGCGTTTTGATTTTGGCGTCCTTGATTTGTTCTTTGGCTACCGTCTCTTGAATGGAAGCTTTCTGAACGACGATCCGCTTGCCGGTCAGGCTTTCCATCGTCTTGTACTTGTCTTTGTCTTCCGCGCGGACAACGATCATCTGCTTCGCGGTGTAATACGTTTTGGAGAAATCAACGTTCTTCTTGCGCTCTTCGGTAGGCGTCATTCCGGAAAGGATCATATCCACGTTGCCGGATTGAAGCGCCGGAAGCAAACCGTCGAACTTCATGTCTTTGATTTCCAGCTCGGCTCCCATGTCTTTCGCGATTTCTTTCGCGATCATGATGTCGAAGCCGATGATTTCGTCTTTGCCGTTCGTCGATTTGTGGAATTCATACGGCGGATAATCCGCGCTCGTACCCAGGATAAGCTTCTTGGCAGGTGCTGTTGTTTGGGCGCCGCCGGCTGCATCTTTCGGTGCTTCGGTTTTTTTGCCGCATGCAGCTATGAGGCTCATAGTCAGTACAAGGGCAATAAGTGTCAGTCCCCATTTTTTCATGGCAAGTGCTCCTTTATGGAAAGTAGTTTATTAACGCAGGGTCAATTCGAAAAAAGAACATGATTTAGTATAACGAAATCGCCTCTTTTATGCAAGATGCTTTATGAAAATGCTTTTTAAAGCGTATATAGGGCCTCAAACCTGTATATTTATGCAGGTTTTGAGCCTTTGGACGTACCTTTAAAGGCCCTTTGGCTAAAAGTTCCATATAAATAGGAACAAAAACGGGTAAAAACCGTTGAAGGGTTTTGTCGAGGAAACGCGTCTAAGTAGTCATTAGCCAGTAAATTGGGCATCCGGTCCCGGATAGCTTGGAGGTAATATCTATGGAATATTCACCGCGCGAAGAAGTCGCGAACGCCGTTTCGCATGGAATCGGCACCCTGCTGAGCATTGCCGCTCTGGTTCTTCTCGTCATGCAGGCCACCACGTACGGAAACACCTGGCATATCGTCAGCTTCAGCATTTTCGGCATTTCCCTGATTCTGCTTTATCTGTGTTCCACGCTCGTTCACAGCGCTCCGGGAGGGAAGCTGAAGGACATTTTCGAAATCATGGACCACTCCGCTATCTACGTGCTGATTGCCGGCTCCTACACCCCCTTTATGCTCGTTACGCTGCGGGGTGTGTTTGGATGGACCCTGCTCGGCATCGTCTGGGGGCTTGCCCTTCTCGGAATCGTTCTGAAGATCTTCTTCGTCAAAAGGTTTATCGTCCTTTCGACGGTCTGTTACATCGGCATGGGCTGGCTGATCGTACTGGCCATTAAGCCCCTGGCCGAGCATTTGTCGGCAAACGGCATCATCTGGCTCGTCGCGGGCGGACTGCTCTACACGGTCGGAACGGTGTTCTACCTGTGGCGGCGCATTCCCTACCACCACGCGATCTGGCATTCGTTCGTCATCGGAGGCAGCGTCTGCCACTTCTTCGCCGTGATGCATGTTCTGCCCGTCCCCGCGTAAACCGAAAAAAACAGTGAGGCAGCCGCTTCACTGTTTTTTTTAATGCCTGCCGCCTCCGGCAAGGGAAGTGAGCGGGACGCTTTGGGCGATGCATTCCGCTATCCGCTTGTAGCCTTCCGCATTCGGATGAAAAAGATCGTCGGAAATCAGACGGCTCTCCGCTCCCTTGAAAGCCGGATACACATCCACGTACCGGACCGTACGCGACCCGAGCCGGACCATCTGCTGGTTGAAGCGCTTGATCCAGAACTCCGCCTCCGGCAGCATGGAAATCGGATTGTACAATCCGACGAGAATCACGAGCGGCGACTTGCCGTCCGGCGTCGGAAGCTGGGTGTAGCGCACGATCTGGCTCAGGTTTCCCCCGAACGTACGCAGGCTGCGCTTCAGCACGCCCGTATCGCGGCTGTTCAGATACGGCATGGCCGAGCGGATGAGATCGTTCCCTCCGGCCGTAATCGTCACGATATCGGCGGTCGCCAGCCCCCGCCGCAAATCGCCCTCGTTGCGCAAGTACTGCAGCAGCTCTCCCGACGTGGCGCCGTTCGTACCGGCATTGCGCAGGCGTACGCTGCGTCCCAGCGCCGCTTCTGCCATGCCGCGGTATCTTGCGGTGAAACCTTCACGCGTCGGATCGCCCGTACCGACGGTCAGCGAATCTCCGAACGCGATGTAGCGTAGTGCTTTTCCCATGACGGCCCCTCCTGTCGCTTACGTCTGTAAGACAGTATATTCCGGAGCCGGCCTCCCGGTCTCACCTTTTCTAACGCAATAGGAGAGAATGCATTTCCGCCGAGCAGTGCTCTTCGAGAAAACGGGCAATTTTCTCCTTCTCGCCCGGGGTGAACTGGTATTCGCAATCGCACCCTTCATCCAGCAGGATGATCTGGACAATCGCTCCTCTAAGATCGCAGATGACGTACACGCTGGGATCGTGCAGCTCTTCGGGCAAGGTCTCGCCTTCTTCCGGGTGAAGCGCCAAATGAATGTCCAGCCACTGTCCTCGGCGCTCGACTTCTTTGCAGGCCAGCGTAAAGCGGTGATCCTGCCAGTTATCCGATCCGTATTTATTCATAAATATCCTCCTCCTGGGCTATGTAAACACCTTCGCTGAATGGAATCTTTCCTTCGGTATGTCGCGTAAATTGCAGCAATTGGGGACTTTGCGCTTTCCGTGCTTTATTGTAACGCAAAGGAGCCGGAAGTGGTAGCGGGTCCGAGTTTGTATTACAATGGACTTACATCCGAAAGATAACGACGGGGCATCGCCCCTATCACTTACATAAGGAGAATTCCCATGAAGGAACGTATCTTTAACACCATCGATTTCCACACGCCGGAATTTCAAGCGATTTCAACTTATATCGGGCAAAATCCCGAGCTCGGCCATGAAGAATTTCTCGCCTGTGCCCGGCTGATCGAAGAACTGGAACGGCACGATTTCACGGTTGAACGGGCCGTGCTCGACATTCCGACCGCTTTCCTGGGCGTGTACGACTCGGGCAAGCCGGGACCGACTGTCGCCTTCCTGGCGGAATACGACGCTCTTCCCGAGCTGGGCCACGCCTGCGGACACCATCTCATCTGCATGATGAGCATCGGCGCGGCCGTCGGGCTTAAATCCGTCATCGACGAGACGGGCGGCGTCATCCGCGTCTACGGAACGCCCGCCGAGGAAACCAAAGGCGCGAAAGTGCCCATGGCGGCCGCGGGGCTGTTCGATGACGTGGACTTCGCGCTGATGGCGCATCCTTATTATACCTATGAGCGCTCAGGCGAATCGCTGGCTCTAGATGCCATCCAGTTCGAGTATTTCGGCAAGGCGGCGCACGCCGCCGCTTCCCCTTACGAGGGCGTGAATGCTCTGGACGCCGTGCTCATGCTGTTCAACTCCATCAATGCGCTGCGCCAGCAGCTCCGCAGCGATGTGCGCATTCACGGGATTATCACGGAGGGCGGCCAGGCCGCGAACATTATTCCCGACTATGCCGTCGCCCAGTTCTATGTCCGCTCCTCTTCCCGCGCATACACGGACGAAGTCGTGGCGAAGGTGCTGAAATGCGCGGAAGGGGCCGCTCTGCAGACCGGCTGCACCCTCACCACCTCCAACTACGAGTACTCGTATGACGAACTGAACACGAACGAGACGCTGTCGGCGGTGTTCAACCGCAACCTGTCTTCGGCGGGCATTACCGAAGACATGATCCAGACCGGCAAGGACCACGGCTCCCTTGATCTGGGGAACGTTTCTCTTCACTGCCCGACGATTCATCCGTATATGAAGGTCATTGAAGAGAAGCACCTGCTCCACACGCCGGAATTCCGCGATCTCGCGATGCATCAGCGGGCGCTGGACGGCATGATTCTGGCCGCCAAGATGCTGGCGGCCACCGCCTATGACGTCATCACGGACCCGGCGCTGCTCGCCGAGATCAAGGCCGAATTCGAACGCACACGTTTGGCGCGTTAAGCTGCCGCTTCTCCTCCGCCTGGCATATAAAAACCCGCTGTAAACCGGTCCGGGACCGGTACAGCGGGTTCTTTGTTGTCCGGCCGGAGCCGGAACTGCGCGAGACAGAAGGACGTGACAGCCTTCGCGTTACGTCCTTTTCAGCTCGAAGCGCTGAGCGAACAGGGAGATGCAGTAGTTGACGACGAAGTACATCAACGCGGCGAGCAGGAAGATCGGCACCACGTACTGCTGCTTTTGCCCGTTGATGATCTGCGCATTATGCATCAGTTCCGGCGCGGCAATAATGACCGTAAGCGATGTATCCTTAAGCAGCGAAATAAATTGGCTGACGATCGGAGGGACCATCCTGCGAACCGCTTGAGGAAACACAATGTGCCATAGCGTCTGTACGTAAGAAAGCCCCGAAGAACGGCTGGCTTCGATCTGGCCTTTATCAATCGAATTTAACCCCGCACGGATGATTTCCGCGATCATGGCCGATTCGAATATCGTCAGGGATATGATGGCCGAAGTCAGAATGCTCATTTTTATGTCCGTTACTTCCGGTACGGCAAAGTACACAAAGAAAATGATGAGCAGCAGCGGCAAATTCCGGACAACTTCGACCAGAATCATCATAATCTGGCTCAGTACCGGGATTTTGGCATACCGGATCACACCGATTAAGCTGCCGATAATAAAACTGAGTACGATAGCGATAACCGCCATTTCAAGCGTACCGAGAAAACCTTCGAGTAAAAACATCAGATTATCCGCGCTGTAAGCACCTGAGAAATCCATTCCGACACCCCACTTTGACATTCACCGGATCTTGTCCCGTCCGGAACCGATTAGGCCCGCGCCATTCTTCTTTCGAGATACTGAACCAGCAGACTCAGCGGTATCGTGAGCACCAGATAGAAAAGCGCGACCCCGATATACACATTAAACGTATCGAGCGTATCGGAATTGATCAGATCCCCGAAATACATGAGATCCATCCCGGCGATAACCCCGAGAATGGAAGAGTTCTTGATCAAGTTCAGAAACTGGTTGCCCAGAGGCGGGATTACAATCTTAATCGCCTGGGGAAGAACGACGTGAATCATCGTCTGTGCGTAGGTAAGACCCGAGGAACGAGCCGCCTCCGACTGACCAGCGGGAACGGCCAGAATGCCCGCCCGGATCGCTTCCGCAATAAACGCGGACGTGTAAATGGTCAATCCGATTGTTCCCGCGGTAAACCCGTCCAGGGAAAGACCGAATTCGGACGATCCGTAATAAAAGAAGAAAATAATCAGCAGCAGCGGAATGTTCCGCACGAATTCCACATATACCCCGCTGATCGCCCGCAGCGCTTTAAAAGGCGAGATCCGCAGGACGGCCACCAGCGTCCCGAGCAGGAAGCTGAGCACGAGCGAGAGAAGACTGACCATCACGGTATTGCCGAATCCTTCGATATATCTGTCCCAATTCTCTGTAATTACGCTTACATCCACCGGCAGCACCCCGATCTGTTCCATCTGTTAACGTTAACCCGGAAGAAACGGGACAAGCGGCCGCCGGCCGCCTATCCCGCTCCGTTTTACTCGGCCGGTTTCTCGCCGATCCATTTCTCGTAAATTTTCGCGTATTCGCCGCTGTCCTTCAGTTCTTTCAGAACGTCGTTAACCGCCTTCGTGAATTCGGCGTCGCCTTTGCGGACCGCGATGCCGTAGGGCTCATCCGTGAACGTGCCGCCTACGACTTCATAGCCCGGGTCCTGCTTCGTCATTCCGTAGAGAATGGCGTTATCCGTCGTCAAAGCTTCCCCTTTGCCGGATTTGAGAGCCGTGAACGCTTCCTGGTAGTTTTCAAATTCCAGCACCTGCGCGTCCGGAGCTTTGGCACGGATGTTTTTCGCGGAAGTGGAGCCTTTTACGGACAGGACTTTAACGCCCTTCTTCTTCACGACGTCGTCGATCGACTTGATGTCGCTGCCTTTTTTGACGAGCAGGGATTGGCCCGCTTTGAAATAGACGTCCGTGAAGTCCACTTCTTTCTTACGCTCATCCGAAATCGTCATCGTCGCGATAATGGCGTCGATATCTCCTTTTTGGAGCATCGGAATCCGAGTCTTGGAAGTCACTTCTTTCAGTTCGACTTTCGTTTCATCACCGAGCAGCTTTTTGGCGATGGCTTTGGCGATGTCGATATCGAAGCCGTTGACCTGACCCGTTCCCGGATCTTTCAACCCGAACAGGTTTGTATCGAATTTGACGCCGACCACGAATTTGCCGCGCTGCTTGATCGCATCGAGCGTTTTCGTATCCGTCGTCGGCGCGGCGGAGCCGCCCGGAGTCGATCCTCCTGTCGATCCGCCCGAATCTTTCGCTTTGCCGCAGGCGCCGAGCACCAGAATAAACGTAAGCAGAAACATGCCGATTTTAAAAGGCTTCCAAACTTTCATAAGTAGACCCCTTCCTTTTTCCGCTTCTGTATTGGATTAAACCGTATCTCCCTTACTCAGTTAATGCGCAAGCAGGCGGCTCAAGAACAATTTGGCCCGTTCTTCCCGCGGATTCTCGAAAAATTG
Source organism: Paenibacillus sp. JT31N7 (assembly GCF_059692095.1). Taxonomy (NCBI): domain Bacteria; kingdom Bacillati; phylum Bacillota; class Bacilli; order Caryophanales; family Paenibacillaceae; genus Paenibacillus; species Paenibacillus sp. JT31N7. Next base: position 1,149,593 of record NZ_JCAUAT010000001.1, read on the forward strand.
TTTCGGAAGCGCTTCCTCAACGATTTGTCCCTGGTCCATAAAAACGACCCTGTCCGCCACTTCACGGGCAAAGCCCATTTCATGGGTCACGACGACCATCGTCATTCCTTCCTTCGCCAGCGTTTTCATAACGTCGAGAACTTCTCCGATCATCTCGGGGTCGAGCGCGGAAGTCGGCTCATCGAACAGCATGATGTTCGGCTCCATGGCAAGCCCTCGGGCTATCGCTACGCGCTGCTGCTGTCCGCCTGAAAGCTGAGATGGAAAAGATTGCGCTTTATCGGGAATTCCTACCTTTTCCAAATAAACCATCGCGCGCTTCTCCGCTTCCGCTTTCGAGAGCCCCAGCACCTTGACGGGAGCCAGCGTGATGTTGTCGATGACTTTTTTGTGAGGATACAGATTGAAATGCTGGAAAACCATTCCGATTTCCCGCCGGAGCTTGTTGATATCGGTTTTCTTGTCGTTCACCCGAACGCCTTCCACCGTCAGCTCCCCCTGCCGGATCTTTTCCAGCCGGTTGATGCAGCGCAGCATCGTGCTTTTCCCCGATCCCGAAGGACCGATTACGACGACGACTTCGCCTTTTTTCACTTCGAGGTTGATGTCCTGAAGCACGTGAAATGATCCATAATACTTGTTGACATTGGTAAAATTAATCATGGCATCCCCCTCTTTGTCAGCATGGCGTCCATCTTATCAGGTATAAACCCGCAGGAACGCCTAACAGTACCCGCTATGTTTATATGGGTAGTTTGCTATTTATTATCCTAATTTTGGGATTTTGAAACAGGCGGTTTTACAAATGAAGAAACTTTTATAAGAAATCTTTATGACCCAAGCAGCACCAAAATGACCTAAATTCGTTTAACTATGAAAAAAAGCCCCTTAAAGGGACTTTTTTTTGCGCTTTTGTGTATTTTTGCGGCGTTTTATTTCTTTCTGTTAAGAAGGAATACTAATCGTTCAACCGTCGGCTAAAGGAGGCCGGGAAGCGCCCGTACGCTCCTCCGGCATTTCAGGCAGGGGCGCGGGTACGGCGGGAGTCGCCACCATTTCGTCCTTCCCTTTCCTGCCCTGGCTGCGGATAAACAGCCAGATGCCGAACAGCAGCAGGCAGCCCGCCCCGATTTGGATGCCGGTTATCGCCTCGCCGAGCAGGAAGAACGCGAGTACCGTCGAGCCGAGCGGCTCACCGAGTACGCTCATGGATACTGTCGCGGCTTTCACATATTTCAGCAGCCAGTTGAAGAGATAGTGGCCGAACATCGTCGGTACGATAGCGAGCAGCAGGAACATGAGCCAGTCATTCTGCGAATAGCCCGTAAGCGGTGTCCCCTGCACTAGGTTGTAGACGCCGAGAGCGGCGGCGGCGGCCAGGAAGACGAAGAAGCTGTACACGAACGCGGACATGGACTGCCGCATCGTTTTGCCGAGCAGCATATGAACGGCAACGGCCGCGGCGCTGACGATAGACAAGAGATCGCCTTTCAGGGCTTCCCCGGAGAACCGGAAGTCCCCCCAGCCGATCATGGCGGCCCCGATCATCGCGATCAGCATGCCGATGACGGTGCCCCAGCTGTTCTTCTGGCGGAACAGCCAGTACGCCCCGATCATCACGAAGATCGGTTCAAGCGTAAGCAGCGCCGTAGAGGAGGCGACGGTCGTATAGCTCAGAGACGCCATCCAGAGCAGAAAATGCAGCGCCAGAAACAAGCCCGAGCCGATCAGGCCGAGCACCGATTTCCAGCGGATCGCTTTGATCTCGGCCGTGTATTTGAACAGAAACGGCAGCATAATCAGGTTCGTCAGCAGCAGGCGGTACATGGCGGTTACGGCCACGGGAGCTTCGCTCCAGCGCACAAAAATGGCAGAGAAAGAGATTCCGATAATGCCGACGATAAATGCGAGAGGCACCGGAATCAGAGGTTTGTCGTTCGATTGTGTCGTCATGATTTCTGTGTTCCTTTACCATGGGTCAATTTATGTACTCGGATCAGTATACCTGATTTGGAAACGAAGGGCCATCCTCCGGAGCAAAAAAAATAACCTGAGCCCACCCGGGCAAAGGTTATGAAAAAAAGATCCGACGGACGGCTACTTTCCACGATACCCGTCCGTAAGACAAGTATATCGTACATCATTTCGTATATACAGGTGTATATATTACCAATCTAACAAATTAGACAGATGTATCCGTACCTCTAGCTGATTCTGTTAGTCCAGTACCGCGGAAATGTGCTTGGACGTTACCGACCAGTGGGAAGTATTCCATTCCGCAAACTTGTCCTTCACGTAAATAATTTGCGGGGAAGCATGCTTCACGCCGACATCCTCGGCAATTTTATTGGAGACGGGACGGGATTCGATCACCTTAACGAGGTAATAGTTTACCTTCTCGTTAGGGTTCTTGCCCAAATATTCGTCGTATTCTTCCAGTGCGCTGGCGCTGACCGGGCAGGTTGTGCTGTGCTTCAGCATGACGAAAGGCTTCTCGGCGGATCCATCGAAAATCTCGTTCCATTGTTCCAGTGCGGTTACTTCAGTCCAATTTGCCATGTTGATTCGCTCCCTTCCATACTTCCTGTTTATAAGGATTATAAATAGTATAATGAATTATTCGATTGCACACAACCGGATCAAACTTCTGAAAAGGACTGGCGCTTCCCCGTTTATGGAAAAAACCTGAAGAGATCGCCTCTTCAGGTTCTTTTTCAACCAAATCCGGCTCTCTCAGATTACCCGGAACGTTCCGGTCCCCAAGGTGCCCAGACGCCCTTCCGCATCCGTGACCCGGCCGATGGCCGTAAGCATTTTCCGCGACTGATGGACAATTTCCGCCGTCACGTACAATTCGCCGGGCTGCATGGGCGCCACGAACTGCACATTCAGATTCGTCGTCACAATCTTGTCGTCGGGTCTTGCGAGCATGAGCACGACACCCATGGCGTTATCCAGCATGGAAGAGGTGACTCCCCCATGAACAATTCCGATCAGATTGAGATGATGCTGCTGGGCGACAAGCCGGACCACGACTTTGTCCGCGGCCGCCTCCACGATCTCACAGCCGAGATACTCCCAAAACGTATTTCTGGCTCGTTCCATCAGATGCCGAAACTGCGGACTGACTGTATTCTCTTGTTCCATCGGTATCCCTCCCTTCTCTGTTAGCGCCATTATACCGGCATGTTCCGGAAAGAAAAAGCCCCGTTCCGGGGGCTTAAGCGATGGAGCGGGCCGGAAAAACGGGCGTGCTTATTCCTTCTCGGCGGAAATTCGCTGGAGCTCTTCCTCCAGCAGTCTGCGGCGCAGAACTTTGCCGACCATTGTTTTCGGAAGCTGCGTCCGGAATTCGTACCGCCGCGGCACTTTGAAAGCCGCCAGACGCTCCCGGCACCACGTATTGAGCTCCTCTTCCGTAAGGTTTTCTCCCTCCCTTACGATGACAAAGGCTTTCACAGTCTCTCCCCGATAAGGGTCCGGTATTCCGATCACGACCGCTTCCTTGACGGACGGATGCTCGAAAAGAACTTCTTCGATTTCCCGCGGATAAATATTGAAACCGCCTGCAATAATGATATCTTTTTTCCGGTCCACGATTGAAAAATAGCCTTCCTCGTCCATACGGGCCATGTCTCCGGTGTAGAGCCAGCCGTTCTTCAAAACGGCCTCCGATTCATGCGGTCGGTTCCAGTATCCCTTCATGACCTGCGGCCCCTTCACGATTAGCTCGCCGATCGAGCCGATTCCCGCTTCCTCTCCGGTTGCGGGGTCCACGACTCTGGCTTCCGTGTCGGGGAACGGAATGCCGATCGAGCCGATCTTCCTTCTTCCCCAGATGGGGTTCGCGTGCGTCACCGGGGACGCTTCCGTTAAGCCGTAGCCTTCGATCAAGCGGCCGCCCGTCAACTCTTCGAATCTTTCCTGCACTTCCAGAGGAAGCGGGGCGGAGCCGCTGATGCACACATTAATCGAAGACAAATCGTACGACCGGATGTCGGGGTGATTAATCAGGGCAATGTACATCGTCGGCGCGCCCGGAAACACGGTCGGCTTCAGCTTTGAAATGAGACCCAGGATTTCGCTCACTTCAAACTTCGGGACAAGCACCATCAGGCCGCTGCGGACGACCGCCTGATTCATGAGCACGGTCATGCCGAACACATGAAAAAATGGAAGCGCTGCCAAATAAATTTCTTGTCCGTCTACCGCCCGGTAGAACCAATGCCTCGTCTGCAGCGTATTGGCGATGAGGTTCAGGTGCGTCAGCATGACGCCCTTCGAGAGTCCTGTCGTTCCTCCGGTGTACTGGAGCAGCGCCACATCCTCGGCCGCATTCACTTCCTCCATCACGGGTATTGCCGATGAGGTTGCAAGCAGAGTATGGAAGGAACGGACGGAATCGCTCCACGGGACGCTCAAATCCGCCCCGTCCCGCTTCGCTTTAATCGGATACAGAATGTTCTTCGGAAAAGGCAGATATTCTTTCAAAGAAGAAACGAGCATGTGCCGCAGGTGTGTTCTTGGCATAACCGCGCTGACTCTCCGGTACAGCAGATCCAGAGTAACGATCGCGACGGCCCCGGAATCGACAAGCTGATGCTCCAGCTCCCGCTCCATATAGAGCGGGTTCGTCTGCACCACCACCGCGCCGGCAAGCAGCGCCCCGTAATAAGCGATCACGCTCTGGGGGCAGTTGGGCAGCATAATCGCCACCCGCTCCCCTTTCTTGACGCCGAGCTGTCTCAGTCCGTTCGCGAACCGATAGCACGCTTCCATCAACTGACCGTACTTGATTTTCTTGCCCATAAAATAAAGGGCAGGCAGCTGCGGGTTTTTCCCCGCCGCCTGCACCAGAAAGTACGCTAAATTATGCCTGGGATACTCGTAAGTCGAGGCGACTTCACTTTCGTAGTGATGCAGCCATGGCTTAGCCGAATCCATACAAGATCATCCCTTTCGCGGGCCATATCGTCAGATGACGTATTTCTCAGCAGCTATGACACGAGCCGCAATTTCGCGCTTCAGTCCGACCGCATCGACCGGGGTGCTGCGTGTGAGCTTCTTGAGAACGGACAGCTGGGTGCGCAGCACGTCGCCGGTTTCCATGGCGGCCAGCGTATCCTTGGCGAGACGTTCGATCTCGGCGAACGCCTCTTGAATGAAGACATCCGTCATTTGGATCGCGTTCTTCGCTTTCTCTTCGCCGGATTTCGCGATGAGCTTGCGCGTACGCACCAGCGTCGTTTCCATGGCATAGATCTGGATCATCATATCCGCCAGGTTGCTGAGCACTTCCTGCTGTTTCTCCAGGTTCATGCCGTATTTCTGCACGGCGGAGCCGCCCGCCATCAGGAATACTTTTTTCGCCATAGCGGTCAGATGGGCTGCCTGCTCCAGCGTTTCGTCGAACGTTTGCCCCGGAATAAGCTGCATGAGCTCGGATTGCAAAGCCTGCGCTTTGCCCATGAGATCAAGTTCGCCCTTCATCGCTTTCTTGAGCAGCGTTCCCGGAATGAGAAGGCGGTTAATTTCGTTCGTTCCTTCAAAAATGCGGTTGATCCGCGAGTCCCGGTAAATCCGTTCGATCTTATACTCCTGAATGAAGCCGTAGCCCCCGTGAATCTGCACGCCTTCATCGGCCACGAAATCAAGCGCTTCCGATGCGAACACCTTGTTAATGGAGCATTCCAGCGCATACTCGGCGATCGCTTTGGCGGACTGTTGTCCCGCTTCCGCGCTGTTGTGGTCGAGATTCTGGAGCGCCGTGTCGATCATGCCGGATGTGCGGTACACGATGCTTTCCGTTACATACGTACGGATATTCATTTCCGCAAGCTTCTTGCCGATAAGCGGGAAGGAAGAAATCGGCTGCCCGAACTGCGTACGGGTATTGGCGTATTTGGCGCTGAGCTCGATGGCTTCCTTGCTGGCGCCGAGACAGCCCGCTCCCAGCTTGAATCGACCAATGTTCAAAATGTTAAATGCGATAATATGGCCGCGTCCGACCTCCCCGAGCAGGTTTTCGACCGGCACATGCACATCTTCAAAATAGAGCGGGCAAGTGGACGAGCCTTTGATGCCCATTTTCTTCTCTTCCGGTCCGACGGAGAAACCTGACAGATCGCGTTCCACGATAAAGGCGGTAAAATCTTTGCCGTCCACCTTGGCGTATACGATAAATATATCGGCGAAACCAGCATTGGTAATATACAGCTTAGAGCCGTTCAAAATATAATGCTGTCCGTCTTCCGACAGCTTTGCCGTCGTTTTCGCGCCCAGCGCGTCCGAGCCGGAAGTAGGCTCCGTCAGGCAGTAGGCTGCGATTTTTTCGCCCGCAGCGAGTTCGGGCAAATATTTTCTCTTCTGCTCCGGCGTACCGAAGAAGACGATCGGCAGGGTACCGATTCCGACGTGGGCGCCGATGGACAAGGCGAAAGCGGAGGCTTTGGACAAGTTTTCGTTAATGACGGTCGAGCTGATTTTATCGAGCCCGAGTCCGCCGTATTCCTCCGGTACATCCGCGCCCAGCAGGCCGATTTCTCCCGCTTTGCGCATCAGTTTGACGGTCAGCTCGTAATCGAGCTTCTCAATTTTTTCGTCGTTCGGCAACACTTCTCCTTCTACGAAGTCGCGGGTCGTCTCCATCATCATTCGCTGTTCTTCGGTAAAATCCTCCGGGGTTACGAGAGCGTTTATATCCAAATCTTCGATTACAAAACTTCCGCCTTGTGTCCATTTTCTCGTTTCAATCATGCGCAATCTCTCCTTTATGGATTCATATGCGAAGATAAGCTTGCTTTATTTCCGGTTTCCGCCGCTTCCGGCAGACCGGTGGATGGTTCGGTTAACCCTCGCATGGACGAAGCCTTGATGTTTCGAAAAGAAAACCTCACGGCTCCTGCAAACCGCGGAGCCGTGAGCCGGCAACCTTGCTTTGATGCCCAGACAACCGGAACCCGTTATTCTCCGTAAACTTCGAACACCCCCGCCGCTCCCATTCCGCCGCCGATACACATCGACACGACACCGTAACCGCCGCCTCTGCGTCTCAGCTCGTGAACGAGACTGGCCGTCAGCTTCGTGCCCGTACATCCCAGCGGATGACCGAGCGCGATAGCGCCGCCGTTTACGTTCACCTTCGCTTCGTCCAGTTTCAGCTCGCGGATAATGTGCACGCACTGCGAAGCGAACGCTTCGTTGATCTCGTACAAATCCACCTGATCCTGCGTGATGCCAGCCAGCTTCAACGCCTTCGGAATCGCTTCGACCGGTCCTACGCCCATTATCTCGGGCTCGACACCCGCCAGGGCGAAGGAGCGGAAAGCGGCCAGCGGCCTCAGGCCCAGCTCCTCCGCGCGCTCGCGGCTCATCAGCACAGCCGCCGCCGCGCCGTCGCTCGTCTGCGAGGCGTTGCCGGCCGTTACGCTGCCTTTCAGCGCAAAGGCGGGACGCAGCTTCGCGAGCACGTCGGTTGTCGTATCGGCACGGACGCCTTCGTCCGTGTCGAGCACGACCGGCTTCTCCCAGCGCTTGCCGCCGGCATCCACCCCTTTCACGCTCGTTTCGACGGGAACGATCTCCTCCTTGAATCGGCTTGCGGCAATCGCGGCAGCCGCTTTGCGGTGGCTCTCCGCCGCAAAGGCGTCCTGATCCTCGCGGGTGATTCCGAACCGCTGCGCGACGTTCTCCGCCGTGTGCCCCATGCCCATATAAACCTCGGGCATCTCCACGGCCAGCTTCGGATGCGGCGACAGCTTGAACCCCGTCATAGGCACGTGGCTCATACTTTCCACGCCTCCGGCCACAATCACGTCGGCATACCCGAGCATGATCCGTTCCGCCGCGTAGGCGATGGACTGAAGCCCGGAGGAACAGAACCGGTTGATCGTGACGGCCGGAACCGAAGCAGGGAAACCCGCGTACAGCGCCATCGTCCTGGCGAAGTTCAGCCCCTGCTCGCCTTCCGGCATCGCACAGCCGATAATGATGTCCTCCACGTCTTCCTTGCGCAGCCCCGGCGCCCGTCTGACCGCCTCATCCAAGACGATGCGCCCGAGATCTTCGGCCCTCGTCTGGGCAAGACTGCCTTTCTTCGCTTTTCCTACCGGAGTGCGCACTATCGATACAATGACCGCTTCTTTCATTGTGTTCTCCCCTCGCTTCGTCCTGAATTAGTTGCGCAGCGGCTTGCCTTGGGTCAGCATGTGCTGCATCCGCTGCTGGGTTTTCGGTTCGCCGCACAGGCTCAGGAAAGCCTCGCGCTCCAGATCCAGCATGTACTGTTCCGTTACCAGGCTCCCGGCCGGAACGTCTCCGCCTGCCAGCACGTGCGCCAGTTTGTTCGCGATAAGCTGATCGTGGCCGCTGATGTAGCCGCCGAGCTTCATCGTGTATGAAGCGATTTGCAGCACCGCTTTGCCGCTGTCGCCGACGACCCGGATCTTCTCTTCCTGCGGAAGCACATAGCCTTCGCGATCCATGGCCAGCACCGCCTGCTTGGCGGTATAAATCCGGTGATCGCCGTTCAGTACGACGGAATCTCTGGGGCCCATGTAGCCGAGCCGCTTCGTATCGTAACCGCTGGTGGACACCTTCGCCATCCCGATCGTTTCGAAGTAACGGTTGATGTGCGGCTGAAGGTCCACCTCGGGATCGCCCGCAGCAAGCTGGCTGCTCCGCAGAGCCATTTCCTTGCAGCCGCCTCCGGCCGGAATGACGCCGACCCCTACTTCAACCAGGCCGAAATACGTTTCCGGCGAGAAAATAATCCGGTCGGCCGGCAGACACGCTTCGACACCGCCTCCGAGCGTCATGCTGTGAGGCGCGGCGACGACCGGCTTCTCCAGCCTTTTCAGCGTCATCATGGAGTTCTGGAACAGGCGGATGATGCTGTCCACTTCATCCCACTCCCCGTCCTGCGCTTCCATGAGCAGGATCATGACGTTCGCGCCCACGCAGAAGTGACGGCCTTCATTGGCGAGAACCAACCCGCGGTAATTGCGTCTCACTTCTTCCGTGCTTTTCTGCACCATCGTCAAAATATCGGCGCCGATCGCATTGTTTGGCGAATGAAACTCCAGACACGCCACGCCGTCTCCGATGTCGATCAGACTCGCGCCGCTGTTGCTTAAAATCACTTTATTTTGCTGCTTGAGCGCTTTTAGCGAAATATGCTCCGGACGCGTATCGACTTCCTTGTACGTGCCCCGGTTATAATAGAACGTCGCACCTTCACGTTTTTCGTAAAAACTAGTGTGACCGGCGGCTATCCATTCCTTCACCCAGGCGGGAACGGTGTCCCCTTCCTGTTCCATTCTTTTGACCGAGCGTTCCAAACCGATGACGTCCCACAGCTCGAAAGGCCCCAGATCCCAGTTGAAGCCCCACTTCATCGCATTGTCGATTTCCACGATGGAATCCGCGATTTCGCCCAGTTTCTCGGCCGAATAAAGCAGGGCGGGTTTGACCACGTTCCAGGCCAGCTCGGAGTATTTATCCGGCGTTGAAAGCAGCGCTTTGATTTTACCGGCCGTACCTTTGGTATTCTTGGCCGCCTCGAGAGATGCAGAGGTAATTTTCCGCGACGGAGCATACTCCATGGTCCCGAGGTCCAGGGCCTGGATTTCTTTTCCAGATCCCGTTTTTACCTTTTTATAAAAGCCCTGGCCCTTCTTCTCGCCGATCCACCCCTGCTCTACCATGCCCGTCAGTACCGCCGGAACGTCGAAAATCGTTTTCTCCGCTTCGTTGTTGACCAGGTCGAATACATTCCTTGCGACGTGCACGAAAGTATCGAGCCCGACAAGATCGAGGGTGCGGAACGTGGCGCTTTTCGGACGGCCGAGCGCAGGCCCCGTTACGGCATCGACTTCTTCGACGGTATAGCCTTTCTCCAGCATTTCCCGGAGTGTGACGAGCAGCCCGTATGTGCCGATCCGGTTGGCGATAAAATTCGGCGTATCCTTGGCCGTAACGACGCCTTTTCCGAGCCTCTTCTCGCAAAAATCAGCCATAAACCGAAGGACTTCGGGATCGGTTGATTCTCCCGGAATCACTTCAAGCAGCTTCATATATCTCGGCGGGTTAAAGAAATGAGTACCTAAAAAGTGCCGTTTGAATTCCGGGCCGCAGTCCTCCGCCATCGATCCAATGGAAATTCCGGACGTATTCGAGGACACAATCGTTCCCGGCTTCCAGACCTGCTCGATCCGGGCCAGGAGCTGTTTCTTCACGTCCAGGCGTTCCACGACCACTTCGATAATCCAGTCGACGCCCGATAATTCGGCCAGATCGTCTTCCAGGTTTCCGGGTGTGATGCGTGCCGCAAACGCTTCGCTGTACAGCGGAGCCGGATTCGTTTTCTTCAGCCTCTCAATCGCTCCCGCCGCCAGGCGGTTTCTCACCTTCGGCTGCTCCAAGGTCAGACCCGCTTTCGTTTCCTCATCCGTCAAAGCCGTCGGAACAATATCCAGCAGCAGGCACGAAATCCCCGCACCTGCCAAGTGTGCCGCAATGGCCGCCCCCATCACGCCGGAGCCGATAACGGCCGCTTTTTGAATCTGATTCACCATGTCGGATTCCCTCCTGATCTTCATCTGCCGTCCGGCCGCTTTTTCTTACGAAACGGTTTGGAACGGCGCCGGTGCCTTGGCACCAAATACGGATTCTTCGAGTAGTTCCGCGATATCCCGGGTTTTGACCGTTTCTTCGACTTCTTTCATTTTCGCGCCGTCTTCCATCATGGTCAGACAGTACGGACAAGCCGATGAAATCACCGTCGGGTTAACCTCCAGCGCCTGCTCGGTCCGGGCCAGATTGACTCTCTTGCCGGCCGTTTCCTCCATCCACATCATGCCTCCGCCCGCACCGCAGCACATTCCGTTCTCACGGGTGCGGGTCATTTCAACCAGCTCCACGCCGGGAATCGCTTTGAGCACATTCCGGGGCTGATCGTAGACGTTATTGTAACGGCCGAGGTAGCACGAATCGTGATACGTGATCCGTTCGTTCACCTCATGGCTCGGAGTCAGCTTTCCGGTGCGGACCAGTTCATCCAGAAGTTCCGTATGGTGAAGAACCTCGGCTTCCAGTCCGAATTCGGGATATTCGTTCTTCAACGTGTTGTACGTATGCGGGCAAGCGGTCACAATTTTGCGCACCCCGTATTTCCGGAAAATCTTACTATTTTCCTCGCAAAGCTGCTGGAACAAAAACTCGTTCCCCAGCCGCCTCGGAGTATCGCCGGAGTTCTTCTCTTCGTTGCCGAGAATAGCGAAATTGACGTTCGCTTCATTCATAAGGCGGACGAGCGAACGTGTGATTTTACGGCTCCGGTTATCGTAAGAGCCCATTGAACCGACGAAAAACAGGATGTCGAATTCCGGGTTATCTTTGACTGTCGGAACGTGGAGTTCGCCTTTCGGATCGATTTCCTGCACCCATTTGGCCCGGTCGTTGCGCGAAATTCCCCATGGGTTGCCCTGGCGCTCGATGTTCTGCATAGCCCGCTGTCCGTCATGCGGCATGGAGCCCTGCATCAGGACGAGATGTCTGCGCAGATCGACGATTTTATCCACATGCTCGTTCGCTACCGGACACTGGTCTTCGCAGTTGCGGCACGTCGTGCAGGACCAGATTTCCTCTTCGGTCATAACACCGCCGACCAGTTCCATTTCCTCCGGCTTTTTGTCCGTCGTCACCCAGGAATGCTTCTGCGCGTTCATCGTCGGGGCGATGTCGGTAATGCCCGAGCCGTTCCATGCGCCCAGCTCGTGGCCCTCTGTATTCATTTCATGCACCGTACTGCCAGAGAAAGCAAAGGCAGGAACCCAGGGAGACTTGCTCGTAACCGCAGCTCCTTTCTCGGTCAGGTGATCGCGCAGTTTCACGATCATATGCATCGGCGAGAGCATTTTACCGGTACTGGAGGCGGGACACACGTTGGTGCAGCGCCCGCATTCCACGCACGCATACAGATCGAGCATCTGCTTTTGGGTCAGGTCTTCGATCTTGCTCAGCCCGAACGATTCCGCTTCCTCATCTTCCAGATCCAGTTTCCGCAGCCGTCCGGCGGGTTCCCGTCTTTTCAGCAAAATGTTAAGCGGTGCCGTAATCAGATGAAAATGCTTGGACTGGGGCACATAAACCAGGAACGCCAGCAGAATGAGCAGGTGCGCCCACCAGAACACGTGATACAGAACGACGGCCGCCCCAAGAGGCGTCCACCCGAACCCGGCGGCCAGCACGGATGAGATCGGTGCCATAGCGGAAGGCTCCAGCCCTTCCCGGATCCGGTCGAAAGCAAGCGTCAGAAGGACCGACAGCATCAGGCTGAAAATAAAGTAGACGACCAGGCTCGGCTTCCATCCTCTCTTCAGCCGTTTCAGCTTCTCTCCGTACCGGCGGTATGCGGCGTAACCCATGGCGATCAGAATAGCCGCTACCGTGATTTCCTGGAACAGACCGAAAGCTTCGTAACCGGGAAGCGGCAGCCCGTGACCGGAAAGCCCTTTGACGATAATGTCCAGTGCACCGAACTGAAGAATAATGAACCCGTAAAAAATGACGATGTGCATGATACCGCTTTTCTTGTCCTTGAGCAGTTTCGTCTGGCCGAACACCTGAACGGCGAAATCTTTCAGCCTTTCCCCGATCTGTCCTCCCCAATCGACCGGCTGTCCGAGCTTCACATAGAGGTAACGGTGGTACACCGCTTTGGCGAACAGGTAAACGCCGAATCCCGTCACGCCCAGAAACAGAATCAACTGCACGATCGCTCCCGGCATCGGAAACAACCCCTTTCTCGGATGCTAACATCTTTTATCACTTCCACCATATAAAGCGTTTACATGACCCCGGCAAATAAAAGCATGGTTCTCCTGGCTAACGTTCGGATTAATCATGCTCTTCTCATGGTGCCACAACCTCGGAACTTCGCCTTTACAGCGGGTCATTCAGTCATTGACATTGCCCTGGATCTATTTTATGATGTCTGTAGAAAATGAATGAGTATTCATTCACTATTTAATTCGTATTTTAGCACCGAGGTGATTCCATGACAAGCAAAAAAAAAGAAAAATATGATTTAATTCTCGAAGCTGCGCTGAAAGTATTCGCCGAACACGGGTTTCACCGCTCTCAGGTTTCCAAAATTGCCAAAGCGGCCGGCGTCGCGGACGGTACGATTTATTTGTACTTCAAAAGAAAGGAGGATATTCTCATCTCCTTGTTCCGCGAGAAACTCGGCGAGCTTGTAGGCAAGTTTCATATGCACATCGAGCAGACCACGGGCGTTAAGGAAGCGCTCCGCAAAGTTTGCGAGATCCACTATACGGAGCTGGAAAATAACGTCGATCTCGCCTTCGTCACTCAAATCGAGCTCCGGCAAAGTTCATTGGAGCTTCGCAAGGAAATAGGAAAAGCCGTTAAGCCGTATATTGAATTAATCGAGAAGCTTCTTGTGCAGGGCGTCGAGGAAAAATTGTTCCGGGCCGATCTCGATGTGAAGCTTACCCGTCTGCTGCTTTTCGGGGCGATGGATGAAGTCGTCACCTCTTGGCTCATTTCCGGACGCAAATATTCGTTGTCCGCTCAAGTGGACGGCACCGTGCAGTTCTTTCTTCAGGGAATTCAGGCTTAGAAGCCGATTATCCATAGTGGATACTCATTTCAAAAGAGGAAGGGGACAACAACGATGGACATTTTCGTGCTGCTGAAACAAACGTTTGATACCGAGGAAAAAATCGTGCTTGAAAACGGACAAATTTCGGAAGATGGCGTCAAGTTTGTCATCAATCCCTATGACGAATATGCCGTCGAGCAGGCAATCCAGCTCCGCGACGAGCATGGAGGCAAGGTCGTCGTCGTTTCCTGCGGTCCGTCGCGCTCGGCAGAGGCTCTGCGAAGCGCGCTTGCTATGGGGGCCGACGAAGCCGTCCTGATTAACGACGAGCGCATCGGCGGCGATGAGCATGCCGTGGCACAGGCGCTTCATGCTTTCCTGTCGCAGGAAACGTACGATCTTCTGCTCGGCGGAAACTTCTCCGTCGACAACGGCGCCGGCCAGGTGGCCGTCCGTCTGGCTGCGCTGCTCGGTATCCCCCACGTCAGCTCGATTACGAAGCTTGAGACTGCCGGCGGGAAGGCGAGTGTACACCGCGACGCCGAGGGGGACCTGGAAGTGGCGGAAGTGACGCTTCCGGCGCTCTTCACGGCCCAGCAGGGATTAAACGAGCCCCGCTATCCTTCCCTGCAGGGAATCATGAAGGCCAAGAAGAAGCCGTTCCGGGAAATCACGCTGGATGATATCGGTCTTAGCTCGGTGGAATCACGCACCGAACGCGTGGATCTGTTTCTGCCGCCTCCCCGCAAAGCCGGAAAAACGCTCAAGGGCGAACCCGCGCAGACGGCTGCGGAGCTTGTGCAGCTTTTGCGTACGGAAGCGAAGGTCATCTGATTGTTCCGCATCCGCGATCATTATGCGCACTTATTCCCTTTATGAGTCCATTTAGGAGGCGACTGAATCATGTCCAACACATACCTGATTGTAGCTGAAGCTAAAGGCGGCGCTCTGCGCCAGGTCTCTTTCGAAACGATCGGCGCGGCGAAGGCGGCCGCCGCCGAAGGGGATTCCGTATTAGCCGCACTGATCGGCTCCGGCGTGGCGGGGCTTGCGGATGAACTGGCCGCTTACGGCGTCGAGAAAGTTTACGTGACCGACCATGCCGATCTCAAAGACTATAACCCGGAAGCTTACGGCAAAGCGCTTCACGACATCATCCGCAGGGCGGTACCCGACGCGGTCTTGTTCGGCCATACCGCCATCGGCAAGGATCTTGCCCCGCAGATCGCTTCCCGGCTAGGTGCCGGACAGATTTCCGATGTGACGGCCGTAGAATCGGACGGCGGCAAAGCCGTGTTTACGCGCCCGATCTACGCGGGTAAAGCGCTCGAAAAGAAAGCGTTTACCTCGTTTCCCTGGGTCGTCACCGTCCGGCCCAACAACATTGCCGCTCCCGCTTCCGCGGAAGGCGCGCCGGCAGCGGTCGAAAACGTGGCGTACGAAGCCCCGTCCCTTCGTACGGTCATCCGCGAGGTCGTCCAGAAGACCTCGGGCAAAATCGACCTTGCCGAAGCCAAGGTCGTCATCTCCGGCGGGCGCGGCGTCAAGAGCGCCGACGGCTTTAAGCCGCTCGAGGAGCTTGCCGGCGTGCTCGGCGGAGCGGTCGGGGCGTCGCGCGGAGCCTGCGACGCCGGGTACTGCGACTATGCGATGCAGATCGGGCAGACCGGCAAGGTGGTCACCCCCGAGATTTACATCGCATGCGGCATCAGCGGCGCCATCCAGCATCTGGCCGGGATGAGCGGATCGCGGGTCATCATCGCGATCAACAAGGACCCGGAGGCGCCGATCTTCAAAGTCGCCGACTACGGGATCGTCGGGGACCTGTTCGATGTTGTGCCGCTGCTGACGGAAGAATTCCGCAAAGCGCTGTAGCTTTGCGGCACGGCAGCCCGCCCATATAAGCGTCAAAAAAGCCCCGAACACGCCGGTAAACCGGCTGTGCTCGGGGCTTTTCCGCTGGACGGGCGGGTGCGTGCCGCCTGGGTTCCGGCCCGGCTGTGCGGGTACGTCCCGCAGCGGCCACGGCCACGGCCTCGCCGGGCGGTTTTACGCAGCCAGGCCGTCTTCTCTCGGGACGCTTTCGTGCCCGATACGTACTCTAGCCCTGTCGCGTCCCGGACGCTCTCCTATCCGGTCCATGGTCTAGCCCTGTCACGTCCCGGACGCTCTCCTATCCGCTACATGGTCTAGCTATGTCGCGTCCCGGATGCTCTCCTGTCCAGTCCATGGTCCAGCCCTGTCACGTCCCGGACGCTCTCCTGTCCGGTCCATGGTCCAGCCCTGTCACGTCCCGGACGCTCTCCTGTCCGGTCCATGCTCTAGCCCTGTCACGTCCTGGACGCTCTCCTGTCCGGTCCATGGCCTAGCTCTGTCACGTCCCGGACGCTCTCCTGTCCGGTCCATGGCCTAGCCCTGTCGCGTCCCGGACGCTATCCTATCCGGTCCATGGTCCAGCCCTGTCGCGTCCCGGACGCTCTCCTATCCGGTCCATGGTCCAGCTCTGTCTCTCACGCCGCTGCGGCTTAACCGCTTTGCATAATGACCGGTCTGCCGGCATTATGCTTAAGCTTTTCGCGCTTGCAGGCTTTAGAGTTTGGCCGCTCCCTGTCTCACGAACAGCTTAAGCATGCACCCTCCCTTAAATTTGCGCCGCCAGCACAAGCGTCCCCCGGGGCTGTGTTCCCCCCGCATCCGGCTCCAGCGTAATGGCGACCGTGTCGTAATCCTGCGGCTCGAAGGTGTAGTAGAGAGCGCCTGTGCCGCCCTGCGGGAGGAAAGTTCCCGCGTTTACCTTCTGCTCGCCTTTTATGAGCCATACCTGAAAAGCCTGGGAATCCCGCAGTGCAGGCAGTTTCTCGGCCTGGACAACCAGATGGGTGCCCTTGGCGTCGATCACGATCGTCGCGAGGCCTTCCGCCACGATGCCTTCCACGGCAGGGTTCAGTTTCACCACTTTGTTCGCCTTCGATGCCTGTGAAGGCTGACCGGCCAGCGTAAGCTGCCCCTGAAGCGAAGATACGCTTTGCTGAAGAGAAGCATTGAGGCCTTTCAGCGAACGGACGTCCTCTCTCAGCTGCATGTTGATCCATCCGAGGATAACCGCAGCGGCAGTGATTCCCGTGCCCGCCATCCACCTGATAAAGGTTCGGCTTCTTTTGCCAGCGGGTCTTCTCGCAGACACCGACTCATGCTCCACGACCGGCACCGGTTCGGGTTTCGTCCCGCCGGAATGCTTTTGTAATTCGGCTTCTGCGGACGCATCCGTTGCACGATAACCGCTCTGTGTCTGTATCTGTTCCTGAAGAACACCCGCGGCTGTCAAAGGAGGTTGTCCGGAATTATCCGTTTCACTCCCCAGAATACCGCCAAGAACGCGCTGTTTCATTCCGTCCGGAACCGGAGCAGGCTCCGCCGTATAAGGAAGCAGGTCCATGACAGCCTGCAGTTCTTCTCTTTCTTTCTTGCATGCTCCGCAATGACTCAGATGCTCTTCCATCTGTTCTCTCTCGGACCGGGACAGTCCCCCGAGCATATAAAGTTCCAGCCATTCGCACATAGTGGGAGATTCTTGTCTGCTCATATGGGCGCACCCTCCTTTCCGCGGCCTGCCAACTTCTCCTTAAGCTGCTTCATGGCCAGCCTTACCCGGCTTTTTACCGTACCGAGCGGAATCTCCTGTCTCTGGGATACTTCTTGATGAGTATATCCTTTAAAATAAATAAGATCGATCACTTTCTTCTGATCCTCGTTCAGATCTTCCATCGCCATAGCAAGCTCTTCCCCCATAAAACGGAGTTCCACTTCCTCCTCGGTTCCCCTGCTCCGGTCCGCCACCTGGAGCAGCTTGTCCGGCTCGGCAAGCTGTCCCGACGTCCGCGTCTGTTTCCTGCGAAGCGTGTCGATGGCAATGTTGCGGGCTATCGCGAACATCCACGTTGACAGCTTACCCTGAGAGTCTTCGTAGCGCTCGGCATGATTCCAGATGCGCAGGAAAAGCTCCTGAACGATCTCTTCCGCCATCATCGAATCCTTGACAATGCGATAGGCAAACGAATACATCGGACGTTCGTAACGGTCGTATAATTGCTCCAGCGCTTGGGGCTGCTTTAGAGCGATGCGGCGCACTAGCTGCGAATCTTCCAGCCACTCATTCATGTTGGAGCTCCTTTCCACCAAAGATCGCCCTTATCTTCCTTTTCGCAAAAAACGCGGAGTTGGATTCCTTTTGCACCGATAAATTTATTTGTAAAAATGCCGTTGACCCCCTCTGTTTGCACCACCAGCAAAATTAACCAAAATCCCGGGGTTCTTAAACGTCTATTCCCTAGCCTGCTATAAAACAAAAACGGACCGCACGGGTCCGTCTCTCACAGCCAAGTCTGCTCACACCCAACTCATCCGGCTCCTGCCGTACCGGGTCCGTGTCAATCACGCCGCTTACGGGGAAGTCTTGCCCCAAGCCACTTCCAGATCGCATATAGCGCCGTGCCTGCCGCTGCGGCAAATGCCGTTGTCCGGGCTTCCAGCAAATACGATTGACCGGCAGTCGGCCCTCCCCCGGCTTCAACTGCCGAAGACCAACCCGCTCCGCAGTAAAAAGCGTAGAGAACGAACAGGAGCATGCACAGGAGTGTTTTCAGGCTTTCCGCGAATCCTTCCGCTCTTTTATAACCCATATAACGTAAACAGCCGCTAAACAGGATCACCGTCAGAAGAAGAACCGAAGCCCACTCCTGCTTTGAAACAAGGCCCGCCGGCTCGTTTTTGCCCAACTGATAGATCCAATACGCATGTTCGGCCAATCCGATTAGCAGGATGACGGGAACAGCCGTCCGGTACGCCCCGCTTTCCAAAATCCGCTCCAACCATTGCGCAGAGTAGGCGCGGTTCCGCTTCTTCACTGCCGCTTTCCGTTTTTCAGCCGCCAAGACCGTTCCCCCCGCTTAAGAATTATTGCTTTGCTAACACTATACGGGTTTCTTTCGGGAAACATGTCTCATACGGACAAGAGCTGCTTTACCTTATCTTTATTTAACAGTATTTGCCACCCCTTCCAACCTGCGATAAACTGAAGGAGATGGAGAAAGCTGCCATGCGTTTATTTAACGTCTGACCGGTCCGAGCGAAAATATTCGGTTTACCCGCCAGAGCTTAACCGGCCGATGGACAGGGATGCGCACACATATTCCGGTCCCGGAACGCGCCCCGGGGCTCACATCTTATAACAGACGTCTTCGTTCAGGAAGCTTTACAAGAGATCAAGCGGCTCGCCAAGGATGTGCTGGCCGCCATGGGGGCAGCAAAAAACCGGGACCCGTAGGCCCCGGCTGCGCGCAGGAGTAGCGATTAGTACAGTTTATCCAGAACAGATTTCGCCGTGTGCTCCAAAGCCCGGTACGTCTGATCTTTCATTTGCATGGCAACGGCCGTGGACAAAATATCCAGCAGGTGGATTTGAGCCAGCTTGGAGGAGAAGGCTCCGCCCTGCAGAGGTGTTTCCTTCGCCGTAGCGAGAAGAACGACGTTGCTCTGATTCGCAATCGGCGAGCGGGCGTGGTTGGTCAGGCAGATGATGTAAGCGCCTTTCTGCTTCGCCAGGCGGACAGCGTCGACAAGATCTTTGGTACTGCCCGTCGAAGAAATGCCGACGACGACATCGCCCTTTTCAACCAAAGACGCGTTCATGGCAATAATATGGCCGTCGGTACCGGCGTCCACATTAAATCCGAGTCTCATGAACCGGTATTTGGCATCCTGTGCGGTAATGCCCGAAGACCCTACACCGAAAAACAAAATTTTTCGTGCCGCCAGAATAGCGTCGATCGCTTGCTGCAGCTCCTGGACGTTGAGCAAAGATGTCGAGTTCTGCACCGCCTGCGAGTTTTGGGAGGTCATTTTCTTCATGATCTGGTCGAGATCGTCGCTTTCCTCAATCTTGCCGTGCACCTGCTCGCTTGGCGTAGCCAGCACCTGGACGAGCGATAGTTTAAATTCCTGATATCCCTTATAGCCAAGCTTGCGGCACAAACGGATGACAGAAGTTTCGCCTACTTCCGCTTTTTCCGCCAAATCCGTAATCGTATAGAAAACGGTAGCTTCAGGATCCTTTAAAACGGTGTCGGCCACTTTCTGCTCGGATTTGGTCAGTGAGGAATAAATACTGTTGAGGAGCAGCAGCGAATTGTTCAAATCGGCGATTTTGCTCATAGATGGGACTCCTTTTCGTCATTCTGCGCGGTCAGACAATTCACGGTTTTCTTTTCTAGTCTCTACATGAATAGTACTTGAATCTAGGCGATTTGCCTAGTGCATCTCCATATTTTTCAAAGTTTGCCTATGCGTACACATGGTCTTTTATTGTAGTTTCTTGTCATACAAAGGGTTTTTCATGCTGAGAACTGTCGATTTCTGGATGGAGAGTACAACTTTATTTTAACTTATATTTACCACAATTTATCATTTTCATATAAAATTATCAACCATAATATAGGTATTAAGACCTATAAAACCTTCATTTTAAGTTTGATTTTTAAATTGTCCCTCAGGCGCAAGTGATTTCGGATATATCCCCTCTAATCTCCGCATAGAAACTGGAAGGGCCTTCTATTCTTTAAAGGCTCTATAAAATTTTTTTGAAAAAAGTTTTAAAAAAACGTAAACAGGGTCCGGGAAAATGGAGTCACTTCTTTTTTACCGACATAAGCCGCGAACCAAAATGAGACTTTCGTCGTATTAAAATAGGAACATATGTTTGCTAAAATAGAGTGGATTCCATTATCAGGAAAATATATAGACCGTGGAGGGATTCGACTATGAACCGTGAACTGAAAGCAGATGTCGTGATTATCGGTGGAGGTGTCGGCGGCTGTGCGGCCGCACTGTCTTCCGCAAAAATGGGCATGAAAGTAATTATGACGGAAGAAACCGATTGGATCGGCGGACAATTAACCAGCCAGGCCGTACCGCCGGACGAGCACAAGTGGATCGAGCAATTCGGCTGCACCCGCAGCTTCCGGCAGTTCCGCAACGGAGTGCGCTCCTATTACCGTGATTATTTCCCGTTAACGGCGGAGGCGCGCGCAATCGTTAATCTGAATCCGGGCAACGGCGGAGTAAGCCGCTTGTGCGCGGAACCGAGAGCCATGCTCGCGGTCCTTGAGCAGATGCTTGCTCCTTACGTAAACAGCGGCAAACTGATCATTCTCACGCGCCACCGCATTACAGCGGCCGAAACGGACGGGGATAAAATCAGAGCCGTCAAAGTCAAACACTTGGATCTGGGCCACAAACACACGCTAACCGCTCCGTATTTCCTGGACGCGACGGAGTGCGGAGATGTTCTTCCTCTCGCCAAGGTCGAGTATGTGACAGGTGCCGAATCCCGCAAAGACACGGGAGAGCCGAGCGCTCCCGAAGTCGCTGATCCGAAAGATATCCAGGCGTTTACCGTCTGCTTTGCCATGGATTATTTCGAAGGTGAGAATCATGTCATCGACAAACCGAAGGATTACAATTTCTGGCGCAATTATAAGGCGGACTTCTGGCCGGACAAGCAGCTCAGCTGGATTTCTCCGAACCCGGTGACGCTTGAGCCTGCCGAAGATACCCTGTTCCCGGGCACCGAGAAATATCCGCTGTTCAATTACCGCCGGGTAATCAATAAGGCGAATTTCATGCCCGGTACGTTCCCGAGCGATATTTCCCTCGTGAACTGGCCGCAGAACGATTACTGGCTCGGCAATATTTATGACGTCCCCGAAGCGGAAGCGAAGAAAAATCTCGAACAGGCGAAGCAGCTCAGCTATTCTCTGCTGTATTGGCTCCAGACCGAGGCTCCGCGTCCGGACGGCAAAGCCGGTTATCCCGGCCTGCGTCTGCGTCCCGATGTCGTCGGTACCGAAGACGGAATGGCTAAAGCTCCGTATATCCGGGAATCGCGCCGGATCAAGGCTGAATTCACGGTCAAGGAGCAGCACGTGAGCACGGCGATCCGCGGCGACAAGGGTGCGGAAGTGTTCCCGGATTCCGTAGGAATCGGCGCTTACCGGATCGATCTCCATCCGAGCATGACGGGACGGAATTACCTGGACGTGTCCTCCCTTCCGTTCCAGATTCCGCTCGGCAGCCTTATTCCCGTGCGGGTCAACAACCTTCTGCCCGCGTGTAAGAACCTCGGCACGACCCATATCACGAACGGCTGCTACCGTCTGCATCCGGTGGAATGGAATATCGGCGAAGCCGCAGGCTTCCTTGCCGGCTACTGCGTACAGAACGGGTATCAGCCCCGGGAAGTGCATGCGGACAAGACGAAGCTGGAAGGCTTGCAAAATATTTTGTCCTGGAACGGCGTAGAGCTCGCATGGCCGACCATCACCCCGCTGTAACTCCCTTGAAATAACCCGGTCTTGAACCGAAAAGCCGCCTTTAGCAGAGCGCTCTGCTAAAGGCGGCTTTCCCCGTTCATCCGCGGCGGGCTGCTTCCCGAATTTCCAGTCCGGCTCCGCGGCTTGTCAATACCGTTTAACAAATCGTGCCGAAGGAAGCCACTCCCCCGTGTTGTGCCTGCGTCCGCGGATCGTTACCGAATGCGGCGCCACCTCGACGAGGACGCTTTCGCTTTCAACGGGCGCGGCAGGGTCAATACCGTCCCCGATGGGCCTGCGGACAGAGGAGGTCCCCATATGAGAGCAGCCGTCCTCGAAATATATCCCCGGGCTGGCCAGCGTATAATGAGTGTGCCCCGAGAAGAAGCACACGTTCGGGTGCCGCCCCAGCAGCTCTCTAAGCCGCACATCCTGCACGACGCCCTTCTCGCCGGGGTCATAGCTTCCCGCAACGGTGTGCGGTAGGGGCTGATGCAGGAAAACGAACACAGGCCGTTCCCGCCCGTACGGGCGGTATGCTTCTTCCCCGCGGGAATCCGCGGACCCAAGCAGGGCCTCTTCCTCTCCCGGCGAACCGGCGGCCCCCGCTTCGCTATTCGCAGCTTCAGCGGCTTCGGGGACTCCCGGGTCCGCCTCGGATGCAGAGGCCGTTTCGGACCGGCCTTGCGCTTCGGCATGACGGGGACGGGATTCCTCCCGCAGAATCCGCTCCAGCCAGGCGAATTGCTCGTCGCCGATCCAGGCGTCCTCCCGGATAGCCGGATCGGTGTCCCGGTAGCGCTCGGCGCTCATAAAGACGAAGCGCAGCCCTTTCAGGCGCAGGTCGTAATAGGGCCGGGACTTTCCCAGAAAGCCGAGAAACCGTGCCATCGCTTCCGCCGTCGACCAGCCGTTCGGGAAGGTATCCACACTGAAACTCCCGTCCTTATACCACATCCGGTAATATTCGTGGTTTCCGTTCGTTACATAGACGGGAACGCGGACATGTTCGGACAAAATACGTTTTAACACGGTATAATCCTCGGCGAATCCCTCGGTTAAATCCCCGTTAATGACGATAAACTCGGGCGGATGCTTCATAGATGCGTAATCTTTCAGGCAGACTTCCAGACGGCGGTGGGACTCGGGGTCCCAAGCTACCACATGAATATCGGACAACACCGCAAACGTAAATTTCATGGATCTGCACCTCTTCTCTTCCTCTAAAGGATTGAAAAGCATATTTTTGCAGCCTTTTCTGAAACCACATACGGTCTGTTTAACCTCTCGGTTCTCCCGGTTGTTGTATCCCGATAAAACGGCGTCATTTCCCCAGCCTGACCTTCATTACTCTTCGAAAGCCCGACCCGGCAGTTTGTCGCTGCTATCAGATCAACAGGTCCCGCCTTACTGCCCTCGCCTACTCATGTGCCTCACTGGCCTCATCTTCCACATGGGTCACCCCGGTTTCATTGAATGCATCCGCTTCATCGGCATCATTCCCGCCTTTCCCCGACTTGGCTGCCGTAATTTCGGAAATCTTGAGTGCTCCCTTCAAATCGTACAGCATCCGTTCTTTGACTTCGGCATTCAAACGAGTATCGGACAAGATATCCTTAATCAGGGACGCCAGTGATTTTCTTACCTGCTTCAGACGTCCGGGATTCAGCCGGGGATTTTTCTCTCCGCCCAACTTTTTGACGATTGATTCAATCTCATCGGTATACCGGCCGGCTTTGCGGGCATCCATTCCTTTAAAAGGGATATACAGTTCCTTTACTTTCCGTTTTTGTCCCGCAAGAATAGCGGCAATAGACCGGGCCGGGTCCCTGTCGGGAACGACCGCTTCATTCCGGTAAACGCCCAGGACGGTATTTTTGTCATAGCCCTGATCGAAAAACGATTCATACTCGAACACGGCGCTGCCGCTGATTCCGAGCAGATGGCTCGCTGTGATCTGATCGATGAACGCGTCTTTGGTCAGATCGATAAAAGAACCGACCCCTATCGTCACATACGATTTATCTTTTGCGATCTCGAACGTTTTGCGCGCATCCGCCACGACGAGTGAGGTGTCCAGCTTATAGGACATCGGGAACACGTTGTCGATCAGGTTATGCTTCACCCAGTTCATCGAATCCTGAAGCACGTCTCCCCGGGCAATTTCATATTCGGGCCATACCGCGGCGGTCAGCTTTACTTGAGGTTTCCACCTCTTCACTTTCTCGGCCAGGCGGAACACAAACTTGTCGACGAACCCGACGCGCATATCCACCCACTGCGCCCACATCGCATCTCCCGGGTGCAGACGGATCGGGTCGGTCCCGTATTTCTTCTGGAACAGGCTCCGGGTATAGACATCATATCCGAAATCGTTCGTAAAATCTCCCGAGCCGGGATATCTCGCGTAATCAAGGTGCAGGCCGGCTACGTCATATTTGCCGAGCAGCTCTTTATAGACGTCCAGCAGGAAATCATGCGTTTCATCCAAAGCCGGGTTGATAAAATAATAACGGAATCCGCTCGACGCATCTTCCTGATAATTTTGGCCTTTTCGGCTGAGCAGCGACCATTCGGGCTTGCGCTCCACGATCGGCCCGGGTTCCGGTCCTCCCACAAAGAAGTTTTCGACCCAGGCATGGATGTCGATGCCCCGTTTTTTCCCTTCTTCCAAGTAAGCCTGAAGCACATCAAATCCGCCGTACATGGGATTATGAGCCGTAATGTTGTTTTTAGTCGGATAAATGGTGTACCCGTTCCAGAACGTTTCCAAATAAACGGAGTTAAGATGAGCCGCCTTAATCTTATCCAGCGCCCGTTTAACTTCTTCAAGAGACTTCTCCTTGGGCCGAATCCAGATTCCCCGGTTTTCAACGGTTCTAGACTCCACATTCATGTAGTGAACGCGCGTTGCCTTTCCATCCAGTTCGGCCAGCACTCCCGTCAACCCTTCGACGCCTTTTTCCTCCAGATGCTTGCCCGCCTGAATCTCCAGCTGCTTCACTTGTTGAATTTCTTTGGAGATTTCCCCGTAAGGAACATCCATAAATCTGCGCTTGGATTCCTCTAGTGCCTGCTCCGCAGTACCGGCGGTTATCCGCGCCTTATCCAGATAAGATTGCGGGGTGAAAATAAGCAGTACCTGCTTTTCCGCCCGGTTGATCTTCACGGTCGCCCCAATGGCCGCATAACGCGAAAGCCAAGCCATTTTGGAGCCGTGTCCGGAAAGAACGTATCCCCCTGCAGGAATCGGCCGGTTGTTGCCTCCGCTGCTTATGATTTTGCCGTCCGCGTTCACAACCGCCTCGCCGCCCCACGGATTCGTACCGGTGGAAGCGCCGTAGCTGCTGTCGTACACGATCAGCTGCTCCGCTCCGCGATGCCCGGGATACGGCTTGTTGTTCGTATCGTCCCAGCCAGCCGGATTGTCTTCCCTCGTCCGGGGATTAAACGCGTCGTAGGCCATTTTGGACGCAAAATACATGGGATAAGCATTCAGCTCCATGGATACGGACAACCCCGGAGCCGCCAGGGCCAGCAGATCGGCATAATAAGGACTTGCCGCCTGCACGGAAAGGACGTAACCTCCCTTGGGGATCGGCGAGTCATTGTCGATAAATTTTCCGCCGGAATCCATAAGAATTCCTTTAACCCCCGTGACCCGGCCATTCTGGAAGGTCACTTCGATTCCCCACGGGTTCGTGCGGGTGGAGGCTCCGTAACCCGAGTCGAAAAGCACGGCTTCCCCCTGATTCCGCGGCCCGTTCACCCGGTCCACGGGTATAATCAAATCGGCGACCTTCACATACTTCGTCGGCAAGACAGGAATTTTAATGTTCACGGCGGTAAGGCGGTCGCCCACATTCAGCTGCTGCAGAAGCGCCTTTGTACTTGCGGTACCCGAAAGAACATACCCGTTTTTGGGCAAATAGGTTCCTTTTTTGCCGTCTGCGATTTTGTCAACGATAATGCCTTCCGTCACAATAAGCTCGATCGTCCGGTCATCGAAAGGAGACGTATACGTTCCGTACGTACTTGTATATACGGTCAGGGCGTCCTCCGTGCGCTCCTGATCCATTCCGGCTACCGGATGCAGAGTTCCGTCGGGAAGCTTGATATGAGGACCGTAAACGGATTCATTTACCGTCACGTCAAGAGTCGTCTGCGGAAGCAAAGGGGGCCCCGGCCCGTTCGCCGAACGAAAAGGGTCCTGATCGGCAGGCCCGGATTTCGGGCTGTCGGGCGGAACCGCGATGCCTCCGTAAGGCCCGGGGTTCTGCGCATTAGCAGCCGCCGCAGCCAAGACCGGAGCGGCGGCGGCAGTTCCGTCCAGCGGAACGCAGCCCGCAGCGGCAACAGACAGAAGCAGGACAGCAAACAGCGTTCCGCGGAGCAGCCCGCTTAAGCGAAGAGATCTTTTCACCGTCATCTTCCTCCTTCAGGTGTAAACTAGCTCCAGACATACAAAAACGGAGAACATCCGAGCAGGTTAAGCTGAGCCGCTAATCACCTCCTGATATTTTCTCCCCTGTTTGCCAATCCGATTACACGTATTGTAGCACCATCTTGGACAATTTGGAATATTATTCTTTTAAATTACAATATTGTGGATATTAACTCCTTTTTCATGCTATTTCGACATATCCGCAAAAAAAAGAAGCTCTCTTTTTCAAGAGAAGCTTCCCGAATAGGTCTTCCTTACCGGCTGATATAAGGCTGATCCCATCTTTTGCGATCTCGGATTACTTTGATCAGGAGCCATACGGTTGCCGCCCCGACGATTGCAGCCAGAGACCAGGCCGAATTGCGTACCCATACGTCCGCCTGCTGTTCGACGCCTATGCCGATGAAGGCCCAGACAAAAACTAGCGCAAAAGGCACATCTTTCTTCCCGTAGCTAAAAGCGACAGCCAGTACGCCTGCTGCCGTCAGCAGAATGACGGCCCACATCCGGGGGTCGATGCCCCATCCGTTCCAGCCCAAGTCCTGCAGCCATACGGTAACGTTTACGATGGAAGCGACGAAGATCCAGCCCAGATACAGGCTGAAGGGCACTTGAACGAAGCTGTACTCCCCTATGGCCCGCGATTCCCGGCCGTAGCGGATTCTCTGATAGATCGCTATAAGCGTCAGCAGAAGAGCCGCCATGACCAGCGTACTCCAGCCGATTTTTTCATAATGCCATAGAAAGATCCACGCCGAATTCAGCAGACAACTGACGACGAACCAGTAGCTGATCCGTTCCACTGCCGGGCGGTTCCCCGTATCCTTGCGGGCCTGGTAAATTGCGAAACCGATCAGCCCCAGATAAATGACGCTCCAAATCGTGAAAACATACCCGGCTGGCGTAACATAGGTATGATGCCGGTCCGATATCTCGCCGGTCGTCACACCGTTAATAGGCAGCGCTTGGGACAACGTATTCACGATCAGAACCAAGAGGAGGCCGGCAATATTCGTTATTTTACGCAAAACATGCATGGCTGTCACATCCTCTCCTTTTGTTCATTATGTATGTTTAACCGTATGGGCTTAGAATTAATCGAATGCAAAAAGCCTGCCCCGTTATTCCGCAAGGAATACATGGAGCAGGCTTTCACCGCGGCAGATCAGCCTCCGAGAACCGTCAGCTGTTTAGGGAAGGAAGTCAGCACCTCGACTCCTTCGGATGTAACCAGAACATCGTCTTCGATACGGACTCCGCCCACGCCCGGCACATAAACACCGGGTTCAATGGTGAATGTCATGCCGGCTTTCAGAACCGCCTCGTTTCTTCCGTGAACGGACGGATACTCGTGAACGTCGAGTCCGAGTCCGTGACCGAGCCGGTGGTTGAAATAGGTGCCGTATCCGTCCGCTTCGATCCGGTTTCTTGCCGCAGCGTCTACGGACGCGCAGGTAACATCCGGGCGGACGGCCTGAATGGCCGCTTCGTTGCCGGCCAGGACCGCATTGTAGATGCGGCGCTGTTCTTCCGACACTTCTCCCACCGCGAAGGTGCGCGTAATATCGGACGCATAGCCGTTCAGATAAACGCCAAGATCGAATAAAAGCAGGTCCCCGTGGCTGATTTTACGCGATCCGGGAACGCCGTGCGGCAGAGCCGAAGCCGGACCGGTCAGAACCATCGTTGAAAAAGAGGGGGACTGGGCCCCGAGTTTTTTCATCTGGAACTCCAGCTCCGCGACCAGTTCGATTTCCGTCACGCCGACAGCCACCTTCTGCAAACCGCGCTTCAGCACTTCCTCCACAAGCGTCACGGCATCCTTCATAAGGCCGATTTCGCTCTCGGATTTGATCACCCGCATATCCCGCAGCAGCCCGTCGACCGAAGAAACCTGGCTTACGCCGATGTAAGTCTTCAGTTCTTCATAGCGGCTGACTGTCCAATGCTCGGTTTCGATGCCGATACTGCCAAGCGATGCCGGCAGCAGTCCGCGAAGCACTTCATAAGCGGAATCCGTGTCGCTGTGCGTATGGATCCGCTGTACCGAGGACGCCTGGGCAGCCGCTTCCGCATCGAGAGCCGGTACGAGTAGAAACGGCTCTTCTCCTTTCGGAAGAATAAGACCCAGGAAGCGTTCGTGCGGGTCGGAGGCGAATCCCGTCAAATAATACACGTGCCGGGGAACCGTAATGATAACGGCATCCAGGTTGTTTTGTTCCATATGATCGCTGATTTGTTTAAGTCGATTGTTCATTTGATCACCTGTTCTTTTCAAGGTTTTTCGCTGTTTGCTTGGGATGAATCCTTTTTCTATCATAGCATGTAAGGAGACAAAAACCCACATTCCCGCCCCGCTCCGGTTCTGCATTGGTTCTGCATTGGTTCTGCATTGGTTCTGCATTGGTTCTGCATCGGGTTCTGCCACAAGTCTGCATGGTTCCCCTACGGTTCTGTATGAGACTTGAAAGTCGGCCTGATCTACGATGTAAGCGCCTGCTTTTCTTCCTTCTGCCTATCCGCTATACTGGATTAGAGTCTTTATTTTGCCATACGAAGGAGAGAAGAGCATGTACGATCTTGTTATTATCGGAGCGGGACCTGCCGGTGCCAGTGCCGGACTGATTGCCGCCAGAGCAGGCAAAAAAACACTCATTATCGACAGCGGGCAAAGCATGACAAAACGAGCCTGGATCGAGAATCACTACGGAGTCGCCGAAATCAGCGGTCCCGACATGGTGGAGCTGGGCAAAAAACAAGCAGCCAAATTCGGCGCGGAAATAGCCGAAGGCAAAGTGGAATCTGTCGACAAGCAGGACGACGGCTTTCTCGTCACTTCGGATCAGGGCAGCTACGAAGCCAGACACGTCCTGCTCGCGACCGGAGTCCTGGCCGATCTTGCCGATAAAATCGGAGTCACGACGATACCGGGCACCGAGCCGCGGATCAAAACGGTCGTTCAGACGGATGCGAACAACAAAACGAGCGTGGAAGGGATCTGGGCGGCGGGAACGATTGCCGGCATGAGCGTACATACGATTGTAACGGCGGGCGACGGCGCCAAGGCGGCCATTAATATCGTCAGCGAGCTGAACGGCGAGCGTTACGTGGACCACGATGTTCTGAAATCTTAATCTTTCTGTTTTAAAAATATATAAAGAAGACTCCTGCCCGGTTCCGCGGAACCTGCAGGAGTCTTCTTTCGGTTTCGACGGAAGCGGGTCGTCAGAACAGAAGACCCGCTTCCTTTTTTCAGTTAAACGGCACTTTCTTCTAATCAAGCCCGTTCTATCTTCTGCCGCTCCGCTTGATAAATTCCACGAACAAGGCAAACAAGACAAAGCCGGCCAGAAAACCGCCCAGATGCGTATAAAGATCCACATTAGGCACGATCACGGAAAACAGCAGACCGCTCACCAGAATGATGATAATCGTCTGTCTCGATTGCTGATCCAGCAGCTGCCGGCGGAACAAGGCCAAATAGAGATAGGCCGCATAAATCCCGTAAATGGCACCGGAGGCCCCCGCTGCGACATAAGCGTCCGTATGGAGCCAGTAGGAGAATGCGCTGCCGAGCGCCCCGCTGGCTAAGTAAAAGACCGCGTACCGGACACTGCCCAGCAGACGTTCCAGCGGCGGTGCGAAAATAACCAGGGCGAAGCTGTTAAACAGCAGGTGAGACAAGCCGATATGTAAGAACATGGCGGTGAAAAAGCGCCACCACTCGGGGACAAAACCCGGAGCGGAAAATAAGGCTCCGTAATCGAGAAGCGTTCTCGTGCTTGTCGATGAGCCGCTTACCTCCATCAGCACAAACAGCACCACATGGATAAGGACGAGAAGACTCGTAACCGGGTACCGGCGTATGTATTCCTTGAAGCTTTCTTGACGGACGAACAGCATAAATAGATACCTTCTCCTTCGGATGAGATACCCCCATCATATAGGAAAAACAAGAACGCCTGCAAGCATGCGCCGCAGACGTTCTTGTCTTATGGATGAAATCTCGTTAAAGCGCCTTTTTGATGGCCGCAATAAACGCAGGCTCGTCCTTCGGAGTCCGCGACGTAATCAGGTTGCCGTCGATCACGACTTCCTGATCGGCGAATTCCCCTCCGGCGTTGCGCACGTCGTCCTGAAGCGGCGGATAGGATGTGAGCTTCCGGCCTTTGATCAGATTAGCGCTGATCAGAATCTGCGGTCCGTGGCAGATAGCGGCCACGGGTTTTCCGGCCTCGTCGATCTTTTTTACGAACGTTTGAATGTCCGCATCCAGACGCAATCCTTCCGGAGAGGAGCCTCCCGGAATAACGACGGCATCATACTCGTCCGGTTTGACTTCTTTGATACCCTGATCGGCCGTATACTCGGCTTTCTTGTTTTTACCGGTAAGCAGTTCACCCTGCTTTAATCCGATAATGACGACCTCATGTCCGTCGGCCTTCAAGGCTTCATACGGTTCCTGCATTTCAGAATCCTCGAATTGGGGTGCCAGTAAAAATGCGATTTTACTCATGGTCTCTCCACTCCTTTTCGTTTATCTGGTTTTAATCTATCGATTCAACGTATCCCTTGTTGCTGCGAATGATCTCCACGATTTCCGTGTAGTCGGAATCCGGCACCTTGGCCGTCAGCACATAGCGCAAATTTTCGGCCTCATCGTCGCCTTCGCCAAAGATGAGATCCGCCAGCGGCCCGTCGTCTTCGCCCCGGATGGTTCGGTCGGGATCGTGCCGATCCTCCGCCGCCCGGACCGGTATGAAGCCGCCCGGACTCGGAGAGGTGCCGATCGTCGCACCGGGCACGCCCACGGCTCCGGACGCCCCGCCTGCAAAGGCCGGAGGCGCAATCAGACCGGTCCCTGAGACGCGTCCCTGAGTCTCCCCGACTTCAAGCTGCTCGACGGAATAAGTTTGGAGCCGGATACGAACATCCTCCGCCTCGTTTTCAGTGCGGAAATAGGCTTGAATATGTTTGCTCATCACGAACACCTCATCCTTTTTTAAGATTCTCTCCTGTTGATATTACCCGCAACTTTCTTTTCCTACACAAGCTTAGGGGAAAAAGTTCACAATCTTCTTCAGCGGAAAAAGAAATCCCCGCTCCTCTCATAACGAGAAGTGCGGGGATTAAGCGGCTATCCTGTTTTTTGCGTCGTTTCCTGGTTTTGCGGAGTCGGCGTCGGTTTAGGGGCCTCCGTATTTTTCGGCGTCGCCGTCGGCTTACCTGTCGGAACCGGAGTAACGCTGCCGCCCGGTTTGCGGGTCGGGTTCGGCGTCAAGCCCGGTACAACGTCGTCGTCTTCCGGAGTCGAGCTCGGCCTTACTGTCGACTTAGGCGTCGGTATCGGTTTGATCGTCGGCTTAGGCGTATGAGTCGGGACGCCCGTCGGCTTGGGCGTGCGCGTCGGAGTTATTTTGCCGTCCGAGTCGGTATTGCCTCTATTGTCCGTTCCTTTAGACGAATTCGTGGAATTCGGGCTGCTGCTCGGCACCCAATTCGGATCCAGACGAAGCTTCAAAGCGTTCTTGGCTTCCTGAATTTCTTCATCTTTCACGACGATATAAGGGCTGATCCAGTCACCCTCCATATGGATGAGTTCGATATTCTGGGTATCAATCGTAATATATTGGGAAATCATATCGTAAATCTGGCTGGAAGGAATATCCGTTTTGAGGTTATTGCCGACTGCTTCCAAAATGCCGGAAGCTTTCGAGACCCCGCCCAGACTTTTCATGTTTTTAAGAATTTCATTCAATACCTGCTGCTGTCTCGCGTTACGCGCCGTATCGCTCGATTCCGCGGTTTCGAATTTCGAGCCCGGGTTCGATTTACGGTAACGTACAAAGTCGAGCGTTTGTTTTCCGTCCAGTTTCTGGACGCCTTTTTTGAGATTGATTTTCGTGCCGTCCCAATTGTCTACATAATACATATCCTGGTCGACATCAACCGTTACTCCGCCAAGCTCATCGACAACCTGTTTAAATCCTTCGAAATCAATGGTCACCATGTAGTCAAAAGGAACCTCGAAAAAGTTGCCGAAAAACTCCTTCGTCTTTTTCATGGCGGTTGCAGGTTCAGTTAACGTGAAATGCGGGTAAAAATAATTAGCCTTATGAGAGTCGCCGTTCTTCTTCAGCTTCATTTCAAGATCGCGCGGCAGGGATACGATCGTAGCGGACTTCGTCTCGGGATTCATCGAAATCGCCATCATCACGTCGCTGTTCAGCGAGCCGGTTTCTTCCCGGGAATCGACACCCATCAGCAAAATGCTGAGCGGTTTGACTTTCGCGGAATCTTTAGGAGCAACGACTTCAGTCGTACCGACGTTCTTGATGACCTCACCGGCTTTGCTGATGAGATAACCGGCGTACGATCCGATTCCGATGACGATAAGCAGAACAATAATCCCGCCGGTTACGGCTATTTTTTTCCATAAGGGCCATTTTGTTTTCTTTTTAAGTTTGGATTTACGCGAATTAGTACCGGAAACGGGGGTTGAATTCGGATTAATAGGGTCTGACATCATTAAAAACCTCAATTCTGGAGTATGGTATACAATTCCTTCGGAATGTATAGACAGGAGTGTAGGAGCAGACGATATCATTATAGTTGGCTAGACGGTATAATTATAGTGAGAAATGCGGAGTAAAGTGTTACAAATAAGTTAAAAATTCGACAGCTTCCCTAATTCATTATGCCAAAGAGGTGACGATCATGCAATTCTTGAATAT
Source organism: Paenibacillus sp. JT31N7 (assembly GCF_059692095.1). Taxonomy (NCBI): domain Bacteria; kingdom Bacillati; phylum Bacillota; class Bacilli; order Caryophanales; family Paenibacillaceae; genus Paenibacillus; species Paenibacillus sp. JT31N7. The sequence goes on from NZ_JCAUAT010000001.1 coordinate 1,182,761, forward strand.
TTTATGCGCGTATGATGGTTCTGAAGTATCGAAAAAAGCGTTGGAAAAAGCCGTCGGACTTGCAAAAAGCAATCCGTCCGCCAAGCTGGAAGTCGTCCATGTGGCGAATATGCCTAACCTTGTCGTCGGTGAAGCCCTTATTTCCACGCCTGCCGGCATGTCCGGAGAATATTACGAATTGGCGGAACAAATTAAAGACGAAGCCAAGCAGCGTCTGGTTTCGCTTTCCCAGCCGGCCGAAGTATATCTGCTGAACGGCAATCCGGGCCGGGCCATTCTCGAACACGCCGAACGTACCGGGCGGGATGTCATCGTCATCGGCAGCCGGGGCCTGAGCGGGGTTCGCGAGTGGGTGCTCGGAAGCGTCAGCCACTATGTCGTCCAGCACGCGCAAATTCCGGTGCTCGTAGTCAAATAGCCGCCGGAGCCCAGCAAGTAGATAAAGTGCCGCGACAAGCGGCAAACCCGAAGAAAGCAGGACCTGCATGCAGGTCCTGCTTTCTTTTTCATTTCAGCCGGTATATGTCATAGCCGCCCTCTACGGGAATTTTCTCAAACTTCGCGTTAAGATAGCGGCGCAGCTCCCCCGCTTTATCTCCGTCGATCTGCCCTTTGAGCGGAACAAAATAAGCGGCTCCGCCCGCCCGGAAATACTCCAGCTCTTTGACCGGATCGTCCGGAATGGAATTAAGCACCCTCCAGCCTACCCGGTGGCTGGCGTTCAGAAGCGAGGGATCGTCGGTGCCGACGACAATGAGATCGCCCGGCTTCGTTAACCGTTCGACTGCCCGGGCCTGCTCCAGAATGACGGTTTTCTCCTTCCCGTAATCGGGATTGATCATGAGGATGCAGGCCCATCCGATTCCCGCGACAACGACTGCGGCGAGAATCCAGCCGAACCGGAGCTCCGTCAACCGGCCGATCGTTTTCGCGGCGAGCAAAGCCGCCACCGGAGCAAAGAAGATCAAATAGTAATCGAATTTGATCACCGCCACGATCGTGGCCAGCTCCAGAAGCATCGCCCATGCCCACACGCGGACGGGGATATCCTTCTGTCCGAAGCCGGCAAGCAGCCCGACGGCCGCCAATGCCAGAAGCGGCCAGGTAAAGGCTTTCGGCAGCTCCCGCAGGAAGAAGTCCCAGGTCTCGGGCGTGAACATCGCCGTCGCCATTTTCGGGAAAATGTGCTTGGACGCGATCCCCGATACGAATTGGAACTCCGCTATGGACGAGGCCCAGGCGTAATACAGCGCGGGGAGGCCCAGAGCCAAAGCGGCGAACAGCCACAAGCGCCAGTTCACGACCATTTTCACTTTGAATTTCGCCGCCGCCATGAAAAGCATGGGAATGCCGACGAAAACCGTCGGCACCTTGAGCGAGATTGCCAGCGCCGTAAACAGCGCCGCGGTAAGCACAAAAGCCGTGCCGCCCTTGCGGATCCACACCGTGAACGCATAGAAGGCGCCGAGATAGAAGAATAGCGAAGCCGCTTCCGGCATAATCGCCCGGGAATAAGTCACCGCAACCGGTAAGATCCCGTACAGCAAAACCGCGATCCAGGCCGTCCGCTTCGTATAGAACGTGCGCGCGATCAGGTAGAGAAACCATGCCGAGCCCATAAAAAACGCCAAAGGCACAAGCCTGGCCAGCCAGTACTGATAACCGAACAATTTGTACAAAATCGCAATCAGAAACGGGGTAATCTGAAATTCCAGCTCCACATAGTTGGGAAGCGGCCCCTGATAATTGAACTGCGGATAGAAAAGATTAAATTTGGTTTCCACGAAATGGCGGGCGATCGATTCCGTATCGGACTGTCTCCATGAATCGATTTCATACGGGGAATTGGTTATGTATGGAATTCTCAGCGCGGCAATCGCAATAAACAAGAAGGCGGTTATGAGCCACGCAGGAATACGCGTCTTGTGTTCCATGCGCTTCTCCTTATTTATTAATGATAATGATTCCGATGATGATCACTGCCATACCGACCAGCTTTTGCATCGTAAACGCCTCTTGGAACCAAAGGAACGACATGACGAACACGATCACATAGCTCAGGCTCATCATCGGATACGCATAGCTCAGTTCTACTTTGGTGAGAACCTTGACCCACAGCAGAAAACTGGTTCCGAATAAAATAAGTCCGATCAGGATTTCGGGAGTTTTGACCATACGGAATAGATCCGGAATCAAAGTAGCCGGAGCCAGCGAGAGTTCACCCAGACGGTTCGCTCCGGCTTTAAGAAGAACTTGACCGACCGCTCCCATACCGACCGATAATAAAATGACCCAAAGTGCGCTCATACGGTACCCTTCACTTTCTTTTGCGTCCCCTGCACAGGGGGTTTAACTTTCATCAACAGGCGGAAATAGCCCGCAATCGTCCGCTTTACGTTCATTTTGCTGCGGCCGACTTTTAAATGGTATTCCAGCACGAGAGGATACTCCCCCGCTTTAATGCCGATTTTACTGAACCGGGCCATCATTTCGGCCATACAATCGAAACCGCTGGTCGTGATCAGTCTTTGTTTGTAAAGGTTCATAGCCTGATTGAGATATCCGATCCGGTATGCGCGAAAGCCGCTCGAATAATCATGCACTCCCTCGATCGGAAAAAATAACTTAAAAAATACCATCGCCCCGCGGCTGTACAGCCTCCGGATAAGCGACAAGCCCAGCTCTTGGCCCCCTCTGGCAAAACGGGACGCCACAACCAGATCCAGCTTGTTCTCCTTCAGTTTCGCCACGAGCGCCGAAATCAGGTTCGGATTATGCGTATTGTCCGCGTCCAGCGTCACAAGCACATCGCCCGACTGGTACTCGCTGGTTACAAATCGGACCAGGGTGTTCATGGCCTCCCCGAGTCCACGGTTGCGCTCATGGTCGATAACTTGAAGCCATGCGTAGGTTCGGCACGCTTCCTCTAAGAACGCGGCCGTTCCGTCCGAGCTTCCGTCGTTGACTACGACCACGCGAAAAGCCTCGCCAAACTGCATCGACAATTGTTCCATCTTCGGAAGCAGTTTAGGCAAGGCATCCTCTTCGTTGTAGGCCGGGAGGCCTACAATAATAGTTTCCTTCATAAACGATAACTCCTCAGGCAACAAAAATTAGGTCTTCACTATGATTACATGCACATCAGCAACATTTACCCAAATAAGTGCGGGATGAAACAGGCTTTCAGTCATAGACGTAATGGGGGAAGGAAGGTTGCACTTTTGAAGGACTCTTCACCTAATTATAACCTTAATGTCCTCATTCCGGTCACCCAATTGTTAGAATACCTTTATAGTTTTTTCCATCTGTTTGTGCTTCTTCCCGCTCTTCTGAAAAATAAAAAAGAACCCTTGCAGGGTTCCCTTTTAAGCCGGTTCTTCTAACCGTTTTCTAGTCGAGCCGACTTTTCCGCAACTGCTGCAATTAAAGTCGCTCGCTTATTTATAACGCATTAAGCCGCCATTCTGCGGCAAGCTTCCGCACAGGAGCGGCATACTTTGGCACACTCTTGGCAGTGCTCATGTTCATGTTCCGCACATTCTTTGGCACAAATTTCGCAAACCGTCGCGCAAAGATTGCAAATTTCCACAATGAACGGGCTTTGACGGGTCATGGCCGATGCGGCATAGGTACAAATGTCCGCGCATTCACGGGTCATCCTGATGCACTGGGCCATATGGGAAGCGTGCTCTTCCTTCAGACAGGCATCGAAACAATAATTACAAGTTTTAATACAATTTATACATTCTTCGATACAGCGTTGAATTTCTTCGTTAACGCCTTCGTGAGTCATATCATGGGGCATGGTTATATCCTCCTTTGTCTCTAGCTGCTGCTATACGGATATTAACCTTTTTTAGTGAATTTGACCCAAGCCACGCTACCCGTTTGTCTTAACGGGTTACCCAGTATGCGCTTCCGTCATCGTGACGCTTCATAAAACCATATTCGATAAGGTACCTGCGGATAGTCACATAATCGTGCCACGCTTCTTTCAGGACCTCGTTCACTTCTTTTTCCGTATACTGCCGGTCCGTTTCGAATCGCGTCGCCAGTTGACGCAGGATCGCGACCTTCCTCTTCTCTTTTTTCGGAAATTTATTGAGCGGCCCGTCTGTCCCTTCTGAAAAATACAGCTTCAAAAACTGTTCGTTCTCCTGCTCCGTAATCGCAAATCTTTCATCAAGCACCGTAGCGCTTTTCGGAACGGCAATAAAAGAGGGCGCTTTACCGGCATCCGGCCGCTGGTCCAGGAGCCCCATAAGCGCCAAATACACTTTGGCCTGCTTCTCCCGCTCCCTCATCGTAAACCGGTGATTACGGATCGTTGAGGTGCTTCCGCCGCCAAGTTCTCCCACAATCTCTTTGTCGGACAAACCGTCGTGAAAAAAACCGAGCAGCTGCTTCTGCAGATCGGTCAGCCCCGTCAGTTTCTTGTTCAAGTTGAGCAGGTAATGGAACATGGACCCATGCTCGGCGGCGATATGCAGAGACGCAAACTTTTCTGCTTCGTAAAACGTCTCGTCTTCGCGGTAAATGATCCCTTTAGTGAACGATTTCCCGCAAACCAGACACACATAGGCTTCTTCCTGATCCGAGAAAATGTATCCCCGTTTGATTTCATCCGTCGATGCATTCCAAAAAAGTTCTGAAACATCTTTCAAATCAAACACCTTCATTCTTCGTTTGTATTTATATAAACAATTTAAATTACTGTTTGATTTTTGTCAAATAACCTTATAGTGAATGTACGGCAAAAAAGCCGCTCCCGCAACCGGAAACGGCCTTTTTTGTAAATGCACCCTTTATTCGCTGCAGCTGGAAGGCGGTTGTGCCGAACCGGACTCCACCGTGATTTTGTCCGCAATGGTATCCCTTATCACGCCCATAACGAGTTGAAGCAGGTAGTTAATATCCGCCTGGGATTGCTGAAATTCACTGACGATCGGAATATTGTCCAGCTCATCCTGCAGGCTCTCGATTTCCTTCTCGATCTTTTTGACCATAATTTCGTTGTCGAATTTTTCAAAAGCGACAATTTCTTTCTGCTTTTTCTTCATGGCCTGAATCAGAGACTGAATGTGCTCGTTCTGGTTAATCTGTTTTTCGGCCTGTTGAAAAAACTGCACCTCGGAAGAGGTGGTAAGAAGCTCCGCCAGCTCTTTCGTTTTCGCCAAAATATCTTCTCTTACGACCATTTCGGTATTCGTGTAATGCTCCATCCTGCACACTCCGCTTCTTCATTATGGCGTTCTTAGCTTAACATTTGCAGCGGCTCCGCGACCAGCTCGCCTTTTACAAGCCACGTTTGCGGTTCCATCACGCGTACACGGGCGAAAGATCCGATGAGATCCTTGGATCCTCTGAAAAGAACGAGCTTATTCGTCCGGGTCCGTCCCGAGAGGACCTCCGAATTCTTCTTGCTCTCTCCCTCAACAAGAACTTCAACTACTTCACCGCGAAGCTTTTCGTTACTTTCCTTGCTGAAAGCTCCGAGCACCTCATTGAGCCGGTACAGACGCTCCTTCTTCACGTCCTCGGGAACGTTGTCTTCCATTGCGGCAGCCGGAGTTCCTTCACGAGGGGAATAAATGAACGAGTAGGCAAAATCGAACCGGACTTCCTTCACGAGAGACAAAGTCTCTTCAAACTGCTCGTCCGTTTCTCCCGGGAAACCGACGATAATATCCGTGCTGAGCACCACGTCGGGTATAGCCGTCTTGATTTTGCGCACAAGATCCAGATACAGCTCACGGCTGTATTTGCGGCTCATTCTTTTCAGCACTTCCGTGCTCCCCGATTGGACCGGCAGATGAATATGCTCCATCAAATTGCCTTTGTGCGAAAGCACCTCGACCAGATGATCGTCAAAATCACGCGGATGCGAAGTGGTAAACCGGATTCTCGGCACATCAATTTTACGCATATCCGCCATCAGATCTCCGAAGGAATACGAGATATCTTCGAAATCTTTGCCGTAAGCGTTGACGTTCTGTCCGAGCAGCGTAATTTCCTTAAACCCTTGACGGGCCAGATCGCGCACCTCCGCCAATACGTCCTCCGGACGGCGGCTCCGCTCCTTGCCGCGGGTGTACGGCACGATGCAGTACGTGCAGAACTTGTCGCAGCCGTACATAATGTTCACCCAGGCGCGCATGCCTTCCCGCTTTTTGGGCAGGTTCTCGATAATGTCGCCTTCTTTGGACCACACTTCCACGACCATTTCCTTGCTTAAGTAAGCATCCTGCAGAAGGGCCGGAAGGCGGTGAATATTGTGGGTGCCGAATATGAGATCGACATGCCCGTGTTTTTGTAAGATCCGCTTAACGACGCCTTCCTCTTGAGACATGCAGCCGCAGACTCCGAGCACCAGATTCGGCTTCTCCGTTTTGAGGTGCTTCAAGTGCCCCAGCTCGCCGAACACCTTATCCTCGGCGTTCTCCCGGATCGCACAGGTGTTCAGAAGGATCACATCGGCTTCCTGTTTCTCTTCCGTGGAGGTATACCCCAGTTCCTCGAGCATGCCTTTCATCGTTTCGGTATCGTGTTCGTTCATTTGACAGCCGTACGTGCGAATCATGTACCGCTTGCCTTTGCCAAACTCCTTCATCTCTTCCGGGATGTTGAAATCATACAGCACTTCAATGTTTTCCTTGCCGCGTTTTTTCGCATCCTTATAAGAAGGAGGTTGAAAATAGATCGAAAAATCCTTATCGGATTTAGCGGTTTTCACCGTCATTTCGCCATTCCTCCTGAATATTCCATGCTGGACTCATAAATCTGATTATACCATGCCTGGTCCCCGGACAAAAGAAGAAAGAGCCGGGCGGAGGAAATCGGCTCCCCCTACCCGGCTCTATGCGTGCTTCCGGACAACTTGTCCGGGCCGCTTCCTAATCTACAATAATTCCGACGTCGCCTGTTTTAAGCCCTGCGGCGTTGCCTTCATCCGTATCGATATGCATATCCAAGGCGAACTGGTCCGATACACGGGCAATGACATCCTCGAAGATTACTGGACGATCCGTCTCCACGCGGACACGCAGGCGCTGCTTGTCCTCAATGCCCCATTTCTTCGCATCCTCCGTATGGAAATGGATGTGGCGGGCCGCAACGATCACGCCCTCTTCCAGCTCCACTTCGCCCTTGGGACCCACAATCTTGATTCCCGGCGTCCCTTCAATATTCCCGGATTCTCGTACCGGTGGATTAACCCCGAGTGCAAAAGCATCCGTGCGCGATATTTCCAGCTGGGAAATATTCCGGGCCGGTCCAAGGATCCGGACTTTGTCGAACCGGCCTTTGGGGCCGACGACCGCTACGGTTTCGCCCGCAGCGAATTGTCCCGGCTGGGACAGGTCTTTCAGAACAGTCAGCTCATAGCCCTCGCCGAAAAGGCGGGTAATATGCTCCGGCTTCAAATGAATGTGACGGGCGGAAATCCCGATAGGTATTTGTTTCATTCTGTCTTCATCCCTTCCTGTATCCATTCTCTGTCTCTGTAGCAGGTTCTCCCCCTCAGTTTAACCTCTACACGGATAAAAAAAAAGCGCGCAGAGCACTCTGCACGCTTTTCTATCCCGCTTATTTGAATTCTGCAACCAATTTGTCAAAATCAGCTTGGCTCAGCTTCATATCCTGCTTGGCAAGTCCTTCTTCTTTAAAGCCGGTAACGAGGTTCTCGTAGCTCGGCTTCGTTTTGTTCTGATAAATAATGCCGGTCAGCATGCCGTCGGTTTCCATCAGCTTCGTCATCGCCTGGATCCGGTTGTTCGGATCGTAATCCGGGATCGTCTCCAGATCCACGATATTCTCCTTGAACCAGTCGTACGTGTTCACTTTGTTGAAGGTGACGCACGGGCTGAATACGTTAATCAGCGAGAAGCCTTGGTGCTTGATGCCTTCTTCGATGATGTGTGTCAGCTGCTTCAAGTTGCTGGAGAAAGACTGCGCCACGAAAGTCGCACCCGCAGCAAGCGCCATCTCAAGAGGCGCCAGAGGCGTTTCGATCGAACCGCTCGGCGTACTCTTCGTTTTGAAGCCTTCGCCGCTTCGCGGAGACGTCTGGCCTTTAGTCAGGCCGTAAATCTGGTTGTCCATGACGATATAGGTCATGTCGATGTTCCGGCGGATCGCATGGACCGTATGAGCCATACCGATCGCGAATCCGTCGCCGTCGCCGCCGGAAGCCAGAACGGTCAGCTCGCGGTTCGCCATTTTAAGCCCTTGGGCAATCGGCAGGGAACGGCCGTGGATTCCGTGGAAGCCGTAGCAGTTCACATAGCCGGAGATACGGCCGGAACAGCCGATACCGGAAACGATCGCCAACTGCTCCGGTTCCAGTCCTACGTTCGCGGCCGCGCGCTGAATGGAGGCCTGGACGGAGAAATCTCCGCAGCCCGGGCACCAGTTAGGCTTTACATTGTTGCGAAAATCTTTTAACGTTGCCATGCTACAGTCAGCTCCTTGCATTCTTGATAAACTTCGGACGGCAGGAACGGGGTTCCGTCGTATTTCAGCATGTTTATGATTTTATCGGCACTGCCTGCATTCAGCTTGATCAGATTCGCCAGCTGCGCAGTCGCATTATTTTCAACGACAATTACATTTCTTGCTTTCTCCAAATGAGGCTTCAGCTCTTCGGAAGGGAAAGGATGCAGCAGACGAACGTGAACATGGTTCGTTTTGAGACCGTCCTTCTCCAGTCTGCCTCTTGCTTCCTCAATCGTTCCGCCCGTCGAGCTCATGCCGATGATCAGGACATCCGGCTCTTCATGAGGCGCATTGGCGAGAATCGGGTTGGTTACTTCCACGTGCTTGAGCTTCTCCAGGCGCTTATCCATCATTTTCTTCCGGTTTACCGGACTCTCGGACGGACGGCCTTCCTGGTCATGCTCAACGCCTGTCACATGGTGCAGGCCGTATTTCGCGCCCGGCAGCACACGCGGCGATACGCCGTTCTCCGTAAGCTCGTAACGCTTGAACAGTTGTTTGCTGTCCTCCACTTCCTCGGGCTGCGTGACGAGGTTGCCGCGTTCAATAACGATTTTATTATAATCCAGCACTTCGGAAGACTGCTTGCCCAGCGAAAGCTGGAGGTCTGTCAGCAGAATGACCGGAAGCTGTAATTTTTCCGCAATGTTAAACGCTTCGATCGTATCGTAGAAGCATTCTTCGATCGTGCTCGGCGCGAGTACGACTTTGGGGATCTCGCCGTGCGTGCCGTAAATCATGGCGTTCACGTCACTTTGTTCCTGTTTGGTCGGAAGTCCCGTACTCGGGCCGCCGCGCTGTGTATCCACAATCACGACGGGCGTTTCCGTCATGCCCGCCAGACCGATCGCTTCCATCATGAGGGACAGGCCCGGACCAGCCGAGGCTGTCATGGCGCGTACGCCGCCGTAGCTGGCGCCGATTGCCATCGTACAAGCCGATATCTCGTCCTCTGTCTGGATGACGGCTCCGCCGAATTTAGGAAGCACCTTCGTCAAATATTCCATAATCTCCGAAGCCGGAGTGATCGGATAAGCCGGCATGAAGCGGCAGCCGGCGGCTACAGCCCCGAGAGCGATGGCGTCGTTGCCGATCATGAACAGCTTCTGCTCGCCGTCCGCAGGCTCCAGCTGCAGTTCCGCGATCGGACCGCCTGCCAGCTCCAGCACGGATTCCGCGCCTTTGCGCACCGCTTCGATATTCTTCTCGACCACGGCTGCGCCTTTGCGTCCGAATTCCTCTTCGACCGCTTTGTTGAATACATCTAAAGGCAGCCCCAGCAGCGCCCAGGAAGCGCCGGAAGCCGCCATATTTTTAAACAGGGAAGTTCCAAGCTCTTCCGCAATCGCCGTGATCGGCACCGGGAACAGACGCGCGTTAACGCCTTCCGGCAGGGTGGGATTAAACTTCGCGTCCGCGACAATCACGCCGTGGACTCCCAGCTCATGAGAGTTCAAATCAATCGTTTCCTGGTCGAAAGCAACCAGAATATCCAAATCATCGGAAATCGAGCGAATCGGTTTCGTACTGATACGGATTTTGTTGTTCGTATGTCCTCCCTTGATGCGCGAAGAGAAGTGACGGTAGCCGTACAAATAGTATCCGAGACGGTTAAGCGCCGTCGAGAAAATACGGTCCGTACTTTCTACACCCTCCCCTTGTTGTCCCCCGATCTTCCACGATAACTGACTAATCACCTTGCGTTCACTCCTTTTGATGGTGAGCTGCTCCGCCTCTTGCAAACCATTTTGCAAAACGAGCCCTGCTTTAGAACGATGCTTGTATGATAGATTGTAGGATATAAAAAAATTTTTTCAAGCTATCCAAATTCTATTCCTAGACCCCGCAAATTGCAAGGGTTTTCCGTAAAAGGGACAGATAGCTTTTTTAGATGATACCCATATCAAAAAGAGATCGCTCTCTAGGACACCGGCAGACTGCGTTCCAGAAAGGCATACCCGTTCTGCCAGAGGAATTTCTGGGCTTGGACGGGCGTGTAGTGCTTGTACAGTTCATTGGCCAGGTTCGCGTACATGCCGGCATTTTCCAATCCACGGATATATTTGTCTATCCCGTCGAAGTCGGATCCGAAGCCGATAAAGTCTTCTCCGCCCAGCGAGCAGATGTGATCGATATGCCGGAAAAGGTCGGTAATAAATACCGAACCCGCCTTCTTCACAAACCAGGGAACGAAGGTAATTCCGATCATCCCTTTACGCTCGATAAGGCAGCGGATTTGTCCATCGGTCAAATTCCGCGGATGGTCGCATGCCGATTTGGCATTGGAGTGGGAAGCGAACAGATGCAGCCCGGGTACATCGGCTGCTTCCCAGAAAGCTTTTTCCGAGAGGTGAGAGGCATCGAACAACAGCCCGAGCTGATTACTTTCTTTTATCAGCTGCTGTCCCCGGAGGGTGAAGCCCCCGTTTCGGGTCTCCATGGCCCCGTCTACCGCCCAATTGGCAAAATTCCAGGCGGGTCCTATGCTTCTGAGCCCCAGCCGGTACAGGATACGCAGTTGAGCCTGGCTGCCCCTCAGTCCTTCCGCGCCTTCCAAAGTCAGCAGCACACCCCGTTTTCCTGTGGTCAGCACGTGCTGAAGGTCCGAGCGGCTCTGGATCAGGACGATATTCGGATTGCAGAGCACTCTTCTGTACAAAATATCGACATACTCCAGAATGTGTCCCACATCCGGGTTCTTGATTTCCTCCGGCAGGTAGACCGCCATATACTGGATTTTGACTCCCCCCTGCTTCATAAGCGGGTAGCTTACATCCAACAGAGGCTCGGCCGCATTAAAATCAAGCAGCGGATTCCGGTACATCTTCATCAAAGCATCGCAGTGAGCATCGATAATCATGGTTACCTCCAGACTTTTTAATGGAACCTGCCTTTCACGATGCGAAAAAAAACCTGTCTACAGAGTATGTAAACAGGTCCGTTCATGTATGTACAACCCGAGGAGCGCTCGTGTATCATCTCGGTTCTACGATGAGTTTGATCGCCGTGCGGTCTTCCCCGTCAATGACGATGTCTGTAAAGGCGGGTACACAAATTAAGTCGACTCCACTGGGCGCCACAAATCCTCTAGCGATCGCTACCGCTTTGATTGCCTGATTCAGAGCACCCGCGCCAATGGCTTGAAGCTCCGCCGCTCCGCGCTCCCGTAACACGCCTGCAAGCGCCCCTGCTACGGAGTTTGGATTGGATTTTGCTGAAACTTTTAATACTTCCATGGAAAAGTACCTCCTTGGGTTGATGGATAAAGGATTAAGGATTAAGGTTTCCTCTTTCCATCCTATTCGGACAGGTGATCAAACATTCCTGAACCGGTATCCCCGGGAGATCCAAGTTAAATTCTGTGGCAGAAAGCCGATTGCCGCATGTTCTTATTCGAAAAGAAGATCTTCCTCGTTGATCCGAATGAGTTCGATCTTGCCGGCTTTGCCTGTCGTATCGTCAAGATCTATGACGGTCGCATGAAAATGCCACTGCCCTTCGTCTACGACGAATCTTACCGGCAGCTGCGTCGTAAACTTCCGCAGAACGGCTGAACGCTCCATTCCGAGAACACCGTCCCGGGGACCTACCATGCCTACATCCGTTACGTAAGCCGTTCCCTGCGGCAGCACGCGGTTATCGTTCGTCTGGACATGTGTATGCGTGCCTACAACCGCCGAAACACGACCGTCGAGATGCCAGCCCATGGCAATTTTCTCCGACGTAGTCTCCGCATGAAAATCAACGAAGATATGCTTGTACTTTCCTTTCGCCGCCTCGAGAATCTCGTCTACCTTGCGGAACGGGCAGTCGATCGGGGGTAGAAAAGTCCGTCCCTGCAGATTGATCAGCAGGATTTCCTGGTTGCGCACCTTCAAAACGGTATGTCCCCGGCCCGGCGCTCCTTCGGGAAAATTGGCGGGACGCACCATCTGGACTTCATCGTCGATGAAATCAAAAATCTCTTTCTGGTCCCAGGTGTGGTTTCCGAGTGTGATTCCATGAATCCCGAGCTGGTACAGCTCTTTCGTAATTTGCGAGGTAATCCCCCGGCCTGCGGCCGCATTTTCCCCGTTCGCGATAAATATGGCATTCGCATATTTTAATTTTAATTTAGGGACCATCGTTTTTACTGCATTCCGACCGACAGATCCGACAATATCTCCGATAAATACGATCTTAATAACCCATCACTCCTGCCTCTTTCTCTTTCCGGCTAAAAAAAGGAAAAGTGGCTTACGCAGCCACTTTTCACAAGTATACTTCTTTTATTTGGCGTATTCAACCGCGCGGGTTTCACGAATGACCGTGACTTTGATATGACCGGGATAGTCAAGCTCGTTCTCGATCTTCTTCGTAATATCGCGGGCAAGTCTGAACGCTTCCGCATCGTCGATTTTCTCCGGTTGAACCATGACGCGAACCTCGCGCCCGGCCTGGATGGCGTACGATTTCTCCACACCTTCGAACGATTCGGAGATGCCTTCAAGCTTCTCAAGACGCTTGATATAGGTTTCCAGCGTTTCCCGGCGTGCACCCGGTCTTGCCGCAGACAATGCGTCCGCCGCTCCGACGAGCATGGCGATAACCGAGGTCGCTTCCACGTCTCCGTGGTGGGAAGCGATACTGTTCACAACGACAGGATGTTCCTTGTACTTTTTGGCGATTTCAACACCGATTTCAACGTGTGACCCTTCCACTTCGTGGTCAAGCGCTTTACCGATGTCATGCAGAAGCCCGGCACGTTTCGCCAATGTCACGTCTTCGCCGAGTTCTCCAGCCATCAAACCGGAAAGATAAGCAACTTCCATCGAGTGTTTGAGAACGTTCTGTCCGTAGCTTGTACGGAATTTGAGACGTCCCAGGATTTTGATCAGATCCGGATGCAGACCGTGTACGCCCACTTCGAACGTAGCTTGTTCTCCATACTCGCGAATCCGCTCGTCCACTTCCTTGCGGGATTTCTCCACCATCTCCTCGATACGAGCCGGATGGATACGTCCGTCGGCCACGAGCTTCTCAAGCGAGGTCCGCGCGATTTCCCGGCGGATCGGATCAAAGCCGGACAAAATAACGGCTTCCGGAGTATCGTCGATAATAAGATCGATCCCCGTCAAGGTTTCAAGTGCTCGGATATTACGGCCTTCACGACCGATAATCCGGCCTTTCATTTCTTCATTCGGAAGACTTACGACAGATACCGTCGTTTCGGCAACATGGTCGGCAGCGCAGCGCTGAATGGCGAGCGTGATGATTTCACGCGCTTTCTTGTCGCCTTCTTCTTTGGCCTGCTGCTCTATTTCTTTAATAAGTTGTGCGGTTTCATGACGAACTTCCTGTTCAACGCCGGATAGGATGATGGTCTTCGCTTCTTCCATGGTCATGCCGGAAATGCGTTCGAGTTCCGAAACCTGTTTGCGGTAGAGCTCATCAATCTGATTCTGCGTTTCTTCAATTCTCTTCTCTTTGTTGGCGACTTGCTCTTCTTTGCGTTCAAGAGATTCTAATTTTTTATCCAGCGACTCCTCTTTTTGCAACAATCGTCTTTCATGTCGTTGAGATTCATTTCGACGTTCACGAATGTCTTTTTCAGCTTCGGCCCGGAGCTTATGAACTTCATCTTTAGCTTCCAATACCGTTTCTTTTTTCAGTGCCTCCGCTTCTTTGCGGGCATTTTCTACAATTTGTGCAGCGGCAGTTTCAGCACTGGAAATTTTCGCTTCTGCAAGAGACTTGCGGATAAAATAACCAATCCCTAAGCAAATAACGCCAACAACGAGAATGATCAGGACCCAGATAATTGGATTCATCATGTTCACCTCCTCGTTGGTTCCTCCAAGGTGTTAGCTTGGGATGATTCGGTTTTTTTAATCCGATATTCGTTTGTTCAAGCCGTATGGACCACATTCCGTGCTAGAAAATGGTTCGGTTTGTTTGTCCGTACAACGGGGGTTGTTCGGAACAGCATGGAGCAGAAGCAATCTTGGCGGAAATCGCTTCCGTTACCTCATAGAAAATCTGATGATTTTTTATGAAAATATACAATTGTATTTTATCTGTTCACAAAGAACATTGTCAAGCTATTGGCTTCGTCAACCGTGCCTGAGTACGCTTTCATGGAGGTGCTATTCCTCATTTTCGAGCTCTTCGTCGGAAAGCCGGCGCATCACATCGTTAACGAGCGAAGACGGATAGCCGCGCCGAAGCAGAAAAGCCATCGTTTTTCTTTTGCGGTCCACCCTCTCGCCTGACACTGTTTTCCATTTCTTGCGGCCCACAATAAGGGCCCCTTCCATTTCTTCCTCCGTATCGACCGCAGACAGCGCTTTGGAGATTTCGTCGCGAGAGAGGCCTTTCTGAGCCAGCTCATAGCGGACCGCGTTTCGGCCTTTGCGCTGGTATTGAATCCGCTGCTCCGTCCAGAGCTTCGCGAAATCGGCATCATCCAGGTACTTTTGTTCCAATAAACGGCCCACCGTCCAATCTATCAGCTCGGCTTCGTAGCCGAGGTCCTTAAGCTTCATCTTTACTTCCTGGACGGATCTGGGCCGGACCGCCACGAAACGGATCGCTTTCAGATAGGCTTCATGCTTCTCGTCTTCCTCCAGCGCTTCCCGCAAACGCTGCGCATCTATCTGTTCCCCTTTGAGCAGGCGGTTCTTGATTAGAATATCTTCATGCACGGAGCAGGTATATTCCTCATCGACATAAACGTTATATCGTTTCTTGTTACGTTTTTGCCGTTCTATTCCCGTTATCACGGAAGCTTCTGTTTCGTCTTTCATGAGCTCTTTCCCCTTTCGGCATCTTATAGGTCCATAAACAAAGAAAAGCTCCCCAGGGAGCTAAAACAAGGCCGCATCCTGCGTTGTACGTAAGAGGCGGCCCTTGTCCTTATTCTTCGTCTTCCTTAAAGAGTGCCAATTCTTCGTCCGGATCGTCTACATCCACGCCTGTTGGAGGAACTACATTCGTAAGATTGCACGCTTCTCGGATTTTTTGTTCAATAACCTCGGCAATTTCCTTGTTTTCCTTGAGGAATTGCTTCGAGTTCTCACGTCCCTGGCCGAGACGGTCGCCGTTATAGGAATACCAGGCACCGCTTTTATTCACGATATCCAGTTCCGTTCCGATATCGATGATACTACCTTCACGGGAAATGCCTTCGCCGTACATAATGTCAATATCGGCCTGTTTGAACGGAGGCGCTACTTTATTCTTCACGACCTTGATACGGGTACGGTTACCGACCATATCGTTGCCCTGCTTAATCGTTTCAACACGGCGAACATCCAAACGCACGGTCGAGTAGAATTTCAATGCGCGGCCGCCCGGTGTTGTTTCAGGGTTACCGAACATAACGCCGACTTTCTCACGCAATTGGTTAATAAAGACGGCAATAACCTTCGACTTGTTGATGGCACCGGAAAGTTTACGCAGCGCTTGCGACATCAGACGGGCCTGAAGACCGACGTGGGAATCCCCCATCTCGCCTTCGATTTCCGCCTTAGGAACCAGAGCGGCAACGGAGTCGATAACGATAATATCAACCGCTCCACTGCGTACAAGAGCTTCCGCGATTTCAAGCGCCTGCTCGCCTGTGTCCGGCTGGGAAAGCAGCAATTCGTCGATGTTGATTCCGAGCTTGCTTGCATAAAGCGGATCAAGAGCATGCTCCGCATCGATAAATGCGGCTTGTCCGCCGGACTTTTGCACTTCCGCGATTGCGTGAAGAGCGACCGTTGTTTTACCGGAAGATTCCGGTCCATAGATTTCGACAATTCTACCGCGAGGAAAACCTCCGGTTCCAAGTGCTATATCCAAAGCAAGGGAACCGCTGGGAATGGTCTCCACCTGCATGTGTGTTGATTCTCCGAGTTTCATGATCGAACCCTTGCCAAACTGCTTCTCAATTTGGCGCAATGCCATTTCTAATGCGGCACGACGATCTGACAATACACTCACTTCCTTTAACTGTTATAGGTATATCATACCTTCTTTTTCACCCGTTGCCAAGTATTTTTTCGAACATACATTCGTTTTTTTTGTGACAGCCTTCAATCCCCGTCCGGTAAGGAATTCAGACAGAAAGCTCCTCTTATTAAAGGGAAACGGCGCTCCTTTCGGTCGTTGCGCGGCAAAAAAATAAAAACCGCAGCAAAGACAAATTCTTCGCTACGGTTCTTCCGTTAACATACTTCCATTATAGCTTAATAGTTGCGGTTTTTCAACAAAAAACGCCGATCAGCCGTCCGCTTTTACAAGTTTCCAAAGCTGGTGCAGAGCCGTTTTGGCCGCTCGCATCTTGATTGTCTCCCGCAGCCCGGGAAGCTGGAGCTTCTGAACGTGAATATCTCCGTCCCTGCAGCCGACTCCGACATAGACAAGCCCGATCGGTTTGCCTTCCGAGGTAGTCGGTCCGGCAACACCCGTCACGGACACGGCATAATCCGCATTTGTGCGCTCCAGCAGGCCGCGAACCATCGCCTCGGCCGTTTCGGCGCTGACCGCTCCCGGAGCATCCTCGCCTTCCAGCAGCTCCGTAGGAACGCCGAGCATGCTGTGCTTCATTTCGTTGGAATAAGAGACGACTCCGCCCAGAAATACCGAGGAACGTCCCGGGATAGACGTAATCAAATCACTCAGGAGTCCGCCGGAACAGCTCTCAGCCGTTGCCAAGGTCTGATTTCTGGATTGAAGTATCGTCAAGACGGCTTCCTCGATCGGAATATCCTCTTCCGCATATAAATGTTCCCCTACGCGGCTGCGGATTTCCCGCTCGACCTGCTCCATCTTGCGGAGCGCTTCTTCTTCCGTGTGCGCTTTCGTCGCCAGACGGATCGTCACCTCGCCCTCCTTGGCATAAGGAGCGATGGTCGGATCGGTCTGTTTTTCGATGAGATCGAACAGCTTATGCTCTAGAGAGGACTCGCCGATTCCGGCAAACTTGAGCATCTTCGAATACAAAGGCATCTCGTCGGTCATCAGGCCGCTTAACCAGTCTTTGGCGTAACGCTCGAACATCGGCTTCATTTCCTTCGGCGGGCCGGGAAGAAGCAGATACCGGGTCCCCTCGTGATCCAGGCCTAGCCCTACCGCCAATCCCGTATCGTTCGGAAGCGGCTCCGCTCCTTCGATCATGTTCGCTTGCCTGGAATTGCTTTCGACCATATGAAGCCCCTGCGAATCGAACAGCTCGCGGATCTTGGTCATCGAAATCTCGTCGATAAAGAGCCGGCGGCCGGTCATATCGGCCAATACGTCCTTCGTAAGATCGTCCAGAGTCGGACCGAGTCCTCCCGTCGTGATAACCAGATCGGCCCGTTTGCCGGCTTGTTCCAGCGCTTCCCGAATGCGGATGGGGTTGTCGCCTACGACGGTCTGGAAATACAAGTCGATGCCGAGCATCGCGCACTCCTGCGCCAAATACTGAGCATTCGTATTTAAAATCTGCCCCAGCAGAAGCTCTGTTCCGACGGCAATCAATTCTGCTTTCATGCTGTAGATCCTCCTTCACTTATGTGAACTTCCATTTGCGGGCCTGGTCATTTCTTCCTGCTTCGCTTGTTAAAAAATAAACGGCCGGACAAACCCGTCCGCCTGTCCGATCCCAAACGCTTGTCCCCACGAACAGCCCCGTTAGTTGTATGGTTCGCGTGAACATCCGGATTCCATTCCCTGCTGCTGCATCTATCCCGTGTCATCCCCAGCTTGTTTCCGAAGACGAAGAAAACACAGTATCTACTGTGTTTTCTCGGAAAAATCAATAACATGCTTATTTTTAATGAAGTAATCGAGCCCGGAGTACACCGTGATGATCGCGGCAATCCAGCTTGCGATCAAATCGAACGGAACGTTGATAAACGCAAACGGAAAGTTGTTGATGAGCAGCGCAATAATCGCCGTGATTTGCGCCGCTGTCTTAGCTTTACCCCATTTGCTCGCCTGAATAACAGCCCCCTCCAGCAGTGCGATCTGCCTGAGTCCGGTAACGGCCCATTCGCGGCTGATGATCACGATCACGATCCATGCGCCCAGTTTATCCATTTCAACGAGAGACACCAGCACGGCGGTTACAAGCAGCTTATCGGCCAGCGGATCCAGCAGCTTTCCGAGGTTCGTGACCAGCTTGTTTTTACGGGCGATGTAGCCGTCCAGACTGTCGGTGCTCGCCGCGATAATGAAAATGAGCGCAGCGATAATCTGGTTGTACGTGATGGAAAACGTTTGAATCTTAATATGCGGAAACTGAATGTTCACAAGCAGGAAGAACATAATAATCGGTACCAGGAAAATCCTGACAAGTGTAATTTTGTTGGCTAAATTCATGATGCGATTACCTCCCCGGAGAGGTCGAATTCAAAGGAGTGGGTAACCCGCACTTTTACAACGCCGCCTATTCCGATATTTTTGCCTGTCACGAATACTTCCCCGTCGATTTCCGGCGCATCGTATTGGGAACGGCCGATATACACATCGTTGGGGCCGTCGTAGCGCTCGATAAGCACATCCACCGATTCGCCCAGCCTGCGGCCACCGCGACGATTGGATATCTCGCGCTGAAGCTCCATCAGAGCAGCCGCGCGGTATTCCTTTGCCGCGTCCGGCATTCTTTTGCGGATTTTGAGAATAAGTTCCCGGGCATCCTTCTCTCTTCCGGGACGTCTCATCCGTTTGAGGATAGCGTCGGAGCTGTGCTGCAGCGGCATATCTATGTATTTGCAAATCTTCGGATTGGCTGCCATCGTTTCGATCAGCTCATCCGTAAAAAATCCGGGATAGGCGTAATGCAGCCGGACCCATTCGATTCCTTCCACTTCGCTCACCCGTTTTAGCAGTTCGGGAAGCATAAACTTATCGTACAAATCCGTTCCGTAATTCGTGGAATCCTGGGCGATGAGGCTAACCTCCTTAACCCCTTGCGAAGCCAATTGCCGTGCTTCCGAAAGAACGGACTCCATCGAACGGCTACGGAATTTTCCCCTCATAATCGGAATGGAGCAGAACGTACAGGCCTTATCGCAGCCTTCCGCGATTTTGCCGTATGCGGTATACCGGGGAGTAGAAACCTTGCGCGGAAGCGCTTGCTCGTAGTTAAACACCGGGTTCCCGACATAGACCGGCTTCTTGCCTTTCAAATTCCCGGTTCTTTTAAAATCGGCCATATCCAGAATGGTATTAACCGATTCTTCTTTGGCAGCATCGATAAATCCGCACGTATTTACAATGATCACGGTGGCTTCTTCGTTGTTCTCGACCACGCTGTACCCCCGCTGATCGACCAGTCCGGACATGAGCTCGGAATCCACCAAGTTTTTCTCACATCCAAGCGTTACTACCCTTATCTTTTCCGTCATGCTGAAACCTCCAAACGTCGTAGCAAAGCCATCGTTACAAGTATAATACAACGTTAATCCGAGTGTCAAAATAGCGAAACCCTCCGATATCCGCGGGAAAAACCGGGATTCCGGAGGGCTGCCTTTACTTATCTGAAATTGTCAAACTGCAGATCGATAGGAAGATCGGCGCCTTTCAGCATTTGAATCACTTTCTGCAAATCGTCTCTGCTTTTGCCGGTTACACGGATGGAATCTCCCTGAATCTGGCTCTTCACCCTCAGCTTGGAATCCCGGATCATGATGTTAATCTTCTTTGAGATATCCGCTTCGATTCCTTGTTTCAGCTTGACGCGCTGGCGGACCGTTCCCAAAGAAGCCGACTCGATTTTGCCGTATTCGAGATTTTTAAGGGCAATGCCTCGTTTAGCCATCTTGGCATGAAGAATGTCAATCACGTTCTGAAGCTTGAAATCGTCGTCCGAAAGAAGAACGAGTTCTTCTTTTTCCAATGTGATCTCGCTCTTGCTGCCCTTGAAATCAAAACGGGTTTCGATTTCTCTCTTGGCCTGCGTAATGGCGTTGTTTAATTCCTGCATATCCAGCTTGGATACGATATCGAAAGAACTTTCCGAACTCATTATGGCTTCGTCCTCTCCTGCGTTTTTACAACGATAGATTCACGATTAAGGCTGCGGCTGCAGCGTAATTTTAATATTTTTAGGGTTGGAGGCATCTCCGACGTTGAGCTCCTGCCCGTTTACGGTGATTTTAGCGGCATTGGCCGCGCCTACACGAATCTGTGCGGTAGTCGTCAAGGAGAACGTCTCCGTTTCGCCCTGCTTCAGAGTTCCCTGTTTCTCCATCTTCTTGCTGTTGTTCGGGAAACTGTCGACTCTATACCAGCACTGCGTCCCTGCCGCCGTAACGGTAATGTCGAGCTTACCGCCCACTGCCGTGTAATTGTCCAGACTGCTGCTGCTGTTCACAAGCGTCAAAGCTCCTGCAGGCGTCGGCGTCGGTGTAGGCGTAGCGCTCGGCGTCGGTGTAGGGGCCGGCGTAGATGTGGCTGCCGTGTTCCCTCCGTTGCCCGGAGTAGGACTCGGAGCGGCCGTCGCGTTGGGATCCGCCGTATCCGTCAGCCTGTTGGGCTCATTGATCGCGCCCGAGCTGTCTCCCTTGTTGTTCATCACGACGAAATAGTACACAATGGCCGCAATCAACAACACGAACGAAACAACCATAATGGTAGACGCCCACTTGCTGAGTCTGTCCGTGCTTCTGGCTGAGCTCCGGCGCGGTGTGCGGATCGTTTCGACCGTAGGCTCCGGCGGTGCTGCCGGAACCGTGCCCTGATACATGTTCAGAACTTCGTTCGGATCGAGACCGACCGCTTCCGCATAGCTTTTGATAAAAGCCCTCACATAAAAACTGCCGGGCAAAACTTTATAATTTTCCTCTTCAATTGCTTCGAGGTATCTGGTTCTGATTTTCGTAACTTCCTGTAGATCCTCCAGAGACATTCTCTTTTCCAATCGGGCCTGCTTCAATCGCTGACCGAGTTCCGACATGTTCTCACCTCCGTAAATTCAGTGGGTCCTTCCCCTTTAGACGAACAAAACCTCAAAATGGTTCTGTGTTGTAAGTAAAACTGTCATAATTGATTTCTTCGTCCGGGCTGTTGCGAAGTTCGATGATGTAATTGAAATCGTTATACGTATAGTGGGACTCTTTAATAAAAATATCCGGATGCTCGATTACTTTGGTAGAAGGCGTCGCCATAATCTCCTGCAGCAGCGAGAAGTGTTTCTCGTTGGAACGAATGGTCGAAACGATTCCGTCAATGATAAAAACGTTGTTCATGGACATCTCGTCCTCCGAAAGCTGGCTGCGCACGGTCTGCCTTAATAAAGTGGACGACACAAATGTCCAGCGTTTATTGGAACATACGCTGCCTGCAATGATGGACTCGGTCTTGCCTACCCGCGGCATTCCGCGAAGTCCGATCACCTGATTGCCCTCGCGTTTGAATACTTCGCCCAGAAAATCGACCAGGAGTCCGAGTTCGTCTCTTGTGAAACGGAACGTTTTCCGGTCGTCGGAATCGCGTTCTATGTACCGGCCGTGTCTTACGGCAAGAATATCAACCAGTTTTGGGGTTCTAAAGGCGGTTATGGTGATATTATCCACCTTTTTTAACATTTTACCCATTAACTCGATTTTTTCATCATCGTTGGTTTGAAGAAGCATCCCGCGTGTGCGGTCCTCCACCCCGTTGATCGTCACAATATTAATATCGAGCATCCCCATGAGGGAAGCGATATCCCCCAGAAGCCCCGGACGGTTCTTATGTATTCGATATTCCATGTACCATTCTTTAATTTCCAAAACGTAAGCACCTCATTTGCCATGGCACGAATTAGACATTCCGAAGTTATTATTCTACAACGTTTGACAAAGTCCTGCCAACTTCTTTGTAACTACGACTTTTTTAGAAATTCGACTTGTTTCATTTCATCCGCAGAATAGGTCTGTATACCCGGCTTCCATTCCCCTTGAATCATCCGGTTCTGCTCCTGTGCCATTACGGCTTCCCAATTCACTTGTACGGCAAAAGATTGGTCCAGTGGCACGACGGGAATACCGAGCGATTTAATTTTCTGCTGATCCGTTTTCTGAAGAGCCGTATATTGGATAATCCATCTTGACCGATGCTCGGCGGCCTGCTTTTTCAACTGCTCGAACCATTCGGGATTGCTGTCCGTGTTTACGGTGTGACCGGATAATCCGGAAGGAGATAAACCTGAGGGTATGGGAACCGAAGATTTGGTTACCCATTCGATGGATTTTCTTTTGTCCGCCTGTTCTTTGACCCAGCCGCTCATCGCCTGTTCGATCATCGCATGATCTACGTCGCGAAGAACGGTATTCGGTGGGGCCGTCTTCTCCGCCTGCATACCGGGATCTTCAAAACGGTCCGCAAGCAGGACGAATTTCTGATTCTTGAGCCTGACCGCCTCTGATGAAGCTTGGGGGACAAGACTGCTGCCGATTACAACGACATAATCATAGCGTTTCGAGTCCAGCTGTTTGCCCAGAGCGCTGTCAAAGGCCGCGTCCTGTTTCCACTCCGAAGTGAGCCCGCTGCCGCTTCTCCATTTTGCGAGTGCCGCCGCCACGCTCGTTTTCGTTTCCTGTGTGACATCCGGGGCCGTTACGACCAGGACCGAATGTTTGGACGCCAGCTGCTGTTCGGTGATCGTCGGAAGCCCGCGAGTCCCGCATGAAGAAAGCATGACCGTGATGACTGGCAGGAAAAGTACAAGTTTTGCCCGCGAGAAACTCATGATACCGAATCCTTTCCTGAAATGATGGCATGGAAAAGCCCCGCAGTGAAGTGGGGCTTTTCGCATGTACATCATCTATTCTACTCTTAATTCACCAGTTTGACCATTAAACGCGCCATAACCTTGCGCTCGTTCTCGTCACCTGCATCCCAGAGTTCTTTGAGCAGGCGCTCTTCGCGGTTTTCCGGGTCCACTTTATTGGCCAGAAACTCACCGATTTGAAAAGCAAGCTTGGAGATTTTCTCGTCGTTCAGGCCTGCTCTCTCGGCTTGGTCCACCCGTTCAGCCAAAAATTCTTTCCATTTGTCAAACACTGTAAGTACCGTAGACATGGGTCGGGCCTCCTTTGAATTGTTAGGATGAGAGGAACACCTGTAATATCTGCATCCTGACAATCAAATATTCCCGGGAAGCTACCCAATCCCTTGGTAATTAAGGGAATCCCGGCAGCCGCCGCTTAAGTCAGCCAGCCCCCGTTGGGGCTGATAATCTGGCCGGTAATGTAGCCGGACTCCGGCAGAGCCAGAAAATACACCAGCGAGGCGATTTCGTCGGGCGCCGCAAAACGGCCGGCCGGTATTTCGCTCGCAATCGCTTCTTTCTCCGCGTGGTCGAAGCCGGACATCATGTCGGTATCGACCGCTCCCGGCGCAACCGCGTTTACGGTGACTCCCGAAGGAGCGAGTTCCTTGGCCAACGCTTTCGTGAACGCGTTGATGCCGCCTTTTGCCGTGGAGTAGATGACCTCGCAGGATGCGCCCGAAATTCCCCAGATGGAAGACACGTTAATAATGCGGCCGTATTTCCGCGAGATCATTGGGTCCATAAAGAGCTGGCTGCACAGAAACGCACCCTTCAGGTTAATGTCCATAACACGGTCCCAATCCTCTTCCGTCACATCGGACAGGAGTCCGTAGTGGGATATTCCCGCGTTATTGACCAGCACATCGGGCATAAATCCCCGCTGCTCCATTTTGTCGCGCATGGACACGATCTGTTCCTTCGACCTCAGATCCGCGCACACCGTCATGACCTTCGCCCCATGGTTCATACAGCGGCGCGCCACTTCATTGGCGGATTCATGGGACTGCAGATAATGGATCACCACGTTCATGCCCAGCTTGGCGAACCGTTCGGCGACGGCCGCTCCGATTCCGCGGCTGCCGCCCGTTACGAGGACCGTCTGCTCGGTAAACGGCCGGAGCCCCGTCACGGACGCTCGCTTCGCACGAGCGAAACGGCAAAGCGGCTCCAGTTAAAATGTTCACGGAGCCTGGACTCCGCTTCTTCTTTCGTTATGGATTCGTAGGTTTTCAAAATGTTAAACATATCGGCGCCTTTGAACAGGTACCGGGTAAATTCGTTCGTGATCGCCTCGGGGGAGTTCAGCATCCGCAAAAATCCGCCGATTTTTTTTCTGCGGCTTCTTTCGAAAGCTTCTTCGTCCAGCCCTTCCGCTTTCACGCGGTCCAGCTCTTCACGGATTCGGCTCAGCAGCAGATCCGGATCTTTCGTATCCCCGCCCATCGCGGAAAACGCATACTCCGGAGACGAATTATACTCATGACTGAAATTGTCCGAGATGAGCCCTTCGTTGTACAGCTTCTGGTAGATCGGAGAGCTTGCCCCCAGCAGGACTTCCAGCACAAGCTTCGTTGTAAGCTCTCTTTTGAGGATCGCGTCCCCTTCTTCATGGAGAGCTTGTTCTTTAAAACCGAATAGGCATTTAGGCAGCGATACCGGCAGGATCGTCTCCTTCCGTTCCGTCTCGACGGCTTCCGGCTCTGACTCGAAAAATCTGCGAATCTCGCCTTGGGGCTTGAACGTTTTGGCCGCCTGATTGGCACGGATATGTGAAATCACTTCCTCGGGATTCACCCCGCCCGCGATAAAGACGGTCATGTTGCTCGGGTGATAGAACGTGTGGTAGCAGTCATACAGCATATCCTTCGTAATTTCCGTAATGGACGGGATGGTGCCCGCGATGTCGATCCGCACCGGGTGTTTGCTGTACAAAGCCTCGATCAGGCCGTAGTACGCCCTCCAGTCCGGATTGTCGCGGTACATGTTGATCTCCTGCCCGATGATGCCCTTTTCCTTCTCGACATTTTCTTCGGTAAAATAAGGATTCTGAACAAAATCGATCAGGGTAGTGATATTCTCCATAATCTGGCCTGTAGCCGAGAAGAGATAGACCGTTCTCTCGAAGCTCGTAAACGCATTTGCGGAAGCTCCGCGGGATGCGAACGTAGCGAAAACATCGCCGGTAGGCTCCTCGAACATTTTATGCTCCAGAAAATGGGCGATCCCGTCCGGCACGCGGATTTCGGGCCCGCCTTCCACTTGAAAATGGTTATCGATCGACCCGTAGCGGGTGGAAAACGTCGCGTACGTTTTTTGGAAGCCTTCCTTGGGCAGCACGTATACGTGAAGGCCGTTCGGAAGCTTTTCTTCATACAAGGTTTCGTTTAGGTGAGGATAGGGAATGACGTTCACTTGGCTTCCTCCTTTTCATCCCTCAAGAAATAGATGGTGTCCAGGAATACTCCCTCGGCCGCCTGCTGAATTTCTGCGATGCTTGTGTCGGTCACTCCGTCGATCAGCTCTTGAGCCGAACGCTCTTTGCCCGACAGAACGGCATTGAAATCGAACGCGATCTGTTCGAAGGCGGAATCCTGCATTTCGCGCAGCTGGTTGGCTATCATCGCTCTTGTCTGGCTGAGCTCGATATCGCTGATAAAGCCGGTTCTCATGTCTTCCAGCTGTTTGCGGATAATATCAACCGCTTTCTCATAATTCTGCATCTCTATGCCCGATTGGATCGTCAGAATGCCTTTGTGCCCGTCAAGACGCGAGGAAGCGTAATAAGCGAGGCTCGCTCTTTCGCGCACATTCAAGAAGAGCTTGGAATGGGGGTACCCCCCCAGAATGCCGTTGTACATAAGCGCAGCGGGATACGCATCGTCTCCATACGTAATCGGTGTGCGCAGACCCATGTTCAGCTTGCCCTGGGTGACGGGGAATCGTTCCACCACGACGTTGGTCTCCCCTGTCCGGCGCTGAGGCGCCGTGCGCGTGTAGACGGGATTCTCTTCCCTTTCCAGCCGGAAAGAACGGCTCACGATGTTTTCGACTTCCTGGAGGGTTGTATTGCCGACTACATACAGGTCGATGGGCGCTTCGGCCAGCCATTTTTTGAAATAGGCAAAAAGGGATTCCGGCGTGGAAGCGGGAATATCCTTCAGCTCGCCCAGCGGATGCAGCCGGTACGGCTCCCCTTTGCACATTTCGGCAATGCAGCGTTCGGCGGCGAAGCGGATTTTATCGTTAATAATGGATTCGATCCGTTTGCGCAGCGTGTCCTTCTCGGACTCCACATACTTGGAAAGAAAAGCGTTTCCTTCGGTTGCCGGCTTCGTGATGGCTTCTCCGAGAAACGAGAGGGCTTTCTCCAAAAGAGATTCCGGGGACGACACAAACCGGTCGTTAATTACATCCATGCGGAATTGAACAATCTGGTAGTCTCCCCGCTTGTAAATATCAAAACCGAAGCCCGCTCCGTAGAGATCGTCGAGATGCTCGCGGAACTGCTTCGTATCGGGATAGCTCTCCGTTCCTCTTCTCAGAACAAAAGGGACCAAAGCCGTTTGCGTCACGTCTTCCTCGGAAAGGGGACGTCCTATGTAAGCGGAAATGGCGAATGTTTTATAGCGGTCCGTTGGCAGTACATGCAGCCGGATCTGGCGCAGTGTACTCCGTTCAAACTGTTGGGTGCTCAATGCTGTCGTTCTCCCTTCACAACCTTCTTGGGTCTAAACTATTCGGTTCTTCAAATGGCTATACCCATTATATTCCTTCATAAACAGAAGAAGCAACCGAGCGGTTACTTCCTCTGTCGTTCTGTTCAGTTCAACTTATTTGCAGAAAATATGCTTGCCGATGGTTTTCACCTGCGGGCGTGACCAAATCCATTTGGACGTAGCCGTTTCCGGGTTAAAATAATATTCGCAGCCGCCGGTAGGGTCCATGCCGTTGATGGCATCCCGGACTGCTTTTTTGGCGTTTTCATTGGGCGTAAGCCAGATTTGGCCGTCCGCTACAGCGGTAAACGCGCCGGGCTGAAAAATGACGCCGGAAACGGTATTCGGGAAGCTGGCCGAATCCACGCGGTTCAGAATGACCGCCGCAACGGCCACCTGACCGATATAAGGCTCGCCGCGGGATTCGCCGTAAACGGCGTTAGCCATCAGATCAAGATCTGATTTGGAAAATCCTTTGTGCGTCGTCGGCGTCAGGTTCGATCCGGAAGCGGCCGTACCGCCACCGCCTTGATTCCCCTGATTGGCCTGGCCTGCCGCATTGCCTGCATGACCGGCATTACCCGCTTCAGCCGCAGTCGGCTTCCAGTTCTTCGTGGCCTCCCACAGTTTAAGCTTGGTTTTGGGGCCCACATGGCCGTCCACTTTCAAGCCGAAGTCGCTTTGAAACCATTTTACGGAACGGAGTGTTCTCCAGCCGTAATCGCCGTCTACCGCCCCCGTGTAAAATCCGAGAAACTTGAGCCTTCCCTGCAGTTCGTTGACATCGGAGCCTTTGGCTCCATAGCTGATGAGATTTTTGCTGAATGTAGCTTCGGTCGTGAAGTTCTGCTTAATTTGCAGAGCCGCAAACAGCGTAAATACGACGCAAACCGTGATGGCGATCAAACGTTTGTTCATGCGTTTATTCATGCTCCATTATCAACCTTTCTCTCATGATGACTGGCTGTTAGTGATTATTATGAGAAAGGAGGAAACGTTCTATGCACCAAAAACGCCCTGCCGTAAACCCGGCAGGGCGTCCTTGAACTCGGATCAGGAACTCATGCGATTATGCTGAAACTGTTCCAGTGAAATAAGCACTTCACGCGGCTTGCTTCCTTCATGCGGCCCGACGATTCCATTGGATTCCATCGAATCGATAAGCCTTCCCGCGCGCGCATAGCCGATGCGCATCCGCCTTTGAAGCAGAGACGCCGAAGCCTGCTTGGCTTCGATGACGATCTGTACGGCCTGATCGTAGAGCTCGTCCCCGAACTCGTCCTGCTGCTCCGGCTGCTCTTCCACCTGAGGCACCATGTCTTCCCGGTAATTCGCTTCCTGCTGAGTCCGGACAAAATTGACCACCGTCTCAACCTCCTGATCGGAAAGGAACGCGCCCTGAACACGGACGGGCTTAGACGCTCCCACAGGCAGATAAAGCATATCGCCGCGGCCGAGAAGCTTCTCGGCCCCCACCATGTCCAAAATCGTCCGCGAATCGACCTGGGAGGATACCCCGAAGGCGATCCGCGAAGGAATATTCGCTTTAATAACGCCGGTGATGACATCCACGGACGGGCGCTGGGTCGCAATAATCAGATGGATGCCGGCTGCGCGCGCCATCTGGGCAAGCCGGCAGATGGCATCTTCCACATCGTTGGCAGCCACCATCATCAGATCGGCCAGCTCGTCCACGATGACGACAATGTACGGAAGAGGTGCTTCCGTACCGTTTTCGATCAGCATGGCATTGTAACCTTCAATATTCCGCGTACCGCTCTTGGAGAAAAGCTCGTACCTCTTCTCCATCTCGACGACGACCTTTTTCAGAGCAAGGGATGCCCTTCGCGGGTCGGTGACGACCGGAGCCATGAGGTGCGGAATGCCGTTATACACATTGAGCTCGACCATTTTGGGATCGACCATCAGGAACTTGACTTCGTTGGGCTTCGCTTTGTAAAGAATGCTCGTAATAATCCCGTTGATACAGACGGATTTACCCGAGCCCGTAGCGCCGGCGACGAGCAGATGGGGCATTTTCGCCAGGTTGCCGACTATCGGCTGTCCGGAAATATCCCTGCCCAGGGTCACGGACAATCTCGAGCTCGCTTCCTGGAAGGCGGATGTCTCCATCACCTCGCGCATCGTAACGACGGATACCTCCGAATTCGGCACTTCGATACCGATCGCGGATTTGCCGGGAATCGGCGCTTCCATCCGGATATCTTTGGCGGCCAGGGCCAGCGCGATATCATCCGTCAGGCTGACGATCCGACTCACTTTCACTCCTACGTCCGGCTGGATTTCATACCGGGTCACCGCAGGTCCGCGGACGACTTCCAGCACCTTCGCACGTACGCCGAAGCTTTCAAGCGTGGCTTCAAGCTTTCGGGCATTGGCTTTGTAATCCGCCATCTCGGAGCCCTTGCCCGCCGCCGGTTTCGTTAGAAGCGTCAAAGACGGCAGATCGTAAGGGGGGAGAACCGGCGGCTCGGCTGTGTCAACCAGCTGCAGGTCATCCGCAGCTTCAAGCTGCTCATCGGCCGGAATCTGCTCCCCGTTTGCGGAAAGGGCTGCTTTAGATCCCACAGCCACAGAAACGGGCTCAACCTTACCTACCGGGACAGGAGCGGAGGGTAAGACCTTTTCCTCCTTTTGCACCTGCTCTTGAAAGTCCCGGAAAACGGTGGAAAACTCTCGGTCGGTCTGAGGTTCACCATTCATGTCCGGCGCGGCCGGATTCCCACCGGAATCGACCTTGTATACAACCTTCTCCTCGGGATAACCGCTGCCGGCACCGGCAACGGCCAAGTCGTCCTCGTCCAGATCGTCATCCTGCCGGGGACTAGGCTGCTTTAAAAGCTGTAGGAAACGGGGTTTCTTCCTCTTCGGATCCGGACGGTATACTTCCTCGTCGAATTCGTCGTCATAAGGAAAATCAGGCTCTTTGTAGGTTCGTTCGCTTTTGCTCGCGGAAACGGCGGCCTTTCCTTTTGTTTTAGCAGCCGAGGAAGGTTGGCCTGTACCGCGCTGCATGCTTTGGAATTTCTTTTCCAGCAAGGTAAAAAAGCGTTTCGCGCGCGCGCGCAGCTTTTGCACGGCTTCCACGTAAGACAAGTTCGTCACCAGAATGAGCCCGATCGCAAATAAGGCGAACTGGACAAGACGCGCACCCATGTTGTCGAACAAAAAGTACAGCAGGCTGTAGACGATCGCTCCGATCATCCCTCCGCCCACATCGTTCAGGAGAATCTTGCCGTTGGCGGGCTGCAGGCCCTGCTTCAGAGCTTCCCAAGTCACGGACAGAATCGTTGTCGCCTCGTAGTTCCCTCCTGGAAAAAGAGCTTTGAATAAATTAATATGATTCATGACAAGAAGACCCGTCACAATTAACAAAACCCCTGTTTTGCGGGTTGTCCATCGTGAGGGCCAGGAACGCTTCACCATAACATGCAGTGCTATGTATATGCAGATCAGCGGGATCAGAAAATCCCACGTACCGATGAAAAAGCGGCAAACGTAATGAAACGAACGTCCCACATGACCTTCTCTGGCCAGCGCAATCACCGAGAAAATCAGGATTAAAATACCGTACAGCTCAAACATGAGATTAGTCTTGACCGTCTTGCTTTTCTTACGGCGTTTTGCCACTCTATTCCACCTCCGATAAATCATTATACCACAGTTTCGGTAGGCGGAACACGGGCGGCAGTGCCTAGATCCCCTGCGGGCTGGGCACGTAATTGATCAAACTACCTGGCGTAAAAAGCGGATTTAAGTAATGTTTTGGCTCCGGGCTGTAGAGGCGGACGATCCGCACCCGGCTCTCATCGACAGCTTCCACCTGCATCAGGACACCGCTGATTTCAATATCCCGGAAGCGGGGTTCATGTTCATCCCAGCCTTCGTAGACGACCTCATCCGGCAGTATCGTATAATGGGTCATGCCGTTCCGCCTCCCGGGGAAGCTCTACGCTCTTCGATTCTGCGGTTCAGCTCGGCAATTGCCTGTCCGATGCCTCCCACTTCGTCGATCAGTCCGTATTTAACGGCGTCTTGTCCGATAACCGTGGTTCCGATGTCTCTTGTCAGCTCGCCGGTCTTGAACATAAGCTCCTTGAACTGCTCTTCGGAGATTTTGGAATGTTTCGTGACAAAACGGGTTACCCTCTCCTGCATCTTCTCCAGGTATTCAAACGTCTGCAGCACACCGATGACAAGTCCTGTCAGGCGGATCGGATGAATTGTCATTGTTGCCGTTTCAGCGATAAAAGAACGGTTCGAGCTTACCGCTATCGGCACACCGATGCTGTGACCGCCCCCCAATACAAGCGTAACCGTAGGTTTCGAAATCGTTGCAAGCATCTCGGCGATAGCAAGCCCCGCTTCCACATCGCCGCCAACCGTATTTAAAATAACGAGGATTCCCTCGATTTTCGGATTTTGTTCGGCTGCTACCAGCTGAGGAATCAAATGCTCATATTTGGTCGTTTTGTTTTGCGGCGGCAGTACGATGTGCCCTTCCACCTGACCGATGATGCTCATGCAGTAAATATTCGACTCACCGGCCGGCGTATTGATTTGCCCCAGCTGCTGAATAGTCTCTACGGCTGCCAGCTTCTTCTGTTCCTCCGTGGGCTGCTCTTCGCTTCTGAAAGATGGCGGCTCGTTAAAAGGGGCCCGACCTGGAAAAGGTGCCTGAGGACGCGGGCTGTAGTCGCTTGTAACGGAGGCGCCGGCTCTAAGCGTCGCAGCACCCTCTCCCAGCTCTTCAAAATGAACCTGCTGCAGCGTCACATGATCGGCATCGTCAGCCGCTTCTTCCGCTGCGTTGGACGTTTCGTTTTGTCTGAAGCCGTACGACGGTCCCTGGTTAAAGGGATTGGATGCCACCTGTTCATAAGCGCCTCTTTGAGGCCCGCCGGAGTAGGCGGAGTATGTATTCCCCGCATCTGCAGAAGCACTCTGTCCCACGCCCTGTTGACCGCCGTATTCGTTTCCTCTGCCAAGCGGGCTGCTGCTCGCGGAAATACCCGCTTGCTGAGACGAATATTCGTTTCTGCCTCCATAACGGTCCGAAGATACACCTGCTCCCGTGTAGGGAGGTCTATTCTGTTGTCCTTTATAACGATTTCCGTATCCCATGGCTATTCCTCCTAATTGATAATCGAGGTTAGTGTGGGCAGGAATGCTGTTACTTTATTCACACTCTTCTCAGGCAGGATGAAAGAGCGTGTGGGGACATTTAAAAAAGCCCTCTCCGGAAATGGAGAGGGCTTTGGTTTCGGTTGGGTTAAGTGACTAGTTTGAGAGACTAAACTTCCATGATGATCGGAAGAATCATTGGTCTTCTTCTGGTTTGTTCATATAAAAATCGTCCAAGCGCGTCTTTCACATGTGTTTTTAAAGACGCCCATTCATTTACGTTATCATTCATTAATTTATTCAGCGTACTCGTCACGATACGGTTCGCTTCGTCCAATAAACCTTCGGATTCGCGGACATATACAAAACCGCGGGAAATGATGTCCGGACCGGAAAGAATGGTCCCATCCTGTTTGCTTAGTGTCACGACAACGACCAGAATGCCGTCTTGAGAAAGAAGCTTTCTGTCGCGCAAGACGATGTTACCTACATCTCCGACACCCAGTCCATCAATCAAAATGTTGCCTGCCTGAATTCTTGCACCTTTACGAGCTACTCCACCCTGGATTTCAACGGTGTCCCCGTTATCCAGAATGAAGATATCTTCTTGGTCCACTCCGACGGATTCGGCAAGTTGACCGTGAAGACGAAGCATGCGGTATTCCCCGTGAATCGGAATAAAATATTTCGGTTTCATGAGGTTCAGCATAAGCTTGAGCTCTTCCTGGCTTCCGTGTCCGGAAACGTGTACGCCCGTCTTAGAACCCGGTCCGTAGATGACATCCGCACCCAAACGGAACAGTTCGTCTACCGTACGGCCGACATAGCGTTCGTTACCCGGAATAGGAGTAGCTGCGATGATTACCGTATCGCCTGGAAGAATGTCCACTTTACGATGAGTGGAGCGAGCCATACGGGTCAAAGCCGACATCGGCTCTCCTTGGCTGCCCGTACAAAGAACGACCACGCGGTCGGCCGCCATACGGTTTACTTCTTCAGGTTCAATCAGCATGCCGTCCGGAACGCGGAGATATCCGAGTTCCGAAGCGATCGACACCACGTTAACCATACTCCGTCCGATTACCGTAACTTTACGGCGGGTAGCCTCAGCTGCGTCGATAACCTGCTGAACACGGTGAATGTTCGAGGCAAAAGTCGCGATAACTACGCGCTGCTTGGCTTTGCGGAATACTTCCTCGATAGTAACGCCGACGCTTTTCTCAGAACCCGTGAATCCGGGTTTCTCAGCATTGGTGCTGTCGGAAAGAAGGGCCAGTACCCCTTTCTGTCCGATTTCGGCCATCCGGTGCAGGTCAGCATATTGATCATTAACCGGTGTCTGGTCAAATTTGAAGTCTCCGGTGTGCACGATGACTCCTTCGGGGGTTTCAAGAGCAACCCCGACGGAATCCGGAATGCTGTGGTTGGTTCTGAAGAACGTGGCTGTAATCGTTCCCAAATTAAGCTCGGAATCCGCATTGATCAGAATCCGCTTGGTTTCGCCAAGCAGATTCGCTTCTCTCAGCTTGTTTTCGACAAGTCCGAGGGTAAGCCGCGTACCGTAAACAGGCACATTCAAGTGCCGAAGTACGTAAGGCAAGCCTCCGATATGGTCTTCATGGCCGTGAGTCAGCAAAATACCGCGGACTTTGTCCTTATTCTCGAGCAGGTAGTTGATATCCGGAATGACAATGTCGATTCCAAGCATATCTTCCTCAGGAAACTTCAAACCGCTGTCGATAACCACAATATCATTCGCATATTGCACCACATACATATTTTTACCGATTTCGCCCACGCCGCCAAGGGCAAAAATCAGAACTTTATCGTTATTTTTCTTAGACAAAAAAGTAACCTCCTTGAATTCATTTGACGACGATTTTTATAATTAAACCGAACCAGTCACTTGCCACCATTATACAGGAAAGATCTACCCGATTACAAGTTGATGCGTATATGATTTGTAGTCTTTCCTAAAATGACAAAACCGATGCCATGCGGCACCGGTCGTAATAAGGAAATTTTTGTGTTTGATTTAGAACAGAGACGCCACAAAAGCTTGCTCCTGCTCGCTTAAATCGAGAAGAGGAAGACGAACGCTGCCTGTGTTGACACCTTTCAGATTGAGAGCATACTTAACCGGAGAGGGACTAGGAGCGCAGAATAGACCTGTGAATACCGGGAGCAGCTGTGCATTGAGCTGAGCCGCGCGTTTGACATCACCGGATGTATACGCTTTAACAAGCTCCTGCATCTCTTTGCCGACTACATGGCTCGCGACGCTGATAATGCCGTGACAGCCGACGGCCAGCGCGGGAAGTGTCATGCTGTCGTCACCGCTGTATACCGTAAAGCCCTCGGCCGCTCCGGCGACCACGATCGTTAAATGGTCGGTTCCGGCACAGTCCTTGGTAGCCACGATGTTCGGCACGTGGGAGAGTCTGATTGTCGTATCCACATCAATGTTGACGATAGAGCGGCCAGGAACGTTGTACAGGATAATCGGCACATCGACGGCTTCGGCGACAGCTTTGAAATGCTGATACAAGCCTTCCTGGCTGGGCTTGTTGTAATACGGAGCGACAAGCAGGAGCGCATCAATGCCCAGCTTAGCCGCTTCCCGCGATAACTCGATCGTGTGGCTCGTATTGTTGCTGCCGGTTCCCGCAATGACTTTGCACCGGCCGTTCGCATGCTTGACGACGGCTTCGATCAGCTTCAGTTTCTCTTCGTCCGTCAGGGTCGGCGATTCGCCGGTCGTTCCGCAAACAACCAGCCCTTCGCTTCCCTGCTCGTTAATCAGATAATCGACCAGGGGGCCGACCTGATCCCAATCAATTTCCAGTTGTTCGTTTAATGGAGTTACCATTGCTGTAATTACTCTTCCGAAGTCCAAAATTCCCGCCTCCTACTTATGCTTTTGCCTATTTATGCAAATGAAATGATTTATGAAGTGCTCTTACCGCGCTAACCATATCTTCGCCGTGTACCAAACACCAGATGGTTGTATTGGAGTCCGCAGATTGCAGAATTCGGATGTTCTCTTCCGTAAGGGCCTCGACGATCTTGGCCATAACGCCGGGAACACCGTTCATACCGCCCCCGATTACGGACACTTTAGCGCATCCACTCAGTGAAGTGGGTTTATAGCCGAGCCCGCGCAGCAGTTCAAGCGCTTTTTCCGCTACGTGGTCAAAAACCGTATAAACAACCCCCGAAGGATTTACGTTAATAAAATCGACGCTGATGCTGTGCTGCGCCATCGTTTTAAACACCTGAAGTTGAAGGTCGTATTGGCCTTCCGCCGCGGGTACTTGAATTTGTGTAATATTCCCAAAATGGGCGATCCCCGTCACGTGACGGTCCTCTACCCGTTTCTCCGCCCCGTACAAAGAATCGGGATTGGTCACGAGCGTGCCTTCCTCTTTGGAGAAAGTAGAACGTACCCGTACCGGAACGTTCGCCTGCATCGCCACTTCCACCGCACGCGGATGAATCACTTTGGCGCCGTTATGGGCCATGTTGCAAATCTCCGCATAGCTTACACGCGTTAAAGGCCTAGCATCTTCAACGATGCGCGGATCCGCTGTCAGAATCCCGTTGACATCGGTAAAAATGTCCACGACTTCGGCCTTAAGCGCCCCGCCGATCGCAGTAGCGGACGTGTCGCTTCCTCCGCGTCCGAGTGTCGTAAACTCATGATCGGCCGTCTGCCCCTGAAACCCGGCGACAATCACGACCTCGCCCCGGTCCAGATGCTCCAGAATCCGCTTCGGCTGAACCGAAACAATCTGGGCGTTGCCATAAGCGTCATTCGTTTCGATCCCCGCCTGGCCGCCTGTCAGAACAACGGCCGGAATGCCTTCCGCTTGAATCAGACTGCACAAATTGGTTGCGGAAATCCATTCCCCGCAGCACATCAATAAATCTCTCTCCCTTGCAGGAAGCTGGTCTCCATTCTGCCGGATCAAACCGAGCAGAGTATCGGTAGCATACGGCTCTCCCTGCCGTCCCATCGCAGATACAACCACGACAAGCTGACAATCCTCGCTGCGCGCAGCTTGAATATGTTCCAGCACATGTTTTCTGGCATCAGGCGTGGACAGGGAAGTGCCACCAAATTTTTGAACTCGAATACGCATGTCCTTCCCTCTTTTCCTACTCGCTTTTCTTGTCGATGTTTAATCATGATGCGAGCAATCGGCACCGTCTTATGACGATGCCGATTGTGTGAGTTTACTTGTTCTGTGCAAAATATTCTGCGATCTGAACCGCATTCCAGGCTGCGCCCTTCAGCAGGTTATCGGATACGATCCATAGGTTGAGCGCGCGCTTGTTGTTGAGATCACGGCGTACACGACCTACGAACGTCTCCAGTTTCCCGGTCGCTTCGGTTGCAAGCGGGTACTGCTGCTCCTGCGGGTTGTCAACGAGTACGATGCCTGGCGCACCCGCAAGAAGATTGCGCACATCTTCAAGCTCGAAGTCTTCCTTCAATTCAACGTAAACCGATTCGGAATGACCGTATACGACGGGAATCCGTACGCAGGTTGCCGTAACCTCAAGGGACTCGTCGTTCATAATCTTTTTCGTTTCGTTAATCATTTTCATTTCTTCATTTGTAAACCCGTTATCGAGAAACTTGTCGATTTGCGGAATCGCGTTGAACGCAATCTGATGTTTAACGGGAAGGGAACCGACCGGCAAAATGTCCGGGTTCACCGGATTGCCTGCCAACGCTTCACGGGACTGGCGAAGCATCTCATCGATCGCTTTACTGCCTGCTCCGGATACGGCTTGATATGTAGATACGATGATTTTGGAGATGCCGAAACGATCATACAAAGGTTTCAGAGCAGCCACCATTTGAATCGTCGAGCAGTTAGGATTCGCGATAATGCCTTTGTGCTTATGAACCTCGTCAATGTTAACTTCCGGCACGACAAGCGGTGTTTCGGGATCCATGCGGAAAGCATTCGTGTTGTCGATACAAATCGTACCGCCCGCAGCCGCAATCGGCGCGAGTTCTTTACTCACGTCGCCGCCGGCGCTGAACAGGGCGATGTCTACTCCTTTAAAGCTGTCCGGCGTTGCCGTTTCAACTGTGATTTCTCTGTCTTTGAAACGAATTTTCGTACCCGCGGAGCGCGGGGACGAAAGAAATTTTAATTCCTTAATGGGGAAATTGCGTTCATCGAGTAAGCGGATAATTTGTTCTCCGACGGCGCCGGTTGCGCCAACCACTGCTACGTTAAAAGTTTTTTCATTAGACATGTCGTTTGCTCCCCCATTATTTAAATGATCTATGATTAAGAATATTGAAATCGCTCAATAATCATCGGCTGGAGCTGTTTGCCGTTCAGAGCCGCTTCGCATGCCTCCAAAATCAAATCCATTCTGGCTACTAGTGAATTCGGCTTCGCTTCCGGCGCATCCTGGCCGAACGGGACAAAATAAATGCTCTTCGTGACGAGCAGTTTCGCAATATTCGCGGAATTCAGTCCGAGCCCGTCATTAGTAGAAATGGCCAGTACAAGCGGACGCTGATTGCGCATCTGTGCTTTAGCGGCCATTAGGACTGGGCTTTCCGTCATTGCATTCGCGAGCTTGCTGGTCGTATTGCCCGTGCAGGGGGCGATCACCATGACGTCGAGCTTCTTGGAAGGACCGAGCGGTTCCGCTTCGACAATCGTCGCAATGGGATCGCTGCCCGTCATATCTTTAAGCTGCTTCTGCCAATCCACGGCTTTTCCGAATCTCGTATCCGTCGTCAAAACGGATTGAGAGACGATCGGTACAACCGCGGCGCCTGCGTCTATGAATCTCTGAATCTGCGGCATAATCTCTTCCAATGTGCAGTGAGAACCCGTCAACGCAAACCCTACCGTTCTCCCGTTCCAGTTCATTCCGGATCACTCCCATTCCTGATGTCTTCCACCATCAACTGACTCAGCGTATTCGCCAAAATCCGACCAGCTGTTTTCGGTGCGACGATCCCGGGTAGGCCTGGAGCGAGCATCGCCTTAATCCCTCTCTTCTCGGCAAAGCGGAAGTCCATTCCGCCCGGCTTGGAAGCTAAGTCGATTAATACCGCGCGATGCGGGATATTCGTTATTATTTGCGCTGTGACTATCATAGTCGGAATTGTGTTAAAAAGCAAGTCAATATTCGCCACTTCCTGATAGAGTTCGCGGGTATAAAACGGCGTAAAACCCATCTCCAATGCTCTGGCAAAATGCTCCGGTTTTCGCACTCCGACCTTCACTTTTGCTCCCAATCCCTGAAGGGTGCGAGCCATCGTTAAACCGGTTCTTCCGAACCCTAAAACCATCGATTGCGAGCCGTGAATCGTAATGTCCGTATTCTGAATGGCAATCATCAAAGCGCCTTCCGCCGTCGGAATCGAATTATAGATCGCCACGTCGTCCCGCTCGAGAAGTTCGACCAGTCTCAGACCCTGCGCCGCGCAGAGCTGCTTCAAATATGGTTTCGCCATGCCCGTATAGATCACGGCATGTTTTGGAAGAGCGCCCAGCAGATCCGCCGTGAGCGTCAGTTCGCTGCCCGAAAAAATCCCTTCCACATGCCCTTGTTCATCCGTACCCACAACCGGCAAAACGAGCGCGTCTGCTTTCTCCAGCGCTTCGGGTGAAAGCTGCTTAATGGCCGCTCCGGCGAATGGCTTCTGCAGATTATCGAATCCGATTAAAGTCACGGACGCATCGAGCTCGATCAACTTATCGATCACTTCAAGCTGACGGGCATCGCCGCCGATAAAAATCACTTCCGCTCCGGTGAGCATACTGTCTCCGTTCCTCCCTTACGTGCATCCGTCTTCATAACATACAGTATGCCGCCGCCTACCTAAGGGTGACAGCCGCTTGCCCGGCGTCCGCACATTGCGGCTTCATCCTTATTTCAAGGGAAAATCTTTGGCGGACACAAAAAAAGGCCTCTTCTCAGCTTCGGACTGAAAAGAGGCCTTTCTGTATTAAAACCGTCCCCGCAAGGCTGGGTAATGTCATGATAGAGCATGTCCGGCCCGCCAACTGTGGGGGCCTGCCCAGCCAGCGATGAAAACCGGGGCTGGCCGCTGCCGTGCTTGTTCACTGCCTGTATTCCGAGAGGAAAGCAGCTATTTCCGCGCTTCGGTAGTCAGACCCGTATGCCCGAAGCCGCCTTCGCCGCGCGTCGTATCATCCAGCTCGTCCACTTCCGTCAATAGGACGGCCGGCACGAGCTGGAACACCATCTGCGCGATTCTTTCCCCGCGGCGGATCGTGAATGTCTCCTGACCATGATTGATCAGGAGCACTTTAACTTCGCCGCGATAGTCCGCATCGATCGTGCCCGGCGAATTCAGCGTGGTGATGCCGTGCTTGTAGGCCAGTCCGCTCCGCGGGCGGATCTGGGCCTCAAGCTCTACGGGCATCGCCAGGGCGAACCCCGTCGGAACGAGCGCCCGCTCACCGGGCGCCAGGTCGAGGGGTTCGATATTCGCCGCATGCAGATCGAAGCCGCTTGCCGCGGCGGACATTTTCTCCGGCAGCGGAAGACCTTCGCTGCCGGGCAGGCGTTTAATACGGATGGGGAATGCAGGTATGCTATTTTCCAAGAAGTTCATCTCCTCTGATTGACTGCAATGCCTCGTCGCGGCTGCCGACCATCGCGATGGCGAATGGCTTGGAGAACAGCTTGCGGGTCAAGGCGTGGATATGCTCCATTTCAACGCTTTCGATCCGGTTAATCATTTCGTCGAGCGTATAATGTCTTCCGGTCATCAGCTCGTTTTTGCCGATCCGGTTCATCCGGCTGCTGGTGCTTTCCAGACTAAGAATCAGGCTGCCTTTCAGCTGTTCTTTGCCTTTTC
Organism: Paenibacillus sp. JT31N7; assembly: GCF_059692095.1. Taxonomy (NCBI): domain Bacteria; kingdom Bacillati; phylum Bacillota; class Bacilli; order Caryophanales; family Paenibacillaceae; genus Paenibacillus; species Paenibacillus sp. JT31N7. The sequence continues at coordinate 1,222,752 of NZ_JCAUAT010000001.1, forward strand.
TCAGTTCCGCATCCGTCATGCCTTTCTCCGCGATTTCGCTGAGCATTTCGATCGTTACTTTCAAAACTTCCTCCGTTTGTTTCGGAGCCGTTCCCGTATAGATCGTAAATACCCCGTTGTCGATGTGAGAAGAATGATAAGAATACACCGAGTATGCCAGTCCCCGCTTCTCGCGGATTTCCTGGAACAATCTGGAGCTCATGCCCCCGCCGATCGCATTATTGAGCAGTACCATCGGATAGAGGTTTTCTTCACGAAGGGAAAGACCCGGAAGCGACAGGCAGATATGGTTCTGTTCCGTCGTTTTGGCCTGGAAAACCCGCTCGCTCATAAACGCGGGTTCTTCCTGGTTCTGCTGCGTACCGGAAACGTTGAAATGACCGAAATGCTTCTCCAGCAGTTCGAACACACTGTCGTCAATGTTCCCCGCTACGGCGATCACGGTATTCTCGATGGTATAGCATTCTTTCATATAAGCCCGCAAATCGTTTGGCTTCATGCCGGACAAATGCGCCTGCGTTCCCAAAATGGTATACCCCAGCGGATGGTTGCCATAGGCGGCTTTTGCCACAAGATCGTGAACCAGATCATCCGGAGTATCTTCATACATGGCGATTTCTTCGAAAATGACGTTCTTTTCTTTCTCGAGTTCTTCTTCATTAAAGACGGAATTAAAAAACATATCGGATAAAATATCTACCGCAATGCCGAGATGTTCGTCGAGCACCTTGGCGTAATAACATGTATATTCTTTGGATGTGAAGGCATTCACATTTCCGCCGATCCCGTCGAACACTTCCGCGATGTCTTTCGCGCTGTGGCGCTCCGTGCCTTTAAAGAGCATATGTTCGATAAAATGGGAAATCCCGTTGTTCAGCTGAGTTTCGTTCCGGGAACCGGTTTTTACCCAGATTCCGATCGCTACCGAACGGCATGTCGGAATTTTCTCGGTCACGACTCTGAGCCCGTTATTTAAATGGGTTTTATTCACCAAGCTGTTCCTCCTCAAATGTACGCACAATGGGGTCCGCTTAGGAGCCCTTAAGTTCAACTTTGATTTTAACAAAAATGTCGAAGTGACTCAACCTGACCGCTTTTCGTCCGCTTGGCCCGCTCCCTGACCAGAGGCCGATATCCGCTGCGGAGACAGCGTTTCGCTGACCGTTCCCAACTGCAGCCCCTTGCCCTTGATAATCGAAATCATTTCGGGAAGCGCACCGCTGGAAGACTGGGTCGGATGCATCAGAATGAGCGAGCCCGGCTCTATATTTTTGCGGACTTTGGCAAGGATCGCGGGGGCGCCTGGGTTTTTCCAGTCCACTGTGTCCAGCGTCCACATGACGGTCTTTAACTTAAGCTCCGCGGCGATTTTCACCGTTTCGGCATCAAAGTCTCCCGAGGGAGGAGCAAAAAGGACATTGGTGACACCGAGCTCCTTTTTCAGCAGATCCTCGGTTTTCACAATTTCCTCATACGCCTTGGAGCGGCTGAGCGTGCTCATATTTTTGTGTGAATAGGCGTGATTGGATAATTCGTGTCCCTCTTTTTGAATTTCCTTGGCGATGTCCACATGCTTCTTCAGCCAGCTTCCGTCGAAAAAGAAGGTGGCTTTCACATTTTCTTTGCGAAGCGTCTCCAGTATAGACGGAAGAAACTCTTCCCCCCAAGCCACATTGATCATGAAGGAAACCATCGGCTTATTGGGGTTGCCTTTGTAGATAGGCTCCGGCGGAAGGTCGTTCAAGTTAACTTTAGGCGGGACTTGCTTCATGACGAAAGGCAGTTGGTCTCCCGCCCCATTCTTTTTGGCTGCCTCGTAGGTCTTGTCGATATCGACTTCCAGCCCGTTATAACCCGGCACCGCTTTCCATACTCTGTCCACTTTCGCATCAATGGGAGCAATGTACAGACCTTTCGCTTCTTCCCGGATCCGTCCGAGTAAAGCGTCCTCTGCCGGTTGTGCGGTCTTTCCGTCGACCTCCGGCTCTGCCGCATGGTTGGAAAGCCTTGTCTGAGTTTGCACCGAAGGCTGCTTTCCCTGTCGGATCGCTCCCACAAAGGTATGTACACTTTCGCTCTGCAGCAGCACCCATATACACCCGGCCGCTATACCGCCAAGCAGAACCAGCTTCTTTTTTTGCATGAGATTCCGACTCCTCCGTAAAGATTATGTCAGAGTTTATGCAAAACCGGACAGGGTTATGACTTGGACGATACGGCCGCACACGAGAAAATTCGGTTTAAACATGCAAAAAAGAGACAGAAAAATCTGGCTCTTTGTATGTTTGTTGCGATTCGGTTGTTAGGATTGAGTGGAAACTTCGCTGTTCGCGAGCGTTGCTTTGCGGGACAGGTTAACACGTCCTTGATTATCGATTTCCGTGACTTTAACGGTAATCGTATCGCCGACTTTAACGACATCCTCCACTTTGGCAACCCGTTCGGTAGACAGCTGGGAAATGTGGACGAGTCCTTCTTTACCCGGCAGCACTTCTACGAAAGCTCCGAACTTCTCTACGCGTTTTACCGTACCCAGGTAAGTTTCGCCGACAACGACGTCGCGTACGATGCCTTCGATAATCTGCTTGGCACGTTCGTTCATCTCCGCATTGGACGAAGCGATAAAGACTTTACCGTCCTGCTCAATGTCAATCTTAACGCCGGTTTCTTCAATAATTTTGTTGATGATTTTGCCGCCTGCTCCGATCACGTCACGGATCTTATCCGGGTTGATCTGCATCACGACAATTTTAGGTGCGTATGCGGAAAGTTCTGTCTTAGGTTCCGAGATGCGCTCCAGCATTTTGTTCATGATAAACGCACGGCCTGCTTTAGCCTGATCCAGGGCCTGCTTCAAAATGTCGCGATTGATTCCGTCAATCTTGATGTCCATTTGAAGAGCGGTAACCCCTTTAGACGTGCCTGCCACTTTAAAGTCCATATCGCCGAGATGGTCTTCCATCCCTTGAATATCCGTCAGAATGGAGAAATGTTCTCCTTCTTTAATAAGACCCATGGCGATACCGGCAACCGGAGCCTTGATCGGAACACCCGCATCCATCATTGCCAGAGTGGAAGCGCAAATGCTTGCTTGGGAGCTCGAACCGTTGGATTCCAGAACTTCCGAAACGAGACGGATTGTATACGGGAACTCGGCTTCGTTTGGAATGACGTACGAAAGCGCGCGTTCTCCAAGAGCGCCATGTCCGATTTCGCGGCGTCCCGGCGGACGAAGCGGTCTTGCTTCCCCTACGCTGAACGGCGGGAAATTGTAATGGTGCATAAAGCGTTTGGTTTCTTCGAGACCCAAGCCGTCGAGGATCTGAACGTCACCCAGCGCCCCTAGCGTACATACGCTTAATGCTTGCGTTTGTCCGCGTGTAAACAGGCCGGAACCGTGCGTGCGCGGCAGCAGGTTAATGTCCACGTCGATCGGACGGATTTCATCAAGTGCACGTCCATCCGGTCTTACCTTATCATGTGTGATGAGGCGGCGGACTTCGTCTTTCACGATATCGTGAAGCACTTCCTTGACATCTTTCATCTTCTCCGGCGTTTCTTCATAGACCGCGGTAAAATGAGCAATGGCATCCGCGTTGACCGCGTCGATCGCTTCCTGGCGCGCATGCTTCTCTTGAACCTTAATCGCTTCCACTAGACGGGCTTCGGCAAACTCGCGCACGGTTGTGTTGATTTCGCCGTCAACCGCATGAAGCTTCACTTCCATTTTAGGAACGCCGGCTTCTGCAACGAGCTGCTCCTGAAGGGCGATCACTTTCTTGATCTCGTCATGCCCGAACATAATCGCTTCCAGCATAACATCTTCCGGAACTTCGGCAGCGCCTGCTTCTACCATCATAATGGCATCCTTGGTACCTGCCACAACGAGATGAACGTCGCTCTTGTCTTCCTGAGCCGGCGTCGGGTTCACGACGAAGTTACCGTCGATACGACCTACAATGACACCGCCAACCGGACCGCTGAACGGTACGTCGGAGATCGACAGTGCGGCGGAAATACCGATCATGGCCGTAATTTCCGGCGGACATTCCTGATCCACGCTCATGACCACCGCGACGATCTGTACATCGTTACGGAATCCTTCCGGAAACAGCGGACGGATCGGACGGTCAGTCAGACGGCTGGAGAGAATGGCCTTCTCGCTCGGACGACCTTCTCTTTTGATAAACCCGCCCGGAATTTTACCTGCCGCATATAAGCGCTCTTCATAGTTGACCGTCAGCGGGAAGAAATCAAGATCTTTCGGCTCGCTGGAAGCGGTCACGGTACAGAGCACAACTGTATCGCCATAGCGGGCAAGTACCGCGCCGTTGGCTTGCTTGGCTAAACGACCGGTTTCGAGAATAAGCGGACGTCCGGCCAAGTCCATTTGCACACGTTTTTCCATACTAAACCTCCTAATTTTATCTCAAAACACGCGGGAATCGAACTATACCGCGCAAAATGGTTCCGATTCGGAGAATACGGTAGGATTTGCGGGATATCGTGCCTCCTGCATCCCCTTATATTCTGCGTATGTACAGTATTTCCTTCTTTGCAACGATTTAAAATACACAAAAAGCAACCCGGAGCCGCTGCGGAAGCTCGGCTCGGAGCCCACCACAGAGAACAGCAGGGTTGCTTTCTGAATGCGGATTTTATCTACGCAGACCGAGCTTTTCAATCAAAGCACTGTAGCGTTTAACGTCTTTGTTCTTAAGGTATGCCAACAGCTTACGACGTTGACCGACCATTTTAAGAAGTCCGCGACGGGAATGATGGTCTTTCTTGTGTGTACGGAAATGGCTCGTAAGGTTTACGATGTTTTCCGTCAGGATAGCAATTTGCACTTCGGGAGATCCCGTATCGCTTTCATGCGTTTTGTGCGTTTGAATCAGTTCCTGTTTACGCTCTTGAGTTAATGCCATCCCAATCACCTCCTATTCATATAATCGCCTGTGGCCCAGAGTGCGTCGGTGAAGCGCGGCTCCGCGCCAAGGTTCGTAATTGAAGCTTACGGCAACGCCGAAGCAACGTAAATCAGTATAGCATACATGATGGACAGAAGTAAATGCCAACGCCTACAGAATCTGCGCAAACTTCGCTTCGGCCGTCGCAACATCTCTTCTGAGCTGGGTGATCAGCTCATCGATGCCGTTAAACTTGCGCTCGGGGCGCAAATAGTCGATAAATTCGACAAACACGGTGCTGCCGTAAATGTCCTGGTCGAAGTCAAGCAGATGCACTTCGAGCGACATGACTTCGCCGCTGTGGAAGGTCGGCTTCGTGCCGATGTTCATGACGGCCCGGTACCAGTTCCCTCCCACAAACGCACGGACGGCGTAGACGCCGGAAGCGGGCACCAGGAAGTTCTCGGACATCTGCAGATTCGCCGTAGGAAATCCGAGCTGACGGCCGCGCTTATCGCCCGATACGACGACACCGCGTATTCCGTAGCCTCTTCCGAGCAGCTCGGAAGCCGCCGGTGGATGCCCGGTCAATAACGCCTCTCTAATTGCCGTAGAACTGACTTTGGCACCGTTCATCCGGTACGGGCGGATCACCTCCACCGCAAAGCGGCCATGACCCAGTTCGCAGAGCGTATCCGGCGTGCCCCGGCCTTTGTAGCCGAACGTAAAGTCGAATCCGACTACGACGGTTTCAACGCCAAGCGCCTCTAGGACACGATCGACAAACTGCTGCGGAGAAGCTTGCATGAGTGCCGTATCAAACTTGAGTACATACGTGCAGTCTACGCCCAGCTTCTCGAAGAGCTCCATCTTGTAGGAAGTCGGCGTCAGCAGCCGGGCATATTTCTCCTGGCCGAGCAGCTCCCGCGGATGAGGATCGAATGTCATGATCGCGGCCGGGACTCCCAGCTCGCGGGCGTTCTCGACAGCGCGCTGGATAACTTCACGGTGTCCGAGGTGCACACCGTCGAAATCGCCGATAGCGATGACCTTTTTACCGGCCAGCGGAAGAAGTTCCGCATTTTCGATGGGATAAGACAAATGAATGGTTTGCATGGGTACGAGTTCACCTACTATTCCTTGAACCGCTTGATACCGCCAGGGGTTAGAAGATTCCGGCCTAGGGCCGGCTTACTTACATCCTAATTAAAAACTTTGACCGGAGCAAGATGGCCTTCGGTTGCATTCCAGGAGAACAGACCGATAAACCGTTTATGAGGATCATAAACACGGATGACTCCCGTTTGCTCCACGCCGGTCTCACTGTCGTTACTGCTCTGCAGGGCAGGCGCCTCATGGAGCCTGACTTTGCGTCCCTGCAGCGCAAAAACGGACAGCTGCTCATTCAGCACGAGGAAAGGCAAATAATCGACTGCTTGGTCCGCCTGAATGATCTTTGTATCCAGAAGACCTTCCTCTCGTAACCGAGGGAGGTCTTCCAGTACTACGCATTGTTCCAATCCGATTCTTCCGGTGGAGGAGCGGACCAGCTCCTTCATCGCCGCCGGAACGCCCAAGGCTCTTCCTATATCCACACACAGGGTGCGGATATAAGTGCCTTTGGAGCAGAGTACGCGGAAGCGGACTTCCGGATGATTCCGGATCAGGTCCAGTTCGAGCAGCTCGATCTCGTAAATGGTTACGTTTCGGGCTTTACGCTCGACTTCCACGCCCGCTCTCGCCAGTTCATACAACCGTTTTCCGTCGACTTTCACGGCGGAATACATCGGGGGAACCTGACTGATCTCCCCGACGAACGATTGGATCACGGAACGGACCTTATCCTCCTCAAGTTGAACGTGCTGAATTTCTTCCAGAACGTTCCCGCTCAGATCTTCCGTATCGGTGGCCAATCCAAAAACCATGGCTGCCTCATACTGCTTGGGCAGCTCCTGGATGTATTCGACCATGCGGGTTGCACGGCCGATACAAAGCGGCAGCACGCCGGTAACCTCAGGATCAAGCGTACCGGTATGACCGATCCGCTTAATCCCAAGAAAACGGCGCGCTTTCGCTACTACATCGTGGGAAGTCATTCCCTTTGGCTTAAGGATTGGAAGTATTCCTTCTATCGTCATGGCAGTTTATTCCCTACTTCCTCTACAACCCGTCGGATGGCTTCCTCGATGGAGCCGTTAATCGTACAGCCCGCGGCGCGGACATGACCTCCGCCTCCGAACGACTGTGCGATTTGAGCCACATCTACCGCACCTGCGGAGCGCAGACTCACTTTAACCGCCGATTCATTTCTTTGTTTAAACAAGAGCCCGACTTCGACTCCTTCGACGTTACGTGCATAATTGACCAACCCGTCCATATCTTCGTTGGTTGCGCCCGTCGCTTCGATTACCCCGGTGGATACCTCAATCGTAGATATCCGTCCATTCTTATGGAAATCAAGCGTAGCGAGTCCCTTTTGAAGAATACGAATCTGTTGAAAGGTCATTCGCTCCAGAAAAGCTTCGGCGAGTTCGGACCCTTTTACTCCCCATTCCAGAAGTTCTGCCGCCGTTTTCATCACTTTGGGTGTCGTGCTGGAATACCGGAAACCTCCCGTATCGGTCAGAAGCCCCGTGTAAATACAGGTCCCGAAATCGATGTCCGCTTTCATTTGAAGGTGCCTGGATAAATCATAAATGATTTCAACGGTTGCCGCGGCGGAAGCCTGTATGACGGAACATACCCCAAAGCGGTCGTTAGTCGCATGATGATCGATATTGAGCAGCTTGGCATCGGGGGTAAATTTCTCGCTGACCCTTCCGATTCGTGCAAAATCGGCGCAATCCACACTTACAATCGTGTCATAAGACAAGTGATCGGGCAGTTGGGATAAAGTCCGAATGCCGTCAAATCCCCAGAGTCTGCTGAATTTCCCCGGTATGTCCCCCTCGTTAGCAAGCGTATAGCGCTTTCCCATCCGGTCAAGCAGCCATGCAATGGCTAAAGTAGAGGAAATGGCATCCCCGTCCGGTTGGACATGGGATACCACTAGGAAATCATTATGATCGTGCAAGAATTGCTTTGCCGCCTCCAACTGCTCCAAGTAGCTGCCGGAGGCGCCGCTGCCTACAAACTGGCCCGCCGTCATTCAGCGGATTTCCCATCGTTAAGATCATGAAGCAGACTTTCGATCCGGCTTCCGTAATCAATCGATGTGTCGAATTTAAAGATAAGCTCGGGTACTTTGCGCAATCGGATTCTTTTGCCCAGCTCGGAACGGATATATCCGCTCGCACTGCTTAAGGCTTTCAGCGTTCCTTCCTTTTGCTCGTCCGTACCAAGCACACTGAGATAAACTTTGGCCTGAGACAGATCATTCGTTACGTCAACCCCGGTTACCGTAAGAAATCCGATGCGGGGGTCTTTAATTTCGCTCTGCAAAATTTGGCTGATCTCTTTCTTGACCTGCTCCCCCACTCTGCCTACACGAACTCTAGCCATAGCTGATCACCTCTCTACTGTTTCCATGACGAAGGCTTCGATGATGTCCCCTTCTTTAATATCATTGTATCTTTCCAGGGAAATACCGCACTCGTAGCCTTGCGCCACTTCTTTGGCGTCGTCTTTGAAGCGTTTCAGCGCGTCCACTTTGCCTTCGTAGACTACGATGTTGCTGCGAAGCAGACGAACTTCCGCATTACGCGCGATTTTGCCGGAGGTAACCATGCAACCCGCAATGGTGCCCACGCCCGTAATTTTGAAGATGTTGCGGACTTCCGCATGCCCGATAATGTTTTCTTTGAAAATCGGATCGAGCATACCCTTCATGGCTTGTTCAATTTCTTCAATCACATTGTAGATGATCCGGTGCAGACGAATGTCTACTTTCTCCTGATCCGCCGTTATTTGAGCGGCAGGCTCCGGCCGAACGTTGAAGCCGATAATAATGGCATTGGAAGCCGATGCCAGAATGATGTCGGATTCGGTGATGGCACCTACGCCCGTGTGAATCATCTTCACGCGTACGCCTTCCACTTCGATTTTCTCGAGGGAACCGCGCAGGGCTTCGAGAGAACCTTGAACGTCCGCTTTGATAATGACGTTCAGATCTTTAATTTCACCGTCTTTGATGTGCTTATACAGATCATCCAGCGTAACGCGGGAATTCGCCGTAAGCTCGGACTGGCGGAGCGTGATAGAACGCTTATCGGCAATATCGCGCGCTTTGCGCTCGTCTTCGAAGGCAAGCAGCGGATCTCCCGCTTGCGGAACCTCCGTGAGGCCGGTGATTTCAACCGGAGTCGAAGGACCCGCTTCTTTAAGACGTTTGCCTTTATCATTTACCATTGCGCGGACACGGCCGAAACATACGCCTGCAACAAAACTGTCGCCGACTTTGAGCGTACCGTGCTGTACGAGAATGCGGGCTACAGGACCGCGTCCTTTGTCCAGCTCCGCTTCGATTACCGTACCTCTGGCACGCTTATCCGGATTTGCTTTATATTCTTGAACCTCAGCTACGAGAAGAATCATTTCAAGCAGGTTTTCCAGGCCGATCCGCTGTTTAGCCGAAACTTCGCAGAAGATTGTTTCGCCGCCCCACTCTTCCGGTACGAGTTCATACTCGGTAAGAGCTTGTTTGATTTTCTCCACATTGGCTTCCGGCTTATCGATTTTGTTAACCGCCACGATGATCGGTACGCCTGCCGCTTTCGCGTGGGCGATCGCCTCAACGGTTTGGGGCATAACGCCGTCATCCGCCGCTACGACGATAATCGTGATGTCGGTCACCTGAGCGCCGCGTGCACGCATGGTCGTAAAAGCTTCGTGGCCCGGGGTATCGAGGAACGTAATTTTCTTGCCGTTCGCTTCAACCTGGTAAGCTCCGATATGCTGGGTAATACCGCCCGCTTCGCCTTCCGTCACGCTTGTATGACGGATTGCGTCAAGAAGGGTTGTTTTACCGTGGTCAACGTGACCCATAATGGTAACGACCGGAGGACGTTCTTTCAGATCCGCCGCATCGTCCACTTCTTCTTCCAGCTCGAAACGGTCGTCTTCGACACGGATTTTCAGATCCACTTCGACATTATACTCCCCGGCTACGAGCTGAATCGTATCGAGATCGAGTTCCTGGTTGATGGTAGCCATTACGCCGAGGAACAGGAGTTTCTTGATGACTTCGGAAACGTCCTTGTGGAGAAGTTTCGCAAGTTCACCGACCGTCATTGCGCCGCGCACAATAATCTTCTTCGGTGTATTGTCGATCTTTTCTTTCCTAACCATCGAATCTTGACCGCGTCCGCGGCCGTTATTGCGTCCGCCGCGGTTGTTGCCGCCACGGTTGCCTGCACCGCCGCGTCCGCCGCGTCCGTCGTCGTAACGGCTGGATTTGCTGCGGTCGTCGCGGTTGCCCTGTCTGTTGTCGCCCGTACGCTGGCCGCTGCGGCCTGCATCCGTGCCCGCAGCCGGACGTCCGTCTGTTCTGCGCGGAGCTTGGCCGGGTCTTGCACCGGCACCGGCACCCGCAGATCCGCCGCGGTTCTGGCCGCCTTGACCGCCGCCGCCCTGAGGACGCTGGCCGCCTTGACCGCTGCCGCCTTGAGGTCCGCGGTTGAAACCGCCGCCCTGGCCGCCTTGCGGACGTGGTCCGCTGCCGCCTTGACCGCCGCTCCGTGGAGCGCCGCCTTGGCCCTGCGGACGCTGACCGCCCTGCGGACGGCCTTGACCGCCGCTTTGCGGGCCGCGGTTGTATCCGCCCTGGCCGCCTTGCGGACGCTGTCCGCCGCCTTGGCCGCCGCTGCGCGGTGCACCTTGGCCTTGCGGACGGTCGCCGCGTGGCGCGCCCGTTCTTCCGTCTCCGCTCGGACGCGGTGCACGGTTATCCTGGGAGCCTTGCGGACGTGCTTCTGCAGCCGGACGCTCCTCTTTCTTCGCTTGCTCGGACCCTGTTTGCTGCACAGGCTGCTTAGCGCTTACCTCTGCTTTAGGGTTGGACTGTTTGTCTGGTTTGGGTTGATTTGAATTTGGACTCACGTTACCTCCATCTGATCCTGCCCGTTTGGCAGCCGCATTCGCTTTAATGTCACGGAAAAACTTTTCTACGCTGCTGACCGCATTGTTTTCCATAACGCTCATGTGGTTGTTCACGGGGATATTCAAACGCTTCAGGATCGTTATAATTTCCTTGCTGCTCATATTCAAAGATTTGGCATATTCATAAACCCGAAGTTTATCCTTAGGATCTTGTTTATTTGTCAAACCCATTCACCTCCGGAGGTTATACCCGATACTTTTTCAGCATCCTGGCGAAGCCGTCGTCAACGACGGCAATCGTGACTCGAGCTTCCTTCCCTATGCTGGAACCAAGTTCCTCACGGTTGCCCAGGACCAGCAAAGGTACGTCGTATGAACGGCATTTGTCCTGAAACTTCTTGCTTGTATTGTCAGCCGCATCTTCCGCCATAATGACCAGCTTCGCTTCACCCGATCGGATAGCCTTCAGCACGCTCTCTTCTCCGGTGACAAGCTTGCCTGCTCTCATGGCGAGACCTAAGTTTGAAAAATAATTTTTATTCGTCATCGTCCATCCCATCTTTGCCCGCATGGAATTCTTCTTCCACCTGGATAAAATCCTGTTCAAGCTGATCATAAATGGGAGCGCCCACCGATTGCTTCAACGCACGGTCCAGCGCTTTGGATTTTTTGGCAAGCCTGAAGCAAGCCACTTTGCCGCACAAATAAGCGCCTCTGCCCGACTTTTTGCCTTTCAGATCGATTTGGATCTCCCCTTCGGGGGTACGAACGACCCGAATCAATTCTTTCTTCGGCATCATTTCCTGGCAGGCCACGCATTTGCGCAGAGGTATTTTCCGCTGTTTCACGTCATCCTCACCTCGCCCCGCCGGCGTCAGTCAAAGCTGACGGAATCTTGATGCATTTCCTCGATCTGCGATCTCGGACGGCCGTATTCCTGCTCCGCCTGCGCTTCGCTCTTGATGTCGATTTTCCATCCGGTGAGCTTGGCGGCCAAACGCGCGTTCTGCCCCTTGATCCCGATTGCCAGCGAAAGCTGATAATCCGGAACGATGACGCGGGCCATTTTCTCGTTCTCGAACACGTTGACTTCCAGCACCTTCGAAGGGCTGAGCGCGTTAGCGACATACTCTTCCACGCTCTCCATCCAGCGCACGATGTCGATCTTCTCGCCGCGGAGTTCGCCGACGATCGTCTGGACACGCAGTCCTTTCGGACCTACGCAGGAACCGACAGGGTCCACTTCGGTGTTGCGGGAGTGCACGGCGATCTTGGAACGGAAGCCGGCTTCCCTCGCAACGGACTTGATTTCTACAACGCCTTCGTAGATTTCTGGAACCTCCAGCTCGAACAGGCGTTTGAGAAGCCCCGGATGTGTACGGGACAAAATGATCTGAGGCCCTTTTGTCGTGTTTTCCACCTTGGTAATGTACGCTTTAACGCGCTCGCCCTGTTTGAACTTCTCGTTGGGCATCACCTCGGTCAGAGGCAGAACCGCTTCGACCTTGCCAAGATCGATATAATAATGGCGCTGATCCTGACGCTGCACGATTCCCGTAACGATATCTTCTTCTTTTTCGATAAAAGCATTGTAAATAAGTCCACGCTCGGCTTCGCGGATGCGCTGCGTCACAACCTGCTTGGCGGTCTGAGCCGCAATGCGTCCGAAGTCGCGCGGTGTAACCTCAATCTCTACAATATCGTCCATCGTATAATTCTGGTTGATTTCCCGCGCAGCATGCAGCGAGATTTCCAGCCTCGGGTCCAGCACATCCTCCACGACGGCTTTGCGTGCGTAGACGCGGATTGTGCCGGTTTGCCGATTAATATCCACGCGCACATTCTGCGCTGTGTTAAAGTTGCGTTTATAGCTGGAAATCATCGCGGCTTCGATCGCATCAATCAGCAGATCCTTGGAAATGCCTTTCTCTCTTTCGATCTCAGCCAACGCTTCGATAAAATCCATGTTCATTTGAACCGAGTTCCCCCTTTCAATGGTTCGCAGACGCGGATAACCGCGTCAGAATACGATGGCAAGCCTCGCGCTGGCCACTTTGCTGTATGGAATGGCGCTGCGTTTCTTCGGGGTTTGCACAACAAGCTCCTCGTCGTCAAACGACAGAAGCTCACCTTCGAATTCCTTGCTATTGTCAATTGGCTCGTATGTAGTTACAAATACATGTTTGCCAACAGCCTTCTTAATGTCTTCCGGTTTCTTAAGCGGCCTCTCGGCACCCGGTGAAGAGACTTCCAGGAAATAGGCCGTCGGAACCGGATCGTTCTCATCAAGCTTGGAACTTAGAAATTCGCTGATGCGGCCGCAATCGTCAATATCGATGCCGCCTTCTTTGTCTACGAATACACGGAGAAACCAGTTGCTTCCCTCCTTGACATATTCGATGTCGACCAGCTCAAAGCCTTGCTCGTTGAAATAATCCAGCAGCATATCTTCCACGACGGATTTAATTGGTGAATTCATATGTTTTCTCTCTACCCTCCTGTATGACCTTCCCGGTGAACCTGCCAAAAAGTCTTAGCAAAATGTAAAGAGTGGGTTTCCCCACTCTCCGGTTCACAGTCGATATCCTCATTATTGCCAAGAAAAATTATACCATAACCGTCTAAAGGTTGACAATAGCAAGAAAAACTTACTCACCCTGTCACTAAGCGCTCCGGACCTGCTAAAACAAGGATAGCTGATTGGATTCGGGCAGTCCCCGGAAGCAACCCATCCCGTTCAACAGCTCGACGACCGTCTTCGAAGCCTTCGAACGGTTCTGGAAATCTTCGATCGAAAGAAAGTCTCCGCTTTCCTTGGAAGCGGCAATGTTGCGTGCCGCATTCTCCCCGATTCCCGGTACGGCCGAGAAAGGGGGAATAAGCGATTCGCCGTCAATAATAAACTTCGTGGCGTCGGAGCGGTATAAGTCGATGGGCTTGAAACTGAAGCCGCGCGCGGTCATCTCCAGCGCCATCTCGAGAATGGAAATCATCGCTTTTTCCTTCGGAAGCGCCTGGAACCCTTTTTCCTCGATTTCGATCAGTTTTTTCATGATCGCATCGTAGCCCTGGCAGAGCAGTTCGAGATCAAAGTCCTCCGCACGGACCGTAAAGTAGGTCGCATAATACGCGATCGGATGGTAGACCTTGAAGTAAGCCGTACGCACCGCGGAAATAACGTAAGCGGCGGCATGGGCTTTCGGGAACATATATTCGATCCGCTCGCAGGATTCAATGTACCAGGCAGGCACATTGTGCTTCTTCATGTCTTCCTTCCACTCATCGGTGAGGCCTTTCCCTTTCCGTACGCTTTCCGTGATTTTGAAGGCCAGGCCCGCATCCATGCCGGCTTTATAAATGAGATAGAGCATAATATCGTCCCGGCAGCCGATTACGGTCTTAATGTTGCAAATGCCTTTCCTGATCAGTTCCTGCGCGTTGCCCAGCCATACGCCGGTTCCGTGGGAAAGCCCGGAAATTTGCAGCAGATCGGCAAAACTGCTCGGATGAGTTTCCTGAAGCATCTGACGGACAAACTTCGTTCCCATCTCCGGAACTCCATAGGTGGCGACAGGCGTCCTGATTTTCTCAGGCGGAACTCCGATCGCATCCGTCGAATGAAAAATGCTCATGACTTTAGGATCGTTCATCGGAATCGTCGTCGGGTCAATGCCCGTCAAATCTTGAAGCATCCGCATCATAGTCGGATCATCGTGCCCCAGAATATCGAGCTTAAGCAGGTTGGCGTCAAACGCGTGATAGTCGAAATGTGTCGTTTTCCACTCGGAATTCTTATCGTCGGCCGGGAATTGAACGGGAGTGATGTCGTCCACTTCCATATAATCCGGCACGACGACAATACCGCCGGGATGCTGTCCGGTGCTTCTCTTAACGCCGGTACACCCTGAGGCAAGCCTTACAATTTCGGCGTTCCGCCATTTTTTGCCCTGGCCTTCCTCATACTTTTTCACATAACCGAAGGCTGTCTTATCCGCAATAGTACCGATGGTGCCTGCGCGGAACACGCTTTTTTCGCCGAAAAGAACCTTAGTGTAGTTATGAGCGACCGGTTGGTACTCCCCGGAAAAGTTCAAGTCGATATCGGGAACCTTGTCCCCTTTAAAGCCGAGGAACGTTTCGAACGGAATGTCCTGGCCCTCGCCTTTAAGCTTGTCGCCGCAGGTCGGGCAGGTCTTATCCGGCAGGTCGAACCCGCTCGGAATGCTGCCGTCCGTAAACCATTCGCTGAATTTGCACGAGCGGCAAACATAATGCGGCGGAAGAGGGTTAACCTCCGAAATACCCAGGAATGTGGCGACTACGGAGGAGCCGACAGACCCCCGTGAACCGACGAGATAGCCGTCTTCGTTGGATTTTTTAACAAGCCGCTCCGAAATGAGATAGTTGGCCGAGAACCCGTATTTGATGATCGGCACCAATTCTTTTTCAAGCCGCTGCACGACAATCTCTGGAATTTCATCCCCGTAAATCTGACGGGCCGTGTCATAGCATTTGTCGCGGATTTCGTCGTCCGCTCCTTCGATGATCGGCGTGAACAGCTTGGTCGGAAACAGTTCGATTTCTTCAAACCGGTCGGCCAGGTCGTTTGTATTGCGCACCACGACTTCGTGGGCTTTCTCCTGACCGAGGAAGCGGAATTCTTCCAGCATCTCGCGCGTCGTGCGGAAGTGGGCGTCCGGCTTCTTCATATCCTTCAAGGGGCTGAAGCCGGTGATGCCATTGATCGTAATATCACGTGCGACTTTGTCCCGGGGCTCCAGGTAATGGACGTTCCCCGTTGCAATAACGGGTTTCCCCTGTTTTGCGCCGATGGCGACAATCCGCTTCACCGCGTCTTCGAGATCCGCACGGCTGCCGACCAGCCCTCTATCCACCAGATGCATGTTGTAGCTGACGGGCTGGATTTCCAGAACATCGTAAAACTCGGCAACACGCTCGGCCTCTTCCTGCGATTTGTTAAGAACCGTCTCGAAAAACTCGCCTTTCTCGCAGCCCGAAGCAATAAGCAGGCCTTCCCTAAGCTCGATGAGCCTGCTTTTCGGAATGGTCGCCACTTTATTGAAGTATTCCGTGTGGGAAATGGAAATGAGTTTAAACAGATTTTTCTTTCCGATCGCATTCGTCGCATAAATGCAGCAGTGGAACGGACGCTGGTTCGACAAGTCTTTCCCGACAAAATCATTCATACGTCCGAGATTGGTGATATTCCGGTCGTACGCCTCGTTAATCAGATGCTGGAGCACATGTCCCAAGGCAATCGTATCGTCAATCGCCCGGTGATGGTTTTCCAGACTCACTTTAAATTTGTCCGACAAGGTATTCAGCCTGTGGTTTTTCATGGAAGGGAACAACAGTCTGGCCATTTCCAGCGTATCGAGAACCGCATTCGTCATCTGCGGGTGGCCCAATCTTTTCAAGTTGGCCTGAATAAAGCCGATATCGAAGCGCGCGTTATGAGCGACAAGCACGGAATCGCCGATAAAGTCGATAAACTTGGGAAGCTCGTCCGCGAGCTCCGGTGCGTCTTTTACCATCTCGTCGGTGATATTGGTGAGCTGCTGGATGTGATAAGGAATTTTTTCATGCGGCTGGATAAATGTAGAATAACGGTCGATTTCTTTGCCTTCCTGTACCTTCACGCCGGCAATTTCGATAATCTTATTATTCAGAACGGACAGACCCGTGGTCTCGATATCAAAAACGACATAAGTGGCTTGCTTCAAATCCGCATCAATCGGGTTTAAGACGATCGGAACGGAATCGTTCACCACATTCGCTTCAACGCCGTAAATCACTTTGATGCCGTTTTTCTTGCCCGCCTTGTTCGCATCCGGATAGCTTTGCACTCCACTGTGATCCGTGACGGCGATCGCTTTGTGGCCCCATTTTGCAGCCGTCTTGATGTACTGATCGATCGGAGTGATTCCGTCCATCGTACTCATCGTCGTATGAAGGTGGAATTCCACGCGTTTCTCTTCGGCGTCATCCATTCTTCCTTTGGGCGGCAGAACTTCGTTGATGTCCGACGGAATCATGACAAGCTCGGGCACCATCATGAAACGGTCGTATTCCACACGTCCGCGCGCACGGATCCAGCAGCCGTTGGAGAGCAGATTGAGAATGCGCACGTCTTCCTTCGTCTTCCCGAACGATTTCAACATAAGGGAATCGGTGTAGTCGGTAACGTTAAACGAATAAAGGGTGCTGCCGTTCCGCAGTTCTTTCACTTCCAAATTGAAGACGGCCCCTTGAATCGTGACCTTCTTCTCCTCTTCCACAATGTCTTGGATCGGCACCGGCGCATCTTTGATATCGTAGCCGACCATCAGCCGGACATCCGCATCCGGGATGGCCGACGCCTGCAGCTCCTGCTCGATGGACTGCATAATCTCCTGTGTAACCAGCTTCTCTTCTTCGACGATCTGCTGGGCAAACCGTTCGAATTCCTCGGTGCTTTTCTCGCTGAGCGCGTACTTCACGGTAAACTCGGTTTTAAAATAGTCCTGGAAGAAGGACTTCACCCAGTTATCCATGTTCTTTTTCTTCGCGAGTTCAAAACCGATTTGATCCAGCAAAATCAACGTCAACTGATTTCCCTGCACTTCGGTTTTGGCTTTGCTCAGCCATCCGTTTACCGTGACGGCTTCACGCTGAACCCACTCCAGAAAGAGACTCCAATATTCTTCCACGAGCCTGCCCGGCTCGGCCTTCTCCATGTGTATGACAAATCGCGTCTTGGCGATATGAGCGAACTTTTCCTGAACGTTCCGGCAGAAAGACCGGTACACGTCCTGCGGAACCAACTCCTGCTTTACCAGGTGGAAGGTCCACTCCCGGTTTTTCCGGCTGATTTCTACTTTGTCGATATACCCGTCCGCAAAATGAACCGTCGACATCTCGTGCGATATTTCGGCCTGCTTCATAAGAAGCTCGAACCGCTGCCTTTTATCCGGTGTATGACTCATGTCTTCTCTCCCCCAAGCTTCCGGTTTGCTCCGATTGCCGCCTTACTCTCACCCGGCCGGAAAAAGAAAAGGACAAAGAGAGAAAGTAATCTCGTTTGCCCTTCATTGTAATCGTGCTTAATAAGATTTACCGAAAACGACGGTGTGCTTGGCTTTGTCTCCGCAAACCAGACAGGTTTCTTTGGATTCCCGCGGCGAAAACGGAATGTTACGGCTCGTTGCTCCCGCCTCTTCTTTCACTTGGGCTTCACAAGCTTCCGAACCGCACCAGCCTGCAAGCGCAAAACCGCGGTTCGTTTCCAAGTATTGCTTGAACTCATCCAGCGTGTCTACCGCGATCAAATGCTCTTCGAGGTGCTGCTTCGCACGGTTGTACATCTCCTGGTGTATCTCTTCCAAGAGCTGCTGGACTTCCTGAACGAAGTTGACCTGCTGGACGATTTTCTTCTCTCCGGTAATCCGGGAAACGAGAACAATCTGACCGTTCTCCATATCACGCGGACCCAGCTCGACGCGGATAGGAACGCCGCGCATTTCGTACTCGTTGAATTTCCAGCCCGGGCTCAGATCCGGACGGTCGTCCACTCTTACCCGGACACCCGCCTGCTTCAATTCGGCAAACAGTTCGTCCGTACGGGCCACGACCTGCTCCCTTGTTTTAGGAGGACCGATCGGGATCATGATCACTTGTGTAGGAGCTGCTTTAGGCGGCAGTGCCAGTCCGCGGTCGTCCCCGTGCGCCATGATCGTCGCGCCGATCAGACGTGTGCTTACTCCCCAAGAGGTGGTGTGCACGAACTGGTGCTGATTTTCCCGGTTCAAATATTTGATGTCGAAAGCAACCGCAAAGTTGGTGCCGAGGTAATGCGAAGTACCCGCTTGTACCGCTTTGCCGTCTTTCATCATGGCTTCGATCGAGAAGGTATCCACCGCTCCGGCAAACTTCTCGGAAGGTGTTTTCTGGCCGATAATTACAGGCATGGCAAGGAAATTCTCGGCGAAGTCTCTGTAAATTTCCAGCATCTGCATCGTTTCGCGCCGTGCATCTTCTTCGTCTTCGTGAGCGGTATGCCCTTCCTGCCACAAAAACTCCGTCGTCCGAAGGAACGGCAGGGTACGCTTCTCCCAGCGGACCACGTTTGCCCACTGATTGATAAGGAGCGGCAGATCACGATAGGAATTGATCCATTCCGCATACATATGGCCGATCATCGTCTCGGAAGTCGGACGGATGGCCAAACGCTCTTCGAGCTTCTCTCCTCCCGCTTCGGTTACCCAGGGAAGTTCAGGATTGAAGCCTTCCACGTGCTCCTTCTCTTTCTGGAAAAAGCTCTCCGGAATGAAAAGCGGAAAGTAGGCGTTGCGGTGCCCGGTTTCCTTGAAACGCTTATCCAGCTCACGCTGGATGTTTTCCCAAATCTCGTAGCCGTCCGGCTTAAAGACCATGCACCCGCGAACCGGGGAATAGCTCATCAGATCGGCTTTTTTAATAACATCAATGTACCACTGGGAGAAATCTTCGCCCTGCGGCGTAATTTCCCGGACAAATTGTTTATCTTTGGACATACGGATCCTCCTACGGAAGTCTGGCCAGCGGGGCAAACGCAAGGTTCGCCCGGTCGGACGGACAGGCATCGTTTCACTTAACGGTTACATCTATCTATCATAATACAGATTAGCTTTTAATTAAACGTAAAATATCGTTATAGGTCACGGCGACCATCAATAGCATGAGCATGGCAAAGCCGATAAAGTGAACCATGCTTTCGCGGTTGGGATCAACCGGCTTGCCGCGAACCGCTTCGATGGCGAGGAATACGAGCCGGCTTCCGTCCAGCGCAGGAAACGGCAGCAGGTTAAACAGCCCTAAATACAGGCTGAGCAGCGCGACCCAGTAAATGTACGATTCGCTGCCGTGGCTGGCGAATTCGCCGGTTACCTGCACAATGCGTACCGGTCCGCCCAGATCGTCCATTTTGAACTGCCCCAGCACGAGCTTCTTGAATCCGTCCAGGATTCCTACCGTCGAGGTCGACACATAGTCGTAGGTTCCTTTAAAAGTTTCCCCGAAGGAAGCCGAACGCTTGTCTCCCGTGATATAAACCCCGACCTTGCCGTTCTCGTCCGGAGTGATTTCGATTTTTTTCTCGACGCCGCTCCGCTGGATAACCCAGTTCATTTTCTGGTTGGGCGAGGAACCGACCACTTTCATAAACTTTTCGCGGCTGTCCCCGATTGTTTCCTGATTTACCGAAACGATGACGTCTCCGGCCATAAGCCCCGCTTTCTCGGACGGACGGCCAGGCTCCAGCTTGTCGACTTTAACGTTCGTCGGAACTCCCTGCATAATAACGAGGGTAAGAAACAGTACCGCGGCCAGCAAAAAGTTCATAACCGGACCCATCAGGATGGACAGGAAACGCTGTCCCACCGTCTTGCTGCCAAACTGCCTGTCAAGCGGAGCGATCTGCGTTTCCACACCGCGGGTAACCATGAGAGCATCCGGCTGAACGGGATAACGGACCTGCTCGTCCCCCACTTCAAGCTTTACAAAAAGGTCTTTCTCCAGATCGATCTGCTGTACGGAACCTTGAATAACGTTCGCCCGCTGGTCAAGCTGGTCCAAATAAAGCTTGGTTACTTGGTTGTCCTTGTTTAACTTCACGGCAATCGTCTGTCCGTCTTGGATTTGTACAATTTCCGGATCTTCACCCGCCATACGGACATAGCCGCCGAACGGGAGCAATCTCAAGGTGTAACGAGTTTCGCCCTTTTTATATGAAAACAATTTTGGTCCGAACCCGATAGCGAATTCACGCACCAAAATTCCGGCCCGTTTCGCAAAATAAAAATGTCCCCACTCGTGAATCGTAACGAGGACGAAGAACATAAGGACGATTTTCAGTCCTGTCTCAATGCTTCCCAACCCGCATCTGCCTCCTCCGGCGCTTTCTCTCCTGAAAGCCGTCTCGTTTATGCTTACGTATGTTCCTAATGTACCATTATTGAGCGGCCTAATACAAGCAATCGCCTATGTCAGTATACGCAGGAACAGGGAGCTCATAGACTAAAAAACCGGCCGTCCGGAAAATTTCCAGCGCGGTCGGTTTATCCTTCATCGAGGCTCAGCCGAGCAGAGACGCGGTTTCACGCGCCCACCGGTCGGCTTCCAAAATATCACCGATCTGCGGATTGCTCATAACCGAATGTCTTTGCAGACATTCTTCTATTATCGTTTCAATGCGGAGAAACGGAATCTCTCCCTGCAAAAATTTCGCTACGGCTTGTTCGTTGGCCGCGTTGAACACGGTTGGCGCCGTGCCTCCGGTCCGGCCGCTTTCGTAAGCCATCCGGAGGCAGGGGAACCGTTCAAAATCCATAGGCCGGAAATTCAGCGTAGCGATTTCCGCAAGATCCAGGGATTTGGCCGGGGAAAGCAGCCGGTTCGGGTAGGATAGCGCATATTGGATCGGCACGCGCATGTCCGGGTTTCCGAGCTGGGCAATGATGCTGCTATCCTTGAACTCCACATACGAGTGAATGATGCTTTCCGGGTGCAAAAGCACAGCGATTTGATCGTAGGGCAGGTCAAAAAGCCAATGGGCTTCCATGACTTCGAGCCCTTTGTTGACCATCGTGGCCGAGTCGATCGTAATCTTTGCACCCATCGACCAGTTCGGATGGTTCAAAGCCTGCTCGACGGTAACCCCTTCCAGCTCCGCCCGGGTACGATCCCGGAAAGAACCGCCCGAAGCCGTAATGGTGATTTTCCTGACCTCATCCCGGCGTTCGCCGTTCAGACATTGGAAAATCGCGGAGTGTTCGCTATCGATGGGCAGCAGCCGCACACCTTTGCGTCTTGCGGCTTCCGTTACCAGATGCCCCGCGCTCACAAGCGGCTCTTTATTCGCAAGGCCGATCGTTTTGCCTGCTTCAATCGCGGCGATCGTCGGTTCCAGCCCCTGGTTGCCGACTACGGCCGTTACGACGAAATCTGCATCGTTTCCGGCAGCCGTCTCCAGGAGACCCTCTTCACCGAACAGAATCCGCGTACCTTCGGGTATCAATGCGGATAACTGATCCGCCAGTTCCCGGGTAGCCACGGAAGCCAGTTTCGGCTTGAACCGGCGGATCTGCTCGGCTAGAAGCTCAACGTTCCGACCGCCGGCAAGAGCCTCAACCGTAAAATGATCCGGATGATGGGCAATAACATCAAGCGTTTGCGTACCGATCGATCCGGTGGAACCAAGTATTGCTATTCGTTTATTCATAATCTCCCCCGTTGGATGAGCCTGAGCCGATTCTGTCTGGTGGACGGGTATACGGGTTCAGGAAGGAATCAGTGCAAGCCAGTGGACAAGCGGAAAAACGATAAGCCAGCTGTCCACGCGGTCGAGGATTCCACCATGACCCGGCAGGATGGTCCCCGTATCCTTGATTCCCTTCACCCGCTTGTAGGCGGATTGGATAAGGTCGCCCAGTTGACCCGACACGGCGATAACGACACCGATCAGCACTGCGCGAGCCGGGGACAGAAGCTCAGGACGGGCCAGGGAAAAACACAGTCCCGCCACAACAGCAATCAGTACTCCGCCGAGGGCTCCCTCAACCGATTTTTTCGGGCTGATTACCGGCCACAGCAAGTGTTTGCCGAATTTCGATCCGACAAAATACGCACCGGAATCCGTAGCCCAAATGCAGACAAAAATAAGGAGCGTCCAAAACAAACCATGCTCGGGTATCCACCGCGTCATGATCATATAATGAAATCCGACACCTATGTACACGACTCCGAGAAAAAGAAGCGACACCATGTCGATGGTGATTTTGTTTTTGGACAAGACCGTAGCGGCCATCAACACGAAGGCGGCTCCCCAGATCAGGCCGACCTCATTGAGTTCGTAGGTAAACCGGTGCATTTCCCATGGAAGGGTGAGCAGAATCAAGGCGATCATGCCGACCAACCATGTGATCCTGTGGTCTTTCAACTTGTTCATTCGCACATACTCATCAAAGCCGATTATGGCCATTAGTACGATCAGGGCGGCAAACCAGTTACCGCCGACAGCCAGCAGGCCTAAAAATCCGGCTCCGGCTATCGCTCCAGTCAGAATCCTCTGCTTCAACGCTTCATTCCTCCAAACCGATGCTTACAAGCCTCCGTATCGTCTTGCCCGTCGTTGGTATTCGGCAACGGCCCGGTAAAAATGCTCTTCCGAAAATTCAGGCCAGTAAGCTTCCGTAAACCATAATTCGCTATATGCGAGCTGCCACAGCAGAAAATTGCTTAGCCTCAACTCTCCGCTCGTCCGGATCAGCAGGTCGGGGTCAGGAAGCCCGGAAGTGAGCATATACGAGGAAAATGTTTCCTCGGACAATTCTTCCGGACGAAGTTTGCCTTCCTGAACATCCCTCAGCACATCCTGAACGCCGGCGAGCAGTTCCTTGCGGCCACCGTAATTCAGAGCAAAGTTTAGGATGAGGCCTGTGTTATTCTTTGTACGCTCGATTGCATCCTCAATGGCATTGAGTGTGTAATCCGGCAGACTTTCTTTCCAGCCGGTCATGCGGATACGCACATTTCGTTCGATCAGTTCTTCGATTTCCAGTGGAAAGAACTCCTGGGGCAGCTTCATAAGGAATTCGACTTCCTCTTTAGGGCGCTTCCAGTTTTCCGTGGAAAATGCATACATCGTCAGCACCTTGACTCCGATGTTGTCGGCTGCAATGGTGATTTTCTTCACATTCTTCATACCGGAATGGTGCCCGGCCACACGGGGAAGTCCGCGCTGTTTCGCCCAGCGTCCGTTTCCGTCCATGATAATGGCAATATGAGACGGAACGTTGTCCAACTCCAAATGGGGAGACTTCTCGTCCTGTGCAGACTCGTTTCCAAGCCATTTTTTCAGTTGATTGAACATCTCTTTTCCCCCACTATGGAAAGATGAAAAGCCCCCGGTATTTCAGGGGGCGACGGTAGCCGTTTACACTTCCATAATTTCTTTTTCTTTACCTGTCAGGACTTTCTCGACTTCGGCCGTGAATTTGTCCGTAAATTTCTGAATATCGTCCTGGTGACGACGGGACTCGTCTTCGGAAATGCCGTTTTTCTCCTGCTTTTTGATGTCATCATTGGCATCGCGGCGGATATTACGGATCGCAACTTTGGCTTCTTCCCCGTATTTGCGGGTCAGTTTAACCAGATCGCTGCGGCGTTCTTCCGTAAGGGGAGGAATGACCAGGCGGATCACCGCACCGTCGTTAGCCGGAGTCAAGCCCAGCTCGGACTTGAGAATGGCTTTCTCGATGGCTCCCATCGAGCTTTTATCCCACGGCTGAATGATCAGCGTGCGGGAGTCCGGCGTGGAGATGTTAGCCAACTGGTTAACCGGAGTCATCGCGCCGTAGTATTCCACTTGGATTTTATCGAGCAGCGCAGGGTTTGCGCGGCCTGCGCGCAGAGTGGCCAGATCGCGCTTGAGTGCGTCGATAGCCTTGCTCATCCGCTCTTCTGCATTCTTTTTAATCGATTGCGGCATACGATTTATACACTCCCTTTGACAATGGTACCGATTTTTTCGCCGAGGACGACCCGTTTAATGTTGCCATTCTCCGTGATCGAAAATACGATAAGCGGGATATTGTTGTCCATACACAGCGAGGAAGCGGTCGAATCCATCACGCCGAGATTTTTGTTGAGCACCTCAAGATAAGTAAGGGTCTCGTATTTCTCGGCCGTTTCGTCTTTGAAAGGATCTGCGGAGTAAACTCCGTCTACTTTGTTCTTGGCCATCAAGATAACTTCCGCTTCAATCTCGGCCGCTCTAAGCGCAGCCGTCGTATCCGTGGAAAAATAAGGGTTACCTGTTCCGGCAGCAAAGATGACGACTCGGCCCTTCTCCAGATGACGAATCGCTCTTCTGCGGATATAAGGCTCCGCTACCTGCTGCATGGAAATGGAGCTTTGCACACGGGTCGGCACGCCAATATTCTCCAGCGCGTCCTGCATAGCCAGGGAATTCATGACCGTTGCAAGCATGCCCATGTAGTCTGCCGTAGCCCGGTCAATGCCTTTGGCACTGCCTGCAATCCCGCGCCAGATGTTGCCTCCGCCCACGACGATAGCAACTTCCACCCCGAGATCAACTACATCTTTCACCTGCAGGGCGATAGAAGAAATGATGTCCGATTCGATCCCGAATCCTTGCTGTCCGGCAAGAGCCTCACCGCTCAGCTTTAAGATTACTCTTTTATACAAAGGTCGCTCCAACTTTGGTACCCTCCGTTCTGACAAATCAGCGTGCTTCTATCTTTCTTGTACCGTTTCTGTTTACAAAAGAAGGAACACAATGTGTTCCCGCTTTTGGTCCGTTCGGTATTAGGCGTTGCCTTTAGCTTGTGCCATTACTTCTTCAACGAAGTTGTCGACTTTCTTCTCAAGACCTTCACCAAGCTCATAGCGAACAAAGCGACGGATGGAAATGTTCTCCCCGATCGTGCTGATCATTTCGTTCAGCAGGACGGATACCGTTTTGTCCGGATCTTTGATGTAGGATTGTTCCATCAGACAAATTTCTTCGTAGTATTTGCTGATGCGGCCTTCAACCATTTTGTCCACGATGTGAGCAGGTTTGCCTTCATTCAGCGCTTGGTTGCGAAGAATTTCTTTTTCTTTATCAAGCTCTTCCGTCGGAACTTCTTCACGACGAACGTAGGAAGGGTTCGCAGCGGCGATTTGCATCGCGATACCTTTTACGAAATCACGGAAGTTGTCCGTTTTGGCAACGAAGTCAGTTTCACAGTTAACTTCGACAAGAACGCCGATACGTCCGCCGGCATGAATGTAAGATTCTACAACGCCTTCGGTAGCTACGCGGCCCGCTTTGTTAGCGGCAGCGGCAAGACCTTTCTCACGAAGGATTTCGCTTGCTTTCGTCAGATCACCGTTTGCTTCGTCCAGCGCTTTTTTGCAATCAAGCATGCCGGCGCCTGTTTTTTCACGCAATTCTTTTACCATTGCAGCTGTTACTGCCATAATAGGGACCTCCCTAAGAGTGTAAGTATTTTAAAAAAAGGGCGGTGATAGGCTTAAGTGCCTTCAGACCACCCTTTTCCTGTTACGTTCGTTTATGTCGATTAAGCCGTTGTTTGTTCGCCTTGGTTAGCTTCGATCACAGCATCGGCCATTTTACCAGTCAGTAATTTAACAGCGCGGATCGCGTCGTCATTACCTGGGATAACATAGTCGATTTCGTCCGGATCGCAGTTCGTATCAACGATACCTACGATTGGGATACCAAGTTTGCGAGCTTCTGCAACCGCAATACGCTCTTTGCGTGGATCAATGATGAACAGGGCGCTAGGCAGGCCTTTCATGCCTTTGATGCCGCCGAGGAATTTATCGAGGCGATCTTTTTCCTTGTTCAAAATGATAACTTCTTTCTTAGGAAGAAGTTCGAACGTGCCGTCCTGCTCCATTTTTTCAAGCTCTTTAAGACGGTTGATACGCTTTTGAATGGTTTGGAAGTTGGTCAGCGTGCCGCCGAGCCAGCGTTGGTTGATGTAGAACATGCCGCAACGTTCCGCTTCTTCTTTAACGGAGTCTTGAGCTTGTTTTTTGGTACCTACGAACATGATCGTACCGTTCTCAGCAGAGACCGATTTAACGAAGTTGTAAGCTTCCTCAACCTTTTTAACCGTTTTTTGTAGATCGATAATGTAAATGCCGTTTCTTTCAGTGAAGATGTATTTGTCCATTTTCGGGTTCCAACGACGGGTTTGGTGACCGAAGTGTACCCCAGCTTCTAGAAGCTGCTTCATGGAAATTACTGCCATCCTCACACACCTCCTCAATAAAATGGTTTTAGTGTAATGCTCCTCCGACAGCCGCATCTCCGTATAAAACTCGCCGTGCGCAAGGCCCGGACAAGCACCGTTATACGAATTAACTGTCGTGTGTTTTTAACACCGTCAATAACTATACCACAAGTCGCATACGGGATGCAACAGCGTTTGGAGACAACTTTCGGCAAGATTTTTAATCCGCGAAAAGCCTTTCGCCAGTCGTTATTTATTGTTCCCGTCCGCACACCGAAAAAGACCCTCGCGAATGCAAGAGCCTTATTTTTATTCCGGCTTGCTGGTCAGATTCTGAATGATCTCGTCCAGTGTCGGTTTGCCTGTAAATTTATGAACGCCCGACTTGATCTTCCCTGTCGCCGCCTTAGCAGCCATCGCCTGCTCAAACTGCTCTTGGCTTTCGACTAACCCGCTCACGGAAACGATCTTGGCCACCTGGCTGGATCTCATTCCCGGCGCGATGTAGACGGCGGTTATTGGAGGCTGCGCCGAAGGAGCGGGCTGGGCGGACGGCGCTTTCGCTTTCTCTGCCTCCAGCTGCTTTTGCAGTTCCTGCTCATGCTGCTCTTTCGTGAAAACGGGCTCGCTTTTGTCGAAAACTTGATAGTACTTCCCGGCTTCGGTTTTCAGTTTGCTCATGTCCATCTGCTCAATGGAAACGGCCGAATTCTGCGACAAAGGCTGGACGGGCCGGGCAGCCGATATCATCAACTGAAGAAGTGCCGAGCCCACGATCATGCCGATGCCGATTCCGGCCAGC
Source organism: Paenibacillus sp. JT31N7 (assembly GCF_059692095.1). NCBI lineage: Bacteria > Bacillati > Bacillota > Bacilli > Caryophanales > Paenibacillaceae > Paenibacillus > Paenibacillus sp. JT31N7. The sequence goes on from NZ_JCAUAT010000001.1 coordinate 1,250,303, forward strand.
AGCGTTTTATTTACTTTCATCGGAATGTCCCTCCCGTTTAGCCAGCTGCATGATCAGCATGACTTCCCCTTTGTTCATCCCGAGCTGTTTGGCGATTTGCTCCGTGGATCTTCCTTGGTCATGCAGCTCAAAAAGGGCCGCATACCGGGCGCGCACGGAGAGTTCCTGCTCCGTTTGAGGAGCTTCCTGCGGCTGAACGGGTACGGCCGCAGCTGCGGCCAGGAGCTCCTCCTTCTGCGAAGGGCGGGGCGTTTCCGGCGCAGATCCGTGTGTCTGCACGGCAGGGTCCGTGTAGACATGCGGTTCCGTGCTCCGGGACCCTTGCCGGAATACCTCCGGCGCGGACTCGCGCCCGCCATGCACCGCCGCCCCGCTTCCGTCCACGCTGCGGCGCTCCAGTACTTCAAGCCTGGCGGTCAATTTGGCGACCTCGAGCTTGTGCTCCCTCTGCGTCTCTTTGAACATGTCGATGAGCGCCTGGTTCTGCTGCTCAAGATCGGACGCAAAGTGAGCCATGCTCTCTTCCAGCTCTTTCACGAGCTGGGCCGAAGGCGCCTGCCCGCCTTTTTTTGCGGCCGAACGGGGAATCACTCCCGCAAACACCACAATAACGAGGCCAAGAAGAACAATCATCTGCCAAGGATCCATTTTTACATCACCTGTACTTTCAAATCTTCCTTTTATAAACTCAAATCGATATGCGAGCCTTTAAAAGGGTGAACCGCCTTAGGTGGCTCCGCTTCTTGAGAAGGAGCCTCCTTCCTCTGCTGCCGGCCCTGTCCGCCGTGTCCGCCGTTCTGCCTGCCCTCTTTACGGATTTGAGACTCTTCGCTCTCTCCGATTTTCTCGCTGGCTTTCCGGTTATGTTCGGCGGTCTTCTCATTTTCCGCTCCCAGCAGGACCTGGTCCATCTCGGGCTTGTGGTTCAACTGCTGCTGCCGGATGCCGGCCTGATCGTTCTTGTGAACCGCGAACTGCAAATCGACCGGTTTCATATCCATAAAAGTTCCACCTCGTCATTATCGCTGGTTATTGACTTGATCAAGGAGCCTTTACTTAGGCATATAGACACTGTGCCCGATATCCCCTGCAACAAGCTGGAACACGACATGGCTCATCGGATCTTTGATGAACTTCGTGTAGCGGCCGATCACGATTTTGGCTCCTCCGTATACGGTAGAGATCACTTCTACGCTGGAGCGATCGCTGTCCTCAAGCGATTTTTCCATTTCGAAAATCCGTTCACGGAGCTCACGCTGTTCTTCTCCGGCCTGCCGCTTTGTATGATTCAGCTTAATTCGCAGCGCTACTTTGTCCGGTCCGAGCTGGCCGGACGCTGCCAACTGGTCCAGCAAAATAAGGGCTTTGTCTGTCTTGGACTGATTATCCGCAAGCGCTTTGAGCTGGGAACGAAGCTGAATCAATTCATTGCGAAGCTCTGGCAGCACCCCCACCTCGATTGCAGTCGCATTGGAGAGGGAATTTCCGATCGTTCTGGCGATCACCTTCTCGCCGGCCTGAACGATTCCGCCCACGATCAGCCCTTTGGGCCCGTTGCAAGCGACGGTTTTACCCGCACGTATTGTCGAATGAAGAATACTTTGGGAAACCGTGATCGCTTCCGCCGCTTCTACCGTCGCATCCTGGATAAAGGAAGATTTCACGTTTTTCCCGGCCCGGATTACGGCTTTGTTCCTGCCTACGATACCCGCGGTTATTTCAATGGAGCCGCTGGCCTCGAGTTCGGCCGCTTCCACACCGCCGACTATGCGGATATCCCCGGAAGCTTTGATTTTGAAACCGGGGCTCACGTTTCCGCGGATGACGACGGTTCCGACGAAATCGATGTTGCCGGTACGGTAATCCACATCTCCGTTCACCTCGTATACGGGGAACACGTTTACTTTGTTCCGGTCCGTGTAGGTAACGAGTCCGTCGATAGCGGCGTAAATGGCTTTCTCCTCGCTATCCGTCACGACGTTTTTCCCCAGTTTGAACCTGGCTTCCTTGCCTGCGCGTGTCGGCAGCGGCTCTCCGGTTACGGCTTTGCCGGGCGTTCCTTCGGTCGGAGGAATTTTTTTGCCGATAATCTGGCCTTTAATGATATTGTTCAAGGTGGATACTTCTTTGAGATCGACGCGCCCGTCTTCCGTCTCGACAGGCTTATGCGTATCGTTGTTGCGCCCGTACAAATAATGGACGTATCCGTCCGTTCCGTTAACGGGAGGGGTGCCTCGGGCGATCACCGTTTCAGTGAGCAGATAAGGCTGAGGATCTATCGCTATGCGGAGCAGCACCTCCGTATCGAGTCCGTGGACAATGCTGTTCGCTCTGGCCAATCCTTGAAGCTCGTCAAACGTGACTGTAAAATCATCCCCGACATCGGCAAACTTCAGCAAGGATGTCAACTTATCGTCCGTGACGGAAATCCTAATGGTTTGGTCCAACTCCAAAATCCGTTCCATCCTGTATCGACAACCTTTCCCGGCAGCTTCTATTTTTCAAACAACTGAACTTTATATCGACTCAAAACTCCTCTTAAGCGCAGCATGGCTTTGGAGTGAAGCTGTGAAATGCGGGAAGGCGACAAGCTCATTACTTCCGCAATTTCGCTCAGGGAAAGTTCTTCGAAATAAAACAGAGAGACGACGATCCGCTCTTTCTCCGTTAATTTCTCTATCGCCCGTGCAAGAGTTTCTTTGAGGTAAAATTCGTTAACTGTAAATTCCGGATTTTTAGCACGCTCGTCCACCAGAAGCGAAAGCCGGGTTTCGGATTCTTCATCACGAATCGGTTCGTCTATGGAACAAATGGATGTTACGGCGATTTCCTGAAGCATGTGCTGAAACTCGTCCTCCGTAACCTGGAGGTAATCGCTGATCTCTTCGTCCGTCACAGTCCGAAGATACTTCTGCTCCAGCTTCTGATACGCTTCCTCAATTTTCTTGGCCTTCTCTCGCACGGAACGGGGAACCCAATCCCCCTGTCTGAGGCCGTCGATAATGGCTCCGCGTATGCGCCAGGACGCGTAAGTTTCAAACTGCAGACCGCGTTCGTAGTCAAACTTCTCGACGGCGTCGATCAGACCCATGATTCCGAAGCTTCCGAGGTCTTCCTTGGAAACGTTTTTGGGAAGACCAATCGCCAAACGGCCCGATACGTATTCGACAAGAGGCAGGTACGTTTCAATCAGCGTTTGCTTGGCTTCTCTGGAACCGCCCTGCTTCCACTGTCTCCACGTATCGAAATGCGCCAGATTAGGTTTTTTATCAATCATGGCTGTACACCGTCCTTATTCTTCAGACATTTGACGAAGGGCTCTGACCGATTGCTCAGTGTCAGGCTGCTTCCGGGTAACTAGCTTCTTGGGTAGCAGCGGCGCAAATTCCGCATCCTCCCTGTCCACTCCGTCCGCCGCTTCCTGCGGGGTTTCATCGGGAGTAGTCAGATCGAGATGCTGGCCGAGATTCTTGTTCGGAGCGGCTCCTTCTGCGGCACCCGCGTCCGTTTCATTCACGGCGGGGTTGTTAGCGGATAGGAGCAGGCCCATAATAAACCGAAAACCGAATGTGACGGCAAATAAAATGACAAAACTGTAAACGCTTCGCAGCAGCGTGGTCAGCCAGACGTTGCTGCCCAGCGAAAGAAGAAAGGTAAGGACGAAGGACACGGCACCGACTATGAAGTTCCAACGAATCGTTCCCGCCATCTCTACAAATCCTTCAAGCCGTGCTGTACGCTTCGAATCGTCAGCACGCCCGTATCGCAATTAAGTTCAATCGTTCTTCCGTAGTTCTGGCCCGTATCTTCACCTTTGACTCGGATCTTGTACCTGATCAGCATTTCTTTGCAAGCCTCTACATTACGAGGTCCAATTCGCATCGTATCGCTCCCTCCGGCAAAAGCGAACATCTGAGCTCCCCCTGCCAGTTTCGCTTCCATTCGATTGATTGAGGCACCAAGACGGGTCATCCGGTCGATCAATTCGGGAATGGCGGTGTCTGCATATTTGGCTATGTTGACGGTGCCTTCTCGGGCGATTTCGGATGTCGGCAGCATAACGTGCGCCATGCCGCCGACTTTGGCATAGTCATCGAATAAAGTAAGCCCGACGCAGGAACCGAGTCCCGTCGTTTTAAGCACGCCCCCCGGCATGCCGATATTAAGATCCGCCATACCGACTTTAATGATCGTCTGTTGATTCATGTGCCTCTACCCCTAGTGCCGCAAATAATTTCCCGAACGATTCCGGGTCCGGAATAAGGAAGAAGTTTCCTTGGACTTCTTCGTTTCCTTCCAGAAACTTCGTGTCAATCAGCAGTGCCTGATCACCCATCTCCCCGAACTGAAGCAAGCCGTAACTTAAAATGGCTCCCGCCATATCAATAGCCAGGGAAGGTACGGTCGGGGACATAGACAACCGTGTAAAATCGGCCAGCGAGGACAAGTACGATCCCGCCAAAATATTGCCGATTTCGTTTAATGCCGAAATTTCCAGTTCCGTATACTCACCGCTGTCGGAAAGCTCCATCCCGATCAGGGAAAACAGCATCCGTTTGGCGGATTCTAGATTCAGAATAAAAAACATATTGCCCGGAGCATCCCCGACCACCCGCAGAAAAATAGCGAGTACGACTTCCTCCGCTCCGCCCACGATTTCAGGGATCTCCTCGAAAGGAAGAACCATAACTTTGGGAACGAGCATATCCACAGGCTTGTCCAGCAGGGTGGACAGAGCAGTGGCCGCATGACCGGCACCGATGTTACCGATTTCCTTGAGCACATCCAATTGATAATCCGCCAACTGCCTGAGCGTATCCACTTGCTTAGGCCTCGATCTTTTCCAATTGAATGATTTCGTCCCTGCTCAAAACCTGTTCCAGGTTCATCAGCACCAGGAGACGGTCTTCTCCGATTTTAGCGATGCCGTGGAGATATTTCGCCTTGATGCCGCCGACAACTTCGGGAGGATTCTCGATATTGTCTTCGTTCAGGTCAATTACGTCGTTAGCGGAATCTACAATAAGCCCTACTTCGAGTTCGTTAACCGCTACGATGATGACACGGGTATTATCCGAATACGGGGTTTCCGGAAGCCCAAAACGGGAACGGAGGTCGATAACCGGCACGACCACGCCTCTGAGGTTAATGACGCCTTTGACGAAAGCAGGCGTTTTCGGAACACGGGTCATAGGCTGCATCCGTTCGATCGTTTTGACCTTATCCACTTCTACTCCGTATTCCTCATGCGCCAGCGCAAATACGATAATTTTTTTATCTTCAGCCATTTGAACGGCCTCCCCTGCCAGATTATTTAATGAGTTCATTCGTATCCAGAATCAATGCGACTTGACCGTCGCCGAGAATGGTCGCTCCCGAAATCGCGAACAGCTTTGTAAAATATTTACCCAATGTTTTCAAAACGATCTCCTGTTGGCCGATAAACTCTTCCACCATGAGTGCGGCCATTTTCTCGCCTTTGCGCACGACCACGACTTCGGTTTCCGTCTCGTCCGCTTCACTGTAGTCGGGAATATCGAGTACGGAACTGAGCGAAACGAGCGGAATCATGCTGCCTCTGAAATCGATCATCCGGTTTCCTTGCACGGAACGGATTTGTGCCTGCTGGATAAGAGCCGTCTCCACGATCGAAGAAAGCGGAATCGCATATTTCTCGCTGCCGATCTTGACCAGCATGGCCGAGATGATCGAGAGCGTAAGCGGAAGCTTGATCGAGAAGATCGAACCGCTGCCCGGATTGGATTCGACATGAATATGCCCCCCGAGCGAGTGGATTTTCGTTTTTACAACATCCAAGCCCACCCCGCGACCGGAAATGTCCGAGATTACGTCGGCAGTACTGAATCCGGATGCGAATAACAGCTGATCGATATCGGAATTGCTCATTTTCTCCGCCATTTCAGGCGCGACGATCCCTTTCTTCACTGCGGTCGCAAGAACTTTCTCACGATTGATGCCGTTACCGTTGTCTTCGATCTCGATGAAGACGTTGTTACCGCTGTGATAAGCGCGGAGATGAACGGTTCCGCTCTCGCTTTTGCCCTTTGCCACACGCTGGGTCACGGTTTCAAGCCCGTGGTCGACCGCGTTGCGAAGCAGATGCACGAGCGGATCGCCGATTTCGTCGATTACCGTGCGATCCAGCTCGGTTTCTGCGCCGGTTATGACGAGATCGACTTTTTTGTCCAGCGATTTGGCGATATCCCGGATCATCCGCGGGAACCGGTTAAAGACCGTATCGACCGGCACCATCCGCAGCTTAAGCACGATATTCTGCAAATCGCCGCTGACCCGGGCCATATGCTCGACCGTCTCCGTCAGCTCATTGCGCTTGATTTCGCTTGCCAGCTGCTCCAGGCGTACCCGGTCGATAAGCAGTTCGCTGAAGAGATTCATCAGGGAATCCAGACGCTCGATATCTACCCGAATGGTACGGGTTCCCACAGGCCCGCCGCCTGCAGCCGCTGCCGGTTTGGCAGCTCCGCCTGTTTCCTTGGCCGGCGCCGGTTTGGCTGCCGGAGCGGGTGCAGCAGCCGCTGCCGCCTGGGCTTCGCCGGCCTTGACCTCCGCCTGGGCCGCGCCGCTTCCCGTCATCTCGTCCAGCGTTTCGCGGTCGAGTACGATGATTTGAACATGCTCGATTTCGGAGACATTCGAAATTTCTTTCTCCAGATCGGCTTTTCCGACGTTAGCTATGTAATATACGGAGAAGGTACGGTCGAATTTCTCCTGCTCGATCTCCTGGACGGAAGGCGTCGCTTTAATGACTTCGCCGGAACGCTCCAGAATTTCGAACACCATGTAGGCACGAACCGCTTTCAGGACGCAGTCTTCCCGAATGGTGACCTCGACATAAAACACCTGCATGTTGGCGTCGATCGATTGCTGGAGAACCGAGAGCTGGAACTGGTCCAGGGCAATAACGCTTTCTTCCCGGCCTTCCGCTCCGGCTCCTCCCCCAACAGTAGGAGCGGATTTGAGATAATCTCCGCTTACGATGGATTTCAACGCGACGACAATGGCCGTAACATCGGCCTTACCCGTTCCGCCCTGAACGATATCCTCGACCATCGAATCCAAAGCGTCCAGACTCTGGAAAAGGCTGTCGAAAATGAACGGATCCATTTTCAGCTTCAGATTCCGGACCAAATCCAGAACGTTTTCCATTTCGTGAGTCAGCGACGCGAGATCTTCGAATCCCATCGTCGCGGACATACCTTTAAGTGTGTGTGCCGAGCGGAAAATATTATGAACGATATCTATGTTGTCGGGACTGTTTTCCAAGCTGAGCATGTTGTCATTAAGAGCCTGCAGATGTTCTTTCGATTCGTCGATGAACATCGATAAATATTGGTTCAACTCCACAGAACTGCACCTCCGTCAATTTAACGAGTACTTTCTTTAGCGGCTGCCGTTTGTATCCGTCACCCGTTCGACAAGCTTCGGAGCAATGTCCCCCAAAGGAAGGACATACATGGCGGCTCCGTTCTCCACCGCGACTCGCGGCATGCCGTAAACGACGCACGTCTCTTCGGATTCGGCAATCGTGGTTGCCGCTCCGTCCTTTCTGAGTTCTCCGATCGTTCTCGCTCCGTCACTGCCCATCCCTGTCATAATAACGGCGTGCCGGGTCAGCTCCTTCAAGGGAAGCAGGGATTGGAAGAGCTTGTCCACGGAAGGACGGTGTCCGGATACCGGCTCGCTTTTGCTCAAAGAAATCCGGTATTTCTTGTCGTCGGCCCTGACGACGGTCATATGCAGTCCGCCGGGAGCGACATAAGCCGTACCGGGTTCGAGCACCTGGGCTTCCTCCGCTTCCACTACCCGAACGGCACATTGGTCGTTAAGGCGCTGGGAGAGCGATTTCGTGAAATTCGGAGGCATATGCTGGACGATAAGAACAGGGGCCGGAAAATCCGCCGGCAGGCCGCTCAGCACCTTCTGCAGCGCTCGGGGTCCCCCGGTCGATGTGCCGATCGCCACAAGATCCTGAAAGCCTCTCGAACTTCCGGCACCGATCCCGCTTGCGGGTTTTCCCGTTTCTTGCGGCTTCGCAGTTGTTCTCCGGGGAGTCTCTGCAGCCGATGGAGGCTTCATGAACGAAGCGGACGACTGAACGAAGCGTTCGGGCTTTTTCACCGGTTCTATCGGCGGCTGCGGCCGCATGCGCGTTTTGACCGCAATCCTCAGCTTCTCATGCAAAAGCTGCTTGACCTTGAATAAATCCAGCGAAATCGAACCGGACGGTTTCCGGATAAAATCAATCGCGCCGAGTTCAAGGGCGCGGATTGTTTCAACCGCGCCCGACATGGTCAGCGAACTCAGCATAATGACGGGAGTCGGAGTGGCGGCCATAATACGTTCGAGCGCTTCCAGTCCGTTCATTTCAGGCATTTCAATATCCATCGTAACCGCGTGCGGTTTTAGCTCTTTTGTCTTGACTACGGCTTCCGTACCGTTCTTTGCGACGGCTATAACACGGAAATTGGGGTCTTCTTCGATCAGATCCGTAATGATCTTCCTCATGAACACCGAATCGTCGACTACCAGAATACGGTACGGCTCCATAGGGTCCCTCCTGAATTGGCTCTAGATGTGAGTAGTTTAGCGGCCGATCAGCCGGCTGAGGAAACCTTTAAATCCGCCGGTTGAATCCGCTTTGGGCTGCTGGCCCAGAAATTGATCGACGAGGACATTCATACTTTTGGCGGCAGGAGAGTTAGGATAAGCAATTGTAAAAGGAGTCTGCTCCTTAACGGCCCGAGATACATACTGATCGTCTTCCACGAATCCCAGTGTCTGGAGTTCGATGGACAGAAAGCGGCGGGCCACCATAGCGATTTTCTCGGCCGTTTCCTTTGCCTCCCGGCTGTGAGCGGCTCGGTTGACCACGAGCTTGAAAGCTACATCGGGATCTTCGCTGCGGACCATTTTAATGAGCGCATACGCATCCGTAATGGACGTGGGCTCCGGCGTCGTAACTACAAGCGTTTCTTGGGCGGCGGCTATAAACCGCTGGGTTTCTTTGGAAAGACCGGCTCCCGTATCGAACAGGATAAAATCGGCCATTCCGCCAAGTTCCTGAATCTGGTCGGTAAAAGAATCCGCTTCGGAATCCGACAATCTGACCAGATCGTAAAGCCCCGAACCCCCTGCGATAAACTGAAGGCCTTTAGGTCCCGTCTGAACGAGTTCTCCGATCGTTTTTTCCCCTTTAATTAAATGAAGCAGGTTGGCTTTGGAGGAAATCCCCATCAGCACGTCAATGTTGGCAAACCCGATATCGGCATCGAAAATGAGCGTCTTGTATCCCCTGGCCTGCAGGCAGAGAGCAAAATTCAAGGTGAAATTCGATTTACCTACCCCACCCTTGCCGCTTGTAACGGTAATAATCCGCGTCTTTCGCTCCGGCTGGCCGGTTAGCGCGGAACCCGGGGACGGCGTATCCTTCTCATGCCTCAGGCGGATCAGATTACGCAGTTCCTGGGCCTGGTCACTCATACGAGTAACCCTCCAGCACCGCGTCGACAATCCGGTTCTCGTCCGCTACCATGATATCGTCGGGTACGTTCTGTCCGTCCGTCACGTAGGAAAGCCGGATCGGAAATTCATCCAGCAAATTCAGCATGGCGCCGTAAGAATACGTCTCATCCATTTTGGTAAAAAGGACTTTATCTACTTTAAACTTGGAAAAGTTAGCGGTAATGGCTTTCATGTCGCTGTACTTCGACGTAAGGCTGAGCACCAAAATCGTTTCGCTCGGCCCCTGGTGCCTGATCAGCGTATTGAGTTCGGATACGTACATTTCGTTGCGGAAATTGCGTCCGGCCGTATCCATGAAGATCACGTCGGCTTCTCTCAAGTTGTGCAGAGCTCTCGTCAGATCGGCCGGAGAAAACACGACTTCCACCGGGACGTCCAAAATATTCGCGTACGTGCGGAGCTGCTCGATCGCGGCAATCCGGTAGGTGTCGGAAGTGATCAGCCCGACCTTGCGGCGCTGCTTCAGCACCTGATCGGCGGCCAGCTTGGCGATCGTCGTCGTCTTGCCGACACCGGTCGGCCCGACGATGTGGACGATCTTGGAGTCCGCCGAGATCGGCTTGCCCTGCGGCGGCGGGAACAGTGCAAGCATCCGCTTGCGGACCGCTTCCGCCGCCTGCCGCGCCCCCGCCTCGTCGGCCGAGGCGGCAAGATCTCTTCTGGCGCTTTCGATCAGCTGCCGGACCAGGTCCGGCTGCACTTCCTGCGCCAGCAGATGCTCCTCCAGCCGCCCCCATACGGGCGGCAGCTGGGGCTGTGCGGATGGCCGGGCAAGGCCGGCCATCATGGTTTTGAGATGCTGGAGCTCTGCCAGCATCAGGTCCTCGCGGGCCGCGCTCTGGGCCGCGGCCGCTTCTGCCGCCGCCTCCGCCCGGGAGGCGGCCAGTGCGGCGCGCAGCGACTCGGCCTGCTCGTCGGCGAAGCCGCCCGTTTGCGGCGCTTCGGCGGCCTGCGCGGCCGGAGCTTCCGCCGGCGGCAAGCCCCGCGGAGCCGCTTGGGGCGGCGGGCTCTGCCGCTGCTCTGCGGCGGCCGGCCGTGCCTGCGCGTAAGCGGCTGCGGCAGCCGCCGGAGGGCGCAGAGGAATCACGGGCAGCGACTCCTCTGCGCCCGGCTGCCCCGCATTTGCCGGCGCTGCGGACCGGGTGTCCGCCGGGCGTCCGGTCGGACGGTCGATGGACGCGGGAGATGGCTGCGGGGATTGCTGAGCTGGTGCAGGACGTTGGTACGCGCCTGCTCCGTTCACGCTCCCGGATACCTCTCCGATGGAGGAAGTCTCTAAAGCCGCCGTGATGGCGTTAGCCTCCCCCGTCTCCTGCTTCTTGAGAAGGCCCGCGCCCGCTTTGTCGACCGTCTCTCGGTTTCCGTAAGTCGGAACCGTTTCATTTTGCAAAGCGGATTGTCTGAGCAGAAGCTCCGCAAACTCTCTTTGCCTCAGCTCCTGCTCTTTATTGTGCCGGGGCTGATCGGCTGCCTTCTCCGCCTCTTCTTCCTGCCGCGCTTTGGCAACGGCCGTTACGGCAGCCGCGGCAGCCGCTTTAGAGGACGGACGGGCTTGAACGCCGCCTTCCGGACCGTTATTACCGGAACCGGATTGGCCTTCCTCGAGAGCTGCAATCACTTCGATGCGTTTTTTTCCGAAGAGTCCCAAGAACCCGCCGGTTTTCACTTCTTTGGTGCTTAAAATAACGGCGTCCTTGCCGAGATCAGTTCTGATTTTATGAAGAGCGTCCGGCATTGAATCGACAATGTAACGTTTCACTCTCACAAGTTGACAACTCCCATGCTTTGAATTTCTACACTCGGTTCAAGTTCACTGTAAGACAAAACCGGAATGTCCTGCATGGTACGCTCCAGAAGCTGGCGTAAATACATACGGATCGTCGGTGAAGCCAGGATAACCGGCTGGTGGCCGGACTGGACCATCTTACTCACCTGCTCACCCAGCTTGTGATAAATGACTTGCGAGGAAGACGGGTCGATAGCCAGATAAGACCCCTGATCCGTCTGCTGCACGGAATCCGCGATTTTTTTCTCCAGTCCCGGTCCTACGGTAATGACGCGGAGCGAATCCTGCGGAGACGAGTACTGCAGCGTGATCTGCCTCGAAAGAGACTGCCGTACATACTCCGTCAAAATATCCGGATCTTTGGAGTAAGGTCCGTAATCCGCCAGCGTTTCCAGGATGGTAACCAAATCGCGTACGGAAATTTTTTCGCGGAGCAGTTTCACAAGCACTTTCTGAACGTCGCCGATGGACAGGACATTGGGAATCAAATCGTCCACGAGAGCCGGATACGCTTCTCTGACGTTGTCGATAAGCGTCTTGGTTTCTTGACGTCCCAGAAGCTCATGGGCGTGTTTCTTGATGATTTCCGTGAGATGCGTAGCGACTACGGAAGGCGGATCCACCACGGTGTATCCGGACAATTCCGCCCGCTCTTTGGTCATCTCATCGATCCACAGGGCCGGCAGTCCGAACGCCGGTTCGGTCGTCTCGATTCCCGTGACGGATTCGTCTTCGAATCCCGGGCTCATGGCCAAGTAGTGGTTAAGCAGCAATTCGCCGCCCGCAACCGTATTGCCTTTAATTTTGATGATATACTCGTTAGGCCGAAGCTGAATGTTATCACGGATCCGGATAACCGGAACCACGATACCGAGTTCCAGCGCACATTGTCTGCGGATCAGAATAATCCGGTCGAGCAAATCTCCGCCCTGCTGGGCATCGGCCAGCGGAATGAGCCCGTAACCGAATTCGAATTCGATCGGATCCACCTGCAGCAAGCTGATTACACTTTCCGGACTCCGTACTTCTTCGATCTGCTGCTCTTCCACCATCTGCTCTTCCTCTACCTGTCTCCGGTTCAAGTTCTGCTGCATCTTCCGTGCCGCGAAAACGAGTAGAACCGCAATAGGAATGGTCGTATACCAATGGATCGGAGTGAAAATTCCCAGAAAAGCAATCGTTCCCGCCACGATATACAACAGCTTCGGATAAGCGGTCAATTGACCGATGATATCGTTACTGAACGTTCCTTCCGAAGAGGCGCGCGTCACGATAATGCCGGAAGCGGTAGAGATCAACAGGGCCGGGATCTGGCTGACCAGTCCGTCACCGATTGTAAGAATCGAATACGTATGTCCGGCTTCTCCGAACGACATGCCTTTCATGGAAATCCCGATGATCAGTCCGCCGATCAGGTTGATCAGCAGGATGATAATCCCGGCAATCGCGTCCCCTTTGACGAATTTACTCGCTCCGTCCATGGCTCCGTAAAAGTCCGCTTCGCGTTCCACTTTTCTGCGGCGATCGCGCGCCTGCTGCTCATTGATCATACCGGCGTTCAAATCGGCGTCGATACTCATCTGCTTACCGGGCATCGCATCCAAAGTAAAGCGGGCAGCTACTTCGGCTACGCGCTCCGAACCTTTCGTGATGACGATAAACTGCACGATAACCAGAATAAGAAACACGATAAACCCGACTACGATATTGCCCGCCGCGACGAAGTTACCGAACGTCTCGACCACGGCTCCCGCTTCGGCATGAGCCAAAATATTTCTGGCCGTCGAAACGTTAAGTGCCAAGCGGAACAAGGTCGTCACAAGCAGCAGGGCCGGGAAAATGGAAAACTGCAACGCTTCCTGCGTATTCATCCCGACCAGAATAATCATCAGGGAGATCGTAATGTTAATAATGAGCAAAAAATCGAGGAGGGCGGTTGGAATCGGCACCACCATCATCAAGATAATCCCGATTACCCCGATCAGTACAACTAAATCTTTTGGTTTCATGTACGGCCCCCCTTTCTACATGTTCTTCACTTTGCCCTTAATTTTGTATACATAAGCCAGCACTTCGGCTACGGCTTGGAACAGATCGCCAGGAATCGACTCTTCCAGATCGACCTGAGCGTAGAGCGCCCGTGCAAGCGGCTTGTTTTCCATAATCATAATGCCGTGTTCCTTGGCGATTTCACGTATTTTCAAAGCCACGTGATCCGTCCCTTTCGCAACCACCTTAGGAGCCTGCATATTGGCCGAATCGTACCGGATGGCAACCGCGAAATGCGTCGGGTTTGTAATAATGACATCCGCCGTTGGAATTTCCTGCATCATCCGCTGCATGGCCATCCGGCGTTGTTTTTCACGAATCTTCCCTTTAATAAGGGGATCGCCTTCCATTTTCTTATATTCGTCTTTGATGTCCTGCTTAGACATCCGTATGCTTTTCTCAAATTCATATTTCTGGTAGAGGTAATCGAACAAGGCAAGCACGACCAGAATTAAAGCGATTTTGATTCCCAACGAAAGCGTCAGTGACCATATATAATGTAGCGAATTTTCCAGCGGTACATGACTGAGGCTGAGAAGCTTCGCTTTCTCGTCCCACAGCGTCATATAAACAACGGTTCCGATCACGCTCATTTTCAGCATGGACTTTAGGAAGTCAACGACCGAGCGCATCGAAAATATTTTTTTGAACCCTTCAATGGGATTCAGTTTGCTTAACTTGATTTTGAGCGGATCGCCTGTAAAAAGAATACCGATCTGAAGGTAGTTTCCCGCCAGCGCAATCACCATCGTTAACATTAAAATGGGAGCAAGCAGGATCAGGAAATGAATTAACAGCCGGTAAAATAACATCCGCACATTCGCCATGGTCACATCCATCAGCAAATCGTGCCTCAGCGTTCCCGAGAACAGGTCTATCAGACGTTCCTTCATAAATCCGCCGATCATGTAAAACGATAAAAATGAAAAAAAGAGGATAAAAGCAGCAGGCAGCTCCATACTTTTTGCCACTTGGCCTTTTTTACGGGCGTCCTGCCTCTTTTTCGGTGTCGCCGGTTCCGTCTTCTCTTGCGAGAATAACTGCAGGTCCAGCTTTAAACGGAGCGGTTCCATACGTATCCTTTCCTTTCCCGTACAGGTGCTACGGTGCTTCCAGCGCTTTGCCGGCCACTATGTTTAGCAGCTTTTGCATCGCTTCGAACATCCGGTCGAACAATTGGTGAAACAAACCGATCAACTCGGGCATAAGCAGGGCGATCAGGAAAAACCCGATGATGATCTTCAGCGGCACCCCGACTACGAAAATGTTGAACTGGGGAGCGACACGCGTCAGTAAACCCAAACCGAGGTCCGTCAAAAACATCGCTGCGACAACAGGAGCCGCCAACTGCATCGACAGAGAGAAAACACTCGAGAAGGTTTTCACCAGAAACTCGGTAATCTGTCCCCCGTAAAGCTGGGCAAACAAATGGTTGGACAGCGGAATCCATTCGTAGCTGTTCATGATACCCTGCAGCATAAAATGATGCCCGTTAAAGCTTAGCAGCAGCAGCATCGCAAGCATATACTTCAGATTCCCCATCAAGGGTACGGTAGTTCCCGACATCGGATCGATCACATTGGCCATCCCGAGTCCGATCTGCATATCGATAAAGGAACCCGCGATTTGTACGGCCGTAAAAAATAGATAGGCGATAAAACCGAGCAGCAGGCCGACGATTATTTCCCGGATGACCAGCAATACATACTGCGTGTCCATCGGAACCAGCTGGGAGGTCCCTTGAGCCGCCGTCACGATCAGAGTCAGAAATAAAGCGAGTCCGATTTTGAACATACTCGGCACATTTCGAGACGAAAACAGCGGTACGACGACAAGGAACGAGGTCATTCGACAAAAAATCAGCATAGCGTTGGGCAAAAGTTGAAACCAAAGCTCCATGGCCGCCTACCCGATATATTGATGAAGATTGTTGAACAGATTAAATGTAAAGTCGACCAGCGTGTTCAAAATCCAGGGTCCGAATATTAAGACAGACAGCAGGACCGCCACGATTTTCGGCACGAATGCCAGCGTCTGCTCCTGAATTTGTGTCGTGGCCTGAAAGATACTGATGAGCAGACCGACCGCCAGGGCAATCACCAGCATCGGGGCGCTGGCTTTCAGCACCGTATAGACCGCTTCGCCGGCCAGCTTTATGATAAATTGCGAACTCATGTTAGGTGACCTCCAGCTTCCGCGTTCATGTACTGTAACTGAGGAGCAGCGATTTAACGACCAGATACCAACCGTCCACCAGAATAAACAGCAGGATTTTGAACGGCAGCGATATCATAACGGGCGGCAGCATCATCATCCCCATAGCCATCAGCGTACTGGCGATAACCATGTCGATAACCAGGAAAGGAATAAAAATCATAAAACCCATTTGAAACGCCGTTTTCAGCTCGCTGATGGCATAAGCCGGAACCAGGGCTGTCAGCGGTGTATCTTCGACTCCTTTGGGAGCCTCCGCTTTCGTGTAATCCAAGAAAAGCTTCAAATCTTTAGGCCGGGTATGATTCCACATGAACTGCTTGATGGGAACGGACGCTTTTTGAAGAGCCTGCGTCTGATTCAATTCCCCTTTCATGTAGGGTTGAACGGCCGTATCGTTGATCTGCCCAAGCGTCGGGGCCATGATAAACAGAGTGAGAAACAGGGCCAGTCCGATCAAAACCTGGTTGGGCGGCATCTGCTGCGTCCCTAGAGACGTGCGCACGAACCCCAGCACAATGACGATTCTCGTAAAGCTGGTCATCAGGATCAGAAACGAAGGCGCAAGACTCAGAACCGTTAACAGCAAAATGACGCTGATCGTGCTTGAGGCCCCGGAAGCTCCGCTTCCCGAATCTACATTGACGCTTATGCCGGGAATCGGATTTTGCGGGTCCGGAGCGGCATAAGCCGTATTCCCTGCCAATCCGATGAACACAAGTAAAGCAAGCAGAATAATAAGGTTTCCTTTATTTTTGCTCATTTGACTTCAACCGATCTTGTTCGTTTTCTTCCTGCAGCCATTCTTCTACGCTTTTATTGCGCTGGGCGACATTCTGCAGTTTATCCTGAAAGACCTGGTGAAAATTCGGCGAAAGCTCTTCTTCTTCCACCACGTTGTTTTCACCCGGCTTCTTGCGTATTTTTTCGAGCCATTTGCCGACTGTAATAAATTCCGTCGCCGCCCGGGTTTGTGCCGTAATTTGCTCTTTCAGCCTTGCCGCCTCGCCGGCATCGGATATTTTCTCGAGAAGCTGGATGTTATCCCCAACTCCGACAATGTACAGTGAATCCCCGATTTCGACGACTTGGATCGACTTGTTTTGGCCGAGTGGAACTCCACCCAGCGACTGCATGGCACGTCCGAAGCGGAATCCGCTTTTTTTCGACAACATCTTCATAATGCCGTAAAAAAGACCGATGATAAGAAGGAGAAAGAAAATCACCTTTCCGATCATCACGATCGAATCGATACTCCCCGTCTCTCCCGTTTCCGAACCGGGCCCGATTTTACCGCCCGGCTCAGGTGCCCCAAAACAAACGGAAGTCCAGAACGGCAGCTGAACGATCAGTCCTGCCGTTGCCAGAAGCAGCTTTCCTGCCTGTTTCTTCAAGCTTCACATTCCTTCCTTATTCAAAAGCTTACGCTTAGCCCATTGTTTTCTTAATGGCTTCGATAACACGGTCCGCTTGGAAAGGTTTCACGATAAAGTCTTTGGCGCCGGCTTGGATCGCATCGATTACCATCGCCTGCTGTCCCATCGCCGAGCACATGATAACCTTGGCATTAGGATCAATTTTTTTGATCTCTTTCAGCGCATTGATTCCATCCATTTCCGGCATGGTGATATCCATTGTTACGAGGTCTGGACGCAGCTCTTTGAATTTTTCTACGGCTTGTATGCCATCGTTTCCTTCGCCGACAACCTCATATCCGTTCTTAGTTAAAATATCGCGAATCATCATTCTCATAAAAGCTGCATCGTCTACGATCAAAATTCTGTTCCCCATGATAAAATAATCCTCCCAAAAGATAGTTATTGTATTTTTTGAATGCGATCCCACTGACTGACGATATCGGTGACGCGAACGCCGAAGTTCTCATCAATAACGACAACTTCTCCCTTGGCGATCAGTTTGTTGTTAACCAGAATATCTACCGGTTCACCGGCCAATTTATCCAGCTCGATGATCGAGCCTTGCGAAAGCTCCAGGATGTCCTTGATTACTTTCTGCGTTCTTCCCAGCTCGACCGTTACTTTCAGAGGGATATCAAGCAGCAGATTCAGGTTCGTATCGTCGGTCTGGTTGTATCCTCCCTGCTGAAGATTGGAGAACTGCACCGGTTGTACGTTTACATTCCTGTTCATTCCTCCGTAATTTCCTCCCTGTGGTGGATGATTCATCGGCTGCTGCGCGTGTGACTGTTGTGCAGGCTGTTGATTCATAGGCATCGGGTTGCCCCCCATCGAAGGATTCGTGTACGGCGCTTCTGCGGGGTTTGTATAAGGCGGCTCCTGAGCCGGCTGTTGATAAGCGTTAGCGTTGGTTTCCGCTTGCACCTGGTCGATAACAGCAGGCGGAACTTCTTCGCTGACTGCGGCCGCCGTTTCTTCGTGAACCTCTTCGGAACCCCCGCCCATCAGGATGTTTACCATTTCTTTGGAGAAATTGACGGGAAGAAGCTGCATGATAGTCGAATCGATAAGGTCCCCGATTGTCAGTCTAAAGGATATCTTTATAAATACGTCTTCGTTCGGCAGTTTTCCTTCTCCATTCGACAGATTCAAAATATCTATTCCCGGAGGAGAGATATTAACGAACCGGTTGAATATCGTAGACATCGAAGTCGCGGACGAGCCCATCATCTGATTCATGGCTTCCTGGACGGCGCTGACGTGAATTTCGGATAGCTCATCGCCCTCCACATGGCCGTCTCCACCCATCATCAGATCCGCAATGACTTGAGCGTCGCGGGTCTTGATCACGAGCAAATTGATACCGTCAAAGCCGTCTACATAATTGACGTGAACGGCGACGTGCGGTTTGGGAAACTCCTTAACCAGCTCTACGCGCGGAATACACGATACTTTAGGTGTCGTAATGTCCACTTTCTTGCCGAGTAGGGTGGATAGCGCGGTTGCTGCGCTTCCGAACGTGATGTTGCCGATCTCTCCCAGAGCATCCTGCTCCAGCGAGGATAAGTAGTCATCGATATTCGAAGAAAGAGAAGAAGATGGATTATCGTCGGAACGCTCATCTACCGCCTGCTTTAACAGCGCGTCTATTTCCTCCTGCGACAAATAATCTTTACTCGTCATGTTCTTCTGCTCCTTCGTTTACAATTTCGCCGATTTGAACGGCCATTTTGCTCTTGGTTGTACCTGCGCTGCCTGTAAATTTAAGCTTCTCACCGACTTTGATGTGTAGTGGCTCGTTTACCGGCTTGTTCAATGTAATGACGTCCCCGGGCTGCAGATTCAGAAACTCGTGAATCGTGATTTGCGATTCTCCCAGCTCCGCAATAATGGGAAGCTTGGCATGAGTCAGCCTGTCCTGCAAAATCTCGACTTCCTCGGGAGCCCGGCTTTTCTTCTGGGACACAAACCAGTGGTGCACAGACAGGCGGGGCATGATCGGCTCGATAACGACATGCGGGATACAAAGGTTGATCATCCCGGTCGTATCGCCGATTTTGGTGCTTAGCGAAATCAGAGCGATGGTTTCATTGGGAGAAACGATCTGCATAAATTGCGGATTCGTTTCCAAAGCCTCAAGCCGTGGAGACAAATCGATGATCGTCTTCCATGCTTCCTGGAGGCTCTCAAACGCCCGGCTGAAAATCCGCTCCATGACGATCGTCTCGATCTCGGTCAAAGCCGCGATTTTCTGCGGAGACACGCCGACACCGCCTAGAAGCCTGTCCAGCATTGCGTACGCCACGTTCGGATGGACTTCCAAAACCATTCTTCCCTCTAATGGCTCCGCTTCAAAAATGTTCAAAATCGTCATTTTAGGAATCGAGCGGATAAACTCGTCATAAGGAAGCTGTTCGACCTGAACGACATTGATCTGGACAAACGTTCTTAGCTGTGCCGAGAAATAAGTCGTCAAGTACCGGGCAAAGTTTTCATGAATCCGCGTCAAGCTCCGGATATGGTCTTTGGAAAAGCGTACGGCCCGTTTGAAATCATACAATCGAACTTTTCGCTGCGTATCTTCTTTCTTAAGTTCTTCTGCGTCCATTTCACCGGAAGAGAGAGCTGCCAGAAGAGCGTCGATTTCATTCTGTGACATAACATCAACCATAAGAGTCACCCCCTTTGTGCGTATCCGATCTATGTAAAAGGCTACTCAAGTACAATATCGGTAATATTAATGCGCCTTATTTTTCCTTCATTAAGAAGCGGATTAAGCTTGTTGATCAGTGCGTTGGTCAAGTTATCCTGCCCTTTGCTGCCTGAAATCTGATCGGAATTCATGTCAGAAAGAGTCCGGATGATTGTTCCTTTGATACGGGAATCAATCAGATTTTCGAAATCCGTTTTTGCTTTTTTGTTTTCCAGCTCAAAAGCCAGACTGATTTTCACGAAGCTGCCCTGACTGGCCAGGTTTGTCGTAATATCTTTCATAATGACGGTATTTTCTTTGATCTCCGCCGACGTTTGAACCTTCTCTTCAGCGGCCGATTCCGATTTATTGTCCATAACCGTCCATAAAACAAATGCAGCCGTCAAGACTAACGTGATAGCGACAAGAATGGAAACCAACATCAGAAAAAATCGATTTTTAAGCACTACAAGCCCTCCGTATTCGCCGACTTGATCGTTGCTTGAACCGCACCGATCCGTTTCAAAAATTGTTCCACCATCTCTGTGACCACTGCCTCTTGTTCAAGGACCATAATTTTCTTTCCGTTAATCAACGTAATCACGGTGTCCGGTGTTTCTTCCATCATTTCAATCATAAGCGCGTTGATCACTAGCGGTTTGCCATTCATCCGGGTCAAACGTACCATGGTTCCCTCCATAGGTTCCAGGAGGGGGACCAGGCCCCCTTACCTTTTACCTTTGCCTGTTATTAGCGTTTCAGGTTAACGATCTCTTGCAAAATTTCATCCGACGTGGTGATAATCCGAGAGTTCGCCTGGAAACCACGCTGGGAAACGATCATTTCGGAAAACTCTTCGGTCAGATCCACGTTGGACATTTCAAGCTGACCGGCGATGATAGAGCCTGTGCCTTTAGCCGGATCAGCTGGTGTCCAATCACCGAGATTATCAATCGGTTCCATAGAAGCATTCGGAGAATATTCATACAAATTGCCGCCGGCTTTTGTTAAACCACCTGGATTAGAGAACTTAACGACTGCAATATTGTAAGTGGAAACCTCCGGAACTCCATTTATCACCTGCACAATTTTTCCATCCTGCGAGATAGAGAACTTCGTAGCTGCCTCATCCAATTGGATCGGTTGACCTTCCGTAGAGAAGAGGTACAATCCATCCGGATTCACAATAAAATTATCCGCATCTACTGTAAAGTTTCCCGCACGGGTAAAATAGGTTGGGGTGTCTCCACCCACTTCAGTTGCTCCAACCGCAAAGAATCCGTTCCCGTCAATACGCAAATCTGTAGGAACATTCGTAGTCATCGCGCTGCCGCCGGTATGAATCGTGTCAATGGCCGCAGTTCCAACGCCAAGACCGATCTGCTTGGCATTGACCCCGCCTTGCGTGCCTCCGCCGTCCGGTGCTGTTACGCCCGATACTGTCTGGCTGAGAATGTCCTGGAACATGACGCGGCCTTTTTTGAAGCCTGTCGTGTTCACGTTGGCGATGTTATTGCCGATCACATCGAGCTTTGTCTGAAAACCGCGCATGCCCGAAATACCGGAGTACATGGATCTTAACATTTATAGTTCCTCCTCTTATGTCGCCCGCCTGGGTGGGCACTTTCCTTTAAAGCCGCTTCTATCGGTCCGCAGCTTTCAGGGCCTCCTGCCTAGGTCCGGCCCGCTTTGGTGTGTAAAAGTTCTATGAAATAATGACAGCACTGTCTATTTGCGTAAAAACCTGATCCTGCAGCTTGGCTCCGTCCAATGCCGTGATTACCGTCCGGTTCGGGACGTTCACGATAAGGGCCGTTCCTCCGAGCACCATGAGCGTATCTTTGGCGCCCTTCGCGGCCGCTTTATCAATCGCATGTTCAAGCTTCGTCAACTGCTCGTTGTCGATTTGAATTCCCCGCTGTTTCAACCGGGTTTCCGCATGATGGCTGAACTTGACCAGTTCGCTTTGCAGAAGCTGATCGAATTCGGAGCGTCCGGCAGCCGGTTTCGGACTACCGTTTCGCTGAAGAGGTACCGGCGGAGTGGGATATAGTCTTCCTACCGTAATACGTTCGGTCATGGTGCAGGAACCGCCGGCTTGGAGTTTTCTATCTTAAGGACTTCCTCCAGCTTGACTTCCTTCCCGCCGACCGTCGCATACTGCACACCGTCCCGGACGATAATGGACTCGACGACTCCGTTCGTCATCACCGTTTCTCCGCTGTCTGTTTTGCCCATCCAGCTGATGTCCTTCCCGATCAGACTCGAAGTGAATCCGAGCGAAGACCGAAGCAATTTCATCTCGGAAGCCATGTTTGACAGCTGCTCGACCGAAGTGAATTGGGCCATTTGCGCCACGAACTCTTTATCCTGCATGGGCTGCATAGGATCCTGATTTTGAAGCTGGGTAATCAGGATTTTAAGGAAATCATCTTTGCCGAGGATCGAGCCGTCTTTCTTGTCTTTGGCTTTCGAGGCCGCGCTTGCCGTGCTCGTTGTTGAGCCCGTTTTGCTCAAATCTCCCCAAAGTTCTGCCATTTCTGCACCTCCTATCTAAGCTGAGTTATGCCAATCTCGATCAAGCCGAGGTTTCGAAGGAATTTCCTAAAGCCGCTTTTCTGGTTTCCTCCAAAATTTTCAACTCTTCGTTCCACTCTGTCATCTCTTCGGAATTGTTCTGGTTTCCGCCTCCGCCGCGCTGCTGTAGAAACTGCTGCGAAGACTGCTGCTGTCTGGAATCCTGGAACATCGTGGAAGACGTCGTGTTTTGGCCGACTTCCATTTTGTCTACCTGAACGCCTTGACTGTGCAGAGATTGTCTCAAGTGTGCGAGTTGGCTTTCGAGAAGCTCTTTTCCCAGTGCCGTATCCGCTGTAAACTGGGCAACCAATTGCCCGTTTTGCATCGTAAGGACCACATCAATGGTTCCCAGATGCTGCGGACGAAGCGAAAGTTTCGCTTCCGAGAAGCCATTCCCCATTTTCAGGCTCATGCGCTTTACCATGAACTGACTTAGTTCTTGAGCGAAGTTTTGAGCTGAAATCGTTGGAGCCGCCGCTTTGGCCGCCTGCTCGGGAAGAGCTGTTTTCACGCCTTCTTGAAGTCCTGTCAAACCATTCGCTGCCGGCTCGTTTTCGGATGCCGGAGTCGTGGAGGTCTGTACCGCCTCCAGGGTTTCATGAGCCGCTTGTCTCACGGAGTTCCAGACTCCGGTTCTTGCAGCCAACAATTCCAATGAAGCTTTGACGTTGCCTGTCTTCGTGACGGTCAACTCCGGCGCAGTGTCGGGATCACTAGCTGCTGCCCCTGTAGGGAGAGCCAAATCCGTTTGTTCCGCCGCCTTGGCCGTTGCTTTACCGGTTGCACCCGTCTGCTGGTTTAAAAGAGACGGCAGTGCCGTTTCTACCAGCTGCTTGAATTCGGCCGACAGCTGCTGCAAAAGGGGATGATCGGGCTGCTGTTTAAGCATGGCCGTCAAATCCAAAATCGTTTTCTGCAGTTTCAGCGAAGCATCGCCGTTATCAAGCTGAATGGCCTGTAATCCGGTTTGCTGCGTGCCGCTTAACAGTTGAAGCAGAGCCGAAGCATCGTTCGCCCACTGCTGCATGGCATCGGATTGGCTTAGCTGGCTGAACAGCTCCGGACTGCTCTGAATACTGCTGAGCAAAAGGTCCGCCATTCCTTCCGTTCCCGTTTGTCCTTCCATATCGCTCAGAGCTTCCTGAACGGGCACCGGGAGAAAAGGAATCACTTGAAGCAGGCCGGCCAGGATGGAATCGACGGGGCTGGCATTTTCCTCACCCGCTTCCTTCAGAAGCTGGCCGGTCATGACCTCTTGGAACGTTTCCGCATCGCCCTTGCCGCTTCCTGCTGACGCCGCAGCCGCTGCTGTAGTCTTTGCCGTTCCCGCTTTAACCGCCGTAGATCCTGCTGACGGTGCGGACGGAGTCGTGCTTGCTACTGGCATTTCCATAATTTATTTTCACCTCCTTTCATTAAAGAGCTATGGAACCAGATTGCCGGTAATGGAAGCAGCGGTTTCCTTGCTGATGCCTGCGATTTCGCCCATTAAAGCGGCGCGCTTGCTCGTATCCATCTCCCTCAGGATGGTTAATACCTGACCCGAGTTCTTCCCGTACATATCGGTTAATACTTTCGCGGCTTTGGACGCGTCCATCGATGCGAACGTCTGGCTCAGCTCAGCCGAAGTCATCTTCTTTTGCGCGGAATCCGGCTTTTGCTGAAGAACGAGACGATCTTGGAGAGCCGCGATCTTTTGATCCTGCGAAGAAGTGAGATCCTTCAGCGCGATCGAAGCGTCAGCCGCTTTCTTCGGATCCATTTTTTCGAGCACCTTCACCCGTTCGTCTGTTTTCATCGCGTTCAGAACGAGGATTGTTTCCTGCGGACTCAGGTTTTGAATGATTTGCGCCGCCTTGCTCGGCATCATCTTCGCATAAACCGATGCAAGTTCACGCACCTTTTTGTCGTACTCTTCATCCTGCTTGGCCAGCTCTTTATCTTCCAGCTCCGCCTTTTGCTGTTTGAGGTCCAGAATCGTTTTGTCCTTCTGTGCACTCGTTTGATCCGCTTTGTCCAGCTCTGTTTTAAGTTCCTGCACCTTGCTGTTCAACTGCTCGATTTCTTTGGTATTCGTCTTTACTGCATCTTCTTCCGTCCCCTTAGCTGCGGGGTTGCTTTGCGCATCCTCTTTCGGCAGGGGAATCATTTCCCCCACGACCGGGATTTTGTTCAGCGTCCGCTGGACAGTTTTCATCACATCGTAATCAAAAACGGATAGAAGAACACCAAGAAGAACGGCCGTAAACACGAACGGGATCAGAAACCAGACCAGAAAACGTTCCAACTTACCGCCCGAGGACGACTCTGTGCCTGCTTCTTCCATGACGCCTCCTCCTTTCGTGCGGGTTTACTGATAGGACAACCGGATATGCCGGTTGGATGCAATTTCGTCTAACGCCTCTTGTTCCTTTTTCAGAACAAAACCCGTAAACTGCTCCAACGCTTTATCCCGCGCTTTCGTCCAGACTTTCTCGTCGACCATTTTGTCGTTCAGGAGGTCCCTGTTGTGATTCACATGGCCCTGGGCCTTGGAGACATCGTGACGTTTGCGCGCAATCAGATGCTCGATGTGATCCACATAAGACTGCAGCTGACGAATTTCCAGCATGGAAACCGGCCGCATGGAAGTTTCCAGCATTTTCTCCTGGGCTTCGTTTTTGAGACGAATCAGCTCTTGAAGAGAGCTTTCTTCGTGATTCAGGTTGCCGATGGCAGTAGAAAGATTCCACTCCGCCTGCGAACGCTCGTTATTCTTCAAATTTACGATTTGCTGAAACGCATACTGGAATTTCATATTAGCCTCATCCTAACGAAAAATGATCGATCAAGTGCTGTTGCGCTTCTTCCAACGACACTTTTTCATTGGTTTTTTGTTTAACAAATTCAAGGATCTCATCCATATATTGAAGAGAAATATCAATTTCTTGATTTGACCCTCTTTGGTACGCCCCCAAATTTATCAAATCTTCCGAATCCTTATAAACAGAAAGCATTCGTTTGAGATGAGCCGCAGCGTCGAGCTGCTCCTGGGTAACGATTTCTTTCATAACCCGGCTTACGCTGGCAAGGACGTTAATGGCGGGATACTGGCCTTTGTTGGCGATATTCCGGTCCAACACGATGTGACCGTCAAGAATACCACGAACCGCATCCGCGATAGGCTCATTCATATCGTCACCGTCCACCAGTACCGTATAGAAAGCGGTAATCGAACCTTTCAAACCGGTGCCGGACCGTTCGAGCAGCTTAGGCAGCAGGGCGAAAACCGAGGGCGTATAACCCCGCGTCGCCGGAGGCTCTCCGACCGCCAGACCGACCTCACGCTGTGCCATCGCGAAGCGGGTTACGGAGTCCATCATGAGCATGACGTTCATTCCGCGGTCACGGAAATATTCGGCAATGCTCGTTGCGATGAAAGCTCCTTTGATCCGGACCATCGCCGGCTGGTCCGACGTAGCGACGATCACAACAGAACGCGCCAAGCCTTCCGGTCCGAGGTCTTTCTCGACGAATTCCAGAACCTCGCGGCCCCGTTCTCCAATAAGCGCGATCACGTTGACGTCCGCCGACGTGTTTCTCGCAACCATGCCGAGCAGGGTGCTTTTGCCCACACCGGAACCGGCGAAAATACCGACCCGCTGTCCCTTGCCTACGGTAAGCAGCCCGTCAATCGCACGGACACCTACGCCGAGAGGCTCTTGAACCCGCGGCCTCGACAAAGGATTGCTGGGGACATTGTTCGTAGAAACATGAGCCATTCTTGACGGTAAGAACGATCCGTCCAAAGGCTGGCCGAGACCGTTTAACACTTTACCCAGCAGCTCGTGACCGACCTGCACAGTGAGCGGCTTGCCTGTTCCGACTACATCGCAGCCGGGGCCGATCGCTTCCAATTCGCCAAGCGGCATCAGAATGACCTTGTTCCCTCTGAATCCGACCACTTCCGCCATCAGCGGCTGATTGGATTTATGAGGATAGATGTGGCACAACTCGCCGATACTTACATCCGGACCTTCCGATTCAACGGTCAAACCGATCACTTGCGTCACTTTGCCGTTTACCCGGACAGGATCCAGCTGCCTTAGAAAGTCTACATATTTGCCTGCATTCGGGCTACCTTGACTCATGATTCATCACCTTCACCATGAAGGGCAATGCGCTGTAAGGCCAGCTTGATCTCGTGAAGCTGCGTATCGATGCGGGCGTCAATGCTTCCGAACGTGGAACGGACTACACAGCCTTCATCCTGAACACTCGCATCCGGGATAATTTCTAGCTCCGCCTGCGAGTCGATTGCCGACAGCAATTCTTCACGGGCATCCTGAATGTAAGCGAAGTAGCGAGGAGCTACGCAGAGTGTGATCGTCCCGCTCTCTTTTCGACGGGCCAATACGCTTCGAATCGTTTCGACCATCCATTCGGGTGATACGGTCAGCTGCTTGGAAATGATTTTCTCCGCTATAGAGCAGCTCAGTTCGATGAGAAAAGGTTCCGCTTCCTGAATAACCTGCTGTTTCACCTGGTAAGCCTGCTGCAGTACCTGCCGCGCTTCCGATAACATGTCATCGTATTGCTGCTGGACATCCTGCCGGGCTTGATCCAAGCCTTCTTGATAACCCGTTTCGTAACCGGTTGTCCGGGCCTGCTCCTGATGCTGCTCATCTTCTTCGCGCCGCTGGTGCCACCAAGCTTCGATCTCGGCTTCCGTGTGTTCCTTCAGATCGGACACTTCCTGGATCGCCTGCTGCATATGGGATTGTGCGAAAGATTCCGCATCATCGAGAATTTGCCGTTTCAAGCTTTCCGCTTCGCTAAGCTGCGCTTCTTCTTCGGGAGTGAACCGCGGTTCATCGTCCGGAAGCTCGGCTTGTGGTGTATAAATCGGTTTAACCGGTACCCGGTAAGCATTTGTCTCATCCGCAGGAGCATAATGGAAAGGCTTTAGGATGTTAGACAATAATATCGTCTCCTCCACCGCGTGCGATGATGATTTCTCCGGATTCTTCTAGGCGGCGAATCGTGGATACAATCCGGGTTTGCGCTTCTTCGACATCGCGCAGCCGAACCGGGCCCATAAATTCCATTTCTTCTTTGAATGTTTCCGCCATCCGTTTGGACATGTTGCGGAAAATAGCTTCGCGGACTTCTTCGCTCGCCACTTTAAGCGCAAGCTGAAGGTCGGCATTTTCGATATCGCGGACAATGCGCTGAATGGAACGGTTGTCCACATTGACGATATCTTCGAAAACGAACATCCGCTTCTTGATCTCTTCGGCAAGTTCGGGATCTTGAATTTCGAGCGAATCCAGGATGGTACGCTCCGTACCTCTGTCTACTCCGTTCAAGATTTGAACGATCGAAGAAATACCGCCGGCCGATGTGTAATCCTGTGTAACGGTGGCCGAGAGTTTCTGTTCGAGCACTCTTTCTACTTGAGAAATCACTTCCGGTGACGTGCTGTCCATCAGAGCGATCCGTTTCGCAACATCCGCCTGCTTCTCCTGCGGCAGCGAAGACAAAATGATCGAAGCTTGTTCCGCTTGTAAATAAGACAGGACGAGTGCAATGGTTTGCGAATTCTCGTTTTGGATAAAGTTTAAGATCTGTGCAGGATCCGCTTTTCGGGCAAAATCGAACGGCCTTACCTGCAGATTAGCCGTTAGTCGGTTAATAATGTCGACGGCTTTGTTGGAACCGAGCGCTTTCTCAAGAATTTCTTTCGCATAGGCGATACCGCCTTGGGAGATGTATTCCTGAGCCCGGCAAATTTGGTGGAACTCCGATAAAATCGATTCTTTCTCTAATGCGTCTACTTTGCGTACATTTGCGATCTCGAGGGTAAGCTGCTCAATTTCATCTTCGCGCAAATGCTTGAAAATTTGAGCAGAAACTTCCGGTCCGAGGCTAATAAGCAGAATCGCCGCTTTTTGCCTTCCCGTTAACCCCTGATGTATTGCTCCTCTTGCCAAACACCCACACCTCTATTCATCCACCAGCCAGGTTCTAAGCAAATTGACAAACTCGTCCGGCTTTTTCTTGGCTAGCGTCTCTAATTGCTTTCGTACTTGATTTTCGTTGGAGACATTCTCGATATCGATCGTAGGATATTCCACTTTTGCCGGCGGAAGGTCAAGCTCATCCTCATCTTCTCCAGCTTTTTTCTTTCTTCTGATAGCGTACATGCCGAGCGCACCGAGCAACAGAGCAGCCAAGCCGATTCCACCGTACAGAAGATATTGCTGCCAATTCGTACCCGCAATTCCGGATGGTGTTACGAATGTTTGAGGAACCACTTTCACTTTGTCCTGAATTTGAGCCGGTGTGTATTCAACCTTGTTGTCGGCAAGCGCCGCACGAACAATGTTCGCCATTTGCCCTTCGATGAGACCTTTCAAATCCGCTACCGCGGCCTGGTCTTTCCCGGTTGAATCAAATCCGATATTGATGCTCATATCTTTCACGACATATGGTGTCTGGATAATATCGTTCGTGATGCGGTTAATTTCGTAATTGACCGTTTTGCTGCTTTCTTCGGAGTTTGCATTCCCGGATGCGGCTCCTCCCGGATAACCAGGCACGTCCGTTTGACCGGTTCCTGCCACTCCCCCCGTATTTCCTCCTGTGCTTGTTGTTGTTTTAGAGGATTCCTGGGTAGAAATTTCAAGTCCCTTCTTGTCTTCCACATTTGGCGGTGTAACCAGATTTTCCGTCGTTTTCTTCTGGTCGAAGTTCATCGTCGAGAAAACGCTGACCACCACTTTGTCAGGACCGAGCATTTTGTTGAGCAGGTTTGTAATATTTCCCTGTACGCTTGTTTCAAACTTGCGTCTGATGTCGAATTGGTTCTGAACCAGACCCGAAGTGCTTTGACCGCCGTTCGTTTCCTTGGAGTAAGCCAGGAACTGACCGTACTGGTCGGAAATCGTTATGTTCTGCAGCGGCAAATTTTTAACGCTGTGCGAAACCAGGTTATAAATCGTGTCTACTTGCCCTTGATCCAGCGAATAGCCCTGCTTCACATTCAGTACAACCGACGCCGTGGCTTCCTGCTTCTGATTGGCGAGAAATACTGTCTCATCCGGCAGCGAAATCAGAACCTTCGATTTATCCACCGCTTCGTTGGAATTGATAAGCTGTTGAAGCTCTCCCTGCACCGCGCTTAAATATTTCACCTTAAACTCGTTGTCCGTCATTCCGAAAGCACTGTCCGAAGCGAATGCGTCGTAACCGATCGAACTTCCTTTGTTCAAGCCCTGCGATTCAATGCCCAGTTTGACATTGGCGACTTCATTCTTCGGAACTTCAATGCTTTTGCCGTCCGAACTGAGGTTGTAAGGAATTTTCGCCGTGTCCAGGTACCCTTTAATCGCGGCGGCATCCGCCGGCTGGAGATTCGTATAAGCCAGTGAATACTCTGTCTTCGCAAGATTGTAGCTGATGATTCCAATAGTCAATAGGAGAACGAACAATGCAGCTACAAAAGTAAGCTTGGTCGTTTTGCTATATTGATTCCAATACTGTTTGACTTTCTCCCAATATTGGAGCAATCTTTCGTTCACAATGTCACCCCATCCGATTCAATCAATGTCGATCATGGTTCAGCCGCCGTTAGAGCTGCATCCTCATGACTTCCTGATAAGCTTCCACGACTTTATTGCGCACCTGGACGGTGAACTCTAAACCGAGCGATGCTTTTTCGGAAGCAATCATCAATTGATGGACGTCCGATAATTCCCCTTTGGCAAACTGCTGGTTGAGTCCGTCTACCGTATGCTGATCCGAATTCAACCCATTCATGGCCTCGTTGAGAAAAGAGGAAAACTGTTTCGTAAATTGGGAGGCACTTGCAGGCTCGCTCCCCACCGGCTGCTTTATTGTCTGCACCGGAGAAAATGCATTTAGATAAGTCGGGTTTACCACACTCATTCTCCTTTTTATCTTTTATTATCTGCCGATTTCAAGCGCTTTTGTAATCATGCCTTTGCTCGCGTTAAGTGCTGTTACGTTTGCTTCATAAGACCTTGTAGCGGAAATCATATCCACCATTTCCTTGGCCACATCGACGTTCGGCATCATGACGTACCCCTGCTGATTGGCGTCCGGGTGCGTAGGATTGTAAACCTGTTTGAACGGAGTGGTATCTCCGGAAATACTGGATACCCGAACCCCCTGCCCCGTGCCGTCCGTCATTGCCGAGTTGAGCATTTGAGCGAACGTTGGCTGGTTTTTCGGTTCAACCGAAACGATTTTGCGCTGGTAGGGTGTCCACTGCCCGTTCACGAATGACGCCCGGGTCGTATCGGCATTCGCGATATTCGAAGAGATGACATCCATTCTTAAACGCTGCGTCGTTAATGCCGATGCGCTGATGTCAAAGCTGTTCGTGATTCTCATCCTTTATCTTCTCCCATCCATCGCAATCTTCAGTTTACGGAACTCGTTGTTCATTTCTTGTATCATCGTGTTGTATTTAAGCTGATTTTTGGCCATCAATGACATCTCGTAATCCATGTCGACGTTGTTTAAATTGTTGTTCATCATGCTGTTCGGATCTGATTCAACAATCGCTTGACCGGGTAAGTTGGTATTAGACGGAATCTGAAGGTGCCTTGAATTTGTTCGTCTGCCTTCCAATACCGGCTGGTTACCGGTCATTTTCGCTTGAAGCAATTCCTCGAACAGAACGTCTGACCTTTTAAAATGAGGAGTGTCGGCGTTGGCCACATTGTTGGAAATCACCCGCTGCCGGAGGGCTGATGCATCCAGCGATTTCTCCATCCACTGAAATCCGGCTTGGTTTAGCAAGAACATGGTTACCCCACCTTTGATATCTTTATGAAACTAAATTCCATAATGGAACTTCACATTCCTCCTAACTTCGACACAAGGATTATTCAAAGTGTGTACATTATGTAGAATAATGTTGCTAAAATTATCATGAAGAAAAGTCTGGAAATAGACAATGAGAAAAAAGCCCTATCTTTAGGAAGATGGGCCTTTGTTTGGTTCACGTACAAGTATGAAATTTTTGTTACATTTTGGACTTTACTTGGTCAATCGCCTGCATCAATTGGTCATTCAATATGCGAATATACGTTCCTTTCATGCCAAGAGAACGCGTTTCAATGACACCCGCACTTTCCAGTTTGCGGAGCGCATTTACGATCACGGATCGAGTGATTCCGACACGATCTGCAATCTTGCTTGCAACGAGAAGTCCTTCTTTTCCTTCTAATTCTTCGAAAATATGCTCCACAGCCTCCAGCTCGCTGAACGACAAGGAACCGATGGCAACCTGAACCACTGCCTTGCTTCTTGCCTCCTGCTCAACCTCTTCCGCACGCATATGGAGGATTTCCATGGCTACGACTGTTGACCCATACTCTGCCAATATATAATCATCATCTGTAAAGGCAGAGTGCGTTCTGCATAGGACTAAAGTCCCAAGTCTGTCACCGCCTCCCAAAATCGGTACGATGGTGAAGTAGGTATATTCTCTTAAGTTCTTCATTTCTCCCACAAAAGTTGGAAACATTTCAAGTGCATCCGAATTCGACGTAGTTTCATCCACCTTTAGAAGAAAATGGTTGAATTCCGGCGAAAATCTTTTCTCCTCCGCCACGATTTGGTTGATTGCCGAAGTCGGCAGTTCATTCGTCGTTGCGTATCCTAACAATTTGCCTCGTCTGCTGACCACATACACATTGGAATGAATGGTGTCCCGTAAAACCTCGGCCATATCCATAAAACTGACAGCACTCACCGCCTCCTTCTGGAGCAGACGGTTAAGCCTTCTCGTTTTGTTCAACAAGGTCATTGGCTTGCCTCCTACAATCTTATACCCAAGAATAGAAAACCGAAGGCGGTTACGCCTTCCGGTTTACAAAATATATTGGCTCAAATCCCGGTTCTCAACGATGTCGCCCAGCTTCTCACGGACGTATTCAGGCGTGATTACCATTTCCTCCAGATTTAATTCGGGAGCTTCGAACGATAAATCTTCCAGCAGCTTCTCCAAAATGGTATGCAGCCGCCGCGCACCGATGTTTTCCGTATTCTGATTGACTTCGACGGCAATGCGCGCAATTTCTTCGATCGCGGATTGGCTGAAATCGATCCGGATTCCTTCGGTTTCCAGCAAAGCGGTATACTGCTTGGTTAACGCGTTTTTAGGCTCCTTGAGAATGGAAACAAAATCTTCAAGCGTTAAATTGCTAAGCTCAACCCGGATCGGAAAACGCCCCTGAAGCTCCGGTATCAGATCGGAAGGTTTGGAAACATGAAAGGCTCCGGCCGCAATAAACAGGATATAATCCGTTTTGACAGGCCCGTACTTCGTTACGACCGTGGAACCTTCCACAATCGGGAGAATATCGCGCTGGACGCCTTCGCGAGACACATCCGGTCCGCCGCTTCCACGGCCGTTACCCGCGATTTTATCGATTTCATCCAGAAAAATGATTCCGCTTTGTTCGGCGCGCCGGATGGATTCCTGATTAACCTCATCCATATCGATCAGCTTCTGCGCTTCATCCTGGGTAAGCACTTTTCTGGCTTCTTTAACGGGAAGCTTCCGCTTCTTCGTGCGTTTCGGCAGGAGGCTGCCGAACATTTCCTGCATATTCATGCCGGCTTGATCCTGTCCCTGGCCAGCCAGCATATCCAGCATGGAGGGAGAATTATCTTCCACATCGACTTCAACGATGTAATTTTCGAGTTCACCGCGACTAAGTTGTTCTTTAATTTGCGCGCGCTTCGTTGCGATCTGAGGATCTTTATCATCTTCATCAGGTTCCTGGGCGCCCTGCTGATTGCCGAATATCATCTCCAGCGGATTTCGCTGGAATTTGGGACGGCTCGCGCTCGGTGCCAGAATGGCCACCAGTCGCTCGTTGGCAAGCTCTTCCGCCCGCTCTTTCACACTCTCGGTACGTTCGCTCTTAACCATGCGTATCGACGTTTCAACGAGATCCCGGACCATGGACTCCACATCCCTGCCCACATAGCCGACCTCGGTAAATTTTGTAGCTTCCAGCTTCACAAAGGGGGCTCCGACCAGTTTAGCGAGTCTTCTTGCTATCTCCGTCTTGCCTACTCCTGTCGGCCCGATCATCAAGATATTTTTGGGCACAATTTCGTCACGCATGGATTCATCCAGTCTGCTGCGGCGAAAACGGTTACGCAGGGCGACGGCTACGGACTTCTTGGCCTGCTTCTGACCGACAATATACCGGTCCAGCTCTTGCACGATTTGTCTAGGTGTAAGGGAGCTTGTGCTCAAAAGGAACCCCTCCTTCATATAGTGCCCGATAAGGACTTGGTTACAAGCCTTACCTGCCCATTGCTCGTCGGTCGGCGTTATATTTCTTCCACAATAATATTATGATTCGTAAACACGCAAATATCTGCGGCCATTTCCAGAGAAGCTTTCGCAATGTCGGCTGCGCTCATGTCGGTTGCGTAACGGGATAAGGCGCGACCTGCCGCCAGGGCAAAACTTCCGCCGGAACCGATCGCAACGATGCCGTCATCCGGCTCGATAATTTCTCCGTTGCCGGAAATAAGCAGAAGCCCGTGTTCGTCCATCACGATCATCATGGCCTCCAGTTTGCGCAGAACGCGGTCGGATCTCCATTCCTTGGCCAGTTCTACGGCCGCCCTCTGAAGATTTCCGTGATGTTCTTCCAGCTTACCCTCGAACTTCTCAAACAAGGTAATCGCATCCGCGACAGACCCTGCAAACCCGGAAATTACTTTCCCCCGGTACAGACGCCGCACTTTCTTCGCCGTATTC
This sequence comes from Paenibacillus sp. JT31N7, assembly GCF_059692095.1. Taxonomy (NCBI): domain Bacteria; kingdom Bacillati; phylum Bacillota; class Bacilli; order Caryophanales; family Paenibacillaceae; genus Paenibacillus; species Paenibacillus sp. JT31N7. Next base: position 1,284,403 of record NZ_JCAUAT010000001.1, read on the forward strand.
TTCATAATCATGCTGTTGCCGAAAGTCACTTGGCCGTCTCCGGCTATCGCCCCGCGACCGTCTTTGCGGATGGCAAATATCGTCGTGGCATGAAAAGTCGCATTGGTCGGATCCATAGTTCACCTCTCGATTCTTTTCCGAAGCTGCTTGCTGCGAGAGAACGGAAAATAAGAAGCAGCAGCAAAAGGTTGTTTTGATGCTGCTTCCGGAGTTTGATTTAAAGTGGTTGTGTACAGCGTCGTTCAAAACAACTTAATCGTAACACAGCCGCACTTTCACTTACAAGCTGACTGGACTGTATTTTGCGAAAAATTCTGAATAGTCTCAATTGCCCGTTCCGCAAGCTTTTCGTACTTCATTTTTTTATTACGGATTTTTTCGCCTAGCGGCGGGAAAAGACCAAAGTTGGCATTCATCGGCTGAAAATGCTTCGTGTCCGCAGTCGTAATATACTGCGCCATGCTGCCAAGGGCGGTTTCCAGCGGAAACTGCAGGCAATCCAGCCCCTGTGCCAATCTTCCCGCATTAATCCCGGCGATCAGGCCGGATGCGGCCGATTCGACATAACCTTCTACCCCGGTCATCTGTCCGGCAAAGAACAGATTATCCCGGTTTTTGAACTGATAGGTCGGTTTCAGCAAACGGGGGGAGTTGATAAAGGTGTTGCGGTGCATAACCCCGTAGCGCACGAACTCGGCATTTTCAAGACCTGGGATCAGCTGCAGAACCCGCTTCTGTTCGCCCCATTTCAGATGCGTTTGAAACCCGACCAGATTATACAGCGTGCCTGCTGCGTTATCCTGGCGAAGTTGAACGACCGCGTAAGGAAGTTCACCCGTGTGCGGGTTAATAAGACCTACCGGCTTCATCGGGCCGTACAGAGCGGTTTGTTTGCCGCGTTTGGCCATCACTTCGATCGGCATGCAGCCTTCGAAATAGATCTCTTTCTCAAATTCCTTCACAGGTGCCGTTTCGGCTGTGATCAGAGCTTCGTAGAAAGCATCGAATTCCGCCTCCGTCATCGGGCAGTTCAGATAAGCGGCTTCTCCTTTGTCGTACCGGGAAGCCAGATACACTTTGCTCATATCGATGGAGTCTTTCTCGATAATCGGCGCGGCCGCATCGTAGAAATACAAATACTCTTCTCCCATAAGCGCCTGCAGACTTGCAGACAAGTCCGGGGAAGTAAGCGGCCCGGAAGCCACAACGGTAATCCCATCCGGAATTTCCTTTAGTTCCTCGGTGCGCACTTCAATGAGAGGATGATTGCGGAGGGTATCCGTGATCTCCCCGGAGAAGCCGTCACGATCCACCGCCAGAGCGCCTCCGGCGGGTACTGCATGCTTGTCGGCACTGGAGAGGATGAGAGAGTTCAGCTCCCTCATCTCCTGCTTCAGAACGCCTACCGCGTTCGTCAGACCGTTCGCGCGAAGCGAGTTGCTGCACACAAGCTCGGCGAATTTATCGGTAATATGCGCCGGTGTCTTCCGCACCGGACGCATTTCGTACAATACAACGGGCACGCCCTGGCTAGCGATTTGAAAAGCCGCTTCGCTTCCTGCCAGGCCGGCACCGATTACGGTTACTTTTTGTCCTGCTGTCAATGTTCACACCTCTAGTTCAATCGTTAGCAATCCGATCAGCCTTCGTCGTTTGCCTCATCTTTTACTTCTTCTTTTAATCCGCATTCCACGCACTGGTGATTGACGGATGTTTTCGTCCGCTTCTCGATCATCATGGAACCGCAGTTCGGGCATGGCTGGGCAACCGGTTTGTCCCATGACACGAAGTCACACTCGGGATAATGGTCGCAGCCGTAAAAAATACGGCCCTTTTTGCTGCGGCGCTCGACGATTTTGCCTTCCTTGCATTTCGGGCAAGTGACGCCGATATCCTTAACGATCGGTTTGGTGTTGCGGCAATCCGGGAAACCGGAGCAGGCAAGAAACTTGCCGAAACGCCCCATTTTATACACAAGATGTTTGCCGCACTTCTCACAAATTTCATCCGAAACTTCGTCCTGGATCTCGATTTCCTTCATTTCTTCCTCGGCAAATTCCAGCCGTTTTTCGAAGGAAGTGTAGAATTCGTCGAGAACTTTGACCCAGTTTTCTTTGCCTTCGCCTACATGGTCAAGCTCTTCCTCCATCTGTGCGGTAAATTCCACATCCAGGATCTCCGGGAAAAACTCGCTCATCAGTTGGATAACCAGTTCTCCCAGCTCGGTGGGCACGAACTTCTTTTCTTCAATGGCGACATAACCGCGCTTCTGGATCGTCTCAAGCGTCGGGGCATATGTACTCGGCCTGCCGATGCCCAGTTCTTCGAGAGCGCGTACGAGACGGGCTTCCGTATACCGCGGAGGCGGTTGCGTGAAGTGCTGTTTCGGTTGAATTTCATTGGAAGCGACCTGATCTCCGGATTTAAGCGGAGGAAGCAGTTTATCTTCTTCCGTCGTCCCGTCATCGTTGCCTTCCACGTAGACTTTCATGAATCCCGGAAACTTGAGTTTGGAGCCGACCGCCCGGAAAACCGTGTTTCCGACGTTCAAATCGATTGTCATCGTGTCCAGCACGGCCGACGACATCTGGCTCGCAACGAAACGTTCCCACACCAGCTTGTATAAGCGGAATTGATCACGCGACAAAAATTCCTTAACGGAATCCGGATCCCTCGTTACGGAAGAAGGACGAATCCCTTCGTGCGCATCCTGGGTGTTGGAGCCCTTCTTCGTATAGACGCGAGGAGTTTCCGGGTAAAAGCTTTCCCCGTATTTACCCAAGATGAATTCCTTGGCTTCTTCCTGGGCTACCGGAGAAATCCGCGTGGAATCGGTACGCATATAAGTAATTAAACCGACCGTGCCTTCTTTGCCCAAGTCGATCCCTTCATATAACTGCTGCGCTACGGACATGGTCTTGGCAGCGCGGAAATTGAGCTTGCGGGCCGCCTCCTGTTGAAGCGAACTTGTGATGAATGGCGGCGAGGGATTGCGGTGCCGCTCTTTTTCCTTCACTTCCTTCACGACGAAAGGAGCTCCTTCAATCGCTTTCAGGACCGTTTGAACTTCTTCCTCGGAACCGAGCTCTTTCTTGGCACCGTCCATTCCGTAAAACTTCGCTTCGAAGTGGGCTTTGCCTGCCTCGAGCATGGCGGTAATGGTCCAGTACTCTTCGGGAACGAAGGCTTTGATTTCGTTTTCCCGGTCCATAATGAGCTTGACGGCTACGGATTGGACGCGTCCGGCGGATAGGCCCTTTTTGACTTTCTTCCATAAAAGAGGGCTGATCTTGTAGCCCACAAGCCTATCGAGAATACGCCGGGCCTGCTGCGCGTTCACCAGATCGATATTAATCGGCCGCGGTGTTTTGAATGCATCTTTAACCGCCTGCTTCGTAATCTCATTGAATACGACGCGGCAGTTATCGGTGTCGTTTAACTCCAGATAATGCGCCAAATGCCAGGCGATAGCCTCCCCTTCGCGATCCGGGTCAGCTGCGAGATAAACTTTTTTCACTTTTTTGCTGGCATCCTTCAATTCCTTCAAAACGGAGCCTTTACCGCGGATCGTAATGTATTTCGGTTCGAAGTCGCGTTCAACCTCAACACCGATCTGGCTTTTCGGCAGGTCCCGGATATGACCCATCGACGCTTTTACAATATATTTACTTCCCAAATATTTACCGATCGTTTTGGCCTTAGCCGGTGATTCTACAATCACTAATGAGTCTGCCATCGGTCGAATGCTCCTCCCCTCAGTGTCATCTGCTGCTGCATGTATATCATCATCGTTTTTAATAGAAATTTCATATGGAAACGTAAGAAGAGCCTGGAAGCTCCGCTATCACCTTTTTCAATAGCAAGGATATCAGAACTGAATGCAAATGTCCAAACGTAAATTGAGTCTGCTCCAGGAGGACGTCAATGGAGACAGGCACGCTCGACAGCAATCGATAAAGAATAGCCTCGTCTTCTGTCAACTGCCTTTCCGGTGACGGCATGGAAGCCGGCTTGGCCAAGGCTCCTATTTGTCCACTCAGGGAAGACATCAAATGCGAATATTCTTCGTAAATATCCCTGGGATCCGCCACCATTTTGGCCCCCTGCTTGATAAGCGATAGCGCTCCTCTGCTCTTGGGAGAATGGATGGGACCCGGGACGGCAAACACATCCCTTGATTCCTCCAGGGCGAGATCCGCTGTAATCAGGGAGCCGCTTCTTTCCGCCGCCTCCACCACGATCACACCCAGACTGACGCCGGCAATCACCCGGTTGCGCATCGGAAATAACCCCGGGTGCGGGACCGTACCGAGCGGGTACTCGGACACGACTAGACCTCCTCCGGCGATGATTTCCTCATGCAGCCTCGCATGCTCCGGCGGATAAATCCGGTCCGGCGGCACACCGAGCACGGCAACCGTTCCGCCCGCTCCATCTTTGGCGCCGCGGTGAGCCTCCGCATCGATGCCCCGCGCCAAACCGCTTACGACAACAAAGCCCGAGGCCGACAAAGCCAGGCTGAGCTCACGCGCGGCTTTCCGACCGTAAGCGGTCGGTGTCCGCGTGCCTACGACCGCGAGGGCCGGTCTTAGCAAAACCTCCTGCCGGCCCCTGCAGTAGAGGACCCACGGAGGCTGCGCGGTTTCTTCGAGCAGTCGCGGGTAGCCGGGATCGAAGCGGGTCAGCATGCCGATGCCAAGCGACTCGTACTTTTCTAATGAAGCTTCAATTTTAAATGGAGTCAATTCATCTATTAACCGCTGGATTCTCGCTGCCGGAATGCCAAGCCTGGCGTATTCGCCGGCTGGCCAAAGCAGCAAATCCTTCAAATCGGAACATGAACGGACCAGCAGATCGATGGTCTTCCATCCCACTCCGGTTATGCCGTGAAGCCCGATAAGTACAGAGCGATTCTCCATAGTATAAAACACTCCCTTGTCATTCACAAATTTTACAGGCCTAAACAAAAAAACCTTCCAATTCCCAAAGGGAACTGGAAGGTTGCTTACCATCCATAAAAGCGCCGAAACCGGCAGCTTTATTATTTTTTAGTGATGCATTTTTCCAACAGGCCTTTTTCTTCCAGGACGCTCACGAGAGTGGAGCCCATTTCGGAAGGAGTAGCCGCTACGCGGATACCGCAAGCTTCGAGTGTTGCCACTTTTTCAGCCGCCGTACCTTTACCGCCGGAAATGATGGCGCCTGCGTGGCCCATACGTTTTCCTGGAGGCGCTGTTTTACCGCCGATGAAGCCGACAACCGGCTTCGTCATGTTCGCTTTAATCCACTCGGCCGCTTCTTCTTCAGCGGAACCGCCGATTTCACCGATCATGATTACTGCGTAGGTGTCCGGATCTTCATTGAACAGTCTGAGAATGTCGATAAACTCGGAACCTTTAACCGGGTCGCCGCCGATACCAACTGCGGAAGACTGGCCGATGCCGCGAGTTGTGAGCTGGTGAACCGCTTCATACGTCAAGGTACCGGAGCGGGATACTACGCCCACGTGGCCTGGAGTATGAATGTAGCCCGGCATAATGCCGATTTTGCATTCGCCCGGTGTAATTACGCCCGGACAGTTTGGTCCGATAAGACGAGTGCGTTTGCCTTCCATGTAACGGGAAACCTTCACCATATCAAGAACCGGAATACCTTCGGTAATACAGATGACGAGATCAAGATCAGCGTCAACGGCTTCCATAATGGAATCCGCCGCGAAAGCCGGCGGAACGTAAATAACGGATGCCGTAGCACCTGTGGCGTCCTTCGCTTCTTGTACCGTGTTATAAACCGGAAGAGTAACGGTAGAGCCGTTTTCAAGCGTGAAATCGACTTGTGTGCCGCCTTTTCCCGGAACCGCTCCGGCTACCATTTGCGTACCATATTCAAGACCGCCGAGTGTATGGAACATACCGGTCTTACCAGTCATGTTCTGGGTAATGACTTTTGTGTTTTTATCAATCAAAATAGACATGGTAATTATTCACATCCCCTGAATTTTTTGAAGAAAAGAAAGCTTGTACTCAATAGACCGAAATTACTTAACGAGCGCAACGATTTTCTGCGCGCCGTCAGCCATCGAATCCGCGGAAACGATGTTCAGTCCGGATTCATTCAGGATTTTCTTCCCGAGATCCACGTTGGTGCCTTCCAGACGAACGACAAGCGGACGGTCCAGACCCAATTCCTTGGCTGCGGCGACAACGCCTTCGGCAATAATGTCACATCTCATGATTCCACCGAAAATATTGACGAAAATGCCTTTTACTTTCGAGTCGGAAAGAATGATTTTAAACGCTTCGGTAACTTTCTCTTTCGTAGCACCGCCCCCTACGTCAAGGAAGTTAGCCGGGTCTCCGCCGTAGTGCTTGATGATATCCATCGTAGCCATGGCAAGTCCGGCACCGTTAACCATACAGCCGATATTGCCGTCAAGGGCGATGTAGCTGAGGTCGTATTTGGAAGCTTCGATTTCCTTCTCGTCTTCTTCTTCGAGGTCGCGCAGCTCTAGAATGTCTTTGTGACGGAACAGTGCGTTGGAATCGAAGTTAAGTTTCGCGTCAAGCGCCATTACGTTGCCGTCGCCGGTTACGACGAGCGGATTGATTTCGGCAATGGAGCAATCTTTTTCCACGAACGCGGTATAAAGGGCAAGCATGAACTTAACCGCTTTATTTACGAGTTCTTGAGGAATTTTAATGGCATAAGCCAGTTTGCGTGCTTGGAAAGCCTGCAGGCCGATTGCCGGATCGATGATTTCTTTGAAAATCTTCTCCGGAGTGTTAGCCGCCACTTCCTCGATGTCCATACCGCCTTCTTCGGAAGCCATCATCGTAACGCGGCCCGTTCCACGGTCGACAACTACGCCTATGTAGTACTCTTTCTTGATATCGCAGCCTTGCTCGATGAGCAGGCGTTTAACTTCCTTGCCTTCAGGACCGGTTTGGTGAGTGACCAGCACCTTGCCCAGGATTTGCTCCGCATAAGTCCGGACTTCGTCCAGATTTTTAGCTACTTTCACGCCGCCCGCTTTACCGCGGCCGCCTGCGTGAATTTGCGCTTTTACAACTACGACCTGAGTGCCCAGCCCTTTAGCTGCTTCGACCGCTTCATCCACGGAAAACGCCACTTTGCCCTGGGGTACGACAACGCCGTACTGCTTCAGGACTTCTTTGCCTTGATACTCATGGATATTCATTTGCAAATCCTCCTAAACGTATTGTTTCTCCCTGTATGCACGAAACCTCATCCGAGCTTCGAATTTATCCGCATAACCAACGTAGGGTATTCGCCGTTTGACAGGGGAAAATCCTGCCCGGCTCTCATGGGGTCCGGACAAACATTTGCCATCGATAATTGTATCACTTTTTGTCGACAGTTTCCTCTCTTTTTAAAAAAGAAATCGTTTTTTCTAATTGCTTAGGAAATCGTTAACTCTGCTTCCACCCTCTTCATGAAAAAAAAGCACTTCCATCCCCATCCGGTTTCGGAAGCGCTTGAATCACACAATTGCCTATACGTAAGTCGGGTTGGTCGGGGTTACGGTGCGGGGCTCGCGCTCCGCCTGCTTGACAAATCGCATCTCGTTGCCGACAAAGCTGCATACCTGGCACTGAATCGTCGGCTCGCTCTCGGCAATCGCGTTCGGTTCGCTGGATTCCGTGACCGCTCCCGTATGGGCGTCCTTCACAAAAGGCTGCGAATAGCTGGTCATCAGACTGAATTTGATCCGGTTGGAGCGGCAGTTCGGGCAGAAATACGGTTTATCCTGCATATCAATCACCTCGAAGTTAGTATGACCAATTATGCCGAACTAAAAGAACATTTTCATAACTGGGTATTTTTGGTATACTAAACGAATAACCATGAAATAACAACGAAACGGATCATAAGGAAGCACCTTTGACCTTTCCACTGTGAAGGGAGAAGGTGTTTTTGCATGTATGGTAAAGTAACCGGGGCATGTCTGCACGGGATCGACGGAATCTGCATCGAGGTGGAAACCGATATCGCGAACGGGCTCCCCCAAATTAACGTGGTCGGGCTTCCCGACACCGCCGTCCGAGAATCGGTCGACCGTGTACGCTCCGCCATCAAAAACTGCGGGTTCCAGTTTCCACTGGAACGCATTACGGTCAATCTGGCCCCGGCCGATCTGAGAAAAGAAGGCGCCTCCTTCGATCTGGCCATTGCGGCCGGCATCTTGCTGACCAGCGGCCAGATTGAGCTGCCCGGCATAGGCGATTGTCTGCTTGTCGGAGAGCTGGCGCTTGACGGCGGACTCCGTCCCGTACCGGGAGTGTTGTCCCTAGTCGATGCCGCTCGCCGGAGAGGAATCCGGCGCGTAGTGCTGCCCTTGTCCAATGTGGACGAAGCCCGCCTGATTTCCGGCATGGAAGTCCTGGGGATAAGCACTCTGTGGGAGCTGGGGAACACCGGCAAGCGCGGCATGACAGCAGACTGTGCACCCCTTTCGGGGAGCGAATCCGCTTCAGAATCCTTCCCCTGTGAAGTTCTTTCCGCTCGTCCCGAGGTTCCTGACGGGATACACCGCGCCGGGACGGGCTCCGATGATTATGCCGATGTAATCGGGCAGCATCACGCCAAGAGAGCGATCATGATTGCTGCGGCCGGCATGCACAATCTGTTATTTATCGGTCCCCCCGGCACGGGCAAAACGATGCTGGCCCGCCGGATTCCCGGGATACTTCCACCCCTGTCCGACGAAGAAGCGCTTGAGGTGACGAAAATCTACAGCGTGTCGGGAAAAATGGGCGCCATCAGCCGGTTTATGAGGCAAAGGCCCTACCGCTCGCCTCATCACACCATTTCGGCGGCCGGTCTCATCGGCGGAGGCTCCGTACCGAAACCCGGTGAGGTAAGCCTGGCTCACCAAGGTGTCCTCTTTCTGGATGAGCTTCCCGAGTTTTCACGGAGCGTGCTGGAAGTGCTGCGTCAGCCGCTGGAAGACCGGACAGTAACCATAGGGCGGGCACGCGCCTCCTTCACGTTTCCGTCCGGATTCCTCCTTGCCGCATCCATGAACCCCTGCCAGTGCGGATTTTACGGAACGGAAACCGCCGAACAAAGCTGCGTCTGCTCCCCGCTTAAAGTCAGGCAGTACAGGGCACGCATTTCGGGCCCGCTTTTGGATCGGATCGATCTCCATGTGGAGGTTCCCCGGCTGGATTACACCGCCATGACCGACAAGCGCCCTTCGCTTTCCTCTGAAGACATGCGCCTACAGGTGTTTGCCGCTCACCGTAGGCAGCAGCTTCGTTTTGAGGGCAGTTTTATGCGTTTCAACGCAGAGCTCGGCGGCAAATGGCTCCGTAAATACTGCGTACTGCCGCCCGAAGCCGAAGACCTACTCAGGCAAACATTCGACCGGCTCCACTTAAGTGCGCGGGCACATGACCGGATTTTGAAAATCGCACGGACGATCGCGGATCTGGAAGCAAGCGACGGTATCACCTACGGGCATATTGCCGAAGCGATCCAGTACAGAAATCTGGATAAATCTTATGCGCTCTAACGGAACAAGAGGGGACAATCCATCCCGGAGCGTGACCATGTTCTTATCAGATACAAGCTTGCATACCTGTTTCAGCGATGCCCGCTAGGTTGCCGGGATATCCTCCCCTTCCCGGACCGCCTTGTCCTGAACGGAGACGCTCTGATATAAGACGCTAACGCGAAACGTCGGTATTCGAATTTACTGAAGACACCGTAAACGAGAAGCTCTAAACGTGACGCAAATTCATTGTCTATCCCTTACCCCATGCTAAAACAACATGTGTGACGGACCACCGTCATGCGGTTTTTCGTCCACTACCCCATACCTTCAAAGGGTATGAAAACAAAGAAAAGGCGCCCGTCCATGCGACGGGCGCCTTTTCTTACTATCATCCTGTCTATTTAACCGGCAGTTCCGAACACAACTCATGGACCGTTCATTCAAAATGCACCCGCCAGATGCTCCAGACGGTTAAACTCCCCTTCCGGAGTCAGCTCGACCGTGATCACATCAAACCGCACCTTACGTTCGCTCTGCTTTGCGGCGTACAGGTACATTTGTGCGGTCTGACGCACTTTCAGCTGTTTGCGGGCGTCTACGGATTCTTTCGCGGTACCGAACCGTCCCGTAAGCCTGCGCGTACGCACTTCGATAAAAACAAGCTGACCGTCCGCTTCGGCTACGAGGTCGATCTCGCCCGAACGGCAGCGCCAATTGCGGGCCACAATACCATAGCCTAGAGCGGCTATATGCTCTTCCGCCCTCTGCTCGCCGTAACGCCCCAGATCTTTTCTGGATAAAGGCGAAAACGCCATTTTACAGCCCCTTCCGCTGACTGTCTCTCATTTCCTTCATCCGGTTGTCCGACCGGTAAATGTAACTGAGAACCTCGGCGACAAGCGAATAGAGCTCTCCCGGTATTTCTTGGTCGAGCTCCAGTTTCGAGAGCACTTCCACAAGCGAAGCGTCTTCCTGTACGGGAACTCCGCTCTCCCTTGCCTTCTCGACAATCGCCTCGGCGACTTTGCCTTTTCCTTTTGCAATGACCGTAGGCGCTTTCTGCTCTCCGGGCGCGTATTTCAGGGCAACCGCTTTGCGGATCGCGTGTGCTCCCGTACCTTCTCCGTCAACCGGTTCCTTGGAGGGACCGGAGTTCGGCGGAGTCTGGCCTTGCTTGGCAGAAAAATTCATATGCGCAGATCCACTCCCCGATACGCTTCTCCCGGCACGATGGTATCCATCATAACGGCACTTAGCGAAGAACCGGAATCCCCGCCGGAGAAACTTGCCGACGCCTTCGGATATTCCGCTGTTTTCATAGAGAGAAACTGATAACCCAGTTTATCCAAAGCGGCTGCAATCTCTTCTTTAGAACCGTTCAGCAGCTCGCCGATTATCGGCTCGTCATTAAACACTTGCAGACTGACCATTCTATTCATCACACCGACGTCAACCAAAGTGTGGCCCATCGATTTCATTTGCAGGTCGAACAAAAGCCGGCAGTTCTCCGCATCCAGTTCTCCGCGTCTGCCCTTGCGGGATTGGATGTGAACGGCTGCCGTAGGCTGCCCGTCCGCTCCGAGAAGGGGGACAAACAGCGTCACGTGCGTAAACACCCCGCTGCGGTCCGGCGAAAGAAGCAGCTGCTGCCCTGTAATCTGCTGCAGTGCCTGCTGCGCGGACTCCCGGATCGGAGCCGGGAGATCGTCAGCCGCCGCCAACTGGAGCAGCAGGCTCTTGAGCGTCTCGGCGCTGTCCGCCTTAAGCGCGGCAGCTTGCCCTTCGCCGGCCGCGGCCAAGTGTGCCCCGCCTGTGTGCGCGGGGTTGCCCTGCTGCCTCAGGAGGCGGCTTTCGTGGTCGACGCCCACCGCCCGCAGCAGCTCGCGCACCCAGCCGCTGCCTGCCGCCGGGCGCTGATCGCCCGCAGAGGCCGTGCGTGCGGCGTCCGCCTCGGCGGCGCCGTCCGGGCTGGCGGCTGCCTGCGCCGCGTGGGCATCGGCCGCCGCCCGCGGCGCGCTTGCCGGCTGCCCGGGAGCGGGCTGCGGCTGGGCTGCGGCATCCGGCCGGGCAGCCCCGAGGGCGGCTCCGCTGCCGGATGCCGTGCCGGGCGCCTCCCCGCCTGCTGCGGGGCGTCCCGCGGCTGGCGTCGGCCCTGCCGCACCGCCGGCAGGCGTGCCCGGAGCTGCGGTCGGAGCGCCGCCGCCCGTTTGCGCCGCGGACGTGCCGCCGGCAGCCTGCGCCTGCGTGCCCGGCGCGGATGCACCAGCCGCAGGCCGGCTCGCTCCTTGCGGCAGCTCTGCGGCTGCGCCAGCCTGCATACCCGCTGATGGCGGCAAGCCCGATGTCCCCGGCGGCGCCTGGCGCCCTTGACCCGCGGTCTGCGCAGTACCGCCGCTTCCATCAGGACGGATTCCTGCCGGTTGGCGTGTATTCGCCTCTCCGGCGGTTCCCGTACCGCCGCCTATATTTGCCGGGGGCGTTCCCGCTGCCGGTCCCGGCTTGCCGGTTCCGCTTTCCAGCGGGGACGCCGCTCCGTTCGAGGCCGGTTTTCCTACCACCTCCGCTGTTGTATCCTGCATCGTCCGCAAAACATCGGCTAACTGCCGGAGCAATTTTTCTCCGCTGCCGTTTGCTCCATCCGCCAGGCCGTTTTGCAGTAGTTGGCTTAATGTCTGAGTCAGATTTTGCAGCGTTTCTCCGAACGGCTTGCCGAATAAAGCTTGGTGGATGGCTCCTACCGTGTCCGCTGTCAAGGGAAGGCCTTTGCTTACGGCCACGCCGACGGCCTGCACCCACTGCTCGGGCTTCACCGAAGCCGGGATGCGGCTCATGATCTCTTGAAGCGGCGCTGCCGCCTCCTTCGTCAGCGGAATGCCCTGCTGCTTCATCATCTGGACAAGCTCGCGGTTCACCGCCGTATCTTTTAACCCCGTCTGCTTCAGCATTTGTCCGATTTCTTCCTGTGTAGCCGGTACGGCCGGTCCCGCTGCCGGTTTAAGAACGACCTGTCCGCCCGTACTTTCCGGCTGCACCTGCAGCCATGCCGTCTGCCCGGGCGCCAGGGGAGTCTCCAGCTTGGCCCTCACCTGCACGCCGTCGATCGACATTTGGGCTTCCTGATTATCGTAAACCTGCAAAACCACACCCTTGACAACCTGTCCGGGCTTCAACTCCAGTGTTTTGGGCTCCGCCGCCTGCATGCCGCCGGCCAAACCACGAATCAATCCGCTTATGTTCATGCCGACCCGCCTTTCTTTTTGCATTCTTTATGTATATATATCGGACGGAACCTCCATTAAAATAACTCCTGCTGCATAACCATCACGTTGCGGATAAAAAGCTTCCGGTGAAGGGGCGTCGGCCCGAATTCGATCAGCATTTCCCTATGCTGCCGGGTCGCGTATCCCTTGTGCTTGGCAATGCCGTATTCCGGATGAAGCTTATCCCATTCCCGGCACATCCGGTCCCGGGTCACTTTGGCGATAATCGAGGCAGCCGCAATCGACTGGCTCGTCGCATCCCCGTGAATGATCGCCATCTGCGGGATATTCAGATCCACTTTTTCCGCATCGACCAGCAAATAATCGGGTGCAGGGTTAAGCTGATCCACCGCCAGTTTCATCGCCAGCCTGGAAGCCTGTTTAATATTGATTTCGTCAATCGTTTTTACATCTATCGTACCGATGCCGACGGCAATCGCTTCTTTCATGATCACATCATACAATTCTTCGCGTTTTTTCTCGGAAAGCTTTTTGGAATCGTCCACGCCTTCCAATAGTAAGCCCTGGGGCAAAATAACGGCAGCCGCAACGACATCTCCGAATAAACAGCCCCGTCCGACTTCATCGACTCCCGCAATCCGGGAGTAGCCTTTTTCCCATAATCCCGTCTCTTCATGAAGCATGGTGCAATCTCCTCCCGCTCTCCATTATACCGGAAAAATCGACACATTGTCCCGTGAAAACAACAAAAAAACGTGCGACTGATCCCCTCCGGTTCTCGAAGAGGACTGTGCACGTTTAGCTGCTTTGTCCTAATAAATGGCTGTAAAAGACAGCCGGCACTTTAAAGGTACTCTTTCGGTACTTCCAGCGAAACCCGCCCTAACTTGCCGGAACGAAGTTCACGCAAAAACAGCAGGGAGGTCTTGTCGAGATCGACGCGTCCGCCGCTGACTATAGCTCCGCGCTTGCGGCCGATGGACTCCATTACTTCGATGACTTCGTTAGGATTTTCGCTGTCCGCGGGAAGTTCCTCGATCCCGTAGCGCTCCTTAAGACGTTCACCGTAGTATTCGGTCATGTAACGGATCGTATGAAAGGCGATATCGTCCAGATGCAGAATTTCTTCCTTAATCGCACCCGTTGCCGCCAGCTTCATGCCCACGTTCTGATCGTCGAATTTCGGCCACAAAATTCCCGGTGTATCGAGAAGGTCCATATCCGTTCCGAATTTAATCCACTGTTGGCCTTTCGTGACACCCGGCTTATCACCGGTATTCGCTATTTTCCGCCCGGCCAGTTGGTTAATCAGAGTGGATTTCCCCACGTTCGGAATTCCCACAATGAGTCCCCTTATAGCCCGCGGGTTGATGCCTTTACGAAGCTGTGTTTCGATTTTGGCGCTCATGAGTTCTTTGCATCTCGGCAAAATCTCTTTTACTCCGGTACCGGAGGAAGCATCAATCGGCAAAGCCTTCAATCCTTGGTCCGTAAAATACTTCACCCATTCCGCCGTTATCGCCGGGTCCGCCAAATCCGCCTTGTTCAGAAGAACGAGACGCGGCTTTCCTTTCAGGATATCATCTACCATAGGATTTCGGCTGGACATCGGAATCCTTGCGTCGAGCAGCTCGATAGCCACATCAATGAGCTTCAATTTATCTTCGATTTGTCTTCTTGCCCGGGTCATATGGCCGGGAAACCATTGAATCGTCATCCTATCACCTCTGCATACAAAACGAGCACTTCTTCATCAGAAGTGCACGAAACCTGCTTTATTTAGGGGCCAGAACACCAGATCCGCACGGCCGACTATTCTATCGTATGAAACAAACCCGACTTCTGCGAAACGGCTGTCCTTACTGTTCGAGCGGTTATCCCCCATAACGAATACGGACTTGTCCGGCACTTTAATCTCTGTCGTGCCCTCGCTGCCCGCTTCGGGGAAATTGCGCCTGTTATAAGCATGCCCTTCTTTTACCGCATTATCTATGGCTTCTTTTATGTAAAGCTCTTCAATGACCTTATCGTTGACGTATACCTTGTCGCCGTCCACCTTGATCGTTTCTCCTGGCAGAGCCACGACCCGCTTGATATAATCGATGCCTTCCGGCGCATGAAGTACGATGACTTCGCCCCGTTTCGGTTCACTGAATTTATACTTGATCTTATTTACGATTAACCGTTCACCCGTATGAAAGTTCGGTTCCATGGAGGGACCTTCGACGATGAAGGGGGCAAACAGCAGCCAACGAATCAAAAATACAAGAACGGCAGCGATAAGCAGAGCTTTGATCCATTCCCATGCTTCCTTTTTTACGGGATTTTTCGCCGGAGCTGCCACATTTTCGGTTTCGGCCGAAACTTCCTGCTCTCTTCTCTCCATCATCCAAACCCCATTTCCTGATCAAATGAACATGAGCTTTTAAGAAACTAAAAGGGGACTTGAAAACAAGCCCCCTCGGTCTTTATTATCGAATTTCTTTAATTCTAGCCGCTTTACCGCGAAGACCGCGCAGGTAGTAAAGTTTCGCACGACGAACTTTACCACGACGAGCTACTTCAATCTTTTCAATCTTCGGAGAATGAAGCGGAAGTGTTCTTTCCACGCCAACGCCGTAAGAAATTTTACGAACTGTAAACGTTTCGCTGATTCCGCCGCCGCGACGCTTGATCACGACACCTTCGAACAGCTGAACGCGTTCGCGGGTTCCCTCGATTACTTTTACAAATACTTTCAAAGTATCGCCGGGACGAAAGCTCGGGATATCAGAACGCAATTGTTCTTTCGTAATTTCCTGAATGAGATTCATTTAAGATTCCCTCCTTCCACAATAGGTGTTCATTCCGCCATCTCTTAGCTGTCAAAACCATGTTTGTATGCGTAGAGGACCACCCGATTCAAACAACACAACATTGGATATTCTATCATACGTTCAAGAGAAAAACAACCAAAATCGTTCGTATTTTCTGTTTTGGTAGAAAAGATTCGGAATAGCCGTAAGAAATCCCGATTTCCGGGTCGTTTTCAGCCCTTCTCCTCTTCCTCGGCCATTTTTTCACGCAGCCAGCGTTTCTCTTTGTCCGTTAACGGGGCATTCTCAAGCAGTTCAGGCCTGCGTTTGAGCGTGCGGTAAAGCGACTGCAGCCGGCGCCATTCGGTAATGTTCGCATGATGGCCCGAAATCAGCACATCCGGCACGGTCCATCCCCTGAATTCAACGGGACGCGTGTAGTGCGGGTACTCCAGGAGGCCCGTGCTAAAGGAATCCGTAACCGCCGATTGTTCGTTGCCCAGTACGCCGGGAAGCAAACGCACGACACTGTCGATGACCACCATGGCCGGAAGCTCTCCGCCCGTGAGAACATAGTCGCCGATAGAGAGCTCGTCCGTCACGAGATGCTCCCGTATCCGTTCGTCATAGCCTTCATAGTGCCCGCAAATAAAAATAAGATGCTCTTCCCGGGACAGCTCTTCCGCCTTCCGCTGGGTAAACGTCTCGCCTTGGGGACACATCAGAATGACACGCGGCTTGGCTCCGGTCGAAACCGGCTCTCCGGCCGTTTCCGAGCTGCTGGAAGGCACATCAAGCAGGGATTCCACCGCCGCAAAGATCGGATCCGGTTTAAGCACCATTCCGCCGCCGCCGCCATAAGGGTAATCATCCACCGTGTTGTGCTTGTTGCCTGCAAAATCCCTGAAATTTACGGTGGACAGATTCACGATGCCTTTTTCCCGGGCTTTGCCCAGAATGCTCGACGTAAATACGCCTTCAAACATGGCAGGAAACAGAGTCAGTACGTCTATGTTCATAAATCGAGCAGCCCCTCCAGAAGATGAACCCTTACGATCTTCTTTTTCACATCCACATCCAGCACTACGTCGTCGATCACAGGGAGGAGCAGCTGTTTTTTATTCGGTCTTCCTACTACCCAGACATGGTTCGCGCCCGGTGTCAGGATTTCCTGAATCGTGCCGAGTTCTTCACCTTCTTCAGTTAAGACGCTGCAGCCTAAAATCTCGTGATAATAGTACTCGTCTTCATCCAGGCTTTCCATATATTTTTCTTCCACCCGCAGTAGGGAGCTCTTTAAAAGTTCGACCTCGTTGATGTGAGAAAACTCCTTGAACTGGACGATGTACATATTTTTGTGCAGCCGTGAGCTTTTAATGGTCACCGGTGTAAGTTTACCTTTGGCATCCTCTATGACAAGTTTGCTGCCGTTTGCAAAACGCTGCTCGGCAAAGTCCGTGTGCGGCACAACTTTCAGTTCTCCTCGCAGACCGTGCGTATTGACGATGGTCCCGACCGTATATAATTTATCGCTCATATCCGTATTTTTCCACCTCTGTCCCGTTTCCATACTTCTTCCGATCCCGGACGCCGAAAAATGATCAAAACCGGTTTCCGTCCGCCTGCCCGGTCTTGTTTCCTCGAATGCCTTCCGGCAGGAAACGGTTTCTCGTATTCAGATGCAAGAAAAAGGTTAGGAATGATCCTAACCTTCTCCTCTATGACATAATTTCAACGGTAACCCGTTTGTTTTCCTTGACTGCAGCTGACGTGACGACTGTGCGAAGAGCTTTGGCGATACGCCCCTGCTTGCCGATAACTTTACCGACATCCCCGGGGTGTACGGACAGTTCATAGACGACACTGTTCTCGCCTTCCACCGCATTCACACGCACGTCTTCCGGATGATCCACGAGTGCCTTCGCGATAACGGTAATGACCTCTTTCATAAAGACCTCCGAAATGCCTGGGTAGGATTACTTCTTCAGCTTAGACTCGTGGAACTTGGTCATAAGACCTGCTTTGCTGAACAGGGAACGAACCGTATCGGACGCTTGCGCGCCGTTTTGGAGCCATTTCAGTGCTTTTTCCTCGTCGATTTTAACGACTGCAGGTTGAGTAATCGGGTTATAGTAACCGATCTCCTCGATAAAACGTCCGTCACGCGGAGAGCGGGAATCGGAAACAACTACACGATAAAAAGGAGCTTTGTGAGCACCCATACGCTTCAAACGAATACGAACTGCCATGAATATCACCTCCCACATAGAATAAACGCGTTGTATCGAAACCGCCGGCTGTTAACCGAACGGAAACTTGAAACCTTTGCCCATCTTTTTCATGTTCTTCATGGCTTTGGGGTTCATCATGCCCGAGAACTGCTTCATCATTTTGCGCATATCTTCAAACTGCTTCAGCAGCCGGTTGACATCCTGAACGGAATTCCCGCTGCCGAGCGCGATGCGTTTGCGCCGGTTGGCATTAATGATTTCAGGCTTGCGTTTCTCTTCCTTCGTCATCGATTTCACGATGGCCTCGACACGGCCCATCTGTTTGTCATCGACTTTCAGGTCTTTCATGCCTTTCATTTTGCCGGCTCCGGGGAGCATATCCAGCAGCTGGTCCAGCGGACCGAGCTTCTTCACCTGTTCCATCTGTTCGAGGAAATCGTCGAACGTGAACTCGGCATTACGCATCTTGCGTTCCATTTCCTTGGCTTTATCCGCATCGATACCCGCTTGCGCCTTCTCGATCAGGGTGAGCATATCGCCCATGCCGAGAATCCTCGAAGCCATCCGTTCCGGATAGAAAGGCTCCAACGCGTCCAATTTTTCGCCCATTGCGGCGAATTTGATAGGACAACCGGTAACGGCTTTGACGGAAAGTGCGGCACCGCCGCGTGTATCGCCGTCGAGCTTGGTCAGAACGACACCCGTCAGCTCCAGCTGCTTGTGAAAGCTTTCGGCCACGTTGACGGCATCCTGTCCCGTCATCGCATCGACGACCAGCAGCGTTTCGTGCGGGCCGACCGCTTCGCGCACATTTTTCAGCTCATCCATAAGTGCTTCATCAATGTGCAGCCGTCCGGCCGTATCGACAATCACGTAGTCGTTATTGTTGTCCTTGGCGAACTGAAGCCCGTTCTTCGCGATTTCAACGGGACTGACCTGGTCGCCCATCGAAAACACGGGAACCTTCAGCTGCTCGCCCAGCACTTGAAGCTGCTTGATGGCAGCGGGCCGGTAAATATCGCCGGCAACCAGCAGCGGCTTGTGATTTTGCTTCTGCAGCATTTTAGCCAGCTTGCCGGACGTTGTCGTTTTACCCGCACCCTGCAAACCGACCATCATAATAACGGTAGGCGGTTTGTTCGCTTTGGCCAGCTTCGTGTGCGTTCCGCCCATAAGGTCGGTAAGCTCTTTGTTTACGATGTCGATGACGACCATGCCGGGGGTGAAGCTTTTCATCACGTCTTGTCCGATCGCGCGCTCTTTCACCTTGGCGATGAAGTCCTTGACTACTTTGAAGTTAACGTCGGCTTCCAGAAGAGCCAGACGCACTTCGCGAAGCGCCTCGCTCACGTCTTCTTCCGTCAGCTTGCCTTTGCCCCGGAGCTTATCGAATACGCCCTGCAGCCTGCCGGTTAATCCTTCGAATGCCATCTAAACCGCCTCCTTCCTGCCTGTTTCAATTGCTTTGAACTGCATCTTGCTTGTTGTATGGGGTCTCTGCCTCGCAGAGTTATTCGTTCTATTCCGTATGAACGATCCGGCGCATATAATCCGCGACCCGGTCCGCAAGGTCGCCCGGCGACTGAAGGAGCATCTCCTCCGCCTCGCTCAGAAGCTTCAAGCGGCGTTCGTGTTTCGTCAGCAGCAGAAGTTTGCTCTCGTAATCTTCGAGCATCTGCTCCGCACGTTTTACATGTTCGTAAACAGCCTGACGGCTGATCTTGAATTGCTCGGCGATTTCCCCGAGAGAGTAATCGTCGTGAAAGTACAGTTTTAGCACAGCCTGCTGTTTGTCTGTCAGCATGGGCTCGTAGAAATCAAACAGAAGATTAATTCGGTTCGTTTTCTCCAGAATGCGATCTTCCGTCATAGGGCCCGCCTCCGTCAAGGTTATGCACTTTACACCAGCAACAGTCCTTATATTAACGGATGCCGGATGGGATGTCAAGCCCTGCACCTTGTCAGCTAAAAAACAGCTAAAATAATTCCGCCGCTGCGAAGTACGGTCTTCAAGAAGGCTCATGCCTACTAGCCGTGCAAGCACGAACCATACCAACCGCACGGAAATAAGCCGGACAGCAGGCCGGTTAAGCCTCCGCTTTTTCCTCGGCGATCCACTTACCGAACAGCGCATGAACGAACTGCTCGGAATCAAACGGCTGCAAATCGTCCATTTTCTCGCCTAGTCCCACGAATTTCACGGGAATGTTCAGCTCCTGCCGGATCGCAACCACGATGCCGCCTTTGGCCGTACCGTCCAGCTTCGTTAATACGAGGCCGGTCAGACCGGTTTTGTCGCCGAACATCTTTGCCTGCTGGAGAGCATTCTGACCAGTCGTGGCGTCCAACACGAGCAGCACTTCATGCGGAGCATCGGGAACTTCCCTGCGGATCACCCGGTAAATCTTGTTGAGCTCCTCCATCAGGTTCACTTTGTTCTGCAGACGTCCTGCCGTATCGCACAACAGAATGTCCGCCCCGCGGTTCTTCGCGGCCTGTACGGCGTCATACATGACAGCCGCCGGGTCGGAACCCGCCTGCTGCTTGATGACGTCTACGCCGACACGCTGGCCCCACGTTTCGAGCTGCTCGATCGCACCGGCCCGGAAAGTATCGCCAGCCGCCAGGATGACTTTTTTCCCCTGCGATTTGTACATGTGCGCCATTTTTCCGATTGTGGTCGTTTTGCCCACGCCGTTGACGCCGACGAACAAAATAATGCTAAGTTCACCGGAAGCCAGCTTTATACTGCTGTCTTCGCTGCCCTTCAGGAGCTCCGTCAGCTTCTCGGATAGTACCGGTTGAAGGTCGTTAGGATCTTCGATTTTACGTTTGCGCACCTCGCTGCGCAGCTGCTCGATCAACTCCATGACCGTGTTTACCCCGACGTCGGCGCCGATCAGGATTTCTTCCAGCTCTTCGTAAAATTCCTCGTCGATTTTTTTGCGGCGGCTGAACAGGTCGTCCACACGGTCCACGAAGACATCGCGCGTTTTGGTGAGACCTTCCTTAAATTTATTCGTTACCGCCTCGGTTTTGCTCGAAATGCTCTCTTTTAACCGTTTAAAAAAACTCATCTGAAGCTGTCCTCGCTTTCTGAAATGGCTCTTGAAGAGCCTGTAAAGGTGGCTGATTTGAAAATACACGTTTATATAACCGGATTACGGCCCGTGAAATCAGTTTCCCGGACCATACTCGTCCCCTGAATGGCTGCTCCTTGTCAGGAGGCGGAAATCATCGCTTCCTCGTCCTCAAGTCGTACGGATACGAGCTTGGAAACCCCGCCTTCTTCCATCGTAACCCCGTACAGCACATCCGCTTCCTCCATCGTTCCCTTGCGGTGCGTGACCACGATAAACTGGGTCGTTTCGGAGAATTCACGCAGATATTCGGCAAAACGGGTGACGTTCGCTTCGTCCAGCGCCGCTTCGACCTCATCGAGCACGCAGAACGGAACGGGCTTGACGCGCAGGATTGAGAACAGAAGCGCAAGCGCCGTGAGCGCTCTTTCTCCACCGGAGAGAAGCTGCAGGTTCTGCAGCTTTTTACCCGGAGGCTGGGCTACGATCTCGATACCCGTCTCGAGCAGGTTTTCCGGATCGGACAAAATCAGGTCCGCCCGGCCTCCACCGAACAGCTTCACGAAAACGACCACGAAATGGGAGCGTATCGCATCGAAGGTCGTTTTGAAACGCTTCGACATTTCCTGATCCATCTCCCGGATCACGGTGTAGAGCGTTGTTTTGGCCTCTACCAAGTCGTCCTTCTGGACAGAAAGGAAATCGTAACGCTCGGAAACCCGGGCGTATTCCTCAATCGCGCCCAAATTGACATCGCCCAGCGAAGAAATGGAGCGTTTCAGATCGCGCACCTTGTTCTGTGCGCCCGTGATATCTTCGGGCACCGGGTAGCGCTCTTTGGCGAGCTCGTAGCTCATTTCGTACTCTTCGCCAAGCTTTTTGAGCAGGTTTTCAAGCTCTACGTCCAGCCGGTTCACGCGCACCTCATGCTGCAGGCACTGCTCCTCCACCTGCTTGAGTTGGGTACGCTGTTCGCGGGTTTCGTTCTCGGCCTGCTGAAGCTTGTCCATCCACCCCGCACGTTCGGAACGTTTGAACTCGATGTCCTCCGTGCATTTCTGCTTGCGGAGTTTCAGCGTATTGAGCAGTTCCACCTGCTTGACGCTTTCTTCCGCATGGAATTCCATCTCGGCGCGAAGCTGCCACAGCTGGCGGCGATTCATCTCCAGCTCCTGTTTCGCTTCCGCCAGATCCTGCTGGAGCCTCCGCTGCTGATCTTGAAGCGACTGCTTCTCCTGCGAAGCGGAAGCGACGCGAACCTTGAGATCCGTCAGCTGGTTCTGCAGTTCCTCCTTCGCCGATTCGTTCGCTTTGCGCGAAGATTCGGCGTCCCGGATGGCCTGCTGGAGCGCCTCCTCTTCCTGCTGCAGCTCTTCGAGCCGGCCGCGGTTTTCTTCGATGCTGCGCTCCTGCTGGCCGCGTTCCTCAAGCAGCGTCGAACGGTCGTCGCGCTCCAGCGTCAGCTGCTCCTCCATGCGGCGCACTTCCGCTTCAAGCGGAGCCAGATCCGCGCGGATTTGCTGTTCTTCGATCCGCTTCTGCTCACCGCGTCCCCGCAGTTCTTCCAGATTCGCGTTGTCTTCGACAATCTCTTTGCGGGCTTGGGAAGCCCTTGTCTTGAGCTGCTGAAGCTGCGTCTCCGTAGCTGCGATTTCACTGTCAAGCTCCTCGATCTGCCGCTGGCGGCCGAGCAAGTTGGAGCTTTTCTTCTGCAGGCTGCCGCCCGTCATGGAACCGCCCGGGTTAACGATATCTCCTTCAAGCGTAACGACACGGTACCGGTAATGCGCTTTGGCGGCAATCCGGTTTGCATCTTCCAGCGTTTCCGCAATAATAACAGTGCCCAGTAAACTGGAAAAAATATTCTGATACTGCGGGTCGAATTTAATCAAGTCAACCCCGATACCCACGAACCCGTTCGAAGATATCAGCGCCCCGCGTTCGCTTTCACCGATCGAACGGCCACGGATGACATCCATAGGCAGAAACGTCGCGCGTCCCATCTGTCGTCGCTTCAGGAAGGCAATCGCTTCGCGGCCGTATGCTTCCGTTGCCACGACGATATTTTGCAAGGCTCCGCCGAGAGCCGTTTCCACGGCCAGCTCGATTTCCGCCGGCACGCTGACAAGCTCCGCAACGGCCCCGTGAATCCCTTTGAGCCCGTCGGGACGGTTCTTTGCTTTTAACACTTCCTTAACGCCGTGCATAAAGCCGTCGTAGTCGTTCTGCATTTCCTTCATCGTGTCACGTCTGGATGTGAGCGCGTCGATCCGCTGCTCCCATTTGCGCAGCATGCCGGACGATTCTTCCAGCAGAATCTGCTTCTTCTTGAGACTTTCACTCAAATCCAGATAAGCGGAGCGGATCTTCTCGACTTCTTTACGGGTCTGCTCCAGTTTCGTTTGGAGCTGTTTCTTGCGGGCGGCGATATCGGACTGCAAAGCGGTCCTTTTCTGCCCTTCTTCTTCCAGCTTTTGAAGCCGCCGTGCCAGCGATTCGAGCTGCTGCTCCGCATAACGGATTTCGTTGCGGCACTGCGCCATCGCATTCATTTTATCGAGGAGCTCGGATTTCAGCTGATCCTCCACGCCCGAATTCAAACCGCCGCTTACCCCCTGGAGACGATTCTCCTCTTCGGACAGCTTGGCTTGATATTCGAACAGCTGCGCGCCGATATGTACGATTTTCTCACGGTGCCCGGCCAGCTCCGCTTCCTTCTCCGCAAATCTCGTTTCCTGAAGAACGATGGTCTGCTCCAGCTGCTGCTCGTTAGAAGCGAAATTTTTCTTCCGTTCCTTGAGCACCTCGCCGTGGCCTTCGCATTTTTCGAAATCCTCGGAGATTTGCAGCAGGGTTTCCTGTAGCTTCTCCAGCTCTTCTTCCAGCCGTTTCGTTTCCCAGCGGTGTTTTTCCAATTGGGCATCGTGCTGGCTGACAAACGTGGATAAGCTGAGCCGCTCCTCTTTCAAAGCGGCAAGCTTCTCGTTTGTCTCCGACCAGGAGACATAGATCTGATCGATCTGGTGAACGTACACGGCGATTTCGCTGTGCTTCAGTTCTTCCTTCAGCTCTTTGTAGCGGATCGCTTTCTCGGCCTGCTCCCGCAGCGGATTGATCTGGTCTTCCAGCTCCGTGACGAGGTCATGAATGCGCAGAAGGTTTTGCTCGGTTTCCTGAAGCTTCTTCTCCGATTCCTTCTTGCGCGATTTATATTTGACGATTCCGGATGCTTCCTCAAAAATACTGCGGCGCTCTTCCGATTTATTGCTCAAAATTTCTTCGATCCGGCCTTGGCCGATAATCGAATAGGCCTCTTTGCCGATTCCGGTATCCATAAACAGTTCGGTAATGTCTTTCAGCCTGCAGGACTGCTTGTTTATAAAATACTCGCTGTCCCCGCTCCGGTGTACACGCCGGCTGACCGTCACCTCGTTATAATCGAGAGGCAGCGACTGGGACGTATTGTCGAGCGTGAGCGACACTTCACCGTAATTAACGGCTCTGCGGGCGTCACTGCCGGCAAAAATAACATCTTCCATCTTGCCGCCGCGCAAGCTCTTCGCGCTCGTTTCCCCGAGCACCCAGCGGATGCCGTCTGAAATATTGCTCTTTCCGCTGCCGTTGGGCCCGACTACGGCTGTGATTCCTTTGACGAATTCCAGCTCCGTGCGGTCCGCGAACGACTTAAATCCGGATAATTCAATCCGCTTCAAAAACATAGATTCTTTTCACCTCAAAACTTTGCGATAGCAAAGTTACTTCGTAAGGACTACTAAACTTTGCGATAGCAAAGTTACTTCGTAAGCGTTGCTGAACTTTTCCTAAGAAAAGTTACTTCGTAAGGACTGCTAAAACTTTGCGGATAGCAAAGCTGCTTCATAAACGTTGCTGAACTTTTCGCAAGAAAAGCTGCTTTGTAAGGATTGGCGGGCTGCGTTAAACAGCTCTCCTAACTGCCTAAGCCTTAAAACAGGCTGGACACCCGCGGAGCCGCTCGGCTTCCACAACCGCTCTGACCGGCTATCCGGTAAACCGGGCGGATTTATTCCGCAAAAAAGTCTCTGGCCCGGCGCTAACCCAGCCTCTATTGTACCATATCCCGCGTTCAAAATAGAGCGCAAAAGAAAAGAGCAGCTGCTGGGCTGCTCTTCCTCTGCTTTATCGGGCGGCGCGCTCGGAGACGGTACTCCGACGCGCCAGCTTTCTTGTTGTGCTTCTAACTCTCCATGGGCACATTCAGCTTCGTTAATGCCTGAGAAGCCGCCTGCTGCTCCGCTTCTTTCTTGGAACGTCCGGCCCCTTTGCCGAGCTGTCTGGCGTCCATGTAAACCTCAGCCACAAACTCTCTCTCGTGAGCCGGACCGCGCTCTTCCACGATGCGGTATTCGAGCGCCCCCATATTGTGGTGCTGAGTATGCTCCTGCAGCTGCGTCTTGTAATCGATCACGAGCAGCTTGCCCTCCGCAGATACATAGGGAAACACATGCTGCTGCAAAAAGAGCTTAACCGCTTCAAGCCCCTGGTCCAGGTACAGCGCTCCGATAAAAGACTCGAAAACATCGGCAAGAAGCGCGGGACGCGAACGGCCTCCCGTCATTTCCTCGCCTTTGCCGAGCTGTACGTAGCTCCCGAAATTGAGCTTCTCCGCAAAATTGACTAGCGAAGGTTCACAAACGATCGACGCCCGAAGCTTCGTCAGCTCTCCCTCTGTGCGGTGCGGATACTTGAAATACAAGTATTCCGACACCGTAAGTTCCAAAACGGCATCACCCAAGAACTCAAGACGCTCGTTGTCCTGGTAATTCGCCATCCGGTGTTCATTCACATAGGAAGAGTGCGTAAAAGCCTGCCTAAGCAAATCGAGGTCTTGAAAGCGGATCTCCATGTCGGCTAGAAGCTGGTTGACGTCTCGGTTCATGTTCTCACCACCGGCCGGTTGTTAGGCTTGATATTTTTTCAAAATAATCGTTGCGTTATGTCCGCCGAACCCGAAGGAGTTGGACATGGCCACCTGAACGTCGCTCTTGCGGGGAACGTTCGGCACGTAATCCAGATCGCATTCCGGATCCTGGTCATCCAGGTTCATCGTCGGCGGAATGATACCGTTTTCGAGCGTAAGCCCGCAAATAACGGCTTCAACGCCGCCGGCTGCACCCAGAAGATGACCGGTCATGGATTTCGTCGAGCTGACAGCGACTTTGTAAGCATGCTCACCCAGCGCTTTCTTGATGGCCGTTGTTTCGGACTTGTCCCCGACCGGCGTGCTCGTACCATGCGCATTAATGTAGTCGATGTCTTCCGGCGCGATGCCTGCGTCCTTGATCGCTTTGACCATGCAGCGGGCCGCTCCGTCCGGATCGGGCTCCGTCATATGATGCGCGTCTCCGCTCATTCCGTAGCCGATGACTTCGGCGTAAATGTGGGCACCGCGCTTCTGTGCGTGCTCAAGCGACTCAAGCACGAGGACGCCGGCACCCTCGCCCATCACGAAGCCGTCACGGCCCGTGTCGAATGGACGGCTTGCCTTCTCAGGCTCGTCGTTGCGGGTGGACATCGCACGGAGTGCGCAGAAGCCTGCAACGCCCGTCGGGCTGATCGTCGCCTCGGCTCCGCCGCAGATCATCACATCGGCGTCTCCGCGCTGAATCAGTTTGAACGAATCTCCGATGGAGTGCGTTCCGGTTGCGCAAGCCGTAACCGCCGTGCTGTTCGGACCCTTCGCTCCGGTAATCATCGAGATTTGGCCTGAAGCCATATTCGCGATCATCATCGGAATGAAGAACGGGCTGACCCTCTTCGGTCCTTTTTCAAGCAGAATCTTATGCTGTTCTTCCCAAGTCGACAGGCCGCCGATTCCGGAGCCGACATAAACGCCGACCCGCTCGGGATCCGTATCTTCCTGTATGTTCAAGCCGGAGCTCTTCAAGGCGTTGATGCTGGCCGCAACCGCGAACTGCACGAAGCGGTCCATTCTTCTCGCTTCACGTTTATCTATATAATCTTCGGGGTTGAAATCCTTAACGGATGCGGCGATGCGCGTCGGATACTCGCTTACGTCGAAGCTTTCGATAGCGCTGATACCGGATTTGCCCGCTAGCAGATTGCCCCAGAAAGTATTCACTTCTTGACCCAGGGAGCTCATAACTCCAAGTCCTGTAATAACGACTCTATTCACGTGTACCACCTCTGAATTAAGGGTGTTTTCTCTCGCTTTTTCTACGTTCAGAAAATGAGGAGAAGTCCCGCCTTTATGAGAACGGGACTCTTTTTTAGAATGGGACTCCAAAGATTTTTACGTATGAGATTTTATGTAATTCACTACTTCTCCCACAGTCGTAATCTTCTCAGCATCTTCGTCGGAAATCTCCAGATCAAATTCATCTTCAAGTTCCATAACCAATTCTACAACATCGAGAGAATCAGCACCTAAATCTTCTTTGAAAGACGCTTCAAGGGTAACTTCAGACTCTTCTACCCCTAAACGGTCGATGATAATTTTCTTTACGCGATCTAGTACGTCGGACATCCGGCTCACCTCCTCCTTGGTATTATACGAGAATACGAATCAAAATGCCATACTTGTCTAAGCGGGACAACCGCCGACTGCGGCATGGGGCCCGTAGGGCTGTCTTACATGTACATGCCGCCGTCGACATGAAGCGTCTGGCCGGTCATGTAGGAACCCTCGTCCGAAGCGAGGAAACGGACGATTTTAGCGATATCTTCCGGCTTGCCGAGCTTGCCGAGCGGAATTTGCTGCAGAAGGGCTGCCTTCTGCTCTTCCGGCAGCTTGTCGGTCATATCGGTGGAGATGAAGCCCGGCGCTACCGCATTGACGGTAATCCCGCGGGACGCAAGCTCTTTGGCGGACGCCTTCGTGAGACCGATGACGCCTGCTTTCGCCGCCACGTAATTGGCCTGCCCGGGGTTGCCGAGCACGCCCACGACGGACGAGATATTGATAATCCGGCCCGAACGCTGTTTCATCATGGGGCGGGTGGCCGCTTTGGTGCAGTTGAAAACGCCTTTGAGATTGGTCGCGATGACGATGTCAAAGTCTTCCTCTTTCATCCGCATAATGAGGTTATCCCGGGTAATTCCGGCATTATTCACCAGTATGTCCAGACTGCCCAAGGCTTCAATCGTCTGCTTGACAAGATCTTCGGCTTCCTGGGATTTGCTTACATCCCCGCGGAGCTTGACCGCGCGTCTTCCCATCGCCTCGATCTCTTTAACGACTTCTTCCGCAGCTTGCTCGCTGCCTGCATAGTTGACTGCCACATCGGCGCCGCTTGCGGCAAGTTCCAGGGCAATCGCACGGCCGATTCCGCGGGAAGCTCCGGTAACGAGCGCCGCTTTACCACTCAGCATGGCTTGTGTCCTCCCGACTACATAATGAATTGTGTGACGCTTAAATCTCGGCCTGCAGCGCCGCTTCCAGGCTATTGACGGAGACGACTTTCACGCTCCGGCTGACTTTCTTGATCAGACCGGCGAGCACCGTCCCCGAGCCGATCTCGACGAAGGTGTCCACACCCTGCTCGATCAGCCACACGACGGTGTCTTCCCACAGCACCGGAGAATACACTTGACGGACCAGAAGACCCTTGATCTCATCCGGCGAAGTGACCGGACGCGCCGTAACGTTGGCCACGACGGGCACGGCGGCTTCCTGCAGGCTGAGACCCGCAAGCACGTCCGCCAGCTTCTCCGATGCCGGTTTCATCAGCGAGGAGTGGAACGGTCCGCTCACTTCGAGCGGAATCGCCCGTTTCGCGCCGATTTCCTTGGCGCGGTCCACGACCGCTTGCACGCCTTCGCGGGTGCCGGAAACGACGATCTGGCCCGGGCAGTTGATATTGGCCAGCTCCACCGCTCCGGTTTCATCGCTGACGGAGCGGCAAAGCTCGTCCAGCGCCCCGCGCTCGGCTCCCAGTACGGCAGCCATCGCGCCGAGTCCGCCCGGTACGGCCTGCTCCATAAATTCGCCGCGGGCACGCACGGTGCGCACGGCATCCTCGAAGCCGAGCACGCCGGAGGCTACCAGCGCGGAATACTCGCCCAGGCTGTGCCCGGCCGTAAAGTCCGGCACGATGCCTTTTTGGCGGAATACTTCGAGATAAGCCATACTCGCGGTAAGCAGAGCGGGTTGTGTATGATACGTAATTTTCAGTTCGTCCTCGGGTCCCTCGAATATAAGAGAGGATAAGGAATAGCCTAGTGCCTTGTCGGCCTCGTCGAAGACGCGTTTCGCTCCTTCATGAGCATCATAAGCATCCTTCCCCATGCCGACCGACTGGGCTCCCTGTCCCGGAAATACAAAAGCTATCTTGCCCATAAACGTCAGTATTCCCCTTCCACTATTTTACCAGACCAGCACGGACGCTCCCCAAGTCAGACCGCCGCCGAAGCCGACCAGCACCGTGGTATCGCCTTCTTTAAGCCGGCCCTGCTCGGCAGCCTCCGCCAGCGCTACCGGAATGGAAGCGGCCGACATGTTGCCGTAACGGTCCAGGTTGATCATGCATTTGTCCTCGGTCAGCTCCAGACGGTTCAAGGCGGATTGGATAATCCGGATGTTCGCCTGATGCGGAATCAGAAGATCGATATCGTTTTTATGAAGTCCCGCTTTGCGGAGCGCTTCTTCCGCGGCCGATCCCATGATGCGGACCGCGAATTTGAACACTTCGCTGCCTGCCATATAGATGTAGTGAAGACGCTGGTCTAGGCTTTCGGAGGATGCCGGATTGCGGGAACCGCCTCCGGCGATCTTAAGAAGCTCCGCACCGGAGCCGTCCGCACCGAGTTCAAAGGATTTGAACCCGCGTCCTTCCGGTACCGCGCCGATCACGACGGCACCCGCTCCGTCCCCAAACAGAATGCACGTATTGCGGTCCGTATAGTCCGTAATCCGCGACAAGGTGTCCGCTCCTATGACCAGGGCATACTTGTAAATACCGTTCGCGATAAAATTGGACGCATTGGCCAATCCATAGATAAAACCGGCGCACGCTGCGGCCAAATCGAAGGCCGCCGCGTTTTTGGCACCCAGCTTCTCCTGAAGAATGCACGAAGCCGACGGAAATGCCATATCCGGCGTAACGGTAGCCACGATGATCAAATCCAGCTGATCCGCCGTAATTCCGGCATTTTCAAGCGCAATGCGTGAAGCTTCGAGCGCCAAATCGGAGGTTGCCTGCTCGGGAGCCGCCATTCTCCGTTCCCGGATTCCGGTGCGCGTCACGATCCATTCATCGTTCGTCTCCACCATAGACTCCAGTTCCTGATTCGTTAAAACCCGTTCGGGCACATATTTTCCCGTGCCCAGAATGCCTACTGGAATGCCATTCATTAGGTCCACTCACTTCCCGTTCTTGATTTCCGTAGCGATTGCGCCGACCAGATCGTTCTGCAGCGCCGTTCTCGCCTGGCGCACGGCGTTCTTGATCGCCTTCGCGTCGGACGAGCCGTGGCTTTTCAGCACGAGGCCGCTTAATCCGAGCAGCGGAGCCGCTCCGTGCTCCGTATAGTCCAGCTTTCCCTTAAAAGCGGACAAGCCCGGTTTCAGTACGGCCGCGGCCAGTTTGGTCAGCGTCGTACGGGTAAACTCAGTCTTCAAAGCGGAGAAAATGGCCGATGCCGCTCCCTCCAGCGTTTTCAGCATAATATTGCCGGCAAATCCGTCGCACACGATAACGTCGCATTCGGCCTGGAGAATGTCGCGGGATTCAACGTTGCCCACGAAATGAACGGGAGCTTGCTCCAGCAGCGGATACGCCGCCTTTGTCAGCTCATTCCCTTTCTTCGCCTCCGTGCCGATGTTCAGCAGACCTACGCGCGGACGGTCCATGCCGTGAACCTTGCTTCTGTACATACTGCCCATGATGGCGTATTGGAGCAGGTTTTCCGGACTGGAGTCCATGTTCGCTCCCAGATCAAGGGCGAGAACACCGCTGCCGTCCAGCGTCGGGATCATCGGTGCGAGAGCCGGGCGCTCGATGCCGGGTACCCGGCCGACTACGAGAAGCCCCGTCGTCATGAGGGCACCGGTGTTGCCGGCCGAAATCATCGCGTCGGCTTCGCCTTCCTTGACCAGCCGGCCGGCGACGACCATCGAAGCGTCTTTCTTGCGGCGTACGGCACGGACAGGCTCATCTTCGGCTTCGATGATCTCGGAGGCGTGGATGACACGCAGATTCGAGGGGCGCTCCGAAAGCAGCGCCTCGATCTTGGCCGAATCGCCGACGAGCAGAAGCTCGACATCTGTCCATTCCTTGGCTGCCGCCAGAGCTCCTTCCACGACGATTGCCGGGGCGTGGTCGCCGCCCATTGCGTCAATTGCGATCCGCATTGGCTTGCCCACCTTCTGTTCGTAGTTGTTCTTTCTTGGAGTGAAAGATGACGAAGCTGCCTTCGAAAACAACTTCATCTCCGATAAACGTCTGTACGTCCACCTTGGCTTTCCCCTTCGACAGAGACTTGACGTACGCTTTCGCGATACATTTCTCGCCAAGCATGGCGGAACGGATAAACCGGATGTCCGCCGAAGCGGTAAGCGCGATAGGATCGTTGATTACCGCAACGGCGAGTGAATTGGCCTGGGCGAAAATATGATGCCCACGCGCGATTTTCGTACGGGAAAAAACATGGTCTTCGGTCAGTTCAAACATGGAAATGCCGCTCTTGTCGAGCTGCAAATCGATGATTTCCCCGATTACTTCATCAATGGGCAGGGAACGCACCTGGTCGTAGGAGCGTTCCGCCATATGCTTGATCCGTTCGCGCAGCTCGGGTATCCCCAGTTCGAGACGATCCAGACGAACGGTTTGAATGCTAACCTGAAACTTGCGCATTAACTCTTCATCCGTCAGAAACGGATTATCTTCAATTGCCTGCAGCAGCTGCTGCTGACGAGTGCGTTTCGGAAGACGTTCGATGACAAGCACCACCCTGCTTGTGGAGACGGCCGGTAGTATGGCCTCCTCTTATTACCTAGTACTAAAAGTAGTATATATAATTTGCGTGCAAAAGGGAAGCCTTGCGGATAAATCCGCCCTGCTCCTCCTTTTATCTTATCCGCTCGCCGCTTTTGGACAAAAAAAATAGCACCTCACCTAAGATGAAGTACTATTTGTCAGCTTAACGAAAATTAAGCTTGTACGATTTCTCTGCCTTTGTATGTGCCGCAGTTTTTGCAAACGCGGTGAGAAAGTTTCAGTTCTCCGCACTGCTCGCACTTAACCATGCCCGGAACTTCCAATTTGAAGTGGGTACGGCGCTTGTCGCGGCGGGTTTTGGATGTTTTTCTGAACGGTACTGCCATGAATTCCACCTCCTTAACGTAATCCCCAAATCCCTACGAGTTGAAAAAATCAGCCAGACCGGCCAGTCTTGGATCGATCCGTTCGTTCTTGCAGCCGCAGTCGCGTTCGTTGCGGTTACTCCCGCATTCGGGACAAAGCCCCTTGCAGTCTTCCCGGCAAACCGGCGCTATCGGCAGCTCAAGCTGTATATTCTCTTCAATGTAAGGGTTCAATTCCACTTTATCTTCGCGAACCAGATGGACGATCTCATCCTCATCCGCGGAAGCCTGCGCTTCCACTTCCGGTTTCGAAGTAAAAATTTCCCGAAAGGGAATGTTCAACGTCTGCTTGAACGGGGTCAAACAACGGGAACAGCCAAACTCAAGCTCGACGGAAACACGGCCGGTTACTTCCACGACGTCGGACGCCGCTTTCGCCTCCAGATCCGTAACGATCGGTCCTGCGGACAAAATATCCTTGCGGCCCTTCAGCAGCGCTTCGCTGTTAAGCGATTCGCGGATGGCAACAGGCTGTCCTTTGGCCATGATGTCTTTAAGTTGAATCCACATGTTTTTATCACCTCAAACAAACAAAGATAATTATAGCTATTATTCTTCTAGTTTGTCAATCATTTCGGAGGAAGCTCTGCCAAATACTTTAGGGCGTCGTCCATCGTGGCGACGGGAACGATCTTCATCTTGGTTCCGATTTCCTTGGCGCGGGCCAAAGCTTCCGTGTAATTGTAGATCGTACCTTTGTCCGTTTTGAGATCCTGGGGAGCAAAAAAGATCTCCGCTCCTTCGCGGTCGGCCGCGATGACTTTATGCTTGATACCGCCGATAACGCCCACCTTGCCTTCCGTGTCGATCGTTCCGGTTCCCGCGATTTTGTGCCCCTTCGTGATATCCTCGGGAAGCAGCTGGTTGTAAATCTCCAGGGAAAACATCAGACCTGCGGAGGGTCCGCCTATTTCGCCCGCTTTAATGGTAACCTGCTTGGCGGGATCGTCCGCCTGGACACTTTGCATTTCGGCCATCGTAATCCCGATTCCAACGCGGCTCTTGCCGGTGTCTTTATCGGGCGGCAGCTTGGCCAGCGTGAGCGGCGCCGTCATCTCTTTATCTCTGCGGATGAAGGTCAGCGTAACCGTGTCCCCTTCTTTCTTGGTTTCCAGAAAGGCGAAAAGGTCCTGAGAAGTTTTGATCTCCTTCTCGTCCGCTTTGGTGACCTTGTCTCCGGCCTGCATCACTTTCTCCGCGGGGAGACCCGGCGAGAGGCCCGTGACCATTACGCCCTCCCCTTTTATATGGAAAGGAACGCCCGCTTTCTTGTAAGCGGTCTGGATGGCGTCGCTTTGGGAAGTCAGCATGACGAACTGCTGCTGCTGGCTGTAATCTTTCTCGGACATCCCCCGGAGGACGTCTTTCTTGAGCTGGAGTTCATCGTATTTGTTGGCCAGAGACCACAAATACGTCACTACGTTCGCATTGGCCACCCGGACCGTAACGAGCATAAGCGAGCCTTTTTCATCGGTCGTGTCGCTCTTGGGGACACTGACCATCGGGTGAACGGCCTCAGCCGTACCCGGCATATAAATAAAAAAGGGCAGAGGAACGTAAAACAGGACAACAAAGCAGAGAAAGCCGACAAGAAGCGACGTAAAAAAACGTCTGGAGCGTCTCTGCGGGTGCGCCCGTCGGATGACGGGCCTCTCCCGGACATCGTCCCCGTTCTCGAAGCCGGTTTCCCGTTCGTTTTCTCCTTGTTCCTGTTCGTTGTTGTAACGCTGGTTTTCATGATCTTTGTCGGTCATTTTCAAGGACTCCCTCCCGTTCCGTTTCCGAAAATCGGAGAATGGATGTTTGTTAGTGTATGCGGGGCGGGCTTGGTCTAAACATCTTCGGTCCGGCGTACACATGTAGCAAACGAATCGAGGTGTTTACATGCCGAAATCCCTAACGCACCGCGGCGGCGGGTATCTTACCACGCTTCTGCTCGGCAGTCTTGCGGCCGCCCTGGTCGCGTCGATTATCGCTTTTCCTGACAAGGCGCTCCAGGCTTCCCTGGAGGGCATCACGATCTGGTGGAACATCGTATTCCCGGCGCTGCTGCCGTTTATGATTCTTACCGAGCTGCTGCTCGGGTTCGGTCTCGTCAACGCCCTCGGCACCCTGCTGGAGCCGCTCGCACGACTCCTGCTCCGCCTCCCGGGCACGGGTGGTCTGGCGCTTGCCGCGGGAGCCTTGGGCGGCTTTCCAAGCGGCGCCCTCTTCACGGCCAAGCTCCGCCGGGGAAAGCTGCTCACGCGCGGGGAAGGCGAGCGCCTGTTGGCGCTGTCGCATCTGGCAAGCCCGGTGCTGATCGTCACCGTGATCGGCACCGGGTTCCTGCACAGTCCGCGCCTGGGGCTTCTGCTTGCCGGCGTGCACTACGGCGGAGCGCTGCTGCTCGGCTTCGTGCTGCCTTCGCAGAAGAAGCCGGCGGGCGCGGCGCCCGGGCAGCCCGAATCCGCGGACGGAGCCGGGGATTCGGGCGAAGCCGCCGGCGGGGCCGCCGCGGAGCCGGCCCGCCCGCACGCGGGCCCAGGCGACGCGCCTGTGCCCGGCCGCGGCGGCGAGGCCCCGCCCGCGAAGCGCCGCGGGGCGGGGAGCCAGGCTTCCGGCGCTCCCCTGTGGCGGCAGGCCGCAGGCAGCCTGGCCCGCGCCCGCAGCGAGGACGGCCGCGCGTTCGGCCAGCTGCTCGGCGAGGCCGTCACGGCTTCGGTGCAGTCGCTGATGGTCATCGGCGGCTATATTATGATTTTCTCCGTCATTATTCACATGCTGACGATGCCGGATATGCTCCAAGCCGCCGGCGGGCTCCTCGGACTGACCGTCGGGCCGGACCTGCTGCATCATCTGGCCTCCGGCTTGTTCGAGCTTCACTTGGGCGCTCATGCCGCAGCGGCAGAACAAACGCTGCCTCAGAGCATCAAACTCGCCTTAATCGCAGCTTTTCTCGGGTTCGGCGGGTTATCTTCCCACGCACAGGCTTTGAGCGCCGCCTACGGCGCCGGACTGCGGTATCTCCCCTTTCTGATGGCGCGCCTGCTTCATGCCTGCTTCTCGTACCTGCTGGTTCTCCTGTTATGGCGCTTCACAAGCGGGCTGTTTCCATCCGCGCACTCCGGGCGGCAAACGCTCGAAGTTTCGGGAATTTCTGCCCCCGTGGCAGGAACGGAAGAGTGGTCTTTGCTTGCCCCCTCAGGCGTTTGGATACCTGTCTTCGCACAGCTTGGCTTTCTTCTGCTCGTTCTGGCCGCAGCCTGCATCCTATCTTATGCTCTGCACACATTCGCACAACGCAGACTCCATGCGGGCCCTAAAGCCTGACAAGCCCGTAAAAGACAGAGGAAGCCTGCGCCCGGCAGCCTTCCTTGTTCTACGGTTGCCGTGTGCTTGCGGCAAATTTCAGTTTCAGCTCTTCCTCCACTTCCCGGGGAACGAAATGGGAAACCGGACCGTGAAAACGGGCAATTTCTTTTACAATGCTGGAGCTGAGGAAAGAATACTGCGGCGAAGAGGTCATAAAGAACGTTTCGACTTCTTCGTTCAATTTGTTGTTCATCGTCGACAGCTGCAGCTCATATTCGAAATCGGAGACCGCCCGGAGTCCCCGGACAATAATATGTACATCTTTGGACTCCATGTAGTTGATCAAAAGATCCCGGAATCCGTCCACCTCGACGTTCGGAATGTCCCTCGTTACTTTCGTCAGAAGCTCAATCCGTTCTTCCAGTGAAAACAAAGGGTTTTTCGAAGTGTTATTCAGTACGGCTACGATTAATTTGTCAAAAACTTTTGCCGCCCGGCGGATAATGTCCAAATGGCCGTTCGTCACGGGATCGA
Source organism: Paenibacillus sp. JT31N7 (assembly GCF_059692095.1). Classification (NCBI taxonomy): domain Bacteria; kingdom Bacillati; phylum Bacillota; class Bacilli; order Caryophanales; family Paenibacillaceae; genus Paenibacillus; species Paenibacillus sp. JT31N7. The sequence continues at coordinate 1,320,437 of NZ_JCAUAT010000001.1, forward strand.
AGCTTCCCGGATAAACCGCTATTTTCAATCGTGGTTTTTCCTGATGCACAGCTGTGTCAGCTCCTTCTTCATGTTCGGTTTCCGTTCGGCCCGGTGTCTTCAAAGGTATACAAGGTCACAGCCGTATCCCCGTAATCGGCACGCCGCTGCATGGCAAAACCCTCGAAAACCTCAGGAAGCTTATCCGCGGCGTCATGTTCCACCACGATCGTCGCCCCCTGCTCGAGCAGTCCCAATCCCTTCATCTTTTGCATAAGGTCTCCGGTAATTTTAAACCGGTAAGGCGGGTCCAGGAAAACAAGCCCGAACTGCTTTCCCCGTTTCTCCAGAGCCTTCAGTGCCCGTCCCGCATCATTGCGGTATATTTCCGCACGATCCGTCAATCCGGTAACCTCCAGATTGTGGCGCACGGTGTCCAGACTTTTTTTCTCCAGGTCGATAAATATACACGTGTCCAGCCCCCGGCTTAACGCCTCGATCCCGAGACCGCCGGTTCCGGCGAACAGATCGAGCCCCGTGCCCCCGTCAAAGTAAGGCCCGATCATCGAAAAGATCGCCTCCTTGACCTTGTCGGTCGTCGGACGCGTGCTCATCCCGGGTACGGCTTTTAAAGAACGGCCCCGGGCACTTCCAGAAATCACTCTCATACGCTGAATTCCCCACTGTAATGTTCTTGTCGGTTTTCTGTTATCGTACCACAATCTTTGTTCGTTGCACAAAAAGGCTTTGAAAAAAATTTCCTGTCCGGGTATAGCCTGTCTTTTTTTCGGATATGCTTAAATTATCGACATCAAAAGTGTCGTAGACAACCGCGGAGAAGACTTACGTTTCCCCATAAGCTCTTCGTCCGGTTTCTCCTCTCCCATGAAAGGCCCTCGTAGTGATACGGGGGCCGATTTTTATTTAAAGACCGTTACATATCAAGCATTGTACTTACTTTTGCTTCTTGCATCCTGATTAAGGCGGCCAAAAAAAAGCCCCCTAAAGTAAGGGGGTCTTAAATAATAAGGTATCTTATTGTCCACTATCAGTTTATGAAAACTATAAAATTTTGACTGGACTTAATTAATAGATACTAGACTAAACCCCCTCCGCATTAACCTCTTTTTTCAATAATAGGTTAGTGTCCTTTCGTTTGTTGGATACTTGACATAGGATGCTCTTGTATCAAACATTTCGAGGAGGTATCTTACATGAGTTGTCCAAAGAGAAAGAGATGTCATAAAAAAACGGTTATTGTGTGTAAACCAAAGAGAAGAAACAAAATCGTGATTGTAAAAAAGAAAATCGTAAGAGTGTCCTGTCCTCCGCCAACCGTAAATGTGACGCCCATTCCCGGACCGCAAGGGCCGCAAGGAATCCCCGGCCCCCAAGGTCTTACCGGTTTAACGGGGCCGCAAGGAATACAAGGTCCTGCCGGACCTCAAGGACCCCAGGGACCCGCAGGCGGAATTTCATCCTTTGCCTTTCTGTGCAGTACAGAGGCACAGACGATAGCCGCAGCACCCGTTCCAGGCGGGCAAGGCGGGGCCGTATCCTTTAACGGCTCCGTCATCAGTGCGACAGCCGTCACATTCGCTCCGCCGTCCAGCATTATCATAAATGAGAATGGATTTTATAAAATAACTTATGAGGTGTTCCCTACACCCGGAAATAACGCTTTCGGCTTGTTCTTTGACCCGGATGCGGCCGGCCCGCTCCCTCCAGCTTTAGTTCCATGCAGCAACTACGGAACCAATGCCGGAAACAACCCTTACCCGGGGCAAGTTATCGTTCAATTAACGGCCGGTGGGGTATTAACCTTAAACCGAATAGATAACACGGGTGCATTAACGTTACAAAATGCAATCGGCGGCGGAACCCCAACAGTAAGTGCATCTATTTCAATTGAGAAGTTAGCCTAGTCTCGAATCCAATATATAAAAGAGCCCCCGGCCGTTAAGGCGCAGGGGGTCTCTTTGTTATGGCACAGGATATTCGCTGTTCACTCGTTTAAAGCAGCGGAAACGCCTAGAAGTATAAACAAAACACGACAAGAAAAACTTCGTTCCTCCGCTCCTTTTGCTTCTCCTTCCGGCGGAAAAATTGATTATAGTTAAACGCTCCCCTATAAATTATAATCCGCGTTGCTTATGATAAAGGCTAATCCAACCGATCATTAGAGGTGACCCTTTTGAACACAGGCATTATTCGGAACATTGATTTTCATGACACCGGGCTCGTACGCAGCCTTTACGAATTACAGCGGGAATCTTATTTAATTGAAGCTAAAATTATTAATTTCTACGAGATTCCTCCGTTAAAAGAGACTTTCGAGGAATTTCAGGCATGCGGGGAAGAATTTAAGGGCTATTTCATAGACAATCAGCTTGCCGGAGCCGTTTCCTATACGATTGAAGAAGAAGCGGTCACGATTTGCCGGATGGTCGTTCACCCTGATCATTTCAAAAAAGGAATCGCCCAGCAGCTCTTAAACACGCTGGAGTCCGACATGGGTCACATGTCCCTGTTCAACGTAGCGACGGGCAAGGACAACGTTCCGGCGAAGAATCTTTATTTGAAAAACGGCTACAAGCACGACCGGGACCTGGAAGTCGCGCCGGATTTTTACATCAGCTTTTTTCAAAAGACGGTCAGTTAAGTATTTTCCGGACGACCCGGACCGCCCCTTACGCTCCTGCAACAACCGCAAACAGAAGCAAACCGCCCCGTTTAGCGAGGCGGTTTGTTTTTCTTCTATGCACGAACGGGTCCTATCCGAACAGATGCTGCGCTTCTTTCGTTTTCTCTTCTACGATACGGTAAGTAGACCTACCCATGTACAAGGGGATTTGAAGCTTGCCTAAATCGGGCAGGCCGTTGTCCAAAAACAATTCCTCATCCTTATACCGCTGCAGAATTTCTCCAGCGATCCATTCATGATCCCCGTAAGTCCGGATATCCATGACTCTGCACTCGTAAGCATAGTACGCATCCCTTAACACAGGAACATCCGCCGCAAGTCCGTTGTCATAAGCGATGCCGAACTCCTTGTACTTGTCCATGTCTCTTCCGCTGAACGTTCCCACCGCCTGTATGAGCTCGGACCGGGAACCCGGAAGAAAATGAACGCCGAATACGCCGCTTTGCTCAATTAGAGCGTAGGTATACGTCTCTTTCCTCAAAGAAATTCCGTATATGCCGGGAGAGGAGCCTATGTAGGTGTGCCAGCCGGAAGCCATAATATTTTGCCGGCCCCCATAGCGTGAAGTCACGACGGCCACCATCCCCGGATAACTGTACCATGCCTGATCGTCCGTAGGTGTTCTCATAATAACCCCCTTTCCGGTCTCAGCCGCCATTCGCAAGCGGACCTTTTCTAATGCTTCCGCAAACAGTTAAGGCAGTTTTTTGACACCCATCACATGATCGAGCGGGATAAACCCGATTTTCCGGCTGTCGTCGCTGTGGTTGCGGTTATCTCCCATCACGAATACATGGCCTTCCGGCACCGTCCACTTATGATCGGAAACGAACTCCATCGTTTCTTTTATATACGGTTCCTCGAGCACTTGACCGTTCCGGTACACCTGATGATCTTTGAACTCCAGAACGTCCCCCGCTTTGCCGATCACTCTTTTGACGTAAAAGGTTCTCTTATTCGTGCTTCCCGCAATCATCTGAATGACCGGCTGTTCCATCAAGCTGTCCTTAAACGTACGCGGACGGTCCACCCGGCTGTCGATGACGACGATGTCCCCGTATGCCGGTTCCTGAGCAAAGGTATGCACCAGTTTGGAGATATAAATGCGCTCTTCGTTCTGAAGCGTGGGCTCCATGGAATGACCGTCAACTTTGTAGGGCTGAAAAACGAAAATACCGATAAACAGGACGAGGACAAACGAAACGCCGATAGACCCGGCCCAACCCATCGCTTCCTTGAATATTTTCACTAAGACATCTTCCTTTCTAAACCTTATTCCCTAAATTATACCACGTCTTTATGCCACTTGCGAAAAATGACTTACCGGTACGCCGTCTATCTATCCCACCTGTTTCCATTGCTTTAACCCGTCCTCCCGGTGTATAATTATAGCAACTTAAAATTGCAGTTCCCGGAGGAGCCTGTCACCAAGGCCTTGCTGTGTCTACACAGCGGGTTTTGGTAACGGGCTCTTTTTGTATGCTTTTACAGGCTCCGGGACTACAATAAGAACAATAAGGAGTGTGAGGCGGTACGTGCTAATTTTTCAACTGGCTATTATTTTGCTCGCATCGAAACTGGCCGGGGACATCAGTGTAAGGCTCGGGCAGCCCTCGGTTCTGGGAAAGCTTCTTATCGGGATTGTGCTGGGACCTAATCTTCTCGGACTCGTGACGAATACGGATGTGCTGCAGGAAATCAGTCAAATCGGGGTCATTCTGCTGATGTTCATCGCGGGCCTCGAAACCGATACGGAGGAGTTTAAACGTACGGGCAAAGCCTCCGGTTACGTCGGAATGGCCGGCATTATCGTCCCGTTCGGCCTCGGTTATCTCGCCGGCATCCTACTGAATCAATCTCCGCTGGAAGCTTCGTTTCTCGGCCTTCTCCTGTCCGCGACCAGCGTCAGCATTTCGGTCCAGGCGCTCAAGGAGATGGGCAAGCTGAAGTCCAGAGAAGGGACGACGATCCTCGGAGCGGCCGTCATTGACGATGTGCTGGTCATTATCGCGCTTGCTTTTCTGATGAGCATGGCGGGCGGAGACGTTAATTTAGGCATGATTGTCGTGAAAAAGGTCGTTTTCTTCGCGGCTGCTCTTCTTTTCGCATGGAAGGCGGTCCCCTGGATTCTGAAAAAATTCGCTCCCCTGCGTGTTACGGAGACGGTAATTACCGCCGCACTCATCATCTGCTTCGGTTACGCTTATTTGGCGGAATATGCGGGAGTCGCGGCCATTATCGGCGCGTATATCGCCGGAGTCGCCATCAGCCTGACGAATTTCAAGCACGAAGTGTTCGAAAAAGTGGAGACGATCGGCTACTCTATCTTCGTTCCCGTTTTCTTCACCTCCATCGGAGTTACCGTACAGTTCCAGGGAATCTCCTCTTCGATCGGGCTTATCGTAATCCTCAGCCTTCTTGCCATCGCGACGAAGCTGGTCGGTTCCGCCATCGGGGCCAGACTCGCCGGATTCAAGTGGCGCAGTTCTCTAGCCATTGGCGCAGCCATGGTATCCCGCGGTGAAGTCGCCTTGATTATAGCCGCCATCGGTCAGGAGTCCGGGCTGCTTTCCGAAGAAATGTTCGCGGTGATTGTCGTGGTCGTTCTCGTGACCACCATCGTAACCCCGCCTATGATGAAGCTCTTTTTCAGCGAAAAGAGCCCCGCTGCCGCGCCACGGAATACCGACGAGTGATTTGCGCCTGACACAAAAAAACGCCTCTCAGCCCGTTAAAATCGGCTGGGAGGCGTTTTTGTACACCGCGCGCAAATTTCCGCTCACGCGGTGCAGCGTCGCATGACCGGGCACCCGCATGCGTTTTGGCGGATGCCTGTGATCGGCGCAAGCTTCACGAAGTCTCGCATAACGCGCGGCGTGAAGCCGGGGAAACGTTCCGGCTTTCCACGACCTCGAAGTGGTAGATCGTGTTCCGGGTAAGCACCCGGAACTCCGCTCCGTCCCGGTCGATGGCTTGAACCCGGGTTGTCTGGAAAGACCGGAAATCGTCTACCCGGCAGAGTACCATGGAACTTCCTACTTCCGTAGGCTTCATTTCCTGCAGGATGGTTCCGAGCATTTGCTCGTATCGGAATGAGGTGGCGCGTTTAGGCGTCATGCCGTCATTTTCGTAAATTTGCAGCAGTTTAAGGTAGCTCATCGTCGTCCCTCCTCATTTGAAGGTATGCCCGCCGCCTTTATTTTTATCCGGCTTACGTTCCGGTAAATATAGGCAGACGGACGGTAAAAGACGTTCCCTGACCCGCTTCGCTTGTGACCCGGACACTTCCGTTATGGGCCTCCACATACTGTTTGACCAGAGCCATTCCGAAGCCCAGCCCCGGTTCGGAAGCCGCGGCGGCCGACGGATAAGCGGTCCGGTAAAAGCGCTCGAACAGATGCGGAATCTCGTCGTGCGTAAGGCCGGATCCGTCGTCACGGACGGTGACGGTCACTTCCAGATCGTTGACAGTGACCGATACGGCGGCCGATGAACGAGCCAGACGTACGGCGTTCCCGAGCAGATGGCCGAAAGCCTGCTCCAGCTTGTGGCGGTCGCCGTAAAGGCTGACCTCCCTGGACGGCGAGTAGCGCAGCTCGATGCCGGAGACGCGGGCCTCCGCCTCCAGGCGGGCGATCAGCGGATCGAGGCTCGCCCGGAGCGAGAACCACTGCCTCTCCAGCTCCAGATGGCCGGATTCGGCGAGCATGAGCTGCTGCATGTCGTTCACGAGCGCCGACATGCGGCTGACTTCTTCGAAGAGTGCCGCCGCTTTATCGGTCGTCAGTCTCTTCTCTTCGATCTGCGCCTGTTCCAGGCTGGAGCGCAGCACCGTAAGCGGACGCCTGAGCTCCTGGGTCAGATCGGCGACCATGCGCGGACGCACGGTTTCCATCTGCCTCAGCTTGTCCTCTATGCCCGTAAGCAGCGCGTCTACTTCCGCGGTCCTGGCGTTTATGTCTGTACCGCCGTTATCTTTGCCCCGCCTGAAGGAGGAATCCGGTTCGCCTTCTCTCGCCAGAATGGCAAGACGGAAGAGGATCCGGTCGAGCACCGTCCGGAGCCGGTTGTCCCCCCTTTTCAGATAGAGACCGGCGGCAGCTCCGACGAGCAGGGAGCCCGCCAGAACGGCGGCCCAAAACGGCGGCTCAGGATGATGGAATGGCGCGGCGGGCAAACTATAGTAACCGAGAGTCCGGTTCCCGTCCTTAACGGTTCTCAAGTCAATGAGGCCGGATGCAGGGTCTTCCTTATCGGAAGAAGACGATGCACCGGCGTCGAAAAGCAGTTTCTGGTCGGCATTGTATAGGCGAAGACCGGCATCTGCGGCCACGCGCTGCGGGTCTGAATCTTCTTTTAACTGTTTAATTACGGAAGACCAATTTTTATCGACGCCATACATGGCGTATAAATACGAATCCCAGAACAGATGGTTCCGGCTGTTCGCCTTCTGCTGCTCCGTCCAGAGAAAAGCATACGCTTGTCCGATCAGGATGCAGGCAGTCAGCAGGCCCAGCAGGAAGCCGATCCATACCGGTTTTCTGTGTTGGTTTATCGTCGTTCTCATCTATACCCTCCGCAACTATACCTGCTTTCTTCATTGTAGCACATCGGGATAGCGTTTTGCTTCTTTTCCGGCAGAGCGCTCCGCTTTTTGTAAATCAATTGATTGACTTTTTTATGTATACAACTTAATATTTATATAGTTTAAATAATAAACAATGAACATATTTTTTGAATCCGAAAGGAGGAGACTATCTTCCGTGCTTGATAACGAAGATTACGTAGCCCGAATTTTACGGGCCACCATGTCCTTTTACCGCAGGATCGGGCCTCAGATGTCTCACTTTAAAGAAATGGGGCTGACCGGTCCGCAATTTCACGTGCTGAACTGGATCGCGGAGGCCGGTCCCGGTAAAATCACCCAGCTGGCCGAAATGATGGAAGTGAAGCCCAGCGCCATTACTGTCATGATCGACCGGATGGAACAGAACAAGCTTGTCGTCCGGCATCACGATGAGAGCGACCGCCGTGTCGTAATGGTATCCCTTACGGAACACGGGCAGAGCGTGCTCAAAGAAGCGAAGCTCAAAACTTTCGAAGTCATCAAGCAGTATTATTCGCGGCTCGACCAGGACGAGCTGGAGTCGCTGATGAAAATTTCCGAGAAGCTGCAAAATATTGCCGGAAATGAAGATGACTCGAGCGGAAAATGCTGCAAATCATAGAGAAATGGAGTTTAAACGAAAGATGGGAGAAACACTTAAACTGGAGCAAGATCAACAAGAAATGACCAAACACCGTGGTATGCTGATTACGGGTTTGATTATCGCCATGCTTTTCGGAGCCCTCGAAGGAACGATCGTAGGCACCGCTATGCCGCGGATCGTCGGAGAGCTAGGCGGCCTCGGTTATATGACATGGCTGACTACCGCCTACATGCTGACCTCCACCGCGGTTGTGCCGATTGCCGGTAAACTGGCCGACCTTCTTGGCCGGCGCGTCATCTATGTGACGGGGCTTATTATATTTATGGTGAGCTCCGCGCTTTGCGGAACGACCGACAGCATGGCTCAGCTTATCGTATACCGGGGCATTCAAGGTATCGGCGGCGGTATTATGATGCCGATGGCAATGATTATCATCGGGGACTTGTTCACCGGCAAGGAGCGCGCCAAATGGCAGGGGGTTTTCGGCGCCCTTTACGGCCTCGCTTCCGTCATCGGTCCGCAAATCGGCGGCTGGATCGTGGATGGGCTCAACTGGAGATGGGTGTTCTACATCAATCTGCCCGTCGGGATTATCGCCGTTATCTTTATCGCCATGGGCCTCAGCAAGCACAAGACACAAGGGCCCGTCAAGTTCGACGTAGCCGGCATGTTTACCATGATTGTCGGGGTCGTCAGTCTCCTGCTCGGTCTCAGCTTCGGGGGCAGTGAGTATCCGTGGCTGTCCTGGCAGATTATCGGCCTGTTCGTTCTCGCCGTTATCTCCATCACCGCTTTCATTATTATCGAATCCCGCACGGAGGAAGCCATCCTTCCGGTGCGCTTGTTTAAAAACCGTACGTTCACCGTGCTCAACGGCATCGGCTTCCTGATGAGCATCGGCATGTTCGGCGCCATTATTTTCGTGCCGCTCTTCATGCAGGGGGTTGTCGGTGTCAGCGCCTCGGCGTCCGGCACCATCATGACCCCGATGATGATTACCATGATCATTGCCAGTATTATCGGCGGGCAGATCGTCTACAAAATCGGGCCGAAAGTCCAGATCAGCATCGGCATGATCGTGATGGCGGCGGGATTCCTTCTGCTGACGACGATGAGCATTGATACGACGAAGCTTACCGCTACATTGATTATGCTCGTAATCGGTCTTGGCATGGGACTTGTGATGCCGATCCTGACGCTTGTTCTCCAGGAATCGTTCCCGAAATCGGAGCTGGGAGTCGTCACTTCGTCAAGCCAGTTCTTCCGTTCCATCGGCGGAACATTCGGCATGACCATCCTCGGGGCGATTATGAACCATAAATCGACCAACCAGTTGACCGACACGCTTATCCCCGTGCTGCAAAAGCTTCCTGAGCAGGCTAAGGAACTGGTCGCCGAATTTACGGAAATGATTCACACAAATCCGCAAGGGATGTACTCGTTCCTGTTCAGCCCGGAAGCGCAAATGCCTGCGGAGTTCCTGAAGACCATCGCTCCGATTCTAAAAAATTCGCTCGTCTCCTCTCTGCATTCCGTCTACTTGTTCGCTCTGATTTTCATCGTGCTGGGAGCCGTGCTGACGGTTGCCGTACCGACAATCAAACTGACCGAGCGGAAAAAAGCGGATCCGGCAGGCAAAACCAAACCCGCCGCGGAGTAAACCATCAACCAAAAAAAGACGGGATCCTTCACACGAGGATCCCGTCTTTTTTTGGTGTTTAACCGGGCCGAGAGCGAGTCCTCCCGTATAACTCGCTTCCGGTAGGAGGCCGGGACGGGACCAGGCAGGCCCGAACCGGAAACGAGGGCTCGCCGCTCCCGGCTCGCCGGTCGAACGGGCAACCGACCCCCAAGGGAGACGAGCTAGCCCTCCGGGCCGGTCCCGGAATCCGGAGACGCCGCTTCCTCCCCGCCTGTCCGGAGAGACTCGATGTGTTCCCGCAAAGAACGGATCGCATCCATGTGATCCGGCGTCCCCTGCGGACCGCCCTCCTCCTCCGGACCGGCGATCAGCCGGGCAAGCTGAAGCTCCAGACGGCGGATTTCATCGCTCCGTGCGCTCGGAGGCGTCGAGGCGCCGCTTTGATCGCGATCCGCATACTCGGCGTACGTACCCCGGAAAAATTCCGGCGCACCGTCCGGCGGATGAAGCACCAGCAGCCGGTTGGCCGTCCTGCGGATCAGATAGCGGTCGTGGGAAACGACGGCTAGCGCTCCCGGAAAGCGTTCCAGCGCCGCCTCGATCTGCTCCCGCGTGTCGATGTCCAGATAGTTCGTCGGCTCGTCGAGCACGAGGAGATTGGCTCCGCTGAAATACAAGCGGAGAAACGCCGCCCGGCACCGCTCGCCCATGCTCAGGTCCGACAGCTTTTTGAAAGCGGCGTCGGCCGGAAACAGGAAGCAGCCGAGAATCGTGCGGGCAGCCGTCTCCGTCATGGACGGAAGCGCAAGCAGGGTATCCAGCAGCGTCTCCTCTCCCGCCAGCCCTTCCAACTCCTGGGAGAAGTATCCGGTGCGCAGACGCGGATGACGGACGACTTCCCCGCTATCCGGCTCCAGCCGGCCGAGCAGGAGCTTGAGCAGCGTAGACTTGCCCGCTCCGTTGGGTCCGAGTACAGCGAGCCGGTCGCCTCGTTCGATCGTCACGTTTAAACCTTCGAATAACGGCTGTCCGCCGAAGGCCAGCCGGAGGTTCTCCGCCCGCAGCAGCACCCGGGCGGCTAAGTCCTCGCCGGCCAGCTCCATGTTCAGCCGGGGCCCGCCGCGCGGTTTATCCACCTGCTCGGCTTCCAGCCGCTCCAGTTCACGCTCCTTCGCTTTGAAGCGGGATCTGTTTTTGTTGGCTTTGGCAAGATAGAAGCTCTTCGTAACGCCGACTTCCACTTTCGTTGCCGCCCGGTGCGCCTGCTGAAACCACTGCTTGTAATTGCGGATGCATTCTTCCAAATCCCGCCGGGCACGCTGCTGCTTCTTGTACAGCCCTTCCCGGGTGCGCATTTCGAGTTCTTTCTGTGTCTTGTATGCCGAATACCCGCCGCTATAGCGGGTGGTTCCTTTTTCCGTCAACTCGTAGAGAGAAGTCGCCGTACGGTCGAGAAACTCGCGGTCGTGTGACACGAACAGGATGGTGCCCGGGTATGTCCGCATCCACTGCTCCAGCCATTCCAGCGACTCGCTGTCCAAATGATTCGTGGGCTCGTCGAGCAGCAGCAGCTTGGGCGAGGACACCATCAGCGCGGCCAACTGCGCACGCGTCTTCTGCCCGCCGCTCAGCTGCATGAACGGGACCCGCCAACATTCGGGTCCCATTTTGAGCTGCTGCAGGCGTTTCTCGACTTCGACTTCCCAGTCGTAGCCGCCCAGCCTCGCATAACGGTCCATAAGCTCGCCGTAAGCCTCGTACGCGGTCTCCACGCCCTCCGCTCCGGCCGGGTATTCTCCGGCCATGCGGGCCTCTAGCTCGTGAATTCCGGTCTTAAGCATATGCAGATCGGGGTTGCTGTACGCTTGAACATACTCCAGCATCTCCGTCTGCGGCTCCACCTGCGCCTGTTGGCGCATCCAGCCCCATTCCGCCGCAGGCAGCCGGCGCTCGACGCTTCCTTGATCCGGCTGCAAATCACCTATCAGCAGGCGGAAAAAGGTCGATTTTCCCGTACCGTTCCGGCCGAAGAGCGCCACCCGATCTCCTTCGTAAATTTCGATGCCGGCGTTCTCGAACAAAGTCCGTCCGTTCCATTCCTTCGTAAGTCCTGCCGCTTTTATTAATAAAGTCATGCTCGTTTCCTCCTAAGGCGATCCCGCGGAAAAGCCGCAGGCGGGTGCCTGCGGCTCAGTAGAAACGAGAGAAAACGGATATCGGGCGATATGAACGATTCCGATTCGAACGGAGTAAACGATGAAGACCTTCGCCGCCCTAACCCCTGCTTTCCTTGCGGAAGCGGCTGTAAAGCCGTTCCTGCGGCAAGACGGGAGTTGACGGGTACCGGGCGGCTCCGCCGGAAGTGCAGGAGGCGCTAATGCCTCAGGCGATGTATCCGGCTTCTGGCTGCGGGATAAACGTACAGCCGGAAAAGAAGCGCCGCATGATCATTGCGGGAAAATGCGCGTGGCAGTCCCGATAAATCTGCGGCTTATCGTCGTTATTCGCGTTGCGTTCGTTCGGAGGAGTCCATCCCGCCGGACATACGGATCCCATCGCCTTCTGCTGCCGCAGGGCGCCCTGTCGCTTGTCAATTTGTCGTTCAAGCCGGGTGAATGGAATCGTCATGTCAGTGCTTCATGTCGGGATGGTTACCTCCGCTTTCATCAGATTACTTCGAGTCTATCGCTGTGCAGTTCTTCTCGCAAGGGATACTTTTATTATAATTCAATTTTCCGCACCTCTGATCCGTTTGCCGGCATGGCCCTGCCGCACACCGGCAGGAGGTGCGCTTCGGTGCCAGGAATCCACAGACGAGCGTGCAGTACCGGGAACGCCTGCTGCCGAAGGTTAAGCCCTTCGCCAGGGCTGATCCTATAAAATGGCCGCGCCACCCGGTATTCACACGGCGGTTCAGCCATCTCCGGGACTCGTTCAGACTTGCCGCCTTGCTCTGACTTGTCCGCACCGGCCCTGCCCGGGCCGCTTCTTACAGCAGCCACCCTTCCTGTACGGGGCTGTCCGGCGGCACTATCGGTTCGATCAGCTGCGGACTGTCATTGCGCACATTCCCGACCAGCTGCGAAACCGGGTACGCCTCCATCTCTGCGGCAGGATATGCCCGCAGCAAAGACAGCAGATCGGCCGGGTCCTGAACCTGCCGGTCCAGCCAGAAAGCCTCGTCCTCCCGCCGCAGAATAACCGGCATCCGGTCATGAATATCCGCCACGAGCGGGTTCGGTGCCGTCGTCAGTACGGTACAGGTGCTGACGCGGCGGCCGTCGGGCGAAAGCCAAGTGTCGTAGAGACCGGCCATCGCGAACAAACCCCCGTCTTTCAGCCGGATTCGCATCGGTTGCTTTAGTCCCCCCTCCCGCTTCCATTCGTAAAATCCGTCAGCCGGAATAAGGCACCGCTTGCGGCGCAGCGGGATGCGGTAAGCGGGTTTGTCTGCCGCCGTTTCCGCGCGGGCGTTCAGCATTTTGGAGCCCGCGCTTTCTTCCTTGGCCCACTCCGGGATCAATCCCCATTTCAGTTCGCCGATCCGGTTATTCCGGCCGTCGTTCACGACGGAGAGCACCATCTGGCCGGGGGCCACGTTATATTTCGGTCTATGATAAGGGATGCCCGGCGCATCGAAAAGGCCGAAGCGGGCCATAAGCTCCTCTACCGTTACCGTGATCGTATACCGTCCGCACATGGACATTTCCTCCTTATTCACACAAGTTATGTACAGCCTAATACAACGGCGGGTTGAATTCAAATAAAAAACGAAGCCTCCGAGGGACCAAGTTCTGGGTGTCCCGTGCTCCCGGCAGCCCTCCCCGGCATGCTCATTTATGAATACGATCAAAAATATGCTGCTGCATTTTAGGAGCCAGCTATAGGCTTATGTAAAGAAAAGACACATCACATCCGCCCGGCGGAAAGTGCATGTGTCTTTCGTTCATTCCGGCATCCGTGCGGAAGCCCCTCTCCACCTTCCGGCTTCCGGTAAGTCAGCCTGCGTGTTCGCGCGTTCTTTCCGCTGCTGCGGATTTATCCGACCCGCCTTCTTCTTCCAGCCAGCCGATAAACAAGGTAGCGAAGTGGGGGTCCCACTGCGTGCCCCTTCCTTCTTTCAAAATGGACAGCGCCTTCTCGGCAGACATGCCCTTACGATACGGGCGGTCCGAGGTCATCGCGTCGTAAGCGTCGGCAATGGCAATCACCCGGCCGAAAAGCGGAATATCCAGGCCCTTGAGACCGTCCGGATAGCCCCGGCCGTCAAACCGTTCGTGATGGGAACGGACTCCCGGAAGGAACGGAGCCATCAGGCTCTGCGGCTCGATCTGCCGCAGGATCCGCTCTCCCAGCGCGGGATGCATCTGAATTTGGGCAAACTCGTCATCCGTGAGCTGCCCTTCTTTTAAAAGAACGGTGTCGCTGATTCCGATTTTGCCGATGTCATGCAGCAGCGCCGTTTTGCGCAGTTCCTCCAGGTCGTGTTCGGAGAACCCGGCCAGACTGCCGATCCGGACGGAATAGCTCGCGACCCTTTCGGAGTGTCCCGCCGTGTAAGCGTCTCTGGCATCCAGCGCGGCGGCCAGCGCGGCAAAATAGCCGGAAATCAGTTCGTGGTTGATCCGGTCCCGCTCCCGGAGTCCTTCCACCATGTGGTTAAATCCCGCCACCAGGCGCGAAAACTCATCGGGATAAAGATCCGGCGCATGAATAGCCAGATTCCCGGCCCGGACTTCACCCATAACTTTATGAATCTGCCCGATGGGATGCTCGATATCCCGGGAAAGCAGCCAGGCACCGAGCGAAGCGAACAGAATGCCCAGCAGGATAATCATCGCGTCCCAGTTCCAGTAATTCATCAGCAGGGACGTATCCTCGCGGACCAGACGGAGCTGAACGGTCAAATAATACAGGAAAAGCGGGAAGGTGCCGATCAGAAACGCGCTCCACTGGAACTTTTTCCGGATCGAAAACAAAACTCTCCCGTCCAGAGACACCTCCGTGCCGTGCATGCGCAGGGCAAGATCGTGCGAATGCCGGATCGCCGGGCGGATGGAATACGCGGTCAGAAAAAATTCAATCATCGCATGCATGCACGCTACAAGCAGAGCGCCGAGCACGGCGAGCGTCAGGTCAAAATAACTGATCTCCAGCATGCCCATACGGATCGCAGCCACGGCCAGCACGACGGCAGGCAGAACCATTCCGAACAAGTGCGGTCCGAAAATCCGTTTGACCGCCAGTACCGGAAGCTGGTGAATGCGTATATAAGCTTCCTTGATTTCCCCGAGAGTGGGACTATGTTTGAGAAAGATCGCATGGATCGGCCTCATTTGACGCGCAAATACGGTCAGTTCGGCCACTATCATCACAAGGAGCGAAATGCCCAGGATAACCAGCATGGCGGACATTTCGCGATTCGTCGCCCGCAGCGTGGAATAGATCAGAACGCCGCCTACTCCCAGCACCGCAACGGCGGAGCCGAGCAGATAATTGCGGAGCAGAGCCAGCAGAAGCCGCCGGTATGTATATGTTCGCAAGATGCGTCCCCTCTCCCAATAAATGGCATGTTGCTCTTTTTTTTATTGTACATGATCTCTTTTTTTACGGCTACACGCAAAAGGAGCGCTAAACTGGCGAACTTCTCTCAAAAATGCCAAATAATTCTCTTCTTGAAAATCGAATATACGTTCGGTATTCTGAATATACTACATAAGAACATACGTTTCCATACCCGAGGAGTGAGACATCATGCAGCCGCCTTTGCAAACCCGTGACGATTCTATGCTCGTTAAGCGGTATGTGCTGCTTCCGGTTCTGTTAGACGTACTGGAAAAAAACATTTCGCTGCTGGAAAGCTCCGGCAAACTTCCCGAGCCCCTGATCGGCCATCTTCGCCTGATCCAGGATCGCGTCACGGCCGACATGGCTTTTTTGCGCAAGCAGTTCCGCCGGCGGGGCATCCGGATTTACGAGCAAAAGCGCACGACAGAAGGGTTGAACGTCGCTTACATATGCCGCGGCTATCACCACCGTTTTTCTTTGCTATGGCGGCTGATTCGCGCTGAAATCGTTACCGCACTGGAGGTGTACCTGGATCCTGCCGCCGGGCCGGACACCGAAAACACCGAACAGGCAAACATTTCCGGTTGTTAACCGAATAAATGTTCGTGTATGGTTGAATATAGATATACGAACACAAGTTCGATTTACTCAAATTCATTTTCTCATTCCGACAAAATGGCAGGTGTTACCGATGACCGCCTTCCCCGAGCAAGGCAAACGTGTAATCATGCTGGCGGACTGCCAGTCTTTTTACGCATCCGTGGAAAAAGCAGCCCACCCCGAACACCGCGATAAGCCTGTCGTCGTAGCGGGCGATCCCGCCCGCCGTTCCGGCATTATTCTGGCCGCCTGTCCCCTCGCTAAAGCGCACGGCGTCACAACGGCCGAAAGACTCGGCGAGGCCCTCCGGAAATGTCCCGAGGCCGTAGTCATCCGCCCCCGCATGGAAGAGTACATTAAAGTCTCCATGCAGATTACGGCCATTCTTCAAACGTACACCGATCTTGTGGAGCCGTTCAGTATTGATGAACAATACCTCGATGTAACGGGCAGTCTGCATCTCTTCGGCACTCCCGTCGAAATCGCCAGAGACATCCAGCAAAAGGTGCTGCAGCAAACCGGTGTATGGACGCGGATCGGTATCAGCGACAACAAAGTGCTCGCTAAAATGGCCTGCGACAATTTCGCCAAAAAAAACCGGGAGGGCATCTACGGGCTGCCCAAAAGCGAAATCGCCAATCTCTGGGAGCTGCCCGTCAGCAGAACGTATCTGATCGGCTCCCGGATGACCCGGCATCTTAACCGCATGGGCATCCTAACCGTCGGCGACTTGGCAAGAACTCCTCTGGCCCGTCTGCGCGCCCGCTGGGGAATCAACGGGGAAGTCATCTGGCGGGTAGCTAACGGCATCGATCCTTCTCCGGTAACCCCTCAGACTCACGAGGGACAGAAGGCCGTCGGCCATCAGATGACGCTGCCCCGCGACTATGCGACGGCGGAAGAAATCAAAGTCGTGCTGCTCGAGCTCTCCGAGCTGGTATGCCAGCGCTGCCGGGCCAAAGGCAGTAAGGGCCAGGTGGTCTCCGTCGGCTGCCAAGGCGCGGATTACGACCATCCGAGCGGGTTTTACCGCCAGATGAAGCTGCCGGACCCGACACAACTTACCGATACGGTCTACGAAACGGCCCAACTGCTGTTCCGCAAGCACTGGGACGGCCTCCCCGTACGCAAGGTCGGAGTCACGCTGGGAGACCTCGTGCCCGACGATCAGTACCAGCTGCTGATGTTCGGAGACGAGGAGCGCAAAATCGCTCTGGAGCGGACGACGGATACGATCCGGCAGCGGTTCGGAAGCACAGCCATTATGCGCGCGGTTTCCGCTACTCCGGCCGGCCAGGCCAGAGACAGATCCCATAAGATCGGAGGTCATTACAAGTGAAATCTTCTTCGGCCGGTTCCAAAACAGGCAAGAAGCTTCAGGGAAACGGCCTGCACGAATCGTCCCGGATGATGCTGCCCGAACATAAGGAAGCCTACCTGCGCCACCAGCGGGAGCTGAACCGCCGGGCTCACCCGTCGCTGGAAGACGAAGAACGCCAGCGCATAGGCAGTCTTCTGGCCCAGGCGAAGACAACGGGGCGGGTGCTCACCCTCACGGTATTCGGTCCTTTCGAGGACGAGGAAATAACCGGGATCGTTCGGCGCATCGACACTCTGAAGCAAGAAATCCATCTTGAAGTACCGGGAAACGAGCGCCGGATCGCTTTTGACGATATTCTCAGAATCAGCGATTAAAAGTCCGGTTTCCATGTAAAAGTAACCTCTGAGTAAAACTCAGAATACCCGGGATTAAAACATGCTTCTTTTCGAATTAACCTGCGGTAAAAAATGAAAAAGCAAAAAAACCGTCTCTCTTCTTTATCGAAGAAAAGACGGTTTTTTTGTAGATGGGCACGAAAAATAACGGAACCTTTCGCTGCCTATTCATCTGCGGGAGCGGCCAGCCTTTTTTAACGGAACATCCCCCACAGCTTTAATAAATGGAACGTGTTGTTGGGGTCTATTTTTTGGGCGATAACAAAATCAATCAGAGACGACGACTGGGCCTGGGTAAGCGGTTCGCCCAGCACTTTGGAAAACCGGGCGACGAAAGCGGCGACTTTCTGCCGGTTTTGCAGATCGTACTTCGTGACCCCTTCCAGCAGCCTTTTAATGCGTTCTTTAATTTCCGGGTTTTTCATTTTCCATTTCACGCGTTCGACCAGAGCCGGATCGATTCCATATTGCTGATAGCTCACTTGAACACCTCCCCGTTATCCATCCCTGCTAACATATGTCGGCAGCCGCCCGGATGTGCCTAGATTTTGCAGGTGGAAAGGCTTGCGGCCCGTCCGGCAGCGGGATCGAATTTTCGTCTTAAGTCTCAATCAGGAGGACGATTCACCGGAATTCCCGGCCCCGGTCACCAAACACGGGCCGCCTCTCGCAGCAAAGAAGCGATTCGACTGCGGCAGGAACGGCGGTCAGCCACATGTGGTGCCAAGGCCCCCGATGCGCCGGGAGCATCACGCGGCACAAAAAAACCGGCCGGCGGCGCCGGTCGGTTTCTGTCTGTCTAAGCCGTTCCTCAGTCCATGATATCCCCGTCGAAAATAAGCTCGCGCTGGAGAAAGTCACGAAGCGGAATATACTCCGCCGCCGTCCAAAACTCCGGCCGCGCTACAAGCTCGGCGGCATCGTCACGGGCCATCTCCATCGTTTCGAAGTCGACCATCATGTCGGCAATCCGGAAATCCGGCAGGCCGCTCTGCTTCGTGCCGAAGAAATCCCCGGGTCCGCGAAGTTCCAGATCCCGCCGGGCGATTTCGAAGCCGTCCGTCGTATCCGTCATCGCCTGCATCCGCTCCTTGCCGACTTCGGTTTTCGGATCGGCAATCAGGACGCAGAACGATTGGTGCTCCCCGCGCCCGACCCGGCCCCGCAGCTGATGCAGCTGCGACAAGCCGAACCGGTCCGCGTCGTATACGACCATCAGTGTCGCATTCGGCACGTCCACCCCAACCTCGATGACCGTTGTGGATACGAGCGTGTGGATCTCGCCGTTCTTGAACCGGTGCATAATGTCGTCCTTCTCGGCCGCGGTCATCCGCCCGTGCAGCAGACCGACCAACAAATCGGGGAACGCCTGCTGAAGCTGGATATGTACGTCAATCGCGTTCTGCACGTCCAGCTTCTCCGACTCCTCGATCAGGGGGCAGATCACGTAAGCCTGGCGGCCCGCATCCGCTTCCCGGCGGATAAAGCCGAGCACCCGGTCGAACATCTCGTGACGCACCCAATACGTTTTGATGGGTTTGCGCCCCTTCGGAAGCTCCCGGAGCGTCGAGACATCCAGATCGCCGAACGCGGTAATCGCCAGCGTCCGGGGAATCGGCGTCGCCGTCATCGTAAGCACGTCGGGGTTCATCCCTTTGCGCCGCAGAATGCTGCGCTGGTTTACCCCGAACCGGTGCTGCTCGTCGGTGACGACAAGCCCCAGCTTGCGGAAGAAGACGTCTTCCTGGATGAGGGCATGCGTGCCGACCAGAATGTCGAGCATGCCCATCTGCAGGGATGCGAGAATCTCCCGCCGCTGGCGGGCGGTCGTGCTTCCGGTGAGCAGGGCGACCTGCAGCCCGTAGGGCTCGAACATCGCCGTCAGCGAGCGGTTGTGCTGTTCGGCGAGGATCTCCGTCGGCACCATGAGAGCGCCCTGGCAGCCGGCCGTTACCGTCGCGTAGAGCGCCGCCGCGGCGACGACCGTCTTGCCCGCTCCGACATCGCCCTGAAGCAGGCGGTTCATCGTGTAAGGCTCCTGCATGTCCTGCAGGATCTCCGCGATGACCTTCTTCTGCGAGGGCGTCAGCGTGAACGGCAGGCCGCGCACGAAGGCGCGCACCTTCGGGAGATCCACCTGCTGGGCGAGCCCGTCGGCGCGGTTACGCGTAATGGCCCGGAAGGCGTGCATTTTGAGCTGGAACAGGAACAGTTCCTCGTACACCATCCGGCGCCGGGCCTCGTTCCCGTCCTCCGTCCCTTGGGGACGGTGAATGATCTCCATGGCTCTTCTGCGAGGCAGCAGGCGGTATTTGCGCAGCAGCTCCGCCGGGACGATCTCGCTTACCATAGTGCCGTACTGGGCAAGCGCCTGAGCCGTCGCCTTGCGCATAAAATGCTGGGTAAGAGAGCCGCCGACGGAATAGACCGGCTGCAAAGTGCCGGTCTTGGACGTTCCCCTATCGGGAAATTCGGAGTCCGAAACCGTCATCTGATGACGGCGCTGGTCCCACTTGCCCGTCAGGACAATTTCCCGTCCGGGAACGAGCTGGTCTTTCAGAAACTGCCGGTTAAACCAGACGGCGGTAACAAAAAAGTGGTCAATGACCACTTTGCAGGTGAGTCTGTTTTTGCGGCCATACCTTTGCAGGACAGGCTCGGACATAATTTTGCCCTGCACGGTAATTTTCTCTCCGTCCTTGACCTGGGTCAGATCGCGGATGGAGTAATCTTCATAACGGAACGGATAGTACTCGAGCAGATGAGCAACACGGGTAATGCCAAGCGCCTGCAGTTCTTCGGCCTTCTGTCCGCCGATTCCGCGGACTTCCGTAACCGGAATTTCGTTAAGATCCATGTCAGGCCGGACTCACGAATGCGGCTACGGTTCCCGGCCCCGCATGGGTTCCGATAACCGGACCGATGGTGATATACTGCATGCTCTTGACCGTAAAGTTCTGCTCGATAAGGCGGTACAGCTCTTCCGCCGCTTCCGTGTTGTTCGCGTGTGCCACGCTGATGTGAATTTCCCCGCCGGGAATGTCCCGCCGCATCATTTCGATGATCCGGGCCATCGCCTTCTTCTGCCCGCGCACTTTATCCACCGAAGCGATTTCTCCCTCCGGATCCACGGACAGAATCGGCTTAATGTTGAGCAAGGAACCGATCAAAGCGGACGCTTTACCGATTCTGCCCCCTTTTTGCAAATATTCGAGCGTATCGACAAGGAAGTAAATGACGAAGGATTCGCGAATTTTTCGCACGATCTCCACGCATTCTTCCAGGTCTTTGCCTTCCCTGGCCGCTTCTGCGGCAGCCACAACAAGGGCGCCGATACCGTAACACGCCGTTTTGGAATCGATCACTTGTACGCGGTCTTCCTCGTTCAGCATCGATTTGGCCAGCAGGGCGGACTGGTACGTTCCGCTCATGGCCGACGACAGATGGATGGACAAAATTTGAACCTCACGATCTTCGGCCAGCAGTTTCTCATAGAGCGCAAGAAACTCCGCAGGCGAAGGCTGAGAGGTTGTCGGCATGCTGTGAGCGGCGACCAGTTTGTGATAAAACTGCTCCGCATCCAGGGTAACCGCATCCAGATAAGTTTCTCCGTCGAGGTGGATTTTGAGCGGAACCATTTCAATACCGAGTTTTTCACGGGTAGCTTTCGGAATATCCGACGTGCTGTCCGTTACAATACGAACACGGCTCATATGCAAACCCCTCTCTTACTCTACGGAAAATATATAGGCGTACAGCGGCTGTCCGCCCGGATGAAGCTCGATCTCCACATTCGGATACCGGGCTTCGATATAGGCGGTAAGCTGCTCCGTCTGCTCGTCGCCGGCATCCTCGCCCGTCAGGATCGTAACGATCTCGGCTTCGCGGATCATATGATCCAAAAGCTTCTGGCTCGCTTCGACAAGCTCTGGTTCGGATACGACGATTTTGCCGTCCTCAATGCCGATAAAATGGCCTTCTTTGATTTCGATCCCGTCGATGGACGTATCGCGAACCGCAAAGGTAACCTGACCGGAACGGATGCCCCGAATCGCTTCGTTCATGGTTTGTTCGTTGACGTCGGCGCCGGCTTTTTCCTGGAATGCCAGAATAGAGGCCAAGCCCTGCGGAATCGACTTCGTCGGGATGACGATAATCCGCTTGTCTTCCACAAGATCCTGCGCCTGCTTCGCGGCCATGATGATATTGGAGTTATTGGGCAGAATAAACACGGTTTCCGCATCGATCTGCTCAATCGCTTTCACAACGTCTTCCGTGCTCGGGTTCATCGTCTGTCCGCCGGACAAGACGACATCCACGCCTACGCTTGTGAAAATCTCCGTAATCCCTTGGCCCAGAGCCACGGCTACGAATCCGTACGGCTTGAGTTCTTGGGCGGCCGGCACCACCGAACGCTGAGCTTCCTCTTCGGCGGCACGCTCGTAGACTTCAGCCGCTTCTTCCAGGATATGCGAATGCTGATCGCGCATGTTCTCGATTTTGATCCGGGTCAAGTCTCCGTATTCCATGGCCAGATTCATGACTTGTCCGGGATATTCCGCATGAATATGAACTTTTACAAGCTCATCGTCCGCCACGACAAGCAGCGAATCCCCATGCTTCCCCAGCTGGCTGCGGAAATTAATTTCGTTGAATTCGTGGCCTTTCGTCTTGCCGGGAACGACCTTCAGCAAAAACTCGGTACAGTAGCCGAATTCGATGTCATCCGTAGACATATGAAGCTGCGCAGGACCCGTGCGGTCCATATGATGGGCCTCGGGAGCGAGCTGGAGCGTTGCAATGTCCTTGTCCTTGGCGGCCTGCCCCAGTACGGGCGCATCCGCAACGATAAAGGAGGACGTATCCTCCTGCTGCTCGCCGTTCAGCGCGGAAACGAATCCTTCGTAAATGCAGACAAGACCTTGTCCGCCCGCATCGACTACACCTACCTGTTTGAGAACAGGAAGCATGTCCGGCGTTTTGGACAGGGTTTCTGCAGCCTGCTTCAGCACCTCTTCCACGAGCTCCGTAACGTCCGCACAGCGTCTTGCCGAGGCAACGGCATGCTTCGCCGCCTCCTTGGAAACGGTCAGTACGGTGCCTTCCACGGGTTTGACGACCGCTTTATAAGCGGTGTCCACACCCTGCTGCAGAGCAGCGGCAAACTGCTGTACATCGATCGCTTCCATATCGTGCGTGTATTTGGCGAAGCCTCTGAAAAGCTGGGACAAAATAACGCCGGAGTTGCCCCGGGCGCCCATCAGCAGTCCCTTGGACAGAGCTTCCGCCGCTTTGCCGATATGTGCGGACGGCTTGCGTTTCAGTTCCTCTACGCCCGACGTAAGCGTCAGGTTCATATTCGTTCCGGTATCTCCGTCAGGGACCGGGAAAACGTTTAAACCGTTCACCCTGTCAACATTTCTGCGAAGGTTGTCAGCTCCAGCAAACACCATCTGCATAAAATCATTTCCATTTATTGTGCTAAAGCGCTTACTCAATGGTATTCTCCTTCCTGATTACCGGGATACCCTAACCCCTTGAACGAATATGTGAACTTCATCAACATGCAGACCGACCACTTCATTTAATACATACTTCACTTTTGTCTGGACATTGTGCGCCACCACGGATATTTTGGTTCCGTAACTTACAATAATGTATAGATCAATCTCTACACGGTCCTGTTCGCGGCGAACTTCCACACCCCGTCCCAGATTATCCCGTCCGAGTAATTCTGCAATGCCATCTTTTAATTGTTTGCGTGAAGCCATACCGACCAGCCCGTAACAATCCAATGCGGCGGAACCCGCAAGTACGGCGATCACTTCGTCGGTTACATGAATTTTACCTAATTCGTTGCTTACCTCGATTGGCATGAAAATACCAACTCCTTCAAAAAGGGTCAATAGGACTAATCCTCATTGTACTATAACCGATGGAATAAATAAATGACAAAAATGGCGTCTATTCGTTGACTATCTCTTTTTCGCTGTGCTATTATATCTAAGTGTGTTTATTGAATGCGGTAGAACGAAGCAAACCGATGCCCTGAACCTAAACAGGCCGACGAGCCACATGCTAACAAAAGCTGCCTTGCTGTGTGCTAGGCCTAGGCTTGCCATGCTGGCAGTTTCGTATACTTATAAGGAGGTGTCATTCATGTCTCGCAAATGCTATATTACTGGCAAATCCCCGAAGTCCGGAAACCATGTTTCCCACGCGAACAACAAAAACAAGCGTACATGGGGCGTTAACGTACAAAAAGTACGCATCCTGGTGGACGGCAAACCGAAGCGCGTTTACGTCAGCACCCGTGCCCTGAAATCCGGCAAAGTGGAACGCGTATAGCCAACGCTTAAGCGAAAAGACAAAAAGCACCGTAACGGGTGCTTTTTTTCGTGCCTTTTAACAGGCGCAACGGCTGCAGCTATTAATTTTTGCTGAACGTGTTAAGTACGGCCTTGACAAAACCGCCCAAAAATTTCGGCAGCTTGACTGTGTAGAATTTCATCCTCTACCCCTCCTTCGTGATTGCCGGCAGACCGCTCTCATCGATTCCAGTATATTCGCACATTCCCCAAAATGTGCCTGCCCCCGAAAACGAATACACGGCTTTCTTTCCCTGCTGCGTGGGCATCCTGACATCCTTTTATCCCATAAAAAAAGGTTACAAGAATGCTTAAATTCTCGTAACCAAGTGTATGCCCCCGCCGGGGGATTTATGACAAGTCCGCTCTGCAGCGTCCGTCGAACAAATGCGGCATGCTTTATTTTCCCGCGGATTCGCGGATCAGGCGGATCGCTTCCGCACGGTCGGGGCGGCCGAACACCGCGTTGCCGGCAACCGCCATGGTGGCTCCTGCCTCAGCGACCAGCGGCGCGGTCTTTTCGTTGATTCCGCCGTCCACTTCGACCTCCACGCGGCTCAATTCCCGCTCCTGGAGTCTGCCCCGAAGGTCACGGATCTTCGAAAGCATGCCCGGTATAAACGATTGTCCCCCGAAGCCCGGGTTAACGGTCATGATGAGGACCAGATCCAGATAGTCTTCCAGCACATGTTCGATAGCGGACAAAGGAGTGGCGGGATTCAGAACGACTCCGGCCTTGACCCCGTGTTCCTTAATCTGATGAAGCGTGCGGTGAAGGTGAGGACACGTCTCCACATGCACGGAAATCAAATCTGCGCCCGCTTTGGCGAAGTCGGCGATATATCTTTCCGGCTGCTCAATCATCAGGTGTACATCGAGCGGCAGGGACGTGTGCGGCCGAATCGCGGATACGACAAGAGGCCCCAGCGTGATATTCGGCACGAAGTGACCGTCCATGACGTCGACATGTATCCAGTCGGCGCCCGCTTTCTCAACCTCGCGAATTTCTTCGCCAAGCTTGGCGAAGTCGGCGGACAGAATGGATGGAGCTATGCGCAGCATCTTAGTACCTCCTCTTTTTCTCTTTCATTTCCTGTAAAAACTGCAAATAGTGCTCGTAGCGGCTTCCGGCGATTTCTCCCTGCTCGACTGCGTCGCGGACTTTGCAGTTCGGCTCGTGAAGATGCAGGCAGCCCCGGAATTTGCACGTTTCGGCATAAGACTGGAATTCGCGGAAGCAGGACCCGAGGTCTTCGGCTTCCAGTTCGACAAAGTCAAGCTGACTAAAGCCCGGTGTGTCCGCGACATATCCGCCCTTGGCGAGCGGAATCAGCTCCACATGCCGCGTCGTATGTTTCCCCCGGCCCAGCCGGTGGCTAATCTCGTTGGTCTGGAGCTCCAGACCCGCCACGATCGCATTCAGCATGGACGATTTGCCGACCCCGGACTGACCGGCGAATACACTGATTTTGCCGTCCAGGTATTCCGCGACCTGGCTGACGCCTTCGCCCTGCCGGGAGCTCGTCAGCATGACGGGGTAACCGATTTTGCGGTACAGTTCGACCGCGTCGGTCAGCCAGCCGGGCAACGACGAAGGGCCGGAGCCAGCGGTACTCTCGTCAGAAGAGTCATCCGGAAGATCAACCAGATCGGATTTGGTCAGGCAAATAGCCGCGTGCAGTCCCGTATTCTCGATGTGGACGAGAAACTTATCCAGCAGCTGCAGGTTCAGATCCGGCTCGACAACCGAGAAGACGAGCATGGCCGTGTCCACATTCGCGATGGGCGGGCGAATCATTTCGGATGTCCGCGGATTGATTTCCGTTACCGTTCCTTCGCCGTTCTCCGTCGTTTCGTACTTCACCCGGTCGCCGACCAGCGGTGAAATCCCTCTTTTCTTGAAAACGCCTCTGGCCCTGCACTGCACGAGAGAATCGGAGCCGAGCCGGCTTCCCTCCGGAAGGACATAATAGTAGCCGCTGAGCGCTTTTACGATCAAACCTTGGGGCATCGCGGATCTCGTCCTCCTTTTTGAATACCGATGTCGGTTCTAGTCATCTTTATCTTTGTTTTTATCCTTGTCTTTGTCTTTGTCTTTGTCCTTATCCTTGCCCTTGCCTTTGTCTTCTCCGCCGCCGGAAACAAGCTTGGAGCCTCCGTGCTGCATTGAAGTCTGTCCCCCGGTTTGCTGGGGAGTCGGTGTAGGCGAAGGGCTGTTTGTCTGCTGGTTCAAGAAATCTTGATAAGTCCGTGTCGTCACGTTGACGACCTTGTCGTCTTCCTTGACAGTGATGACGGCGTTTTTGTCCGGCGCCACGATCACTTTGACATCGACTGCCGATGGCGCGGTGATAGTCTCGGTCCGGTATTCGCGGTTGTCACCCTGGGCGTCGCTCACAAGCACCTTGAACGTCGATTTCTTTCCTTCCGAAGAAGGAATGAGAGGCACGTTTACAACCATCTGGCCTGCTTCCTGCGGCATACCGGAGCTTACGATCAAGCCGATGGCCTGGCCGATGGGAACGTCATTGTCCGGCTCGTAAGGGAACTGCTTGATGACTTTGCCTTTGGCCACTTTATAGCTAGGCTCTTCGGTAACAGCTCCCAGTTTTAATTTACTCACCGTAATACGGCTGATGGCTTCTTCCTTGGACAGCCCGACAAGAGGAGGCATCTTGACCGTTTCTTTGCCTTTGCTCGCGATCAGCTTGACTGCAGCCGCGGCGGGATTCAGTTCCTCGCCTTCGCGCGGAGTCTGCTCCAGAACCGTATTCGCTTCCTGGTCTTCAGAGTACCGGAACGTAACCGAGATCTGATCCTCCTTGAGACCGAGCCCCTGCATCAGCTGAGCTTTGGCGTCATCCACGCTGTGATTGACCACCGAAATCATTTTCTTTAACTCAGGCCCTTTGCTCACCTTGAGTTTGACTTTCGTCTGCTCTTTGGCTTTCATCCCCGCCTGCGGATTCTGGTCGATGACGGTTCCCGCAGGCTGCGGATCGGCGACCTCTTCCACTTCGTAACCGAGCTTGACGGCGGTCAGCTTCTCCTGAGCCTTCTGGAGGGTATCCGTTTTTACGTTAGGGACCGGAACCTCGGCGATGACTACTTTCCCCTGGACGTAATAAATGGCACCGGCGAGCAGCAGGGCGAGCAGGACAAGTATCGTGATCCACAGACCTGTCTTTTTCTTTTTCTTCGGCGGCTGGGACGATTTGGATGCGGCGGGCTCCGTTTTGCCGGGAACCGCCGCTTTCTCCGCATCATCCTCGTCATCGAATATTTGAACCTGCTGATTAGGACGGATGGCCGGCAGAACGAGCGTGTTCTCGTCATCGTCATGATCGTCGTGATGAAAGCTTATTTTAGGTTCGTCGCGGCGTTCGGGCTGCAGGCAGGTTTCCAGATCCTCCATCATGGCGCGGGCGGACTGATACCGCTCATCGGGCTTTTTGCGCACCGCTTTGAGAATGATATTCTCCAGACTTTGCGGAATCATCGGATTAATCCGCCTTGGATCCTCCACGTCTTCCTGCAGATGTTTCAAGGCCACGCTAATCGGGCTTTCGCCGTGAAACGGAAGTTCGCCCGTCAGCATTTGATACATAACAATCCCGAGCGAATAAAGATCCGATTTTTCTCCCGTATTGGTTCCTTTGGCATGCTCCGGCGAAAAATAATGAACCGAGCCGACGACGGAACCCGTCTGGGTGATCGTAGAAGAAGTAGCCGCTCGGGCGATTCCGAAATCCGTTACTTTAACGCGGCCGTTTTTTCCGATCAGAATATTATGAGGTTTAATGTCCCGATGAATAATTCCGTTATGATGCGCATGCTCCAGAGCATCGCAGATTTGGGCCGCATAATGAACGGCTTCCTCGACAGGCAGCGGGGACCGCTCTTTGATAATTTCGTTCAGCGTCTTCCCCTCGATATATTCCATCACAATGTAATGGAGATCGCCTTCCTGGCCCACGTCGTAAATGCTGACCACGTTAGGATGGGAAAGCGAAGCCGCCGCCTGGGCTTCCCGCCGGAAACGGCGGATGAACTCTTCATCGTTCACGTACTGCTGGCGGAGCATTTTGACGGCCACCTTGCGGTGGAGCAGGATATCGAGCCCCTTGTAAACAAGAGCCATTCCTCCGCCGCCAATGCGTTCCAAAATTTCGTAGCGGCCACCCAGCTTCGTTCCAATCATGCGGGATCCCCTCCCGAAACGGGTCCTGGGTCTCCCGATGCAAGAATGATCGTGATGTTGTCGTCTCCGCCTGCATCCAGCGCAGCCTGCAGCAGGCTCTGAGCCATGGCTTCCAATTGGGATTCCCCGCGCACGATCGAGAGGATCGTCTGGTCGTCGACCATTCCGCTCAATCCGTCGCTGCAGAGAAGCAGAATATCTCCGCTCTCCAAGCTCAGATGCTGAACGTCAGGCTGCGCGTCGGGATCCGTTCCCAGAGCCCTGGTAAGCACGTTGCGGCGCGGATGGCGTTCCGCTTCGTCGGGCGTCAGCTGGCCGTTCTTCAAAAGTTCGTTTACCAGGGAATGATCCTCCGTCAAACGAAGAATAGAGGGCCCGCTTATTTTATAAGCGCGGCTGTCTCCGATATGCGCCAGGATGGCCCGCTGTCCGGATGCCAGGAGAACGACGACCGTCGTGCCCATTCCCTGAAGCTCTTCCCTGGCGGAGGCGTATTCGAACACCTTGCGGTTGGTCGAACGGATCGCTTCCTTCACGGCGAGCTCGCACTCTTCAACCGTCATCGCGGAACTCAGGGATTTGAGTTCTTCCCGGATGATATCGATGGTCATCTGGCTGGCGACGTCGCCCGCCTGATGACCGCCCATTCCGTCGGCCACAATGCCCAGGGAATATCCTCCGACGTCATGCTGAATAACGGCTCTGTCTTCATTAACGGACCGGACTCGGCCGGTATCTGTCACACTCACCATTTTCATCCGCATTTCACTCCGTTACTTCGCTTCCATATGCTTGGCCCGCAGTTGTCCGCAGGCGGCGGCAATGTCGCTGCCCTGCTCACGGCGTATGGTCGCGTTGATTTTGTTGCGTTCCAGAATGCGCTGGAAGTTAAAAATATCGTCGCGCGTCGTCCGCACGTAATCCCGCTCCTGCACGTAATTGACCGGAATGAGGTTGACGTGGCACATCGGCAGCTCTTTCAGAACTTCGGCGAGTTCCTCGGCATGCTCGGCCTGGTCGTTTACGTTGCCCATCAGAGCGTACTCGAACGTAATGCGGCGGCCCGTTTTGGCCATGTAATATTTACACGACTCGATCAGATCGGCGAACGGGAAGCGTCGGTTAACCGGCATTAACTTGGAACGGAGCGCATCATTGGGCGCATGGATGGAAATCGCCAAATTGATCTGCGTATCTTCGTCCGCAAACCGGTAAATGTTCGGCACGATACCGCTGGTCGAAACGGTGATGTGGCGCTGGCCGATATTCAGACCCTTCGGATGAATCATAATGTTCAAAAACTTCATCATCGCATCGTAGTTCTCGAACGGTTCGCCGATTCCCATGATGACGATGGAACTCACGCGCTCTCCCGTCGCATCGAGCAGCTGCTGCGCTTTAACAATCTGGGCGACGATTTCGCCCGCGCGCAAATCACGCTTCAATCCGCCGAGTGTGGAGGCGCAGAACGTGCAGCCGATCCGGCAGCCGACCTGAGTCGTCACGCATACGCTGTTGCCGTAGCTGTGCTTCATGATAACGGTCTCGATCGCGTTTTTGTCCGCCAGCTCGAACAGGAACTTCACCGTTCCGTCCTTCGACTGCTGTTTGGCGATTTCGGTCATCGTGACGAAGGAAAAGCTGGCCTTCAGTTTCTCGCGGAGCGTCTTCGACAAATTTGTCATCTCCTCGAAGTCCGTGACACGTTTCACATACAGCCAGTCGAAAATTTGTCCGGCACGGAAGGCCGGCTCTTTGTTCTCCTCGGTCCATTGCTTCCAGTCTTCCAGACTGTAGTCGTACACAAAGGGTTTATCTACTTGCAAGGTTTTATTTTTCACAGTAATCACACCTAACTTATTTTCCAAATAAAAAATGGGATGTTCAGCCGAATCCTTCCTATTTTATCATAAAAGACAGCTGAACACACTAGAGTGCGGCAGCGGGAGTCCGGCGTCTCGCGAAGGCAGTTGAAGGAGCTGCCCTATGTCGAAGCCAAGCCGGGGCTGCTTGCGCATTCCGGTCCTTTTGTCCGCAGCTTAAGCCTTGCGGCGCATCCGGGCGATAAAGAAGCCGTCCGTCCCGTACCGGTCCGGCATAATAGAGATCATGCCCGAAGCCGCCTGCTCCAAAGGCGCGGATTCCGGCCAGCCTGCCGTCGGTATCGGATCAAGGACAAACTCCGGATGAGCCTCCAGGAAGCGGGCCACCGCGTCCTCGTTCTCCGTCCGCTCGATCGTGCATGTGCTGTAGACAAGCACACCGCCGGGCCTCAGCAGGCTGTGAACAGCCTCCAGGATGCTCTGCTGGACGGCCGCGATCCCGGCGATGTCCTCCTCCCGCTTGCCCCATTTCAGGTCGGGCTTCCGGCGGATAACGCCGAAACCCGAACAGGGAGCGTCAAGCAGGATGCGGTCAAATGAAGCCGGCTCGAATTCCCCGGCAAGCTCCCTGGCATCCTTCACCAAAGTGCGGACCGACTTCAGGCCCAGCCTCTGGGCCTGCTCGTCGATCAGCCGCTTTTTGTGAGGATGCAGGTCGCAGGCCCACACCGTGCCGGCGTCGTCCATCTTCTCCGCGATGTGCGCCGTTTTGCCGCCCGGGGCGGCGCAGCAATCCAGGACGGTCATGCCGGCCTCCGGCTGAAGCGCTTCGGCAACGAGCATGGAGCTTTCGTCCTGGATGGAATAGTCGCCCCGGCCAAAGCCCGGCGCCAGCGCCATGTTTCCGCCCGAGGAGACGACAATGCCGGCCGGCGACAACGCCGAAGGCTCGGCGGCAGCCCCGGCCAGCCGCAGCTGTTCCAACAGCGCATCGGGCCGCTGATGGCGCTCATTCGCGCGGATGCTGACGTGCGGCGGCTCGTTGTTCGCCCTGCAAATGCGCTCGCAGGCTTCGGCGCCATACTGCAGGATCCAGCGCCGAACCAGCCACTCGGGATGGGAATGCTCGAGCGAGATGCGCTCGGCGTCCGTCATCCCCTGCGGAAGCGTCAGCTCCGCACGCTGGCGGATCGCGCTGCGCAGCACGCCGTTGACCATGCCGGAGATGCCCTGATGGCCCCGGCGCTTCGCAATGTTAACGGCCTCGCTGACAACCGCGTGATCGGGCACCCGTTCCAGATACAGCAGCTGGTACAAGCTCATCCGGAGCAAGCTGCGTACCCAGGGCTGGAGCTTGCTGATCCCCTTGGTCACCAGTTTTGCCAAATAATAGTCGATTGTATTCCGTCTCTGGATCGTTCCGTACACAATTTCCGTCGCCAGAGCGGCATCAGGCCGCTCAAGGTCCGCTTCGCGCAGAATCTGATTCAGCTTGAGGTTGCTGTAGGCCCCCGCTTCCTCGACGCCTGTCAACACGCTGAGCGTGGCGTCGCGCGCCGATTTTTTCACATTCTCTCGTTTCGGCTTTGCGGCCTGGTTGTTTCTCCGGTCGGTCCGAGTACGGCTTGCCGGACCGCTGCCGCCTCCGGCTTGTCCCTTCCGGTTATCCGGCTCATTTTTTTTCACGGGACTTGCACACATCCTTTGCTTATTAAAATCGTACGTATGTAGCTCCTGCTTTAGAATCATCGCTCGGCAGGGACTTATGCATCGTTTACGGAAAAACGCAGGAACCGTCGGCCATTCACCGAAAATTCCTGCGCATTACGTGCCACGCGTCTGCTATTCACCCAATACGGCGCCTTGCTTCATGGCGCCGCCCCGTACAAGCTGAGCCGCATCCATGGCCTTCTTGCCGGCAGGCTGGACATTCAGCAGCTTTAAGCTTCCGTCGCCCGTAGCCACTTCGATTCCGTCGTCGCCCGCTTCGATAACCGTGCCGGGCTTAAGTCCGGCAGCCGAAGACCCTTCCGTTCCCGGTGCGGGACCGTCAGGCTTTTTGCACACCCACACTTTCAGGATTTCCCCGTTCCAGGTTGTATAAGCGCCCGGAAATGGATTTAATCCGCGAACCAGATTCCAAATATCCTTGGAAGACCGGTTCCAGTCGATTTTCTCGTCTTCCCTGTTAATATTCGGCGAATAGATCGCTTGGGAATCATCCTGCGGAACAGCCCGTGCCGTACCCGCAATCAGTTCGGGCAGCGTACGCTTAAGCAGCTCCGCACCCGCCAGGCTAAGCTTGTCGAACATCGTGCCGGTCGTATCGTCGTCCCCGATCGGGACTTCAACCTTGCTGATCATATCTCCCGTATCCAGCCCTACCGCCATGTACATGATGGTAACGCCCGTCACCTGCTCGCCCTGTATGATTGCATGGTGAATCGGAGCGCCCCCTCTGTATTTCGGCAGAAGGGAGGCATGGATATTGATGCAGCCCAGGCGGGGAATATCGAGCACCGCCTTGGGCAGGATTTGGCCGTATGCCGCCGTCACGATAAGATCCGGAGAAATTTTCCGGATTTCATCGACCGT
This sequence comes from Paenibacillus sp. JT31N7, assembly GCF_059692095.1. Lineage (NCBI taxonomy): Bacteria > Bacillati > Bacillota > Bacilli > Caryophanales > Paenibacillaceae > Paenibacillus > Paenibacillus sp. JT31N7. The sequence continues at coordinate 1,352,843 of NZ_JCAUAT010000001.1, forward strand.
GTCGGACGTGCGCAGCTTTTCCGGCTGAAACACCGGGATACCGTGCTTCTCGGCCTCCACTTTGACGGGAGGCGGCGTCAGCAAACGCTTGCGCCCTTTCGGACGGTCCGGCTGTGTAACGACGGCAGCCACTTCATAGCCGCCCTCGATTAGCGCCTTTAGGGAAGGAACCGAGAAGTCCGGGGTTCCCATAAAAATCAGCTTCACGGTCAGTTGCCCTCTTTTTCTTCGAGTTCAGGGCGGTACAGTCGGATCGCCAGATCCGTGAACAGGACACCGTTCAAGTGGTCCACTTCGTGCATAATGCAGCGGGCCAGCAGCTCTTCGCCTTCAAGCTCGAACTCTTCGCCGTTGCGGTCCTGGCCTTTCACTTTTACTTTCAAGGGGCGCTTAACCTCTCCTTCGAGTCCCGGAATACTCAGGCAGCCCTCCGGTCCGATCTGTTCGCCGCTTTGTTCGACAACGACCGGATTAACGATCTCGATCAGTCCGTTCTCGTCTCCCACGTCCATAACGATGACACGCTTGAGAATGCCCACCTGCGGAGCGGCCAGGCCTACGCCCGGCGCATCGTACATCGTATCCGCCATATCGTCGAGCAGCTTATGGAGGTTGGAATTAAATTTCGTTACCTGTTTGGCGGTTTCCCGCAGCACAGAGTCTCCTTCTTTAACAATCATGCGAATGGCCATTCCATCCACCTGCTTTCTTTGAAGTCGTTCTATGAGGGCACAAGGGCCTGAGCCCTTGAATGGGTTTAAGAGATCCGTATGAGTTTCCCGCCGTTTATATACGCGTCAATCGGCACGAGCAATCATCCGTTTCTTTCTTACACCGGGCTTTCCGTTCCGAAAGATGCGGATTACATAAGCATTTGAGGATCGACGTCCACACTGATCGTCAGCTTTTCTTTCGTCGTCCTCTCGGCAAATTCATCCAGAACCTTGGCCACAATACGGGAAGCGGACGCCTCCCCACGATATTTTACCACGCATTGGAACCGATATCTATCCTTGATCCTCGGAATAGGCGAAGCTACCGGACCCAGCACATTCATAAAAAAATCCTCTCCCGTACCGGACGCAAAAACGTTCTCCTGCTCGGCGGCCCCGAGCTCCCGAAGACGCTGGGCCACCCCTTCCGCGGTCCGGACCAGCAGAGGCACCTGCTCGTGGGTCAACGTGATGAGAATAAGCCGGCAATACGGCGGATAACCGAGCTTCCGGCGGTGCGGAAGCTCTTCCTCCACGAAACCTTCATAATCGTGGCGGCTCGCCGTAATGACGCTGTAGTGCTCCGGCGTATATGTCTGGACAAACACCTCGCCGGGAAGCTGATGCCGCCCCGCCCGCCCGGCCACCTGCGTAAGCAGCTGGAAGGTACGCTCGGCAGAACGGAAGTCGGGCAGGTTCAGCACGGTATCGGCCGCGATAACGCCGACAAGGGTAACATCGGGAAAGTCCAGTCCTTTGGCGACCATTTGGGTGCCGAGCAGGACGTCCGCCTGTTTGTTGCGGAACATCGTCAGCCACTTCTCGTGAGAACCTTTCTCCGTCGTCGTGTCCACATCCATCCGGATGACGCGGATGCCGGGAAAGAGCTTCACCAGCTCTTCCTCGACCCGCTGGGTTCCGGTTCCGAAATGCCGGATATGCTCCGAGCCGCAGTCGGGACACAGCTCCATCTGCCTTTCGGCATACCCGCAGTAATGGCAGCGCAGCGTCCGCGACACCTGATGATAAGTCAGCGAGATGTCGCAGTGCGGACAGCCTGCCACATAGCCGCACGTCCTGCACATGACGAATGTCGCGTATCCCCGGCGGTTTAACAGGAGAACGGTCTGCTCTCCTTTGAGGAGCCGTTCTTCCAGCCCCCGGTGAAGAAGCCGGCTAAACATGGACCGGTTCCCGCTGCGAAGTTCCTCCCGCATATCGACGATATGCACGGGCGGAAGAGGGCGTCCGGCGACCCGGGACTTCATTTTGAGCAGCTTGTATTCAGACTTGCCTCCGGGGGCTGCTTTCGTTTTTTGAATACTCTCAAGCGAAGGAGTCGCCGACCCCAGTACCACGGCCGACCCGTTATAACGGGCTCTCCAGGCGGCGATATCCCGTGCGTGATACTTCGGGCTCTCTTCCTGCTTGTATGAAGATTCATGCTCTTCATCGATAATAATCAGACCCAGCTTCCGGAACGGGACGAATACGGCCGAACGGGCCCCGATGACAACCCGGACCTGGCGTCTCATTATTTTGCGCCATTCGTCGTAGCGCTCTCCCAGTGAAAGCCGGCTGTGCATCACGGCGACCTCGTCCCCGAAGCGGCCTTTAAAACGCTCTACCATCTGGGGAGTCAGTGAAATCTCCGGCACGAGCACGATCGCTTCCCGTCCCTGTTCCAGACAGCGGCTGATGGTCTGCAGGTATACTTCCGTCTTCCCGCTGCCCGTCACGCCCTGGAGTAGATAAACCTGATGGCTGCGGCTGTCCAGCGTAGCGGCAATGTCGTCATAAACGGACTGCTGCTCCGGCGTCAGAGGCAGCGGCTTCGTTTCTTCAAAATGCCGGTTTGCGTACGGATCCCGCATCACTTCTACTTCGCGCAGGCCGATCCAGCCTTTGTCCGCCAGTCCCTTTACCGTACCGGCGCCGACCTGCAGCTTGTCCATCAGTTCCGTCAGACGGATCGGCAGGGGGTTCTCATGCAAATAGCGCAGAACCTCTTTCTGCTTATGGGAGCGGGCAGGAAGCTCTTCTGCGATGGCCAGTAAATCGGGGGAACCGCCTGATCCGGAACTGTTGCCGGACGTACCGGCTGCTTGGACGTCCGCTGCGGCTTCCGAGGCTTCGCGGGCTCCAGGCGGAAATACCGTCAGAGCTTTCTTCGTCGCGAGCCTGTCCTTCATCCCCTGCGTTTCGACAAGCTGGCCCTCGTCCAGCATTTGACGGATCAGCCCGCCGTCTTTCGGAAAGGCCTCCAGAAGCTCTTCCATCTTCGCTTTTCCTTTTGAGCGTAAATAATTCAAAATGTTCTCCTGGGCCGGCAGCAAAAGCAGAAGCTCCGTTCCGCCCGCGCTTCCTGCTTCCGCGGCTTGAACGAAGCGTTCATACTTGGCTTTCAGCGCCCCGGGAAGCATCGCTTGCAGAGCGGTTACTTCATGGCACAAGTACGTGCTGCTCATCCAGTGTCCCAGCTGTACCAGTTCTTCCGTTAAAGGAGGAGCGGCGTCCAGCACATGACGGATCGCTTTCAATCTTTTAGGGTCTACCGTTGTCGTTTCGTGAAGTTCCACCACAAATCCCTGCAGCACACGGGGACCGAAAGGAACGCCGACACGGCTTCCGACCTCCACCCAGCCCTGCAGAGACGGGGGCACCGAATAATCGAAGGCCCGGTTCGTCTGCTTGGCGGGGACATCGACTATCACTTTGGCGAACATGGCGTTTCCCCTTTATCTGCCCCCGGTTCCTCGGCGTCCTGTCCCGGAGTCTCCGCTCCCTTGTGACTCATCTGCTGACGGCTGGCCGCCAGCCGGACGATATGCTCGGCTATGGCCGCCTTGGTCATCATGGGCGGCGCTTCTACAAGACCCCCGGCATCGAAGATGCGTACCACATTGGTGTCCGTTCCGAAACCCGCTCCCTGCATGGAGACATCGTTGGCGACGAGCAGGTCGCATTTTTTATGCAAAAGCTTATCAAGCGCATACTCGTCCACCCGCTCGGTTTCCGCCGCAAAGCCGACTACGAACTGGCGGGTTTTGGCTTCTCCGAGAGCTTGGAGAATGTCCGGATTTTTAACAAGCTCGATCGTAAGGGTTTCCCCGGATTTTTTCATTTTCTGCCCGCGCTGTTCCGAAGGACGGTAATCGGCGACCGCAGCCGCTTTGAAAACGAGATCCGTCTTCTCAAAACGGGCCATAACCTCATCGTACATATCCAGAGCGGATGTGACGGATACTCTTTCGACGCCTGCGGGCACGGGAAGTGAAGATGGTCCGCTGACGAGCGTAACATTCGCCCCGAGCCGCTTGGCGGCCTCTGCGATAGCGTAGCCCATTTTGCCGGAAGAATCGTTTGTAATATAACGCACGGGATCGATGCGTTCGACCGTCCCTCCTGCCGTCACAAGCACGTTCCGGCCTTGAAGCGGTGTTTCCGGCTGAAAATACGCGGCGATCTCCTCAAAAATGTCCTCGGGTTCGGCCAAGCGTCCTTTTCCGACATAACCGCACGCCAATTGGCCGGTTCCGGGTTCCACAAACAGAACGCCTCTCTCCTGAAGCACTCTCATGTTGCCCGCGACCGCCGGGTGCGTGTACATGTGCACGTTCATGGCAGGAGCCACCATTACCGGAGCCGTCGTAGCGAGAAGCGTCGTGCTGAGCATATCGTCCGCCAGCCCGTGAGCCATTTTCGCCAGCATGTTCGCTGTCGCCGGAGCGACGACAACCAAATCCGCGCGGTCGGCCAAGTCGATATGGGAAATAACGGCCGCTTCCTTCTCGTCGAACGTATCGACAGCTACCGGCTTGCGGGTCAGCGACTGGAAAGTCAGCGGCGTAATAAACTGGACCGCGGACTCCGTCATAATCACCCGCACGTCCGCTCCTGCCTGACTCAGCTTGCTGCAAAGCGCAGCCGCCTTATAAGCGGCTATTCCTCCGCATACGCCGACTACGATTGTTTTACCTGATAACATCGGCAGTTCCCTCCCGGCAAGAAAAAAATAACAACCACAATGGGTTGTCCTGATATCCGGTCTACTTCCGTCCCGTTATTATTCAGGATCGCAGTATCCGGTTGTATACATAGAACGGCAGTCACAGGGACTGCCGCTTTGGGCCGAACTGACCGCTTGGGATCTTATTCGGCGTCTTCTTTGGTTTCGATCTTCTCGTACTTCACAAGATCTCCGTACAATTCTTCCAGAGCCACTCCAACCTGTTTGTGGGATTTAATATCCTGCAGGTGGGTGTTCGTACCGTCTCTAAGCGCTCTCGCACGCTTGGCGGCGGCAACTACGAGCGAATATTTGCTATCCACTTTGTCGAGCAGTTTATCAATTGAAGGATACAGCATACTTGTCGTTCACTCTCCGATCCATTGTTCCAATCTGGGTAAAATCCGGTCGCACTTACAGTGTTCAGCCATAAGAATGGACTGGATTTTGTAGCAAGCTTTGTGCACCTCGTCATTGACGATACCATAATCGTAATGCCGCATCAAACGAATCTCGTCGACAGCCATGGACATGCGGCTGCGGATAATGTCGTTCGTTTCCGTACCGCGAGTCACGATACGGTTCTCCAGCTCGGCCAGAGAAGGCGGAATCAGAAAGATAAAAGTCGCCTCAGGAAACTTCTCCTTGACCTTCAAAGCGCCCTGCACTTCGATTTCCAGGATGACGTCCTTGCCGGAGGCGAGCGTTTCTTCCACAAAGCGGCGAGGGGTACCGTAATAATTGCCTACGTACTCGGCATATTCCAGCATCTCGTCGGAAGCGATTAATTGCTCGAACTGGTCTTTCGATTTGAAAAAATAATTAACACCCTCCACTTCGCCTTCTCTTGGCTTGCGGGTTGTGGCGGAAACAGAATAGACCAGCTCCGGCGACATCTTGCGAAGCGCGGAACATACGGTTCCTTTGCCGACGCCCGAAGGGCCTGAAAGCACGATCAGAATTCCTCTATCCCGTTCCAGTGTATTCGTATTACTCGTCATGATCATCGTCCTTGTTAGAAAGTCGGTGAGCAACGGTCTCCGGTTGAACCGCAGATAGGATCACATGGTCGCTGTCCGTAATGATGACGGCACGGGTTCTTCTCCCGTAAGTCGCGTCAATCAGCATATGGCGGTCGCGCGCCTCCTGAATGATCCTTTTAATCGGAGCGGATTCGGGGCTTACGATCGAAATGATACGGTTTGCCGAAACAATATTGCCGAACCCGATGTTGATCAATTTGATGGCCATTGAGTTTCCTCCTCGTGACACCGTCAGCGGTTCACTCGATATTCTGTATTTGTTCTCTCATTTTCTCCAATTCGGCTTTCAGCTCAATGACCCTGCCTGACACTTCAATGTGTCCCGCTTTGGAGCCGATGGTGTTTGCTTCGCGGTTCATTTCTTGAATGAGAAAATCGAGCTTGCGACCGACAGGTTCCCGGGAACCGAGCAGCTGCCTAAATTGGCTGATGTGGCTGTGCAGCCGGGTCATCTCTTCGTCCACATTGGAGCGGTCCGCAAACAAGGCAATCTCGGCTGCGAGCCGCTGTTCATCCACCGGCACTTGATCCGTCAGCAGTTCCTGAATCCGCTGGCGCAGCTTGGCCGCATACTCTCGGATGACTTCAGGAGCGTAACTTTTCATATCAACGTTAAGATCTTCAATCATCGTCAGCCGGGCGGTCAAATCTTCCGACAGGTGGGAGCCTTCTTGTTCCCTCATGCCGTTCAGCTCGGCGAGCGCTTCCTCCGTGCAGGCAACCAAAAGATCGGCGAGCGCATCGTCGTTCCCCTCGCGCTGCTCGGAAATGGCAAGCAAATCCGGCAGTTTGAGGAGATCCGACAAATGCAGCTCCCCGGTTAAGCCATGCTTCTGGCGAAGCTGCTCCGCAGCCTGCATATACCCGTCCACGAGCGCCCAGTCGACTGTTACCGATTTATTAGAAGCGGAGTCCCGCTCAATCGTCACAAAACAATCGGCACGGCCGCGTTTAATGAAGCGGAGCACCGTTTTCTTGATGGTGTCTTCGTAGGCCATCCATTCTTTCGGCATACGTACAGAGATGTCGCAATAGCGGTGATTCACGGTTTTGATATCCATCGACACCCGGTAGCCTTGCGAAGAAAGCGAGGCATGTCCGAATCCGGTCATACTTCGTATCATATAGGGGCTCACATCCATTAACCTATTGTAATTCATTTTAAAAGGGGGGACAAGAGAAATTCACGGCGCTCGGCTTTTTGCCAGACGTACTGTGTAAGCTGCACGCTCATGTCATAAAACAGGAACGGTGTCATGAAATAAATGCCATTAAACAGAGGCACCGCAGCATCAAGCAGTTCTTTGGCGATAGCCACGCCTTCTTTTCGTCCCGTTTCCCCCTCCAGCCCCGCCATTCTGGCGCGCACTTCGTCCGAAAGCTGGATACCGGGGACCTCGTTGTGCAGATACTCCGCGTTCCGGCCGCTGGCCAAAGGCATGATGCCTATGAAAACGGGAACATCCAGATGCTTGGTCGCCTCGTGCATACGTTCGATCAGCCTAGGATCGTAAACGGGCTGGGTCATGATGTAATCCGCGCCGGACTCGATCTTCCGTTCCAGCCTTTGGACCGCCTTGTCCAGATATTTCACGTTGGGATTAAAAGCCGCGCCGACGATGAAATTGGCTTTCTTCTTGAGCGGCTTGCCCGAAAAAGCGATGCCTTCGTTAAGCTGTTTGATCATGCGGATCATCTCGAACGAAGTCATATCATAGACGGAGCTTGCGCCCGGCAGATCGCCGAATCTCGCAGGATCTCCCGTCACGGCGAGCACGTGATCGATCCCCAGCGCATGGAGGCCCATCAGGTGGGACTGCGTACCGATGCTGTTGCGGTCGCGGCAGGCGATGTGAATGAGCGGACGCGCCCCGTGCTGTTCTTTAACGAGCATGCCGAGCGCGAGATTGCTCATCCGCGTCACGGCCAGTGAATTGTCGGCCATCGTTATGGCGTCCACATGCATGTCCTGGAGGGCTTTCGTTCCTTCCATGAACTTGCCGATATCCAGGTCGCGAGGAGGGTCCAACTCCACGATCACCGTATGACGCTGCTTCACAAGGTCGACCAGCGTAGGTTCCGCATCCGCATCCGGGGCGGATGTCTGCGGAGCCGCTTCGGTCACGACGGCCCGTTCCGAAACGGATTCCGCCGCATACACTTCGCTTCGTTTCGGCTCGTAGCCCTGGAGAGCCTTGACCATAGCCGCGATATGCTCCGGAGTCGTTCCGCAGCAGCCGCCGATGATCCTGGCGCCTAAATCCGCGAAGCGAAGCGCGCTTTCGGCAAAGTATTCCGGCGTTGCGGCATACGAATAACGGCCGTCCACGTAGTCCGGAATGCCCGCGTTCGGGAACACCGAGAACGGGATGTCGCTCAGTTGGGCGACTCCCTGAAGGGAGCGCAGAATGCCGTTGGGACCCGTACGGCAGTTAAATCCGATCACATCGGCCCCTTCCTCTTTCAGGCGGAGGAACGCGTCCTGCAGGGAAATGCCGTCATGTGTCGTGTTGATTCCTTCAGTAGCGAACTGACAGATGACGGGAATCGAACTAAGCTGGCGGATCAGGCGCAGCGCGATAAGCATCTCCTCAAGATCGTAGAACGTCTCCAGCAGCAGCCCGTCCACCCGGGTATCGAGCAGCACGAGAATTTGTTCGCGCAGCGCATCCTCGACATCCGCCGTGCGGACGTTCTTGCGCATGCCCGCCCGGATAGGGCCGATCGCTCCGACCACGTAAGCATCCTCGCCGACCGAACTGCGGGCAAGCTCGACGCCGGCTCTGTTAATGGCCTCGACTTCCTGCTCAAGGCCGTATTTGGATAATTTTTCCCTATTTGCGGAGAAAGTATTCGTTTCAATAAGCCGGGCACCGGCTTCATAATAGCGACGGTGTACGTCGGCAACCACTTCAGACTGAATCAGGTTAAGCTCCTCGTAGGAAATTCCGACGGGAAAGCCCTGCTGGTATAAGTAGGTCCCCATCGCTCCGTCCCCGATAAGGATCTTCTGCGCAAGCACCTGGCGGAGTTCCGGTTTCATGTTCTTCCCACCCCATCAAAATAGTACATTTACTTTAACACAAACGACCGGCAAACTTAAAGGCTTTTTAAGTTCAAAGTAAAACCGGCGGCTTCGCGCCGCCGGCCGTTACTCTTCGACTTTTCCGTGATAAACCTCCGCGGCCGGTCCGGTCATGTATACCCGGTTGTCGGCCTCGTTCCATTCGATCAGCAGATCGCCGCCTTTAAGCGAAATCGTGGCGGTCCGGTCCGTTTTGCCCGTCATAACGAGAGCGACGAGCGTGGCGCACGCTCCGGTTCCGCAGGCGAGCGTCGGCCCGGCTCCCCTTTCCCATACGCGCATATCCGCGTAATCCCTGGAGCGGACCGTCACAAACTCGACGTTGGCCTTGTTCGGGAACAGCGGATGCCGCTCCAGCAGAGGCCCCCAGGCGGCCAGATCGAAGCTCGGCGCGTCTTCCACGTCGATGACACAGTGCGGATTGCCCATTGAAACCGCCGTAAACGTGAAGGTGCGCCCTCCCGCTTCGATCGGCCGGTCGATCACCCGCTCGGCATCGATTGTCGTCGGGATTTGGAGACCGTGAAGCACCGGCTCTCCCATGTCGACGCGGATCGCTTTGGCGATTCCGTTCTCCGCCGTCACATGCACCTGCTGCACGCCTGCCCCGCGCGTTTCTACGGTGATGGCTTCTCTTTTGCCGGGATCCCGGTCGTACACATATTTGGCGACGCAGCGGATCGCATTGCCGCACTGTTCCGGTTCGCTGCCGTCCGAATTGATGATGCGCATCTGCACGTCCGCTTTCTCGGAGGGCAGAATAAACACCAGCCCGTCGGCGCCGATCCCGAAATACCGGTTGCACCAGCTGACAGCGAGTTCCGCTACATTCTCAGGAAGTTCTTTAAAGCCGGACAGCACGATAAAATCGTTGCCCAGACCGTTCATTTTCGTAAATTCCATAAGGATTCCCTCTCGCTAGATCGATGTAATGTCATTCCCTTTATCATAGCGCAAAAGAATATCTCTGGCTATCGCCAGTTTCCCGAAAAAAAGAAAAACCCGTGACGGCGTCGACCGTTTCACGGGTTTGAAAAATTTCCGGGCGATCCGGTTCGTGAGAATTACCGGAAGCTCGGCTTGGAACTGTACTTCGCCGTTTTTTTCCTGGAAGGATTCTGCATGACGCTCCCCAGCCCCATCAGGAAGGTTGGAATGCCTGCCGCAATCAGCACGATGATCCAGTCTTTGAGACCTAACGGAACGGTTTTGAAAATAGGCTGCAGCTGCGGGGTGTACATCACGCCCAGCATCAGAACGAGCGAAGACAGGACCGCCAGGACCAGGTACTTGTTCTGAAACGGATTGCGGTGAAAAATGGAGCGCGAGCTGCGGCAGTCGAACACGTGGATGAGCTGCGCCATAACAAGCGTCGCGAATGCAACGCTCTGCGCCTTGACGAGATGCTGGGCATCTCCCGGATTTTCCCGCAGCACGAGCCAGAAAGCACCCAACGTGCAGATTCCGATAAGAAATCCCCTGGAAATAATTTTCCATCCCAGGCGGCGTGCGAAAATGTTTTCTTTGGCCGAGCGGGGCTTGTGCTGCATAAGGTCTTTTTCCGCCTGATCGACGCCCAGTGCCATGGCCGGCAGGCCGTCGGTCACCAGGTTGACCCACAAAATCTGAATCGGGATAAGCGGCAGCGGAAGACCTGCCATCATGGCAAGGAACATCGTCAAAATTTCACCGACGTTAGAAGCGAGCAGATACCGGATGAATTTCCGGATGTTCTCATAGATTCCCCGGCCTTCTTCGATAGCCGCGACGATCGTCGCGAAATTGTCGTCGCTGAGAACCAGGGACGACGCTTCCTTCGTCACGTCCGTGCCGCTTATTCCCATGGCGATGCCGATATCCGCCGCCTTGATAGCCGGCGCGTCGTTGACTCCGTCGCCCGTCATCGCGACGACATGGCCCTTGGCCTGCAGCGCTTTGACGATGCGGAGCTTGTGCTCCGGCGAAACGCGGGCGTAGACGTAGATCTCGTCTACTCTGCTTTCGAGCGCCTCATCGTCCATGGCAGCAAGCTGGTGGCCGCTGATGCACAAGCCGCCGGCCGGGAGCATCCCGAGCTGCTTGGCGATGGCTTCCGCCGTCGTCAGGTGGTCACCGGTGATCATCACGGTCTTGATGCCCGCCTTGCGGCACTTGGCCATGGCTTCGCGGACTTCGCGGCGCGGCGGATCGATCATGCCGGCCAAGCCTACGAAGATGAGCCCGCGCTCGGCGTCTTCGTGATCCTCGCACGCCTCCGTCGGCTTCAGTTCCCGGTAAGCCGTTCCCAGCACGCGAAGCGCCGAACGCGCCATTCCTTCGTTCGCGGCCATCACTTTGGTTTTCAGCGTGGATGTGAACGGAATCACCTTGTCGTCCCATAAAATGTAGGAGCAGTGCTGCATGAGCACATCCGGCGCTCCCTTGGTCATCACGAGCTTGCGGCCTCCGCTCGAGACGATAACCGACATCCGCTTTCTTTCGGAGTCGAAAGGGAACTCGGCCTGCCGGCTGAACTGCGGGTCCAAAGCATCGTGCGTAACGCCGGCTTTAGCGGCCAATACGACAAGAGCGCCTTCCGTCGGATCTCCTTTTACGTTCCATACCGTTTCCGGCGGTTCGTCTTTGGCGCGCTTTTTCTTGACCGGTTCCGCTTCCTCTTTATAAAGGACGGCATTGCTGCACAAAGCCGACACCTGCAGAAACTGGCGCAGCATCGAATTTTTGGCGGGGTTGACTCGCGTGCCGCCGCTGCTGATCTCGCCTTCCGGCGTGTATCCGTCTCCGCTCACTTCCAGCAGGCTGCCGCCGACCCACAGATGGGTCACCGTCATTTTGTTCTGGGTCAGGGTCCCTGTCTTGTCCGAGCAAATAACGGAGGCGCAGCCGAGCGTTTCGACGGAAGGCAGTTTGCGGACGATCGCCTTGCGTTTGATCATGCGCTGTACGCCAAGGGCCAAAGCTATCGTAACAATGGCGGGCAGTCCTTCCGGAATGGCCGCTACCGCCAGGCTGACTCCCGCGAGAAACATCGCATAAGGAGGCTGTCCGTGCACGATACCGGCGACAACCACCATGACCGTCAAGCAGAGCGCTACGATAATGAGGATCTTGCCGAGCTGCTCCAGCCGGTGCTGCAGCGGGGTTTCGAGCGTCTCCGTGTTCTGGATCAGGTCGGCGATCTTCCCCATTTCGGTCTCCATGCCGATCCGCACGACCGTGCCCTTCCCCGTACCCCGCGTGACCATCGTGCCCATAAATCCGAGATTACGCTGATCGCCGATCGTCACGGTGTCGGAGCTTAAAGGATCGACGGTTTTTCCGACCGGAACGGACTCGCCCGTCAAAGCAGATTCCTCTACGTAGAAGCTGTTCGTCTCGATGAGCCGGATATCCGCGGGAACCCGGTCTCCGCTCTCCAGGAGAATGATATCCCCGGGAACCAGATCGCGGGCCGGGATCATCTGCAGTTCGCCTCCGCGCATTACCTTGGCTCCCGGCGCCGAGAGCTCTTTCAGAGCGCGGAGCGAACGCTCGGCACGGAATTCCTGTATAAACCCGAGAATTCCGTTCATGATGATAATGGCGACGATCGTTATCGCGTCCAAATATTCGCCGAGCAGTCCCGATACGAGTGTGGCTCCCATGAGTACGAGAACCATAAAGTCTTTAAACTGGTTTAAAAACAAGGTGACTGGCGAAACGCTTTTTCCTTCGGACAGTTCATTGCGACCGGCTTCGGTCTGCCTGTTGTCCGCCTCTGCCGATGACAGACCTTCGGACGGATGAACGCGCTGCGTCTGCAGGACTTCATCCGCCGTCATCTGGTACCATTCTTTCTGACTCATCACCGTTTCCCCTCCCGGTTACTTTGAGGTGCAAGACCCGCTTCTCTTGCTAAATGTATTCAGACAAGCCGCAAAATATCCCAGCTTGGACGACGCTTCTAAAGAAAGAACTTAAAATTTCCTCGCATTTATGGCATGATAGAATGTAATGAACTTGGATAGGAGACTTTCATCATGGCATTAGACGGACTGGTCCTCCATGCAATCGTGCACGAGCTGCAGGAATGTGTAGGAGGCCGGATTAATAAAATACATCAGCCCACGGGCAGTGACGTGGTTATGCAGATCCGCACCCGCGGGCGTTCGCTTAAACTTCTTCTCTCCGCGAATCCTACGTATCCGCGCATGCACGTGACGGAAGGGCAGTACTTGAATCCCCAGGAAGCCCCGATGTTCTGCATGCTGCTCCGCAAGCACTGCGAGAGCGGCATCATCGACTCCATCGAGCAGGTCGGGCTGGAGCGGATCGTTCACTTCCGTGTGCGCCAGCGGGACGAACTCGGGGATGTGAGCACGAAAACCATCGTCGTGGAGATCATGGGAAGACACAGCAACCTGATTCTCATGGATCCTTCCACGGGAACGATCCTGGACGGGATTCATCACGTGACGCCCGCGATCAGCTCTTACCGGATCGTGATGCCAGGCAGTGCCTACGTGGAGCCTCCGGCTCAGGATAAAGCCAATCCGCTGGATACGAGCGAAGCCGTGTTCCGCAGGAGCATGGGCGCGGGGATCGGGGAAGACGCCGCACCGGAGAAGCAGATGCTCGCTTCCTTCAGCGGCCTGAGCCCGCTTGCGGCGCGTGAAATCGTCTACCGCAGCGGAACCCGGCTCGGCGTGCCGTACGGCGAAGACGCGCTCGCTCCGCTGTGGCAGTCTTTCCGCAACGTCACAGACGCGGTGCGCGAGCGGCGTTATACCCCCGTCATCGTTGAAGAAACGAAGACGGGCAAACTTTTCTTCTCGGTCATGGAACTGACCCAGATCGAAGGCGAGTCCCGTGTATTCCCGACCGTCAGCGAGTGCCTCGAAAGTTACTTCGGGGACAAGGCGGAACGTGACACCGTCAAGCAGCGTGCCGCCGATCTCGTCAAGCTTTTGCAGAACGAGAAAGCCAAAAACATCAAGAAGATGGATAAACTCCAGGAAACGAAGGAAGAAGCGAAAGACGCGGACCGTTTCCGCATTATGGGAGAGCTGCTTACGGCCCATCTGCATCAAATCCGCAAAGGGGATAAGGAGGCGGTTGTGGTCAATTATTACGAGGAAGCCCAGCCGCAGCAAAGCCTGGCGCTCGATCCCCTGCTTACGCCTTCGGAGAATGCGCAGCGCTATTTTAAACGGTACACCAAAACCAAAAACAGTCTGGCCTACGTGGAGGAGCAGATGGCCCAGACCGAGATGGAGATCCAGTATCTCTCCTCGCTTCTGCAGCAGCTCGGTTCCGCATCTATGCGGGATATCGCGGAAATCCGGGAGGAGCTTGCGGAGCAGGGTTATGTGCGTGAGCGCCACACGAAAGGCAAGCGCAAGAAAAAATCCGATAAGCCGTCCGTGGCCTGCTTCACGTCAAGCGAAGGCGTTCCGATCTACGTCGGCAAGAACAATACCCAGAACGACTATGTGACCAACCGGCTTGCGAGCGCCGGAGATACTTGGCTGCATACGAAGGATATTCCCGGCTCGCACGTCGTGATCCGCAGCCAGTCATTCGGCGAAGCCACCCTTCACGAGGCGGCCCAGCTTGCCGCTTATTTCAGCCAGGCGAAGGAATCGAGCTCGGTCCCCGTGGACTATACCCTCATCCGCCACGTGCATAAGCCGAGCGGTGCCAAGCCGGGATTCGTGATTTACGAACAACAGAAAACGCTGTTTGTGACCCCGGACGATCAGTTGATCAAACAGATGCCGCAGACCGTGAAGGCTTAAAAATCAAGTACAACGCTCCCGGGAAACATGCAATACCGGAACTCGCGTCCGAGTCTAAACTGCGGAAACTCGCCGTGCCGCCGAACAAAAAAAGCTGACAGTTCAATAGGCTGTCAGCTTTTTCACTTTAAGCGCGCATTCCCGCGCATCGCCGGAAAGCAGGTAAATATGCTTCGTGCCGCGAAGCACCTCGTCGCGTTCGATCGCATTCCCGCCGATAAACACTTTGGTCCGGCTGCCGAGCTCCCCGATTCTCCCGTCCAGTTTTGCATAGAACGGATAAGCTTTGTCCAGCATCGACTTCATCGAAGAACCGAAGGCGAACGCCACGGGACGATTCTGCTCCAGACAATCGAAGATGCCTTTCTCCGAAGGCGAGGCCCCGAGATACAACGTCTGAAAGCCGTTTTGCAGCGCGAAATAACCCAGAAACAGAATCCCCAGCTCATGACGCTCGTAAGGGGAACAGGCGGTAATCAATCTGGGTCCGTCCGGCGGAATGGAAAATAAGTTCTTTAACGCCAGCAGACGTTCCCGGATAAATTGACTCCCGAAATGCTCCTGATATTCGGAGATTTCTCCCCGTTCCCACATCTCTCCCACTCGGATCAGCGTCGGTTGCAGAACTTGCAGCAGAATAAAGTCCATTTGGTGCAGTGCCACCAGCTGGTCGAAAAACCGCTGAGCGCCCGCCTGGTCCAGATGAAGAAAAAAACCGAGCAATTTCTCCCGGTACTCCTTCAGTTCGCTGCCGATAAACGGAAGCTCGGCATCGGCCGGAGAGATGGTCTCGGTCGAAGCCGAGCTTTCGAGCTGCAGCTGGTGTTCCTGAACGGCGAGACCGATGGGAACACCGGAATCCGCCTTGCTTTTCAGCCCTATCAATGTTTCTATATCCTGATTCGTGTAGCCTCTATATCCGTTCGGAAAACGGTCCGGTTGAACGGCGCCGTAACGTTCCTCCCATTTGCGGATCAACTGGGTGGAAAGCCCGGAACGCATCGAGGCTTCCTTGATTGTATAAAGTCGGCTCATGTCTTTGTACCCCCGGCTAACCTTGAACATGGCCCAATTATAAACCATTTACAAAGCTTATACAATGAACTGTTTAAACCGCTCCGGGGAATGCGGGGCGTCCGACGGACATATAAGTAAAGCCTTTCGCCGCCATCTCGGCGGGGGCAAACATGTTGCGCCCGTCGATAATCAGCGGCTCCCTGACCAGGTTGCGGAGCCTATCGAAATCGATACGCCGCAGGTCTTCCCAATCGGTTGCGATCACAACGGCTTCCGCATTTTCCGCGGCCTCATAAGGATCGGTAAGGCAGCGTACACCGGGAAGCAAAGCAGCCGCCTTGGAAGCCGCAGCCGGATCGTACGCCGTCAATACCGCTCCCAGCTCCTGCAGGGAGCGGATAATATCCAGCGCAGGGGCATCGCGGAGATCATCGGTGTTCGGCTTAAACGCAAGCCCCCATACCGTTATGCTCCGGCCCTTTACATTTCCGCCCAAAGCCGCCGTCACCTTCTCGACAAACCGTTCGCGCTGAAGCGTATTGACCTCGATGACCGCCCGCAGAATACGAAAATCATAATCGGCATTCTGGGCGATTTTCAGTTGGGCCCTCGTATCTTTGGGGAAGCAGGAGCCGCCGTAGCCGATTCCCGCCTGCAGAAACTTGGGCCCGATCCGGTTATCCAGCCCCATTCCCCGGGCCACGAGGCCGACGTCCGCGCCTACTTTCTCGCATACGTTCGCCATTTCGTTGATGAATGAAATTTTAGCGGCCAGGAAGGCATTGGACGCATATTTAATCAGTTCGGCACTCTCGGGGTCGGTCCGCACAACCTCGCCGCCAAACGCGGCCTGGAGCTTCTCTACGCGGAGAGCGGCATCGGCATCGTCGGACCCGATCACGACCCGGTCGGGATGAAACGTATCGTGAATGGCCGTTCCTTCTCTTAGGAACTCCGGATTGGACACGACGGAGAAGGGAACGGGCCGCACCTGCCCTTCTTCCATCCACTGGCGGATGCGCCTGGACGTTCCTACGGGCACCGTGCTTTTCATCACGATGATTTTATAATCATCCATCTGGCGCGCCAGTGTCTCCACTGCGCCGCGGACCTGCTCCATGTCGACTTCCCCGTTTTCGAGCGTAGGCGTTCCTACCGCAATAAAAATGATGGACGAGTCCTGCAAGGCTCTGGCCAGATCGGTCGTGAAAGACAACCGGCCGGCGGCCTGGTTCGAAGCTACAAGCTCCCCCAGCCCAGGTTCGTAAATCGGAATTTCGCCAAGGCTGAGACGGCGGACTTTATCGGGATCGATGTCTACGCAGATAACTTCATGCCCGATTTCGGCATAACAGCATCCGGTCACGAGCCCGACATACCCCGTCCCAATAACGGAAATGCGCTCCATTCAAGATTCTCCTCCTTATCCGATATGAAACTCGTGACGGACGAGGTTCGTTAAATACGAGCGCAGCTCCTCCTGCAGCCCTTCCCGCTCCAGAGCCATTTCGATAGTGGCCTGGATATAGCCGAATTTATCGCCGACGTCGTATCTTCTCCCCTCGATCGGATAGGCGACCATCGGCTGCTGTTCGTTCAAAATGCGCAGCGCGTCCGTCAGTTGGATTTCGCCTCCGCGTCCGGGCTCGCATTTCTCCAAGATATCGAAAATCTCCGGCATAATCAGATAGCGGCCGATTACGGCCAGATTGGAAGGCGCATCGCTGCGGTCCGGTTTCTCCACGAGATCCGCAATTTTCTTATAAGCGGTGATTTCGTCCGAGGGTGCGACAATTCCGTATTTGCTCACATCTTCCCAGGGAACTTCACGGACGCCGATCACGGACGTCTGAGTCTCCTCGAACACGTCCATCATCTGGCGCAGAGCGGGTTTGGACGAACGGAGGATATCGTCTCCGAGAAGTACCGCAAACGGTTCGTTCCCGATAAACTTGCGGGCGCAGTAAATCGCGTGGCCCAGACCCAGCGGCTGCTTTTGACGGATATAGTGCACATCGGCCAGGTTGGTTACCGTACGGACCAGGGAAAGAAGCTCATCGTTCCCCTTCTCCTCCAGCATCATTTCCAGTTCGACCGATTTGTCGAAATGATCCTCGATCGCGCGCTTGTTGCGTCCCGTGACGATTAGAATATCCTCGATCCCGGATTCGATGGCTTCCTCGACTATGTATTGAATGGCGGGTTTATCCACCAGCGGCAGCATTTCCTTGGGCTGTGCCTTGGTGGCGGGCAGAAACCGCGTTCCGAGACCGGCCGCGGGAATGATCGCTTTACGAATTTTCACGGTTGTTCCTCCGTTCCTGAAGCTTCCGCACGGTTTCCAGCGAAGTACGCTTGGAACCGAGAGGAGCGTGAAATACCTGACCGGCACGAACGCCGTGGAAATCCGAGCCTGCCGTTGCAATCAGCCCGTGCTCGCGGGCCAAACGGCCGTAGTGGGCTTCCTGCTCCGGCGTATGATCCGCGTGGCAGACTTCAATCCCATCTAAACCATATGCGATGAGCTCCCGCACAATGTCTTCATCGCCGTAAAGACCCGGGTGAGCAAGCACAGCGGCTCCGCCGGCCTCCCGAATCCAGTCGATGGCCGTGACGGGACGGATGCGCGGCGGATTGACATAGGCGGCTCCGCCTTTGCCCAAATATTTCTCGAACGCTTCGCTCATCGAGTTCACATAGCCTTTCGCAAGCAGAACGTTTGCGATATGGGGGCGTCCGATCGTGTCCTCTTTACTTTTGCCGGCCTCCAGATGTTGGACGACTTCCTCCATCGAAACGGCCAGGCCCAGCTCATTCAGACGCTCCAGCATCATCTCGTTGCGCTTGGTGCGCGTATTCCGGAGCTCTTCCAGACGCTTCAGAAAGCTTTCCCGCTCCGTATCGATGTAGTAACCGAGCACGTGGATATCCTGCCCGCCGGCCACCGTGCTGATTTCGACGCCGGGAACGACTTCAATCCCGATCCGCCTGCCTTCAAGCTGCGCCGCCCTGACGCCGGAAACTGTATCGTGATCGGTTATTGCTATGGCGGCAAGCCCGGCTTCCTTAGCCAGCCGGACGTTTTCCTCGGGCGCCTGCGTGCCGTCCGATGCCGTCGTGTGCGTATGCAAATCGGCCCATTGAGTCATAGTTGGTGCCCCTCCTTTTTCTCCGGCGAAGTATATCCGGTCATCTCTATAGGGATGCTAGTGTCCGTTTCTAAAGCCATTTGACCAGATCGTCGCGCCGCATAAAAGTTAAAAAGCTCACAGCCGACAGCGGCAGAAGGGTCGAATTCAAATAGATCGCGTAAAAACTGCGGGAAAAAGACACGCCTTCGATTTCCTTTACCTTTAATATGCCGAGTCGGACTTCATGTTTAACCGAAGATTGCGACAAAATAGAAACGCCAAGACCGGCCTCTACCGCCGATTTGATCGCTCCCGTGCTGCCCAGTTCCATGACAATGTCCATTCGGCTGCACGGGATGCCCGCCCGCTCCAGCTCTTCTTCCATTACACGCCGGGTCCCCGAGCCTTCTTCCCTAAGCACGAACGGGTATTGGAAAACGTCTTCCATACGGATCGTATCCATCTCCGCCAGCGGATGCCCCGCAGGAACAATGAGCTTCAGCTCATCGCTCAAAATGGCTTCCGTGTGGACATCGGGATGCTGGATCGGAGCCTCGACAAGACCGAACGTCAGCTGATGGGCAAAAATTTCGTCCAGAATTTGCGTCGTATTCATGACTTTCATCGCAACCGAAATATTCGGGTATTCTTTGCGGAAAGGTCCCAGCAGACGGGGCAGGATATACTCTCCCATCGTCAAGGAGGCTCCGAGCTGCAGCCGTCCTTCGGCCATAGCCGTAAAGCCCGTCATGGCATTCTCGGTTTCCCGGATGAGCTCGACGCACTTGCGGGCATAAGGAATCAGCGTCCTTCCCGCTTCCGTCAATTCGATTTTTTTGGTGGAGCGGTGAAACAGCTTGATTCCGAAGTGATCCTCAAGGGACTGCACCTGCATCGTTACCGCGGGCTGCGTCATATGCAGCGCCTGAGCGGCGTGCGAAAAGCTGCCTTTTTCGGCTACCGTGTAAAAGATGTGAAGCTGATGAAAATTCAGAGCCATCGTCATCGCCGCCCTTTCTCCGCATTTATTATAGCATTTATAAGATGGAAAAAAGAGCATGCCTGCAAAATGCAGGCATGCTCTTCGCCGCGCCGTAAATCCTTCATCTGCCGGAGTTACCGCCGCTTGCGGCTGTTCTTGATCAGCGTCATCCGGCGGGAGTGGCGGAGCCACGAGTAGTACGACTTCAAGTCGCGCAGCTCGATGGTCTCCGACATTCTGCCGAGGAAGGTTACGATAATCATTTTATGGAGCGGATTGCCCGCAATATCGGTCTCATTCTCGATTACGGAAAATTCGGCGACCATCACCAGATCGTCGTCCACGAGATAAACATCCTGCTCGTTCTTGTAATACGAAGCGATCTGTCCGTCTTTCAGTTTCTCCCATAAAAAATCGCAAATGTCCTCGAAGCCGGTTTTCTCGCTTTCGACCCGGTCCGCCCAGCGGAGACGAGCGTGATTCGTGATCACAATGTCCGCAATTTTTTTGTCGTTCAGGTTAACATAAAAAGGTTCGTACGTGCTCCAGCGGTCCATTGTTTTGTCCCTCATGAATCACAACTCCTCTCCAAGCGTTTAGGCCTTTATACCTACTGGTTTTCACCATTGTAACTCAATATTTAAATATTTCCAAATAAAAACGCTCACTTAATTTAAAATATGGCGCGGCACAAGAAAAAATGTCACACAACTGTAGAAAATTCAAAATTAACAAAAAAATCAATCTTCTCATAAATGGCAAAGATGGCGAAATAAGATTTCAGAATGCTTGTCCCCGTTGCAGCGCAGGCAAGAGTTGACCTTCGGTCAAAAACGGGCTCTATCCGTAAAAACACATTTGCTCTTTTGCTCTACAGTGTGTAAAATTTTGATTTGTCCGGACCGTGGCTTTCGTACTCGGTTTTAATTTCACCGCGGTAAGAACGTTCCACCTTGCGTACGTAGGCCAGCTTCTGAAGTTGGCGTACGGTTTCGTCATACCGGCTGGCATGAATATACAGCACCACATAGTGCATTTTCTTGGACATGTAGTGCACAGATCCGAAGCGCTCCAAATTTTTGGCGGCTTTCAAATCAGTCACCCATATGATAAGTCCGGTTCGCTCCGTTATCATGTCGTTTGACTCCTTTAGCAGTATTCGCTTTTGATAAACTGATTTTATTTTACGGGTTGGAGATGATCCTAATGTCGGCTTCTTCGGCTGTCATTGCCCGCGTCATTCGCGGGCCCATTACAGAAAGTATTCACCGCGGCCATATCGCTGTCGTCGATCATACGGGCCGCCTTCTTCACAGCCTGGGCGATCCGCACGCGGTTACATTCGCTCGCTCCACCGCAAAGCTGATCCAGGCGCTGCCCGTTCTCGAATCCGGCGCGGCCTCCGACTTCGGCTTCACGGACGCCGAAATCGCTCTGATTTGCGCTTCCCACAACGGGGAAGCCCAGCACGTCCGCACGGCTCGCTCCATTCTCGCCAAAGCGGGTGCGGAAGCGGACGATCTGCAATGCGGGTCGCACTATCCGTTCCACAAGCCGACTTCGCGGCAGATGCGTCAGGAGGGGGAAGCTCCCACGCCCCTGCACAACAACTGCTCCGGCAAGCACTCCGGCATGCTCTCTCTGGCGGCTAAGCTCGGCGTTAGCACCGAGCATTACATGTCGCCCGAGCACCCGGTGCAGCGCCAGATGCTCCAGGCCGTCGCCGAAATGGCGGGCCTTGCCCCCGAGGATATTCCTCTGGGCGTAGACGGCTGCGGCGTGCCCGTGTTCGGGCTGGCCATCGACCGCCTCGCGCTCGCTTACGCGCGTCTCGGCAAGCCCGACGGCCTCTCCGCCGAGCGCACGGACGCATGCCGCCGCATCATTGCGGCCATCCGGCGGGAGCCTTCCTACCTCGCGGGAAGCGACCGCTTCGACACGCGGCTGGCCGAGGCGACCGGCGGCAGAATCATCGGGAAGATGGGCGCCGAAGGCCTCTTCGCCGTCACCGTGCCCGATGAAGGACTGGGCCTTGTCCTAAAAATCGAGGACGGCGCCCAGAGAGCGCTTTACTGTGCGATGTTCGAAGCGCTTGTCCAGCTCGGTCTGCTGCATGCGCACGAGATGGAAGTCCTTGCGGAATTTCGTGAGCCGAAGGTCACGAATTGGCAGGGCACCGTCGTAGGCTCCATTCAAGCCGACTTCAAGCTTACTTAAACAGCAGCCGTGTCCGCGGAATCTCCCGCAGGCACGGCTTTTTTTAAAATCAGCTATTAGCGTCTCCTGTAAAAGAGACGTTCTGGATTGTCAAGGTTGGTGGTACGGGAACCGCGAGGGGGCTTAGCCCCCGGTTCCGCTTGCCCGGCTCTGCAGTGATTATCCGCAGCTGGAGCAGCTCCCGCCCGATGCGCAGTTGCCTCCGCAGCTGCCCGATCCGGTGTCGAGCCCGCCGGGAACTTTGATCGTATCGGATACGGCGGTCGCGATTGTTTTGGATATCGTATAGAGCAATTGGTCAAGCCGCTCCTCCGCTTCCTTGAAGCTGCCTATGCTCTGCACCTGCTCAAGCCGGGACTGTACGGCCTGGACTTTTTCCAGTGCGGCATGGTAATCGGGATGGAAATGACCGAAACGTTCGCATTCCTCGAACAAATCTTTGGCTTTGTTGAACTCTCTCACGAGCCTCTGCGCCTCGAAATCCTGTTCCACCGCTTGCTTCCAATATAGATAATCCGCCACTTCGGCAGAGTTGTTAATGAGATCGCCCACCTGATACGCGCCCATAAGAATGGACGACATATCCATCGTCTTGGCTTCCGCCACACTCACAATCGATCACTTCCTTTTGTGTTTCCTACGTACTCCCCTATCATATCATAGTTCCCTAGGACTTTCTCCATTTTTTGAAAGCATCCGGGGTGACTTTTATTGGAGATTTCTCAGAAAAAGAGAGGGTTTTCGAGCTTCCTGGTGTTACAAAATAAAGAAATGATTCGCACAAAACAAATTATATTACATAATTTTCCATAAATCAAGCTTAACAAAATTTAACCCCGGACACTCCGGGCAAAAGGATGCGGATATGGCTGATACGGCCGGCTTGAACAGTCCTTTTACGGCCTATGTCGTCCAACAGTTCAATGATCAGCTCTTCCCCCCGTTCCACGGCCTGGCGCGGAATCCATACCGCCGCTTCACTGCCTTCGGCCTCGGCTAAAACAAGAGCTCCCCAGGAGATCGCCTGCCGCACGATTTTAAGAGTGGTCGACGGATGGTATCCCCTGCTTTCCTGATACCAGACTGCAGGAATATCCCTCATTCCGGGATACATTTCATCTACAGATGGCAGACGGGTCTCCAGTTCGAGGTACTGGACAGGGTCCTGATCGTACACAATCCCTTTGAGCGTCTCTGTTTCCGGATCTCCATCCGGACCCTGCGCTTCCTCTTCGTCCTGAAAATCGGCCGCCTGGCGGGGAGAAAAACCCGCTGCGTCCAGCAGCTTCATCATGTCGGTCATTTTGCCCGCCGGAACGATAAAATCAGCGTCTCCGATTTTTTCAAGCAGCAGCCTTCCGATCTTCGGATGGCGTGAGATTTGTTCCGCCAGCTGGGCGTCCGCGCAGCGCAGAAGAGTCACATCCCCTAGGACAACCCGGCCGTACTGATCGCCCCAAGCGGTGATCGTAAGCCGGACGGTTTCCGGCACACCGTGGCGGGCATGACTTTCGAGAATTTCCAGGGCATGTTCCGCCGGAATTCCGCGATCCGCCCCTCTTTGGACGCTTTCTTTGGTCAGGCGGTACACGGCCATCCGGTCGCTTTTCACGAGCTCGGCGATCCGGGCGATTTCCCAACGTACCGTAAACGGACATTCCGGCGCGACCATCACCTCGAAATCCGGCTGTATGTATAGAAAGGCGGACGATTTTTCCGTTTTCTGTTCCTCATTCACTCTCTGTCCGCACCGTACGGGATAAAGCCAGCTCACCGATACGTCCCCGCTGTCTTCCGGCTCCCAGTCGAGCCATCCGAACGCCCGCAGAGGCTGAAGCCATTTCTGGACCAACTGGAGGGAAAAACGCGCTCTCTCCTCCTCTTCTCCGGTCAGCGCTTCCCGTCTGTTCAGCTCGGCTGCCAGGCGGCTCAGCCGTATTTTGGTGCCGGTTGCGAGCTTTTCGAGCAGGCATACCGCGTGCTGCAGCTCCACTTCTTCGGGAAAACGGTGTTCCGTCCAAAGCCGGTACAACATTTCCGTTTGAACCGCCTCATCCGTGGCGAGCCAGTCACGGAGCCGGGACTTGTGCAGAAGGAGCCGGTCCCGGCTACGGTACAGAAGCCCCAGCCGCTGCAAAAAATCCAAGGCTGCCGCCAGTGATACCGGATAGGTATCGGCATGCGCGAATTGGAACCCGCAGCCGGCGAGGTCGGTTTCGCCAAAGCCGAGAAGCGCCGTCATTTTCTGTACGTGGCGCTTGTGCAAAGCTCCGCGCTGTGTAAGCGGCAGTTCATGCAGAGCCGCATAATTGAGCAGGAGAAACAAGTCCAGCGCGAGTCCCTGGCGCGGCTTGTCGCCCTGCTCGTAAAGCTGCTGCAGCTTGGCGCTATCGCCGCTGTCGATACTCCAAGGGCTGCCCGCTCCTCCGCCGCGCCCGTATGCTTGCGCGGTTGAGGGGGTCGGCAGATCCGCTGCCGGAGACGGATTACGGACCTCGGTCTGGGTCTGGTTCACGGTCTGGTTCACTCTCCGCTTCTCGGTCTGGATCTGGTTCACGGTCTGGATCTGTTTTCCTCTCTGGTTCTCGGTCTGGTTCTCGGTCTGGTTCACGGTCTGGTTCACTGTCTGGTTCCGGTTCTCCCTCTCGTTCCGCGCTCCAGGCGCCCCCTCCCCTTCGCTCTTGTCCCCGTCGTCAACGCCGGGATCGAAAAACACGGCCAGCCACCCCCGCAGCCCATCCTGCGGAAGCAGAAAAAGCCGGTCGCCCCACGACTTGCGGAAGGCTGCGATCAGCCCCCGTCTGCGCAGGCCCGTGAGGGCCGTTTTAACCAAAGCCCCCGCCCAGTCCGCCGTTTCCTTCTCAAGCTCTGCCGGTGTAAACGCCCGGCTCCCGAAGCGGACGACGATCAGCCGAAGCAGCTTCTCTTCATCGGGATGCAGCCTACCCCTGAGCTTTCTGAGCAGCTCCTCACTTCCGAAGGCTTCCCGGGCCTCCAAACCATGTGCCGCCGCGCTTCGTATCCAATCTTGGCCAAGCAGCTGTTTGGAAACCGCCGGCGGCATTTTATCGAACACTTGTGCATAGTTCATCGCTCCCGTCCTCCTCTATCCTGTACTCATACCCCTGCTCCAGCAGAAAAATCCGCCGTTTAAGCGCATATTCCTGCTCGCTCGTCCCTCTGCTGACCAGTGTGTAGAAAAAAGCCTCGTTGTTCCCCTTCTTGGGCCGGAGTACGCGCCCCAGGCGCTGAGCCTCTTCCTGTCTGGAACCGTAGCTTCCCGAAAGCTGGATGGCGACGGAAGCATCCGGAAGATCGACGGCGAAATTAGCCACCTTCGAAACGGCGAGAATCCGGACAAGCCCCGAGTTAAAAGCTTCATAGAGCCGCTGCCGGTCCGCCTGCGGCATTTCGCCGGTAATAAGCGGAACGTTTAATTTCCGGGCAACTTCTTTTAACTGGTCCAGATATTGACCGATAATGAGAATCGCTTCTCCATCATGGCGGGCCAACAGACGCGTTAACGCGAGAAATTTGCGGGAGTTTTCCCCTGCTATGCGGAACCGGCTTCTTTTGTCCGCCTCGTAGTAGCTCTGCAGCTCACCGGTCTGCAGCTCCACGCCGACCTCCGTACAGGTAACCCGTGCGATCCACCCTTCCTGCTCCAGCCGCTTCCAGGGCATATCGAACAGTTTGGGCCCGATCAGCGAAAAAACATCTTCTTCGCGTCCGTCCTCGCGTACGAGGGTTGCCGTCAGTCCGAGCCGCCGGGTCGCCTGAATATCCGCGGTCGCCCGGAAAACGGGTGCGGGCAAAAGATGTACCTCGTCATAGATAATGAGCCCCCAGTCGCGGCTGTTGAACAGCTCCATATGAGCTTGTTCACCCCCTTTTTCACGCCGGTGGGTAAGAATTTGATACGTTGCGATGGTGACGGGCCTGACAAGCTTGACGTCCCCGCTGTATTCGCCGACCAGAGATTCTTCCAGACTGGTCTTGCCCAGAATCTCTTTGATCCATTGTCGGACGGATGTCACATTCGTGGTCAGGATAAGTGCCGCACAGCTGAGTTTGGTCAGCGCGGCGATGCCGATGACCGTTTTTCCCGCTCCGCAGGGCAGAACGAGCACTCCGCTGCCTCCGTCCGAACCGCCGGCCGGATGAAAGCACTCTACCGCTTGGCGCTGATAATCTCTCAGCTCTACTCCCCTAAGTTCGGCAGGGAGTTCTTCTCCCGCATGATAGCCCGCCAGATCAATGACCGGATACCCGAGCCGGATCAGCTCCTGCTTCATGACGCCTCGCATGTCCGGCCGGACTGCCAACGAGGGGCTCTGAACGGTTTCCGGGGGGCCTTCGTCTTCCCGTTCGAAAAACCGCCGGAACTCTTTCAAACCGCTCAGTTTGGCCAACAAACCCATGTCTCCGGATTGGAGATAAAGCCTGCCCCTATCGGAAACAAGCCGAAGCAGACCGTATCTGCCCAGTATAGAGAGAAGTTCATCCTCCATGCGGCGGGAAATGCCATATTTGGACTCCTGCTTCAGAAAACGGATAATATCGCTGCTCCGCAGACCCGAAGCCGCCGCATTCCACAGGGATAGGGGGGTTATTTTGTAGGTATGCAGATGCTTAGGACTTTTAACCAGATCCGCAAAAAGCGCCAGCTCCGCACGGATCGACTCGAAACGCTCATGATCCGCCTCCGCCAGCACAGTGAGGTCCTGTTGAACGATTAGCGCATTGTCAAGTGCCGGATTCACGGCGAGGCCTCCTTTGTATCCGAATTCTCTCTTTCCTATTCTTAGTATGAAAGGAACCTCTACGAAATAAACGCTGCTTCATCATTTGTGCTCCATTTCGGAGCATTGTATAATAGCTAGGTTCCTCTTCCAAAAAGAAGCATTCAAACTGACAATAAGGAATTGATCTCATGAACACAAAAATGAACACAAAAAAAGCCCTTCTTCTGTTTATTCTTGCCGCCCTATTTCTTACAGCCTGCGGCTCCGCCAAACAAAACACGGATTCCGGGTCGTTTAAAGAAACCGTCCTTGCCCGCTATCCCGAGCTCAAAACGCAGAAAATGTCGACAGCCAAGGTCAAAAGAGCAGTGGACGGCGATACGTTCGAGCTGGAGAACGGGGAAAAAGTGCGGCTGATCGGCTGCAACACGCCTGAAACCGTCAAGCCGAACAGCCCTGTCGAAACTTACGGCAAGGAAGCGTCCGACTATACGAAGAAACGGTTGACCGGGGCAACCGTCTATATGTTCAACGATGCCGGAGATACCGATAAATACGGCCGGCTGCTCCGCTACGTCTTTATTGAAGGGGAGTCCGTCATGTATAACGAACTTCTCCTCCAGGAGGGGTATGCCAACGTGATGACCATTCAGCCCAATGTAATGTTCTCCGATCGTTTTGTAAAAGTAGAGCGAGAAGCCAGATCCAAGAACAAGGGCTTATGGGGCGCTAAAAGCAGTTCATCCGCCACCAAAACCGACGATTCCAAAAACGGCAGCTCCGGCAAAAATCCGGAAGACTCCAAACAAACCGCGGCCTGCCCCGCTCCTCAAATCAAGGGCAATATCAATTCGAAGAAAGAAAAAATTTATCACGTTCCAGGGAGCGCATCGTACGAGCAGACGCAAGCGGAAACGATGTTCTGCACGGAGAACGACGCCAAGAAGGCCGGCTTCCGTAAAGCCGGATAACCTTTTTTATAACCAGAAAAAACGCACCGGCCGCCGGTGCGTCTTTTTTTGGCTGCCGAGCAGCATTCATTTGTTCGAGGACGTGCTCCGGCCTTCCGAAATGCGGCTGAGCGCTTCTCCCGCTTCGTCTTCCAGCTTATCCCGCACCGCAAGGTCTCCGATCGCGATTACGCCGACCAGATTGCCGTCCTCGACGACCGGAAGGCGGCGTACCTGGTGCTGGGCCATTAGTTTGGCCGCTTCCTGTACATCCGTTTCCGGCGAGATCGTCGTTACTTGTTCGGAAATGACTTTCTTAACGGCCGTGGATCCGCTGTGTTTCTCCGCATAGCCTCGGACAACCAGATCCCGGTCGGTTACGACGCCGATCAGCTTGCTTCCTTCCACGACGGGAATGAACCCGATATCGTGCTGCTTCATTTTAAGCGCGATTTCGTATACGTTATCCTGCAGCGTTACGGTTACGCAGTCTGTAGACATGACATCTCTGACTGTAGGCACGAAAATTCCTCCTTCACTTGCAAGACGGCAAGTTATATTAAGGCTGGAATTAGCGTGTCCCCGTTTCGTCCAAAACATGCAGAGCCATTCTCGTCAGCAGTTTGCCGGCGGTCAGCATCGCCCTCTCATCCAGATCGAACTTCGGATGATGATGCGGATAGTCCGCACCCGTCTGCGGGTTCCCGGCTCCCACGAAAATAAAGCAGCCCGGCACTTGCTGAAGGTAATACGCGAAATCTTCGGCGGCCATCACCGGCTCAATCGTAAGAACGCGGTCTTCCGGAAGCATGCCGGAGGCGACTTGCCGGAACCGCTCGAACTCGCCAGTGTGATTGACCAATGGCGGATACCCCAACCGGTAGTCCATGACCGACTCGGCTCCGTACATTTTACAGGTCGAAGCCACAATTTCCTCGACTCTTTCTTTCACCTGCAGCCTCAGATCGGAATCGAACGTCCGGGTCGTCCCTTTCATTTTGCAGGTTTCCGCAATGACATTGAAGCTGGTTCCGCCGTTTATGGAACCGATCGTAACCACGCAGGACTCGATGGGACTAACCGTCCGGCTGACGATGGTCTGCAGATTCACGACCGTGTGCGAGCCGATGACAACGCTGTCAATCGCTTGATGAGGCATCCCCCCGTGGCCGCCTTTGCCGCGGATTTCAAAATGAAACTCATCGGCGGCGGCCATCATCGCACCCGGGGTCGATCCCACAACCCCGTAAGCCAAAGGGGTCCACAAATGTACACCGTATATAACGTCCACCCCTTCAAGGGCACCCGCTTCTATCATGGAAGCGGCTCCGCCGGGGGTAATCTCCTCCGCATGCTGAAAAATAAACCGGATTCTGCCCTTCAACCTCTCTTTTCGCGTACTCCATATTTTCGCGGCGGCAAGCAGAGTGGACGTATGCGCATCGTGTCCGCAAGCATGCATGATGCCGGGAACCTTCGATGCGTAGTCGCACTGTTTTTCGTCCTGTATCGGCAGTGCATCCATATCGGCCCGTAGAGCGACCGTAGGTCCGGGAGCGTCCCCTTGAAGATCGGCTACCAGTCCGTTTCCGCCCATTCCCGTGCGGACTTCAAGCCCCCACTGGGTAAGCTTTTCCGCTACGAACGCTGCCGTATTGACTTCCTTATAAGAGAGCTCCGGATGCTGATGGAGATGTCTTCTCCAGGATACCATCGTCTCGTACATCGCTTCCCACTCTTTATCCAGTTCCACAACCTGTCTGATCATGGTATCACCCGCCCCCGTATTTGATACGATCCTTCCTTTCATTGTACCAAATCCCCCCACGTCTTTCACCGCCAAACCGAGAACTATTTTACACGATTCCGGGTCTGCTCTTACTTGCAAGACGTAGGGAAACATACTATCATGGTTAAAGAATGTATAGAAATTGGAGGCGTCTGAATTGATTATTGAAACCAAAGGGTTTAAAGGCCTGAAAAGCGATCTTGCCCACCTCGACGAAGTAACATCCAAACTCGGTTTTGTACGTGGGCAGTGGGAATATACCCGTGCGACTTATGATTTGAAAATGGAAGACCCGACGACAAAATCCGACTACTACCTGCGTGTGAACACACGTGCCGAATCCGGCAAGCTGGAATCTCCTTACGCGATTCTGTACATCGAAGAAGCATACATAGGAAGAGCTACTTTCCCGCACGGTCTCGACTATGAATCCCCGATTCCGGACGCTATCTTGAATAAAGCGAAGCAGAAGTTGTCCCAACTTCAACAACTGTTGGCGTAACAGGAGACTCACTTGAGTACCCCGCGCAGAGGAACGCCAGATTTTCTGCTTCTTTTCTTGACCTTCGCATTGGTCTGCTTCGGCCTCGTGATGGTTTTCAGTTCCAGCTCGGTATACGCATCGACCAAGTTCAACAATCCTTGGTATTTTGCGACCAGACAGATTTTATTTGCCGTAGTCGGGACTTTCGGCATGCTGTTCTGCATGAATATCCGGTACAGCAAACTGAAAAACTGGGTCAAGCCCGGCTTTCTAGTTGTGATCGCCATGCTGGTAGCCGTCCTTTTTTTCAAAGGAATTAACGGCTCCAGAAGCTGGCTCCCGCTCGGAAAATCGTTCAGCCTCCAGCCCGCCGAATTTGCCAAGCTCGCCATAATCGTTTATCTGGCGCAGTTGATCAGCAAGAAGGGCGACAATATCCAGCATATGAAAAAGGGCCTTCTGCCGGCTGTTGTCATTACGGCTTTTATCGCCTTCTGGATTATTCTCCAGCCGGATGTCGGTTCGGCCGCTATTCTTATCCTTTGTGCCAGCGTGGTGATCTTCGTAGGAGGCGCCCGTGTGAAGCACCTGTTTTCCCTGGGGGTGGCAGGCGGACTGGCCGCTACGGTGTTTCTCGGCTTCTATTTTCTGTTTAATTTTAAATCCGCTTCCGATCATGTCGGTCTAAGAATGAAACGTTTCAGTGCTTACTTGAATCCGAAGGACGATGTGCTGGATAGCGGTTTTCAGGTCATGCAGTCTCTTTATGCTTTCGGGCATGGCGGCATTACCGGGGCCGGTTTTGGACAGAGCATTCAGAAGCTCTACCTGCCTGAGCCTTACACGGACTTTATTTTCGCGATTATCGGCGAGGAGCTCGGCATGATCGGAAGCATACTTTTCCTTCTGGTCTATATCATCTTCCTGTGGCGCGGACTGGTCATTGCCGTCCGGTGTCCGGACCGGTTCGGGATGCTGACCGGCGTCGGCATCATGACCATGATCGGAATTACGGCGATTATCAACATCGGCGGGGTAACGGGAACCCTTCCTATGACCGGGGTTACACTTCCTCTCATCTCCTACGGGGGATCATCCATGATGGTCACGCTGATCAGCATGGGAATCATGCTCAGCCTTTCCCGCGAGCAGAACCGGCTGGAGAAGAAGGAGAAGGTCGAGAAGGTTACGCAGACTACGCGCGTATACCGCTAATTGCGTCCTCTCCTTCATTCCAGGCAGTGTGTACGACAAAAAAAAGGATGCCCTCGGGCATCCTTTTTTTTGTATGTACGCTGCCCGGCAGCCGGGCCGGAACCGGATTATTTCACGCGGTGCGGATCGTCTAGCGATACGGCTTCGTCTTCCTTGAAAGAAACGCCTTCGACTTTGACGTTAACCTCCACGATGCGGAGTCCCGTCATGTTCTCCACCGCTTCGCGCACGTTAAGCTGCAGTTCTCTGCATACGTCCTGGATCTTGCTGCCGTAAAGGACGATGACCCGGAGATCGACGGCCGCTTCCACTTGTCCGACCTCTACAGAGACACCGCGCTGAACATTTTTACCGCTCAGACGTTTGGCGAATCCTTCCGATATTCCGCCGGACATCGCGGCGATTCCCGGTGTTTCCAAAGCAGCCAGGCCGGCAATCGTAGCGACCACATCGTCTGAAATGCGTATATTACCCGTTTGAATTTCTTCGACCATCCCGAATCACTCCTTCAGCAATCGTTATCCTTATTGTAATTGCTGGCAATTGAGAAAGCAACCAAACGCCTCACAGGCGGAAGGAAGAAGATATTTTCTATATAGCGGAAATCTTATTTTACAACATTGCCATTTGTGGGTATATTATTTAAAGCGTACATACCTGTAAGATACTTAACCTTAAGCGGAGGGATAGCTTTTGAGAAAGAACCTGTTCAATATCGGTTTAATTGTCACATTCGCACTTAGTGCCGTCGCGCATTATATGCACTGGGGCACGACGATCCAGTTCGCGATCTCGTGTTTGGCCATCCTATTTGTGGCCGGATTTCTGGGCAAAGCGACCGAAAGCGTCGCCCACTACGCCGGTGACCGGATGGGTGGATTCCTGAATGCGACTTTCGGGAATGCCGCGGAGCTTATCATTGCCTTCTTTCTTGTCAAAGACGGCATGTTCGATGTAGTGAAAGCCAGTTTAACGGGAGCCATTATCGGTAATCTTCTACTCGTTCTTGGTGCGAGCGTGCTGGCGGGCGGTCTGAAGTTCAAGGAACAAAATTTTAACATCAAGCTGGCCTCGCATAATGCCTCCTTGATGACACTTGCCGTGATCGCCTTATTCATTCCGGCGGTGTTTGCAAAGAGTCTGACCCAGAAAGAAACGACACAGATGAGCTTGATCGTGGCCGGCGTCCTGATTGTCGCTTACATTTTGTGGCTCATTTTCTCGATGGTGACGCACAAGAAAGAACTCTCCGATCAAGTTGTCGAACACAGCGAGCCGGCTTGGTCCAAACGGACGTCGATCCTCTTCCTTATTCTCGCCACGGTTATGGTGGGCTTCGAAAGTGAGTGGCTCGTCGGAACGCTGGAAGAATTCACATCCCAATTCGGACTCTCCGAACTGTTCGTCGGCGCCTTCCTCATTGCGATTATCGGGAATGCGGCCGAGCACAGCGCCGCGGTTATGATGGCTCTGAAGAACAAAATGGGAGCCGCCGTAGAAATCGCGGTCGGGAGTTCGCTCCAGATTGCTTTATTCGTAGCTCCGGTTCTTATTTTCTCGAGCTTCTTCATGGGAAACACAATGGACATCGTCTTCACCACTTACGAGCTGGTTGCCATCGGGGTAGCCGTTATAATCTCGAAATCCATCTCCCAGGACGGTTCCTCCAACTGGTATGAAGGGGTCCTTCTGCTGGCGGTCTACCTGATCCTCGGTGTAGTGTTCTTCCTCGTCTAATGAACATTCCTATATAATCAACAAAAAAAGTAACCCGCCTGGTGTGGGTTACTTTTTATTTAAGGCTTCATACAGTTTCGCCAAATTACGCTCAAGCTTATTCAGCAGTTCCTTACCCACATTGGCGGGAATAAGTCCTGCACGGATTGCGAAATCGATCTCCCGCGAATACCCGTACATTTGTGTATCGAGCACCTCTTCGTACAAAGGGCATTGACGAGTCGTCAAGTTTTCCATTTGAATTTCGATCAGCTTTTCGATTTTATATGCATCTTCTTCAAGAAGATTAAGTGCTTTCTGGTTCAAGCTCACCAGCAAATCCGATGAAGACATCCTTCTTTTCCCCCCTGTACAGATTCCTACGCCTTAAGTCTAATATAGACGAAAATAAGCCAAGTTACAAGAGAAAGGGCCTTCGCCTTCCTTTTCCCGCCATATAAAAAAAGCGCCCCGCAGCCGGGACGCCCTTATTTCTCGGATTAGTCTTCCACGATTTGAATGGCCAGCTGATGCTTGGCGAATACTTCGCCCATTGCTTTCTTGGCTTCTTCCGCATCCGGTCCGTGAACATGAAGCTCATAGTTGCCGGAGCTCAGAAGTGTCGTGAACAGACCCAGAATGCTTTTAACATCAATATACTTGTTATCGTATTGCAGTACGATGGAAGATCTGAACTGATTCGCAGTCTGGGAAATTTCCACAATCGCTGCATTGTTGGCACTTGGCATGAAGCATTCCTCCTATACGGTTCAACGTCGTCATATAGTTCCATGTTACACGATGAAACCCCTTACATGCAACAACTTTTTCCATTGCACGTTCTAAAAGGGCTTATTTCAGATTTTCGGGATTCAGGCCCTGAAGTTCGGGAATCACGAAACGGCCGTCTTTCCGGATAAGCACGTCGTCAAACCACACTTCTCCGCCGCCGTACTCCGGACGCTGAATCAGAACAAGATCCCAGTGCAGTGAGGAACGGTTGCCGTTATCCGCTTCTTCATAGGCTTGTCCGGGGGTGAAGTGCAAGCTTCCGGCGATTTTCTCATCAAACAAAATGTCTTTCATCGGATGCTGGATATAAGGGTTAAAGCCCAGGCTGAACTCTCCGATATAACGGGCGCCTTCATCCATATCGAGTACCTCGTTGATGCGCGCCGTGTCGCTGCTTGTCGCTTCCACAATTTTGCCGTTCTCCAGACGGAACGAGATGTTGTCGAACGTAACACCCGACTGAATCGAAGGCGTATTGAACGTGATGGTCCCGTTTACGGAATCGCGTACAGGTGCCGTAAAGCATTCCCCGTCCGGAATGTTATTTTGACCGGAGCACTTGATCGCCGGAATTCCTTTGATCGAAAAAGTCAGATCGGTACCGGGCGCTACCAGCCGCACCTTGTCGGTCCGCTCCATCAAAGCCTTCAGCGGATCCATCGCCCCGTCCATGTTGCCGTAATCGAGATTGCAGACATCGAAATAGAAATCCTCGAAAGCATCCGTGCTCATGCTGGCCAACTGCGCCATGGAAGCGTTCGGATAGCGGAGCACCACCCAGCGGGTATGCTTGATTCTCTGCTCCAAATGAACAGGCTTCTGATAGTAGAGGCTGTAGAGTTTCATCTGCTCTTCGGGCACATCCGCCCATTCGTTCACGTTCTCTCCCGCTCTTACTCCTATGTAACCGTCCATTCTTTTCATGCGGGCAAGATCGGCTTCTCCCCACTCCTGCATTTGTTCCTTCGTAGCGGATTTAATCAGGGAGCCGAGTACGCGCCGGTCGATCAGATCCACGTAAGGCTTACCGCCGCGGGCATAAACTTCTTCAACCAGGCAGCGGACGAGTTCCCGTTCAGAACCGTACATCTCGATCCATACATTTTCTCCTGGCTTAACATCAAGTGAATATTGGACCAAATTGGCCGCAAGCTGTTGAATTCTCGGATCGCGCATAAACTTCGTTTCCTCCTTGAAATGAGTAGCCGGTTCTGTATCTCCCCGGGTTATGAGGACGGCTTGTCCTGCTTCCGGGCATCCAGCCGTTTTTTGAAAAAACTACCGAGTACCATCAGAATAACAAAAATGGCAAGCAGAACGAATAATCTGCCCTTATAGGCTTTGAAATGAAATAAATCATGGGCAATCAGGGATTCCAGCAGCACCATCGGAATTTTGCCGATCGTCGTCCCCAGTACGAACTGGCGAAACGTTACCGGAGTGACACCGGCACCAAAGCTGATGGCTGATGAAGGAATGACGGGAATTAGCCTCCCCATTAGGATGTACAAAAAACCGTGATGCTCCAGCTTCTTGTTGAACTGCTGTACGAGCGGTTTGGAACTCAGTTTTCTTTCGACCCAGTCATGGGCAAAATAGCGGGCGATAATAAACGCCGTCACGCTGCCGAGCACCGACATCACGTAATTCACCACAAAACCCCATTTGATTCCGAACAGCGCAACGTTGGCACCCGCTATGAGCACGAACGGTACGAAGGGAAACAGGGTTTGAAGATAGACCAAGGCTATACCCAGAGTTTTGCCCAGCATGCCAAGCGAAATAAGCCATGGAGTCAACTGCTCCATAGACATGCCTGTATGCCTCCAGGCCGATTTTCTATATAGAAGCGAAAGAACGGCAATAATAACCAGTACTATCGTCATCCCATAAATAAATCGTTTGGTACGAAAAAATGTAAGCCATTTCAAACTCGCCATCCTCCTGACATTTTTATTGTAACATTTTCTGGGATGATGTAAACTATGAGGCCCATTATTACGCGGCATGTTACCTTTTAACCGATGAAATTACCGCACGAGGCATTATTTCGTGGCATTTAATGTAATATTCGAGGTCGGGCACTGCCTAGATTCAGCCGCTTTGGCATAAAAAAAGCGCTCCTCACGAAGTGAAGGAGCGGCTTTGATCCATAACGATTTGATTCCGGCCATCATGCTTGGCCTGGTACAAGGCCATATCGGCTTTGTAGAACAGAGATTCCACGCTGATTTTATCATCTTCCCAGAACCAGTCCGAAACTCCGCAGGACACGGTTACTCCGGGACGCGTCTCGTTCATGACCCTTTCGCGGATTCTTTCGGCGACGCGGAGAGCCTGCTGTTTCCCGACCTTCGGTAAATATACGGCCAGCTCTTCGCCGCCCCAGCGGGCAGCGATGTCCGTGTCGCGGATACTTGAAGCGAGAATACCGCTGACCTGCATAAGAATCTGATCGCCGACCTGATGGCCGTATGTATCGTTCACTTGTTTAAAATAATCGATATCCACTACGATCAGGGACCCGCAGAAATCTTTCTTCTGCATCTCCTGCACCTGATTATTCAAATAATGGCGCGCATACAAACCGGTCAGCTGATCCATGATGACAAGCCGCTGAAGCTCGGCGTGCAAAGTCGCGTTCGTGATGGCCAGACCGATATGGCTGCAGAGCGCCTGAAGCAGTTTGAAGTTATCGTAGGAGAAATAGTGGGGTTCGCGGTGAGCGACCAGGATAACGCCAAGCACCTCTCCCCCTCCGAGAATCGGGGCCGCCATCAGCGATCTCGATTTCGACGATTCCATCAGCTTCGATGAAACGTGGAATCGCGGGTCGTAATCCGAAACGATGACGGCTTCCTTCCTGTCGTAAACGAGCCCCGAGTAGCCTGTCCCCATCTCAAGATGCTGGTAATGCAACGGGTCGAAGTTGCTTGCTTTGACGACAAGCCGATCTTTCTCTCCATCCTTCTGGAGTATACAGCAGAAGTCCCCTTTGAAAATATCCGTAAGCTCTTCGCAGGCGAAATCGAAGATTTCGTGAAGGCTCAAGCTTTGAGTAAGCTTCTGGGTCATATCGTTGATGAGCCGCAGCTCGTTGACCAGCAGATTCGAATGCTCGTAGAGTTTCGCATTCTCGAACGCCGTTCCGGCCGCGTCCGCGAGCAGGGTTATAAAGGACAGCTCTGCCGGATCGACCGTATCGCACGTATATTTAAGATGAAGAACTCCGTATACGCCCTGATTTCCCGAAAGAGGAGCCGCGATTTCCCTGCGGCGGATTCCGTCCCCCAGTTCTTCTTCGTAGACGAACAGTTCGCCTTCCAGAAACGCGTTGGCGCAGATGTCTTTCTCGCCATGCTGGTAGCGGAGAAGCTTGAAGGGAAGAGCTCCGTTATGATGGTCCTGCGAAAGCAGCAAATCCAGTACGACAAACGGATACAGTTCCTGGATGCAGTCGATCACGACCGTAAGAACGGCGTTAACGTCGATCTGGGCATGCAGCTTATTCGTCATCTCGAACAGCATCTCCCATTTGCGGAGCTCCCGCTCGCTGCGGTTGATCTGCCCCGACAGGGAGAGCGCCGTGCGGTTAGAATGGGCGCTCATGCTGAACTGCTGCAGCGACAGGATCTGAGACTCGAGCAGCGCCTCCAGCAGGGCGTGATCCTCGACGGCTCCGGCAAGGATGCCGATCGTTCCGACGCATTCGCCGGATAAGCTGTACAGCGGAGCGGCGCAGGTTACGCAGCCGCGCAGCGCCCCTTCGTTATATTCGGAACCGTCGACGGTAACCAGACTCTGGTGGCGCTTACACCGCAAGAAAGCGGTCTGTTCGAGCAGTTCCTTCGTCCATGCTGTTCCGTCCCGGTAAAGAGGGTGCAAAAAATTTTCCGCGGTGTAAAATCCGATAATTTGACCGTAAGAATCAAATAGTTCCAAAGAACCATTAAAATTACGCAGATACCGAGCCGACCGGCCTATCCATTCTTTGAAAAGCTGATAGAGTTCGTCGCGCTGCGACAGAACGCCGCCCTGCCTGCCAAGATGGAGAACATAGGGCTCAAGGCTTGATTCATCAAGCTTTTTCGCGTTTTTGACGGGATAGTATGTTAAGGGGTGGTGAAGTTTGTCGCTCATAGACAACTCCTTTTCCACTTCCGAATAATTAAGAAGTATACTCCTAATGATACTAAATTTTTAGTAGTTATGCACTATCTTTTCCAAGAGTTTATACGGAGGGTTGCACTTGACATATGTCCTTTTTTTGCATAAAATAAGTAGTCGAGTACAAAAGGTTATCGGGAGATTTTCGTGACTCACCCTCTATAGCTTCGCTGCTGATTAGCCTGCGGCTGAACAAGCTTCTCAGAGGACGCCCTTCGCGTCCGCCGGCGAAACTATCACGTGATCTGCCCATCTATCCAAAATAACATTTGAAGAGGGGTAACATCCATATGTCACGTTATACAGGTCCTAAATTTAAACTCAGCCGTCGTCTCGGTATTTCTCTGAGCGGCAGCGGCAAAGAACTCAAGCGTCCGTTTCCTCCAGGTCAACACGGCCCGGGACAACGCAAGAAGATGAGCAACTACGGCATGCAGCTTCAAGAGAAACAAAAGCTTCGTCTCATGTACGGCGTACACGAGAAGCAATTCCGTAACCTTTACAGCTTTGCTTCGAAGCAAAAAGGGATTACAGGCGAAATGTTCATGCAGCTTCTTGAAAGCCGTCTGGACAACCTCGTATTCCGTCTTGGTTTCTCCAACTCCCGTGCAGGCGCGCGTCAGCTTGTTGCTCACGGTCACGTGACTGTAAACGGCAAAAAAGTCGACATCGCTTCCTACTCGGTTAAAACCGGCGACGTGATCGGTCTTCGTGAAAAAAGCCGCGGTCTCTCCGTAGTTAAAGAAGCACTGGCTAACCGTAACTACCTCCC
This sequence comes from Paenibacillus sp. JT31N7, assembly GCF_059692095.1. NCBI lineage: Bacteria > Bacillati > Bacillota > Bacilli > Caryophanales > Paenibacillaceae > Paenibacillus > Paenibacillus sp. JT31N7. The sequence continues at coordinate 1,391,447 of NZ_JCAUAT010000001.1, forward strand.
GGCTTACGTTGAATTCAACGAAGCGGCTGTGGAAGGTAAATACGTTCGTCTGCCAGAGCGTTCCGAGCTTCCGCAAGAGATCGACGAGAAGCAAATTGTCGAGTTCTACAACCGTCTTTCCTAGTCAACCGTCAGGTTCGACTGCAAAAGAGCCCCGATCTCCGGATCGGGGCTCTTTTTTGTGCTTCCCCCGAATGTTCCGGAGGAAGTATACAGCGTGCATTAAGCTAATTTGATTTTCGCGAATTTGCGCTTGCCTACCTGAAGGATATCGCCGTCCTTCACTTCTACCGCCGCATTCGGGTCGGTTACTTTCTCTTCGTTCAAACGGACACCGCCTTGCTGAATGCTGCGCTTCGCTTCTCCGTTGGTCGCCTGCAGGCCCAGCGTGACGAGCAGCTTGACCAGGCGGATTCCGCCTTCCTCAAGCTCTCCGGCCGCAAGCTCGACTTCCTCGATGTCGTCCGGCAGTGCACGCTGTTGGAATACCGTGACGAAGTGGCGCTCCGCTTCGCGGGCGGCTTCCTCGCCATGGTACATGCGTACAAACGTAGCGGCCAGCCGCATTTTGGCGTCTCGAGGGTGAACGCTGCCGTCTTCGATTCCCGCACGGAGAGCGCTGAACTCGTCATGGCTCAGATCCGTCGCCAGCTCGTAATACTTCAGCATGAGCTCGTCGGGCACGGACATCGCTTTGCCGTAAATCTCATTAGGCGCCTCATCGATCCCAATGTAGTTGCCGAGGCTCTTGCTCATCTTGTTTACGCCGTCAAGCCCTTCAAGCAGCGGCATCATGATCGCTACCTGGGTCGGTACGCCGTACTCCTTCTGCAGGGTGCGTCCCATAAGCAGGTTGAATTTCTGGTCCGTGCCTCCAAGCTCCACGTCGCATTTCAGCGCAACGGAATCGTAGCCCTGCATAAGCGGGTAGAAAAACTCGTGCACGTGGATAGGCTGACCGGAGGTGTAGCGTTTGGAGAAATCGTCGCGCTCCAGCACGCGGGCAACCGTCAATTTGGCGGACAGCTCCACCACATCGGCAAAAGTCAGGGGGCTGAGCCATTCCGAGTTGTAACAAACGGTGGTCTGCTCCGGATCCAAGATCTTGAAGATTTGCTTCTTGTACGTCTCCGCATTCCTCTTCACATCTTCTTCCGTCAGCTGCTTGCGCGTCTCGGATTTTCCCGTAGGATCCCCGATACGGCCAGTGAAGTCCCCGATCAGAAGCTGCACGTGATGCCCCAGTTCCTGGAACTGCCGGAGCTTGTGAAGCACAACGGTGTGGCCCACATGAATATCCGGCGCGGAAGGGTCCAGACCCAGCTTGATTTTGAGCGGCCGGTTGTCCGCAAGGGACTCGGCGATTTTCAGCTTCAATTCTTCCTCCGGCACAATTTCAACCGCTCCGCGGCGCAGGATCTCAACCTGGCGCTCCGCTTCGGCCTTCTGCTCGGCCGATAACTTTTCCCATGTGTCTTTCATCGTCATCTTGCTTCCATCCCTCTCATCGCTGAAGTTTTATCGCTGCATAACAAAAAGCCTTCCTGTCCACAAGGGACGAGAAGGCTTTAAACTCGCGGTACCACCCTAATTAAAGCACCTTCACCGGCATAGGGCCGGGCGGGCGCTTTCACTCCATTCGGATAACGGGAAAGATCCCGGAAGAAAGCTACTGAAAGAAACTTCCGCCCCATCCTGTCCAGGCGGCGCGGTCGTCAAGCCGCTCCGAATGATCCGGCCGGCTGCTCTCGTGTTCACAATCCCTGCTCCGGACGGTATTTCGCTGAGGAGACCGGCACCGATTCGCACCTGCCATCGGCTCTCTGTTCCCTGCATCTTCCCGCTACTGAAGTCCATCGACGCATTTTGATTAATATCCAGTTCCTTAAATTTATATCATAAAGAAACAAACGGTGTCAATCCGCAGTACCTAAGGCCAAAGTCACAACGGTATTCAAGATTTTGGCTTTGTGCTATAATTGAGGCGGTTATTAAAGGAGGAATCCTGGTAATATGGCAAAAAAACTTTCTTTTTTACAAAATCCGGGAGTCCGAAAAACGCTTAAAGTCACCTTTCATACGGTTAAGTGGTTGTTTATGGCATTTCTTGTTGTCGGAATTATGGGGGGAGCCGCCGCTTTCGGTTACGTAAGCGCTCTTGTCAAAAACGAACCCGTCCGGAATAAAGAGGAAATGCGTAAAAAAATCGAAGAGAACGCCATCACGGGTTTTGTCTATTTTAACGACGATGCGGTTATCGGACAGCTTCGTACGGAAGAAGACAGACGGCTTGCCGAATTGGCGGAAATTCCTCAAGTCGTTCTCGATGCGGTGCTCGCGATTGAAGATAACGATTTTTACAAACACTACGGGGTTGACGTAAAAGGCTTATCCCGTGCCGTAACGCAGAAACTGCTGAACGAAGACGTACAAACCGGCGGGAGTACGATTACCCAGCAGCTGACCAGACGCGTTTTTCTGACATTGGACCGGGATGCGGGGCGTAAAGCCAAAGAAATCCTGCTGTCCCTGAGGATGGAAAGACTTTTATCCAAAGACGAGATTCTGCTGGCCTATTTAAATAAAATCCCATACGGTAACGGAGCCACGGGCTATAACCTGTTCGGCATTAAAGCCGCCGCCAAAGGCATCTTTAACATCGACGATCTGAATCAGCTGAATGTCGCCCAGGCAGCTTACCTTGCCGGCCTGCCCCAGCAGCCGAGCAACTACTCGGCTTACACGAGCAGCGGCGCATCCAATCCGACGGGCCTCAAAAACGCGATTACACGCCAGAAGCTTGTGTTGAAGCGGATGCGCGAGGAAAACAAAATAAACGAAGCGCAGTATAATGAGGCACTCGCCTTCGATATTGAAGCTTCTCTTGCCAAGCGCCAGCAAAAAGCATATGCCAGCTACCCCTATCTCATGATTGAAGCCGAGAAGGAAGCCGTCAATTTGCTTCTTACGCAGCAAAATCCGGACCTCGATCCCGAAAAAAATGCGGCCGCCTACAACGAAGCTTCCAAGGCTATGCATACCCAGCTTCTGCGCGGAGGCTACCAGATTTACACGAGCATAGACAAAACGATTTATGACTCCATGCAGACGATCGGCAAAGAAGCGAAGAACTATTCCCCGACCGATTCCAAAAAAGGCGAGGAACAAGTCGGAGCGGTCATGATGGACAGTAAAACGGGCGCCGTTCTCGGAATGATCGAAGGCCGCGATTTCAACAAATCGCAGATGAACAACGCAATCCAGGCCGTCAGGCAGCCGGGTTCCACGATGAAGCCGATTGCGGCTTACATTCCCGCCATGGAAATCGGCAAAATCCAGCCGGCCAGCGTTATCGACGATTCGCCCGTCATTTTGAAAGACGGAGGGAAAGGCTACCACATTCCCGAGAACTGGAACGACAAGTACAACGGACTGGTCACTGCCCGCAAGGCGTTGAACCAATCCTACAACATCCCGGCGATCAAGCTGTTCACGGACACCGTCGGGATTAAGGAAGCTTGGACGTTCGCCAAGAAACTGGGAATCTCTACAATTGAAAAAGACGATTACAATGCTCAAACGGGTGTAATCGGCGGTCTTAAATACGGCGTGACCGTCAAGGATATGACCGGTGCTTATGCGGCCATGTCCAACAAAGGACTGTACAACGAAGCGTTTATGATCCGTAAAATTACGGATTCGACCGGCAAAGTGATTTATGAGCACGAAATGAAGCCAACGCGTGTCTTCTCCGAGGAGACAGCCTACCTGATTACGGACATGATGAGAACCGTTATAACTGAAGGAACGGCGACAAGTATCAAGAAAAGCTTTAAATTTTACGGCAAAATACCGGTGGTCGGTAAAACCGGCTCTACGCAGGACGATGCCGATGCCTGGTTCATGGGGTATACTCCGAACGTTACGGTCGGTGTGTGGGCAGGTTACGAGCTTCCGGTGAACAAGCTCAGCAAAGCCGGGACTCAGCGTGCCATGAACATGTGGTCACTCATTATGAACGCCGCCGTCGAGAAGAAACCCGAGTTGTTCCCGGACACCTCGTTTGAACGGCCTTCTACGGTTGTTCGGGCGACCGTTTCCGACGTGTCCGGCAAGCTTCCGAGCGATTTGAACCGGCAGTCCGGACACGTGGTGACGGATTGGTTTAACCGCAAATACATCCCTAAAACCGTCGATAACTCGATGAAATCCATGAGTACCATCGAATACAACGGCATTAACTATATTGCGCAGGACCAGACTCCCGGCGATATGGTAAAATCGAAGGTTGTTATAGTCCGCGAGAAGTCGGTCAATTCCCTGCTGAAAGAACTCTCTGCGGTTCTTAACAAACTTCCGGCCAAAAACCGCCGTTCGCTCAACTTCTACAAACCGAAAGATTACGACGAGGACGCGCCATCCGAGATCGATCCGCGCAAGGATGACGGAAGCGATCCGAGTGCCCCTTCGAGAGTAGCGGCAACCAAATCGGGCGGCTCCGTTGTCATCACGTTCCAGCCAAGCGGGAACAACGATGTAGTCGGCTACCGGCTGTACCGTTCCGACAACGGCGGTCCTTACATCCGGCAGACGGGCAAGGTCGTCATGACCGGAAGCGACAGCAAGTTTACGGACAGCGTCAGTCCGTCCTCCGCTCAATCCTACTATGTCACGGCTGTTGACGTAGCCGGACGGGAATCCGGTCCCGGAAAATCCTCTTCGACGGGCTCCGGCTCCTCCATGGACTCCGGATTGGTACCCGGAGGCGGAGGCAGCGGATCAGACGGGGGCAGTCAAAACGGAGGGAACGGCGGTTCCGACCAGGAAACGGATTCCAAACAGACACCGTCCTCTCCCACAGGACTGACCGCCAAAGGAAGCGGCAGCGGATTAAGGCTGAAATGGAACGAGAATTCTTCCAAAGATAAAGTGAAACGCTACAATGTTTACTTTGCCGAGAAAGCGGACGGAAGTTACAAAAAGATCGATGCCGCTCTCTCTGCCGAATACGCAATCTCGTCCGTAAAACACGACGGGTATTACAAAGTCTCGGCCGTGAACGATGCCGGAGAATCCCGGTTGTCTTCCGCGGTAAAATATGCGGCTCGTTAAGCCCACAAGGGCCGCGCCAAATAACCTTAAAAGAAAAGCCCGTGAAGTCTGCTAAGCTTGATTGCTTGGGGGCTCTCCAGGCTTTTCTTTTGGCTTTTCTTTTGGCTTTTCTATCAAGCGGAATCGCGGAATTTGCATCAGAACGGAAACCGAACCCTTGAAAAAGAAGTTAATAAGAGCAAAAAAAGAGCGGCCGCCAGGCCGCTCTTTCCTCTCTTAATCTTCAATCGTCGACAGATCGCCTGTCGGCAGGTTAAGTTCCCAAGCTTTGAGCACACGGCGCATGATTTTACCGCTGCGCGTTTTAGGAAGTTTGTCTTTAAACTCGATCTCGCGAGGAGATGCGTGTGCAGACAAGCCTTCTTTTACAAACTTGGCGATATCCGCTTTAAGTTCATCGGATGGCTCGAATCCTTCGCGAAGCGCGATGAACGCTTTGATGATCTCGCCGCGCATCGGATCCGGCTTGCCGATAACACCCGCTTCCGCAACGGCCGGATGCTCGACCAGTTTGCTTTCCACTTCAAACGGGCCTACCCGCTCGCCCGCGGTGTTAATAACGTCGTCGATACGGCCCTGGAACCAGAAGTACCCGTCCTCATCCATGTAAGCGGAATCCCCGGATATATACCAGCCGGTTAATCTGAAATACTCTTCGTATTTCGCAGGGTTGTTCCAAATTTTGCGCATCATGGACGGCCAAGGTGTTCTGACCGCGAGGTTACCCATTCGGTTTGGCGGCAGAACATTGCCGCTGTCATCGATAATGGCGGCTTCCACACCCGGAATCGGACGTCCCATGGAGCCCGGCTTGATCGGCATGCTCGGATAGTTACAGATGAGCTGGCCGCCTGTTTCGGTCATCCACCAGGTGTCGTGAATACGCTGGCCGTATACTTTCAGCCCCCAACGGACGACTTCCGGGTTAAGAGGCTCCCCTACGCTCAGTACATGGCGGAGCGAGGACAGATTAAACTGGCTGACCACATCGTCTCCGGCACCCATCAGCATGCGGAAAGCGGTCGGAGCGCTGTACCAGACGGTCACGCCGTATTTCTGAATCGTATTGTACCAGTCCTGCGGACTGAAACGTCCGCCTCGGATTACGTTCGTAGCTCCGTTAAGCCAAGGGGCGAAAATACCGTAAGATGTACCGGTAACCCAGCCAGGATCGGCCGTACACCAATATACATCGTCTTCTTTAAGATCAAGGACAATATTGCCCGTATAGTAATGCTGAACCATGGCGTTATGTACATGGAAAACGCCTTTAGGCTTGCCTGTCGAACCGGATGTGTAGTGCAGAATCAACCCGTCTTCGCGGTCTACCCATTCGATGTCGAGTTCTTCGGACGCCTGCGCCATTTCCTTGTGGAAATCAACTTGGCCTTCCTGCAGATCAAGATCTTCACCGACGACAATGACATGCTTCAGATTAGGTAGCTCGGCCGTTGGAATACGGTGAACGAGTGCGGGGGTCGTAATAATGGCGACAGCTTCGCTGTCCTGAAGACGGTCGCGTACCGCCATTTCCATGAATGCCTCAAAAAGCGGTCCGACTACCGCACCGATCTTGATGGCTCCTAGAAGCGCCATATACAGTTCCGGGGTACGCGGCATGAAAATAAAGAAACGGTCTCCCTTATTCACACCAAGCTTGCGCAGCACGTTCCCGAATTGATTGGATTTCGTTTTCAATTGAGAGAAGGTATAGGACTCGTCTCTCTGCTGGTCGCTATAATAGAGGGCAACTTTGTCTTTTCTGGAAGATTCGGCATGGCGGTCGATCGCTTCGTAAGCCATGTTCACTTTGCCCGTATCGAACCAGGAAAAATTGGATTCTATCTCTTCCCAATTGAACGATTCCCGGGCTTTCTCGTAATCGCCTAGATTGCCGTTTTGTGAAACTGCATCTACTACTTCACCTTTTAATTGGTTCATTTCTCCTACCTCCCGACAATTGAAACGCTTTCAATCTTTTTTGAATGCTTTGTGCCTGACAGGAAGAAAAGCTCACTTTTCACCATGTATATTATATCACAGCAGGTTATGTTTGCCTATTGCTTTTCAATTCGCCGAGAAATGTGATATAAGAGAGTATAGAGAGAACTGCGTTACCGACGCCGCTTTTAAGGAGACTCCCTCTCATGGACCATAAAAAAATTTATCATTCGCACTCTTTCGTACCGCCTGACCTGGATGCAGAGATTACCGTGGAGGGTCCCGTATCCCCTGATCACCTGCGCAGCCTTCAGATGCATGCGGATCTTGATGCTTTCCGCAAGCCGAGAGACCAGCACGAAGCCCTGATCGAAATCGCGGAGCTTCCCGAGGGCCGCATTATTATCGCCCGTACCGGGGACTGGATTGTAGGCTATGTCACCTTCCATTATCCCGATGAAATCGAACGCTGGTCCCAAGGCAATATGTCCGACCTGATTGAACTCGGGGCAATCGAAGTCGCCAACAGCTACCGGGCTCTCGGACTCGGCAAGAAAATGATCCGGCTCGCCTTTACGGACGGACAACTAGAGAACGTCATTACGTTCACGACCGAATATTATTGGCATTGGGACCTGGAAAGCAGCGGGCTCAGTGTATGGGATTACCGCAAAATGATGGAAAACCTGATGAAATGCGTAGATATGGTGTGGTTTGCCACCGACGATCCGGAAATATGTTCGCACCCGGCCAACTGCCTGATGGTTCGCATCGGAAGCAAAGTTCCCCTGGCTTCCGTCGAGCAGTTCGACCGCATCCGCTTTCAACAACGGTTCATGTATTAAGAACCATTTCCTGGGTTACGGGAGGAACAGCTCGAGATGAAGAACGAATCGGTTTTTGTATTTAACGAGCATGAAGCGACCTACAAGTTCAACGAGGAACATCCGTTTAATCCGAAAAGACTGCTGCTTACGATTGACCTTCTCAGAAAGGCCGGAGCTCTGAACGACTCCGAAATCGTCACTCCCCGTGTAGCCACGGATGACGAGCTTCTCCGCGTCCATCAGCCCGCCTACATTGATGCCGTGAAAGCGCTTAGCGAGCTCTCCCCTTCGCTTGAGTGGGTAAACAGCGCGGCCAAGTACGGATTAGACACGGAAGACACGCCTTATTTCGCCTGGATGCATGATGTGACCTCAATGGTAGTCGGCGGCTCCATAACGGCTGCCGATACCGTTATGTCAGGCAAAGCGAAGCGCGCATTCCATCTAGGCGGCGGCCTGCACCACGCTCTGCAGAGCAAGGGGGCCGGCTTCTGCGTCTATAACGACGCTTCCGCCGCCATCGCCCATATTACGGAGCATTACAACGCGAAGGTTCTGTACATCGACACGGATGTCCACCACGGCGACGGTGTCCAATGGAGCTTTTACAGCGATCCGCGCGTATGCACGTTCTCCATTCATGAAACCGGTAAATATTTATTTCCCGGGACGGGGGATGTCACGGAGCGGGGCGAGGGCGAAGCCTTCGGTACCTGCGTGAATGTTCCCATGGAGCCGTACACCGAAGACGATTCCTGGCTGGAAAGCTTCGAGGCGGTTCTGGTGCCGCTGATTGAGCGTTTCAAGCCCGATATCATCGTGTCGCAGCACGGCTGCGACGCGCATGCCCTTGATCCGCTGGCCCATGTACATTGTTCCATGCGGATTTACAAAAGAATGCCCGAGCTTATCCGCGAGCTGGCCGACAAGTGGTGTGAGGGCCGATGGGTTGCGCTCGGCGGCGGAGGCTACGACATCTACAGGGTCGTTCCGCGTGCCTGGAGCCTGGTCTGGCTGGTCATGACCGGCCACCCGCTGCTTCAGGAGCTGGAGGGCAATCCGCTCCTCCCCCTGCCCGCAGGCTGGATTGCCGAGCATCAGCCAGGCAGCCCTGTTAAGCTGCCTGCTACTTGGCTCGATGCCGTCGATGAATGGGAACCGATCCCGCGCCGGGAAATTATTGCCGAAAAGAATAAGAAAACCGTGGAGATTGCTCTGCTTTATTTGAAATGAGAGCGATCCCCGCTGTTTTTCCATTGAGTTTGTTTCCGTTCAAACGTAGTATCTTCGTTCCTCCGCGCATACCATACGGAATTTCTTTTAAAACCGTTGGAACAAAAAAAGGCTGACCGGTTTAAAACCGGTCAGCCTCTTTCATATGCCTGTTACTCCGTTATAACGAACGCACCATATGTTCGATGATCCGGTGCGAATTTTCGGAAGCCTGCTTGGTAAACTCCGCAAAATTCACATGGGCCGAGCCGTCCGCTTTATCGGACATGGAGCGGATAACGACGAACGGAACTTTGTTCATCGAACAAACCTGCGCCACAGCGGCACCTTCCATCTCCGTGCAGGTCCCGCCGAGCTCCTGGTGAAGCTCCGCCACTTTATCGCGCGAAGCGACGAATTGGTCCCCGGACAGGACGAGTCCCTGCTTCGTCCTTCCCTGGAACAGCTCACGGCTTGCCGCATCCGCCAGTGCCACCAGCTGAGGGTCCGCTTTGAAGACCGAAACTTCCTCGTAAGGAATTACTCCGCGCGGGAAGCCAAGGGGCGTCACATCCATGTCATGCTGCATGCAGGATGTGGAAATGACGATATCGCCGATATTCAGCTCTGGATCCAGCGCTCCGGCAACGCCTGTAAACAACACGGCATCAACGCCGAAGCTGTCAATCAGAATTTGCGTGCAGACGGCCGCGTTCACCTTGCCTACTCCCGATTTGCAAACCACAACGGATTTGCCTTCAAACTGGCCTTCCCTGTATGTAATGCCGGCTTTATTCGTTTCGGTTACGCCGCTCATCCCGCCGACAAGCAGTTCGATTTCTTCATTCATGGCACCGATCAGACCGATTTTATTTACCATCCTTGAGTAGCCTCTACTTTCCGCTCAACAAAAAGCGGCTCAACGAGGAGCCACTGAGCTGCGCTTAATGATTTCATGCGGGAGAACGACTTGAGTAAGTTCCATCGTTTCCTTGTTCATCAATTTCGTAAGCAGACGCATGGACACCGCGCCGATATCGTACATAGGCTGTGCCACCGTCGTTAATTGAGGACGCACCATAGAAGCCATCCGGATATTATCGATACTCATCACGGAAATATCCTTCGGTACGGAAAGCCCTTCGTCCTGAATTTTGTGAATAGCGCCGATGGCCATTTCGTCCGTCGCCGAGAAAATAGCGGTCGGGCGCGTCGGCAGCTTCAGGAAATAATCCGTCGCATCGATTCCCGATTCATACCGGTAGTTGCCCAGTCTTACGTAATCTTCATTCACTTCGATGCCTGCGCTCTCCAGTGCCTTCTTGTAGCCCTGGTAGCGTGCAAAGCCATTGGCCGGATCCTGAAGAGGTCCGGAGATCATGGCGATCGTACGGTGGCCGCTCTCGATCAGAAGCTGCACGGCATCGTAAGCCGCTTTCTCGTGATCGATATCGACGGACGGCATTACGTTCTGCTCGTCGGCCGTACCGCAGAGCACAACCGGAACGGAAGAAGTCCGGAACGCATTGATATGGTCTTCCGTCACGACACCGCCCATAAAGAGAAGACCGTCCACCTGCTTCTCCAGCAGGGTGTTAATGACACGGATTTCTTTCTCTTTCTTCTTGTCGGCGTTGCTCAAAATAATATTGTAATGATACATGTTCGCAATATCTTCGATTCCGCGCGCGACTTCCGCGAAGATCGAGTTTGAAATATCGGGAATAACCACGCCGACTGTCGTTGTTTTCTTCGATGCTAGCCCCCGGGCAACAGCATTGGGGCGGTAACCGAGCCGTTCGATTGCTTCGAATACTTTCTTCCTTGTCTGCGGCTTCACGTTCGGGTTATTGTTGACGACACGCGAAACCGTGGCCATCGATACTCCTGCTTCTCTTGCTACGTCATAAATAGTAACGGTCACGGTCACTCTCTCCATTTATTCAAATATTCGTCGTCCTTGCCATGTTACAGACTATCATACGACATTATTTCCCTTTTCGCAATTAAAACACTTTCATACCTAATAGTAGCAAAAAATACGCATGAAAGCCAACTCGGCGATGTTCATACCCGCTTTCGCAGGAATCCTCATCGTTCAAGTTGGCTAAATAATCAACTGCAATCCTATCCCAGGCGCATCCGCGGATGGGTATGTAAGAAAGGCCAGTGTCTGCAATCAGCCACTTGTCTTATCCGCAAAAGCTTGCTGCAGCCGTTCGTCCGCCAGCATATGCTCGCTGATTTGAGCCAGCCTGCTGCGGATCTCCCCCGCCCAGCCCATATCCCCGACGGAAGTAGCCAGAAGCAGCAGATCCAGCAGTTCATTGACTCTTTCCTCCACGGCCTGCTTGAATCCGTACCCTTCCTCGGGAGAACAGGCGAGCCGGACAATGAGGCAGGCGACTTCGGACACGTCTTCGAACCGCAGGATCTGCTTTTCCGGTTTCGGGCCCAGCGTATCGATCAATTCCGTCACTTTAGGCTTTACGCTCGCATAAACAACGCTTTTCCCGCATGCTTCACATGAGTAGATGGGTACGTTTTCAATCTCAACCTTTTGTTGAAACACGACGGTTCTCAGACATAGATGAACCGGTTGTCCGCAGCAGTACCCTTTTTGCATAATCACTCACTCCTTTAGCAGCCGATAGAACCTTGCTGTCTTCGTCCTACCTAGCTACTTCTATCCGGGCGAATGATATTCCTGCTTTTCAGGCCCTGTCACATATTCCCTTTTTTTGAAAATTTCAATTTGTCCTGCAGACAGCGCAGTCTCTACGGCAAAAGCTAATTTCCGGTTTTTTTCTGAATCAATACCTCGATAAAAGCTCTCATAAAAGCGGGCAGATCCGGAGGACGACGTCCCGAAACGATATTGCGGTCGACCACGGCTTCCTCGTCTACCCAGATCGCTCCGGCGTTTTCAAGATCGTCCCGGATGCCCGGCGTAGAGGTCATCGTATAGCCTTCCACGATTTTCGCCGAAATCAGGACCCAGCCCGCATGACAGATCTGCGCAATCGGTTTTTGCGCCTCGTGAATCTCGCGGGTAAAACGCAGAACGTCGGCATATCTGCGCAGTTTATCGGGCGCCCAGCCGCCAGGCACGTAAAGCCCGTCATAATCAGCCGCGCTTACGTCTCCGAACGCGACATCCGTCGTAATCGGTACGCCGTATTTACCGTGATAAATTTCACGCGCTTTAGGTCCTGCGATATCAACGACTGCCCCCGCTTCCCGCAAGCGAAGAACGGGGTACCACATTTCCAAATCCTCGAATTCCTCATCGACAAAGGCCAGTACGCGCTGGCCTTTCAAATCCTGTACGGTCATAGTAAATCCCTCCTGGTTTAGTGAGAATGGGTTAAGAAGCGCTTGATCTGGAATCCGCCTGCCGGAGCACCTGCTCGATTTCCTCACTGGTGCCGCACTGCAGAACTTCCTGAAGCAGGCGTTCGCACTCGGCGTGATTGCTCGTCAGCAGACGGTGCTTGATCGGAAGAATGAGCTGGACGGACATGCTCAGCTCCTCGATGCCAAGACCCAGCCAAAGAGGCAGCGCGCGGATATCCCCCGCGAACTCCCCGCATACGGCAACGGGAATACCGGCCGCCTTGGCCGCGTCGATGGTCAGCTTCAGCAGGCGGATGACGGCAGGATGATACGGGTTATACAAGTGGGCGATGCTGTCGTTCATCCGGTCGACCGCCAGCACGAACTGGATCAGATCGTTGGTTCCGATGCTGAAGAAATCGACTTCTCTGGCAAGAACATCGGCAATCAGGGCCGCGCCCGGCACTTCGATGGTCAAGCCGACCTCAATGTCGGGGTTAAACGGCTTGCCCCGGCTTTTCAGCTCCTGCTTGGCTTCGGCCAGCAGCGCGTTGGCCTGTCTCAGCTCGCCGAGAGAGGAGATCATCGGGTACATAAGCTTTACTTGACCAAAGTGCGAGGCCCGCAAAATCGCGCGGAGCTGGGTTTTGAACAGCTCGCGCCGATCCAGCGAGATCCGGATAGCCCGGCATCCCAAGGCCGGATTCTCCTCCACCTGAAGCGGAAGATAATCCAGCTTCTTGTCTCCGCCGATATCCAGCGTGCGGATGATGAGCGGTCTGCCGTCCAGCTTGACCGCGGCCTGCTTATACACCTCGGTCTGCTCCTCTTCGTCCGGCAGCGAGTCGCGGTCCATATAGAGAAATTCCGAGCGGAACAAACCGACCCCGACGGCGCCGTTTTTGAGCACCTGGTCGATTTCTTTGATCGAGCTGATGTTCGCCGCCAGCCGGACCTGCTTGCGGTCCTGAGTCATGGACGGAACGTGGGCGATTTCCTGCAGCCGCTCGCGGTGCATGAGCCAGTCCGTCTTCCGCGACTCGTACAGCTCCACGGTACTGCTGTCCGGGTTCACGTAGACGATCCCTTCCTCGCCGTCCACAATCATCAAATCTCCGTTCTGAATAGGCCGGATAAGCTTGCCTTCCAGCCCCAGCACGAACGGAATTCCCATCGCGCGGCTCATAATCGACGTGTGCGAGGTCAGTCCGCCCATCATCGTCACGATACCCAGAACGCGGGCCGGGTCCAGATGCACCAGCTGGGAAGGGGTAAGCTCCTTCGCCACGAGTACATAGGAATGATCCGTCGGTGGCGGAGTATCGTCCCCGCTGCCCAGCAGATGCTTCAGTAGACGGTTGCCTACGTCTTTAATGTCCATGGCCCGTTCTTTCATATAGTCATCGTCCAACACGTCGAACATTTCGACGAATTTGTCGATCACTTCTTTGACGGCCACCTCTGCGGCTTTGTACTGCCGGCTGATGATGCCCTGAATTTCGTTCATAAACACGGGATCTTCCAAAATCGCCAGATGAGCGTCGAAAATGTACGATTGCTCCTGGCCCAGGACGTCCCGGATTTCTTGTTTGATGTGTTCCAATTCGTCTTTGGACGAACGGATCCCGTCATACAGCCGTTCGAATTCAAACGACAAATCGGTGACGTCCACCATCTTATCCGGGAACTCCCAATCCCAGGCGGGGATCACGTAAGCGGGACCCATGGCGATCCCCGATGAAGCTCCTATCCCTTTAAACATTTGAAGTCCCTCCGCTCTGTTCCGGTTTTTTCAGCACAACGGACATCACGGACGCCTGCCCTTTTTTAACGGATTTATAGGGGGCGAAGCTCCATGATTTGACACGGTCCGAATTAGTAATCACCATAGGGGTGGCCAGCGATTTGGCGTGCTTCTTCAACTGATTGTAGTTAAAACGGATCAGCAGTTGCCCCGCCTCCACCTCGTCTCCGGGCTGTACCTGGGCCTCGAAGAAATTTCCGGTTAATGTGGATGTGTCGATGCCGATGTGCAGCAGAACTTCAAGTCCTTCCTCTGTCTGAATCCCGAGCGCATGCATCGTCGGATAGACGTGCATGATTTTACCGGCTACCGGCGACAGCAGCTCCCCTTTATCCGGTATGAAAGCAACCCCGTTGCCGACAATTTTTCCGGCGAAAATGCGGTCCGGAACGTCCTCCAGCGGAATCATTCTCCCCGTCATCGGGGAACTGAAAAGCACGAGCTGGATGTCTTTGCGCAGCAGCTTCATGATTTCTTCCCGGATCAATTCCGAAAATGTGCCGAAAACGACCTGCACGTTGCCGCCGCCCAAACGGATGACTCCCGCCGCTCCCAGGTGCTTCAGTGCGGCGATATCCATGAGGCGGTCGGATTCAAGCGTCAATCTCAGCCGTGTGATGCAGGCTTCGATTTTCTTGATATTCCCCTTGCCTCCGAGCGCTTGGACAATAAGCGGCGCCCGGTAAGGAATGTCGCCTGCCCATTCTTCGAGCGATGAACCTTCCTCCCGCCCCGGGGTCGGGATGCGGTAACGCCGGATGGCGTACCTGAACATGACATAGTAAACCGCTCCGAACACTAGTCCGATCGGAATCAGCATCCATCCGTTGCGCGATAAATGCTCGTTAATGACAAAATCGATAGCTCCAGCGGAATAAGAGAATCCATGCGAGATATTCAGCGCATATGCGATCCACATGGCAAAACCGGATAAAATGGCGTGAATCACGAATAAGTAAGGAGCGACGAACAAAAAGGCAAATTCAATCGGCTCCGTGACGCCGGTCAGAAAGGAAGTCAGCGCCGCCGTCATAAAAGTCACTCGGACATGAGGCTTCAAATCTTCCCGGGCCTCGTGGATAATGGCGAAGGCAATGGCGGGAAGCGCGAACATCATTATCGGATACAGTCCGGCCATGTAGGCTCCGGCCGTCGGATCACCCGCGAAGAAACGGGGCAGATCCCCGTAAACCATGTCTCCGTTCGGTTCTTTGTAAGCGCCCAGCTGAAACCAGAAAAAATTGTTCAGGATATAATGAAGCCCGGAAGGCACCAGCAGCCGGTGCGCGATACCGTACAAGAAAGCGCCGAATCCGCCGAGGCTGAGAACCCATGCCGTCAACTGCTCCATTCCGCTTTCCAGGACGGGGCCCAGCTTGATCATCAGGATGGACAGCACAAGCGTAACGACTCCCATAATAAGCGGAACCATCCGCGGCCCTCCGAAAAACTGTACGTATTCGGGGAGCTGGATTCGCTTGCACCGGTGGTACGCGACCGCCGATAGCAGACCGATCAGAATTCCTCCCGCGACACCCAGTTGAAACGTTTCGCCCAGCTGATGCTGGGTCAGTACGGTGAATAAAAAGTAGCTCATCAGTGCGGAAAGTCCGGCAATACCCGCATTCTCCGTCAAGCCCAGAGCAACACCTACCGCGAACACGAGCGGCAAATATGTAAAAATGGTATGACCCGCAAGCAGCATCATGTCGCCGAGCCATGCCGCTCCCATACTATCCCATGGCAGGATTCCCAGTCGTATAAGTACTGCGGCAACAGGGAGCGTAATCATCGGAAGCATTAAAGAACGCCCGAATTGCTGCAAATTTCCCATCCAGTTCAACTTAAGCCCTGCCTCCTCTCTATTTCGATCCTAATGGCTGCCGCACTTTTTGTCAAAAACAAATAAGCGGGTCCGAAGACCCGCTTGCTGGCAACTTACAGCATGACCATGCTGTAAGTGATCGTTAGGCTTTAATTAAAACGTACCTGTCGTGTACGGAAGGCCCGTGTTGAATTGGCCGGATTGAGCCGAACCTACGCTGCTGGTGAAACCGCCGCCGAACTGCTGCTGTGCAGGAGTTTGGGAATCGGAATTCAGGTAGCTGTCATGAGCCGGCTGGTCGCCGCGGTAGTTAGCCGTGTGGTAAGACTGCGGAGACGCGGATTGGCTGTAGCTTTGCGTGCCGTAGCCTTGGCCGTAGGATTGGGAACCGACGTTCTGGGAGCCGTAACCTTGGCCGATAGCGGATTGACTCAGACCGAAAGAAGCTTGGCCGAAACCTTGCTGCTGTGCCGGAGTTTGGGAATCCGAACGCAGGTAGCTGTCGTGTCCCGGCTGATCGCCACGGTAGTTAGCCGTGTGATAAGACTGAGGGGAAGCGAATTGACCGTAGCCTTGTTGTTGACTCGTGTAGGATTGATTTCCTTGGTTGCCGTAAGCTTGGGAACCGAAGGATTGAGTCAGACCGTAGGAAGCTTGTCCATAACCTTGTTGCTGGGACGGAGTTTGGGAATCCGAACGCAGGTAGCTGTCATGGCCCGGTTGGTTGCCGCGGTAATTAGCCGTGTGGAACGATTGCGGGTTTTGGTAGCTGCCGTATTGGGAATTTTGGAACTGATTTTGACCGTACGAAGATTGAACATAACCGGTCGGCTGGAACTTGTTTTGGTACTGGGACTGGGAGCCGATACCAGCTTGATTTTGATACTGGTTGTACATGCGGTGTTCCTCCTTTAAGGAAATTCATGAGTCTTCCAGACAAGTCTTTCCTTGTTCTGGAGCCTCCCCTATTGTTTGCAGCAGCCGTTGAAATTATGAACCTTCCCAAAAAAAATTTTCCCTAAAAAAACAAAACCCGACTATAGCTTGCGCTTTAGTCGGGTAATGACATTTTTATCGGCCGTGCCTTAACGGTTCAGTTGTCTCTTGGATTCAAAATCGCATCTTCGACTTTGATGCAGCGGTCCATAACGACAGTCAGTCCGCCGCGTCGTGCGATTTCAGCCGCTTCTTCATTATAAACGCCCTGCTGCAGCCAAAGAACTTTGGCTCCCTTGCGGACCGCTTCCTCCGCGATCGGCACAACCTGATCGCTCCTCCGGAACACATTGACTATATCCACGTTTCCCGGAATATCGGACAGACTGGGATAGCTTTTGCCGCCCAAAATCACATCCGCATTCGGATTGACCGGAATAATTTCGTAACCCCGGGACTTCATCGCGGCCGATACCATATGCGACACCCTTTCCGGGTTGTCGGACAAACCGACGACGGCAATAGGGCCGGCGGAAGCCAGCAATGTTTTGATTTCATCTCTGGACGGATTTTCAAAAGGCATGAAGAACACTCCTTTTCGCTATTTTAAAGACCGACATTGCCGCTTTGTCTGTACTTAATCAGCCGTATAGGACAAGCCCTGCTTGCCCATCGCTTCCCAGATGCCGATGAACAGCTTTTTATCCAGCCGGACATTTTTGCTGCCCGTCCACGGGTCGTTCACGTATACGGACGTCTCATCATAACCGACCATTAAGACCGCATGCTCCGAAAATGTCGCGCGAATCGGACCGATGGATGTATTCCACTCGGACCAGCGGGTCGGCATTGTGAAGCCGATGGTCGTCCAAACCACGACCGGACGGCCGTTTGCGATCTGTTTTTCGTACACGTCGAAGGATTCGCCCGTTAAATCTACGGCAGAAGGAATATACGACTTTAACAGCGGAAACAACGCCTTGTGGTAAATTCCGAAGCCTTTGGATTTACCGGTACCGTCTCCCACATAGCCGATATTCGGGTGACCCCATGAGGCAATGGTGCCGTCCTTGTTCCAGACGATCGGAGTCGGATCCTTCGGCATTTCGTCGTACAGCTGCATTTTGTCCAGCTTGATGCCTTTATAATGAAGCATCATCGCGATCGAGGTAATTTCACAGCCGGACGGCAGCTCGGGTTTTTGCGCGATAACGGGGGCATCGATCATGGCCTTCGTTTTCGGCTGCTCCTGCACCTGTTCCGCCGGCGGCGGCTCCCGTCCCGGCTGTTTTTCCAGCTTGGCGTCCATGGCCATCACGGTCTGAACGTCCTGCCCGCTTATTTTGGCATATAGCATCACAGACATGAAACCGCCTGAGAACAATAATCCGAGGATCAGAAAGAAACCGAATGTTACTTTCATGCCCCTCCAAATAATGCGCATCTTATTCACCCATTCATTCGTTCGTTAATTCGATGTGCGCTCCTAGTGAAATCATATGATCGAAAAACTGCGGATAAGATTTGGCCACATGGTGGGCGTCACGGATAACCAGCCCCTGCTTGCTCCGCAGACCTGCCACGGACAGAGCCATAATAACGCGATGGTCATAATGCGCGTTAATTTCCACGCCGCCTTCAAGGCCTTCCGGCCGTCCGTGGACGATGATTTCGCTTTGACGCTCTTCCACGTCGGCTCCCGCTTTGCGCAGCTCGTTCAGGAAATCCGTAATCCGGTCGCACTCTTTGTAGCGGAGATTCTCCACGTTGTAAAAACGCGAGGTGCCTTCCGCGAACACCGCGGCCGCTACCATAGCAAGTACCGCATCGGTAAAATGATCGCCGTCGAATTCGCCGGCTTTAAGTCGGCCCGTGCCTTGTACGCGCACGATTCCATCCTTATGAGTCAGCGAGACGCCCATGGCGCGGAGCACATCCACGCAGGCTTTCTCGCCCTGACGGCTGTTTTCGTCCAGCCGGTGTACGGTTACATCCGACTCGGTAACCGCAGCCGCCGCCAGAATCGCCGCAGACCCGGGGTAATCCCCCTGCACGACATACTCCTGAGCACGGTAGGACTGATTGCCGGGAATCCGGTAATGCATAAGATCTTCGCTGGCTTCCACGCGAATCCCTGCTTGTTCGAGCACTTCCAGCGTTTGTCCGACAATCACTTTGGACTTCAAATCGTGAAGCACTTCGATTTCGCTGTCTTCTTGGAGCAGAGGAGTCAAAAACAGCAGGGAGCTCAGAAATTGCGAGCTTACGCTGCCGGATACGGTAATTTTGCCACCGCGGGGCTGTCCCCCTTTAATAGTTATCGGCAGACGGCCTTCATTATGTTCGACTTCGACGTTCATTTGTTTCAGCGTATGAATGAGATCCAGATGGGGCCGCTTGCCGAGCGATTCCGGATATTGATTAATGAATGTAACTTCGCTTTGGCAGAGGGCTGCCGTAGACATCAGAAAACGGAGGACCGCTCCCGCGTTCCCGACGTTTAATTCTTTGACCGGGTGAGGGTTTTTGCCGAATCCCTTAATCACCATCTTATGCTCGTCTTCTTCGATAACCGCACCCAAATCGCGGATGCACCGGCGCATGGCGTCACTGTCTTCACTATGGGCCGGGTAATGAATGGTGCTCGTACCCTCGGCCAGCGCCGCAATAAGGAGGTAGCGGGTCGTGTAATTTTTGGAAGACAGCGCCTGAATTTCTCCCTGCAGGCTCGGTGTCGCTTTTACAATGGCTTTCATGGAATTCATGGTTTGTTCTCTCCTTTGATCGATGAATGGTGTGTGTACTGTCTTCTGGTTATATGTAAAAGCCGACAAAAGCCAAACCGATTCCGGCCAGATAGCTCACGGCCAGATAGATCAGCTCCAGATTAAAATGTTTTTTCTTTCTCAGCTTCCAGCTGTCCAGCTTTAAAGTGGAAAACGTCGTGAAGGCGCCGGAAAAGCCTGTGCCCAGTCCGATTAACAGGGACGCATCCGTTACATGCCCAAGCAGCCAGCCCAGAAAAAAACAGCCGGTAAGATTAACGGCCAGCGTACCGAAAGGAAACGGAGAAGCCGTCCGGCTCTGGACCCAGCCCGCTAACTTGTATCTGGCAATGGAGCCGACGAATCCCCCGGCTCCAACAAGCAGCGCATTCATCCAGCCCGCATTCATAAGGCTTTCTCCTTCCTGCGGTGCGCGGCTGCCGTGCCAAGACTGACGGCAAGAAGCCCTCCGAACAGACTGACGCCAATGTACAACAGGGCTAACGGCACCCGTTGATCCTGAAGCATCCGGACCGCTTCCACACTAAAGGTGGAAAACGTCGTGAAGGCTCCGATAAAGCCTGTCGTAACCGCAGTACGCAGCTCCTGCGACCATTTCGGCAGCAGAGCTTCGCTGAAATAACCGAGCAGCAGGCAGCCGATCATATTGCAGGCCATCGTGCCCCACGGGAAGGAACCGTCCCCTTCGTTCCAGAGAACGGATAAACCGTAACGGGACAAGGCTCCGAAGACGCCGGCTGTTCCGATGATCCAACTTTTCATGGGCAAACCACCTATTCTGTCCCGCATTTTGCTTTGAAGCTAGACTTGTGGGAGTCCGGGTCCGGTTTGACTCCGTGCTTCAGGGTTTTGTATAGTTACAGGGAAATCGAGAATACAGGAGGTGCACTTCATATGAATAAGATTCAACCCTCGGAATTGAAAGCCAGACTTGCTGCGGGTGAACCTCTGTGCGTCATCGACGTACGCGAGCCCGAAGAAGTCGCGGCCGGTCAAATTGCCGGAGCCAAATCAATCCCCTTGATGGAAATTCACACCCGTCTTCACGAAATCCCTAAAGAAGGCGAAGTCATTCTGGTTTGCCGCAGCGGCAACCGGAGCGGGAAAGCATACGATTTCCTGGAGTCCCAAGGCTTTGCGAATTTGAAAAACATGGAGGGCGGAATGCTCGCCTGGGAACAGCTTTAAGCCTGCCGCCGAGCGGCGCGGGTCAGCCTGAAACCTCTTCCTGCTTCAGCCGTTCTTTGGTCCAGGCGTTTAAGATGTGTTCGGCAATGTCGTCCGCGGCAAGCGGTGACGTGTCGATTGTAAGATCGGCAAACCTGTATGCATCTTGACGTTCCTGGAGCATCGTACGGACCTTTTCTTCCAGTCCGCTTCCCTGCAGCAAAGGCCGGTTGGAGTCGTTTTTAACCCGCTCCACGATGGTTTCCAAACTTGCGGACAAAGCCGCGACAAAGCCCCGCTCGCTCATGCACGCCCGGTTCTCCTCCGCCAGTACGGCACCGCCCCCGGTTGAAATCACACGCTGGCTGCCGGCCAGCGTCTCTCGGACGACCTCACGCTCCAAAGTCCTGAAATGAGCTTCCCCGTGCATGGCAAACAGCTCCGGAATCGACATTCCGGCTTTTTTTACAATTTCCTCATCGGTATCTATCATAGGCCAACCCAGCCGATCAGCCAACTTTAACCCGACAGTCGTTTTACCAGTGCCCATAAACCCTATCAGCACTATATTTGATCTCGGTTGTGTGCTCATCGTGCCCGTCGATCCTCTCTTCGGTTTAAACTTTCCACTATCATATCACAGCAAAAGCCCCGGATGAATACAAATTGCATCAATTTCATATGGTATAGTGAATAAACCTTTTCAAAGACAGAAAAAATGAGAGTACGTACGCAATCCGTAGAAGAATCAGTAGATTACAAGGAGCGATGTCCGATTGATGCCTCATCCCAGGATTCCCGATCCCGCCCGGAATACTTCCGGTCGGCTGAGTCAGATGCTTCAGCCCTCGTACATGCTGTGCAGAGATGACGTAGTCTGGGCACTCGAATTTATACGCAAAAAAATGGCTGAGCAGGATCCCCGTTTAAAGGAACTCACTCAGCCACGTCTATTGAAAAACTTTCAATCTTTCGCCGAAGTGTCCATGATGCTTGTCCATCGCAGAAGCGCCTTCGATCAGGAAGCAGACCGTATCAAAAGCTGTCTGAAAGAGGCTTCGTACGGTCTATTCGAGAATGAACTTCCTTCGGATTCAGAGCGGGGTTCCTCACCCGGAAACGATTAGAAAGCACGAACGCTGCCGTTCCCAAATTAAAGGCCGCCGAATCGGACGCGCTGTCCGGAAAAGCAAAACGGAGCTCGGTTCGGGTTCCGTTTTTAGCTGTCGAGCCAGTTGTAGTGGAAGGTGCCTTCTTTATCCACACGCTGGAACGTATGCGCGCCGAAATAATCGCGCTGGGCCTGCAGAAGATTGGCCGGCAGGCGCTCCGTGCGGTAGCTGTCGTAATAAGCCAGCGCGGAGGCGAAAGCCGGTGCCGGAATACCGCGCGTTACCGCAACGGTAACGACGTTTCTCCAAGCATCCTGGTAGTTTTCCACGATGTTTTTGAAGTAATCGTCCAGGAGCAGGTTGCGAAGTTCCGGATCGCGGTCGTACGCATCCTTGATGTTCTGCAGGAAGCGGGCACGGATAATGCAGCCCCCGCGGAAAATCATGGCGATTTCGCCGTAGCTCAGATTCCAGTTGTACTCTTCGGATGCGGCGCGCATTTGAGCGAAGCCTTGTGCATACGAAGCGATTTTGCTTGCGTACAAAGCTTTGCGGACCGCTTCGATGAACTCTTCGCGGTTGCCTTCAAACGGCTTCACTGCCGGACCGTTCAGCACTTTGCTCGCAGCTACCCGCTCTTCTTTCATTGCGGACAGGAAGCGGGAGAATACGGATTCCGTAATAATGGAAAGCGGCACGCCCAGATCCAGGGAGCTTTGGCTTGTCCACTTGCCCGTGCCTTTCTGGCCCGCTGAATCGAGGATAACGTCGACCATCGGTTTGCCGGTTTCTTCGTCGTATTTCGTGAAAATATCACGGGTAATTTCAATCAGGTAGCTGTCCAGCTCTCCTTTGTTCCATTCCGTGAAAATTTCGTGCAGCTCTTCCGTGCTGACATTCAGCACGTCTTTAAGCAGTTGATAAGCTTCGCAGATCAACTGCATATCGCCGTACTCGATGCCGTTATGTACCATTTTAACGTAGTGACCGGCGCCGTCCGGACCGATATACGTGCAGCAAGGATCGCCGTTCACTTTGGCGGAGATGGCCGTCAAGATCGGTTCCACGAGCTTATATGCGTCTTTCTGTCCGCCAGGCATGATGGACGGACCTTTAAGCGCGCCCTCTTCACCGCCGGAGACACCTGTGCCGATAAAGCGGATGCCGCGGGCTTCCAGTTCTTTGTTTCGGCGCTGCGTATCCGGGAAGTAGGCGTTTCCTCCGTCGATCAGGATGTCTCCCTCGGACAGAAGTGGAACAAGCTGTTCAATGGTCGCATCGGTCGCTTGTCCGGCTTTGACCATAATTAAAATTTTGCGCGGAGTTTCGAGCGACTGCACGAATTCTTCCATGCTGAAAGTGCCGACCAGGTTGCGTCCGGCCGCCTCTTCAAGAAGTTCTTTCGTTTTCTCAGGCGAGCGGTTAAAAACGGAAACGGTAAAGCCGCGGCTCTCGATATTAAGCGCCAGGTTTTTACCCATGACCGCAAGACCGATTACACCAATTTGCTGTTTGGACATGAATCAAACACCCTTTCCTCTTGTATTAGATCGTCACCGCTCCCACTTGGTGTCAGAACGGCTGCCGAAGGATGGATTCGACCCGCTCGGGATAAACGGCGGCATTTTCCGTACGGACCATGCAAGGACCGTTGTTCCCGGCTCGAGGCAAAGCTTCCGGGCTTGCGTTTGCTGGACAAGATTCGGGGCGATACACGTTAAGAACAGACCGAAATTTGTGTGAAAAAAAGCACATTGCCCGGTGTCTTCCACATTCTCGTAGATTTCCCAAAGCATCTGCGCCTAATTCCGCGTGCCGCATGTTCCAGCTCTTCACATGGACCCGAGCGCCCCGATAGCACAGACCAGTCAAACCGCCCAACATGCTGATTCCGCCCGTGAAGCGCATTATGACGTTAAACCACTGCAGTCATAAATGAAACGTGGCATCACAAATGTGCGGAAGCCGCATCGAACTCATCGTTGACTTGATGATAAACGTTCCGCGGATCGGATGTCAATTTTATCGGACAATCTTTTTCGGTAGAGCGCTTTCTTTGTTCCTTCCCGAAAAAGAGGGTTTTACACCCGCCCGTTGATGCATTCCTTCGGATAATAACCGGCTGCAGCAGCGGCTTTCGGGCTTGCAAAGGTTTCCAGAATCTCCTGGGGCCGCGGGCACCGGCTGCTCGTGAAATAAGGGAGGTTATTTTGCCGGTATCCATAAAACACGGGCCTCTTCACAATCCTTGCCCCTCCCAGCGCATAATTGTTATAGGTCCGGTATCCGACCGGAATACCCTGTACAAAAGCGAGCATCCCCACATCGTCGATCGCATTGCTCCATTCCTCGCCCGAAAGGAGGGGAAGCGTGAACGTATAGGCCGCTCCCAGACGGCGTGTCTGAACATTATGTTCCCGGATCGCATTTTCGAGCTCGCGCTGGATGGTGTTTATAATCGCGCTTCTCCTGACTTCGTCAAAGCGTGCCCCCGGCTTTAAAACCGCTGCTTGCGTCTTAGGCTGGATCTCGCTCCGGAAGCCTTCTACCCAGCCGGTTCCCGCAGCATTTTTCACGGTTACGTATTCGTCCAGCGTAAAAGCTATAACCTCTCCTGCCGGGTCCTGGTAGACGTACGGCCTTTTCGGTCCTTCCAGTCTCCGGTTCCGCTTAAATCCATCATCCCCCGTATAGCTTTCGAATGTGTAGGAGTAGCAGCCGTCGTAGCCGACAATGAGAAGAGCGGAAAGATAGGAATCAAGAACCTGTTGGCCCACCGTATCCTCCGACACACCGAAATTCGAATACAGGGTTTTATAAAAGCTATCGACAGCCTCTTTCCGGTTGACCCGGATCTTCTTCAAGGATTCGTACCGGGCCTCTTCCCCCTGCTTTTCATTGACGGAAAGAGCTGCCGCGCCGTCCTGGACGGCCGCGTTCACAGCCGCATCATATTTCGTCTCCAAAAACAACATTTGAAACTGAGCCTGTGTATCGAATTTGTTTAACCAGGCGAAGGGTACATAAATGAGGACAAAGAAGATGGCCAGTTTAGCTGTCTTCATTGCGGACCATTCCCCCGTATGGCATGTAAAGCTGTCCACCGGGCGTATTCGTCCCGTTTAAAGCATCCTGCCAGACAATTGCCGGTGTACGGCTCAGGCTGCGCACGGTCACGTTGAAAACATCGCCTGCGCCAAGTCTGTAGGTACGGTCCGCATGGTCCGGCGGAAGCGAATTTTCCGGGAACAGAACGGGAAGAATCTGGGCGTTGTAAAAAGCTTCGTCCTCCACCGTATATTTCTCCGCGAACCGCCCCTGGTCGTCATATACGGGCACGTACCGTTTGTGTTTATGCTCCATCTTGACATCAAACTCCTGGCCGGAGGTTGTCAACTCCTTTTGAAATTGTCCGTACATGGCCGGCGTCAGGGCTCCTTTATCGCGCACGCTGTCGACAAAACGTGTCATCGTCTCAAAAGCGATTACCCGAGACAGATCGTCCTCTCTGGCCGCCGAATCCGACAGCGGATAAATATACAGCAGCAGAACCGCTAAAATGAGGACAAAGGCCTTGCTGAGCGTATCCACCTTCTCCCCTCCTTTTTCCGCCTCACAATTAAGGCGTCGTATATACGATTCGTTTTAACGTTCCCCCGGCATCGCGCAGCGCATAAGAACGGTAAGCTGCAGCCGGATCTATGCCGGTCGGATCCGTTTCGTCTTTCTGCCGCCCGCCCGGATAGCTTTTGCCGCTCACCTCAATGTCGTAAGGTTCTCCGGCGCTTAAGTAAAGGGACATAATCAGATCCGACCCTTTTACCAAAACCGCTTGGAGCTCGGCATTTGCGGGCTGCTGGTTATAATCGAGAAGCTTTCGGGATAAATAAGTGTCCGTAATGGCTTCCCGTACGTTTTGGAGCAGCATCATGCCCGTGACTAAAGCCGAGACGAACATGCAGACCGAAACACCAACAAACAGCATGGAGCGAGCCGAATCGTTCATCGCTTCGTTTACTGCTGCATAAATTCAATCGCACGGATTACATTGCTCTTATCCTTAATAATGTGCGCTTTGAATTTACCGCTCGGATTCACGTAATCCATATGAGACTCCAAGGTGGCGTTCGCAATAGCATCCCTGGTTATCGAGGCGATTACTGTACCGTAATGGCTGCTTGATGGCGATGTGGTATCGATTTTGTTCGTATACCAGGAGCCAACCGGATTTTTTCCCGTTTGAACCTGAATCCCGAACTGCTCCTTATCGGCAAATTTACGCAGCGCGTTTACAACCTGACTCCCCGAAACCACGGTATTGTCGTATACGGTAAAAGCCGTCTGGGAAAGTTCCGTCTGTATATCCGAAAAATTGTTTTGCGCCGCTTTCGTGGCATCCTGTGCGGAAATAAACATCACCACCGCAATCGTAATCAGAGCAATGGCCAGAAAAAAACCTGCCGCCATGATTAGTGCTTTCTGTGCATTTCCCATTGTAATCCAGCTCCTTATGTTTAAGAGATTTTACCGATCTGCTGATAATACGAATTCATCTGCTGCATGCTCATATAAACGAGCGGGATGACCAGGTACAGGAAAACAAGAGCATACATGGGGGCAAAACCGATCCAGCGTCCCCAGCCGGCTTTGGTTTCGATCATCCGCTCATAATCCTGCTTGCGCTGCTCGAAGTGATACTGCTGCTCCGCTTCCAGATCGTCAAACGCCTGCTTGACCGGAATATGGTTAACGGCAGCCTGAAGCCGTTCAACCAGACGGACAAAGGGAGTATAGGGGGCTTCCTCCTTCAGCTTTTCCAGCGCCTCATCAGCCCCCGCTTCGTAGTCGAGCAGACATGCGGACAGCGGAGGCTGAAACAGGACGGCAAAACGTTCCAGCCATTCCAGTATGTGCTCAACGGACATTCTTTCGAAATGAGCCAGTATGGTCAACAGCGTATAAAACTGGTCCACCTCGTTTTTCATTTCCATCCTGCGCATTCGTTTCTGCATGTGCAGCAGCCAAACCGGACTCCGGTAGCCCGCCCAACCGGCAATTAAACAGAGCAAAAGCTCCGGCCAGCCTAAGTATGCCCCCGCAATACGGTCCAGTTTTGCCTTAATCCGTTCGCCCGCGGTGTTGAGGACGGTTGGATCCGGCTGGAATCCCTGGTGCCGCATTTCTTCGTCTATCATTTCACGAAGCTCTCTGCCGGACCGCTCCAATTTCTGAATGACGTTCCGGTCAAAGGCCGTAGCTTCCAGCGCTTTCCGTTTTTCTTGTGGAGAAAGGCTGCCGAACATCGCTTGATTCCGGGTCGGCGAAAAGTAAACCTGCTGAAGGGTCAATCTCTGCATAACCAAAAACATCCCCAGCACGAGAAGAAAACAAGCGAGGCCCGTAAGCAGGCGGCGAAGGGTAAGCCATTCAAGCAGCAAAGGGGAATTGGCTTCCCTGAGAAGCTTTTGCATCCTGCCCCGTTCCATGGAATGTACGGCGGGGACAAATCTCTGCGTGACCCCGTTGACGAGCCGGTTGTCCAGCCATTTTTGCTCGGGCGGTTTCCGGCCTTTCCTGCGGTTTCCCGTTTCCTCTGCCGTATCCTGAAGCTTTCTGAGCAGGATAAAACAGACGATAATAAGCACAAAAATGCCTGTTTTGACTGCAAATCCCGCGGCGCCCGTATAAAATTCATCCATCGCCGGGAAGTTATTCCGCGCCCACGTTTCAATGGGCTTGGCAGCCATAATCGGGGAAATCGCAATAATAGAGAGCCCTTTTAAAAGGTAATGGAGTTTTTCTTTACGAAGTATTTCGAGGCGGATTTCAGAGGTGATTTTGCTGAGGGCATGCAGATACATGGAGCCATACGGAAGCAGCTTGTCTCCAAATTCCCTAACTAGAAAGGAGACGCCCGCAAAGCTTTTCAGAAATCGGTTCGGCGCATGCTCATAGTAGATTTCCAGACTGCGCTCCGGATGGTCGGAGGTCAAGGTGCCGTACACCGCTTCCGCATGGAGCGACAGCTGCCTGGGCGCGATCTGAGCGGCGTCATAAACCGCCTCGTCCACCATTCCGTGCTGGTGATAATAGTGCCGCACATCCGATAAGAACTCGGTCGTTTGCCGGAGCAGACGGTCTTCGGCCCGGTGGACGAGCGTATCGATGAGAATTCCGTGGAGAACCAGGCTTCCGAGCAAAATCATGAGCATGTAAGAAACATCCGGGTAGAAAAGAAAAATAAATCCCGTGGTGAACCAGACGATCAGGAGAGCAAGCAGCGTAATCCGCCCGGTTTCCATTCGGATCATGCTCTCGTCGTAGGAATATAAAAGAGCAATTCTCCGGCGTATACGCTGTGTATAAAGGGAAATTCCAGGGATTTTGATCACGAATTCGTATAATTTCCCGTACAGCCGTTCGAACCGTTTTCTTCCATTCCCTTTTAAAGGAGAAATCAGCTTCTGAAGCTCGTACTGCCCGTAACCGCTAAGCTTTGCCCGTCTTTTACCCGCGTATACGTATAAAAGCCAGATTACACATGCGGCGCCCGCACTGAATAAAGCGATCCCAAGCAACCAATCACGAAGCGGCAATAATATCGCCTCCCCAATGCGTTTCCAAAAATCTTTCGAATGCCCGGGCATCCGCTGATGTCATATGATCCAGCATTTCCTCGGTATTGCGGAGACTGATTGGCAGGCAAGCCCGGTAGGCACCGTCCCGATACTCCACAATATTTCGTTGTTCGTAAAGCTTGCGGTCCGTTGTCCTCCGAAAAAATTCGGAGGCATCGTCCAGAAAGCCGGGGAGTTCAACCGTATCCTTGTCGGTCAAGTCCGCTTTTTCGCTCGGGTACAAATCGCTATCCAGCGGAACACATTCCGTTATCCGTTCTATAAAACGCGTTCCGTCGGCGCTTTTACGCAGATGAATGTCAAAATGAATCACGCGGATAACCTGCTTTTCGGCCATGACTTCATTTTGGAACATTCCCGTTTTGAGCAGAGAGTTGCGGAGCGAGTCGATCAGGCTGGCAAACGTTTTGGCATGATGGGTAAAAAGGGTGAACAAGCTGGCTACCTGGGCCATTTGAATCATCCAGGCAGCTACCGTGTCGGTCGCCACTTCCCCCAGGATATGGACGGCTCCGTCCGTTTTTTTCTGCACATCGAGACCCTGCTGCCCCGTAATGTGATCCGTCTCCCGGAAACTTAAGATATTGCGCTGCGGGTATAAATTTCTCAGATGCAGTTCGTACGCCATTTCTTGTACGCGAAGCGTTAGGGTCGCAGAAATGGATTGCACCATAGCCATCAGCAGGGTTGTTTTCCCGCTTCCCTGGGCTCCCGTCACAGCCGTTATCCGGCAGCCTTTGACAAGGTGACGAATCAGCTCGACAGCCAGCCCTGCATTGCTGCCTTGAACAAGCTGGTCCAGCGAGGCTTTGGGCAGATCGAACTTGCGGACGAAAAACGCCCACGATTCCGAAAAGGGAGGCCGGACTACAACGACACGGGATCCGTCCTTCATGTCGTTCACTTTGTATCCGTTCGTTTCGGACAGCTGACCCGGATAATTATATTTATAGATGTTTTGACAGACCCGCCGCAGCTCTTCATGAGTGCCGAAACTGAGGAACGAAAAGTGGATGGATTTTCCCCGGTAGAAAATCCACACGCTATCGTAAGCCGTGATTTCTTCTCTCCTATACCGGTGAATCCCGTCAGCCTCTCTCTCCGCAAACGAAACTCCATGATGGCCTGCACTGTCCGGAAGCGCTCCGGAAACTCCTCCCGAAACACCGTCGATGTGCATCTCGCGGATGGCATCGATCACGCCGAAACCTTTGTAATGCTGATAAATCCGCTGTACCACAATTTCCAGCTTATCCTGAAAAAACAAGAGTCCGGCTTCCTTGCCGAATACGTGCCCTATCTCTTCCGCCGTAACGATATAAGAAGGCGTGCGGCCGTCTTCAATCACGTGTTTAACGGCATCCAGCTTATGCCTTTGGATCAGCTCATGAAGGCCGTCGTAACCGTACTTTTTCCGATACAGATGAAGCAGAATGTCAAACCGGTCCTGTGCCGAGAGCTGCTCGGGCTTATGAAAAGGCAGAGAAAGGTGAATGGTTGTTTCACCAAGTCCGTAAACACCGGTCAGCAGGTCCAGCATGACGGATTTTACATATCGTTTATCCTGCAGATCGCCGTGTCCGCATCCCTTCAAGGCTCTTTTTAGCTGAAGCCTTTTATTCCGGCTGCGCCGGTATTCCTCCCCGGACAACCGGAGTTCGCTTCCCCCGCCCGCCGTTATCTCGGCAAAAGCTTCTTTAATAAACACCGTCATAGCCTCGATAGAGTAACTTTTTCCCCGTCTCGGACCGGAAGATCTTCTGCCGTGCCGGCTTCCCGTTTTGGTAAAGAGCCATACTGCCGCAAAAATAACCGCCATGGTAATCAAAGCGAGATTTAACCTGTCCGTTGACATGGAGGGCTAAGCCCCCCTTTCCTGCATAAGCTTCGAATCCAGACCCAACCGGTTGAGAAGAGCTTTGGTCAGCTTCCTGACCTCCGTGACAAATGCGTACGAGGAATGACCCGGCCCCGCATTTCGGCTCCTCAGAAAAAACTCCAGGACATTTTTATCGCTGCAGGCATCCAAATAACCGGTGCAGTGCGGAACGGTATAGAGCGGCTGCCTCCATTTGAATTTCCTGGCCAGATTAACGGCATTGAAGCGGGAGCTTCCGTCATAATCGCCCAGCACGAGCAGAAGAGGTTTGTTTTGCAGAGATTCCGTCCAAAGCTCCTTGTTGAAATAGCGCTCCAGCAGCTCAAGGTTTTGACTGAGATTGACGACGATCAGATCCGAATTACGAAGAATGGCCTCCGAGCTGCCTTCCTTATACCCGTCTCCGACGTCAACAAAGGTAAGGTCATAGTAACGGCTGGCACTGTTTACGATATACGGCAATGTTTCTTCCCGGAAACAATCCGGGTCAGCCAGCGGCTTCCTCGATCCGGGGAGCAGGTCCAGCCTATCCTTGACGATCGGTTTTGTGTAGTCTTGAATCGTCTCGGGCGTCAGCTTGTCGCTTTGAAGCAGCCTTTCCAGCGCATCCAGTCCGTATTCGCTAAACGACAGCAGGTTGTTGTCCGAAGAAGAGGGCCGCCCGAAGGCATTTTCCAGCGCCGTTCTTGTTCTTTTCGTATGAGTAATCATAATCCGTGCGTAATAATCGAGCGCAATCATCGTAGAGACGGCGAGCACATTCGATGTTGCGGCTCCATGTCCCCGTACGGGTGCCCAAAACGCTACCTGACTCATCCTGTTTTCCTCCTCATGGCTTGTTTGATTGTCCGTTTGAGGACGGCTCTGTCCTCTCCGGTTATTTCGTTCGTAACAGCCAGCAGCACATTCCTGTACGTTCTCGACATGCGCCTGATTCCGACTTTTCCCTGGTATTCACTGTCGATGCGTACAGCGAGATCCACTTCGTCGAAGGGCAGCTTGTGATATTCGTCAGGCGTTATGAACGGCAGCGGAGCCAGCATCTTATCCACATACTCTTCGTCAATGCCGCATTCCACGGCATCCCGTATGATGACCGTACTTGTAAGGGTATTTACCTGACAGACTTCATTCAGTGAACAAATCAGTTCGGCCGTTCTCCGCATCGTATATATATCATAGGCCGTTGTCAGGAAGAGACCTTCGAACGGATAGGTGCCTGCCGCCCCCAGAAAATCGGCCCGGTCCGTATCGACCATCACGATATCGTAGTCTTCCAAAACCTGCCCGCTTGCGGCGGCGTGCTCCAAGGCTTCGTACAAGTGGCCGTAATGGCAGGCAACATCAATCTCATCATATTGAACCAGCTCGGGCTCAGGCCGGGCTGCGACCAGGCAGCTTAGCCTGCGGGATGCCGTTCCGTCTATAAGCAGCACGCGCATTCCTCCCACCGCCGCTAACCGGCAAATGCCGAGAAGCAGGTCACTGTGTTCCTTCGCTCCAACGCAAAGCAGCTTCATGTGCGTATCTCTCCTCTATGAACCGGGCGGGTCATGGCTGTACCGCTTCCCGGAAAATATCTTCCTGTCTCTCCCTGATTTCAGAGGGAGGCATTTCGGGCCCGGCGCTTTCCGCCGGCTTCTTCTCGGGTAATCCGGTTAAACCGTGCGAGACGCCGCCCGGTTTAACACTCACCTCAGGTTTAGCCGACGGCCGGGTAGAAGACCCGTAAACCGAAGGGGCTTCCTCTCCCTGAGCGGCGCCAATTCCGGCAGGGTTATCACCTGTTCTGCCGGAGCCTATTCCGCCCGTTACTTTCTGCTTCGAAGCATCATCCATATTCTGCAGATCCTTGTCCAGCAGCAGCCTCATGCTTTTCATCAGTTCCAGCTTAGCCGTCTCCAGCACATTCGGGTCCGTGCGGATCAGCTCAAGCACCTTGGTATTGACCGGGTAAGTAGGCTCGGCTTTGTCCTGCATCTGGGGATCCACGTAAGGGAGCGAATAGAGCTTCGCTCCATGTAGATGCGCATCGACGACGGCGCTCGACATATCGAGAATCTCCTTCTCGCTGAGCTTAAGCCACACCGTGCCTTCCGAGACGTTGTCCACTTTTTTCTTAGCCAGTATGATATAATCCTGACCGGTCGGAAAGCTGATGCGCACATCGACGAAATCGTCTTTCTTCAGCTGGCTCGGCAGCCCGATTACTTTGAATTCTTCCTGACGGACATCTTTGGGCAGCATACCTTCCTCATACAGCATGGAAGCCAGTACGGGCGTGTTTTTAACGCCGGCAAGCTTGAACGTCCTGCCGGCGACCTGCCGCAGATCAAGATCCGTTCCCGCAGGCGCATCGGCCGCATTCATTTCCAGATACTTAATGTCTTCGTCCCCAAGCCTTGTTCCCGCTTCGATATCCCGGGTTAACACAACCACCTTCCTCCTTTCGGTCTTGGCCGACGAAGATTTAGCCTCCGATAGGTCGGCCTGGTACCGATACTCCAGCTCGTTGAGCTTTTTACGGTGCTGAAGCGCCGTATAAACAAATCCTCCCGAAGCAAGCAGTCCTGCGGTCAATGCTCCTATCAGACCCGAGTAGATCAGATGTTTCGTTCGCTGGCGGATAATGGACACGTTCTCTCTCCTTTCGTTATTTCGGCACTCGCGCACGGAACCATCTGCGCACAAACGGGCCGGCGCCCTGCTTGAGCGGTTCCGAGAATCCCAGCCACCCGTCGAGCAGCTCAGCCGTCTCCTGCTGATGACAGAACGGGTCCGTATGCACCGGCAGGCCGATAAGCCGAACGTCCGGCAGCATGCGGCGGATATCCCTCAGCATTTGTGCGGACGCAATCGGCACGAACAAGCTGCACTTGGCAGGATCGGGTACGGGATGGCTGCGGAAGAATTTCGCGATGTCCCGGCGCTTCCATTCACAACCCGTACCTACGACAACCTGGACAGCGGCACGCATAAACTCCCCGAACCACTCCGTTTCGTCGCAGCTTCCGAGATCGAGAACGACGAAATCGTACGATCCCGACAAAGTCCCGATCATGTCCAGCCCGTCGCCCGCTTTGGCGTACCGCACCCCCCGCAAATCAAATGCGGCGCTGCCGCGAAGGGGCTCGTCCGAGCCCTCGTACACGGCCTCGATGCGGCTGAAATGCCCCGATGCGTTAGCCTCGGCCAATACGACGGTACGGCGTTTACGCGCAAGGAAATGAGCCAGTAGTACGGCTGTATGCGTGCAGCCTACGCCGCGTCCGGTCCCGCAGACCGCGATCACAACCGGGCCGAGAAACCCGCCTGAACGTGCGGGCGGCCCCTCGTAGCCGCGCAAAGCCGCGTAAACCCCGCTGAGTTCTGCCCGCAGCTCTCTTGCGTTCGGATAGCGGTTGTCCGGTTCTGGCTCCAGCAGCTTCTCGACCACGACGGACAAGCCGTGCGGAACCTCCTTATTCAACCGCGCGAGGGGGACGCCGGAGGCATACGGATACTTGCCTCCGCTCAGAAGGTAGTACAGCACCGCGCCCAGCGAATACAGATCGGTCCTGCGATCGGTTTGAAGCTGCTGAAACTGCTCCGGAGCGGCAAATCCGATTGTTCCTATTTGGACCGTATCCGCATGGCTGCCGCTTTTAAAATGCCGGGCAATGCCGAAATCGATCAGCCTGACTTGTTCCTGGCCGTCGATCATAATGTTGGAAGGCTTCAGATCGCGATAGATCATCGGAACCGGCAGCTCGTCATGGAGATAGTGGAACAAATCGCAAAGCTGCAGCGCATAATTCACCGCAGCCGCAACTCCCATTTGGCCGCCCGTGCGGTTAAATCGTTCGGCCAGCGTCTCCCCTTCGATATAGTCCATCACCAGATAGCTGAAGCCTTCTTCGTCCGGGGGGAAGTAATCCACAATGCCCGGCAGATGAGCATGATGAAGGCGTATCAGCATTTCCGCTTCATCTACGAACCGCTGATAATCCTGTACCTGCTGAAGTGTCTCTTTGACCGCCCAGCGCTTTCCTTTCAGTTTCAAGTCTTCGGCCAGATACACGGTTCCCATGCCGCCTTTGCCGACGGCTGAAACGATTCTGTAGCGGCTGCCGAGAATATCTCCCGCATACAGCCGGCATGGATCGGGTTTCACCGCTACCGTCTCCCCTTTTGCTGTTTTTTCCCGGCGGCAGCACAAAAAACCGCCCACGGCATGCAGGTAAGCATGCTCATGGGCGGTTCTTCCGCACCGGTTGATTCAATTCTTTTTTAAGATAGCATACCTGGCCCGTCCTGACAACAATATTTTCCATTACCTCTATATTTCGGGCTATATTTCGGCTAAACGGCCGTTTCAGATCGTTACATTTCAAGCAGGAGCATCTCTTGGCGCATTTCGGTCAGCTTCTTCTTGGAATCGACGACAGCCTGGACATCGCCCTTCTGAATCGCTTCGTTCAGCACGGCCAGCTCGTAGTCAAGTTCAAGCCGCAGGACGGGAATCCGCTCCTCGGTACGCCTGGACCGGAAAGCCTGAAGCATTTCCTCGAATGTGACGACAGGCTCTTTCTGAAACAGCACTTTATGTTCGATCCCCGAAATCTCGACCATGCGGATGATTTCACCGAACATGATATTCTCGATCAGGATCTGACGGTCTTTAAAACGCTTGACGACTGCATGCCCCCGCGTATCTCCAATCAGTTTTTCCATCATTTCGGCAAGCTTCTCATCTTTAAAAGAATAGTTGCCGACGATTTTATACCGTTCGCCTATGCGTTCGAATTTCAGCTTGACTAGTTTTCTTCCGGAGCGGATAGAAATCACAAACTGGTGGTCGTTTTCGTTCCAATAAAGGGAATACCCCTCTTGAATCAAGGCTTTAATAAACTGCCGGATGAGCCGGCGGTCGAATCTTAATTCCAGATTGCAGTATTCGACTTCGTGATTTTTGCTCACGGCAATCCCCTCCCGAAGACTTCGATTGGCTGCTTTGACAGAAATTTCAGACAACTTGGAGTTTACTTTATCTTATTATGATTCATATGTTTTCGCAACTTGGATATTGACAATTTTTTACCCGAATTCCGAACAAAAATAACGCTCTCTCCCCAACAATTTTTATCGCTGGAAAAAGAGCGTCTTTTTCGAGTATCCCCCGCAGCACGTTTAAGCTAGATTGAACACTGCCGCGGCCTACATTCTCACCTTGTTTTCACTCGGCCGTAAGATGGCCGAACCGACGGCGAGCAGCACAACCGCCATGAGACCCGAAATCGCAAGGGGCAGGCGTACATCGGTCAGAGAAGCTCCTGCCGCCATTTTTTCGATGGCTTGGATGGTCCGCGTCTGCGGCATGAAGTTGGACAGCTTCTGAAGGTAGTCCGGCATAATGAATATCGGCCAGAAGCACCCGCCCAGCATGGAGGTCGGCGTCACGATCGTTGAGTTGATCATGCTCGCGTTGCCCGGATTTTTAATAATGCCGGCGAGCAGACCATCGTGACCAAAATCGCGGATGGGCTCTCGAACAAAGAAATCGCCCAGGAATTATTCCTGAGCGAAGGGACGGTCAAAAACTACATTTCTGAAATTTTAGGAAAGCTGGCGCTGAGAGACCGGACGCAAATCGCCATCTTTTACTGGAAGCAGGCACGGCTTTAATCTTAGGCGCCTGCCGGTAAATCCGCTCCCGTCAATACGGGTCTACGGCGGTTTTACCCAACAGCTGCTTGGAAGAGCTGCCTACGATATAAAGATCTTTCTGCATCTCGGTCAGTTTCAGGATCACCTGATAATACTGGCCGTTTTCTGTCAGCAAATACCGGTATGTATTGGCCTCTTCAAGCTTCTCGATAAAAATCGGATTGTGGAAAAAGTACGTATCGCCGATTTTGTAATTCGACATGTCCTTGACGTATCCCCGCAGGGCGCGGATTTTGAAATCGTCTTTCTCCCCGGCGATGATCGGAGGCATTTCCTCCCCGTACGTGAGGATCGGATTTTCCTTCCATACCTTCCGGAGTTCAGTCTCGTTGATGTAAATCTCTCCCGTGTACTTTTCTTTGGCTTTCCGGAGGCCCTTCGTATCCATGCCCATCTTCTGCACGTCGCTCTGCCGGTAGTACATCCCTTTGCTGAGCGTCACGAGAACCGGATAATCCCCGCCCAAATATTTCATGATGTACGCGGTCGGATTTTCCAGCACAATCTCGTCGTACACGACATCGCCCGTTTCGGGCTGCTCCGGATACAATCGGGTGTTCACGTAAATCGTCTGGTTGGAGTCCTGCCAGTTTACGTTCGCGTTGAGTCGCGAAGCGATCTCCTTGAGCGGCAGATAACTGTTGTTGTCGTAGATCAGAACCGGGCTGCTCAAATTGGCTGGTGTCCCGTTCACGACTACTTTGAAATCGCTGCGGACATAAGCCGTCACCTTCTGAATCCAGTCATCGGCGTAAACGCCTGCCGCGAATGAAACGCTCATCAGCACGCCGGCTGCCGCAGCTATCATTTTTTTGCTCGAAATGTTCATGGTTCTCTCTCCTTTTCAATTAAATCCCGCGACTTCTATAGGGCCGCACCTTCCCCGTTATGGCCATGTCAAGCGTTTGTGGTATAGTAAACTACGTAAGCACGCTTCATCTGCCTTACTTAAATTTTAACAAGCATTCATGCCAGGGAGGTCCCATGTCCAACTCCACAACCATTCGCCCCGCTTTCCAGGGGTTTGATTCATCCGATTTCGAAACGTTTGCGATTGAAGGTCTGGACGAGCGCATGAAAGCGATCCAGGAACGAATTCAGCCGAAATTCAAAGTTCTCGGCGAAACCCTGTGCGAAGATGTCGCTTTGCATGCCGGAACCGAAATGCATCTGCATATCGCGAGGCATGCCCGGCGCACCGTAAATCCGCCCAAAGACACCTGGCTGGCTATCGCCGCCAATAAACGCGGATACAAGCAGCACCCTCACTTCCAGATCGGCTTGTTCGACGATCACGTTTTCCTCTGGTTCGCCCTGATCTACGAGGTGCCGGACAAGCTGGCGATCGCGAGACGTCTTCTCGCGAGCCAAGACGAGCTGTACCGGAGCATCCCGGAGCATTATGTATTGTCGTTCGATCATATGCAGAAACGCAGCGTG
Organism: Paenibacillus sp. JT31N7; assembly: GCF_059692095.1. Classification (NCBI taxonomy): domain Bacteria; kingdom Bacillati; phylum Bacillota; class Bacilli; order Caryophanales; family Paenibacillaceae; genus Paenibacillus; species Paenibacillus sp. JT31N7. The sequence continues at coordinate 1,429,168 of NZ_JCAUAT010000001.1, forward strand.
CCCGCCGGCGACCTGACGGCCGAAACGTTCGGCGACGCTCTTGTCCGCTTCCGGGATGTGAAAAAAGCCGAGTTTCTCGTGGGACGGCATTTTGACCAGCAGGACCCGATTTTGCGAAAGGGCGATGCATTCACCCGGATGGCGAAGGAAACGTTCGAGTCCCTGATGCCTTTCTACCGGACGGCCCGGGGATAAGCCACCGGCTGGTCCTATCCCCTATATCGGCAATTCCGCACAAAGTGTGAACCCGCCGCTCTCATAAAAAAAAGAAACGCGGCCCGCAAATAATCCGCTCCCGCTTGGGAAATACTAGGAAGGACATCCGATCTACAAGGAGGTTCTTCCTATGTTTTTACAGCCATCGAAGAAAAAATGGGCCGGTACGCTGGCACTCGCCTTTTTACTCGGTTCGGTATCCCTCGGCGCCAGACAGGCAGCCGCCTTCGGCTCTCCGGAGGAACTACCAGACGAAGCCGTCCTCAGTCAGCCAACTCCATCCGCGGGCGTGCCCGGACGACAGGACTCCCATAACCCGAAAGACAGCAGCGTCACCGGTCTCCCGATTCTCGAGGAAGCCGCCACCATTCTCGGCACAACCGTCCCTTCTCTGAAAGAATCGCTGGACAAAGGCAAAAGCCTCTCCGACGTGGCCAGAGAAAAAGGAGTCAGCGAAAAGGATCTGACGGCCAAGCTGCTTGCGATCCGCGATTCGAAGATTGATCAGGCGGTAAAAGAAGGACGCCTCAATGCGGAGCACGCAGCGGCCTTGAAGCAGAGAATGGCGGAGCATCTTAAGCGGATGCTGCAGGATAAGGCGCTGTTGGACCACCATAACCGTCACCAGCACGGGAAAATGCGTCACGGCCTCAAGCCGGATCAGGAAAAACTCGCCCAGGCCATCGGCATCAGCAAGGAAGACCTCCACCGCGAACTCCGGCAGGGAAAATCGCTCCAGCAGATCGCCGAAAGCAAGGGCATTACGAAAAGCCAGCTCATCAGCCGCATCCAGGCCCTGCTCGCTCCGGACCTGGAAAAATACGTCGAGCAGCGCGTTCCGGCGCGGGAGTCCTGATTTTTTGCCCGCCACGTTTGCGCACTGTCCGACCGCTTCAGTCCGAACGATAGAAGGGAGTGCCTGCAGGAGGCACTCCCTTTTTTGCCATTTCACGTTCTCAATAGGTCGTCACATTGCCCTTGTACATGTTCCCGGCCGGATTCCTGATATTGTCGTGCGCCTTGGCCTGCGTCCCTTGAGAAGCGTTAATGACATAAGCGGAAGATTGATCCAGGTTGACGGTATTGCCCAGGAAATCATTATTCACGCCCCAGCCCGCCACAATCTGGTGAAGCTGAAAAGCGTCGACGATTACGTTGTTCCCGTTCCTCGATCCCGTATTGTTGCGGATAACGGCGTTGTTGCCTTTAACGTCGATGAAGCTGTCCGCATAATTTTCGCCGCTGATGCCCGTGCCGTTGAACACGCAGTTCTCGACTAGCGTTCCGCTCGTTCTTTCCTTGATGTCGATGTGCTCCGCGGTGACATTGGGACCGATTCGCACGCCCCGGATAATCGTATCGTTTACGGTCTGGTTGTAGCTGGCTCCTTCGGCGGACCCCACATATACGCCTTCCCCGAATCCTTTGTTTACGGTGCCCGTGTCGTGAATATACGAATTTTCGATAATGCCCCGCGAGCTTCCGTCGCGGAAGTGCACGCCTTCATAGCCGATACCGTATACTTCGACCCCGGAAATAAGCGTATCGTTCGAATTGTCCAGAATGATGCCTTTCTGGGCGTTCGTGAACTTGAGATTTTTGATCACCCAGTTGTCGCCCGTAATTTTCAGGCAGTAACCGCCTCCCGCTGAAGTGCCGGATACGATGGCCTGATTGGCCGGGTCCCAGCTTTCAATCGTAATCGGATTCGCTTTAGTGCCGTTGACCGACGAGGAAAATGTCCCCTTGTACGTACCCGGCGCAAGCAGGATACGATCCCCGGGCAGCGCGTTTTTCAAGGCGCTCTGGAGGCACGAAGTCGACGAACACGATACGGTGCGAAGCGCCGCAGCGGCCTGTCCTTCGATTCCGGCGGGTACCTTATCCGGGGAAGAGCCTGATTCAAACGGCACGGCGGCATACATGGCGGGCGCCAACACGGAGCCGAGCAGGACGGCGGACAGCAGACTTTTACGCAGCAGCCTTTGTCGGGTTAACGTAATTTTCATCACAACAGCCTCCTTTAAAATGGGTACAACCAAAAGTTAAAGCGCTTTCACTTTAGGGTTTAACGAACTCCTTTGCTTCCCTTCCACCTCCTATTCTTCGGTCTGCTTTCAGTATAGCACAGCGCCTCACTGGAATCAGATGGTCTTTCTTACGATATTTACATGTATCTGCCCCCGATGTGTACACCTCCTCCTCCTGCGCCGAATCATTACAGGGGCTTGCCCTCGGGAATCTGGCTTCGCCCCATTAAAAAAAGCCCCGCAGCGAAGGCGGGACTTTCGGGACGCCCTTCGGCAGAGGAGCCTCAAGAAGCGATCCACGCCGGCTCAGCCGGTATAGGGTGCGGTACTCCCCCCGCTCTTAGCCAAAATCCTCCACTGGAGCACAAGCAGAAGCAGCAGCACCGATCCGCTCACCGTAAAGGGCACGGACGGGCCGAACGCATCCCACAGCTTGCCGGAAACGATGGGGCCCACGATCATGCCGAGCCCTTCAATGGTCAGGAAAAAGCCCCAGACGGCGCCTCTCTTCTCTTTGGGCACACAGGACGCGATCAGGGCATTCCAGGACGGAATGATAAGCGCGTAGCCGATTCCTAGCAGCCCGACGACGGCATAAACGGCTCCGAGCTGCCTGATAAATCCGAGCGCCAGCAGAGAGACCGAGCTAAAAATAAGCCCGGCGGTCAGCAGTCCTTTGATGCCCTTGCGGTCCACGAGCTTTCCGACCGGAACGAGCAGGGCTACTGCCGCTCCGCCCCCGAGAATGAGCAGCATGCTGTACTGACCCGGCGAAAGATGCAGAACTTCACGGGCATACAGCGTCAGGATAGGAGTGAGAACTCCGAGCGCGAACGTCTGGATGAACATCGCCGGAAACAGCAGCCGGCTGACCTTCATCTCCCGCAGTGAGGCGCGGACTTCCCGCATGTAGAGGCGCACGCGCTCCCCGAGCGGCTGCTTGTCCGCGGCCGGCATAACTGCCGCACTGCCCGAGTCTCCTCCAGCCGCGGCTGCGGTGACGGCCTCCCCGAGGGGATCGCCGCCCGCTTCCATCGCCGCGCCCGCCGGGAATGCGGCGCCGGCCGGAGCATGCCGGCTCACTTCCGCACGTCCTTCCCCGCCTTCGCGGAGCAGCGGTTTGCGCGGCAGAAACAGGGCGATCAGCAGAACAACGCCCATGGAAATGAGCAGCAGCCGGTAGGCCGGGCCGTAATTCGACCCGTGAATAAAGAAATTGATCACGACAGGCCCGAGGCCCGTACCGCTGAGCCATGCCATGTAGACCACGCTCATGATCGTTCCTTTCGCCTTGTCTCCCGCGACCTCGGTCGTTCCCGCTATGACGGCCGGCCACAGCGGGGCCGTACCGACGCCCAGCATGGCGCATGCCGCCACCATCCAGGCGTGATGCGTGAAGGTCGCCATGATCAGCACGGAGCTCCCCGAGAGCAGAATGCCGATCAGCATGGACAGCCGGTAGCCGGCTTTGTCGATCAGCCATCCGACCGGCGTACGGAACACGTTGTCCCCGATATACTGGGCGGCCAGAGACCAGCCTATGACGAACGCCGTCGCACCCAGGACCGTTTTCATATAAACGGGCAGAATCGTCAGTAGGAGCGCCCCCTTCACGAATTCCACCACAAACATTATAACCAGCAGCTGTACGACAAAGGGCGTGGCCGCCCCCGCCTTCCTTTTCCAACCCGCCAGATTCATCACAATATCTCTCGCCCCTCTCTTGCAGCGTTCTTTTGTTAGGTTTTCCCCAGGATGGACAAACTATTTTCAAAAAATATACTTGCATGCCCGTCCGTTTTTGTTATACTCTATTTTGTTTGTTCAATCTCGTGATTCGTATCAGCGATTCGCAGAAATTCCACGCAGAAGGGAAGGGTTGCCGGATGGATCAACATCGCACACCCCTATTCTCGGCCTTGCGCACGCATGCAGAGAAAAATCCGATCCAGTTCCATATTCCAGGTCACAAAAAAGGAGTCGGGATGGACCCTGAGTACCGGGAATTTCTCGGCGAAAACGCACTGTCCATCGATTTGATCAATATCGCACCGCTGGATGACCTTCACCAGCCCACAGGCGTTATCGAAGAAGCCCAGAAACTCGCTGCCCACGCTTTCGGCGCGGAGCATACCTTCTTCTCCGTCCAGGGCACGAGCGGCGCCATCATGACCATGATCATGTCGGTAGCCGGTCAGGGGGATAAAATCATCGTACCGCGGAATGTGCATAAATCCGTGCTGGCCGCTATCATTTTCGCCGGAATCAAACCGGTCTTCATATCGCCCGCCCGTGACGCAAACCTCGGGATCGATCACGGAATTACGACCAAGTCCGTACGCCGCGCGCTGGAGAAACATCCGGACGCCAAAGGGGTCCTGGTAATCAACCCTACCTACTACGGCGTATGCACGCACTTGAAAGAGATTGTCGATCTCGTTCACAGCTACGACATTCCCGTTCTGGTCGACGAGGCGCACGGGGTGCTTATCCATTTTCATGATAAACTTCCGATGTCCGCAATGGAAGCGGGCGCCGATATGGCGGCTACAAGCGTACATAAGCTCGGCGGCTCTCTAACGCAAAGCTCCGTGCTGAATGTACAGGGAAGCCGCGTAAACCCCAAGCGCATTCAGACGATCATGAGTATGATGACGACGACTTCGACCTCATATATCCTGCTCGCTTCGCTGGATACCGCCCGCCGCCATCTGGCCTTGAACGGCCATGAACTGGCGGAACGCACTATCGCCCTGGCCGAATACGCACGCAGCGAAATCAACAAGATCCCCGGCCTGTACTCATTCGGGGAAGAAATTCTCGGCACGGAAGCCACGTACGCTTACGATGCGACCAAAGTGACGGTTCATATCCGTCATCTCGGACTAACGGGCTACGATGTGGAAAACTGGCTCCGAGACCGCTATAACATCGAGGTTGAGATGAGCGACATGTACAACATCCTGTGTCTTGTCACGCCTGGCGATACTTCAGATAACATCGACGTGCTTCTGCAGGCGCTGCGCGAATTGTCCGCCGAGCACTATACCGGCAATGCCGAAGACGATCTGATCGTGATCATCCCGGAAATACCGCAGCTTTCCCTGATCCCCCGCGACGCCTTCTACGGCGATACGGAGGTGGTTCCGTTCAAGGAATCGGCGGGAAGAATCATTGCCGAATTCATCTACGTGTACCCGCCGGGTATTCCGATTCTGCTGCCGGGTGAAGTGATCTCGCAGGAAAACATCGACTACATTGTGGAACACGTCGAAGTCGGGCTGCCCGTAAAAGGACCGGAAGACCGCAGCTGCCAGTTCGTCAAAGTCATCGTGGAAACGCAGCCGATTTTCTAATTCTGCTCCAAGCGGCACAAGATTGTCAAAATTGTCCACGGATGCTATGATGTGGGGGATTGCAGTTTTGGAGGTGCCAAGCAATGAGTCAAAGCGCATTTATCCGTTTTGTCACAGGCTCCACAATGACTTCCCCCACCCTGGACGAACTGAAGAACCAGCTCGAGCATTACCGCGAGCAGCTTTCCAGAACCGGCGCCCAGCTGAACTGGGAATACGATTCGGCCGGCTTTCCCTATACGGTCGAGACGAAGCCCGAAGGGGAAGGCAAATGGTTCTATTTGAAAGGAACCACGCCTCGTTACCGCAGCATTGTTCTAGGTGTCGGAAGCGAAGCGCGGGAAGACACTCTTCAGCATTACGTCCAGATCGTTCTTCCGGATACCGCAACCCACGGGGATAAATCCAAAGCCAACGAACTCGGGAAATATTTGGCCCGCCAGTGGAAAGCTCAACTGGACCTGTTCAACGGCCGCACCATGTACTTTAATCCCCGCAAATAACGAACCTTAACGAGAAATGCAGAAATCCCTTCTCCTTATACAGGAAAAGGGATTTTTTATCGTACGCACGCATGCCGTACGTATGTATGCCGGATACGGAACCTATTCGCGTTCTTCTTCCGCGATAATCTGATTGTAGACCGCTACGACGCGCTCCCATTCAGCTTCATCTTCGATGTTCACCAGGTAGGCGTCATCGTTTTCTTCTTCTATACGGAAGATAACACCGTCTGCTTCGGGATCGTTTCTGTCCAGCAGTACTGCATACAGCTGATCCTGAGAGTCAAATGTGTACACCATGACCATTTCATGCTCTTTGCCTTCTTCGTCCGTTACAATAAACACGCTTTCTTCATGCTCATGGTCGTGATCGTGTCCGCAGCCGCAATCCTGATCATGATCGTGTTTGTGATCGCTCATTGTAGAACCTCGTTTCGTTTTAAATTTGCATCTTTCGATGGTATCGTATCACGGAAAACGGAACAGGTCAAACGCCCGTCCGCACCGGATTTTTCCTTATAAATCCAAGCATTGCAGAATTGCCGGCAGCCCGATTCAAAAGGAAGCAATTGAGGTTAATGGGAATTACAGGATATAATCGCTTCATGGGGATATACTGTTTCTTTGGAAACCGTTTTCTCCAGAAACGCTATAACACGACGGGCATATTCTGCCGATTCTAAATGGTAAGAGCCCACATGAGGCGCTCCGGCCGTCCGCCAGAAATCGAACGCATCCGGATGGCATCTCCACATTTCTTCGGAAGAAGATGGGGGAATTGCGTGATCGTCGCTGCTGTGTATGAAAAAAACGGGCCTCGGATAGATCGCTTCAACCGCCTTAACCGCATCGACCCCCTCGGGATCGATTTTAAGCAGAGGCGGAAAAAGGCGTAAGATAAGCGGAGTAAAAGGAATGTTCGGCAGACCCGACCATACCGGCAAATTTGATTTCAAATATTTTTTGAGATGATGAAACGGACTATCCGCCACTACGGCGGCAACCTTCTCATGTTCGGCCGCCGCCAGAAGAGAGGTCGTCGCTCCCATCGAAAACCCCATCAGACTCACGGCTTCACCGGGATACGCTTCCGCTGCCCAGTCGATGACGCCGAGCAGATCATGCTTTTCGTAGTAGCCTACGGAGGTCATGCTTCCTTGGGACTTCCCGGAATTCCGGAAATCGAACATAATCACACGGAAGCCCGCTGTAACGAGATCCCGCGCTAACGCGAGTGCCGGAAGCCCGCGTTCGAGCCGGTTTCCGGCGTATCCGTGAGACATAATGACGGTCATCGGGTTCTGCCTGACCGCCGTATCGAAAGGAGGAAGATGCCAGCCGCTCAGCAGAATGTCTCCCGTACGGCTGGCTATCTCCACCTCCTCGAAAGCAAGCCCGTAATTCAGGGGCGAGTCGTCGACAGGCTGCCTTTTCGGATGAGTCAGCTGCCAGCCCACATAAGCGGCAATGCCGACCGAAGCAAGAAACCCGGCAATAAGGAGCAGAAGGACGCTCCACACGATCCATATCAATGCTTTCACTCTCCGTACCCTATCTAGTCTGCAGCCGCTGATGTCCGGCTGTATAAATTACGATCATGCAGGAGGAGATCCCGTGCTCACGTCCATGAACCGATCACTTGACCTGGAAATCGAATACCTCAAAAGCGTCCTTACTTATATGGCCGCGCAATACAAATATGAATTGAATCATCCGCGTGTCGTCGAAGTCAGCCAGCAGCTGGACGGCCTCATCGTGGAACAAATGAAAAAACGGGCCGCCTCCTAACCTTATTCAGGCCGTAAAGCGGCTCGTCAGATTCAGCTGTTCATCAGTTTGCGGTACTGCACGTACATAGCCACCCGCCAAGGAAGCAGCATTCCGAACGCCAGGATAAAGAATACGGAGGCCGTCTGGTACACCGTAATGTAATCTTCCACGTACGAATGCAGAAATAAACGAATGGCGAGCAAGATGATCAAAATGATCAAAAACGCTTTGGAACGATGAAGATACACATGATCGCCCTGCTTCGAAAATCCGGATGTCCGGATTAACGGGTAGGCAAACACGACCGCTCCCACCGCGAAAGCGATCAACCCCCAAGTGACCGGTATTCGCGTCAACGGAGCGACAAACATAAGAAACCCCGTGCTCATGCCGATTGGCGGCATTAATATTTTCATCGCGTTTACCGGCCGTTTGGAAGCTTTCATCCGGATGGCAATCACGAGAAGCGCCATGCCGAGCGTACCGAACAGAGAAATCGCGTGTAAATTCGAACCCACTGAGAAAGCCAACTCCTTCCCCTTCCTTCCCTCACCTCGCTGCAAATCTTTCATCCTTTATTATACCACTCCTTGGCTTCGGGAAGAAGCCGTTTTACTTGAATATCACATGGTTTTGACAGATGAAAGCGGTTGAAATCCAACTTTTTCCGTGCTAGAGTGTGGGTAGTACGTTACTCTACAGATCGGAGGCTTATTCTGTGAGCTTGCAGCTGCAAATGATCGGAACCGGCAGTGCGTTTGCCAAGAAATATTTCAACAACAATGCACTTTGGACTTGCAGCGGCTTTACTCTCCTGGTCGATGCCGGGAATACGGCGCCGCGCGCTCTGCATGAGCTGAATATGAAGCCGGATGAACTGGACGCTGTCCTGATTACGCACCTTCACTCCGATCACGTCGGCGGGCTTGAAGAGCTGGCCCTGCAAATGCGTTACGTATACGGGCGAAAGCTCAGACTGCTGCTGCCCGCGGCACTGGAGGCTCCTATCTGGGAACATACCTTAAAGGGCGGAATGGAGAACACCGGAGAAAATTTAAACCGCTTGGCGGATTATTTCGACGTCGAACTGCTTGAAGAAGGCCGGACTTCTGAAATTCATCCGGGATTCCGTATCGAAATTATCCGGACGCCTCATATCTCCGGCAAACCCAGCTTCTCCCTCTTCGTTAACGACACCATTTTCTACAGCGCGGATATGATCTTCCAGCCCGAGCTGCTTTTAAACGAAGTCGTCGGGAAAAGAGACTGCCGCCATATTTTCCACGACTGTCAGTTGGAAGGGCCCGGCGTCGTTCACGCTGCGCTTGAAGAGCTGCTCACGCTCCCCGAGTCGGTCCAGTCCAGGATCCGGCTTATGCACTATGGGGACAGTATGCCCGCTTATATCGGAAAAACGGGAAAGATGTCGTTTATCAAGCAGCATCAAATTTACACTCTATAAGCCGCATCCGTTTAAAGAAACCAGGTGACCTGCCTGGTTTTCGTGTTTTTTAGGAAGACAGGACTAAAGTACTAATCCAAAAACTTTGGCCTTACGCGCTTGTGAGCCCGGCCCCGTTCGTTGGCTCTGCTGCGCGGCACGGCCTTTTTCAAGTGGGGTGGATTGTGTGATTTACAAATGGTTCGTTATCTTCTATGCCTCGGTCATCAGCATCGCTTCGTGGAAGCTCGGTTTGTCCGTTAGTGGATGGCTCCCGCTCAGCCTGCTGTTCCTCGCTGCCGCCGTCCTCGGCCTTAAGAGATCCTCCGTCACCTTTTCAGCCGTCAAACTGGTTCTTCTTACGCTGTTTCACTGGAGCAGCCAAACCGATTGGTGCTTTACCCTTTATTTGCTCCTGCTCGCTTCGGAAGTTTACGAGTCCAAGTCGCGGAAAACCGTCTGGATGCTGGTTACGCTCAATCTCATCACCTTTGCCGTTATCGCGCTGATAACCGCTCCCGCCTTTTCCGTGTATCCGCCACTCTGGATGATTCTGCTTTACTTAAGCAACTTCGCCATCTTTATGGGACTCGCCTTGACCGTATTCAACACATTTAGACAAAGAGACAAACTAGCCGGGGAAAGAAGGCGGCTGATGACCCATGACTCCCTCACAGGTCTGCCCAATTTCGAAGCGTGCCATTCGATGCTCCTTAACCTGGTCGACAAGGAAAGCCGGCTGCTGTTTATCCTGATTGACTGCACGGACCTGAAGGCGATGAACAAAACACAGGGCTTTCACGCGGGCAACCAGATCCTGAAGCAGATCGCGGTTCTGCTGAAAATCAAGTTTTCCCAGGCGGCTTTCATTTCCCGTTACGGAGGAGACGAGTTCGCGGTAGCTGTTACCTATGAGGACAAAGAAACGATGCTGGCCTATGTGGATCAGCAGCTCGGATCCGAACTCCCCAAGTTGACGGGGATTCAAATCACCTACGGTACCGCGGTGCTCCCCGATGACGGATCTTCGAAGGACGATCTTGTGCTGGTCGCGGAAAACAGCCTGTTCAGCATGAAGCGGGAAATGTGGCTGAAACGCGAGGAACACATGCTCCGCTCGGAAAAGCTCAGAATCGTCGGCGAACTCGCTTCCGGCATGGCGCATGAAATCAGGAACCCCCTGACCACCATCAAGGGTTTTCTGCAAATCTCGAAATCGAACGGCTACAACATCGAAACCTGGTATCCTTTGATCATGGACGAAATCAGCAGAATGAGCGAGCTGACCGCCGAATTTCTGCAGTTCTCCAAGCCTCACGCCGTACAGTTCAGGGTACAGTCGATGCAGGCGTGCATTCAGCGCGTGATTTCGCTGACCTTGTCCGAGATATCCCGGCTGGGTCATGAAATCGTGTATCATCCTCCGGAAAAACCGATGAATATTTGGATGGACCAGGATAAAATGGTGCAGCTGCTCATTAATCTCTTTAAAAACGCGTATGAATCTATGGAGGACAATAAAAAAATGGCGATCCGCTTATATGAGCGCGATCACCATGCTGTACTTGAAATCGAAGATCAGGGCAGCGGAATTCCCGTGGAACAGCTGGACCAGATCTTCAACCCCTTCTTTACGACCAAAGACAGCGGAACGGGACTGGGCCTATCCATCTGCCATAAAATTGTTCAGGATCACAACGGTACGATCGAAGTGGAAAGCTTGATCGGCAAAGGCACGACCTTTATTATGACCTTTCCCCTTGCCGAGCCCGAATCGTCCCCCTGCTATCCGCTTAACCGGCGCAAAGACGCGGTGTGAGGCTTATAAAGATTTGACCATTCTTACGTGAGGGATACCGGCGTCGTCGAACGGTTCCCCCGGGATCGTTTCGTACCCGATTTTTTTGTAAAAAGGCTCGGCTTGGCACTGCGCATCCAGAACCGCTCCCTTATAGCCGAGTTCTTTGGCATGGGCTTCCATCGCTTCCACGAGTACGGATCCCAGGCCGGTTCCCCGGTTCGCCTTGAGGACGGCGATGCGCTGCAGTTTCGCCCGGTTTTCTTCAAAAGGCTTCCACCTGGCAGCCGCGATCGCCATCCCCCCTTCTCGGATCAGAAAATGATGACCGCTTTGGTGAGACGCGTCCAGCTCGTCTATTTCAAGTTCCAGCGGCACGTTCTGCTCATCAACGAAGACTTCTTTGCGGACGCTCAAGCATTCTTTAAGCTGTTCGTCCGTCGTAACCCGGATAATTTCCATCTGCCATTGTTCCCCTTTCGTCCAAACGATACGAGATATCATAGCTTATCCGCGCATCCTTGTCCAGACGAAACATCCCCGTATCCGGCCGGTTTTTCTTCTCGGGTCATCCGGTGTTTCTCCAAACTTTCCCCTTCTGCGGATTCGTTTCTGACTCCCCGATATAGTATAATAGATCGTGAGAAATGATAAATTGCGCTTTTTACGCAAAGGAGTATTATTCATGAATATTGCCTTTTTTCTTTTGCCCAAACTTGAAGTGATCACAACGACGATTGATGCCACACTAAGACAAACCCTGGAAAGAATGGAATATCACCGCTATACGGCGGTTCCCATCCTTACAGAGGACGGGAAATATATGGGGACGGTAACCGAGGGCGATCTGCTCTGGTTTTTGAGAAATTCTCCGGGCATTACCTTCGATAACGCCCACAGGCATACTTTGGAGGAGGTTCCCCTCCGGATGAGAAATAAACCGGTACACATTCATGCGAACATGGAAGATCTCATTGATCTTGCCAAGGTGCAGAACTTTGTACCGGTCGTGGATGACGCAGGTAATTTCATCGGAATTGTGCGCCGCAGTGACATTATCGAATACTGTGCCAAGCAAATGTTCCAGGCACCCGTTTAGCGCAAGCTGCGGGATGAAGATGTTCGCGGCCTCTCCTGTCCGGAGAGGTTTTTTTGCATGGAGTCGAATATGTACTAAGACGGGGGGAGTGTGTAGGAAGGAAGGTGGTAGAGTAGGAAGGTTGAGGTCCGAATCCTGCTGACATCCGTGTTAAACGGAAAGAGAGACAAACTCATCCGAAGGTCTGTTCTCGTAACAAGGACGAAGGCTTTCCATACGGTAAGCCGGCTGTTTTTCCGGTTCCTGCTGCCGCTCTTTGGCCAGCCAAGACTCCAAGGATTCGGTACCAAATCCAAGCTGCTTGCTCATGACTCGAATATCGATGTTTCTCATACTCCCTGCTCATCCTCTCTAATCGTCCGGTTCTTGCGGGTCTAGCCCCTGTGAGTAAACAACACTATCATTACTTTATATGGACTTCCGAGAACTGTAAATAAGTGTATCTTGTCGAATTCTCTAAAGAATGAATCAATGGATCTCCCTGTTTTCAGGCAAGAAAAAAAGCCGTTCTCACGGCTTTCACGCTATTGCACCGGTCCCGACGAACCCGATGAGGACTGGCTTTTTCCCACAAATTCACTGGTCCAGTCGATCATGCCGTTCATCAGATACAAGATCAGATTAACGACATCTTTCTCCGTCAAAGACTGGTTCGTCTGCTCGGATACGTATTGGGACGTCTTTCTTTCGAGCTGCTCGACCATGTTTTTAATGACATAAAGATCGTCCGCCATTTCCGATACGGCGGCAGAGCTTCCGCTGCTGCCGGAATTCCCGTTTTGCTGTTGGGAAAAGCCTTGGGCTTGCTGATTTCCGCTGCCTGACGAAGAATCCTGCTGGCTTTGGCCGTCTTGGGACTGGTGCCTTTTACCGGAAGAAGCGCTGCGTCTGGAGGACTGGCTGCCTCCGGCTCCCCCCTGATCTTGATTCTGGTTTTGATTCTGGTCTTGCTGCTGACTTTGTTGCTGCCCGTCGTCCGTACTTTGGCCCGATTCCTGCTGGTCGCCGCCCGAACCGCCCGAGCTATCGCCGGAGTTTTGAGATCCGCCGTTCATAATCATTTTTTTTAATTGTTCAAATTCCACAAGAAGCATATCGTTCTGCTTGGACAGATCGTCCATCTGCTGCTTGAGTTCCTGGGTCTTGATCATGCTTGCTTGCCTCCATCCAGCTTAATCGCCTATTTGCCTTCGGATATCGTGCCGCATGCGATGCGGTTACCCGAATTTCCGGCCGGATCGGACTTCATATCATCCTGCTTTTCATGGATGACCAGCGATGTTCCTCCCTGCTTCAACAACGAATTCGGCTTGTCCTTCTCCAGAGTAAAAGCTTCCGATACCGTATCCAGCTTGGCTTCTCCGTTTGCCTCTGCTTTCAGATTCGGCAGGTCTCCCACGTGAGGACCCTGGGGATTTTCCGTCCCGTGCATTTTGGAGTTGGGGTTGAAATGTCCCCCTGCCGTCTTGAAATCCGGTCCGGCGCATACGCCGCTTTCATGAACATGGATGCCGTGTTCTCCCGGAGCAAGTTTCGTAGCCTGAACCTGGACGCGGACCCCTTTGTTTTCTTGGGTAAACTTTGCCGTTCCGACCACGCTCCCTTGCCCGTCCTTAAGCTCAATCTCGACTCCGGACGAGGACGACGGCGAAGTGGACGGTGCTGCGCCTGGCGAAGCGGAAGGCGCCGTTGCGGCGGTAGGTAATGCCTCCGGAGTAATGGTGGAGTTCGGGCCCGCGCTTTTGTTGTTGCCGCTGCCGCAGCCCGTGATCGCCACTACGGCGGCCGCAGAAAGCAGCAGGGACAGAATTGGTTTTCGCATTATGAAACCTCCTGGTCCGATAATTTAGGATATGCCAACATGTCGCTGCCTAAACGCGGCAGTTTCCTTTTTTCTTACCCGGATTGTCTCCCGGATCAAACTTTTCTGGTAAAAAATAGGAAATTCGTCCTTGCTGCGGAAGCCCGCCCGCTGTTTAGAGGCAGCACAAATAGGTCTCTCCGGTGCCGGCTGCTCAGGCGCAACCTCCGGAGGACCTATTGTAAGAAATAAAATAACGAAAGACGTGGAGTTATTTAAAAGCCATGGCGGCACGCACCGCTTTCTGCCACCCGCTGTACAGCTGTCCGCTGCGTTCCGTCGGCATGCCCGGTTCAAATGTGCCGCCGACCGACCACTGCGCGGCGATTTCGGCGCAATCTTTCCAGTACCCGACGGCCAGGCCCGCCAGATAAGCGGCTCCGAGCGCGGTCGTTTCATTGATAAGCGGCCTCTCGACCGGCACGCCCAGCATGTCGCTCTGAAACTGAAGCAGGAAGTCGTTGGACACGGCCCCGCCGTCCACGCGCAGCTTCTTCAGCTTCGTATGGGCGTCCGCCTCCATCGCCGCGAGCACATCCTTCGTCTGGTAGGCGAGCGCTTCCAGAGTCGCCCGGATAAAATGCTCCTTGGTCGTGCCGCGCGTCAGCCCGAAAACGGCTCCCTTCACGTCGCTGTCCCAGTAGGGAGTTCCCAGCCCCACAAAAGCAGGGACCACGTAAACGCCGTCCGTCGATTCTACGCGGGCCGCATACGTTTCGGTGTCTTTGGCTGACTTGATCATCCGCAGCCCGTCACGGAGCCACTGGATGGCCGAGCCGGCAACGAAGATGCTCCCTTCGAGGGCATATTGGACCTTGCCGTCCAATCCCCAGGCAATTGTTGTCAGCAGCCCGTGGCTGGATGTCACGGCTTGCTCTCCGGTATTCATCAGCATAAAGCAGCCCGTGCCGTATGTATTTTTAGCCATGCCTTTGTCAAAACAAGCCTGCCCGAACAAAGCCGCCTGCTGGTCTCCCGCGACGCCAGACACCGGCACTTTCGCGCCGAAGAAATGAGATTCGCTCGTATAGGCGTATACTTCGGATGAGGAGCGGACTTCGGGCAGCATGCCAGCCGGAATCGTCAGCAGCTCCAGCAATTCTTCGTCCCAGCGCAGCTCGTGGATGTTGAACATCAGAGTCCGCGATGCGTTGGTATAATCCGTTACGTGGGCTTCCCCGACCGTCAGCCGCCAGATGAGCCACGTATCGACGGTACCGAAAAGAAGCTCCCCGCGCTCCGCCTTCTCCCTGGCACCTTCCACATGATCGAGAATCCATTTTACCTTGGTTCCGGAAAAATAAGCGTCCAGCAGGAGTCCCGTTTTATCGCGGAACTTCTCCTCCAGTCCCAGCTGCTTAAGCTCGTCGCAAATTTGCTGGGTTTGTCTGGACTGCCAGACGATGGCATTATACACGGGCTCGCCCGTTCTTTTATCCCAGACGACGGCGGTTTCGCGTTGGTTGGTGATGCCGATGCCCGCCACCTGCTCCGGCTTTATTCCGGATTCAATTAAACAGGTGGCGACGACGGCCAGAACCGAAGCCCAAATTTCGTTGGCGTTATGCTCAACCCATCCCGGCTGCGGGAAATACTGGGGAAACTCCTGCTGGGCGGTATGGACGATTTGACCTTCGTGATTAAACAGAATCGCCCGGGAACTGGTGGTCCCCTGATCGATGGACATAATATAAGACGACATAAGTCCGCTCCTCCCTACCTGCTGTCTGAACAGCCTTTGTCGGCCCTGGGCCGTATCATTTCGCAAATCTGCAGAGACCTCTGGCCGAAGGCCGCAAAAAAAGAGATCCACGACAAACCAACCGGATTGCAAAATCCGATGCTTCGTATGAATCTCCATAGTCTCCGTCACAGTTATTAACTTTCTTGTAGCATAACGCGGAATAAAAACGCTGTCAACATCCGGTCAACGCCCGGATTTTTTTAAACGACCGTAACGAATCAGAAAAATCCGGGAAGGCTAAGCTCTCGTGCTCTGAAAAAATTCCACCCATTCGCCGTCCGGCCCGTGAAAAAAGAAATAACGCGATCCGTTCGGCAGCGTTGTAATTTCCGTATCGATCATCACGACAGCCGTCTTCCGGATCCGCTCCAATTCCGCTTCGATGTCGTCAACCGTAAAAGCCAGATGATGGACCCGGCCCTCTTCCGTTAAGGTTCCGCCGTATCCTTCGATCAACTCGACTTCCGTTTCGCCTTTGGCATCGAACCCAAGAAACGCCAGCTTCATCGCCCCATTGGTCACGGTATCTTTCAGTTTCAATCCTACGACGGATTCGTAAAACGAAATCGACTTTTCCATATCGGTAACCATTACACCTACATGCTCCAATTTTGTAACCGCCATCTTTTCTGCTCCTCTCGGTATGACAACCTTCTTTCTGTCCTTATTTTGGGACAAAACAAAGGCCGAAGCAAGTTTTCCTCCTGATTTTCTTTGTTATTTTTCCGCAACGCAAAAAAGCCGCTTCGTCTTCGAGCGGGATTCCTTCATGAGCTATTTAATTTTCCGGTTAAACGTCCGTGAACATTAAAAAAAGCGTTCGGTGCGCTTCAATCGCCACCGCCGCCTCCCCCGTCTCCGCCTCCGGAACAATCGCTGCCTCCTCCGCTTCCGCTGTCACAATCGGAACCGCCCCCCCAGAAGCTCCAGCCGGAATCCGTGTAACCGCTGCTTCCGGAATCGGAAGAATGATGCTTGTTTTTGCGCTTCTTCGGCGGATCATAAACGCTAGTGACCAATCTAAGGACAATAAAGACGATTACGGCGAACCAGACTACCATTATCATAATTTTTCACCCTTTCTCTTGTTCTTCCTTCTGTTTTCATTATAAAACAGCCTTCCGCTTATTGCAACAAAATTATCTGAATATTTAGACAATTAATTCAAAGCGGTTTAAATTAGCTCCGGAACGGTTAACTTAAAGAGACGAAACCGGTTCCCCGGTTTGTCACATCGAAGCGTACATTCACTTTATTTCGAAGGGAGTTTTCCTACATGGAAAAGCGATCGAACGAGGATGTCGGCATCTATAATGAAACTTCCAATACAGCGGGCGGCATCAATACCCCTCCGGACCGTGAGGACAAAGCCGCAACCGATCCCGTGAGCGATGTTGTCGAGGAGATTATGGACAACCTTTCCGGCGACCATCCGGCCGATCCTTCCTCTGAGAAACCCGCAGATAAGCGTTAATTGACCGAGCAGTCGAATGCCTTCCCATTTTGTTAAAAAGCCCTCCAAAACCGTTTCTCAAGCGGCTGGAGGGCTTTTTAGGATACGCCTATGAGGTTCAAATTAAAATAGCTTTCTTTTAAATACACAGATCACTTCTTTGGAAGATCCTTGATGCTGGCTTGTGTCAAAGCAGGAAATCAGTTCCCAGCCTTGGGCCCCCATTTCGTTCAAATCTTGATCAAACTCGTCAAGGTCCAATTTCCCGCCCACAAAAAAACCTTTTGTAAAAAATTTCAGCGTCTGATATTCCCAGCGTTCCATCCTCTGTCTTCCCTTCTCTTTATAAATCAGACCGCTTCTTGGCCGCCTATTTCTCTACCGCCAGTCTAAGCGATAAAAGAGCAAGCACGACGGTCAGCGGCGTCATAAACAGCTTTTCCGGACCCGAGATCGAGGCCAGATTGCCGGTCGGTTCAGAACCATGAACCAAGAGCATACCTGCATGTATGACCAGCAGGAGATTGCCTGCCAGCCGTGAAAACATTATCCTCCCCATTCCGGTGCCCCGCTTTCAAACTCTCGATTCTTGCAGGTCTTACAAGCTGTTTATCCTACGTTTAAAGGCGAAACCCCCTTATAAAGTAAGGATTTTTTCTTAAATGGCCTGAGCAGGGCTCAAACCTGCCCCATCCACCCTGGCAAGATGACAATTTAAACTTTCGCGGTCTTTCCCGAATGCTAAATAACCAGTCGTATCGCTGTTTTCAGCTTAAACCAGCTTGTCACAATAATCTATCCCTAACAATTGCTTCTTTTTGTATGTCAAAAGTATCGCAAAACTCTATGAAACGATAGTGGCTAGCGATTTACATTTCATATTGCCTGCTTTACATAATTTCAAGCCCTCGTTTATTCGTTGTTATACCTTGATGGCTGATCAACAATGACTACGACATAAAAAATGTTGGGAACTGTTGCACAATCCCTCTGCTCCTTACGTCAGCCATCTCAAGCGCCTGCGATTCGATTACATCGTTAAGCGCGACATTTTCCTCCTAGTTTTTCATTAGCCGTGGAGAAACTTCTTTGCCGAGAAGTCTTATTGGTCCCCGCCTTTTCAAACGGACCTTTCTATATACATATCTGATTTCAAGAAATGATGACTTTGCCTTCATACTCGCCCGCACTTATCCTCGCAAACAATCATAGGATATATCATCTCAAAAGAAAGGGTGATAGAATTGGCAAATCAAGATGTAAGACTCCAGCTTTTCTCCGGCAATAATTTTACAAATCGGCGGATTGTTCTTAGACGTGGAGGTGTAGCGATTCGGGATTTGGGAGCCTTTCGTTTTGATAACGTTCTTTCCAGTTTCCGTCTAAGAAATGTTTCAACCACGGATTCTGTGACATTGGTTTTGTTTTCACGCATTAATTTCCAAGGATCTTTTCGCGTGTTTCGAGGAAGTCAAAGTGTAGCAAATCTAGGAAACTTCAACTTCAATAATATAACGTCTTCCTTGATTTTAGTAGGGCGCAACCTTACTAATTCGCAAATTCAACAGATTCAAAGTACCGGTAACCCTCCTCGTGATATTTTGGTAATCAGACAATAACAGATCGATTTGAACTTTACTTTTAAAAACAAACCCAACATGTATTCCTAAATGCCGCCTAGACATTTTGGGTTTGATCTTGTTCTCTTTTCAAAATCCCTATAAACGGCGAAAAACCCTTACTGAGTAAGGGTTTTTCCTGTATAACCTGCGCCGGGCTCGAACCGACGACCCCCTTCACCAATTACATCTGCATTCGTTCCCCCAAACCAATTTCTAAACACTAGCTTGTTTATATAAATTTCTTTCACTGCCTTAGCTGCATGAAATGACCCTCCCATATATTTCTGGCCTGTCCAAAATTCCTTAAATTAGCTATACATGCCAAATTCTGTTTTATATAATAAAACCGGAGGTGATAATCATGTATAGTAATATGACTAATAATTTTTTGACCTATGATCGCCCGCAACATCGTACTGACAATGAT
The DNA here is from genome assembly GCF_059692095.1 of Paenibacillus sp. JT31N7. Taxonomy (NCBI): domain Bacteria; kingdom Bacillati; phylum Bacillota; class Bacilli; order Caryophanales; family Paenibacillaceae; genus Paenibacillus; species Paenibacillus sp. JT31N7. The sequence continues at coordinate 1,448,488 of NZ_JCAUAT010000001.1, forward strand.
CCGGATATTTATAATCGGTACAAAAACTTTTTAATGTTTGTTGGTTTTGATGCTGCTGAGGCAGATCTAGAGGTCGCATATTTTATGAATGCCGTCTTTGATACGTTGGACTGAGGAAACTCAGTCTGTCATCCCATGTTCCTCAATATTCAGAATGTCCGTCATTTAAAAAATCAGTCGATCCTCTTCCTGAACAGTTATCAAGGACAAGGTCCTGTTCCTCGATAGAGGTCCTAATGAGGAATTGAAGAAGCTCAACCGGTTTTTGGTTAGGATGTATCCTACGCGTTAATAGGTAAAATACACACATCAAACTTCGGGATCAGGATCTTTTATCCACAAATTGCTCTTTTCAAACTCCCCATAAAAGGCGAAAAACCCTTACAGAGTAAGGGTTTTTCTTGTATGACCTGAGCCGGGCTCGAACCGACGACCCCCACCCTGTCAAGATGGTGCTCTCCCAGCTGAGCTATCAAGTCGTGTTTGTAAAATCTTCAGTTGTCTTAGTGACAAGTAGTATAATACCAAGGATTATCGGCACTGTCAACACTTTTTTATAAAACATTTACAAAGTTGCTCCACCCTATCGCCGAATTAAAAAGGCCCCTGCCGGGGCCCGTATTTCTTACTCCGTCGGTACCACTCTGCTTTTCAAAAATTGCAGCGTATGTTCGATGGCCTGCTCCAGCTCCCCGGAAGTACCCGCAAACGGATGAACCGTATTGAACGAATGATTGGCGCCGGGAATTTGAATCCACTGGACTTTCGGCTGGTTCTCTACAAGTTTCTCGGAGCCTGCCCTCAGATTGGCATGGTCTTCCTCGCCCTGTATGAGCACAACCGGGAACACGGCTCCCCGCATCCGTTCCAGGATATTGAATTCCTCCTTGCGGGCCTCCAGATCGTCCAGGATGACCTTATCGAGCGGCATCTGCTGCTTAGTTCTCGCGTTAGCGATATAAGTGCGTCCTTCGCTGCGCAGCTGCTCCTTGCCGGCCTCGTCGAAAATATCCACCTGCGTGATTCCGTTCCAGCTGATAACTCCCGCAATCTCCGTAGGATGATCCAGCGCGTAGATCAGACTTACGCCCGCCCCGCGGCTGTGACCGAGCAAAAAGACCGGAAGTTTATTAACCGGGTTAGCGGAGCCCCTATGCTGATGTTCCTCGTTCGAAAGATTGATCCCCCTGCTGTGATGAGGATAAAATACAACGGGCTTCTGACGATCCGATTTCAGCAGCTTGTTTTTAAAGTCCCACTCGTCCGTGAGGACGGAGATCAGGGTCGACAAGTCGTCCAATTCACGGCTGTACGTGTTCTTCGCAAACTTCTCCAGTTCACTGAATGACTGTCCGTCTTCTCCCACTCCGTTATGTGTAAAATCAAACGTAATGACATCCACGTCCTGGGCCAGTTTCGCAGCCGCGTAAGGGAACATTCCCCAGTTCTTAAATCCCTTAAAGCCGTGCGAGACAATGAGAATGCCCCTCGCTATAGAAGACGCCGGATAAAAATCTCCGCGAATGACATTGCTCTGATCCATTACGATCTCAAACGGTATCGCCATAGTAACGCCTCCCCGTTTATTGGTTTTACTATACCCTTACCCGTTATACAGGCATTTCTTAACAGGAAAAAAATAACTACAAAAAACTCCCTAGTCTCATTCTGCGGTGTGCATAAGTGAAAGAAGGGAGTTTTCTGTTCATTTCGTCGTTGTTGCCAAGATGCCGAAGACCGGACTCGAACCGGTACGATAGTCACCTACCGCAGGATTTTAAGTCCTGTGCGTCTGCCAATTCCGCCACTCCGGCTTATAATGGGCCCTGAGGGACTCGAACCCCCGACCAATCGGTTATGAGCCGACCGCTCTAACCAACTGAGCTAAGGGCCCGGATATGTTATGTATGGCTAAAAACAGGCAAAAAAAATTTGATTAATTGCGGGGGCAGGATTTGAACCTGCGGCCTTCGGGTTATGAGCCCGACGAGCTACCGGGCTGCTCCACCCCGCGTCAGTAACAAGCAATGCCGTATAGCGACAAAAATAAATATACAATACAAAGTACGTTTAAGTCAACCCTTTTTTAATAAACCGAGTAACGGACACCGAAACGTCCTTTTCTGGATTTGAAAACTTCGACTTCGGACGGACATTCATAGCCGTAAATCCACCAGTCTTCCTCCATCCGCTTGGCAAGGACACCTGCTTGAAACTTACTATCGTACAGCTTTACCCAATATACCCACTGCATGGTCCTCACTCCGTTGATGATGTTATTGGCCTAGAAATAGCATATCCAAAAAGGCATTCGCTTATTTGTAGGCCAACCCCGTCAGCGAAATTTTTCATAAAAAAGCAGCGAAGTGCGCAATTTACACGTATTCGTTATCTTCATCGGAAACATTCCGTTCTATTTCGTCCCTGCTTTTATGGGCGATTCTCCCTGACGCGGCCGAGGCTATGGCGGCTACAAGATCGTCCAGAAAGGTATGCACGGCGCCCCCGGTCTTTGTATCCAGCCGTTTGATCAATCCGGTCTTTTCCTTGTCCAGGTAGCCGAATGTCGTGATGGCAATGCTGCCGTAGCCGAAAACGGAACCGATCGCAAGTGTTTCGTCACACCCGAATAAACTCTCATCCGTTTCCAGAATGGATTGAAGCGGTTCTGTGAGCTTTTTCTGCTCAGCCAGCATATCCAGCTCGGTTCCCACCAGAATCGCGTGCTGAAGCTCTCTTTTGCCCAATACGGCCTGAATGGACTGCATGCACGTATCCATCGATAAACCGGGATGATAGGGCGCCTGCATGGCGTACACGATCTCTGCGATGTCTTCGAGACTCGCTCCCCGGTCTGCCAGCCTTTGCATAACGACCTTTTTAATTTCCCGGCTGTGAACCTGTCGTTTCACGGTCTTCTCCCCTTAAACTTTCACGATATGTTCAGTATATGACTTCACATATTTTCGGGTGTAGGCGCCCGCGGACATGATTCGTCTTAAAATGAAATTGTGAGCGGGATACAAACACGGTATAATAAGAACTAGTCGACCATAATTTAGGGAGGGATTCCATTATGATGTACGGTATCGCCATTCTTCCATCCGCAGAGATTAAGGAATTTGCCAACAGCTATAGAAAAAGGTTCGATCCTTATTATAGGGTGATTTCGCCCCACCTTACGGTTCGTGAAAAAGAAGAATGGACCGAAGAGCAGCTTCAGGCTGCCGTCAGTCATTTGGAAGATCTGAGCGGGACCGTGTCTCCGTTCCAGCTTACGTTCAACCGATTCAGTTCTTATTTTCCGGTTAACAACGTCATCTATCTGGCACTGGAACAAGTGGAACCGGTCATCGATCTTCACGACAAGCTTTGTACGGGTCCTCTCGTGGATACAGAAAAGGCTTACAGCTATCATCCCCATCTGACCATCGGACAGAAACTGGGAGCCGATGAGCTGCATGACGTACTGGCCAGTGTAAAAAACACGCCGGTGGATTTTTCCTTCCAGGTGGACAGCATTCACCTGCTCGGAAAACAGGAAAACGGCGAATGGTCCGTAATCCGGTCATTCCCGCTCCAGGGGTAACGAACGCTTCATTAGAAAAGGCCTTCCGGGTTAACCGGAAGGCCTTTTTTAGGTTATGTGCGGCGGAAAGAGCCGCCATGACTCAAACGGCTCTGTCGAAGCAGTTGCCGAGCTTTCGACTACTGTTTAAACGTAGTCAGAAGACGCTTCGCCGTCTCGCCTTTATCATTGACGAAGGATTCATAGACTTTGACGGTGACAGGGAAATCCAACTGCATGGAATCCGCATTAAAATTAATGACATTCGAGCCTTTTTGCAGTCTATTTTCCCCTACAAACGGGCTTTTGACCGAATTGATAAGAGTACCGCCGTTATCATACATATCAAATTGCAGCTGGGAGAACGTACGGTCAAGAATTACGTCTTTCTCCTGTTCGATATCCAATAAAAGTTTTAGGCGGTAATTGTAGTTCTGCTGTTGGTTAAACATCGCCGAAATTTCCCAATTGTTCACTTTCACGGTCAAAGGATACAGCTTGAGCTCATCCTTCGACTCCGGCTGCGGTTGAAGTTTCACGCTGTAGGCGGTCAGAAGAGATTTATACGAAGCTCCGGCTTCCGCCGCACTTACCTTCGTCTCTTGCGCCTTCTTGTCTTCCGACTTATCGCCGGAAGCCTGTGCTCCTGCAGCAGCGGATGCTCCGTGAGTTTCATACAAGGCAAGCTTCAGTCCTTCTCCCGTCTCGGAAGCCGGAACAACGTAAGAATAAGTTACGACGTAGGACGCGTTAGGAAGCACGCGCAGAGTTGTCGTCCCCTGTCTGTTGCCGTTATAAGTGTAACCGTCACTGCTGACGAGATCAGTCGCAAAAGCGGGAACGTTAAGCGGCCCGCCGGATTTGTTCGTCAGCTTAAACTTGGCAATAGCGGTATTAAAACCGTCCTCGTCATTTTGCTGCATATGAAGCTCCACGAGGGAAACATCCATATTCGGGTGAACCAGCTCGTTGAGCGGATCCATCTTCATGGCGGTACCGAAAGCATAAACTCCCTGAACCGGCAGGGCATCGGCCTGCTTAGCCGGCAGCATGATATGAACGCGGCCTACATTGTACGTAACCGGCTTTTCCTGCGCGTCAATATATTTCTCCGCGGTGACCACATTCAGAGCTTCCAGCTCGGTATTCAGTTCCGTAGGAATGACAAAGTGAATATATTTCTTCTCGCCTGGCTCAAGAGCAAGCGAGGATTCAGCTCGGTTGCTGTCATACGTCTGCAGGCCGCTTTTGCCTTCCAGGGCGATATTCGGAAGGGTCTGGCGCTTGGAAGACGGATTCGTCACAAGCACCTGAACGACCGAGTTCGTTTTCGTGCCGACCGTATCGCGGCTGATATTCGTTGTTTTGAATTCCAGCGGCGTTTGCAAGGTAGGAATGGTGAAGGCTTCTCCCCATTTCTTCACGGAAGCGGAAGGAATTTCGGACGTTTCCGTTCCGTTCCATACAAGATCGCCCACAGGGACGCTGAGCTGGAGCGTTTCTTTTTTCGGATACACGTAAACATCGATGTCAACCCAGCGAAGCTCGCTGAGTTCTACGCCTTCTCCGCTGTCAACCGTCGCCAGGTAGCTGAGCTCAACCTGGGATTTGGGCTGAATGGAGCGGGGGCTTCCCAGACTTGCCTGCAAGCGGAATTCCACGCCGTCTTTCGTTTTCATGCGCACTTCGTACTCGGGTACGCGTACAACTTTCGAACTGGTGTTTTTCATGCGGACAACGGCCCCCAGACGAGTTCCGTCCGCAGTTTTTTCGTTTAAGACACTTTTCATCTCCACTTGCAGATCGTTCGTTAATTTATAAGCCATCGGCGCTGAAGCCGATGCTTGTGCGGGTGCTGGTTTTCCCGCTTCTGCCGCAAGTGCCGGAACGGCGCTTGCGAGCAGAGCGGCAGAAAGAAAGACGGACGATACGGTAGTTTTCCATTGGCTCTTCACGATATTCTCCTCCATGTGTACCTTTGTTAGTTAGCTGCGGCTGCTGTCGTAACTTTTTCTTTATCTTTCAACTGATGCTGACCGGAAATGACGATCTGCTCGTTTTCGCTTACGCCGGAAATCACTTCCTGCATCGTTTCCTTCAAACGGCCGAGCTGGATTTTACGTTTCTCGACGGTATCCCCGTTCAGGACGAAGACAAAAGATTCGCTGCCTTCCCGCACGATACTAAGCGTCGGAATAGCCGCCACCGTCTGCTCCGCCTCATCGGTCAGCTGAAGCTGAACTTTCTGTCCGGGCTTCAGCTTTTGGTCGGCGTTGGGAACTTCCAGCTCCAGTGTGTAAGCTTTCGTCTCTGAATCCAGCACATCCGAAATATACTTAATCGGCGCTTTGGTCAATTCCGTCGTGCCCGGCACATAGAAATTCAGCTCTTTCTTGTCGCGCACCAGACTAACGGCTTCTTCCGTCAAATCGGCTTTGATCAGAATCGGATTCAGCTGCTGGATGACTCCGGCTTTAAATCCTTGCCCGACCGTCATCCCCGCTTCAACCGGGAAGTCCGTTAGAACCCCGCTCACGGGTGCTTTTACTTCCGTATTTTCCAGATCGCGATCCGCTTTCTTGACAGACAAACCTGACGTTTCGATTGCTACTTGAGCAGCGGCTAGCGAATCTGTGTTGTCCAGCGTTTTGCGCTTCTGCTTCAGGGTGCTCAGATCAAGCTTGAGGCTGTTGAGCTTTGTTTCCTCCTGCTCCAGCTGAATCTTCGTTACGGTGCCTTCATCGTAATCGTTACGTATTTTATTAAAGTTCTTCTCGGCATCCCGGATTCCCTGCTCGGCCTTTACAATATTGTTATCGAGATCGGTCTTCGCGTTGGCCAGCTCTTCCTTAGCCTGCTTCAATTGGGCCTGGGCGCTCTTGATGCCGAGCTGTCCCTGTTCCTTCTGCAGCTGCAGATCGGAACGGTCAATCCGGAAAAGAAGCTCTCCTTTTTTGACCATGTCGCCTCTCTTTTTGTAGACCTGCTGGACGTCTCCTCCGGTTTTCGAAATAACTTCCAATTGAACGGAAGAGATGACATTGGCAACCTGCTCAAGCGGATCCGATATTTTTTCTTTCGTCACCTTGACGGTTTTTACGTTCTTAATCTGAGATTCCTGGCCCTGTGTAGTGTCCTGCGGACCAGCCAGCGGTTTGTTCGAACAGCCGACGGCCAAAGCCGTAGTAAGGGCGACAATGCCTACCAGTTTCGTGCTCTGCTTTACGATCGTAGCTAAAGGACGTTTCATCAGTTGTACTCTCCTCTTCTCTTTGCTTGACTCAGGATTTTGCCGCAGGGACCGTATCCACCTTATTTTTCTTTGATTTACGGTGGAACGCGTTCGAACTTCTGCGTTTAAAGGATTCAATCAATTCATAAATGATAGGTACGACAACTAGCGTAAGTACTGTAGAAGTGACAAGCCCGCCGATAACGACGACCGCCAATCCTTTGGAAATAATGGTCCCCTTGGACATACCGAGCGCAAGCGGCATAAGCGCAAACACAGTCGCTCCCGCGGTCATAATGATGGGACGAAGACGAGTCAACCCCGCGCTAATAAGGGATTCCCTGACCCCGACTCCCTGATCCCGCAGCTGCTGTACCCGGTCGATCAGAACGATCGCGTTCGTCACGACGATTCCGATCAGCATCAGGAATCCGATGAGAGAAGTAATATTGAGCGATTCTCCCGTAACCAGGAGGCCGAACAATCCGCCGATAACCGCCAGCGGCAGCGAGAACAGAATGGCAAAAGGAGCGCTGGCGTTCCCGAATGCGAGAACCATGACCAGATAGACGATAAAGATGGACGCGCCCATGGCAGCGAACATTTCCGAGAACCCGGAAGCGATATCGTCGGATACCCCTTTGACCTCACGGCTTACGCCGGAAGGAAGCTCCACCGCATTCAATGCTGCAGCCACCTTGCCGCTGACTCCGCCTTTATCCGCACTTTTGATCTTGGCCGTTACTTTCAGCGTTTGCGTCTGATTTTCACGGGTGATGGCTGTAGGTGCATCAATCTGCGTGATCTTGGCGATTTCATTCAGTTGAACCGTCTGACCCGTCGGTGTTTTCAGCAGGAACGTGCCGATTTTATTCACCGAATTTTTATACTGGGGATCAAGCTCCACTTTGGTCTCATAAGTAACGTTATCAAACTTCAAGTCACCGAGTTTGCTGACTCCGATCCAAGAGTTAACCATTTCAAGCACCTGGGCGGAGCTTAGTCCGTACAAACGCGCTTTGTTCTGGTCGACCGTGACTTCGACTTCCGTCTTGGAATCGCTAAGGCTGTCCTTGACTTCGTACAGATCGGGGAATTCTTTCATTTTCTCTTTAACCTGGGCGGCCGCCTGCTTCAGATACATCATGTCGTCGCCTTTCAGGGAATAAGAGAAATCCGTGCTGCTTCCGCCGGCGCCCGCGGCAATCAGTGAACCGTCGACCTCGGAGCCTTTGGGAAGTTCATATAAGATTTTCTCTTTGTAAGCTTTGAAGACCTGCTCGGCGTTGCTGTTTTCGTTCGCTTCGGTAAACATCATCGTCCGGTACGGCGATACATCGCTGCTGAATGCGTAGCCCACCATTGACTCATTGTATGTAAACTGCGGATTTCCCGAAGCGTCTTTCGCTTCCCTCATCATCTGCTCGAGCTGCTTGGACTTTTCATCCATCGTCTCGATCGATGTGTCGTTCGGCATCTTAATCTGGAAAATCATCTGCCGGGCCGACTGATCCTCCGGCATGTACGATACGGCAAGCTGCGGTATGATCAACACCAGCGAGGCAATGAAGAGAATTCCGGAGAACAAAAGTGTCTTGATCCGGTTGTTCAGGGACCACTCCAATGCTCTTTTGTAAACAAGCGCAAATTTGCCGACGTGATTCTCGTCGTGATTGCCGAGTTTTTTGCTTTTCAGCACCAGTAGTTTCGCCAGCATCGGAATGACGGTTAGCGCCACGAGAAGCGAGGATAGAAGCGCAACGACCAGCGTAAGGGCGAATGGACGGAACACTTCGCCGATAACTCCGCTTACGAATGCAATCGGACCGAATACGCCGACGGTTGTAATCGTCGAAGAGGTAATCGCCGAGGCTACTTGAGCGGTCGCCAGCTTGATGACGGATTCTCCGCGTTCCTGGGCTTTCTGAAGCTGGCTGTAAATATTTTCGATGACAACGATACTATCATCCACGACGCGTCCGACCGCAATAGCCATACCGCCGAGTGTCATGATATTGAGTGAAATATTAAGCGGCACCATCATCAAGAGCGTAATTAGAATGGATAATGGAATGGAGACCAAAACGATGAGGGTCATCCGAATATTTCTGAGGAAGAGCAAAATCATAACCGAGGCAAGCAGGGCGCCCATACCGCCTTCCTGCACCATGCCGTGGATCGACTTTTTGATTTCCACCGCCGAATTGTAAACCGATTTGAATTTCACGCCCGGCAGGGTTTTCTCCCAGTTTGCCATCAAAGCGTCGGCTTCGTCCGCGAAGTTTACCGCGTTGGCCGACTTCGTTTTGTACAGCTGCACGCCGATAGCCGGTTTGCCGTCCAGACGGGTGATAAACTGGGATTCGCTGATGGCTTCGATTTTGCCGAGATCCTTAAGCTGGAGCACACTGCCTTTCGGCGTTGTCAGCGTCAGGTTGTCAAGGCTGTAAATCGTGTCGATCTGGCCCGTCACCCGCACCATCTGGGTCGTGCCGTTGAATTCAACCGTTCCTGCAGGACTTGCCGACAAGGCGGCCCGGATGCTGTTCGAGACATCCGTCGGCGTCAATCCATAGCTGTTGATCGTGTTCTCATTAAGCTTAATGGAAAGAGTCGCTTCCTGGTTGCCGACGGAGTCGACATGGTCAATGCCTTTGATCGTGTTAAAGCCCGGTAGAATCGTGTCTTTGTAAATTTTATCGAGCTCCGCCTGGTTCATCCCGTCGTTGCCGTATACCGCCAAGTAATAAACCGGCTGGGATGAGAATCCTTCCGTCAGCACCTTAGGCTTCTCAGCCTGCTGCGGCAGCTTAACGTTCGAAACCAGCGCCTCCAGATCCTGCTTGGCATCCTTAGGCTTGATGTTCTGTTCGAGTTCGATCGTAATTTGCGAATAATTATCGCTCGACGTAGACGATATGTTTTTGATGCCGTCAAATCCCGCGACCGCTTTCTCCAGCGGCTTTGTAATCTGATCGAGCACATCTTTCGGCGGTGCCGTGTACTGGGTGGAAACGACCACGATCGGAAACGAAATATCCGGCATGCTTTCCACCTTCAGTTTAGTCGTGGCGAAAATGCCGCCCGCAAATACCAGCAGCATAATAATAAAAAGCGCCGCCACGTTTTTCATTGAAAAACTAGTCATTTTGTTCATCCACTCTACTCCTCCGCACCGATTGAACAATCTCTCTTGAAATTGGCAGCTATACCCATTCTTTCCCCATCATAAACGGTAAAGGTTAAAAAAATATAAACTGGCTTTATTTTTTTGCCATGATTTATTTCTCTCCTCTTTCTTCCCTTCACGCTGCCTCCTACCGTTTTGACGACAAAAAAGAGGTGTCCACTTCAACAATTACGGATAAATGTGAAAAAAGTTCCATCCGGAGATAGAACTTTTGCTGTAAAACCCTCTATTATCGATATACTTAGTCCGAATAAGTAAACCAGTCGATACTTTGCTTGGCCAGCAGCTTACGCTGTCCCTGGAATTCATGATACACGCTGAGATGGTACTTATCGAGGAACCGCTGTTTAAAAATCAGGTCTGCGTCCTGAAGCTGAATCGTGAAGTTTTCTTTCTTGCCGATTCTCAGTTCATTGTCGGTCACCTGCTCGGCCGATTTGCCGTCGTGCGGCTCCCAATTTTTCAGTTCATACGCTTTCTCGAACGATTTGTTCCCTTTATAATCTTCAAACACGAGAACAAGCTTATGGCCTTCCGGCGCCGTTTCGGTTAAGAGCTGCTTGCGGATGTCGTAATCGAATTTCAGCGTCAGCGTATCGTTGTTGATAGATGTATTGATCCGGCTCATGGAAACCGTGTACGGGAACAGTGCGATATCCTTCAGCTTGTCTTTGATATCCTTGTTCTCTTTGGGCAGCGCGAACGTTACGGGCCTTACGTAAGCATCGGTTTTTACGGTCTGCTGACCGTCTCCTTGCTTGCCTTCTCCGGTCTCCAGAACTACGGAATCACCGATCAGCAGACGGACATTCTCCATATCCGTGCCCTTCGGAAGAGCTGCCCACACATTCAGTCTCGCTTTGCCGCCAGGCGCAACCGTTTTCTTGATATCCGATACGGAAGCCGGGAATACGGTGCCGTCCTTCAACTGAAAATGGGCGACTAGACCGGTGACGGGCGCAAACCGTTTCTCCGCATTTTCTATCTCCAGTTCGGCCGAAACGATGCTTCCGCTCAAACCCTCGTAGGAATTGATCCCCGCAACCGTATACTGCGCTTTGCGGCCGATTTCTTCCCGGGCGTACTTCTCGCCTAGTCCCACAAACGGCAGCTGCTGCAGATCGGGCTTCGCGGTCAGCTCCAGCAGATCGTTCATCTGCGTGTCGCTTTCTTTTTCCTGGATAACCAGCTTGACTTCCTTAAACGCATACGTATACGGGATTTTACCGAGCGCTTCGACGGAAAGAGAGGCGCCCGGATCGATTCCGATCACTTTACCCGTGCGGACCAGCTTGGCCTCCACTTTCACGGCATTATCCAGCAGGAAGTAGGCCGTCATATCCGGTATCGGAAGCGACTGTTCCCCTTTGTTCGACAGCGTGACGTTGGCGGTCAAAATATCCTGGTCTTCCCACGGAAGACGGTAAATGCCTCCCAGCTTGGCCGTATAGAGACCCGACTTGTTCATAAACTGCGTTTCCTTGCCGGCCTCGCCGCCCGCAGGTTTACTGACGGCCGGAAGCTGGTAAGCGGCCAACAGCGTGTTGAACTTCAGCTCGGGATGAATCCGGGTGATGACAAGCTCCCAGCCCTTCTCTCCGGCTTTAAGCGGAATTGCCCCCGACAGCTGAACGGTTTTCGTTTCCTTCGGGCTGATTTTCAAATCCTTGGCGTTCTTCGCTTCCAGCGGATACAACAGCCCCTCCGGGGTACGAACCGAGAATTGGACTTCCGGCAGGGTTACCGCCGCGCCTCCGATGTTCTCCAATTGCAGGCTTATCGCGGGCAAGTAATATTTCTCGTTTTTTCCGTTTGTAAACTTCTCCGTCGAGGCGCGCAGTTCACTGCTTCCCACTTGGAAGTCGGCATTTTGTCCCGTCGGTGTCACACCCGTGTAAGTAGCCGGCACGGATACTTGTCCGAGAATGCGCTCGGAGTTCGGCTGGCTGAAATCCCACTTGATAAACTGCACTTGCAGATCCTGAAGTTTCTCGCCGCTGCCGACTTTGGCGTAGTAAGACACCTGACCCGAAGAGTGGGCTCCGATCTTGTTCACTTCTTTGTCCTGCGGCATCAAACGCACCGTGTATGTATGACCCGTTTTGCTTTTGAGCCGGACCCAGTAGTCCACAAGCGGTAAATCCGCAGCGCTTTTGTTATGGACGCCGACCGTGAATGTGACGATATTGCCGTTCTGATCCGGCAGAAGCTGGATGTTCTGAAGCTCGAACGAACCGGAACCGCCAGCCGCAACCGAGCCCAGAGCCGGTTGTCCGGAAGCTGCCGCTGCGGGGGTTGCCATAAGCACTCCCCCTGTGCTTAATGTTAGAATCAGCGCCAATGCGGTCGCACGGGCTGCCATTTTGTTACGCATATTTTTCCACCTCAACCATGATTTAAATACGGACGACAAGCCTGCTGCCAGAACCCGGATGAAAAGATTACCATCCTGTTTCCACTTAGTAAGACGATTGAATCCCCGGGAAGTTTCTTTTTAGACCAAAAAAATATTTTTCTTGCCTCCGTTCCGGCGGTTCCTTTCCTTATTGAAAGAGTTTGCAGGATTTTAAATGAAAATGGGGAAGTTATGAGGATAAGCTTTTTTAACCCATTGTCAAAAAAGGAGTCCTGTCACCATGAAAGCCAAAACCGAATCTTATGCATCCCAGCATAGAGAACGCCATCTTGAAGAACTGAAAGAGCTGCTCCGAATTCCCAGCATCAGTACATTGTCCGAGCACAGGGAAGACGTTCATCGCTGCGCGGAATGGCTGTCCGGTGCTTTGGCCCGTGCCGGTCTGGAAAATGTGGAGGTCATGCCGACCGCGGGACTTCCCATTGTGTACGGAGACTGGCTGCATGCGCCCGGCAAACCGACCATCCTGGTATACGGCCATTACGATGTCCAGCCTGCAGATCCCTTGAACGAATGGCATTCGGAACCGTTCGAACCCGTCATCCGGGACGGCAAAATCTATGCACGCGGAGCGACGGACGATAAAGCTCAGCTCTGGATCCACGTCAAAGCGGTTGAAACGTTCCTTGAGGCGGTCGGGAGCCTGCCGCTCAACATCAAGTTTATTCTCGAAGGCGAAGAAGAAATTACGAGCCCTTCCCTCGCCCCGTTCGTTAAAGAGCATGCGGAGAAGCTTAAAGCGGACGCTATCGTTATCTCCGATACGCCGATGCTGGAAAGAGGCAAACCCGCTCTGCTTTATGGACTTCGCGGAGTTGCCGGCGTCGAGATTGAAATGCTCGCGGCCAGAAACGATCTCCACTCCGGCTTGTACGGCGGCGGCGTGCCGAATGCCGTTCATGCGCTTGCAGGCCTGCTCGATTCCTTCCACGACGAAGAAGGCCGCGTCACGGTAGAGGGCTTTTACGACCGCGTTATCCATCTGACGGAGCAGGAGCGCAGCGAGCTGGCCCGGGTCTCGCAGGATGAGAGGAAGATCCGGGAGGATCTGGGGCTCTCCGAGCTCTACGGCGAGAAAGGCTATACGTTCACCGAACGTACGACGGCGCGGCCGACTTTGGAAGTAACGGGAATAAGCGGCGGTTTTGCCGGCGAAGGCATCAAACCGATCGTTCCGGCGCGCGCGTCCGCTAAAATTGCCTGCCGGCTCGTTGCGGATCAGCGCCCGGATGAAATATTCGAGCTGATCGAGCGTCATGTGGCGGCCCACACACCGGCCGGCTTGAAGGCTTCGGTCAAAAGAGTGCTGCAGGGCAACCCCTTCCTGACACCGGCCGATCATCCGGTTATGGTGGCCGCCTCGGCGGCGCTGGAAGAGGCCTACGGAGAGAAAACAGCCCTCACCCGGGGCGGCGGCTCTATTCCGATTGTGGACGTTTTCGAGCGCCTGCTTCATGCTCCCGTCGTCATGATGGGCTTCGGGCTTCCGGACGAAAATCTCCATGCTCCCAACGAGCATTTCGATCTGGACAACTTCGATAAGGGCCTGCAGGCCGTTTGCGGCTTCTGGGGGAAATTGGCAGACCAATAAAAAATGCAGCCTAACCCAGTTAACATGGATAAAATTAAGTCATCGCACCCGAAAACGGAGGAACAGGTATGCAGCAGGATACTTACAAGCTTAGAGATGCTCTACCGGCGGATCTTCCCGCTATTGTACACATTTACAATTCAACCATTCCGGGGAGAATGGTCACGGCAGACCTTGAACCGGTAACCGTCCAGAGCCGGGAAAACTGGTTCGCCGAGCACAATCCCGAAACCCGCCCGATCTGGGTGCTTGAAAAAGACGGCAAGGTTTGGGGATGGCTGAGCTTCCAGTCTTTTTACGGCCGTCCTGCCTATAACGGCACCGCCGAGGTAAGCATTTATCTCGATGATGAATGCCGCGGTCGCGGTCTGGGACGCTATCTTTTGGAGAAAGCCATCGCCGCCTGTCCGGAGCTGGGCATTAAAACCGTGCTCGGCTTTATTTTCGGGCACAACGCGCACAGCCTTGCTCTCTTCGACCGTTACGGCTTTGCCAAATGGGCGGAGCTTCCGCGGATCGCGGAGCTGGACGGAATCGAGCGGGATCTGATCATTATGGGCAAGCGCGTAGGCTGAGGTAGACAGCCGAGACCGGCGCGGTGCGGCATCGCATGACGCTGTTCAACCACGAACGGGCTAGCGCTTCCAGGTGGAATAGGCCGCAATCGTGCGGACCTGGTCGACCAAAACAAATAGACCTCCAACGCCGTGATAGGGCGGATGGAGGTCTATTTGTTTTGCGGCATACGGCGGGGCAGTCCCGGGTGCTGCTGGGTATTCTATCCCCTATCTCGTCAGCCCCGTGTTTGCGGGCCTCATTCGGGACTTGTCCCGCGGTTGCTCACTAACCGGGATTCAGCCGTTTCGGCCTCGTTTCGGGCCGCCTAACCGTTTTTAAACGCCGTAGGAAGCCGGGTCTTGACGCCAGGAACGGAGCAGCTCCAGATCGTCTTGGGCGATGGCCCCTTGTTCCACGGCTACTTCAAGCAGCTTGGAATAGTTGGTCAGCGTATCCAGCGGAATGCCGGCTTCGGCAAACGCCTGAATGCCTTTGTCCAGCTGATAGGAGAAAATGGCCAATACCCCCAGCGCCTGACCGCCGGCTTCGTTTACGGCCAATGCCGCTTTAAGGGAGCTTCCGCCCGTCGAAATCAGGTCTTCGATCACGATGACCTTCTGCCCGGCCGCCAGAGCGCCTTCAATCTGATTTTGCTTGCCGTGGCCCTTGGCTTTGTCCCTGACGTAAATCATCGGAAGCCCGAGCTTCTGCGCTACCCATGCCGCGTGCGGGATACCGGCCGTAGCCGTGCCTGCGACTACCTCGGCCTGCGGGTATTCCGAGCGGATTTTGGCCGCAAACGCTTCTGCGATAGCATCGCGGATTTCCGGGTGCGACATCGTCAGACGGTTATCGCAGTAGATCGGCGATTTGATCCCGGATGTCCAGGTAAAAGGCTCGTGCGGACGCAAAGCTACCGCTCCGATCTTAAGCAGGGAAGCCGCTATTTCACGTTCTGTCGATTGCGCTGTGTTCATATCCAATCACTCCGTTCCTGTAGTTAAGGTTTTGCGTTTATATCAATGAGAGACTAGCTTCGCTCCAGCGAATCCAAAATTTGTTCCAGCGCCTGGCGCGGATCCGGTGCGGCCGTTATCGGACGGCCGATTACCACATAATCGGTTCCGGCCGCGAAAGCTTCGGCAGGCGTCATGACGCGGCTCTGGTCGCCCAATGCCGCCCCGGCGGGCCGGATTCCCGGAGTCACCGTGATAAAATCGGCGCCGCACGCTTCCTTGACGGCGGACACTTCCAGCGGTGACGCGACGACACCCTGGAGTCCCGCCTGACGAGCCAGACGTGCGTAACGGACGACCGCATCCTCCACTCGGCCGGCAATACCGATTTCCTCGTTCAGCATCATTTGGCTGGTGCTCGTCAGCTGAGTAACCGCAATGACCTGCGGACGCTTCGCTGCGCCTCCGCCAAGGGCTTTGTCCACACCCTCCAGTGCACCTTCCATCATCTTGATGCCTCCGGCAGCATGGACGTTGAACATATCCACTCCAAGGCGCGTCACGCTTTCGGAGCCGCCTTTGACCGTGTTCGGAATATCGTGCATTTTCACATCCAGAAATACGTTGTAGCCTTCGTCCTTCAAGCGCGCTACAAAACGGGGCCCGGCCGCGTAAAACAGCTGCATCCCCACTTTTATGTAACACGGAATTCCCCGAAGTTCCTGAATGAGCGTGTCAGCTTTATCCGCCGACGCAAAGTCCAACGCAACCATGATCCGTCCGGCGGATTGTGCTCTTGCGGTTTCCATCCAGCATTCTCCTTTCAAATGGCCTGTTTCCATACATGCGTTCATAAGGAGGGGATGTTACGCTCCCGGCCTTTGCGGGCCGGTTATGCGCACATCCCCTGATTTGGTTTGAATCCGTCCGTTTACGCGTATACCGGCATAGAACGGGACGAGAAGTTGATCGCTTCGAGCATATGAAGCAGAGCACGGACGGTGTCGAGCGAGGTCATGCAGACGACGCCGTTTTCGACCGCTTCGCGGCGGATACGGAATCCGTCACGCTGAGGCGTTTTGCCCTTCGTCAATGTGTTGACGACAAAGTGCGCTTCCCCGCTGCGGATCAGATCCAGAATATTCGGCGAGCCTTCGCTCAGCTTGTTCACCGTGGTGACCGGAACGCCAGCGGCTTCGAGCACCTTAGCCGTGCCGCCTGTCGCGATGATTTTATAACCGAGCCGCTGGAATCCGCCGAAAATTTCCACGGCTTCTTCCTTGTCTTTGTCCGCTACGGTAGCGATGATAGCTCCAGCGGCCGGAATTTTCATTCCTGCGCCGATAAGACCCTTGTAAAGAGCTTTCGCAAAGTTGACGTCGCGTCCCATAACCTCGCCCGTCGATTTCATCTCCGGTCCGAGTGTCGTATCTACGCGGCGCAGTTTGGCGAAGGAGAACACCGGTACTTTGACCGATACGAAGCTATCTTCCGGCCAAAGGCCGCTCTGATAACCCATTTCGGTAAGTTTCTGGCCCATGATCACCCGTGTAGCCACATTGGCCATCGGAATGTTCGTCACTTTGCTCAGGAACGGAACCGTGCGCGAGGAGCGCGGATTTACTTCGATAACGTATACCTGCTCTTTGTGGATAACGAACTGGATGTTGACGAGGCCCACTACCTGCAGTTCCAAGCCGATTTTAGTCGTAATATCGATGATCTGTTTTTTGATGTCGTCCGAAAGCGACTGCGGCGGATAGACCGCGATAGAGTCGCCGGAGTGGACCCCTGCGCGCTCGACGTGCTCCATAATACCCGGAATGACTACCGTCTCTTTATCGCAGATCGCGTCGACTTCCACTTCTTTGCCGAGCATGTAGCGGTCGATCAGGACCGGGTGTTCCGGGTTGATTTTCACCGCGTACTCCATGTAGCTGAGAAGTTCTTCATCGGAGTAGACGATTTCCATAGCGCGCCCGCCGAGCACGTAGGAAGGACGGACAAGCACCGGGTAACCGAACTGCGCTGCCGTTCCGACCGCTTGGTCCACGGAAGTAACCGTGCCGCCCGGCGGCTGTGCGATATCGAGCTTGCGGAGCAGAGCTTCGAATTTTTTGCGGTCCTCGGCTTTGTCGATGCTTTCCAGGTCGCTGCCCAGAATGCGCACGCCCGCTTTGGAGAGCGGAGCAGCCAGATTGATTGCCGTCTGGCCTCCGAATTGGACGATGACACCGATCGGCTTCTCGCGTTCGATAACGTTCATAACATCTTCGAAGAAGAGCGGCTCGAAGTACAGACGATCCGACGTGTTAAAGTCGGTGGAAACCGTCTCCGGGTTATTGTTAATAATTACCGCTTCGTATCCGGCAGCCTGGATGGCCCATACCGCATGGACGGTGGAGTAATCGAATTCGATTCCCTGACCGATCCGGATAGGTCCGGAGCCAAGAACGACAACCTTTTGTTTCTCGGTTTCCAGTACTTCGTCTTCCATCTCATAGGTGGAGTAGTAGTACGGTGTAGTCGCTTCGAACTCTGCGGCGCAGGTGTCGACCATTTTATAGACAGGTTTAATGTTCTGGTTAAGACGGTACTCGCGGATTTCCGCTTCATGGACGAATGTGCTGCGGCCGGCGAGACTGCGGATTTCGGCAATGGCACGATCCGTAAAGCCCATCCGTTTGGCATCATGGAGCACTTCGTTATCAAACTCTTCCGAAGCGATTTCCTCTTCATACCGGATCATGCCGTCCAGCTTGTGGAGGAACCACCAGTCGATTTGGGTCAATTCCTGAAGCTGCTCGATGGTGTAGCCGCGGCGGAAAGCTTCGGCCAGCAGGAAGAGACGCTCGTCGTCAGGCTTCTGCAGGCGGAGTTCCAGAGTTTCTTGATCCAGCAGGTCGGTTTCCTTCAGGAACAGGCGGTGTACGCCGATTTCCAGGGAGCGGATCGCTTTGTGAATCGATTCTTCGAATGTAC
The DNA here is from genome assembly GCF_059692095.1 of Paenibacillus sp. JT31N7. Taxonomy (NCBI): domain Bacteria; kingdom Bacillati; phylum Bacillota; class Bacilli; order Caryophanales; family Paenibacillaceae; genus Paenibacillus; species Paenibacillus sp. JT31N7. Next base: position 1,466,981 of record NZ_JCAUAT010000001.1, read on the forward strand.
GGCCGATCGCCATCACTTCGCCCGTCGCTTTCATCTGCGTACCCAGCTTACGGTTGGCGTTGATGAATTTATCGAACGGCCACCGTGGGATTTTGGAGACGATGTAATCGAGCGTCGGCTCGAAGCAGGCGTACGTTTGGCCGGTAACCGGGTTAACGAGCTCATCCAGCGTGTAGCCGATTGCGATTTTGGCCGCCATCTTGGCGATCGGGTAACCGGTCGCTTTGGATGCAAGCGCCGAAGAGCGGCTTACGCGCGGATTTACTTCGATGACGTAATATTGGAAGCTGAACGGATCCAGAGCGAACTGGACGTTACAGCCGCCTTCGATATTCAGCGCGCGGATGATTTTCAGCGACGCCGAGCGAAGCATCTGGTACTCGCGGTCCGAAAGCGTCTGGCTCGGAGCTACGACGATGCTGTCGCCTGTGTGAACGCCGACCGGGTCGAAGTTTTCCATGTTGCAGACGACGATGCAGTTATCGTTGGCGTCGCGCATGACTTCGTACTCGACTTCTTTCATGCCCGCGATGCTTTTCTCGACGAGACACTGGGAAATCGGGCTGTAGCGGATACCCGATGCTACGGTTTCCACGAGTTCTTCCTCGCTGTGGCAGATCCCGCCTCCCGTACCGCCGAGCGTGTAAGCCGGACGCACGATAATCGGGTAGCCGATTTCGTTAGCGAAGTCAACGGCTTCCGGCACGGTCGTTACGATGGTGCTGTCCGGTACCGGCTGTTCCAGCTCGCGCATCAAATCGCGGAACAAGTCACGATCCTCGGCCTTCTCGATAGCCGTAAGCTGTGTGCCGAGCAGTTTCACGTTCTCCTGTTCCAGGACACCTGCACGTGCAAGCTCTACCGCCATGTTCAGTCCAGTCTGTCCCCCAAGTGTCGGAAGAAGTCCGTCCGGACGCTCCTGGCGGATGATCTGGGTAACGAAATCAAGCGTGATCGGCTCGATGTATACTTTGTCGGCCATGTTTGTATCGGTCATAATTGTTGCCGGATTGCTGTTGATCAGGACAACTTCAAAGCCTTCTTCTTTAAGAGCCTGGCACGCTTGTGTGCCGGCATAGTCAAACTCCGCAGCCTGGCCGATGACAATCGGTCCGGATCCAATCACCAGAATTTTTTTGAGCTTCTCATTTTTTGGCATAGTGAAGTTCTCCTTTCGACTTGTTGTCAGACTGCTCGGCTTTCCAGGCGGCAAGCATTTGCGCTTGACGCGGAGCCTGCGGGTTGTCGGTATGATGCGAGCGGATCATTGTCAGGAAATCGTCGAACAAGTAGCTCGAATCGAAAGGTCCCGGAGCCGCTTCGGGGTGATACTGGACCGAGAATGCCGGATACTGGTTATGTTTAAGTCCTTCGATCGTACGGTCGTTGTTGTTGATGTGAGTAACGATCAAGTCCGTACCGGCGATGGATTCTTCTTTAACGGTATAGCCGTGATTCTGGGAAGTAATGTAGCAGCGTCCGGAAATGAGATCTTTCACCGGATGGTTTCCGCCGCGATGGCCGAACTTCAGCTTCTCGGTGTCCGCCCCGCAAGCCAGGGCAAACAGTTGATGACCCAGGCAGATTCCGAAGACAGGCACTTGGCCCAAAAGCTGGCGGACGGTTTCAACCGCATGAGGAACATCTTTAGGGTCCCCAGGGCCGTTGGACAGCAGGACACCGTCCGGCGCAAGACGCATAATTTTCTCCGCTGTCGTGTCCTGAGGCACGACAACCACGTCACAGCCGCGCTTCGTCAGATCGCGGACGATTCCGCTTTTCGCTCCAAAGTCCACAAGGACAACACGCTCGCGGTTACCCGGCGCGCTGAATACATGCGGCGTCGATACCGTCGATACTTGCGTGGTCATAAGAGGAGTCGTCTGCAGCATTTCCTTCAATTCTTCAACCGAGCGGTCCGAAGTAGTCAGCAGACCTTTCATGACGCCGTGATGGCGAATTTTACGGGTCAGCATGCGCGTGTCGATATCGCTGATGCCGATAATGCCGTATTCTTTGAGCAGATTGCCCAAGGTGTACTGCGCGCGCCAGTTGCTTGGCGATTCTTCGTGCCGGCGTACGACGAACCCGTGGACAAACGGTCTCACGGACTCGAAATCATCCCGCGAAATACCGTAGTTGCCGATCAGCGGATAGGTCATCGTTACGATTTGTCCGCAGTAGGACGGGTCGGAAAGTACCTCCTGGTATCCCGTAATTCCCGTATTGAATACAACTTCGCCGACCGAATCCCCTTCGGCCCCGAACGATTTACCCGTAAAAAGCGTTCCATCTTCCAGCAGCAGTCTTGCCTTTGCCTTCATGCCCCTCAGCTCCTTCTCTATATGTTTCGTGTTGTCTATTCGTTTGTTTCCGTCCAGGCGATTGTGCCTCCGACCATCGTCAGCACCGGCCAGCCTTTCAGCTTCCAGCCCGTAAACGGTGTGTTGCGGCTCTTGGACAAAAATGCCGCGGGATCCACTTCTTTTTCGGTTTCCAGATCGACCAGTGTAAGATCCGCATCGCTTCCAACCTTCAGCCGTCCGGATTCCAGCCCGAACACTTCAGCCGGTTTGGAAGTCATCCGTTCGATCAGGAAGCCCAGCGACCATTTGCCCGTCGCGACAAACTTTGTATACAGGAGCGGGAAGGCCGTTTCAAAGCCTACGATTCCGAAAGGCGCAAGCTGCATGCCTTTGGCTTTCTCTTCCTCGCTGTGCGGTGCGTGATCGGTCACAATGATATCGATTGTGCCGTCCTCCAGCGCTTCGATTACCGCTTCCACGTCCCGCTTCGAACGCAGGGGCGGATTCATTTTCCAATTGGCATCCATGCCCGGAATATCTTCTTCGGAAAGGAGCAGGTGATGCGGGCAAACTTCGGACGTCACCTTCACGCCGATTTGCTTGCCCAGCCGGATCAATCGTACGGATTGCTCCGTGCTCACATGGCAGACGTGATAGTGCACGCCCGTCGCTTCCGCCAGCAGGATATCACGGCCTACATGGATCGCCTCCGACTCGTTCGGAATTCCTTTAAGCCCGTTCTTATCGGCGAACGTCCCTTCGGAAACCGGAGCCCCGGCTACCAGCGTCTCGTCTTCGCAGTGGGCGACGATCGGCATGCCGAGCTCGGCCGCCCGCTTCATCGCGTCTTTCATCATCTGGGCGCTTTGTACCCCGACTCCGTCATCCGTAAACGCCACGACTCCGGCGTCTTTCAAAGCTTCAAAATCGGTAAGTTCGCGGCCGAGCTGGTTGCGGCTGATGCATCCGTAAGGAAGGACTTTCACTCCGTTCCCTTCGTTTTCCGCTTTCCCCTGGATGAGCTTAACCGTTTCGACGGTATCGATAACCGGCTTCGTATTCGGCATGCAGGCGATCGTGGTGTAACCGCCCCGCGCTGCTGATCGCGTTCCGCTTGCTATCGTTTCTTTGTGCTCGAAACCCGGTTCGCGCAAATGCACGTGCATATCGATAAAGCCCGGAGAAACCAGCTTGCCTGCCGCTTCTATAACCTCATGTCCGGTTGTGTCCGGCTGCTCCTCCCCGTTTGTGATCGCCGCGATTTTGCCGTTTTCCACAAGCACATGCCCGGTCGTTTCCTTACCGGAGGCGTCCAGCATTTTTCCGTTTAAGATCCACATTCCCATGCCGTTTTCCTCTCCTCTATAGAAAAGCGGGTATTTGCTCTCGCAGTTTGCCGCTTCTGATTATATGTTCAACTTGTCCAAGCCGTTTTCGTTTGCCGGCTGATCTTACCGTTTCTTCATGGCCTGCTTTAGCTGAGTGTCCGTTCGATTACAGCCATGCGGATAGGTACGCCGTTATGAATCTGAGTGAAAATCTTGGAGCGGGCGTGTTCCACCAGCTCATCGTCAAGTTCCACGTTCCGGTTGACCGGAGCCGGATGCATGATGATCGCGTGTGCCGGCATCTGCTGCAGCCGGTTCATCGTAAGCCCGTACTGGCAGCGGTATTCTTCCGCCGAAGAAATCATGCCCTTCTCGTGCCGTTCCAGCTGGACCCGAAGCATCATGACCACGTCCGCCTGGAGCGCTTCTTCCATCGTTACGTATGGAGCGTAAGCGGACAGCTCGGGCGCCTGCATGTTCACCGGTGCGCAGAACTTGACGTTCGCTCCCATTTCACGGAGCGCCCACAGATTGGAGCGGGCCACGCGGCTGTGCAGAATGTCTCCGACGATGGAGACGGTAAGCCCCCGCAATTCGCCGAAGTGCCGGCGCATCGTGTACAGGTCGAGCAACGCCTGCGTCGGATGCTCGTTATTTCCGTCCCCGGCGTTGATCAGGGGGACGCTGATCTTCTCCGCGAGCTCGGCCAGCAGACCGACCGGCTTCAGCCGGATCACTCCCGCGTCGATTCCCATCGATTCGAGGGTCCGGACCGTGTCGTAAATCGACTCGCCTTTCTGTACGCTCGATTCCGCCGCGGAGAAATTCAGCACCTGAGCTCCCAGTCTTTTCTCCGCCATTTCAAAGGAAAAGCGGGTCCGCGTGCTGTTTTCAAAAAAAAGATTCGAAACAAAGGTCCCCTTCAACCGGTTCGTCACTTTATCCGGATGATTTTCCCAGAAATCGGCCCGGTCCAGAATCGCTTTAATTTCAGAAGCGCTGACTCCTTTCAGACCGATGAAATGGTTCGCTGTACGTGATTGGACGGCTCCCATCATTCGTTCCCCCTCTGCTGCTGTATAATGACCACTCGGTCGTGTTCGTCTACTTCTGTCAGGTGAACTTCGATTTTCTCCAGCTTCGATGTCGGCACGTTCTTGCCTACGTAATCGGGCCGGATGGGCAGTTCCCGGTGTCCCCGGTCTACGAGTACGGCCAGCTGGATCATCTCGGGCCTTCCCAGGTCAATCAGGGCGTCCAGCGCAGCCCGCACCGTGCGTCCCGTGAAGAGCACATCGTCGAAAAGGATGACTTTCTTGCTCTGAATATACAGGTTGTCTCCACCCGGCACCGTATCTACGGACCGTACTTTCACCCGGTCATCACGGTAGGAAGTAATATCGATCTCCCCGACCGGAACCGGAACACCTTCGATTTCCCGAATCCTCTCCGCCACCCTCTGTGCGAGGTAAATGCCCCGGGTACGGATTCCGATCAGCATACAGTTGCCGACCCCTTTGTTTTTCTCCAGTATTTCGTGGGCAATCCGGGTCAAAGCCCTTCTAACTGCCATTTCATCCAGCAGCACATGCATGTGTTCGCTCATGTCGACTGCCTCCTTCTGTCGGGTACGTGTTTCTCGAATTTCGGCCATAAAAAAACCTCCTTGCTCAGAAGGCAAGAAGGTTAGCGCATGTGCAGAAACAGACGGGTGCTTGGAACCGATGGAAGTTGCAGCTAATCGCCGCAATTCGCTCTCCCCCGGAGTCTGCTCCTGCTTAAACGTTGACCTTGCCAGCCTCTCTGGACTGATTTTAAAGGTACCCTATTCACTTGAAGCCCATTATCCCACTTTCGACAAAAGAAGTCAACCGTAAAAAAGCATGTTTTTATGCGTTTCTCCGCGTGTTTACCCCTGTTATTTTCGTGTTATCCTGCGTATCCTGTCGTTTTTTCGGACAATCTATCGCGTAAGCGCTTTTCATCTGCTATGATGATAAAGATAACGTACCCCAGGAGGAGTGGAAGTATGACACAGATGAATACTGAAGAAATTATCCAGTTTATTAAAACGAGCCAAAAGAAGACACCCGTGAAAGTATATGTAAAAGGAAACCTGGAAGCCGTTGATTTCGGAACCGACATCCAGTCCTTCATTTCCGGCAAAAGCGGTGTCCTGTTCGGCGAATGGACGGACATCCAGGCCATTATCGAATCCAATCAGCAGAACATAGAAGATTATGTGGTCGAGTCCGACCGTCGCAACTCCGCCATTCCTCTTCTTGACCTGAAAGGCATTAACGCGCGTATCGAGCCTGGCTCCATCATCCGCGACAAAGTCTCCATCGGCAACAACGCCGTCATTATGATGGGCGCGGTTATCAACATCGGCGCTTCCATCGGCGAAGGCACGATGATCGACATGAACGCCATCCTCGGCGGACGCGCTCAAATCGGCAACATGTGCCACATCGGTGCCGGAGCGGTTGTAGCCGGAGTGATCGAGCCTCCTTCCGCACAGCCTTGCGTAGTCGAAGACGATGTTCTTATCGGCGCAAATGCCGTTATTCTCGAAGGCGTGCGCATAGGTCAAGGTTCCGTTGTAGCCGCGGGTGCCGTCGTAGTGGAGGACGTTCCTGAATTTACGGTTGTGGCCGGTACGCCTGCCCGTGTCATCAAGAAGGTCGACGACAAAACGAAATCCAAAACGGAAATTCTGAAAGAGCTTCGCGAGCTGTAAGACCCCACAGGTATTACGTTCACGTTCCGCTTGTACATAAAAAGAACAACACCGGCACGCGCGCATCCTTCCTGAAGGCAGGCGGACTGCCGCTGCTGTTTGGGCCCAGCGCCTCCGGCGCCGGGCCCTTTTTCAATCCTGCGGACTTACATTTAAACGAAAGAAGGAGAGAACTATTGTGACCAGCCCGTTTATTGAACTGCGGCGCCAGCTTCACCGGATACCCGAGCCGGGATTCCAAGAATTTAAAACCCAGCGCATGCTCCTCGATTATTTGGAAACTCTTCCACAGGAACGGATGGAAATCCGTACGTGGCGTACCGGTATCCTGGTGTATCTCAAGGGCACAAATTCATCCAAACGATTCGGGTACCGGGCCGATATGGACGGCCTGCCGATCCCCGAAGAAACCGGCTATCCGTTTCAATCCGAACACCCCGGATATATGCATGCCTGCGGACATGATGTGCATATGTCCATCGGAGCCGGCCTTGTGACGCAGTTTGCTCACCGCCCCATGAAAGACGATCTCGTCGTCGTGTTCCAGCCCGCGGAAGAAGGTCCCGGAGGAGCGCTTCCCATGCTGGCATCCGCCGAGCTAAGCGACTGGATGCCGGAGCAGATGGTCGGCCTTCATATCGCGCCGGAATATCCGGTCGGTACCATCGCGGTCAAACCCGGCATCTTGTTCGCCAACACGTCCGAGCTGTTTATCGACCTTAAGGGCAAGGGAGGCCACGCGGCGTATCCGCACCTCTCCAACGACATGGTGGTCGCCGCTTCCCAGCTTGTCGGACAGCTTCACACAATTGTGTCTCGTAACATCAACCCTCTCGACTCGGCCGTTGTCACGATCGGCAAAATGAGTGCGGGCACCAAGCAGAACATCATCGCCGAGAACGCCCGGCTCGAAGGCACGATCCGCACTCTCTCCGCCGAATCCATGCAGCTTATTAAATCGAGAATCGAAGGAATCGTTCGCGGTATCGAATCTTCATTCGACTGTACCGCCTCCATTGATTGGGGCTCCAATTACCTTCAAGTGTATAACAACGAAGCGCTGACGCTGGAATTTATGGACTGGCTGCAAAAAACGGATACAGCCGCCGGGGTTGGCGTCTCTCACGGCTCCGTACCTGACAAAGCCGCAACCGGTACCGTCAGTGGGTTGGAGAATACTTCTGCAGTCGATGAGCAGGCACAAGCAGGCAGCCCTCCCTCCTGGTCGGAGCCGCAGGTCCCCGTCCGTTTGTATGAATGTACCGAGGCGATGACGGGAGAGGATTTCGGTTATTTTCTGGAGAAAATCCCGGGCTTTATGTTCTGGCTCGGTGCCGAAACGCCTTACGGCCTGCATCACGCCCGCATTGAACCCGATGAAAGAGCCATCGGTATAGCTATCCGAACGGTGGACAGCTACCTCCGCTGGAAATCCGGACAGTCTGTATAAAAAAAACCCCTTTATCTCCCCTCTGCCAGGCAGCGGGTCGGATAAAGGGGATTTTTTATAGGCAGCCGGTCGGGCATCAGCTCCGGTCGAGTTTGCGGATGAAGGCTTCCAGCCGGTCCAGTGCTCCGTCGAGCACCTCCTGCGAATACGCGTACGACAGCCGGATGTAACCTTCGCCCAGCGGTGAAAACGCATCGCCCGGAACGACGGCGACCCGCTGCTCCTCCAGCAGCCTGTAGGCGAACTCTTCCGAGCCGAGCCCGAACCGGGCGATCGACGGGAACAGGTAGAACGCGCCCTGCGGTTTGACGGCTTCCAGTCCCATCGCTTGGAGCCGGCCATACACATGCGCCAGCCTTTTCTCGTAAGCCTGGCGCATCGGAATAGCATCATCGCGGCCCGCGGTGAGCGCCGCGACAGCCGCATACTGCGAGATGGAGCTCGCGCAGGTGACATTGTACTGGTGCACCTTGACCATATGCCGCGTCAAGGCTTCTGGGGCAAACGTAAAGCCGATCCGCCAGCCGGTCATGGAATGGGATTTCGACAAGCCGTTGATCACGATCGTCTTCTCTCTCATGCCCGGCAGGGTGGCAATCGAAGCGTGTTCGGCTCCGTACACCAGCTCGCTGTAAATCTCGTCGGAAATGACATAGAGGTTCCGGCTTTCCAGAAGAGCTGCCAGCTCGGTCAGTTCCGCCTTGGTCATAATCTGACCCGTCGGGTTGCTCGGGTAGCCGAGAACGACGCAGCGGGTTTGTTCCGTCAAATGAGGCTCCAGAGCGGCTGCGGTCATCTTAAACTGATAAGGCCGCGTATCCACGTAAACGGGCACTCCGCCGCACAGCCGGATCAGCGGTTCGTAACCCGGATAAATCGGTCCCGGCAAAATAACCTCCGCCCCCGGCGTCAAAATGGTCCGTAGCGTAATATCGAGCGCCTCGCTCGCCCCCGTCGTCACGATGACTTCGCTGGCTCCGTCGTAGGACAGCCCGTATTTGGAGCCGACAAAGTCGGCCGCGGCCTTTCTAAGCTCCGGAAGTCCGGCATTGGGCGTATACACCGTCCTGCCTGCCTGGAGCGCTTTCTGTGCGGCCTCCACAATATGGGCGGGCGTCGGAAAATCCGGCTGTCCCATCGTTAAAGCCAGTGCATCCGGCATTGCCGCGACTTTATTCGCAATTTTACGGATACCGGAAATTTGAATCTCTTTTACCTGCGGATTAATGATTGGTTCCATACGGAATGCTTCCCCTCTCCAAAGGTTCGCTGAGTTTTAAAAAAGAGGGACCGGCTTCCGCCTGTCCCTGATTGTCCTTACAGATTGCGCAGACGGTGAAGAAGATCCGCCATATCTTCCGGAATCGGCGCCTCGAATTCGAGCCGTTCCCCTGTCCGCGGATGGGTAAAACCGAGAATCTGCGCGTGAAGCGCCTGACCGTCCATGGTCATCCCCTTGTTGCGGCCGTAGGACGGGTCTCCGACGAGCGGATGCCCGATGAACTTGAGATGAACCCGAATCTGATGAGTCCGGCCCGTTTCAAGCTTGAGCTCCACCAGCGTATACCCGTCAAAGCGCTCCAGTACGGCAAAATGCGTAACCGCGTGTTTGGAGTTTTTGTCCGTCACAGTGTACAGTTTGCGGTCGTAGCTGTCCCGGCCGATCGGAGCGTCGATCGTTCCGTGCTCGTGCTGCAAATTCCCGTGCACAAGCGCCACATATTTGCGTGTCACGCTATGCTCCTTGAGCTGCTCGGCCAGACTGGCATGAGCCTGATCGTTTTTGGCGATCATCAGCAGTCCGGAAGTGTCTTTGTCGATGCGGTGAACAATCCCGGGTCTCATAACCCCGTTGATCCCGGACAAGTCTTTGCAGTGATGCATCAGGGCATTCACCAGCGTGCCGCTGTAGTGACCGGGAGCCGGATGCACCACCAGTCCGCGCGGCTTGTTGATCACGATAACGTCCCCGTCTTCGTAAACGACATCCAGGGGGATGTTTTCCGCGGCGATATCCAGCGGTTCGGGATCCGGAATCGCAAGATCGATGACCTGCCCCTCGCCCAGCTTATAGTTGGGCTTTACGTTCCGGCCGTCCACCCGGGCATGGCCGTCTTTAATCCACTGCTGAATTTGCGTACGCGACACGCCGTCCAAAGCATCGGACAAAAGCTTGTCGATTCTCTCGCCGTTCTGCTCGGCCTCGACCTGCCAGCGCGTCGGTTCGCTTTCCGTTTCGTCCATTCCGTTTTGTTCCACCTCATAGTTGTTTTGTTCGCTCATGATGCCGTCCCTCTTTTTTCATTTTTCCAGCTGATAATCGAATCGATAAAAATCAAAATGACGCCGATGACGATAGCGGAGTCCGCCACATTAAAGATCGGATAAATGTAGTCGACCGCTTTGCCGAAAAAGGAAAACTGAAAATGCAGTTGAAGGAAATCGACAACCTCGCCGAAAAGCAGTCGGTCCAAAAAATTTCCTACCGCGCCTCCCAAAAGCAGAGCGAGCGCCAGCGACATCAGCTTCTGCCCGGCTTTACGGGTCCTGTTGAGATACAAAACGACTCCAACGACGATTATCAAGGTAGCCAGGATGAAAAACCAGCGCTGGTCCTGCAAAATTCCGAAAGCGGCGCCGCGGTTGCGGTGCGAAGTCAGCTGGAAAAACTCGCCGATCACCGGAATGGAGTCATGAAGCGGAATGTTTTTAACCACGAGCCATTTGGTCCCCTGATCAATCAAAAACACGATAAGTGCAAGTAAATAATAATACAAAACGGGATTCCTCCTCTGACGACGGCTTGTCGCGTGTCGCCCGTTAAACGTTTGGCTGCGGTGCTTTCATTTTCCACACTAAAAAAGGGAGTCTTCGTAAACCCTATTGCTGCAGGCCACCTTCCGAAGGGAGATGTACCCCCATGCATATACTGACTTCCAATCAAACGGATCAGCTCAGGCAGCAGCTTCTTATTGAAAAAAAAGAACTTAAAGAGCAGTTGGAGCTCGACGAACACTTCGGAATGTCCCAGGCCATGGGCGAAAACACCGGAGAGTTGTCCACGTACGACAATCATCCCGCCGATATAGGAACGGAAATGTTCGAGCGGGAAAAAGACATCGCTCTGCTGGAAAACGCCGAGCGTCATCTCGATCAGGTCAATCTCGCTCTGGAAAGGTTAGCTGCCGGCACCTACGGGATTTGCATCGAGTGCGGCAGAACGATTCCCTACGAGCGGTTAAGCGCCATTCCGACAACTCAGTACTGCCTGGAACATGTGCCGAACCGGCACGCATCCGACAGAAGACCGGTGGAAGAGGAATTTCTCGCCCCGCCTTTCGGACGGACCAGTCTGGACGAACGCTCGGATCAGAACCAGTTTGACGGCGAAGACGCCTGGCAGATCGTGGAAAGCTGGGGCAATTCCGACTCTCCCGCCATGGCGGAAGATCCGAACGTAGGCGATTATAATTCCATGTATGTCGAGGCAGACGAGCTTGACGGGTATGTGGAGCCCTTCGAAAGCTTTCTTGCCACCGATATTTACGGCAATCATGTATCCGTTGTTCGCAACAAAGCCTATCGCTCCTATATGGATAATCAAGAAGGAGATCCTCTTCTCGAGCCCGATTATACATCGGAAGAAACGCAGAGCTGATCAAGCGGCTCTGCGTTTTCCTTTGTAACGGAACGCCCGGTTAATAAAACCGGCGCCCTTCCAGCTGAAACTGGACATACTCCACGAGGTCCGCAATGTACGCGCCGATAATGGGCAGGTTCAAAGCGCCCAGAGCTTTCAGTGCATAGAGAATGGTACCCGCGAATACGGTAATGCCAAGACCGAGACCAACCCCTCTGGAAATTCCCGCTATGAGGTTCCCGAAAATCAGTTTGCGCGGCTTATTCATCAGCGCCACGTAATCGGCAATTTGCGTCCGTTCGATATTGGCCGCTATTTCGGTTACTTTCTCATGGATATGATGAATGAGCCGTTTTTCCTCATCGCTTGAAAGGGCGGCATTGGTTGGCAAATCCGGATGCTCAAGCTCCGCATGTTCCTCCGCAAGCCGGGCCTTAGAGGGTCTGTTCCGTTCGTTCCGTTCTTCTTCGTTCAGGTCATCCATGAAAATCGCTCCTGCAGATTTGGTATCCCCTATCTCCACACGGCGGCGAATTTCATTACCTGGGCTGCGTTATTCGAGGTGGGAAACAACTTCCGCACATCTGGCGCACAGAGTCGGGTGTTCTTTGTTCTGCCCAACTTCCGGTGTGACTATCCAGCAGCGTTCGCATTTCTCTCCTTCGGCAACGGATACCTGCACGCCAAGATCCTGAGCCCCGTAACTTCCTTCCGGTGCTTTCTCGGACGGATTATGCAGAGTCGCGGCGGAGACGATGAAGAGCGTATCGAGCTTGTCAAAACCGCTAAGCAGCTTGAAGCCCGCATCGCCCGGGTACAAATCAACCGCGGCGCTCAGGGAGTTGCCGATTGTTTTGTTCTTGCGCGCTTCTTCCAGCGCTTTAAGCACTTCGTCCCGGATATTCAGGAAGCCGTCCCACTTCTGCTCCAGCTCCTGGTTATACACATCCGTACGGACCTCCGGCAGTTCGGTGATCTGTACGCTGTCCAGCTCCACGCCCGGAATGTATTTCCACACTTCGTCGGCCGTATGCGGCAGAAGCGGTGCAATGAGCTTCGTGATAGCGAGCAGCGAATCATAAAGAACGGTTTGCGAAGCTTTGCGGGCGGAATCGTCCGCCGCGTCCGCGTACAGGCGGTCTTTGATGATATCCAGGTAGAATGAACTCATCTCCACGGCGCAGAAGTGATGAACCGCCTGATAGACCACGTGAAACTCATACGCGTCATAGGCTTTGATCACTTTTTCCGTCATCCGGTTGAGGCGGATAACCGCATACTGGTCCAGCTCGCTCATTTGGGCGAAATCCACACGATCCTTCACCGGATCGAAGTGGCTTAAATTGCCCAGCAGGAAGCGGAGCGTGTTGCGGATTTTGCGGTATACTTCCGTGATCTGGCTCAGAATGTTATCCGAAATCCGGACATCGGACTGATAATCCACCGAAGATACCCACAAACGTAATATGTCGGCGCCGAGCTTGTTGCACACTTGACTCGGATCGACGGTGTTGCCGAGCGACTTGGACATTTTGCGGCCTTCTCCGTCCAGAGTGAAGCCGTGGCTGAGAATTCCCTTGTACGGAGACTGGCCTTTTACCGCCACGCCCGTAATTAGGGAGGAGTTGTACCAGCCGCGGTACTGGTCGGAACCTTCCAGATACAAATCGGCCGGCCACTGAAGCTCGGGGCGCTTGGCCAGCACTCCCGCATGGGAGGAACCCGAATCGAACCACACGTCCATGATGTCCGTTTCTTTGCGGAACTCCCCATGGCCGCATTCCGGGCAGGAAAGGCCATCCGGCAGAAGCTCCTTCTCCGTCAGCGTGAACCACGCGTTAGAGCCTTCTTTTTCGAACAGCTTAGCCACATGCTCGATGGTCTCATCGTTTACGATCGGATGATTGCAGCTGCGGCAGTAGAAAATCGGAATCGGCACGCCCCATACGCGCTGACGGGAAATACACCAGTCTCCGCGGTCCGCGATCATGTTGTGAAGACGGATCTCCCCCCAATTAGGCGTCCATTTGATTTTTTTGATTTCTTCCAGCATTTCATCGCGGAATTTATCGATAGACGCAAACCACTGCTCCGTCGCCCGGTAAATAACCGGCTTTTTCGTACGCCAGTCATGCGCGTATTGGTGATTGATGGAGGAAGCGTGTAGTAGGTGTCCGCTGTTTTCCAGCCATTCCAGAATCGTTTTGTTTCCTTTTTCGTAGAAAACACCTTCCAGCCCCGGCGCTTCCGCCGTGAAATGTCCTTGATCGTCCACCGGACAAAGAACGCCGATCTTGTATTTTTGCCCGACGATAAAGTCGTCCTCTCCGTGGCCCGGAGCGGTATGAACACACCCCGTACCGGCCTCCAGCGTAACGTGCTCGCCCAGCATGACAAGCGACTCCCGGTCGTAGAACGGATGCTTGCAGGTCACGTTCTCCAGCTCGCTGCCTTTAACCGTGGACACGATGCTGTAGTCCGTCCAGCCGATTGCCTTCGCAGCCGATTCGAGAAGTCCTTCGGCCAGCACGTATTTCTTGCCGCTTACTTCTACGACAGCGTACGTAAAGTCCGGGTGAACGGAGATGCCCAGATTCGCCGGAAGCGTCCATGGGGTGGTCGTCCAAATGACGAAAGCCGCATCCTGCGGGAGCTTGCCTTTGCCGTCCGCTACATCGAAAGCGACATAAATGGACGGTGACGTTTTTTCTTTGTACTCGATCTCGGCTTCAGCCAGAGCGCTCTCCGATGAAGGAGACCAGTACACCGGCTTCAGACCTTTGTAGATGTACCCTTTTTTCACCATTTCACCGAAAAGACGGATTTGCTCGGCCTCATATTCCGGCTGCAGCGTGATGTACGGATGATCCCAGTCTCCGCGGATTCCGAGACGCTTGAACTGTTCCTTCTGCCGCTCTACCCACTGAAGCGCGTATTCTTCGCAATAGTTGCGAAATTCGGCAACGGACATCTTTTTGCGGTCCACTTTGCCGCTGTTGGCGATAGCCTGCTCGATCGGCAGTCCGTGCGTGTCCCAGCCGGGGACATAGGGCGCATCGTAGCCCTGCATCGTTTTGAAGCGGACGATGATATCTTTAAGAATCTTATTCAGCGCATGGCCGATATGAATGTCCCCGTTGGCGTACGGAGGTCCGTCGTGCAAAATGAACTTCTTCCGCCCTTTGCGGCTCTCCTGCACTTTCGCGTAAATGTCGTTTTCTTCCCAATGCGCCTGCATTTTAGGCTCCGCCTGTGGCAGATTACCTCTCATAGGAAAGTCCGTTTTCAGCAGCTGCAATGTTTTTCCGTAATCCAAATTGATTCACTCCCTAGTCTTGGTACGCTGATCCCTTCCGGGACAATTCCCTAGCTCTCTAAAATGCAAAAAAACTTCTCAATCCCAAAAGGGACGAGAAGTTAAGCTCGCGGTACCACCCTTGTTAGACCGTTCCGGCCCGCTGTCATCACCCGCACACAGAAATCCAGTTCCCGCATGAAAGAAATGACGACCGGTTGTCAGTCTCACTCGACGAATCGATAACGGAATTACCCGATGCTCCCTACTTCGCTTTTCAAGAGACGCTCCTGGGGGATTTTCGTCCGCTGCAGAGATTAGGCTCACACCCACCCTAACTCGCTGACACTGCTGTACGGACTACTTGGCCCAGTCATCGCTTTACGAAAGATTCAGTTACCCGAAGTATATCGAATCCGGGTCCGGTAGTCAATGAAGTCCCGCCGTGGAGACCGATTACTTCTCGAGTTCAAGCACCTTGTCGTGATCGAGCGTCTTCCAGCCTTCATCCTGAAGGAGCTCCAGTTGCGCTTCGAGCAGAGTACGGAAGCGTGTCCGGTAAATGCTCGCCTGCTTCTTAAGCTCTTCGGTTTCCACCGAAACTTTACGGGAACGCGTCAACGATTCGTTGATAATCCGGTCGGCGTTCTTTTCCGCTTCTTTAAGGACCAGCTGCGCTTCTTTCTTGGCGTTGTTCCTCACTTCGTCGGCGGCTTCCTGCGCGACAATAATCGTTTTGCTCAACGTTTCTTCAATATTGGAGAAGTGATCCAGCCGTTCCTGCAGCGCCAGAATTTGGTTTTGCAGCTCTTTGTTTTCACGGATAACGGCCTCGTAGTCTTTGATGACCTGATCCAGAAACTCGTTCACGTCATCTTCGTCATAGCCCCGGAAAGAGCGCGCAAATTCTTTGTTATGTATATCGAGTGGTGTTAAGGGCATGGTGCACCTCCTAGAATGTTAACCGGTGGAGAGTTTGTACGGTTCAGTTAAGAAATAGAATTTCGACAGAAAAGCGAAAAATCCTTTATTCCTCGCACTTAAAATAGGTTAAACGTATTTGCCCACTTTCATGCGGGTTCTGCCTTTCTTCGTTACTCCTTCTATTTCCAGGACACGAAAACGCCCAAAGCCCTGCAAAGAAACGACGTCGCCTTCCTGCAGGGGGACGCTCGGATTCTCTTCGGGCTTCCAGTTCACTTTGCATTTGCCGGCTCCGATCGGAAGGAGAACTTTGGCCCGGCTTAATCGGAATACATCGCTTACAATTCCGTCCAGACGGAGGGAAGCTACGGAAAGCGTCATCTCCTCCAGTTTAACGACGGACGGTCTCAGCTTAGCGATCGGCAAAATCTCGGTCGTCACATGGACGCGATGCACTTGGCTGAGATTCAAATGAAGATAATCGGCCGCTTCTTCCGCCACGACGAAATGGCAGCCCTGTCCGGATACGTTAATATCCCCTACCTTGTCCCTTTTCATGCCCAGCGCCAGAATCGCTCCCATATAATCGCCGTGACTAAGCGCCTGGAACTTGCTGTCGCCGGATTCTACGGACAGAACTCTCAGCCCCATATCTTCGCCGGAGAGATCCAGGTAATCCGGCCCGAGAATCGCTCTTTGGCGTTCGGCATCCGGGCATCCGCCATCCAATCTGCAGTTTACGTCGGGGCTGCGGTTAACCAGTGTACGAAGGATAAAAGCTTGCCGGGGATCGAGAAAGTCCGTCCGCTTTACCTTGTGATGGGCGGCGTTCTCCACCCACTCCTGGGCCCGGTCCACGAAAGCATGTTCATCGGGATGGAAATGCCCGTACCTATCTTTAGCCACTAGAACAACCTCAAAATGTAGCCGACCACAACTTTCAAGCCGGCGACGACGAGCCAGAATACGCCCATGGCAACGATCGGAGAAATATCAAGGGGGCCGATCGGCGGGATAAAGCGGCGGAATGCGCTCAGGTAAGGCTCAACGAGTTTCGCCAGCAGTTCGCCGATAAAGCTCTCACGTGCATTCGGAAACCAGGAAAGCAGCACGTAACCGAAAATCATATAAAAGTAAATTTGGGCCAATGTATCGATTAACCCGTAAATGTTCATGACCAACCGCTTTCACCTCAACCTTTTTATCCACTGCTAAGCTTCATGCAGAAAATCCGAGATCGATCCCTGAATTTCTACGGAATCCGGGGCGCACAGGAAAATATTCGGCCCGATCTTGGAGATCGATCCGTTCAGCGCATAAACGGTCCCGTTCAGGAAATCGAAAATTCTTACCGCTTGTTCGGGACGAACCCGCTGCAAATTCACGACAACGGTCCGGCGGGAACGCAGATGATCCGCGATTTCCTGGGAATCGTCGAAAGAATGAGGTTCGTGAAGCACAACGCGGCTGTTTTTCTGTGAATGAATGCTCACAATGTTATTTTTACTCTGTTTCGTACGTTGTTCCTGCACCGGGGTTTCAGGTTCTTCCGGAGTTTCTACAATTCTTTCCCGTTCTACGACCTCTTCTTCTTCCTGCAGTCCGATAAAATTCATAAATTTATTCATAACGCCCATCCGACGCTCCTCCTCTGTGGAAAAGATGGTATTGATTCAAGACTTTCCGACAAGTACGGTACCTAAACGCACCCAAGTTGCGCCTTCTTCGATCGCCACTTCAAAATCTCCCGACATTCCCATGGACAAATGCCGTACAGGTTCAGGCAGAATCTGCTCGGCGTTGAGCTCATCCCTAAGCTCGCACAGTTTCCTGAATACGGGCCGTGTCGCTTCCGCTTCGGCCTCCAGCGGGGCCATCGTCATCAAGCCGACGATCTGAAGATGGGGGTACTGATTCAAATTCTTCGCGAAGGATTTGAGCTCTTCCGGGGCCAGTCCATATTTGGATTCCTCACCGGATACGTTCACTTGTATAAAACATTTGACGGAAAGGTTCCGTTTGGCGGCCTCTTTCTCCAGTTCTTTGGCAAGAGAAGCACGATCCAGAGAATGGATATACGCGAATTTCCCTATAATGTCCTTTACCTTGTTCGTTTGCAAATGCCCGATAAAATGCCAGTCTCCCCGGTCTCCGAGTGCCTCCCATTTTTCTTTGGCATCCTGCCAGCGGTTCTCTCCCACCTGTGTTAACCCATGGTCAAGAGCTTCGCGCGTGGCTTCCAGAGATACATATTTCGTAACCGCGATCACGCTTATGTCTTCAGGGCTGCGGCCGGACCGCCGGCAAGCCGCCTCAATGCGGTGATGCACATCTTCAATACGCGCCTGCAAATTCATCAGCAGCGGTTCACTCCCTCCATGCTGTCTGTATGTTGTCGAGGCCGGATTAGTCGTTTCGGAGGCCAATCCAGGCTGCCATACGCCCGGTCGAACCCCCTTCTTTACGATGGGAAAAGAACAGATCGGTCGAACAGCTCGTACATAACTCTGTTACTTCTATATGCGACGACAAAATTCCTGCTTTCTCAAGAAATTGTCGGTTGCATTCCTGCAAATTTAACTGATATTTGCCTTCTTTACGAGGGATAACGACAGCTTCCGTCTGTTTTATGGAAATACCGGTATCCAAATGGCTCTCGTAAACGCGGCCCGCGACAAATTTATCCACTTCATAACAGCAGCCGCCTATGGAAGGGCCGATTACGGCATGCACGTCTTCCGGCCTGCTTCCGAAAGAGCGGGTCATCGAAGCAAGCGCAGCCGCACCGATATTCTGGACCGTACCTCTCCAGCCGGCGTGGGCGATTCCTACGACCCGGTTCACCGGATCGATCAAATAAAGCGGAACGCAGTCCGCGTACAGGGCGCAGAGCATGATCCCTTTTCCGGCGGTTATAAAAGCGTCCCTGTCCTGAATCGCATCGGCACGCGATATTCGTCCGCTTCCCATCTGTTCCTTTTCGATGACCGCTACCTCTTTGCCGTGCACCTGCTCGCCGAACGTGAGCGCTTCAAAAGGCACTCCGAGCGCCGCGGCAAGTCTCTTCCGGTTCTCGACAACATCCTCGTCCGCATCGTTTACGTGCAGGCCCAGATTAAGCGAATCGAAAGGAGCCGAACTTACTCCTCCGTGACGCGATGTAAATCCGGCCTGAACGAAAGGAAAACGTTCCTGAAGCCTTTCCAGCACAAAAAGCTCCGGCTCCCCGGAATTTGATTTTTTGTGTACAAACGGTTCCACTGCTTGTCCCCTCCGTATCCCCGGCCTACAGCGGCCTTTTCTGCTTGTTCAAGTTTACCATACCAGTCATAAGACGACAAAAATTGGCGCTCAGGCAGTTATGAATAGGGGCGCCTGCGTATTATAGCTGCTGCCTTACAACGAAGCGCCCGTCACATGGCTATCCTCATATCTACTTCTATTACCCGCGGGAGCTGCGGTTGTAATCAACGGAATCGCTCTCCTCGACGGCCCGGTACGTTTTGGCTTCATCCAGTTTGACCAGAACGACATCGGCTCCTATTTTGACGATATTTTTCCAGGGAATAATAAGATCCGTCCCTCCCCCAAACAAGCCGAAAAACTTGCTGCTGTTCGGAACGACAATGGAATCGATCCTGCCCTGGCGGAGCTCAAGCTCCAAATCGCTGATCTGGCCGAGTTTTTTGCCGTCCACAATATTGATAACGTCTTTCGTTTGAAAGTCGGATATTTTCATCTGCTTACCCCACGCTTTCAGGTTATTCGCCCGTTTGTTCTAGTATATGAGGGACCCGGCCAAAATGTCCTGCAAAACCAAGAAAAGAGCTTCACGACGCCTAACCGGAAAAGAAGGCATAACAAAAAGCCCGGAATCCGGGCTTTCGATAGATGTGCGTGCAAGTAAATCCGGCAGACGGAGAATCAATCAGCTTTTGACATGTTTCTGCATCTGGGTGATAGCCGATTTTTCCAGCCTTGAAACCTGCGCCTGAGAAATTCCGATTTCATCTGCGACTTCCATCTGGGTTTTGCCTTCGAAAAAGCGCATGGACAAAATCATTTTTTCACGGGAGCCTAGCTTTCTCATCGCTTCTCTCAAAGCGATTCCTTCAATCCAAGACATGTCTTTGTTGCGTTCATCGCTGATCTGATCCATCACATAGATCGGGTCCCCGCCATCGTGGTAAATCGGCTCAAACAGGGAGACGGGGTCCTGAATCGCGTCGAGCGCAAAAACGACATCTTCTTTGGGCACGTTCAGCACTTCGGAAATTTCGTAAATCGTGGGCTCGCGAGAGTTTTTGTTCGTTAAACTGTCGCGGACCTGAAGCGCTTTGTAAGCAATATCCCGCAATGAACGGGAGACACGGATCGGATTGTTATCCCGCAGGTATCTGCGTATTTCTCCGATGATCATCGGCACCGCATACGTTGAAAACTTCACGTTCTGGCCCAGATCGAAGTTATCGATCGCTTTCATCAAGCCGATGCAGCCCACTTGAAAAAGATCGTCGACGAACTCGCCGCGGTTGTTGAAACGCTGAATCACGCTGAGTACCAGTCTCAGGTTGCCATTGACCAGTTTCTCTCTTGCGGATCGGTCGTTCTTCGTCTGCAGATTGGTGAACAGTTCACGCATTTCCACATTCGTCAGAACAGGAAGTTTGGCGGTATCGACACCACATATTTCGACTTTATTTCGGGTCACGGTGATTTACCTCCCAAGGAGAAACATTACTGTTAATTATCTCCGTGACCCGTGTTTTTATGCGCCGAGAAGAGCGTGACTCCCCCCTTGACAAGTGCCCGGGTGCTTGCTCTCTCCTGCCGTTGTTGGCCCGTATTCGCTTTCAGTTTCCGATAATTTTTTAAAAAAAGGCAGATTCGTCTCCCGTTCGGAGGGATTACCCGGTCCCTTCTGAAATTCATACGGAAAAGTCATACTAAAAAGCCTACCACACAGGTGATAGGCTTTTGCTTAAACCATTTTATTAAACTCCTTGCGCAGTCGTTTGATGATCCTTTTTTCCAGCCGGGAAATATAGGACTGGGAGATGCCGAGCTGATCCGCAACGTCCTTCTGCGTCTTCTCTTCACCGTCCTGGAGACCGAAACGAAGCTCCATGATCGTTCGCTCCCGGTCCGTCAGCTTATCTAGCGCTTTATGCAGCAGCTTGCGGTCCACTTGTTCTTCGATGTTGCGGTAGATGGTATCGTTCTCGGTACCCAGCACATCGGACAGCAGCAGCTCGTTTCCGTCCCAATCGATATTCAGCGGTTCGTCGAACGACACTTCCGTCCGTATTTTGCTGTTGCGGCGGAGATACATCAGAATTTCATTCTCGATGCAGCGTGACGCATACGTCGCCAGCTTGATTTTCTTCTCGGGGTCAAACGTGTTAACCGCTTTAATAAGACCGATCGCTCCTATAGAGACCAGATCCTCGATGTTAATGCCCGTATTTTCAAATTTGCGGGCTATATAGACAACCAGCCGGAGGTTGCGTTCAATCAGCATGGCACGGATGGCCGCGTCCCCGGAGGGCAGTTTTCCAAGCAAATATTCTTCTTCTTCCCGCGTCAGCGGAGGAGGCAGTGCTTCGCTTCCTCCTATGTAATAAATTTCTTCACCTTTCAGTCCGAAAAAGATAAGAATCTTGTAATAAAAAATTAGCATCTGCAATTTCCATTTGACCCGCATAACCGCTTCCTCCCACTCATAACCTTTCTTTAGCCGGCAGCAACCAGCGTCGGATGAATAATGGCATGATATGCCCCGTCACCGGAGAGTTGACCTCCGTCCAATCCTACAAGCACTTTCGTCGTTTCCACTTGACCGCTGCTGTACGTGATAACCACCTTGTCGGGTTTAATCGCCAGCATGAACTGCGTATTCCGGTTTACTCCCCGGTAAGGCACCAGCCGCAGACGGTCCTGCCACACGAAGTCTTCTTCCGTACCTATCGCCGTGATGATTTGTTCCACCTCGGCTGCACGGATTCGTTTGAGCCACGATTCCGGCAGCATACTCGAGAGCTGCGAAGCCTCCATAACCATTACCGGGGTCCGTGTCAGCGGATCGTAGAGCTGATTGCCCGTATCGATCAAGCCTGTACACCGGAACTCCGCTCCGTCTACGATTACGCATACTTCCGCCAAGTGAACGGCCAGTTCTTCCTTCTTCTTTGCTCCCGCCATCACCAGTCTGTACAGCACCAGAGAACCGGCACCTATCACGATGACTGCCCAAGTCTCGATCCGGATATTGAACCTCGCCGCACCGGTCTGGCTGAACATAAGCCCGTTCATCACATCGCCCGATGTTTGAAACACATAGTTCAGGCCGAAAACGCCCCCCGCCGCTACAAAGTTCACTACATAGAAGGTGCCGGTGTTGCGCAAAAAACGCTGCAAACTGCCGTAGCCGAAAGCAAGCCATACCATACAGAGAGACATAGTGATCTTTGCCGCAAAAGTAAACAAGAACGACAAGGAAGGTACGAACATGAGCAGCACATAAGATCCGCCCAGCACAGAGGACATCACCAGCTTCCAAGGTTTGAAGGACAATCGTCGCGTCCGCGCGGTCACCAGTAAAACGGCGGCATCCATGACGACATTCACCAGGAAAATCAGATCCGCGTATACGACCAATTTTCCTCACCCCCAAGCGGATGAGATTAGTATATTAAAAGACGAATTCAAAGTCTGTCTAAACGTGCCGGAGGCCGCCAACTATTTTTGTCGCATAGTGGGGAAAAGAAAAAAGCCGTCACAACCGACCTTAGGTCAGTTGTGACGGCTTTTTCGGGAAAGCTCGGCTTGCCGCTCTCCACCTATGCCATTCCGTTAGCGGAATTATTTGTCGAGATTGTTACGTCCGCGGTTACGCAGGAACGTAGGTACTTCCAGATCTCCCGGTTGACCGCCGAACGGCCGCAGATTGTTCGCACGCTGCTGGGTTTCGGTAGGCGCCTCCTGCTGCTGCGGCTGTTGCTGCTGCATGCCGCCTTGACGGCGGTTCTGCGGTTGAGGAGGCTGCTGCTGTTGCGGCTTGTCCTGGAATCCGGTAGCGATAACGGTTACCATAATCTCTTCTTTATAATTCTCGTTAATGACAGCACCGAAAATCATGTTTACTTCAATATCAGAGGCCGAGGCAACAATGTCTGCGGCTTCATTTACTTCATACAGGCTAAGATTTGTACCGCCCGTAATATTCATTAATACCCCGCGTGCACCCTCGATGGAGGTTTCAAGCAGCGGGCTCATAATGGCTTTCTTGGCGGCTTCGGCGGCACGGTTCTCACCTGTCGCGATACCGATTCCCATAAGAGCCGAACCGCGCTCGGTCATAATGGTTTTCACATCGGCAAAGTCCAGGTTGATAAGACCCGGTACGGCAATCAGGTCGGAAATCCCCTGCACCCCTTGACGAAGGACGTTATCCGCTTCGCGGAACGCTTCCAGCATAGGCGTTTTCTTGTCTACGATCTCAAGGAGACGGTCGTTTGGAATAACGATAAGCGTATCCACTTTTTCTTTGAGTGCCGCGATGCCCTGTTCAGCCTGAGCGGCACGTTTGCGCCCTTCGAATGTGAACGGACGGGTAACGACACCCACCGTCAGCGCGCCGCACTCTTTCGCGATTTCCGCGATTACCGGGGCAGCGCCCGTACCGGTTCCGCCGCCCATACCTGCGGTTACGAAGACCATGTCCGCGCCCTTGAGGGTGTTCATAATTAAATCGCGTGATTCTTCAGCGGCTTTCTTCCCCACATCGGGGTTGGCGCCGGCTCCCAAGCCGCGCGTTAATTTATCACCAATTTGGAGTTTGTGCTCCGATTTGGCCTGATGAA
This sequence comes from Paenibacillus sp. JT31N7, assembly GCF_059692095.1. NCBI lineage: Bacteria > Bacillati > Bacillota > Bacilli > Caryophanales > Paenibacillaceae > Paenibacillus > Paenibacillus sp. JT31N7. Next base: position 1,490,526 of record NZ_JCAUAT010000001.1, read on the forward strand.
GTGCCTGTGCATCCGTGTTGACCGTAATGAATTCGACACCCTGCACTCCATTCTCGATCATCCGGTTAACTGCATTACTGCCGCCGCCGCCCACACCGATGACTTTTATCTGGGCCAATTGTTCCACATCCAGATCAAATTCAAACATAGCAGTCAATGTCCCCCTAACTTAACTTTCCGTGAGCTGTACGCTCAAAATGGGTAACGTGCCTGTCGGCACGGTAATCGTAAGAGCTCGCACATAGCCCGAAACATGGTTTTAAAGCGTGTCTGTGCGCGCGCCCCTCCTGGTTGCAGACTGCAGAGCCAGTGACGGGACACTTGTATCCATAACCGGGAAAGATGCAATCAGAAACAGCAGAGCTTCTCCCGTTAGATAAATTCCTTAAGGAAATTTTTGACTTTATCGAACCAGCCAGGGCTCGCTTCAGTCTGGGGTGTTTTGACACTGGCAGGTTTGTTGGCCGTTTGCTTCTTGGGCGCCGTAACCGGGCGGTTACGCAAAAACTTGCAAACAAACTGGATGATCCCTACTCCGCTCGTGTAAGCCGGGTCGCGGACACCGATGTAATCGGGCACTGCGATACGTACGGGAGCAGCCAGCTCTTCCTGTGCAATGACAAGAGTCCCCGGCAGGGACACGGTACCTCCCGTGAGGACATAACCTCCGGCGGGATCACTGTATCCTAACCGGCTGGCTTCTGTGCGAATCAGATGGAAAATTTCCTGAACACGGGGTTCAATGATATTCGCCAAATCGACTTGGGAAAATTCCTTATCCACCTGACTGCCGATCCGGTTCACTTTAAACACCTGATCCGGCGCGGAATCTTGAATCGTCGCGCAGCCGTATTTAAGCTTGATTTTTTCCGCGATATCCATTTGGGTGCGGAGCCCGATTGATATGTCGTTGGTAATGAAATCGCCGCCGATAGGCAGCGTGGATGTTGCAACAAGATTGCCTTGATCGAAAACGGCAATCGTTGTCGAACCTGCTCCGATATCGACCAATACGGTTCCTATCGATTTCTCGTCCTTGGAAAGCGCAAGCTGTCCGGAGGCCAGCGACATCAAAATGAGTCCTGCCACCTTAAGTCCGGATTTCTCAACAACGCGAAGCAGGTTATGTATGCCTGTTTTGGCTCCGGTAATAATCGTGGATTCGACTTCAAGCCTGACCCCGATCATTCCTCTTGGTTCGTGTATGCCTTCCTGGCCGTCCACTAAGTATTGGTTTGGTACTACTCCGATAATTTCGCGCTCAGGAGGCAGCGCTATGACTCTAGCCGCTTGTATAACCCGTTCGATGTCTTCTTCGCCGATTTCGCGGTCTTCATTGGATACGGCCACAACACCGTGGCTGTCCTGAAGCGCGATGTGGTTTCCCGTAATCCCGACGTAAACATCAGAAATTTGTATGCCCACCATACGTTCGGCATGATCGATCGCGGATCGGATCGATTGAACGGTCTGGTCGATATCGACGATGGCACCTTTGCGGATGCCTTCCGAGTCGGCTGATCCTACCCCTATTATATTAATGGTTCCGTTTACGACTTCCCCAATAATAGCACGAACTTTGGATGTACCGATGTCTAAACTAACAATGATGTCATTGTTGCTCAAGCTTTGGCACCTCCTGTTAAATGAAATCAGGGCACAGCCCGTCGCTTTCTACTTATTCAACATGACGGCTGTTTTCCCTCTTTATTTCTACATTTTTTTTGTGAAGGCAGTAATTCCTCTTTTTTTGGTTCTAAACCGGTAAAAATAGAATACCATAAAATCAATTCTAACACTAATTTAATAGGCTGGATAGTAATATTTTCCTGAGAAAACCCTGAAAAATTCATGAATCAGACGCCTTCCGTTCCGGCGTTCGACCGTTCGAAAAACAGTATCTCCCTATCGATTCCTCCCTTGAAAGATTCATAGATTGCAGGGCACAATGTCGCCCGTTTCCAATCCCTTCCTTTAAATAAGGAAGCCTGTCAAACAGGGATTTCCTCCTAGTTAGGAGCAGGCGATCCCTTCGATGTACCTGAAGCGTCCGTGTTGCCGTCCTTGCCGCCCGTATCGGATTTGCGGGAGGTATCCTTTTTGGGCGTGGAAGTCGGTTTCACGCTGCCGTCCGACTTCGGAGTAGGGTCGGTTTTTTTGGTTGGGGCCGGCCCGCCCTTGCCTTTGTTTCCGGCGGAACTCGCATCCAGCGGCAAATGATCGTCTGTTTCCAGCAGCACCAGAACGCCGGAACTCACTTCACTTCCCTGCATGCTCGTGATATAAGCGGACAAATTCATAATTTTGTTCGGCAGATAACCGACTGTCGTCACGACTTCGAATTTGGTACGGGTGTACATCTTGATCTTGTCCTTGTAGGCTTCCGACGGGTCCGGGCGTATCTCCGAAATGTCCGATAAATACCCGGATGGAATGGCTGCCAAAGCTTTGCAAAGAGCGAGGCGGTTGGGATCATTCTCTGTCCAGCCGGTCAAAATGGGCTTGTCCACCGGCATGTCTTCTTTGACAACGGGAACGGTGGAACCGTCGGCAAGCACCGCCTGCTTCACGCCGTCCGCCCCGAACTGGAACGCAACGCGCGGATACTCGTGCACCACGATGCTGATTTGTCCCGGAAAATGCTTGGAAACTTCAACGGACTGAACCATACGGAGGGCAGCAACCCTCTCCCGTACGCTCTCCGACCGGGCCGCAAAAAAATGATCGCCCTTCTGGACGGCAGCGGCTTGTCCGATTTCTTCGGAAGAAAGCAGTTCGTTGCCTTCGATCTTGATTTCACTGATCCGGCTTAAAGACGAACGGAAAAAGAGAACGGCGAGAATCGTTACGAAAAACAGGAACAAGAGCGTTAGCAGCTTCCGGTTGGCGCGCGTCCTTCTCGGTTTTGGGTTCGGCAGCACCGGAACTTTATTCTCTTCTGGCAAGCCTGACACCCCCGCTTCCTTTTGCATAACCTTGTGAACGTATAAAACCCCTCTTATCCCCTCCTGTAAGCAGGAAGGGACTAGAGGCACTGCATTATTCACCGGTAACCGGCGCTTCATCCGGTACGGGAGCCTGCCGGCGAATGCGCGCACCCAGCCGGGTGAGCATTTCTTCGATCCGGTCGTACCCTCTGTCGACATGGTGGATTTGTTCCACGACGGTAGTGCCGTGTGCGGCCAGCCCCGCTATGATAAGCGCAGCGCCGGCACGGAGATCGGTAGCCTCGACCGTAGCCCCGTAGAGCCTCGGTACACCGCGTATAAACGCCGAATTGAAATCCACGCGAATGTCCGCTCCCATCCGGGTGAGTTCATCCACATGCTTGAATCGGCTCTCAAAAATGGTTTCTTTCATTATACTGATTCCGTCTGCTAGGGAAAGGAGCACCATAACTTGCGACTGCAAGTCTGTCGGAAAAGACGGATGAGGTGCAGTGACGATACGCTCGACCGCCCGCGGTCTTGTTGGAGCGTGCACATTTATTATATCATCGTGCACCGTAATTTGAACACCTGCGCGTCTCAGCACATGAACGGCGGCATTCAGATGCTGGGGACACACTCCTTCCAGCGTTACGCTGCCCTTCGTCGCGGCCGCCGCCACCATAAAAGTACCGGCAACGATACGGTCCGGAATGATCCGGTACGTGCAGGCATGTAAAGAGTTGACGCCACGTATAGTTATAGTATCGGTCCCCGCTCCTATTATGTCCGCTCCCATCTCGTTCAGGAAGTTTTGGAGGTCCTGGATTTCAGGCTCTCGTGCGGCGTTGGAGATGGTCGTGATCCCGTCGGCCAGAACGGCAGCCATCATGATGTTCTCGGTGGCCCCCACGCTCGGAAAATCAAGCGTGATATCGGCGCCCTTCAGATCCTCGGCGGTGCAAATAATCGTACTGCCGGTTTCCTCGATCGTAACCCCGAGCGCCTGCAGCCCTCTCAGATGCAGGTCGATCTTGCGTTCACCGATCGCACAGCCGCCGGGCTGATAGACCTGGACGGTGCCGAAGCGCGAAAGCAGCGGACCCATCAGAAAAATAGACGAACGCATCTGCTTCATCAATTCTTCCGGAACGTGCGTGCTGTTCAAACTGGTCGTGTCCAGCACAACCGTGTCCTCTTTGTGCTCGGCGCTGCACCCCAGGGAACGGAGTATGCCGAGCATGACTTCAATGTCGAGCAGCTTCGGGACATTGCGCAGCGTGTGGGTTCCAGACGCCATTATGCTGGCTGCAAGAATAGGAAGCGCCGCATTTTTGGCACCTTGGATCCGAACGGCTCCCGAGAGGGAAATGCCACCTTCGATTACCAACTTCTCCAATGTCTCACCTCCGAATTACCTCTCGCCCACCACCAGTACCTCGGGCTGCAGCTCCACACCGGATTTCTCCCGTACAGTCTTCTGCGCCAAAGCAATGAGGGCCAGAACATCCTCGGCCGATGCATTTCCGGTATTCACAATGAAATTGGCATGCAGCGGAGAAATCTCCGCACCGCCTACCCGCGTGCCTTTCAGGCCTGCCTCTTCGATCAGCTTGGCGGCATGATTGCCCGTCGGATTGCGGAACACGCTGCCTGCGACGGCGAGCTGCAGCGGCTGCGTTCTGAGCCGGCGGTCCTTGTATGCCGCCATCGCGCCCGCGATCTCCTTCCGGTCGCCCGGCTGTAGTTCGAAGACCGCTTCCGTTACGATGCCCGGCAGCGTATGCAGCACCGAATGCCGGTAAGCAAACTGCAGGTCGCTGTTCTGCATGGTGATCAATTCCCCTGTGTCCAGCAGCACTTCAGCCTGTTTAAGAATGCGTGACACATCAGAACCATGAGCCCCCGCGTTCATGTAAACGGCGCCTCCCACCGATCCCGGAATACCTCCGGCGAATTCGAGTCCCGTTAACCCTTCCTTGCCGGTCATGACGGATAATTTGATAAACGAGTAGGCTCCTCCCGCATAGACGGTGCTGCCGTCGAAACGCAGCGTTTCCAGAGCCCGGCTTAATTTGATCACAACGCCCCGGAACCCCTTATCCCCCACGAGCAGGTTGGAGCCGCGTCCGATTACAGTCCAGGGAACTTTGTGCTGCCCGAGCAGCCGGATCGTCTCAACCAGCTTCTGTTTATCCTGCGGAATAACGAGCAGATCGGCAGGACCGCCGATTTTCCAGGTTGTGTACGGTGCCAGCTTCTCGTTCTTCAGGACCTCACCCACCTGAGCCGCTTGCAAGTCTGAAATTAACTGGTGCATGGGAAAACCTCCTTCACAGAACTCAAGGTTGTAAAGCCCCTTACCCGGATTCTTCGGTTCCCGGTATACGTTACCGGCAAGAACGGGAGTCGGTTCGGGCGGCTTTGCCTTAGGTGTCTGCCACGGTTATAGTGTAGTTTATGTTAAATCGGATAGAGTGTGACAATGGCCCATCTGGTTCGCCGCAAAAGCTTGATCCTGCGGCCTTTTAGCGCCGCCGTTGTCCGGCGGATACAATCCGTTCCAGCTCCCCGACGACAAGTGCCGCGGAATCCCGCTGGCCCATCCTTGCCGACTGTTTCGCCATATGTTCCCAGCGGACGGAATCTTCCATGATTATGCCGATCTGATCGTAAAGGACCCTGCCGCTTAAATCTTTCTCAAGCAGCGTTACGGAGCCTCCCTCGTCGGAAAGAGAGCGGGCATTGTGTTCCTGATGATTGTTCGTCACGTTCGGAGACGGAATTAATATGGAAGGAATTCCAAGGGCGGTAATCTCCGCCATGGTGGATGCTCCGGCACGGTTCACGACAAGCTTGGACGCCGCCAAAACCTCCGGCATGTTATGAATATACGGAAGAACTTGAAGATTGGCCGGAACCGAACCCGCCGCCTCCTGAATCCGCTGCGCGGTCGATTCGAAATAAGGCTGACCCGTTCCGAATACAAATTGCACACCGGGCAGTTCATGGACGAGCGGAGCCAGTTCGACCATCGCGTCGTTAATGGCTTTGGCTCCCCGGCTCCCTCCCACAACGACAACGAGTCGGGCGTCGGGCGTTAATCCGAGCGAGGAGAACCCTCGGGCCGCGTCCGCATTCACCATGGAAGTCGCACGCGGATTGCCCGTGTAGACGACTCTTTTGGCCTGGGGGAAGATTCCTTCCGTCCCCCGGAAGCTGACGGCTACCGTCGACACGTAGCGGCTCAGAAAGCGGTTCGTAAGTCCCGCGATGGCATTCTGCTCATGCACGAGCGTAGGAATGCCCAGCTTGGCGGCCGCATAAAGTACCGGACCGCAAACGTATCCGCCCGTGCCTACCACCGCATCGGGCTTGAACTCCCTGAGCAGGCTTTTGGCACGGCCCACACCGCGCAGAAAGCGCAGCACGGTTTTGACATTGTCCAGGGAAGCCAGCTTGCGCCGGAACCCTGTAATTTCTACGGCCTCAAAAGGCATATCCAGCCCGGAACGCGCGACAATGTCACGCTCCAGGCCGGAGTTTGTGCCGATGTATAAAAATTTCGAATCAGGGTGGTCCTGCAGACATTGTTCCCCTATGGCCAAAGCCGGGTAAACATGACCGCCGGTTCCTCCCCCGCTGAATACGATACGCATTCGTTTCACCTCGAATAGCGGGATATGTTGAGCAGCACGCCGATCGACGTCAGCATCAGGGTGAGGGACGAGCCTCCGGCGCTTATAAGCGGAAGAGTGATCCCCGTAACCGGAAACATTCCAATCACGACGCCGATGTTGATAATCACCTGCACGGCGATCATTCCCACAATGCCGACGGCCACAAGGCTGCCGAACGTGTCGGGTGCTGTAATAGCGGTGCGCATTCCTCTCCACACGAGAATCGTGAACAGGATCAGGACGGCTGCACCGCCGATAAAACCGAGTTCCTCGGCGATGATCGAGAAGATAAAGTCCGTCTGGGGCTCGGGCAGATAGCTGTACTTCTGCCTGCTCATTCCAAGCCCCAGTCCGGCCAGTCCGCCCGGTCCGATCGCATATAGCGACTGGATAGACTGATAGCCCGCTCCCAGCGGATCCGACCACGGGTCCATAAAAGCCGTGATCCGCTGCAGCCGGTACGGGGCGGCAATAATCAGGCCGACGAATCCTGCGACGCCGGCCATGGCAAGATAGGATAAATGAAGAATACGGGCCCCTGCCGTATAGATCACCAGCAGGGAAGCACCGACCAGAACCGCCCCGGTTCCAAGATCCGGCTGAAGCATGATCAAGCCGAAGGCCAGTCCGACGAGCCCCAGAGGAGGCAGCAGCCCCTTCGTAAACAACGTGACCTGGGACTGCCTGTCGGACAAAAGCTTGGCCAGAAAAACAATCATGCCGATTTTCATAAATTCGGAAGGCTGAATCCCGAACGACCCGATACCGAGCCAGCTTCGGGCGCCGCCGCGAACCACGCCAATCCCCGGGATCAGAACCGCCAGCAGAAGGCCGAAACAAATGAGCAGGCCGACCTTCGCGTACTTTTTCCAGACCCAGTAATCGGTGTTCATCGTAAAAAACATGGCCACGATACCGAGCACCGCAAACAGCAGCTGTCTTTTCAAATAATAAAACCAGTCGCCAAATTCACGGAAGGCCAGAACTCCGCTGGCACTGTACACCATAATTATGCCAATCGTCAAAATGAGAAGAGTCGAAACCAGAATCCATACATCCGGAGCGGAACGCGCTTTAGCCATAGGGACACCTCTTACGAATAAGAATATCGGGTGCCTGTAGCCTGAGAACTACGCTGACTGACGCTGCCGCAATCCGGAAGCGGACGAAGGAGGCTTGACTACCCGTTCCTTACAGATTATGCACGGACTCCTTAAACATGCGTCCCCGTTCCTCATAAGAAGCAAACATATCCCAGCTGGCGCATGCCGGAGAGAGCAGAACGATGTCCCCTTCCCCTGCCAGCTTGCTCGCTGCCCGGACGGCCTCACCGATTGCTTCCGTGCTCTTAGCAGTATCGACCGTTTCAATAAGGGTCAATCCGGCTTCACGGGCAACCCGGCTTATTTTCTCTCTCGTTTCACCGAACGTTACGACGGCTTTCACGCGCGAAGCAAGCAGCGGAAGCATTTCTTTGTAGTCCGAACCGCGGTCCAAGCCGCCTGCGATCAGAATGACCTTCTGTTCGAACGATTCGACAGTCTTCGTCGTGGCGGCGGGGTTCGTTGCTTTCGAATCGTTGTAATAAGCCACACCGCCGAATTCCCCCACGAATTCGAGACGGTGTTCCACGCCGCGGAATGTCCGCAGGACGTCTGCGATCGCCTCGACCGGCACGCCTGCGATCAAGGCGATTGCGGATGCCGCAAGGGCGTTCTCGATGTTATGAGAACCGCGAATGCCCAGCTCTTTGGCAGGTAAAATAGGGTACGTACCGCCCTCTGCATCCCGGTAAGTCAGCACGCCGTCCCCCGAAAGGTAAACCCCTTTGTCCAGCTCACGCTGCCTGGAAAACAAAAGGACTTCCGAAGATACTTCACCGGCCAGCTTCGCGCATACCTCGTCATCGGCGTTCAGCACTGCAATGTCCCCCTGCTTCTGATTCGCAAACAGCTTGGCTTTCGAGGCCACATAGTCTTCCATGGAGCCGTGATAGTCCAGATGAGTTTCGTACACATTGAGCAGGCAGGCGATTTTCGGCCGAAACTCCCGCGTGCCTTTAAGCTGGAAGCTGCTCAGCTCTACGACCATCCAATCGGACGGCTTCGCTTCGGCAGCCGCCTCCGTCAAAGCACGGCCGATGTTGCCCGCTACGATCGGGTTCAGCTTGCCCCTCTCCAGCATCAGGCCGATCATCGTCGTCGTGGTGGTTTTGCCGTTACTGCCCGTAATCCCGATCATCGGTGCCGAACAGATATGGTAGGCCACTTCCACTTCCGTTACCACTTCAATTCCGTGTTCGGCAGCCTGAACGACCGGCGGCGCCCCGTAAGGGATGCCGGGATTTTTGACGATCAGAGCCGTGTCTTCTCCAACAAGTTCAGGCGGATGCCCCCCGCAGACAACAGAAATTCCCAAGGCTTCCAGTTCGTCGGCCTCGGGACTCGTTTCACGCGTTTTCCGGTCATTGACCGTTACGTCCGCTCCCATTTCATGAAAAAACTTAGCCGCCGCAACCCCGCTGCGGGCCAGGCCGAGTATGACCACTTTCTTACCCCGGTACTCACTCGGATGCTTCATTTGCTACAACACCTCATTCATGTATAGTCCCAGTGCCGCCAAAACAAGACCCGCTGCCCAGAAAGTGGTGACAACCCGCCACTCGGACCAGCCGACCAGTTCAAAGTGATGATGAATCGGGCTCATTCTAAAGACGCGTTTGCCTGTTGTTTTAAACGAAATAACCTGGATGACAACCGATAAGATCTCAATCAGAAAAACGCCGCCGATAACCGCAAGCAGGAGCTCCGCTTTGGTCATGATCGCCACCGCTACCAGACCCCCGCCGATTCCCAGCGAGCCGGTATCTCCCATGAATACTTTCGCCGGATGCGCATTGAACACAAGAAATCCGAGAACGCCTCCCACCATGGCCGCCGAAAAGATAGCCGCTTCCGGTTGAGTATTGTTCATCGCGATAATCGTAAAAGCGCCGAACGCGACCGCGCTCGTACCTGCAAGCAGCCCGTCAAGGCCGTCCGTAAAGTTGACCGCGTTGGATGCCCCGAGCATCAGGATCGTCATCAGCGGGAAATACAGCCAGCCGGTATCGAAGGAGACATCCAGCACGGGTACGAACAAAGTCGTGCTATGATTGGACGTAACAAGCAGCACGCAGACGACGGCGGATACGACCAGTTGGCCGATAAGCTTCTGCTTGGCTGTGAGGCCGAGAGAGCGCTTGAATACGATTTTGATATAATCATCGAGAAAACCGACGAGTCCGTATCCGAGCGACGCGATCAGCAAAATCCAAAGCTCGGTGTTGCTGTCGGCAAACCGGAGCGCCGCAATCGCGAGCGCGATCAGGATGATAATGCCGCCCATGGTCGGCGTTCCTTGTTTTTTCTGATGGCTTTGCGGGCCTTCCGTACGAATGGTCTGTCCGAACTTCAGTCTCCGAAGAAGCGGAATGAACAGAGGGCCCATGATAAGAGCGAGCAGAAATGCGACTCCCATCGTGAATAAGATCACTTTTAACTCCACGTTTGATATCCTCCTACAAGCTCTCCTGCCGGAAAGCTGCTCCGTGTTTCGATTCGGGTATAGAGACGGCAAGCGGGTTAAGCCTGCCGATTCAGCAGCTACCGTCCATGCCGGATGAGTTTGCTCTTATGCTTCTCTGACGGCGGCAGGCGCCGCCAGGTTGCGGCGCTAACGCCTATTTTGCCAAAAGCGCCTCCGCCACTTCCTCCAGCTTCATCCCCCGGGACCCTTTGATCAGAACGAGGTCCCCCGGGTTCAATGCGGCCTGGAGCGCTGCGGTTAATGCCGCTTTGTCTTCGAACCAGCGGGCGCGTTCCGGACCGAACGATTCCCCGGCGGCTTCCGCGATCTGTCTGCCGAGCGGCCCGTAGGCATATACACCCGTCAAAGCGTCCGGCGACAGAAGAGAGCCGATTTCCCGGTGATACCGGATTTCATCCTCGCCCAGCTCCAGCATGTCGGCAAGGAGCACATACTTGCGCGGATAGCCTTCCAACTGCTCGACGAGCCGGATGGAAGCTCTCATGGAGCTTGGCGAAGCGTTGTAAGCGTCATTGAGCACGGTCACTCCGCCGGGGGTCAGACGCTTCTCGATTCTCATGCCGGTCATCTGCATGCCGGCCAGTCCTCTGCGTATGTCTGCATCGGGAACTCCCAGGGCGGTGCCGACTGCGATAGCCGCCAAAGCGTTGTCGACATTGTGCTCGCCAAGAAGCGGGATGTAGTATTTCTGCGCATCCTTGTCGCTTTCCGAACCGCGCGGATTGATCGAGAAATGGGTGCCTTCCCCGTCCATTTGGATAAAAGTCGGGTACAAATCGTTCGTATGGCCGCGCCCGAAACGGATCTGGCTCAAACGGGCGGGCTGCCTCATTTCCGGAAGCACGAGCGGCAGAAGCGGCTCATCCCCGTGGAACACATAGGTGCCGCCGTCTTTCAGGCCGCTGAGAATTTCCGTCTTCGCGCGGGCAATCTCTTCGCGGGAGCCGAGCTGCAGCAGATGAGCGTCTCCAATCATCGTAATGACCGCGATATCCGGTTCGGCTATTTCGGAGAGCAGCTCGATTTCTCCGCGTCCGCTCATCCCCATTTCAACCACGGCGACTTCCGTGGTGTCGTCAAGCTGTAGAAGCGTAAGCGGAAGACCGATGTGATTGTTCAAGTTGCCTTTGGTTCTGTGTACGTTGTATACCGTACCGAGGACAGCCCCCATCATATCCTTCGTGGTCGTTTTCCCGTTGCTGCCGGTGATACCGACCACTTTAACGTTCAAGGTTTTCCGGTACTCGTGCGCAAGCTTCTGCAAGGCGGAAAGCGTATCGTCCACCAGAAGAAGCGGCAGGCCTTCGGGACGGCCTTCCTGCCGGCTTTCCAGCCACAAAGCGGCCGAAGCGCCTTTGGCGGCGGCATCCGGCGCAAATTCGTGCCCATTAAAGCGTTCTCCTACGAGAGGAACGAACAAGCTTCCGGTCGCGATCGTACGCGTATCCGTGGATACCGCATCAATCACGATTCCGTCGGCGCCGTTATCCCATCCCGGCGGCATCAGAAGCTTCGCGCCGGCCAGCTCGGCTATAGCCGTTAAAGGAAGCTTTTTCATGAATGTAACCTCCTTAATGCGGCACGGGCTATCAGCCTGTCATCGAAATCGTGCTTGACCCCGGCGATATCCTGATAGGTTTCATGTCCTTTTCCCGCTATCAATACTACATCCTGAGGGCCTGCCTCTTCAATAGCCTTTTGAATCGCTTCCGGTCTGTCGACAAGAAGCTTATAACGGCTCTCGTCGACGCCCGCTTCGACTAACCCGGGAACGATGTCGAGCAGGATCGCGCCGGGATCTTCCGTTCGCGGATTGTCCGAGGTCACGTACACATCGTCGCTCAATTCTCCCGTCACTTTCCCCATGAGAGGGCGCTTCGTCCGGTCGCGGTCTCCCCCGCATCCGAACACGCATTTGATCCGGCCCTGCGCGAATTCGCGTATCGAACCGAGCGCGTTCCGGAGGCCGTCCGGCGTATGGGCGTAATCCACCAGGACGAGAAATTCCTGGCCTTCATCGACAATCTCCATGCGGCCGTCCACGCCCGGCATGCTGCCGAGGCTTTCCCGGATTTGGGACAGAGAGAGCCCTTCGGCAAGGGATACGGAAATGGCTGCCAGCGCATTATAAACGTTAAACAAACCTACGAGCTTCATGCGCATCGGCTCCGTTCCCGCAAAGGAAACCACGTCGAATTCCGTTCCTTTGGCCGTAATGCGTATGTTGGACGCTTTGACGTCGCAATCCCGGTTAACTCCGTATGTAATGACTTCCGCCGCGGCCAATTTGGCCAGACGCTCCGCCGAAGGGTCATCCGCGTTTAAAACCGCATACTGTTTATCTCCGGCATCCCCTGTAAACTCGTTCCCCATGCGTGAAAACAGAAGTCCCTTGGCTGCCTCGTATTTATCCATCGTTTCGTGATAATCCAGATGATCCTGCGTCAGGTTTGTAAACACGCCTCCGCGGAAACGGACTCCTTTGACCCGGCCCAAATCAAGCGCATGGGAAGATACTTCCATGACACAATAGTCGGTTCCTTCGTCCGCCATAAGCCGGAAGGTTCGATGCAGATCGGATGCTTCCATCGTCGTACGTTCCATAGGAATAAACTCCGAACCGATCTTGGCGGAAATCGTTCCCATGAGCCCCGTCCGGAAGCCCTGGTCACGTAAAATATGTTCAACCAGAAAACTTGTCGTCGTTTTGCCGTTCGTCCCCGTAATCCCGATTACTTTCATCTTCCGGCTCGGGTATCCGTAAACACAGGCCGATAAAACCGACATCGCGTATCTGGCATCCTTTACGATCAACTGCGGAACATCAAGCTCCAGTTTCCGTTCCGTCACAAGCGCTGCCGCCCCGAGCTCTACCGCCTTCGGAGCGAAGTCGTGGCCGTCGGACACGAATCCGGGCACACAGACGAATAAATCACCGGGGCGTACTTGACGGGAATCGGTAGCGATGCCTGATATTTCTGTTGTCTCTTCACCTATGAGTTGACAAATTAAAAGCTGAGAAGCCAATTCCTTCAGCTCCATGTCAAATCGCCTCCCACCATTGGCACGTTTCATTTGCTATTCTATGTGTTCTTTCTATCAGTATGGACAAAAGCCTGACAAGAAAGAAGCGCCGAAACAATCAGCGCCCCTCTTTTTTGTCCATAGCGCCTTCCGGCGGATTAGATAAGTATACACGAATTGTTGAACCCCGGTCTACTCTCGTCCCCGGCTTCGGCGCCTGGCTGATCACCGTATTTCCCGTGCCGGACTTGGCAATCAGGAAGTCGGAGTTCAGATCTTCGTAGATATCCTGAACGGTGGCTCCCACCAGATCGGGCACTTCTACAATCGGCGTTTCGCCATATTTATATTTTTTGGTCAGCTGGTTTTTGTCCGGCTCCACTTTCATGTACCGGAGCGCATCCTGCATGATGTTCTTGACGAGCGGCGCTGCAATCAAGCCGCCGAACTGGATGCCCTGAGGATCGTCGACCGCGGCATAGACAACCACCTTGGGATTGTCAGCCGGAGCGAATCCGATAAAAGACACGATATGCTCGTTCGGCGAATAACGGCCGTTCACGACTTTCTGGGCGGTCCCTGTCTTGCCGCCGACCCGGTAGCCGTCAATAAACGCATTGCCGCCGGTTCCTTTCGCTACGACGCTTTCTAGCGCCTCACGGACTTGTTTCGACGTCGCTTTCGAGATTACGGTATCTACCAGCTCCGGTTTGACCGTTTCAATCACACGCCCCGTTTCGGGCTCTATCCATGATTTGGCGACATGCGGCTTGAATAACTTACCCCCGTTAATCGCCGCCGAAACGGCTGTGATCTGCTGAATCGGCGTAACGGACACACCCTGTCCGAAAGCTGTCGTCGCAAGCTCGACCGGTCCCACTTGCGAAGGTTTGAACATAATTCCGTTCTCTTCCCCGCCAAGGTCGATTCCGGTTTTTCTCCCGAAGCCGAAACGCTTGATATAGTCGAAAAGCGTCTCCTTGCCCAGGCGCTGTCCCAGTACGACAAAACCGGGGTTGCAGGAGTTTTCCACGACTTCCAGGAATGATTCGCTGCCGTGCCCGCCCCGTTTCCAGCAGCGCAGCCTCGCTCCGCCGACTTCGATAGCGCCCGGATCATGGAATCTTTCGTTTTTCAGATCGACTTTCTTCTCCTCCAGCGCGGCGGCCAGCGTAATGATCTTGAAAGTCGATCCGGGCTCGTACGTCATCCAGATCGGAAGATTCCGGTTGTATGTCTCGATCGGGTATTCCGCAAAATTTCCGGGCTCATAGGTCGGCCGGCTTCCCATCGCGAGAATTTCCCCATTGTTCGGATCCATCATGATGGCGATGGCATGCTTCGGCTGGTACTTCACCATAGCCTGGTCCAGTTCCCGCTCAAGCACCGCCTGCAAATGCTGGTCGATCGTCAGCTGCAGGTTCAGACCGTCTTTCGGCTCACTATACTGTTCGGTGGAACCCGGCATTTTGCGATTAGCAGCATCTGCCAAATAGGAGACATTGCCTTTGATGCCGGTAAGAAGCTTGTCATACTTGCTTTCCACACCCGTCAGACCCTGGTTGTACGTTCCCGTGAAACCGAGAATATGCGCCGCGAGGCTGCCGAACGGATAATAACGGCGGTTATCGCCAGCTACCACGATGCCGGGCAAGTTCAGCGCCTTGATCTCCTGCGCCTTCTCCAGCGTAATTTTCCGTCCGGCGGGCTTGATCTCGTTAATGCGCTCTCGCTTCGTAATCTGCTTGTAAATCGAATCGACGGGCGCCTGCAAAACTTCCGCAAGTTTGGCCGCCGTTGCATTCGGATCTTTAAGCTGGACCGGGATGGCCATTATGGACGGCGTGCTGATGTTATACGCCAGTTTCTCTCCGTTGCGGTCCCATATCTCGCCGCGGTTGGCCATAAAAGGAATCTCCCGCCGCCAGGAATCCTCCGCTTTGGCCGATAAACCGGGGCCGAGCCAAAGCTGCACATACGCCAGCCGGATAATCAGAGCGGCGAACAAGACCGTTCCCAAAATGAGTGCGGCGAACAACCGGCGCCGCACGGTAAAGCTGGACACTCGCATGGATACGCTCCCCTTCCAGACAAGTCATGACCGTTCTTCTCATGACTATTCCGAACAAGCAGGGGATAGAACAGGCACGTCCGACTTATTCGGACTTTTCCGGGACGGCCTGCTTCTCTTCCGGCGGTGTTACGATTTCTCCTCCCAAGGGCTGGAGCTGAAGCGTGAGCACGCGATCCGCGCCTTCGCCCTGCAAAGCCTGGGAGACCACGTAGCCTTCGCCGGTACTAACGGGGCGGATACCGAGCAGCGTGCATAGCTCGAGCGCGTCCCGCAGCGCCTTGCCCTTCATATCCGGTACCGCGATCTCCGCGGGAGCCTGCATGGCAAGGTACACCCGCTGGTAAGGACCGATCTCGGTGCCGGCTTTCGGGTACTGGGCTACAACCTTGGCCCCCTGGCCTACGGTTTCGATATCCACTCCGGCGCGTTCCGCCGCGGCTTTCGCCTGGGCTGCCGTCATATTGCCGAAATCCACCGCCTTCTGCGTGGACGTTTGAACCGGCGTGACCTGAGTCTGCTGGTTGCTGGACGGGATGCGCAGATAGCGGAGGGAATTCTGCATAATTTCTTTAAAAGCCGGAGCCGCCACATAGTGGCCGAGCAGGTAGTTATTTCCGAGCTCAGGCTCGTCGGCGATTATAATAAGAACGAACTGCGGATCTTCCACCGGCGCAAAACCGGCAAAAGAAATGACCCACTTGTTCGCGGCGTATCCTTTTTGTCCCGGTACGACTTTATTGGCGGTACCGGTTTTTCCGGCGATCCGGTAACCTTCGATGTAGGCGTCTTTGCCTGTTCCCTTAACTTGATCCGCTACTACCTGTTCCAGATATTCGCCGACTTTTTTGGCCGTAGCGGCGCTAACCGGTTGCCCTACGACTTTAGGTTCTATTTTTTGGATAGGCTGCTGGGTCTTCGGGTCAATAATTTCCTTCACCACATGAGGCCACATCAGCTTGCCGCCGTTTGCGATCGCTCCGTACGCGGCCGCTTCCTGAATAGCCGTTGCCGTCAGTGCTTGTCCATACGTAGCCGCCGCATAATCGACTTCATAGGCAAGATTTGTTTGGCCAGCTACTTCGCCGTATAAATCGATATTTGTTTTTTTACCAAAACCGAACCGGTCGATATAATCTTTCAGACGCTCGACACCGAGCATTTTATAACCCAAATTGACAAAAGCTACGTTACTGGATCTTTTCAGTCCCTCTAAATACGTAATAGGCCCCCATCCGATTCTGTTGTGATCATAAACCGGTTTTCGGCCGGGAACTTGTACGGAACCCGATTTAAAAGTAGCCCCGGGACTAAAAACCCCCTCCTCCACCGCAGCTGCCAGCGTAACCAGCTTAAAGGTGGAACCCGGCTCATACTGGGACTGGACATTATGGTTGGTCTGGTCCCCGCCCTTCCAAAATTCATTCGGGTTGTAAGTCGGGTAGCTGGCCATCCCCAAAATTTCCATCGTCTTCGGGTCGGCCGCAATCGCCATCAGGCCTTTCGGGTGCCACTGATCCATAACTTTGGAGAGGGCATTCTCCATATAATATTGGATATTTTTGTCGATCGTCAGCTTAACGTGATTCCCGTTAACGGGAGGCACATAAACGGATTTGCTTTGAACGAGCTCGACACCGTTCTTGTCGCTGTTGTAGCTGAGCGAGCCCGGCGTTCCTTTGAGCTGCTCGTCCAACTGCGCTTCGATGCCCATGCTCGCCTTGCCTTCACGGTTTGTATAGCCGAGAATATGCGCGGCCAAAGAATTGCCCGGGTAATAACGCTTCTTCCCGGTCGTAAGATAAATGCCCACATCGGCCTGCGTCCCGTATTTCTTTTTATCTTTGTCATTCAGTTTCTGCTGGAGCGTCTTGACGAGCTGCTGCACCTGATCGGCCTTTGCCTTGTCGATATTCTTGCCTTCGTTATTGACCTCGACATTGACGAGATAAGCGTCCTCGGGTTTCGGCTCTTTTTTCGCGTCTTTTTTGTTGTCTTTCTTATCGTCCCCGGCTGCATTCGTCGTACTTGATTGGGCAGCCGCAGGGTCTACCGCTCTTTTCTTCGTGGCCAAGCCTTTGATTTTATCGGACAGGTTAGGAGAATCCGAATTATCCTTTAAAATCTCCGTCAGACCGGCCGTAATATCGTCCGCGAGCCCTGTCTGGTAGATCACTTTCGGATTCAGCGAAACCGAGTAAGCCGGAACCTCTTCCGCCAGAATACGGCCTTCCCGGTCGAGAATCTCGCCTCTTTCGGCCGGAACGACCCGGTCGGTTTCCCATCTTTTCTCCGCTTCGTTAAGAAGTTTGCTGGCGCTGACTCCCTGGATCCATAAAATCCGGCCTAAGAAAACAATAAAAAGAAGGGTAAAAAACCCTCCAATTAGTAGTGAGCGCATTTTCATTTTCTTAATCATGTACGTCCCCACCTCAAATCGAAATTGCCTGCCCGCTAGCGACCCGCCGCGACGGAACTTTTCTTATCTATGGAGGCTTGTCCCGAACCAGGCGTCACCTGTCTGACCTGATCGTCACCGGCAGGCTTCAGCCCTTTTTCCTTTGCGATGGCTTCGAGTCTTTCCGGGTCTTTCAGCTTCTGAACTTCCTGCTGGTTGGCATCGTTCTCCGCTTTGAGCGTTGTAATGTTTGTCTTTGTCGTTTTAATCTCGCTGTTGATCTGGTAGATGGTTGTGTAGCGCCATACGATTCCGGTCGCAACGAGCACGCAGATTATAACCAGAAGCAAATACATGAGCTTCTCTCCGACAGGCAGCGGCTTGTTTTTGACAATCACTTTCTTCGTTTCCCGTACGGTCACGCGTTGGCTGGCTGCTGTCGACTTTTCGGCTAAATTTCCTTGGATATATCCGGGCATAAGTTCCTCCTGATTACAGCTTTTCTGCGATTCGTAATTTGGCTGATCTGGCTCTCGTATTGTGTTCGAGTTCAGCAGAACCTGCTGTAATCGGCTTCCGGTTCACAAGCTTCACCACACCGGTGTTTCCGCATACGCACATGGGGAAATCCGGAGGGCAAGTGCACCGTCCCACATAGCTGCTAAAAATTTGTTTGCATATACGATCCTCAAGCGAATGGAACGTAATGACGGAAATCCGCCCGCCGGGAGCCAAGCAGCGCACCGATTGATGCAGCGCGTCCTCGAAAGCCCCCAGCTCGTCGTTAACGGCAATCCGCAAAGCCTGAAAGCTTCTTTTGGCGGGATGCCCGCCTGTTCTCCGCGCGGCTGCGGGAATGCCTTCTTTAATGAGCTCGACCAATTGGCTCGTCGTTTCGATCGGGCCGCCCGCCCTGGCTCTTACGATAGCGCCTGCTATACGGCGGGAAAATTTCTCCTCCCCGTATACGAACAAGATACGGGCGATTTCGGCCTCCGGCCACTCATTGACGATGATCTTGGCGGTAAGCTCCATACTGCGGTCCATGCGCATATCCAATTCGGCTTCCTGGTGGTAGCTGAACCCTCGTTCCGCCTCATCGAGCTGAGGCGAGGAGACTCCAAGGTCAAACAAAATTCCGTTTACCAGCGGGGCCCCGTCACGGAATGCTCTCGGCTCATCCCGGAGCACTTCTTCAATCCGTCGAAAGTTCGTTTTGACAATTTTAACCCGGTCCCGATAGGGCGCGAGTATGTGTTCGGCGTTAGCAAGCGCCGCATCGTCCTGATCCAGGGCTATCAGAAGTCCTTCCGGACCCAGCCTGGAGGCGATTAAGGAACTGTGTCCCGCCCCTCCCAGCGTACAATCCACGTATACGCCGTCAGGTTGTATGTGTAGACCGTCAACTGCTTCTTCTTTTAAAACGGTGATGTGATGAAACAAACCCATTTCCCTCCCTAAGTAACTCGCAGAGCTTACTCGTGATGTT
Organism: Paenibacillus sp. JT31N7; assembly: GCF_059692095.1. Taxonomy (NCBI): domain Bacteria; kingdom Bacillati; phylum Bacillota; class Bacilli; order Caryophanales; family Paenibacillaceae; genus Paenibacillus; species Paenibacillus sp. JT31N7. The sequence continues at coordinate 1,509,703 of NZ_JCAUAT010000001.1, forward strand.
ATAAGTCAAAATCGAAATCAACCAGCTTCTCGGCAATTTCGTTAAAAGACTGTTCCGACTGCTCAAAATAGCTTTCCCAAACCGACTTGCTCCAAATCTCGACTCGATTGGAAACGCCGAGCACAACGCAGTCTTTCTCGAGTTTGGCATGCTCCACCAGGTTGTTCGGAATATTGACCCTTCCCTGCTTGTCCAGCTCGCTTTCCGTGGCCCCGGAAAAGAAAAAACGCGTAAAAGCGCGCGCATCGGCTTTCATAAGCGGCAGTGCTTTCAGCTTCTGTTCCAGAACGCTCCATTCAGACTTAGGGTACACAAACAAACATTGGTCCAAACCGCGGGTGACGACAAAGGATACTCCGAGGGCTTCGCGAAACTTAGCCGGTATAATAAGCCGGCCCTTCTCGTCAATGTTATGCTGGTATTCCCCCATAAACATTGACCCTCACCCCTTTCGCCCCACTTTACACCACTTTTCTCCACTTCAGTATGTTTACTTCTTCATTTACACGTAAAATCCTTCTCATAAGCATAAATCGGACAAAATTAATTTTTCTCATTTTGTGGATAAGTCGGCTGAAAAAATAAAAAAGTCCGGCGCAGAGCACCAGACTGTGGATAATTTTATTGTTTCTCTTTTTCCGGATCTTGTTGTTCGTCTTGCGGCACCCGGGCCGTATTGTCCTCAAGCGGCTTTCCTTTTTCCGGTAAGGCCCCCGTCGGCTGAGGTTCGGAAGCTTGCGCCGGCTTCTGCTGTTCCGCTCGCCTCATTCTGCGTCTGCTTCGCGATCGGACCCCGAAATAAATCGGCAGTCCGATAACCAGAGCGATGACAGCGACAGGAATCATAGCCGTCACAAAGATGACAAGGCCTTTAAAAAGCATAACGATAAAGTCCACGCTTTTGGTAAATGTACTTCCAATCTGCTTGCCGAAAGGTATTCCGGTCCCTTTTAAAAGCGCCCCTTCCTTGGGTTGATACAGCTTCAGCTCTACAGTCGAATATTCTACGTTCTGATCCAGAAAACGCATCCGGCCTTTGATCCGTTCAATCTCTTCCTGGACTTTGCCAAGCTCCGCGGAAAAAGCGAGCAGCTCGTCGGACTTCGCCGCCTTCTCCATAAACGCCAGCAGCCTGGCCTCCACGACCTCCTTCGCTTTAAGCCGGGAAGTCAGGTCCACATATTCCTCCGTCACGTCCTGACCCGTTATGTTTCTTTGCCGGGTGGGGCTGATTTTCTCGATCCCGTCGAGAAGCGAAGAAAAACCTCCCGCGGCCACTTTGATCGTAAATGTGCCCCCTATTTCGGAAGACGTATTGTCTTCGGTGAACTGCAGGATATACGCACCGCTCGCTGCAACCAGTTCACGCAGAGCCTTTTGCGCTTTGGCGTAGTCCTCCACTTCGGCTACGAGATTCCCCTTGTAGATCACCTTGCGGTCAAACCCGTCTGCCGCTGCCGGAGTTGTTGACGGATTAACGGCGGCTGGTGCCGGGGAGGCATTATTCCCATCGACTTGCTTGGCCGCGCCTTCTTTCTTCATCAATTCCGTGTTCGCGGCAGTAGTTGCAGCGACTCCCGATTTCTGATCAGCCGTCGAAACCGACTTATCGGCAGAGCTGCACCCTGTCAAGGTTGCACATACAAGCAGCGCTACGATCAATCCCAGCCTTTCTTTTCTGAAGCTGTCCCGTTTGCCGTCCCCGCCCCTGTCCTGCTTTCTTCCCCTTACCGGATGATTGTGTTTCATAAGACCCCCTATGGTTATCCATATTTTTCTATTCATTCCTCTTGACGCATTCTTATCCGGTAAGTTGCAAATCAGGACGGGAAATTTTCCGCTCCATGCCCCCTCTGCAGCCACAAATACCCCAATAAAAAAACGCCTCCCGCTTCCGGTTATGCACCGGAAACAAGAAGCGTCTTATACTCATTCAATAGATTAATGCTCCTGCCAGCTTTGCAGATAAGCCTTCTGCTCATCGGAAAGCCGGTCGATGGAAATGCCGAGCGACTCGAGCTTGTAACGCGCCACCTGCTCATCAAGCTCATAAGGAACATTGACGACGGTTTTGCCGATCTCTTCGTAACGGTCGTTTACGTATTTGAGCGACAAAGCCTGAAGCGCGAAGGTCATATCCATAATTTCCGCCGGATGACCGTCTCCTGCCGCCAGGTTAACCAGACGTCCTTCCGCCAGGAGATAAATTTTGCGTCCGTCTTTCAGCTGGTATTCTTCGATGTTACGGCGCACCGTACGCACGGAAGAAGACTGAGCCGCCAGTTCCGGTTTGTTGACTTCCACATCGAAATGACCGGCGTTGGACAAAATCGCTCCGTCCTTCATCACTTCGAAGTGCTCGCCGCGGATCACATCGCGGTTGCCTGTTACCGTCACGAAATAGTCGCCGATTTTAGCCGCTTCGGACATCGGGAGAACGGTAAATCCGTCCATGTAAGCCTCAACCGCTTTAATCGCGTCGATCTCGGTTACGACGACTTGAGCGCCCAAACCTTTGGCACGCATCGCAACACCTTTGCCGCACCAGCCGTAGCCGACCACGACAACGGTTTTGCCGGCGACCACCAGGTTGGTCGTACGGTTGATTCCGTCGAATACGGATTGTCCGGTTCCGTAACGGTTGTCGAACAAGTACTTGCAGAACGCATCGTTTACGGCCACCATCGGAAACTCCAAACGGCCTTCCTTGTCAAGCGCCTTCAGGCGCAGAATGCCGGTCGTCGTTTCTTCCGCTCCGCCGCGCACGCCTGCCAGCAAGTCTCTGCGCTCCGAGTGAAGAATAGTGACCAGATCGCCGCCGTCGTCAATAATCAGATCCGGCTTCGTTTCGAGCGTTTTGATCATGAGCTCTTTGTATTCCTTCGGATCCGGATTATACTTGGCGAACACGGTGATGCCGTCTTCCGCCAAAGCCGCACAAACATCGTCCTGCGTCGATAGCGGGTTGCTTCCCGTAATGGTCACTTCCGCGCCGCCTGCTTGAACAACTTTGGCCAGATAGGCGGTTTTCGCTTCCAAATGAAGAGAAATGGCTACTTTAAGTCCACGGAACGGCTGTTCTTTCTCGAACTGCTCGCGGATGCGGTTTAATACCGGCATATGTGCTTTAACCCAATCGATTTTCAAATGCCCTTCGGGCGCCAGGGATTGATCCGCTACGATGCTGCGTTCTACTGCGTTCATACAACTATTCCTCCTCGATTGCTAAAATTCTCCTATATAGGCTGTCTAGTTAAATATAAACCAGGTAGTGGCCCCCGTCCATCGGCAAATCCGCCTCCAGCAGCTCACTGAGCCACTTATCCCCGTGCCGGTTCAAATAGGCGCATACATTGTATACCCGCTCTTGTGGTTTGCCCAGAGGCATCAGCGAAAGCTCGATGCGTTTCCACTGCGATAAGGCCGTGTCATGCCGGCGGGCAAGCGCCTGCTCCGCCTTGCGTTCCAGATAATCGATCTGGTGAAGAATTTTATCGAGGTTGGTGTGACCCAGCTCCGGCAGTCCGGCTTCGATAGCGGCAAGAGAGTCCACGAGAGGGGTGTATACCTCTTTCACGCGCCCGCGCGCTTCTTCGAACCGTTCCCGAACCGGAAAAGGGCTCTGAGCGCGGAGCCATGCCTCCCTGCGTTCGTCAATGCCCGCCGTCACGTCATCCATGGACAGGTCGTACCGGTCCATCCATTTCGTGACGGCATCCTCGACGAGCGTGAACTCCAGCCGCGGCAGGACAATCGGCATCGTCATGCCGTGCAGCGCGAACGCGTCCCGCGTCATCGCCCAGTAGGCCACCTCCGCGGGACCGAGCACGGTGCCCAGCACCGGAAGCAGGAACTCCTGCATAAGCGGGCGGGAAAGAACGCCGTTGCTGAGGCGTTCCGGTTCCCTCTCCGCAAGGGCCAGCAGGTCTTCCCTGCTGTAGGCGCGCAGGTCTTTCTTGTCGGCGAAGCCTTCTCCGCTGCGCTGCAGCAGGACCCGCTCGCCGCTTGGGTCAATGACGAACAGATGCGACTGTTCGTCCGCCACATCCACTTGAGGCGTATAGCCGAGCGCCTCAAGTTCCCGGCGGCCGCGCATCAGGGCGGCCGCGAGAAGCTCGTTAGCGCCGATGAGGCGCGTGAACATCGGCGCCTCCAGCTTGCGCAGAGCGGGATCGTCCGCATCGAGGAGGACAAGTCCGCTGTCGCCGAACAGCGCAGCCATCCAGCCGGCGAACGTGTCGCTGAGCGTGGCTAGGCCGCTCATGGACGAGCGCAGGCGGCTCAGCAGCTCCGTCTTATGCGGGCTGTCCGGCAGCGACTCATCCAGCTGGCGGAGCGCATCTTCCCACGTCTGTTCATCCGCCTGCCAGCGGCTGACGGATGTCCGCAGATTCCACGGACGGCGGATCGATAGTTTGTGTACGTCCAGTTCCGGACGCTGCACCTGGATGTGGTCGACCTCATCGAAGTCGTGATCCTCTCCGGCGATCCAGAATACCGGTACGACCGGCGTACCCAGCTCCGCCTGAGCTTGCCTCGCAGCGATAAGAACAGTAATCGCTTTGTAGATGACAAGCAGCGGCCCTCCGAACAAGCCGGCCTGCTGGCCTCCCACTACGGTAAGCGCATTCTCCTCGGCGAGACCGGCAGCCGCACTCAGCGCCGTCTCCCGGTTGCCGATACGGCGGTTATATTCAAGCAGCACCTCTGCCAGACGCTTCCGGTCCGCCCGGTTCGCTTCCGTTTGGCGGACAGCTTCGGCGCGGCGGTGCAAACTTCCTTTGTCCCATGGATTATAATCAAACAATGCCGACACACGGTCGAAATGATGGATGTAATCCTCGGTTAAAGGTTGGCTCTTCTTCCATTGATAAGCTTTCCACGGCATCTCTCTGCAGCCGCCTCCCCCGTAACCACTGTCGGATTTTTACTCTTAATTGATTGTACACGGCAATGACCTTGACGTCAAAATGGAAGTTGCTAATTTTTTTATATCAGGTACAAAAAAGGCTGTCCTTCTTCTCGGTCTGCAGACCTAGATCTCTTACCGCCTCAGGCTGCTGAGAGCTTCATTCGCGCGCCTCTTTCATCTTCTTCCAATATCTTCTATTATGAATAGAGAACGTACCGCTCGAAAAAAGAAAGGATCGATACCGATGAATGTGTTCCAAAACAGTATGTTTGTCAAACTGTTCACCGCCAGCTTTTTCTCGCAGCTCGGCACCATGATCGGAAATATGGCGTTTGCCTTCTTTCTGCTCGACCGCTTCAGCTCTCAGCCCTTCTATATGACGCTGGCGGAGATGATGTATTCCCTACCGACCTTGTTCGTGTTCTTTATCGTCGGGGTCGCGGCCGATCGGTTGAACCGGAGGTCCATTTGCTTATATTCCAATTATATCCGAATCGGACTGACCGTCCTTCTCTTCCTCTCGCTTTTTTTGGAAATTTTGCCGCTCACGTTCCTAATTCTGTTCCTTCGCAGCGCGGTCGCGAAATTTTTCGCCCCGGCCGAAATCGGCCTTGTGCAGGGCATCTTATCCAAGGAGCAGTATATGCAGGCTGCCGGTTTGAACCAGACGGTGTTCGGCTTGTTCATGCTTTTCGGAACGGCCCTCGGAGCTTTGGCGTATCACTGGATCGGAGTAGAAGGCGCCGTCATAATCGACGGATTGGGTTTTATCCTCTCGGCTCTCCTTATCCGTTCCTGCAGCTTTGAAGAGAAGGTAGAACAGCCTAACGGACCCGGAAAATGGCGGGATATGAGCGTTAAAACCGTTTGGGGAGATTTTGCCGAAGGCATGCGGTATATCTGGAGAAAGCCTCTTCTATTGTCCATGATTACCGGATTTATTCTTTTCGGTTTCGTTAACGGTGGCTTTGCCGTCCTTCCCTTGTTCACGCTGAAATATAAACTTGCAACCGGCGAGTATGAGAAATTCGCTTCGCTCTATTCCGTTTGCCTGGGCGTCGGGGTGCTGGCCGGCAGCGCTCTCGGGGCCATATTGGCCAAAAAAATAAAGCCGCACGTCATGATTATAGGCAGCGTCGTCTCCAGCGGACTTATGGTAATCGTAGGAAATTATATCAATGACGTCTGGCTGTTTATACTCGGCTTCCTCCTTATGGGAATTTTAATTGCACCTGCCAATATAGCGATCGGCGGCTGGATGCCGCAAATTGTGGACGGCAAAATGATGGGAAGGGTGAACGCGTGGATCGATCCGCTGATGATGGGTGCACAGTCTCTGGCTCTCGGCCTTATCGCCTTGTTCTACCCGAGGTTCGTTTCGCTGGACTGGATTTATATTGTACTGGGTCTTCTTATGCTGGTCGTGGCCGCCTTCTACACCATCATGCTTCCGAAGCAGGCTGCCGCAGAAGAGTCCCTTCCGAAAGAAGCCCAAGAAGAAGCTGTACGGGGGACTGCGTCCATATCGGGCTGAGGCGTCACGTTAACCATAGGCACGGGCAGTAGCACGACAAGAAACACCCGTCTTGCTAGCCATAGGCACGGCAGCAGCACGACAAAAACCGACCGTTTTGTTAACCATAGGCATGGCAGCAACAAAAAAAACCGCCCGTCTCGCATCTCCTGGACCGGAGTGTGGACAGGCGGTTCTATGATGAAACGATTAATAATTAGTACAAGTGGCAGGACACGAAATGCCCCGGCTCCACTTCTTTCATCGGAGGCATCGTTACCGCGCATTGATCCATCGCTTTAGGGCAGCGGGTCCGGAAAGGACAGCCGCTAGGCGGATTCAACGGGCTCGGAACCTCGCCTTTCAGGATAATGCGTTCACGCTTGCGCTCAATCTCCGGATCCGGAATCGGAATAGCGGAAAGCAGAGATTCGGTGTACGGGTGAAGCGGGTTCGCATAAAGCTCTTTGGAAGTGGTGATTTCCACCAGATTCCCTAGGTACATAACGCCGATGCGATCGGAGATGTGCTTCACCATCGCAAGGTCATGCGCGATGAACAGGTAAGTCAGACCCCGGTCTTTTTGCAGCTTCTTGAACAGGTTGACGACTTGTGCCTGTACGGACACGTCGAGTGCGGAAATCGGCTCGTCCGCAATAATGAACTGCGGTTCGATTGCGAGTGCGCGGGCAATCCCGATACGCTGACGCTGACCGCCGGAAAATTCATGCGGGAAGCGGCCGGCGTGCTCGGCGTTCAGGCCTACCGCATCCAGCAGTTCGACGACGCGTTCGCGGCGTTTGCTGCCGGAAGCGACCCCGTGGATGTCGAGACCTTCCGCAATGATGTTGCCGACCGTCATTCTCGGGTTAAGCGAGGCGTACGGATCCTGGAACACCATTTGCATGTTCCGGTGAAACTCGCGCATTTTACGGCCGCTCAGTTTATGAACGTTCTCGCCGTTAAAAATGACTTCGCCGTCTGTCGCCTCGTAGAGGCGGATGATGGTACGTCCTGCGGTGGATTTACCGCAGCCGGATTCACCGACCAGACCGAAAGTTTCGCCGCGTTTAATATCGATCGAGAAGTTATCGACCGCTTTCAGGATTTTGCCCTGGCCGAGGTCGAAGTGCTTCTTCATATTACGGATGGATAAGATCGTTTGATCAGACATGCTGCTTCCCTCCTACTTCAACGGGACGCTCGACTTTAGGCGCATCCGGATGGAGCAGCCAGCAGGCTGCGCTGTGCTCGGCCGATAGCAGTGTATGCTCCGGATCTTCCTCGACGCACACCTTCATCGCGTAAGGGCAGCGTGCCGCGAACGCGCAGCCTTTCGGCGGAGCGAACAAGTCCGGCGGCGTTCCCGGAATCGGGATCAGTTCTTCGTCCGCCCGCGTATCGAGACGGGGAACGGATTTCAGAAGTCCCCATGTGTAAGGATGTCTCGGATCGTAGAAAATCTCGTCTACGGTTCCTTTTTCCACGATTTTACCCGCGTACATTACGACCACGCGTTCAGCCATTTCAGCCACAACCCCGAGGTCATGCGTAATCAGAATGATGGAGGAGCCTGTTTTAATGGACAGTTCTCTCATCAGATCGATGATTTGGGCTTGTACGGTAACGTCGAGAGCCGTTGTAGGCTCATCCGCGATGAGCAGTTTCGGGTTGCAAGCCAGGGCGATGGCAATCATCACCCGCTGACGCATACCGCCCGAAAATTCGTGCGGGTACTGCTTGATACGGCCTTCCACGTTGGACAGACCGACGAGGCGAAGAAGTTCCATCGAACGCTGGCGCGCCTGCTCCTTGGTCATGCCCTGGTGCTTAATCAAGCTTTCGCTGATTTGTCTGCCCACGGTCATCGTCGGATTAAGCGATGTCATCGGATCCTGGAAAATCATACCCATCTCGGAACCGCGAACGGATTCCATTTGTCTATTGGAAAGCTTGGTGATATCCACCTTGCCTTTTTTACCGTCAAAAAGGATGGAACCTCCTTTGATAACGCCGGGAGGTGAAGGAATCAGACGCATGAGCGTTTGGGAGGTTACGGATTTACCGCAGCCGGATTCCCCTACGATTGCAAGCACTTCGCCTTTTCTAAGATCGAATGTGACACCGCGAACCGCCTGAACTTCACCTGCGTAGGTGTTAAAGGAGACCTTCAAATCCTTTACTTCCAAAATATTTTCTTTGGGCTTACTCAAGGTACTCCCTCCCTTTACTTACGCATCTTCGGATCGAGCGCGTCACGAAGACCGTCACCGAGCACGTTGAAGCTTAGCAGAATAAGACTGAATACAGCTGTCGGGAACAGCAGGCGGAACGGATAGTACCGCATGGAAGCCGCTCCGTCCGACAGAAGGGATCCGAGCGACGCGAGCGGCGGACGGATACCGATACCGATGAAGCCCAGGAAGGCTTCCGCGAATATCGCCGAAGGAACGACGAACGTGATTTGAACCACGATAATACCAAGCGCATTCGGAATCAGGTGGCGCATAATAATCCGGCCCGTGTTGGCGCCCAGCGTGCGGGAAGCCAGTACGTATTCCTGTTCCTTTAACTGAAGAACCTGTCCGCGGACAAGCCGCGCCATCGGTACCCAGCCCGTAATCGAATAAGCGATGATAATGGACGTAATACCCGGCTTAAGCACCATCATAAGCAGGATGGCGATCAGCAGGAACGGAATGGAATAGATAATTTCGATAAAACGCTGCATCACGGAATCGACTTTGCCGCCGTAGTAACCGGAAATACCGCCGTAGATAACGCCGACGATCAAGTCAATGACAGCTGCCACAATTCCGATAAACAGGGAGATACGAGTTCCCCACCATACGCGGGTCCACAAATCGCGGCCCAGATCGTCCGTACCGAACCAGTGCACGGAATTCGGCTTCGTGTTGGCGATGGACGGGTTCGTCGCACTATACTCAAAATGCGACAAGAATGGAGCTACGATCGATACGATCGTAAGAGTAATGAGTATAAACAAGCCGGCCATAGCCAGTCGATTTTTCTTAAGTCGACGCCAAGCATCCTTCCAGTAGGTCAGCGACGGGCGGACGATTTGCTCCTGTAAATGTTCGTCCTTAATCAAGGGCGCAAATTTACCGGATGCGTTTACAGTCGATTGTCCTGGATTTTGCATAGTTTACTTCCCGCCTTTCCCCAGACGAATTCTCGGGTCAATATAACCGTAGAGGATGTCGGTAATAAGAATTACGATAATTAGAATCGCAGAGTAGAAAATGGTCATACCGGAAATAACGGTATAGTCATTAGAGTAGATCGCATTAACCAATTGCTTACCTAATCCCGGAACGGAGAAAACCTGTTCCACAACAAGCGTACCGGTAATCAATCCCGCAAAAACCGGTCCGATAATGGTGACAACCGGCATGATGGCATTACGAATCGTGTGACGCCATACAACCGTGTGACTCGCCAAACCTTTTGCTTTCGCAGTTTTGATATAATCCTGATTCAATACATCCAGCATGGACGTACGCATCATTCTGGCCACGTTAGCAAGCGTACCGAACGAGAGCGCCAGGGTCGGTAAAACTTTGTAGGAAGGACCTTTCCACAATGCGGCTGGCAGCCAGCCCAGTTTGTTTCCGACGTAATAAGCAAGAAGCGGTCCGAGTACGAACGATGGAATGGACACGCCTACAACCGCGATAAAGATAGCCGTGCGGTCCTGCCATTTGTTATGGTTGAGCGCGGCGATAATACCGAGCAGCAAACCGAAAACAAGAGCGACACAAATGGAGTAAATGCCAAGTTCAAAAGACGGTTTGAAACCGGAACTGATCATGCTTGTTACATCACGAGCCGGAAATTGGAAGGATACCCCCAAATCACCTTGTATCACATGTTTCAGGTAAAGCAGGTACTGCTGCCATTGCGGCTTATCGAGCCCGTATTGTGCTAGCAGAATCTGATAGTTTTCTTTGGACATCTTCAGTACAGCTTCTCCGAACGGGTCGCCCGGAAGCAGCTTCATCAGAACGAAGGTGACCGTGATGACGAGCCAAAGTGTAATGATGGCGTAGAAAAGCCGCTGTAGGATATATCTAAACACATAGGGTCCTCCTTTTGGAAAAATGAAGCCGGAAGGGGACGTCCCGCGAGGTGCGTCCCCTTCTGACTTTAGCTGCTTATTAAGCTAGCTGCGGAATAAAGAATTACTTCTTCGCTTCCGTAATTGTTACCCCTTTAACATCCCACTCCATGCCGTAGTTCGGCAGTACAAGACCTTGTACCGTGTTGCGAACGAGGTAAGGAACTTTACGGGAGTAGACAGGCCCTACAGCCATATCTTCCATCAGGATTTTCTCTGCGTCTACTAGCAGCTGAGAACGTTTAGCAGGATCCGCTTCTTTGTCAGCGGCTTTGATTTTTTCGTCATAGGCAGGGTTGCTGTAATAAACGTTGTTGAACTCGCTGCCCGTTACCCACATGTCGAGGAAAGTCATCGGATCGTTGTAATCAGCGCCCCAAAGTGCGAGAACCATATCGTAGTCGCCTTTGTTTTGACGTTCTACACGGAGTTTGTGCGGAACAGGCTCGCCGACTGCTTTGTAACCGAGGTTTTTCTCCCACTCGCCCATCAGGAATTCGATGGATTTCTTACCGGAGCCCTGCTCGTCACCGAGGAGCTTCAGTTCAGGAAGTTTGTCGATGCCGAGTTCTTTCAGACCTGCTGCCAGATATTCTTTCGCTTTGGCCGGATCTGCTTTCGGAAGCGTGTCGCCGGCTGTTTTACGAAATTCGTTCTTGTTGCCGTCCTGCGTACCGTCGGCTACAAGACCTCTTGCCGCTGCAGTACCGTTGTTGGCCAGCGTCAGTACGTAAGCATCACGGTCGACTGCAAGCGTCAGTGCTTTACGGATGTTTTTGTTGGCCAGAACTTTATTCTTCTGGTTGAACATGAAGTACATCGAAGTCAATTCGTTCTTCACTTTGATGTTTTCTTTGTCCGTTTGAGATTTCGCTTTGAACTGGTCGCTGCTCAGGTTCGTTACGTCTGTTTCTTCGGTTTCATAGAGGTTCAAGGAGCTGTTGGAGTCCGTTACGATGTTAACCGTCAGTTTCTCCAGTTTTACGTTGGCAGCATCCCAGTAGCTCGGGTTTTTCTCGAATACGAGGTTTTGGTCGTGGTTCCATTGTTTCAGAACGAACGGACCGGCACCGATAATTTTGTCAGCGTCGCCGCCGTATTTTTCACCGTTTTTGGTAACCAGATCTTCACGTTGCGGGAAGAAAATCGGGAAAGCAAGGAGATCTTCGAAGAAGGTAACCGGCTTTTCCAGAGTAATTTCGAGTGTTTTCTCGTCAATCGCTTTAACGCCTAAAGCTTTTTTCTTAGCTTCAACTTCTTCAGGCTTTGCTTTAATGATGTCATTTCCGCCTTTAATCCAGGCAGTCATGAAGTTGTATTGCGCTTTAGTGCTCGGATCGAGAGTGCGTTGGAAGGAATAAACGAAATCGCTTGCTTTAACCGGCTGACCGTCGGCCCATTTCGCGTCACGGAGCTTAATGGTGTAAACGAGACCGTCTTTGGAAATTTCCGGTTTGGCAGCTGCAAGTCCAGGCTGCGGTTTGCCGTCTTTATCGAGACGGTAGAGGCCTTCATTCAGTGCGTTCAGCATTGTAAACGCTGCATTTGTAGTACCTTTGGAGCTGTCGAGAACCGGTGGCTCGGCATTGAAGTTAATGCGAAGTTCTTGCTTAGCGGCATTTGCTTTGTCTGTACCGCCGTTATCCCCCGTTGCTGCCTTGTCGTCACTGCCACAACCTGCTGCGATACTGCCGACCAGCGTCAGTGCAACCGCAGTGGAAACCCACTTTTTAGCTTTCATACGGTAATTATTCCTCCCTTTAAATAATAAATCTTATGGTTGAAGGTGTTTGACGGAAAATTTTGAATTTTCCAATGACACCGCTTCCCCTAAATGAGGCACTTCTCCAAACTAAAGCGATAATATCGAACTTTCGCCCTTACATGTTACATTTTATAACATAGTTTGTCAGGAAGTCCAGAATCTTTTTTTGAAAAAGAAACTTTCACTTGCAAAAATGTTAAAAAGCTGTAAAGGCCAAACTGTTACTAATTACCTATTATACAACCAAAGGTCAATAAAATCTACTTGTAATTTTCTACATAGGTACGAGTATTTGAGACTTCCGAGCCCCGTCTAACCTGCGCCACCAGTGCTTTACAGCGTTAATCCGGCAATTAGTTGAACTGCGGTCAATTCATTCCGGCAAAACGGAGACTGCTATCCGAGGACAGCCGTCCCCATGCGAACCACCATAAACATGACATACAGCAGAGAAAGTCCCATAAAACTGAGCCGCCATACGATACGCAGCGATTTCTTTAGTTCCAACTTCCCTTTCCTGTCGTTCTGGTATCCGCCTATCAGCCCGAAAACGATCAGAATGACCAGCAGGAGAAACCATAATCCGAACGAGCTGGAAAACAGCGAATTCCAAAGCGATGCGACGGAACCGAGCAGCAGGAAAGTCGTGAGATCCATAGTAATCCGGGTGGATTTTTTCTTTTCTTTGGTTACAATATATACGATTATCCAAATCAGTACAAAGGAAAGAAAAGGGAGCATAGCGAGTACCGCATATATGCTAGATATTCCGTCTATGAAAGAATCCAACCCCATCATCACCCACTTTGCTCCGCAGCTTTAATCAGCCGGTATACGGTTTCATGAGTGGGCATAGACATCCCGGCCCGCTCCGCTTTAACGAGCAGACCACCCGTGATCGCTTCGATTTCCGTCGTCCTGCCCGCCGCAATATCCTGCAGCATCGAAGACTGGTTTGCAGCCGTCTTCCGGCAAACTTGCAGGATTTCGTCCCATAGTGACTCTTCAACCGTTACGTGCTGTGTAAGCGCCAGCTCCCTTCCTTCTTCGAAGAGCTTCCTCATCAGCAGAAGTGAGTCGGAAGTCTCAGGCAGCTTCCCGTTAGGAATCCGGAGCAGAGCCGTCAGCGGGTTAATGACCGCATTGATTAGAAGCTTGCTCCATATATGGCGCTCTATACTCTTCGACACAGAAACGTCAAATCCTGCCTGCTTTAAACAATCTTGAACCGTTTTCAAATTTAGTTGCGGGGACTTTTCCGGAAACGGCTCCTTATCCCTGACATGAATATGTCCGATCCGTGTCCAGCCGCGGCCCGTATGCGCGACTTCCGAATGAGACAAGCGTCTCGCTCCCTCCGTGGTCACGGCCTGGATCATAAAGGGACGGGCTTTCTCGCTGTCCAGCTTCTCCCAGTGGCCGATTCCGTTCTGCAGTGAAACAACCCCCGTGCCTCTCTCCATGGAGGAAATCAGATAAGAGGCCAATTCTTCCGTAAAAGCCGTCTGTTTTACCGCCAGAAGAATGAGTCTTGCTCCGGATTCATCCGCGGAATTCAAACCGCTCACGGTCTCCGTAAAACCGAATGCGGGGACTTCCGCCGTTAATTCCGTCCAGCCCTCCACACGGATCCCTTTCTTGTTCACGGCTTCCGCCTGTTCCCTGCTTCTTGTAACGAGCTTCACCCGGCAGCCGGATGCCGCCAGTTTGGCCGCAAACAGCAACCCCAGCGAGCCGCCTCCCACGACTTCTACCAGCATGATCCCACTCCTTTATCTTATTTTGCATCTTGCCCCTTATTCCTTGCTTACATGATTCGCCATTTTTCAGCCATTCACCGCAAGAGCGGCGGAATCCTTCTTGACGCTTTAAAAAAATAAATCCCCCCGGTATATACCGGAAGGATTCCCTGGAAGATCTTTAATCTATTCTCTCTAAATTACCGTTTGCATCCATCTTGAACCTCGGCTTGCTCTCTTCCTCTTCTTCTACTAAAAAAGCCATTTTCCGGGCACGGTCCATAATTTGGATAAGTGCCTTATAATCATCGTTGACAACCCGGTAATCGGTTTCAACTTCATTGACCTGCTTGTTAAGCTGCTCGTTCTCTCTGCGGTATTGGGACAGCTCCTCTTCCTTGTCATGCAAAGAACGCTCCATCTGTTTAATATGACGCATCAAATCCTGATAAGTCTGCTTCCACTGCCGCAAAAACCGGATTACCGCATCGATGGAAAGCGCCTCTTCCGTTACTTCCCGGCCCGACGGGTCCAGAACGTCCAGAACGGCTAACGAGGTTCCCCCGGAAATAGTAGAAACGGCCGCATGCTTTTTCAGCTGCGCTCTTTTCTGCCGCTGGGATTTCGCAATAGAAATGGCGGCCTCGTATTTTTTGCGTACGAAGCTGTTCCACCGGAACCCGCATGCCGCGGCCGTGCGCCCGATACGCTCCCCCACTTCTTCAAACGCGGCCAGTTGGGTACTGCCTTCCCGGATATGGCGCAGCGTTACCTCCGCGAGCATCAAATCATCTTCGTCGCTCCAAGCATCCTGCCTGATTGCCGTCATGTTTTACAATCCTCCTAACCTAGTCTCCAAAATAGATCACGTCCTACCGCGCATTCGACTCCCATGCCCAATCGGCCGGACCGTTCATAAGCCGGGCAGGAGATTTATCCGTGAACGGCTCCGCTCGTAATATCTCTATGCCCCTGGCAGATTTCATAGAATCTATTTGATACTATTTGGTATTGCCAATTTTTATGACACTCATACCTAAAAAGAAGACCGGTTAAGAGGCAACCGCGGGAGCTTCACCCTGAATTGGCAATGCTTGTCACAACTTTTTAACAAAGGTGGACGATTGGATGTTTACACTACAGGGTATGCTGGGTATAATGAAGATTAGATTATTTCGCATCGTGGTAGGAGAGGGGGAAGTTTTCATGGATCGCATGTTCCGAGTTCTGGGTTTCTGGACTCTGGTGATCGCCCTGATGAGTCTGGCGGGAGAAATGTATCCCATGTCCATGCTGTTCTTTTTTCAAACCGTCGTATTCGTACTACTTGGCTATCTGAAGCTGTCGGAACGTACATACATCGTATTGTTCTGGGGCTATATGGTTATTTCGTTTACCGGATTCACTTACTGGTCCGTGTTCAAAATGCCGCTCTAATTACATACGGCGCTTGAGCAAAAAAGGTGATTCGCGATTGAACTCGCGGATCACCTTTTTTTCGTTGGACACGAAGACACTTTCGTCCACTCACCACTAAACCGCTCTTGTTCC
The DNA here is from genome assembly GCF_059692095.1 of Paenibacillus sp. JT31N7. Lineage (NCBI taxonomy): Bacteria > Bacillati > Bacillota > Bacilli > Caryophanales > Paenibacillaceae > Paenibacillus > Paenibacillus sp. JT31N7. The sequence goes on from NZ_JCAUAT010000001.1 coordinate 1,525,321, forward strand.
TAAAAACAAGTTTGTGGGTGCGTACATTCCGCGCCATGCATAGAATCGGGCCCAATGTTTCCACTCACTTCAATCGCGGATTCAGTTTTCTTCACGCTGGAGCGTCAGCACCTTGAACAGCTCGCTCATCCCGTCGCTGATGAGCAGCTGCCGGATCGCCCGGTTCGCCTTCGCTTCCGGGCTGAACGGGTCCCGGCCGGCATGCTCCACGAGCCGGCCGAGGATGCCGCCGCGCACGAGGAACTCGCGCTGCGTCTCGTACCGGGCGACGGTCCATCCCGCCGCCCGGGCCGCGCTCATGCACGCCGTGAAATCGACGTGCGCGGTTATATCCTTGCGCCCCGCGGCGGCGTAAGGATTGTCATCGGCGATATGCCGCCGGTAGCACATCAGCGTCCCGTTCATCCGGTGGGGCGCATAGAGCTCTCCGGCGGTATCGCCGTAGTCCACCAGCAGCATCCGTCCGCTGCGGATGCGCCCCCCGGCGCGGGTGATCCACTCCCCCGCGCCAAGGTTCACTTCCGCCTGCTGCCCGTGGACCAGGCGGATACCTTCGCGGCCGAGATGCAGCGCGGCCGGGTGGTCTTCACCGAGCGGCAGCCACCGCTCGGTAAAGCCGATGCGGTCGTCCCATCCGACCGCACCGAGCTCGAGCCGGCCGTCCCGGCAGCGGACGCGGTGCACCGGCATCGCGTCCGCCAGCTCGTTGGCGACGGCGAACACTCCGCCGCCGGCCGGCTCGGCAAGCCACTCCGCCTCCGTCAGGAACCGGAGGCGGTCCGCATGCTCCCGCAGCGTCTCCCGCTGCAGGGCGCGGTGGTACGCGCTCGATTCGATCGACGTGATCGAAACGGACGCGTACCGCTCCGGGCTGCGGCTGCGCAGCGCGTCCAGCACGTGCCGGGCCAGCCGGCCCGTGCCTCCGCCGAATTCGACGAATTCGATGGGCCTGCCGGACGGACCGCTCTCGGCAAAAGCCAGCAGCTCGCCGGCGATGATCTCTCCCATAAAGCTCCCCAGATTGGAGCTCGTGTAAAAATCCCCGTCCCGTCCGATTTTGGTCTCTTCTCGGCGGTAGTACCCAAACTCCGGGTGATACAGACAAATCGTCATATAATCCCGAAAAGGAAGGGGCCCCTCTTCCTCTATTCTTTTCCTCAAAACCGTGACGATTTCCGGGTGGCCGGCATCCGCTTCGGTTTTTCCGGTTCCCGAAGGATTGCCCGTAGGGCCGCTAAATCCGCTCATTTTCTCGCCTCCAGGAAAATTGTAGGGATAAAGACAAATAGAACCTGAATAGATATAATAGAAAAGGTAGAAAAGGAAGGGGATTCCCAGCATGTTCAAAGCACTCATTTCACTTTCTATAGCCGCCGCTATTCCCGCCGTTCTCATATCCGGCTGTTCGGACCGCGAAGCAGCCAGAGCTGCCGTCAAAAGCGCCCTGCATAAGCAGACGGAGATGAACGCTTTCGCTTTCGAGGGCGGGGCCGATCTTCAACTGGACGGGCTTCCGGCAGGAGATTCGTCCACACTGCCCGGGATGCTGTTTTCTTTTCTCAAAGACAGCAAGCTGGAATGGAAAGGCGCCGCTTCCTTAAATCCGGTCCGGTGGGAAACCGATCTCAAGGCAGCATCACGAAGCGGTTCGGCCGAACTGGCGATTCCTCTTCTTTTCCAAGATAACAAATTGTTTTTCCATATGCCACTTCTTAACCCGGATAACGAATATTTCGTGACCCGGCTGGAGCTGCCAACGGATTCACCGGCTACCGCAGAGGATAAGACCGGCACGGCTCCAAAAGCCTCGGCTTCTCCCGCGCCGGAGCATTTTTCCCGGCTTTCTTCCGATTTGTCCAAGCTTCTGCAAGAAGGGGCCGGCGAAGCCTGGTTTGAGCGTGACGGGGAAGTCAAGCTGGCAGACGGTTCGGCGGCCCAATCTTATACGGCCTCCGTAACCCGAATGAGCGCCGGCGCCTGGAATAAGAAGCTTCAGGAGAAGCTCCCCCGTTTCCTTGAAGCGCTGAAATCAAACGGGCTGATTTCCGAGGCGCAGGCCGCCGAATTTGGGCGTTCGGCAAGCTCGTTTAAATTATCCGCCCCCGGAAAATGGACGGTGATTGTCGACAAGGAAGGATTTTTACGAAAGCTCGATATGGAATTTAAGTTTACCGGCTTCGGGGGGAATAAATCTTCCGCAGCTGCCCAGACCTTCTCTTTCCATCAGTCTTTCGATGCCGTTAACCAAGCACCCGAATTCCGGAAGCCGCTGCCCCGGCAAACCAAATCTATCGATGAAGTTCTCAAGCGTCTCGGCAGCGTCGGCAACTAATAAAGCACGCTGCTTACTTTCCGCCTGCGGGAGGTAAGTATTTTTTTGAACCCGTTCTCATACAATGGGATAATTTCGGAACTAAAGGGGTCACCACATGATTTGGAAAAAATTCTCCCTCACCTTCTGCACCCTTCTGCTCGGGACAAGCCTCCTCCTTCTTCCGGTTCATGCGGAAAATAGGACAGAAGCGGAAAAGAAAGAAACCGAAGCGCTTCTGCAGAAAGGGTTGACGGTCCATGAAATCGACCGTGAAATCGCACGCCTCGCAGAGCAAGATACGGAGCTTGGCGATCAGCTGACCGAAACAGAGAAAAAGATCGCCGCCCAGGAAATCGTCGTTAAAGAAGCGAAAAAAAGAGCGGGCAAGGTCATCCGCTCCTACTATGCCGGCGAGCGCGAATCGCTCTGGTCCGTCCTGCTGTCGGTCCGTTCCCTGCCGGATCTCCTCAAAACGTACGAGTATCTGGACATCATTCTCGATCATGATCACCGTTCGCTGACGACACATCAGGACGCCTACCGAGAGCTGGGCACCATGAAAACGAAATTGGCGAATCAGCGTTCCGATTTACAGAAAACCAAAGATAACTATATGAAGCAAAAGGAGCGGATTCTCGCTCTTCAGTCCGAGCTGAACCGGGAATTGGACGCAAGCGGAAGGAGCGAACTGATTCTCGCTTTAATCCAGGAACTCAACGGACGCTGGGAAAAGGAAGGAATGCCCTTGTTCCGTACTTATTTCCGGTCTCTGGCCGGTGTCATGGATTATTTCCCGGAGCTGCTGACACCCGGAGGCAAGGACAGTCATTTGACCCTGGAATCGGGCGGCGGCAAATTTCAGATGACCGACCATCAGCTTAATGCGTTCCTGCGCAGCAAAGACAGCAAGTTCGACGATCTTACGTTCCAGTTCAAGCCGGACGGTGTCATGGCCTTCGGCACCAAGGACGATATGGATGTCTCCATTAAAGGCACCTACGAAATGGAAAAAGACGGAGACCAGCCCGTCATCGCCTTCCGCGTGCAGGAATTGGTGTTCAACGGGTTTAAACTTCCCGATACAACGGGTAAGTCACTGGAAAAGGAATTTAATCTGCGCATATATCCGAAGAAGCTCTTCTCCTTCGTTTCCGTGGAACATATTACCCTGGAAGACGGACTTTTGGCCATTAAACTCGGGCTAAACTGGTAACCCATCCCATAGAGCCGGGCTCCGTCGCTTTTTAAAGCCATCGGTTTAATGTCCACAAACATGAAAAAGTGTGCGAGGAGAAGGGTCTTCTGCGGCTGAACGTAAATGCGGCGGATACGAAAGCGAGGAATGAACGATGCAGGTAAAGCCCGCACTTATTGTGGAATTCCGCCAAGACGGTTCGGCGGCAGACTTCGCTCCGTTTGTCCCGGAGCTTAAGGAGACTGTCGAACTGTTCGATCAGGATGAAGAAGTATTCGTTTTTAACCGCGAAGAGGAGCTGGGGCAGGCCCGGGAACTGGTCAGCCGGCACGGATATGAAGCCGAGCCGATGAACCTCGTGCTGCTTCCTCCCCATGCGGAACGGACGGGGTATTTTTCGGACTATGGCTTTGAAAGCAGCGCCGGCCACGTGTACGCGTACGAACCCGGTATCGCCGTATTCCGGCTTGAAACGGGCGCTGCACAAGATCCGGCTTCCCCTATGAAAACCGCATCCGGAGCGGAACCGGAGCTGGCGCGGCGGCAAATGGACGAATACGTGATTGCCCGGTTTCATGAAGCGGACGGTCTTCACTTCGTTATTGACCGCCAGCATAATGAACTTATAGACCGGACTGCCCGTGCTTACGGTTGTAGGGTGAATTTTATCATTGCTTAGAAAAAAGTGCCGGACCGGAACGCTCCAATCGGCACAACAAAAGCGGCGGGCTTTAAGCCCGCCGCTTTTGTTCGTACGCTACAGCAAATCGGCCGCCAGTTGGGCGAGGTGTGACCGCTCGCCTTTTTCCAGCGTGACGTGTCCGCTGATTTCTTCCTGCTTGAACCGCTCGACCGCATAGGTCAAACCGTTGCTTGCCGCATCCAGGTATGGATGATCGATTTGACCGGGATCTCCCAGCAGAACGATTTTACTGCCTTCGCCTACCCGGGATACGATCGTTTTCACTTCATGCTTCGAAAGATTCTGCGCTTCATCGATAATAATGAATTGTCCCGGTATCGAGCGTCCGCGGATATAAGTCAGGGCTTCTACCTGGATACTGCCGAGCCCGGCGAGTATTTTCTCGATGTCACCCGCCTTTTTCGTATCGAAGAGAAATTCCAGGTTGTCGTAAATCGGCTGCATCCAGGGCCGGAGCTTCTCGTCCTTCTCTCCCGGCAGGTAACCGATATCTTTCCCCATCGGAACAACCGGACGCGCGATCGTCAATTTTTTGTATTTACGCTCGTCTTCCACTTTAAGCAGTCCCGCTGCCAGCGTCAGCAAGGTTTTGCCGGTGCCGGCCTTGCCCGAAAGAGTGACGAAGGAAACGTCGTCGTTCAGAAGCAGTTCCAGTGCCATCCGCTGCTGAGCGTTGCGTGCGGCTATTCCCCATACCGGCTCGTTGGACAAGAAGAGCGGTTCCAGCTTTTTGCCGTCGGATGACGTTTTGAGCAGCGCCGATTTCGAAGTGCCCAGCACATCCCGGAGAATAACGAATTCGTGCGGGTTCAGCCGGTAGCCCAGATTAAGCGCGGGCACGCTCAGAAACCGGAACGAGTAAAACTCGTCGATCACGGACGGATGGACATGAAGTGTCGTGCAGCCCGCGTACATTTCATGATCGGACACAACGCGGTCGCTCAAGTAATCCTGTGCGGTCAGACCGAGCACATCCGCCTTGATACGGACCAGCATATCTTTGCTGACCAGGATGACGGGCCGCGGCTCGGATTTCGTCTGTTCCTCCGTCCGGTAGTTAAGCGCCACCGCTATAATCCGGTTATCGTTCGTCACCTCGGCGAAGACTTCCTGCATTTTATTGAAGCTCTTGTGATTAAGCTCCACCTTCAGGCTGCCTCCGCTGTCGAGCGTAATTCCGTCATGCAGCCGTCCCCGTTCCCGCATCGCATCCAGCAATCTGGAGACCATCCGGGCATTGCGTCCGATTTCATCGGCATTGCGCTTCTTGGAATCGATCTCTTCCAACACGACGGCCGGAATGATGACCTCGTTATCTTCAAAGGAAAACATGGCGTTCGGATCCTGCAGCAGTACGTTGGTATCGAGCACGAAAATTTTTTTCATTCCCGAAATTCCCTCCCGAATCTGTAATGTTTACGGGGATACCACGATACGGCCCCGGGGGAAAAGCTACAGGTTTACTCCCATTCCGCGGATCGATTCCGGGCGGCGTCCGATTTCTTTTCAACTTTCCTCCGCATCCCCGATTCCGCATAAAACGGCATTTTCAGACAAAGCGCCAAAGTGACAAAAAGCCCGGGCACAAGAGTGCCTAGGCTTTTTTCATCGCTTCAAATACTTGTCCGTCCAGCTTGTCGGCTGCACGTTTGTCATAGGTTTTCTCGAATTCCGGGTCTACGGAAATACGGGCACCGTAAAACATCGCGTCGCGAACGGCACGGATATTCAGATCATAGCAGGCCAGCTTGAAGGGCACCCCTTCAAGAACTTCGGCCGCCGGCGCGGCTTCCGCGTAAATAGCGTGTACAGTCCCCGCGGCGATCATCGTAACGGTAGCCGACGGGTTTTTCTCCAAGTTTGAAATCAGACGGGAACGCTTGTCAACAGCAAAGCGTATTCTCCCCGGGTCCGGTGCAAATACCCACGAGATGGCATTGGCCGTAGGGGCTCCCGTTTCCGAGTCGATCGTATGCAGCAGGACAAGCTTTTCCTTTTGAAATTCCGCAATCAATTGTTCCGAGAGAGCTGTAATTTCTTCCGCCATGCCTGCAGCGCCTCCTGCATCATTTTAAATAAGTGCTGTTAGCGAACCAAGGCCCGCCTGATTTCAGTATATCATATGGAAAAAGCTTCACGCTATGTACAGTTGCGGTCAGGCACGGATTCACACTCCTTTAGCGACAGATACAACCATTGTATTCGTCTTCACAAGGAAGATATGTCACCCTTGTCTATCCAGGCGTGAAAAAGAGCGCTAGTTATTCGTTGTATTTGGGGTTGGAACCGATATCGGCAAGCAGGCGCTCGGCGTGCTCACGGTCGTAAAAGACGGAATGCTTCTCTCCCTGCCGCACATAGTCGATCCGAAGACGGTTCTCATCCGCCTCCGTCTTTTCAAATTCGCTTACACCATGATCTTCCCGCAAAATCTCTTCGAAGAAGTCGACCGTTTTCCCGGCCGCCTCGTCAAGAGGTCTTGCATCGGCCACAATGCGGATCTGCAGCCAGTTGAACAAAGCGTCCTGAAGCGTCATAGATCTCGGCCCCCCGGTTTACAATCAAATTTTGATCCACGTGTGCTTACTGTCCCGTTTGTCCGGAATCTTTCTTCTTGCGCCGTCCCTCGACAAAATAACGGATGCGCAGAATCAGCATGAGTAAAATCGCTACGGCGAGCGAAGGGACAATCGGAATCTGCGGTCCGAGCACCTGGAAAAACGTAAGCATAAACGAACCCAGCGCAAGCAGGATGTAAACGATCAGCGCTTTCAGAACCGGCAGTCGGCGTGTACGGAAAACCTTGTTATACACGAAGGACATCATGAGGAAAATAATGAGGCACGTCAGCCAAAAATTCTCGGCGAACCATTGGTACATTACGCTGCAACCCCCTTTGTATAGTTAAAAAAGAAGGGAAATAAGGCGAAGGAACACAAATTCCCGCTTATTTCCCTTCGTGGGTGAAAAGATGGATTCAGTTGGCTTACGCGTTGGTGTCAGCGGTTTTGCGGTGCTTCTCCGCGCGTTCACGCTCGTTCTTGTTCAAAATCTTCTTGCGAAGACGAATCGATTTCGGAGTAATTTCGCAATACTCGTCGTCGTTCAAATATTCGAGGGCCTGCTCCAGAGAGTAGATTCTCGGAACTTTCAGCTTAACGGTATCGTCTTTCCCTGCGGAACGGATGTTGTTAAGCTGCTTTTCTTTACAGATGTTGACAACGATATCGTTATCGCGCGTATGCTCGCCAACGATCATGCCTTCATACACTTCAGTAGCCGGAGTTACGAAGAGCGTACCGCGGTCTTCGATCGACATCAGGCCGTAAGTGGTGGCTACACCGTTCTCCATGGAAACCAGAACGCCTTCGTGACGGCCGCCGACACCGGCGCCGGCATAAGGGCCGTAGCTGTCGAAAGCATGGTTCATGATGCCGTAACCGCGTGTCAGCGTCAGGAAGTTCGTCCGGTAACCGATCAGTCCGCGGGCCGGGATCAGGAATTCCAGACGGACGTTGCCGTTGCCGTGGTTCACCATGTTCACCATTTCGGCTTTGCGCGTTCCGAGGCTTTCCATAACGGCGCCCATGCTGTCTTCCGGTACGTCGATAAGAAGACGCTCGATCGGCTCCATTTTCTGGCCGTCGATTTGACGGATAATGACTTCCGGCTTGGAAACTTGAAGCTCGAAGCCTTCCCGGCGCATATTCTCGATAAGAATACCGAGGTGAAGCTCGCCGCGTCCCGATACGATAAACATATCCGGGCTGTCGGTTTCTTCCACGCGCAGGGAAACGTCCGTTTCCAGCTCGTTGAACAGACGCTCGCGAAGCTTGCGGGATGTCACCCATTTGCCTTCACGGCCTGCAAAAGGACTGTTATTGACGATGAACGTCATTTGCAGAGTAGGCTCGTCGATTTTCAGAACCGGCAGTGCTTCCGGATTGGTCGGATCGGCAATCGTCTCGCCGATGTTGATGTCTTTGATACCGGAGATTGCGATAATGTCACCGGCGCCGGCCTGCTCGATTTCCACACGCTTCAAGCCTTGGAAACCGAACAGCTTCTCGATGCGTGCCTGCTTCATGCCGCCTTCGCGGGTCATAACGGCCACGGGCTGTCCTTGCTTGATGATCCCGCGGTTCACGCGGCCAATCCCGATTCTTCCGAGATATTCGTTGAAGTCCATGAGGGTAACGAGGAATTGAAGAGGCTCGTCCACGCTTTCAGTCGGATGCGGGATATGGCTGACGATCGTTTCGTAAAGAGCCAGCATGTTCTCGCCTTGAGAGTCCGACTCCAGGCTGGACGTACCCTGCAGGGCGGATGCGTAAACGACCGGGAACTCCAGTTGATCGTCATTGGCGCCGAGTTCGATGAACAGATCCAGCACTTCATCGATGACTTCGAGCGGACGAGCGTTCGGACGGTCGATTTTGTTAACGACAACAACCGGAGTCAGGTTCTGCTCGAGTGCTTTGCGAAGAACGAACTTCGTCTGAGGCATCGTTCCTTCAAAAGCATCGACGACCAGAAGAACACCGTCAACCATTTTCATAATCCGTTCCACTTCTCCGCCGAAATCGGCGTGTCCGGGAGTATCCATGATGTTAATCAGGTGGTCTTTATAGTTAATGGCCGTATTTTTGGCAAGAATGGTGATGCCGCGTTCCCGTTCCAAATCGCCGGAATCCATGGCGCGTTCCTGAACGGCTTCGTTCTCGCGGAATGTACCGGACTGCTGGAGCAGCTTATCAACTAGCGTGGTTTTACCGTGGTCAACGTGGGCAATGATCGCGATGTTGCGGATTTTCTCTCTGGGAAACATAAAGGTAGGTCCTCTCTCCTTGGGCGCTGCGCGCTTTTATTGAATGGGCAAAGCCGTGATGCTTGGCAAAAACGTTGTGGTACCGTATGTGACGCGGAAGGCCGTAAGCCTAAAGCCTCGGCCGTTCCGGGGAACATGCCTGTCTGTGACAGCTTTGACAGTTTTGTAAACCGACCGGGCAGTCTGTTTGGACGGCTGCGAGAACCGTAAGCGGCCGATCGGGCACTGTTTCAAAATAAGCGCCGGATGCATTCCGACGCTACAACGTTCCGATTATACGCGATAGAACTTCTAAAAGCAAGATTTTTCGGAAGCAAAAAGGGATTTTCCTTCAGGTTTCCGCTCTTTTCGCGTTACCAGATTCTTTTGCCCGATAGGATCAGCACCGCGCCGGCCGCCAGCAGGAGCACGATAAACAGGTAAATGCTCACGGTAAACACCAGGTTGAAGAGCAGCAGCACCACGGATACGAGCGCAAGCCCGATAGCAATCATCCTCAGCCCGTTATCCCGGCCTTTTTCGAAATAAACGAGTTCGTAGAGACCGACCGCGATCCCGAAAATGAACCCCGGCCACAGAATGGACATGAGCCCCCAACCGAACAGGCTGCACAAGAAAAAGAGAATGCCGTACGTAACGAGAACGCCGCCCGGAAAAACCGCCGCGGATGGCAATGTCCGGTTGAAGACGAGGGCGTGCAGCACGAGTCCGGGCAGCACGAGCAGCACAAGCGGCCACAGAAGCGCCCCGATGAACGTGAAAAAGCCGATTTTTCCGAGCAGCAGAACTAACGCCACCCCGATAAGAATGATTCCCATAGATAACGGTTTGTTCGACATCTGCGATCCCCCTTTAGTCGGACGACACCTTGACGGATAGCGGATTTGCGGATTGCCGGAATCGCGGCGGCGAGGCTTTCCGCATCGCCATCTCCGTATCCGGGAAATCCGGCAGCCCGCCCCTTCGCGTCCGGCGGCATTTCCGTCCGGTATCGACACGCTTTTTATTTCCAGTTTATCGCAAACGGGAAATGCTGGCTAGGGCCAATCCTCGGGCGGGAAATGCGGATAAGCTATTCTTTTATCGATTCAAAAGAAGCGTCGTAGAGCCGGAACATCGTTTTGTAGCCGGACTCGTCGATTTTGACGCCGACGTCGAGTCTGCCCTTGATTTTAAGGGGACCTGACGTGTAGCGCAGCTTCGTCTCCTTCGGTACGAATACGATCATGATCTTGTTCCAGTAAGTCTCGTCGCCGTTGTCAAAAGGGCATTCCGCTCCGGGGGCCGGAATGAGCAGGAACCAGTGCTTGTCGAAGGATAGGACTTCGCCCATAAACCCTCGGATCTCCACGCTTTTGCCGTTGAGATCCCAGAATTTATTCGACGGCGTCGCCTGCTTCTCGTCGTCGAAGAACTCCGTCCACTTCAGCACGGGGGACGATGATTTGGCCGGGGCCGCCGTTGGCTTCGCGGCGGCCGGAGCCTTGTCCGCAGTGCCGGTCCCTGCGGACGCGTTCTTTTGCGGCGGCGCGCTTGCCGCAGGAGCGGTTCCGGGGGCCGTGCCGCCGGAAGGGGCCGCGGACGGCTGCACGGAGCCGCCCGGGGCTGCCGCGCCCGGCGCAGGGCTCTGCCGCGGGGCCGTGCCGGGCGACGCGGACGGGGCGGGCGCTCCGCCCGCATCGCCGGCAGCCGGCGGCAGTCCGCCGGGGACGCCCCCGCCGCTCGGCGCGGGCGTTCCCTCCGGCGCGGCGCTTCCCGCGGGAGCCGTCACCGCGGCCGGGGATGCGGCGTCGGCATCCGCGGGCGTCTGCGCGGCCGACGCGGAGCCGAACGACTGCGCGGCAGGCTTCGGCGCCTCTTCTTTGCCGCAGGCGGATATCAGGAGCGCGGCGGCGAGAATCGTCAAAACCGTGCGGGTATAGTTCATTATGGATCTCCTCCTACATAAGTGAATGGGATTGCTGTCCGGTCTTTCGGGCAGCGCGGCTGCGCGGCTGCGTTTATGCTTGCTGCCGGCTCAGGAACGGAACAGATACAAGGGGTCTACCCGGTAAACCTGCCAGGCCGGGATCGCCGACGCGCCTATGCCGAGCAGGACGGCTCCTCCCGCCAGTAGCAGCTCGCCGGGTGCAAGCGACCAAGGATCGATCTGGATCCCGGCGAAATCGAACAGCAGGGAGCTTCCGGCAGCTCCGGCACTATGACCGAGCAGAAGCCCGACAAGCAGCCCCCCCACGGTCAGAAAAACGCCTTCGCCGACAAGCGCCGTCCACACATAGCGTCCCGGCTTGCCGATCAGGCGCAGCAGGGCGACATCTTTGCGGCGTTCACTTGCCGCCGCCAGCAAAGACAGCAGCAGGGTCAGAGCGGCCAGAAGGACGCAAAGGTACGTCACGATCTGCACGACCTGAGTGCCTTTATCCACCACATTGACGACATCCGCTACGGCCTTGCCGGTATACATGGCCTGAAGACCCGTCATCGCGTCGTATTTGTTTTTGAGCGCCTGGGCGCCAAGAAGCGATTTCGGCTTCACCATAAGCGCCGTCACTTCGCGATCATGCTGCGCCGCTTCTCCATGGACCGCCCAGGCGTAGTCCAGTGTCGTGAATACGGCACGGTCGTCGGGAGAATGCAGGGGCGGCAGGATGCCGACGACTTTGTACGAGAAAGCTTCATGTCCGTCGTGTGCGTCATGTTCGCCTTGCTCGCCCTCGTGGCTCGAATCCGCATGCTCCCCGCTTTCTTCCTCATGATGCTCCTCCTCAGATTCTCCCGCCGCTTCGGCGGCATGGACGAGGCCGTGCCCGCCCTTGAACGTATCCCCCACATTCAGGCCGAGCGTACGGGCGGCATGCGAGCCGATAACCGCTTCGCCGAGTCCGCCGTACAAGCTTCCTGACGCGAGCTGTTTATCCCCGTACCGGACGGCGAAATATCGGGCGTCTATGCCGACTATGGGATATCCGTTCAAATTATCGCCCGTCGTAATGGCGAAAACTTCCTCCGCCTCGGCTTCTTTCTTCACCTGCTCGTACATGGCGTTCGGTATATTCCCGGTCGGCGCCCCGATGTGATAATAAGTGCTCATCGCGAGCTGGGTCTTGCTCCCCTCCGCTCCCATCGTAATCTCGAAAGGACCGTATCCTTTCTCGGCGCCTTTTTCCACACCTTCGTTCCACATCAGCACAAAGAGCAGTAAAGCGGCCGTCAAAGCGACCGAAAGCATCGTTAAGACCGATAACGTCTTACGGTGAAGCGCATTGCGCCAAATAACCTGAAAAACACTCATCCCAGCTTTTCTCCTTTCCAGCCGGGAGTCCGCGTCGGCTCAGCCGTATCTCCCGGCAAAACAGGACCCCGCCCCGGCCCGCCTGCCGGACGGCTCGCTTCCTTCGGCGCGTACCACTCGTTAAGCTCTCCGATGTGCGTTCTTGTCCGAAACCCCGCAGCCAGTTCAAGATCATGGGTCACGACCAGCAGCGTCGCGTTCTCGGACGCGGTGAGCTCGAGGAGCAGCTGCATCACGTTCTCGGCCGTTTCCCGGTCCAGGCTCCCCGTAGGCTCATCGGCCAGCACGATTTTCGGACGGCGGATCAGGGCCCGGATCATCGCCACCCTCTGCTGCTGTCCACGGGACAACTGGCCGGGCAGATGATTCATCCGGTCGGCCAGCCCGACGCGTTCGAACCATGCCGCTGCGAGTTCCCGCTTCTCCGATTTAGGCATGTTCACCGGCAGTGCCAGCTCCGCGTTCTGTCTGGCCGTCAGCGAGGCCATGAGGTGGAAATCCTGAAAGATGATGCCGACCTTCTCGGAACGAAACCGGTCTCGCTGGGCTTGGGATTGAGAATGAAGAGGCACATCGTCGACGGTTATCTCCCCTTCGTCCGGGGCGAGTACGCCGCAGAGCAGATGGAGCAGCGTACTTTTGCCGCTTCCGCTGGGACCGGTTAAAGCAAGCTGCTCGCCTTCCCCGACCTCCCATTCCGGAACGGATAAAATAGGGAGCTTCCCTTCGCCGGGCAGCCGGAACGATTTTTTTACACCTGTAAGCTTAATCATACGTGTCAGCCTCCAATGAAAACGGACAGGAGCCGCATGCCCCTGTCCGTCGGATGTTGCCGGTTATGCTCTCGTCCGGCCGATTATTTCAGCTTGATCCGCTCGGAGAGCGCGTCCCACGTCAAGTTTTTGCCCGTAAGCTTGTTGAATGCTTCCAGCGGGAGATAGAGGACGTTGTTGTCGATGTTCGCTTTAAAGCCGCTTGGCTGGCCGTTCAAGGCCGCTGCCTGCGTATCGATATTTACGGAAAGATTGCTGCCGCCCGCGCTCAGAACGACTTCGCGCGCATCCCCGTTCCATTTCACTTCGGCACCCAGCGTTTCAGCCAGCGCTCTCGCCGGATAAAGGACAGCACCTTCGCGGGTCACTTTGAATTTCGGGTAGGCATATTCGCTTTGCAGCTTGTCTGTCGCCGCTTTCAAGTCGATACCCGCCACGGAAGCCACGGCACGCGCGATGTCGGTGTTGTCGATCTGTCCTTTTACCTTCTCCGCGATCGGTCCGTAAGCCCATACGCCTACATCGACGGCGGAATGACCGTGTCCGGACCAGCCCACGAGGTAGCGCTTGGACATTACGGCGTTAAACGCGCCTTCCTGCTTGTACGAAGAGCCGTCTCCGGCGAGAATGAATTTCGCTTCGTCGTCTGTCAGATCCGTATGGCCGGTATATTTGGCTACGAGCGCTTTTACGTCCTCAACGGTTTTGGCGTTTTTGAGTTCTCCGCCGATCAGTTCCGACGATTTTTGCTGGTCGTCCCAAGCGTCCACGTTGATCTCGTAAATGTTGTCGCGGGAAAGCGACAGGCCGCCTGTTTCGTGATCCGCCGTAACGACTACGGACGTGTTGCCGTCTTTTTTCGCAAATTCCATGGCGACTTTAACGGCTGCGTCGAAATCGAGCATTTCCTGCACGACGGACGGCAGATCGTTCGCATGTCCCGCATGGTCGATACGGCCGCCTTCCACCATCATCGTAAACCCTTTCGGATTGGCGGAAAGAATGTCGATCGCTTTGCTGGTCATTTCCGCGAGATTAGGCACGGTATTCGTACGGTCGAGCACATAATCCACGTGGGAGCTTCCGAACAGGCCGAGCGCTTTTCCGGTTTTACCGTCCAGCGATGCCAGCCCCTGCTTGTCGTACACGACTTTGTAGCCTTCCTTTTCGAAGTCCGGAATGATCGTTTTGTCCGTCCGTTTGCCCTTCTCGTCCTTGCTCAGGAAAAACTGCTTGCCGCCGCCGAAAAGCACGTCCACATCCCCGTCGTTCAAATATTGGGACGCGATAGCACTCTCGTTGTCGCGGTTGCGCACGTGTGAGGCGTATACGGCCGGTGTAGCGTGAGTAATACGAGCTGTAGTGACGAGTCCCGTCGCTTTGCCCGCCAGCTCGGAAGCTTCGATCACGGAAGCAAACGGCTTGGACACGTCTTCGTTCGAAACGCTGATCGCCGCGTTGTATGTTTTATTGCCCGTTGCGAAAGCCGTTCCGGCCGAAGCGGAATCGGTCACTTCACCGGAAACGATTGTGCCGCCGTCTTCTCCCCGGTCCGCATAGGTAGTGGCTTGTCCGACGTAGTAAGAGTCGAGCTCCAGATGTTCCTTGCCCAGCTTATGTTTGGAGAACGTACGTCCGGCCGACACCTGGGCCGGTCCCATTCCGTCGCCGATCAGCACGATCACGTTCTTGGATACCGCCTTCTGTTCTTTCTCGGCAGCCGGTGTACCTGCGGCCAGTGCGCCGCTCGCCAGCGTGAATGGAAGAAGTGCGATTGCCGTTCCGGCAATCATCGAACGATGAATGATCTTTTTCAAAAGAATCCCCTCCGACTTTAAGTTCCCAACAAGTCTCATCGTACGGCTTTACTATTTCCGACAGTTAAAAGAAAGCGCGCAAGTTTGTTAAATTAAGGGGGTTCTATTAAGCCGATGTAAAAAGGGGATACTACCGGTAACCAGAAGGACAGGAGAACGGAGATGGCTACGAACCGGAAAATCAGGAAAAAACCGCTCTGGACCCGCGACTTTGCGGTGACCTCCCTTTCGAACCTGCTTTTATTTTTCAGTTTTCAGCTGCTCATTCCGACCATTCCGCTTTATGCGGCCGGTATCGGCGGCGGACAGACCCAGATCGGGCTGGCCATGGGTACCTTCACCATTGCCTCTCTGCTGACGCGCCCGTTCGCAGGCAAAGCGCTGGATACCATCGGCAGAAGGCATGTGCTCTCCGCGGGGCTCGCCTTGTGCGGGCTGGCCGTGCTCGGCTATTCGGCAGCCGCCGTTGTCGCCATGCTGCTCGCCCTCCGTTTTATTCACGGGATCGGCTGGGGAATTTCCACCACCTCGCTCGGGACGGTGATTTCGGATATTATCCCTTCCGAGCGCCGGGGCGAAGGTATGGGCATATACGGCTTGTCCAATACGCTGGCGATGGCCCTGGCCCCCTTGACAGGCTTATGGATTGCCGCGGCGTACGGCTTTCACCCGTTGTTCATTTTCTCCACCGTTCTCGCTTTCTCGTCTTTGCTGCTCTCCCTGCTGATCAGTTCGGGGCGTAAAAAACCATCCGCTTCCGGACCCTTTTCATGGCGCGGATTCAGAAAAGGACTGATCGAGCCGGGGGCGCTGCTTCCGTCCCTTCTGCTCTTTTTTACGGCCGTCTGCTACGGCGGAATCGTCACTTTCCTCACCTTGTTCGGTAAAGAAGCCGGTATCGGCAACGTCGGCTGGTTCTTCGTCTGCAATGCGGTCATGCTGCTGATCACCCGTCCGCTGACGGGACTGGTCTATGACCGCAAAGGGCCGGCGTGGGTGCTGTTTCCGGGCGCCTTCTTTACCGGCGCGGGTTTGTGGCTGCTCTCCTACGCCCATTCCGCGTCGTCGCTGGCCGCAGCCGCGGCCGTATTCGGTGCGGGATTCGGTTCCGTGCAGCCTGCCCTGCTGGCGTGGACGATCGACCGGACAGAGCCGTCCAGAAGGGGAGCGGCCAACGGCACCTTCTACTCCGCCAACGATCTGGGCATCGGGACCGGCTCGATGCTGCTCGGCGCTGTCGCTTCCCTCGTCGGCAGCTACGGGGCCGCCTACCGCTGGTCCGTCCTTCTCATCGTGCTGCTGATCGTCATTTACAGCGTCTATCTGCTGCAAACACGGCGCAAAAGCACGCAGCTTAAGGCGGCTTAGCCAGGCACCCGGTAAACCGGCCCACGCCGTGCATAGCAAAACACCCGGCAGTCCAAGCGCGGACTCCCGGCGCAAGGTGCAACATCGCATGCCGGCCGTCAACCACATGCAGCACATCCGCTGCAATGACGCTGCATTAGATGCAGGTTTGCCAAATTACTCGAACCCAAATAAAAACCGCCGTTACTCCCGGAGTAACGGCGGTTTTTGCTGCGAGCGGCGGGTTAAACGGCACAACCGGCCCGGGATTGACGATGCAGCCGACGGCGGCTGTAAATCGAACAGTCAAAGGCAATTCAAACCGGTCATGCACTAGTTGACGAGTCGAACGCTTTGCTAGTTAAAAACGGCTTCGCCCGCAGCTTATTTGTTTCGGGCTGAGATAATTTCCTCCGCACGGCGTGAACGGTGTTCTTCCGTAATGGCCGGGCACGTGTAGCAATAGGTGCCCGTCAGCTTTTCAAACAGACAGCAGCGGTATTTCATCCGCACCTTCTTGCTTTCGTTATAAACGTCCGGCACAAACTTGAAAGGAAGGTCCAGCGGGTGCCGGTCCCGGATTCCCGAACATTCGAACCAGGTAGGGTCCGAGTCTCCGACGACATATTCATAATCTTCCCGGAGAAGAAGTTTAAGCTCCTCCGTGGCAGCCGTATCCATCCAATTTTGATAGCTTCTTTGCAGCGTTAATGCGGCGTATGACCACTGGGAATGCTTATCTATGCCAGTCAGCTCCCGGAGCCTCTGAAACACGGGCTTCATATAAGATTCGAACAAGAGGCCAACCAGTTGCGTCCGCCTCTCCTCCCGCGAAAGTCCCGGACCCAGGATGGTTTGGGGGCTTCCCTGCAGCTGCAGGTAGAACGATTCTTGATCGTATTGGATAGACGTTGAGGCCCGATCCAGCGGCAAAGCGAGATTATGGTGCGACATGGCATGAAGAAAAGCGGCCGGTATCAGGCTCAGGTAGCTCGATAGGGTCGCGCCGATTGCGCGGAGGTGGTCCGTTTTATACACGTCCTTGTAATGACCGATCATTTCCTGCAATCCCTCCTGCAAAAAATCGCTTCCGCCGGTCGTGTTTTCAAGGAGCCTCTCCCCACCGAGAATGACACGAAACTGCTTGGCATAAAACGCCCGGAATTGCGCCGGTTCTTCCGCCCATGCGTGATTCTTTTCCGTCTGCACATCTCTCACCGCCTATAAAAAATCAGCCTGCCGGTCGGCAGAATCCTGTTTACAACGACTTCATATTAATGAGAACCATTATCAGTAATGAACAGTTTACCATATCTTACACAGCATGAAAAGACCGGCCCCCGAAGGGCCGGCCGTTTGAATGTACCTTAGCATTGACATGGGAACAACTGGACTTAGCCACGTCAGAACGCGGTTTTTCTTTTCGGCGGAAACAGCCATTTTTTCACCAGACCGATGGCAACGACCAGAACGGCCCCCAGCCACGGAACCGGCCAATGCGGCCAGTCTCCGAGAAGCCAGCCGCTCAGCTTCGCATCGCTGAGAAGCATCTCTCCGGCGGTAAAGCCCAGAACGGCTGCTCCCATATAAATGAGTACCGGCATTTTCTCCAGCAGCTCCACGACGACGGCGCTTCCCCAAATGATGACGGGAATGCTCAGTCCGATCCCCAGAATCAGTATGGTGAGGTTATTGCCGGCAGCGGCGGCAATCGCCAGAACGTTGTCCAGACTCATGACAAAATCGGCCGCGATGATCGTCCATACCGCCTTCGACAGCGTGCCGGCCTGCTGGACGGTTGAATGGGCGTTATTGTCCAGCAGCAGCTTCACTGCTATCCAGAGCAGAAATACCGAACCTGCCGCCTGGATAAAGGGGATTTTCAGGACGCCCACGGCGATAATGGTCAAAATCAGCCGCAGGGCGATCGCGCCGAACGCTCCCCACCATACGGCCTGTCTGCGCTGCACGGCAGGCAGATTTTTGCTTGCCATCGCGATAACGACGGCGTTGTCTCCGCTGAGTACGATGTTGATCAGCATGATTTGCAGAAACAGTCCAAGCTGTTCGAGCACACCGCTTCTCCCCTTCCGCTTCCGGCTCCACTCGTACGGTCAAAGCCGCCTAAAGCCTAAAGCTGCCCGCAGCCAGCCGCCGCCTCACTCTGCCGGTCCGGCTAACGCCTTCTCATCATCCGACCGTTGAGGAAGGTATCAGAAGTAGGCGTCCTCCTCCGTCTGATCCTCGGGAGTCACGACGATGGTTTCCGCCTCCTGCGCAGCCCGCAAGATCCATTCATCAAGCTGCGGAAGGCCTCTTTCGATCGCCTCGATGACCCGGAGGTTCGGGTTTGTGCTCGGCGACGGCGGCAGGAACAGCGTGCAGCAGTCTTCGTAAGGCTGAATCGATAACGTATACGTATCGATCCGCTCGGCCATACGGATGATATCCTTCTTGTCCGTCGCTATCAAAGGCTGCAGGACAGGAAGCGATACGGCCCGGCCGATCGCGTTCAAGCTCGGCAGCGTCTGGCTCGCCACCTGCCCGAGACTTTCTCCCGTCACCAGCGCCAGCGCCTTCTCCCGCTCCGCAATCGTCTCCGCGATGCGGTACATGGCGCGGCGGAGAATGGTGACGAGCAGATTGTCCTTGTACGCGGCATAAATCGACGTTTGCACCTCGGTGAAAGACACGAGGTGCAGCTTGATGCTTCCGCCGCTGTACGCGGACAGCTTGCGGGCCAGCTCGATCACCTTCTCCTTGGCCCGCTCGCTCGTGTACGGGAAGCTGTGGAAATGCACAGCTTCCAGCTCGAGCCCCCGGCGCATCGCCTGCCAGCCCGCCACCGGGCTGTCGATCCCGCCGGAGAGCAGGAGCACGGCTTTGCCGTTCGTGCCGAGCGGGTAACCGCCCGCTCCCTCGAAGGTCTCCACGAACAGCAGCGCCCCTTTCTCCCGAAGCTCCACCCGCAGGGTCGTTTCGGGGCTGCGCACATCTACGCTGAGCTCCGGACAAGCCCGGAGCACGGCGCCGCCGACGATCCGGTTCATTTCCGGTGTATCGAACGGAAAGCTTTTATCCACGCGCTTGACTTCCACTTTAAACGTCTGCGGACGCTTCACGACTTGCTTCATAAGCGCGACCGCCACCGCCTGAATCGCTTCGCTGTCGGATGGAGCCGTATACACGGGACTGTATGTCTCAATACCGAACACTTTCGAGACGGCTTTGCCTACATCTTCGGCGGACGCACCGGAGAGCCGGATATACACCCGGCCGTACTCGGTGACCAGCTTGACCTGCGTAAAGGGAGCAAGAACGCCCCGGAGCTGGCTGACGACCTTTTTTTCAAACCGCGAGCGGTTTTTGCCCTTCAGCATCATTTCTCCGAAACGGACGAGCAGCAGATCGGGCTTCAAAGGAGACATCATGTTCAGCGTCCCCCTTTCGTCCGCACGGACACTGGCACGAGTTCGGCGATTACGCCGCGGAGCGCTTCCACGAACCGGCGGGCATCCGCTTCCGTATGCTCTTCGGTCCAGCTCACCCGCAGGCCGCTTGAAGCATGCGCCCGGTCCAGCCCCATGGAGAGCAGCACTTTGCTCGGCTCCGGCTCTCCCGAAGAACAAGCCGACTTCGTTGATATATATATGCCGCGCTGCTCCAAAGCATGTACGACAACTTCGGAATTCATGCCCGGGTAAGTAAAATGAACGATATGAGGCGCCATATCTTCCTCATCGCGGGAGCCTGTCAGAGCCAGCTCGGGAAGCCCGAGAATGCCTTCGACCGCAAGGGTGCGGAAAGCCCGCTTACGCCGGATGTCTTCTTCCAGTTTGTCGGTCGCGATCCGCAGCGCCTTAGCCATCCCGACGATCAGCGGCACGTTCTCGGTGCCGGAACGCAGCCCCTGCTCCTGGCCTCCGCCGGCAAGCTGGGCCTGGAGGTCGATGCCTGTCCGCTTATAGAGGAAACCCGCTCCTTTGGGGCCTTTGAACTTGTGAGCGGACGCACTCATCAGGTCGATGCACAGCTCATCGGGAGAAAGAGGCAGCTTGCCTACTCCCTGTACGGCGTCCACATGAAACAGGACGGTCTGCTTCTCGCACAGCCACCGGCCGATCTCCCCGATCGGCTGGATCCGCCCCATCTCGTTGTTCACATGCATGACGCTGACGAGAATGGTGTCCCCCGTGACGGCGGCCTTCACATCCTCCACGCGGACTTGACCCGTTTCGTCTACGGGAAGAATCGTCACGTCAAAGCCTTCCGCCTGCAATTGCCGGAAAGCCTCCGTCACGGAAGCGTGTTCGACAGCCGTTGTGATCAGATGACGGCCCCGGCTGCGATACCGGTAAGCCGCTCCTTTGATGGCCAGATTGCTGCTCTCCGTACCGCCCGACGTAAAAATGATTTCTTCCGGCCGGGCCTTGAGAACGGAAGCAATCACATCACGGCTCTTTTTAACCAGTTTCTCGGCGTCCAGGCCGAATTTATGAATCGAAGACGGGTTGCCGAAATGCTGGAGCATCACGTCCGCAACCGTCTGTGCCACTTCCTTGTAAGGCTGGGTTGTCGCCGCGTTATCCAAATAAAGCATCTATCTCTGTCCTTTCTAATTGAAAAAAAATCGCGTTAAGGGTATTGTACCTGCCACTTGCATATTCCTCATTAAATCGCAAAACCACCCCGAACACAAGCCGCCTTTATCTCCAAAGTAAGCCGGTTGCCTTTTCCAAGATCGCTTCCATACCATGCCGGACTTTCTGAAAAACGAAAGAAGCGGCCTCTCCAGCCGGAGAAACCGCTTCTTTCAACGTTATTTAGGCTTAAGTGAATTCCCGGTCGTACCGTTCCTTGGCATTCATAACCTTTTTCACATACTGCTGGGTTTCATTCGGCAGCAGATGCATTTTCTCTAGTAAATCGGAATCGCTTTTGATGCCCAGCTTGTTGACCCGTCCGGGTCCCGCGTTATACGCCGCCAGAGCGACGCCGACATTTCCGTCGAAACGCTTAAGCTGGTAGGACAAGTACTGCGCTCCGCCCTGGATATTCTGCTGCGGATCGAAGGCATTCGTGACGCCGAGTCCGTTTGCCGTGCCGTCCATCAACTGCATGAGCCCCTTGGCCCCCGCTCTCGAAACCGTATTCGGGTTAAAGGAAGACTCCTGGCGGATCACCGCTTTGATCAAGGCGGGATCTACGCCCGTACGCTCACTGGCCTGCACGATGTATGCGTCGTAAGCCGCTTCGCGCGCGGAAGCGGGCAGGGAGGCTTGTACGGCTCCGGCGGCCGTTTCATAAGAACGGAGTGCTTTTGCCTGCCGCTGCACGCTTAAGCCCGTACCCGCTGCTGCGGGAACCGCCCCGGCAGAGCCTGTCCACGCGCCCTGCAGCGCCTCCAGCGGCAGAATGCCGAGCGCACCCTCCCCGGCCGGCTCGGCGGACAGGCCGCTTTGCTCCATGAGAAGCGTGTTGAGAAGCGAGCTGAATTCCTCGCCGGATTCGGAGGCACCCGACACTGCTCCGCCGCCGGAAAACAGCGTCGATTTGTTCAGCATCTCCAGTTTTAAAAGCTCTTTCATTAATCGCGGATCAATAGACGCCATTTTCTCATCCCCGTTTGTAAGCCCATAAGCAAATTATAACCCTTATATCGGCACAAATCGTCCCGTTTTGAACCCTTTTTGCCAAATTTGCCGAAAATCCGGCTCCGTAACCGAAATTAACCGCTCAAGCCACGTCTCTTTTCCGGAAAACCAGGACCGTAACGGCCAGAAGAACGACCAGATACAGCACATAGATCGTCAGTGAGAATCCGAAGGTCATTCCGGGGAAAGGAGGCGGCGTGCCCTGATTGACAAGAGGATCGGGATCATAAAACTTCCAGTTCGTATTGTTGAAAATAAGGTACCGTGCCCAGTTGTACTGCAGGGCGGCAAAAGCCGAGCCCGCCAGATTCATAACGATGGCCACTGTAATCGCCAGCGCACTGCTGCGGAACACCGTCGCGATAAAGAAAGCGAGCGTGAACATGAAAAGCATGTCGGGCAGCGAATACCAGTACGAGCTGGACAGCACGATTAAATGCTCGTTAGGCAGCTCGGCCGTCCCGAATAATGCGGCCCCTACCGCTACGGAACTTAGGAAAAGAACCGCGTAGGCGATGAGAACCATAATGACGCAGGCCGTGTACTTCGACAGCAGGACGGCCGTCCGGCTGGCCGGGCGGATAAGCAGCTGCTTGATCGTTCCGTCCTTGTATTCTTCCGTTACCGTCTGCGCCCCAAGTACGAGGGCAAACAAGGTAACAAACAGTGAGCAGACCATAAAAACGGTGCCGGCAAAGCTGATGTAATTGTGGCCTTCCGAATAGCCGGTAATCCACAGTTTAATGGGAAGACCGACAAACAGACTGAGCAGCAGCAGAAAAATGTAGAAAATCCAAGTCGATTTTTTGCTTGTGATTTTCATGATTTCGTTTTGTACGAGCGAAAGGAATTTCATCGGCTGTCCTCTCCTTTCGTCAGCTGGAGGAAGGTATCTTCAAGCGTCGGCTTGCGGATGGCCACCTGATACACGTCTATCCCCTGCCCGACGAGCCGGGCCACGATCTCCGGAATCGCCGATTTGGACAAATTGGCGGTATACAGCCCGTTTTCGCGCCTCAACAGCCCATATTCCCCGGCCGTATGCTCTCCCGCCTCGATCCCCTTCAGTTCGAATTCGACCAGCACCAGCTCGTCCTCCGCGGTCGCAGCGCCGCGAACGATGCGTTCGCCGACAAGCCGGCCTTCCTGGATGATCAACGCGCGGTCGCAGATCAGCTCGACCTCCGCCAGAAGGTGGGAGGAGATGAGGATCGCAATCGATTCCGTCTTGGCCAAATTGCGTAAATAATCGCGGAGCTCCCGTATGCCGGCCGGATCGAGACCGTTGGTCGGTTCATCCAAAATCAGCACCGTCGGCCGGTGAAGAAGTGCCTGGGCGATTCCCAGCCTCTGCCGCATACCGAGCGAGTACGTTTTGACTTTATCGTGAATCGCATTGGTCAGCCCGACCAGTTCTACGATTTCCTCCATCCGTCCCGCCGGAATCGGCTGAGCCGCCATCCGGGCAAAATGGATCAGATTTTTATGGCCTGACATATACGGGTACAGCTCGGGGTTCTCGACAATGGCGCCCACATGGGCAATCGCCTCGGAACGCTGCGTCCTTACGGGATATCCCGCAATCCGGATTTCGCCCGCGCTCATCGACATCAAGCCGACCATCATGCGGATCGTCGTCGTTTTACCGGAGCCGTTCGGTCCCAGAAAACCGCAAATCTCCCCTCTCCGGACGGAAAAGGACAAGTCCTTGATAATCGGTTTTCCGCCTATCGTTTTCGATACGCCTACCAGTTCCATAGCTTGTTCGGTTTCCATTCGATCCTCCAATCTTATCCAGTACTAACATGTCTGAGCAAATTATAACGGTTTGACGGGGTTTCGTCTAATTTCGTCTGTCCCGTCCCTTCCATGACGATATAAAAAAAGGGCCCGGAGGCCCTTTTCCGCCGTTCGCTAGATCACAAACGGGACAAAAAACAAGTTGGAAAAAAAACTGATCAGTCCGATCGCCATCGCCCAGCTTCCGGCTTTTCTGCTCCCATCCGCAAACGCCATGTACCCGAGAATCGCCCCTAGGGGTCCAAGCACAAACGGCAGCAGGAAAAACGAAAGAACGGACGACACGAGCGCCATAACACCGAGCGTCCGGGCGCTTACCCACGAATCCGAGTCGGCTTCTTCCCGGCTTCGGGCGCCTGCGTCTTCCACATTGCGTCCCCCAAGCCCCGGGGCCAGCTCACCCGCATATTCCTCACGGTCCGAGCGCCCGGCGCGCTCCTTCCCCGCGGAAGAATTCGCTTCGGCCGAGTCAAGTTTTTGAGAATGTTCCCGCGTGCGCTCCCGCTTCTTACGGTTCTTGTGGTGAGTCATACGTGAAGACCTCCTCTTGCTGTTGTGCTGAGGATTCGGGTGCGCGTGTTACTTCTTCTCTTTGAATGTGTGACAGCACGTATTGGCACGGTCCGCAGCCTGATCCTTATGACGCGTATCAAATTCTTCACCGGCAAATTCGGAAGACAGGTCGGCATTCGCATGCTCGTCCACTTCGATCATGATGATATCCGCGCGGCAGTTGTTGCCCTGTCCCCAATAGGCACAGTTCGAAACGGCGCATTTGACTTCTGGCATATTGATCACCCCCAAGCATAGGGTCTCACGATGGCTGCGCGGATATCCGCGGGGAGCCCTGTCACAACCTGACAGCCGGACTTGAACGCAAGCAGGACCGCAAATAAAAAAGCCCCCGCGTGCGGAGGCTTCAGTTCTCTTATTTTAAACCCGTTCGCCCTGCATGCGGCGCTGGGTAATGTAGTCATTTTCATAGTAAGACAGTTCTTCGCGGAGCTCTTCGAAAATTTTGGATAATTCGATCGTCAGATCGCGTACTTCACGATTCGGTTTTTTGCGGAAACGAATGGCATCCTGTCCGGTATACGCGTAGCGGCCGTCTTCGGAGTAGCACTCGTTCTTCGGGTAAAAGAAAGGGCTGATACAGTTGTGGTACATTTCATACAGCACTTTTTCGGTAAAATCCACATTAAAGGTCGGTCTGCGCAAGCTGACTCCAAGCTTCTCGTAAGCTACCTCGCAGAACACAAGCAGGTGACGAGTATCCTGCAAATAGCCGCGGTAAAACTCTTCCATTTCGGGATCGGACTCTGCATTTAACTGCGGAAGAGAGTAGGTGTTCAGAAACGACTCGATGCGGTCCGCCGCTTCCTTCAGTTTCTTTCTCGTTGTCTCGCACGTTTTCTTAACATTATCCATTGCCATTACGGTTATGACCTCCTCTAGTTAACAGAGCGGGAACTCGCACCCGGCTCAGCCCATCCATATAGTATCACACTTTCTCTGGAAAAGGTACCCGATTCTTGAGGGGAAATGTCGGGCTTCGGTATAAAAAAAGCGCCCCTTTCCCACCCTACTTTTATGTAGTCCAGACGAAGGAAAGGAGGCCTCCGACCCATGCGACGCCCTACTGCCGCCTTAGGCGGCATGATCCTCGGCAGCCTGCTTGTCGTAACGAGCGCCTGCCAGACGAAACCCGAAGCCCGTCACGTACAGCCGGAAGCCGAGCTGAAATATAAACAAGCCGTTGTGGAGCAGGATGTCGCCTTGACCGACCAATTGTGCCGGAACCAGTGCCTGCTCCATGTTAACCAGATGTACGCTTCCCTGAACCAAGCCGATCCCAAGAAGATCAAGGAAACGCTGCGGGAGATGCAGAACAAGCACGGCCACATCATTATGCTGGACTGGATTCCCGCGAAGTCTGATCCGGGTGCTGTACCGGGCAAATCGCCTTCTTCTGTTATATCCGGCAGTTCCGCCAAGTCCGGTCCGGGTGCATCCGGCAGCTCCGGTACTACCCGTGCTCCTGAGACTCCCGGCGCAGCAGCTTCGTCCGGTTCGGGCCCTTCCGGTTCCTCTTCTTCCGGCGAAATCGTCTCCGGCAAACTGTCCAGAGAACTCGCCAAGAGCGCCCGGCCTTATCTTGAAGAGGCAAAAAAAGCGGCCGCACAAGGAACCGCTTATCAGTCGCCTAATTTCACGGTAGCGGATAAACCCTACTTTGTAATGAACGTGCCCGCTCCCGACAAGAAAAGTTCGGTCGTCGCCGTTGTACGCCAGCATATTTTGCAGGAGGTTTCCAATCATCAGCGTAAAAATCTCCGCCTGCAGTCTTTCCATTCCGATAAAAACAGCTGGAAAATCGAGAGTGTAGATACCGACACACTCCGCAGCAAGCGCGTTACCAGTCCCGACGATCATGAAGGCACCAGCCATTACGAGCGCCACGATGTCGTCGTCCAGTTTAACCGTGCCCTGCGGGAAGCCGAGCTTTCCCGTATCCGTACCGAGATCGGCGCTACCAAAGTCAAGCTCATCGGCAATACGTATATTATTACCGCCCGGAGCCTTGAAGCCCGGCAGCTGATGGATTATTTCCGCAAACGTCAGGATGTGCGTTTTGTGGAGCCGCACTATATTTACGAAACGAATGACTTGTCGCGGGGCACCAAACCGTTAAGCTGGTTTTTTGACTGGTGGCCCGGCGGCAGGAGCGGCAATACCGGGAGGGAACATACCGGAACCGGCGAGCAGGCGGCCGAGCAGCCTGACGTCATTCCCAACGACGCCCTTTTCAATAAGTATCAGTGGAACCTTCCGATCACGAATACGCTAAAGGGCTGGAACTTCAACAAGGGCACTCAGGATGTCAAGGTTGCGATCGTGGATACGGGAGCCGATGTCAATCATGAGGACTTGAAAGGTCAACTCATCGAAGGCTACAACGTCCTCGATCCGACCGCGCAGCCGATGGATGATGTCGGACACGGCACCCACGTAGCCGGAATTATCGGCGCGCAGGTTAATAACGGATTGGGAGTAGCCGGTATGACCTGGTATAACAAAATTATGCCGGTCAAGGCTCTGGACAGCAGCGGAGTTGGCAGCACGTATGCCGTTGCCCAGGGAATCATCTGGGCCACCGACCACGGTGCCAAGGTAATTAACCTTAGTCTGGGCAACTACGCCAGCTCGGATTTCCTGCACGATGCCATCAAATACGCTTACGACCGCGACGTGGTCCTAATCGCCGCCAGCGGCAACGACAACACGGAACGGCCGGGCTATCCCGCGGCCTATCCTGAAGTGTTTGCGGTCGCCGCCACGGATTCGAGCAACGAGCGGGCCTCTTTCTCGAACTACGGAGATTATATCGACGTCGCCGCTCCGGGCGTCAGCATCGCCAGCACCTACCCGCAGAACCAGTATGCGGCACTCTCCGGCACTTCCATGGCCTGTCCGCATGTCACGGCTCTCGCAGCCCTGCTCCGTTCGGCGAATCCGTCCCTCAAAAATACCGAGGTGATGGAACTGATGCGTCAGACGGCTGTGGATATCGGGGACAAAGGCCGCGACACATCCTTCGGGTTCGGCCTGATCAACGTCGACAAAGCGGTTGAGGCCGCTCTTGGCCGGGGTCCCGTGCAGGCCGGCCTTCCGGGGACGGCACCGGCGCCTGCAGCCCCGTAACTATACTGGCCTGACCTGGGCAGTTAATCCGGAGGCTGCGGCATCAAACCCTCACTAGCCCCTGGACCACGGGTTCAAGCCGAGGCGAAGACAAGCAACTCAGGATAAATAAACGGCCCGCATATCCGCCGGATTGCCCCGACTGTACCTGCGGCTTCACAACTGGCGTCCCGGCCCGGGTACACCCAACCAGGGATGCAAACAACCAGCTCAGGGATAAAAAACGGTCCGTCACATAGCCGGGATTGCCCCGACTGCACCCGCAAGCTTTGTAATTGGCGTCTGGACCCGGGTACATTCAAGTCAAGGCCGCGGACAAACGGCCCGGTAATCAAATAAACTCCGCCGTACTTTAAAAGGACGGCGGAGTTGCAAAAATAGCCCCCGGCGCACAACTCAAAAACCGCCTCGTTATCCGAAGATAACGGGCGGTTTTTCGATGTCGTAAGGATGGAAAGCTTGCCGTAAGCCGGGTTCTGTACTTCCGGTGGTGCTGCGGGCTACGATACCCTCCCACCATTGAAGTGACAATCATCTATCTAGGCCATACATTGCTATACAGCTCAAGCGACCAACCCGGACGCGCCTCGGGCTAAGGCTGTCTGTCAGGCAAAGCCTGCAGACCGCGTCCCATTAGGTCTTGCTCCAAGTGGGGTTTACCAGGGGTAAAGTCACCAGTACCCCTCGTGGTCTCTTACACCACGGTTCCACCCTTGCCTGTGCGTCAGAGACGCCATCGGCGGTCCATTTCTGTGGCACTATCCTTCAGCTCGCGCTGACTGGACGTTATCCAGCACCCTGCCCTATGGAGCCCGGACTTTCCTCTCGCGATGCAAGCATCACCAGCGATTGTCTGTCAAACTTTCCGAGAACATTTGCTAGTATACAGGTTATCGGCGCCGAATTCAACAACGAATGACTGGGAATGCAGCCAATTCACGTTTTTTAGACGAATTGGAACGGTTCCGTACTCGGTTCCGATGCGGCCGCGACCGTTTCGTATTTCTTTTCCGCGAGCGCGCGGTTCATGTAATCCGCCACCGCGCGCTTCATGATTTTCTCGACGTTGTGCCCCACGTCGATCAGGCACATGCCCGCGGCCAGCGCGTCGTGCGCGGTGTGGTAGTCGATGTCCCCGGTCACGAGGACATCGGCTCCCGCAAACATCGCGCCGCGCACATACCGGCCGCCGGAGCCTCCCAGCACCGCCGCCTTGCGGACGGTGCGGTCCAGATCGCCGACGACGCGCACCGTCGGCACGTCGAAGGCCTCCTTCGCGGCCGCGACAAGCTCGCGCAGCGTAAGGGGCTCCGGCAGCTTGCCGGCGCGTCCAAGGCCGAACGTACGGCCTTTGAGATCCATCGGGTAGAGGTCGTAAGCGACCTCTTCGTACGGATGCGCCTTCAGCAGCGCCTGCACCACCGCCCGCTGAATGCTCGCGGGCACAATCGTCTCCACGCGCACCTCATCCGCGCGCTCCAGCTTGCCCTGCTCGCCCAGGAAGGGCTTCGTGCCCTCACGGGGCATAAACGTCCCTGTGCCGGGAATGTTGAACGAGCAGTGGCTGTAATCGCCGATCCAGCCCGCTCCGGCCTGGAACAGCGCCTGCAGCACCTTCTCGTGATGGCTTTCCGGCACAAAGACGACCAGCTTGCTGAGCTTCTCCGTATGAACCTCGTCCAGAGGCACCAGGTCCTTCAAGCCGAGAGCTTCGGCCATCAGGTCGTTGATGCCTCCCTCCGCTACATCCAGATTCGTATGCGCGATGTAGACCGCGATATCGTTCTTGATGAGCTTCTCGTACAGCCTACCGGCCGGTGTATCCGTCTGCAGGTGGGCCAAGGGTCTGAAAATGATCGCATGATGCGCGATAATCAGATCCGCGCCCGTCCGGACCGCTTCCTCCACAACCTCGTCGGTCACGTCCAGCGCCACGAGGATCTTTTTGATTTCCTTCTGCAGCGTGCCGAGCTGCAGGCCGATTTTATCGTCAGGCACCGCGTAGTGCTTGGGCGCCAGCTTTTCGAACAATTGAATTACGGTTTGTCCTTTCGCAAACATTCCAGAACCTCCTTGATGCGCGAGATTTCCGTCTCCAGCGCGGCCCGTTTCTCTTCCGCGTTTCCGGAAACCGAACGGTCGAGCTGTCTGCGGATCATAGCCAGTTTATCGAGTTCGTATTCCCACTTCGCAAACCAGACCGCCGGGGGATTTTGAATCAGGTAAGGCCCCATCTGCAAGAGCCTGTCTCCGGACAGCGTGAGTCCGCCGACAAGGCGGTCCGCATATAACGCGGCATCCCCCTCATCCTCCGGTTTCATCCGGACGGCCGCCAAAATTTCATAAATCTTGCCGTCCTCCTCCAGAATGGTCTCGCCGGCCAGGTGCCAGCCGTGACTGCGCAGCCACCAGCGCACAATATCCTCGCCTACGTTCGGCTGCAGAATCAGCGTGGATACACCCGCAAGCTTGTCTTCGCCCGCATCGAGAATGGACGCAATCAAAGCTCCGCCCATCCCGGCGATTGTCACCGCATCAACCTCGCCCGGCCGCAGCACGGAGAGTCCGTCCCCGAGACGGACCTCGATCCGCCCGCTCAGGTTGGCGTCGCGTACCTGCCGCTGCGCCGCTTCCGCCGGACCGCGGTTCACTTCGCCCGCGACCGCAGACGGAACAGTGCCCTGCTGCACCAGATAAGTCGGCAGCAGGGCATGATCGGATCCGATATCCGCAAGTTTTGCCCCTTGAGGGACTTTTTTCGCAATTTCCAGTAAACGTTGAGACAATTTCACCATATTTTAAGCAACCCATTCCGTCCAATTTTTACGATAGGCAAACAGCGCGATTCCCGCCGCCGCCACTTTGCCGGCAAGCGAAAGCTGGAGAAGCTGCTGCGCCGAGGTGCCCCAAGCCAGTCCGAACAGCTCGGGCGCGATCCAAACGGTCGCTCCCGCAAGCAGCAGAACCAGTCCGGGTTTCTTCCAGCGGTGTTGAATCAGCCAGCCGATCCACATGAGGATGAAAGAAAGCGGAAGCCAGGCAAGCTGCAGCTTGTACCAGGTGGCGGGATCCAAACGCTGGCTTAATACGAACCCGTACGTAACAAGCAGCGCCAGCCATCCGCAGTATTGAAGCAGAGGCGTCCGCCCGAGAAGCCCGACAAGCAGCCAGATAAGGCCGCAAAGGGCTACGAAAGACCCCAAATACAACTGCGCGGTCAAGCCGTTTCCATAAAGAATCCATACTCCGAAACCGATCAGGGAGGCCGAAGCGATGCCCGTCGAAAGCTGGGCCCTGAAAGGCTGTTCTTCTTTTTGCCGGAAGCCGATTATATACCAAGATACAACAAATACGGCGGAAACGCCAATTTGCAAAGAAATTCCAAAAGAGTTAAAATTAAGTAGAGTCAACGATAAAACAATGATGATTACAACGGCTGCAACCCAGAATTTCCAGTGGCTTCCCCGGATGGATTTGGTCGATATCCCCAAAACCCTTCTGGAATGGTCCGCACCCGTTTCCATGTACAAATTGAGCAGAAAGTCGCAGTACTGTGCGGGCAGAAGCTTAGATCTCCGCCAGTGTTCGATTTCTTTAATAATAGCCGTTCGTTTCTCGTCATCCATTAGCTTCACCTTCCCAACAACTTTATCGGTTCGCCGCCTTCCGAATTTGAGAAGGAAATCCGATGATCCTGCATTTGCGGTTTCAAGCTTCAGAACGTACCTGCACGACCTTTTGCTTTTCTTCCAGGCATTGCTTGGCAAAATCGGTCACTCTGCTCCGGTAGCCGTCCTTGTCCGTCATAAAAGCAAGCCCGTGTCCCGCACGGGGCACCATGAACAGATCTTTGCCCGCGGGAGCCGCCTTGTATAAGCCGTGCACCATAAAAAAAGGAACGAATGTATCCGCTTCTCCATGAATGAACAAGATCGGCTTTTCCGTACGCTTTACCTGCCTCAGCGCCGAAGCTTCCCCGAAGAAATAGCCCGCTTTTATTTTGCAGATCAGGCTGGTAAGGGGAATAAGCGGAAACGCGGGCAGCTTGAACATTCTCTTGAGCTGGTAGCTCAGAATGTCTTTGACGGACGTGTAGGAGCAATCCGCGATGATTCCTTTCACCTGCTCCGGCAGCCTTTCGCCGCTTGCCATCAGTACTGTAGCGCCGCCCATGGATACGCCGTGGAGAAGAATCCGGGCGTCTTCGCCGCTCCGCTTCAGAATATACCGGGTCCAGTTGACGTAATCCAATCGGTCCGTCCATCCGAAGCCGATATACTCCCCTTCGCTCTGCCCGTGCCCCCGGTTGTCCGGCATCAGCACGTTATAGCCGAGCTCGTGGTGAATTTGAGCGAAGCTGGCCATGTCCCTGCCCTGCCCGGAATATCCGTGCGCCAGCAGCGCCGTTACGTCCGTAGGCCGCTCGGCCTCCAGATACCAGCCGTTTAGACGAAGGCCGTCGGCCGATTGAATGGACACTTGCTCCAGCGTCTGGCGGGCAAGCCAGCTATCCGCCGTAGCCGGTGACGGGTCTACCGCGATTTCTTCCAAGTGATCCGCAAGATCCGGGCTGTTCTGGAGAAATTCCTTGCTGCTGCGGCGTATTCCAAGCCCGAACATATAGAAGGCTACGGCTGTCAAAGCCACAGCAAGAACCGCAAGTATGCACAAACTGATCAACAGGGCCTTTGACATTTCAACGTTCCTCCTTCTATTTGAAAAAAAGAAACCCGCCGGAGGCGGGCATTCGGATTCTATTCAAGGAAATCTTTTAAACGTTTGCTGCGGCTAGGGTGCCTCAGCTTGCGAAGCGCTTTAGCCTCGATCTGACGAATCCGTTCACGGGTAACCCCGAAAACTTTGCCCACTTCTTCCAGAGTCCGGGTACGCCCGTCATCCAGACCGAAGCGAAGACGAAGCACGTTTTCTTCACGCTCGGTCAGCGTATCAAGAACATCTTCAAGCTGTTCTTTGAGAAGCTCGTAAGCCGCCGCATCCGCCGGTGCCAGCGCTTCCTGATCTTCAATAAAGTCGCCCAGATGGGAATCGTCCTCTTCACCGATCGGAGTTTCCAGGGATACCGGCTCCTGCGCGATCTTCATGATTTCGCGGACTTTATCCGTGCTCAGTTCCATTTCCTTCGCGATTTCTTCCGGCGTCGGTTCACGCCCCAGTTCCTGCAGCAGTTGGCGGGATACCCGGATCAGCTTGTTGATGGTTTCCACCATGTGAACCGGAATCCGGATCGTTCTCGCCTGATCGGCAATGGCGCGTGTAATGGCTTGACGAATCCACCAGGTGGCATACGTACTGAACTTATACCCTTTGGTGTGGTCGAACTTCTCCACCGCTTTGATCAGACCCATGTTTCCTTCCTGGATCAGATCCAGGAACAGCATGCCGCGTCCGACATAGCGTTTGGCGATGCTGACGACGAGACGGAGGTTCGCTTCGGCCAGACGGCGCTTCGCTTCCTCATCGCCCTGCTCGATTCTTTTCGCCAGATCCACTTCATTCTCTGCCGATAGAAGCGGAACACGGCCGATCTCTTTCAGATACATCCGCACCGGGTCATTGATTTTAATGCCTGGCGGGAGAGTCAGATCATCTTCAAAGCTGAATTCATCGTTCTCCCGATCGCCCTCCGGACGTGCTCTTCCTTCGTCCTCATCGGACTCGTTCCCCACATCAATTCCCATTTCGGACAATTGTTCGAAAAACTCGTCAATCTGTTCCGGATCTTGATCATAAGGAGCCAGCCGTTCTGTGATGTCTTTATAAGTGAGCGAGGAACGCTTCTTGCCTAACTCGATAAGCTGCTCCTTTACCTGCTCCAGGGTCAACTCGGTTTCGATCTCAGTATGTTGATCGTTCGCCATAATCCAACTCCCTCCTCCCTAGATTATCCGGAACCTGCGTTACGAAAATTTAAGTTGTTTCTCTAGGGCAATAATTTCGCTAAGAATTTGTGCAGCCCGCAAAGGATCCCCTGAGCGCTCCGCACGGATCATTTCTTCTTTTTTTCTGGATATTTCCTGCTGCTTCGGATATTTTTTGATTTCTTTGATGTAATCGTCGATGACGACTTCGTTTACACCGTGGTGGGCACCCATCATCGCGATGGAACTCGCCAGATTTTCCAGCTTGTCGTCCTGAATCATCGCCATGTAACGGCTCACGCTCGGTGTGGAGTTTTGGGAGTAAAAAGCATATAAATAAGCCGCCAGAACGGCATGAGCATCCACGTTAAATTCGTCGCCTAACCGTTCTTCCACATAGGCGCTAACATCCCGATCGTGCATCATGACGGCTAGAAGCTGCCGTTCCGCGTTATGATAAGCCGGATAAAGCGGCGCTTTTGGCGTTTCTTTCCTATTATGCCTACCATTATTCCACGGAACGTCGATATTATCCCTGACTGTCCGGTTTTTTTCCGATTTCATCCGGAGGTTGGCCAAATCTTGTTTGAGCGACTCGTAAGAGGTCTCAAACTCACCGGCGAGCTGTTTTAAATAATGCTCCCGTTCGATCCAACTCAAGTCCGCAATCAACTTCAAGGCCGTTTGCTGGTAGCGTATCCGATCGCCTTCCTCCTGCAAACGGAAATGCCGGCGAATGTAGTGCAGCCTGTATTTGATCGAGGGTACGGCGTAATCAATGATTTCCCGTACAAATCTCTCGGAGCCGTATGCAGTAATATATTCATCCGGATCTTTGGCATCCGGAAGCATGGCCACTTTCACTTCGCAGCCTGCCTGTTCAAGCAGGGGGATTGCCTTATAAGCCGCATTCTGTCCGGCCGAATCTCCGTCGTAACAGATCACGACCCGTCCGGCGTTGCGCCGGATCAGTTCCGCATGCTCGGGGGTCAGCGCGGTACCCATCGTACCTACACCGTTTCTCACCCCGGCTTCCCAAGCTTTTACCACATCCATATAGCCTTCAAACAATACCATCGTATTCGTTTTCCGGATTTGCGGACGTGCCTGGTGAAAATTATACAGCACACGGCTTTTGTTGAAGAGCATCGTTTCAGGACTGTTCAAGTACTTAGGCTGCACATCCCCGAGCGCCCGGCCGCCGAAGGCAATGACTTTGCCCTGCGCGTCCCAGATCGGGAAAATCACTCTGTCCCTGAACTTGTCGATATAACCGTCTCCCTCGGAACGGGCCGAAACAAGCCCTCCCCGTTCCATCAGCGGAAGATCGTAGCCCGCCTTCTGAAGCTGCTGTACAAGCGTATCCCACATGGCGGGAGCATATCCGATCTGAAAAGCGTCGATCAATTTATCCGACATCTGCCGGTTGCGCACATAATCGAGTGCGTTCTTGCCTTGATCGGTATTCATTAGAATATAACAGTACAGTTTGGCCGCTTTCTCATTGGCCTCCAGCATTTTGGACCGGTCCTTCTGCTGCGGGTTGTCCGCGGACAATGACTCTTCCCACGTAACAGGAATATCCGCTTCCTCCGCCAGGTGCCGGACGGCTTCAGTAAACGTGTAGCCTTCGATTTCCCGGAGAAACTGAAACATGTTGCCCCCCGCTCCGCAGCCGAAGCAGTGGTAAATCTGTTTCTCGGGCGTAACCGTAAACGAAGGCGATTTTTCCGAGTGAAACGGACAAAGCCCCTTCAGGTAGTGGCCCTGTTTGGTCAAATGGACGTATTTTCCTATCACATCGGCAATGTCATGACGCTGCAGAACAGCTTCGATCACTTCATCCGGAATGCGTCCGTAACCCATTTCCCCCACCTTCAATCCTTATAAAAAGCTTCTTGTGCGGTAAACAACTATACGTATTCGCTAAACAGGCCTATTCTCCTGCAAACGAAGTAAAACTTTTGTCAAACCTTGTAGAAAAAATTCCCGGTCCTCATCCGTAAAAGGCTTCGGTCCTTTGGAATGCTTGCCTCCACGGCGCAGCTTGCCTTGTGTATGACGCCGGTCAAGAAGAAAATCAATGGTCCGGTCGGTATATTCCTGCCCGCGGTTCGAGAGGCATACCGCCCCTTTGCCCAAACCGATAGCGGCCAGACCGAAATCCTGGGTAACCAGGATATCTCCGCGCCGGATATGATTGGCGATAAACAAATCGACGGACTGGTCCGAACGGTCGACTTGGATCACCTCGATCCCTTCCTGCTCCTTCAGCCGGTGGTCGAACGAAGCCACCATAAGCACGTGAACCGAATACTGCGCGGCCGCCCGGATGATCTCAGGCTTAACCGGGCAAGCGTCCGCATCCACAACAATTTGAAAGGATGAATGTTGAATGGATAAAGCCCCCGATACCTGCTAATAGTCCTGCTGTACTAGTATATACGCTCATCGCGCGAAAAATCCTGCATTTTTAGGATAAATGAGGGTGACGCCGAATATGTTCGAGGACCAGGCTGGCCGTTTCTTCGACGGCTCGGTTGGATACGTCGATGACGTGGCATCCGATCCGGGAAAGCACGGTTCCCGCAAACTCCAGCTCTTGTTTAATACGTTCCGTTTTGGCATAAGTTGCATTGGACGCGAGTCCGAGAGTGCGCAGCCGTTCCCGGCGGATAGCGTTGAGCTTATCCGGGTCGATGAGCAGGCCGATCACCTTGCTTTTAGGCACTTTGAAAAGTACATCGGGCGGCTGCATTTCCGGAACGAGGGGAACGTTGGCAACTTTGTATTTTTTGTGCGCCAGGTACATGGAAAGCGGAGTTTTCGACGTACGGGATACGCCGACGAGGACGATATCCGCCTTGACGATCCCGCTGAAATCGCGGCCGTCGTCGTATTTGACGGCAAACTCGATCGCCTCCATTTTTTTGAAATAATCCTCGTCCAAGGGATGGTTGCCTCCCGGCAGATGGCGGGCTTTGCGGTTAAACGCTTTTTCGAACGTCTGAATGAGCGGTCCCAGCAGATCGACGTAAGCGAATCCCGCTTGTTCCGCTTTCTGGGTCAAATAATCGCGAAGCTCTGGAATGACCAGTGTAAACGCGATTATCCCCTGCTGCCGGGCAACTTTGGCCAGAAGACGGTCGATTTCCTCCGTATCGTGCACGAAAGGAACCCGCTCTATCAAGATCGGAGCGGGGTAAAATTGCAGCGCGACGGCATTGACGACCGATTCTCCCGTCTCTCCGATCGCATCCGATACCACGTAAACGATAACCGGATTGTTTGAAGGATTCATAAATGTTGTTCCTCCCTGTACCTATTCGGGAATACCTAAGCGGAAACGAAGACAAAAGGACCGTGGTAGCTTCGAAAATCAAAGCGGCCGCACGTACGACCCTAAGGTCCCGGCGGTTATCACCACGGCAACAATGTAGTACTCTGTTCTTCCAGTTATCCGTACCAGTTACTGCTTCCAATCACTTACTATAAGGAACCCGCTTACATTTGTCAAACCCGCTGGCTTATATATCGTACTTGTCCATTTGGTCCAAAAAGCTTCGGGCTTTCCAGCGGACATCCACGTGGGCGTCCATATACAGCCTCATGCTGTGTTTCAGCTGGGATTTGGTAGAGGGCTTTACGTTAACATTGCCGATCCGGCTAAGATCCACCTGCTGCAAAAGCCGCATAAGCTTCAGCGTACTTTCCGTCACGGCCGCGGCATAAGGATCGAGATGCTTGCAGCGGCTGCACATAGCGCCTCCTGCAGCAGCGCTGAAAGCGGAAAGTTCCTCCGTGCGGCCGCACGACGCGCATTTATCTAGAACCGGCGTATACCCGGCGGCCGCAAGCATCTTAAGCTCGAAAACATGCGCGACGATCTGCATATCCTTCTCCTGCTCGATGGCCATGAGTCCCGCTTCCAATTGATCGAACAAGAAGAAACTGCGATCCTCCTCTCCCAGCATCCGGTCAACCATTTCAACCAGGTAAGAGGCGTACGCAGATTTATAAAGATCTTCTCTCAATTTGTGATGGGGTTCTATGATCTCCCCATGATTAAGCGTTCCAAGCTTCCCCTGTCTATAAAAAACATAATCCCCGTACGTGAATAGCTGAGTGACGGCGCCGAGCCGGCTTTTCACCTTCTTCACTCCGCGCGCGATCACCCCTACTTTGCCAAGTTCACGGGTATAAATCGTAATGATTTTGTTTCCTTCCCCGTAATCGACGCTACGGAGAACAATCCCTTGCACCCGGTGCAGCATCTCTCATGCGCTTCCTTTCCGGAAACGCCGGATCAGTCTCCAGGCGTTCTCAGGCTTCGATCGAATACACGGCTTCCTGCTCTTGCTGCATCAGCTCTTCTCCTGCAAGTTCGGGATCAGACGCCAAATCTTTGTACAGCAGGTAAGCGTCCACTTCCCCCGTCGACCAAAAATACTCCCAGGTAAAATCTCTCACTTTGGATCATCCTCTCCGTAAGATGTTCGTGTTGATGATTACCCTTAGGATGTACCCGTTGAAGCAGACTATGTCCGGCAATTAATGGAACGCGAGGAAAGCCTTGCGGTTATTCGTTTCGGAAGCCCAGGTCCCGCAGCACGCGTTCCTGATTGCGCCAGTCTTTTTTGACTTTTACCCACAACTCGAGAAACGTTTTGGAGCCGAGCAGCGCTTCGATATCATGTCTCGCCTGCTTGCCGATTTCTTTCAGCAGCGAGCCTTGCTTGCCGATAATAATGCCTTTCTGCGAATCGCGCTCTACGTAAATGACGGCTGAAATATGAACCACACCGTTTTTTTCGACCTTCATATCCTCAATCGCTACCGCGATGGAGTGGGGAATTTCTTCCCTTGTCATATGGAGGATCTTCTCGCGAACAAGCTCCGCGCAAACGAACTGCTCGGGATGGTCCGTGATTTGATCCGCTGGATAGTACTGCGGGCCTTCCGGCAAATATTTAACGACCTGTTCCAGCATCGTGTTTACGTTGTTGCCGAGCAGAGCCGAGACCGGAACGATTTCCGCGAATTCATACAAATCTTTATAGGTCGTAATGATCGGCAGCAATTGTTCCGGATGCACCTGATCGATTTTGTTCAGAACGAGAATGACCGGCGTTTTAACGTTTTTCAGCTGTTCGATGATATAACGGTCTCCGCCGCCGATTCCTTCCGAAACGTCGGCAAGAAACAGAATGGCATCGACTTCGCCTAAAGTGCTGTGAGCCACTTTCATCATATAATCGCCCAGCTTGGAAGACGGTTTATGAATCCCCGGCGTGTCCAGGAACACGATCTGGGAATTGTCGGTCGTATATACGCCGTGAATTTTGTTGCGCGTAGTCTGCGGCTTATCGGACATAATCGCGATCTTCTGACCGATTACCTGGTTCATCAGGGTGGATTTCCCTACGTTCGGCCGTCCGATAATGGAAACGAATCCGGATTTGAATTTTTCTTTGTTCATGCTGTAATTAGTTCCTCCTAGGACTGCAAATCTTTCGACGTAAACGCCCCGGGCAGAAGTTCACCCGTAGTCGTTACGGTATAGTCTCCGTTCAAGTTACCTAAAATAACGGGCATGTCCGGTCCGCAGAGTTCGATTAAAACCTGCCGGCATACCCCGCACGGTGAAATCGGATCTTCCGTATCGCCTATAACCGCGATAGATTGGAAGGAGCCCGGTTTGTGCCCGTCCGCGACGGCTCGGAAAACCGCTGTGCGTTCGGCGCAGTTCGTCGGGCCGTAAGCCGCATTTTCGATATTGCAGCCGTGATGGACGTGGCCGTCTTTATCCAGCAGGGCGGCTCCCACCCCGAAGTTCGAGTAAGGGATGTACGCTTTCAGGCGTGCCTGCCGCGCATGTTCCAGCAGTTCTTCCGGTTTCACAACGCATCTTTCCTTTCCCTTAAACCAACAAAATGTATACATATAGGCCGGCCGGTCAGGTATCTACCCCCAGCCTCTCCACAACCAGGCAAGAAGGGTGACGGCTACCCCGATAACGGAACCGAGCAGCAGGGACGGCAGCGCCCGGTGCTTCCGCTCGGCCAAAACCATCAAGGCAAGCGCGGCAAGCGTACCGGAGAGCAGCGTCACGATCGTCTGGCCGGCGATCACGGCAATCAAAGTCGCGAGCGCCGCCAGAACCGCCGAAAGCAGGCTGGGCCGGACCAGCTTCCCGCGGTCGCTGAACCTTGTCTCGATTACGATCGTGACAAGAGCGACGAGCGCGATAAGCGTCCATACCATGCCCGGCATGTTCGCGGCGGCTACCTCCTGGGCCCTGCGGAGCATCCGGTCCGCAGGACCGTAGAAGACCACCATGCCGACGACGACCGCGAACAGGGCAGCCACGAGAACGGCCCCGGCCGCCGTGTCCTTCGCAATCTTCGCCAGCGGGTGCAGATCGGGCATCGCCAGATCCACTGCCTTTTCCACCGCCGTGTTAATGAGTTCGGTCATGATGACAAGAACGACTGCCAGCAGCAGGAAAAGTACGTCCCAGTGCGGCAGTCCCAAAATAACGGCAGCCAAAAATACAAGAAAGGCAACAACGAAATGAAATTTCATGTTGCGCTGAGTATCAAAAGCGTATTTTATTCCTTCGTAAGCGAAGCGGAAGCCCCGCAGAAAACGCTGAAAGGAACTCAACGGGTAAGCCCCGCTTTCTGCAGGATCTGTTCCTGCTTGGCGAACATTTCCCGTTCCGCCTCCTCGTTGTCGTGATCGTATCCGATCAGATGCAGAAATCCGTGAACGAATAAAAATCCGAGCTCCCGCTCTACGGAATGGCCGTATTCTTCGGCCTGCGCAGCGGCCCGGGGAACCGAAATGACGATGTCGCCGAGCGGCTCCTCAAAGCCTTCTTCCCCGTCCTCGTCAGCGTCGGTATCGCCTTCTGCCGAATCTTCATCCGGCTCTTCCTCGCCATAGAGAATAGCGGGTTCGTCCTCCCCCTGCTCCAGCATCGCAAAAGACAGGACGTCTGTCGGACGGTCGATGTTCCGGTACGTACGATTCAGCTCATGAATCGTCTCGTCGTCTACAAACGTCAGGGCGACTTCCCCGTCCTCGACGCCTTCCTCTTCTCCTGCAAGCTTCAGCAGCTCTTCCAGCTTCTCGGCGAATTTAGGGGAGATCGGCAGAATGTCCTGCTCATCGTTCCAGGCTAAAATCAGGGCCACGTTTAATTCCTCCTAGATGTATCGGTCAAATGATTATTTCGCTTTGGCGGGAAGCTCGGTCGGATATTCGATCCGGGAGTGAAAAATGCCCAGCAGAGATTCGTTCAGCGTCTTCGCGATGGTGTCCAGTTCTTTCAGCGTCAGATCGCAATCGTTAAACTGGCCGTCATCCAGACGGGATTTGATGATTTTGCGGACCATCGTATCGATTTGCTCGATGGTCGGATTGCGAAGAGAACGAACCGCCGCCTCCACGCAATCGGCGATTCCGACTACGGCGGTTTCCTTGCACTGCGCTTTGGGCCCCTCGTAACGGAAATCTTCCTCGCGCACTTCACGGCCCTCTTCCTCGGCCAGCTTCCTTGCTTTGTGATAAAAGAACGTGAGCAGCGTCGTTCCGTGGTGCTGCTCCGCGATATCGCGAATCGGCTTCGGAATGTTGTATTCCTTAAGCATCTCCACCCCGTCACGGGCGTGGGCGGTAATAATGCTTTTGCT
The DNA here is from genome assembly GCF_059692095.1 of Paenibacillus sp. JT31N7. NCBI lineage: Bacteria > Bacillati > Bacillota > Bacilli > Caryophanales > Paenibacillaceae > Paenibacillus > Paenibacillus sp. JT31N7. The sequence continues at coordinate 1,566,322 of NZ_JCAUAT010000001.1, forward strand.
CAGCGCGGGATCGATACGGTCGTGCGGATTTTCGATATTCGTCTGATTCTCGATAAAATAGCTCGGCCGCTTCGTTTTGCCGATGTCATGGTAGTAAGAACCGACCCGGCACAGCAGACCGTCCGCTCCGATAGATTCGGCCGCCGATTCCGCCAGATTGCCGACCATAATGCTGTGGTGGTACGTGCCGGGTGTCTCCGTCAGCAGCTTGCGCAGCAGCGGATGATTCGGGTTCGAAAGCTCCACGAGCTTGAGCGGGGATAAGATTCCGAATGCCGTTTCGAAAAAGGGCAGGAGCCCGATTACAAACACGGCGGTAAGAATTCCGCTGGCGGCCGAAAAAGACAGCGAGTACAGCAGATCCTGGCGCGTCACGTTATCGAGAAGCATCAGCGAAACGATCGTAATCATCCCGATAAACGAGATGAGAATTCCCGCTTTCAGAATGGAGGAGCGCTGGCTGGCCTTTTGAATAACGAAGACCGAAGCGAAACACGTAACGAGTGTAACCAGCCCGTACCGGTAATCGAAAAGCTGAGTCCCGTGCATGTTGAAAATGATGCTGGACATAATGCTGAACAGGACACTGGCGATAAAAGCGAGCTGCGGGTTCAGCAGGATCGTAATCAGCATGCTCCCGATAGCCGCCGGAGCCAAATATCCGATGAACGGATATTCCGGATTTTGCCCAAGGGCCACCACTTTCATGCCGATCATGTTAATGGCGAAAATAAGAACGAACATCAGAAGCTGCGAGTTGTTCGTCCGTATCGGCAGTGTACTCTGCCGAACGAACAGATAGATCATCATAACGAACAACAGGACCAGCAGCATGAGGCCGACGTGAGGCCAATAGTTCGCTTTCTCCTTAAGCAGCTCTGCCGATTTCAAGCGTTTATAAATTTCATCGGTAATGACTTCGCCCTCGTTGACGATAATGTCCCCCTGATTGATATAAACGGGTTTGACGTTCTCGCGGACCTCGCCTCTCGCATCGTCCGTCGCTTTCTGATCCAGAAATTTATTCGGGGTGATGACGACTCTGGCAATTTCCTGAACCAGTTCGCGCAGCGTATTTTTGGACAAGTCGGACGAATTGACAAGCTCGGCTACTTTCGCTCGGGCCGTCTGGGCATCCGAAATCTGATCGCTCATCAGCTTGGAAACAATTTCCCGGGTAATGGGCGCCATCGCCGCTACATCTTCCTTGGTTAAACGGGGAAATTTGTAGTAAATTTCTTCCGGAATCCGATATTTCTGGTCACTGACTTTGGAATTGATTTCATCGATAAACGCTTCGTTGCCGAAATTATTTTCGCCGATCGTCCGGATCGCCATTCTCTCCGTATCCGAAATAATCGCCGGAATAACGGTCCGGTAGACGCTTACCTTATCCTCGAACTTTACGTCGGGATCCGCATTGATTTGCAAAATCCGGTCGTAGATCGCATCGATCATCGCTTCGTTCCGAAGATTCGCGATTTTATAGACAGGCTGCAGTTTCTTGGCCGCATCTTCCTTCGCTTTCTCGGTCGCCACCGAGTTTTCGATCTGGAAAGGGGCGTAAATGTTCTTTTCGGCAACCGCACCCAGTTTGATATCGAACGTCTGTGGAATAAGCCTGGAAAACAACGCCACATAGAAAATGAGCATAAGTGCGAAAAGCAGAAGCAAGCGAACCGGAAAACTTGTTTTCCAGCCGCTTAGCTTCGTATTGGCTTGCCTATCTTGTACGGCAATTTCTTTTTTCATGATGGAAGGTCATCCCTCTCTTGCCTCTTCGTTCCCCGTAACTCAGCCCGATATTAGCGAGTCCTCATTATAAGCGACGATGATTCTTTGAACTAAGGAATGACGGACGACATCCTGCTCCGCAAATGTGATGAATCCGATTTCTTCAATGCCGTTCAGAATGCGCTGCGCCTCGATCAGGCCCGAAGTTTTGCCGCGGGGAAGGTCGATCTGCGTCACGTCACCCGTTACAACCATTTTGGAACCGAATCCTAGACGGGTCAGAAACATTTTCATTTGTTCCGGGGTCGTATTCTGCGCTTCATCCAAAATGATGAAGGAATCGTCGAGCGTACGGCCGCGCATATAAGCGAGCGGCGCAATCTCGATAAGCCCCCGCTCCAGCGATTTCACGACCTGCTCGGGGCCCAGAACATCGTTAAGAGCATCATACAACGGACGTAAATAGGGGTCAACCTTTTCCTGGAGGTCTCCCGGCAGGAAGCCAAGGCTTTCTCCCGCTTCAACCGCGGGCCGGGTCAGCACGATCCGCTTGACCTTGCCTTCCTTCAATGCCGTAACGGCAAGAACAACCGCCAAGTACGTTTTTCCCGTACCTGCCGGTCCGATTCCAAACACGATGTCTTTCTTCTTTATGGTGGAGACGTACTGTTTTTGTCCGATCGTTTTGACGCGAATGGGCTTTCCTTTGTGGGTGGTCGTAATCTCCCCTTTGAAAAGCTCCAGCAGTTGATCCGCTTTCATTTCCTTGGCAAGCTCGACGGCATACAGCACATCGCGTTCCGAAAGCGGATACTGGTTGCGGACCAGCTCCAGCAGTACCTCGAATAAATGTTCCAGCTTGCGGACTTCCTCCGCATCCCCCTGAATCGTAAGCTCCGCGTCCCGGGTAAAAATGCGCGCGTTCGTTTCCTGCTCGATCAGATGCAGAAAGCGGTCCTGCGGACCGAATACGGCCTGTGCTACCGAAGTATCTGCAAGTGCTACTTTAATGGTCTTAGCGTTTTCTCCCAAAAGGCCTCATTCTCCTTGCTGTACGATAGGTTGCTCTTCCATGATAAATTCTTCCACTTCAAAATGCACTTCCATATAAACTTTACCATTCTCTGATTTTTCATGCAAAATTTTTTCGGTCACGATGCGCGCATCTTTCCCCGCTTCGCTCATAAGATCGGCCCGGGCCCGCTCCAGACCTAGGGCTTTCGCTTCGGCCGTGTCGAGTTTCCGCTCGACCGTTTCGGAGGCCATCAGCTTCTCGCTGAGCCAGCTCACCGGCAGCTTAAAAGAACGCCATTGGAGCGTTTTCTGTTCCGGAATCGTCTGATAGTGCTCGAATGGAAGCTTTCCGTAGCCGCTGACCTGGATTCCTTTGGAGCCGAACACGACATAATTCCGCGTCTTCGAATCGCCGGTATAGGTCTCGTACGTCTGGATCATCGGCACCTCGATTTTGGAGATGTACCAGACCATGCCTTTCACATATCCGTCCGCTATGACAATTTTCTGATTCGCCTCATCGCCGAGCGTACCGGAAATAAGCACATCCCCTTTGCGGACGTAGGCATTGGGCTGGACGAGAGGACGGCCTCTTTTCGCCTGGATTTCCGTCACAACGGCGTGTTTGGACGCCACGAGATTGCGCGGGCTGACGAGCGGCTTTTCTTCCGGCTTGTCCGCTTCGACGATTTTGATCGTCACCTGGGTTCCCTTAATCTCCACCCCGACCCACGACGTGCCGGGCAGATGGGTTTGCAGCCCGAACGAAAGCTTCTCGGAGTCGCCCATCCGGTATTTCCATTGATGAAGATACAATCCTTCTTTGCGGGCCGCATCCAGAATAGTCTGGGTCCCGATCTTTACGTTGCCTTCCACCTTGATCGACCATACGAAAGAAGACAGAATGAACAGGGAAGCGATGAAAACAACGCCGCCGGCCAGAAAGGTTTTACGCTTGGCCACTTTCCGGACAGCAAAAGGCAGCCCATCGCGCTTTAAGGGGTGCATCCGACAGCCTGTCTCTTTCAAAAGCGGCCGGAGACGCAGCGCATCCCGGCAAGGCAGGCAGAGCTCGACCAGCCTGTCTCCCGACACCCGTATGTCCCATAACGAAAATCCTTTGGATAGTGCACGGTTGATAAACTCCGCCGCTCTCTCGCCCTTCACTTCGATCTTCACATACCCCTGTATCCACTTTAACACCGCCGATTGCATGCCGAAACTCCCCTTTCCGGACCCGTTATGGCATATATCTGATATCCGCGATAATTCCTTCGATAAGCACTTCTTCCGTTAAAATGGCGCGGATCACCAATTCCTTCCCGCTTACCTCAAGCTTCCCCCGTGTAAGCTGCAAACGCAGCATCTCGCTGGAAAAGTGCAGAACGCCACAGTGATTCTCCACGTAAAGCTGGACGTTGCCGATCATCGTGATCCGAGGAATATCTTGTACGACATCCTGCGGAAGGTCGAGCATATTAGCAGTCATTTGCTTCCACTTTTGCGTGAGCCGGCGCATTCTCTCTCGTCCCTCCCAGCCTTTGCCCTATGCTTTCAGCACGCAGGCGAAATTCAGACGCTTCTTGTTCAGACTCTGCTTTTTCCAATCTATGCGAGCCGAACGCGGTTTATGAGCGAAGTTTCGTTCCTATCAAGCGGAGCCGCGGAGTGGAGCTCTCGGTGCATATCCGGACTAAATAAAGGGATGCGGTACGCCATGCCTGGAATTACTTCGGAAGTGCAGAAACGATAGGGGAACATTCGCACGCGCAAGAGGCCCCCAAATGCCCCTGGAAGACGCCAATCGTTCCGCCGAGTATAATATTGGAAAAGACCGTAGAATGCCTCTGGAGGCGATCTACGGTCTTTGTGGCACACGGCTTGCTCGGGCACTACGGCTTGCTCGGGCATACGGCCTGCTCGGGCATACGGCCTGCTCGGGCATACGGCCTGCTCGGGCATACGGCCTGCTCGGGCACAAAAAAAAGCCGTTCCAACCGGTATTACCGGCGGAACGGCTTTTTAGCCCGTGGCGGGCCGAGTATTTCGGCCCAGATAACTCCCTGCACCGCCTGACGCGGGTGCAGGTCGACACCGGCGGCGGAGCCGCTGCTGCCGGCAGCCTCTTCGCGCACGGCGTGCGCTTCACGCTTGCGCGGCTTCTCCGCCGGCGCGGCATAGCCCCCGCGGGCATCGCTGGCGGCAAAGCCGCCGCTGCGCCCGCGACCGGCCGCTGCAGGCTCGGCCGCGGTCCAATCGTCCGCCGCATCTTCGGCGGACAAATCACCGCGCCGCGTTTGCGGCGGCGCGCTCATGCGCCGGTCCGGTTCCCGGCCGGTTCCGGACGCAGTCCGGGTAGATGCTGCCGGACGGCGCGGAACGCCCTGCCCGCTGAAATCCGGCATCCGGTTCGGGTTGCCGGTGGTTTTGCGCTTGCCCTTGCCCGACAACATGGAAACCAGAAAAATACCGATCATTATAACGAAAAAGAAATTGTTCGCAATCAGTTCGATCAGACGCTCCATGACCACGCCCCCTTTCCCGGACAAGCCTCACTAAAAGATGCCCGGGTTAACTTCGTTGAAGCAAAGAATAATGAGGCTGCGGATTCCTTCCGAAACCGGAGGGAACCGACACCACTGCCGGGTAGTCGCCCGGAGATGTTACCTTCGTTTTATTCCTTGCTTTCTTTGCCTTCTTCGGACATTTTGCCGATGGAACTGCGCATATGCGTATCGGCATCGATATTTTTATAATTCATGTAGTCCATCACGCCGAGCTTTCCGTTACGCATAGCATCCGCCATTGCCTGAGGCACCTCGGATTCGGCCTCGACGACTTTCGCTCTCATTTCCACGACGCGGGCTTTCATTTCCTGCTCCTGGGCAACGGCCATGGCACGGCGTTCTTCCGCTTTGGCCTGCGCGATCCGCTTGTCGGCTTCGGCCTGCTCGGTTTGAAGGTGAGCGCCGATGTTTTTGCCTACGTCGACATCCGCGATATCAATAGATAGGATTTCAAAAGCGGTGCCCGCATCCAGACCTTTACCGAGTACGGTCCGGGAAATCATATCCGGATTTTCGAGAACGTCCTTATGCGAGCCGCTGGAACCTACTGTCGTAACGATCCCCTCGCCGACACGGGCGATGATCGTTTCTTCGCCGGCACCCCCGACGAGGCGGTCGATATTAGCCCGAACCGTTACCCGGGCGATAACTTTCACTTCGATCCCGTCTTTGGCAACCGCGGAAACGGTCGGCGTCTCGATGACACGCGGGTTTACGCTCATTTGAACGGCCTGGAGCACGTCACGGCCGGCCAGATCAATGGCAGCCGCCCGCTCGAACGGCAGCTGGATATCTGCACGGTGTGCCGCGATCAGGGCGTTGACAACCCGGTCTACGTTACCGCCGGCCAAGTAGTGACTTTCCAGCTGATTAATGTTCAGCCCCAGTCCGGCTTTTATCGCTTTAATGAGCGGATTCACGATCCGGCTCGGAATAACACGCCGCAGCCTCATCGCCACTAAAGTAAGAATACTGATACGGACGCCCGATGCCAGTGCGGAAATCCAGAGCATAACCGGAACGAACGTGAAAAATACCATTAACAAAATCAAAACCACAGCGGCAATCAACAGATAAAAATAAGATTCCATTCGTCAAAAAACCTCCCTTTACGTAATTAAATGGCGCCCTGCCGGCTGTACCTTATTTTTCTGCGCCGGCTTCTTCTTCATGCACCACGACTCTGCTTCCCTCCACGAGAACGACCTTGACCAAGCGTCCGGCAGGAATAAATCCGCCTTCCGTTACCACATCCACCCGGTCTTCTCCGAATTGGGCCGTACCGGACGGACGAAGCGGCGTAAGCGAAGTTCCCGTCTGCCCCATAAGATGCAGCTTGAACGAGCTGGACACAAAGCCTTTTTCGGTAGTCAGCTCCTCCTTGAGGATAAAACGGTTCCATACTCCTCTCGCGGGAAACTTCTTGACCGCGATAAAAAGAAGAACAGCCGCCGCAACAAAAGCGATGACGAGCAAAAGCGCCGCCGTCTGCGGGTTATCGGCCGCCAGAATCACACCGCTGAACAAGGAGATGCTCCCGGCGATTCCGAGTATGCCGAAGCTTGGAATGATCAGTTCAAGCAGCAGAAGCAGCACGCCTAAAACAAACAGTCCGATATCTCCGGACCCCGCTCCCCCGACAAGATAATTGCCGAGAAAATACAGCCCGAAGCCGATAACCCCGACCGATCCGAGAAGACCGAACGTCCAGAAAAGCAGCTCAAGCCCGATTCCGACAATCCCGATCAGAAGCAGAATCGCGGCAACGGCCGGATGTGTAAGGAAACCGCCGAGCGCACTCGTAAAGCCCTGCTGCGCCGCGGTTCCGGCGGATGCCGCCGCCAGACCGGGCAGGCAGCCGATTGATCCGAGGACCGCGGCACAGCCCAGCAATGTTCTCCGTAAGCTGATCATGGCTTCTCCTCCTAACCCTCTAACTGTCTTATAGTGCTTTTTACGTAACAGGACGAAAAACGTTTCACCAAATGTTCAAAAATTGGCGCCGGGCTCCGCGGATAAGCCGGAATACCTCTTAAGCTAGTTTGCGCAGCGGCTTCCGTTTTATCGTTTTCCGGTTGGTTATGAAAAAAGGCCGGAAGCATCGCTGCTTCCGACCCCGTCGGTTTATTACAGGTTTTGTTGCACCAGTTGGTTAACTAATTTCCCGTCAGCCCGTCCTTTTACTTTCGGCATGAGGGCCGACATTACTTTTCCCATATCCGCTTTGGAGGAAGCGCCAACTTCTTGGATGGTCTGCTTTACAATTGCGCTTACTTCTTCCTCTGTTAACTGCTGCGGCAGGTACTTCATTAGAATGTCGATCTCAGCGTGCAGGCTGTCGGCCAAATCGTCCCGGCCGGCATTTTTAAATTCTTGGAGGGAATCTTTGCGTTGTTTGACTTCGCGATTCAGAACATCAAGCACTTCATTGTCATCTAAGGCTCGGCGTTGGTCTATCTCGATATTCTTGATAGATGCTTTTACCATACGGATTACGGAGAGTGTAAACTTGTCTTGACTCTTCATCGCTTGCTTCATATCATCGTTCAAACGTTCGCTTAAGCTCATGAACTTGGGTTGCCTCCTAGAACTTTCTCTTACGAGCAGCCTCAGATTTCTTTTTGCGCTTAACGCTCGGCTTCTCGTAGTGCTTGCGCTTTTTAATCTCCGCCAATACGCCATCCTTAGCAATGGAACGCTTAAAGCGGCGAAGTGCAGCATCTATGGTTTCATTCTTGCGAACTCGAGTTTCTGACACCAGTTTTCCCTCCCTCCGAACAGACCGTCCAATCAAAGCGGTTCATCAAACTTCATTATAGGGGAAAACGATTCTAGGTGTCAACCTAAAAGCTTTACTCCTATGACAATAAATTCTATGAATTATCTTTCAGCTACTAGATGACCCAAATTCGTGCCGCCGAGCAGGTGGTAATGAATGTGGAAAACCACTTGTCCGCTGTCGGGTCCGCAGTTGTTAATGAGCCGGTAGCCGCTCTCTTCGATACCGAAATCCCGGGCGATTTGCTGCGCGGCCTTGTGAACCGAACCGATCAGCGCCCAGTCTTCTTCTCCGGCGTCTTTCATCGAGGCGATATGCTTCTTCGGAATGATCAGGATATGAACCGGGGCCGCCGGCTGGATATCGTGAAAAGCCAGCACATGCTCGTCTTCGTATACCTGCTTGGAAGGAATTTGCCCGTCCCTGATTTTGCAGAATAAGCAATCCACTGTTTGTCTCCTCCTTTATCGAATCGTACATGCTCATGTGACATGTTTGTATGTATATTTTTATCATACTGAATAACGGGTCAAAAAGAAATTAAAAAGTGAGCGCCGTGCCAGAAAAATGAAAGAAACCGCCGGAAGACGGATTTCTCTCCCAATGGCGGTTATCGGTTGTTGTGTCAATAGTACGGAAGCAGCGAAAGAGCCGTAAGAGCCGCCAGAGGAAAGATCCCCCGGTAAAAGCGGCGGCGCGGATAATAGGGATACCCGCCGTACGGAAAATATCCGTAGTAAGGATAGCCATAATAGGGGTATCCCCAGCCGAACGCCCGCGTCTCGCTTTCGCCGCCGGCTCTTCCGTCCACGGGAATCGCCAAGTATACATACTCATCGTCTACACTCTCGATAATGCCGTCATGCACCGTACCGTCGTTCAGCTGAATAAGAACGTACCGGTATTTATGCTGCTGACACAAGTTTTTCGCTTCGTGTTTCTGCATCAACAAACACCTCCTGCCTTCAACATATGCACGGCTGGGCGAAAGGCCACTGGTTCGCGCATTTTAGTTGAAAAGGAGGCGAAGCCGCGTATCCGTAGCCGCACTGCGCCCGGATACGCGGCTTCTATGGATTGGAGGGCTTGCGCCTCATCTCCTTGTGGATCTTCTTCCACTTGTCCTTCTCCGCCGTCTGGAGCGCCTTGCTCTCCTTGCGGGCCAGGAAGGCAAGCTCCTTCTGGAGCTTGACGTAGCTGTCATAACGCGCCCGATCCAGCGTCCCGTCTTCTATGGCGCTTCTCACGGCGCAGCCCGGCTCGCTGCTGTGGCGGCAGTCCGGGAAGCGGCAGGAAGCCGCCAGCGTCTCGACATCGTCGAACGACTGGCTGAGGCCGCTGTCCGCCTCCCACAGCTGGAGCTCCCGCATGCCGGGCGTATCGATCAGCACGCCTCCGCCGGGAAGCAGGAGCAGCTCGCGGTGGGACGTCGTATGGCGGCCCCGGGCGTCGTCCTCGCGGATCGCGCCGGTGTCCATCGCCTCGCGGCCCAGCAGCGCGTTGATGAGCGTGGACTTCCCCGCTCCCGAGGACCCGGCGACTGCGGCCGTCCGGCCGGTGCCGAGGTAAGCGGCGCGGAGGCCCTCCACCCCTTCTCCGAGCAGGGAGCTGACGGCATGGACGGGCACGCCCGGCGCTATGGCCTCCGTCTCGGCAACCCGGAGGGCCACTTCCTCGGGCGAGGCGCACAGGTCCGCCTTGCTGAGGATGATGACGGGAGAGGCGCCGCTCTCCCATGCCATGACGAGGTAGCGCTCCAGCCGGCGGAGGTTATAATCCGCATTGAGCGCGCTAACGAGGAAGATGACATCGACGTTCGCGGCGACAATCTGCTCTTCGGTCACGTTGCCCGCCGCTTTGCGGACGAACATGCTTTTTCTCGGCAGGACACCGTGAATGGTAGCGCGGCCCTCGTCCTCGCGGACGCTTAAGGCGACCCAGTCGCCCACCGCGGGGTAATCTCCCCGGCTGCGCGCCTGGTAACGCATACTGCCCGACACCTCGGCGAGCACCTCGCCGGAACCGGTTTTGACCCGGTACATTCTCTTATGTTCAAGCGCGACGCGGCCTGCCGTGAGACCTTCTGCCGACATATCCGTCAAAGCTTGCCGGAGCTCGTCGTTCCAGCCTAATTCAGTTAAATTCAATCCGTGAACACACCCTTCATCCTATCTGCTTCTCAGTCTAGCAGGAAACGGCCGGAATTAACCGGGAAACAATCATTCATAGCTGTTTTTTACATCCGTTATCCGGTATCCGGTATTAGGCTGAAGTCAAAGCGGCAATCCAGACTGCTGGCTGTGCATGACCCTTCTCACCTGCGTCGGGAATGGCAAAAAGACCCGGCCTAATTTTGCCGGATCTTGTGCTGGACCTGCATACTTGCTCCGTCCCGTGTAATGCCTGTGGAGTCAATGCAGGAAATGATGTAAAGGCCGCACTTCCGCGGACGGGCCGCAGCAACGGCACTCTTGCGCCCCGCGCTTTACGCCGGGAGCCCGCAGCCGCGCCGAAGATTAGCGAAAAGCATCCGGCTCAAGTTTGCCGCGGATGGCTGCCCTTGTGCGGGGACGCGCCACGCCGGATATGCTCCCGTTCCCCGCAGAGGGGGACGGGTTAATCCGCCTTACGGCAGCCCGCTCACAGAGCGACACGGATAGGAGGCCGTACGACTGCCTGTTTAGAGGACCTTCTCCTCGTCCGGCATACGCGGGAGTTCGACCGTTACGGTCGTTCCCTGGCCAAGCTCGCTCGTAACCTGCAGCATTCCTCCGTGCAGCTGGGCGATTTCCTGGCAGATCGACAGACCCAGGCCGCTGCCCGGTTGACGGTTGTCGGCCTTATAAAACTTCTCCGTCACGTACTTCACCGCTTCCGGAGAAATGCCTTCCCCCTCATCTTCCACGATCAGCTGCACAAGGCTGCCTTCCACGCGGGTCATGATGCGGATGACCCCGTTTTCCTGCGTAAATTTCATCGCATTGTCAAGCAAGTTGATCAATACCTGCTTGAGCCGGTTCTGGTCCCCGAAAACATAGAGACTGTTCTCCGCGAGGGAAATTTGCAGCTCCATCCTGCGTCTCCGGCAATTACCCGCAAACTGCTGGTAAATGTCTTTCACGAGGCGGTTGACGTCCACCGGTTCACGGTGCATTTTCATATTGCCGGACTGGAGCTTGGAGAAATCGAGGAGATCTTCAACCAGCCCGATCAGACGATCCGTTTCTTTCGAAATGACGGAAAGACCCGTGAGCGTTTCTTCCTTTTCGTTAAGGTCTCCAGAAACCAGCGTCTCGCTCCAGCCTTTAATCGACGTTAACGGCGTGCGCAGCTCGTGAGAGATCGAGGAGATAAACTCGTTCTTCAGGCGGTCGTTGCGGAGAATTTCATCCGCCATGTAATTGAGCGTATCCGCCAGATGTCCGACCTCGTCGTCGTGCCGTTTGACGGCCTTGTTCTGGAAATCCCCCTGGGCCATGCTTTGGGCCACATCCGTGACCTCACGGATCGGCCTTACGATCCGGTTTGCCAGAAGCAGACTGACCGCAAGCGAAACGAGAATGACGGCCACCCCGATGCCGATGATGATCCAGGCCGTCCGCATGACCATCCGGTCGACCTGCTCGATCGAAGTCGTGTAGCGCAGGACGCCGACGACCCGGTCCCCGTTCTTAAGGGGATACGAGAGCGCCATGATCCTCTCTTTGGTGTCGGTATTCAAACCGATCCACTTGCCCGGCTCTCCGAGCAAAGCGGACTGTACGTCGGACGTATCGATTTTCCGCTTGGAGGTAAATCCGTACGAATCCCGGATCAAATTGCCTTCAAGGTCCACCACCTCGACCCGGCTGATCTCGTCCTTCGCAAGCTCTTTTAAAATGTTGCGGGCCCGCTCCTGGAGAGGAGAAAGCGAATTGTAGCGGTTGTTGTAGTCGACTGTGAATTTGGCGCGTTCGCTTAAGGCCTGAAGGGCGCTTCCGTAATAGTATTGATAGATGGTTCCCAGAAACAAGCCTCCGAGAAGCAGCACAATAAATACGATGATCAGCAAAAAATTCCAGACTACTTTACTCCTTATGCTGCTCAAGGGCGGATTCCTTCTTCCAGAGGTACCCATAACCCCAAACGGTTTCGATATGTGCAGGGTGCGACGGATCTACCTCGATTTTTTGGCGTATACGGCGGATGTTGACGTCCACGATTTTTAAATCGCCGACAAAGTGTTTGCCCCATACGGCATCCAGAATTTCATCCCGGGAAATTCCCTGGTCGGGCTGTTCCATGAACAGCTTCAGAATGGCAAACTCGGTCGGCGTAATATCGATTTCGGTCCGTCCCTTAAACAGTTTCCGCTCCTTCAATTGCAGCGTAAAGATGCCGGAGCTCAGGCTCTGTTTGGCCGATTCCTGCTCGGGAATTTCCAGCCTCCGGTACAGGGCTTTAATTCTCGCGATGAGCTCCACCGGGCTGAACGGCTTCGTCACGTAATCGTCCGCCCCGATCTCCAGACCTTCGGCTTTGTCCGTATCCTGCGATTTCGCGGTCAACATGATGATGCCCATCTTCGGATACATTTTCCGCAGCTGCGCGCACACGTCGAATCCCGATAATTGAGTCGGGAGCATAACGTCCAGAATGGCGATGTGAAAAGGGCCTTCATCCTTTACAAGCTGGAGCGCTTCCTCGCCCGTCGCCGCCTCCGTAACATCAATATCGTTGCGTTTAAGATTAATCCGGATAAACCCTCGGATCGATTCTTCATCTTCCAAAATCAGTACTCTCATTCCGGTCTCCCTCCCCTTCTCTAATAATAGACCGGCTTCAGCCGCTCCTGTATATCTTTCAAACCGAGTTTCATCTGGTTATACTCCTGCAGCGATTTAACGGACAGGTTCGTCGGCTTTTCCGGCAAAAACGCTACGGTTTTGCGCCCGTACGACGTATCGAGCTCCACGAAATCGATTTCCTTCTTCTGCAGCTCGTTCTTCATGTTCTCCCACTGCTCCGTCGGGTAATACCGGATGGTCAGCAGCTCCGCTTTTTCCTTGCGGTTTGCGCTTAAATAATAAAAAGTCGTGTACCCGTCGGCACGATCGCTTTTGGATCGTTCCAGCGTAATTTTGCCTCTCCACGATTCGGGAAAATCAAACCGGTACGTGACGTTGTTGTCGTAGTAATTTTCGTGCACCCATTTGAGCCCGTTCGCGCCGTCCCACTGATACCACTGGTGGATCCAGGGCATATCGCTTGGATTGCTGTTCTCGATAAACGGGGGGATTTTGAGCAGCTCGATCTCCATAATGCCGTCCCCGTTGACGTCCTGCGATCTTCCTTTGTATTCCTTGAAGGTTTGAACGTTCCCCTGTTCGTCCTTGGCACTGAAAACGTCTTTCAGTTTGCCGTTGTTCCAGACCAAGAGAGAGGTATACGACGTATTGGCACCAAGCCCCGCGTCCACGAAGATCCCGTTCTGCGAGTCGGTCGCTTTGCCGATCACGACCTGGTAATAGCCGTTGACGCCGCCGTCCATGGGCAGCTTCTGCATCAGCTTCTTCTCCCCGTTCTTGAACGAGTATAACGAAGCGGAAGCATCCAGCTTGTCGCGGTCGAGAAGCAGAGCGGCCACTTCAGGCACTCCGTCGCCGGTCAGATCGCCGATCGCGATCTCGGTGTACGGAATTTTCTCCATCTGGCTCACCACTGAGCCTTTCATAGAATAAACGAACAATTCTTTGTTGACATTGACAGCCTCTCCGGCACTCCAGCCCACGAGCATTTCCGGAGCCCCGTCACCTGTAACGTCTACGAAATCGACGCGGTCGATTTCCCTGCCCAGCTCATGGATATCGGTGACCTTCCGCCATTCTTCGTTCACTTGTTCGAGGATCACGGCCCCCAGTTCAAACTCGTTCTTCTGCAGCCTGTAAAAGGCTACGGCTTCCTTCTGGTTGTCCCCGTTAAGATCCACCTGATAAATCGGGCCGGCCGCCGAGTTGTCGGGCAGCTTGAGCGGCGTGTTGAGCACCGCGCCCGGAGGCAGATAGTGGGTCACCGCCTCTTTGAGCTGATACAGGCTTGAGCTCATGGCCGGAGCCTTCAGCAAAGCGGCGGGAGAAGAAGATATGAGCTGGCAGCCGCTGAGCAGCAGCATGGAGAGTCCGGCCGTCAGCAGGCCCGCTGCGGATCGCGGTATCCATTTGATTCTTCTCTTCATGACATTCCCCTTTTCTAGTGCTGGTTCCATTATAGCAAAAGATGTCCCGGAAGCAGGACCTGAAAATTCTGCATGGAGTGAACGAAAAAACCGTCCGATGCCGGCAAATACGGCATGGACGGCTCGCTTCCGCCGGTTCGGCAGCCTTCTGCAAAGCCGGTACCGGGGCACTTCATTATTTCGCAGCCAATAATTCCGGCACGGTAACAAACTGATAGCCCTGAGCCTGCAGATACTCGCAAATTCTGCGGGTGGCCTCCACGGTATTGCTCAAATCCCCGCCTTTGCCTCCGAAGCTGTGCTGCAGGATAATGCTGCCGGGATGAATATGCTGTTTCACATTGTTCATAATCTGATCCGGCGTATTTCCGGCCCAGTCTTTCGTGTCGATCGACCAGCCGATGATGAGCTGCCCCTGCTGGGCCGCTACCGCTTTGACGTTATCGTTGACGGCGCCGTATGGGGCACGGAACAGATACGTTCCCTTGCCGAGCGCTTTCTTCAGCGCATTGTCCGTGCTCGTCATCTGTTCACGGGCCTGCTCGGGCGTCAGCTTGGGCAGCTGCGCGTGGCTCCAGGTATGGTTGCCGACCGCGTGGCCCTCGTCCACGATCCGCTTCACCATATCGGGATATTTATCGACCTGGCGCCCGACCAGGAAGAACGTCGCTTTGGCGTTGTACTTGCTCAGCACTTCCAAAACCTGCGGCGTCCAGTGCAGGTCCGGACCGTCGTCGAACGTCAGCGCTACGAGTTTATTTTTGGTCGAAACCGAATAAATCGGCGAAGCCATGTTTGCCGATCCGCCCCCCTGGGGAGCTTGCGTCGTCTGCGGAGTCGGCGTAGGATCCGGTTTGGCCGTCGGAACCGGCGTAGGATCGGGCTTGCGCGTCGGCTCCGGTGTCGAACTAGGATGGGCGCTCTTGTCCGGCGTATTCTCCGGCTCCTTCACGGTCGGGACCGGCGTCGGGCTTGGCGTGGCAGCCGTCTCTTCCTTGGAGGAGCCCGCCGCCGTTTCCTTGGTCAACAATGCATGGCTGACATTGTATGCGATAAACAACCCCAACGCTATCATAAGGATATAGCGCAGTCTGAACACTTTTCTTTTTTTCATAATTCCTTCCATCTCCCATTTGTTTCCTCGGCTGATTTCTATGAACCTAGCAGCCTGTCTATGACTTCCAGCACATAAGAACGTCAGACGCGGCAAGGCGTCTTCTCCTGTATTCCCCGGGTCCGTTCCCTTCAACGTGTTACCTTATCCTAAGTGTACTCCAACTTTCGACACAAGTAGTTACGAAACCATTACATTTGAACAAAGGAGGCATCACGAGGCCGTTACATTTGTAAAAAAATGTACAAGCATGACGAAAAAAGCTTCCGGCGCATAGGCCGAAAGCTTAAATATAGAGGAAGTTTTATTTCCTGTAAAGACCAATTTTTAGCGAGACTGGCAGGTTGGCTGCGAAACGTTTCGGCTCCGCGCACGCTCAATAAGCCGATGCGCTCTCGCGATTTCTTCTTCGGTCGGTGTGCAGGCGTCTTTGAGCGGATATTCCCGGTGAAGAAGATCCCATTTATAGGTTCCAAGCCGGTGATAAGGAAGAATCTCGAATTTTTCGACGGTCGGCAGACTGCTTAGAAAAGAACCGAGCCGCTCCAGCTCGTCTTCCGTATCCGTCATTCCGGGAACGAGCACCCGCCGGATCCACATCGGCCTGCCGTGATCGGATAGCCAGCGCGCCGTGCGCAGGATCTTGTCATTGGGCTGGCTCGTCAGCGCGATATGCTTGTCGCGGTCCATCATTTTCAGATCGAGCAGCACCAGGTCCGTTTCTTCAAAAAGCTCGCGGACATGCTCGTGGCCCACTTCGCAAAAACCGGAAGAATCGAGCGCCGTGTTCACGCCGAAGCGTTCCTTGCACGCTTTGAAAAGCTCCGCGACAAACGCCGCCTGCAGCGTCGGCTCTCCTCCCGTTACGGTGATTCCCCCGCCCGACTTCCGGTAGTACGGAAGATAGGGTTCCATCTCGGCGAGGACTTCATCGACGGTCACCGTCCGTCCTCCGCAGGTGTCCCACGTATCGGGATTGTGGCAGTAGCCGCACTGCAGGGCGCATCCCTGCATAAAGAGAACAAACCGGATACCGGGGCCGTCTACCGTGCCGAACGTTTCGATGGAATGAATTCTGCCTTTCATGACTAACACGTCCTTTGCTTCGGCGTGCCCCGGTCCTTCGTTACATGGCGCCGTGGAACGTCCGGTTAATAACGTCGAGCTGCTGCTCGCGGGTAAGTTTGATAAAGTTGACCGCATAGCCCGAAACCCGGATGGTGAGCTGCGGATACTGCTCGGGATGCTCCATCGCGTCCAGAAGCTGCTGCCGGTCGAATACGTTCACGTTGAGATGGTGCGCCCCGCTTCCGAAGTATCCGTCCAGCATGTGGGCGAGATTGTCCTTGCGAGTCTGCGGCTCTTTGCCGAGCGCTTTGGGCACGATCGAGAACGTGTTCGAGATGCCGTCCAAGCTGTGCTCGTAAGGCAGTTTGGCGACGGAGCCGAGCGAGGCCAGCGCGCCTTTGCGGTCGCGGCCGTGCATCGGATTCGCGCCCGGCGCGAACGGTTCGCCCGCTTTGCGCCCGTCCGGCGTGGAGCCGGTTTTTTTGCCGTAGACAACGTTGGACGTAATGGTCAGGACCGACTGGGTCGGAACCGCATCCCGGTAAGGTTTGTGCTTGCGGATCATACCCATGAACGCTTCGACGAGAGAAACGGCGATGGAATCGACACGGTCGTCGTTGTTGCCGTACATCGGATAGTCGCCTTCAATTTCGAAATCGGTGGCGATTCCTTTCTCGTTGCGGACCGGGCGCACTTTGGCGTATTTGATCGCGCTCAGCGAATCGGCAACTACGGACAATCCCGCGATGCCGCAGGCCATGGTACGGACGATTTCCCGGTCGTGCAGGGCCATTTCGATCCGCTCGTAACAGTATTTGTCATGCATATAGTGAATCACGTTCAATGTGTTCATATACAGCTTCGCCAGCCATTCCATGACACCCTTGAATTTATGCATGACCTCGTCGTAATCGAGCACATCGGACGTAACCGGCACGCTTTCGGGGCCGATCTGGATCCCGAGCTTTTCGTCCACGCCGCCGTTAATGGCATACAGGAGAGCTTTGGCCAGATTGGCCCGCGCTCCGAAGAACTGCATCTGCTTGCCGATCTTCATGGCGGATACGCAGCAGGCGATTCCGTAATCGTCTCCGTAGAAAGGACGCATCAGGTCGTCGTTCTCGTACTGGATGGAGCTCGTTTCGATCGAAACTTTGGCGCAGTACTTCTTGAACGCCTCAGGCAGCTGCTCGGACCAGAGCACCGTCAGGTTGGGCTCGGGAGCGGGCCCGAGGTTATACAGTGTGTGAAGAAACCGCATGGAGTTCTTCGTTACGCGGGTCCGGCCCGACAGGGACATGCCGCCGATGGATTCGGTCACCCAGGTGGGGTCGCCGCTGAACAGCTCGTTATAATCCGGCGTACGCAGGAATTTGACAATCCGCAGCTTCATGACGAAATGGTCGACCAGCTCCTGCGCCTGCGTTTCGGTCAAGGTTCCTTCGCGGAGGTCTCTTTCGATATAAATATCGAGGAAAGAGGACACCCGTCCCAGACTCATGGCCGCGCCGTTCTGTTCCTTGATCGCTGCCAGGTAGGCGAAGTACAGCCACTGGAACGCTTCGCGGGCGTCGGTGGCCGGCCCCGTGATGTCAAAGCCGTGATCGGCCGCCATTTTCTTCAACTCGCCGAGCGCCCGGATCTGCTCGGACAGCTCCTCGCGGGCACGGATGACATCCTCCGTGATCGCATCCACTTCAAGAAGAAGGAGATCCTTCTTCTTGTCAGCCACGAGGGAGTCGATGCCGTACAGCGCCACTCTGCGGTAATCGCCGATGATCCGTCCGCGCCCGTAGGCGTCCGGCAATCCCGTGATGATGCCGGCTTTTCTGGCAGCCCGCATGTCGCTGGTGTAGGCGTCGAACACGCCCTGGTTATGGGTCTTGCGGATGTCCGTGAACAGCCGGACCATGTCCTCCGGCAGCTTGAAGCCGTAAGCTTCGCAAGCGTCCTCCATCATCCGGATGCCGCCGAACGGCTGCACGGAGCGTTTGAACGGCTCATCCGTCTGGAGCCCGACTACCCGCTCCTTGTCTTTATCGAGATAGCCCGGTGCGTGGGAAACGATCGTGGACACGGTGTTCACGTCCACATCAAGCACGCCTCCCTGCTCTCTTTCGCGCCGGGTCAAGTCCTTAACGACTTCCCACAGCGCCTTCGTATCTTCCGTCGGAGGGGCAAGAAAAGCCTCGTCTCCCTCATAAGGCGTCAGGTTAAGCTCGATAAAGTCACGGACATCGATCCCGTGCTGCCACTTTCCTTTGCGGAACCCGCGGTATACTCCCTCTTCAGCAGACTTCATGCGCGTCTCGCGCTCTTCGATAGCCATTTTTGTTCCCTCCTTGGAATGAAGGACGGGCCGCGGAGCGGCCGCCCGGCAAAGCTGATTTCGTTTCAGCGCAAACTTTACGGCACGCGCCCGTCAGGACCGCTGTCTCTGTGTCCGTTTCACCGCACCGGCTGGTGCGGCGCTGCTCCTGCCTGTTCAGGCAGCAGATAAATCTTGGCCCGTTTGCTCAGATTCTGCCGTAGAAAGCGTCCCGGTACACTTCGGCCAGCTCGCTGACGAGCGGCATTTTCGGATTCGCGGTCGTACACTGGTCTTCGAACGCTTTGTCCGCCAAGTAATCGACGCGGCTCTCGAAGTCGTCGGCGTCGAAGCCGAGTTCCTTGAACGAAGCGGGAATGCCCAGCTTCTTGTTCAGCTCGCGGATGGCGTCGACAAGGCTCTTCACGCCTTCTTCCGTGGTTGCGGCCGGAAGCCCCAGGAACCGGGCGATCTCGGCGTAGCGCTCGTCGGCGCAGTAGTGCGAGTATTTCGGGAACGACGCGTATTTCGACGGCTTCGACGCGTTATACCGGATGACATACGGCATCAGGATCGCGTTGGTCCTTCCGTGAGCCGTTCCGTACTGTCCGCCCCACTTGTGCGCCAGGCTGTGATTGATGCCCAGGAAGGCGTTCGCAAACGCCATGCCGGCGATCGTGGACGCGTTGTGCATTTTCTCCCTCGCCAGCTTGTCGCCCGTCGCATGGGACTGCTCCAGGTTGCGGAACACGAGCTTGATGGCCTGCAGGCAGAGGCCGTCCGTATAGTCGTTGGCCATGACGGAGACGTAAGCTTCAATCGCGTGGGTCAGCACGTCCATGCCGGTATCGGCCACGGCGGTTTTCGGAAGCGAGTATACGAATTCGGGATCCACGATGGCCACATCCGGCGTCAGCTCGTAATCGGCGAGCGGATATTTCGTGTGGCCGTTCTTTTTATCCGTGATGACGGCGAACGAAGTCACTTCCGAACCGGTTCCCGAAGTCGTCGGGATGGCAACGAACTTCGCTTTCTTGCCGAGCTTCGGATACTTGAACGTCCGCTTGCGGATGTCCATGAACTTCTGCTTCAGCGAATGGAACGTGACGTCGGGATACTCGTAGAACAGCCACATCGCTTTCGCCGCATCCATCGGCGATCCTCCGCCGAGCGCCACAATGCAGTCCGGCTGGAAGGCGTTCATCACGGCCGTGCCGCGTTCCACGGTATCGACCGAAGGATCCGGCTCGACATCGCTGAAAACCTCGATGGCTACCGGCATCCTGCGCTGGCGCAAATAATGTTCCACGCGTTCCACATAGCCGAGTTTCACCATCATCGGGTCGGTCACGATCAAAACACGGGTGATGTCCGGCATTTTCGCCAGGTACTGGGTGGCGTTTCTCTCGAAATAAATTTTCTCGGGTACTTTAAACCACTGCATATTCACCGTCCGGTGTGCGACTTTTTTGACGTTGATCAAATTGACCGCCGTCACGTTCGAAGAAGTGGAGTTGCGTCCGTACGAGCCGCAGCCGAGCGTAAGCGACGGGATATTCGCGTTGTAGATATCCCCGATCGCCCCGTGGGTCGAAGGCGCGTTAACGATAATGCGGCAGGTCGGCAGCTCTTTGGCAAAAGCGGCAATCACTCCGTCATCGTCGGAATGGATGACCGAGGTGTGGCCGAGTCCGCCGAATGCCGCAATCTCCGCGGCCCGGGCGATGCCCGCTTGAGCGCTCGGGGCCGTGTAGCAGGCCAGCACGGGACTCAGCTTCTCGGCGGACAGCGGGTAGGCCGGACCGACGCCGTCCAGCTCGGCGATCAGGATTTTCGTCCCGGCGGGAACCTCGAACCCGGCCATTTCGGCGATACGTACCGCCGGCTGGCCCACAATCGCCGCATTCACGGCGCATCCGGCGTTCATGCCGAACTGGGACAGCTTCTTCGTTTCCTTGGCGCTCAAGAAATGGCAGCCCTGCGCCTTCAGCATCGCCTTGGCCTCCGCCGCGATCGCTTCGTCCAGGATAACGGCCTGCTCGGACGCGCAGATCATGCCGTTGTCAAACGTCTTCGAGAGGATCAGATCCGTGACCGCCTGGCGCAGGTCAGCGGTTCTCTCGATGAAGCACGGCACGTTGCCCGGGCCGACGCCGAGAGCGGGTTTGCCGGCGCTGTAGGCGGATTTGACCATGCCGGAGCCGCCGGTAGCCAGAATCAGCGCCACTCCCTCGTGGTGCATTAGCTCGTGCGTCGCTTCCATGGAAGGCTTCTCCACCCATTGGATGCAATCTTTCGGCGCTCCGTGGCTTACCGCCGCTTCGTAAAGAACGCGGGCCGCTTCGGAGCTGCATTTCTGCGCGGACGGATGGAAAGCGAAAATAATCGGGTTCCGCGTCTTTATCGCGATCAGCGCCTTAAACATCGTCGTCGAGGTCGGATTCGTTACCGGGGTGACGCCGGCGATAATTCCGATCGGCTCGGCGATGGACGTAAGGCCGGTCGTCGGATCGTCGTCGATCACGCCGACCGTTTTGTCGTACTTCACGGAATTATGAATATACTCCGTCGCGAACAAGTTCTTGATGATCTTGTCTTCATACACGCCGCGCCCCGTTTCTTCCACCGCTAGCTTGGCGAGAACCATATGCCGGTCCACGCCGGCCAGCGCCATTTCCTGTACGATGCGATCGACCTGGGACTGATCCAAACCTTCAAATGCGGCCTGCGCTTTCTTCGCGTTCTGCACCAGCCGGTCTACCTGTTCTTTGGCCGCCGCAGCTGCGGGTTTTACGGTCTCATTTTCCTGTACAGCCATCTCTCCGCCTCCTCTGTTCTTTCTACACCTTCATTATAGGAGTTTGTGAATTTTTTCACTATGACATTTCTCACAGACAAAACAGCGTCTCCGCTTTATGGTGAAGACAGGAAACACGCGCGAGCTTTACCATCATCCGCAGGACCCGACAGGAGGAAATGACGATGAGCACAATAACCGTGGAACGTCTGCCGTATGCATCCATGGACCCCGGCAGCCAGTTGTCCGACGCCCTATATTATCTGAAGCAGCAGCATGAATTTCTTGAGGCCGATCTGCTGGAGCTGCAAATGCTCGCACGCGGAATCGGAGCCGCCGGAAGCCGGGATTCGCTCAAAAAAGATTTAAATCAGCTGAAGGTACGCGCCGAACGGTTCTTGAAGTTTTTCCAGCAGTATCAGCAGGATGAACAGGAAACGCTTTTCCCTATCGTTGATTTGTATACAGGCGACAAAATGGGCCCTACCGCCGTTATGAAGCAGGAATACAACATGGCCGTCCACAATCTGCGCCTGTTTTTCCAGGCATTCAAAGAAGACAGCCAGACTCTCGACCCCCTATGCGCGAAACGTTCGGTATCCCACGTGCTCCAGTCGTGCTTCATTCTTCTTGAGCATATGCGCAAAGAAAAAGAATGGGTATTCCCCCTCGCCGAGCAGATGCTGACCGATATCGAGCAGTTTTATTCGTAGAAAATCGCTTTCCCCGATTAAAAGAAACCGGAGACGCCGCATGCGGGCGGAACTCCGGTTTTTGCGTCCTTTTGCCTGGAGCGGTAATAAGTTTGCGTTGGATATGGACGGCCGTCGTAATCGACATTATGCGTAAAATGTGATTTTTGTCATATATGATCTACGTCATATCCGGTATACTGGAAGCAGAAGTCAAAGAGGAGGGAAGCCATCATGAACACCGGCACAAATCCCGTTTACTATACGAATCCCCGCAACACCGCTGCCTTCAAGACGGAAAACTTGCAGAAGCTGACGGATATTATGCATGAGCAGAAGCTCCAACCCGGCGCCTACTTGTTTTGGGAAGGCGATACGGCTGACAAGCTTTATTTTATAAAAAACGGCCGGGTACGCGCTACGAAGTCTACGGACGAAGGCAAGGATCTCGTGCTTTACTTATACCAGCAGGGCGATCTGATCGGCATGATCGATCCCTACGACGACACGAAGCATTGGTACAGCGCGGAAGTGCTGGAAGAAACCCTGATCGGCGTGGCGCACAAGAAAGACGTGGAAATGCTGATTTGGCAGAGCGGCGAATTCGCCCTGGAATTTATGCGCTGGATGGGGCTCAGCCACCGGATGACGCAGACGAAATACCGCGATATGATGCTGTACGGCAAACCCGGGGCCCTGTGCTCCACCATCATCCGCTTGTCGAACACGTACGGTCGGCCCGAAGCGGACGGGACGATCCGCATTACGAAGAAGCTCACCCACTCGGAGCTGTCGGATATGATCGGCTCCACCCGCGAAAGCGTGAACCGCATGTTCAGCGACCTGCGCAAAGCTCAGGCGCTTGAAATGGATAACGGCTATATCGTCATTCGCGACCTGAATTATTTGAGGGGCATTTGCCACTGCGAAAACTGCCCCGTAGAAGTGTGCCGGATGTAATCCGGTACACTTTTTTATTTGCGCCGGGCTCGGCGGCTCCCCGTATAGTACAGCGCTGAATTCTCCAGGCGCCGATTCCCGTTAATGTGTTCCGGCACAGCATGGCGCAGACGTCTGGCGGCAGCGCCCGACCCCCGTCCGGGATTACGGCGCCCCATCACCGGCTGCGGGCCGTAAAAAAGCTCCCTGATTGAAATCAGGGAGCTTTCTTCGCTTGCGGGACTATGCCTGCGCCCAGCGTATGTTTACAGCCGTCCGGCCGCCCGTTTCACAGGCGAGATGAAGGAATACAGCAGCCCGACAAACACGGCCCCGCCGACAATGTTCCCCAGCGTCACCGGAATCATGTTATGGAACCAGCCGGCCAGTGTTACCGTTTCGGGATGCGGGAGGACCAGGGCCAGTCCCAGCACGGTCATGTTCGCCACGCTGTGCTCATACCCCGAAGCGATAAAGCCGTACAGCATCCAGAAGATAAGAATCAGCTTCGCCGTGTCCTCCTTGGCTCTCATGGACGTCCAGATCGCCAGACAGACGAACCAGTTACAAAGGATCCCCCGGAAAAACAGCTGCGTGGTGTCCATGTTCATTTTTTTGGCGGCGATGGTCATTAACAAATGATCCGGCTTAATATTGGCGAACACCCCCGCACCGACGACCAGCAGAACAAGGACCATGGCCCCCGTCAGGTTCCCCAGGTAGCACCAGAACCAGTTGACGAGCGTATCCTTCCAGGTGACTTTGCGCGAAAGCGTTCCGATGGTGAAATACATGTTGTTCCCCGTAAAAAGCTCCGAGCCGGCAAAAATGACCAGCGTGAGCGCGACTCCGAAAGAAAGCCCCATGACCGTCGTCGTTACGGGCGATTTTGCGGCGAATAGCGGCGCTCCTACGGAAAAGATAAGGACGATGCCGAGTCCTACGTAAGCACCGGCCAGACCGGCCGCCGTCAGGTAGCGGATAAGGCTGTCGGAGAGAAAATTCTTTTTCTGCAGGGCCGCGGCAGCCATTTTTTCCACGGTTTCAGTAAACATTATGCGTCATCTCCTCGCGGGTTGAAAACGGGTTGAGCCGGACAACGAATGTTCCGGATAAGCCTCTTGTGCGGACAAACCGGCGGAGCGAGGGCCTGAAAGGGCTAGGTTAGCCCGATCCAGACATGCTCCCCGTCGAGCTTCACCGGATAAGTTTTCACCTGTCCCGTATCCGGCGCCTGCACTTTACCGTCCAGCAGGCTGATTTTCCAGTCATACAGAGGGTCGTACAGCAGGTCCCCCGATACCATCCCTTCGCAGAGAGGACCTCCTTTACGGTGAGGGCTCCGGTTCTGAAGCGCGAAGAGTCGGCCATCCGTCAAGTGAAACACGGCGATTTCTTCTTCTCCCACAAAAACGGTCTTTCCGAGCCGGGCCGGAAAATCTCCTTGCCGTCCGATGCAAACGTAGGTTTCCGATTTTTCCTGAAGCTGTCGGTTCATCGATTGTTCCTCCTTTTGGGAGCTGCTTGGCAGCCCCTGTCTGTCAGATACGCTTTATTCTGTCGGCGGCCCTACCGGCACGTTGACGCCTTCATACAGTTCTTGACGGAGCTGGCGGTCGCCGATCACTTTTTGCCAAGGATCGTGCGCACGGGTCAGGGCTATCTCCATGCGGTTTACAAGCTCCCGCCGGTTCGCTTCATCCGTAATGGCTTGTGTCTGGATGTACTCCAGGCCCAGCCGCTCGACCCAATCCGATGTTCTTTCCAGGTAATTGGCGGTTTCCCGGTAAAACTGGATCAGCGACGAGGTAATCTCCAGAAGTTCCTCATCCGTCTTCACCTTCACCGCCAGATCGGCAAGCCGCGGTTTAATGCCCCCGTTACCGCCGATGTAAATCTCCCAGCCGCCGTCATTGCCGACAATTCCGACATCCTTGGTGCACGATTCCGCACAGTTGCGCGGACAGCCGTTCACGGCCATTTTAAACTTGGCGGGCATGTCGATCCTTTCGAATTTCTTCTCCAGCAGTTGTCCCATGCCCATCGAATCCTGGGTGCCGAACCGGCAGAAAGTCGAACCCACGCACGTTTTGACCGTGCGCAGCGCTTTGGCATACGCGTAGCCCGAAGGCATACCGAGTTCTTCCCAGACTTTCGGCAAATCTTCCTTGCGCACGCCCATGAGGTCGATCCGCTGGCCGCCGGTCATTTTGACGGCACGGACGTTATATTTCACCGCCACATCGCCGATCCGCTTCAGCTCTTCCGCCGAGCTTACGCCGCCGTACATCCGCGGTACAACCGTATATGTGCCATCCTTGTTGATGTTCGCATGCAGGCGCTCGTTGACGAATCTCGATTCTTTCTCGTCCACATACGTTTCCGGCCACAGCATCGTCAAGTAGTAGTTGAGCGCAGGCCGGCACTTCGAGCAGCCCTCGGCGTTGCTCCAATTCAGCGCTGTCATGGTCTCGCGGGTCGTCGTCAACTTCCGCTCGCGCATGGCAGCAACGATTTCGTCCCGGCCGAGCTGCGTGCAGCCGCAGATGCCATGAGCCGCTGTGCCCGCTTCGTAGCTGTCGCCCAGCACGCCTGCCAGGATTTGCTCGACTAGCGGCTTGCAGCCTCCGCACGAGCGGCAGGCTCCGGTGCAGGCCTTCACTTCGTCGACCGTTTTGAGCCCTTGCGCGCGGACTGCCTCCACGATGGTTCCTTTCGTCACCCCGTTGCAGCCGCATACGATATCCTCATCGGCCAGAAGCTCCGCCCCGCCGCCGCTTTCTTCTCCCGCAGGAATTCCCATCAGAGCGGCGTGCACGTCTTCGGTCATTTCGCGGCCGCTTCGTATCCACTGCTGAAGCTGAGTCGCCTGGCTGACATCGCCGAACAGTACGCCGCCTACGATCCGGCTGCCGCGGACAAGCACCTTTTTATACACGCCTCTCCAATCATCCTGCATTTTGACGATCGTAAGATCCGGACGATCCAGAAACTCACCGGCCGAGAATACGTCCACACCCGATATTTTCAGTTTGGTGGCCAGCACCGTTCCCTCGTAAGGAGCCGTTTCCGCCCTGCACAAATGCTTGGCGAGCACGCTGCCCTGTTCAAAAAGCGGAGCGACAAGCCCGTAGCACACGCCGCGGTGCTCGCAGCATTCGCCGACGGCATAAACGTCCTGAGCCGAAGTCCGCATGAAATCGTCCACGACGATTCCGCGGTTGACCTCCAAGCCTCCGGCCGCGGCCAAAGCGCTGTTCGGCTTTATTCCCGCCGCCATAACGACAAAGTCCGTTTCCAGCACGGTTCCGTCCGTAAACGCCAGCCCTTCGACGCGCACGCCACCGGTGAGTTCCTTCGTCTGTTTTCCCATCGCGAAACGAAGTCCCTGACGTTCCAGCTCCGTCCGCAGCATGCCCGAAGCCGCCGGGTCCAGCTGGCGTTCCATCAGATCGTCCATCAGATGAACGACCGTCACTTCCATGCCCAGCTTCGAAAGGCCCTTGGCCGCTTCGAGACCGAGGAGACCGCCGCCGATGACGGCCGCCTTTTTATAAGTCCGGGCCGCTTCCGTCATCGCTTCGCAATCGGCAATGTCCCGGAAACCGACGACTCCCTCCTTATCCGCGCCTGGAACCGGCAGAATGAAGGGCTTTGAGCCCGTCGCCAAAATCAGGATGTCATAAGGAAGGACATCCCCGCGGTCCGTCGTGACCGTTTTGGCCGTCGTATCCAGCGCGGTCGCCGTCGTCCCCGTCAGAAGCTCAATGCCGTTTTCACGGTACCAGTTCCAATCGTTCAGGACGATTTCTTCCGTCGTTTTGCTTCCCTCAAGCACATAAGAGAGCTGAATCCGGTTGTAGTTCGGATGAGGCTCGCTTCCCACAATCGTTATATCAAACAAGCCGGTGTTGATTTTCAAAATTTGCTCGATCACACCCACTCCTGCCATTCCGTTCCCGATAAGTACCAGTTTTCTGCGATTCATAGTCTAACGCCCCCTGCCTTGATCGATCTTTGAAAAGATTCACTTGTGAAATTAAGCACATACTTAGTATAAACCTCTTCCGTGCCGGTCAGATGTGAGAAAAATCACAGGACGGGAAGCAGATGTGAACATCGCTTGAAAGAAACGTGAATAGACAATGCCGCTGCACAAAAAAAAGCACATTCGCTCCGGTAAACCGGGAATGTGCTTTTTTGATCGGATTCCATGGACAAGCCGCGATACCGTTGTCGTTATTTGAAAACCCGCCGTTACCGCGAGCCTGAAAACGCAGGCAGGGCACTGCGGAGCCGCCGTCCGCCGTATACGGGTCCGCCGGCCTTACAACAGCTCGAGCCTTACCCGGCTGCCGCGTCCGGACGGTTCGGCCGGCTCGACGATCAGCTTGCGCGGCAGACGGGCCCTTAGCTCCGGCACGTGCGAGATAACGCCGACCGCAAGCCGGTCCATGTGGAGCTTCTCAAGGGAGGTGACCACCATATCCAGCAGATCCTGGTCGAGAGTACCGAACCCTTCGTCCAGGAAGAAAAATTCCAGGGGCACCTCGCCTTTGAGCTGGATCTGCGCCGACAAAGCGAGCGCGAGCGCAAGCGACGTCAGGAACGTTTCGCCGCCGGACAGCGTGCCGACCGGGCGCTTCACCCCGCCGGAGCCGTCGTCGCGGATCACGAAGCCGCCGCCGGAGTCCACCTCGATCGCGTAGCGCTGCCGGGTGAGCTGCCCGAGCCGCTGCGAAGCGGCCCGGCTCACCTGCATCAGCTGCTCCTCCGCGAGGAACTCGACGAAGGCGTTCGCTTTCAGCACGGACTGCAGCTTCGCCAGCCGCCCGTGCAAAGTCTGCTGCGCGCTGCGCCGCTCTTCCAGCCGGCGCCACTGCTCGTGCTTCGCCTGCAGCTCCTCGCAGTCGCGTTCCGCCTTGGCGCGGACCGCAAGCGCGGCCTCGTCGCGCTCCTGGGCTTCGCGCAGCCCGAGCAGCATGCCGGACCAGTCTTCTTCGCTGACTGTCCGTCCGGCAAGCTGCTCCCGCAGCTGCGCGAGCCTGGAGCGGAGCGTCTGCTCGCGCTCGCGGTGTCGCCGCGCCTCCGCGCTCCACTCGGCGCGCTGCGCTTCGGCGACGTACGCGCCCCGCACGGCTTCGGCGTCCGCGAAGGAGGACGCCTTCAGCGCGCGTTCGAGCCGCTCCCGCGCTTCGGCGAGCTGCCCGGCGGCGGAAGCGGCGGCCTGTTCGGCGGCGCTGAGCGCCTGGGCCGCCTCCTGCTGCTCGCGGCGGGCCTGCTCGTGCGCGAGCCGGGTCTGCCCCGCGCGGCCGCGCAGCGCGTCGAGCTCGGCCTGAGCCGCCGCGATCTGGCGCGGTACCGGCTCGTCGCCGACGCGGTCGTGCAACTGCTGCGCCTTCTCCGCGGCGAGCTGGGACAGCCCCTGCAGCTTGGTCGCGAGCTGCAGGGCGGTTTTGTCGAGCTCCGCCGCCTCGGTGCGGAGCTGCTCGATCTTCGCGAGCACCCCGTCGATGAACGGGATGCTCTTCTCGATGCGGCCGCGCAGCTCTTCCGCCTGGCGCTCCTGCTCGTTCAGCCGCTTCAGGCGTTCCTCTACAGCGTCCAGCTCCAGGCCCTTGGCGCCGAACCGCTGCTGCCAGGCTTCTTCCCGGCCGCGGACGCTTTGCTCCAGAGCCTGCGCTTTGGCTTCGTCCGCCTGAAGGGCCGCGCGCTGCGAACGAAGCTCCGCCTCGGCGGCTTGCATGCCGGCTTCAAGCGGCTTCAGCCGTTTCAAGAGGGCTTGGAAGCCGGCTTCGAGTCCTGCCGCCAAACGGCCTACACGCCCGGCCTCCGCTTCCAGCCGCTTGAAAGCGGCCAACCGCTGCAGAGCCTCCTCGGCGGAGATTCCGGCTTTTCCCGGCCGCATACCGCCGGTGGCACCGCTCTCTGCCGCCGCCGTGCCCGCTGTGACAGCCGCTTCGATTGCGGCGCCGTCTTGGCCGCTCCGGTCCGCGGAACCTGCCAGGTACGCTTCCGGCGGAAGCTCCAGATCCGCTTGAACCGCCGCAGCCGCTTCCGCCAGCATGAGGGCCGCCTCCGCGGCCGCATGGCCGGTCACGTCCGCGGAAACGGTCCGGACCTCTGCGTCAGGCTCGTTTGCGGCGATCTGCGGATCATCCGTTCCGGCGCGTTCGTGCTCAAGCGCCCGCTTGGCAAGAGTATCGAGGCCGAAAACGTGGCGCTCCGCCTCCAGTCCGGCTTCCCGGATGGCGCGGAGGAGTGTTTCGCACTCCTCTACGCCAGGGGAAGCTTCTTCCGCCCCATGGTCTTCTTCACGATAAGGAGCCGGATGCTCCACAGCCCCGCATACGGGACAGGGCTGTCCTTCGTGCAGCTCGTGAGCCAGCTTCCCGGCCAGATTCCGCAGCTCGCGCTCGCGGTCTTCCCGTTTGCGGACCCCAAGCAGCGCGCCCGCCGCTTCTTCCTGCTCCGCCAGCCGTTTACGCAGCTGCTGGGCTTCCGTCCGGCCGGTGCCGAGTTCGCCGAGCCAACGGGCAAAGTCCTCCGTCCACGCGGTCAATTCCCCGGCACGGGCCGCAAGCTCGCGCTCTCCGGCCTCCACCGTCCGGCGTCTTCCGCCGGTCTCCTGCCGGATCTCCTGGAGCTGGCGCGTCTGCATATCCAACTCCCTTTTGGCGTCCCACGCTTCCTGGAGAAGGCTGCGCTGCTCGTAGCCGACCTCTACGCTTTTCAGTGCTTCTTTCAGCTCCGCCTGCTTGCCAAGCGCCTTTTCCTTCGTTTCCTGTTCCTTGCGGAACGCCTCTTTCACCGCGGAAAGCTGCGAAAGCAGCTTTTCTTCGCTTGCTTTGAGCCCATCGCACTGCTTGTGCAGGTCGGCAAGCTGACGCTCCTGCTCCAGGGCCTGGTTCAAATGCTCCAGCCGGATCAGCAGCGGCTCCTCGCGTCCGGCCAGCTCCTGCCGGGCTTGCTCGGACGCCTGCAAAGCCGTATGCAATTTGACTTCGCCCTCGCGGGAACGGTCCCTTGCCTGAGCGATCCGTCCCCGGTGCTCCGCCTCCGTCTTCGCCGAAGCTTCCGCGTGCTCGACGTAAGGACGCAGCTTTTCCGCTTCCTCCGCACGCTTCAGGCTCTCTTCCCGCTGACGGATTCCCGGCTCTTCTTCCTCGGTTTTGCGAAGCTCCAGCTCTGTTTGCCGCTCATCCTTTTGTACATTTAAAATCTGCTTCATCTCTTCGTAGCGGACAGACGCCTGCTGAAAAAGCTTACGCTGGACGGCGGCATACTCAGCCGCTTCTTTCAGCCTTTCGCCGGCCTGGGCCAGCGCTTCTTCGGACGCGTCTCCCAGCCCCTGCTGTTCGGCGGCGATCTGTTTAAGCAGGCCGTCGGCTTCTTTGAGCCGTCCGCTTACGCGCGCGCTGAGATGATCGCCATAGGCTTCGAGATGGAACAGCCGCTGAAGCATCTGCCGCCGGTCTTTGCCTGTCAGCGAAAGAAATTCGGCGAATTTTCCTTGAGGGAGCACCACGGCGCGGGTAAAATCCTGCATGGACAAACCGAGCACCTGGTGGACCCGGTTGGTTACGTCCGTGGATTTATCGGCCAATACGACCGGTTCCTCCCCGCTCAGGCGGACAAAACGGCTTACGGTATTCGTAACCGAGACGTCCGAGCCTCTCTTGAACTGACGGTCCACCCGGTACCGGATGGCGCCAGTCGGATGGCTGAGTTCGAAAGTGAACGAGACCGCCAGCGTATTTTCGGCATGGTTCATAATCCCCTGCGTACCGCCGGAAGCCCGTTCGACTTTGCCGTAGAGCGCCAGCGTCAGGGCGTCCAGAATGGACGACTTTCCGCTTCCCGTCGGACCGAATATACCGAACACGCCGGCATCGCACAATTGCGTAAAATCAATTTCCTGTGTTTCCCGGTAGCTTTGCAGACCGGACATTTGCAGCCGTATCGGACGCATACGTTTCGCCTCCCTTTATTCGGCCTGCTCCGGGCCGTCCGAATGATCCTGCAGCAGCTCCATAAAGAGCTGCACGAGCTCGGGCTCGGGCTTGGCACCGCCCGTCTGCCGCTCGTAGAAACGGCGGAACAGCTCGTCCACCGGCAGACCCGAGCTCGACAGGGCGGCGGCTTCTTCCTCGGCCGGCTGCTGCTGCGGATAGACCGGTTTGATATGGATAAACCCGCTGCGCGCCTTGCGCAGGGTTTGAATGTCGTGCAGCGACATTGCCTCCGCGATGTGGATTTCCAGGTCGATCCACGCGTTCGCGTCCCGCCCTTCGTCCAGCCAGCGGTGCACCTCCGCCAGCCCTTCCTTCGCTTTCCAGTTCACCAGCGGGCGGCCGGAGGTCAAATAAATTTCTTCAATCGAGGCCGGCTCTCCCGGTTTGACGTCGAGAACCGTCAGCGACTTGGCTTGGCCCGCTTCGGAAAAGCTGTAGGCAAGCGGGGAACCGCAGTAGCGGATGGGGCTCCGCGCTTTAAGCGTCTGCGGACGATGCAGGTGGCCGAGCGCCACATACTGCGCGCCGACATCGAGTGCCGATGTATCGACCGTGTACGCTCCGCCGACCTGAATCGGACGCTCCGATTCGCTTTCTTTTCCCCCGAGCACGTAAATGTGGCTCATGATCAGGTTCACGGTGTCGGGACGAAAGCCCGCCGTTTGAGCTCTAACCAGCTCGCCTACCCGCTCGGAGTATGCTTTCCTGAGCACTTCTTCACCGGCGTCGTCGCTGAGCAGTTCGCCCAGTCTCGACTCGGACGGATACGGCAGCGCAAACAGCTTGGCCGTTTCGCCGGTTCTCGGAATCCCGATCTCCATCAGGCCCGCTTTCGGCAGCCCGATCAGAGAGATTCCCTGCGCCCTGGCAATCGGGGAAGACGCCCCCAGACGGTCCGGATGATCGTGGTTGCCCGAAATAACGACAACCTCCCTGCGGCCGTCCTCGGCCAGCCTGGACAGAGCGTCGTAAAAAAGCTGCTCCGCAGCGGCAGGCGGATTAACGGTGTCATACACGTCTCCCGCCAGCAGCACCAGATCGATATTCCCTTCCCTGACAATACGGACAAGCTCGTCCACAAAAGCAACCTGTTCCTCAAACCGGCTCCGCCCTTCCAGGGTTCTCCCCAAGTGCCAGTCACCGGTGTGCAGTATGCGCATACCTATCCCCCAAATCTGATTGTATCTGTAAAGTCGGCCGGTGCACCTCCATCAGGCGGATCGTCCGGCCTCTTCCTTTTAAATTTCCACCACGTGCCCGCCGTCAAAGAAAAACAGGTACGTTCCCGCAAGCTTGCGCTTCCAGATTTTTTCCACTGCCTGTCCGTACAAGCCCAACTGGAGCCGGTATCTTTCCCGGAGCGCTTCGAGGCCGACGCCTTTGACACGGTCCGTCTTGTAATCGAGCATAATCAGATTGCCGTCCGATTCGAACAGGCAGTCGATCACACCCTGCACAAGCACCGTCTCCTGGCGGGTCGACGCATCCGCATTCGGATAGACACGACCGGCGGGAAGCCCCAAGCTGAAAGGCACTTCGCGCCATACCCGGGTCGAGGCGGCAAGTTTTATACCGATATCCGTCCGGAAAAAACCCGCAAGGATTTCCGCATCCACCGCTCTTGCTTGAGCGGGTGTAAGCAGTTCCTTGTCGATCATTTCCCTCATGACAGCTTCCACGGCCTCCGGCGTCACTTCCTTCAGCGGGATATGCTGCATGACGGCATGAAAAACGGTTCCCCGCTCCGCAGAGGTCAATTTCTTCTCCTCCATAAAACGGGGGCGCCTCAGAAGCGACGTTCTTGCCGAGGAACCGGCCGAAGGGGTACCGGGTACGGCAGCACCGGACGAAACTTCCCCGCCCGCTTCACCGGACGGCTCAATCGGCTCGTGCGCTGCTTGCGTGCCTTGTGCCGCTTGCGGCTCCTGTGTGTCCCCTGCGTCTTGTGTGACATGCAACCCTTCCGGGTCCTGTATGTTTTCTGCCTCTTGCGTGTCTTCTGCGTCTTGTGTGTCCTGCGTCTCGGCCGCTTGCTGCTCCCGCCACTCTTCCGGCCGCAAGGACGCGGGACTGTCCATAAAGGTCGCCAGATGAAAAACGGAATTGCCTCCGGCACGGGTCCCTTCCGTGCCGTCCGGGGAGGACACACCGGATGAACGTTCCCCGGCCAGCCGGGACGCTTCCGCCGCCCCCGCCATTTTCAGCAGCCGGGTCGGCAAAATGAGCCCGCTCCCCGGGCTGGGCAGCAACTCGGCCGACGGAATTTCTTCGTGATCGGAAGCCGTACTGCGGTCTGCCTGCCTCTTCAGCTCGGAAACGGACGTTTTGGAAAAATAAGCGGTCGCCTGGGCAAACGGATACGTCCACGACAGCGATTTCGCAAGCGCAACGTCCCATTCCCCGGTAAAAGTCGGCACCTTGTTCAAGTGCTTCAGCGCCTCCAGCCGGTCCGCCTGAATCGTGACGGATTCGTCGGCTTTCCCCATGGCCGCCAGCTCCTCGGGCGCAATCACTTCAAAGCTCCACTTGGAGCCGTCTGCCGCCAGCGCCGACGGACTGTGTTCCTTAAGCCCGGCTTTCTCTCTCCACAAAGTCGCATCCCGGTGCCGCATGAGAGCCGGTCCCAGCCAATCCATGTAGCTTCGCGCACGCGCCACTTCATCGTCCGGAAGCGCCCAGCCGTTCTTCTCCAGATGCCTGCCCCAGCCCTGGAGCTGCTTGTCCAGCGAGCGCACCGTGCCGAGCAGGAATAACTTCTCCCGTGCCCGGGTGAGCGCCACATATAGGACGCGCAGCTCCTCGGCAAGCGTCTCGATGCGCATCCGGCGCCGGATCGCAAGCTGCGGAAGGGTCGGATAACCGACCCGCAGCTTCGTATCCACAAAGCGCGGACCGAAGCCCAGTTCCTTATGGATCAGGAACGGGTCGAGCAGATCGCGCTGATTGAACAATTTGCCGAGTCCGGCTACGAAAACGACCGGGAACTCGAGTCCTTTACTCTTGTGGATGGACATGATCCGCACGACATCCTCCTGCTCGCCCAGCGCCCGGGCGGTCCCGAGATCGCCTCCGGTGTCCTTCATCCGCTCGATAAAGCGGAGGAAGCGGAACAGCCCCCGCAGGGAGGTGTTCTCGTACTGCCTCGCCCGGTCGTAGAGCGCCCGGAGATTCGCCTGGCGCTGCTGCCCTCCGGGCATCGCTCCCACGAAGTCGAAGTAGCCGGTGTCCCCGTACACCTTCCAGATGAGACGGGCGAGCGCCCCCTGCCGGGCTTCGCTCCGCCACTCTTCCAGGCGCCGCAAGAAGTCCGTGATTTTGCTGCGGAGTTCCTCGTCCGGCTTCCACTCGCCTGCATCCTGCAAGCCGCTCCCGCCCTCCGCGCTCCCTGGGGGACGGCTTCCTTGGGCGTAAGCCCGGACCGCCTCGTAGAATGGGATATTTTTGCCGGAAATGCGCAAGGAAGCCAGTTCATCCGCCGTCAGGCCGACAATCGGAGAACGGAGAACGCCCGCGAGCGGAACGTCCTGATACGGGTTATCAATCACTTTCAGTAGCGAGAGCATGACTTCGACTTCCGTCGCCGTAAAATACCCTGTATTCAAATCGGCATAAGCCGGTATACCAAGCTGTCTTAATTCTTCAATGAAGATCGGCGACCACTGCTGGGTAGCGCGCAGCAGAACGACCATATCCCGGTACGTGGCGGGCCTCATGGAGCCGGACCGTTTATCGTACACGAGGTAGGGCTGCCCTTCCTGCGGATTCAGCATGGCCTGTATCTTGCGGGCGATCGCCCGGGCTTCCATCTGGGCGGTTTCCAGCTCCTGGCCTTCCAGGATGCCGCTCAGCTCGCCCTCCTGCTCCTCAGCTGAAATCTCCCCGGCCGTTTCCTCCGCATCGGACTCTTCCCCGGCGGACGCCTGCGTGGCTGCCGCACGGTCGATAAGCAGCATTTCGACGGACAGATTCTGGCCTTCGGCCGCAGGATAAGAAGCGCCGTTCACCAGCTCCGCCCGCACGTCGTACGCAATGTCCCCGACGCCCTCATTCATGATCTGCCGGAAAATAAAGTTGACGGCATCGACTACCTCCGCCCGGCTCCTGAAGTTCCGGGCCAGGTCAATCCGTCTTCCCGGACCGCTGCCGTCCCCGGTGAAGCTTTTGTACTTCTCCAGAAAAAGTCCCGGCTCCGCCAGACGGAAGCGGTAAATGCTCTGCTTCACGTCGCCGACCATAAAGCGGTTGCCCGGGTACGGCTCGGCAATCAGCTCGACGATCGCTTCCTGGACGCGGTTCGTGTCCTGGTATTCGTCAAGCAGCACCTCCGCGAACTGCTCCCTGTATTCGAGCGCCGCCCGCGAAGGAACCAGACGATCCGGCGCAGACTCTTCCGCACGCAGAATGCGCAGGCAGAAATGCTCCAGATCGGCGAAATCGACCAGTCCTTTGGCAGCCTTGGCCTTGCTGTAACGCCCTCCGAAGTCGATGACGAGATCGACCAGCGCGTGAATGACGGGCGCCATTTCCCGCGTTTCCTCCAGAAACTGCTCCGGCGGCCGTCCGAACAGCTCCTCCTGGAGGGAGGTGATGCGTTCCTTGACCCGGCTGCGCAGCTGTTTCACCTGTTCCTGGAGCTGCGGGTCCACTTCGTCTTTCTTGCACGGTTTCAGCTTGCCGAAAGACACCGACTGAAACGCGCTGAACAGGATCTCCCACGGGTAGTTCCCGGCTATGTCCGCCAGTCCTTCGACCATGGTCAGATCATCCTGCACGGCTGTCGCGTAAGGAAGCGGGCCGCCCGGCTGACCGGTAATTTCGAGAGCCTGCTTCAAGAGCTCGGCGGTCCCCTGAAGCTCCAAACGGACATCGTCGGTGAGGCCCTTGAGCCAGAACTCCGCTGGCGCCCCTTCCTCTTCGTTTCCGTTCTGTTCAGCGTTATCCGCATTCTCCGCCTCAAGCGCGCTTTCGGCACCTTCGATACTTTCCGAAGAAGCCGCCGGAGGTATCGCAGCTTCCGGCACCAGCTCCTGCGTCAGGCTGCCCTCAGACTCCAACCCCGCCGAAGTTTCTGCCGGTTCTGCCGCTATCCGTTCGGTTGTCCCGCCCGAATCGGCCGGACTCGTCCGTCCCGCTGACGGATGCTGCGCAGATTCCGCCGTATTCGCCAAAGCGGCTTCCTCCGCAGTTCCGGCCGCAGCCGCTTCCGCATAGCCTTCGCTGACTTCCGCCAGGGCGGCCGTCCGCTCGTCTTCACCGGAAGGATCGCTCCCGGTGATCAGTTCATAGTTCTTCGGCCCGAACATGTGCGCCATCTCCCGCAGCCAATGTTCCGGCCAGGGGTGACTCCGCGACTCGTCGTACAGCTTCTGGATCAGCAGATGAAGGGGAACGTCGCTGCGCTCGCCGCCGAACGTATCGACCAGCCGCCAGAACGGACTGTCTTCTCCGCTTTCCCCGTAGTACTGCTCCATCATTTCTTCCAGCTGGTCGTGCCGCATCAGCTCCGCTTCCGTTTCGTTGGCGATGCGGAACCCGGGGTCCAGCCGAATCAGGCTGTAGTGCCTGCGGATGACCTCCAGACAGAAGGAATGGAGGGTCGTCACGGAGGCCCGGCCCATCAGGGCCAGCTGCCGCTTCAAGTGCTGCGAGTCCGGATTTGCCGTCAGCTCTTTTTCCAGAGCCTCTCGTATCCTCTGCTTCATTTCGGCTGCGGCTGCCTTCGTAAAGGTCGCGACCAGCAGACGGTCCACATCCAGGGGAGAAGCCTCGTCGGAAATGCGGCGGATAATCCGTTCGACCAGTACGGCCGTTTTCCCCGAACCGGCCGCTGCGGCCACAAGCATGTTTTGCCCCCGCAGGGCGATGGCGTCCCACTGCTCATCCGTCCA
This sequence comes from Paenibacillus sp. JT31N7, assembly GCF_059692095.1. Lineage (NCBI taxonomy): Bacteria > Bacillati > Bacillota > Bacilli > Caryophanales > Paenibacillaceae > Paenibacillus > Paenibacillus sp. JT31N7. Next base: position 1,603,451 of record NZ_JCAUAT010000001.1, read on the forward strand.
CGTGGTTCCCGGAGGCTTCGTTCTCGGTGTCGTTGTCATCGGTCTTGCTCCTCCTTTCCGCTTTCCGTCTCTTTCCTGGTGAGCTCGGCCCAGACGCGGTCGCGTCCGATTTTGGCCAGATGTTTGGGCTCGTTGCCGTCCAGCGCCGGATCAAACTGGCACACCGCCTTGTAAGAGCAGTGCTGGCAGGCCGTTTTATTGCCCGTGCGGTACGGGGTGATATCCACCCGTCCCTCCGTAATCTCCGTGCCGATATCGCGAATCCGGTCCCGCACATAACCGCGCAGGGTATCCCACTGCTCTTCCGAAGCCACGGAGGACGACTTATAAAAGCCCCCGTCCTTGGACAGGGCTGCCGGTACCAGTTGGGAGTGACCCGCTGCGCCCGCAAGGTCGCTGTCCATCATTTTCACAACCTCCGGATCGGCCATAAGGAGCCCTTTCATCTTGTACCGTTTGCGCAGTTCTTTCTCTACATCCTGAACGGTCATCCCGTTCGTAAACTGCAGCAGGGGATTGTGCACATGAAAATACAGTACCCCTGCCGGTGTGGCGCTCATGCCGAGCCACTGGGGCGCATGAGTTAAGATTACATCCAGATACGTGAGCATCTGAAGGGACAGACCGTAATAGACGCTGGACAAATCCAGCGCAGTGGGGCTTGACTTGTAATCGATCACACGCAGCAGCAGACCGCTGTCCCCCTGCGCCTGGTCCACTCTGTCGATCCGTCCGATAATTTCCATCGTGCATCCGTTGTCGAGCTGGAAAGTGAGGGAAGGCAGCATGCCGCCCGGCCCGAAATCGATTTCCAGCCCCACCGGTGAAAACCGGCTGCGCTTCGCATGTTCACCCAGCATGACGGCCGCTTTGCCCACAACCTGCTTCAGCTTGTGGGAAATATACCGGTACCGCTTGGAACTCAGGAGAATTTCGCCCTGCAGCCGTGGCGCAAGGCGGTCGACAACGTCGGATGTCCGGCGGTAGGTTTCTTCCGTGCTCAGGCTCGCCCAATCGACCTTGTCCTCCTGCAAACCTCGCACGAACAAGTTGAGCGCACCGTGGAACAGCTGCCCGATATCCGGAGCTTCCAGACGGAACACCCGGCGCTCTTTGAGTTTTAAGCCGTGCGTCAGGAAGTGGGCGAACGGGCAGGCTACATAGCGCTCCATCCGGGATACGCTCGCACGGAGATGACGCCCGTACAGAAGACGGCTCGTTTCCCGTGGCAGCTTGTCTTCCCGGTTGGCATACAGCAGCCCCTGAACGAGGCGGTTCATGCTGCCTTTCCACTCCGGCTCTCCCGCAAAATAGTTGTAGGTGCCCCACCACAAATCGCCGATGGCCGCCCCTTTCATCCACTGCTTCAACTGGACACCGAGGTAAGACATCGCCCGCGAGGGATTTTGCATATAGGAAAGCTGCTCCTCTGCGGACATAAGCGGCGAAGGCTCGCCCAACCACTGGACTTCCCGCAGCTCGGGAAACAATCCCTTCACCTGCCGGATCAGTTCCGAGGGAAGCAGCGATTTGCCTTCTTCATCGGCAAGCGGATAGGACAAGGACAGCCGCACGCTTGGTACGGCCAGCGAAGAATAAATCAGGAAGGATTCGTCCAGCAGCCGCCGGCGGTTTCCGTCCGCCATCGGCAGTCCGGTCTGCAGCAGCAGCTCACGCTCCGCCTCTGCCAGCACACCGTCCTCCGTCGGCGACGCCGGAATGACCCCGTCGCTGACGCCGAGTATGAACGCGTAGCGGATTTTCATGGAGCGGGTGCGGTCCATGCTGCCGACCAGCACTTGGTCAAGAGCCGGAGGAACCAGCCCGAGCTTGATGCTCTCCAGCCCGGTTTCCAGCAGTTCGCCGTACAGCTCGGCCGATATTTCTTCCTCGCCCATCAGCTCGACCAGTTGATCGAGCAGATCCATCAGGCTGCCCCAGATCTGGCTGTGCTCCCGGGCTTTCTCCGGCCTGCCGTTTGCGGCCGCCTCGGCATGCCACTGCTCCAGCCGTTCCGGCGCATGCACGTCTTCAAGCAGCTCGTATAGCGCCTGCGTTCTCGACTGGACCGTTTTGGCCCGCTTGAGACTTTTCTGGAAACGCAGCAGAGGCTCCGCCACCCATTCCCGGGTCTGCTGAATTTCCTGCAGATACAACACCTCCGCCTCATTCGCCGCCGTCTCTTCGTCTTCCAGCGAGGCCCGGCTGCGGTGAGTCCACGGCCTGCCGTCGGTCCACCGGTTCCCTTGGATTCCGTAGGAAAGCACGTAATTTTCGAGGCGGTCCATCGCAGCCCGCTGCTCCGTCAGCGTCTTTGCCGCGTCAATGGCATCCCCGTTCCAAGGCAGGAGCAGGTCCGTTTTTGCGCAGCGGAATACCGCATCGTACCCCCAGTTATGCAAAACCGTTTCCAGAGCCGAACGGATAAACTCCGCAAGCGGATGATGCAGCACCGTTCTTTTCTGGTCAAAAAAGTGCGGAATCCCGTAATCGGTAAACGCGGTCTCCAGCAGATCCTCGTAGTCCGCCATGTTGCGGACCATCACGGCCATATCCCGCCAGCGGACTCCCTGCTCGCGGGCCAGCCTCGTCATTTCCCGGGCTACGCCTTCGGCTTCGGCCCTGCGGTTGACGGCGGCGTAAAGCGAAAGATGCTCCCGTTCTCCGGGCCCGGCCGGAAGATACGGGCTGGCGTACCGGCCGATGCGCTGCTCGAACGAGCTCTCCAGATGGGCGAGCATGGGACTGCCAGCAAACCGGGGCGACAGGACAGGCTGAACGGCGACGGTTTCAGCCGGTCCGACGCCCACGGCATCCACCAGTTCCTGGAGCTGCAACATCGTCCGTGCCGTCGGGTGGAACAGATCCAGCTCGTCCGGAATCTCTCCGGCGTAATAAGGCCGGTTCACGCAGAGCGACACCGTGGTCCGGGCTCCATGCTCAAAAAGCCCCTTCACCACCATCAGCTCTTGGGGCGTAAAACCGTGGAACCCGTCGATCCAAATCTGCGCGTCTCGAACAAGCGAAGACTGTCCCAGCTCCTCGGCCAGCTTGGCCAGCGTTCCTTCCCCGTCGAGATACCGGAGCGAAATTTCGTGTTCGAAAGCCCCGTAAATCAATTGGAGATCCCGCATTTTGTCCCGCAAAAGCTGCTTCTTACTGCCGAGAAAATCGTCGTATCTGTCCACATGCTCGCGGAGACTTTCTCCCGTCACGCAGTAGCGCCGCCACTCCGCGAACAGCTCATTGAGCCGGTCGACGAAGCCCGTCTGCTCGTACACCGACCGGTAAAAGCGCAGATCGCCCTTCCGCTTATGTAAAAGCTTGTGAAGCAGCAGCTTTTTTCCGACATCGTCAATCGGCTGGCGGGCCGTTCCGCCTCTCTCCTGCATCACCCTCCAGGCCAGACGGCGGAAGCTGAGCACCTGCGCGCGTATCGTTCCTCCCACGTCCGGGTGATCCACAAGCGCCAGCTCCGTCTGAAAGGTCGCCTGCTCGGGAACGATCAGAATCAACGGCGGCCCCTCCGGCCGCTGCTTTAAGTTCTCTATGATTTCATCCATGCAGAGTTTGCTTTTGCCGCTCCCTGCACGGCCAGTTATAAAACGTACGGGCATTCCGGGTACGCCCCTTTCGCCTTGTTACTTGTCCCCATGGGGAATCTATGTTCTCTATCGCTCTATTGTACCATAAGTTCCGAGAGGGGTGGCAAGCGGCGGACATGGGACTATTTTCATTTCAAACGACGGCGGCGCTGTTCCCTTCGTTGACATCGGGATCGTTCGTAATGCTGTTGGGATTATTGGTCAAACTTCCGAAACTGTCGCCAGGAGAGAACGAGCTGCTTCCTCCATTCATCTTGTTGTTGCTGGACAGCAAAATATAGGCGGTATTCCCGATTTGAACATTGGAGCTGTTAGAAACGTTGTTGATTTTGATGCTCCCGACAATTGAATTCAACATCCGAACCCCCTCCAAACCAGATGACCGTGTACTATTGTATGTGCCCCCCCGCCCAAGTGTCACTTGCCTGCTTCATTTCCTTACGGGGACGGCAGCACTGCGGTGGGGAAGAGCTTTTTGCGCACAAAAAAAAGGCGGCCCGGGGACCGCCTTTCTTATCGTTTTTGCCCGGAGCGACCAGCACACGCGGCACGTCTCCGAACGGAGCGCTTCCGCCTACTCTTCCTCTTCCGGCTCTGCCTCGTAGCGGCAGACGAATCTTTCCGTACCGGGGTATTTCTCCCCCAGCGAACTTACCGTAAATCCGATACTGCGGTAAAAGTCGACGGCGTCCTCTTCCGTCTCCGCCACGATTTGCCGGGGCTTTTTCAGCTGGATCAGCTCCAGGATCTGTCCCCGGCCGTAGCCGGCTCCCCTGCACTCCGGATGCACGGCCAAGTGGTGGATCGTCAGAGTCCCTTCCGCATCCGCCGAAAAGCCTACCAGCCCGATAAGGTCTCCTTCCGATTCGTATCCGTACAGCTCGCGCTCCGATGCCGGTCCGTAGAACTCCACCGCTTCTTCCACGGATTCAGGATCCGGAAACACGGCATAGCCCAGCAGTTCCCTGACCTTTTGCTGATCTGTGTGCGATTTTATGTTTTTGAGCATGCAAATCCCTCCATTTGTATCCGTAAAATAAGGATCGGTTCGTGTGTTGTTTGCGTTGTGTATTTAAAGCGCGCATTTGTTCACCGTCCGGCTGTGATCCGCAGTCCCACTTACAAGCATGCCTGTCCATGCGTCAAGTATACGTACCCCGGCTATCCGGCTTACAGCCCTTCGATCCGGCAGCCAATTCCTTCAAGCAGCCTGACGTCAGCCTGTCCCGTTTATCCGATGTAAGGCAGCAGATAAATCACTAGCGTCACCGTAAACATGCTGAGCACAGTGGACATAAACACGGCCTGCGAAGAAAACTCCGGTTCGTTGTCGTACTCGACCGCCAGCAGGACACTGCTGAGGGAGGTCGGAACGGCGCAGGACAAGACAAGCGCTTGCGCCATTGCGCCATGAAGTCCCAGCAGGTATACGACGCCCAGGCCGATCAGCGGGCCCATGCACAGCCGGAGGAAATTCGACCAGAGCACATCGGAAAACTGAAATTTCCACTTCATGCTGCCGAGCTGGACTCCCAGGGTAAGAAGGGCCGTCGCCATAAAACCGTCGGCGATATAATGAAGCGGAATACTAAGCGGCTGCGGCACCGGAATCTGGTAATGACGCAAAAGAAAGGCAAGTGGGATCATGTAAATCGTCGGCAGATAAGCGGCCGTTTTCAGAATATCTTTCCAGCTGCTCTTGTGCGCGTTTACGTTATAAACACCGAGCGTATTGGGCAGCAGATTCTGCATCATCATCACGATCATTTGCACGGACAAGGTGAATGCATCCCCGACAAATACCATCTGATTGAGCGGAATCGCATAATTGGCGCTGTTGTAAAAAATAATGCTGTTGCGCATGGCTCCTTTCATTCCGCCCTTGTACTTCCGGATACGCACGAATAATTCGGTCATCACGGTAATCGCCGTGAAAAACAGCAGGAAGAACAAAAGCACCTGACCGAGAATCGCCACGGATAGTTCCGATTCGTACAGCTTGACGAAAACCAGCGCAGGAGCAAATACGTAAAAATTCAATTTCGACAAAGTCTTGATATCCAGGTGGAATGCCCGGAACATCGCCACGCCGATCAGAATCATAACCGCCAGCGGCACGATATTGTTGAGAAAGATATGTATAAAATACGTCATGCTTTCATCACTTCTCGTCAGTTAGTCGGGAAAGATATATAAGACAAATAAACCCACATATGGTATCCTATTCCTGATTAATCGATAGCGATTTCCCTTATAAGCAAGAAAGGAGGTTAACGAATGAAAAAAATCGTCGTCCTGATCTTTGCCGCTTTTTTTGCTTTTTCCGCAAACGCATCGGCTGCCTATACCGCCGTGTCCCACGATCTGTACGTCAGCCAGGCCGGGCCGCACAAAGCGAGCATTGGGTTGTGGAGTGCATCGGACGAGGTCGTCCAGGTAACGCTTTATTCCAAAAGCCCGAACGGACAGCTAAACCCCGTCTATTCCAAAAGCGTAGCTATCGGTCCGGCAGTTTCAAGCCCGGTCGAACTGTCCGTCGGTTACTTATCCCCGGGAAAGTACATCATCCAGGGAGAATTTCAAGGCAGCTACGGCAGCCTGGGCCCCATCGGTCTTCATCCGTCTTTTTAAAGGAGCACCCGAAAACGCAGCAACCACTGATCGTTTCTTCAGTGGTTGTTCTTTGTTTTCGCTGTTTTTTAATCGGCCTTCAGCGCTCTTCCTTTTTCATCGAGGAAAAATTTCGCCTTCCGGACGGTATCTTCTTTAACCATAACTATTCTTCTGACGGAGGGATCCGATTTATCGACTCTGGTTTCCCAGCCTTCTGTATTCAGCAGCTCCAAAATCTCGTCCAGGCTCATGGATTTATATCCGTAAAAGCCGCTTAGTCCGGCCCATTCTTTCAAAAGGATCTTCACCCGGTAATCCAGCTTGTCCAGCGACTCGTCGCCTGCGTTCTTTCTTTTTACCATCTTCATTAACTCCCTTGTGTGTGCAAATTAAAATCCGTCAATCATGTTCCGACTCTTCACTTTACCACGATCTCGACCCGCGTTCCATCGGGAAGTTTATCTAGCTGATTGCCGATCCAAGATCCCGCCCCCCGGTTGTCCGCAGGTTTGATATAAGCGATATCCGCTCCCTTGCCGCCTTCCGCACACATCGCCATCGGCCATTCGTCACGGTCGTAATTTTTTTTGGTCGCGACTCCGGCCAGCGACTGCCTGCGGTTCTCTTCGGCTCCCTTCCGGTCGATCGTGCAGACGGGCGAAGCTCCTTTTGCAACCGCGTCTTTGATGTGCTTGGCGGTTTCGGGATACTTGTCGCTCGGGAAATAGATCGTCTGGTCGACAGAAGTGCTCTTGCCCGCCCCGCCGTCGAACAGACCGGTGTTTTTAGCGACGACAGAGACGAGTACAATCAGCAGAAAAAGAAAAATCGAGGCCGTTTTCTTGTTCTTTTTTCGTTTCTTGTTCATGGTGTCCATCCGCATTCTATGTAGTGGCTATCCTTGCCATTGTATCATACAAACGCGCTGTCCGGACGCAAAAAAACCGCCGCAGGGCTTCGCCCCGCGCGGTTTATTCCGTCAGCCTCCGCTTATCAGCGGTTGGCTTCGCGGATTCTTTTGAGCTGATTGACGTGGGCCGTCTCGTGAATGGCGATAAAATGCGCCCACTGGGTGGCGTTCATTTCAAAACCCGACGGATGCGGGAACAGAAGATCGTTGGTGTTCCGTTCGGCCAGCTTCGGAATGAGCGCCTTCGTCGCCGCGCGGACTTCATCCAGCTTTTGCAGCGCTTCATCGCAAGACAGGGTGCCTGTCGGCTTGGCCGGGTCCGGCGCCTCGATCTTTTTGCCGATAATGCCGCTGGCTTGAAGAATGCCCATCACGTCCGTCACCTTCTCGTCCAGCGGCTCGGAAGGTCCGGCCGGCGTTTGGCCCACAACCTGCTTAAGCTGATACAGAATCATTCCTTCCAGCTTCGCCAGATGCTCCACTACTTCGGTCACGTTCCAGCCGTCCGGCTTCTCGCGGAGCTGCTTTTCGTCCGGGCCGAACGAGTCCAGCACTTCCGTCAGCTGACGGCGCACATTATCCATATAAGGCACGATATCTTTAAACGTTACCAAACTTATCCCCTCCGGGTCTCGTGTTGTCTGCTTGTCTGGTTGCTTTCCCTTCTATTGTACCACGCCGGATGTCGGAATAAAAAAAGCCGGAGACCGCTGTCAGCGGCTCCGTACTTCAAAGATGGCAAACTTCAAATAATTTCCTTCGTCGACCCCGAGCAGACGCGGATGGTCTTTGCCCGCCGCGCGGAATTCGACCAGCCGGAGGATCTTGCCGGCATCGACGGCGGCGGCGTGCACGGTCTCCAGGAACAGCTCCGGCGCCATGTGGTACGAACAGGAAGCCGTCACCAGATAGCCGCCTTCGTTGACCAGCTTCATCCCGTGCAGGTTAATGTCCTTGTAGCCCCGGCAGGCGCCCTCGACAGCGCTGCGCGTCTTGGCGAACGCCGGGGGATCGAGAATGACAACGTCCCACGTCCGTCCTTCCCCGACCGGTTTGGAGGTATCGACCTTCGCGCCTTGTCCGGCCAGCGCTCTCTGGCGCCGTTCCTCGACTCCCTTCACCTGCTTGCGCAGATAATCGAAAGCGTCGGCCACGACGAACTCGACCCGGTCTTCAAACCCGTTCAGCTTGACGTTCGTACGGGCGCTCTCCACCGCATGCTCGGAAATGTCCAGGCAGGTGACTTTCTTCGCCCCGTATTTGCACGCATGCAGCGTAAAGCTGCCGGTATGCGAGAAGCACTCGAGCACCGTGGCGCCGTCCCAGTAAGGGAACGTGACGACTTTGCCGTTCGCGTTAACCGGCAGCCGCTGCATTTGTCCTTCGTGCTCCACCTCGCGGACAGCAATGCCGCTTTCGGCTCCCCAGCCCTTCATAAGCGGCTCGGTTGCCGCGCGGTTTTCCCGCTGGTCGAAGAAATAGCCCGTCTTCTGTCCCTGCTCGATATCGACCTCGATATGAAGACCGTTCTCGAGAATGCGGACATAACGCGGACACTCCCCGTAAAGCGGACCCGTGGTCTGCGTCAGACCTTCCAGCTCTCTCACCGGCACGTCGCTGCGCTCGTAAATGCCCTGCGGTGCGAATACTTCGACCAAAGCCGCCGTGATCGCTTCCCGGCATACATCCATGCCGAGCGTCAAAATCTGCACGACGAGTACGTCCGCAAATTTATCGACGGTAAGCCCCGGCAGGAAATCCGCTTCCCCGTATACGAGCCGGTAAGAATCCGAATCGTGCAAAAACCGCGCCCGGTGTCTCGCGCAGCGTTCGAAACGCTCGACAAAAAACTCCTTCGTCATCGCTTCAAGCGGTTTATAGCTGACGACCCGGCCGGTAATCTGGGACTTCGGATTGTAGTAGGCCGACGCGAGCGGCTGCCCGGCATGGGTCCGCACTTCCACGATCTGTCCGGGAACCGGCTCTCCCTCCACGCGTTCGATTTCGCTTGCGAAGATCCAAGGATGACCCTGTTCAAGCCGTTTTTTTCTTTTTTTCTGTAAGACAATTGCTGCCATTGTAAGGCTCCTTCCTCCTGCCAAAACCCCCGTCCTTCGCGGACGGGAAGCACTTCAATTCGATTGCGGCGGGCAGGGGTGCTTGTCATGCCCGCCGCCGTCCGCTCATATACTTCTAAGACAACCCGTTCTCCACGGAATAACGATCAAAGGAGCAGGACCTATGTGGCTATCGCTGGCTCTCCCCCTACTCGCGGGGCTGTCTGTCTTCTTATTCGGGATGAAAATGATGGAGCTCGCCTTAAACCAGCTGGCCGGTCCCCATATATACCGGTTTCTCGAAACCGCCACCCGGACGCCGGCCCACGGCCTCGTCACCGGAACCGCGCTTACGGCGCTGCTTCAAAGCAGCAGCGCCGTCACAGTCATCTCGATCGGCCTGGTCAACGCCGGCGTGCTGACCTTCCCGAGAACGCTCGGTATCATTCTCGGCACGAACATCGGCACGTGCCTGACCACCGAGCTGATCGGGCTGAACCTCGGCGCAGCCGCGCTGCCGCTGCTGCTGGTGTCCAGCGCCGTGTGGCTCGCCAGCTGGCTGCCGGACCCGGCCCTGGGCCGAGCCGGCGCGGGCGCGGCGACCGGCGGCAGAAACAGGCCCGGCGGCTCCGTTTCCGGCGAAGCAAAGACGGGCCCGGCCGGTACTCCGGCGCAGGCTCAGCGAAGCGGCGGCAACGCTGGGAAACGGCCCGCCGGCTCGGCGCAAGCGGGCGGCCTCGCAGCCAGTTTCCGCCCGGCGCCGGAACGCGCTCGTTCGCCGGTGCGCACGCAGGCGGCCGGGCCCTCCCCCGCGCATGAGGTCGTCCGCCCGGCTCCTGCGCAGGTCGGCGCCCAAGACCCCGCTCAGGAGCCGCCCGCCGCGAGCGGCTGGCTGCACGCCGTCCGCTATGCGGCGCTGGCCGCGGCCGGCTTCGCTCTGGTGCTGATCGGCATCCGGATCATGCAGAGCATCGGTCCGGCACTCCAGCACCTAGGCCTGTTCGCCTGGTTTATCGACCAGGCCAAAGTCAGCCTGCTGTGGGGCGTCGTCGCCGGCGCGGCCATTGCCGCCCTGATCCACAGCTCCAGCGCGGTTATCGTGATGGCCATGGGTTTTGCCGCAGGCGGCGTCATATCGCCGGAGCTCGGTATCGCGGTCACGCTTGGCTCCAACATCGGAACGTGCGTAACCGCCTGGCTCGCCAGCATCGGCGGCACGCGCGCAGGCACGTTCGTAGCGTGGTCGCATATTTTGCTCAACGTAGGGGGCACGGTACTCTTCTTCCCGCTGATCGGCCTGCTTCATGAGGTCTCCACTTGGATGACCGCCGATCCGTCGGCGCAAATCGCCCGCGCCCAGACGCTTTTTAACGTAGCCAGTTCGCTGATTGCGCTGCCGTTCTGCTATCTCCCCTTCAGTAGGAAGAAGAACCTGCAGCCCCGGACATAAGGGCGACGCCGGAGCTTGTGCCCAGACGCTCCGCCCCGGCTTCTATCATGCTGCGGGCCATTTCCAGATCGCGGACACCGCCGGAAGCCTTGACACGGACGGCTGCGGATACGGATTGCCGCATAAGGCGCACGTGCTCTACAGTCGCTCCTCCGGGTCCGAATCCGGTTGAGGTTTTCACAAAGGCGGCCCCTGCTTCTTCGGCAAGACGGCAGGCAAGTACAATCTGATCGTCGCCCATAAATCCCGTCTCCAGAATCACCTTAACGATCGCCCGGCCTTTCACGGCATCCACGACTTGCCGGATATCGTCGCGCACCGTTTCGGCGTTTCCTTCCAGCAGGCTGCCCACCGCCAGAACCATATCAATCTCTTCGGCCCCGTACTCCGCCGCTTTTGCCGCTTCGAAAGCTTTGACCTCCGGCAGAGACGCCCCGAGAGGAAAACCGACAACCGCGCATACTTTCACTGCGGTGCCTTGAAGCTCCTCTCTGCACAGCGGCACCCATCCGCTATTCACGCACACGCTGTAGAAGCCCAACTCCTTCGCTTCCCCGCAAAGCTTACGGATGGCGCCGCTCTGCGCTTCCGGTTTTAAGAGCGTATGATCGATATAAGACGCGAGGTCGCTAACCGCCGTCATACGAGCCTCACCTCGTACCCGAGCTTTTGCAAAGCCGCAAGCACAACCCCGTCGTTGTTATCGTATCCCGATTCCGCCTGCTTCTTCCAAGCGGTTTCCGGACTCATCCATTCCACTCCGCTGATTTCTTCTATCTGAGCCTGCAGATCGCCGCCGACCGCTTCCACCAGGTAATAGTGCACTTCCTTCTCCACGGTACCGTGCTCCGGATGCTCGTAACGGTAAGCGATAACGTCAAGCGGTTCCACGATCCGGCCCGTAATGCCGGTTTCCTCCGCGATTTCCCGCAGCGCCGTCTCCTCTATCGTTTCGCCCGGCTCCATCTTTCCTTTGGGCAGCGTCATTTTCCCGAAACGGTCCTGAATCAGCTGTACCTCCGTGCGTTCCTCCTGCTTGCGGAACACAACGCCGCCTCCTGAAATCTCCTTCATCGGAACCATCCTTTCCAGCCTCCGGCCTGTGCCGGGGTCATTCTTTACATTCTAACGAATTTACAGGGAGACAAGCAACGGTGCAATACGCGCACGGCTTCTTTTTTTTGAGAGCCGGCCTTGATCAAGCGAATGCATCTAATTTTAGGAGCTTTCTTTAGAGAAGAAACTTCCAAAATTATGTTTATAAAATCTTAATATGGAATTTATTGCTTAAAAAACGTTTATGTTGTGTAATTATACTTGGGTATCTTTCCCAAATTGCATTTACAGGAGGTAACTTATGTTAGGAAAAAAATCAATGATCGCAGTCACGTGTACGGGCCTCATGTTCTCTTCCCTGATGATAGCCAACTCCGCATCCGCAACCGAGACCTGCGGGGGATATTTGTCCAATATGACGGATCCCCTCGCAATCAGAATGGAAAACGGAGAGAAAGTAATCTGGGACAATGTAGACCCTATCCTGATTCAAAAACGGGACAAGTACGTCAGCTTGCTGAAGCAGAAAAACTGGACGATTACCTTCAACTCGGCTTACCGTCCGTACCAGTATCAGCGGCATTTGTATGAAATCGTGCAGAATGCTTCCAAATCGTCCTGCGTGGCGGCGGAAAAAGCGGCCCACGGACTCGGCACGGAAGTAGCGAAGCCCAGCAATACCGCTCCGCACACTCGCGGTATCGCGTTTGACGCTACCGTAAGAGATTCGGCGGGCAACGCCCTGAACGGCAGAACGTTCGTCAACAGCCAGCTGAGAGACGTGGCGGCGCAGGCCGGCCTCAGCTTCCCGCTTCCGACGACCGACGGCGTTCACCATATCGTTGCCGGCGGCTCCACCACACCGGATGACGGCGTACTGAGGCTTGGAGATCAGGGGCCGGAAGTAACGGAGCTGCAGCAGCAGCTTAACAAAGTCGGCTACACGGTCTCCACGGACGGCATCTTCGGCAGCGGCACGGACACCGCAGTGAAGCAGTTCCAATCCGCGCACGGCCTGACTTCTGACGGAATCGTAGGCGTGGCGACCAATGCCAAGCTGGACGCGCTCTCCACCACGACGACCGTGCTCCGCTCGGGCAGCTCCGGTGACGAAGTGAAAGTTCTTCAGCGCCTGCTGACCAAAAAAGGCTACACGGTAACAGCCGACGGAATTTTCGGCAGCGGTACGGAGACGGCCGTGAAGAAGTTCCAGACGGCTAACTCGCTTACTTCGGACGGAATCGTCGGTTCCGCCACATGGTCTAAATTAAGACAGTAATTTTGGGACTCAAATATTTCATGCCTATTTATAAAAGAACCCGCTCACTATACCGTGAGCGGGTTTTGCTTTTGCGCCTTGCCTTTTTCGTGTTTATTGTTCGCGGCTTGTTTCAGGATTGCTTCACATCGCTGCTTTGCGTTCACGCTCCCCGCTGTTAAGGTTTGCCCGCCTTCGGATTTTCAGCGGGTTTCCTTGGCAAGATTTCTTCCAATCCCCGAATGAAACCCTCATATCCGCGCACAAAAAAACCGCGATAAACGCGGTTTCTTGATTGCAAAGGATACTCTCTCGGCATTCTCATGGGCCAAACGGACTCCGTCCTTCAGAACATTTCCCCGTCTCAGCCAAGCTCCTGCCGGTTCAGTAACCGACAGCCGTTCCTGCGCCGACCGGAGAAGGCGAAGGAACGGGGCTCGGCCGGGAAGCGCTCACGCCGGTCCCCGCTGTGCCTCCCTCCTCCTTCTTGGCCTGAGGCTTCGGAGTCGGCTTCGCGGAGGCCGAAGGCGTCGCCTCTCCGGAAGGCGGTTTGACTCCCGGCGAAGGCTGCGGGGAAGCTTCTCCGGAAGGCTTCCCCGTGGCTTCCGGCGGCTCTTTGCCCCCGACGGGAGGCTTCACGCTTCCCGTGCCGTCCTTGGGAGGCGGACTGCCGGTACCCGCCGGGGTCTCTTTTCCCCCGGGAGCGGCGTTTGCCCCATCCGCCGGCGTTTGGGACGGCGACGGGGTCGCGGTTGCTTCCCCGCCCGAAGAATCCGCCGTCCGCGTGCGGTTTACGCTTTTACGCTCTCTGGAATCGACGGAGGCGTAGGCTTTGCCGTTCTCTCCGTTGATCCGCTGGATTTTTCCTCCCGCAAGGCGGTAGCCTCGGGGAGCTTTGAAGGCGGTGACCGGCTGCCCCTTGAGCGCCTGGCTCATGATTTTCTGGAAAATGGCGGCCGGAAGCTTGTCTCCGCCTGTCGTCAGGTAGTGCTCGCGGTTCGTCACCGGATAACCGACCCATACGGCCGTCACCAGCTCCGGCGTATAACCGACGAACCACGCATCTTTGGAGCCGTCGATAACGCCCCCGGATGAAGTGCGGAATTCGGCTACATCGGGAAGCTGAGTCGTTCCCGTTTTGCCCGCCACATCGCGGTTAAGCCTTGCGTTGCGGCCCGAACCTTCCGTAATGACCTTCTGGAGCATCTCCGACATCGTATAGGCCGTATTGGCATCAATTACGCGCTCCGTGTTCGTTTTCTGCTCCAGAATGACGTTGCCGCCGCGGTCCTTCACCTGCGTGACCGCATAAGCGTGAGCCAGGCTGCCGCCATTGGCAAACATCGTGTACGCCTGCGCCATGACGAGCGGAGAAGTCCCGTATTTCATGCCGCCCAGGGCAAGCCCGTAAACCCGGTCATCGTCTTCCAGAGGAAGACCGGCCTTGCGCCCGAAAGCCAGCGCCTTCTCGACGCCCACTTCCTTCATTAGCGCCACGGCGGGCACATTATAGGATTGAGCCAGCGCTTCCTCCATCGTCACCCAGCCGTGGAACCTGTGGCCGTAATTGTTTGGCTTGTAGCCGACGGCGAATTCCGTTTCCGTGTCGTTGATCAGATCCTGGGGCTTGAATCCGGCCAGCAGTGCCGGCGTATACACGACCAAAGGTTTGATCGTCGAGCCAGGCTGGCGCTGAAGCTGCGTCGCGTAATTAAACGCCCGGAACTCCTTCGTTTCGCTGCGGGAGCCGACCAGCCCTTTTACCGCACCGGTCTTCGCATCCAGGACAACGACCGAGCTCTGCAGCCCGCCTTTATCGCCGGGAAAATTTTTCTTGTCCCGGTAGACAGCTTCGGCCGTATCCTGAACTTTCGGATCCAGATTCGTGTAAATTTCCAGACCCGACGATAAAATTTCCTGCTCGGACATTTTCGTTTTATCCAGCGTTTCCTGAATAACATAATCCACATAAGTGGGGTATTTGTTGCTTGCCGAAAGGGAGGTATTCTCCGTCAGCTTAATGGGTTCATTCTGGGCAAGGTCCCGTTCTTCTGCCGTAATCTTCCCCTGCGACGCCATCATGCTGAGCACGAGATCCCGGCGCTCTTTGGCTTTGTCGGGATTGTTAAGCGGCGAATACGCATTCGGCGACTTCGGCAGTCCCGCAAGCAGCGCCGCTTCCGCCAGCGTAAGCTCGGAAGTGTTTTTCCCGAAATAGATCTGCGAAGCCCGCTCGATTCCCCAGGCGCCCCGGCCGTAATAAATATAATTGAGGTAAAGCTCCAGAATTTGCTCTTTGCCGTAATTGTTTTCGATCTTAAGGGCGGCGACCGCTTCATTGATTTTGCGCTGAAGCGTCTGCTCCGAGCTGAACAGCTTCACTTTGGCGAGCTGCTGGGTAATCGTACTCCCGCCCTGCACAACCTCCCCATTTCTCACATTTGTAAACAACGCGCGGCTGAGCCCCTTGTAATCAATCCCGTCATGCTCGTAAAACCGGGAATCTTCCACCGCAACAATCGCATTCGTAAGTTGCTTCGGAAACGCCGAATACGGAACATATTCCATTCTGGAATTGGTCAGTTCCGTGATCAGTTCCTTGTTCGCATCGTAAATCCGCAGCGGCATCGGCGGCTCCTGCGCCAGCTTCGAAAGATCCGTCTGCCGGTACATTTCGATTCCCGTCTTTGCTGCCCAAGCTCCTGCACCAAGTACACAGACTAACGCTCCCAGAACGACAAAACCGGCGATTTTACGCGCTTTTCTCTTCTTTTTCGGTGTCGTTCCGCCTTTTTTCCCGGGCTTATCCGTCTGCTCGGTGTCGGTCATGCGTCCCCCTCCATCCAGCTGTGTGTGTAACATTCCTGCTACCTATTACCCCCGGAAAAACAAGTTTTAAACACACGGCGCGTTTTTGCCCATGAAAAAAAGGGACCTCCGCCCCTGCAGGCGGCCGATCCGCAGCTTCTTTTCTCTCTATTTTCCTTATCCGATAAAAAGGTGTGCAGCCGCTCTCCGGAACCTTATAAAGCCAAAACGCTTTGACACTTTTACGCTCCGCCTGCCGCTTATTTGCCTGCCGTAACCTGTTTCAGCGCCTGTTCGATGAAGGAATTATCCACCACCGCGGTCACGTCGATCTTCTGCTTGATCGCGTCCTGCGAGAGCATAAAATCCGCAGTCGACTGCTGCGCCTCCACAAATTCCGGCGTTATGACCGCGTTCAGCGCTTCAAGGTTGCTCAGCACTTTCCGCACGATTTCGGGATCCAGCTTTTTAGCCTTGGATAAAATACCGACCGCTTCCTCCTGATGCTCCGTCAGCCACAGCCTGGCTTCCTCGTACGTTTTCAGGAAAAGCACCGTCAAATCCGGATGATCCCGGGTAAACTCGCTGCGCGCCACGATAAAGCCCGGCCCGAGAAGATCGAGCTGCTTGCCG
Source organism: Paenibacillus sp. JT31N7 (assembly GCF_059692095.1). Taxonomy (NCBI): domain Bacteria; kingdom Bacillati; phylum Bacillota; class Bacilli; order Caryophanales; family Paenibacillaceae; genus Paenibacillus; species Paenibacillus sp. JT31N7. The sequence continues at coordinate 1,619,841 of NZ_JCAUAT010000001.1, forward strand.
TCAGCCAGGACCGATGCGCCTCCCGACGCGATCTCGCTCGTTATAAACGGCTCCCAGACCGCCCAGGCATCCACGGCCCCGGTCTGAAATGCGGGCCTGGCCTCGTCCGGCTGAAGCTGGACGATTTTAATGTCCTCGGGCTTTAAACCGGCTTGGACGATCGCTCTGTACAAGAAAATCCAGCCGCTGCTGCCCTTGGCAACGGCAATTTTTTTGCCTTTCAGGTCCTGCACCGTTTTGAGCGGGCTGCCTTTCGGAACGAGAATCGCGTTCCCTTTCTTCCCGTCGCCGCTTACGGCGATTTCTTTAAATTCCACCTTGCCTGCCTGGGCGGCAATGACAGGCCCGTTCCCGACGATTCCGAAATCGAGCCGTCCGGCCGTAATGGACTCGAAATGGGGAGGGCCGCTCTGAAACTCCTGCCACTTGACCTCCGCCCCCGCTTCCGCGAATGCTTCCTCGAACCATTTCTTCTCCCGGGCGATCAGCAGCGGTCCCAGGCTCTGCTGGATTCCGATGCCCACCGTCACTTTGCCTTTCCCGCTTTTTCCGGCCGGGGCCGCACCTTCCGTTAAGGCTTGCTCCCCCTTGCCTATACAGCCCGACAGCAGAAGAATCATCAGGAGCGCAAAAGGTAAGGCCCGCCGATACGCACCCTTTCCGACATCCGCCGCCGGAGCCGTTTTGCCTGCAGCTCTCATCCTTTCTCCCCTTTCACTTGAGTTTTAAAGAATTCTAGCGGTCTCTCCGGGACCTAGGCCTCGATCTTCTCCTTATGACCGGAAAAAGCAATCACCCCGGCCGCTCCGCGCTCCGCCAGCTTTCTCTTGAAAACCGGCAGCAGCAAATCTCCCGTAATCCGGGCTTCTTCCAGATTCGGATACCCCGAAAGAATAAACGAAGAAATGCCGATATCCGTAAATTCCAGCAAACGGTCCGCCACCCGCTCGGCACTGCCCACGAACGTCATGGCCCCTCCGCCGCGCACAATGGAAATGCCCGCCCACAAATTCGGACCGATCACATACCCGTTCGCCCGGGAACCTTCCCGCAGGGAGTTCTGGCGCTGCTGGTTCGTCGCATCCGTTTCCTTAAACCGGTGGCTGGACCATTCGATCGCGCTGTCGTCCACTTTGGAAATAATCTCCCACGCGTCTTTCCAGGCTTCTTCCTCCGTCTCCCGCACGACCACCTGCGCCCTCAGCCCGTAGCGGAGCTCGCGCTCTTTCCCGGTGGACGCCTTCACTTCAGCCCGGATTCGCTCTACTTCCCCGATCTGGTCCCGTATCCAGGAGAGAGGCTCCGCCCACATCAGGTACACGTCCGAGGTTTCGACGGCCGTTCGCTTCCCCGCTTCGGAGCTTCCTCCGAAATAAAGGGGCGGATAAGGCTTTTGCACGGGCAGAGGCAGCCCCGCTCCACCTTCGAGCCGGTAGTACTTCTCGCTGAATTCCACCTTCTCCGCATCGCCGTACTTGTACCCGCTTCCGGCGAGAAAATTCCCTTCACTGTCGTTTGAACGCGTCCACACACTGCGGACGATATGCAGAAATTCGCGGGTGCGCACGTACCGCTCGTCATGATCGCCGGCGAGCGGATCTCCCGTTGCCGCCAAGTCGGACGGAGACCCTCCCGTTACGACGTTGATCAGCGTTCGGCCGCCGGAGAGGACGTCGAGCGTGGCGGCCATTCTCGCGGCAAGAACAGGCGCGATCAGCCCCGGCCTCATCGCCACAAGAGGCTTGAGCGTCTTCGTATGCGAGGCGACGATGGAGCCGACAATCCAGGCATCCAGGCAGGACCCGCCTGTGGGAATGAGGGCGAACGTAAAGCCCGCTTCCTCCGCTGCTTGCGCCACTTGAATCATATAATCGGCGGATGATTCTCTTTCCGGCTCGACTCCGATATATTTGCCGTCTCCCGTAGTTGGAATAAACCAGCCGAATTCCACTTCCGGAATTGCGTTTCCCATGTTCCACCGCTCCTTCGATGTTTATTTACATTCACATATTTGACTTAACACATGTATTTAGTCGGATTATGATCACTATAAAGTCGTCTCTCATTCACGCCCCCTTCCCGCGGCCCGCGAGCTTCACTCCTTTCGGCTACGCAAAAAAGCCGGAAACAATAAGCTCTCGCTTATGTCTCCGGCTGTCCGGTAGATGGAAATCAATGGAATTGTACCCCATCTTAACACCGTGCCTAGGGTCTGTCAACCCGCTAAAAACGTTTCTTAGACAATCGCTTTGATCCGATTCGCGGACGCGGAATGCTCTTCTTCCGCCACACGGATCAGCTTGCCTGTGGATTCGTTCACGCCGGCTTCCTCAACTTCCACCGTACATACCCGGCCGATCATCTCTTCCGGCGCCTCGAATACCATCTGCATATAGTTGTCGCTGTAACCCATCAGCAGACCGCTGTCTTCGGCGGCACCTTTGTAGGCACGCTCCGGAATAACTTCCAGTTGTTTGCCTACATATTGCTTGGCGTACTCCAGCTGCATTTTCTCCGACAAGTCGATCAGTTCGTGAACGCGTGCGTTCTTGATCTCTTCGTCGATTTGATCCAGCATCCGCGCGGCGGGCGTTCCCGTCCGTTTGGAATACGGGAATACGTGCATTTCGGCGAACTTCATCTGTTCCATAAAGGCATAGCCTTCGCGGAACATTTCGTCCGTTTCGCCAGGGAAACCGACGATGATGTCCGTCGTAATGGCCGCACCGGGGAGCGCTTTATGGATCAGCTCGATTTTACGGCCGTATTCGGCGGTCGTATATTTGCGGCGCATCCGTGCCAGAACCTGGTCGTTGCCGGCCTGGAGCGGAATGTGCAGATGACGGCACATTTTATCGGAGGTGCCCAGCACTTCCAGCACTTCGTCCGTAATCTGGCTCGCTTCGATCGAGGAGATCCGGATCCGGTTCAAACCGTCTACCTTGTCCAGGTCCCACAGCAGGCGGGCCAAGCTGTAATTCTCCATATCTTCGCCGTAGCCGCCGGTGTGAATGCCCGTCAGCACGATTTCTTTGTAACCCGCGTCAACGAGCATGTGCGCCTGCTTGACTACGCTCTCCGGCTCCCGGCTGCGCATAAGGCCGCGCGACCACGGAATGATGCAGAAGGTGCAGAAATTGTTGCAGCCTTCCTGGATTTTCAGAAACGCACGGGTGCGGTCGGCAAAATCCGGCACGTCCAGTTCCTCGAACTGGCGCGTTTTCATGATGTTGCGCACGGCGTTGATCGGTTGGCGCTCCTGCTGGAACTGTTTCACCAGGGAAATGATTTTGTCGCGGTCCTGCGTTCCGATCACGAGATCGACGCCCGGAATCGCCATGATTTCGGCAGGCGAAGTCTGCGCGTAGCAGCCCGTAACGGCCACGATGGCCTCCGGATTGCGCCGCACGGCACGGCGGATCATCTGGCGGCTTTTTTTGTCGCCGGTATTCGTAACGGTACACGTATTGATCACGTAAACGTCCGCCGTCTGTTCAAAATCGACCTGTTCATACCCTTCGCCTTTGAACATCTGCCAGATCGCTTCGGTGTCGTAAAAATTAACTTTGCACCCCAAGGTGTGAAATGCCACAGTTGACATGATGTTTATCCTCCCATCTCTCCGGATTCGTATAGGATGCACGCAAGCCCGACCATAGCGGCCGTCTCCGTGCGTAAAATTCTCCGTCCGAGCGACACGGACACGCAGCCCGCAGCCTCGGCCTCGCGGATCTCCTGCTCGGAGAATCCGCCTTCGGGGCCTATAAGAAGCAGCAGCCTGGACGGTTTACCGTCCGCTCCGCTGGCCGAACCGGTTCCCGCTGCTTCTCGCGAAGCTCCGCTTTCGTCCGCCTGGCCGTCCCGTGTCCCGAAATAACGGCGGATCGCCGTTCCGATGCCGAATCCGTCTTCTTTCTCGTAACAGATCCAGGCTCCATCCGCGGCTTCGGATACCAGCTTCAAAAGAGCTTTCCACGAAAGCACGGGCTCGATGGCCGGAATCCGGTTCCGGTGCGCCTGCTCCGCCGCTTCCTTGGCTATTTTATTCCAGCGCTCGGTGCGCTTGGCTTCTTTCTTCGCATCGTACTGGACGACGGTCCGTTCGGACACGAACGGCAGAAAACGCGCGGCGCCGATTTCGGTCCCCTTCTGGATGACCGTCTCCATCTTGTCGCCCTTCGGCAGACTTTGCGCGATCCATACCTCGACGGCAGGCTCCGCGCTCATTTCCAGCGTCTCGACGATTTTCGCTTCGACGCGGTTTTTGTCGACCGCCGTAATTTCGACGATCGCTTCACGGCTGATGCCGTCGCTGCAGATGCAGCGGTCGCCCTCTTCGGCACGCATGACACGCGCGAGATGATGGGCATCGTCGTCTGTAATCACGACGGAATCCGCGCCGAAATTTCCGGCTGGAATGAAATATCTTTGCATCGCGGCCACTCTTTCTTTGTCGAAAATGCTAAAAATCGCGTACATTTCATCTTACAATGTTCTCGCTTCAAAAGCTACCACTGGCACAAATTTTCATAGTGCCGTTCCGTGTCGGCCCGACTTCACCGCTGTGGCGTATAAGGCCTTTTCCGTCCGCCGGGAATGCCCGGGGCGCCTTTTATCCGATCAGTCTGAAAAACTGGTCGATGGGCAGCCGCTGGCCGAAAAGCGAACCGATCCAATCGTTAAACGCATAAATAATATCGTACTGCAGCGAAAAAATCGGCCCCAGCGTGACCCGGTACAAAGGCGGGATAAACGCGACCAGCAGCAGGACAAGCATTCCCCACTGCTCATACTGCCTAAGCTTTTCGCGCCCGGCGACGGGGAGCACATCCTCCAGAATCCGGTATCCGTCGAGTGGAGGAACCGGGAGCAGGTTCAGGATGAACAGCAGCACGTTCATTTTCACGAACAGGATCATAAAAATCAGCACGGCCTTCTGCACGCCCGCGGACCAGCCCACGATTCCCGTGTAGTTCAGCAGCACATAAAACACGATAATGCCTAGGAAGCCGAGCACCAAATTGCTGAAAGGCCCGGCGAAGCTGACGATGACGCCCATGAGGCGGGGCTTTTTGAAATTCGAGCGCCGGACGGGAACGGGCTTCGCCCAGCCGAACCCGGCGATGACGAACAGCAGCGTCCCCAGCACATCGAGATGAACGCGGGGATTCAGCGTCACCCGCCCCTCTTTGTAAGCGGTAGGGTCCCCGAATTTGTAAGCCGAGTAGGCGTGCGCGAACTCATGCACCGTAAAGGCGATGATGAGCACGAGCAGCGTGAACGGAAGCATCTGTAAAATGGCGTTGAAATCCCCCATGTCGCCCGCCTACCGTTTCCGCGCGATCAGCACGACCCATTCTCCGTCGCGGCGCACGTCCTCGACTTCGAAGCCGGCTGCGAGGAGACCGTTTTCCACATCTTTCTGCTTGCTTAGAATAACGCCGGAAACGACATAATAGCCGCCTGGCGCCAGCACTTTGTACACATCGTCAAGGAAGAGCAGAATGATTTCCGCCAAAATGTTCGCGACGACCACCTGAACGGGGAGTTTCACGCCGAGATCCGCGCCCCCGCCCGCTTCGCTTTCTTTGAAAACGCCCAGGAGATCGCTCAGCTTCACGTGAATCTTGTTCTCCAAGCCGTTGAGCTTGGAGTTCTCGCTTGCGCTCGAAACCGCAACCGGATCAAGATCGACGGCGAGAACATGGCGGGCACCGAGTTTGGCCGCAGCGATCGACAGGATGCCGGAGCCCGTGCCCACGTCGATCACATCTTCGCCGCCCTTGATGACCTCTTCGAGAGTCTTGAGGCACAGCGACGTGGTGGCATGGGTTCCCGTACCGAAGGCCATTCCCGGATCGAGCTCCAGAATAATTTCACCTTCCGATGCCGTATATTCTTCCCATGTCGGTTTGATCGTTAAACGTTCGGTAATGCGGACGGGTTTGAAGTACTGCTTCCAGGCGTTCGCCCAGTCTTCGTCGTCCACCTCGCGCAGCTCGTAAGACGGATTCCCCGTATCGATACCGAATTCGGTCAGACCTTCGACCGACTGCTTGAGCGTACTCATAATGGGATCCAGCTCGGTTCCTTCCACGAAGTACCCTTTGATAACGGCACGGCCTTCCGGAATATCGTTAAAAGGAAGCTCGTACCACTGTCCGAGCGAAGTATCCCGCTTCTTATTCAAAGTGCCGGATTCTTCGATGGAAACCCCTCCGGCTTCAAATTCATGGAGAAAATTGGAGATCATTTCGACGGCTTGTTCCGTCGTGTTTACCGTAATTTCATGCCAACGCATCGCGACTTGTTCCCCCTTGCGGACCTTTGCTTGCTTATCCGCTCACATATCTTGTTATTGTACTATACTTTACAAGCCCGGTAAAACCTGCTGCATTGGCCGCGATAACGGCTTATGCGGGACATGCAAGAAAGCCCTCACTCCTCCGCTTTGAAACGCGAGGAGTGAGGGCTTTTACAGGTCGCTGCCGGTGCGGGCTCCGTCCGTTGGCAAGCCGCCGGCTGTTCGACAGTGCGATTTCATCGGCGGCACGCCGGATGGTCATGCACGCGCTTAAGCCGGATGCCGGGCTCTACAGCGCGTCCGGGGGCTTGCAGCACCCGGCATGCGGCAGCACGTCGCGCTCTGCGGACGCGGACGGCACGCTTGCTTCACAGCCGCCCCGCTGCGCGGCGGGCTTTGCCGCCATACGCGCCGTGTACCGGCCACGGCGGACAGCCGCTATGCGGGGCAGCAGTTCCGGCGTTCCGGCCCGGTTGCCCGACCGGCCGGCCGTCAGATCTCGCCCCCGCATTCCCTGATCACACGCATGGCCTGATGATGCGTGCTCTCGTCCACCACGACCGTCAGCAGAATATCGCGGCCGGTCGGCATCCCCGATCCGCCGTCGCTCATTCCGCTGGCGGTAGGGTCCGCCGCCGCGAGAATTCCGGCATCGGGCGAATACCACTCGGCACTCTGCGTCAAGTTGCCGAGGCTGGCGAAATCCCCGTTCAGCGGATTCATCTGCTGCTGAACGTCTTCTCCCTGAAAGCGGTCGAACCGGGCGATCTGCATATCGATCACCCGTAGCGCTTTCAGCTTGGCTGCCGCTCCCTCGGCTTCCTCGGGGGAGCGGAAAGTCGCGAGTATGCTCTTCTCGCTCATGGACCCTGCCGCTCCTGACGGCTGTCCGCGGCACTCGCGCGCTGCAGAGCTTCCAGATCTTCCGCGTCGGCTTCTTCCGAGCTGAACTCCACATCCTCGTTTTTGCCGATCGGAATCAGCTGTGAAATCTGCTCGGAGATTTCTTCCTGCTCGTTCCGGTTTTCGCTCATCGTTTTATGCCTCCTTAATGCAAGCTAAAAATTAGCATGCTTTACAGGAGCTCTTTTTATGCAGCCGGGGGCGTGCTCCGCCAGTCCTGCTTATCCCGCGAGGCTCCCGGCGGAGTCCTTGGCGTCCCAGGATGGTGGTGTTGCACAAGCCGTTCGTCCGCTTGCACCCAAATCCGTCCGGACACATCCGACCGCGGATATAAGCGAGTGCTTTTTACCGGCAGCAAAGACAGCGGGCAAAACTTGCGGCCACAACCCGCTGCAGCAGCCATTGAGCCTATCGAATTTATCCGCCAGATCCCATTAACTGCCGGAATCGTCCATTTGGATTCCTTTTACGTCTCTTTTCGCGACCGCGACCAGATAAGTCAAATAAACGATCCCGACCGCCGTCCAGATCAATCCCAGCGTCATCGAATGGCCGTCCAGATGTGTCCAGATGTAGGCCACAAACCCGGCTCCGATCAGTGGGGCGACCAGATAGCGCATATAATCGCCGAAGCTTCTCTGCTTCCTTTTGAAAATATAATGGATGATGACCGAAAGGTTCACAAACGTGAACGCAATAAGCGCCCCGAAGTTAATAAACGAGGTAGCCGTAACGAGATCAAGCTTTAATGCGATCAGCGAAATGCAGCCGATAAACAGGACGTTGTAGACCGGCGTGCCCGATTTGGGATGAACATACCCGAAAATCTTTCTCGGCAGATAGTTGTCGCGGCCCATGGCGTACAAAAGGCGGGTAACGCTCGTCAGCGAAACGAGGCCGGAGGCCAGTGTGGACGAAAGCGCCGCGGCCAGGAACACGAGCTGAAACACCTTGCCCCCGATAAACAGGGCGATTTCCGGCGAAGCCCCCTCCGGGTCTTCGAATACGGAAACGTCCGGGAACAGCGACTGGGTAAAGTACGAAGCCGTCATAAACAAGATCCCGCCGATCATCGCAACGAGAATGATGGCCCGCGGCGTGTTCTTTTCCGGGTCCACAGTCTCTTCGGTCAAAGTCGATACCGCGTCGAACCCGAGGAAAGCGAAGCACAGGATCGAGGCGCCCACGAGCAGGGCCGGGATAGACATATCCGGGGCGTAGAAAGGCTGGGCGGTGAACACCTCTCCGACTCCTTGCCCATTCAGGAGGCCTTTTACGGCCAGTGCGGCGAACAGGACCACGACGACGATCTGGAAAAGCACGAGGAACGTGTTGACCGAAGCCGTTATTTTCACCTTCAGCAGGTTCAGCGCCGTAATAAAAAGGACGAAACCGACGATCCAGATCCAGGCCGGAATTTCCGGGAAAACCGCGGACAAATAAATGCCCGTCAGCAGGGCGTTAATCATGGGCAGGAACAAGTAGTCCAGCAGCGCCGCCCAACCGACCAGGAAGCCCGCATACGGATGAATCGTATTGCGTGCATATGCGTAAGCGGAGCCCGCCGTCGGGTACACTTTCACCATTTTGCCGTAGCTCGACGCCGTGAAAAGGATCGCCAGCAGAGTCAGCGCATAAGCGGCCGGGACGTGGCCTCCCGTTTCTTCCGACACGATTCCGTACGTGTCGAACACGGCCATAGGAGCCATATATCCGAGGCCGATGACCACGATATGCCAAAGCTTCAGCGTCCGCTGCAATTCCATGTTGGGTTTCAAGTAAGATCCTCCTTTTGCGTTGAAAATGGCCGTCCGCGCTCCTGTGCCGGAGCGTCCCCGTTAGGGCACAACGAATTATTATACAGGAAATCGCATGATGTTCCAGCCCGAAATTTCAACCATTCGCAAAAAGAAAAAAGCACCTTTCCTCCAGGGGAAAGGTGCTTGCTTTGCAGGCATGCGCCGTGCAGTTGTATGCCCGGGAATCAGTCTCCGCGGAACGCCTTGCGCATCCGGTCGAAGAAGGACTCCTCGTGCTCTTTCGTATCTTCTCCGCTCACTTTCGCGAACTCGCGGAGCAGATCCTTTTGCTCGTCGGTCATGCTTTTCGGCGTGACAATCACGACTCGCACGTGCTGGTCGCCCTGTCCGTAGCCGCGAAGCTTCGGAACGCCTTTGCCGCGAAGACGGAAATACGTTCCCGTGTCCGTGCCTGCAGGAATCTTGAGCTTCACTTTCTCCGTCAGCGTCGGCACTTCCACTTCCGCGCCGAGCGCCGCCTGAACGAAGGTCAGCGGCATATCCAGATAAATGTCGTCGTCCCTGCGTTCGAAATATTCGTGCGCCTTCACGTGGATAACGACGTAAAGATCGCCCGCCGGGCCTCCGCGCGTACCGCTTTCGCCCTCTCCGCTGACGCGCAGCTGAGCGCCGTCGTCTACGCCGGCCGGAATTTTGATGTGTATCTTGCGCTGTTTCTTGACCTTGCCGGAGCCGCCGCATTCTCCGCACTTGTGACGGATAATTTTGCCCTGGCCGTTACAGGTCGAGCAAGGACGGCGGTTCACGATACGGCCGAACGGCGTATTCTGAACCACTTCCTGCTGGCCCGAACCTTGACAGGTCGTACAAGTCTCCGGGTGTGTACCCGGTTTGGCGCCCGTACCCGAACACTTGTCGCAGTTTTCCGTACGCGGAATTTGCAGATCAAGCTCCTTGCCGAATACCGCTTCCTTGAATTCGATCTGCAGGTTATACTGCAGATCGCTGCCGCGCTGAGGCGCGTTCGGATTGCGCCGGCCGCCGCCTCCGCCTCCGAAGAACATGTCGAAAATGTCCCCGAATCCTCCGAAATCGGCGCCGCCCATGCCTCCGCCGCCCATTCCCTGATTCGGATCGACATGGCCGAAACGGTCATACGTCGAACGCTTCTGATCGTCGCTCAATACGTCGTACGCTTCTTTGGCCTCTTTGAACTTCGTTTCGGCATCGTCTGCCTTATTCACGTCCGGATGATACTGGCGCGCCAGCTTCCGGTACGCTTTTTTGACATCCTCCGCGGACGCGTCCTTGCCGACGCCCAGCACTTCGTAATAGTCCCGTTTACTCATCGCTCCACCCCCGCTGCTTTAACGGCAATCCCAACCGGATGGTCTTGTCGAAACATAGGGAAAGTCAAAGCCGTTTTCGGACGGCTTTGACTTCTCTTTGTGTCTGACAGTTCCCGGTGTGAAATTCCCTTTATTTCTTGTCTTTGTCCTCGTCAACTACTTCGTAATCCGCATCGACTACGTTGTCTTTCTTGCCGGCTTCGGACGCTTCGCCAGCCGCGTCGCCTGCTCCCTGCTGCTGGGCAGCCTGCTCATACAGCTTCACGGAAAGCTGCTGAACCACTTCGGTCAGCTCTTCCGTAGCCGCTTTGATTGCAGCCAGGTCGTTGCCTTCGAGCGCCTGCTTCACTTTTTCCTTCGCTGCGTTCGCTTTGTCGATCTCGGCCTGGTCAACTTTGTCGCCCAGTTCCTTGATCGTTTTGTCCGTGCTGTAAACAAGCTGGTCAGCCTGGTTGCGGACTTCAACGAGTTCTTTGCGGTTGCGGTCTTCTTCGGCGTGCGCCTCCGCATCCTTCATCATTTTATCGATTTCTTCATCGCTCAGGCCGCTGGAAGAAGTGATCGTGATCTTCTGGCTTTTGCCCGTACCCTTATCGAGAGCGGACACGTTAACGATCCCGTTCGCATCGATATCGAAGGTAACTTCGACTTGCGGAATACCGCGCGGAGCCGGAGGAATGTCTCCCAGCATGAAGCGTCCGAGTGTTTTGTTATCGTTAGCCATCGCGCGTTCGCCTTGCAGAACGTGGATTTCCACGCTTGTCTGGTTGTCCGCGTAAGTGGTGTACACTTGCGATTTGCTGGTAGGAATCGTAGTGTTGCGGTCGATCATTTTGGTGAATACACCGCCGGCCGTTTCGATACCGAGGGACAGCGGAGTTACGTCCAGAAGAACCACGTCTTTAACGTCGCCGGTCAGAACGCCTGCTTGGACGGCAGCGCCCAGGGCAACAACTTCATCCGGGTTAACGCCTTTGTGGGGATCTTTACCGATCAGCTTTTTAATTTCTTCGACAACAGCCGGAATACGAGTCGATCCGCCGACCAGTACGACTTTGTCGATTTGGCTTGGGGACAAGCCTGCATCGCTCAGAGCCTGGCGAGTCGGGCCGAGTGTTCTTTCAACCAGCTGCGCGGAAAGCTCTTCGAACTTGGCACGGGTCAGGTTAAGCTCCAAGTGCTGAGGCACTCCGTCGACAACGGTAATGAACGGCAGGGAAACGGTCGTTGTCAGGACGCTGGAAAGTTCTTTCTTGGCTTTCTCGGCCGCATCTTTCAAACGCTGTACAGCCGCTTTGTCCTTGCTCAGGTCGATGCCGTGCTCTTTCTTGAATTCAGCCGTCAGGTGATCGATGATCACTTGGTCGAAGTCGTCGCCGCCCAGCTTGTTGTCGCCGCTTGTCGCTTTAACTTCGAAGAAGCCGTCGCCGAGTTCAAGGATAGATACGTCAAACGTACCGCCGCCAAGGTCATACACGAGGATCGTCTGATCTTCGGATTTCTCCAGGCCGTAAGCAAGTGCAGCCGCGGTAGGCTCGTTGACGATACGCAGCACTTCGAGACCGGCGATTTTACCGGCGTCTTTAGTCGCCTGACGCTGGCTGTCGTTGAAGTAAGCCGGAACGGTGATAACCGCTTGCGTTACCGGAGAGCCCAGGTAAGCTTCGGCGTCGGCTTTCAGCTTTTGCAGAATGATCGCGGAAATCTCTTGCGGCGTGTAGTCTTTACCGTCAATAGATTCCTTGTGGTTCGTACCGATGTGACGCTTGATGGAGATGATCGTACGGTCCGGGTTCGTGATGGACTGGCGTTTTGCCGTCTCGCCCACAACACGCTCCCCGTCTTTCTTGAAGCCCACTACGGACGGAGTGGTGCGGTTTCCTTCGGCGTTAGGGATAACGACGGCTTCGCCGCCTTCCATTACGGCTACGCAGGAGTTGGTGGTTCCTAAGTCAATACCGATTACTTTGCTCATAATAATCTATTTCCTCCTTATTAGGGGTGCGTATATATGAATTCGCCGGGCCCAAAGCCCTTCCGGCTTACATGCTGACTTTAACCATCGAAGGACGGATTACTCTATCCTTCAGCATGTAGCCCTTCTGGACTTCTTCCACAACGATGCCTTCTTCATGCTCATCCGATTCCACCTGCATGATCGCCTGGTGAAATTCCGGGTTAAAGGGTTGGCCTACCGCTTCGATCGGCGTCAGACCCTCCTGGGTCATGAGCTGTTCGAGCTGTCTGTATACCATTTCGATCCCTTTGGTGAGAGCTTCGAAATCCTGCGTCTCGCGGCTGGAAACCAGCGCACGGTCGAAATTATCGATGACCGGCAGCATTTGTTCGATCAGCTTAAGAGAAGCGTATTTCGCAAACTCTTCTTTCTCCTGGCGTGTGCGGCGGCGGAAATTGTCGAAATCGGCCTGAGCGCGCAGCAAACGCTGCTGGCTTTCCTCGGCCGCTTTACGAAGCTCATCCAGCTCCGCGTTCGGGCCGGTGGCCGCGCCTTCCGCATCAGGAGCCGCTGCTTCGGCAGCTTCTGCTTGTTCCGCGTTATATGTAGCTTCTTCAGCTTCCGCGGCGTTCGTATCCGGGTTGATGTTCTTTGTTTCTTCGGTACTCACTTGTCGTGTTCACCTCCTTGAAAGAGTGGACGGGCCGGCGACTGCCGGCCACGTTTCAGTTTGCCCCAGCTAATCCCGCTTAAACTTCATGTAAAATCTCATTGTAAACCTCTCTCGCTATTTGTACCACCGTGACAGAAGAACTTCCATATTGGCGGACAAGTGCTCGAGAAGCCGGATCACTTTGGCATATTCCATCCGCGTAGGTCCGAGTATCCCGATCGTTCCAAGCGGCTGATCGTCATACGAATAGGTCGCCGTAATCAGGCTGCAATCGTTCATGGCGGCCAGACTGTTCTCCGAACCGATCTTAATCTGGAGTCCTGTAGGCGATGAAGTCACCAATTTGAATAAAACCGGAGTTTGCTCCAGCAGATCCAAAATATTTTTAACTTTATCCACATCTTTAAATTCCGGCTGTGTCAGCATATTGGTCGTGCCGCCCAGGAAAATGCGGTCTTTCTCGTCATTCTCAAGCACGCTTTCGACCATGTTCAGAAGCTCGTGGTAGCCTACGGCGTACTTATTCAGCTCGCCGGCCACTTCCGTATAGAGCTTCGACTTAAACTGCAGCAGCGGCACTCCTTGAAGGCGTGCGTTCAGCAAATTGACGACCTTCTCGATTTCGTTCATCGGCAATCCCGGGGGGATCGCAACGGTTTTATTCTCGACATGCCCCGTATTCGTCACGATAATCGCAACGGCGGTCTTGTCGTTAAGCGGAATAATCTGCAGATGCTTCAGCGTATTGGTAAAAACCTCGGGGCCGAGTACAATCGATGTGTAGTTGGTCAAGCCCGACAGCATATTCGCCGTATGCTGGATGACCTCTTCCATCTCCTGGACCTTCTCCGCGAAGAACAGCTTGACTGTCTCCAGCTCGTGAGCGTCCAGCGTACCGTGCCGCACCAGGTGATCCACATAATAACGGTACCCTTTATGAGAAGGAATACGGCCTGCTGACGTATGCGGCTGCTCCAGAAAGCCCAATTCTTCGAGATCCGACATTTCGTTGCGGATCGTGGCCGGACTGAAACCGACATCGCCCCGTTTGGAAATGCTTCTGGAACCGATCGGCTCCGCGGAACGAATATAATCATCTACAATGGCATTCAAAATCATCCGCTGACGCTCCGTCAACATACTAACTCCTCCTTTACATATAGGTAACCGCCGCATGAATGCGCCGCTCGTGCACAATCCGCTTCGTTAGCACTCAACCTTAACGAGTGCTAATTCCTATTACAAAAATAACAGACCTTTCGGCCTGTTGTCAAGTTCAATCCAACTCCCGGAGTACCGCAATCTCGTCGCAGCAGTACTGTTTTTTGCAGTGGATGCAGTCGGTCCACACTTTTTCCGGAAAGATATGTTTCGGCACGATTCTAAAGCCGTTTTTCTGAAAAAATTTTACTTCGTACGTGAGGGCCATCACCTTCGTAATGCTTAGGCGGCGCGCCTCATCCAGCAGGAAATCCACCAGTCTGGTTCCGACGCCCTGGCCTTTGTAATCCTCGGAAACGCCCAACGAGCGGATTTCCACCAGATTCTCACCCAGTCTCGTGAGCGACCCGCAGCCGATCAGCGCGCCTTCGTCCACCGCCACAACAAAGGTATCCAAATGCTGCCGGACCATCTCGCGGTCCCGGGGGAGCATAATCCCCTGTCGTGCATAACCTTGTATAATATGTACAAGTTCTTCTATATCGTCTTCCGCTGCTCTGCGGCAAGCCACTGTCATCTCGCATCCCACCATTCGCCTGCTGAAAATATATGAAAAAACCGGAGAAAATCAAAAAAGCCAGTTGTGCGATCTTTACACGCAACATGTATATTGAATAAATATACATCAGCATGCATAATCGCACAAGTGGCTTTTTGTAATATTTCGAGCGGATTTTAAAGCGTAAATGGCGAGCGTACTCCTGCCTATGCCCGGCCCTTACATGCCGCTAGTCGAGGAAGGCGGCAAACACGTCGTTGCCGAACAAAATTCCTTGTTCCGACAAACGGATCTTATTTCCGGCACGTTCCAGCAGCCCGCGTTTGATCAGACTGTCCAGAATCCCGCCGAATTTCTCCTCTACCGGAACACCGAATTGAGCGGTAAAATCGTCTCCGCTGATTCCTTCCAGCAGACGCAGGCCGACCATCATGAAGTCTTCCATCGCTTCCTGCTGCGTGACGGGGAATCTTTCCAGGTGCGGGAGGCCTTCCTTCGTCCGGTCAATATAAGGCTGGACGCCTTTGACATTGACATGGCGGTGACCTTCGGCGTAGCCGTGAGCCCCCGCGCCAAGGCCATAGTAAGGCTGATTGCGCCAGTAGGTCGTGTTATGCCGGCTTTCGTAACCGGGACGCGCGAAATTGCTGATTTCGTACTGTCCGTAGCCCGCTTCTTTCAGACGGCGCATAATGAGCAGGTACATGTCCAGTTCATCGTCCTCGCTCGGAAGCGGAAGCTGGTTTTTGTGATACATCGTGTGGAACAAGGTGTTCTCTTCCACCTTTAAGCTGTAAATCGAATAATGCTTGAGATCAAGGGCAAGCGCTTCGTTCAGCGTCTTCTCCATAATCTCCGGCGTCTGGTTGGGCAGCCCGAACATCAGGTCGATCGACATGTTGTCGAAGCCCACTTTCGCCGCATTTTCCAGGCTCCGGTAAACGTCGTCCGTATTATGAATGCGGCCGATCGTCTCCAGCAGGCCATTGTCGAACGACTGGACGCCGAACGAAATGCGGTTGACGCCGCCTTCTTTCATCGCCGCCAGTTTTTCGAGATCCGTCGTCCCGGGGTTGGCTTCCATCGAAAATTCCAGATTCTCGTGCTGATCCGGGAAATATGTTTTCACCAGTTTCAGAAAATGCGCCATCTGATCCGGCAGCAGAACCGTCGGCGTGCCTCCTCCCACGAAGATCGTCGCGATTTTTCCGGGCGGCTGCGCCTGCACCGTACGTTCCATCTCTCGCTCGAGAGCATCCAGATAGTCCATGACGGGCTGGCCTTTAAGGACATAGGAATTGAAATCGCAGTAGAAGCATTTGTTCGTGCAAAAAGGAATATGGATATAAACCGCCTCGGGGGCGGTATAACGTGTGTTCATTGCGGGTAGTTCCTTTCCGGAAAGGGTCGGGCCTCACGGCCGTTCCTTCATTGTACTATGAAAAGCGGAAAAGATCGAAGGCAATAAAAATAGGAGCTCGGCGGCTCCTATTTTCGGTCATACATGGTGATTAGTTGTCGTCGATACGGAGTACCGCCATGAAAGCTTCCTGCGGCACTTCCACGCTGCCGACCTGCTTCATCCGCTTCTTGCCTTCCTTCTGCTTCTCCAGCAGTTTCCGTTTCCGCGAGATGTCGCCGCCGTAACATTTGGCCAGAACGTTCTTCCGCATCGCCTTGACGGTTTCGCGCGAAATGATTTTCTGTCCGATTGCGGCTTGAATCGGCACTTCGAACATTTGCCGCGGGATAAGCTCTTTGAGCTTTTCGCAAATAATGCGGCCCCGGTTGTAGGCACCGTCCCGGTGAACGATGAAAGACAAGGCATCCACCTGCTCGCCGTTCAGCATAATGTCCATTTTGACCAGGTTGGATTTCTTGTACCCGGAAATTTCATAATCGAACGAGGCGTAACCCTTCGTCCGCGATTTCAGAAGATCGAAGAAGTCATACACGATTTCCGCAAGCGGAATGTCGTAAGACAGCGTTACCCGGTTCGTATCCAGGTACTCCATGTTGATGAACTCGCCGCGCTTGCCTTGGCACAGTTCCATGATCGCGCCGACAAAGTCGTTCGGCACGATAACCGACGCCTTCACGTAAGGCTCCTCAACGAATTCGATCCGCTGCGGATCCGGATAGTTCGACGGGTTGTCGATTTCCATGATCTCGTCGTTCGTCATCGTGATGCGGTAAACAACGCTTGGCGCCGTCGTAATAAGCGGAATGTTAAATTCGCGCTCGATGCGTTCCTGGATGATCTCCATATGGAGAAGGCCCAGGAATCCGCAGCGGAAACCGAAGCCGAGCGCGGAGGACGTCTCCGGCTCGTAAGTGAGTGACGCGTCGTTAAGCTCCAGCTTCTCGAGCGCTTCGCGCAGATCGTTGTAATCCGATGTTTCGATCGGGTACAGCCCGCAGAATACCATCGGATTGATTTTGCGGTAGCCGGGCAGCGGTTCCACCGCCGGTTTAACGGCGTTCGTGACCGTATCCCCGACGCGGGTATCGCCGACGTTCTTGATCCCGGCCACGATAAAGCCGACATCGCCGACGTTCAGCTCGTCTACGATAGACATACGCGGCTTGAAGGCGCCGACTTCGATCACGTCGAAGACTTTGCCTGTCGCCATGAACTTGATTTTCGTGCCGGCCTTGATAGCGCCGTCCACGACACGCACGTACACGATAACGCCTTTGTACGGGTCGTAGTGGGAATCGAAGATGAGCGCTTTGAGCGGCTCGTCCGGATCGCCCTGAGGTGCGGGTACCTTCTGGCACACCTGTTCCAGAATTTCCTTGATGCCGATACCGGCTTTGGCCGATGCCAGAACCGCTTCGCTCGCATCCAGTCCGATCACGTCTTCCACTTCCTGCTTGACGCGTTCCGGATCGGCACTCGGCAGGTCGATCTTGTTGATGACCGGGAGAATCTCCAGATTGTTGTCCAGGGCCAGATATACGTTGGCCAGCGTCTGGGCTTCAATCCCCTGGGCCGCGTCCACAACGAGCAGCGCGCCTTCGCAGGCCGCCATACTCCGCGAAACTTCATACGTAAAGTCGACGTGTCCGGGAGTGTCGATCAGGTTCAGGATATATTCCTGACCGTCATCGGCCTTGTAGTTCAGGCGTACCGCCTGAAGCTTGATGGTGATACCGCGTTCCCGCTCAAGGTCCATCTGGTCGAGCACCTGCTCCTGCATTTCACGGGACGAAAGAGCCCCTGTGAATTCAAGGATGCGGTCCGCGAGCGTAGATTTACCGTGATCAATATGTGCGATAATCGAAAAGTTTCGAATTTGCTTTTGTCTTTGCCGAATGTCAGTCATGCCTAACCCCCACACAGTTACATACAGTACCTTTTATTATATCAGTCCGGCGGGGCTGCGGCAATGCTAAACCGTTATGGGGTGTTTTGCCTTATTTGACGACCCACTCGAACATTGAAACCACGCCGTCCATCCCGCTTTGAGCGGTGATTTGCAGCAAATCTCCCAGCTTGTTGCCGAGGTGGTTTACCGATCCCGCCTCTAGCGGATCTCCCGTCCCGAGCGGACGGGGCGTCGGCTTCGGCTTCGGCTTCGGCGGCGACGGCGTTACCGCAGGCCGGTCGGTGCCTTCCGCCGTCCGGGCGGAGCCGGTGTTGCCGGCCGCCGCATCCGGGCCTGACGCCGGGCTCGGCGCAGCAGCCCCCTGTCCCGGTGCCCCGCTTGGAGCCGCAGGCTGCTGCCCGCCGCTCCTGCCGCCTCCCGTCCGGATGGACGTCTCCTCCGGCAGGGTACCGGGAGCAGCGGGACTTCTCCCGCTTGTTTGCGCCGTCCCCCCGGAGCCGCCTGCCGGACCCTCGATACGGTTCATGCCGCGCGAGGCCAGGTCTACTCCGAACATTGTGCAGAAGCAAAGGATAATTCCGTATACGAACAGCTTCCAGTACCAGCGCGGCATGATGATCCCTCCGGTTCGTTATTTGAATTTTTGCTTGATTTGATGTCCGTCCGCTGCGCTTCCAGCCTTACCGGTACGCGGTTTACGACTTTTGGCCTTCCGCAGGCGCCGTTACTTTCTCCGCATCCAGAATCACTTCCGACACCGCTTTTGCCAGCAGATCCACCGTCCGGTAGCATTCCTCCAAAGAGTTGTAAGGGCCGCCCACTTCAATCAGCACGCTGTTCGGCGAGAAGTTCTGATTGTAGACGCCGTTTACTTCGTGGCCTGTCTTCGCGTGAATGCCTTTGGAAACGCCGGGCGCCTTCGCTTCCAGCGCATCGTGGATTTTCCCAGCGAAAGCTTCGTTTTCTTTCCACTTGGGATTGTCCCCTCCCAGGATAAAGTACACCTGAGCATAATCTTTGCCGTTCAGCGTAACCGTCGTGCGTTTGCGCTCCTGGGAATCGCGGTGGATGTCGAAGAAAAACTTCAGGTCCGGGTGTGCGTTCGCGGCGGTTTCCAGCGTCTGGAGTGAATATTTATAGGAGTAGGCATATTTGAAATCTTTAACCATATTCGGGTATATGGCATCGGAATGGACAGCCCCAACCCCTTCTTTTTCCAATGCTTCCGCCAGTTTCTTGCCGATCATCGTCACGTTCGTTTTGGCGTCGTAGGCTTTATCCGGATCGGTAACGCCTTTGAGCTCGGGGAGGAACGATTCGTTGCTGTGAGACTGATAAATGAAGGCGATGTTCCGGCCCGGTCCTTTGGGCTTCTGGTCCGCCGGTGCCTGGCTTGGCGCGGGAGCAGGGACGGGGGTTGTTTCCGGAGCTTTGCCGCCGGTTGTCCCGTTTACCGCTCCTTCCGCGGGTGTGTATTCGACCGGACCGCTTGCATCGCCGTCTTTGCCCGCTCGCAGCACCGTGCTCTTGTCCGCTTTCAGGCCGGGCACCTCCTGGGCAATGAGGCTTTTCGGATCGCCGGGGTTCACATCGGTCAAAAACCGGACGGCGAAGCTCATCATATTTTGCTGGGAAAACGTGAACTTTCGGTAATCCTTCCTCAAATGAGGGACTTCCAAACCCAGCATGTCGATAAAAAATTGGTTGGAAATCGAAGCGGCCAGCCCCTTCATGGATGAAACCGGAGATGTGGACAGCCTCGATTGCAGAATGCTTCCGACTCCGAGCAGAATAAACAGGCAGAGAGTAAACAAACTGAGCGATATCGTTGTCTTTCCGATGGCTCCGGCGCTCTGGAACGTTTGGCGGATTTTGCTAAAATTGAAGGTGACGGCATTCCTTTTCATGGGGGTTCCTCCTAGCGAATGGGCTTGAACATGTCCGGATTTAGGCGCCTCGCGCCTCGCGGCGGCGAATCTATCTACTCCCAATCTATGAACTTCGCCCTTTCGCTAGAACTCTCTCTCCGAAAATAAATCCGCCGGCCGCACGCGCAAAAAAACCGGTTCCCTGAGGAACCGGCCTGCAGCCTCGCTGTGCTCTTCGTTTGTTAATGCGTATAGGCGGCCACGTTAGCCGAATCTACCGCCTCATGGAGAGCCGCATTCAGCCCCGAAGCGATGATATTCGCGATATCTTCGATAAATTCGTCAATTTCCTTCGGGGTGACGAGAAGATCGTGCCCGAGCGGATTCAGCACCTCGCGGACAAGCGACAACCGCTCCTGTTCCGGAAGATCGTCCAGCATACCGAGAATCTCATGCGTGTTGGACGTCTGAGTGCGGAAATGGTGCTGCATCATGTCGATGCACGAATTTACAATCGTGGATGCGTACACGACCGTCGGCACACCGATTGCGATAACCGGCACGCCCAGTGTCTCCAGGGTCAGGCCGCGGCGTTTGTTGCCGATACCCGAACCGGGATTGATGCCCGTATCGGCGATCTGAATCGTCGTATTCACCCTCTCCAGCGCGCGCGAAGCAAGAGCATCCACGGCGATCACGAGATCCGGTCTCGACTTCTCGACAATACCCTCGACGATTTCGCTGCTCTCAATGCCTGTCGTGCCCAGTACGCCCGGAGCCACCGCGCTGACGGGACGGTAGCCGGGACTCACCTGGCCCGGCATCAATTCGAAATAGTGCCGTGTCACGAGGATATTTTCGACCACAAGCGGACCGAGCGCATCGGGCGTCACATTCCAGTTGCCGAGTCCGACGATGAGCACCTTGGAATCTTTGCCGATTCCCGCTTTCTGCAAATACTGCTCGAACACCTGGGCGAACTTTGTAGCTACGCGGTCCTGGAGCTGCGTATCTTTTTTTCTCAAATCAGGCACTTCGATCGTCATATATTGCCCCGGCATCTTGCCGATGGCCTGTGCCCCTTCATCGTTCAACACCCGAATCTGAGTAATGCGCATGCCGTTATCTTCCCATATATCCGAGACCACTCCCGGTATTTCGGGGCTTTTCCTTGCTTCGGACGCCAGTTCTCTCGCCTCGAGCGCAAGATCGGTCCGGACCGTATACGCGCTAAGATCCGCCATTAAGATCTCCTCCTGTCCATTCTGCATGACCCTAGTTTGCGGACACCGACCCTAATTTATACCGATGAACGTTCTTGGAAAGCGGGTACGGAAAGCTTCCCGTCAGCTATTGATTTTTAAAATTCAGCGTGGTAGAATACTTAGAGTTGTCAACAATCATGGAAAACGTTCGATTGTGTACCTGAAGTAGGAGGTGAATGTCAATGCCAAACATCAAATCCGCGATCAAAAGAGTGAAAGTAAGTGAAAAACGTCGCCTGCGCAATGCTTCCGAGAAGTCCGCTCTTCGTACAGCTGTTAAAGCTTTCGAAACAACGGTTGCCAGCAATAACGTAGATTCCGCTAAAGAAGCTCTGATCAACGCTACCAAAAAATTGGACAAAGCAGCTTCTAAAGGATTAATCCATAAAAATGCAGCTAGCCGCAAGAAGTCCCGTTTAGCGAAGAAGCTCAACGCCGTTTCTGCACAAGGCTAATAAGCAGGACCTACACATAGGTGATAAGAAAGACCGGAGCCCCAGGCTCCGGTCTTTTTTTGTACACATATCGAGGCTGGCCGTCCGCAAAGGATCGGCGTAATACTTCGCTGGTCAGCCGTGAAAGGATCGGCCTCGCCTTGCCGGTCCGGCCGTACAAAAGGAACGGCCGGAACGACCGGACCGGGGGCAGCGGCTCCCAGATTTAGCCCCCGCCGGGCAGAAAGCCCGTCCAAGTCCCTTCTTCGAGCGGGAAGCTCCGCTTCAGGCCGGTTTCCCGGCAGGGCTTTAAGCCGCCAGGCCGAGAAGAAAAAGCTCAAGGCCGAGCACTTTGTCGATGCCGCCGCTCTTCATTTTAAAATCGAGATCGGCCAACTGCGACACGATCCGGCTCAGCTTTTCGATATCGTAAGCCCGGGCTTGTCCCTCCGCCACCTTGACGGCATAAGGATGCAGGCCGAGCTGCCCTGCGATTTGCTGGTGCGAATAGCTCTGCTTGGAGAGCTCCTTCACCTGAAGCATGATCCGGAATTGGCGGGCCATCAGCATGACGATCTTAATCGGCTCTTCTTTCTGCTTAAGGAGCTCCTCCAGAAGCGCGAACGCCCGATCCAGCCGCAGCTGGACAACCTGTTCGATCAGAATGAACACATTCTGCTCCGTGCTGCGAACCACGAGAGAATCGATCAGCTCGGGGGTCGCTGTCCCTCCACGCCCGACGTTGAGGGATATCTTCTCTATCTCCGCGGCCAGCGACTGAAGATGCCCGCCTGTGTACAGGACGAGCTGGTCCACGACTCCGTCCGCAAGCTCGAAAGATTCCCGCTTCGCCTGCCGGCGTACCCAGGCTTGCAGCTCTTCGGCCGTCAGCGGAAGGCAGGGCACGAACGCATTTTTTTCTTTGAGCTGCTTCACCAGCTTTTTCCTCTCGTCGAGCTTGTCCGCGGAAACCGTAAAGACAAGGATGGTAAAATCGACGGGAGCCGCTAAATACTCGGTTAAACGGTCCAGGTGGTGATCGATTTTCCCGCTGTCCCTGCTGCCTGTGAGAAACTGGGCATTCCCGGCTATAATCAATTTACGGGGCACCATAAAAGGCAGCGTCTCGGCGTCTGCAATGACGTTCTGCACCGGCACCTCATTCAAATCGTATTTGCTTACCGCAAAATCCAGATGTTCGGGTTCGATCATTTTATCGGTAAGTTTACGGATAAACTGCTCGATCAAATAAGACTCGCTTCCGTAGCTGACATAAACCGGAGCGTATCGTTCGTCCTCTATGCTTTTTAAGGCTTGTTTGTAATCCATTCGTTCGTTCCCCTCTGTATACATCCCTGCTCCCATCTTACCAATGACAAAGGGATTACGTCAAAACGGAATCCCACCGTCTTGCCGTAATCCCTTTGCCCGAGCAGAAAGAGAATACGCTGCCACCGCACGTTACCCATGCGAACAGCATCTATTTAAACACCGGAGAAGAGCTCTAGAAACTCTTGACCGAGTGACAGTAAACCCGCGTTTTCTCCTGTCGTTCTCCTCAGCTTTGCGATGCGATAACTTCTTTTTTACCGATTGTTAATACAGCATACGCGCTACCCCGCCAAATGTGCGTGTCAGACACAAAAAGAAGCATGCCTTATTTGGCACGCTCCTGCTTCGTTTTCAAGGAGACGACATACTCCTGCTTCGTGCTGCCGCTGTTTACTTCGTAGACGAATTCGTCGTTGCCGTTCCAGCCGACAAGCCGCAGCGTATCGGTTTCTTTCCACTGCTTGGCGGATACGTAAACGGAACTGCCGTCCGTTTTGACGATCGTAAGCTTGCGCTCTTCGATCTTCGCGTTCAGCTTACCGTCGGGAGACGTTCCTCCGGTGCCTTCGGCAGTGAACGTGTCGCGGGTATCTTTCTTGTCCGGATCGGTCGTGGCGATCTTACCGCCCGTCTGTCCGTCTCCCGATTCCGAAGTACCGCCAGTCGTATCGCCCGAGCCTGCGGATATTCCGCGGTCCGTAGGGGGATTACCGGTACCGCCGGAGCCTTTGCCTTCGTTCGAAGAAGCATCGGGCTGTTTATCCGGCTGCGGAGTAGAAGCCGTTCCTGGTTGTTCCTTGTGAGAACTTGGCTCTTTCGGAGACTCCGAATCCGATTTCTGCTGTCCTGCACCGCTTCCCTTGCCTGTATCTCCGGTCGATGCGGAACGGTCCGTCTGATTCCCTTCGCCGTTTGAATCCGTCTGCGACTTGCCGGCGCTTTTGGAATCTCCCGGTGACTGGGGCGCAGGCGGCTCTGTCGGCGTGCCGCCGCCTTGCTTGCCTGACCCGCTCGCATCCGCTACGGGTGTCGGCTGCACCGATTTTGCCACCGTATCTGCGTTTTCCGTCTTCGCTCCGGTCAAAGCCGAAAACATGCCTGCCGGACCCGATTGAGCCGGACGTTCCATGTTAAACGCGAAAAATCCGAGTACAAAGCCGGCGGCCACAACGCCGCTGACTGTTTTCCAGGAAACATGCGCAGCGATGCGGCGCGTCCAAGGAAGCTGTTCCGGGGAACGCGGGGAACGGCCGACTGCGCGAGACAGACCTGCAGCTTCTTCGCGATGGTTGGATTTTTCTCCATCCAGCCGCTCAAGCTGCGGAAGAATCGAATCGACAATACTGAATGGCGGCATGATTTTCGGAAGGTTTTCCAATTCCTCGGAAAGCATGCGCAGCCGCTGCAGCATGGTGCTGCATTCCGAACATTGCTGAACATGCTGGTTGAGACGCTGCCGCTCCAGATCGTTCAAATCTCCGTCGAGATCTCTCTGCATCAGCTCTTTCACCTCTTTGCAATTCATCCCCGAACACCTCCTTTCTGATATTCATGAAGTAACCCTTGAAGCTGCTGTCTCGCCCGAAAAAGATAGGATTTAACCGTGTTCAGCGGAAGCCCCAGGCAATCCGCAATCTCGTGATAGGAGAAATCCTGCAAATACCGCAAAACAACGACCGATCGGTGGTGCTCGGGCAGTTTCTCGATAGCCTCTTGAATATCCTGCGCCAAGTAACCGATCATCACTTCGTCCTCAACGTCCTTGGGGGTGGTGAACGTAAGTTCGTGTTCTTCAATGGATACGGTCGGCTTCGTCTTGCGGAATTTGTCGATGCAGATATTGGTCACAATGCGCTGAACCCATGTTTTAAAGAGAGCTTTCTCTTCGTAAGATTGGATTTTCGTATAAATACGAATAAGCGCTTCTTGTGAGGCATCGAGGGCATCCTGCTCATTACCCAGCAGGTAATAAGCCGTGCGGTAGACATGGGTTTCAATTTGTCTTAATAAGGTAACTAGCGCTTCCCGGTCACCCGATTGTGCCGCTTTTACCATTTCGGGCGCTACCACAAGAATCCCCCTCTCTTGCAACTATACAGACGCATCTATGTTCACGAATGTTGCAACTTATCATCAAATTTAGGACTTTCATTCTATAAGAATAGCAAAAAAATTTCCGCAGGTACACTTTTGCCGGAGATAATTAACAAAACGGGGAAAGTACGCGTAATAAGCGAACAATTCCCAACTCCCGGATGAATCTTCCGCATCAAAAAACTCCGTCCCTTAACAATAGCACAAGATTGTTGCTAAAATGTTTCTTCCGGCTGAAAATAACCTTAAATCGGCTCCCGTCCGCAAAAAAAATTCCAATGCCCGCGAATCCGGGGGCATGTGGTGTTCCATTCGTACCGCGGAAAGCTCTCTGCGCGCAGTGCGGCAACGCATAACGGCTTTTCAGCCATACGCTAAGGGTGACGGCCAGATCCCCGTCATGCAAAGTATCATGTGCACCCTGCATGTGGTTAACCATCGCATGCGACGCCAAGCATCCGCGTGGAGCCTCGCACAGTACGGAAAATCCCAAACGCACACGGCAGTGCGCCTCATCTCCTGTTTCCGGCAGGAGGATTAACTTTCCCGCGGAACCAAAGGCTTGCCGGACAATACCGAACGGACATATATCTTCCCGTTTTTTACTAGCAGTTGGATCTCGCCCAGTAAATCCGTCCGGAGTACCCGGATATCATTTCTTTCCAGTCTTGCGACAACGTCCGGCGAAGGATGCCTGTACATATTTTTAACCCCTGCGGAAATAAGCGCGTTCCGGGGCTTCCAGTAGCCGAGCCAGTCGCTGCCGGTTGACGTTTTGCTGCCGTGGTGGGCCACTTTGAGAACATCGATCCCCGGGGTCGGCGGGATATCGTTTTCCGTGCCGTCCGGTTCTTTCGTGCCGCTGTCAGACTGCGGAGGTTTCGTTCCGTACGTTTCTTTCACGGATTTCCGCGACTGCAAAAGTTCCATGACGCGGCGCTCCGCTTTTACATCCATATCCCCGGTAAAAAGCCATCTTGTCCCTTCCATTTCCAGCAGAAAAACGACGGAAACACCGTTTTGCTCGTTTTCCAGAACAATGGAGTCTCCGGTGGAACCGGTAATATCCTGTGCAGCCGCCTGTACAGGGTCGGCTCCGGCTTTTCCTCCGGTCTGCTGACCGGGAAGTACATTCTCCCCGTGTCCGGGCGAGTCATGGGACGAATCCGTCCCCTCCCGAAGCTGCCCGTTTTCCAGCAGCGGGGCAAGAAAGTCGAGCCGTGTCCGGTTGTCCATCCGGAGTGTTTTCCCATAAGCGGCGGAAATAAGCGGGATTTTCTTATCGACAACGGTACGGAACAGCTTCTCTACTTGCGGACCGGACTTGTAGGTGCCGTTGAAAATGAACGTCTCCACCGGAATATCCTCCAGGACAGCCTGGAGTCCCCCGCTGTGGTCGGCATCTTCATGGGTCAGGATAACGGCATCGAGTTTGTGGACACCTCTTTTTTTCAGAAGGGGAACCAGCGTTTTCCTGCCTACCTCGTATGGGTCCCTGCGCAGCTTCCATTCCTCTCCGGGCTTGCGGAAAGACACGGTCCCTCCTCCGTCTACCAGGATATATTTATGCGCTGGAGTCCGTATGAGAATACTGTCTCCCTGTCCCACGTCGATCATATCCACATAAGCCTCCGAGCTCCAGCGGTCCGGCGTATAGCCGTAGTAAAGGAGACCAAGCCAGCAAAAACCAAGCGCGATTACAGCGGTAGGAGATTTACCGTGCCGGTTGAACATCCTTTGCCCGAGAGCCGGTACATCCAGCCGCGGCCTGTCCTCCCCTTCTTGAACACGGCGGCTCCGCACCAGACGTTCGAGGAGCGCGCAAATGCCGGCAAGAAGAAGGTAGTAAGCCGCTATCCAAATAATCGAAGGGGACGGCCAGATCGTACGGAATCCCTCCCACTGATCCAGCCACTCTACAATGCGGAAAACAACCCCCGTCCCGATTTCGGTTACCCAGGCCCCCAAACGGCCCAGCGGAACATACAACAGTCCAAGAAATGTCGCAATTAAACCCGCCGGGAAAATGAGCAGGCTGAAGACCGGCACGAGCGCCGCGTTAGCCAGCCAGGAAAGCAGCGAGAATTGATTGAAATAATAGATGGAGACGGGAAACGAAACAAGCTGGGACACAAGGGTAATGGCAGCGGTATTGCGGAGTACGCCGTTCTTAAAGGGCAAAAGAGCGGTAACGCGGGGAACGCCGACAATCAATCCGAGCGTCACCAGAAAAGAAAGCTGAAAGCTGACGTCCAGCAAATAATAGGGGTTCCATAGGAGAAGCCCCAGCCCGACTAGACAGGCAATTTGCAAAATATCTTTGATCCGGTTTTTACGGACGGCCAGCAGGCCGATCATCGTCATAAGACCCGCCCGGACAATGGACGGGGAAGCTCCCGTCAGGAGGATATACAGAGGCAGCAGAAAGACGGCAACCAGCAGATACGTTTCTTTGGGCAGCCCGAGCCTTTTCAGCATCCAGATCAGAACGCCCAGAAAAACGGCCACATTCAGCCCGGAAATCGCTAAAATATGAGTCAGCCCGAGATTGGAAAATTGGCCGTAGCGGTCGGGGTCCATATCATCGGTTAATCCGATGAGCATGCCTTTCATGAAGCCCGCCTGCCCGGGCGTGAAAATCCGGTCGATGCGGCTTCCCAGATAGCCGCGGAGGGCATCCGTCGTCCGCAGGAGGCGGTCGGCCGCCTGCCGCGGACTCGTGAAAACGGCGGATAAGGACGCCGGCGGACCGTGCTGCACCTGCTGGGCGCCCTTAACGACCAGCAGCCAGTGTTTGCCCTGCTGGCGCAAATAGCGGCGGTAGTCGAATCCGCCGAAATTCCGCGCGGCAGCGGGCTCCTGCAGCTCGCCCCGCATGGCGAGCCGGTCTCCCCGCCGCCAGGATGCGGCGGCGGTCTGCTCCGCCGGACTCAGCAGGCGCAGGGACACCTGCACCCGCTCCTCCGGCGGAGCCCCTGCGGCAGCGACCGTACCGCTGCCGCTCTCCCCGAGCTGCGAGACGCGCAGCTCGAAGGAGGCTCTGTCGCCGTCGACGGCGACAGGAGAGGCCAGCGTGCCCGCCACGCTCACCTGGCTGCCGTGGGAGGCAGCCGCGGCTGCGGCGGGCAGAGCGGTGCTGTTACGCCGGTCCGTATCGGCGTAATAGCAGCAGGCTGCGGCAGCGACGAGCACCGCAGCGATCCACCGGCGCTTCGGCAGACGAAGCGCCATGACACCCGCGGCCGCGGCGGCGAAAGCTGCGCCGCTCCAGACGGTCATCCACGGTTTGGAGGTGTAGATGGCCGCCGCATAGCCGATAACCCACAAAACCGACAAACCTACTAGGTCATTACGGTTTAAACGCATTCTCATATCCTCCTTGTATTTTGTTGTCAGACATACTCGTTCGGACTAAATACGAAAAACGTGTTGTGTCCGTCGATTGGACCAGCTGCCGACTTCGCCGGTTGCGGAAACTCCGGACAGCCGCCGGAAAAGACAGACAATCGAGGGACTCCCCCCTCTATCCTTGGCCATTAAAAACCGCCTCAACGGAGAAAAGGCAATTTCTCCACGCACAACCGTGTGACCGCTTCTTGATGTCCGCACAACCTTACACACCGCGCGCAGCTCCCAGTGCGCGGTGTGGCGTTGCATGCCGCTAGTCACCCACATGCCGCCGGACAACAAGAAGAACCTCCGCTGCTCTTCTGGAGCAGCGGAGGTTCTTCCTCACGCTATTTGTGGTCCGTTCAGTGAAACGGCTTGCCGGGATTCTATCCAGCAGACAACGAGCCGTTCGCCGAACTCATTCAGTTGACAATCCGGTGGTCCGTTCCCTCGGGCGACTCGTATCCCTGTATTTGGCGGAAAGCGATTCCCCTCGCAGCCATCAAGGCATTCACCTTGTCGCTGTCCTTGGGATAAGGCCGGTGAAATACGATCTCGCGCACCCCGCTGTTGGCCAGCATATTCGAGCACGTCCAGCACGGCTGGTCCGTCACGTAGACGCTGGAGCCCTCGCGGTCTTCGCGGTCGGTGAACAAAAGCAGGTTCTGCTCCGCATGAATCGTGCGGATACAGCGCTGCTTGCGGATCATTTCTTCCTTACCTTCTACAACGTGCAGCTCATACTCCTCGACAAGCATGCATCCTTCTTCGGAGCAGTCGGGGACTCCCATCGGGGCTCCGTTGTACGCTGTGCCGAGAAGCTTTTTGCCCTGCACGAGTACCGCCCCGACATGCCGGCGGCTGCATTGCGAGCGCGTTGAAGCCATGTATGCGATATCCATGAAGTAAGTATCCCAGTCTTTGCGCCCCGTCATGGCAGCACCTACTGCTGGCTGGCCTGGATGGCCTGCTCCAGGTCATGCAAAATATCGTCGATCGCTTCCGTACCGATGGACAGACGGATCATGCCCGGCGTTACCCCCGCACTCAGCTGTTCTTCCTCGCTTAGCTGCTGATGGGTCGTGCTTGCCGGATGAATGATCAGAGATTTGGAATCGCCCACGTTGGCAAGATGAGAGAACAGCTTAACCTGTTCGATCACTTTGCGGCCGGCTTCCAAGCCGCCTTTAATGCCGAAGGTAAGGATCGCACCCTGGCCCTTAGGCAAATATTTTTGCGCCAGTTTGTACGAGCTGTGGCTCTCCAGACCGGCGTAGCTGACCCAATCGACCGCTTCATGGGCTTCAAGAAAACGCGCCACCGCAAGCGCATTCGAACTGTGGCGTTCCATGCGGAGGTGGAGCGTCTCCAGGCCCTGTAGAAGCAGGAAGGAGTTAAACGGTGAAATGGAGGCTCCCATATCGCGGAGAAGCTGGACGCGCGCCTTGATGATGTAGGCGATCGGTCCTACCGCGTCGGCGTAAACGACGCCATGGTAGCTCGGGTCCGGTTCCGTCAGCCCCGGGAACTTGCCGCTGGCTTTCCAGTCGAACTTGCCTCCGTCTACGATCACGCCGCCGATGGAAGTGCCGTGTCCGCCGATAAACTTCGTCGCGGAATGTACGACAATGTCGGCACCGTGCTCAATGGGGCGAAGCAGGTAAGGCGTCGGAAACGTATTGTCAACGATCAGCGGTAGGCCGTTCTCATGCGCAATGGCGGCAACGGCTTCCACATCGAGCAGGTCTCCGCGCGGATTGCCCACCGTTTCGGCATACAAGGCTTTAGTTTTGTCCGTAATCGCTTTGCGGAAATTTTCCGGATCCGAAGGATCGACGAATTTCACCTGGATTCCGAGTTTCGCCAGCGTGGTCGAGAACAAATTATAGGTTCCCCCGTACAAGCTGGACGCGGATACGATCTCATCGCCGGCTCCTGCGATGTTGAGGATCGAGTATGTAATGGCTGCCTGACCGGATGCGGTCGCGAGAGCTCCCGCTCCCCCTTCAAGCGCGGCTATCCGCTGCTCGAAAACATCGCTCGTCGGATTCATGATGCGGGTATAAATGTTGCCGAATTCCTTCAGAGCGAACAGATCGGCGGCATGATCCGCGTCACGGAACCCGTAAGAGGTCGTCTGATAAATAGGCACCGCTCGGGAAAATGTAGTCGGATCGATTTGCTGGCCGGCGTGGACGGCCAAAGTTTCTAAAGAATAAGGACGTTGTTCGGACATGGTTCTTTCCTCCTTTATCGCGTTGATTGGGCCTATTTTCTCATATTTCCTCGTAAAATGAAAGAAAGTTTAGTAGATTTTCTCAATTCCGACATTTACGGTTTTCTTTTTGTCCTGCATGCTCCGCTTCCAAACTCCCGTCAGGGGCTAATTTGCAGGTAAGGCTTCATCTTCGCGAGCATTTTTTCGCCGATTCCCTTTACATCCAGCAGTTGTTCGGCACGTTTGAACTTACCGTGCTGTTGCCGGTAAGCAAGGATCGCTTTCCCTTTGCTTTCACCGATTCCGGGGAGTTCCATCAATTGCTGCAGACCGGCTGTATTAATATCGATTTTGGGGCCGGACGGGCTTTTCTTGTCTCCTGCAGACCCGTTTGGACCGCCTCCCGCACTTGTTTCCGGAGCCGGTCCATTCCCTCCGCCAACTGCCCCCCGCTGATCCGCCTGCGCAGGTTTGTCATCGGCAGCCGCCTCTTTCCGAGCTGAAGCCGGCGCCTGCTCCAGGCCGCCTACAGTAGCGCCTACCGAGGATTCTCCCGTCCCCGCTTGCTTACTCCCGGCGTCAGTTCCTTCCTTCGCCTCTGCCTTCGAAGGCGGCGGCGATGGCTTCTCCGAAGGCGATACCGGCTTGGTTCCTTCTATCGTTTGCGCCATGGAAGCGTTCAACGCCGTAAAACCTTGCGGTACGGTGCCTCGCGGGCTGACCAGGAGCCAAATTCCCAATCCTGCCGCGATTACGGCAGCAGAGCCCGCAAAAATGCCCCGGCTTTTCCAACTCTGAAAATTCCAGTTCAACATGAAACACTCCTCTGATTTTTTTGAATAAACTTTTTTACATCACAGGAAACCGGCATAATTGTGTGAAAATGTTCATACCGTTAAGAAAACGTTCCTGATTTTTGGGTCCTTGCGTAAAGATGTTAAACTTGTCGGCGCCCGCTTCTGTTATGGGTCGGGTGTAATGAATCCGTTCCGGTATACGGCACCGGTCCTATTGCCGGAAGGAGACCTGTCCGACTATTTCATGAGGAGGGTTGTCGATGAAAGCGGGATTTATCGGTACAGGCAGCATGGGAAGTATTCTGATCGAAGCGCTCATCCATTCGGGAGCGCTCAATCCTGAGCAAATCTGCGCCGCAAACCGCACTCCCGGCAAAGTACATCGGTTGGCGGAAACCTACGCCGGACTAACCGCCGCCTCCAGCAATGCGGAAGCCGCAGCGGGCCGTGATGTCGTTTTTTTATGCGTGAAGCCCCTTGATTATAAGAGAGTCATTGACGAAATCCGGCTGGTTCTGGAGCCGGCCCAAATCGTCGTATCCATTACGAGCCCGGTCCTGCTCAAGCATCTGGAAGACCAGCTTCCCTGCAAAGTGACGAAGATTATACCGAGCATCACCAACTACGTTCTCAGCGGATCTACCCTGTGTATTCACGGGGAGCGTATGTATCCCGAGGATAAGGAATGGATTGAAAATCTTCTGACTCATATTTCCACACCTGTCAGAGTCTCCGAAGCATATACCCGGATCAGTTCCGATTTATCGAGCTGCGCGCCGGCGTTCCTGGCCTTTTTTCTCCAAAAGTATATCGAAGCCGCAGTGGCGGAGACGGGAATATCTCCCGAAGAAGCAACCATACTCGCTTCGGAAATGACGCTAGGCACAGGCAAGCTCTTGACGACGGGCGGTTTCGATCCGGTCTCGCTTCAAAAAAGGGTACGGGTTCCGGGAGGTATAACGGCGGAGGGATTGCGGTTGATGGAGCAGGATCTGGACGGGATGTTTAACCGGTTAATCGGGATCACGCATGCGAAATACGAAGAAGATCTGGAAAAAGTGGAAGTGGTATTTACGACAAAAAAACAATAACAAGTGGAAGAAAGTGGTAAAATAAAGAGGGGACGCACAGTAGGATTTTCGGATAGTCAGATAGAAAAGTTTGTAGAAAAAGGGAGCTTTAGCGGATCGGGGTTAATGGACTGATGCGGAATGGTTGTAGAGAACAACAGGTGAGTAAGCACGAACTATAATCGGTTTTCCGGGGCCGTTCGACGGCGGAGACCGCTTTTCTGAAAAAAGAAAGGCGGCTCCGCCGTTTCGGGCTGTCCGGAGAGCACCCGGCAGATCCAATTTCCCGCAAGGAGAGCGGACCTGCCGGGTATCCCTATATACCAGGGTGTTTATCCGACTACAATGTTGACGAGCTTGCCTTTCACGGCAATGATTTTGCGGACGGTTTTGCCGGCGCTCAGCTCTTTTACTTTATCCAGGCCAAGCGCAAGCTCCTGCATGCCCGCCTCGTCAAGATCTTTGGCGACTTTTACGCGATCGGCGATTTTGCCGTTCACTTGAACGACAATCTCCACCTCGTCGTCCACCGTCCAGGCCTCTTCGTAAACCGGCCACGCTTCATACGTGATGGAGCCGGTTCCGCCGAGCTTTTGCCACAGTTCTTCGGCAATATGCGGAGCGAGCGGAGAAAGCAATTGGACAAAATGCTTCACGGCTGTTTTCGGGAGAGCTTCTGTCTTATAAGCTTCATTGACAAAAATCATCAACTGGCTGATAGCGGTATTGAAACGGAGAGCTTCGAAATCTTCCGTTATTTTCTTCACCGTACGGTGCCACGTGCGTTTGAACGTGTCTCCGCCGGCATTCTCGTCGTCGGAAATTTTACTGCTCAATGCTCCGTTCTCGTCCACGAACAGACGCCATACGCGGTTAAGGAAGCGGTAAGAGCCTTCCACGCCGTTGGTGTTCCAAGGCTTCGTCGCTTCAAGCGGCCCCATGAACATTTCGTACATGCGCAGGGTATCGGCACCGAATTCATTGACGATATCGTCGGGATTCACCACATTACCGCGGGATTTGGACATTTTCTCCATGTTCTCGCCGAGAATCATCCCTTGGTTGACGAGCTTGTGGAACGGCTCTTTCGTTTCGACCACTCCGAGATCGTAAAGCACTTTGTGCCAGAAGCGCGCATAGAGCAGATGAAGAACCGCGTGCTCCGCTCCGCCGATATAGAGATCGACCGGCAGCCATTCCTTCTGCTTCTCGGGAGAGCAGATTTCATCGTTATTGCGGGGATCGATAAAGCGCAGGTAATACCAGCAGCTTCCCGCCCATTGCGGCATCGTATTCGTCTCGCGGCGGGCTTTCATGCCCGTTTCGGGATCGACCGTGTTTACCCAGTCTTCCACATTGGCAAGCGGAGATTCGCCGGTTCCGGAAGGCTTGATGTGCTCGACCTGCGGAAGCAGAAGCGGAAGCTGGTCTTCCGGCACGGTTTTCATCGTTCCGTCTTCGAGATGGAGGATCGGAATCGGTTCGCCCCAGTAGCGCTGACGGCTGAACAGCCAGTCGCGCAGGCGGTACGTTACTTTCCCCTTGCCCTTGCCGTTCTCTTCCAGCCAGGCGATCATGGACGCGATAGCCTCTTCCTTGCCCATTCCGTCGATAAAGCCCGAATTCACATGCGGCCCTTCTCCGTCATAAGCGGCTTCCTGCACGCTGCCGCCCTGTACGACTTCGATGATCGGCAGGTCGTACTGCTTGGCGAACTCCCAGTCCCGTTCGTCGTGTCCCGGTACAGCCATGATGGCGCCTGTACCGTAACCGGCCAGCACGTAGTCCGCGATCCAGATCGGCAGCTTGGCGCCGTTCACGGGGTTAACGGCATAAGCGCCGGTAAATACGCCGGACTTTTCCTTGGCCAGGTCCGTACGCTCCAGGTCGCTTTTGCGTGCGGCTTTCTCCTGGTACGCTTTCACGTCGGCATTCTGCCCGGACGCCGTAATTTTGGCAACCAGCTCATGCTCCGGCGCCAGAACACAGTAGGTCGCTCCGAAAAGCGTATCCGGACGGGTCGTAAAGACCGTCAGGCTGTCTCCTTCATGTCCGTCGATAGCGAAAGTTACTTCCGCTCCTTTGGATTTGCCGATCCAGTTGCGCTGCATATCCTTGATGCTTTCGGACCAGTCCAGCTCCTCGAGATCTTCCAGAAGGCGTTCGGCATACTCGGTAATCCGCAGCACCCATTGGCGCATAGGCTTCCGGATGACGGGATGGTTTCCGCGTTCGCTTTTGCCGTCGATCACTTCCTCGTTGGCCAAAACGGTTCCGAGCGCGGGACACCAGTTCACGGGAACTTCGTCCACGTAAGCGAGGCCCTTTTTGTACAGTTGGATAAAAATCCATTGGGTCCACTTGTAATACTCGGGATCCGTCGTGGAAATTTCACGCTCCCAATCGTACGAGAAACCCAGCGATTTGATCTGGCGGCGGAAATTTTCGATATTCTGCTTCGTAAACTCGCGCGGATCGTTGCCCGTGTCGAGCGCGTACTGCTCGGCCGGCAGACCGAAGGCGTCCCAGCCCATCGGATGGAGCACGTTAAAGCCGCGCATGCGCTTAAAGCGGGAAACGATATCGGTAGCCGTATACCCTTCAGGATGGCCTACGTGGAGACCTGCGCCGGACGGATACGGGAACATATCCAGTGCGTAAAATTTCGGTTTACCCGCTTCGTCCGATGTCCGGAAGGTCTGGTTATCGTCCCAGTATTTCTGCCATTTAGGCTCGATTACCTGAGGGTTGTAGCCCTGCTGTTCTTTTTCATGTGCCATGTGTGTAGGTCCTCCTGACGTTATCATCGCAACCAAAAAACCTCCCGTCTCTAGCTCTTACGGCTAGGGACGAGAGGTTATATATTCCCCGTGGTACCACCCTAGTTAACAAGCGGCATGCTTTGCCGGTTGTTCACTCAAGTCCCTTAACGCGGGCTAGACGGTCCGGTTACTGGGCAGTACATCTTCGCTTCCGTCCGGCTTCCTGCCGGATGACAGGCACAGCTGCAAGGAAACGGCCGTACTGCGGTTCGCCTTCCGGCTCGGAGGTGAGTTCGCCTTCATCATGTACCGGCTTCCACCGACCGCCGGTTCTCTGGATACATGCGTGCAAAGGGATGATCCTCGTCATAGCTGGTGCGATTACACAAATTTGTAATGATTATAGGCAATTTTGAAGCTCTTTGTCAAGTAAACCGCTGTTTTTAGACCAGAGGCTTGCGGGCCGCATAAAAAAGTCTGCGTGAATCCGGCGAAGGCTCCGTTTCCCAGTCGAAATCGGCGGAAATCCGGATGTCCGCGAACCCCGCCGCCTCCAGTCTTTCCTTCATCCAGCGAGGGTCATACGCACGCTGTCTGTGAGTCTCTTCGATGCGCCGGAAAAGCGGTTCCCCGCCGCGTGCGGACGAAGCGTCCTCACGGACGAAAATCGTGAGCGCGTGCTCGATTTCCGTGCGTTCCTCGTCGAGCTCGCAGGTCCACAGGTACGCCACATCCTCTTCGTCGAAGACAAAAGGCTGCAGGGAAGCGTACTCCTCGAACTGGGCCGGGCTGTGGACATCGAACAGCAGGACGCCGCCGCCTCTCAGCCCCCGGTACGCCTGCTCCAGAGCTTCAATTATCTCCTCTTCCTCGAGGAGATAATTGAAGCAGTCGCAGAAGGAGATGACAGTGTCCGCCTGCTCGGGCAGCTCCCAGTCGCGCATGTCCTGCTGCAGCCAAAGGATGTCCGGCTTCGCTCCGCTCGCGGCCTCTTCTTCGGCTTTGTGCCGGGCGACGGCCAGCATATCGTCGGACAAGTCGATTCCGACGACTTTGCAGCCGAGCTTCGCGAGCGGCACGGCAATGTTACCCGTGCCGCAGCCGAGATCGACAACGGTTTCCGGACGGAGGCCGTAAGCCTCCCAAGCCTGCCGGGCATAGGAAATCCACGCCTCGTACGGCATGTCTTCCATCAGCCGGTCGTACGTATAAGCAAAATCACGGTACGACATGTCAGTTCTCCTCTTGCTTGAGATACGTCCAGTTTTCCTCCTGGTAAACCAGGCCTTCCTTCATTAGCTTGCCGAGCGCACGTTTGAAGGCGGACTTGCTGATGCCGAATTTGGATTTGATCAAATCCGCCTCAGTCTGGTCCGAATAAGGCATGGCGCCTCCCGGACGTTCGCGCAGAACTGCCAGAACCTTCTCGGCGTCTTCATCCCGTCCTTTTTCCTTCGGCTGCCGCATCGACAAATTCACGCGTCCGTCTTCACGGATATACGTAACGCGAACGTTGACTTCCTCGCCGACTCTGAGCAGGCGGGAGCGCTCCGTAGAGGGAATGAGTCCGATGACGCCGAAGCCGACGACTCCGCCGTCGCAGACGACGAACGTTCCCATTTGCAGCGGTTTGTACACGCGCGCGTCCAGCCACTGGTTTCTCCACGCCTGCGGGGCCGGAAAACATTTTTCTGCGAGAACGTCTTCTCCCGCAAGCCGGGCAACCAGTCTTCCCTGGCGGTCGTGGTCCATCGTCACGAAGACTTTGTCCCCCACTTGAGGGCGAAGTTCGTCAAGCTCCGGCATTTCCTTGAACGGCAGAAGAAGATTCCGCCCGATTCCCATTTCCAGAAAGGCCCCGAAGCGCGGATGAAGATCCACAACCTCAAGCAGAGCCAGCTCTCCCAGAAGCAGCATCGGCCGGTTCATCGTGGCGGCCATGCGGTCTTCCGAATCATAATAAATGAAAACTTCGGCCTGCTGGCCGGCTTTCAGTTTCCGGTTACTTTCCGCGTACGGGAGCAGTACTTCCCGTTCTCCGTCGGTTACGAAATAACCGTACGGCGATACTTCTCTCGTTACGTCAAGCGTTACGAGAGTTCCCGCTTCCAGACTCATACGCGTTCCACAACCCTTGCGTCCGACCAGAGACGCTCGATATTGTAATATTCCCGGTCGTCCCTGTGGAACACGTGGACAACGACATCCCCCAGATCCACAAGTATCCAGCGTGCGGTATTGTAGCCTTCAATACCACGTACGGTGACGCCGTGCTCGTCCGCTTTTTTGCGGATTTCCGTAGCGATGGCCTGCACCTGCGTCTCCGAGTTCCCGTTGCAAATCACGAAATAATCGGCCACCAGGGAAATTTCCTGAAGGTCCAGAGCCACCACGTTAATGGCTTTCTTGTCTTCCGCCGCATCCACAACCAGACGCATCAATTGTTCCGGATTTACTTTCATCCCATCATCCTCCTTCTTGCTGGACGGTTTTTGAAACCGATCACCAGCATGTACACTCTCTATTAAATTCCGTTCGGTATCATTTTGTTCGTGAATTCCGTTAATCAATCAAATGCCAAATGAACTTGTCACCCAGTATTACACGTCTAATTCGAGGATTAAACGGTTGCGCGTCAGCACGGTGAGCGGGTAAATGCGTCTGCCCTTCTGGAGAAGGAACGAAAGCGTAGAGTCAAAACCGGCCAGCAGAGCCCGTTCCAGACTCGTCTCCGCAAGCTCGCGGATCTTATCCACGCCGGGAAAATCCCTTCCGGGCTCCATATAATCGGCCAGACAGACGACTTTCTCCAGAACGGACATGTTCTCCCTGCCGGAAGTATGGTAACGGATCGCATTCAGCACATCTTCGTCCTTCACGCCGAACCGGGCAGAAGCGATCCAAGCCCCGGCATGAGCATGCCACATCTCTTTGTCGAAGGACAAGACGTCCGTCTGAAACCCGCTTTCGCGAATCGCATCGGCCTGCTTCTCTACGGGCCAGTATTTGCACACATCGTGCAAAATCGCGGCCGTGTCCGCTTTCTCCTCATCCGCGCCGAAACGCCGGGCCAGGATAACGGCCGTTTCCATGACACCGAGAGTATGCCTCCACCTTTTTTCGGGCATTTCCTCTTTTACAGTCTTCATCATCTCTTCACGATTCATACAAGCCCATCCCTTCGATATAATCGTGTACAGAAGCCGTGACGAGATAGCGGACGGAACGGCCTTCCCGCCTCCGGGTACGGATATCCGTGGAGGAAATGTCCAGAAGCGGCATCGGAGCCAGGCGGACACCCTGCCGGATGAAAGCCGGCAGCGCATCCGGTCGAAGCTCGAAGCCGGGCCTTTGAAGACCGATGAAGCCGATCATCTTCATGATCTCTCCGATTTCACGCCATTTAGGAAGATACTCGACCATATCGGCTCCGATAATGTAGTGAAATTCGTGCTCCGGGTACCGGGCTTTCAGCTCCCGGATCGTATCGACAGAGTACGAAACCCCGCCTTTCCGGAGTTCATGATCGAACGGACGGAAAGCGGGATTGTCCGACACGGCGCGGCATACCATCTCCCAGCGCTGCTCGGCCGAAGCCTTGGGGGCATTCGGTTTATGCGGCGGGACATTGGCGGGCATAAACCACACCTCGTCCAGCCCGCAGGCGGTCCGGGCGCATTCTCCCGCAACCAGGTGGCCCGTATGCACCGGATCGAAGGTCCCGCCCATGATTCCTATCCGCATGTAGCCACCTCCTCCCGCGTCCGCCGTTATTTTCCGCCAGTCCGGTGCCGTAAGCCGCAGCTGTACGTAAACCTCATAAAAGCCGGCGGCCGGTCCGGTATTTTTACCGATTCAGCATCCGTCCCGTTTTAGGACTTCGGCAGCTCGATCTGTTTGTTATCGCGCGACTCTTTATAAAGGACGATCGTACGTCCGATGACCTGAACCAGCTCGGCGCCTGCGCCTTCCGCCAGTTCTCTGGCAACTTCCTTGCAGTCCGCCTCATAGTTATTGAGTACCGAGATTTTCATCAATTCCCGAACCTCGATCGCTTCCACGATATGCTGGATCAAATGCTCGTTCACTCCGCCTTTGCCTACTTGAAAGACCGGGGTCAAATGGTGCGCCAGTGAGCGCAAATGTCTTTTTTGTTTTCCTGTTAGCATAACTTCTGATTCCCTCAATTCCCGATAAATGATTGCTCTACGGCCTGCCGCATCGCCGCTGCAGGCGCAGGGACGCCGGTCCAGTATTCGAACGCGTAGGCCCCCTGATAAATAAACATGCCGAGTCCGCCGTGAGTAACGGCGCCTCTCGCTTTAGCTTCTTTCAAAAAACGGGTTTCCAGCGGGTTGTAAACGAGATCGCTGACAATCGTACCTTCCCGGAGCCGGTGACCGTCCAGATCCAAAGGCAACTCTTCGATATTCGGGTACATGCCCGACGAAGTCGAGTTGATGATCAGATCCGCATCGCTGATAATGTTTCCTAATTCGTGAAGCCCCATGCCGATAGCGCTTGTTTCGGCGCGGACGGTTGAAGCGAGTTCCTGAGCTTTCTCCGCCGTCCGGTTGGCGATGGCGATAAACGAAGGCCCTTCCTTCGCCAAGGCATATGAAATCCCCCGGGCCGCTCCGCCCGCTCCGATCAGCAGCACTTTTTTGCCGCGGAGATCCATGCCCGTTTCTTCTTTAAGCGAACGGACATACCCGATCCCGTCCGTGTTGTAGCCGATCAGTTTACCGCTGCGGTTAACGACGGTGTTCACGGCGCCAAGGGCCTGCGCATCGGCGTCGATCTCATCGAGATACTTCATCACGTTGACTTTATGCGGAATCGTCACGTTGACTCCGCCGAAACCGAGCGCGCGGATACCGGCGACAGCCTCCTCCAGCTGCCCCGGCAGCACGTGAAATGCGCCATAAGCCCCGTTAATCCCCGCTTCGCCGAAGGCCCGGTTCATCATAATCGGAGAGCGGGAGTGCCGCACCGGATCCCCGAATACTCCGTACAGAATCGTACTGCTGTCCAAAGACGGCTTGTTCCCCATGGTCGGTCTCTCCCCCGTGCATTCTTTATGTGCCGAACCTGCCTGCCAAAACGCAAACGCCTGGCGTACCAGGACCTGTCCGGTTTAAATAAGCGAATCGCGCTGGACGATCTTAACGCCTTTCGGTACATGAACGGCCAGCTCCGCGCCCGCTTCGCTGTTAATTTTGATCCAGCCGAGGCCGGAGATCAGCACATCGAGTTTTTTGCCTTTCGAAATGTGAATCGTCTGTTTGACGAGCGGCGGAAGTTCTTCCAAATCTTTCGCCACAGGCGGAACGAGCAAAGTCCCTTTGTGGTTCGCGTACAGCTCGTCCGCTTTTTCCAATTTGGTGCGATGGATGGGAACGGCTCCCGAAGAGTAGATCGTAAAGGACTGGCGCTCGCCGCGGACAAAATCAAACCGCGCCAACGACCCGAAAAACAGCGTTTGTCCTTCGTTCAATTGATACACCATGGGCTTAAGCGGCTTGCCCGGCATCAGCTTGCCCAGGTCTTTCTTGGAGACAAGCTCCGTCAGCCGGTGCTTGTACACGATTCCCGGCGTATCGATAATAAAATGTCCGTCATCGAGCGGAATCTCGACCATATCGAGCGTCGTGCCCGGATATTGGGAGGTGGTCAGCTCCGAATCCAGATCGCTGTAATCGGAAATAAGCCGGTTGATGAGCGTGGACTTGCCCACGTTGGTCGCTCCGACGACGTAGACATCTTTGCCGTTACGGTGTTCGTCTACGGCTTGAAGAACCCGGTCGAATCCGATGTTCTTCTTGGCGCTGCAAAGGACGACCTCCACCACCTTCAGGCCTTGTTCCTTGGCCTGCTTGCGGACCCAGTTCACGATCCGGTTCCAGTTCGTCACTTTCGGGAGCAGGTCGATTTTGTTGACGACCAGTATGATCGGATTGCCTCCGACGAAACGGGCCAGACCGCTGATCAAACTGCCTTCGAAGTCGAAAATATCGACGATATTGATGACGAGCGCTTCTTTGTGCCCCACGTGCCCGAGCAGCTTCAGAAAATCGTCCTGGTTGAGCGTTACGCTCGACGCTTCATTATAGTTCTTGATGCGGAAACACCGCTGGCAAATAACCGGTTCTTTCTCGAGAGCCTGCGCGGGGATGTACCCGAGCGCATGAGGATCTTCGAGCTGAAGCTTGACACCGCAGCCTCCGCAATGGATAACTTCTTCTTGGGTCATGAATCCTCCTTAAAATGAACGGCGGGAGCTTCCGTTAAGCTTTGTTCTCCCGCAAGCAAAGTGAAGCTTTCCCGTGAAGGAAAGCTTTATTTATTCTTCGAGATGTAATTGTTGGCCAGCTTCTCGATGCGCCGGTTGATTCGTGTAAAGAAACCTTCATCATGGATGGAGATAGGCGCAACAAGAATGGTATATAAACCGAGCCGGTTCCCTCCCAGCACGTCTGTCAGCATCTGATCACCGATTACAACCGTCTGCTCTGCAGTTGTATCCATCAGTGCCAATGCTTTGCGAAAGGCCGTGTTCGTCGGTTTGCGCGCGGCATGAATGAACGGGATAGACAGCGGCAGGGCAAAAGCGGATACCCTTGTTTCCTGGTTGTTCGATACGATGACGACCTTGAAACCGAGCTGCTTCACATGCCCGAGCCAATTCACGAGCTCCGGTGTCGCATCGGCCACCTTGGCACCGACAAGCGTGTTGTCGAGGTCCGTGATGATTCCGCGGATTCCGCTCTGCCAAAGCTCCTCCAGATTGATATCGTAAATCGTCTGCACGAATTGTTTCGGCACCAGTTTTTTAAACAACAGCGTCACCCCAACCTCTTTCGAATCTATAGGAACTATACCATACATGTCCAATTCCTTGCAAAAAGAAAAAGGAAGCGTTTCAGGCCGTGCCCGGACGGGGAAATCCCCGTATTCTCAGCATTCCCTTGCGGCCGCCCGTTCCATTCACCCGCCGTAGCTTGTCCGTGATTCTCTTTGAAGAAAAAAAAGAAAGGCCGTCTTCCGGTTAACGGAAAACGGCCTCTGGCTTACGCTATGAATCCGGCCCGCCTTGGCGTGCCGGTCTTATTTCATCTGCTCGCGCAGTCTTTTCACATGGCCCTGAACGGCCTCCAGATCCTGCTCGGTTACGGATGACCGGCTATACTTGGCTTTCTCGAACATATCGAGAACCGGCGAAAGTTCTCCCGACAGCCAGTAGCTTTGGGTCATCCAGCGGGAAGCGGCCTCCCGGAACGTTTCATGCTCGAACCGTTCGTACCCTTTGCGTCTGCCGTACCGCAGAAGCCGGTTGACCTCCTGGATAACCCCCTGCGCGTAATTGGCCGCTTTGGGGTCCCGTCCAAACGGCGGCAGCAGGTTCTTGCCGCCGCTCAGCCGGATGGCCGACACGACGGCAGCCGTGAGCAAAACCAGACCGCTGAGCGTATACAGCACGTAACGGACCCAGGGGGCCGCGCCGGATTGGGCCTGGGCCGTCTTCGCCTCGGCCGGTGCCGGAGTCGGCATTTCGGTGGCCGCCGATGTTGCGGGCGCATACGACTGCGGGAGCGAAAATCCTGCGGTCGGCTCGAACGGCAGCCAGCCGTAGCCCTCGAAATAAACCTCGACCCAGGAGTGGGCATCGGAATTGCGGACGGTGTAGGTGCCCTCGGCGTCCGGATCGGACATGCCGCCTGTCAGATTTCCGATACCGGCCGGGCGGCTGTTATCGGAAGAACCCGATGCGTAGCCTTTGACCCAGCGGGCGGGAATGCCGAGCGACCGGGTCATCACAACCATCGCCGACGAATAGTAGTCGCAGTAGCCTTCCTGGATTTCGAACAGGAAGCGGTCGACGAAATCTTTGCTTTTCCCCTTGGATACGTCAGGGGTGTTCGTATACGGATACTTACTCGACAAGTAAAGCTCCAGCTCATGCACTTTCTCGTAGGCGGACGGCGCTTCCTTCGTCACTTCTCTGGCAAGCTCCGCCACCCTCTCGGGCATCCGGTCGGGAAGCTGGAGATAATCGTTCCATTCGGACCGGTTCAGCTTGCTCATATCGACTTTCTTGAGGCCGCTTAAATCGAGCAGCGGGATGTTGGATACGAGTTCGTACTGCTTCGGATAGTTCGATTTCGCGTTAAACCGGAGCTCCGCCTGGCGCGCGGACCAGCGGAGGGACCCGAGCTGCTCCGGATCGGAGCGGACTGTCTCGGACCCGGCCTGCTGAATATCGACCTTCGACATCGGGTAAGCCCCGAACAGCACCGGGTACACTTCGTTGTTGCGCATTTTGACCGTCTGCTTCACTTCTTCCGTCTTCAGCTTGGACGTGTCGATGCCCGAATCCGCGGGAAGCTTGCCGCTGGAGTCTACCGAGCTCTGGCGGGCCCGCCTGTCCGCGGGACTTGCCTCCCAGCCGCTGCCGGTGTACAAAGCCCGGGTTTCCCCGCGGTAATACGTGCGGCTTGTCGTGTCAACGGTGAAGACCGGCGTGTAATCGTACTGGAACTGCCCGCCAAGCTGCGTGTCGTTGCGGCTGTAGCCCGACGATTTCAGCAGCGGATCGTTCGGGTCCTGTACCATCGTCCGGCCGGAATCGTCGCTGCTCGGCAGGAACGTCACCGTCTCGCCGTTGTACTGCCGCCAGGCCGTATACGGATCGGTGAGAACCGGATCGACCGCGGGTACGAGCGCCCCCAAAGTGAGCGTGAGGGCGATAATCAGCACGACCGGCACGATCAGAGGACCGGGATTGTCCGAAAGCCGTTTCCAGCTTTCCGGCGCTTTGTTCTTGAGCTGGGACAAATGGCGCACGACCAGCATGCACAATCCGCTAAAAATGACCGCCGCAACCTGCGGCCATAACTGCAAGGTGCTGAACGAATCGCGAACGCCGAAAAACAAAATGGCCAAAATGACTATAAAAGAAATCCACAGTTTGGACCGGGACGCCCACATGGCCATCAGAAACACCCACCAGGCGGCCAGACCGAAC
The DNA here is from genome assembly GCF_059692095.1 of Paenibacillus sp. JT31N7. NCBI lineage: Bacteria > Bacillati > Bacillota > Bacilli > Caryophanales > Paenibacillaceae > Paenibacillus > Paenibacillus sp. JT31N7. Next base: position 1,664,094 of record NZ_JCAUAT010000001.1, read on the forward strand.
CATAAATAGGGGAATAATTGCGAAACGTTGGCTTGAAACCATTCCATCGGTCCGTCCATCTGGGACATGGGGACAAACCGGTATTGAAGCACAACCGCGTGAACGACCAGAACCAGGACGATCTGCAGAAGCTCCCTGACCAGATGGTGGATCCGCGGGATGAAGAATGTCGCGCAGACCGTAATCAGGGTCCAGTTTACGGCTTTCAAGGTTTCGGGCAGCCATAATCCGTCCTCGTGGGAAATCCATCCGGTGAACTGGAAAAGAAACAGCAGGACGAAGAGGGCCATCCACTTCTTCGTTCCGTCTTCGCCGGCCATAAACCGGAAAACGTTCCAGATGCTACGCATAGATCTTCGTCCCTCCTCCCAGCACAGCCGGCAGCTCTGTCAGCGCATGCACGCCGTAGCCCATAAAGCCGAGGCTGTGCAAGCGGCGGACCCACACGTCCGTGGAGCCTCCCTTGGCGCCGCAGACGCACAGATGACAGGCGAGCATGCGCTGCTTGTCGGTCCAGTGGAGCAGCGACAGGAGATCGGAGTTTTTCGCCGGCGTGATATACACGATCAGCGCTCCCGGCGAGAACATGCCGTCCGCGTTGTTGACCACCTGCTGCAGCGGGCGGAAGCCGTCCGGCTCCACTTCCACCAGGTGATCCATCAGGACGTCCTCATGCCGGGCACCCGTCTTGGGCACGGCCATCAGGGATTCGCGGCCGGAGGAAACGAGCCCCACCGCGATGTTCCTCTGTGTGCCGAAATGCAGCAGGGAAGCGGCGATGGAAACCGCCAGTTCGAATTCGGCGGGACTGCCGTAATTCTGCTTGCTCCGGTCGAGCACGAGTACCATCTTCGGGAGGGTTTCCCGCTCGAATTCCTTCGACTTCCACGTTCCCGTACGCGCCGTGGCGTTCCAATGAACCCGGGAAAGCCTGTCCCCGTGAATGTATTCCCTCACCCCGTTGATCTGCGTCGTTTCCCTCTGTATACGGGCGGTTACGGAATGATGCCTCGCCCCGCGCGGGGACTGGGAGAACTGCGCCCAATGGCGGATCTCGATCATTTGGGGCATCACGACAAAGCCGTACGGCAGATGAACGCTCCCTTTGTGCTCGTAGAGCCCGAAGACATCTTCCGTCGCAAACTCCGCACGCTCCAGGGAGTAATGGCCCCGCCGCAGGGGCGGCGTTTTGTAAACGAACTCTCCCTTGCGCATCCAGTTAAGGACCACGGAGCCCTTCATCACGGTCCGCTCCCCGCTGCTTCGCACCAGTTCGTCTTCGATGAGAAGGTAAGGGATAGGCCAGACGCCCGGAACCTGGATTTTAAGCTTGATCAGTAGGGACTGCCCCGCCTGGACCTTACCGGTTCCGTCCGCCGCCGATATTTCACGCACCGCCTGCGTCTGGCGGATGCCGCTCCATTTTCCGAGAACCAGATAAGCGGAGAGGAGGCATACGACGGCAAACAGCGTGGAAGCGAGCTTACCGCCCTGAAACAGCAGGAACATCAGGCTGGCAAAAAACAGGGAGGATAAAATCAGGGTCGCCTGTCTTCCCTTCTGAGCGGCGGTAGGTTTGAAAAGCTTCATTTCGCCTTCTCCAGCCTGACGGGCACTTTCGTATGCGCCAGTATCGAAGCGAAGACGGAACGGGAGGTTTCTCCTTCCATCCGGGCTTCCGAAGAAAGAATAATCCGGTGGCCCAGTACATAAGGGGCCAAATATTTCACATCGTCCGGCAGGACATAGTCGCGGCCGTTCAAGTAGGCGTAAGCTTTCGAAGCCTGAACGAGCGCCAGCGTAGCGCGCGGGCTGGCTCCCAGTTCAACCGCTGGATGCTCCCGGGTGCCGCGTGTAATGTCCACCAGATACTTCGCGATGCCATCGTCAAGATAAACCGACCGCACCTCTTCCTGCATGCCGAGAATCTGCTCCGTATCGACAACCTCGTGAAGCTGATCCATCGGGTGCTCCTTGCTTTGCGACGCGATCATCTGAAGCTCCGTCGCGCTGTCGGGGTACCCCAGGCTGAATTTGATCATAAACCGGTCAAGCTGGGCTTCCGGGAGCAGATAAGTGCCTTCGAAATCGATAGGGTTCTGGGTCGCAAGAAGCATGAACGGACGCGGTAACGGGTACATCTCGCCGTCTACCGTCACGTGATGCTCTTCCATCGCTTCCAGCAAAGCCGACTGGGTTTTGGTGGTGGCGCGGTTGATTTCATCGACAAGCAGGATGTTGGCCATAACGGGACCGGGGCGGAAAAAGAAAGCTTCATTCTTCGGATGATAGATCGAAACGCCGGTAATATCCGTCGGCAGCAGGTCCGGATTGCACTGAATCCGGCGGAATTGGCCTTGTATGGAGCGGGCGAGGGATTTGACGAGAACCGTCTTCCCCGTTCCGGGCACATCTTCGAGAAGTACGTGACCGCCGGCAAGAAGTGCGGTTAACAGCAGCATGATTTCTTCGCTTTTGCCTAATATACATGAATCCAAATTGGATCTGATTCTGGAAATCTCACTCATATGAGGTTGGGACACAGCAGCCATTCGGTACGAATCCTCCTTCGGATAAAAAGGGTTTGAAGTCCTATTTTTTATATTACAGGAAAGTAGAAAGCGAGTACAACAAAACCCCTTCTAAATTTATTAAAAAACCGACAGTTGGTGGAAAAAGAGCTAAAAGGAGCAAACGCGGGCGAGTTTTATTACGGGAGGATGACAGTACGGTGACGGATGAATACGAATGAATGACAGAGGAATGACGGAGGAATGACAAATCGAAAACAACGAAAAAACACCCCGTTTCCCGAGAAAACGGAGTGTCGATCTGCGGCTAGGTTTCAGCCTTTGGGACGGACGAACAAAGCGGCGAGGAACGAAAAGATGATGGCCGCCGAAATACCGGCGCTCGTAACCTTGAATATCCCCGTCACGATGCCGATCCAGCCGCTTGTCTGGATTTCGCTGATGGCGCCGTGGACCAGCGCGTTGCCGAAGCTGGTAATCGGCACGCTGGCGCCGGCGCCCGCAAAACGGACGAGGGGCTCGTACAGCCCGAAGCCGTCCAGAATCGCTCCGGCCACAACGAGCGCCGTCATCGTATGAGCCGGGGTCAGTTTGCCCAGGTCCAGCAGCAGCTGACCGATGACGCAGATGGCTCCGCCGACGAGAAATGCCCATAAAAACTGCATGATTAGAGTCCCTCCTGTCTTTCGATCGCGACGGCATGCGCAATGCAGGGAATGGATTCACCCTGCTGATACGACAGCGGAGACAGCAGGGCGCCGGTGGCGACGACGAGCAGACGGCGAATTTCGCCCTGCTCCATTCTTTTGAGCAGATGGCCGTAAGTGACGACGGCCGAGCAGCCGCAGCCGCTGCCTCCGGCTTGCACGCCCTGCTTTTGGATGTCGTAGATCATCAGGCCGCAATCGCTGAACGTGGTGCTGTTCATGGCGATTCTCTGCTCCTTCAGCAGCTCGTTTACGATCTGAAAACCTACGGTGGCGAGATCGCCCGTTACGATAAGATCGTAATAGTCGGGGGACCGCTTCATGTCACGGAAATGAGCGGTGATCGTATCGGCTGCGGCCGGCGCCATGGCTGCGCCCATGTTGAACGGGTCCGTAATGCCCATGTCGATCACCTTGCCGATCGTGGCGGATGTAACGACGGGGCCCGTGCCTTTCGCGGCCACGACGGAAGCCCCGGCGCCGGTTACCGTATACTGGGCCGTGGGAGGCTTCTGGGAGCCGTACTCCGTCGGATAACGGAACTGCTTCTCTACAGTGCAGTTATGGCTGCACGTACCGCTCAGGATGTAGTCTCCTCCTCCCGACGCGACGATCAGAGAGGACACGGCCAGGCTTTCCATCGAGGTGGAGCAAGCGCCGAAAACCCCCAGGTAAGGAATGGCCAGCGTCCGGGCGGCAAAGCTGCTGGAAATGATCTGATTCATGAGGTCGCCGCCGACATAGAACTGTATCTGATCCTTCTGCAGACCCGATTTCTTAATCGCGAGGTTAGCCGCGTCTTCCATAAGGGCCTTCTCCGCCTTTTCCCAGCTCTTCTGTTTAAGCGTATTATCCTGATGAATCAGATCGAAATCGTTGGCGAGGGGCCCTTTGCCCTCATCCGGCCCGACAACCGTGGCGGTGGAGATCAGGACGGGAGGCTTCCGGAATTCCCAGGATTGCCCTTTGCGAATAATCAATGTGCACCGCCTCCGAAAATCAAAATGAAGATGCCGACGAAGAAGGCCGCCACGACGCCGAACACGATGACGGAACCGGCCAGCTTGAACATGTTGCTGGCGGTGCCGAGAATAAGCCCCTCACTGCGGTGCTCAATGGCGGCCGAGCACATCGAGTTGGCGAAGCCCGTTACAGGCACAGCCGTTCCCGCCCCGGCCCACTGGGCGATTTTGTCGTACACGCCGAGGGAGGTCAGGATGACTGAAAGGAGGATCAGGACCGCCACCGTGGGATTCGAAGCGGCTTCCTTGCTGAAGCCGAACACTTTTTCAAACAGCATCATGAGGGCCTGACCGATAATGCATATAAAACCGCCCACAATGAAGGCGCGGATACAGTTGGCGACGACCGGCCTTTTCGGTTCGTTTTTTTTCGCTATAGCCTGGTACTGCTGCTGGGTTAATGTCGCGTTTTTCTTTTTCTGATTGGCCATTTGCCCATCCTCCTCTTCTTATTCCGTTCCGTTTGTACTTTTCCCGCCGCCGGAGAGCTGCTTGAGCACACCCCGCAGGGCCGATGCCGTCTGTTCGTACTTGATCCGGGCGTTGAGATCGGTAGCGGAATTCGCAAATGAATCGAGATCCGCCGTGCATTGGCGGAGTGTGGAGATCAGCTCCACCTGGGGTTTCTCGGGACTGATTCCTCTTGAATCGTCGTACAAATCGACGTACAGCTTATTTTGATCGCCTATCTGAGCGAGAAAAACATTATCCGCGGTCGCGTTTATTTTAGCCAATTGTTTATTTAGCCATTCCCTTGTAAGCGAGGAGGCCGCCAGCTCTTCATCATCGACTACCCCGTCCACGATGACCGTGTGAGGAAGCTTGTCCGGGCCTATTTTCAAGCCCAGATCGCCGGGCGTAAGCGGCTGCTTCTCTTTTTTGAGCAGGACACTGAGGTCACCGCTTGCCTCCAGCATGGCGAATTCGACGTCCGCCACCTGAAAAACACTCTTCGTGCGAAGCTGCTCCATCAGTTCGTCTGCGGTGTACCGCTCCCGTTTCAGCTCATTTTCCAGCACGCGTCCGTTACGGATAACGACCGTTCCTTTTCCTTCAAAAAAATGGCGGAGCCATTTACTTTTCAGCGTCGTAATCTCCAGAAAAAACGGAACGACAAACCACACCCCTATGGCCGCGATGCCGTGCAGATAGTGAGCTTCGATGTCGGTTGACAGAAAACCGGCGAGTTCTCCCAGCGTAATACCCGTTACGTATTCGAATAAAGAAAGCTGGGAGATCTGTTTTTTTCCCAAAAAACGGGTGATGGCAAAAAGAATGGCGACCGCACCGAGCGACCGCAGCATAATGACTCCAATACCTTCCACGGCTTAGCCTCCTCTCTTAACCAGAGCAGTTGATTGCGTGACTCTCCTTAGCATGTCCGTGTGGGGAACAGGTATGAAAGGAAGGCATTGGAAAACAAAAAACGGCTTCCGCACCGAAGCCGTTTTCCGTTGTGCCCGTTATCAGAAAAGGTACAAGATCGCCACAAGCAGTAAAAACAAGACGAGTACAATCAGCATGTTCAGGTTCACAGCCGTTTCTCCTTCAAGCGGGAATTCGAACAAAGAATATTCAGGAATACCCCAGTATATGCGTCTAATGCGGTAAATGATTGTTCGTAAGGTGTCGGCCGATGCGCCTATTTTATAGAAAAGGAAACTTTGCCCCTGCACAAACACACAAACACACATAAGATAAAAGGCGAATATCCAATAATTAAAAGGAGGAGGCTCCTCTTGTCTTTTCCCAGCGACAGTCAATTTTTTCCGGTGACTTTAAACGGGGTTCCCGTAGGAGATCCGGTTTCGGATGTGAGTCCGGCCAGCACGGATATTGTCGGGAATGCCCAGTTCCCCGCCGCTTACGTATCTTACGACACGGTCTATGTGTATTTCCGTCTGAGGCTGAACGGAGACCCCCGGGCCAAAACCGGGTTCGATAATTTTGCCTGGGGAGTTCTTTTTAATACCGACGGCAATCCGGCAACCTACGAATGGGTTCTCGCCGTCAACGGCCAGAATGCGAGCCTCGATCTCATCGAAAACAAAATAAAAGTGCCGAACACGTTCAACGATCCCGCCGAAGGCATTGACGGAAAAGGGACTCCGAGCTATACGCGTCCGATTATCAACTTCGATCTGGCCCGGGTTAAACCGACAGGGGACGGGTCCCGTTTCGGCGGGAACGAAAATTATTTCCTCGATTTTTTCATTCCGGCTTCCGTCCTGTTCGGAACGCTCGGGATCACTAATCAGACGCCTCTCCAATTTATTTTTTTCAGTTCAGCGAATAACAATAACTTCAACAAAGATTTCCTGATTCCGGAAGGCAGCACGTTCACCTCGGGCTTCAGCGATCCCGTTGCGGCTCAAGGGTTTAACGCGCAGGCCAGACTCGTCCTGACCAAAACCTTGACCTCTTCGCCGGGAGCGGCCGTCCTGACCGGACAGGTGGCATCGTATACGGGGACCCTTTCGATATCGAACCAGGGAGAAAGCCAGGCCAATGGCGTGCTGGTCACCGATGTGTTCGGGCTCGACAGCGTTTCCTCCCTGTCCGTCTCCGGCGTTACCCAGGGCCTCTCAACCGTTAACCTGCTGGCCCGCTCAATCAGCTGGAACGCCGGGAATCTTGCGCCCGGGCAAACCGTCATCCTTACCTTCACCGTACAGGGAGCTTTCCTGACTGCCGGAGAAGGCAGGCGCATCCTGAATACGGCCACCGGAGCCGGATTCGACAGTCTGACCGGACAGGGGATTACAGCCGGCCCCGCAACGGCCTCTATTGCCGTCGTAACGGCGGGAGGCGTCACCGGAACCGTATACAATGGGATGACCGGTCTTCCTCTTCCCGGTGCCGCCGTGCAGCTTACAAACGCCCAAAACCAGGTGCTGACCACCCAAACCAGCGGAACCGAAGGAGCGTACGGGTTCTCCAATCTGGCACCGGGAACTTACAATCTCACGGCTTCTTTTGCCGGTTTCGTTACCCAGACCGTACCTGTAACGGTAAACGAGGGTACCGTCACTCCGCTGGACATCACCCTGCGGCCGCAGCCCGCTTCTCTCAGCGGCACAGTCGCCGATCAGGTGGGAAACGTTCTTCCCGGAGCCGTCGTCCGCGTCAAATCCCCGTTCGGCGCCATCATCGCCGAAACGGCCGCTAACGCGGCGGGACAATACCAGCTCTCGGTTCCCGCCGGAACGTATACCGTAATCGCGACTGCGGACGGCTTCCAGTCCGAAGTCCGTACCCTGCAGCTTCAGCCGGCACAAAGCGTGTCCGCCTCGTTTAATCTCGCGGCTCTGCCGGGTACCGTGAGCGGCGTGATCACCGTCTCCGGCACGGGGACTCCACTTGCAGGCGCTCTCGTAGAAGCGCTGAACGAACGGGGGCAGCAGATCGCTACCGCCGTCAGCGCCGCGGCCGGTTCGTACGCGATAAACAGTCTCGCGCCGGGCAATTACCGTATCCGCGCCAGCGAAGCCGGATTCACGACGGAAATAGCCGGTGCGGCGGTTCGTGCGGGACAGACGACAACCGTCAATATCGGCTTAAATCCCGCTCCGGGGACGCTTACCGGCCAGGTAACGGACGCCTCCTCGGGTCAGCCGCTGGGCGGCGCCGTCGTCCGTGTCGTCACGGTTGAAGGAATAACCGCGGCAACCGCGATAACCGATGCCGGCGGAACTTATGTCATCAATAGTCTGCAGCCGGTCCATTATACGGTCACGTTCAGCGAAACGGCGTATGCCAGCCAGACGACAGGTATATCGATTGCGTCCGGCTCGCAAAGCGTGCTGAATATCGCGCTGAACCAGTTAGCGGGCTCCATTTCCGGTCTCGTGACGGACCTGAACGGGAATCCTCTGGAAAATGCGGTGGTACGCATTTTTATGAACAGTTTTGTCGTCGCGACGCTGAATGCCGACCAGAACGGACGGTTCGACATCCACGGTCTTGCTCCCGGCTCTTACATGGTCCGTGCCGAAACAACGGGTTACCAGCGCCAGCTGATCGGTGCCTTTATTGAGCCTGGAGAAATGGTCGAAGTCGATTTCGCCCTGGCTCCTCAGCCCGGCGCTTTAACGGGAACCGTTACGGCGGGGACGGCACCGGTACAGGGGGCGGTCCTTGTGGTGCGCCAGACGGACAACAGCGTAATCGGGCGGACGATTACTTCGCCCGACGGCACCTTCGTATTGGAGGAGCTTGCGCCGGGAACTTATACGGCCGCCGTTTTTGCCGACGGGCTGCAGACGCAAATCAAAGGGTTCAGCATTACGGCCGGGCAGACGACAACCGTTTCCTACAATCTGGAGCCTTTGCCGGGTATTCTCGCCGGAAGCGTGTACAATGCCTCCAATGACCAGCTAATTCCGGATACTGCCGTTGCGATACGCATCGTCGATACGAACGGACTCGTGATCCAAAGTTTGTTCACGGACCAGTTTAGCGGATTCACGGCTCCTAATCTGGCACCGGGGAGCTACACGGCGATCGTGTCATCCACTGATTTTCAGACGAATCTTGTCAGCTTCCTGATCGCCGCCGGACAGACAACAACGATCCGCGTGAATCTGATTCCGAGTCCCGGACAGATCAGCGGGACGGTAACGGCGGCCGGACCGGACACGGGAATTTCCGGCGCCTCCATCCGGATCAGCAACTACACGGGGACGCTGATCGCCACCGTCCTCACCGACAGCAGCGGTTATTTCAGGGCAGAGGGCCTCGCTCCCGACACCTATATCGTCACGGCTTCCCAAGCGGGATTCCAGCAGGGCAGCATCGGAGCCATTGTGAGGGCCGGTCAAACGACGACGACCCGTCTCAGCCTGCTCCCGCTTCCCGGATCGGTAAGCGGCGTTATTTCCCCGGCCGTGGACGGGACCGTCATCCAGATTTACGACCGGAACAACCTCCTGATCAACGAAGAGCTGATCAATACGGGGAACGGCACCTTCCGGTTCGATTCGCTCGCACCGGGCGCCTATATCGTGACGGCTACACCGCCGGGCTACGCCGTATCGAAAGCCGGGACAGTTGTGGAGGCGGGACTGGAATCGAACGTAACGCTCACACTCATGCCGCTGCCGTCGATTCTTTCGGGACGTGTTACGGATATCGCCGGAACCCCCGTGAATACGGCGGTTATCCGGGTCCTTGACGGCAATGAAACCTTGCTGGGGACGGGGCACGCCGACGCCACAGGAGCTTATGTCGTCGATAACATTCCCGCAGGCAATCATTTTCTCGTGGCAGCGGCTCCCGGGTTCTCAACCGTTATCGTCGGCGTCGCAACCCTTCCGGGTACGGATTCGGCGGGAATCAACATCCGCCTCGTTCCCAATTCCGGGTCCATCAGCGGTCAAATATCGAACGTTTCGGACGGAAGTCCGCTGCCTTCCGCCACTGTTCTGATCCGCAGCGCGGACGTGAGCAATCTTCTAATCGCGACAGCTACCACTTCCCTGTTCGGCAACTTCTTCGTAAGCGGTCTGTCTCCGGGTGCTTATACGGTGGTGGCGGAAGCGGAAGGTTTCGCCGCAGGCACAGCCGGAGCCGTCGTAGTCAGCGATCAGGAAACCGCCGCCAGTCTCGCTCTTCGGCCCCTAAGCGGCGTTGTGACGGGCATCATCACGGACCGCTTGGGCTCAATTCTGACCGGTTCGGAAACCCAGATTAAAATCTTCAACGAAGCAGGCATTCTCCTGTTCGCTTATCTGGCCGATGCAGACGGGCGCTTCACAACGCCGGAACTGGCTCCCGGCAGGTATGTCCTTACGGCATCCGCTCCGGGCTTTGCTTCCGCCTCCGAGATCGTCACGGTCACTGCCGGTTCGGCAGGCACAGTAAAGCTCGTTTTGACCCAGCAAAATTCGCTCCTGAGCGGCAATGTCATCAACCGGAACGGATCCGCTCCCGTGCCCGGAAGCATTGTCACTCTCCTGAATGCGGCCGGTCAGACTGTCGATCAATCGGTTACCGATCTAAGCGGAAATTTTACGATCGAAAACGTAACCGCCGGGGCCTATACGCTGACCGTCACCAGTGACGGTTTCGGCAGCACCTCCCTCGGTGTCGTGCTCCGGCCGGGGCAAACGACAGCCGTCACTGTCCCGCTTGAGCCGTCGCCCGGCAGTGTCAGCGGCTTCGTGATCGACCGTGCTACGTCCGCCCCTCTCGCCGGAGCGGACATCACGATCGAAGACGCGGCAGGGGTGCCGGTCAACACGGTTCAAACCGACAGCAGCGGCTTCTATCTCTTCAATAATCTCAGTTCCGGAGATTATAAAGTGACCGCCGAAGCGGCCGGATTCGGCTCGCAAAACGGCGGCGCTCCGGTAGCGCCCGGGCGTAACACCGACTACAGCTTCGCTTTGAGCCCGCTGTCGGCCTCTCTATCCGGGACGGTGACTAACGCCGCCGGCGCCCGGCCGCTTGCCGGTGTGCTCGTCGAAGTCCGCCAGCTCAACACGTACGGCACCGTCGTAACGGATACGACGACTGATGCGGCCGGCCGTTATACACTGGACGGCCTCCCGGCGGGCAATTACACGGCCGTGTTCAGCCTTTCCGGCTTCGGCCAGCAGACGGACGCCTTCAACGCCGCCCCCGGGCAAAATACGGTCGTGGACGCTCAGCTGTCCCCGACGTCGAACGATTTGAACGGGACGGTCGTGACTCCGCCAGCCGTTCCCGTGTTTCCGCCTCCTCCGGTGGTGGATGTTTACGACGACAGGAATACACCGGTCGTGACGGTTCCGACGGCCCCCTCCGGGCAATTCACGGCTGACGGGATAACCGCGGGCGACTATACGGTCGTCGTGCAAAAGCCGGACCTGTCGTACAGCCAGCAGGTTGTAACCGTCGTACCCGGCTTTACTCCGAATGTCGTCCTCTCTCCGGGGAGCCCTGCACTTGCCGCTTCGGGCGCCGTTCTGGACGAATCGACAGGCAATCCGGTTCCCGGCGCTTCCGTCCAGATCCTGAACGAGAATTTAACGCCGGTCGACCGGACGCTTACCGACGGAACGGGAGTATTCCTGCTGGGAGGCCTGCGCCCCGGAAGTTACACGGTCACCGTGTCCAGCGAGCTCTTCGGCTCGAAGTCGGCCGCGGTTTCCCTGGCGGCCGGAACTACGGCCCCTCCTGTAACCGTGGCGCTGAACCCTTTATTCGGCACTTTGACGGGCACGGTAACGGACAGGAACGGACGGCTCTTATCCAACGTGTTCGTCCAGCTTTTCGATCCTTCCGGGCTCTTCCTGAGAAGCGTGACGACCAGTACCCGGGGCGTCTATACGATCACCAACCTGGCCCCCGGCTTCTACTCCGCCCGCTTCACGCTGGAAGACAAACAACCGGCGGCACGCACGCTGATCATCGCCGCAAATGAAACGACGTTTCTCAATGTCGTCCTGGAGGAAGATTCGGAAGAATAAACGCCAAAAAATCCCGCCGGTTCTCCGGCGGGATTTTTTGCGTTTCTTTTTCACGGTATAAACGGTTGAGCGGTTGGAAAGCGTTACCGGTTGGCGGCAGGCACCCAGTCCTTCACGCCGTTATCTTCGAGAATCCCCAGCGTAACGTCCGCGATATCGGGGTCTCCCAGCAGCTTGTCGCGAACACGGAATTTGATATCGTCCGCTTCGGCAAGAGTGAGGCCCGGTTTCAGTTCGATCAAGCCCTCCACATGGTAGTACCGGCCTTCCTGAAGAACGCGCAGCTGATAAATATCCGTCACAAACGTTTCGGAAAAAATAATTCCGGACACCTTGTCCTCCACGTCGGGAGGCGCGGATACGCCGATCAGGCCGACCATATTATCGTAGCCGACTCGGAACGCGACGAATATCATCAGTAAGCCGATCAAGATGGTCATCAATCCGTCCAGGGCGCTGAAATTCGTAAGAGAGGTAACCACTACCGCAATGAGGGCCAGCAGAGCACCCGTTGTCGCAACCAAATCTTCGTAGAAGACGAGCCGCGTCGGAGGTGCCGCACGTTTCACATGCTTGAAAGAGGCCTTGACGATTCCAAAACCGGCCGCTTCCGCCCTGGATTCTTTGATGACTTCCTTCATCGCCTTGTACAGCACATAACCGTCAATCACGATCGACAGCACGAGAACCGAAAGATTCAGCCAAAATCCGTGGGATTCGGACGGATGCTGCAGCAGATGCAGCCCTTCTCTGATCGTTTCGTAGGCCATGAAGGTGACGACGAGAACCGCTATCATGCAGAAAATATTGATGACGCGGCCGAAGCCCGTCGGAAAACGGCGGGTCGCCTTTTTCTCCGCAAGTACGCTGCCCGTAAAAACGAACATCTGGTTAATGGCGTCCGCGATGGAGTGCATCGTAGACGCGAACATGGCGCCGCTGCCCGTCAATGAAGCGGCAACCCCCTTTACGATGGCAATAATCGTATTGCCCAGGGCCGCCGTAGCCGAAGACATATTACCTTTCTTGATTAACTCAAACCAATTCGTGCGTTCCGCATCCGGGCTCATAAGAAAATGAATCCTCCTAAGTAAAAAGGTAGTTAGGGTTAGGTTACCACGAAACCTTTCCGCCAAATCATCCTTACGCGGTATGAGTAAGAGCGGTTTCATAATCCAACCGAAAAAATCCCCTTTCGTTTGCGGTGCTTTGGACAAGTCATCCTTGTCGGCAGCCGTGCAAACGGAGGGGATTTCATGTGTCCGGACCGGTCAGCTCCAGACGTTCTGTCTTTCCTTGGACTGGATCGCGCCCGACGGGTCCAGATCCACTTCGCCGTCAGCCGCCGAATCGTCGGCCCGCAGCCCGATCCGCTCGTGGGCGCTGACATCCTCGAATATTTTAAGCGGAATCGTATCGTCGGCGGATTTCCCGCCCGTCGTTACATCTTCAAAAGCGGACTGCCGGATTTCACCGCCCCGGGTATCCGTTAAGCCTTCGGCTCCCGGTCCGGCCTTTGCCGGCGTGTCCGGCTGCTTGTTGTTCTCGGTCTGCCTGTTCACTGCGCATTCCTCCTCGTCATCGTCGCCGCTATCCTCGCGGAAAAGGTTTCCGCCGATAGGTTTCCCGACTGCGGAAAATGCTACTCTCCTGCCCGCCTCGTCCCCCCTTACCCGGCTTATTTGAAGCCGGTCATGGCAATGCCGCGAATAATCTGCTTCTGGAACAGCAGAAACACGGCAAGCAGAGGCAGAATAGAGATCGCGGCGCCCGCCATGATGAGCGTCCAGCTCCCGCTGTCGCCCGACTCGCTCGAGAAGAACGCAAGCCCCACAGGGATCGTCAGATGCTCCGGCGTCTGCGTGACGATGAGCGGCCAGATAAACGCGTTCCAACTGCCCAGAAAGGTTAAAATGCACAGCGTTGCCAGCGCAGGCTTGACCAGCGGAACGACCACGCGGAGCAAGATGCCCCACTCGCCCATCCCGTCGATACGGGCCGCATCGAGCAGATCGCGCGGAACGGATTCCATAAACTGCTTCATGAGAAAGATGCCGAACGCGGAGATGAGGCCCGGAAAAAGAATACCCAGGTACGTATCGACCAGCTCCAGCTTGGCGGCAAGCAGATACCAGGGTATGATCAGCATTTCGGTCGGAACCATCAGCGTGCTTAGTATGCCGACGAAAATGACGGTTTTACCCGGAAACGTAAATTTCGCCAGAATGTATCCGACCACCGTATCGAAAAAGCAGACGGAGACCGTCGTAATGACGGCAACGATCAGACTATTGACGATCCAGGTCGTGTAGAGCGTCTCCGAGAAAAGCGTCCGGATGTTGCCCAAGGTTGCCTCCGGCGGAATCAGGCTCAGCGAAAACACATCCTGCGGCGTTTTCAGCGTGGTCGCGATCATCCACAGGAAAGGAAACATCATCACAATCGCGCCTGCCCCCAGAAGTAAATAGGCGGGAAAGACGGACGGGCGGATACGGCTCCGGGCTATACGCTTGACGGCCTTTTCGCTGCCCCGCCTCCGGAGTCCGGTATGCTCCGCAGCCCAATCATATTTGCTCATGGCCGTTCTCCTTTTAGTATTCGACTTTGCGGTTTAACGTTTTGAGCTGCAGCAGCGACAAGAGAAGAATAAGGAGGAACAAGACGACTGTAGCCGCGGTCGCCTGGCCCATATTGAACTGCTTGAACGCGAGCTCGTAAATATAAACCACCACGGATTTCGTAGAGTTAAGCGGCCCGCCCCCGGACGTCATATTCAAAATCTGGGTGAAAGACTGCAGATAAGAAATACTTGCGATAATGACGGAAAACAGCAGGACCGGGTTCAGCAGAGGAAGCGTGACATGCACGAACCGCTGCCACGCGCCCGCCCCGTCGATGGCGGCCGCTTCCTCGTATTCTTTCGGGATATTTTCCAGACCCGTGAGGAAAATCAGCATTTGAAAGCCGAGGTTCTGCCAGATCATAGCGGCGGTGACGATAAAAATAGCCTGGTCCGGCGAGCCCAGAAGCAGTTGGGACGGCAGGCCCATTTTGAGCAAAAGTCCGTTGACGATGCCGTTCTTCATGAAAATCCAGCGGAACACCCAGCTTACCGCAACGACGCTGGTGACATAAGGCAGAAAGTACACCGTCCGGAAAAAACCTCTGAACCGGATGATTCGTTGAAGAAGCAGGGCTACGACAAGTCCGGCCGCAAGCTGCCCCGGTACCCCGATCAGGACGTAAAGGGCCGTATTTTTAAGCGATATCAGAAACACCGGGTCCTGGTATAGAGCAACGTAATTGGAGAAACCGACGAACGGCTTCTTCTCCGACAGCAGATCCCACTCGCGGAACCCGACCAGAAAGGAATACACGATGGGGACGATCCGGACGCCGATGAAAAACAGCAGCGGAACGAGCAGGCAAGCGTAGACGAAAACGAGCCGCTGCCGCTTCATTTTTTAGCCTGCTTCGCCCAATAGTCGTCATAGAGCTTCTGGGTTTTCGCTACAAGTTCCTCGAAAGCCTTCTCGACGGGAACTTTGTTCAGCACGACGCTGTCCGCGGCCTGCACGAAATAGTCCCGCTCCAGTTTTTCATCCACGAAGAAATGGGCGTTCGCATCACCGAGCTGGCGGATGAACGGACCGATCTTCTCGTCCTTGGCGTACTTATCCTGAAGGGCCACGGCCTTGGACGCCGGCAGCTCGCCGACTTTTTCCACCCACTGCTCCTGCACTTCCTTGCTCGTCAAAAACTTGAGAAATTCGGTTGCCGCCTCAAGCTTTTTCCCTTTGGCGTTTTTGGTGATTCCGTTGGCCCAGAAAGAAGCCTGCGTGGCTTTTCCTTTGTAAGCGGGCAGCGGGGCCACGGCGAAATTCAGATTCGGCGCATCCTTCTTGAGTCCCCCGAGCTGGAACGAGCCGTCGATATTCATCGCCGCATGGCCGCCTTTAAACGCCGTAATATCATCGTTGTAAAAATCTTTCGTTCCGACCTTATGTACGGTGGCAAAATCAAGCAGATACTTGAACGCTTGAAGTCCCGCAGGGGTTTCGTTCCATAAGACACGCTTGCGGTCTTCGCTGATATCCTTGCCGCCGGCCTGATACACGAGCGCATCCCGGTACCAGTGATGCAGCTGGGAGTTCGGCTGCCAGGCCAGGCCCTCGACGACAAACTCGCCTTTGGCATCCTTCTCGGTCAACTTCTTCGAATAGTCCACGAGCTCCTCCCATGTCGCGGGAGGTTTAGCCGGATCCAGACCCGCTTTTGTAAACAAATCCTTGTTGTAGTATAGACCCAATGTCCGGACGGCTGTCGGAATCGCATAGTAGCTGCCGCCGATTTTGGCGGCCTCTACGAACGGGAAAAATTCTTCTTTGATTTTTGAATCCGGGAATGTTTCCTTCGGCAAAGGCTGCAAATAACCCGATGCCGTGTATTTCGGAAGCCAGCCGTAGTACAGGTTGATCACATCCGGTCCCTTGCCGGCAGGAATCAGCGTCGCCACCTTTTCGTTATACTGGTCGTAAGGAAAGTTGGTTTGTTTAACGGTAATGTTCGGGTGCGTCTTTTCGAATTCTTTAATAAGCGAGTTGATGAGATCCACCTTGACCGGATACTGGTACTGCCAGTACTCGATCGTGACTTTCTCGTCCTTGCCCGCGTCCCCGGATTGTTGCCCGGCTGCGTCTTTGGCGCCGTCCCCGGAAGCGGACCTGCTCCCCGAGCAGCCCGCCACCCAAACCGCGCTCAGCGCGGCGGCCAGCGTTAACGCCGTAAGACGGTACATCATGTGCTGCGGCTTCCCTTTCACGCTTTTGTCTGTTTCCCGTTTGCTCATAGGACTTCAACCCCTTTATGTTCTTGAACGCTTGCGGCGGTTTCCGGTATACGGAGCAGCCTTCTCGCGTTATTGCCGAAAATACTCTGTATGTCCGTTTCGCTGAAGCGAAGT
Organism: Paenibacillus sp. JT31N7; assembly: GCF_059692095.1. NCBI lineage: Bacteria > Bacillati > Bacillota > Bacilli > Caryophanales > Paenibacillaceae > Paenibacillus > Paenibacillus sp. JT31N7. Next base: position 1,680,768 of record NZ_JCAUAT010000001.1, read on the forward strand.
TCCCTGCATACGCGGACCTGGTCCTGCAAATAGCGGTAGACGTACCCGCGGGGAAAGCCGCTGGAATCCGACCCGTACACGACGCGTTCGGGACCGATCAGCTCCACGGTTTTGCGGAACAGGGTTTCCAGTGTCAAGTCGTAGGGCGTCCACCGCATCCACTGGTTGGAGCCGGACGTATCGACGAGCACATTCGGGCATCCCCAGCACAGGTGCAGCAGCTCCTGGTAGTACCCCGCTCCGAAGTGCGGAATAAGGATCGGAATGTCCGTGAATTCCCGGGCCACGTTAAATATGGCCAAGGGGTTGATATTCCGGTGCTGCACGATTCCGCCCGTATGACCCAATAACCCGAAATGAATCAGCACAGGCAGCTTGCGCTCCGCCAGAAAGCTCCAAACGGGTCGGAGGGACGGATCGTCCAGCGACGTTTGGATAAGCGGGCCGAACAATTTGTAACCCCCGAGCCCCAGTTCGTCTACGGCCCGCTGCAGCTCTTCCACCGCATCCGGCGCTTCGATGGAATGATGGGCGAAGCCCGTGAATTTACCGGGATATTTGGAAATTTGCTCCTTTAAATCGTCGTTTCCCCTAGCGGTCAGGAAATTCAATCCCCCGATTCCGTACTTGTCGAGCTCATCTGCCCAGCGGTCGATAAACGGCCGCTCCGCACCCGGTCCGGTATCCGGCCCGGACGGAAAATCCCAAGTGAGCCGCATCCGCTCTGCCCGTTTGGCCTGCGCGCCGTCGATCACTTCATCGTGTTTGACAAACTGCTGCGCATAAGGCAGATGCCCGTGAATATCGAAGACTTTGAACCCTTCTTTGAACATTGTCCGTTCCTCCTTCTCCTGCTGCTCCGCTTTACCCCTGGAAAAAGAAAAGGAGACGCGTTTTCTTCTCCATACAGGCTCCCCTAGCATCCCCCGGCCGCCATCCGCCCGTTGGAACCCGGATTCCTTCCCGCCGCGGCAGGGTGCCCGTCAAATAAAAAAGACACTATCCGCGTTAAACGAAATAGTGTCTCCAGTGGTCTGGTCAACAAGGTATTCTTTTATCCAATGGGAATACTAGGAATTATAAAACGCCGCCGAAAAACTGTCAAACTCTTTTTTATATTCCGGCGGAAACGCAGCCCCTTACCCGATTGTAATTTTTCCTTCCGGGTAGCGGTACAGCTCTTTCGTCCCTTTCGGTGTCAGCGCATAGGCAAGCGTCAGCGGGCCCAGCCGGCCGATAAACATCAGGAGCGACATCAGAATCTTGCTGGGTGAAGTAAGCTCCGGTGTCAGCCCCAGAGAAATGCCGGCCGTACCGAAGGCGGACGTGACCTCGAACAGCATTTTGATAAAAGGCCCGTCCTGCAGAACCGACAGAATCATCGTTCCCGTTACGACCAGTATGAGAGCAATCAAGGTCAGCGTCGTCGCTTTATAAATGCGTTCCTCCGGAAGTCTTTTGCGGAAAAACACGATATCCTCCTTGCCCCGGACCATCGTAATGACGGCGCCTATGAGAATCGCGAACGTCGTGATTTTGATCCCTCCGCCCGCAGAACCCGGCGCCGCTCCGATAAACATCAGGATGATAACAAAGAACTGGGTCGCCTGACGGAACGATTCGATATCGATCGTATTCATGCCCGTCGACCGGGTCGTCGCCGACTGGAAGAAGGCGGCGAAGATTTTGCCCGGAAGACTGAGCGGCTGCATCGTCAGCGGATTTGTATATTCGAAGATGAAGACAACGACGGAACCGAGCAGAATCAGCAGTCCCGTTGCCGTAAGCACAACCTTGGAGTGGAGCGTCAGCTGCCGGGTCCGTTTGAAATCGAGCACGTCCGCTATGACGATAAACCCGATGCCCCCCAGAATCATAAGTCCGATGACCACGATATTCACGTAAGGATCGTTCACATACGCCATCAAGCTTCCCTGGGCTCCGGGCAGACTGCTGAACAAATCGAAGCCGGCGTTATTGAAGATCGAGATACTATGAAAAATGCCAAAATAAACAGCTTGTCCGAACGGCATGTCGAAGGCCCAGCGTACCGTCAGGAGAACCGCTCCCGCTAGCTCAATGGCAAGCGCGTAGGTCAGTACCCTGCGGATCAGCCGCACGATGCCCTCTACGGACCCTTGGTTCATCGCTTCCTGCAAAAGCAGCCGCTCCTTGAGGGTTATCCGCTTGCGAAGCACGAGCGCGATCAAGGTGGCCATCGTCATAAATCCGAGTCCGCCCACCTGGACCAGCATAAGGATGACAATCTGGCCGAACAGCGAAAAATGCACCCCTGCGTTCAACACGGAAAGCCCCGTCACACATGCGGCCGAAGTCGCCATAAAAAAAGCGTCCAGGTAAGAGATCGGCTCTCCCGTAGAGGAGGCGGCAGGCAGCGAAAGCAGCACCGCTCCTATTAAAATAATTGCTAGGATTCCGAGCGCCAAAATTTGCGGAGGCGTAAAGCGAATCGGAATCCTTCGTTTTTTAACCATGTTGTTACTCTCCTTCTCACAAACACATTCCCCTCTATCCTACCCAAAAAAGAAAAGGAAAGCCACCTGATCCGGTGAACTTTCCCGAGATGAAGGGACAGGGCCCTTTACGGGCACGCGCCCGTCCTTTTTCTTCCGTCTCATCTGTATTTGCGGCCGGCTTCTATCACTCTGTCGGCACAGGCGCGGTTGCCTGTCTCGCTGAGATGCAGATGGTGAGCTCTCCGGCCATGGCGCCTCCTGGTGAGGATCCCAAACAGCGGCATACAACGGAAGATCCGCACCGGTCCTTCACCTGTGCCCGCCGGTCAGCAAAATCTTACCGGGCACGCCCGACTCGAAAGCCGCCACGGCGGCGTGCACCTCGTCCAGCCCGCAGCTGGCGGCGATCTTCATCAGGCTCAGCCGTCCATCCCGGACAAGCTCCATAATCTCCTCGAAAGTCCCGAGCCAATCCGCGGGGGAAGCACGGCGAATCCAGTGCCGGAGCCAGAACGGCCGGGCGTCCACCCCGTACAGCCGGGACATCTCCGCCCAGTCCACCGGCCCCCCCGACAGCAGCCCGATGCTGAACACGGAACCGCCGGGCCGCACACAGCCGGCGAGAGCCGCTCCGTCCGGGCCGCCTATGCTGTCCACGGCCGCGGTCGCTCCACGGCCGCCTGTCCGTGACAGCACCGCCTCGCGAAGCGGCGCGGTCGTGTCGGCGGTGTCGATGACATGAGCTGCGCCTAGGCTCAGCAGCTCCTCCGTATGAGCTCCGCTGCGGGTAACCGCAATCAGCTCATAATTGAAAACCGCCGCAAGCTGCGCGAACACCCGGCCGATCGCCGAGCCGCAGGCGTTGACGACGAGCGTATCGCCATACCCCAGGCGGAGAGCCCCGCAGACGGCCCAGGCGGTCACGGGGTTGATATAAAGCTGGGCGGCCGTCTCGTCGGGAATGTCCGGCGGAACCGGGATCGCCAGCCCGGCGGGCGCGAGGACCGATTCCTGCCAAGTCCCTTCGCCGCGCAGCGGGAGAACGCGTCTGCCGAGCAGCTCCGCCCGCACGGACGGGCCGGTCTCCTCGACGATGCCCACGCCTTCGTAACCGGGCACCGCAGGGAGCGCGATCCGGTGGGCGTAGGCTCCGCGCACGGGAATCAGGTCCGACGGGTTGATGGGCCGGGCCAGCATCCGCACCCGGATCTCGCCCGGTCCCGGCGGCACGACGGGGGTCCGGCGGATCTCCAGCACTTCGGCCGGAGGGCCGAACCGGCCGTAATAGACGCTTTTGTTAAGCACGCTGTTCTCTCCTATGATGTCTATTTGCCGAAGCCGTTCCAGGGGCGGCGTACGGTGGGCGGACCTGCGGCAAAAGTGCGGATGGGCCTCCTGCCGTGTGCAGCGCTTGGGCCGCGTACCGCTCATCCGCCGACTGCCGCGTCCTGTTTACGGCTTTTCCGGCCCGCTCTCCCCGGACACTCCGAATGAGATTCCTTCCTCCGCGTCCAGACGCACCGAACATCCATCCGTCCTAACGGCGAGCGTGTGGGGATAAGAGCTTCTTTCACCCGCGAACCAGACCCGGCCTTTTTTCACCACGATAAAAAGCCCGTTCTCGTCGCCGACCGGCGCGAACGTTTCACTCGGAGTCTTCCAGGCATCCAGCCCCGCCTCCTGCTTCAACGCCCGCAAAGCGGCGGAAACATCGTCTACCGGCACTCCGATTTCGCTGACGCAGAGAAAATCTTCCTCACTGAACGGTTTCTGCGATGCATTCTTAAGATTATGACGGGCGATCAGCTCGACAATATTGCCGGCCGGGTCTTTAAAATAAAAGGCGTGGGCGTTCCAGTTCTCGAAATGAACGATAGGGGTGCCCTCCTGGCTCAGCAGTTCAACCCTGTCCCGGAGCCAATCGGCCGCTTCTTCAACCTTGTTCTCCGGGATGTTGAAAGCGAAATGATAGAAGCTATCGTCATTCTGAGCTGCGCGGACGAACGTCACGTACGTGTCCCCGGCCCGGAAGGAAAAGGAGGTGCTTTTCTCTGCGGTGACAGGCAGCCCCAGCCGCTCCCCGTAAAATTGTTTTAATTCGTTTACATTCGAAGCGTGAAGAGTAAGTTCCAAAATTTTCATGATGTCAGCTCCTTAAGATGACTAATAGAGGGAATGGACTGATTCGCTAGTCACGAGTGATTCTCAGGCCGCTGCCGCCTGCTCCTATACCGCTTCACGCCTGCGGTCGCCGAGCACGACGGACGTTTCGATCTGACGGTCCGGTATGGTCCAATAGGTGCGCAGCAGCCGCTCCTTCTCTTCCTCGGGGACGAGAGCGAAGCCGTTTTTGAGATAAAAGGCGATCGCCCAGGAAGCGTCCGCCCACGTACCGATCAGGAACGGCTTCTCCGTCAGGTCCGTCAAATAAGCCAGCAGCCGGCTGCCGATGCCGCCCTTGCGCTGGTCTGTTCTCACATAGGCGTGCCGGATGAGGAAAACGTCGCCTTTGTCCTGGATGCCCATCACCCCGATCAGCCCCCCGCCGTCCTCATACCCCCAGAACACGACCCCGCTGCGGATTTCGCTCTGCAGTTCCTCCATCGTCATGTAAGGCTCGTGAAACCGGTCGGCCGGTATAATACCTTTGTAGGCCACGGCGGCGTCGTTAATAATGTCGTAAATCTCACGGATATCTTGTTCGGTACAAATTCGGATCATAAATGAATGCCTCCCGTGAAAATTTCTCCGGTCGCTAATCGGCTGTTCTCATGAAAAAACACATCTGCAACTTCCAAGCTATTTGATACTGTTACGTTTACGGGACGTCCTTATCGGCTGTCCGCCGGTTCAGCTTTTTGTCCGCAGCTTCATGCCACAAGGCGCTGATTCCAATCGCTGTAGCGGCAAAAAGCGGATAAAAGGGCATTAAAAACAGGGCCATCATGTAAATGACATAGAAATTATCCTCGCCCGGAAGCACAAGCGCCAGACCGTGACTGGTCAATAGCCAGTAAGGAAACCACAGTACCGCCGCCCAGAATGCAAGCGCCCGCCCTTTCATCCACTTCTTGGTCATCCACATACATAACAAAGTGAGCAAACCGGCCAAAAGGAACGTTACCCCGACAACCATCTTCACCGAAATCGAATAGGACAGACCGAGCGATTTGATCACGTTCATTCCGTAGAGCAAACCGTGCCCGAATACGAGACAGACGCACGCATATCCCGCACTGATTCCGTTCAATTTGAGAAAAGCGTTCACGCCCGTTCATCCCTTTTGCCTCACAGCCCATATTTTCCTGATTATACCACAGGGATCTATCCGCTCTGCAACTAAAAAAGGCCCCCCTCTAAAAGGAGGCCCGAGGGCGGTCAATCACCGAACCCGGAAGAAGTTTCCTTCACAATGGCCTGAACTTCGATCTCCACCAGCAGCTCGGGATCAATCAAGGCCCGGACCTCCACCATCGTGGATGCCGGACGAATGTCCTTGAAAAATTCCCCGTGAGCTTTGCCGATCTCTTCCCACCGGCCGATATCGGTCACGAACATGCGCGTCCTTACGACGTCAGCAAGTTTGGCCCCCGCCCGGTTAAGCGCGTCCTCGATAATGCCCAACGCGCATTTCGTCTGGGCGTAAGCGTCTCCTGCGCCTACAACTTCTCCATCTTTCATGGCGGTCGTTCCCGCTACTTCGACGATATTGCCGACCCGTACCGCTCTGCTGTATCCGACAACAGGCTCCCACGGCGAACCGGATGAGATATTCTTTCTTTTGGTCATGATTTTCTCTCTTCCTCTCCGATAAATCTGCTTGCCGTGCTTTTGTTCTTCAGGCCGCTGCGGCCGCTTATCTCCAGACCGGCTTTCTTCCTATTTGCGGTCGTGAAAAATCCATGGTAACGGCGCCTCATCCTTTCGCAAGACCCGCGTTTAACGCTTGGCAAAAACAGCCGCTCCGCCCGATCCGAGCACCATAAATGCCTCTCCCGACGGAGAAAATCCGCCCTTCAGCCAGCCGTCGAGCCGCGGAATCTCCAGCATAACGGCCCCGGCCAAATACCGGTACTCCCTTGTGAAAACATTCTCCAGGATCACGGAAGCTCTCGGCCACCACGGATAAATGACCTCCAGCCGCCAGCCGTCGGCGTTCATCTGAATGCCGTCTCCCCCGTCAAGTCCGAAGACGCCGATTACTTCCCCCGTCTCCGGTACGGTGAATCTTAACCCGCCGCCGGTGAGATGCCGCTCGGTCTCCTCCTCATCGCGTTGCCTGACAAGCCGCTGCCCGGTAAAGGCATCCGTGATGCTGTAGCCGCTGCCGATCAGGACGATCCGGCCTTCGCCGTCCCAGCCGCCAGCCGTTACTCCCGCCGCCGCAATAACCGTCTGCAGACGCCAGGGCGGCGGCGGTTCCCCTGGAATAAGCCGCCTGGCCTGACGGAGCAGATCCCGTTCGAAGTCCGTCCTTGGATCGGCCGGATCTTTTTTGGATAAAAGCATGGACATTCTCCTCTCCGCTCTGTAGTAACTGCCCGCGGGAACTTCTCATGCACGCTTTCCTGACTGGCCCGCCAGATGAATAACAAAATAAAACGAAAGATAAACCATTCCGATCATAAGACCGAACAACAGGCAGAAAAGCAGCGCCGGCGCATGAAGGCTCTCCAGGACGATCTGTTTGATGAGCCGGGCATCCGTCAGCACGTCCCAGCTGTTAAGCCGGTGCACTCTGCCCAGCAGTACGCCGTAGCCGCCCAGCAGCGCTGCCGCCGCCACAAAGCCCCAGCCAAACAAGGAGCCAGCGGCAAGCCGGATAAGTGAATGGAAATGATACAGGGAATACACGCAGAGCAGCAGACCGTTCCACGCAAATAAGACGAGAACGAGCAGATCGTACCAGTACCGGAACGTAACCGTTCCTTGACCGGCATACAGCCCTTTCATCGCGGTTAAATGAACCAGGTCCGTCACGATATAAGGGGCGTTCGGATAAAACAGAAGCCAGCAAGCCCCCAGAAGGACGATGATTGCGGCTCTCATCCGCCTTTGTACCCGGTGCCCCGCCTCATAAGCGATAAACGAGAAAACGAACGGAACCCAGGCCAGAAATAAATTCCAGGTCAAAAAATCGTAATACGTCTTGTTCCGGAAAACGGAATAGACCAGCAGCGTAAGTGCCGACAGAGCCGCCATAAACGCGGCCGATTTCCACGCAGATAGGTTTACCATTCGTTCTCCTTCTTCCGCGGGGACAACGGCCGCACTGTCTTCCTCCGCCTAATCCTGCAGGGAGAAAACCTCATAAGATCCGGCGTAGATCAGACCCAGTTTCTCCGCAAGCCCCTTGGATTTCAAATTTGCCGCATCCCAGCTCGGATACAGATTGTGCTCCAGGCAGTGCAGCAGGAAAGCCGCCGCAACCCGGGTCGCCAGACCGAACTTCCGGTAGTCCGGGTGTGTCATAATGCCGATTTCCACGCCCGTACGACTCACCATCGCGGACGTGCAGGCGGCCGCGACTTCGCCTTGCGCGCGGATGCAATAGCCGAACCCGGTCTCCATAAATTGTTCGGCCGTGTCGTAATTCATGAAGTGATAGTGTTGGAGCGGGTCGCGGATCATGTCCCGGGCCAGCTCCAGCGTAATCTTTTCCACCTTGTAATCCGGATGCTCCGCCAGTTCCTTCAAATGGCCGCACTGCAGCGCCTCAGGGGAAAACATGTACCGCTCGTCGCGGATCAGCTTGCCGCCGTGGATGGTTCCGGCCCGTTCCGTCCAGCCGGGGGACGAAGGCATAATGAAGCAGTGGGCGGGAAACTCCTCCAGCCATTGCTTTGCGGAAGGACACTCGGAATCACCGGCGAAATAGGCGAAACTCCCCTGGTTGATCTGCACGCTCGAAGGCTCCGTCAAGGAATCGACGAAGATCCGAATCTCTCCGCCCGCCTGGCCTTCCAGTACGCTGTCTATACAGACGTCCACCCGGCGGACCTCTTCAAACAATTTTGTCAGATGCGGCCTGATGCCGGCGTTTACTTTTGTCATCGTGTACACGGCCTTGAATGTCTCCCGTCTGTGTCCGTCGTGATGCCGCTCCGGTTTCCGGAGCCGTTTTATTGCATGCTGTCCGTGTTGGCGGACAATTTTTTCATTTCTTCATCGGTAAAATTTCGGACGGATTTCTCTTTGCCGAATTTTTCGCTGTTGAATTGCGCGGATTTGTTTCTCGGAATGGACAGGCTGTTCCATTCTTCTTTTTTGAGCAGTTTGGCCGCATAGACGATCTGCCCGACGTGGTAAGGATAATGGGCCAGCTGCCGGTTAATGGCTTCGATCACGGTATGGCCTTCGTTGCGGATATAAATGATCTGCTCCAGCTGATCCGGACTCAAGGAATCCAGCGCATGGAATAAGCAGTTCCATCCTTCGTTCCACTTGCCCAGAAGCTGCTCTTTGTCCGAAAGGCTGTGCCCGAATTCGGCGTCGCGGTCGCGCCAGTCTTTTTCCCCGTCCGTCGTAAGAAAGTCGGTCCAGCGGGAAAGCATATTCCCGCCCAGATGAGCCACTATCGCCGCAATGCTGTTCGTGTCTTCGTTGTAAGCCGTAAACAACTGCTCCGGCTCCAGCTGGTCCATCGCTTTCTCTCCCAGTGTTTTGTAGTAGAGAAATTGTTTGCGGACACTTTCCAGGTAAGTCTGATTCGCACTCATTTCGGTCACCCCGGTTATTTATTTTTTTTCGACGCGGCCCAGAAAGCCAGCACGACCAGCGGAATCGCGATGATCCACGGAATCGTAACCGTCCCTCCGGCAAGCAAAGCGAAAACCATAAGAACCACTATACCCAAAATAATATACAGGCAACCTCTGCCGAATGTCTCCATCGTATCGCCGGCCTCCCTGGTCTCCCTCTGCCGGTTCCTTGGATGCTGCTGACGCCCCTGCTGTTTTAATCCTTATAGAGGGTCTTGTTTAAAATGTCCCGGACAAAACCGGTTTTCCTCTCACAATAAGTATCTCTATCATAGCGGAATTCGGCCGCCAAATCTTCCTTAAGCCGCTGATACCGCTCCCGTGCCGCAGGATGGGCACGCAAATAATCGCGAAAAGCGATATGCTCCAGATATCCGCGCCCGTCCTTGGGACATACGTAGAGATGATAAGCCATAAAGCTGTCCTCGTACGTCCGTTTGAACGCTTCACGGCCCTCTACGCCGAGATTGCCTTCATGCCGGAAGCCAGCTTTCCCTAGACGCTCCGCAATGGCGGGAAACACTTCATAGCTGTCCATCACGACATCAATGTCTATGACCGGTTTGGCTCCCAAGCCTACTACCGACGTACTCCCGACATGTTCGATGGCGAGAACGAGATCGCCGATATGCGTCTCAAGTTCGGTCCTGATGCTCTCGAAAGCGGTTTTCCACGCCGGATCATAAGAAACTATCCGGACTTCTTTCGTTTTATTCATCACTGGGACAGTCCCTCCTTCCGGTATTTCATCCCGCTGGCAAACACCTCGAAACCGAACTTTTCATAATAACCGATTTCCCGGTCCGAGCAAAAAAGCTCCATATGTAATTGACGGGTGATGCACCGCTGCATAAGCCGCTTCATCAGCTCGCTTCCGATTCCCTTCTTCTGATAGTCCGGATGGACGACGAGGCCGCATATAAACGCGTTCATCACGCCGTCCGATACGACTCTGCCCGTGCCGATCAGGCGGCTTCCATCATAAGCGCTCGCCACATACCAGCTTCCCCGCATCGTATCATGGAGCTGACTTGCGGACAGCTTAAGGAATTCGTTCCAGCCGAATTGCTCATACAGGTCATAAACGGCTTCACCCGCAGGAAGTTCGTCCGAATACATCATGTTCATGATTTCACTCCTTAATCGGCCGCCCGATATCCTATGCCGTTGATCCGATAATGCCGGTCGCCCGCTCCGTTCACGGTACAAAGCCTTCCGCCGTTCTTGCCGAGCAGAGTAGCCCAGCGGAAGGAGGAAAACCAGCGCCATTCCGACGTATCTTCCCTGCGGAGGCATCGTCCGTTCTCATTCGGGCTCTCTCACCCACGCGTCGACAAGATCGGTCCGGGTCACCACTTCCGCCGTCCTCAGAAAAAACCAGAGAAACCCCGCGTAAAAACCGACGAACGGATAGCGGAATGACGCCGGCTTGTTGCCTTCGAAATAAAAGTGTCCGGTCCAGGCTAACGCATAATGAAGGACGGCAAGCGCCAAGGTAAGGCGGATGTCGAACCACAGAAAGATCCAGGCCATAAATGCCGCCAGGAACGCGAAATAATGCAGCGTCCGGTTCACCGGATTCCGGTGTTCCTCCAAATAACCCTTCATATCCCGTCTAATGCGCCCCATGCTCATCCCGCGACTGTCCTCCCGTTCCGGCTATTCTCCGCTGCTGCTTCTGCACCTGTCTTTCTACTTTATCATTTAACGGTCCCGTTAGGATATATTTTCCTTCCCCGCCTGTCCGTCACACGAATAACGGCAAAAAGAAAAATCCGCAGCGAGTGCGGATTTCAATTAAAGAGTTACTGGACAAGATGGGTCCTAAAAGATTTCTGTAAAGCCGTTTATTGAATCAAAGCCGCCGCGTCCTTGGACACCCAGACTTTATTTTTGATCAGCAGGGTTGGCGTGCTAAGCTTGATCGTCTTGCCGTCCGTCAAAGCGATGTTCTTGTCTACCGGGAGCTTGATCGTCTTCGTTCCTTTGGTCACCACGACGACCGGGTTTTCTTTATCCGATTTGTCCAAGCTGACTTTGGCGCCCTTGGCTTCCAGGTCACTCGCCGGAACGAAAAGGGTGTTTTCCAGTGCGGGCAGGTCCAGTCCCAGGATCAGCTGGAGGTATTTTCCGACATCCGTGTTCTCAACCACGCCGCTTCTGGCGTAATCCGTAGGCAGGAAATCGTTCGGGTGATAAGCGAAAAGTCCGACCTCTTCCGAGGTATGATCTCCCGTGGAGAAGGAAACGCCTGCCCGCTCTCCCAATATGCCGCCGATAACCGGGGACAGATTGTCTTCGAGCCCTTTCTTGACGGCTTCCTCTTCTTCCTTCGTCAAATCGGAGAGCCCGTATTCTTCCTCCAGCATTTTCTTGTAGTTGGATTCGTTAATTCTGCCTTCCAGCCCGTAGCTCGTATGTTTGGCCTTCGTAAAGATAGGTTGCAAATCCTTCATCGTGTCGTAGTTGGTCATATTAACTCCGCCCGTGGCATGGTCGGATACGGAGATAACCGCGGTGTTTCCGTCTTTTTTGGCAAAATCGATCGCCGCTTTCAGGGCACGGTCGAAGGCCTGCGTCTCGGTAACGATGCCTACCGGATCGTTGTCGTGTCCGAACCAGTCGATCTGGCTCGCTTCTACCATCAGGAAAAAGCCGTTCTCGTTCGAAGAAAGCTTATTGGCCGCGATCGTCGTCATTTCAGCCAGGGTAGGCTGCTTCTGCGGGTCCAGGTCAAGATCGGCGTCCAGCGCCCCTTCGTTAAAAAGGCCCCAGATCTTGTTCGTCTGCGAACTGAGCAGATCGATCCGGCTCGTCGCATATTCGTAGCCGTTTGCTTTCAGCACTTTGGTGAGATCTTCCCCGTCCTTGCGGTTGATTTCTTTATCTCCCGGCACGAGATAGCCCGATCCGCCCCCCAGCACGAGATCCACGCCGCTGTACACCATCTGCTCCGCGATGGAATGGGCGTTGTCCCGGCTTTCGGCATGGCTGGCGAATACTGCCGGTGTAGCGTCCGTGAGCTCGCAGGTGAAGACGAGCCCCGTCCCTTTGCCCTTCAGGCGGGCCGCTTCCAGAAGAGTCGGCAGAGGTTTGGCCGCTTCTTGTTCGCCGGGCTTGTCGATGAAAGGCATTGTGACCTTATCCGGCGAGATCGATACCGTCTCGCTCTTCACTTTATGACCGGTTGCGTAAGCGGAAGCCCCCGCAGCCGAATCCGTCGTTAGCGAATCCGACGCGTACGTCCGGACGAGCCCTTTGAAATAAGCGTCCATCTCCAAAGGTTTGCCGCCTTGCACCCATCTCGTCAAATTCACGTCCGACAAGCTCATGCCGTCCGTAATAAACAAAATCACGTTTTTGACTTCTTTCTTCTCCGCCGGCAAAGTACGGCCTGATTGCGCATGTCCCGTACCGGCCCCCAGACTGCCGCACACCAGAGCCGAAGTCAACAGCATACCGAGCATCTTTTTAGCCATTTTTTACCTCCTGAACCGTTATGTAGAAATATCACTCCTTCATTATAAGCGAATATTGTTCCGTTTTCTGCACATATCTTCCAGTAGAGAGAAAAAGCCACCTTATTTTGCTGTTCTTTTTTTGTTACCTTTTTTGTTTTTTTATGTGATTTGGGCCGAAAGGGTTAAAAAGAAGCCGGAGAACGCGCTAAACTGAATAGGACACCCAGGGGGCGAGGAGGAGTTCATTTTGAAGAACGTCTGTTATGACTGCGGTTCTCTGCATATCAGCCGCAAGGAGCTCACTTACACGAGCATGCCGTCGCGCCACACGCACGATGCTTTTGAAATCATGTATCTCGTATCCGGTCAATTGTATTATTTTATCGGGGACAAAACGTACCAGGTCGTAGGCGGGGTACTTCTGTTCATCAACGCCAACGTGCCGCACCAGTTAGTCAACGCGGGCGAGGCCGTCTTCGAGCGCGTTACGATGCTGTTCAAAGAGGAGTTTCTGCACGATTTTTTCCGTCTGCAAGACGACGGGGAGCTTCTGTCCTTTTTCTATGCGGACTTCCATGCCGTCCACCTTTCCGGGTATGAGCAGACCTTTGCGGAGGAGCTTTTTCATAAAATGCTCCACGAAGGCGTCCGCAAGCAGATCGGGTTCGAGCAGTATCAGAAAGTGCTGCTGATGGAGCTGCTGCTGTTTATGAACCGCAAGGTGCGCGAAGCGGACCGGGAGCAGGCCGGGAACGGCACATCGCCCACCCACAAAAAAATTTACGCCCTCGTAGAGTACATAAACAGCCGTTTTTACGAGCGGCTTACGCTGGAAGATCTGTCGCAAACGTTCGAAATCAGCCCTTCCCACCTCAGCCGCACCTTTAAAGAAGTGACCGGCTATACCGCGATCGAATACATCAACAACGTCCGGATCAAAAAAGCATGCGCCCTGCTCAGGGAAACAAGCTGGAAAGTGCTCGAAATCTGCGAGCGCGTCGGTTTTGATAGCCTGACCCATTTCGGTAGAACCTTCAAGCAGATGACAGGCTGCTCCCCTGTCCGTTACCGCCGCAGGCAGCCGTGAACGGCGGGGCCGCGCGGGCGCGGACGGCAAATAATCCGCCGGGGTTCGGCGGATTGGAAGGCGGCGTCATTTGGCGCCGAGGCGGCCCGTTTCTAGAAAGTATCAGTGATTCAAAAAAGGCTGGATTTCCGCCTTGCCGGCGTGCAGATTGTAGAACGAATCCAGCCGCAGGTCCTTGACCAGATACAGGAGGAGATCATCGTCCACGCGGACCATTTCTCCCGCAGCCGCCTCCCGGTTGCCCGACATCAGGCCGTTGCCGTCCGGGACATAGCCTCTTCTGCAGTAAATCCTCTGCGCCGCCCCATAGTCTTTGTAAAGTCCGACTCCCAGTCCGATCCGGTGAAAATCTTCGCTTGCCAGCGTCTCGAACTGCTCCAGCAGTTTGGTTCCGATTCCGCTGCGGCGGTAGTCGGGAAAAACATTCAAATCATTGATTTCGGGAATCCGCCGGTCCCGGAAATACGCATACTCCGATTCCACCTTCAAATGGCCGCAGCCGACCAGCGTCTCTTCCACGAAAGCGAGCAGGGTGACACGGGTACCCAGCACATTTTCATGAAGGCACTGATCGTAGTAGGCGACTTCCCGGTGCAGCCCGTGCTTGTGGAAAGCCTGCATCCAGATCCCTTTAAGCTCCTCGCTGTCGAGCGGCTTGACTAAAATATTCATGCCCCCACCCTTTCTGTATCCATTGCTTCCGTCCTCTTCTAGTCCAGATGCTTCGTACAGTTGTACAATCCGCAAGTCCAGTCCCGGTCATCCAGAACTAAAGTCGTAACCGATGTGTTCGTTAAATGTCCGTCGTACTCCGAATCGGGCAGCAAATGTTTCAGCATCGTCCGGATAAAGGAGCCGTGGCTGACGATCAGTATCCTTTTCCCTTTGTGCCTGCTCAAAACCTCGTCCAGAAAAGAGCCGCCCCGGGCTATGACGCTTTCCGGCTTTTCTATGCCCAAATCAAGCTCTCTCCATCCCGCACCCCACTTGGCGATACGTTCCTGCTCGGTTGTCCCTTCGATTTCTCCCCCGCCCGCTTCACGGATTCTCTCGTCGCTCCACACCGGAATCCCGGCGCGGCCGCCGATTCTGTCCGCCGTCTGTTTTGCGCGGAGTAAATGGCTCGAGTAAATAGAGTCCCACTTCTCCGACCCGATCCGTTCCGCCAGCTTTTCCGCGTCGGCCAGCCCGTCTTCATCGAGCGGAATATCCGAGCTTCCCTGCGCTCTTCCTTCTTTGTTCCAGTGTGTACTGCCGTGCCTTATAAACCCGATTGTCGTCATATGTGCCGCTTCCTTTCCCGGTTTAACAGCCTATCCTTCCCGCACCAGCCATGTCTTCGCAACCTCGGGATCGCTGAAAAACGCGACGGGGCGTTTTAAAGGCGGCTCTAGTCTGTTCAGCCTTTTCTTTAATTTGAACTTGCTCCCGAAGGAACAACCCACGAGAGTCAGCTTGTAAATATGCGCGTTAAGACGGCCGATATGCTCAACAAAAGAAGCGAGAGCGTCATCGCTCAGCCGCGTTTCGTAGAAATCGACCCAAATTCTCAATTCCTGGCTTCTCTGCCGGATAAAATGTTCTTCCTCCAGCATCAGCCTTAACAGTCTTTCTTCATCTTGGAAGAAGCTCCCGTACTTTAAGCAGTGAATCTCGCCCCCTTTATAGTAATAAGGAAAAAGGGAACCTCCCGGCGATTTGACACTGTACATTCCGCTGCCTCCTTCCGTTCGTCGCAATAGCGGGTCATCCCGCTTCGGGCGTTCACCATTTACCGGCTTGCCGGGAAGCCTATTCAGTCGTGCGATCAAGAAAAATCCGCCGTGAATCAGCTTACTCGGCCCGCAGGTATCTCTCCTGAATAATCCGGATATGATGCCGCTCGTGCCCGGCTATGATCGCGGCGAGCGCTCTGGCGGATAGGAGGTTGTTATTGGCCGTTCCGGTCCGGAGCCAGGCTTCATCCGTTATGCCCCGCAGCAAGGTCAGTGTAGAGCAGCGGACGGCGGAGTAATCCTTGAGAATGTCGGACAGGCCGCTTGCCGCGAAAGACGCCCCCGCTACATACTCATTCTCGTCATAACCGGGGAGCGGCGTCCGGTCCCCTCTCGCGATGCAGAGCATGCGGTAGGCCATGATCCGTTCCGTATCGGCCACGTGGCCCAATACCTCTTTGATGCTCCACTTGCCCGGAGCGTACTTGCGGTCCCCGGTTTCTTCCGTAAGGGACTGCATCAGCTCCGTCGTGGTTTGAAGCTGTTCGACCAGAATCTCGGCGAGATTGCCCTCCTGAACCAGCTTAACGTACGTTTCGTAGTAAGCCGGATATTCTTCGTGCGGCGGTTTTGTAAGCATGAACTCACTCCTTTTTGAACTTCGGCCCGGTCAAATGTTTGACAAATCGGTAACCGTTCACTTCTCTGCAAGCTGCCGTGCACCTGTACTAGGATCGTACGCAAATCTCCGGCATTTGTTTCGCTGCCGCCTGTAATTCGGCAAAACGGCCCGCTGGAGCGGACCCCCTTTTATTCACCGGGAGGACCCGGTGGCCGATCCTTCTCCGAAGCCATACGGTTCAGCGTCTCGTATATTTTGCGCAGATAGGCCGTAATCGTGATCAGGCTCATCAGAATAAACCCGAGCATGATGAACGTTACGACTTCCCTAGGTCTCTCCTAGATCTGCTTGTAATAAAAAATCGTCGTGTGCAGGCTCCCGTCGGACGATTTGGCGAAATGCGGGATGCGGCCCGCCTCCACATACCCGAATGACTTGTACAGCTTGTTGGACGCGTCTCCTTCACGGGTATCCAGCACCAGAAGCGACCTTCCCTCCTCCGCCGCCGTTTCCTCCAAAGCCTGCATCAGCATATGAGCGATGCCCTTTCTCCGGTATTCGGGGTGAACCATCAGCTTGACGACTTCCGCCCGGTGCGCGGCATTTCTTTTCATCGCCAGGTGAAGCTGGACGGTGCCGACAATTTTGCCGTCGCATACGGCGTTCCAGGCCAATACGCCGGGTTCTATCACTTTTTTCCAGTAAGTGTTCGCATCCTCCCAGCTTAACGGCGGCAAAAATCCGATCGAAGCCCCATCCTCCACTACCCGGATCAGCAGCTCCGTCAAATCGTTCAGAACGCCCGACTCCATCGATTCCAGCTCATGAATCGTCACTCCATGGGTCATAGTCGTTAACCTCCTTGTGGCCTCCGGCCCTATATTTTTTTGCGTGGTGCATGCGTATTTCCGTTGTTCTACAAGGTATAAAAAAGGCTACGGTCCTCAAGAAAAGGAACGCAGTAATTTTTGCAAAAAGCAGGCATCCTTTCTTTCATCCACGGATGCTTATCGGGGTTATGTAGGTGGAACGAATAAAAACCGAAAATCGACAGAAGCATAAACCCCTCCAGCAGATCCAGCCGCTCCGCAACGGCGCCGGGCCGGACAAGTGAGTAACCCTCCAGCACGGAATCCCTCAATTCCGCTTTCATAGTGAGCGCGCAGCCCGCCAGATCATATCCGTAATACCCGTGCCCGAACAGGCAGAAATCGATGAGCGAAAAGCCCTGCTCCGTCACGATCAGATTGCCTTTATTGATATCGGCGTGAATCAGTCCCCAAGTACTCCCGGACCGGCTGTGCCGTGCAAGCTTGTCCGCTATGCGCGTAAAAGTCAGGCCGACGATCTCAAGGTCTTCTTCCCTGAAAAGGCCCATGGGCAGCCCGGACCGGATTCGTACGAGCATCTCCTCGTTCTGTTCCACACCCGCGTAGCGGGGTCTTTTCCATTCGGCAGCCCCGGCGTAGGTTTGCGAGAACCGGTGCATCATACCAAGTTGCCGGCCGAGCTCTTTCACCATCTCCCGCGAAAAAGATTCTCCGTGGCCGACATCCCGGCCTTCGATCCATTCGAGTAGCGTACAAAAGACGCCGGATTGCGATCCGGATTCCCCGTCAAGGTTTACAGACGTTACCCATTCACCCGCGTTGCTTGCGACCGGTTTCTGCACCCGCATCCCCGTACCGGCGCCAAGATCCGCCAGCCACTGCATTTCCGCATGCAGCCCTTCCCGGGAATGCTGCAGCCCGTGCAGCTTGTACGTAACCGGTTTATGTATCCGGAGCAGGTAAGATTGTCCCGTGGTGACGTCCGTTACCCGGTAGGTCATGTTTTCGTTGTGCCGGATAAACTGTACGGACGGCTCGCGGACCGGATAAGCGGCCAGAATACCGGACAGAAGGTCCTTTTCATTCATGACTGTTCTCCCTTCCCATCGGTTTTTCTGTATGCCCCTTCCATATATACCTTCCTAGTATCTTCGATGTGCACGTGCGCCTTCCTCTTTCCGGGTTATAAAAAGAGGATATCCGAGACGCTAAAGTTCGGATATCCTTCGTATTTGTACTTGCCTCTCAGAGCCGGCCGTCTATTTCTAAAAACAGGTGAACGAGCTGATCCTCCGCAGATCGATTCCGAAATAGACCCAACTGAACCCCGTCCACCGGAAGCCGGCCACCGAAGTGCGGCCGACAAAGGTCGGGAAGTACCAGAACCGTGAGCCGTCATTCAGCCAGACGAACGTATTGCGAAACAGGCAGCCGGAGATGGCGCCCGGGTCAACCGCAAAGGGAGTCACCTGCGGCTCGAACTGCGGAGGGGGCGCCGTCGGTGCCTGCTGGCCGGGGCTGCCTCCGGGAAATCCGGGAGGTCCCAGCGGGGGAGGCGTACCCGGTCCCTGCTGGCCGGGAAACGGAAAGAACGAGCCTTGGCCCGGTCCGCCTCCGGGTGACGGAAAGAACGGCCCCGTCGTACCGAACGGTCCCTGACCGCCTTGAAACCCCTGGCTTCCTTGCGGCTGTGTAAACGATCCTTGAGGGAAGAAAAATCCCATGCTGCATTCACTCCTCTTCCTTTAGTAGGCTCCTATACTGTATGCCGGGACGGATGCCGGGGACTGGGCGGATGCGGATTATAAAATTTACGGGGACCGGTCTGCCCGCAGGCCGATAACATTCAGACAGCCATATACGGTGTTGCCGAACGTCCGGATGTCGTCCAGATAGCTGTAGCCGGCGAGATTCGGCCCTGTCTGGTTATACATCCGGACCGCGACGGCTTCCTTCTCCGGAATAACGAGACAGGCGCAGCCCGTACTTCCGAGAGATTGATAAGAACCCGCGGGAAGCTCGTGCCCCAATTCCGTCAAGGAGCGCGGACGGTCCTGCACGAACCAGAAAAACCCGTTTCTCGGTAAAGAGTCCGCAAGACCTTCCGGACTGATAATTTCGGCGGTCTGCTCCCATACCGGACGAGGGACTAGCTGCATCCCGTTCCATATGCCTTTGGACAGATGCAGCTGCCCCCAGGAAGCAAGCTCTTTGGCGCTGACGAACATGTTTGTTTCTGTGCCTTCTTCGCTGGTGTAAATTTCATCCAGCCAAACGAGCCCGTCCGTTTTGTGTTGGCGCCAGCCCGTTTCCGTGAATCCGCCGGGACGGAACACCTTTTCATTTAATAGCTGTGCAAGGGGCTTTCCGAATACTTCTCCGACCATGCGGATCAGCAAATTAACGCCCACATTGTTATAAGCCCAGTCCGCCCCGGGAGGAAATATCCGCTTTTGCGGACTCGCAAGACCGTGCGTGTGGGTGAGCAAATGCCGGATCGTCGTGCCCGCCAGCAAGGCGTCGTCCGGATCGGCCATATAGTCCGAAACCGGATCATCCAGGCTGCCGATCCGTCCCTCGTAAAGGGCCAGAGAGACGGCGAGCCCCAGATAGGTTTTTCTGACCGAAGCGACATTAAATCGGGAATCCGCGCCGACGAGACGGCTGCCGGGAGAGAACTCATGCGTACCCGAGTACCATTCGTTAACGACGGTTCCGCGATGCAGAACATAGACGGCGGCCGCCGAAGCTGTAATCTTTTCCTGTATTCCGAGGACATATTGATTCAGCGGAGAAAATGCTTCGTTACGGTGAATCTCAAGACCCTCTCCGTTATCCATGATTCGTCTCCTTCCCGGACTTTTCAGCAATAAAGGCCAATCCACCCCGAAAAGCATCCGGACACGGAACAACCTCTTAGTAAGAAGGAACTCTTTGTATTCAAAGGCAGTGTCCATCCCTGCAACATAAACCAAACAAGCCGGCCCCGATACGGTGCCAGCTTGTTTTGCAGGGTTTCTTTTTACCGGTTACTTCATGGGGATTGGCCTACAAGGAAACCGGCTAAGTTTCTACGTAAATGGGCCTGTTATTTCTTTTTGTGGTAATGATACCCGCTGCATAACCCTTTTTGTTTGGATTTTGCGGAGCAGTTGTGGCCCCCGTTTTTGTCTAATCTTCCGGGATGCGCGTAAGCCGAAGCGGATGTAGCCATAACGACCACGATAGCGACGATAAAAATAACGGTTTTTTTCAATGTTATCACCTTATGTACACCCTATTTTCAGGGCTTAATGGAATTCTCTCCCATTCTAAACCAGTTTCAAAAATCGGGATACGATTTGGCCCTACAATTTATCAATTCTTTAGATTCAGTTGGTGGCAGGATTGTCTTCCGATGTTCCATCCAGACCCACCACAAATAAATGCACCTTCTTGTCGGCCGGGTTCACGTAGGAGATGGAATAAAAGTGCAGCTTATCGTTTTTCCAGCCGATAAATAAACTCGCTCCGACTTTTTTGTTCTTCAAGCCTTCGTAATCGATTGCGTGGTCCGGAGTCCCTTCGGGACGCTCGTAACCGGCCTCTTTGAAATAATACACTTTGGAGAAAGAATCGCTGCCGTTTTCAACATCGCCGTTGTCATTGGCATTTTCAAGTTTTACTTTGAGTTGGGCTGCCACTTCTTCCCGGGTCAAACCCCGCTTCAGTTTCTTTTTGATCTCGGCTATTTTTTGCGCGATCTGCTCGTCTCTGTCCGTCACGCCCGATTCCGGGGGAGAAACAGGAGCGTCTTTGCCGGGAACGGATGTGATCGCGATCGTTTTCGTATCATTGTTCCACTGAACTTGTCCACCCATCGCCTCCACGACCGCTTTGGCCGGAACATAGGAAGTCCCGTCGATAATGACCGGGGCCAGCGCATTTCCTTCTCCGTTTTTCGCGGTCCAGGCTTCATTGTTGAGCGTCAGCTTGATATCGGGATTGAGATAAGCTTCGATTTTCTCCACTCCGCCGGCGGCATAACTAGTCGCCCCCACCACTGCGGCTAATCCGCATGCACCCAATAGGGTCATGTACTTCTTTTTCATCTTCTTCTCTCCTTCTCCTTGGTTTTTCTAAATTAGTCATCGAATTCCTTAAAAACAGTACAGAAATAAGTGTAGCACACTAGAATTGTTTATTTTCAACAAATTTGTTAGATGGAATGTCCAAAATCGGTCCTTAAACAGCGCCTGCTTAAGCCTCCACCATCCCGCTTCGCTCATAAGGATAGTCGATCTGCTCCTTCACTTGACCCGCAGCTTCCCGCCCAGCGAGCATTTCGACCACATAGAGCCCTAAATCGATAGAAGCCGATACCCCTCCGCCCGTGACGATATGGCCGTCCTTGACGATTCTGGCCCGGACCACTTCCTTGCAGTACGGTTCCAGCAGCGCATAAGCTTTCGGATGTGTGGTTGCTTTCCTGTTCTCCAGAAACCCGGCCGCCCCGAGCAAAAGCGAACCCGTGCATACCGAAACCACGTGTTTAACTCCAATCGCCTGCCTCAGCCAGTCCACGAACTCTTTTCTAAACCTGAGCTTTCTCGTCCCGAGACCGCCCGGAACAAACAGCAGATCATATTCCGACAGGTCCGGTTTTACTTTGCCGGCACGGATCGTCAATCCCTGCTCATCCTTTACCTCCGGCGCAAGCGCGCAAATATCCCACGTCGTTCCTTTCGTCTTGTCGAACAGATGCAGTCGGTTGACGACATCGTAGAAACCGATAAAATCCAGAAAGGTAATCCCGTCAAACACGATAAACGCGATTTTCATCTCTAAACCTCCTTATGGAAAAAATTCAGATCAATCCATGAAACGCAGAATTATTTCTTCTAAAAAGTATGCAGATGGCCGTTAATGCCCGCCATCTTTCACCGCTATGGAATTCAAAGGGCCTGATTCAACGGCCCCGGACGGATACATTCCGGCCCCGTGGAAAGCTGTTCCTTTTCAGGAAACGGGGGATGATGCCGGATCGGCCGAAAGTTCCAGCCTTTGCGCGAAAGCTTGGCCGATGTCCCTGATTAAGGAAGCCGAATCATAAACAGAAATTCCGATATTTCTGATTTCATCCTTTCCCTTCTCGTACACACCCGAAATGGCGTCCTCCACCATAATTACTTTAAAGTCGCGCTCGCTCGCTTCGTACATGCTCGTCCTGGGACAGTTAGGGAAATTGCAGCCCGTGAAAATAAGGGTGTCGATCCCCAGCTCTTTTAGGAAGTCTTCCAATTTCGTCTTGTAAAAAGCTCCCCAGCGGGGTTTGTATAGGGCCCACTCCCGCTCACCGATCGCCTGGATTTCTCCGCCGAGCAGCGGCCCGAATCGGAGTTCCTCCGCATGAGGCGGTTTGATCGCATCCGCGAGATCCGCCCCCCGTGTCCCCGGCGCTGCGATAGCCGCTCCGGCCTCGATCATTTCTTTGCGGCACAGATCCGCATTGGAGCCGTCCCGTTCGTAAATCCGGATCACGTGGATAACCGGGATGCCATGGGCCCGGCACTGCTCGAGGATCCGGCTCATAACGGGCAGTACCTCGTTCGTGCCGGGAATTTCGGCCGGGGCGCCGGGCAGGCTGAAATCGTTTTGCGTGTCGATCGTCAATAACGCGGATGTTACCAAATTCGGCTGGATATACGTGCTCATTCCTGCTCATCTCCCCAGTATCATTTGTAGCGTTTCGCATCTTCCCAGGAAAGACGGCAGTCTGCACTAGCTCCCGCAGCCGCCCTTCTGCATAAATACAGCCAGAACTGCTCCTGCCGCCCTCATTTTCCACAATTATACATCCGGTTTCGCCCTTCGTCTAATAAAAGGTCCCTTCTCCGCTTACAGCTTTCTCATCCAGGCTTCCAGCGGCCCTCTGGAAAACTTTCGTCTCCAAAGAAGACTCGCCCCGACCGCAGCGGCAAAATAGCCGACGGAATACGCGACGGAGAAAGGCAGGGAGCCGTTTTCCAGTATCCCCAGCGCCTCCAGAAGACCAAGGCCCGCAATAACGTGCAAAATATAGTGGCTCAGCGCCATTTGTCCCGTTTGGACAAGAGCCGTGAGCATACGCTGTCCGGGCACTTTCTCTGTCACATAGATGCACAAAAAAATAACCAGCACGGCCGTACTCGTCGCGGAAACCATATACAGCATATTGGGCGGCATGGGTTTCGTCTCAAAAAGATAGCGCGCCCCCTCATCCCCGATGGAAGCAGCGCTCAGCTTCATGGCGAACCGTGAGATCAGTTCACTACCGGCGAATAGGATCAGCGAGGCGGTCATCCCCTTGGTGCGCACAGAGGGATCGGTAAGATCCAGTCGGCCGATACACATCCCCGTCAGAAAAAAAGCAAACCACGGAAGCGCGGGATGGAACCCGTTAAAGAACAGATTCCGGATAAAGCCGTGGGCCGTCCAAAAATCGGTGTAGGAATGAAAAGTCGCATCCCAGCCCGCCCCATAATTCAGCGCGAGCTGTGCGCATTGACCCGCCAATACGGTGGTAACGGCCGCACCCGCAAGGAAGCGGTCGGATGAACGGATCAGAAATGATGCCGCGAACAAAAACAAGGCATAGTAGTGCAAAATATCCGCCGTCCATCCCAATGCCAGCAGAAACAGTCCGAGCGTAAGCAGATACGCCGACCTTTTGCGGAGGACAAGTTTTTGCTTTGCCAGCTCGGGTTCGTCACCCCGCCGGGCTTTGCGGGTCATGAGGGAAATGCCGATCCCCGCCAGCACGACAAATACCGCGGAGGCTCTCCCCTCGAACAAGCCGGCGAATCCGGCCAGCCACGAAGGCCCGCTTCCGTCCGCCATCATCGCGATTTTGTAGTTCACCACGATCATCCCGAAGATGGATAAAGCCCGGGCCAGGTCCAAACCGGTAACTCGCGTTTCCTTTTTAACGACCGTCATAAAAAATCCTCCCAAATAAATTTTACCTACCGGTAAGTAAAATTCTAACCGAAAAAAGACCGGTCTGCAACCGGCTGGATTTTTATACACGGCCTTTGTCTTATTCGAAGAAAATCAGTTTGTTTCCGAACGGGTCGGTTACCGTGCATTCTGTTGTTTCCCAAGGGGTGCGTTCGATCCCCGGCCTAGCGTAGGGATAATTTTTGCCGATCAGCGCCTTCTGCAGATCTTCTACGCCGGAAACCGCAATCCGGAGCGCCGCTCCGGGGCTGCAATCTCCGTAATGCTCGCTGAGTTGAAGAACGATTTCATCCCGGGAAATCTGCATGTACAAAGGCATGCCGGGCTCGAAGCGATGCTCCCAATCCAGCGTGAACTCCAGAAACTCCACATAAAATTGTTTGGCTTTCTTTTCATCGAATATGCGCAAAATAGGGGTTATTCCCGTTAAGGTCATTTCGATGGCACCTCCGCAAGTGTTATTCAGGACGTTTCGTAACCGTAAAAACGGTGATTTCCTGGCCGATCAAACTCAGAAATTGTCTGGTCCCGGGGTGATAGGCCGATGCGGATAAGCCCGAATTGGCGTACAATTCCTCTCCCGTTCCGGAATCGTAAATTCTGAAGCCGCTCTCAGCGGATGTGCAGTACAAATAGTCATCATCATACAGGTCGCCGAAGGCAATTTTAAAGGAGACAGACTCCATCCCGTCACGGACATCCACGACTCTTATAAGAAAATCTTCGGAAAGCGGCGTTTCTTCCTCTTGCGCCAACAGGTCGGGATCGTGCCGCCCGATGATTCCGAGCTTTGTTTTTCCAATCCAGCAAATAGGTTCGTTCCAGTCGTATTTGCCCCACCAGAGCGTTTTTCTGCTTTCCCCGTCTTCGGATTCCCAAACATTTTCCGTTAACCACTTCTGTACATTCCACGAGGTAACGGAACCCGTAGGATGCCATATCCAGCCGTTATCCGCTATCCAGTCCCCCCCGGGCGATACGAGCAATTGTCCATGAAAATAATCCAGGCGATGCTCCGCTTCACTAGAGTCGTCTTCACCGGTATCACAATAAGGATCCGGTCTGGGAACTACAGATTCTCCGGTACGAACATCGGTAATGTCGAGCCGGTTCCATTTTGTAGCGTGAACAAATAGAGTGCGATTGTCGTATTCCAGAAAAACCGCGGGAAAAAGAGACTGCTCGAAATAGTAGTCGTCTCGCTGAAACGTACGGAGGACCTTTTTTTGTACTAAATCTATAATCACTCCGTGTTTTCCATGCGTATTGACGATTGAAATAACTTCCTCTTGAACGGAAACCGCAAGTGTTACGCGTTCTTCGAAATTTATATCTGGACACTGGACGGAGCAAATCTTTTCAATGGAGTCCGATACGGTATCCAGCGTATAAAGATTCCCTTCTTCCGTAACGACGATGAATTTCATCGACTTTACCAAAGGTTTGATATCGGCAATACGTTCATCCAACCATAAATTGAACTTCTTTGTTTTGATTTCGAACACGGCTTCTTCCCCTCATTCCCCCCGAATCAACTTACCCACGTCTTGATCATGGCGAAGTACTCCCGGATCATATTAACCGGTTTGAGATGCGCCGGTGACGGACTCGAAAGGCCGTAAGCTTCATAGCCTTCCCGTTTCGCCAGCAGCTTGGCCCGGTACATATGGTAGTCGCTTGTGACGATGAGGATTTTCGGATCGGTGATGCCTTTTTGTTTCAAAACGGCTTTGGTAAACCTTAAATTCTCGCTGGTGCTTGTCGATCTGCTTTCGAGAAGAATCCGGTTCTCCGCGACCCCCTTCTTCACCAGGTAGTCCCTCATAGCCACCGCTTCCGGCACATTCTCACCCGGGCCCTGACCGCCCGATACGACCACGGTGATGTCCTTCCTTCCGGAAACGTAAGCGAGCCCCGCATCCAGTCTTTGCTGAAGCGTGAGCGACAGCTCATATCCTTTCAGGCCCGCCCCCAATATCACGACGGTGTCCGCTCCCGAAGTTTCGGCTTCGTCGGCGCCCATTTGCGAGATCACGAACGATTCCACGGCGACGAAAGAAAGGCCGATCAGCAGCGAGCCTGCCCATAACGTTTTTCGGAGCCGCACGCGCTTTTTAAAATCAATCTTCCTGATTATTAAGAGAAGGACGACCACGGCTAAAAAAAGCATCAACCCGAAACGCCCTCTAAACAAAAAAGGAAAGCTCAAAACGGTCAGCACTAACAAAACGTCTGCGACTTTCGCTTTCCTGATTCCAGACAACATATTCATACCGCGGTTCTCCTTAATGGATAATCTGTCCCGGCAACTCTTACTTGCAAACCATAAGCAGATTCCCGTCCGGGTCCGTAAAATTGAACCAGTGCCCGTGCTCGATTTCGGAGACCAGCCGGACGCCGAGACTCTTCATGTACGCATAAGACTGCTCAATATCGTCCGTGGCAAACTGGACCACCGGCGCTTTAAAAACCGCGTCCGGCGAGTAGATTTTACTGTCCAGCACAATTCCCGCCCCCCGCATCGGCAAAATATACAAATGGCCGAACAGCACCTCGCCGTCCGCGGGAAGGCCCAAAATCTTGCAGTACCAACCCGCCGCCTGTTCGATATCTTTGACCGGAATAAAAACCGTACGGATTTTATTTTGGATGGGGCTTTTCATCTTCGTTCCTCCTATTCGGCAAGCCATTGATTGGCGATGGCGGCTGCTGCGGCAGCCTTGACACTCTTAATCCGGCACGACCTTTTTTCCTAGCTTGTGTCCGGCCAGCACGACAGGCAGCAAAAGCAGCCCCAGCGGGGCGCAGGTCAGCAGGTCCTGCCAAGTTGCCGCGCCGTCCCTGAGCAGCCTGTAAAACAAATAAACCGAATAAGGCAGGGTGACCGCCACCGCGGTGACCACGCCAGGTGTATAGGATCTCAGCAGGACCGACTGTCCCAGATGGGTAAACACATGCACGAACAGAAGCGCATTGAACCCGATAAATAAGGCCCAAATTCCCCTCTCGGCCGCCAAATACGTAACCGGTATAAAAAGAATAAATTCAACAAACACGGCCACGGCAAACTGCGAAGATTTCACGTTCGACATGTTCTGGAACAATTTTTGTCCCGGTCCCGGCACTTTCGGCCGAAGCCTCGCGTAGTTCCTGTTCATCCATGACTCCACAAAAATGATCTCTTCGAAATCGTGTATCATAAACGCCGCAAGGAACAGCCAGACGACTGCGTTAAGCGAAACATAATCGTCCATGAGCATAAAATCCCGTCCCCTTCTTCCTTAACCGGTCCCCGCGTTACCGGGGGTTCAGACACCTTTTTCCGGCACCATATCGAGGCTGCGGTTTCAATCCGCGTCTATGCGCCTAATCTTTGATGCCCCGGTATTTCGCGGTACGAAGCTCCTTGATATAGGCTTCCAGCGCAGGCATACCCGACTCCACGGCCTGGCTGACGGAGCGTTCGATGTCGTAAGGAACCCGGACGAACCGGATTTCGAGCGGAGCAGGCGTCCGGGACTCGAAGCTTCCTTCCAGAATGACGTAGGAAGCCTGGGTCAGATCGAGCGGATTTCCGACGCTTCCGGCATTGAACAGCACTTTGCCGTACAAATGCTGGAGGTACGCGTTGTGAATATCGCCGTAGCCGACGAGATCGGCCGGAATCCGCTCCCGGCTCTTTTCCGAGGATTCGAAAAGGGAAAGCCGCTTCTCCAGCTCGTCCCACGGCTGCACGCGCTCGTACAGGCTGCGGGGCGAAGCATGGAACAGCCGGACGTATTTGCCGCTCATATAAAATTCGAGCGAAAAAGGCAGTCCCGCCAAGTATTCCAGCCGTTCTTTCCCGAGCACCTTCTGATGCCATTTTAGATCCTCGATTTCCGTTTCCCGGGTGATAAAATCGTCCCAGTTGCCGCTTACAACCTCCTCGCAGTGCTCGCGGATCAGATCGACCGCCCGATCGGAATGCGGTCCTTTGCCTATCAGGTCGCCCAGGCAAAAGATTCGCGCGATGTCTTTGCGCCGGATATCTTCCAGCACGGCTTCCAGCGCCGGTATGTTTCCGTGAATGTCTGACAGGATCGCTATTTTGTCCACACGTTTGTCCTCCGTAAGTCCGGCAGTTAATCTGCTCTCTATTTGGGTTGTATCTACTTTCGATCCGCCTGCGGCGGCTTCCTTCTTTTCCCTCCCAAACAATCTTCCACTCCTTTGACGAAACATACGTAAAAAAGACTGCAATGATCGCTCATCGCAGTCTTTCCGTTCAAAGCTTTTTCAAACAAACGGCTCTCCGTTATATTTTGAAATTGGCGATCGTTTGCTTGAGCTGTTCGGCGCTTTCTCTCGTGCCTTCCACAATGCTCAGCACTTTGTCCGAACTGTCCATCGCAACGCTTGCTTGATCCGAGATGTTCCCGGTTCCGGCGGCGGATTCGTTGTTCGCGATCGAAATTTCGTTGATCATGAGCGCCATATCCTGAATCGCCCGGCTCAGCTCATGCGCGGTCGCGTTGAAGCTGCCCAGCAGATTTTCGTAAAACTCCGCGTCCCGGTAGTACTGCTGGCCCGTTTCTACCATCGCGTTGTAATCGCTGATAACGGTCGTATCGATGAAGGCGAGCATACTTTCGGAGTTCGCCTTCAAATTCTGCACCGAGGAAGTGACGATTTGAACGACTTCGCGGATTTTATTCGCGGAATGTCCGGATACCTCGGCCAGCTTGCGGATTTCTCCGGCTACGACGGCAAACCCTCGGCCCGCTTCCCCTGCTCTTGCCGCCTCGATATTGGCGTTCAGGGCGAGCAAATTGGTCTGGGCCGTAATCTCCAGAATGGAGCTCGCCAGGACCTGAATCTGCTCGACGGCTCTGGACTGCTCGATGGCGCTCTCCAGCTTCTCCCGCATCTGCCGGCCGATTTCAACCGCCCGCTCGGACGAGGCGACCGCAGTCTCGCGCAAATCTTCGGCCCGCTTGCTGACTTCCTTCGAAGCCTCTTCGCCCTGCTTCGCCTGATCCGCAATCCGGTCGACGGACTGGCGGATGCTCGCGGACGAATGGTTCATTTCTTCCGTCGATGCGGCCGTTTCTTCCATGGCGGCGGCCATTTGCTGCGTCGTGCCGGACACGTTCTGGATTTGGCTGTTGAGATCCGTCAAATGGCTGCTTACCGCCGTTACCGAGCCGCCCAGCTTATCCGACTCTTCCACAACCGTACGGATCGTGTCGCTGATCGAAGACTGCATCGTGTGCATCGACTGCATCAAAACGCCCGTCTCATCCTTGGATTTCATAAATTTCTGCGGAACCGGATGGGAGAAGTCGCCGCTCGCGATGACTTTCAAATGACCCGTCGCGACTTTAATCGGCGTCGTAATCCGGTACGAAAGCAGTACGAGAATGGTCGCAAACACGAGAATACTACCGATAATGACGATGACCAGACCTTTTTGCAGAGCCGAAACATTATGCATATACTCTTCGACCGGTTTGAAGGAAATAATGTACATATCCTGCAGGGCCGATTTGGCATAAGAAGCGATTTGCTGCTGGCCGTTCAGTGTGAAATACCCGATCCCCTTCTTGTTCGCGCTTATTTCTTTGAAAAAGGCGGGAACGTCTCCTTCGGCCTTGGTCATATCGTATTTCAGCACTTCTTTGCCGTCTTCCGCGGCGACGAGAACACCCGCCGCATTGATCATAAACGTCTTGACGTTGCCTTCCTGCGTGGACCGGACGATATTCGCCGACAGCTTCGTCAAGTCAACCGCCGTCCCTACGATAGATGGCATCGCATCCGTACTTCCGTCGGGAATATGCGCCAGCAGCGCCATAATCGGCCCGCCGGTTACGGGAGACTCGACGGGTCCGTACAGGACGGGACCTTTCTTCATCCCTTCGAGAAGGGACTTGTCCAATTCGGCAACCCCGATGTCGATGCCCACGGATTGCCCGCCGATGCCGTCGGATACGATCGCGCTGTTGTACGCGGCGTAAATATTTTCATAAAGGCCGCCCGCGTCCGTAATGAGCTTGCCGAGATAAGCGGATGCGGCGGCGGCGTTTTCCGATTTCGGATTGCCCGTTTTTTTAATTTCCTTGAATGTGTTGATCAGAAAAGGATTGTTCGCGATCGTCGAAGAACTTAACGATAAGTTTGTGAAAGCCAGATCCATCTGGTTCACCTTCTCCGAAACGATGTTCGTCATGGACTGTCTTGCTTCATCCTCGAGCGAATCGGCTGACGAGCTGCTTGCGAACCATAGCGCGATTAACATCGGAATGGTCATACAAGCAACCGATATCAGCATGATTTTGGCGAACAACCCGTTCAGGTTGATTTTGCCGAGGACACCGCGTGCCCGATTTGCCTTGCTTTTTAACATCATGCTCCCCCTCGTATAGCGGCGTACGCCAAAAATAGATATTTACTTTATCGACAAAAACAGACAAAAGTTTGATATTCATTTTATTAAATTCGACAGACAATTACAGGAAATTGTTTCTATGGAACTATTTTTTATAGGACAAAAGAAACAGCCTCTCCGCAAAGAGGCTGTTTCTTTATTCGGCGGTTTCATGGCAATGTCGGGTGTTTTTCGAAAAGCATCCGCACTTGGATTTCTCCTCTTATACGAGAGCGAAGGGTTAACGATCCCTTCGGCTAAAGGGTTCCCAGCACGTCGAGCAGAGCTTTCTTCTTATCTTCGTCCATAGATTTTCCCAAAATTTCCTCCAGCAGCCGAGTCAGGAGCTCCGCCCGTTCAGCACGTTCCGCGCCGTTCGTTTTCTCCAGGCCGTCATGCGGCAGAACGATACCATCGGGAATTTTATCAGAGATTTTTACCGTCGCCTCTTCCCCGCTCGAACCGCTTCCTAATGGTACAAAATAATAGACCGTTCTCGGATTCACCTCATTGTCTTTGAAAAAGCTTTCGCCGACCCAGTAGCTTGCTCCCCTCCGTACCGGAAACATAAAGCTGTTCGGATTCGAATAATTGTACTTCGTCCAATTGCCGGTAAAGCCTCCCGTATTTCCGCCGGTGGTCTGCACTATATATCCGTCGGTCCCTCCGTAAATCCAGCCCACCGATAAAACCTGCTGCCAGGGGAGGTAAACATAACCGATCACAAAGCCGTCCGTTCCCGCCAAATGCGTACCGGTACTGATCTGCTGGTTGTAGCCGATCATCCCTACGCTGCCCGCAGCGCTCAAAGCCCCTTTGACCGTGGTGTCGGACAGGGTTGACGCACCGCCAACGGACAGTGCGCCCTGCACGGACGAGCTTCCCAGCGCGGCGGCGCCCTGCACCGTAAGCGGGCCCGTAACCGTCCCGCCGGACAACGTTGCGGTTCCGGTTACGTTCAGCGAACCTTTCGCGTTCAGCGGGCCGCTTACGTTCAGCTCACCCTTCGCGTTCAGCGGGCCGGTTACGTCCGCGCCGCCTTTCAAAGACGCGGAATCCGACACCTGAAGCGTCTTGCCGTTCAATCCGGCGGCCGTCGTGATGTATCCCGCCGCGGTCACCGTGTTCGGCGTTTCGTCCGGATTCGTAATAGGTACGGTTACCGCTTCGTACACATACAGCGTTTCGCCGCGAACCCCATCGGTCCGGCTTGCGATGAGAATGAAGGTGGTCGTCTGACCGAGGCCCTTCGTTATGACGAAAGAATTATCGGTCCCGCTGTACAGGGGCGCGGAACCAGCCGTTGTGACGATCTGATACTGGCTGGCGTTCCCTTCCCAGCTCAGCTTGAACGCCTGGCCGTTTGCGAAGCTGCCGCCCGGCACGATGTCCGGTTTGGAACTGTCGTAGGCGCCCGCCACGAAATTGCGTACGAAAAACTCCGGAAGCCCGATCGTCAAGCCGAAAGGCAGATCGCGCTGCTGATAATCTCCGGAGAACGAGGAGGACGTCTCCAGGATGTGCAGGTTGCGGATGTCGCCGAGAGCGGCGGAGACCGAGCCGACGCCGACCGTCAAGATCAGCGGATAGTTAATCAGGTAATCCTGCGACGACTTGGCCGTGAATTTAAGCGGAATGTAGGATATGTCGGCGGCCAGCCCCACCTCGCTGCCTGCGACGATCTTTCCGACCGCATACTGCCACTTATCCGTATTGACTCCCGGATCAAAGATATCCTTTCGGCTCAGCGCCCCCGAGGGGATATACAGATCGATTTCCGGACAATAAACTTCCTTCCCGGGGGGAGGGGTCACGACCAGTGTTACGGTGCCGGAAGCGGAAGACGTCTGCGTACTCGCCTGCAGGGGACTCGGTGACGTCAGCACGCTGTAATTCAAAAGTGCGGGAAGATCGGTTTTGCTCATCGTTTGAAACCTCCATGGGATAAAATGCTCTTGCGGTTTAGCTTTCGGATTCGGATGTGTCCCTCTTGCCGGGTTCCGAAGGTTCGGTTCCGGCCCCTTGAGCGGACCCGCTCCGGAATTGCAGTGTGCCTTCGCGCAGCGACAGGGACCGGGAGTTCAGCCGGGCCTGCTGGTCGATTTCGGCCAAAGCATACGTCAGAAAAGCGGGCGGTCCGCCTTCCCGGGATTGCGGCTCCAGCCACTCCCACCGTCCTCCGTTATCCGAGGGAACGGGGAGCGTTATAACACCGGCGGGTACGTTCTCTCCCCCGGCCGTCTTATCCGGAGCCGGCTGAAGCACGGTCAGGAGCGGCCCCGTCCGGAATTGGAGGTTTAACGCGCTCAGCACGGGATCGATAAAACGGGCCGGCAGCTCCAGAGCCTGCACCGGAACGATGCCCGCTACCGCGTGAACCGAAGCGCGCGGATCCAGCAGCATCATCACTTCGGCCTGCCGGGCGCCGTCGAACCGCAGCGAGAAGAAATTGCCGGGTCCGATCGGTCGGACATAACCGGCCGCTTCCTCTCCCGCTTCCAGTTGGTGGACGCTGTTAAACCGGTCGTAAGCGCCGTTAAGAAAGTAGCCGATCAAGCCGTCTTTCCGGATTTCCGTGTCGCCCAGTCTCACCTCGTAATCGTTCCCGGTAAAATCGGACGGCGGCGGATTGAAGGTGGCCGACCACCCGGTATTCCTCGCGGCCGGGCCGTCCAGCGCGAGCTTCAGATTGGCGCGCACGAGCGCCAGCGGCCTTCCGGCCAGGACCGACACGTTCCGGTCGCTGCTTGCGGAGAGAGGATCGATCGTCCACAAGGAGGAATCGATCGCCTCAAGGAAGCGGCTGAAGGCATCTTTGTCCGCGGCCGACAAGCTTTGCAGCATTTTGGCCAGCTCGGGCGCCCGCTTCTCGATATCCGCAAAATTGCCGTAAGCTCCCATCGGCGCATAGAACAGATGAACCCGCTTGACGCCATCCTTTCCCGTGATCAGGCCGACGTCCCCGACAGCGCCGCCCTGCGCGTCGTATACGGATACCGAGCCGTTGAGATGATTCGGGAGCAGCCAGCCCGCAACGGGGTTCGCCGCGCTGTCCAGGTCGGCAAATCTCCCCGCTTCCCGCGCGTCCACAAGGCGGAATTCGAGGCGGATGTGCTGGTTAGGCCTCGGCGGCAGCTGGATGAACCGCTGGACATTCTGCGCCTCGATCGGCGCGTCCGGCACAAGACCTTCCGACAAAATCGGCTCAAACACATCGGAGCGGCTGAGCCCTGAATCGCCGATCACCTCCAGCACTTGACCGAACGCATCGTACACGGCTAAATAGGCGAAGGCGAACTGTCCCTGCCGGACTCCCTGGAATTCCAGCGTATCGCCGGTCGAGCGGATATAAGGGAGATCGTGATAGTCGTCGCCGACGAGATCCGCCAGCGTTTTTTGCCCGCCGTCCTTGAACGTAAAGGTCAATCCGGGATCCGGCGACCGGTTTACACGCATATCGCGTACAGCGAGCTGGCTGCCAAAACCGCCAAGCGATTGCGAGATAAAGTCCCATCCGTCGATATCGTCGATTAAGTCGTCGAGCTGGTCCAGCAGCCCTTCATCCGTATTTTCCGATTCGCTTTGACGGGTACGGACGAGCTTTTTCAACCGGTCCCGGAAAAGAAAGCTTGTCTGCGGCGTCAGCAAAATGTCTCCTCCGATCTGCCGGTCGTTCGAACCGGAGGCTTTGCCGTCGTACCGGTAATCGGTTCCGTCGAACGTCCAGTTGGCATGCCCGATCGGATACCAGTCCGACACCCATTTCAGCAAGAGCGGATTCCAGGGCTGCTGCCAGCCTCCCGGAACGAAGGCGGGAAGTACGCCTTGAAAATGGGCGGGATCGTGCCCCGCAATTATTTCCCGCGTGATCGCGGGATGCCCCGCGGAAATGGCCGGAGCGTTGTCCGGATCGAGCAGGAAAAACTCGGCCAGCAGCAAACCGACAGCGCCGGCAAGCTGCAAGGCAGTGTCCGGCGGGATGTAATCGCCCTGAAGAGCGGAGGCCAGCTCCGAAGAAGTCAGCGGGAGCTTGGGCAGCGCGGCCGTCAGCTCATCCGCCGTCACGCTGTCTGCGCCGCTGACGATCCCCCCGACGATTTGCGCCGGCAAGCGGCAGGGCAAAGGCCGGTCCGGCCCGCTTATCCGGCCCGTACTGCCCGCCCCGCTGATGAAGACGACGGGATCATTGGCCCGCCAGTAGCGGGGGCCTGCCACCGGCTTAAGCTTCCGTCCCGCGTCCAGCTCCCCTTGGGTGCGCTTCGTCCGCTCGAAAGCTTCGATTCCGGCCGCCAGCGCCTCTTCCGGAGTCCGGCCGTCCCCTTCCGCAGGGCGGGGCACACCTTGGCCGGCCAATGAGCCGGCCTCGCCGAAGAGATCCATGATCTTCCTCGGCAGGCTGGCGATGTTGTCCGGTCCCTCAGGCTTGGACGGATCGTAGGACGGATCGTTTTCGGCGGAAAGCGCCTTGGCGAATTGTTCTTCCGTCAAACCGTCCGGCCGCGCGAACACCGGATAGGATTCGTATTTCCCCCGCTTCCACCACGTGTCGTAGAGCTGCCTCCGGGCGGCTTTCAATTCGTTCAGCTTTTCGTCCAGCGCGGCTTGCGTACCGTTCAGCGCCGTTAGCCATTCTTCCGGCGCACGTTCTCCGAGGTTCTCCGGCCGGTCGGACTCCGCATCCACGACCGTCCACCGGTATCCGCCCGGCTTCGAGCCGTACCATTCCTGCCGGATGCGGAGATCAAGAAGGTCCCAGCCGCTCGGCTGGTCGAGCAGATGAAGCATATCGTACTGAAACGCTTCGAGCATTCCGGCCGCGTTGGGCATCTTCGCAAGCAGCTGCTGCGCTTTGGCGTCGCCGTTCTTGGCGCGGTCGTGCAGCTGGCGCTCGATCATAGCTTTAAAGGCATCGACCGACGTATTGCCGACCGCCACATGTATCCCTTTGCCGGCGGGATCTTTGTATTTGTCCTTGACCGTCGGCAGCACGCCCGCGCGGCTCCACTTCACGCCAAGCACCATTCCGTGGTACAAGCTGGCCTGCGGAACGTCGCCGTCCGGCAAGGCGGAGCCGTCCGCGGGACCTGCCGGGGCGGCTGGATCGGCTGGGGCAGTTCCCTCAACCGTCCACGAAAACGCCGCAAGCTGCCGCTCGTAAGCGTCGGCCGGAGAGCTTCCGGAAGGCTTGGCGCTCTGGCATTTTTGCAGGGGATCTTCCGCATGGTTGGAGTACCAGCCGGTCACCAGATAACTGACCGCACACTCCGGCTCGGCATCATCCAACGGATCCCGGAAGGAAAACACCTGACTGCAGTGGCTTTGAAACGCGCTGAAAAGCGGATTGCCCGGAGCGACGGCTTTAACGAACAGCTCCTCGATGCCTTTTTCCGACCAGCCGCTCAGATCGAATACTTGTCCGAGCACATCCGCGATTTGCCGGCCGCTGCCGCCTAACCGCTCGCCTGCCTGCCGGCGTACGGAATCCTTGCTTCCTTTCCACGCTTCTATAACGGCCGGATCAAAAACATAAGCCGCGGAACCGGCGCCTCCGGGCGCGTCGCTTTCCACGAGATACGCTTTGGATACGCGTCCGGCGGAAGTTCCGCCGAAGCGCACAATGAGCCAGCGGTTCGGAACCAGGGGGAATTCCACACGCCGTGTGACCCGGTCCTGAACACCGTGTTTTAACGCATCGGGAAGCGTCCAGTGTACGTAAACGCCGGTGTGATCATCCGGATTTCCCGCGAAGCCCCCGCCCCGGTCCGTCGGATCGGGTTCGGAGCTTCCGAAGCTTTTGACCTGGGTATAATTGTGCTCCCAGCGCCGAAAAGGCTGATTGGCCCAAACATACGCGTTTACCGCAAGAGCACTGACCTCGATAGGAACCAATAAGGTTGAATTATCCATAACTTTCCACCTTTCTACTGCGGTTCGACTGCGATGCCCGGTTGAAACACGATCCGCTCCGGAGATTTAACCATCTGCAGAGCGAAATCGGAAGGGTTCAGCGTCAAATGTTCCAATTTCAGCGCTTGCTTGATCGCATCGGCCGACTGCTGCACAAGTCCGTCCGCCTGTTCGGGCCGCAAGTCCAGAATGCGTCCCGGTCTCAGATGACGGTCGCGAACCGGCAAATGCACATTCAACTCCGAACCGAAGGGGGAGCCGGAACGATCCGGGAGCACGCTGCGCAAATTGATTTCCCCTTCCTCGTTCAGGCCGAACTGGAACCCTTCCTGAGGCTCGCTGAGCTCGATCCGGTCCGGGATGCCGCGGAATAAGGCGATCAGCACGCTGGACGAAAGCCGTTCCAGACGGGCGATCCCGAGCGGAAGGCCCCCGGCGTCGAAGGCGCGAACCGCCAGTCCCGGCCATCCGGCGACAACCGCGGACCGGAGCAGGAAACCGGCCAAGGGCAGAGCTTCACCGCCGGGCGCCGCGCTCCGTTCATCTCCGGGGCGGGTGCGAACGGTTTGCACGGCTGCTTCGGCTGCCGCACGGATTGTTCCTTTGGTCATGCCGTACGTAAACGAATCGCGGCTGGAATGCATCGCGACCGCCAGCATACCGTCCAGCATGGCGTCCAGCCAATTCGAGTCCAGGTAAAAAAAACGGATGGATTCGGAAGGCAGCATTCGCTCTTCCGGCACCAGGTAATAGAACGGTACGTCGTACAGCAGAAGCTTGTGGGCAAGCCACACCGCAATCGGCTCCAGATCGTCCTGCGTCAGCTCCGCGATCGCCTTTTTGACCTCATCCCCGGACAAAAATTGCTGCAGCGCGGCGACGGGACTTACGTCGGAGCCTGTCTGGGACAACCGCCGGTTCGCGGAAGGGTTCCGCGGCGGGTCGTCCGGCTGCAAACCGAGGAGAGGCGGCTGCGGGATTTGCTCCAGCAAATCCCCCTTCATCGCGGCGAGCAGCGCCTCCCGCATCAAGCCGGATTGCGCGAGCTCCTTCAAATCAGCGGCGTCCGTCAGCCCCAAAGCCTCCAGCCGATGATACAGCAGGTCTGTCAGCCTGTGGCAGCGGCGGCGGTAATCCAGGAGCAGCGAACCGAACGCGGCGTCGGACAAGGCCAGGCTGCGTCCAATTTGCCAGGCGGCCGCCAAAGAGGCGTCAAACAAGCCGTTCGCCTTGTCGTAAATCAAGGCCGCGTCCGCCGTGAGCAGCGGCTCCGCGGGCTGGAAGGGAGCCGGACGGACCGGGGCGAGCGGCCCCCGGTACCACGCGAAGGTATCCTCCCCGCTCCGGATATGGAACGGAAGGGGCACGTAACCGCTGCGCAGCCGCTTCCTCGCTTCGGCACCGGCCGCGTCACCCGGCGGCGCTGTCCGCTCCTCCCCTCCGTCCGCTGCCCCTTGCGGCAGCCGGAGCAGCAAAGCGCCGGGATCGTACGCGGATCCGGACATTTCCTCGGCCACCAGACGGTGCATGAGGCCCGCGAAATCTTCTTTATTGTCGGGGCGGCAGCGGAACGTCCACCTGGCCAGAGACAACAGGGCGATTTTATGTTTAGGCGGCTTTGCGCCGGGCTGCAGGAGATCGTCGAATTTTTCGAGCGATACGAGATGAACAATGTTTTTCGAACCGCCTTCATCGGACTCCTGCGCATAGGGAAAGCGGCTGCCCGTCACGACGCTGTACCACCCGTCTTCCTCGTGTCCGGCTGCTTTATCCTGCGTATTTAACTGCCTGACGTGCGTCAAATAAGGCAGCTCATTCAGTTGAGGGATGATCGACTGGAACACACCGGCATCCATTTGAATGTAAAAACAGGTCTGGCCGTCGGTTACGTCCGCCTCCCGGACCAGAGCTTGGGGGACATACACGTCGGGGCTGTTTTTCAGCCCCATAAATTCGCCCGCCGTCGAGCGGATGGCCAGCGTCTCGGCATCCGTCCGGTCCGCAGGGCCGGCCAGAAGCTCCCCTTCCTGGAAAAGAAGCAGCGCCAGCCAGGGGATGTTCGGCCCGCTCATCTCACGCTCCCACGGCAGACCCCGTGTATTCAGCACCAGATGCGGAAGCTCGTCGGCAAATTTGCCGGTGCTGCCCGCGGGGGGCACCAGACTGTGTATCTCCGAAGGATCGATCGCAAACTGCGGGGCGTGTACGATAAAGGGCTGTTCGGCCGTCAGAAGGGCCTGTTCCTGAGCGGTCATCCCGATATCCTGCACGGACTGCTTCACGGTTACCTTGTAATTTCCGGCGGGTAAGCCGGGTAAATCATGATCATAAAACCGGATTTGACCCTGCTGGGGTTCGTCACTCATGTTTTCCGCTCCTTTCACGGCTTCACCTGCATGGGAGAATCGGCAAAGAGATCTCCCGCTTCTTCGGCAAGACGGGGCAATAGTCCATTCGTGCCGCTGTAGGCCTGCATGTCTTGCAGCGCCGCGAATATGGCGGCCCGATTGGCCGCGGACGGGCCCATAATTCCCGCGATGTCCCCCGGTGTCGTATCTGCCGGAACGGGCGCATAATCGGAATTCACGGCCCCTCCGGGCTCTAACGGAAGCCGCCCCTGCGGCACCACGTCATCGTAAGCGAGCAACTCCGTCTGAAGGCCTGCCGCCGAATAACCCAGCTTCGACCCGGGAGGAGTAACCGTTAAGCCCGCGGGTGTATTCCGCGTCGTATCGCTGCCCGGCACTTGCGGATTGCGCATAAACCGGCCGTCCGCATCCTTCAGCGGCTCTCCCCACAGCGCCGTCGGCATGTTCCGGTAATACGGAACGAGCTGCCACCCGGAAATGTCGTGGTCCGCGCCGTCTTTCTCGACCGTCAGGTGGTGCTCGGACGAGACGTTCGTTTTGTTCATCGTCCGGATTTGTACGGGGTAGGCTTCCGGATATTCCGGGTCCTTCACGGGGTTCATCGCTTGGCCCGCCGTGAAATGACTGGCCGGAATCGCCGTCTGTGTCGTAAAGCTGAAGGAGCCCGCACGGACCAGCCAAATATCCGACACCGGTTGAGACGGGGAAGGTCCGGGCGGTTCGGACAGTGAAGACGGTCCAGATGACTGAGATGGTCCAGATGGTTGGGATAGTTGGGATAGTTGGGATAGTTGGGATGGTTGGGATGGTCCAGATGGTTGGGATAGTTGGGATGGTTGAGACGATTGGAACGGTTGGGACGGTTGACCCGGCGGCACCGCCGTGCCCCCCTCGCCGATCCCCGCAGCATCTTCGCTGCCTGATTTTAAAGCCGTGGCCGAGCCGCCGGGAGAAAGTGAGCCTGTCAAACCGGTCACGGCCGTAATTTTGCAAACGTTGTCCAGAGAAGGGAGCAGCGATTTGAACTGGTCCCACTGAATCGGCGTTTCGTCCCGTTCCGAGCGGTCGGCTCCGAATCCGACCGTGAACGAGATGATCCACCAGTGCACGTGAGCCTTTCCGCCCGTCGGCGGTCCCCACAGCTCTACGGATGCTCCCAGCTCGACGCTGATCGTTTTCGTTACGAATAGCAGGTCCAAACGGTACGAAGCCCCGATGCTCACGCTGATACCCGCCTGGAAATGAAACGGATGGAAGGTGATCAGCAGATCGGCGTGGGCGGTGAACCAGGCTTTTAAGTCGCCGTCGTGAAAAAGAACTTCCAAACCCCCGCCGGCCATAACGGCTGCCGGAGTCAAGGCGAAATAAGCTTCGCCGTGAATATTCACCTTGTCGCTGATCGCCCAATTGAAGCCGATCCGCGGCACGGCCGGGTAGTAAGACGGAGGCTTGAAGCTCGGATGGTAGCCGCCGAAGGTGACGACGAACTGGCCTTCCTTCTCCCCTTCGTACCACAGATAGAAAGCGAAGCCTCCCGTCAAATGACAGTTCGGATCGATCAGGAAAGAATTCGGAGTTAAAATAGCCGTCAATCCGAAGAAACCGGCGGACGGTTTCCAGTCCGCTTCCAGCTGCAGCTCCGCGTAAGCGTATATGGCGCTTCCCGCCTGGGGCAGTCGAATGGAGGAAAGCCCGAGCAGGGCCAGTTCCAGCTCCCTGCCGAATTTGGCGATAAGCAGGGCGCGGGTATGCAGCAGCTCGTACGACCAGAAATCGACGCCCACGGCCAGCCAGTACTCGCCGGTTTGAGGCCGGATCCATGCCTTTTTCTTGCCGGGTGCGTATTCCTGATTTCCTTCCAGCTGCGCCATCACTTCGTTCATCGACAGTTTGGGGCCCGTGTCCCGGGTCAGGGCGAGCAGCGGAAATTCAAATACTTCCTCCGGCGCGGGCATATTCACATCCCGGTTGTAGCCGAAACCGGCGGACAAACCCGTCACAAACAGTGCGGGCGGACCGCCGAGTGGCGTGTCCACATTCGCGAACACGAAGAGCGAAGGCTGGCCATCGAGCATTTGCGCGTACGAGCCGAGCGCTTCCAGGGCAAAATCGGCCGTCCGGATTGTGGCGGCCCCGTCATACATAAACCGGGCGCCCGCCGGCGGAGGCACGACTTCCATAAAGCTGCCGCCGATTTCCAGAGGCGCCTGAACATAGTCCACGCCGATTCCGAGCAGTTGGAATTTAAGCTCGAAACGATCGAGCGGAGAACCGAAGCCCATCCCGCTCAGGCTGATCGTTAAGCCGGATAAGGTTAAAGAGCCGTCCAGCATAAACCAGAGAGTTCCGTCCCCGTAACCGATGCCCAGGCGGTTTATCGAAACGGGGCCGAACGTTTTCTGCACAAGGAACCACTTGGCCGAGGATGCCGAAGATGCGGAGGCTGCGGACGAGACAGCCGGGACCAGCGAGCCGCCGGAAGGGACGGACACCGCCTCAGATGCCGCCTGCGTCGACAGGGCATCCGTAATCGCCGGGTCATGCTGCCCGGACGCTTCCGGGGCAAAGGGCTCCCGGAGAGCGGGCGGTTTCTGCCCTCCCCCCGGTATAAGCGTGAAAGACAACGATTGCGGCGTTCCGCCGAAAAGAAGATCCGCGCCCGCGGTCAGACCCGCCTCCACTCCAGACGGCAGCGGATGAACCGTCTCAGGCAGCAGCTTGTTGATCTGTGCCGCCTGGACCGCCGTGAATGCGGCGGATGCGTACAAAATCTGCAGCTGTTGAACGGCAATCGTATCGTCGGCGGGAAGCTCTTTGCCGATAAGGGGCAGATCGGTTAAGCTGATATGCGCGTCGAGGTCAAGCCCGAGCGCAAACTTGCTCTCTTTTGCATCCTGGTAAAAAACGAATTTCACATCCCGCAGATCGATCGCCAGGCTCTGCGGGATTTCCGCCGCCAGCTTTGGTGACAGGGACGCAACCAAATCGTGGATGGAAACGGAGGGCGGGGAGCCGTTTTTCCGGCTGTACGCCGCTATAAAGGTCTGCGACGTCAGATCCTGCCGGTCAAACAGAAGATCGAACTCCAGCGACCCGATGACGATTTGACCGCCGAAAAAAGCCTCATACCGGGCTCCGGCGGGCTCGCCCGTTCCGGCCTGGTTCGAAACGACGCGGATGCTCAAGGTAACGGCAACGGGCACCGAATTAACTTCAAAATCGCTTTCCACCGTAAAAAAGAAGCTGCTCGCGGAAGCGGAGGATGCGTACTTCAGCTCCAGATTTTTCAATTTCATCCCGCGTATGGCAGCAGGGATGCCCACATCGAATTTGGCCGCGAGATCGTCCAGCAACTCCCCCATCAGTATCGGGTTCTCTTCCCCCGCTTGCACCAGGATGCTCCAGCCTCCCGGAGGCGTGTCGCCGGAAGAACCGCCGGAACCCGCCGCCAGCGACAGACGGGCGTCCACTCCGGCGATGGTCATCGTCCCCTCCAGACTGAAGCTCGGCTGTCCGTCGTAATCCAGTTCGAACACGAGATTGTTCATCACAAACGTGTTCGGACCCGTTCCGAGCGGATGCTGGGCCAATCCGGCCCGGATGTAGTACGTTCCGGCCGTGGAGCCGCCCATCTCGAATTCCTCGATCGCAATCGCGTACGCGCCCGTAGGCAGGCCGAATTTGGCGGCGATCATCGTGAGGTCGATTTCGCTCCACGGCTCCATCCGCACGACGACAGACAGATCCGGAACTCTTGGCGAGGGGACCAGGTTCGCCGAAACGAGCAGATCGACTCCGCCGATGTCCAGAATACCGGACATTTTGTAGGAAGCGCTCGGGTGGTCGAACGGGTTCCGGACGGCAACGGCCGCCTCGATATCGCCGATTTCGACCCACTTGGGGATGATGGTCAGCGTCTTGTCGTCCAGTGCGGTAAGCGTCGCCTTCACGTACTCCACGCTTCTGGAGCCGAGGCCTATACCGAGCGCCAACCGTCCGATCTTGACGGACGCCAGCATGCTTTCGAACGACGGAGGAAGATACTCCGTGATGCTGACGCCGCCGAACCAATGTGCGAGGTCGTCAGGGGAAGGAAGGTCCACCGGGCCTTCCAGGGAAAGCTCGGCAATCCCTCCCCCCGCGGGCGGAATAAGCGAGGTAATCCGAACCGGCTGGCCGTTCCACTGAATTGTCGCGGCGATTTCCAGCCCGGACGGCGCATTGGCTGCCGCTGGGTCATGGACGAGACTGGCGTCGACGGGCACCTTCATCGCCTGAAAAAGCCCGGATAACCCGCCGCCGTCATCCGCCAGCTTCAGGGCGAGCGACAAGCCCGGGGCCCCTGCGTCCCGCAAAACCGCGGGACCGAACGCCAACGGGCCTTCGCCGGTCACCCAGTCCGCTTCCTGCAGCAGCCCTTTTGTTTCGTCGAGCGCGCCATAGAAATAAACGGCACCGTTCAATTCAAGGCCCAGCTCCGGTTCCGCGGCCTTCCCGGCGGCGATCAGCCATCTCGGCGCCTTGGCTTCCGCACTCTGCTTCAGCGCCAGATCGGACCAGAACGTGTTGGTCAGCCAAGGCAGCGCATCCCCGAAGCGCCAGTCCGGCGTTACCGAAACCGAGAGCACGAGCACCGGTTCCGAATCCGCCCCGTATACGGCGCCGTGAACCGAAGCCGTCTTCTTCTCCGGAAAAAATATTCTCGGCGGGCTGCCGGCCAGTTGAAGACCGATGCCTTCAAAAGTAACGATTCCCCCCGATTCCGCAGGAGCCGCCTGTACCCCGGTCACGGTCAGCGTGCCGCTTCCCGTCAACTGCCGGAGCGTCTCGCCCGTCGGGCCCAGCTTCGCCGTATCCAGCGTCAGCGTCCCGCTTCCCGCTTCGTACATATTTTGAAGATCGGACAGAAAGCTCACGCGAACTCCTCCTTTCCTTTTTTACACAAGTTCCAAAATACTCCGGAGCCCAAGCTTCGTTTCCTCCGAGCCTTACACATATTGAATCTCCATCCGGATCGGCAAATGGTCGCTAATGGCATGATGGTACACATAATGGGCTTCAAACAAGGAAGACGGCGGTCCCGCCAGCTTAGGCGCGGCATTGAGCATATCGGTAGCCGCTTTCGATTTGCGCTTCTTCGCGTTTTGCCGGTCCCACCAGTTGTTGTAGATCGTTTGGGCCAGACTTCCCAGTTCCGGGGAGTAGGAAGCCGTCGTGGTGGAGCGGGTATCCATAATGGGAGTGCCATCCTGCTGAACGCCGATTTGTACGCTTTTGGGGATCATCACGTCCATCAGGTTGACGACAAAGGCCGCCGAAGGATCGGCTTTGGGGGCTTTCACGAAAAATTTATCGTACTCGCTGGACAGCACACTTTCGATATTCGTGGGACTTGCAACGGTGGTGGAGGGATTCACAAGGATTGAAGTGAGACTCGTTTTGCTGCTCCACAGCCTTTTTCCGTAATTGAGTACGGTTGACAAGGCCGGATTGCTGGCAGGATTGGGGAAATCGGGGCCGGTGATGCGCTGAAAAGGGTGTGCGTTGATATAGGCGTTCTTGGCATCGCGCACATACTGGAGCCTGCCGAGGCTCATGTCAAAATAATTGAGCGCCCATTGTTTGGCCGCGTCCGTCGCGTTTACGTTAAAATCGCCCATAATGACGCCGACAGCCGCGTTCTCGACGGTCGGATTCAATTGGTTGCTGGCGATAATCGGCAGGCTGTCTCCGGGTCCGGGCGCGTGGTAAAGAACGAGGGTGAGGTCGACATTCGTTCCGCTCGTCAGGGCGCGCAGCACGAAAGGCGGGCGGGAACCGCGAAGCGGGAACGCTTCCGGCGTTTCGGCCAGGAGCAGATCGACGATGTCCTTTTTCTGGGCATTGGTCAG
Source organism: Paenibacillus sp. JT31N7 (assembly GCF_059692095.1). Lineage (NCBI taxonomy): Bacteria > Bacillati > Bacillota > Bacilli > Caryophanales > Paenibacillaceae > Paenibacillus > Paenibacillus sp. JT31N7. The sequence continues at coordinate 1,725,275 of NZ_JCAUAT010000001.1, forward strand.
GGTGATCGCGGGGGCTTTGTTCGTCAAATCCAGTTGTTTGTAATCTTTCAGCATTATCTGGAACTTTTTGTAAGGAATCATAAAGGCCGCATCGAGCCATCCGTTCTTGAACAGGCTTTTCCAAAACAACTCCTGATCGCTTTTGCTCACTTTGTAGGTTTTGAAATACGTGTCGAACATGGTCTCTCCTACAACATTCCATAACAGGCTTGCCTGTCTGCTGAACAGCCCGCTTTTCCATAGAAAAACATACTGTTCATTGGGCCGCGCCGGCGTCATTTCACTCGCTTCTCCGGTCCAAGTGATGCCGCTGCCCTTGCCGCCGTTCTTTTTCTTCTCCAAGTTGTTGAGGCAGGTGACGAGCGTGTCCTTGATTTCGTTGCCGAGCCAGCCGACCAGCTCCATGATTCCGACGACATCCGATTCGGTCATTTGAATGACCCGGGCGACGTACTCGACGAACGACACGTCGTTCATCTTGTCCTCCCCGAATTTTTCAATGTTCCACGATAAAAGCTTGAGTGAACCTGACACTGCTCATGCCTCCCGTCTTGAATCTCGTTTTAAAATAAAAACAAGAAATTGGATCACTTATACTTTTCTACTATAAATGCCATTTTCCTCCTGTTTATGATCCGAATTTTATGGAATGGTTGGGGGGATGTAGGATTACTTATGTATACAGAAAATTGCCGCGATTCAAGAACGAAGTAAAACCCCTGACAACAATTGTCAAGGGCCATCGTTTAGGCCGGGCAAATCCTTGGTTAATCTCTTTAAACGTCAAGCGATATACGTATTTCTCACACGCTCTGATTTCACAAAATACAAAGTCCAAATCAGACAGGTGATCCCGCTTCTTATCAAATCTTTGAGGGCCCCATCCACAAAATCGGGAGCCAATTCGGAGACGAATGAATAAGCAAGGTAAGAAATTGCGGAAAGCGCCAGGCTCAGCAGCAAGTAAGCGATGGACATCGTTTTAAAAAGCCGCTTGCGTTTGTAGCATAAGTAGCCGAGAACGAGCGGGAATACCGCATAAAACAGATGGGAGAGCGTCTCCACCAAAACAGCCGCGCCCACAGCCGGATAGTCGCTGAAATAAGCGGCAGCTTCTCCTGACTCATACATGGGCCATACATAATCGACCAAGCTATAAACGGCGTAGATAAAAGTGATGATTAACCCGAGCGAAAACATAATCAACCAACCGCCAAATCCCGATATCCCTGTTCGCTCATAATCGCCCTCATAAAACTCTTTTTCGTTGTTGACTTTTAACTCTCTGACAAAAGGTTCCATATTCCGATCCGCTCTTTTCCTGAAATTTGCTTCCCCGTTCATTCAAGCATATTTTGCACCCATTGAATATGGGGTTATTTTGTCGAAAATGCTAAAGAAAAAAAGACCTTATCCAAGGTCTTTCACGGTAGGGTAGGAAGCGCGGGCTCGTTGATGATCTTATGTAGTCAGATGATTTAGGAACGTTCTCCGACTTGTCACCGGTAGCTGTTTCTTCTGAAGCAAGATAGTTGTTATAAAAGTACTTAACGGAACTTTCAAACTGTCGTCAATCAAAAACACCTCCCATACTCTTTTCTCTTATATAGCACAATATGTGCTACATGTATTACAGGTTTAAAATAAAAAAAACCCTCCATCAAGAGGGGTTAATTCTTTGCGGATAAGTCCATCTCATCGCTTCGCTTTGTAAAACTCGTGATACAGCTTCATTAGCGCACGCTTCTCGATGCGTGAAACATAGCTCCGTGAAATCCCCAGTTCCTTCGCGATTTCCCGCTGTGTCCGCTCTTCCCCGCCATGCTCCAGCCCGAAACGTCCGACCACCACTTCTTTTTCGCGTTCGTCCAAAATATCAAGGTTGCGGTAAATCTTGCTTTTCTCGATCTTAAGCTGCACCTTATCGACGACATCATCCGCTTCTGTGCCCAGGATATCGATCAATGTGATTTCGTTGCCCTCTTTATCTGTTCCTATCGGATCGTGTAGAGAAACGTCTTTTCGTGTCTTTTTCAGAGAACGAAGGTGCATCAGGATTTCATTTTCTATACATCTCGCCGCGAAAGTCGCCAGCTTGGTCCCTTTGGTCGGGGAAAAGCTTTCGATCGCTTTAATGAGGCCGATCGTTCCGATCGAAATGAGGTCTTCCAGATCCTCGCCGGTGTTGTCAAACTTCTTGACGATATGTGCAACAAGCCGAAGATTATGTTCGATGAGCAAATTGCGGGCGTGGGCATCGCCTTCCGCCATTTTTTGCAGATACTTGCTCTCTTCCGCCTCGGTGAGGGGCTGCGGGAACGCGTTGTTTTTGACATACGATACCAGCAGTGTCAGTTCTTTGATGAAAAAAGCAATGGCGCTAAACAATCCTGGCAAAGAGGACACCTCCTGCTCCAATTCCCGTACCAACCATGGATTAACGGCTGCGGTCTTATCATTGTATGAGGGCAGATGCCTAATTGTGCCTGTACGGGCGGATTTGATGCGGGGGAGGATTCGAGGGAATGAACAGCGATAAAAAGGTGAATTCATTCCTACCTTGACTGTTGGCGGGGAGTTGTTCGGAATCTAAGGGGGATCGCATCCGTAAATGCATGAGAATCTCGTTCTCTATACTTCTCGCCGCAAAAGTCACCAAATTGGTCCCTTTAGTCAGAGAAAGCTCTCGATCGCTTTAATGAGGCCGATCGTTCCGATCGAAATGAGGTATTCGCTCACCAAGGACATCACTTTGGATGGGCTGGAATGCCGTATGTTAAGTCCTCCATCGAAATCTACCGAGTAATCCGATAACAAAAAGAACCCGAGTTTCATATGCATGAACAATTATTTAAAAAACAGTCTAGTCCTCTGTTATCATTAAGCACCATAAAGGGCAATCGATACCGGAAAGCCATGGCTTGTGGAAGAGTATCAATCAACTGTCCAGCTGAAAAAGATTTGGACCAGAGGTCGGCCACTCATCAAGGCTTTTGTTGGGAACAGAAGCGATTAAAGATTCGGTAACATTATAATCGTAATATCAAGAAGCATGTTGGCTGCAGTGCTGCGATATGAGCAAATATTTTGTCTAGCACAGTTGGAGAAGCGCATCCTCTTCTATTGCCTGTAGAGCTTCTAAAACAGCTTTTTTAACAAACTTATGATCCTGCATTTTAGGCTTACATGCCTTTATTTCTGCATTTATAGCGTGCTCAAAATCAACACCGTAATTCTTCATTGCTTCTGTAATATTTGATACCCAACCATTCAAGTTAGCATCGGCAAAATGATTAATCCTATTCTTAATATCAAATAAACCATTCCAAGTTTCTATCTCTTCTTGAAAACAATCACTACATATTTCTGCATTTTCAATTATTCCAGAAACTATATCGAATGATAACTTGCAATCATTGATTTCTGATGTAAAGGGATAGAAAGTTTTTCCGTATTCATGAGGATTTTTATCATTTTTATACACTGAATTACACGTATTACAAATAGGGAATAGATTTTCTCTTAAGAATGAAACATATGGATATTTTGACTTCGGAAGATAGTGATCGAATGCTTCTCTATATAAATCTTTGGAAGTCAACATATTATCAAGTCCGCAAAATGGACAAACATATTCGATCGCTTCCTCATAAAAACTTTCATAATAATTTTTTAATGTCACTCCCATGTCATTAAAGTACTTAAGCTTTAATAAATTATCATAAAGATACTCTTGAATTAACCTTATGCTTTTTATACAATTTTTAAACTCTATTGTTGCATTTTTCAATAACTCTTCATAAGATATTGGACTAATCTCATTTTTGCAAACTCTTTCAATTTGGATATTCACATTAAATGATTCAACTACTTTAGTTTTTTCTTCATCCAAACTTAATTCAAAATGGTTTTTAAAATTTGCAAAATGCTCTTTTAGAATAATGGATTCCATCCAATCCGGAAAAACAATTTCATCTTTAGCAAAAATTTTACGAAATAAGTCATTGACTTGAGTTATGACTTTATTCATTTCTTCATTATTAAACTGTCTATAAAAATACCACATTCATTTCATCCTCTTTTGAATCTCAAGTAATAGCATCAAGCGTTCTGAAGAATCTCCTAGTTCACTTTCAATTTCCTTCTGAAGACACTCTAGACTCACTAAGTCCTTGTTTTCATATAATTGGTTAATCTTATTTCTAAACTCTCTAACTTTCTGATTAGCTAATTCAGATACAGTGTTTTTCTTATCAAATAAATTAGCACTTATTATATTGGGATTAGCGCCAAAAGTCTCAATTAATAGACCATTTTGAACCCCTCTTTTCATACTAATTACATTTTCTTTTCTTAAATCTGTAATGACTTCAGGGTTATGTGAAGTAAAAATAACGAATGAATTTGTATCAGTTATTTTTGTGAGATAAGAGACAAATAACGATTTCCAACTTGGATTAAAATGTGTCTCCGGCTCATCCAATAAAAACAAGTTATTGCTCCCACTAAAAATATTCATAATACTAATAATCTGCAATATCTGGTACTCACCATCAGAGAATGCTCTTAAATCAAATTCATTACCACTATTAGTTTTTAATATAATTTCTAATAATTCAAATACCTTATTATTTGCAATATTCCAATCAATTAATGAGCTTTTATTTTCTTCAGAACTATGAACTATCTTGTTTCTAGTTCTTTTCTTAATCTTATATACATTATACTCATACAACCTGTGAAAACCTTCAAAAACGGCTAATAAAGCACTTTTTTCTTTAGTCGAATTATCTTCCAATAAATATTGATAATATTCGAATCCGTTTTCATTTGTGTGTTTTTTATTCTGAATATCATTGAGTCCTTTTAACAAATATGTTACTTTTTCATCAAAATAGATTTTATCACCATAAACATCAAATTCATCAAACCTTAGTTTAAATGATTTCACGTACACTTGCTCAATAAATTGTTTTATTAAATCTTGATCTATTGACTTATAAAGAAATGCTGCCAGAACCGATAATTTACTAATTTTATCATCAAAATAATAAAACATCTCATTATATCTCTCTAAAACACCTTTGTTTATTACTTCTCCCGAATTATTTCTTTTCACGGCTTGATTATCTTTTTCCATGAATGAATACAATTTATAATTATAAATTTCATTGCTAATATTCTCATTGTGTCCGGAAGAATATACAATGATTCTCCGAGGAAAAAAAACAAAATAAAGGTTTAAGTTTTCAATTTTAAATTCTTCACTATCATTCAAAATCCACATTCCAAACTTATTATCCCGATTAGAAATCTTGATATTTATCCTATCTACATTTTTCCAGTCTCCTCCTATATTATAAAGGACGCTATTGAACATATGATCTTTAACCAAAGAGTATGTAGCTTCAAACTCAATCTTGCTTTTATAATTTTCTTGTGTTATTTGATTTACAGCCTCAATAAAAATGTTAGAAATCAATTCAAGTAGGATTGATTTTCCACTTCCATTTACCCCCACAATCCCCTGTATATATTCGTTTCCGAACAAGAAAACTTGTTCAGGGTTAAATATTTTGTATTTATTCCATATAATAATTTTATGAATTCTCAATTCATAACCTTCTTTTTTGACCAGTTTATTATATAAAGGCGCAGCAGTTATTGGAATTAAAGATATATAAGAATAAAAATGGAAATATTTTAAAGTTAACTTCGACACAGTCTTATCAAACAGTACAAATATATCTCTTCAAAGTGGGTCTCAAGCATCACTTTCTACAAGAAAGAAAGTTTCGAGTTGACCCATCTACAGATTATGTAATCCCCGGAGCAAACCGTGGAGCGAATTCGAAGTGAGGATTGTCCTGTCATGTGCTTAAAACAAACTTGCACTAACCAAGACTCTTGCAAAAAGCTTCAGCCTTTCCGCATAAAGGAAAGCGGAAGAAGCCCTTTTAAAACACGAACCATTTTTGATTAGCTTTCGCATTCGGCTTAACGGCCTGTCAATTACAATATCTATCAGAAATCCGCACTCGAAGGCGAAAGCCGACACTTCTTCAACTCCAAACTCTTTTCTCCATGCTTTTTCACCAATTTTTAAAACAAAGTTAAATCTACCTACGCTCCAACAAACTCCGCATTTTTATTAATCATATCGATAACACCGATAATCGCTCGTGCGTCGTCCATATTACTACTGAACAATTCTGTGATGCTGCCAACCGAACGGAACGGCTCCTCTTGAAGAACTGATTTCTCCATAATGCCGTTTTTGACGACATAATTAATAATAAGTTTTACAAACCGAAGTTGGTCAATATTTAATCGATTTTCTTGCAAAAATACCATGAATGCATCATTCGCTGCTTCATGATCGAGTCCCACAACCGTTCGTACAAGTTTCGTAATGGGTAAATCTTTATATTCCCGCTCATAGTCCGCCTTCGTACCAAGCTCTGCCCACAGAATCTGCTCAAGTGTCTGCAAATCTTGTTTCGTGATCGGCTTGTTGTTGCGTAATTTATAGATCGCCAGTTGATTCTTGTTGTCCTGCAAATATTGGCTAACCTTTTTACGGTAATTTTGCAGGTCATTGGTGTTATAGAAACCGCGGCTCTCCTCTATAGCAAGCCATTCATCTTTAAAGTTTGTATAATAAATTTGCTGTGTTTCTCGTTCCAGGAACTTAATCAGATCTCGCAGCGCATCCCTGACTTGTTCCATCTCGAAGATATCCGCTTCTTCCCAGAATTCAGCCGTCATAACCTGCTCGATGACACTTCGCTGAGCGACTATTTGAGGAACGGTTCCTAGTTTAGTGAGCTTCTCCGCAGTCCTAATCACTTTGCGAATCGGCCTCACCGATTGTGTTCCCTGAAGTTTAGCGAGTTCGATAATGAGCATCATGTAGTCAAATCTCTTTGCTAATTCATCTTGATCTACTGAAACAACAAGAGGAGCAATATAAGCCCGCAAATCCCCCATATCGGTATCGGTTAAAGAGTGCCATGCAGCGTCATTTTTATATTTGTGGACATATTGGATATGTTGCCTGATGCGAAAATGCTCTTCGTTAAGCGCCTTCACCCTATCCACTAACCCTTTCACCAATTCCGTGCGGTGAGTAATATACGTCGCTTCCTGATATCTTAGTTGCTGAAGCTCTCGTACAAGCTGAGTACGAACATTGAACAATTTCTCCGATAACGTCTCAGCAAGGGCACCCTCCATTCCTTTTGGATTGGCCCGGAAGTATTCAAAGTTGCGACAGAAATCGAAGATCAAAAATTCCTTCTTATCCTCTCCGATCCCGTGCAAATCTTTGCACAGCCGCGTCCCACGGCCCACCATCTGCCAAAACTTCGACTTCGAGCGAACCTTCTTAAAGAACACCAGATTCACAACCTCCGGTATATCTACCCCCGTATCCAGCATATCCACAGAGACGGCGATTTGCGGAAGCTTGCTCCATATCGAGAAATCATCAATTAGGGATTGATAATATTGGGTCTTTATATCAATCACGCGTGCAAAATGTCCCTTGAGTGCCGGATACAGGCTATCGAAACGCTCCACGATCGCAACAGCATGTCGATGGTTTTTGGCAAAAATAATGGTCTTGCCCAGCTTGTCTCCGCCTTCTACCTTCAGCCCCCGAACCATCACAAATTGCATCACCCGGTCAATCGTATCTTGATTAAACAGCCACTCATTGATTGCTGTACTATCAATATCTCGTGGTTCCTCTTCTTCCTCTGTGAGCAGCACTTCATCGTACTGCTCCTTCTCCTCTTCGGTCAGGTCGTCATATCGTATACCTTCATCCAACATTTTGGTCGTCGTTTCCACCGTCCGATAATCCACCAAATGTCCTTCTTTAACGGCTTGCTCCAGTTCATAGGCAAACGTTGGAACTCCATTTTCCAGTTGGAACACATCGTATGTATTCTTATCGACCTCGTCCTTGGGCGTTGCCGTCAAACCAAGAAGGATTGCATCAAAATAATCGAATATCGCCTTATATTTCTTATACACACTTCGATGCGATTCGTCGATAATGATCAAGTCAAAATGACCAACCGTAAACAGCTTTTTGCCGTTCTTCCGCTTGGTCTCGTCGATGGCATTCATCATCGTTGGGTAAGTAGAGAATACGATCCTTGCCGTCTCTGGATTGTCCTTGCTGTCCAACAGATTGCACAGTGTAGTATCGGGCAAGTATTGACTGAAGCTGTTTTTCGCTTGAAGAACCAGTGTTGTACGATCCGCAAGAAACAGCACATTTTTCACCCAATGATGTCGACTTAACACGTCAACAAGCGCACTCGCCGTTCGTGTCTTGCCGCTGCCTGTTGCCATAACGAGCAATGCGGTCCGCTGTCCTTTGTTTAACGCGTCGCACACCGACAAAATCGCTTCCTGTTGATAAGGACGATTCACAATAGAATTGTTGATTTGTACTTCTTGCAACGGTTTACGGATTGAGCGGCGGTTCATGAGCAACTGTAGCTCATCCTGACTGGCGAATCCAGATACCAGCCGACTAGCATAGTGAAGATCGTCCCAGAAGTTCGTCACAAAACCGTTCGTATAATAGATCACAGGTCTCTGTCCGTATTGTTGTTCCAAACAATCCGCATACAGCTTTGCCTGCTGCTTCCCCACATTCGGATCTGTGCTGGCACGTTTCGCCTCCACCACCGCAAGCGGCTTCCCATTCTCTCCAAATAGGACGTAATCCACATAGCCGATTCCTTGCCTGTTCGGCATTCCCTCAACTTTTACTTCTTCTAGTACATTCATCTGAAATATCCAGCCAGCCAGCTTCAACTCTAGCTCAATGTAACGCTTGCGGGTCTCATATTCGCTGATTTCATCCGGTACAAAGTCATATGCCTGAAGATTGTGTGCTTTACGCTCGGTCAGTAGCTTTCGCAGTTCTTCATTCTCCTTGACCAAATCCTCCAATTTTCGATCTTTCGAACCCAAGCGGTCGTATAAATCTTGCAGTTCTTGAGGTCTAATCTTCTCCTGTTGCTTATTCTCTTCCAACAGAATTTGTTCATCAAAGCTTCTGGCCGTATACTCGATAGAGTAGCAATAATCGATCCAACTTATGAAGTTATGAAGGTTGCGAATGGATAAGATCGCTTCTCCACGACTGATTGTGGCATTTGAATGCACTGCTACATTACCCAGCTTCGTAATATATTTCAATTGTGGCAGCATGGACTGATCAATGACGCGGAGAAACGATACATCATGGATCAAGCTTGACAAATTATCTTGATAAGGGACCTTCAAGTCGCTGTCGTAGGTAAACAGCCATTTGACCGCAAGCTCGAGCGCACGTCGACTGAGGATCGCGCTGGTCGCCGGACTGACGACCAGCGCTTTCTCTGCCTCCATACAAGCGCCCGCAAAGCTATTGTATGTTTCAAACTTATTTAGAAATCCAAAGTTCGATAGCTGAACATCAATCATCGCATTCACTACCCTTCTTGTAATGTGAGCTCACCCTTGAAGGCTTTTTGAAGAAGCGCTTGGAAGTTGGATTCTAGTTGTTGTAAGGATTTTATTTGCTTTTCTTTTTCTGCTTGTATCTTTATTAAGACTCCTTCAAATCTATTCTGCTCATCAATTGGTGGTAGTTTAATCTTCAGAGATTTTATAGCATTAAAGTTTAACCCAGACTTAACACCAACTTGATCCAATGTGGAAAATTGTATCTTCCCCCCCGTGCTTTCAAGATAATGAGCCACATAGTAAGGGTTACATTTTAGGTTAAGTCTTAATATTGATAAATGTTGGTTTATATACGCCCCCTTTTCAGCTGTGTACTCATCTACAACAGCAGTTCGACCAAGGTCAGCAGTTATTGAAAGCAACAAATCTTTATACTTTACTTTTGTTCGCTCTGCTTCTTTAGTATTTGGGGCTTTTACATATGTCACATCATCCAACCACAACTTCCCGTTCTTCACATTCTTTATAGTAATAAAAAGCTCTCCAGCACTAGAAAAGTATTGTGACCATCCCCTCGAACCACTTGTAAGAAAATCTAGTAGCGAATCCATAGGCACAACTTCATAATTGAACGAATTCGTAACTGGATCACCGAACATATCCAAAAACACCGCTTGCACCAATTCATCAAGTCTGGTTATGGCTTGTTTCCGTTTGTCGATTAAGACTTGGGCTTTGTCTAGGATAGTTGCAAGTTGCTTCTGTTCGTCGAATGATGGCAATGGAACTTCAATTTCTTCTAATACTTTTTTCTGAATATGAGGTATCGTTGCTCCAGTACAATTTTCTCTTAGATAAGAACTTTTAGACTGAAGAAACATTGCAATGTATGGAATATGATTATCGTTATTTTTTGGCCTTAACACCGCTAACGTACTGCCTATGATTCCAGTAAGGTTATAACCAATCGTACCTGCATTGGCGCCATCCCATGCGATCAATACGTTATCTGAGTTAACATAAACACCAGAGTCAGTTTTTTTTACCATTTTTATATTATTATCATTTCGCAAATCGTCTATCTGAATATACCTAACCCTCTCATTGACTCCAGCTACTACAGTTCCTTCATACTTTTTTCCTTTCGAGATCGTAAATAAATCTCCAATCCTTTGCTTCCTCACCCCAACAGCGCCTCCAATTCAGCAAGCCCCTCCACAATCTCCGCCTCAAGCTGCTTAATCGAAGCGAGAATTACCTTCGGATCCTCATACTGGACTTCCTCATAGACCATTTCCTTGTAGCGATTAATGCTTAAATCATAGGCATTGCTGCGAATCTCTTCTACAGGGACAAAGAAGGATTGCTCGGTGCGTTTACGCGCTTTCTCAGCTTCCAGCTTGCCGAAGCGCTCAATAATATCGGGAATATCATTGGACTCAATCGAGTTACGCTTATCATCCAGAGATAATCCGTCCGCCTTCATATCATAGAACCACACCTGATCCGTTCCACCTGCACCTGTCTTGGTAAAGATCATAATAGCGGTGGATACGCCGGCATACGGCTTGAATACGCCGCTTGGCATCGAAATAATTGCTTCTAGCTTATGATTCTCAACGATTTCCTTACGAATCGCTTTGTGAGCTGTACTGTTTCCGAACAGAACCCCATCCGGTACAATGGAAGCACAACGACCGCCAACTTTTAGCATACGAAGGAAGAGAGCCAGAAACAGCAGCTCCGTTTTCTTTGTGCGAGTCACGCGCAGCAGGTCTGCTGATACTGCATCCGCATCCAACGAACCTTTGAATGGCGGATTGGCTAAGATTACCGTATATTGGTCCTTGTCTGTATTGTTTTCATTCAGCGAATCACGGTACTCAATATTCGGATTGTCCACGCCATGCAACAGCATGTTCATAGCACCGATGCGCAGCATCGTGCGGTCCATATCGAAGCCATGGAACATGTCATTATTGAAATGCTCTCTAAGTCCCTGAACGAGAAATAGGTCTGCATGCTCTTTACGCAAGTACTCCCCTGAAGAGACCAAAAAACCTGCCGAACCTGCAGCAGGGTCGCAAATGATATCCTCTGGCGTCGGCTTCATCAAAGCGACCATCATGTCGATAATATGCCGGGGTGTTCGGAACTGTCCGTTCGTCCCTGCTGTTGCGACCTTGGACAACAGATATTCGTACAAATCTCCCTTCGTATCCCGATCCTTCATATCAATCGTATCGATCCCCTCGACAATGCGTACCAGCATATTCGGAGTCGGAATCATGAAGATGGCATCGCCCATATATTTGGCATAGGCCGAATCCTTATCTCCATGAAGTGATTTAATAAAGGGAAATACTTCAGTGGATACAACCTCAAACATGCGTTGCGGATCCAAATCCTTAAATTGACTCCAACGCAAGTACTGCTTATCATTTGGAAATAAGCGGATAAAAGGGACGGATAACATCTCGGATTCATTTTCCTTGCGAGTCTCTGTTTCATCCAACCCTTTAATGAATAGCAAATATGTGAATTGTTCGATAACGCTTAATGGATTCGTAATACCACCAGTCCAGAATGTTTCCCAGATCCGGTCTACCTTTTGTCGTAATTCACCTGTAATCATAGTTGTCTCCTCTTCATGTAAATTCATGTCTAATTATACAGCAGATTATCCTAACTTGACATAAATCTAATCATTACCAAGCACAATATTCATCAATTCAGTGGATAATTCATCCACGTATGCTTTTCCAAGACTCAGATCCAAAAATGCGATCCTAACTTGCCGTAAGCATAGGCTTGATACATATCAGCCTGCGAAATACCGTAGTCCGGGGTATTTGTGAGCCTCTTCCACTTGGTATCCAGAACGATAACCCCGGCTGGCCCATGGACAACGATATCCGGTTGTAATTGAAACCTTGCTGGATTATGAAACAATCTGTATGTTCGATCCTGGGTCTTTATCTGTAAAAGAGGATTTAAAAAAACTTTTTTTAGAATGCCAGCCAAGTATTGTTCATATACCTTCTCCATCGGAAACAGTAGTGCATAAGCATAACTATCGCCTTTGAACGGAGTAAAGCTTTGACCTGACAGGAATAACCGGCACCAGTCCAAATTGTCTTATAGTCCTTCATCATGCGATCCGTCGAAATACATGCCCAGTCCTGTTCCAGATGCCCCGATGTCTCAACGCTGTCAAACGCAGCCAATAACGTGTATAAATCCCTCTGATTATCCTTGCTTCCGCTTATCTTCATCAACAGCTCAATGGTAGTCTTGATCAGCCGATTCTCCGGTCGATTGACACTATATACGTCATATTCAACATAGAAACGTTCCTTATGTGCAGCATCCGTGTATACAATTTGGGTAGAATCTCAATTTGCGTACCATCGTTCATCGCAATGACACCTACATAATTTTTTGCGCTAATGACTTTGCCAATTCCTCTCCTGATCGACAAGGTCATGAATTCAATCGGCTCTGCCGCCTTCTTGGTCGCTCTATTTTCCGAGAATCGAGGTTAAAATTATCGCTAATGCGAAGCTTGTCCACGATCAAATTCCAGATGGTGCTTTTTGTCGCTACCATTATTTCCAGCAAACACAACCATTATGGCAGCAGCTTTACTCATGCGGAACCCCTCGGTTTTCGATGGGTTCAATTACACCAGTTATGTATTCTTTAACAATTTGACGGTTATACGCTTGTTAAACAATATCGGTATCATTTGCTTTGGCATCAATCTTGGCCCGTTCACCTGGGCTTAATCAGCTTTTACAAATCTTGAATATGATTCGTCGTCATAAGTGACACCTTCCATCCTTATTTCTTAAATAATTTGTTTCTATCAACTGGAGACAGACCATAGAATGATACAATTCATTATCAAAAACCCTCGGAGAAAAAGATTTTAGCATTTCCGAGTCCCATGGCTTTGCCAAGTCTATGCTCCGTCTGGCTTTGTTCAATCACAGCCCTTCCGCCTAAGATCAGTTTGAATGGGTGATTGTTGCGGTGAACTTACCTTACTAAAATCAATTTTATCTGTAGTATAACATACAGCATTCAAAGGCCAGAAGCTGATAAGCTAACCTTTTTCTCTGATTGGCTTGCAGTCGGCTAAGGCTTGTTCACCCTCACCTCACAAACCTCCTACTGCACACAAATCGAGCCTTTTCCTGACACCAGTTCATGTTCATAACGTGTTGACGATATGTGCAACAAGCCGAAGATTATGTTCGATTAACAAATTGCGGACGTGGGCATCGCCTTCCGCCATTTTTTGCAGATACTTGCTTTCTTCCGCCTCGGTGAGGGGCTGCGGGAACGCGTTGTTTTTGACATACGATACCAGCAGTGTCAGTTCTTTGATGAAAAAGGCAATGGCGCTAAACAATCCTGGCAAAGAGGACACCTCCTGCTCCAATTCCCGTACCAACCATGATTAACGGCTGCTGTCTTCTCATTGTATGAGGGCAGATGCCTAATTGTGCCTGTACGGAAGGAATTGGTGCGGGGAGGATTCGAAGGAATGAACACCGATAAAAAGGTGATCTCATTCCCTTCCTTGTCTATTGGAAGGAGTTGTACGGGAAATCGCCGGCTGTGGCTGAGCGCAGATGCATCGGGTTTTCGATATTTATGCTCTGAGTACAGTTAGTTAAAATCTCGCTTCTTCACCTTTATTCGACAAAATACCCCCATTTCGAACACTGGTAAAATATGCTTAAATGAGGTTTGTACCTATATTTAGAATGGAGACATAAGGATGAAAAAGAAAATTATCATGCTTGTCGCTGCGTTTAGTGTGTTCGCAGGGGTTGTATCTGCATCAAGCATTAATGGAGTTTACAAAGGAAATGCCATCGTCAAGGTCACGGTTAACGGCAATGAAGTCAAAAGCGAAGTACCTGGAATCAATTTGGACGGGACCACCATGCTTCCTGTGAGATCCGTTTCTGAGGCGCTGGGAGCAGAAGTGAAGTGGGATCAGAATACTTATACGGCGGAAATAGAATCATCGCCGACTTTTAAAAGCCTGGATGAGATAGCGAGGCATTTAAAGAACTACAATATTCATTCTGTTGATTACCATACGGATGGATCCGGCCACACGGAATTCATTGCTATTTATGAGGGTCTATTCTTTATGGGGAATGAAAATAAATATAATGAGGCAGTCAAGGAAATAGCAAAGCAAGCAATCACTCTGGGAACTACTGATTTTATTTTCGCTGATATGCTTAATCAATCCATAGCAGGAACTACAGAAAATGCTCGTACTTTTTATAACGGTAAACTAACGGAAACTCAATTTTTTGATACCCTTATTAGAGAGAATATAGAAGAAGAGATCGAGCTGGATTCATAAAAAAGTATTAAAAAAAGGGGCCCTCGGTTGAGGACCCTTTCTTCTATTTCTCACAAGCGACTCCGTCGCTTTGAACCAATTTTATTTTTCTTTATAAGGCTTCACTATATTTTTTAAAATTATCTAGAATCGCCTGCCATCCTGCTTTCTGCATCTCAACGGAATTGGCGGCTTCGGCTTCAAAAACTTCAATTACCTTAGTGTTGTTTTTTTGATCAATAAACGTGATCGTAACGTTTCTTCCATCTCCAAGCGTGTAAGAAATCAATTCATTTATTCTGATTTCATCATATTCTCCGCCAAATTCAAATCCAAAACTTCCATCTTTCGCTTCCATTCTTGTGAGAAATTTTCCGCCAACCCTTAAATCATTTTCGGCTTTCGGGGCATGCCAGTCATCAGAAGCAAAAGACCATTTCGTTATATGCTGTGGTTCTGTCCAATATTCCCACACTTTTTCAACGGGAGCATGAACTGTGGCTTCTACCGTTATGGTTACTTTATCGCCGGTTTCCATTCTAATTACCGCCCCACTCTATTAAATTTGTACTATCGATAATTATACCATTGTGCAAATGGGAAACGATAGTTCAAAAAACACCCATTATTACCGATGATTCATACGAAAAATAGATTAAAGACTCCCTCTATAAAAAGAGACTCCCGCCCTCATCCCTTCGACGTTTTCGGAGTCGGTTTCGGCGTGGAAGGCGGCGAAGGTGTAGACGGTTTGGCCGCTGGCGTCGGAGTCGGCTTGGCGGTTTCCGGCTTTGCCGTCGGCTTGGGCGTCGGCTTAGACGTCGTCGTCGGTTTCGGTGAAGCGGAAGCCGCAGGCTTAGACGACGGAGAAGCGGTCGGCTTGGGCGACAGCGTGGTTCCCGGTTTTGCCGTTGGCGACGCCATCGGTTTTGACGTGTTCGTTGCCGTCGGTTTTGGCGTGTTCGATGCCCCGGGTTTAATCGTCGGCGATACGGTCGGGGCAGGCGATATTTTTGCCGTCGGCTTGGGTGTCAAGGTTGGCCTTGGCGTCACGGTCGGCTTAGCCGTTTTATACGGAACGATGATCGTAGTGTCCGTATCGGCATCGTCTTCCCGGTTTTCGTCGGCAGATGCCCCGCCCTGCTGCGTCCCCTGCTCAGGCGCGACAACGGGGGTCTGGTCCGCAGTCGGCGCTTTGGCACCGGCCGGCGTTGACACCGGCACGTTTAATGGCTTCTCGGGTCCCGCATTTACCGCGCCCACGATCATCAGCACGAAACAAGCCCCGGACCCCATAAAAATATTTTTGGCTTTTCCTTTTTTCCGGATAACGGCGACAACGGCCCATACGAACAAAGCGACACAACCGAGTAAACTTAACATGCCAATCGAATTCCACATAAAAAGATACAGCCTCCCGTGTAGTTTCAAGACTTTTAGTATAGCAGAATCCGGTTTGTTTTAGAGGAAAAATTTTGCACTTTTTCGCTGCTCCTATCGCCCGCCGGAAAAAAGAAAAAGAAGCCTTCCGGGCTTCTTTTTTAGCTTATCAAACTCACTGGATACCGGTGTGACGCTCCAAGTTCTCCTGAAGCCGCTTACTTATCATGTGTGGTGTCATATTTATTGAGAAATTAGATTTTTTTCGATTATTGGAACCTTCAGATTTGAAGAAATGCACAAAACATTCCTGCTTCAGGATCAAATCTGATATCTTCTGCCAGATGCGGTTTTCTTTCATCTAAAAAAACTTGTGCTAAAGATCCCCAATCATAACCATTTCCCTCAAAGCCTTCATCTTCTCTTGTTTCAAAAATTTCCGGTTTATAACTTCCTGTGTTCAAACATACAGAAAAACTACTTTCATGGGCTACCCAGAAGAAGGGTACTGTATATTGTGCCCTCAATCATTATAATATCTTTTTCTCGATCCAGCTTCACGCCAAAGGGTAGATAGAAATCGTCCGGCATAATCATTTGTTTTCTTTGCATATAATTACAGTATGAGCTCAAATCCCTTGTTGTAACGCGGCTTTTAGCGATTTTTCGAGCATTCAGCAAACCCTAATTAACTCTTGATTTTATTAATGATATCCTGATAGTATTGTTTACCGTATTCATTGTTAGACTCTTCTACTTTTTTATTAAAATATTGTATGGCCTCATTTTTATATGGTTCCGGAATTTTTTCTAAATACAAATCCATTATAGTTTCAAAAGAACTTTCGGCTACTTTTTTGGGTGACATTTTTTTAATATTCATAAAATATTCCCACTTTTTATCGTAATTTTCAAAATGCTTCAATCTAGGCAGGAATATTGCGACATAAGGTCCTATGTTACTTTTACCGGAATTTTCCAGCATGAATTCGTAAATTTCCTTAGTTTCCGGAAGATCGTATCTCTGAATCATATTCCCAATTGCTGAAACAAGCAGAACTGCAAGTTTAGTATTATCCTTATGCTTATTATAGATATCAAGAAGGGTTTTAGAAAACTTCGGATCATTAAATAAATCTTGATAATAAATTGAAACCTCTAACCTGGGCGTTTTCTCAAACTCTTTTACAGCAAGAAACAGCTCTTCATCACTCCATTTATGCCAATCAGATATTTTCTCTTTTAATAGGCTGATATTTTCAATATTTTTTTTAGTGTCCATATAGTTCTATCACCACCATTTTCCTTTATACCACCTTTATATTTAGCAGGTATTTTGCAGTAAAGCTCTTTATATAACGGCATATTTCTCTTTTAAGTGTTGATAGGAACCATAACCCTTCGGCAATTTCTCGCAAATTTTTTTCAAAAGCCCCGTCCCATCCTCGGACCCCAAATACCTTCTTGACAGGCCCGATCCAATAAACATTATAGGCATCGTGTCAAATTGTTGTAAGAGTTATTCCAATTGTCTCTCCATCATTTGAGGCCCCCATCATGAGATGTCACCCGAATCAGGTTCCACGAAAATACTAAAGGTCATAGCATCAATATTGAATTTTCTAAAATTTCGAAAAAAATTCTCATTAATTCTGACAACACACATTATAAAAACAACCGTTAAGTACGCTGCAAGCCGTACAGCTTCCGCGCGATCTCCTCGATCTTCCCGCGCATCGCCAGCTTCTCCCGCCACGATTCCGGTATGCCTCCGTAGCCATAATAGGCTCCGGCAATCTGCCCGTAAACGGCTCCCGTCGTATCGGCGTCGTCGCCCAGATTAACGGCCAGAAGCGCCCCGTCCTCAAAGCTCGAGGACTTGTCAAAAGCCCACAAAGCGGCTTCCAGCGACTGGACGACATAGCCGGAGCCTTTGATCGCCGGCGGCTCCTTGCGCCGGTAAGAGCCGCCGAGGATCTCGGCGAGCCCGCCGGACAGCTCCAGTCCGGACGCCGCCATCCATTCGCGGTAAGCATCCGGCTCCAGGAGCTCCGCTTTGCTGCGGCCGTGCAGACCCGCGAGGAGATAGCAGGCGAGCAGTCCGCACGCCTGCAGGCACTCCGCCGTGCCGTGGGTCGTGCGCGAGCTCTGCACCGCGAAGCGGACGGCAGCCGCCGGATCGGCGGCATAGAACATCGGCACGGGAGCCAGCCTCATGATGGAGCCGTTGCCGGCGGAGTACGGGTCGAGAGAGCCGCTGAAAGGCTCGCCCGTGCGCTCGAAGAGCAGCAGCGCTTCCCGCGTCGCGTTTCCGATGTCGAAGCACGTGCCCGTGCTGCTCATGTACCCGTTTTTGAACCACCTTACGTAGCGGCTCATCTGGTCGGCGGGATCGAAACCGCCTGCCGCCAGCAGGCTTTCCGCCAGGCATAGCGCCATCGACGTATCGTCGGTCCACTGGCCCGGCTTCAGGCCGAAAACACCGCCGCCGATCATATCTCGAAGGGGTTCGAACGTCCCCGGTCTGCTGAATTCCACTGCCGTCCCCAGCGCATCGCCCGCGGCGAGACCGGCCAGGCAGCCATGAAAACGATCCAGGGTTAGTTCCATAACGTTTCAGCCTCCCAGCTTGGTTGTATGTATACAACATTCTTCACCTTGCGGCCGTTCTCCTTTTCTCCGCTTTAAAACAAGACCGCTGAGTACTGCGGCGCATCGCGCTCATTTTTCCATTCCGCGTGACGCGATCTTGCGGCACCACACGACCCGCTGGAAGCTGCGGTCGGTGCCGCGGGAGAAGCCCAGGGCCAATGGTTAAGCACGCCTCTCCCGTTCCAAGATTCTCTGCGCCCTCACCCTGCTTCCACACGTATATAAAAAAGACACGTCCGGCAGTCCGGACGTGTCTGTGTTTCGCCATGCGAGCTTCTAGCGCGCGGCGGGGCATTGCGTTGCGGTGGTCCACCACATGCAAGGCGCACCGCTTTCATCCGCAGTAGGCAGAGATGGCTCCATGTCCCGAACAAGCTTTATTATGCAGCATTCCGGCCGGCTCACAACCTCTAAGTACGCTTGCGGCTGAGCTTCAGCTCCTGCATCATTTTTTTGCCGGTCGGCGTCTGGGCCAAACCGCCCTTGGCCGTTTCCCTGTACTTCTCCGGCATAGCGGATCCGGCCTCGTACATCACCTGGATGACTTCGTCGGACGGAATCGCGCTGCGCACGCCGGCAAGGGCCATGTCCGCGGCGGCCAGCGCATTGACGGCGCCGAAGCCGTTGCGGACGATACACGGAATCTCCACGAGGCCGCCGACGGGATCGCAGATGAGCCCGAGCGTGTTTTTCAGCGCCAAGCCGACGGCGTGAACCGCCTGCGCGGGCGTTCCGCCCCGCAGCTCGACCATCGCCCCGGCCGCCATCCCGATGGCGGAACCGACCTCGGCCTGGCAGCCGCCTTCGGCGCCGGACACGAACGAGTTGTTCGCGATGATGTAGCCGATGGCGCCGGCGCTGAACAGGCCCATCACCAGATGGTCGTCTTCCCAGCCGAACCGCTGCTGGGCGCTGACGAACACGCCGGGGATGATGCCGCAGGAGCCTGCGGTCGGTGTCGCGATGACGCGGCCCATGGACGCGTTCACTTCGGACACCGCAAGCGCGTAGGCCATCGCCCGGCACGCTTCCTCGCCCACGGACGGAACGGAGCCGGACATATAGCTCATGACGCGCTGGGCGTCCATGCCGGTCAGTCCGCTGCGGGACGTCGTGTCCTCGGTGAGGCCTTTTTGCACCGCTTCCTTCATGATCTTGTAGTAATCGGCCATCTTGCCGAATTCCTGCTCCGTGCTGCGGCCAGATTCCTTCGCCTGTTCCTCCAGCATAAACTCGGAAATCGATTTGTTCTCGGCCGTGCAAATATCCGCCAGTTCTTTCAGCGTCCGAAATCTCATGATTGCCCTCTTTCCTTCAGATCCACGATCTTCACTCCGTCTATCTCGCTCAGCTGCAAAATCTCCCCGATCAGGTCATCCGTTATTACGGAATCCGCTTCAATCACCGTCATGGCGTCGCCGTTGCGGCCTTTGCGGTCCAGATCCATATATCCGATATTCACACGGTGCTTCTGCAAAATAGCGGTTATATCGGCGATCATTCCGGGCCGGTCATGATGGGAAACGGCCAGCGTCGGAAATTCCCCCGTGAATTTCAGGTCGAATTGGTTAACCCCGAGAATTTCGATATTGCCTCCGCCTATCGATGCGCCGACCATGCTCAATTCCTGGCCGCCGGCATAGAGAACGATTTTCGCTGTATTCGGATGAACGGTCAGCCCTTTGCTCGTATGAAAAACGATTTCGATACCCGCCGCTTCCGCATCCTCCAAAGAATCCGGAATCCGGCTGTTGTCCGTCTCATAGTTCAGCAGGCCGCCGACAATCGCCAAATCTGTCCCATGGCCGCGGTACGTATCGGCAAAAGACCCGTAAAAAGTCAGCTCGGCTTTCTCCGGCTGCTGACCGAATAGCTGCCTGGCCACACGCCCAAGGCGGATGGCTCCGGCCGTATGGGAGCTCGATGGGCCGATCATCGAAGGACCGATAATCGAAAAAACATCTTTGAACCGCACCCAGTATTCCTCCCTGTCCTAATCATTTTAGCAGGGCGGCAGCGTTTACACGGCTTTCCGCTCGGCCGGGCTGATCCGATAAATTAATTGACCAGCACCTAATTCCTATTCTATTGCGATTCTCGTTTCTATTCAACTGCCGGACCTTGTAACGGGCCGAACATTTTCAAAGCGGGGTTTAGCTGTTAGCTGAAGGGGATGGCTGAACTGCCGGAAGAACGGCCGAATAAAGGGCGGAAATGAGATAAAACGGCAAGCAACCGGCTTGCAGAACTTCGCTTGGTTTCACCCCGATATATACATTTGGTTGTCTTCATGGCTTACTTACAAGTGATTACATATGATTACATATGCGATCCCGCATACTCACGAGTTCCGTAACGCCGCTAGGATCACTTGTCATTAAAAGGAATTTTTGAAGTGGAATCACATCCTGCCGGTCTACAGGCGGTTTCCTGATCTAGGGACATGGACATCCAGCCTGGTCTGCTGGCGGCCCGCCCCGACTTCCGCCCCTTAATCCGTGAGCCATTCACTCAGGTGCGCCTTCACAAAAGCATCGTCGTTCAAATGAGGATAATCCCGGTAAACGCGGTCGATTTCGTCCATTTGTCCCGGAGAAAGCTCTTCGCGCGGGTTGAGGCACCAGCGGCCTTGCAAAAGACCCTGTCTCCGCAATACCTCGTGTATGCCCGGAATACAGCCCTCGAAATGATGCGCCGGATCGAAAAACGCCGCGTTTGCATCCGTTACCTCAAGGTTCCTCGTCAGCCACTCCGCAGGGATTTCGCGGTTGTCCCGCACTTTTTTGACCGCTTCCAGCAGTTCCACCGCTTTGTGCGTCCAAACGGCCCAGTGACCCAGCAAACCGCCGACGATTTTCTTCTCAACCGTTTGTCCGTTCACCTGAAAGCGGTAGGTTGTCAGCAGATCCGTGACAATGTTGTCGTCGTTGCCCGTATACAGCGCAATCTCGTCCCTGCGCTCCGAGCAGCAGACGGCCCGGACGACGTCAATCGTCTGGTAGCGGTTGAACGGCGCCATTTTGATGGCCACTACGCCCGGAATTTCGACGAACTGCCTCCAGAAGTCGAAGCTGAAAATCCGCCCGCCTACCGACGGCTGCAGGTAAAACCCGAACACCGGAATGAGTTCGGCGACAGTGCGGGTCCGTTCCAGAATTTGTGCTTCGTCGTACCCTGTTAAGCCGCCCATGCTCAGCAATCCGATATCATAGCCGAGCTTTACGGCAAGTTCCGCTTCCCGGATCGCCTGTTCCGTAGGACCGCAGATCCCCGCGATTTTGAAAAAAGGACGCCGGAGCTCCGCTTTCTCCACTTCCTCGGCCGCAAGGCGCAGAACCGGCTCCAGCAGGCCGACCTCCTTATCGCGGATCTCGAACTGGGTGGAATGGACGCCGACGGCGATTCCGCCCGCTCCCGATGCGATATAGTAGCGGGTCAGCGCCCGCTGGTGCTTTTCATCGAACTGCCTGTTCTCGTCGAGTGCGAGAGGATGGGCGGGAATCGCCACGCCGTCATGCAGCGCGGCCAGCATGTCGGGACTTAAGTTTTTACGGGCTGCCATGATCAGAATTTCCCCTCTCTCTCCTGGAAATGGGTCGGTTTGTTCCACGTATGGCCGTCCGCTTCTACCCACTCCGCAATCCAGTCGATCATTTGCAGAACGGACACTTTCGGGTAGCCGAACGTTTGGCTCGCCTTCGATGAATTGCTCAGCAGTGCCGTATCCGACTCGCTTCCTTCGAAGATCGGATCGACTCCGAGCCTGCTGCCGAATTCGTTTGCGACCCAGCGCAGCGAAAGCGTCTCGGGCCCCGTGACGTTAAACACCGCAGGAGGCGTGCTGCAATGATTCAGACAACGGATGGCGATTTCGTTCGCGTCTCCCTGCCAGATCACGTTCGCGTGTCCCATCGTAATGTCGATCGGCTTGCCCGCTTTGACGGATTTGGCGATTTCGAGCAGCACTCCGTAGCGCATATCAATGGCATAATTCAACCGGTAGATCGCCATCGGAATGTTATATTTGTGCGAAAAGTACGTGAACACCCGCTCGCGTCCAAGACTGGACTGACCGTACTCCCCGACGGATGCGGGCGGCGTGCTCTCCGTGGCTCCCCCTTGGTGAACCGGTGTGATCGGATAAACGTTCCCCGTGGAAAACACGACAATTTTCGAATCCCGGTACTTTTCGGCTACCCGCCCAGGCAAATACGTATTCATCGCCCAGGTGAAATGTTCGTTTCCAGTCGTTCCGAATTTGTTGCCCGCCATGTAGATGATATTTTTCACGTCCGGCAGTCCCCGGAGCTGTTCGTCGTCAAGGAGGTCCACGGCAAACGTCTTGACCCCGTCTCCCTCAAGCTCTTCCCGCAAACCGCCGGATGAGAACCGGGAGGCACCGTATACTTTTTTGTCCACGCCCGCTTCTTTGATGGCATTCATCGCCAGCCTCGCCAGGCTCGGCCCCATCTTGCCCCCGATCCCTAGGAGCATAATATCCCCCTCCAGATTGGCCATATCGTTGATAAGCGCCTCAGAGGGCCGCGCCAGTTTCGCTTCCAGTTCTTGAACGGTTTTCATACAGGTCTCCCTTTCTGCTTTCCAAGATAGTTCCAGTATTTCATGCCGGAATATATAAAGACAAGGTCTTTAAAACGTCTAATAAAAGCGATAATTTGTCTCTAAATCGAGCCTTCTTAGAGGTTATCTATTTGAAGCAGGATAGGATGAAAAAGCGATGATACCAAGGAAAAACAAGCCTATACTGGAAGGATTCTTGGTCAGATTTCGTTTTTTATCCGCTGATCCGGATTTGGTACCTGAACGTCCAATTTAGAGACACAAACCTTTATTCGGTCTAAATATGCACGGCAAATACGAGAACAGTCTTATTGTCCTGTTCCGGCATGCCGCTAGACTTATGGTGTTTCCTCTTCCCCCCTCCGCCACGACCCGTCTGTTCATCGACAGCAAAAAAAGCCCTCCGGCGTATAACCGGGGGCTTTGCCTTGTCTGCTTTTTCCCTTGCATTCTTAAGCCGAAGACGGCTCCCGCGCAATAAAGTGACGCAGGAAGAACAGCGGATAGATCATTAAATACAAGTTGAAGGCCCACCAAGCCGCGTCGAAATCGCCGCTGAATCCCCAGAATGCGATCGCCTGCAGACCCGAGCAGAAGGTCAGGACCAGGGAAACGAGCGCCCAGCTTCGCCATGCCGCCCTTTTGTTCCTCTGAAGATAGATACTGAGCAGCCCCGTAAACGAAATAAGAAGATCCAGGGGGAAGAAGGACCAGTTCCAGGCGACGATGACGGGATTGTCGTAATCTTTGAACAATGCGCTGTCCGGGAGCAGATGGAAAAACGTAACCACCCAGTACACGATAAATCCGATGTCCGTAACGAAAAAAAACGGCTTCAGCCCTTTCATGATGCAACCTCCGTGATGAAAACTTTTGGGAATCTTATTCATAATTCCGAGCGGTTAAGGAAACCTATACAAAATATAACAAGTTACTGGAGGCATAGACAAATGAAATCTTTTCGCAAAAGCGGCATCGCTCTTACCGCCGTATTTGCCTGTACCCTGCTGCTCGGCGGGTGCGGCAAAACCGCCACCCCCGCGCCGTCTCCTTCGCCCTCGCCCGGCGCCGCCACTCCTTCCGCCGGAGCGGGCACACTGGACGCGATCAAATCCGCGGGAAAAATCCGCATCGGTACGGAAGGCACCTACGCTCCATTCACGTTCCACGATAAATCCGGCAAACTGACGGGATTTGACGTGGAACTCGCGGAAGAAGTGGCGAAAAGACTCGGCGTCCAAGCGGAGTTTCAGGAAACGAACTGGAACGGCATGCTCGCCGGGCTGGATGCCAAACGCTTCGACCTGGTAGCCAACGAGGTGTCCATCCGCGAGGACCGCAAAGAAAAGTACGATTTCTCCGATCCCTACATCGTCTCCAAAGCGGTTCTTATCGTGCGCGAAGACAACAAGGATATTACGAAACTCGCGGACCTGAAAGGCAAAAAATCCGGGCAGTCGCTCACCAGCAACCTCGCGGATATCGCCAAGAAGAACGGCGCGGAAATCGTCACGATCGAAGGATTCAACCAGGCGATCGAGCTCCTCATTTCCAAACGGATCGATGCGACCATCAACGATAACCTGTCTTACCTCGATTTCAAAAAGCAAAAGCCCGACGCGCCGATCAAGGTCGTCGCGGAAACGACGGAAGCGTCCCAGAGCGCTTTCCTCCTTAACAAAAACAACAACGATCTGGTTAAAGCCGTCAATGAAGCGCTGGCTTCCATGAAACAGGACGGCACCTACCTGAACATTTCGAATAAATGGTTCGGAGCGGACGTGTCCAAGTAACAAGCACATGACGAAACGGGGTTGAAATCGTATGTCCGAGCGCAGCGAACGGCTGCTTCAAATTTTTATGGAATCGCTTTGGCCGATGCTGAAAGCGGGACTGCAGTACACGGTCACCTTGACGCTGATCTCCTTTGCGCTCGGTCTGGCCCTCGCGTTCGCGACAGCCTTGGCGAGGCTCTCGCGCTGGAGGCTCCTGGCGGGGATCGCAGCTTTCTATGTCTGGATTATCCGGGGAACCCCGCTTCTTGTGCAGTTGTTCATCATCTATTACGGCCTGCCCAGCCTCGGCTGGACCATCGATGCGTTCCCGGCCGCCGTGCTCGCTTTTACGCTGAGTGTAGGCGCCTATAACTCCGAAGTCATCCGCGCCGCCATTTTGTCCATCTCACGGGGCCAGTGGGAGGCCGCCTACTCCATCGGCATGACCCGCAGACAGGCTCTGCGCCGGATTGTTCTGCCTCAGGCCGCAAGGGTTTCGGTCCCCCCGCTGTCCAATTCCTTCATCTCTCTGGTGAAGGACTCGTCGCTTGCGGCTACGATTACGCTGACGGAGCTCTTCCAGATTGCCCAGCAGAGGACGGCGGTATATTACGAGCCCATGCTGCTCTACTGCGAGGCGGCTCTTCTGTATTTGCTGTTCAGCACGGTACTCACGTATGCCCAGCGGCGGCTGGAACGGCGGTTCGACCGTTACACCGCCAGATAGGAGGCTCTTATGATCGAACTCTCCCACCTGAAAAAACAGTTTCAGTCCCAGGAAGTGCTTCGCGGCATCAGCCTGAACATCGCCCGGGGCGAGACTGTCGTCGTCATCGGGCCGTCAGGCTCCGGCAAAACGACGCTCCTCCGCTGCATCAATCTCCTGGAAGTGCCGGACGCAGGCTCGCTTCGGATCGGCGATGCCGGGCTGGACTTTACCGGCGGCGGAAAGCCGTCCTCCCAGGACATCCTGGCCCTGCGCAGGCAGACGGGCATGGTGTTCCAGTCATACGAGCTGTTCCCCCACATGACCGCGCTGGCCAACGTGATGGAGGGACCCGTCACGGTTCAGGGGAAGCGGGCTGCCGAGGCGCGTGACAGGGCGCAGGAGCTGCTCGCCCGGGTGGGGCTCGCCGATAAAGCCGGGCTGTACCCCCATCAGTTGTCCGGCGGCCAGCAGCAGCGCGTCGGAATCGCCCGCGCTATGGCCATGAACCCGCTCGTGCTGCTGTTCGACGAGCCGACCTCGGCGCTTGATCCGGAGCTCGTGGGAGATGTCCTCGAGGTCATCCGGCAGCTCGCGCGCGACGGAATGACGATGGTCATCGTCACCCACGAGATGAAATTCGCCCGCGACGTGGCCGACCGCATCGTGTTCGTGGACGGCGGGGTCATCGTCGAGGAAGGCCCTCCGCAGAAACTGCTGGAATCCCCTTCCAATGATCGGACTCAGCGCTTTCTGCACCGCATCTCCGGAGGCTAGTCCCGGCTGTTTTTGATCGGAGCAAGCGGTGAGGAGTATAATGGAACGAGCAGCGTACATAAATTTGTCGGAAAGGCGGGATTTCCCGTGAAATTGTTCGAACCGTTTACCATCCGGAACGTTACCCTTCCCAACCGCATTGTCATGTCGCCGATGTGCATGTATTCCTGCGAAAACCGGGACGGCAAAGTGACCGACTGGCACCGTACCCATTACTCTTCCAGAGCGGTCGGAGGCGTCGGTCTCCTCATTCTGGAAGCTTCCGCCGTGACGGAGCAGGGCCGCATCTCTCCGCAGGATCTGGGCATCTGGAACGACGGCCACGTCGAGGGGCTGCGCGAGCTGGTCCGGCTGATCCACAGCCACGGATCGAAGGCGGGCATCCAAATCGCGCACGCCGGACGCAAAGCGGAGCTTGACGGGCCGATCGTCGCTCCGTCCGCCCTTCCTTTTCCCGGCGGCAAGACGCCGGAAGAAATGACGACGGCGCAGATTTCCGAGACCGTCCGGGCATTTGCCGATTCGGCCCGGAGAGCGAAGTCCGCCGGGTTCGACGTGATTGAAATTCACGGCGCTCACGGCTACCTCATCAACGAATTCCTCTCGCCTCTGTCCAATCGCCGGACGGATGAATACGGGGGAAGCAGACAGAACCGTTACCGCTTCCTGCAGGAGATCATCAATGCGGTCAAGGAGCAGTGGGACGGCCCGCTCTTCGTCCGCGTCTCGGCGGAAGAATACGACCCGAACGGGAACAGCATTCAGGATTACGCGTTCTTCGCCTCCCTCATGAAAGAGCAGAGCGTCGATCTTATCGACTGCTCCTCCGGCGGCGTCGTTCCCGCCAAGATCGACGTCTACCCGGGCTATCAAGTGGCCCTGGCCGACCAGATCAAGAACACGGCCGTCATTCCGACTGGGGCCGTGGGCCTCATTACGGGCGGCAAACAGGCCGAAGATATTATCGAGCGCGGACAGGCCGATCTCATCTTTATCGGCCGCGAGCTGCTGAGAGATCCGTACTGGCCCCGCACGGCAGCGCGCGAGCTTGGAGTCGAGCCCGCGTTTGCTCCGAAGCAGTACACGCGCGCCTGGTAACGCGGCTTAAGCCGGCCCGGCAGACGAACTCACCCGAGTCCGTCTGCCGGGCCGGCTTTTTTTGCATGCGGACGCTGTTGCGCATACGGACGCCTGCGGCTGCGCTTACGCTGCCTGCATGCATACGGGCACCTGCCGATGCGCTTACGCTGCCTGCGCGCCTACGGACGCCTGCCGATGCACTTACGCTGCCTGCACGCCTACGGACGCCTGCCGATGCGCTTACGCTGCCTGCACGCCTACGGACGCCTGCC
Organism: Paenibacillus sp. JT31N7; assembly: GCF_059692095.1. NCBI lineage: Bacteria > Bacillati > Bacillota > Bacilli > Caryophanales > Paenibacillaceae > Paenibacillus > Paenibacillus sp. JT31N7. Next base: position 1,753,340 of record NZ_JCAUAT010000001.1, read on the forward strand.
GATGCGCTTACGCTGCCTGCACGCCTACGGACGCCTGCGGCTGCGCGGACGCCTCCCCGTAAGCATGCAGATGACAGCTTCATGCGGCGTCTCACCTCTCCCCGGGAGCTAGCATAGCGGCGCAAAGATGAAGCCATAAAAAAAGCCCCCGCCTGTCGGCAGGGACTTGATCTTACAACCTTAGGGCAGCACAATGTCGGCCCGGTACAAGCTCTGATTCCACTTGACCTCCGCCCCGATCTTTTCGGCCGTAAAACGCAAGGGGACGTACAAGTAATTATCCAGCAGCTGCGGCGCCGCAGGCACCCAGTAATCCTTGCCGTTGACGCGGATATAATAACTGCCGACGGTCATGACCATCTCGACGTTCCCCTTCTTCAAGGTCAGGGAATGCGCCGCGTTGTCCCACTTGTATTCCGTATTCATCGCGTTCAGCAAAGGGCGCATGGGGACCATCGTCGTCTCGCCGCCGATAAATCCTTTGAAGCCTTCTGACAGTTGGCCGTTCACCGCAACCTGCACCTGCGGGGTCGCGTGTCTCTTCACCACCAGCGTGTTGCTCAGAGCCCGTCCGGGAGCCGTCAGCATGCTTCCGTTGGCGTACAGCCCCGAACTGGCCCCGCCGTCCATGTTCATGGCATCGGTTAAGCCCATCGAGAGCGCAATCTGCGCGAGATCGTTCATGGTGGCGCCGTTAACCGTTCCCATAACGAGTCTGCCCTGGGCATCCGCGCCTACAAAACTGCGCATGGCCGCACTCTTCGTAATTTTCGGATCGGAAAATCCGTCCCGTGCGGGGTCGATATCCACCTTGCCGCCGGTAACGAGCTTGGGCCCGACCCCTGTGGCGCTCTGCCACAGTTCCGCTCCTTGAACGCGCTGGCCGTTCTCCGTCACTTCCAGCTTCGTTTTGACGGTGTCGCCCACATGGAGATGCGGAAGCAGATTGCTCTTGTTGTTGGAGCTGTTTCCGATCAGACAAACGTACCCGTCGTACGGTACATACACGGCGTCGCCGGTAATGGCCGTGATGACACCGTCCCGCACCACCACTTTCGTCGTTCCGCTTTTGCCCACCGCGGCTTTGTATTCGGGCGTAAACCAGACCACCTGATCGGGCTGGGAATCGCCGTAATCCTTATTGGTCCCCCACGGAGAAAACGTATAATCCTTGCCGCCGTGAGTCGTCGTAATCGTGTAGGACATTTTCAGCTTCCGGATATCCACCGTCTTGTCCGCATCGACAATCAGGGACTGGTTCTCCCCGGAATGAAGCAGTTCCCCGTCTTTCAGCATAAGGCCGTTCGGGTAACGGATCGAGGCATCTTTTTCATACGCATTGAAAAAGGTCCCGTTCACCGCGGCGACTGCTCCCGTCCTTGCGATCATGGACGAGAAGCTCTCGTCGTACCCGATGCCGCGCGATGCCGTAACGGGCACAACCTCCAGATAAGGGTCCGTTACATCGACGCGCACCCATTTGACGGCGAAGCTTTTCCCGCCGGCGTTTACCTGCTTGCTGCCGCTTGTGACCGCATCGTCGGCCAGAGCTTGACCGGCAGGGCCCGCCGCGAACAAGAAGCCGCCGATCAGCAGCGCAGCCGCTCCCGTACGCCAGACTCCTTTGGCTCCGGCGTACATGGCTTTTGTTCTAAGCCCCCTTCGGCCGTACCCCTCTTTCAGAACGTCCGCTCCGGCGAAATCCGTATGCGCTTTCCGTTTACCGGCGCCTTTCGTTAAACTTCTCCGCTCGCCCAACCGCGAAAAAGCGTATCCCGCTATATCCAGACCGCGTCTCATGCTGTCATGTCTCCTTTGACTTTGTAATCCGGCTCCGTCCGGTTCAACCGTCGAACCACGTTCCGCGCCTGTCGAAAGAAATTCGCTGCGGGACCCGCCGGATTCCTTCCCGAATCAGTCCTTCTCTTCTTGAAAAAACCGTTTATGCCCTTTTATCCGCAAAAGGAGCCAGCACTTTTCCGATCGGCTCCCGGATAATACAGGAAGCGTACGAATCGTATGGAGTCGGGTCCAGGTTGATCAGGGCCAGACGGCCTCCGCGGAAGCGGCCTACCATGCCTGCGGCGGGTTGAACCGTCAGCGAGGTGCCGCCGACGATCAGCAAATCCGCCGCGGCGATTTGAGCGGCCGCTTCGCCCAGCACATCCGCATCCAGCCCTTCCTCGTAGAGCACGACGTCCGGCTTGATGAGGCCTCCGCACACCGTGCAGCGGGGAACCGTCTCGATGCTTTCCATGACCGCATCCAGGCCGTAGCCTTCGCCGCAGGAGAGGCATTTGTTCCGGAGCACGGAGCCGTGCAGCTCCAGAACGTGCTTGTTTCCGGCAAGCTGATGGAGCCCGTCGATATTCTGCGTAATGACGGCGGTAAGCTTGCCGCTGCGCTCCAGTTCCGCAAGCGCCAGATGGGCCGGGTTCGGCCTGGCCGCCGGGTGAAGCATCTCTCCCCTGTAGAAGGCGTAGAACTTCTCCGGCTCGCGGATAAAAAAGCTGCGGCTCAGCATAACCTCCGGCGGATAGTCGTACTCCGCCCCGCTGCTGTACAAGCCGCTTGAGGAGCGGAAATCGGGAATTCCGCTTTCCGTAGAAGTACCCGCACCGCCGAAGAACACGATGCGCTCGCTTTCGTCGATCAAACGGCGGAGATTCTCCGTATGGTTTTCAAACGATGGCAGATCGCTCATTTTGAGCCCTCCCTGAATTGGAATAAATAGAAACCCGCCCTTTCGCAGGCCCCGGAATTTCGAGGTTCCTCCTTATTGTACCTTATTTCAAGCACATTCCAGAAAGCGATTGCAAATATTAGGTAAAAGGAGAGGAATTCCGGTAAAGCCGGGCGAATAAGTGTGTACAAGAAAAAAATCCGATTAAATCCAGTGCTTAACATTTTTTAACCCGTGAAAAGGAAGGTGCCTCATGTCTCAAACGAACCCGGTCACACCGGCGCCCCTCCCTGCGAAAGGACGCAAGCTTTTTCTGTCCAGGCCCGTCCTCTCCTGGGGATTAAACGATTTGGCCAACACGATTTTCTCCTCCAACATCGTCACGTTGTTCTTCCCGTTTTACTTGACCCAGGTGATCGGCGGCGATGCGCGGATGGACCAGGTGGCCAGTACGTTCATAACGTATACCAACGCCCTCTCGGGCCTGCTCATCGTCCTGCTCAGTCCGCTGTATGGCGTCTGGATGGACCGAACCGGCCGCAAAAAGGGCCTTATGGTCCCGTTCACGCTGCTTGCGATCGGATTTACGCTGCTCATGGCTTTATCCGCCAATTGGAACAGCAGCGCCTCGTTTTTGGGGCTTCCCCTGGCCGTGGCGGGCGTCCTCTTCTTTTTCGTCATCGCCAAGTTCTTTTTCAGCTCGTCGGTCGTGTTCTATGATGCGATGATTTCCGATCTGGGAAATTCCAGGGAAATTCCTCTCATCTCGGGATTCGGCGTCGCGCTTGGCTATATCGGCACCCTGATCGGTCTCTCCGTGTACCCGCTGGCCAGCGGGCAGCAGTATGAACAGACCTTCCTGCCCAGCGCGCTGCTTTATCTGCTGTTTGCGCTGCCGCTCATGCTCTTCTACAAAGAAGCGGCTCCCGCTCCCCGCTCCGGCGGGCGGACCGGATTTTTGAGCGGCTACAAGGAAATCGCGGCAACCTTCAAGGAAATGAAGACCTACCGGCCCATTTTCCTTTTCATGGTGGCTTACTTTTTCTTCAACGATGCCCTGCAGACCGCCATCTCCGTGATGGCCGTATACGCCAAAACCGTGGTCGGCTTTACGACCGTAAGGTTTCTCATCCTGTATCTCGTGGCGACCGTATCGAGCATATTCGGTTCCTTCGTCTTCGGCTATCTGACCCGGAAATACGGGGCCAAGCGCGCGGTCGTGTACGTCGCCCTGCTGCTGATCGTCGCCATCGGCCTGGGAACGACAGCCGTCAACGAGCCGATGTTCTGGGCCGCCGGCGTCATCTACGGGATTTCCATGGGGTCCATGTGGGTGACCTCGCGTACTTTGATCGTCGAGCTGTCGCCTCCGGACAAACGCGGCCAGTTCTTCGGCCTCTTCGCCTTCTCCGGCAAAGTGTCCTCGATTGTGGGACCGGTTCTGTACGGGACGATCACCTTCCTGCTCCAGGATCAGGGCACCTTGGCCAGCCGGGTCGCGCTCGGTTCCCTTCTGGTTATGGTCGTCATCGGCCTCATTGTCCATAAGCGCATTCCGGAGCAGCACGAAACGGTCTGACCCGACGGGAGGCCGGATTTTCTCTCTTTTCCCCATTATCCCCTTATGCAAAAAGCAGCCCCGCACCCGATGGACGAAACACTCGTCCCCCGGGTACGGGGCTTTTGGTAAATCAGGCGAAATTGAAGTTTTCAATCATTTTCATTTTCATTTCCCACGTCTTGGTGCTGAGATCGACCGCATATTTCTCGGGATTCAGCTTGCGGAGATACTCCGGCCAGAACTGGTCGAGCTGCTTCCGGTGATGAGCTCTCATTTCTTCCAGAGAAGGCACCTCGTATACCTGCTTGCCGTCTTCAAATACAGGTTGCAGCAGCTTTACCGCCTTATACTCGTCCACATATTTATAAATATACGGATGAACGGGATCGAAGAGCTTGATCTTCCTGCCTTCCTGGACATCCGTCTCGTCATGAAGCACAATGTAATCCGCGATAGCTTTGCCCGTATCGGAGCCGATAATCCGGTAGACATCTTTCCAGCCGGGCGTGGACACTTTCTCGGGATTGCCGGAAATCTTGATCTTCGGCACCATGACGCCGTTTTCCTCGATCGCCACAAGCTTGTACACCCCGCCCAGTGAAGGCTGGTCGGCTGCGGTGATGAGCTGGGTGCCCACTCCCCACGTGTCGATCCGGGCTCCCTGCGCCTTCAGGTTCAAAATCGTGTTCTCGTCGAGGTCGTTGGACGCCACGATTTTCACGTACTCCAGCCCCGCTTCGTCGAGCATTTTGCGGGCTTTGATGGACAGATAAGCCAAATCTCCGCTGTCCAGACGGATCGCCTGCATCCGTTTCCCCTGCTCTTCCATCTTTTTCGCCGTTTGGATCGCATGCGGAACGCCGCTTTTCAAGGTATGGTACGTGTCCACAAGCAGCGTAACCTGGTTCGGCAGCGCCTCGGCGAATTTATCGAACGCTTCCTGCTCCGTAGCGTGTCCCTGCACCCAGGAATGGGCGTGGGTCCCTTTGGAAGGGATCCCGAACATCATGCCCGCCAGCACGTTCGAGGTGGCGTCGAAGCCGGCGATATACGAGGCCCGCGCTCCCCATACCGCGGCGTCCGCTTCCTGGGCGCGGCGTGTGCCGAATTCAAGGAACGTGTCGTTCGGGGATACATTTTTGATGCGGGAAGCTTTCGTCGCAATCAGCGTCTGGTAGTTGATAAAATTAAGCAGCGCCGTTTCGATCAGCTGGGTTTCGAAAATCGTGCCTTCTACCCGTACGAGCGGCTCGTTCGCGAAAACAAGCGTTCCTTCCTCCATCGAGTAGATCGACCCGCCGAAACGGAACGCTTTTAATTCTTCCAGAAATCCTTCGTCGTAATTCTCTTCCTGCTCGCTCAAATAGCGCAGAGCCGGCTCGTCGAAGTTAAGATGGTGCACATAATCGATGAGACGCTGCAAGCCCGCAAAGACCGCGTATCCGTTCCCGAAAGGAAGCTTCCGGAAGAACGCTTCGAATACCGCTTTCTGGCGGTGGGAACCGTTTTTCCAATGGGCGTACATCATGTTGATCTGATACTTATCCGTATGTAAGGTTAAATTCGGTATGCTGCTCATGAATTCGTCTCACCTGTTCCTGACAATGTAGTAGTCCTGCTGTTAGACCGGTTCGCTGCCTCTCACGACTTGAGCGCCCAGCGAAGTACGGAAATGGTTCAGGGCAAACGTGTGCCCGTCCGGGTTAAAGCTCGCCACGGCATCCTCGTGGACGATCAGCTCGAAAGCTTTGTTATACGCATCCACGGCCGTATGCAGGACGCAAATATCCGTGCAGACGCCGGCCAGGTGAACTTCCTGAATCCCCCGCGCGCGCAGCTGCAGCTCCAGATCCGTGCCGCAGAACGCGCTGTACCGCGTTTTATCCAGCCACAAGATCTGGCCTTCCTTTTCCCGGTAAAGCGTATTTAAACGGCCGTACAGCTCGCGTCCGCTCGTGCCCTCTATATTGTGAGGCGGAAACAGCTTCGTCTCCGGATGAAAAGGCTCGTTCAAACGATGGAAATCCACGGCCATGACGACGAAGCCGCCCTGCTCCAGAAATTCCTCCGTGAGCGCCGTAATTCTCTCCTCAATGGCAATGGCGGGATCTCCGACCGGAAGCTTGCCTTCGACAAAATCGTACGTATAATCAATGACGATCAAAGCTTTCATAACCCGATAACCCCTTCCCCGAATCTTAGGCTTAAAAGTTTGTAACGATCATATCACTCCAACCCTTTAAAATCAAACGGGCCCCGCCCCTTCCAGACAACAAAAAAGACCGCTGCGCCAGACACGCGGCAGTCCTGATTCTCCTATCCCTCGTTACCTTCGTTTTTGGCTGTCTCACAAGTGATCCTGAATCAATTCGGCCAGCATGCCGGCCATGTAGGAGGAACCTCTGTCGAGATCTGCAGGATGAATGCGGAGCCGGAGGAGCGTTTCATCCGTGTCCGCAGCCTCCGCAAGCAGGCCGGACAAGCCTCTGGCTTTGCGGTCGATCTGCAGCAGCAGTTCCAACCCTTCCGTTGCCGGCAGGAAGCTGATCTCCAGCTCGTCCAGCTCGCCGCGGAAACGGCCGGAAGGAGCAAATTCAAATTCCTGCAGCAGGCCGATCCGTCCGCCGAACCTCGGCGACTGCTTCACCTCCGCCTCCCGGAGCCGGAAGCCGAGCTGGTCCGCCGCATCGAATACGACCTGCATCTCCGGGGAGGGAACGACTTCAATCCGGTCGGAATCGTTAGGGTCGATTGCGCTGGCAATATCCAGCCCTGTCGAGAACCAGACCGGAGTATGCCCCAGCGTAAGCGGTGTATGTTCAGCCAGCCTGAACCGGAACGGAACCTCCATCTGCTCGCTTGGCCCCAGAGTGATCGGGTCCGAAACGAGGTATTTGGCAATTTCTCTCGTTTCGCTTACATAACCGTTATTGACTTCGCGTTTGTATTCGGTAACCAGGGAAATATAAATCTCCTCGATATGTTGTTCGACCTGGCCGCCGCGGATATGGACGACGCCTTCGACCTCTTCGCCCGGATAATAGGCATGCTTGCTGAGGCGTGTATCCACTTGAGCGGCGCCAAAACCGATACTGGCCAGCATCCGTTGGAAAAATGTCATTCTTCATCCTCCTGAACCTGCTAAAAAATAGAAATCTTTGAGAAAATTATACACGATTTGAACAATCGTGTCTCCGAAACAATTCCAGCCGCACGAAAAAAAGGCTCCTTGCGAAAGGAGCCGGAACCTGCGGTAAAGCCGATTTTACTTGCTTTTTTACTGAAATCTCGGACCTTCTACCCTGTTTCGGGACACCCCTTCTTTTAACAGTAGGACGAAAGCCTCTATCAGATGGAAAGGAACAGGTCATTTTTATTGTTTTTTGGAAGAATAATGTGCATGAAAGTGTAATGATATACGCGCAATTGCGTAATCATTTTGCGCTGACGAAACGATTTGAATCTTTTATTATAAGGTTGTACCCACGTTTACCATTTTATTCATAAAGGATGAATGTCATGTTAAAAAAATCAGCTGTAGAGCTGCTCAGTGATTATCAGCTGCTTGATTGTTTCGTACAAGCCCTACAAATGAAGTTGGGTGCCGAATTTCTTCAACAACTTGCCTCCGAGATTAGACGCCGCAATTTATATTAATCGGCGGCTTGCCGGCCTCGTTTATTTTATACCGGGCCGATACGCCGCAGAATCTATCGCTTGACTGATTAAGGCTCCCTGTCTCTGCCAATTGTCGGAAGCGGAACGAAGCAGCGCAATCGTACTGCTTATTTCCTTCATATAGTGAATATCCTGAATATCCGCAGCCAATTGGTACAAGGTATTGAGGCTTCCGGTTGCCTGTTCTTTACCGATTGTTCCATTCCGGATGTTCGACAACGTCCTTTCTTTTTCATTGGTAATAAATTTGCGTATGCCGGCCAACCTGTTCGATCCCATACCTCTCCTCCTTAATAACGAAAAATGACGAGCGCCGGGTCTTCGGCTTATGTGAAGACCATTATCACTATATGCGCCTAGATTCACATTTCATACGTTTATGGAGAAGCTGCGGAACAAGAGAAAATTGCCGTTTTATAAATCGAGATCCGAAAAAAAATTACATTTTAACATGCAATAAAAAAAGAAGCCCTGTAAGCTAACGGAAGTTTGCTCACAGGGCTTTTCGGTTATTCGGTTATTAGCTTTGGGAAGAGGCTGACCAGCCGTATGGGTATTCAGGTGTGACGGTAACAGGCAGCTTGCCGCGTGCCGGGAACTGGCCGGTCAATACACCGGCAACCGCGTTCATGACATGAGGACGGTTCTCGTAGCTAGCCAAGAAAGTTTTGACTTCCGGAAATTCTTTAAAGTCAAACGGATTGCGTCCGGCCACGACGACGAGCTTGCTGTCTCTGGCCGCCAGTTCTTTTACGATACGCACCTGGTTGGGTGAAAAGCTTGCATTATACGTGACTACGATAACCTGGTCGTATCCTTGACTGGCCTTCAGCACACGCTCTACTTCTTCTTCGGAAGGATTCGTGTGGATTCTTTCTTCCGTTACCTCAAAAACGGTTTCCGCCAGGAAGGCTCCGAGTGTTTCCTTCTGCTCCACCACTTCGTCGATTTGCGTCCATTCCCGGACTTCCGTCCAGATGACAAACGTCCTTTTGTCTTTCGCAAGCGGAAGCTGATCCTCGTCCTTAACAAGCGTCACGCTCTTCTTGTAGGTTTCGCGCACAAGCTCGATATGCTCAGGGGACCCCACTGCCGAAATATCGTCGGCCGTAGTGCCCAGCGTAATATTCAGACCGCCTTTCAAAGCGAGAATACGGTCCACCGACTCGTTGATCCGTTCTTCGCTGATGCGGCCGGTTTCCACGGCTTCCACCAGACGTTCAATGGTTTGAACCTGGGTGTCGTAAGTATGGCTGACCAGCAGCAAATCGGTGCCCGCTTCCACCGCCATTACCGCTCCCTCCGCCGTCCCGTAATGGTCTGCGATCGCTTTCATCTCCAGGCAGTCGGTCACGATGATGCCATTGTAACCGAGCTCACCGCGCAGCAGATCGGTCAGTACCCGCTTGGACAAGGTCGAAGGAAGGCCATCGGGCTCCAGCGCCGGGAAAATAACGTGCGCCGACATCAACACGTCGGCTCCTTCCTGAATCGCTTTCACAAACGGAGCGAGCTCCAGCTCACGCAGGCGATCCAGGTCGTGAGGAATCAGGGGTAGAGCATGATGGGAGTCCGAATGCGTGTCCCCGTGCCCCGGGAAATGCTTGATCGTCGGTGCAACGCCCGCCGCCTGGTACCCCTTCACGGCCGCAGCCCCCAGCTCGCCGACGATTTCCGCGGTTTCGCCGAAAGAACGGACACCGATCACCGGATTCATCGGATTGTTGTTAATATCGAGGCATGGCGCGAAGTTCAAGTTGATGCCCATCGCGCGCAGTTCCACACCGCTGACCCGCGCTGTTTCATAGGCCGCCTGGGCGTCTCTTGTTGCCCCGATTGCCATGTTGCCGGGCATACAGGCAATGCCCTCGTGGATACGGGCAACCATGCCGCCTTCCTGGTCGATGCTGATCAGAAGGGGCCCTCCTGCCGAATCCTTGGCCAGTACCTGCAGCTCATGGTTAAGTTCGCTTACCTGCTTCGGATTGTCCAAATTGCGGCGGAACAAGATTACGCCGCCGATTTCGTGCTTCTGAATCAAGTCGATAATTTTCTTGTTGGGCTTCATCGCCGAGTCGAACTCATTCGATGTGGAAAAACCGCACATCATCATTTGTCCGATTTTTTGCCGGAGGCTCATTTCTTTCCGTTGTTTCATCCTAATCATCCCCCATCGATAATTTATGCGTTCGTAATTTGTTCACGGTATTCGGAAGGCGTCATGCCGGTAAATTTATAGAACACCCGGGTAAAATACCGGCGTTCCGCATACCCCACCTGCTTGCCGATCTGGGTAATGCTCTTGTCGCTCATACGCAGAAGTGACTTGGCCAGCTCGATCCGCTGCCGGGTCAGATTTTCAAGGAATGTTTCCCCGAAGTGCTGCTTAAACAACAGACTGAAATAACTGCAGCTGATACCGAGATGATCCGCAATTTCCTCTACGCCGAAATCGTTGGATAAGTTCTTGGCAATATATTCTTTGGCGTTGACCATCAGCAGTTCGCTCGGCTTGCGGTTCATCCCCGCATTCATGCAGTCCTGAATAAGCTGATGGATCGTCGCAAGCAGATCCTTGACCCCGACACTGCGCTCCAGATTGGACCATAGGCCCCGTTCTTCCTCATCGGACATGATGTTGATCTCCCGCATCTCCCGGATGAGATGAAGGACCAGAAAATGCAAAATCTGCTCCACACGCACATAGGAATGCTCGGAAATAACCCGCAAGCTCTGATTTAGCTTTTCAAAGGTTTGCTCCATTTGCGCTTTATCCCGCCGTTTCAAGCTGGATACGATTTCTTCGACCAGTTCCCACATGGAGTTGTTCCATTCGTTCCGGCCGGGATTCACTTCTTCCAAGAGCAGAATCTGCTCGATGTCAGGGGATAGCTGAAGCGCACGCTGAAGCTTTTTGTAAGCGTCTGCAAGCTGGAGAACGGACATGTGCTCGGGATAAATGCCCAGGCTGACCGTCAGTTTGACGTGCTGCTTTACCGCCAGCTGAAGGGCTTCGCTCCACCCTCTCGCCGTTGCCAGATTGAATGGCGTTTCCCTCTGATGACGGATGAGCACGCCCCACTCCCCTTCCCGGGTCTGCAGGACCGAGTACAAGAGCTCATACGGCTCCAGCGCATCCTGCAGCACATTCCGGACGGCGAAGTTCTTGAGCTTGCGCTCTTTCTCGTTCCATGCCCGGGAAAGATGCGAATAATTGTCCAAGTCGATGAGCAGAAGGGTAAACTCGATCTCTTCCAGACTGTTTTCATCTTCGAAAAAATGCCGGGTCGTCACGTTCGTATAATCAAGCAGAATATCGAACAAAAACTTCTCGTACGCCAAGTGCTTGACCCGGCTCCATCTTTTCTGCTCATCGAGCTCCGCCTTGCGCTTCTCCCGGATATCAAAAGCGACCCGCTCCACAACCGCTTCCAGCTCTTCGTAGTTGATCGGCTTAAGGATATAATCCTTGGCCCCGTATTTTAACGCCGACCGCGCATATTCAAATTCCTGAAACCCCGTCAGCAGAATAACCTGGATATCCCTTTCCAGCTTGTTAACCTGCTCCAACAGCGCGATGCCGTCCATCAAAGGCATGCGGATATCGCTAAGGATAAGATCCGGCTGATGCTCCTGGACCATCTCCAGGGCCTTGACCCCGTTCGATGCGAGCGCAACGACTTCAATATCGTGCTTCTCCCAGGGAATAACGGTTTGCAGATTACGTAAAATATTGATCTCATCATCCACCAATAAAGCTTTTAAGTTCATCATCATCACCTTGCCGTCGTTTTGGGAATTATACACTTGATCCGTGTACCTTTATTCGGCTCGCTGCAAATATAGAGCCCGTAGAGATTTCCGTAATGAATCCTCAGACGGTCGGCTACATTGAGTACACCTAATCCTACCCGTGGCTCATTCGTATTAAGGCCCGGTTTCTTTTGCCGGTATTGGAACCTGGCAAGAACGTCCTCGGGGATGCCGATGCCGTTATCTTCAACCCACAAAATAATGTGATCCCCGCCGTCTTCAACACGAATGGTAATAATTCCCTGATACGTAATCCCTTCGAATCCGTGCTGAATACTGTTTTCAACAAGCGGCTGCAGCGTCAGTTTAAGAATAGAGTGATTTTCCAGCTCTCTGGGAAGGTAAATCTCGAAATCGAAAAGTTCTTCAAAACGGTATTTCTGAATTTCCATATAATTTTTCAAATAGTCGATTTCCAGGCCGAGGGCGATTTCTTCTTTATGATGGAACGAAATTCTTAATATCGTACCCAGCCTGTAAACGAGCTGGCTCACTTTTTTGCCTTGATTTTGTACGGCCAGCGCATTAATCGACTCCAGCGTATTAAACAGGAAGTGAGGCTTGATTTGTGCCTGCAGCAGAGAAAGCTCCGCTTTGTTCTTGTGCTCCTGCTCCTGCTTGACCTCTTCCACAAGGTCATGGATACGGGATACCAGGCTGTTGAAACCTCTGGAAAGAATGGTCATTTCATCGTTGCCCTGTACTTTGACCCGCACGTCCAGATCTCCCCGTTCCACTTGTTTCATGGAACTGACGATCCGGATAATGGCCCGGATATAGCGGTTGACAAACAGCAGGTTAAAGAGAAGGGCGGATATGAGGAACAGGAACATGATCGTTCCGACCCATTTCAGAATAACGGACATTTCGCCGGAGAGATAATCCCACGGGGTGACAGACACGAGCGCCCATTTGGGAGTTCCGTATTTTTCCAGCCCTATATCATATACCGTCACAAGACTCTCTATACCGTCAAATTTGACTCTGGAAGTGGCGTAAGACTCCGTCAAATCTATTTTTTGAGATAAAAATTTATTTAAATTGGAGCCATTTGTAAGCTTACGGTTGTCGTACAAAATAACCCCTTGCTGGTTTACTAACAGAAAGTGGCTGTTCTTCTGATTATAAAAGTTGAAAATTTTATCCATCTCTTTAAAGTCAAACTGAAGAAACATAGTTCCAATTCTACCGGAACCCGGAGTTTCATAATAATTGGCTGTGCGGACCTGACTGAACAAATTGTTGTCTCCGGTCAATTCGGGATTTTCGTAAGGCCCGATCCACCGGGGAAAACCGTTCAAATTTCTCACTTCTTCATAGATCGGATGATCTTTTAACGTTTTAAAAGGAATCGGTGCAAATGGAATAACACCACTTGAGTAATTTTCTCCATACAAATTGTATATGGAAAAGGTCCCAAGCGGCTCATAGGTTAGAAATATTTTTCTTAAGCTATTCGTTACATTATTCAGTTGTTCGTCGGATGGCGGGTTCTCGTTTAACTCAACGAGCTGGGACTGTAGATTGTCCCCCAGCATCCAATAATCCGAATAATAGTTGGCTTCCTTGAAAAGGCTTGCAATGTTACGGCCGATTGACTTAATGGTCAGCTCGGATTGTTCCATGTATTTCTCTTGGGTAATGTCCTGAAAAATCATATAGGTGAAAATTGAAATAGATAATAAGGGAATAATGATGAATCCCATGAAAGCCAGAAATACTTTTTTTCGTAAATTCATCATTACTCCCATGTCCTTTCAACTTAACCCTTGACGCTTCCGGCAGCCAAGCCTTCGATAATCTTTTCTTGTAGTATAGCATAGATCACTACGACCGGCACGATACTGAACATAGTCGCCGCCAGGAGAGCTCCGTAGTTCATCGCCATCCCGTTGTTCATCGCCGCCATCGCTACAGGCAGCGTTCTCAGCGCTTCTTTGGACAGCATCACGTTGGCGAGAACGTACTCGTTCCAGTGACCCAGGAAGTTGATGATAAATACGGTCACAATGGCAGGCGTCATGAGAGGCAGAACGATTTTCCAGAACAGTCCGTAAATCGTCAGTCCGTCCATAACTCCCGCTTCTTCAAGCTCTCTCGGAAGAGATTTGATGAAAGCCATGATAATGATAATCGAGAGAGACAGACCGAATGCGATGTAAGGCAGGATCAAAGCAAGGTGTGTATCGTACAGCGGAATATGCAGATCGTTTGTAACGTTCAAAATGAAACGGTACAGCGGGATGAGCAGAGAACCCGCCGGGATCATGATGGCCAGAAGAAATACCCCGGTAACGAATTTATTCATTCTCGGGAAATACATCCGCGTCAGCGCGTAAGCCGTCATACTTGCCAATACAATCGTCACGACACTGGCCGCAACGGAGATATATAAGCTGTTGACGAAATACCGGCCGATGTTGGCACTGGTCCAGGCGTTCGCATAGTTATCCAACGTGAAGTTTTTGATTAAAGAGAAAGGACTCGCGACAATATCAACATGCCTTTTAAATGAGTTTTGAAAACCCCAGAACAAAGGATACAAGGTTACAAAAACGTATAACAAAAGAAAGGCATGGAGAAATCCATTTTTCAATTTGGACATATCAGTTCTCCACATCCTCTAATTTTTTTGTAAGCAGGTTGCTGATCAACGTAATAATTAAGGTGAAGATGAAGATCAGGATCGCAATGGTATTCGCGTAACCGTAATTTCCTGTCGTCATACCCACTTTATACATGTAAGAGGCCATAACTTCCGTGCTTCCGTAGGGCCCGCCTTTGGTCATAACCATGACGATATCCATCGCTTTCATCGCACCTGTGATAGACAGCAGGACGATAACCGCGAGGATCGGACGGATCAAAGGAACCGTAATGAGAAGCGCTCGCTGAAACCCGGTGGCTCCATCGATTTCGGCAGCCTCGTAGACTTCTTTGGAAATTCCGAAGATTGCAGCCAGGACGAGAACGATATAAAATCCGGTCCACTGCCAGGCATTCGTCAGAAGAATGGAAAGCATAGCTGTGCTTTCGTCAGCCAGCCACAGATGGATCAATTTATCCAACCCGATCGACTCAAGCAGCTTGTTCAGCAAGCCGACTGTCGGGTCAAACACGACTACAGTCCAAAGTACACCTACGACGGCAGTCGACAAAATACTAGGCAAGAAAACGGTCGTTTTATAAAAACCGCGTAACTTTCTGACTTCGGAGATCAGTACCGAAAAAACGACGATAACCGGGACTTGAATAAATACGGAAAACAAAATAAAGTAAAGGTTATTTATAACCGAAGTCCAGAAAAACTTATCGTTAAAAGCTTCTTTAAAATTATCCAATCCGTTGAAAACAGGTGCAGTCAGACCATCCCAGCTAGTAAACCCGTATCTGAATGTTGTAAGAAGCGGGAACATATAAAATGTTAAGTAGAAAAACAGGGTTGGAATAATGAACACCAGGTATGCTAGAGGATTTCGATAAACCTTGTTCATAACAGCCTCCATCCTTCACACTATGCGAATAAGAACGGGTACCACTTGGTGTGATACCCGTTATTTTTTTATCTGCTTATTTAGATGACGTTACTCATCTTACTTTGCAGTCTTTTTGTTTTCTGTTTCTTGGGATTTTTGAACATCAGCCAACAGGTCCTGAACGGATTTTTTGCCGCCTACAAAAGCTTGGATACCGGACTCAAGGTCAAGTTTCACTTTAGGCTGAATCAAGGAGTCGAATGCCGGGAATGTTTTCTTGCCTTCGGAAGCTTTCAGCATTTCAGCAATGATCGGCTTGTCGCCAGTGGAGCTGAGCTTCATGGACGGGAAGAATCCTTCTTCTTTCAGCTGACGAAGTTGATATTTTTCCGTGAAGAATACTTTGATGAATTCTTTTACCACTTTTTTCTCGTTTTCGTTCAGCTTAGCGGAGAAACCGAAGCCGTTGGAGTACGAACCGTTGATCAGATCGTTACCTTTGCCGCCTTCTACAGTCGGGAAGTTGAAGAAGCCGAGGTCAGCAGCCATTTTGGATTGATCCGGGTTGGAGTACTTCTGGTTCGCCCAGCCTCCGTCGAAGATCATAGCAGTTTCGCCGTTAGCGAAACGGTCTTGCGTTTGGGCATATTTCAGCGCAAGAGCGTCTTTGTTGAAGTAGCCTTTGTCGATCAGGTCTTTAAACATAGTGTGGCCTTTAACGTAAGCTTCGTCCGTCCATTTGCTTTGGCCGGATTGGAGACCGTCTACGACTGCTTGGCCGCCTACGCGTACGTAAAGGGTGTTAGGAAGCATGTTGAGTACCCAAGCTTCGTTGCCGCCAAGCGCCATCGGCGTGATGCCTTTGGATTTGAACGTTTCGCAAGCTTTCAGGAACTCTTCGTAAGTCTTCGGAACTTCTACGCCGTTGTCTTTGAAGATTTTCTTGTTGTAGAACATGCCTTCCAGGTAACCTGCGATCGGAAGACCGTAAACTTTGCCGTCTACCGTGAACTCGGAAAGGTCAACGAATTTGTCTTTCAGGCCAAGCTCGTCAAGGATCGGCGTCAGGTCAAGCAGGTTGTTTGTTTTCGCATAGTTCTTTGTATCGGTACCACCGAAAAGTTCGAACATTTTTGGAGGGTTACCGGCGGCCATTTCGGCTTTCAGCTTTGTATCGCGGTTGACAACTTCGTCCACGCCTTCGGATTCGATTTTCAGGCCGGGAATGTTAGCTTCAACTTCTTTAAGAGCATCCTCGAACATAGCCTTTCTTTTCTTGGCTGTGTCTTTGATTTGCGTATGACGGAAAGAAACGGTAAATTCTTTCGGCGCAGCGCTTCCACCCGGTGTCGTCGTGCTGCTAGCGCCTCCTCCATCTGTGCTGCCACAAGCGGAAAGAACGGTTGTCATCCCCACGGCTACGGCCATGATTGTCGCCAGTTTCTTTTTCATTTGTAGACCTCCCCAAAACGTTTGAATTTGTGTCTTACAAGTTTGATTATAGGGACGTTGCCCTTCTTGCGGCAGGTCCTCATTTCAACAATACAGGGATAAAATCCTCTCACTTGAGGGGTAAAATAGTGGGCCCTTAGTCCTTAATCCTATTTATAGAAATTAAGGATTCGTTTTACATTTTATTAGGAAGTAATCCAACTGAAACTCTGGGTATTCCCCCTCCTCCTTCCTTATTCTGCCCCTTGATTCGACAGGTTTAGCGCTTCCCGGCCGGTTTTACAAAACCTTCAAGCCCAATTGATCTGAGCAAAATAGTCCGTACGTACACTTAATCCTGAAAGAGAGGGGGATAAAAAATCGATGAATACCGTCGATGAATCGTTACCAATCCGGGTCAGAAACGCGCGGGGCATCCGGACCGCCTCCTGGTGGAATCGCGTCCGGGAAGCGGGGATCGGCTATTTGTTCCTGCTGCCTTCACTGGCCGGGTTCGGTATTTTTTTGTTTTACCCGTTCTTCCAGTCCTTGTATTTAAGCGTACACAGTACGAATCTTCGGGGAAAAATCGCGGAATATGTCGGTTTCGAGAACTACCGGGAACTGCTTACCTCGGAGAAATTTTATCATAGCCTGGGCGTTACGGCCCAGTTCGCTCTGCTCACGATCCCGACCACGATCGCCGCGGCTCTGCTCCTTGCCGCGCTGACATACAGAGGGCTGAAGGGCAAGAGAATCTACCAGTTCATTTTTTCCCTGCCGATGGCCCTATCGGTCGGCACTGCTTCCGTGATCTGGGCCCTGCTCTTCCATCCGACCGCCGGTATGCTCAACTACTGGCTCGGTCTGCTTGGACAGGCACCGGTCGCCTGGCTTTCCGATCCGAGCTGGGCGCTCTTCTCGGTCTCGCTGATGACCGTATGGATGAATCTCGGCTTCGCCTATATTGTCCTGCTCAGCGGGCTGCAGAGCGTACCGGAGGATATGTACGACAGCGCCAAAATCGACGGTGCGGGTCCGATACGGACATTCTTTAGAATCGTGCTTCCGCTCGTCTCCCCCACCATGTTCTTTGTCGGTGTGGTTTCCCTGATCGGGGCCTTCCAGTCTTTTGGCCAAATCCAGATTTTAACCAAAGGTGGTCCCATGGATACGACCAATGTCATGGTCTATTCCCTTTACCAGGAAGCGTTTGTCAACTTCCGCTTCGGCTCCGGCAGCGCGCAGGCCATTCTTTTATTCGTGATCGTCCTGTTCTTCACCTTCGTGCAGTTCGGCGTTCTGGAAAGGAAAGTGCACTACTCATGATCCGGTCCTTGCAAAAAACCGCTATCTACGTTTTTCTGACCGCGGCTGCCGCACTCGTTCTCTACCCGCTGTTCTTTACGTATGCGTCTACGTTTATGACTGCGGGAGAAGCCAGCCAATTCCCGCCGCCCCTGCTTCCCGAAAGCCTGTACCTGGGCAATCTGAAGACGGTGATGGAGCTTGTTCCGATCGGCGCTTTTCTGACCAACAGCTTTACCGTCTCTCTGCTTATTATGGCGGGGCAGCTGTTTACGGCAAGCCTGGCGGCATACGCGTTCGCTTTCGTCCGTTTTCCGGGGAAAAAGTTCGTGTTCCTGCTGTTTCTGAGCACCATGATGATCCCCTGGGAAGTGACGATGATTCCCAATTACCTGACGATCCGCAGCTGGGGATGGACCGACACTTATGCGGCGCTGGTCGTCCCATTCCTTGCCACGGGCTTCGGAACGTTCATGCTGCGCCAGTTTTTCATGCAGCTGCCGGGCGAACTGTTCGAGGCCGCCAAGATCGACGGCTGCGGGCATATCCGCTGTTTTTTCTCCATCGCGTTCCCGCTGTCAAAGCCCGGTCTGGCGACACTCGGCGTATACAGCTTCCTCAGCGCCTGGAACAGCTATCTCTGGCCGCTGCTCGTCACGAACGATCCCGCGAAACGCACCGTGCAAATCGGCATCTCCATGCTCCAGTTCGAAGAGTTCACGTCATGGAACCTGGTGCTTGCCGGAGTCGCACTCGTTCTTCTTCCTTCTCTGCTTCTGCTCGTGCTCGGGCTTAAGCAGCTCGTCCGCGGCCTCACGGTAGGGGCCGTCAAAGGCTAACCGTTTATCCACCATTTTGATTGATAAAAAGGAGAGACATTCCACATGTTTTCGTACAAACCGTCCCGCCGCACTTCCGTAATGGCTATGTTTCTGGCTTCCGCTCTGCTCATGCAGGCCTGCGGTGGCGCAAACGACAGAACTCAATCTTCCAACAAAGAAACAACAGGTTCGACCACCACAAAAGAAAGCAGCGCAGCACCGGTGAAAATCACATTCTGGCACTCCATGAGCGGCGAGCTCGGGAAAGTGACGGACAAGCTGATCTCCGACTTTAACGCTTCCCAGAAAGACGTTCAGGTAGAGGGAATCTTCCAAGGAACTTACGACGAAAGCCTGAACAAAATGAAAGCGTCCATGGATTCCAAAAGCGGACCGTCGCTGATCCAGGTCTATGAAATCGGCAGCCGCTACATGATCGACTCGAAAGCCATAACACCCGTACAAAAGTTCATCGATGCCGATAAATATGATCTTTCCCAGCTGGAAGAAAACATTACCCAGTACTACACCATCGGCGGCAAGCTGAATTCCATGCCTTTCAATACGTCTAACCCGATTCTGTACTATAACAAAGATATGTTCAAAGCCGCCGGTCTCGACCCGGAAAAGCCTCCGGTCACGTTCGATGAAATCACCAAAGCGGCACAGGCTCTTTCCAAGGACGGTAAAGCGGGTGCGTCGTTCGCCATTTACGGCTGGTTTATGGAGCAGTTTTTTGCCAAACAGGGCGCTGAATATGTCAACAACGGCAACGGACGCACGGCTCCCGCGACGGAATCCTATGTAAATAAAGAAGCGGGCCTCAAAGCTTTAACGTGGTGGAAATCCATGGTCGACAACAAAACCGCGCTTAACCTCGGACGCAAAACCGACGACACCAAAAAAGCTTTCGCGGCGGGACAAATCGCCATGGTGCTCGATTCCACCGCCTCCCTTAAGGGAATCGTCTCCACGGCGGAAGGCAAGTTCCAGGTAGGCACGGCCCCCCTGCCGAAACCGGCTGACGCCAAAGACGGCGGAGTTGTCGTAGGCGGCGCCAGCCTTTATATTACGAACAATAAATCCGAAGCCGAACAGAAAGGAGCTTGGGAGTTCATCAAATTCCTGACTTCTCCTCAATCCCAGGCATACTGGCATGTGAACACGGGCTACTTCCCTATCACGAAAAAAGCCTATGACGAGCAAATCGTAAAAGACAATCTCGTCAAATACCCGCAGTTCAAAACGGCGATTGACCAGCTGCACGAAAGCAAGGCGAATACGGCCACTGGGGGCGCTGTAATGGGCGTGTTCCCGGAAGCCAGACAAATCGTCGAGGGTGCCATTGAGGAAGCCCTGAACGGCAAGAAAACGCCTCAGGCAGCCCTGGATGAAGCCGCCAAGTCGATTACGGAAAAGATCGGCAAGTATAATCAGACGGTTAAATAATTCTACAACAGGATACCGGCAGAATGACCGGATGAAACTGCAAAAGAGCACAGCCCGTGAGGCCGTGCTCTTTTTGTATTCTTGCTTCAGTGTGACGCACGCGGACTTAGCCGCACAACCTGGGATTCGGGATGACCCAGGAAAACGTTAGTTATCCACAGGCGAGCCGATGCCGGACTCCGGATTGCTCCTGCCGTTCGGATCCCTTCCCGCTGCCTTGAAGAAATATCGGAGCCTATGGATGCCCTCCTCCGGATACGGAAACGCCTCCGGCTGCGCTCAGCAAACCTGATTACGTCCGTTGTGCTTCGCTCGGTACAGGGCTTTATCCGCTTCCTCGATCAGAAGATCGGGTGAAACCTGCGGAAAAGTAGCCGCCCCGATCGAGATCGTCAGGCGGATCGCCTCCCCGTCTCCGAGCAGGAAGGAATTGCGCTCTACTCTGGAGCGGATCTGCTCCGCATAGTGCAGAGCTTCTTTCCGGCCGCAGTCCGGGAGCAAGACGGCAAATTCTTCTCCGCCGGTCCGGCACACTTCATCCATCCTGCGGGATGAATCTCTCAGCAGCACCCCGATTTGCTGGAGAACCGCATCCCCTGCAGGATGACCGTACGTATCGTTGATTTTTTTAAAATAATCGATATCCAGCGTCAGTAGGGACAGTTCCTCCTGTTTACGCTCCGCCGATTGAACGAGCTCGTTAAAGAGCCTGTCAAACGTGCGGTGATTGTTCAGTCCCGTCAAAAAATCGACATGCGACGCTTCTTTCATCAGGAGAAAAAGCTCGTGGGCCCTCACGATATAATTAACCATATAGCCGATAAAAAATCCGCCAACCGCCAGCGTACCGAGAATAACCGGCATGATAGGAAGGCTCGTTGTGCCTATGGCGGAAAATATAGAGGCTCCTGTCGTGACCAGGAGGATCGCCATCATTTTCGTCCAGCGCGGCCAGTACCGCTTGTCTGTACTTCTTAACACGATGCCTCCGGCGAGAGCGATAAGAAGTACATTCGCCGCGCCGATGAAGGCAGACCAGTTGAGACCGCCCAGCAGGGCGATGCGCGCCGCGGCAATGAGAACGGCGGCAATAAAGCCGGAATAAATGCCTCCGAAATGCAGCGCCAGCAAGACGGCGTACCCACGAAAATCAACAATGGTGTGGGGGGCGATCGGAATGCTGAAATACATTAAAACGATTCCGAATGCACCGGTTGCCAGTCCGGTTTTTATTCGCGTCCACGGCTTCGTGAAATTCAAGCGTTCATCTTTGTAAATCTGACTAACGGCAAACAAAAAAGCAAGCAGGAGAGCAAAATTGACGATAAGTTCCTTTACGATGTAGAGGCACCTCCACAGAGGTTTGACTCGACTTTATAAGCCAGTGTACCTATTATTTGTACCTTCTTTAATACTGCGGACCTAGTTCAAATTCCTGTAAAAAAAGACATGCGCCAGAGATTTCTCTCGGCGCATGTCTAATTGTGTCTATTTTAAGAAGTAATAATGGAAGTTACTTGCCCAACATGTGGATCGGGTGGCCGAGCGCGCCTTCGGCGGCTTCAGCTACGATCTCACCAAGCGTCGGGTGAGCATGGATCGTAAGCGCGATATCTTCAAGCGTAGCTCCCATTTCGATCGCCAGACCGATTTCGGCAATCAGGTTCGATGCTTCCGGACCTACGATTTGGGAACCGACAACAAGACCGGTATCCTTGTTCGCTACGATTTTAACGAAACCTTCGGTTGCGTTCAGGGAAAGGGCACGGCCGTTAGCGGCGTAAGGGAACTTACCTACGGAAACGTTCATGCCTTTCTCTTTGGCTTCGGTTTCGTTAAGACCTACCGAAGCAATCTCCGGATCGGAGAATACAACGGCCGGGATGGCCTTATAATCGACAACGCTAGGCTGTCCGGCAATAGCTTCCGCCGCCACTTTTCCTTCGTAAGAAGCTTTGTGCGCCAGAGCCAGGCCTGGAACGATATCGCCGATAGCGAAGATGTGCGGAATGCTCGTGCGGCCCTGCTCGTCAACTTCAATCAGACCGCGGTCGGTCAGTTTCACGTTGATCAGGTCGAGGCCAAGCTCGCCGTCCGTATTCGGACGACGTCCGACGGTTACGAGTACGTAGTCGGCCGTAACTTTTTTCTCTTCGCCTTTAACCGTGAACGTTACCGTTACATCGTTCTCGGTTTGCTCGGAGCTTTGAGCAAGAGCTTCCGTGAACACTTCCACGTTCAGCTTGCTCAGGTTTTTGGCAACCAGACGAGTCATTTCTTTCTCGAAGCCCGGCAGAACCGTATCGGAACCTTCAAGTACCGTTACTTTCGTACCGAATTTCGCGAAGGTTTGACCCAGCTCGATACCGATGTATCCGCCGCCGATTACAACCATGCTTTTCGGAATTTCTTTCAGTTCCAAAGCTTCGGTCGAGGAAAGAATACGTCCGCCGAACGGGAACGGCTTCAGCTCGATCGGACGGGAACCGGTCGCGATGATACAGTGCTTAAAGCGGTAGCGCGGAGCTTCCTGCTCATTGAAAACACGTGCTTCGTTTTCGTTGATGAACATGACTTCGCCCTGGAACATTTGCACTTTGTTGCCTTTGAGCAGACCGGCAACGCCGCTGGTCAGCTTTTTCACAACGGAAGCTTTCCACTCTTGGGTTTTCGCGTAGTCCAGCTTAACGTTCTCCACGCTTACTCCCATCACTTCGGAATGCTGGGCCGCTTCGTACTGGTGCGCTGCGGAAATAAGAGCCTTGGAAGGGATACAGCCGCGGTTCAGGCAGACACCGCCCCACTCGGATTTATCCACGATCAGAACACTTTTGCCAAGCTGTGCAGCGCGGATGGCAGCCACATAGCCGCCGGGACCCGCACCAATTACCAGAACGTCAATATCTAAAGAAGCATCTCCTACTACCATCGCTTTATACCTCCATCACGAGCAGCTCGGGATCGTTAAGCAGCTGCTTGATATAGTTCATGAAATTTTGAGCTGTTGCGCCGTCAACCAGACGGTGGTCGAAGCTGAGAGACAGGGCCATTACCGGTGCAATGACAATTTCACCGTTCTTCACGACAGGCTTCTCGGAAATACGGCCGGTGCCGAGAATGGCAACTTCCGGATAGTTGATGACCGGAGTGAAGAACATGCCGCCGGCGGAACCGATATTGGTAATCGTAATCGTGCTGCCTTTCATTTCGTGCGGAGTCAGCTTGCCGTCGCGGCCGCGTGTGGCCAGATCACGGATGGAATCCGCAATCATCCAGACATTTTGACGGTCCGCATGATGAATGACAGGTACAAGAAGACCGTTGTCCGTATCCGTTGCGATACCTACGTTATAGTATTTCTTGTACACGATTTCCTGCTTCTCTTCGTCGATCATGGCGTTCATGACCGGGAATTGGCGGCAGGCCGCTACGAGCGCTTTAACGATGAACGGCAGATAAGTAAGCTTAACGCCCTTCTTCTCGGCAAGCGGCTTCGCTTTGGTACGGAGCGCTACGAGCTGTGTTACGTCGACTTCGTCCATAAGCGTCACGTGAGGAGCCGTATGCTTGGATTTAACCATGGCATTGGCGATCACTTTGCGGATGCCCTTGAACGGAATGCGCTCTTCTTCCAGCTCGCCTTGTACCGCAGGTGCGGAGGCCGCTTTGGAAGGAGCCGCTTTCTCCTGTGCAGGCTGTCCGGCCTCAGCTGCGGATGCGCCGCCGCCGGATACAAAGCCTTCGATATCTTCGCGGGTAATGCGGCCGTTCTTGCCGGTGCCGGAAACTTCCGCGATGTTGATGCCCTTCTCGCGTGCAAATTTGCGGACGCTAGGAGTAGCTAGAACGTCTTTAGGAGCAGCCGACGGCTTGCCGCCTTCGGATTTCTTCGTTTCTTCCGGAGCCGGAGCTGTCGGAGCGCCTTGGTCTTCCTTCTTAGGAAGCTCAGTGGAAGGTGCGTTGGAAGGAGCCGGTGCAGCCGCTTCCGGTGAAGGGGCCGCAGCGGAAGTTTCCGATTCCGGAATCTCGCCTTCCGCGTCGATGATCATGACCACTTCGCCGACGTGGCAAACTTGGCCTTCCTTGATGAGCACTTCCTGAATCTGGCCGTTAACCGGGCAAGGAACTTCCACGACTGCTTTGTCGTTCTGAACTTCCATCAGAATGGTATCGTCATCAACCTTGTCGCCCGCTTTAACATTGACTTTGACAATCTCGCCTTCATGAATGCCTTCGCCAAGTTCCGGGAACTTATATTCAAAACGTGCCAAGAAGAACAACCTCCTATATTGAGTAGTATAATCGTGGAGCCGCAGGCAGGATTAGAAATCCAGCACTTGGTTCAGCCCGTCGATAATGCGGGCAGGTGTCGGAAGCCACTGATCTTCAATTTGGGCAAACGGGTAAACCGTATCCGGAGCGGCAACGCGGAGAACCGGCGCTTCCAGATGCAGAATAGCCTTTTCATTGATTTGTGCGATAATTTCAGCAGCAGCACCCGACGTTTTCTGTGCTTCCTGCACCACAATGGCACGGTTGGTTTTCTTGATGGATTCGACAATCGTGTCGATGTCCAAAGGCATCAGCGTACGGACGTCGATAACTTCCACTTTCACGCCGCGGGTTTTCTCGATCTCTTCCGCAGCTTTCAGGGAAGTGTGAACCATAGCGCCGTAAGTGATGATCGTAGCGTCGGAGCCTTCGCGAACGACGTTCGCTTTGCCCAGCTCTACCGTGTACTCGCCTTCGGGAACTTCCTGGCGGAAAGAACGGTACAAGTTCAGGTGTTCCATAAAGAATACCGGATCGTTGTCGCGGATCGCGGCGATCATAAGACCTTTCGCATCGTACGGGTTAGAAGGAATTACTACTTTAATACCCGGAGTCTGGATCATCAAACCTTCCAGGGAGTCCGTGTGAAGCTCGGCTGCCTTAACGCCGCCGCCGAAAGGCGTACGGAATACGATCGGAGCCTGGTAGCTGCCGCCGGAACGGTAGCGCATACGGGCTGCCTGAACCGCCATTTGATCGAGCGCTTCATAAATGAAGCCTACGAACTGGATTTCCGCGATCGGACGGAAGCCCTGAGTCGCCATACCTACCGCCAGACCGCCGATAGCGGATTCGGCCAGCGGAGTATCGAATACCCGATCTTCGCCGAATTCTTTCTGGAGTCCTTCCGTTGCACGGAACACGCCGCCCACATGGCCTACGTCTTCACCGAACAACACAACATTCTTATCTCTTGCAAGCTCTACGCGCATAGCGTCCTGAATCGCCTGAATCATCGTCATTTGTGCCATGACATCTACTGCCTCCTATATCGTTCTTCTATCTGTCAGAGAACACGGCCTTAGACCGGAATATTTAGTGTAAAAAGGGCTGGCGGCCGTCTAAAGAGGCCGCTGACCGTCTGCTGGTTTCATCATGCAGTCCCGCTTAGGAGAACTGCGCCTTTTGCTCTTCCAGGTGCTTCGGAGTCGTTTCGAACATGGAATCGATCAGGCCGGCTACCGTCATTTTCTCGGTTTGCTCGGCTTTCTTGATTTGCTCCGCTACAGTCGCTTTCGCTTCTTCTTTCACTTTCGCTTCTTCTTCCTCGCTCCAGAGGCCCTTCTGCGTCAAGTAAGTACGGAAGCGTACGATAGGATCTTTAGGCGCCCATTCGCCTTCTTCGTCCTTCGTACGGTATTTCGTCGTGTCGTCCGCCATGGAGTGCGGTTTGAAACGGTAAGTAAGGGATTCGATCAGTGTAGGGCCTCCGCCGTTGCGGGCAATTTCTGCCGCTTCGGATACGGCCGCGTAAACGGCCAGAACGTCCATGCCGTCAACCTGTACGCCGCGGATACCCGCTGCCAGCGCCTTGTGGGCGATGGATTGCGCGCCGGTCTGCTTGGAGAACGGAGTCGTGATCGCGTAACCGTTGTTCTGTACCATGTAAATAACCGGAAGCTTGAAAGCTCCGCCGAAGTTAAGGCCTTCGTAGAAATCGCCCTCGGAGCTTCCTCCGTCGCCGGTGTACGTAATGGCAACGCGCTTCTCGCCTTTCTTCTTGAACGCCATACCGATCCCGGTAGCGTGCAGGATTTGAGCGCCGATGATGATTTGCGGCATCAGGACGTTCACATCCTCAGGTACCTGTCCGCCGTGCTGATGGCCGCGGGAGTACAGGAACGCCTGATACATCGGCAAACCGTGCCATACGATTTGCGGCATATCGCGGTAGCCCGGGCAAATAAAGTCTTCTTTGTTCAGGGCGAATTCGCTGCCGATCATGGAAGCTTCTTGTCCGGAAACCGGCGCATAGAAGCCAAGGCGGCCTTGACGTCCCAGATTGATCGCGCGTTCGTCCCAAACACGGGTAAACACCATGCGGCGCATAAGTTCTTTTAATTGGTCGTCACTAAGTTTCGGCAATTTCTCTTCATTAACCACGGTTCCGTCCGGCCCGATAATGGTCAAGGGCTGTACTTGCTCGGAACTTACTTCATACTGCGGCTTGCTCATGTGATTGTCACCTCATCTATGATTTTCATGCCATGAAAAAGACTTTCTGTTATACTAATTATTATAAACCTGTTTCGTATGGAATATCAACAGGTAACTTGGTGTAATAACGCCCGTATATCGATTCGGGATAGTACAGATGTTTTATATATATAATACAGATCAACAAAACCTTTACACTATTATAATACAACCTCCTTTAAAGGAGTAAAGAAAGGATTCCCGTTATGACCGATTCCAGACTCTATAAAAGAACCATTGTAAAAGAGGAAATCAGCTCCAAGCACCTTGATTCGACACGATCCTTGCGTATTTTCCTGCCTCCGGGTTACAACGAAGTTCTGTCGTATCCGGTCATTTACTGTCAGGATGGAGAAGAATTTTTTAACTTCGGCCGGATAGCGACCACCATGACCGCAGGCATTCTCGACCACGGCTGGGAGCCGGCCATTATCGTAGGCGTCGACGTGAACGTCAAAATCCGGACTTCGGAGTATTCACCGGACGGCGAAAACCACGAATCTTATACCCGCTTCTTCGCGGAAGAGATGCTCCCCTTCGTCGAATCCAAGTATGCCGTGCGCACGGACAAAAGCGAACGCATCCTGGCCGGAGATTCCCTCGGAGGCACGGTTTCCCTGCATCTTGCCCTAACTTATCCTCACCTCTTTGCAAGAGTTATATCCCTTTCCGGCGCTTTTTTGGAACCGACCCGCAGCCGTCTCCAGTCCGAGGGCGATCTTTCCTGGCTGGAGCTGTACATGCTGATCGGATTGGACGAAGAAGAGGTTAAGACCGAGCGCGGCACCTTTGACTTCGTGGAAGCTAACCGGCTCTCGAAAGCTCTTCTCGAACAAAAAAATGTCCGGCTCTTCTATGAAGAAAAGCCGGGTAAACACGTGTGGGGCTTCTGGCAGAAAGAACTTCCCGCGATTTTGGAAAAATTTTTCGGCTGATCGCCCGAACAAGATATTAAAAAACCTCCATTCCACGAATTATGTGGATATGGAGGTTTTTTTAATGGAAGGAAAGCTTCACGGCAAAAGCCTTGGCTGCGGACGAGGGCCAGGTCGCTGCATGGCGTTAAGCTTAACGCGACCTCGCTTTTCCGAGGACTGGCGAGTCCCCGAGGGGCAGCGCGCTGTTGCGGCCGGGCACTCCGCACCTACAGCAGGGCAGCGGCGCAAGTCGGCACGGCCGTTGGTGGCTGGCTACCCCGGAGGGGAGCGGCGGCTGCACCGTGCCCATGCCCTTCGGAGGTCCGCCGCCGGTTGCCGTGCGAAGCTGCGCTTCCGGCGGATCTGGGCTGACGGGCGGGACAGCGCGGCCGCTAGTCCGCGGCCTTGAAGCCGTAGCGCTCCCGCATCGTGCGCATCATCGCCGCGATGTCTTCGTCCGCAGCGAATTCCCGGTAATCCGCTGCACGCACCTTCGTCTGACGGGAGAGCCATTCCCCCGTCAGACGGCAGAACGCGGGCGAAGTAAGCCCGGCGCCCGCGTACTCGGCGAGGCTCGTCATGCGCCCGGGCTCCACGTCCGGGTAGCTGTCCGGCGCCGCGCCACGCCCCGCCTCGTCGTAAAACGAGCGCGCCACGGCGGCTTTCTCCGCCCCGGTTCCCTCCACGACGACGAAAGCCTGCACGGACAGCGCGCGTGCCTGCCTGCGCTGGGCGATGCCGCAGAACTTGCGGCCGCCTACGCTCAAATCGAAATCGCCGGGGCAGTAAGAGCCGGCGATTTCCCCTTTGGCGACGCCCGTGTTCCAATCTGCCAGGACGCCGCCAAGAAAGCGGTACATGGTTTCAAAATCATCGTGAAAATCTATTTTCCCTACAGGTTTGGGTGTAATCAAGGTTACATTCACTACTCCCGGATCCAGCGGCACGGCAGCTCCACCGGAATTGCGAACAATCACCGCTCTTCCTTCCCGGCCGATCCTGGCCGCCGCTTGAGGGGCATGAGGCAATCGGCTGTCTCGGAGACCGAGCACCAGACCTTGGGGGTGCCTCCACAAATGAACGATGGGGTCCGCTCCTTCACCCACTTTGCGGATGAGCATCTCTTCGAGGGCAAACGGAAACAGCAAATCCGCATCCAGGTCCCCGGAGCGGTCAATGAGTGTAATCTTTTCGGGTAATAACGGCAATGATTCCATTCGGCAATCTCCTTCTGTCTATCGGTCCATCCTCTGATACACTTCGGCACGTTTTTAATCGTTTCTTTGTTTATTGTAGGGGAAACCGGGCGCCTGCGGCAAGAACGGGTTTATTTTCTCCCATCAGGATGTGAGGTTGTGGCATTTTACAAGTAGGAAATTTGTATAACTCTATCGAAGTAATACACAGCCCAACAATTGTGGAAAATACTTCCTAGGTATACTGTCCTAAACTTATCTGAACTATGGGACGGATTTCCTATAAAACCCTAAAGATAGTAGGCGAACCGTATGTCGATCAGTTTTCATGAGGTATTGTTTAACGTCCTGATATCGTGTTCACCTGTCATCGTGTCCCCTTTCTTCGATGAAAACAATCCGTTAAGCAAAAAATCGTATAAACCTATGATGACGCTCGTCAGTATTCTGGCTGCACTCGCGTGCGCGACTTATCCCTACAGCTCCGGCAGCGGAATCAAGCAAAGCTTGTTCATGATCCCGCTCGTCAGCAGCTTTCTGCACGGAGGTCTTCTTCCGGCTTTAGCCGTTTCGGCCAGCCTTCTGCTTCTGCACGGATTCGTTTTCCCGGCCTCTCTTCCGACAGACGCGGTCTTTTTACTGATCTGCGCCTGCTTTGCCGGGCTGTACATCAAATTTCACAAGAAAGACAGCCGATTCTCCGCTTTTTTATGTCCCGTCCTTCTGTCCGCTGGCCTTGGCTTTATGTTTATGGCTTTTCAAATCTTTTTCCATCGTAAGAACCAACTGTCTCTTCCTTCCGATTTTTTTTCCTTTCACGCGTTTTCTATTTTATTGCATGGTATTTCTATGGCCATTGTCATCTATTTATCTGAATTTATCCGGGAGAGCCGTGTCAGCCGTCTGGAATCGCAGCGGGCGGAAAAGCTTAACGTCCTCAGTGAATTAGCCGCTTCCGTGGCGCACGAAGTTCGTAATCCGATGACAGTTGCCAGAGGTTTTCTGCAAATTTTATCGCAGACGGAAGTCAGTGAAGAAAAGAAAAAAATTTATACGTCAATGGCTATCGAAGAAATGGATCGCGTCCAGCAAATTATTACCAGCTATCTCGCCTTTGCCAAACCCCAGGCCGAAATAACCGAGCCTCTGTCTGTAAGCGGCCTTATGGTCAGCCTGGTCCAGCGCATTCAAGGCTACGCCGGCAGCAGCAGGGTCCAGCTTGAAACGCACGCCCCCCCGTCTTTATGGATCACGGCAAACGCGGAAAAATTGATCCTGTGTCTCGTGAATCTGGCGCGGAACGGAATCGAAGCGATGCCGGAAGGAGGACGATTAAGAATAGAAGCTTATCCCGAGCCCAAAAGCGTCTGCATTTCCATTGAAGATACCGGAATCGGGATGGATGCGGAAGAAATCGCCCGCCTCGGCTCTCCTTTTTATTCCACGAAGCAAAAGGGAACCGGACTCAGCGTCATGGTGGCGTTTCGCATCATCGAAGCCTTCAGCGGAAAAGTGCAGGTGACGAGCGTACCCGGCCGGGGAACCCGCGTGCTTGTCACGCTCCCTCAGGCGGCGAAACCGTCTCAGCTCGCTTCCGCGCAGGATCAGTTCGGCTGATCCGCCAGCATGTCCATGATCTCACGCGCCAGCGGAAGCGCTTCCGCCGGCGCTTCCGGCGCAGCCTCGCGTATGACGACAACTACGGCATACCGGGGAGCATCGACGGGACCGTAGCCGATGAACCACTGGTTAACGGTATCGCGGGGACCCGATTGCACCTGCGCCGTGCCCGTTTTTCCGGCCAGCGGCCACTTCGCCGCATCCAGCACCCTGGCTGTTCCGCTCCGCACAACGAGTCTCATCTCCCGGAGGAGTTCACTTGTCGTCGAAGAAGAGAGAAATTCCTTCGCACCCGGAAGAAATTGGGGCGGGAAAGAGTCCAGCGTCAGGCCGTCCCGGAACCGGACTTCTTTAACCAGGCGCGGAGCGTGCGCTTTTCCCCGGTGTAGAAGGGTTACGACCAGATTCGCCGCCTGCAGGGGCGTCACTTGGACGTCCCGCTGGCCGATGGCAGTCTGGAGCCGGACCCCTTCATCGTTTCTCGGCGTTTGCGCCCCGAAGAGCTGGCCGCCTTCTTCGCCGTCGATTTGAGCGACCGCGGCCCCTCCCGTGAGGGTCCCTTTCCATCCGACGGGATTCAGCAATCCCAGGTTCCGCGCATAGGTTTCCAGCTCATTCGAATCCAGACGCCGCATCACTTCGCCGAAAACGATGTTGCACGATTGGGCAAATCCTTCTTCGAACGTAAGCTTTCCGTGACCTTCCTTCTTCCAGCAGGTAAACCCGTATTTCCCCCATGCCCCGTGACAGTCAAAAGTCTCTTCCGGCTTAACCGCGCCTTTCTCGAGAGCCGCTGCGGCTACAACCGTTTTGAAAATCGAGCCCGGTGCGGCAGCTTTGACTCCCAGATTGGCCCAGTCTCCCTCGACCGCGTTGATCTCCCCCGGATGGAAAGACGGTTTAGACGCCATCGCCACGATATCCGCATTCGCGGCATCCAGGACGACGACCGCCCCTTTTGCAATTCCCCGTCTCGACATCCGTTCTTCGATGTTTCGCTGGATATCCGAATCCAGTGTAGTCACCAGCTGCAGGGGGTAACGGGACTGATCCGGCGAGATCAGTCTGGCGCTTAGAGCGTCCAGCGGCCGTTTACCCGCATCCGTAAACACGGATAAAGAACGTTCACCGATGCCCCGGAGCCGGGATTCGAACGTTTTCTCGAGTCCGGATACCCCGATCTCGCTGGTAAGCGTCAAATGTCCGGCCGCAAGCTCACGGGCATACATGCCGGAGATCCGTTCCGGGTTCTGCCCGATGTAACCGATCACCTGCGCTGCGGCGGGATGATCCGTATAGCGGGTTTTGTAATCCGTCACCTGCACGTAAGAAAGCCCGCTCCCCTCAAGCAGAGCGATTTGGGAAGACGTTATTTCCAGCGGTTCTTTTGCGGATTCGCCGGATTTGGAGGAAGCTAATTTGCCGCCGTTCTTTACCGCGTAGTGAGCCGTCAGGCTGCCCGTCCATAAAAGCGGCTCCTTGACTCTTTTTATAAAAGACTTCCAGTCGTCCGCCGTCACCCCGAAAGCTTCACTGATTTTCCGAAGCTGTTCCGACGAGCCCGTGTAATCGGGATGAACCGGAAAGATAATGGCCGTCCGGATTGTTTTACCGGTCAGAGGCTTCAGATTCCGGTCGTATATGTCTCCTCTTCCCGTATCGAGCACAATGCTTTTCTGGCGCTGTAAAACGGAGTTTCTGACCAAATCTACTTCGTAAGACGAAAACCGGTGGGGTCTCAGCACTTGGATCCAAAATAACCGGGCGGCCAGGAGTGCCAGAATGCCGGTCAACCCGAGCAGCAGCAGGAGTTTGCGGCGCGGGTCCGTTTTGCTGCCGTCGATGCAGTTGATGCTTCTGCTGTCCGCATCGCTGCTGCTGTTGCTGCTGTTGCTGCCATTGCCGCCATTGCCGCCATTGATACCGTTGATGCCAATACCCCCAAGCCAGACCCCCGTCCCGGCATCTGTCTTTTCTTTTCCGGCAGTACCGGGTAATTCTTTGCCCATACCTTCACCGCTTCCGTATCCGCTTCTTTTGTTTCCAGTATAGACAAGGGGGAATGCGCTCAAACCTTTCGTACGAGACGGTAAAAAAGAAAAACGCCCCTTCCGGTTTTCCGGAAACGAGGCGTTCTTTGGAGATCATAAGGTAAATTTGGAAAGCGTGTCTTTCAGGGAGTTTGAGAGGTTCTCCAGTCTGTCGGACAGCTTCACCAGATTCTGACTGATGCTGAGCTGCTCGGAGCTGAGCGAAGCAACTTCCTCGGAAGTCGCCAGGGATTCTTCCGCCACTGCACTCACATTCGTCATCGCATCGGACAGGACGGCCTGCGACTGATCGAGCTCGCTTATCGATTCCGTCACCGCGTTCAACCGTTCGATAAATTGGCTCATGTGATTCTGAACCTGGGCAAAAATCCCGTCCGCTTCTTTCACGGCACCGATTTGCTGGTTGAAGAGCGGGTAGGCTTGATGAAGCACGTGAACAGTCTCGTCAATTTCGCGCTGAATCGTTTCCGTTATCTGGGCCACGACGTCGATGGACTGTTTGGACTGATCCGCCAGTTTGCGGATTTCATCGGCGACCACCATAAATCCTCTGCCTGCCGTTCCGGCTCTCGCAGCCTCAATCGTTGCATTAAGAGAAAGGATATTCGTCTGCTTCGTCAGATTGTGAAGCATCTCCAATATTTTGCGGATGGACCGGGTGCTCTCTTTCAGGTTGTCGACCTTCTCCACCATGGACCGGGTCATCACTTCCGTCTGGCCGGTTTTGTCCATAAGTTCTTCCATGTACTTCGTCCCCTGTTCACCCGAGCTTCGGACGCCGGAGGCGGCCGTTCCCATCTCCAGGTTAGCGGACATCACCTGCTTCATTTTCTCGCCGATATGATGTGTCAGCTCGTTTCCGCGTTCCGACTCGGAGGCCAGCCCTGCAGCTCCTCCCGAGATCTCATCGGTTGCCACGGCGATTTCCTTCGCGGAAGTCGCGGTAATCTTGGAGGCGTTCGCCAATTCGGAGGCCGTGTTCAGCACTTCCTGGGCGGATTCGTTCGTCTGGCGGACCAGCGTCGTAATCTGTTCCATCATCATGTCGAAGTTTTCTCCGAGCATGCCGATCTCGTCCTGGCTCTTAATATTTGCCCGCACCTTCAGGTTGCCCTGGGCGCCCTGCTTCATTAGTCCGGCCAGTCCGGCCAGCGGCCTGCCGATCATTCTCGCCACGAAAATGCCGATCAAAGCGGCGATAACGGCCGCGACAAGGGCAATCACCAGCGTCAGGTTGAAGATCACGTTCGCGTCTTTAACCAGTTCTCCGACCGGCATGCTTCCTACGAGGAACCAGCCCGTACCGGCGAACTTCGAATATACGTTCTGCATCTGTTTATCCGCCGACAGGAAGTCTCCGGAAGCGGCATTCTGCTTCTCCTCGCTGATCATAACCGGGGACGGTTTTGAGAGAAGCTGCTGATCTTTCGCATAGATCAGCTTGTTGGACGCATCCGAAACGTACATTGTGCTGTTATCGCCGAGCTGGATAAGTCCGAGCTCTTTTTCCATAATCGACGTAGGAATTTCCATCAGAAGCATCGCAATCGGCGTGGAAGTACTCGTCGAGTTCAAATAGCGGCCCATAGCGACGCTCGGTTCTCCGCTGAAATACCCTTGCGGTTTCGTATCCAGCCACAGGGGCTGCCCGCTGGTTTTGGCGATTGCCTGAAACCAGTCCGTTTTTGTAATTTCATCGGTCGAAGCGTTCAAGGAAGCTCCGTTGGAGTTTATCATCTGACCGTCTGTTTTTAACAGCGTCATGCTTTTAATCGATTTGTTGGAAAATAAATAGGAATTTACTTTTTCCGTAATTTTACGAGTGACTTCGAGCTGCTCGTATGTACCTTCTTTAACCTCGTTGCGGATTTCAAGCAGGCGCTGCAAATCGGCATCGAGCATCATCTGCATCGTTAAATCTTCAAAGCTGCCGAAAAGAAGATCGAGCTTCTGGCTCGCCTGGATCATCGTCTGCTTCGACGCTTCGCTCACTTTGTCGCGGATGACGCTTTTCGAAAGCTGATAGGAGGTGATCCCCACGGTCAGAACAAAAAATAAAATACTGACGATGAAAATAAGAAACAATTTCATACCTACGGATTTTGCCGGGTTGGTCAATCCCATGGAAGAAGAAATAAATCCGCCCCCCGATTGACCCGGCTTCGGAGCCCCCCCTGACGGAGCTTGTTTCTTTTGAAAACGCTCTCTTAACTGGGTTGCTGTTTGTGTGAGTTTTTTGTTCATGGGCACCACCATCCACTTTTTTTAGGAAGAAAGTCTTACGTAGAAACTTAATATCCCCAGTATTTTCTACTTTTGTTTTAATATTCGACGAAGATTTGTGTTTTTCCTCTTCGATTTGTGCCATTTTTCCTATAAAATCATCTTTTTTTGATTACACAGACCTAGAAATAAAAAAAAATACCGCCCGGCCTAAGCCAGTTGGTATTAAAATCCATTAACGTGTGCGCTTGCGCATTATATCCAGCGGTTTCACCGGCTGCTCGGTTTGAATGCGGATGAGCTGCAGCGGATGGCGCGCAGCATCTAGCTCGGTGCCTTCTTCGTCGCGGATGACGTCTACCCGCTGTTTGAAGTGCGTGCCCCCCGGACCGAAAAATTCCACTTCCGTGCCCGGTTTGAAGTAGTTGCGCTGCTGAATGACGGCCGTTCGCGTATTCTCGTCATATTCCATAACTACGCCTACGAAATCGTAGCTTGCCGCCTTGTCCTCCGGTCCGAAAATATGATCTTCGTGGCCGGGCGCTTCGTAGAAAAATCCGGTATTCAGCGGACGGTTAGCCGCTTTATTAATTTCGTCGCGCCAGAGCGGCTTGACCTCATAGGCTGCCGGATTTTCAAAATAGCTGTCGATGGCTTGGCGATAGGCATTCACAACCGTCGCCACGTAATGGATGCTTTTCATTCTGCCTTCGATTTTGAAGCTGTCCACGCCGGACTCAATCATATCGGAAATGTGTTCGATCATGCACAGGTCCTTGGCGCTCATCATAAACGCGTCTTCCTCTTCTCCGTAAAGCGGAAAATCGGGTGCAAGCGGATCGGACAGGGGAGCTCCCTTGGCGTACAGATCGTACTTCCAGCGGCAGGACTGGCAGCACCCTCCCCGGTTGGAGTCGCGGTCCGTAAAATGATTGGACAGGACGCAGCGTCCGGAGTAGGAGCTGCACATTGCTCCGTGAATAAACGCTTCGATTTCGATATCGACATGACGTTTGATCTCGTCAATATCGCTCATGCTCACTTCGCGGGCGAGAACCACCCGCTCGATGCCTTCTTCTTTCCAGAACTGCACCGTCTGCCAGTTCATTACCGATTGCTGGGTGCTCAGATGCACTTCAAGCTTAGGGGCCACGCGTCTGGCGGTATCCATAATAATCGGATCGGCGGCGATGATAGCCGAGATACCGGCTTCCTGCAATTCTCTCAAATAGTCTTCGATTCCCTCGATGTCTTCATTGTGGGCATAAATATTCGTCGCCACGAAAACTTTGGCGCCGTAACGTTTCGCGAACTCGACGCCTTCGCGCATTTCTTCGAAGGTAAAATTGTCGGCGTTGGAGCGCAGACCGTACTTCTGGCCGCCGATATACACGGCATCCGCCCCGTAATGTACGGCAAACTTCAGCTTCTCCAAACTCCCCGCCGGGGCAAGCAGCTCCGGCTTGTCCAGACGAACGCGTCTGCCGCGCGCACGCTCGTTAACAGCTGCGGCAATACTCATGGTGGTTCACCTCAATATACTTGTTCTTTGTAGAAAAAGCCGAAAGACAGTTCCCTGTCCGGATCCTGCAGGCGGCGGATAGGCTCCAGCATTTCGTCGTCAAATTTGTAAGAAACCGGATCGGCACAATAAGAATCAATCACTTGACGGTATGCCCGCACCACGGTTTCATTGTATTCGACGGATTTCAACAGTCCTTCAATCTTAAGACTGTCTATATTTCCCTTCATCAGCTCATGAAGATCTTCCAGCATACAAATATCGTCGGAGCTCATCACGTGGGTTCCGTTGCTATCTTCATAAATCGGATACCGCTCTTCCTGACGTTCCTGCTCAATCAGAAAAAGCCCGTTATCCATGGAGCGGTCGATGCTGTCCGCCTCTTTGCCCAGATGCTCCGCGTAATTGGCGACCAGGCTTCGGCGGGAATGGTAAATATTCGTCATCCCGTGCACCTGAACCTGGACTTCCAGCTTGGCGTGAAGCTTGAATTCGAGCGTTTCCTCTAGATTCAATTCCCTGGCCAGAACCGCGCGCACGGCTCCGCGGGACGCCCAGTAATTCGCCGTTGCGTAGTTCGTCGTCGTCATTTCCGCATTCCAGTGAAGCGGAAGTCTAAGCCCCGCTTTGTTCACCATCCGCAGTACAGCGGGGTCTCCGTATACGGCTCCGTCGACACCGATAGCCGCGATGGCCGCGAGGTATTTCTCTACCTCCGGCAGTGCTTCGTTATCGAAAACATTGTTTACGGCCGCATAGACTTTAGCGCCTTTAGCATGAACGTAAGGAACCAGTTCCTTCAAGTCTTGAA
Source organism: Paenibacillus sp. JT31N7 (assembly GCF_059692095.1). NCBI lineage: Bacteria > Bacillati > Bacillota > Bacilli > Caryophanales > Paenibacillaceae > Paenibacillus > Paenibacillus sp. JT31N7. Next base: position 1,790,428 of record NZ_JCAUAT010000001.1, read on the forward strand.
TCGTCATATCGCCCGGAAGGCGCATGCCGAATGCCGCTTCGCCGATCAGTACGGCATCCGCCCCGGCTTGTATGAATCGCTTCGCTTCCTCTACTGTTCCTGCCGTTATAAGCAGCTCGGGTTTTGGAATCAACCTCGTCACCTTCTTATTTCGCGTTTTTCTCGGTTTGCTTGCTTTTTTCGATGTTGGCCAAATGCTGCGCATAGGTTTCTCCGAACAAATGCGCCTGGCTTCCGTCTTTTTTCGTTACGTAATAAAAATAGTTCGATTCCGCCGGATACAGCGCCGCCTTGATGGACGACAAGCTTGGGCTCGCGATGGGCCCCGGAGGCAGTCCCGGATTTTTATACGTATTATAAGGACTTTCGATCTTCAGATCGCTTTCGAGCAGTCTTTCCTTCTGCTTGCCCAGCACATACTGCACGGTCGCGTCGATCTGCAGCGGCTGTTTGATTTTCAGCCGGTTGTAAATGACGCTCGCCACGAGCGGACGTTCCTCGTCGACAACCACCTCACGCTCGATCAGGGAAGCGATCGTCATCATCTGATGGAATGTCAGCCCGCTTGCCTTCAGCTTGTCCTTCCAATCCGCGGGCAGGTTTTGCAGCCGCTTGTCCAGTTGATCGACCATAAGGGTGATGAGCTTCTGCTCGGTAGCATCCTTGGGAATATCGTACGTATCCGGGAACAGATACCCTTCCAGCCTGTGCTTGAGTTTGGCGTCCGCCGGAATCGCGGCGAGCAGCTCTTCCCCTTCCGCAGGCTTGTACGCTTCCGCCGCCTTGACGAAGGCAGACGCTTCCATCCCCTTATGCTGTCCGACTTTGTCGGCAATCTGCGTGACCGTGTATCCTTCGGGAATAGTGAGGCGGTTCGCTTTTACAGTCTGCCCGCTGTTCAGCATCGCGATGATCTCGTCTGATCCGATCCCGGGTTTCATCGCATACTGGCCGGCCTGGAAACGGCCGCCTTCGTTTTTCCATTTCAAGTAATACATAAAAACGGAGGCGTTACGGATAAGCCCTTCCTGCTCAAGCTTGGAAGCGATATTTTTCACGCCGTCACCGGACACGATCTCGACCTTCTTTTCCTGATCGGAAGCCGAGGTCGGCTGCAGTTCTCCCCGTATATAATAAGCCGCGGCCGCAGCGCAGCCGGCTAAGAGCAGAACAATCACCAGCAGCCCGGTCATCAAGCGTTTTATTCGTGATTTAGGACGATGCATAAGTTCCTCCACAATGGTCATCTTGGTCGATCATCTGCATGAAAAAGAGCGGATTGGACTCCGCTCTGGTTTGCTTTAGATTTCTTAAGGTTCGTCGTGTTCCGGAAACGTGAGTTCGTCGTACAATTCGGAGACGGTTTCCCATTCTTCGTCATCTTCGATGGTTTCCAGCTCCGGTGTGCCTTCCGAATCCCGGGATACCCGGAACACGGACACTTCGCCTTCTTTCTTCATCTCTTCGGACTGCACAACGGCGTAGTGGCGGTCTTCATGTAGAATCTCCGTCAGGATGCGGAAGACGGTAGATTCGTCCTGTTCGTCGAATAAAATAATATCATCTCCGAAAGAACTCCGCAACTCGTTCGTCTGGTTCACACTCATGCTTCTTCTTCCTCTTCGGCGATTAGTGTATTAAACGTTTCTTCAACGATATTCCATTCTTCCTCGTCCTCGATGGTGTAAAGCTTCAGATCGTCGCCGTTCTCGTCTTCCTCGTAACGAAATGCGTACACTTCGTCGGATTCCTCGTCGCCTTCAACCGGAACGACCATCATGTACTTTTTGTCGGAACCATCCACTTCGAATTTCATGACGACTTCGAATTCTTCTTCGTTGCCCTCATCATCGGGGATATAAATAATTTCCGCTTCCTCTTGCTGAAAATCCTCTTCTTTAGCCATGGTTCCATCACCTCATCGTTTAGAGTCCATATATCCCTGCAGAATCAGCACAGCGGCGATCTTATCGACCACCTGCTTGCGCTTCTTCCGGCTAACGTCCGCCTCCAAAAGAGTGCGGGTCGCGGATACCGTAGTCAATCGTTCGTCCCACAAGCGTACGGGAAGGTTAAACGTCTCGGTCAGCAGTGCGGCGAATTCCTGACAAAGCTCGCCGCGCGGCCCGATCGAGCCGTTCATATTTTTGGGGAGGCCGACAACGATCTCCGTTACTTCGTACTCCCCGATTAACCGCCGCAGGTGGTCTAAATCGTGTTGCGGACTGGCTCTGCGTATAACCTCGATCCCCTGGGCGGTAAGCCCGAGAAGATCGCTAACGGCAACGCCGATTGTTTTGTCGCCATAGTCTAGGCCCATCGTTCTCATACGTGTGAACTCCTAAGCCGGACCCGTCTGCCGGGAATCGGCGCAGGCCCGTTTATTTATGCTCTTTGAGATAAGAGCGTACCAATTCTTCGATCAGTTCGTCGCGTTCCCGTTTGCGAATCAAGCTACGGGCGTTATTGTGCCGGGGAATGTAAGCCGGATCCCCGGAAAGCAAGTAACCGACAATTTGATTGATCGGATTGTAGCCTTTCTCCTGCAGAGCGTCATAGACAGTTAATAGCACTTCTTTGGGGGATGTTTCGATCTCATCGGCTTTGACATTGAATTTCACCGTTTTGTCCATAAAATCCATGAAAGGCACCTCCAATGTTTGCTTTTTTCAAATCCTATCGGCTGTAAATGCTACTGATCCCGCTATTGTCATATATTCTCTGCGGGACGGAAAATTCCTGTTCCCGCAGGAAAATTTAAGAAATCTGTCCGGCCACAAGCGTTTCGACACCGTCCAGCGCCTCTTGGAGCTTGGACGGGTCCTTGCCTCCGGCCTGGGCCATATCGGGGCGTCCGCCGCCGCCGCCGCCGCATTTCGCCGCGGTTTCTTTGATCAGCTTGCCGGCATGAAGCCCTTTGGCAACCAGATCCGGCGTAACGGCGGCGACCAGGTTGACTTTGTCGCCCGATGCGGAGCCGAGCACGATCACGGCCGAGCCCAGCTTCGCTTTCATTTCATCCACGATGCCCCGCAGGGAATCCATATCGGATGCGCTCACCTGGGCGGCCAGTACCGGTACGCCCGCTACTTCTTTGAGGCGGCCTTCCAGAGCGCCCGCTTCAATACGGCCCAGCTTGGCCCGGAGCGATTCGTTCTCGCGCGCCAGCTCTTTCATCTGCTGGAGCGTGGAGTCCAGACGCTTCGGTACGTCCGCGGTGTTCGCCTTAAGAACGCCGGCCGCATCCCTCAGCAGCTGCAGCTGACCGTCCACGTACTCGTAGGCTTGACGGCTTGTCACCGCTTCGATGCGGCGGATACCGGAACCGATTCCGGATTCGCTGACAATCTTGAACAAGCCGATTTCGCCCGTGCTCTGTACGTGGCAGCCGCCGCAAAGCTCGAGGCTGTAATCGCCGACGCGGACGACGCGGACGATGTCGCCGTATTTCTCGCCGAACAGTGCCATGGCGCCCATCGCTTTCGCTTCGTCGATGCCGCGCAGGGAAATGTCCACCGGCGTGTTCGCCCAGATTTGAGCGTTCACGCGGCGTTCGATGTCCTGAAGCTCTTCCGGCGTAATGCCGCCGAAGTGGGAGAAGTCGAACCGCAGGCGGTCCGGATCAACGAGAGAACCCGCCTGGTTAACGTGCGTGCCGAGCACTTCTTTCAGCGCTTTATGCAGCAGGTGAGTGGCCGTGTGGTTCTTCACGGTATCTCCGCGAAGCTCGCCGGAGACTTGAGCCGTAACCGCATCGCCTGTGCGCAGGATGCCCTGCTCGACGGTCACGCTGTGAACGTGCTGGCCGTGCGGCGCTTTGCCGACTTCGTGTACGGTCAGACGAACGCCGTCTCCCGAGATTACGCCGCGGTCGGCTACCTGACCGCCGCTTTCGGCGTAGAACGGTGTCCGATCGAGAATGACCTGGCACGTTTCGCCCGTTCCCGCCGCGTCGACAAACTCATTTTCATGCACGATCGCCAGCACCTTGGCTGGAACTACCAATTCAGTGTATCCAACAAATTCACTTTTATCCGTAAATTCGGAGAGCGCCCCGCCCTGCACTTTCATGCTTCCGGATTTGCTCCGGTTGCTGCGCGCACGCTCCCGCTGTTCTTCCATCGCCGCTTCGAATCCTTCCCGGTCCACGGCCAGTCCCTGCTCGTTCGCAAAGTCCTCCGTCAAGTCAACCGGAAATCCGTACGTGTCATAAAGCTTGAACGCGTCCGGTCCGCTGATCGCCCGTCCGCCGGCCGCACGTGTGTTCTCGACCATGCCGGCAAGAATGGCAAGCCCGTCGGACAGCGTTTCGTGAAAACGTTCTTCCTCGATGCGGATGATTTTCTCGATGAACTCGCGCTTCTCCACGACTTCATTGTAGTAAACGCCCATGATTTCGCCTACGACCGGAACGAGCTGGTACAGGAACGGCTTATCCATTCCGAGTACTTTGCCGTACCGGACGGCGCGGCGCAGAAGTCTGCGGATGACGTAGCCGCGACCTTCGTTCGTAGGCAGTACGCCGTCTCCCACCGCGAAAGCGACGGTACGGACGTGGTCGGCAATGACCTTCAAAGCCACGTCAAACTCTTCGTTCTCCTTGTATTTCACGCCCGCGATCCGGCTGGTTGCTTCCATGATCGGCTGGAACAAATCCGTATCGAAGTTGGAATCCACATCCTGCAAAATCGAAGCGAAACGCTCCAGCCCTGCGCCTGTATCGATATTCTTGTTGGGCAGCGGCGTGTAGCTGCCGTCTTTGTTATGGTTGAACTGGGAAAATACGAGGTTCCACACTTCCAGGAAACGCTCGTTCTCGCCGCCGGGCCAGCATTCCGGATCGTTCAGATCGCCGTATTTGTCTCCGCGGTCGTAGAAGATTTCCGTACAAGGTCCGCACGGGCCTTCACCGATATCCCAGAAGTTCTCGTCGAGCTTGTAAATACGAGCTTCCGGCAGACCGATCTTTTTATTCCAGAACTCAAAAGCTTCCGTATCCTCGGGATACACGGTTACCGACAAGCGCTCCGGATCGAATCCGATCCATTTCGGGTCCGTCAGAAATTCCCATGCCCAGGTGATGGCTTCTTCTTTGAAGTAGTCGCCGATGGAAAAGTTTCCGAGCATCTCGAAAAATGTATGGTGACGGCGGGTTTTGCCGACATTTTCAATGTCGTTTGTACGGATGCATTTCTGCGCGTTTACGATTCTCGGATTCTCCGGCACGACGCGTCCGTCAAAATAAGGTTTGAGCGGAGCCATGCCGGCATTGATCCATAAAAGAGAAGGGTCGTTGTGAGGCACGAGCGAGGAGCTCGGCTCGATTTTGTGTCCTTTGCTGGCGAAGAATTCCAGCCACTTGGAACGAATTTCACTTGCTTTCATTGCGTTTCGAGCCTCCGTTTGTTGGAATGGTTTTGGTTTAGTAGGCTTAAACTGCTGCTCCTTCGGCCCTCTCTACAGGAAACAAAAAACGCCCCTGTTATCAACAGGGACGAAAAATTCGCGGTACCACCCTGGTTATCGGATGACGTCCGGGCAGAGTACCTTCCGTTTCATCCAATCTCCTCGTTGCGGACGATAACGGATCCGCTTGCCGTTGGGCTTATCTGACTTGTCACCCACACTCCGAAATGAGCGTTCGGCCATCCTTCATGAAAGGTTCTCGCAGCCTTCTTCTATAGAAGAAGGAACCTTCTCTCTGCCAATGGGCTATGGCGTACTGGATTTCTTCAGCGCTTTGCATATCGAGTTTGACTCAGTTACCGAAAATTATAGTTCATATCTGGAAACGATGTCAACCTGACGGGTGCGGATTTAAGAAGCCCCGCCGTTAAGCGTGCGCCCTCATCGTAGGTTGGCGGAAAAGAAGCATAACCGGCTCAAGGAAATCGGTCAGGTTCAGCGTCAAGCGGAAGGTTACTTTGTTCAAAAAATCTTCTGCAGCTGTTTGAAACTTGCTGGATCCAGCCTCCGGATGCTGGCCAATTCCAGCCTGCGGTCTCCGGTATCCACCAAGAGGAGACGATCCTCTCCCTGCCTGAATACGTGCTCGTGCAGGTTCGGCAGCCTGAGCTGCTCGGGGCCGAACTGGGTAACGATGTCCAACTGCCATCCTGACGTGTTCTGCTTAATGCTGCGGATAGCTTCGATGCGGGGAAGCAGGTATCTCAAATGCAGTTCCTTCTCCAGCTCTTTGCGGGAGGTATCGTCCAACTGCTGTAAGTCGGCGATGATGCCGATCTCCTCCCCCTCTTTCGTGCGGATGGAGATGTATCGGTCCGGCTCGGAGAAGGGAAATGTCCGGAACACCAGAATTTCCTCATGAACCCATCCATCGCAGGCCAACAAAAGCAGGCCGCCTTCCGTGCGTTCAAACCGGCATTTATCTGCTACGAGCAGTGAGATATCGAAGGAATCCCCGCCCTCCGGGGAACCGCCGGATTTATACGGGTTCGGCACTGGTATCACGCTCCCTGATCAACGCTGTTTCGGTCTGAGCCTTCACGAGCTTCCAATAGATGCCTTCCTGTTCCATCAGCTGCTCGTGAGTCCCGGTTTCGGCGATCCGTCCTTTGTCGATCACCACGAGACGGTCCGCACTGCGGAGAGTCGACAGCCGGTGGGCGATCGCGAAGGTCGTCCGTCCCCGGACAAGCCGGGAAACGGCCTCCTGGATAAGACGCTCCGTCTCCGTGTCCACGGAAGCGGTCGCCTCGTCCAGTATAAGAATGCGGGGATCGTGCAGGATGGCACGCGCGATGGCAATGCGCTGCTTTTCCCCGCCGGACAAGCGGTGACCGCGTTCGCCGACCCGCGTATCATAGCCGTCGCTCATCGCGACGATAAAATCGTGGGCGTTGGCGATCTTCGCGGCCCGCATAATTTCAAGAGGGGACGCTTCCTGCTTCGCATAGGCGATGTTCTCGGCAATCGTCCCGTCAAAAAGAAACGTTTCCTGAAGCACAACCCCGATCTGGGCCCGCAGGCTTTCCTGACTCAGCTTCTTCAGCGGAATCCCGTCTATTAAAATCCGCCCCCGGTCGGGATCGTAAAACCGGCAGATCAGATGAATCAGCGTGGATTTACCGGCGCCCGAATGTCCCACAAATCCGATCATTTCACCGGGCTTCACTTCCAGAGAGATGTCTTTCAGAACGGGCTTATGCTTCTCATAACCGTATGTAACCCGGTCCAGTGAAACGGAGCCTTCCAGCCGGCCGGGAGTTACCGCATCTGCCGTATCGGCCACTTCGCGGGGCGTATCCATAATTTCAAAAACGCGCTCGGCGGCCGACACGGCCCGGTTCGTCCAGCTGATCGCCTGCGTAAACCACTGCAAAGGACCGAAAAACATCGTGAGGTACACCGTAAAGGCCATCAGAGTGCCCAGAGTCAAGCCGCCGTCCAGTACCTGCAGGCCGCCGTAATACCAGACGATGATCCCGCCTGCGCCCGTAACGAGCATAAACAGCGGGGTTGCAGCCTGCCACAGCCCTTCCATCCGTATCGTTTGCGTCATCATTTCCCGGTTGGCTTCCCCGTACCGGGCCTGCTCGCTTTTTTCCCGGCCGAATGCCTTGACGACACGGATGCCCTGAAGAGAGTCGCCTACCAGCGTCTGAAGCGCGTTTAACGCTCTCCACTGCTTATACCAAAGCCGGCGGACCCTCGGCCACAAAATCCAGACTCCCGCAAGCAGCAGCGGAGTCGGCAGAAGCACGACCAGGGTGAGCTTCCAGCTGAGGGCGAGCATCATCGACAAAATGGCCGCGACGGTCAGCACCTGGCTCGCCACCCAGATCACGCCTTCCGTGAGAAACTGTCTCATGGAATCGGTGTCCTGATTGAGCCGGCCGATAAACTGGGACGTCTGGCGGCGGTCGTAGAAGCTGAGAGACTGCTCGGTCAGCGCCTCGAACGTTTCACGACGGATATCGTTCATCATGGCCGCTCCGACCTTGACCCCGATAAACCCCCGGGCGATCTGCAGCACGGACAGCACCAACCGGGCGCCCAGCAGAGCCGCCACCCAAATCAGCAGCGTCTCGGCCATCCCTCCCGGATGGAGCACGTCATCGACGATAATTTTGGTCACAAGCGGAGGCGCCAGCTCCAGCAAAACCGCGATGATCAAAAACAGCGCGGCCAGGAACATTCTGCCGCGGTACGGACGCGTATAGGCCAGCAGCCGGGTCAGTACGCGCCGGCGTCCCGGACCGCTCCGCTCCGTCTTATCTCCGGCCGTACAGTCATGGTCCTGCCCGCTTGCGGCCTCTCCGCACAGCGCGCACCGGCCGGCACTATCTCCGCCGGAACCGCCTGCGGCGGTTTCCAGCACCAGATTGGCCGTGTGAACGGCCGCCTCGAGTCCTTTGGCGCAAGCGCCCGTGTAGCGGACGAGCACGACTGGGCCCGAATCCGTATCCGCGATGAGGCTTCCTCCGCCCTGCGGAGCATCCTGAGTCCGCAGGCGCCGGACCTCTACCGGCGTGAATCTGCGCAGGCAGGCGCCGCCGGAAGTGAAGACGCCGATTTGTCCGGCGTCCGCCACCAGCCAGCGGTCATCCGGCCGGCCGCTCTCGTCCACGTCCGCCCGGGCGGCAGCCGCAGGCTTTGCCCCCAGGCTGCGGAGGAGTTCGGGCGGCAGTTCATCCGCTGTCACGTGCGGCTCCTTGAGTGCCATCGGCAACCTCCTTTTACCGCCTCTTCAAAGGCGGTAGAATCGATAGTCTGATCGTAACCCACGCCTCTTGCAAGCGCAAGAGAACGGCCGGGATCCGATTGCCGATTCTGCCCGGACGTGCCTTCCGTCTTCTATGGCGAGTTCCTTCCTCTGCACGGCATCCTTCTCCCGCACTCTATCCGTATCTACACCGTACGCCGGTGTATGTAATAGAGAAACAGATGATGAAGCACCACCTTCAGCACGGCAAAAAAGGGAACGGCCAAAATCAGGCCCGGTATCCCCGCCACTTCTCCGCCGACGAGCAGCGCAAAAATAATGAGCAGCGGATGCATATGCAGAGTCCGCCCTACAACCTGCGGAGAAACTACATTGCCCTCCAAAATTTGTACGATCGTATTGACGACGATAACGAGCAGAACCATTTTTACCGAAACCGTCACCGCCATAACGACAGCCGGAGCGGCCCCGAAGAACGGGCCCATATAAGGAATAATGTTAAAAACCGCCACTAGTCCGGCAAGCAGCAGCGCATACGGCATCCCGATGGCCCAGTAGCCGATATAGGCCAGTACGCCGACAATGACGCACACAAGGAATTGTCCCCGGATATAATTGCCCAGCGCCGTGTCGATATCGACCAGCACCTTGACCACCTGCCTGCGCCGCGATTTCGGAACAATGGTCAGCACGGTCTTTTCGATCAATTGAAAATCTTTGAGCATATAAAAAGCGAGAAAAGGAACGATGAAAACGGTCAGAAGCATATTGATGGTGCCTCCGATGCCGTGAATCGTGTCCGAAATTTTGAGGGACAAATTTTTTTGCAGTTTAAAAATCGCATCGTGAATGCCCGACCGGACCGTATCCGGAAGGAGCTGGCTGTTTTTCATGCCGTCCACAAGAGACTGGGCCCTGATCGTCATCTCCGGCATATGCTCGTTCAATTCCCCGAGCTGCTTGACGAACATCGGAGTCACATTCATAAAAATGACCGTGAGCGAAGTCAGGAACACCGCATAAATAAGCAGAACGGCAAACGTCCGGGGAACTTTGCGCGTACTTAGCAGATTGACGACGGGGTTGAGCACATAGGAAATAATCATCGCGATCAGAAAAGGTGTCAGAACCGCTTTCAAGAAATGGAAGACACTCCCCAGAATCGGTCTTATTTGCAGCAGGAAGAACAGGACCAGCAGTCCGAGAAGCGTATAAATCAGGCCGGCAAACCAGCCGTTTTTAAAAATCGAATTCATGGCGACCCCTCCTGTTGATGCTGGCAGACTCCGGTGAATGTATGTCCCTCTCCATTTCTACAGTATATGTACAACCTTGCCAATTAATCCAAGCTCCTTAGGCACCGGCCGGTTCTCTTCTATCGTCCAAACCAAAAAACACCGCTCCTGCCGGGCGGAAGCGGTTAAGCTTGTCCCTGCAGAGGCGGTGCCTCTTATTTATTTCTGTCATTTTCGGCTAATCAAGTTGTAAACCCTTATTGGGCATGAATTTGCGGCATTTCTTCTTCGAAAAACAGATCGTCGAGCGAACTCAGCGTACCGTCTTCCTCCACTTGGTAAACGGACATTTTTTCCCCGTTTACAGCGAGTTCAATGAAGCAGCCCCAGCAATAAAATTGATGGGATCCGATTTTGCCGATATCCTTGGAACTGCAATTTGGACAGCGCATCATGTGCAATTTTCACCCTATTCTTCTTTAGATACGAAGATTTCCTCCGCCTCAAGCCGGGAATTAAGCGGAACAATGACCGCATCCTCACCAATGGTTAGCGATACAGGCATCGGGAGCCACTTGCGACCTTCCATTAAATCGGACACGAAACCTTCGGACAGTTCAAAACCTATTATCTTTGTACCCAATTTCTCAAGCAAATAAACGTCCTCGATCGTTCCCAATTGCTGACCGTTTGCCGTAATAACGGGGAGTTCTTTGAGCTTGTGCTTGCCGCCGTTCAGCGGAATCAGCCCCAGACTTTCCGCTTCCGCATAACTTCGTACGGATTTCATATCGGCAATCGTAACAGCATCTTGTCCGCAGGCCATAATTTCACCGGCAGGAATATAACGGCAAGAAGAATACCAATGCCGGGCGTCCAGCATAATGCCGAGTATCGTCCACTCCTTGTCGAATAGAACGTCTCTCACAGTTCCTGCACGCTTGCCTGTGGATAAGCAGAAGACAGGCAATCCGATAATGTCGCGGGCTTTACGCAAAGGGAATGTTCAACCTCCTCATGACAGCTAACGGCCGTCACGGGCGCGCCCTTCTCTTATCTACGAATCCGCTTCACGATGGTTGCGGTTTTACGGGCGGCCGTCTCAATTTGGTCTATAGAATTCCCAAAACCGAAGCTAAAACGGACAGCCGACTTGCATACAGATTCTGGAAGGTTCATGGCCCGTAAGACATGAGAAAGTTCAAGAGAGCCCGACGAGCAGGCTGAACCGCTCGCGGCCGCGATGCCTTCCAGATCCAGATTCATGAGCAGGGTTTCCGTATGGGCCCCGGGAAAGCTCACGTTAAAAATATGGGGAGCGGACGCATCCGGATTGCCGTTGACCACAAAGCCGTCAGGCCCCAGTTCCTCCAGGAAAATGCGCTTCATATGTTGGCGGTACTCGGAAGTTTTTGTATTGTATTCTTTGTAATTAATGTTATATATTTCCAGTGATTTTGTAAAGCCGACTATTCCGGCTACATTTTCCGTACCGGCTCTTTTTTTACGTTCCTGAGACCCTCCCAATACTTGCGGGGCCAGTTGAAGCTTGCGGGAGGCGAAAAGAGCGCCGATCCCCTTGGGCCCGTTGATTTTATGAGCGGAGAAGCTCATGAGGTCTACGGGAAGCACGGACAGGTCGATCGGAAGTTTGCCCAGCGCCTGAACCGCATCCACGTGAAAAGCGATGCCGCGGCTCCGGGCTAGCCGTCCGATTTCTTCAATCGGCTGGATGGTGCCGACCTCGTTGTTCACATACATTACGCTGATCAGAACGGTTTCGGGCCGGATAGCCTCCTCCAGGTCTTCCATTCGGATAAGACCGGTCATATCTACTGGTAGAAATGTAACGTCGCAGCCCATTCGCGCCAAACGTTCTGCGGGATGCAGCACCGCATGGTGCTCGACCTGGGTTGTAATTACGTGAGCGCGTTTGCCGCCGAAGGTTTCGACGACCCCGTACAAGGCTGTATTGTTGCTCTCGGTTCCTCCGCTCGTAAACAGCAGATCGGCCGGTGAACAGCCGATTGCCGCCGAGAAAGCGCTCCTCGAACGGTCGAGCGCCGTCTTGGCGGCCCGGCCGTAGCTGTGGATGCTTGAAGGGTTGCCGAAATAGTCTGTATAGTAAGGCATCATGGCTTCCAGCACTTCCGGATGGAGGGGTGTGGTAGCGGCATGATCAAGATATATTCCCATAGTGGTCACCCTGCGATCAAATATAGAACATATAGCTGTCGCGTTTGCCTTCTTCTTGATAAGAAATCAAAGAAGCCAGAGTTGTGGAATCCAGAACCTCGGCGATGCTGTCCCGGATACGAATCCACAAATCCCGCTTGGCCGGATCGTCTTCTTCCGTAAAATCGACCGGTGAAATCGGTCCTTCCAGGACGCGGATTACTTCACCCGCGGTAATTTCTTCCGCGTTTTTCGAAAGGATATAACCGCCGTAGGCACCGCGGATACTTTTAACAAGACCTGCGTTTCTTAGAGGAGCTACGAGCTGCTCCAGGTAATGTTCGGATAGCTGGTGTTTCTCTGCGATACTTTTCAGCGAGGTCGGCCCTTCCCCGAATCTTGCGGCCAGTTCCATCATTATAGTGAGACCGTAACGGCCTTTTGTTGAAATTTTCAATTTAACACCTCTTCTACCCCTGCTTATGTGTAAGATTACTAGCTCTAGGGTATCCTATTTCTCTATAATTCATTCCATTTAGGCATGTTCTTTACTATGTTATCACAATTCCGATTAATTTGGTTACAAAACCATGACATCTTGATGAAATATTTTCACTTTGCGAAAAGCGCGTTATAATGGGTAGAACCCTGAGGTCCATACAGGTGTCACCAGCCATTTTTGGCAAGAAAGGATTAGAACCGGCCATGAGCAAACAGAGAGTCATTCTCGGTATGTCGGGCGGGGTGGACTCTTCCGTAGCGGCTCTGCAGCTGAAAGAGCAGGGCTATGACGTCATCGGCGTCTTTATGAAAAACTGGGACGATACCGACGAGTTCGGCCATTGTACCGCCGAGGAAGACGCGGAAGACGTACGGAGAGTCTGCGACCAGATCGACATTCCGTTTTATACGGTTAATTTTGAAAAAGAGTACTCCGAGAAGGTGTTCCAATACTTCCTGGATGAATACAAAAGCGGGCGCACCCCGAACCCGGACGTCATGTGCAACCGTGAAATCAAGTTCGGCGAGTTCTTGCAGAAAGGTCTTGATCTGGGAGCCGATTTTATCGCGACCGGCCATTATGCCCGCCTGGAGGAACGTGACGGCGAGTTCGTTCTGCTTCGCGGAAACGATTCGAACAAGGACCAGACTTACTTCCTGCACGCGCTGAACCAGTACCAGCTTTCGAAGGCCATGTTCCCTATCGGGCACATGCCGAAGCCGCAGGTCCGTGAAATCGCGGCGGCTGCGGGCCTTGCCACCGCCAAGAAGAAGGACAGCACCGGCGTTTGCTTTATCGGCGAACGGAACTTCAAAGAATTCCTGAGCCAGTACCTGCCCGCCCAGCCGGGTGACATCCAAACGCTGGACGGCGAAGTAAAGGGCCGCCACGACGGTTTGATGTACTACACGCTGGGTCAGCGTCAGGGACTCGGAATCGGCGGCTCGGGTACCGGCGAGCCCTGGTTCGTTGCGGACAAAGACTTGGAGCGCAACATTTTGTACGTCGTTCAGGGAGACAAGCACCCGCGCCTTTACAGCAAAGGTCTGTCCGCCACGGACGTGAACTGGATCAGCACGCGGAAGCCTCAGGGAGAGTTCACCTGTACGGCGAAATTCCGTTACCGCCAGCCCGATCAGGGCGTTACGGTAACACTGGGCGAGGACGGAACGGCGGAAGTGGTGTTCCACGATCCCCAGAAAGCCATCACTCCCGGTCAGTCCGTCGTTTTCTACGACGGTGAAATTTGCCTGGGCGGCGGCATCATTGATAAGGTGCACCGCTAAGATGAACCATTCCGGGCCGCCGGACTCATAGAAGCGGCCGCATGGCCGTGTACAGCCTGACGGAAAAATTCGTCCGGAAAGCGGCGGAGGCTCACGGAATGCAGACGGAACATGCCTTCCGGAATGTTGCCTAGGCGGCTCCGCTGCACCGCGGCCGTTCCGGCTTCAAACGGGCCCTGCTACCTGCTCGCGCAGCGGCTTCGTCCGAGCGGACGGTCTGCTCGGCACCGGCAAAAAAGAACGCTAATCCTCTTGAGGATTAGCGTTCTTTTTGTAAGTATATATGGAGATTTCCGGATACTTACGATTAGAACAGCGATTGATTACCTGGGAAATAATTCACCCCGTTAGCTGTTCCCGCTCCAAGCTGTGCTTACAACCCGTTCTCGGGCGTAAGATCGGCCGGTTTGATAGCGGGGGATTCCTCATAAAAGATTTTCTTGACCTTCTCCCTCATCGGCTTAGAAACGAGTGTATACAGAAGGTCCCCTTCGATAAGCTCCGTATTTCCGTGAGGGGTTATAATTTTTCCTTTGCGGACGATTGCCGTAATCAGAACCTCATCCGGAAGCTCCAAGTCACTGATCAGCCTGTTGTTGACCGGACCGTTTTCCGTCACTTTAATTTCAATAATTTCCGCATTCGCTTTCCCGAGAGCGAGAAGCTCCAGGGTGTGAGTGTCGTTCTTGGCCGACCCTTCGGTAAGCCCCAGCTTTTTGGACAAGACGGAAATGGTGGAGCCCTGAACCAGCGTCGATAGAAGCACGATGAAGAAGACGATGTTAAAAAACATGCGTCCGTGCTCCAGTCCCGCAAGCAGCGGATAAGTCGCGAGTACGATCGGAACGGCCCCTCTGAGACCGGCCCACGAGATCAGAAGCTTTTCCCGGTATTGAAATTTCGTGCCGAGCATGCTTCCGAATACCCCGACAGGTCTTGCGACGAACATCAGAATAAGGGCAAGAGCGACTCCCTGCCAGGCAATACTGATTAGATCGTCCGGGAACGCCAACAGTCCGAGCAGCATAAACATCAGAATTTGCATCATCCAGGCAAACCCTTCATGAAACCGCGTGATCGAGAACCGGTAGGCAAAATCCGCGTTGCCGAGCCGAAGGGCCATCACATAGACGGCCAGCAGACCGCTTCCGTGAAGCAGCGCCGTAGACCCGTATGTGAAGATGGCAAAAGCAAGCGCCAGCACGGGATACAGCCCCGAGGAATCCAAATCGATTTTGTTAAGGCTCCAGACGGCCAACCGGCCGATGACCAGTCCCAGCACAAGCCCCAGACCCATCTCCCACAAAAAACTGCCGATCAGAAGAAGAATGCTCGTGTCCGGCATTTGAATAAGCTCGATGAGAGATACTGTCAGAAACACCGCCATCGGATCGTTCGTGCCGGATTCCGCCTCCAGCGTTGAGGTTAGCCTTCTCTTCACGTTCTGATTTCCGAGAACGGCAAATACCGCCGCTGCGTCCGTAGATCCGACAATGGCCCCGAGGAGCAGCCCTTCCTTAAGCGACACCTGCAAAATCCAGTAGGCGCTTACTCCGACGATAACCGTAGTCAGTAGTACGCCTACGGTAGCGAGCATCAGGGAAGGCCGGATCACTTCCTTCACGTGCGTCCACTTCGTATGCATGCCTCCGTCGAACAAAATGACGATAAGGGCCATCAAGCCGAACCACTGTGTCAGCTGGGCGTTGTCGAAATAAATAAAACGGTTGAGCCCCATGCCCACCAGCATAAAAAAAACGAGAGCCGGAAGTCCGAATCGGGACGAAAATTTGGACATAAGCACGCCGGCGAACAGCAGGATGGCAATGAGAAAAATATACTTCTCCGTCATAATCGGTCTCCTTCAGCTACCTGCAGTTCCTGCCGGAAGCCGCAGGCTCTTCTAGAAGGGTCATCGGTTCCGGCGCTGCTGATTTATTTTCATCTTCTCTTCCATACCCTGTTCCGTGGCATTAAAAAACACCTCGCCCTCCAATTGTTCCGGCAAATACGCTTGTTTCACGTAATGACCCGGATAATTGTGAGGATACATATAGCCTTTGTGCCCTAACTTGTCCGCTCCCTTGTAGTGGGTATCTCTGAGATGGAGCGGAACCTCCGCTTGCCCGATTCTGTCCATGGCGGACATGGCTCGTCCGATGGCAAGCGGGATGGAGTTGGATTTCGGGCTTTCCACTGCAAACAGAATCGCCTGGCAGACGATATATTTCGCCTCCGGCCAGCCGATCTTGTGGTAAGCCTCCATCGCCGACACCGCCTGAACCATGGCCTGCGGATTCGCCAGGCCGATGTCCTCGCTGCATGCGACGGTCAGACGCCGGATAAACGTCATCGGGTCCATGCCGAGCTTCTCCACCGCGTACAGGAACCAGAAGAGAGCGGCGTCGGACGACCCGCGCACGCTCTTATGGAACGCGGAGAGGACGTCATACTGCGTCGACTCGTCCGCTTTGACGGTCGGGCGGCGGATGGACTCCTCCGCGATGTCCAGCGTGATGCGGACGACGCCGTCCGCATCCGCCGAGGTCGTCAGCGCGGCGATTTCCAGCGCATTGAGCGCACGACGGATATCTCCGCCCGCCATGAACGCGATATGCGCCAGCGCCTCTTCTTCGGCTTCGATGCCCAGAAAGCCGAGGCCGCGCTCTTCATCGGCGAGGGCACGCTCCATCGCGATGCGGGCATGCTTCTCGGTCAAGCCGTGAAGCTGAAACAGCGTGGAGCGGGAGAGCAGGGCCCCGTTCACATAATGGAACGGGTTCTCGGTCGTCGCTCCGATGAATACAATCGTGCCCTGCTCCACAGCGGG
The DNA here is from genome assembly GCF_059692095.1 of Paenibacillus sp. JT31N7. Lineage (NCBI taxonomy): Bacteria > Bacillati > Bacillota > Bacilli > Caryophanales > Paenibacillaceae > Paenibacillus > Paenibacillus sp. JT31N7. The sequence continues at coordinate 1,807,142 of NZ_JCAUAT010000001.1, forward strand.
CAGCAGGGCGTCCTGACGGGCCGAGTTGAAGCGGTGCACCTCGTCGAGAAACAGAATCGTCCGCCGGCCGTACAGCGCCTTGGCCGACTTGGCCTGCTCGATCACCTCGCGGACATCCTTGACCGAAGCGTCCACGGCGTTCAGCCTTACGAAATCGCCGGACGTCTTCTCCGATATAATGTGCGCGAGCGTGGTTTTACCGCAGCCGGGTGGCCCGTACAGCACGATCGACGTGATTTGGTCGGCCTCGATCGCCCGGCGCAGCAGCTTGCCGGGACCCACGATATGTTCCTGGCCGATATATTCATCGAGAGTCCGGGGCCGCATCCGGTCCGCGAGAAGCTTCCCGCGGGAATCGTTCTCGGCAGCGGCACTGAATAAGTCCATTTCCATCTGCAATTCCGCCTTTCAACAGCATGTAGAGTATCTACCTATTATACTGTTGACGCCTCTTATTTGTCGAAGCACCGCGTGCTAATGCGCCGTTCCCGCGGAATGAATACGGACATGGGTCTCCACCTTGAATTTCAGCTCAGGGTATATTTTTTGCCAGTCCTCCCATTCCGATACATTGTTCCAGCGCCGGGACATATAATGCAGCCCGAAGCCGATCGGATCCGTCTCATATTTCTGAAGCTTTCTCAGGAAGCGTTCCACCTGCTTATTCATTTCTTTTTCCATCGCATCTTCCAGATTATCCAGAACGGACCGGGTCATTTTCAGCTGACTCTCGTATTCTTCCAGGGTGCCTTTAATGTGAATTTCGTACTTAAGCAGCGGTTCTTCTCCCGGTTTTGCCGTTATTTTGTAGGCAGCTCGTGAGTTTTCCAGATTCAATTCGTAAATGCTTCCGTCATGTTTACCGCTTAAATTCGTTTTCAGATTTTTGGTCGTAAGCAGATTGTACAATTTTGTTTCGTTGGGATTAAGCTCTATGCCGATGCGGTGTTTTTTCATCAGAGCCATCTGATCGATAATAAAATGATCCCCATCCGCTTTGACGATCGGCAGAATGGGATCGACCCCTCTCTCCTCGATCCGCCGCTGGTAGTCGAATAAATACTCCGTTACGATATAGGGCGATTCCGTTCCGCTTTTGGAAAGAGCGAGTATAAGAGCGTTGGAAGGGATACGTTCGGACAGGGGCTTGACTTTCTGAACGTCATAAGCCGTAGGCTTGGCGATGGCAAGCAGGGTAACGAGCTGGATATCCCGGCGGCGCACCCCCCAGTTGATGATTTGATAAATATCGTCGAGGGCCATTTTCTCCCCGATCAGAAATACCTTCATATGACCGAAATCCAGCTCTTTGTCCACTTTGGACTTCGCTTTCCTCACCGCGTCGGCGACCGTCTTGGTTTCCTCGACTATAATGTCGAACTGCTCGGTCCCTTCTTTGGGATTTCCTTGGGGAATCGCCAGCTTCAGGCTGACCCGAAGGTTGTTCTCCTGATCATCCAGCTTGTCTATTCCCATCGAGATCACAAAAATGCGTTTGTCGATATCTTTGAAATTGCAGCCGCCCAGCAGAAGCGGGAGCAGCAGAAGCGGAACGAACAACAGCAGCTTTAGCCTCACTTCTTCTTCTCCTTCCGATACATATAGAATATCAGCAGCACGAAAAAAATTTCAGCTACGATCCGGACTTCGAGAAAAATCTCACCGGCTTTTATGAGCCCCTCCTGATTGAATTTAAGCATTGTCAAGCTCGCTATGGCGAAAACGAGAACGACTCCCAACGGAAGATAGTTAGCTCGCCGCGTACCGGCGGGAAACCGGAACAATCCACGTGCCAGACTTTGCGCCGCATGCCAGTGTACGACCGTGCTGATCAGAAAAAGGGAAATGTACACCAGGTAAAAAACGAAGACGAGCCGTTCGACGAGAAACATATCGATTCGTATGGCATCCGCCAGCGAAAACCAGGGATACACGTAGGTCGATACCCCCATGGAGCCGTGCATTCCGATCGGCACGATCATCGTAAGCAGCAGAAGAAGCAGACCCGACAGCGAAATAAGCAGATAACATCTCATATGAAACTTTTCGAAAACCCGATTATATACAACCAGATTGATATACCCGGTAAAAAGGAAAGTTGCCGCCGCCACCGCCTGAAATGAGGGCCACTGCAGACTGAAGGTGAAGGTTTGGAGCACCGCGTCCCAATCGAACATGGGAGACGTGATAGCCCGGATGATGAAAAACGCGACAATCGGACAGTTGAGCACGAGCAAAATTTCCAGCCCGAACAAGATCGAGGCGGGATTTAGCGTACAGGCCCAGCATACGACGATCAAATAGCCTAGCATAACCAGAAAAGCGGGAACGTCGGGGCTTATGTAACGTAGCGTGATATCCACAAAGGACAAAAGCGTAACGGCCCCGACAAAAAACCAAAGCACGATCATCAATAGCTGGACGACGATATTCAGCCATTTGGGCAGAAACCGCTCCATCATTTCCGGAAACCCCTGCCGGGTGAAAGGAAGAAGCATTTTCGTGAAACTTCTTATCAGCACATAGCTGATGACGACCGAGAGAAGAATCGAAGTCCAGGCGCCGTCGAACCGGTGCTGCAGCAATACTCTCGGCACGTAAATGATAATGCTGATTAAAGCGTTGATGGCGATCAAGTAGTACACATATCTATTGGTGACCATCCGTACCTCCTCCGCGCTGCTCGTCTATATGAAACAGCCGCATGTAAGGGCGCCCGAAGCTGCGAAGATTGCACAAGTATAAAATACTGCCGATCACTCCGACCACGACGCCGAGCAGTCCGAAAATAGCGGCGAGCAAGACGAACCAGTACTTCGCGAAGCGGACGGAAAAGCTCATCATGTTGATCGGAATAACAAAGTTGGAAATAGCAACGGCCGCCACGAGAATAATCATAATGCTGCCGACCAGTCCCGCTTCCGTGGAAGCCGTTCCGAGAATGAGACCGCCGACCGTCGTCGCCGTAGGCCCGATCGCTTTCGGCAGCCGCAAGCTCGCCTCGATCAGAAATTCCATCATGATTAGCATGATCAAAACCTCGACAAATGAAGGATACGGCACGCTCGCCCGGCTCCCTGCGATGAGCAGCGTCAAGTTCATTTTCAAAATTTCGGGGTTGTAGGAAGTAAAGGCCACGTAGAGCGCAGGCAGGGTCAAGGTCATAAACAGGCCGACATACCGGAGAATGAGCAGAAAAAAACCGACGAACGGGAGCTGCACTTTATCGTCCATTGCCGTGAAAAAATCAAAGAAGGTGGACGGCAGAATAAGCGCAAAAGGGCTCGTGTCGATCAGGATGATAATCTTGCCCTCGCTCAGGTTATCGATCACCCGGTCGGGCCGTTCCGTCGTCATCATCGTAGGCACCAGCCGGAAGCCTTCCGGACTGAGCGCTTTCTCCAGCTCGCCCGAAGATTGGATCTTGTCCACCTTTAACTGCGAAAATTTGTCTTTGACGTCTTTAAGGATTCCCTGGTCGACTTTCCGGTCGTCGTAAACGAGCGCGATGGCGGTTTGGGACAAATAACCGACCGTCGAATTTTCGATCTTCAGATTGGAAGATTTATAGCGCCGGCGCACCATATTCAGGTTCGTGAAAACCGACTCCGTAAAGGCGTCCTGAGGCCCCTGCACGATCGCTTCCACCGTGGCGTCTCCCACGCTGCTCTTTACGTCCTGCAAGGCTTCCAGCAGGTATATTTTACCGTCGACGAACAGAGCCACCGATCCCGATAGAATCAAATCGAGCGCTCTGACCACATTCGTAAACTCCATGCCGCTTGGCAGAGATGAAATATACTGCACATAAAGGTCCATGGACCGGATTTCAAAAAACGGAGTGATGAAAAATCTCCGGATCATTTTCGAATCGCACAGGCTTTTCATATAGATCAGCCGCATGGTCCTGCCATCCGAGGTAAGCTCGCAATTTTCCAGATCGGCGGAAAGCGCCAGCTTCTCAGTCAGCCATTGTTCAATCTGTTCCGTCGTCGCATTATTGCCGGTCATTCGATATTCCCCTCCTTCCTCCTAGGTCCGTAACGGTTCTTTGGTTTACGATGCCCAGCTTGCTTCCATGTCATTCCAGGGCTTCGTCTTTACAACCTGCCGAACAGCCGGGACCCTGCCGCGCTTAGATGCCTCCGATCTTTCAATCCCATCTACGGAAAGAGAGCGGCTCTGGAATGTATGAGGGTAGAACGATAATGGCAAAAAAGGATGCCTCATACAAGCGAGGCATCCTTTTGTTCTTTGAATATACTATCTTATTCCAATCAGGCTTTACGCGTTTCATACGTTGCAAGCCGCCTATCGCAATCTGCCCGCGAAACCTCCGCAACTCTGCAAAGCAGCATCGTAGGGAAACCGGCTGTCGTTTCTCGAATGGGCTCTAACGGGGTTTGCTTATCCGACTTCCCTCGCCTCATGTCGATTCCCGTACCACCAAGGCAGTCGGAAACATGGTGACCTCACGCTTCAATGGAAGCTCCTCCCTCAAGCAGGCAAGGAGCCTTTTAACGGCTTCCCGTCCCAACTGCTCCACCGGAATATCGATGCTCGTAATGGTCGGCGTCGTTACCCTGCAGATCGGCTGATTGTCGTATCCGATGACGGCCAAGTCACCAGGCACGCTATACCCGAGATTCACAGCCTGTTTGATCAGCCCTGCCGCGACCTGGTCGCTGCCCGAGAAGAGGGCGGTCGGTTTCTTCTCCGGCAGGTGGTGGATCTCATCCATAATACGGATGCCGTCCAGGATCGAAAAGGCTCCCTCAAAGATCCACTCTTCACGATAAGGCAGGCTGTAGTCCGATAGGGCGGCCAAATACCCCTTCTTCCGCATATTCTGCGCTTCGCTGTTGGCCGTGTCGAAGCAAAAGCCGATGTCCCGGTACCCCTTGTCGATCAGGTGCCGCACCGCAGTATAACCTGATTCGTATTCGTCGTAGCACAGAATGGGGACCGGCGCGGTTTCATGAAACTCGTTGCACATGAGGATGGGTCCCCGCTTCAGGTAAGGGGCGATGTCGTCCCACATGTTCTCCAGTGCGCCAAGAATGATCCCGTCCACTTCCCTATTCTTAAGGAGCTTCATCAGCTGGAGCTCGTTTTCTTTGCGGTAGAAAGTCTGGAACACACACACCTTGTAATTGAATTCCAGCGCTTGCAGCGAGATTCCCTTGATCAGGCCGGCAAAAAAAGGATGGTCTGCCTTGGGAACGGAAACGGCGAGCAATTTGGAGCTGTTGGTGCGCAGCCCTCTGGCCAAGGAATGCGGCGTGTAGCTCATTTCTTCAATAATCCGCAATACTTCCTTCCGCTTCTTCTCGGATACGTAAGGATGATTGTTTAAGACTCTCGACACCGTGGATGTCGATACTTTGCTGAGCTTGGCGATCTCTTGTATCGTAGGCATAAATTTTCCTCCAAAAAATGTCTTGACGTGTCATCGATTTCATAATTTACGATGATTATGGATAGGAATTAATAACAATTTCAGGAAACGGAGGAAAAACCATGCTGACCACCAAAAATAAATATTGGGGAACAAGCAAAGACCTTCTTCAACTGATGGATCGCATCAAAACAGGACGTGACGTAAAGCCGGATTGCTTTGAAAATCATTTGGTAAACAGAAAGATAATAGAAAAATTATACAATTCAGGTAATAAAATTACAATTAATACTTGGATTCGCTCTCTATTCCCCGTTCTTCCCCACTTCCCGGGCAAAGTCGACTTTCTGCCTGTAAACAGGCTGATTTCCGAAGAAGAGGTGGAAGCCATTCTGTCGGTTATGAAAGAGGTGCTCCCGACCGGTCAGTTCACCAGCGGGCCGTATGTGAACCGCTTTGAAGAGATCCTCTCAAGCTACCTGCAAAAAAAATATATCATCGCCACCTCCAGCGGAACGGATGCGGCGATGGTGGCCCTGCTCGCTTTAGGCCTCCAACCCGGCGATGAAGTTATTATGCCGGCCAACAGCTTTGCCGCAACCGAGAATGCCGTGCTTGCGGTAGGCGGTGTACCCGTCTTCGCGGATATTGATCCGCATACGTATACGCTGGACCCGGCAAGCACGGAAGCGGCCATTACGCCCCGGACCCGGTTTATCCTCCCAGTGCATTTGTACGGGAAGAAAGCGCACATGGCGAGGCTCCGTGAGCTTGCGGACCGGTACCGCCTGAAAATTGTGGAGGACGCCTGCCAAGCCATTGGCGTAACGGAACTCGGACGTGAGGGGGATGCCCTGATTCTAAGCTTCAATCCCTACAAGAATGTAGGCGTATGCGGAAAAGGAGGCGCGATCGCTCTCGACGATGAAGAAGCTGCGCAGCGGTGCATGCAGTTTAGCTATCACGGATTTGAGGTTAACGTCAAGAACCGGAAAGTAAGAGACTTCGGATACAACAGCCGCATGGATAACCTGCAGGCCGCTATCGGGATCGAGCGGATAAAGCATTTGTCCCTGAACAATTTCAAACGGATGGTTCTGGCCGACCGGTACCGCCAAGGTTTGCAATCGCTGGCCGACAGCCAAAAAATCCGGCTGCCCGACTTATCCGATGATCATGTCTGGCACCACTTCCCCATTCAAATCCTTAGTGCAGACCGGGACTTGGTGCGGCGCGAGCTGAAGGACAAGTATTCGGCCGAAACCGATATCTACTATCCCGTATTGTCCCACAGGCAAAATACCGCGTTTGTGAATACCCGCTATACGAATGCCCGGCTTCCGCAGACGGAGCAGGCGCACAGCCGGCTGCTGCATCTGCCCATGTATCCGCATTTGACCTGGGAAGAACAAGACCATCTGATGGAGGGACTACGACGTGTTATTAGAGTATAAAGACAGCTTCGTCCGGCTGGAACATCCCGAGAAGCCAAGGCACCTCGTGTTCTGTGACTTTGACGAAACTTATTTTCCGCACGTTCTGCTGGAAGAGCACCGTAGAGAACTCGAAGAGCTTGAATCGTTCATCGAATGGAAAAGCCGCGAGGGAGAATTAATGATCGGCTGGGTAAGCGGCAGTAAACTGGAAGATATTTTGAACAAAATGAACAAGGGGAAATTCCGGATTTTTCCTCACTTTATTGCAAGCGACCTCGGGACGGAGCTCACCTATATGACTCGGGAACGTTACGGCACGAGAGACGAACAGTGGGACCGGCGGCTTGCAAGCAGCGGTTTCTCCGAAGAAGCGGTCGGCACCGCTGTCGGGCGGTTATCTCAGGAACACGGCGTGGAACTGACCCCTCAGACCCAACTGGGCAGCTCCCGTTTCAAATGGAATTTTTACTATAGGCAAAAGGATCCCGTGACAGACCGGCATGCGGTCGAGCACATCCGCAATTTGGCCGGCCAGTACCGGCTGGATGTCAATATCAACCGCTGCAACCCCCTGGCGGGCGATCCGGAAGACTGCTATGACGTGGACTTTATTCCGCTTGGAACCGGCAAGGCGGAGATCGTGCGATTCATGCTGGAGCGGTACGGCGTAGAACCCGAGCGTGCGTTTGCTTTTGGCGACAGCGGGAACGATCTGCTTATGCTCCAGGCCGTCCGGCACGGCTACTTGGTTCACAATGCGACGGAGGAAGCCAAGGGCCTGCATCCCCTGGTCTCCGAAGGGGCTTATGTGAAAGGCATTCTTCACGTGCTAAAAGAACACCTGCAGGCGGGAGACTAACGGTTCAAAGACGCTGTGTTTGATCAGAGAGAAAATCCACGGATAAGGGAGAGGAAATCAAGATGATCAAGATTGGTATTATCGGAGCCGGAAATATTGCCAAGACGCATGCCAGAGCTTTGTCCACGGTCAAGGAAGCTATTCTTACGGGCGTACACGATATAAATCAGCCGGCAGGCGAGCGGTTCGCAGCCACCTTCGGCGGACGAGCTTTCGAACGGGTTGAGGACCTGCTGGATTCCTCGGACGGCATTATTGTCGCCTCCCCTAACTTCAAGCATAAAGATCATGCGCTGCTGGCCTTGGCTGCCGGCAAGCATGTCCTGTGCGAGAAACCGATGGCCATCACTCTTGAGGAAGCCCAAACGATGCGGGACTTTACGGAGAAAGCCAATGCCATCGCCATGATGGGATTCAATTACCGGTATTTGTCGTTCGTCCATATCCTGATGGAATTTATCCGCAGCGGCGAACACGGCGGCATCATTTCGTTTAATATCTCCTTTAAAAAAGACAGCGCCCTGAGAAAAAAAGCCTTCACGTGGAGAGACAGCGAAGCCAGCAAGCAGACTAGCGGCGCTCTCGGCGATCTCGGCATACACCTGATCGATATGATCTGGTATCTGTTCCGTTCGGAGTTCCGGCCCGAATCGATCCGTGTCAAAATGGCCACCAATGTGAAGGAAAAAGAAAACAGGGAAGTCCAGGTCGATGACTATTCGGAAATCCTGGGACAGCTCCGAAATCAGGTGTTCATTCATATGATTACCTCCAAGAGCACGGCCCCCGAAGACTGCGGGTTTGGGATTGAGGTCATCGGACACCAAAAAAATTTCCTTTATCACACACGCAATCCACTGAGTTATACCATCACGGAAGGAATCTTGTCCACAAGCTACGACCTCCCTCCCTCCTTGTTGACGGACCCGGCGGGCGAGTTTCACGGCTGGGCGGATTCCTTCCGGATCGAACAGATGGCATGGGTGGACGCCATTCTCCGGAAGAGCCGAATGGGTCTGCCAAGCTTTACGGACGGGTACCGTTCTCAAGCTGCGCTGAATCTGTTCTTCGAAACACACGCGAAGGATCTTTCAGGCACGCTTGTATTGCAGGCCTAATCCCCTGAATGCCTTCCGCAGATAGGAGGCCGACGATGCGAATCGTCCTTTGGATGGGCTGCGCCTTTTATTTTCTCGTTGGCGTCGTTCATGTGTTTATCGGCAGTTTGTCCCCTCATCTTTTTGCGCGATACGGAATCGGGGCCCGGGAAATCTCCGTGATCCTGTCCGTGCAGTTTATCGGTTTTCTCATCGGTGTCCTATTCTCTCCCGTCCTTTCCAAGAAACTCGGTCCTTTTGGCGTCATTACGATCGGACTGAGTATGGTCGGGGCCGCCTTGGCGGGTTATCTGTGGATCGACAGATGGGAACTGCTCTCTCTGACAGGGTTCCTGATCGGATACGGGGCGGGCACGCTGGAGACGACCGTAGGAGCTATGACCATAGCGCAAGGGGAAAACGGCAAGACAGGGATGGCGAGGCTGGAGGTATTCTTCGGCTTCGGCGCCCTGCTTTTCCCCATCCTTATCCATCTGCTGGCCGGCGAAGACGTGCTTCCTTTGGTTCTGTCTTCCCTGCTCGGTACCATTGTGGTGCTGCTGGCGGTTTGGGTGTCCTTGACATCGCTCGCCCGGTCGAAGCAGCGGTTTGCGCAGCCCGAAGAAACCGGAAGCGGGACGGAGGAACTTTTCCCGGGAAGCGGATTGATCAGCGAGGGGAGGCGCAGCGTAGTTCTGCTCATTGTGTTTGCCTTCGTTTATGCCGGGATCGAGACCAGTTACGCTAACTTTTTACCATCACTGATGATTGCCGGCGGCTTTGAACCCTACAGCCTGATCGGAGTTTCCGTATTCTGGGCGGCGATGGTTGTCGGACGAACATTGCTCGCCATCAAAGGGAAGAATATTTCCCCTCTGCCGATGCTGCAAATTTCCGCTCTGTGTCTGATTGTATTTTTAGGCGTCTTCCCCTTTCTCCATGATGCCATCTTGGTGCTGGCAGTCATTTTTCTGACGGGCATTGCGGCATCTCCCCTGTTTCCGGTTGCGATTACATTTGCGGCTTCCGTGAGCCGGGGAAATGTAGATGAGGTGACGAGCTACTTTATCGCTGCCGCAAGTTTGGGCGGGTCGCTTATTTCGCTTCTAGTCGGCTGGAGCCTGACTCTGGAAAAGCTCCCGGTTACGCTGTTCCTGTTTGCCGGACTGGCGCTGCTGCTCTGGTTCATTTCCTTCCGGCTGAAAGACGCGGGCAGCAGCTTCTATAAGACCGCAGGCAAGAGCATGGACCGATAAGGATCCATGCTCTTCCTCTTGTCGAAAAGCCGCGGCCAACGCTCCATACACAAAAACTCCAACAGGTGATTCTAAGGTGCCCGAGCAAACGGGGGTAACTCAAGCAAGCATGGGGCGATCCTGCGGAGGGAGAACTACCAAGATTCAACTCGATAGGAGTTGGCAATGCCATACCTGCTTCGGCATGCACAAAAAGGCCGTGTGTACCGGGCATCCGTCCTGCGGCGGAACGCAAAAAAAGCCTCACTCCGCCGGGAAAGCGGAATGTAGGCTAATCGCTTCGAAACATTCAAACGTGTTTAACAGGTTTATTTATGAGAAAAAGGCTGGCCGCGATTCCCTCAGTTTTCTTCCAGCGCGAGAATTCCTTTGGCTTTGCTGACGGATAATCGCAGCTTCTCCCCTTTGTCTGTCACGGTAAACAGGTAGCGATCGCTCTCCTCCCGCTCGAACAGACTGGAGCCCGCTTTGTAATACCGGGCCACAATTCCTTCCGCCTCTTCGCGGGTAAACGGCTCCGTAAGCTTCTCTTCCTCTTGACCGCCGATGACCCAACTCCCGTTACGTTTGAGCAGCGTATAAGTCAGAAAGGCCGAATCCGTGTAGGCCCCTTCCGGCCTCTTGCCCCGGACTTTGACCCTGCTGTCCGTCGCGCTGACGATTTTAAACGAAGGCACGGGTATCGATGCAGCCGGAAAAATAGCCACGGCTTCGTATATACCGCCCAGATGGCGCTCATAGAACGTTCTCCAGCTTCCCGGGTCCGCGTAATAACGGCTTAGGGCCGGCTTGATCGCTTCAAAAGGCGGCTTGGTACGGGAAGCCAATTCATGGTCGAAGAGGCTCAGAAACAGCTCCGCCGTCTTCTGCTCGCCGAACCGGATCAGGCTTGCCGCCTTGTCCGCCGTAAGCGGCTGCGCCGCTTTAGCCGCCCGCTCCCCGGCCGTCGTCTCCAGCAGAGCCAGCGCCCGCGAAACAAGCGCAGCCGCATCCCCGCGGGTCATGACGCGCTTCGGTTCGTAGCTCGCGCCCGAATCGCTGCGCAGCCCCAGCGCCATGATGTTATGCACGGACGCCTGCGCCCACACATCCGCATCGTCCGCGCTCCGGCCGGCTGCCGCCGCCGGGGCTTCGACGCCCCGGGCCTCCAGCCAGCGCCACACCATCGCGGCGGCGGCCTGGCGGGTTACCGGCTGCGCGGGCATGAACTTGACGGCGGTTACGCCGTCAACGAGACCTGCCGCATAGGCAGCCGAAATATACGGCGTCGACCACGCGGACACAAGGTCGACGAAGGGGGTCGGCCCTTCGGACACTCCGAGTCCGAAGGCCGATGCGAGCAGCTTGGCAAACTGCTCGCGTGTCAGCGCACCGTCCGGATCAAACCGGCCGGTTGCCGTCCCTTCGATGAGGCCCCGCGCAGCCAGATCCGCAATCGCGTCCGCGTTGCGGTTATCCGGGGCCACATCGGCGAAGAGGCCGCCGGTCCGCTCCGCCTCGCGGTGCTCTGCCGCAAGGGCCTGTCCGGCCGCCGAAGTTAGAACCGCAGCCGCGGATAAAGTAAGGAGAACCTTTTTCCAAGCCATACCTTTCCTGCCTCTCTAGGTGCTATTGTGACTTCGCAAGGTTGTTTAAACGTCGATACCGGCGGTGTGCAGCAGGTCTTTGACGCATACGCTGACCATGATCAGACCCGCAACGGGCGGCACAAAAGCGTTGCTCGCCGGAGGCTGCTGCGCTTTGCGGATTTCCGGGGCATTCTCCGGAACGATGCGCTGAGTGACATCTTCACGCGGTTTCTTCGGCTCTTCCGTCGAGAAAACCACTTTCACGCCTTTTTTGATGCCTTCTTTACGAAGTTTCGTCCGGACGACCCGGGCAATGGGGTCCATCGTCGTTTTGGAAATGTCCGCGACCTGGAACTTGGTCGGGTCCATTTTGTTCGCCGCGCCCATGCTGGAGATCATCGGAATTTTGCGCTCCAGGCACTGCTTGATGAGATGAATCTTATAGGAGATGGTATCCGAAGCGTCCAGAATATAGTCCGGCTTATAGTCAAATAACTGCTCGTACGTTTCCTCCGTGTAGAACATCCGCAGCGCGATGGCGTCGCATTCGGGATTAATCAGCTTGATCCTCTCCTGCATAAGCTCGGCTTTAGGCTGTCCTACCGTCGTCGTAAGGGCATGAATCTGACGGTTCACATTCGTAATATCCACCACATCTTTATCGATCAGTATAATTCGTCCGACTCCTGTCCGGGCCAGGGCTTCGGCTGCTATGGAACCCACTCCGCCGATCCCGAGCACGGCTACTGTGCTGCCTTTCATAATCTCAAGCCCTTCGGGTCCGATGGCTAGTTCCGTCCGGGAGAATTGATGAAGCATTCGGAATTTCCTCCTCTGTCAGCTGCAAATGATAGGTTTACGCTAAGTTTGACCTGATTCGGTGGTCAATGTCAAGTCGGGCACTTGGGTTTACCTCTGCGGCCCTAAAAAAAGGGACCCGAAGGTCCCTCCCTGTTTCATCTATGTTGCCCTGCGACCTGTAAAACTCTTCATGGCCGTAGTCGCGGCTGCCGACATTTAAGCCTTGGCGGCCGGTTGTTTCAACGCGATGCGGATGGAAAGCTGCTCCAGCTGCTTCTCGTCGACTTCGCTCGGCGCATCGGTAAGCGGATCGGACGCGCTCGCCGTTTTCGGGAAGGCGATCGTTTCACGCAGGTTCGTACGTCCCGCAAGCAGCATCACCAGACGGTCGAAGCCGTAAGCCATTCCACCGTGCGGAGGCGTGCCGTATTCAAAAGCTTCGAGCAGGAAGCCGAATTTTTCTTTGGCTTTTTCAGGCGTGAATCCGAGCGCCGCGAACATTTTTTCCTGCACCTCGCGCTGGTAAATACGCATGGAACCGCCGCCTACTTCGTAGCCGTTGAGAACGATATCGTAGGCCTGGGCGCGCATTTGGCCCGGGTCCGTTTCGAAGAGATGCAAATCTTCGTCCTTCGGACGGGTGAACGGGTGATGCATGGCGACATAACGCTTCTCTTCTTCGTCGTACTCGAACATCGGGAAGTCTACGACCCACAGGAATTTGTAGGCTTTGTCGTCGATAAGACCCAGATCGCGGCCGACCTTGAGACGAAGGTTGCCCAACACGTCGTATACGACTTTCGGTTTGTCGGCCGAGAAGACGAGCAGGTCGCCCTCTTCCACGTTCAGGCGCTCGGTCAGCGCAGCGATCTCTTCTTCCTTGAAGAATTTGACGATCGGCCCTTTCCACTCGCCTTCCTTCACGGTGATCCAAGCAAGACCTTTGCCGCCGTAGCGGGATGCGAACGGCTGGAGATCGTCAAGTTCTTTGCGGCTCCACGTCGCGCCGCAGCCCTTGGCGTTCAAGGCTTTGACGATGCCGCCGTTTTTGGCGACCATGTTAAATACTTTTACGTCGCTGTCCGCCACGATATCGGTCACCGTGGACAGCTCCAGACCGAAGCGCAGGTCCGGCTTATCGGAGCCGTATTTGTCCATCGCTTCCGCGTACGTCAGACGCTGGAACGGCGTCGGAATTTCCGCTCCGACCGTTTCGCGGAACAGACGCACGATGAGCTGTTCCATCATTTCCAGAAGCTGATCCTGGGACATGAAGGACGTCTCGATGTCCACCTGCGTGAACTCCGGCTGGCGGTCGGCCCGCAGATCCTCGTCGCGGAAACAGCGCGCGATTTGGTAGTACCGTTCCAGTCCGCTCACCATAAGCAGCTGCTTGTAGAGCTGCGGAGACTGCGGCAGCGCGAAGAATTCGCCCGGATGCACACGGCTCGGCACGAGATAATCGCGCGCGCCTTCCGGCGTGCTGCCCGTAAGAATCGGCGTCTCGATATCGAGGAAGCCGTTCTGGTCGAGGAAGTCGCGGAAAATCCGGGCGGCTTTGGCGCGGAGCATGAGGGTCTGCTGCATTTCCGGACGGCGAAGGTCCAGATAGCGGTGCTTCAAGCGCAGCGTTTCGTCGATTTCGATCCCGTCTTCGATGAAGAACGGGGGATTTTTAGCCGCGTTCATAATTTCGATTTCCGTGATCCGGACTTCGATTTCACCGGTCTGCAGATTGGTGTTTACCGTTTCGGCGTCGCGTTCGACGACAGTCCCTTTTACAGCCAGTACGTATTCGTTACGGGCGCGGTCGCCGATCGCCAGCGCTTCTCCCGAGAAGTCCGGGTTGAAGACGATCTGCACGAGCCCGCTGCGGTCGCGCAGGTCGATGAACAAGACGCCCCCCAGGTCGCGACGGCGCTGTACCCAACCGTTTAGAATAACCGTTTCTCCGATGTTCGCTTTCGTTAATTGCCCGCAATGATGTGTTTTGAGCATCATCATGACTGAACCCCTCCATTTTCGTTTCCGGACCTTGTCCGTTTCAAAATAGCTTCCGCAAAATCCTCCAGCTTGATCGTTTCCTGCTCGCCGGTGGCCATTGTTTTAACCGTTATTTCCCCGCGTTCCAGCTCGTCGTCCCCTAGAATGGCGACGAAACGCGCTGCGGAGCGGTCAGCCGATTTCATCTGCGTTTTCATTTTGCGGCCCTGGTAATCCTTCTCCGCCAGAATGCCGTGCGCACGCAGCTCGTAGAGCCGCTTCACGATCTCGTCCTCGGCCGCCTGACCGAGTCCGATCAGGTACACGTCGAGTCCTGGAGGCTGAGGAAGCTGCACGCCCTGGGATTCCAGGACGAGCAGAACGCGCTCCAGGCCGAGGCCGAAGCCGACGCCGGGCTGGTCTTGTCCGCCGATCTCGGAGACGAGGCCGTTGTACCGGCCCCCGCCGCCGATCGTATCGATGGAGCCGATGCCTGCCGCTTTATATTCGAAAGCGGTGTGCGTGTAATAATCGAGACCGCGTACCAGGCGGGGGTTGATCGTAAACGGAATCTCCATCGCCGTCAGATGACGTTTTACCGCTTCGAAGTGCGTCCGGCACGCTTCGTCCAGATCGTCCAGCAGCTCGGGCGCCCCTTCGAAATACTTCTGATCGACTTTGCAGTCCAGAATCCGCATCGGGTTGCGGTCGAACCGCGATTGGCAGTCCTTGCAGAGCTTATCCTTGAGAGGCTCCAGGAACGCCTGCAGTCTCTGTTTGTAATTCCCCCGGATCTCCGGTGTACCGACCGAGTTAATCTCCACGGATACGCCCGTCATTCCCAATTCGCGGTAAAATGTGTAACCGAACGCGATAACTTCGGCATCCAGCGAAGGATCCTCCGAGCCGAACGCTTCGATCCCGAACTGGTGAAACTGCCGGTAACGTCCGGCCTGCGGCTGCTCATACCGGAACATGGGGCCGATGTAAAACAGCTTGCTGATATCCGGCTCGCCGTACAGTTTATTTTCCACATACGCGCGTACGACGCCGGCCGTTCCTTCCGGACGGAGCGAAATGCTGCGGTTGCCCTTATCCTGGAACGTGTACATTTCTTTCTCTACGATATCCGTCGTCTCTCCGACGCCTCTGGAGAACAGCTCGGTGTGTTCGAAAATCGGCGTACGGATTTCCCGGTAGCGGAACCGGCTGCACAGGTCGCGGGCTTTGTTTTCCAGCGCCTGCCACTTTTCTACGGAACCCGGCATAATGTCCTGGGTGCCCTTCGGCTTTTGCATGCTCATGCGAGCTCCCTCCTTGCTTTTCTTGTCGACTTCCCCGTCGTCTTGACGGCTGCGGATGTTTCTTTTTTGCCATTAAAAAAGTCCCCCATCCCTAAAACCGCAAAACGGTCAAAGGGACGAGAGACGTTAGTAACTAACCATCACCCGTGGTGCCACCCACATTCCGAAAATCGGCGGCCTGCGGCTCGGAAAGTCCGGCCCGGCTGATTTTCGCTTCATACGGTTAACGCCCGTCTACGCATATCGGCTAATGAGTCGCGGTCTGCACGGCAGGTTTCAGGGAACAAGCACAGGCAGCCCTCTGTTCACCGACTGTCCTCCGGGAGGTCTTACGCTCGGCCATCATAAGGAAGCTTGCAGCCAGGGCTTCCCTCTCTGAGTACGTGGAGTCGAACGACTTCATCCCTTCAGCGGATCAAAGTTTTTCAGGGTTGTGTTAGGAATGATTGTAAACGGCTCTTCCGGCAAAGTCAAGCTTTTCCCTTACCAAGTTTCCGCCCATTTTTGCAGCTCGTCCATGACCGGTTCGAGGCCCTTGCCTTTCTCGGTCAGTTCGTATTCGATCCGCACGGGTGTCTCGGGGTATACGTGCCGGATCAGAATGCCCGCCGCCTCCAGCTCTTTGAAGCGTTCGGACAGCATTCTGTCGCTCATGCTCGGAATCATATCGGATATATCTTTAAAACGCTTGGGACCGCTCAAAAGGACCCGGATGATCAATCCTGTCCAACGTTTTCCAAGCAGCTCAAACGCGTTCTCGAATTTGGGACACAAATGAAAATCTGCCATGCGACATCATCTCCTTAGTTACATCTTACCATAGTGACTTGTCAAAAGTAAGTCTATAAAGCTAATATCCCGCGGACGGGCCGGTTTATGCCTTAACCCGTGTAGTCGCTGCCGGGTCGTCTTTTCTTTACATCTTTTTCGGGCATTTGAAAAATGCGGGTTCTACTCTAGCGGCTTCCTCATAGAATAGGATCATAGAGTTCAGAATCATAGAGCCGAACAGACAGGAGGTTGGCTATGCTTCCCCGGTTTTTCACCCGAATGGACAAGCTGCTTGCGATTTACGGCGCCGTTGCGGCCGCCAGTTTTGCCGTCACCCTGCTCTTCGCCCACCAGTCCGGAGAAAAAGGTCCGCCCCCTCCTGCTTACGCCTATGCGCAAATAACGGCGCCCAACGGAGTCGAGCTGCATGTGGCGAAAACCAAACCCGAGCGGATTGCGCTCAAAGCCGTAAAAGGCAACATCATGGAGCTGTCCGAGTTCGGGATCAACGGCGGCTTTTTCTGGCAGGGCAATCTGCTCAGCATCGCCGTCATGAACGACCGGCCGGTCAAGGGGGCGCAGGGCGAATACGGATCGGGCTGGTTCAATACCGGCCATAAGCGGGGAACCCTCGTCTGGGACGGTGCGGCCCGGCAGTTTACGGTTCAGCAGGCGTCCGAAGCGGCCGAGCTGAAGGTAGCGGACCGCAACCGTTACTGGGCCCAGGGCGGGATCTCCATGAGCCTGCAAAACGAAGCCGACTGGCGCAAGCTCGCCAAGGAGGAGAACATGCCGGCCTTGAACGAAGCCCGCATGCGGACCGGCATCGTGTACGACAAGAGCAACGCCGTCTGGCTCGTCGTAACGCCCACGCCGTGCACCGGCGAGCAGTTTCGCGCCGCTATCGCGGGATCGCTGGGCAGAAGCGGACTCGTCGACGGCGTATTCCTGGACGGCAACGGCTCCTCCCAGCTAAAGGTGGCCCAAGCTTCCCTGCCGGGCGACAAGAGGCAAATCTATCAGATGATCGCCCTTCATTAATCACCCGTTTTAAGAGAAATCCGGCCATAAAAAGAAAAGAGCCTGCAGCACAAAGCTGCAGACTGTCCATGGATATCTATATCGTAAAGGGGGTCGATATTTAGTATAGAGCGCGAACATTAATCCCAGATGAAAATCAAGTTACAATTTCGTTACAATCTCGGACATCTTATTGCGCCGCAGGTTTCGCGCCTTTGCTTTCGGCGTATTTATGCAAATCAAGGATCAGCATAAAGGTGTCGCCGTTGGTCAGGTTCTGCTTGTCCTTGATTGTCGCGAGCGACGACTCCTGTACGATGCCGCGCTTGGAGAGTTCGGCCAGGGCGGCCTCCTTCGAAACGGCAATGCCCAGCCCCTGCGTCATCGTATACGCGGCCTGATCGAGCGTCAGCGCGGACTTCTTGCGCGCTTCCTCGTCGATTCCTTTCACCGAGCCGCTCGGGTCGCCGCCATAAGCCGACGGAATGATTTTCTTCATCCGGGTGATATAGTTCACCATGCGCTGCGGGTTTGACACTTTGTCCAGTTCAAATTCGTTCTTGTAACCGCCGCCCACGAGGGACATGGACACGGCTGCCTTGAGGCCTTCATACTGCTTGTGCGTCATAAAAGGCTGCGGCTTTATGCTGAACGGCTTAAGATCCATGCCCTGTTTGTTCAGCATATCCTGAAGCTTCGCCACATTCTCCTTCGAAGCGGCAAGCTCGCGGAAGCTCAGGCCCGCATCTTTGGCCAGCTTGGCTGCGGCGCCTGCCGCTTCACCCTCGGCCATGCCGACCGGGATGACACGGGCGCTGCCGTGCGGAAGCGTGTCGTAAGAAGCGGCCCGTCCGATGACGAGCAGGCCGTCCACCTTCTTGGGCACGATGCTCCGGAAAGGAATCGCGTACTGCTCCGGCTGCGTGACGACCATTCCGGTGTCCGTAGGAGCCAGACGCTGGATGTCGACCGGATACGAGCCGAACGCGATGCGGTCCCACTGGTCGCGGTTTTCCAGCAGGTCGATAATATTCAGACGGTATTCCCCTTGAATATGGCGTGTCTCCCTTATGTACAGCTCGGGAGCTGTTCCCGCCAGTTCGACACCCGCGAACTCGGGATAGTTCTTTTTCAGGAAAGCGACCACGTTCGGGATTTCTTTCTTCGCGATCTCAAACGCCTCGGCCCGCGACTTCGCGTCCAGACCGTCGATATTGAAAATTTGCAGGGCGTTGATCAGCACCATATCGCCGTCTTGGCGTCCGATATTCAGACCGCGCATTTTCACGCGTTCCGGGTTGAGCGCCGGGTAATTGTAAAGCTCTTTGTAACCCCAGGCGCTGACTTCGTTGGCATCGGACATCGGATCGTCGTCCGTTTTCAAATGCTTGCTGATCTGGGACCAGACGTCAGGGGTCACATTTTTCAGCTTGAAGACGAGCGTGACCGCCATTTTGGCGTTTTTGTTGCCCAGGTCTTCCAGACCGTACGTAAAAGGAACGCCCGCCGCAGCGGCGATATCGCCGTCTTGGGTCGCATCGATCACGGCATTCGCACGGATTTCCTGCTTCGTTCCGTCTTCTTTTGTAAGGGTGATGCCTTCTACGCGGGTTTGCTGTCCCTGATTGGATAAAAGCGGCTCGATGGATTTAAGTTTAAGCATCAGATCGATATTCTTCTCGCCGCGCACCATATCGTTGAAAGCGTTCGCCGCCGTGTTAATGCTGAAGGAATCGCCTTCGATTTTACTGTACCATTCGGAAAAAAGGCCTTTGTTCAGCACATCGTGCGGATTGAGCACGGACGGATTCGGCACATAGTTCATGTCGATGCTGTTCAGCCATCCGAGTGTCATCAGACCGCCGAGAATTTCCCGATCGTGTCCGTCCACTAGCAGGGTCTTCTGTCCGTTGCGGGCAGCGGATACCGCTGCCGTTACGCCTTCGGGGTCCGTCCCGACGACGATCACATCGTACTGATTCTGCACATTAGCCGCCGATTTCACTTCGGACAGCGTATGCTGAGCGATCGGCTTCGGTTTGTTGTGATGACGGTACTGCCAGTAAAGTGCGGCTACGGCTGCGATTACGGTCAGCGCGAGCAGCAGGCACATCCAGACGATCCAGGATTTTGATGCGGCATGCTTCGAATGGTTGCTCTTACTCTTTGTCATGGGGCACCTTCCTCATTGAATTCCAACTGCTTTCTTTTCTGCTTGCATCCCGGCGTGTATCGGCTGTACCGATGTGTCCCGGATTGTTCCGGAGCCTTCCGGATTGCTGCACAATAGCGATCACGGCCGGGATGGCGGAGAGTAGGGGAGTTGAACCCGTTGTCCGCCTTTTGGTATACATTGGTTTTGTAGGGTCGTGAACTTATTGGAACGCCCGGAACCGCGGGAAGCTCAAGCACCACTTCTTCTTATACGGGAATGAAGCCGAACGGTCTCCGTCAAGCGGCAAAAAGCTTCATTTCCTGCTAAAAATGACCATGACTAGTGTAACATATTTTGCAAGGGGGACAAAGGATTAAAGCCGGTTTCCGCTATTGCGTCTCCCTATCCGTGCAAAATGAAAACCGGCCTTCCGCTAGGAGGCCGGTCTCGTTAACGGGGCGGCACTTTGGCCGTCCGTTTGAATCTTCCTTGCACGGGGGCGATTTCCCCGCTTGCTTCCATCCCGGACAGCTCTGCTCCGGCGCGTATTTTTTCGGAATAAGCGGAATGAGCGAGCTGGCTCTCCGGCTGGGTCATTTGCTTTTCTTTAAGGGATCGGCGCATGGTGTAGGAAGGCTCCTCTGTCTAATGGCGCGCCGCCGGAAGTTCTTCTCCGGAGAGACGGCCCTCCGGCCGGCGGCTTCGACTTTTAGCCTGTCCAAAGGGCTGCCGGATTATGCCAGCCCTGCCCCTGCCGGATTAGGCTTTGCTTTCGAGAATAAGCGTGACCGGTCCCCAGTTGGTGAAAGCGACATCCATCATTTGTCCGAACGCACCTGTTTCCACGTGAAGACCCTGCCCCCGGAGAAGGTCGTTGAACTTGTCGTACAAAGCCTCTGCCTGCTCGGGCCGGGCCGCTCCCATGAAATTCGGCCTTCTGCCTTTCCGGCAGTCCCCGTACAGGGTAAACTGCGAAACGGAAAGCACGCTGCCGCCGATATCCTTCACGGAAAAGTTCATCTTTTCCTGTTCATCCTCGAAAATGCGCAAGCCCGCGATCTTGTCCGCCAAATATTTGGCATCCTCTTCCGTATCTTCATGGCCCACACCTACCAGAAGCATCAAGCCCCTGTCGATGCGGCCGACGATTTCTCCGTCTACCGTAACCTGCGCTTCCTTGCTGCGCTGTACCACGACTTTCATTAGGTCCACTCTCCCTGCCGAACGTGCTTATTGCATGATCCGCTGAACGGAATATACATCCTCCACCCGCTTGATTTTCTCCACAACGGCATGAAGGTGCTCGATATTGCGGATTAGGATGGTCATATGAATCATGGCCATTTTGTTCTTGTCTGACCGGCCGGAAACCGCGGAAATCATCGTCTTGCTTTCCGAAACGACCTGCAGCACTTCGTTCAGCAGGCCGCGGCGGTCATGTCCCGTGATTTCGATTTCCACGTGGAAATTCGACTCGACGGAATCCGCCCACTCGACCTCGATGACGCGGTTTCCTTCTTCCGTATTTTCTCCCGGAATGTTCGTGCAGTCCGTCCGGTGCACCGACACCCCGCGGCCGCGCGTGATGTACCCGATAATATCGTCGCCCGGCACCGGGTTGCAGCATCTAGCGAAGCGGATCAACAGGTTGTCCACCCCTTTTACCCTTACGCCGCTGACCGGTCTGCTTTTCTTCTCGGGTGGAGCCGCCTTGACTTCCTTGACCTCGTTGGTCAATTCCATCGCCTGGGCTTCTTCCGCTTCCTTCTCTTTGCGCAGCTTCTCCGTAAGCTTCGTGCAGATCTGAGCCGCGGTGATCCCGCCGAAACCGATAGCCGACATCATATCCTCGATATCGTTAAAAGCGAACTTTTTCGCCGCTTCCATCAACTTCTCGTCCGTCATAAGCGCCTGTGGATCGAAAGACAGCCGCTTCAGCTCGCGTTCGATGCCTTCGCGCCCTTTAGCCACATTCTCCTCGCGCTTCTCTTTCTTGAACCACTGCTTGATTTTGCTGCGCGCGTGCGAGGACTGGGCGATTTTCACCCAATCCTGACTAGGTCCGTAGGAATGCTTGGACGTCAAAATCTCGACGATATCGCCCGTTTTGAGCTTGTGATCCAGCGGGACGATCCGGCCATTGATTTTGGCTCCGATGGTGCGGTTGCCGACTTCGGTATGAATGCGGTACGCAAAATCAAGCGGGACCGCGCCTGCCGGAAGCTCGATAACCTCCCCTTTGGGAGTAAACACAAAAACAAGATCGGTAAAGAAATCCATCTTCATGGATTCCATAAATTCCGACGCGTTGTCTGTTTCTTTCTGCAGTTCGAGAATTTCACGGAACCACTGCATCTTGTCACTGAACGTCCCCTCGGGGGACCCGTTGCCTTCTTTGTAGGCCCAGTGGGCCGCGATTCCGTATTCGGCGGTTTGGTGCATGTCCCAAGTCCGGATCTGGACTTCGAGCGGCTCGCCCTTCGGGCCGATTACCGTCGTATGGAGCGACTGGTACATGTTCGGCTTCGGCATGGCGATATAGTCTTTAAAACGTCCCGGCATCGGCTTCCACAGCGTGTGGATAATTCCGAGCGCGGCGTAGCAATCCTTAATATTGTCAACGATGACGCGCAGGGCCATCAGATCGTAGATCTCGTTAAACTGCTTGTTGCGCGAAGACATTTTTTTGTGAATGGAATAAATGTGCTTGGGCCTGCCGGAAATATCGCCTTCGATTCCCATTTCCCGAAGCTTGTCCTGGATATTCCGGATCACGTCCTCGATATACTGCTCCCGCTCCGTCCGCTTCTTCTGCATAAGATTGACGATCCGGTAATACTGCTGAGGATTCAGATAACGCAGCGCGATATCTTCCATTTCCCATTTGATGGCGGAAATACCGAGCCTGTGGGCGATCGGGCAGAAGATTTCGAGCGTCTCGTCGGCGATCCGCCGCTGACTCTCTTCGGACTGGTACTTCAGGGTCCGCATATTATGCAGCCGGTCGGCCAGTTTAATAAGAATGACGCGGATATCCTGCGCCATCGCCACGAACATTTTGCGGTAATTCTCGTTCTGCTGCTCTTCTTTGGTTTTAAACTTGATCCGCTCCAGCTTGGTCAATCCGTCCACCAGCATGGCGCAGGTTCTGCCGAATTTATCTTGGACGGCCTCGAGCGAAACCGTAGTGTCTTCCACGACATCATGAAGCAGAGCCGCAATAATGGACGTCACGTCCATCTGCATGTCGACCAGAATGTCGGCAACGGCCAGAGGATGTAAAATATAAGGCTCTCCGGATTTGCGCACCTGCCCGTGATGGGCTTGTTCCGCGAACTCGTACGCCTCTTTGATTCGGTTGAGTTCTGTCTCTTTAAAGTACTGTGCCGCCTTTTCCAGCAACTGCTCTATTCCCATGAATAAACCCTTTCTACGAAACATGGATATTTCTATTCATTATGCCTAAATTGTGCGCCTTGCGTCAACTGTCAAGCCCGCTCAAAACAAGAAAATTCGGGAAAACACGACCTTTTTCCGCAAAATCTCCCTCCGGTCCGAAAAAAGTTATAGACGAATCCCGAAAATCTGCTACACTTGTCGATGGAACTCTAGCTCTCATCGCTTAAACGCGATAAAGGAGGAAATGTTCGGACATGAGTAACCGTACCATTGGGGTGGATGAACGGCCATCCCTCGGCAAAACAATTCCGCTGAGTCTTCAGCATTTGTTCGCCATGTTTGGCTCCACTGTTCTCGTTCCCGCGCTGTTTCAAGTAAACCCCGCCATCGTGCTGCTGATGAACGGGATCGGAACACTGCTCTACATCTTCCTTTGTAAAGGAAAAATTCCGGCATATCTGGGCTCCAGCTTCGCCTTCATTTCGCCGGTGCTCGGCGTGCTCGCTACCAAGAGCTACAATTCCGCGCTGGGCGGCTTCATCATCGTGGGGATCGTCTTCGTTCTTGTCGCTCTGCTGGTCAGACAAATCGGAACGAAATGGATCGACGTCGTTTTCCCGACGGCCGCCATGGGCGCCATCATCGCCGTTATCGGGCTTGAGCTGGCACCGACGGCCGCAGGCATGGCCGGGTTTCTGCCGAAGGACGGCGCTCCTCTCGACGGCAAAGCGCTGCTCGTCTCCATCGTTACCCTGCTGATCGCCCTGCTGGGCAACGTCCTGTTCCGCGGCTTTCTGAAGATCATTCCGATTCTCGTCTCGATCGTAATCGGCTATATCTTAGCCGCCGCGGTCGGAATCGTGGACTTCGCCAAGGTTTCGGAAGCGAACTGGTTTGCCCTGCCGCAGGTGTATGCCCCGCAGTTCGACCTCACTTCCATCGTGCTCATCCTGCCTGCGGCCCTTGTCGTGATCGCCGAGCATATCGGCCATCTCGTCGTAACCGGCAATATCGTCGGCAAGGACTTGTCCAAGGATCCCGGACTGGACCGCTCGCTGCTCGGTAACGGGATCTCTACTATCCTGTCCGGTTTCGTCGGTTCTACACCGAATACGACCTATGGCGAAAACATCGGAGTACTGGCGCTCACCCGTGTTTACTCCACCTGGGTCATCGGCGGCGCGGCCTGCTTTGCCATCGTGCTCTCCTTCTCCGGAAAGCTTGCCGCACTGATCATGACGATCCCGACTCCTGTTATGGGCGGCGTTTCGCTCCTGCTCTTCGGAGTTATCGGCGCATCCGGTATCCGTATGCTGGTCGAAAGCAAAGTCGATTACTCCAAGGCGACTAATCTGATTTTGACTTCCATCGTCCTGATCATCGGTCTCAGCGGAGCGGCCCTTAAAATTGGTTCCTTCGAGCTGAAAGGCATGGCTTTGGCGACCGTTGCGGCTATCGTGCTCAGCGTCTTCTTCAAGCTGGTTGAGGTGTTGAAGCTTTCGAACGACTAGTGCTGCTGCGTTAAAGAAAAATAGTAAAAAGCCTGCTCTCCGTAAAGGAGAACAGGCTTTTTTTGTATAGGAACTTAAACTTAGTACTGAATCAGAGTGAAGACATCTTTGCCAGCAGGCAGCTCATCGCGGCCGTTCAAGTAAGTCAACTCAATCAGGAAAGCCGAACCTACGACTTCGCCGCCCAGTTGTTCGATCAGGTTGACGCAAGTTTTGATGGTCCCGCCGGTTGCAAGCAGATCGTCGGCAATCAGCACACGCTGTCCGGGTTTGATCGCATTGTCATGAACCGCCAGCTTGTCTTTGCCGTACTCCAGCGAATAGTCGGCCTCAATGGTTTTGCCGGGCAGCTTGCCGCTCTTGCGGATCGGCACGAAACCTATTCCGAGCGCATAGGCAAGAGGAGCTCCCACGACGAACCCGCGTGCTTCGGGACCGGCGATCAGATCGATTTGTTTGTCTTTAACGAAACGGGCGATCTCGTCGATCGCTTCTTTGTATACAGCCCCATTTTGCAGCAGGGTCGTGATGTCTTTAAAACGGATACCCGGCTGCGGGAAATCTTCGATGACGCGGATGTACTCTTTGAAATTCATGGGGATTCCTCCATTTATGTGGGTTGCGCGGATGACAGCTGCTGCGGTGAACGGCAGCCTGCAATCCAATCGCTTAATTCTTTGGCGGACGTATAGACGCATACGCGGTCGACTTCCGCGCGCGACAGACGTTCCTGGTATTTCCTCGAGGTCGTCAGGTCACGCTTGGACGGAGCGGCTACCGGCCGGACGACGCCTCCGGCTTTCTCGATGAATCCCAGCTCCTCGAATACATCGAGGACGAAAGAGATCATCGCGGCCGATAATCCCGACCGGCGGCTGAACGATTGCAGCAGGGCGGGATTACGCATATCCCACATGCCCTGCTGCCTGACGGACGCGTAGACCGCTTTGAACTGGTCACGCGTAGGCATCGCGCCGCCATCCTGCGGCACGGGATCGGCGAAGACGGCATAGCACCGGCGTATGCCGTCCGCTTGGGCAAGCGCCCGCTCCAGCTGCGCGAGCGAGCGGGGAGCCGTGTAGAGGACAATGTCGGTCATCTCCGGGAACTTCAGTTCCCGGGCCGCTTCATTGTCCGCCGCCAGGCTCCCGTCCGGCAGGCACCGCCACACGGGGCCTGCCGGACGCCCGCCGGCGCCGGGGACCCGGTCCTCTTCTCCGAAGAGGACAAGGGCCGGCGGCCGGGCGGAGCCGCGCCCCGGAAGGGCGGCGAGCCGTTCGCCGAGGGCGGCCAGCTCTTCGCCGACGCGCGCGGCGGGTTTGCCTCTCCAGTCGAAGACCTGGAGAGCGGGGATGCGCAAGTCCTGCAGCATAAGCTGCGGCTTGCGCACGCCGTTCCACTCATTGACGGAGAGCTCTCCGACAATGTCAACGGGCGCCTGCGGCGTCATCAGGCTGCCGAGCCAGCCCTTGCCGAAGCCCACGGCCTCGACTCCGGCCGCGATCTCGGCGGCGGCATCCGTGAGAACCAGCTTGAGATGCTGGCGCTCACGGCCCATCAGCTTGATTTCATCGAGGCGTAGGCCGCTGAACAAAATCTTCGGCGCCGGATTGCCTACTCCGAACGGCGCCAGCTTCTCCAGCTCCTCGATGCATTCGAGGGGCACCTCGCTGAGGCTGCATTCCGCATCGACGGCAAGCAGCGGGATAAAATCTTCCGCGCTGAGCCATTCCCCGGCAAGAACATTCAGCCTCCGCTCAAACTCGGCGATGTTCTCCCTGCGCAGCGACATGCCGGCTGCGGCTTGATGCCCGCCGTAATGATCCAGGAGATCGGCGCAGTGCGTCAGCGCCTGATACATATCGAAGCCCGCAATGGAACGGGCGGAGCCTTTGGCCATCCCCGTATCGGGATCTATGCTGAGCACGATGGTCGGCCGGTAATAAGTGTCGACCAGACGCGAAGCCACGATACCGACGACGCCGACATTCCATTTTTCGCCGGATACGACGAGAAAGTTCTTGGGCATTTCTCCCCGCTTCAAAGCCCCGTCCTGTTCTTCTTGCACGGCGGCCTTAGCCAGTCCCGTCAGCTCGTCTACAATGAACTGGCGTTCTTTGTTCAGCAGATCGAGCTCTTCCGCGATTGATACCGCTTCGGCTTCGTCCTCCGTCACCAGAAGCTTGAGTGCCGTCGAGGCGTGCTCCAGCCTGCCGCTGGCATTGATCCGGGGCGCGAGGCTGAATCCGATATGCGTGGCATTCACTGCACTCCGCTCGACACCGGAGACGTCCATCAAGGCACGCAGTCCGGGATAAGCCGACTTTCTCATTCTTTCCAATCCGAGCTTAACGATAAGCCGGTTCTCGTCATGCAGCGGCATTAAATCCGCTACCGTACCGATTGCGGCAATCTCCAGCAGTTCTTCGGGCAGACGGCCCAGCAGTCCCTGGGCCAGCTTTAAAGCTACCCCAACACCCGCAAGCCCCTTAAACGGATAGGAGCAGGTTTCTTTCTTGGGATTGATCAGGGCAAGCGGCTGGGGAAGCGTACCGGGCGGTTCGTGATGATCCGTCACGATAACGTCCATGCCGAGCTCCTGAATATAAGCGACTTCCTCTACCGCGCTTACGCCGGTATCGACCGTGATCATCAGGGATACTCCCTGCTCTTTGGCGAGATCAACGGCCCCTTTATTCAAACCGTAGCCTTCTTTGACTCGATGTGGAATGTAGGTGTCAAAATTGGCGCCCATACCTTTAAGCAGGTGAGCCATAAGCGCCGTCGAGCTGACCCCGTCCGCATCGTAGTCGCCGTAGATACGAATTTTTTCTCCGCTGCTAAGGGCGGATCGGATCCGGCTGACCGCCGTTTCCATACCTTCCATCAGGAAAGGATCGTGAAAATGACCGCTTCCCCCGCTGAGAAACTGTTCGGCTTCGGGAACGCTGCTTACTCCACGCAGCACAAGCAGCCTGGCAAGCAGCGGATCGATCCCGAGAGCATCGCAAAGCTGCCCGGCAACGGCCTCGTCTCCAGCGCCCAACCGCCATCTTGCTTTGGATTCCAGCACGTTGTTCCTCCTAAACTTGCATAATGATTTTTTTGCTCAAGTATTCGTTAATGAAGCATCTGCGCGCTGTCAGTTGCAGCGGCGTCGATACCGTGTTTGTAGGGATAACCCGAATCGTAAGGAAATACGTGAATCGTCACATCCGAAAGATGAATAAACTTTTTCATGAGCTGGTACTTGACCGATCTTGCAATATCGTTGCCTTCCAGAACGGAAATACGCGGATTCACGCTGATTCTGAGCTCCACAATAACATAATGCCCGTGTTCCCGGGCTCGAAGATCTTCTACGGAAATGACGCCCTTTACGCCTTGGACGGCGTCGATCATATCCCGCGCATCTTCCTGATGCAAGGCACGATCCATCGTTTTTTGCAGCGCGTCGGTAATAACCCCGTAGCTGTTTTTAACGATAAGAAGGGTGACGGCGATGGCCGCTGCCGGGTCCAGGTAGTACATAAAACCCCAACCCATTTTTTCACCGATCAGAGCGCCTCCTACCCCGGCCAGTGCCATAATCGAGGAATACACGCCGGAACGGTGTTCCCAGGTGCCGGTTACGAGATCGCGTGAGCCGAGCTTTTTCCCGACCCAGTAATTGTACCGGAACATGACTTCTTTGCAAACAAGGGAAACGATAACGGCGATAAGCGCATAGCTCTCGGGCGCGTTATGTACACCGGAGACCATATCCTTCACCGCGTTCATACTGATTTCCACGGAAATGATCGTCATAATGACCGCAATTAGAATCGCGGCTATGGATTCCGCTTTGTCACGACCGTAGGAGCGGCCATGGTCGACGGGAGTTCCCGGCGCTTTCAGACTCCGCAGCGAAGCGAATGAACCCGCCGTATCCGAAGCGGAATGCACAGCGTCCGCCAGAAGGCTTCGGCTTCCCGCCATCACGCCGACCACACCCTTAAGAACCGTAAGGCCGATGTTGCCTCCTATTCCAATCCACGCGGCGACTTCGGCTTTCTGAAATCGTTCGTCTGACATGTCGACTCTCCTAATGAATAGTTTGCTGGGTGATGCTTCTATCTCATGTCAAGGAAAAGCCGCGGGAACAAGAATTCACGCGGCAGTGAGCTTATTCTTTTGCGGCTGCGGCAGGAGCGGCTTTGCGCTTGTTGCCGAGCGAGTTTCTTTTGAGCAGGTACCACAGCGGGCTCGCAATACAGATGGAAGAGTAAGCGCCGCTTGTCAAACCGATGATTTTCGCCAGGGCGAACAATTTAATAGATTCGCTGCCGAAAATAAAGAGGCAGACAGCCGCGATCAATACGGTAAGAACCGTGTTGATGTTCCGGGCCATCGTTTGCCATGTGCTGTCATGAACAAGCTTCTCCAAATCTTCCGGATTTTTCAGCTTGGTAAAACGAAGGTTTTCACGAATCCGGTCGAAAATAACGATCTTATCGTTGATCGAGTAACCGACGGTAGTCAGTACGGCAGCTACGAACGGCAAGTCGACCTCGAAACGGAAGATGGCAAACATCGCAACGACGATAAACGCATCGTGAAGAATGGAAATGATGGCGGCTACCGCGAATCTCCATTCAAACCGGATGCTCACATAGATGCTGATCGCCACACTTGCGATGAGAATACCGATGATCGCTTTAATGGCAAGTTCCTTGGCGATGTCGGGCGATACGGTGTTCACTTCCATGGACACCTTATCTTTATAAGGGGCTTCGAAAGCCGCCTTGATTTTATCGACCTGTTCTTTGCCCAGAATTTCATCGAAACGGGTGGAGACGCGGTCGCCGTTGGCTCCGCCGATCGTTACCGTCTGATCAAAGCCCGCGCCTTTGTAAATCTCCTGCGCTTTCTCTTTGGTGATCGCTTGTCCTACCGAAACGTCGATGGAAGTACCCGCTTTAAAGTCGACGCCGTAGTTCATCTGGAACAGCAGGAGCGTTACGATACCGGCCAGTATGAGTATACCGGAGATTGCAAAGAAAACATTCCGGTGTTTGACAAAGTTGAATTTGTTACTATAGTTCACGGATTTCCGCCTCCTTCACGCCAAAATAACCGGGCTTTTTAAACACATTGCCCTTAATGAGCAGGTGAATGAGGAATCTCGAGAAGAACACGTTCGTCAAGATACTCACGACAATACTGAGCATCGTGGTCAAAGCAAAGCCTTTGATAGCCCCGTTACCGATATAATAGAGGACAAGGCTTGAAATGATATTGGTGATATTCGCGTCCATAATCGTACGGAAAGATGCTTTGGAGCCCGCTTTAAGCGAAGACGGAATGCTCTTGCCGCTGCGGATTTCTTCTTTGATCCGTTCGTACGTAATAATGTTGGCGTCGACCGCCATCCCGATCCCGAGCACGAGTGCCGCAATACCCGGAAGGGTCAATGTCGCGTTGATCCAGTCAAACAGCACGAGAAGCAGCCAAGTATACGTGATAAGCGTAAAGGCCGCAATAATACCCGGCAGACGGTAAAGGAGAATCATAAAGACCAGAATGATAACGGATGCGATAATCCCTGCGCGGATCGTTTGCTCCAGAGACATTTGTCCAAGGGAAGCGCCGACTACCTGCGTGTATTTCTCCGTCAATTTCAGAGGGAGGGCACCGAGGTTGATCGTGTCGGCCAGCTTTTGCGCTTCTTCGAAAGTGAAACTGCCTTCGATAACAGCAGAGTCACTATCAATTGGAGTTTTAACCATCGGAGCGGAAAGCATAGTATCATCCAGATAAATAGCTAGTGGATTGCCCACCATTTTTGTAGTAACTTCTTTAAACTTGCTGCGTTCTTTCATTTTGATCTGTACAACCGGACGATTCGTAGAATCGTAACCGACCGAGGCTCCGCCTTCGACAAAATCCGTACCGATCAGCATGTTGTTGCCTTGCGGATCGCGGAATGTGAGAACAGACGGTTTGCCGATTTGCTTGCGCACTTCGTCTTCGTTCTGGACGCCTGCCAGACGGACACGGATACGGTTTTCGCCTTCTGCGAGAACTTCCGGCTCCGCTACGCCGAGCTTGTCCGCGCGCTGCGCGATGCTTTCCGCCGCTTTCTTCAAAGTTGCGGGGGTTACTTTCTGACCGGCCGTAAACGGCTCAGCCACGTAGAGGATCTCAAATCCTCCCTTTAAATCCAAACCGAGCTTGATCTTGCCAAGAAGCCCGGGACTCGTCGTTGCGATCACGGCCAGCGTGACAATGACGGTTATGAAAAACGCCGAGATCCGTTTTACATTCATGCCTTGATAATCTCCCTTCCCAACTCAATATTCCTATTATACCCACACGCGAAAAACGAGTCAATTTGACGTTTTTTACCACACCAAACAAAAAAAGGCCCCGAAAAGCCGATCAGGACCTTCGATACATGCTTAACGTCAAATAATTCATAAACTGATTAGGTTTAAGAGACAAAATATCGTTGACAACCTGATGAAGAGGCGGCAGACCTTTCTTCTTATACCTGTCGTTTATGCACTCCCAGATTTCTTCCCCCGTGACGTGCTCGTAACCGATCATCTGGAACTCTTCCGCCTTGCTTAGGCATAAGCCTTCAATCATCTCGTTAAGTTCCCGGTCTGTGAGACGCTCGGGTTCGGGTTCCTCTTCCACGCCTTGCGCAACCGCGGGATTAACTTCATTTTCCACCGTCATGTCGAATGTCGGCTCCGCTTCCACTTCAAACGAATCGGCAGGATCGATCACAACCGCTTGCACGGGTTCGGCAGCAGCCGACGTCTCATCCCTCGAGCTGATTTCTACAACCACTGACGCTTCATGTTCCGGGTCTGGTTGGGCTTCACGTCCGGATTCTTGCAGAGTTCCGCCGTTTTCTTCCCGTCCGTCCAGGACATCCGCTTCTTTCTCTTTTTCTATCTCTTCGGGCACCGGCATCGTTCTCGGGGACTCCGCTTCGGCCAGCGCTTCCGCTTCAAGAAGTCCTTCCGGCAACAGCCGGTCTTCCGTTTTTTCTTTGGCGTCTTCCGGGGCCCCGGATTGCTCCGCTGCCGCGGCTGATGCCGTCTCCAATTTGTCCGTTTCCGAATTCATATCTTTTCCCCCCTTAGCTGCTGTAACGGCAACGTACACGTTCTGTTCCTTACTTGCTATATTCGCTTACAAAAACAGGTTTTCCTGCATCGCCGGACCCGTCTCCCCAAAAAGTTTGGCATGAGCTTGGCCATTGCCCGCATATCCTCTAGTAGAACCCGTTACGGAAGAGGGAGTGAACGTTGACCAAGCAGTCTTTTCTAAAAGGGACGCTGATTTTGCTGGCCGCAGGCATCGTAAACCGGATACTCGGTTTCATCCCGCGGATCACGCTTCCCCGGGTAATAGGCGCCGAAGGTGTCGGCCTCTATCAGATGGGCTGGCCGTTTCTGATCGTTATTCTTACGATTGTGACGGGAGGCATTCCCCTCGCCGTATCCAAACTCGTGGCCGAGGCGGAAGCCGAGCGCAACTATCGCCGTTCCGCGCGCATTCTTAAGCTCGCCCTTACGCTTTCCGTCAGCATAGCGGGGATTTTTACCGCAGTCTGTATACTGGGGGCGCGCTGGATAACCTCCCATCTACTGACGGACGAGCGCGTCTATTTTACTTTTCTGTGCATGAGCCCGATTATACCGATTATCGCCGTATCCTCGGTTCTCCGGGGCTATTTTCAGGGAAAGCAGGACATGATCCCCACAGCGACTTCCCAGACCATAGAGACGCTGGTGCGCATCGTTATGGTTCTGTTCTGCTCCTTCGCCCTGCTTCCCTACGGGATTTCGTGGGCGGCCGCCGGCGCCATGATCGGTGTGACCATCGGTGAAATCGCGGGCATGCTCGTTCTTCTCATCCATTATAAGCTGCAGCGCAAGAAAAATAGGCCGGTAAACAAGGTGCAAATCGGTACAAGCGCCGCACAAGGACGGATGACCCAGCTGCGCCGCCTGCTGACGCTTTCCCTCCCGATTACGGCCAGCCGCCTTGTGGGAGCGGGCTCCTACCTGCTCGAATCCATTCTCATCGCCCACAGTCTGGCGGCCGCCGGTATCGCTACCGCACTCGCGACCGCGCAGTACGGTGCCCTTCAAGGGATGATTATTCCGATCATCCTGCTGCCGAGCGCCTTAACTTCCTCGCTTTCGGTTTCGCTCGTTCCGTCGCTCAGCGAGGCGGCGGCACGCAAAGATCTGAAGACCATTCACAAACGCATGCATCAGTCGCTCCGCCTTGCGTTAGTGACAGGCGCTCCCTTCGCCGTCATCATGTACGTGCTGGCCGACCCTCTCTGTCTGCTCATGTACGGACAGAAGGATATCGCGGTCATGCTCAAAATGCTGGCGCCAGTCGCCATTTTCATCTACCTGCAGGCTCCTCTTCAGGCCGCGCTGCAGGCGCTGGACAAACCCGGCAGCGCCCTCATTAACACGCTGATCGGCTCTCTCGTCAAGCTTCTGCTGATCGTGTGGTTGGCGAGCAAGCCGGAATTCGGCATCCTCGGCGCTGTTATGGCCAGCTGTGTGAACATTGTGCTGGTCACCTTCCTGCACGGACTGAGCGTGCTGCGCCATCTGAAGTTTACACTCCGCGGCAGCGATGTGGCCAAAGTGTCCGCCGCCATGGGCATCGCCTCCTTATGCTGCTACGCCGTTTATCGCTCCATCGGCAGCCTGTCGGCCGGTGCCGGTTTCCTCCTCGCCTCGGCCGCCGCCTTAACGGCCTATCTGGCGGCCGTAACGGTACTCAAAATCGTTAACAAGTCGGACATGTCCCGATTGCTTACACTCGGGCGAAAAATCATCCGCAAACCTTGACCGCCCGCCGCATGCAGAAAAGCCGGTACGCACAGATTGTTGTGCGGTCCGGCTTTTTCATCGTTTAAATCCGGTCCTTTTTATCCACGTACAAATAGCCCCTGTGATCGACGGAACAGAAGAAAACCTCCTTGAACTCGGATATCCCCTTCTTCTTAAGCTCGCTCTTGAGCCAGAATCGGGTCTGGCCCACCTTTTGCAAATTATCTTCCTGGACTTTTCCGTCCATGACCAAGGCCACAGGCAGCCCGGCGTAACGAATGCGCCCGTTCTCGACCGGTCCCATTTCGGGCTTGCGGCTGGGATGATATTTTTCCACCACACTCAGCTTACCGGAAGGCTCCAGAATGGCGAATTCGACATCGGCCACGTTCATAACCTTATGCTGCCGGAGCTGCATCATCAGATCATCGAGGTTGTAGCGCTGTTTGCGCATTTCTTCGCGGTTAAGCTTCCCGTGTTCGATCAGGACGCTGGGACGGCCTTCGAATAACGTGCGGAAGCGCTGGCTTTTGAGCGTAACGAACGCCATCAGCAGTTGAATGAGCACGAGCGTAATCATCGGGACCATTCCGTTAGCCATGGGCATGCGTACGTCTTCCAGTACAAATACGGCAATTTCGGCAATCATAATCGAAATCACCAGATCGAAAACCGAAAGCTTGCCGATTTCGCGTTTCCCCATAATACGGAGCATTACGAAAACGACGAAATAGATCATAACGGTGCGCAAAAAAATCGTCAGTAATTCCATGGTATCCTCCTGGACGGTTCGTTCTCGGAGTTTACCCGGTAGTCTGACCGTCCCTCTTCCCCTTCATGCGGCCCGGAGGTCCCTCAATTGTTGCCAAACCAGAATCCGACTAAATACAGGGACGCCAGGGTAAGCGAAAACAGAGAAAACGGCACGCCGATCCGTGCATATTCCCGGAAACTCAGCCCGTTTTTCCGCACGGCGACGACTCCGAAGGCCAAAAGACTGGAAAAAGAACTGAAGCCGGTCGCATTGGCCCCTAAGTGGATGCCCGAAAGCAGGACATACCAGAGCCTCCCCGTGTGATCCGGGGAGACGGCTTGCAGCTGTTCAGCGAGACTCTGAACGACGGGAACGGCGAATGCGGTCCAGGCCGTCCCGTCCGAAAAAACGGCTCCGGCCGCGGACATCCAGAGAACGGTCAGCACGGCCCGCTGCTCGTCTCCCGAGCTTGCCTTCATCAGTCCGCCGGCAGCGGCGTCAAGCACGCCTGTCTGGACGAAGACGCCGGCGATAAGAAGCCAGCCGGCAGTGAGCGCCACGAGCGGAACGAAGCCCGCCGCGAAACTTTTGCGGCTTTCCTCTCGTTTAATTAATGATTGGAGCACTAGGGCTGCTCCTGCTCCGGAAACCCAAATCAAGTCAACACCCGTCAGATCGGCACAAAGATAGCCCAGCAGGATTAACCCCAGGGCAATGGCCGGATTCCGGATATCCCCCTTGTTTCCATCCATGCCGGAAGCCGCGGTTTGGAGCTCCCGGAGTCTTTCCGGGCTTACCTTCAGCTTATCGGTATACACCGTCCGGATCATCAGATAAGCGAGAACCAGCAGAACGGCATGGAGGGGCCCCAGCACGAGCCAGACGCCCGTTAGGCCAAGTTCGCCTGCAGTTCCGATCATCCGGGCCGGCATGGTTCCGGCAACGGAGAGGCCGCTTCCGAGGTTGCAGGCCAGCATCATGCCGATCACGAACGGAGAAGGCGGTATTTTCCAGGCTCTCGTAAAAGCCAGCATCAGCGGCAGGAGAGCCGCCATGGCGGTCAATGCGTCCAGAAGGGACGATGCGGCGGCGGCCAGCATCATGGACACGGCCAGCATCTTCTGCGGACTCGCCGAAGTAAGCCGGTAAAATCTTACCGCCGTCAGTTGGAGCCATCCCGCTTCTTCGATGACAGTGGCGATTATTCCCGTTGTCAGTGCAAGCGCAAGCGCTCTCCAAGGGAGAGCCTCCAACACGGCGGCTGGGGGACCGGCAATTCCGGCCGCCAATAAAACAGCTGCTCCCGCCAGCGGAAACCAGGCACGGAAGCGGACAAATTTCAGACTCAAACCAACCACCGTCAGGGCGGCAACTGCAGCCGCTGCGGCTTGCCAGCCGGCATCCTGCACAGCTTCATGCATCTTGTTCCCGTCCCCCTTTCCCTCGGAACCGCCGTACAAGCGGAACCTGTACTATTCTTATGAACAGGCCCATAGAATGATGATACCGAAATGTTCCTAAGGGAAAGGGAGGATTATGTCATGATTCCGATTAATAAGGTGAGCCAGGTCCGTCTATCTTCACCATTTCTTTCCGGCCTTCTCTATGCGTTTATTATGCTGGTTGCGGGAACCGTATTAACCTCGCTGATTCTGCTTCTCAGCCGTACGCAGGAGTCTTCGCTTTCCACCCTGGCTTATATCACACACGGGCTTTCCGTTTTTATAGGAGGCTGGGTGGCGGGGAAACGCGCGGGCCGCAAAGGCTGGTATTACGGCGGCATGCTGGGCGTTTTCTATGCGCTGATCGTCTGGATCATCGGCTTCCTTGCGGTTGAGACCGCATTCGATCTGAAAACGCTCACCCTGGCCGGATTCGCTTTCGTTGCCGGTGCGCTCGGCGGTGTTATCGGCGTTAATTCCAGCAGTAAATAATGGAGCGGCCCCTGAAATTGCACACCTACTACTTCGACTATGATATAATATCTTAGTTCTCTTATACCTTTTTCAATTTTAGGGGGAAATACAATGTATCCGTTACAATCCATGACCCACGCAACCGTATATATTGTGATTTCCATTTACGTTCTCCTGTATTTGTCTTTACGGAAAAATCCGTTTCTTGTGGCAGGAGCATTCGTACAGGACTTTTTCACAAAACGGAAGTTTTTTCTGCATTTTGCGGCGGTCATGGCTATTCTCTTTTTCAACAAAGTCGAGCTTTGGATTGAATCCAAAATGCACTACACAGCCGATTTCACGGCAAAAATACATGGGCTGGAAGGGGACTTCGTAGCGGGTTTCCAGCAGTTGTTCTATAACCATACCGTCACTCTGGTTACGAGTATTTTTTATGTAATCGTATTTCCCTGCCTCATGATCGTATCGATTCTGATCTATACGTACCAGAAGAAATACCGTCTTTTCTATGCGCTCTGCTATACGGTCATGATCAACTACATCATCGCCATTCCGTTCTATCTGTTCTTCCCCGTCCAGGAAGTGTGGGCGTTCCATCCCAACGTAAAGCTGCTGATCATGGAAGTGTTTCCTAAATTCGAAGCGGAATACCGGCCTTTGTCCGGGCTCGACAACTGTTTCCCGAGCCTGCACACCTCTATTTCCGTTTCCATGGCGCTGCTTGCCAGCCGTTCCCGGAACCGGTTGTGGAAATGGTTTTCCCTCCTCAGCTGCGTAGTGATCATCTTCTCGATCTTCTACCTGGGCATCCACTGGCTGATAGACATGTGCGGCGGTGTCCTTCTCGGCGTGTTCGCGGCCCGTCTCGGCATAAGCATCAGCGAAGAACGTCCGTTCTTCAGCAGAGTTCTGCTGCCGCAGCGCAGGCTCCAGGAACAGGAAGTCAGCGAATAATGTTTTAACAGCTTGCGGATACGTAAAAAAGGCGAGTTCCTCAGACCGGCCGGTCGAGGAACTCGCCTTTTTTTGTATGTGATTCGTTCTTATTTTTTCTCTTCTACAACCGTGCTGCTCGTGACAATCGTATTGACTGCGGAACGATCGAATGTCATTTTGGTCGCGTCGTTGACGCGCAGAACGACAATGTCATCGGTAATCTCCAGGATCGTGCCGTGCAGGCCGCCGATCGTAACGACCTTGTCGTTTTTCTTCAGGTTAGCCAGCATCATGTTGCGGGTTTTCGTCCGCTTCTGCTGCGGGCGGATTAGCAGGAAATAAAGAACCAGAAACATCAGAATAAGCGGAATGTACGTCACTAAGCTTCCGTACGGACTTGCATTGGCTGCTGCGGCCAGATTGGACATCGTTGAGATCCTCCTTCAGTTAAAAACCTTTGTCGTTGTCGTGAAGACCATACTTTGTAAAAAACTCGTCCCGGAAATCGCCGAGGCGATCTTCTCGGATAGCTTGTCTGACACCCCTCATCAGTTCAAGCAAAAAGTGCAGATTGTGGTACGTGGTCAGCCGGATGCCGAATGTCTCGTCAGCCTTGATCAGGTGACGGATATAGGCGCGGCTGTAGTTGGTGCACGTGTAGCAGCTGCACTCCGGATCAAGCGGCCCCAGATCGTCGGCGTGTTTCGCGTTGCGGATAACTAGACGCCCGGCGCTCGTCATCACGGTGCCGTTGCGGGCAATCCGTGTCGGCAGAACGCAGTCGAACATATCCACTCCGCGCATAGCGCCTTCGATCAATGCGTCGGGTGAGCCCACTCCCATCAGGTAGCGGGGCTTCCCGGCCGGAAGCAGCGGCGTCGTGCATTCCAGCATCTCATACATGAGGTGCTTAGGCTCGCCTACGCTTAATCCTCCAATAGCATACCCCGGGAAATCCATGGAAGTCAACTGCTCCGCGCTCTGCTTGCGCAAATCCGCGTACATGCCGCCCTGCACGATGGCGAACAGTCCCTGGTCGGCCGGACGGGCATGACTCTTCAGGCAGCGCTCCGCCCAGCGGGTCGTACGCTCCAGGGAGTCTTTCACGTACTCGTAAGTCGCCGGATAGGGAGGACATTCGTCGAAGGCCATCATAATATCGGAGCCGAGCGCGTTCTGGATCTCCATCGCTTTCTCCGGCGAGATAAAGAGCTTATCCCCGTTCAAGTGAGAACGGAACTGCACGCCTTCTTCCGTAATTTTACGGATATCACTCAGGCTGAATACTTGAAAGCCGCCGCTGTCCGTCAAAATCGGGCGGTCCCAGTTCATGAATTTATGAAGGCCGCCTGCCTTTTTCACAAGCTCATGTCCCGGACGGAGGAAAAGGTGGTACGTATTGCTCAAAATAATATGAGCATCCATCGCTTTGAGTTCTTCCGGGCTCATCGTTTTTACCGTCGCCTGGGTGCCTACCGGCATAAAAGCCGGCGTTTCGATCACACCGTGCGGTGTATGCACGCGACCGAGCCTTGCCCCGGTCTGCTTGCAAGTCTTGATATGTTCATAAGTAACCGCAGCCATAGTTGTCTTCCCTTCTGGATTCAATAAATAAACATCGCGTCGCCGAAGCTGAAAAAGCGGT
Source organism: Paenibacillus sp. JT31N7 (assembly GCF_059692095.1). Classification (NCBI taxonomy): domain Bacteria; kingdom Bacillati; phylum Bacillota; class Bacilli; order Caryophanales; family Paenibacillaceae; genus Paenibacillus; species Paenibacillus sp. JT31N7. The sequence continues at coordinate 1,845,809 of NZ_JCAUAT010000001.1, forward strand.
ACTTCTGCTCGACGGCTTCACGGTAAGCGTTCAAAATGCTCTCCCTGCTTGCCATGGCGGAAATCAGCATCAGCAGCGTCGATTTGGGCAGGTGAAAATTCGTCAGCATCGCATCGACAAGTTGAAACTCCACGCCCGGATAAATGAAAATGCTGGTCCAGCCGCTGCAGGCGCGAATGTAAGGCTTCCCGCTGTCCGTATGAACGGAGCCGCCTTGCGCTTCCGATGCCGCCTGCGACTGGCGGGCCGCGGTTTCCAGCGTTCTCGTCGAGGTCGTGCCGACCGCGACGATGCGTCCGCCTGCGGCGGTCGTCTCGTTAATGAGATCCGCCGTTTCCTGCGGAAGCTCATAGTACTCGGCGTGCATTTCGTGCTCCTCCACCTTGTCGGCGGATACGGGACGGAACGTCCCGAGCCCGACGTGAAGGGTCACGAAGGCCAGACGGACGCCGCGGCTTTTCAGCTTCTCGAGGAAATCGCCGGTAAAATGAAGGCCCGCGGTCGGAGCCGCGGCGGAACCCGCATGGCGGGCATATACCGTCTGATAGCGCTCCTTCTCGGGCAGCTGTTCCTTAATGTAAGGAGGCAGCGGCATTTCTCCCAGCTTATCCAGGATCTCGTTAAAAATACCTTCATAGCGGAAGCGAACGGTACGCGCTCCCATCTCCCCTTCGGCTTCGACCACCGCCGAAAGCGGGGCCTGCTTCGGAACGAGCGGCTTACCGTCCTCAGCCGTCTCCGGCTGTACACCGAACAGCAGCTCGGTTCCGGTTTTGATCCGTTTGCCGGGGCGCGCCAGAGCTTCCCATCGGTCCCCGCCCAGCGGCTTGAGCAGCAGAAGCTCCACCTTGGCCCCCGTGTCCGCCTTCACGCCAAAAAGCCGGGCTGGAATGACTCGCGTGTCATTCATCACGAGCAGATCCCCGGCTTTCAAATAATCGGCCAACTGTTCAAACGTATGATGAGCGATGGCACCCGACTGTTTGTCGAGCGTCATCAGCCTGGACTGCGTCCGTTCCAGGAGCGGAGTCTGGGCAATCAATTCTTCCGGTAAATCGTAATCAAAATCTTGTACGTCCATTTATGTCTCTCATTCCTTAGTCGTCCAAACTCCGGTATAGTAAGTTTGTAAAATTTCGGTGTAGGTTTTCCCCTGTTCCGCCAGACCTCTGGCTCCCCATTGGGACATGCCGAGCCCGTGCCCGTTGCCTGTCCCGCGGATCACGAAGCCGGCCGCGCCTGATGCGACGCTGCGCACCTGGCTGTCCGCTCCCATGACGAACAGGTCGGCCCCCGCTTTTTGCGGTTTGGCCTGGGTTCCGCCGATAACCTGGACAGAACCCGCCGTTTGAGCGGCCGGTTTACCGTCTGCACCAACTATAGTATACCTTCCCGGTTCCTCAATTTCAAACAGGGTACTGGGCAGGCCGCCCAAAACGTTACGGAGGTCGTTCGGGTATTTGACCTTCACCACTTCCCCGTTTGCTTTTAGCTCGGTAGCGCGTCCCGACGGGCCTCTTTTGCTAACCTCCAGCGACTGGAGCGGTCCGTTCAGCTTCACTCCCGAGCCTGCGAGCAGCTTCTCCATCTGGGCACGGTCGTACACCCGGAACCAGCTGTAGGAATTCGACTCCGTTACCTGTTCCAGCAGGGTGACGCGCTCTTTATCCTTAAGCTGGGCGACAGCCGGAGAACTCGCGCTGTCCGTGCTAGGCAGCGTGCGTACATTTACGCCCCCTTGCGTGGATTCGGCTATTTCAAGTCCCGCCGCGTTCTTCTCACCGGTTTTCTTCAGGTAAGTGCCGCTGACATATCCGGTCACACCGGAAAGCAGAGCGACCCTGTACCAGACGGCCTTTCCTTTAGCCGCTCCCTCGTCGGGGCTGGCTACGCTTTTCAGATAAGGAACCGCATTGCCCCATATTTCGGACGCGTCGGCGGTCTGCCCCCCGGAATTGGAAGAGTATAAAGGATCTCCGATAATACCCGCCTTGTCCACCAGGACTTCACTTTTGGTAGCGTCGACGGCCTGACGGACGATTTCGGCTTCGCGCAGCATGCCCCGGTAAGCCTGGTCGGTCGTCGAATCGCTGAGGTGCGCGATGCCGTATTTCATTCCTTTTTTAATCGCAAACGTCCGTGCGGCGACCGCCTGCGCTTTCAACGCTTCCAGCGGAAAGCTGCCGTCCATCTCCGAGCTGACCACGGAGTACAAATACTCTTCGAAGGGAAGCTCGTTAACCAGGGCGAATTTGCCGTTGTAGCGGCTGATTTCCATGCTGCCCCGGTAGACCTGATTCGACTTCTCGGCTACTTTGATTCCGGCGCCGTTGCCGTCCAGCCAAGTTTTCTGCGAGCCCGCTCCCGAGAAATAGTGGGGAACCGCGGCTGCGGCGGCAGTAGCGTCCGAGCGTTTGATCATATACGCCGATGCCGTATCGGCCGGCTGCAGGGCTACGCCCGGCAAAGCGGCTTGGACGGCAGCCAGTCCGGCCTCGTCCGCCTCGCCGCCTACCCATACGCTGAATCCGGCTTGTCCCGAAGCGTCCGACGTCAGGACAACGTCGGCGTCCGCTCCCGCTTGGGAGACGGCCGCGGCCTGCTTGTCCGCTTCGGCGGCCGTGGCGTATGTGCCGGCAGACCAATGCAGAGGCCCGGACAGAACCGCTTGCGCGGAGCCGGTCGCTTTGACCGCTTTGGCTTTTGCCGCGTTGGCCGTTTCCTTCGCCGCATAGCTGCCGTAATAGACCTGATACACGGCAGCTCCTTTTTTGGAACGGCTGATGATGTAGGCGCGGTCGGAAGGCGAGCTCTGGAGCTTGTCGTAAGCGGCCTTCGCTTCATTCCAGTTCGCCGTTTCCAGCACGCGGACTCCGTAAGCGTCAAGAGAAGCTTTTAGAGTCGTGCCTCCTTCAGTTGTGAGGCCCGCAACACCGGCAGGGGTGCGAACTCCCAGCTTGAAGCCTTTGTCCGATGAGAGGGTGACCACCTGCTCGGATGTGCGGTAGCTTTCATGTTCGATAAAAAGGCCGACCCGAATCGTATCAAGTTTCGGAACCGCTGCTTGTAGCGGGAGCGCGGCGCTGCCGAACAATCCCGCTGCCAGCACCAGCGCCAGTACGGCGGCCGTGACCACTTTCCAGCTTATCCGGCTGTTCTTCATAGGTGTAAACAATCCTTTCCGTTTGGGGATATGAGTCTGGTAAATGAATCCAACTCTAGTATTCTATCAACTATTAGACGCCGCTTTCAACGATAAGTTGTGACAAAATACGGCAAATGTCCGAATACGGAGGCGGGTGTCTATATTTATATCGGCTAACGGATGCGTAAATGCAAGAGCTGTTTGGGACGAATGAAGGCCAGCCGGTACCTTCGGCTGGCCTTCTAGTGAACGTTTTCTGTTTATAATGAGAGCTTTGTAACTGACTCGGTTTTTACACGATCACTTGCAGAATAAAGATAAATCCGAACGCGGCGACGTTTACACGAGAAAGAAGGAGCGATCTCAGCTCCGGCCGCGGGCATAGGCACGACCGGGAAGAGCTTGTTTACTAACCCCTTCATATTTCCGTCACAATTGTATCATTCATAGTAGAACGTTATCGTTTTTTGGAGGAAAATGTTGGATAAAGACGAATCAATTACTGGAACAATCATCCAGCCATACTGCGAAAGGTGTTGAAGCAATGAAACTGAAATTGCGCAAGCGAAGATTAACCCCTATGTTTTTGACTTTCCTGCTTTTCTTTTTATCGGTTATGCCGATGCCGTTTGGCATTAACAAGGCTATGGCCGCAACGAATTGGCAGCCGATCGGGAACTCTACAGTCGGTTTGAATGTGGACGTTACACAAGAAACGTCTAGTCCCAGTCTCGTTCAATTTAATAACGAAGTTTACGCAGCGTGGTCTGAATCTGTGGACTACACCCAAAATACGATTCATATCAAAAAGTATAACGGTACGAAATGGGACTATGTTGGCGGAGGCGCTGGCTTCCAAGCAGATGCCTCCGCTACCGCAAGAAACCCTGTCATGACCGTTTACAATAATGAACTGTACATAACATGGTATGAATTATCGAACAAAGGTAATCAGATAAGAGTCAAAAAATATAATGGTTCGAATTGGATCTTTGTAGACGGCGGGGGCAGCACCGGTCTGAATATGAATCCTCCCGCTGTCGCGTATATCCCTCATTTAGTCGTCTATAAAAACGAACTCTACATCATCTGGGTCGAAAATACCAACGGACATTATCAAATCAGAGTAAAAAAATTTAACGGTTCGGTCTGGACATCGGCAGATGGCGGCGGTGACTACGGATTAAATGCGAACCCTTCTTTGCATGCGAATTCCCCCGCGTCTGCTGTGTATAACGGTAACTTATACATATCTTGGAATGAAATTGACGGGCCTAAATCCCAACTGCGGGTCAAAAAATACGACGGGACAACTTGGTCTTTTGTCGACGGACCTAATGGTTTGAACTATGATTCTTCTTCCTATGGACAAAACGGTAATCTGAAAGTATTTAACAACGCTTTATATGCTGCATATTCTGAAGATAACGGATCGGGAAAACAACTCCGGGTAAAGAAGTTTGACGGATCGAATTGGGCATCTGCTGATGGCGGCGGCAGTGTCGGATTAAATGTGAACGCTTCGAAAAATGCAAGGTACCCTAGTTTGGACATTTACAACAATGCATTGTACTTGATTTGGTCGGAGGTAAACGATAATAATTTTAGCGGAGAAATCCGGGTTAAAAAATATGACGGCAATAATTGGGGAGAGGCAAACCAAGGCGTCATGAATGTGGATACGTCACGGACTGCTGCATCAAATCCCCAATTAACCGTAACTCGTGATAATCTATATGCTGCGTGGATTGAATTTAACGGCTATCAGAATCAAGTCAGGGTCAAGAAATATGTTGGTACCGCTTGGTTACCCGCTTATGAAGAGATTAATGTCGGGTTAAATGGAAATCTGATAGACGCATATAATCCTAATTTAAAAGAATATAAGGATGAGTTATACGCCGTCTGGGTCGAAGCAGGGAAAATTAAAGTTAACAAATATTCCAATGGAATGGTTTTGCCCGTATCCGGGTCCCAAGGTTTGAATGTGGATCCGACAAAAGAGGCTGAAAGTCCGAAACTTGCCGTGTTCCATAATCAGTTATACGCATCCTGGATAGAGCGCGACAATGCAAACGTCTGGGTACTGCGTGTCAAAAAATTCGATGGGTATACTTGGATAGACGATGATGATTGTTGCAGAAACGGATTAAACGCTGATCCTGGGATCGAAGCTTTGTCTCCTAGTCTTTTGACAACGGATGACGGAATGTACGCGGTGTGGGCAGAAGCAGCCCGTGTAGGGTTTGACATTCAAGTGAAGAAATTCGATGGAACCTGGAAATCGCTTGGTCGCGCGGCTTCGCGTACGGCCGGCGATCCAAGCTTAGCCATGTTCCATAACGAATTATACGGATCTTGGTTAGAGCTGAACGGAAATCAATACCAAACGAGAATTAAGAAGTTCAATGGACAAGAGTGGGTTTATGCAGATAACGGAGAGGTTGGCGGTACCGACGACATTTCCAGCTCTTTAATCGTGTTCAACAATGAATTGTACGTTGTGTGGAGCGAGAACAGCAGTAATGGAACTCTTCTGAAAGTAAAGCGTTTCGACGGAACCAGATGGGAGTCGGTTGAGAACATTGCGGATTCCGGCGGGGTTAAAAGTCTCTCTGCTCTGAAGGTATACGGCGATACACTGTTTGCGACTTGGACGGAATGGAACGGACGGGCCGAACAAGTGCGCGTTAAACAGTTTAACGGTACAAGTTGGTATGCTGCTGACGGCGGCGGTGCGGACGGTCTAAATGTGGATGCATCCAGACGGGCAGCAGCTCCTGTTCTGGAAGTGCATAACGGCGATCTTTACGTTTCCTGGTTTGAATATAACGGGGTGTCTAACCAAATACGAATGGCTCGTTATACAGGAGCCATTGTCCCGCCCGAGCCACCGGTTAATCCGGTAATTCCGGCGCCGCCGACGGGACTTATCGCAACACCGGGAGACGGACAAGCGTTCTTGCAGTGGGACAGTGTTACAGGCGCTACTTATTATCAGGTTTACCAAGGGACGTCACCTGGCAGCTATGGCTTCTCCTCGGCAGTGACGGTAAGCGGAGCAACTTACTCTACTCTCATTACCGGCCTCTCGAACGCCTCAACCTATTATTTTGCGGTTCAGGCAGGCAATGCGGATGGAGTCAGCCCGTTTTCGGCAGAAGTGAGTGTCATACCGCAGGCGGGTCATAAAACAGATTTGCACACATTGGCTTTGTCTCAGGGAACGCTTACTCCTGCTTTCGATTTCAAGACTCTCGCCTACACGACCGAAGTTCCGAACAGCGTCTCGTCGTTAACGGTGACTGCTTCGGTTTACGATCCCCTTTCTACTTTGAAGGTGAATGGAGCGGCAGTTCTGAGCGGTCAAAAGAGCAGCTCTATTGATCTTGCTGTAGGAAGCAATATCATCTCTGCTGAAGTGACTGCAGCGGACGGAGCGACGAAAACTTATACAGTTAACGTAACACGGGAGGCCGCATCCTCGTCATCGGGAGGAAATTCATCCGACTCCGACAATTCCTCGAGTACGCCAAGCGGCGGCCAGACGACGGATGATCAAAATGCTTCCGGTACCGTAACATACGAAAACGGTCAAAAAGTTATAAACGTAACCGTTGATGCAGCCAAGCTGGCCGAGCGACTTGCAGCGGGTGGAGACAAGCAAACATTCGTCATCCCCGTGAATCAAGGCGCGGATAAGGTGTCTGTGACGCTGAACGGAGACGTCGTGAAAACTCTGGAAAACTTCAAACAAGCTGTGATTGCTATTGAAACGCCTAACGGCAACTATAAGCTGCCAGCCGCACAGATTGATTTTGCTGCTTTATCAGCTCAATTCGGCCAGCAAGTGAAGCCAAGCGATCTTTCCATACGCGTGGATATTGCCAAGAGCGATGCAACCAAGGTAAACTTCATTGGGTCAGCAGCGGATAAAGGTCGATTTACCGTCATGGTTGCGCCTGTAGATTTTACGGTTTCAGCAACTTATAAGGACAAGACGGTAAGTATGGACCAATTCAGCAAATTTGTTGAGCGTGAAATTCCGATTCCTAGCGGCATCGACCCTAGTAAAATCACGACGGCAGTCGTTCTGAATGACGATGGATCGATCCGTCAAGTACCGACACGCTTCATAACCCGCGGTGGCATCAGCTATGCGGTTGTGAAGAGCTTAGCCAACAGCACTTATGTACTGATCGCGCATCAGAAGACGTTCGAAGATGCGGATGAACATTGGGCGAAAGACATTATCCATGACATGGCATCGCGGATGGTGGTAAACGGTGTTGACGATGCGCACTTTGCGCCTGATGCACCGATCACGCGTGCGGAGTTCGCAGCAATTATCGTCCGGGCACTGGGCATGGACAATAAAGGAAAAACCCTTGCCTTTAAAGATGTAGCTGCAACCGATTGGTTCAATCCTGCGATTGCAAAGGCACAGGAGTACGGCATAATTGACGGCTATGAAGACGGCAGGTTCCAGCCTGAGAAGACGGTTACTCGTGAGGAAGCGATGGTCATGATGATCAGAGCCATGAAACTCACGGATCTGGATCCGAACGTTAACGATGCAGACATAAAATCCGTTCTATCCTCATTCGCTGATGGTGCTTCGGTTGATACATGGGCTAGACAAGGCGTTAGCGCAGCCGTGAAAAGTAAGCTGATCAACGGTACCGACATCGGACTTCTGCCCAAGAGAGACATTACCAGAGCCGAAAGCACGGTGCTCATTCATCGAATGCTGGAAAAAGCTGAATTAATTGACGGCGTTCGGACGAAATAAATTTCTTGCTTCGACGAACTAGTTAATGAATAAACCCGGAAAGTTGGCTCTTGCGAGTGCAACTGCTCCGGGTTTGTTTTTTACAAAATGCATTAAGGAAGAAAGAAGTTAAAGCCATCCGTAATGGAGAGAGACTGCTGAGAGCTCGGAGCAAGAGCAAATAGGTTTCCCGGCTTCTCAAACCAATCTGAGGTTTTGGAACGAAAAAACGTACACGCACCGACCCGCACCGAAGGTGCGCGATCTGTGCGTGTACGTTATGTGTCCGGTTTTACAGCCGGAGAGCATACGGTCAGCAGCCTGTTGTTCAGTCTGCGGGCTGAATCCTGTGCCCTAATCCGCTCCTTTCCCGCTCAGGTCGCTTCCTGCAGCAGGGGGCCGAAGCCATCATGCCGATGTGCCGGTCCCAACCCGACAGCAGCCTGAGTCAGTTCTGCTCCGGGATCGGCAGCCCCAAATGGCTGTACGCCTGATGCGTAACCATTCGTCCGCGGGGAGTTCGCTGCAAAAAGCCGATTTGCAGCAAATAGGGCTCATACACGTCCTCGATGGTCTGGCTTTCCTCTCCGATGGTGGCGGCGATCGTATCGAGTCCGACCGGGCCTCCCCGGAACGAAGTAATGATCGCTCTCAGCATTTTGTGGTCGATCTCGTCAAGGCCGAGATCGTCGACCTGAATGTGCCGGAGCGACTCGCGAGCCAGTTCGACGGTAATGATCCCGTCTCCTTTGACCTGTGCGAAATCGCGTACCCGCTTCAACAGCCGGTTCGCGATTCGAGGTGTGCCTCTGGAGCGCATCCCGATTTCACGCGATGCTTCCCCGACGATCTGCACTTGGAGAATATCGCAGGTGCGGCTGACGATATACGACAGCTCGTCGACGGTGTAGAACTCCAGCCGGCTGATTACGCCGAAGCGGTCCCGCAGCGGTGCCGACAACAGGCCTGCGCGCGTAGTCGCGCCGATCAGCGTGAAGGGGGGCAAATCCAGCCGTACGGAACGCGCGCTCGGCCCCTTGCCGATGATAATATCGAGCGCAAAATCCTCCATCGCCGGATACAGCACTTCCTCGACAGTTCGGTGGAGGCGGTGGATTTCGTCGATGAACAGCACGTCGCCTTCCTGCAGATTCGTCAAAATCGCGGCGAGGTCGCCGGGACGCTCGATAGCGGGACCGCTCGTCGTGCGGATATTGACGCCAAGCTCGTTGGCGATAATATTCGACAGGGTCGTTTTTCCGAGCCCCGGGGGTCCGTAAAGCAAAACATGGTCAAGCGCTTCTTTGCGCATTTTGGCGGCTTCGATATAGATCTTGAGATTTTCCTTCGCCTGCGTCTGTCCGATATATTCCGCCAGGTACCGGGGGCGCAGGGAGAATTCCACGATTTCGTCTTCCATCATCAAATTCGCGGATATAATGCGGTCTTCCATCGTCATCTCCCCCAAAACTTACATTTGAAACAGAGCCTGGAGGGCTTGTTTCATGATGACATCGGCAGGATCGGTATCCTTGACCTTCGGCTGGATGCGGGACCACGCACGGTCCGCTTCCGCTTCCGTGTAGCCGAGCGCGAGAAGACCCTGCTTGACTTCGCCCCAGACTCCCTGGGTACCGAATTCATCCGACGGGTCCACTAAGCCGAACGATACAGCCAGATCGCGCTCCGTAACCGGCAGTGCGCCCAGCTTTTCTTTCAAATCGAAAATAAGCCGCTGCGCGGTTTTCTTGCCGATACCGGGCAGCTTTGTAAGAAAAGCGATATTCTCCTGCTGGATAGCCGCGACTACCGTTTCCGGACGGCCTCCGGCCAGAATGCCGAGCGCGACTTTGGGTCCGATGCCGCTGACATCGATAAGCTGCCGGAACAGCATCTGCTCCTCCCTTGTCGGGAAGCCGAACAGCAGGTGTGCGTCTTCGCGCACATGGTAGTGAGTATACAGCGTGACATCGGCGTCTTCTTTCAATCCGAACGCGTACGGGTTGGCGCAAAAAACGCGATAGCCGACTCCGTTCACATCGAGGACGACGTATTCCGTTTCACGCGCAGCTAACTTGCCTCTTAGGAAATCGATCATCGTTTGGTAACCTCTTTGATTTTATCGTGCAGCGTGGATGAATGTGCGTGGCAGATCGCTACGGCGAGCGCATCGGCTACGTCATCCGGCTTCGGTATAGCAGACAACTTAAGAAACATGCGGACCATTTCCTGCACTTGGATTTTCTCCGCTTTGCCATAGCCGACAACGGCCTGTTTGACCTGCAAAGGCGTGTATTCCCCAACAGGTATTCCGCGCTGAACGGCTGCCAGTATGATCACACCGCGCGCCTGGCCGACGGTAAAGGCCGTCGTGACGTTCCGGTTGAAGAACAGCTTCTCGACGGCCATCGAGTCGGGTTTATATTTGTCTATGAGCTGGCAGGCCGCATCATAAACCTGCTTCAGCCGAAGACCCGGATCGGTATGGGCCTCGGTTTGTATACAGCCGTACTGAACGGGCGTTAGTTTGCTGCCGGTCTTATCGATAAATCCGAAACCGACGATCGCAATGCCCGGGTCGATTCCCAGAATACGCAAAAGAAGTTCTCTCCCATCCCCTGTATGTCCCAAAAAGCGAACATATGTATCGCTTTCCATTATAGCAAATTCTCGCCGAAAGGGATAGCGTGTTTAAAGGCGGGACAAGCCGTAAATATTCACCGCCTTGTTTACGGTCTGTCCGCCGTCTTGTTCACCGTCTGTTCGCCGTCTTGTTCACGGTCTGTTCACGGTCTTGTTTACAGATATGTTCATGTCATGTTCGAGCCCATGCAATCCCTTGCAAGAGGTCCCGCACGCTTCTCCTGCGTTTACGGCAAAAAACGGCTCCCTCGCGGAAGCCGTCTCGTTGCGCTGTTATTTTACGCTTCAACAACATCGATAAGCACGTCGATATTGTCCCGCGTTGCTTTCGAATAAGGGCAAACATGATGAGCGGCGGCAACCAGCTCGTTAGCCGTTCCCATTTCAACCCCCGGAATGCTCACTTTGAGTTCGACAGCCAGCTTGAAGCCCCCGTCCTGCTCGTCTTTACCGATCGTAACGTGAGCCGTCACCTGGGTTTCGGAACGGATCTGCTTTTGCCGCATAACGAGGTTCAGCGCGCTGTCAAAGCAGGCCGCATAACCCGCCGCAAAAAGCTGCTCGGGATTCGTTGCCGCCCCGCCCGGACCGCCCAGCGCTTTCGGCATTTTGACTTCCAAATTCAGCACGCCGTCATCCGAAGTTACTTTCCCGTTCCGTCCGCCTTGAGCCGTTGCAACCGCTGTGTACAAATGTTCCATGGTCAAACACCATCCCTCTAAAAGTTAAAAATGCAGAGACGCCGCATGGGACGCTTCGTTCTATAATTGAATAGTATCACACTATTATATTGTGTGCAATATAATTTTATAAAACTTATATGTATTGAAAAAAGCTCCGCCTTCAAAGCGGAACCTTTTAAAGAAACTTTTTGCTAGCGGCCGCTTGTCCCCTAATAGCATTAGTAATTGGGTGACATCGCCTTTTCGCTCTCCTGCACGGCATAATCGCTGAACGTAGACAAGACACTGTTGAATTCAGCCACATCCGACACCCGTATTCCTTCGTGAAGCTGACGGACCGTTTCTTTGGGCAGGGCGCTTTCGAGATATTGGATATTGAGTTGGAAAAAAGTACGGATCACTTTGTCATTGGCCGGCAGCCCGTCAAACAAAGACAAGTTTCCGCTCTCGTCTACGCCGAAGTATGCGCTCTGCTTACATTTCGGCGACAGATCGTCGATGTGCTGGGTAAAGATGACGCTTCCCCCCGAATTCAGGCTCAGCATCCAGTCAGGATGTTCTCCGTTCAAAGCCGTAATCTCCTCCGCGGATTTCAGCCCCAGCTCCTGCTGTTCTTCTCCGCACACATACGAATGCTGTATATAAGTCAGCCGCTGACCGCCCTCGGAGCGGATTTGCCGGAGCGTTTGTTCCTGCTGCGCTTTCAGAGCCTGATCGATTTCCGGTGCGGCAGCTTGTCCGAGCGGTGTGCTGGCTTCCCGGTAAGCCGGCTTGGGGAATTCATTGGCAACCAGCAGGTATGCGGCTGCAGCCAGCAGAACGTAACTGCCGAATATCAGCCGTTTGCGTTTGAGACGGATTTTTTTCTTCAATTGCTTCAGCAAGTTGAAAACCATCACGGCAATCCCCTTCTATCCTCTGTTTTTCCTTATTGTGCCCCCCGTCGAAAAGCTTATACATGTATTTCCAGCTTGCTTGGCGCGAGGGCGCGGACCGGAAATTCAATGGCCCTATCGTCGTACATATAAAAGAAAAACTCCGGCGTTCCAGAAGGAATCGCCGGAGCGGAAGCTCTCTACTGCTTAATACGCAAAGCCTGTGCGCAAAGGGTTTAAACGTTCATCCAAGGAACATTTGCACTAACCGCCTGTTTCGGCGCGCTGCGGCCCGATTTGCGGATAACCGTGCGTACGGAGCTCTTGGAAGTTTTGGCTTTCTTGGGAGCCGATGTCTTCTTAGCTTTGGCCTCCGGTTCGAAGTAGGAGCCCGATTCATCTTCCTCATCGACCAGATGAATCCGGGCTTCGCTTTCTCCGGTTCCCTGTGAGAATTCCTGGAAACCCTCTATACGGTTAGCGGCTTCCTGATACTGCGGACCCGAAACGGCGTAGGCCGGCTGGGGAATCGGGGCGTACGGATTCACCGCTCCTTCCTGCTGGGTGCCGTAGCCGTACGGGGCAAGAAACGCGGGTGGGCAGATCCGCTCCCAATCCGGCTGGCCGTAACTTGTAAAAGGCGTGTACGGAGGTTGCTGTGCGCCTCCAGGATAAGGAACGAATCCGGACGGGAATGCTTGGAAGTTAGCCGCTTCCGGCGCCCGACCGTGTCCTTTCTTGGCTCCCCCGCATCCGCAGCCGCAATCTTTCTTGCCCGTCATTGGCGGGATAGACGCCAGACCGGCCGTAAAAGCCTGCTGATGCCCGTAAGGCTGCGGCCCAAAGCCCTGCGGCCATCCGCCTCCCTGCTCGAAGCCTCCGGGCGCGTACTGGCCCTGATCCGGCTGCTGCTGCGGCCCATAGCCCTGCGGCCATCCGCCTCCTTGCTCGAAGCCTCCGGGCGCGTACTGGCCTTGATCCGGCTGCTGCTGCGGCCCATAGCCTTGCGGCCATCCGCCTCCCTGCTCGAAGCCTCCGGGCGTGTACTGGCCCTGATCCGGCTGCTGCGGCCATCCGCCTCCCTGCTCGAAGCCTCCGGGCGCGTACTGGCCCTGATCCGGCTGCTGCAGCCCATAGCCCTGCGGCCATCCGCCTCCTTGCTCGAAGCCGCCAGGCGTGTACTGGCCTTGATCCGGTTGCTGCTGCGGCGCAAATCCCTGCGGCCATCCGCCTCCTTGCTCGAAGCCGCCGGGCGCGTACTGGCCCTGATCCGGCTGCTGCTGCGGCCCAAAGCCCTGCGGCCATCCGCCTCCTTGCTCGAAGCCTCCCTGCTCGAAGCCGCCAGCCGCATACACGGCTTGCTCCGCCTCCTGCGGGGACGCGTAGCCCTGCGGCCAAACGCCTGCCTGCTCGTAGCTTTGGGGCCATCCGCCTACGTGACCGTAACCTCCATGCTCAAAGCCCCCATGGCCGAATGGCGCGTATGGCTCGGGGCAGCCCGGCTGCTGTCCGAATACCGGTTTTTCCGCGCAATAGGCTCCGTCCGTGTAAGGGGTATGCAAATCCGGGCCGGCTCCCGCGCCTCCGTACAAACCGTGCTGGCTTGGAAACCACGGCTGGGACGGATAAGGCTGCACCTGAATCTGACCGGCCGGCTGGATGAATTCTTCCTCGGTGGCGACCATTGCCTGATAGGACGGAATGCCCTGAGGAATCTCAACATTCGGATACGGAAGTGTCTGTGGTTGTCCCCAGCCGCCTTCGTAGGCTCCGTGATGTCCATACGAGAAGGGCAGTTCGCCTTCGCATCCGCACGGTTCCTTTTTCCACGGTTCCTGCTGCTGCCCGTACGGAGACACAAAAGGCGCATAAGGAGGGCACGGCTGAATCAACGGAAGAGTCCCCGGATGTCCTCCGAAGTCCGGAATGGCCTCGGCCTCTTTTACATAAGCCGGATAAGGAGCCGGAACAACGGGTTCGCAAGGGTGCTGTGGCGGAGGCTGCGGCGTATAGGACGGCAGTTCGATCTGCGGCAGCACCAGCTGAGGCAGTTGGTATTCAGGCACCTGCGGCTGTGCGGGAGGTTGGGGAGCAGGCACGGGAGGCTGCTCGATAACCGGCAGCTGCACCTGAGGTTCAGGCTGGACCGGTTGTGCGGGAGGCTCTATCTCCGGCTTCACTTCTGCTTTCTCCTCCACTTTCTGCTCCGGCACGGGAAGTTCCGTAATTTCATGGCTCTCCGGCAGTTCCGGAAGCTCCGGAACTTCGGCCGTTTCCGGCTTCTGCTCTACTGGTTCGGGCGCGGGAACAGCCGGCTGGATCGGGGAAGTATCCTTCTTGCCGTGAGCTGTTCCGCCATGATGAGGCTGACTGCCTTGCGAGCCTTCTTGCGCTTGAGACTTTTTCGGAATATAGACCGTTTCGCCGGTCATCAGCACATTCGGGTTTTTCAGCTGGGTATTCGCTTCGATCATTTCCTTCAGCGGAATCCCCCATGCTTTCGAAAGCTTCCACAGCGTATCTCCTTGCTGCACAATGTGCTTCACCAGATGATCCGGCACGGGATGATGAGGCGTGTGGGGCTGCTGCGGTTTCGTCGGCGTTCCCGGAATTTTCACCTTTTCACCGACGTTGATTTGATCCGGGTTCGCGATCTGAGGATTCGCTTCGATCAGTTTATCGAGATCGACGTTGTATTTTTGGGCGATTTTATACAGTGAATCCCCTTTTTTAACCATATGGATTTTCAACGGGTCTTACCTCCCTCTTCTAAGTACATATCCGTCTTCCCCAATCCGATTGACATTACATCTTATGCAGACCCATGGGCATTTGACATCCCCCGAACGAAAAAAAGCCGCGGAAAATTCAAGAGGACAGGCGCAAATACAGCAAATCCGGGCATAAAAAAAACCGCTGCCGCAGGAAGTGCCCCTTCCCGGGAAACGGTTTTGAGAATTTAATGAGTCGTTTTGGCAAAACCGATTTAACCGATAAAAAAATCGGCGCCGGACAAGAAACGAACCGCGCGAGACGGATTATTCGTATACTTTAACCCCGTCGACATTCACAATGCTGCGGAACTCCTGCAGAAGCTTCGTCGTGATCGGGCCGGCCTTGCCTTCCCCGATAATGCGGCCGTCCACTTCGCGAACCGCGATAACTTCGGCGGCTGTGCCCGTAAAGAACACTTCATCGGCCACATACACGTCGTGCAGGGTAAACGGTTCTTCCTTCAAGGTGTAGCCTTGACGCTCGCAAATCTCGATGATCGCCGCGCGCGTGATGCCTTCCAGCGCACCGATGTAGCAAGGCGGTGTGAACACGACGCCTCTTTTTACGATAAAAATGTTATCCGAAGAGCCTTCGGCTACATACCCTTGCGAATTCAGCATGATCGCTTCGCCCACGCCGGCCAGGTTGGACTGAATTTTGACGAGAATGTTATTCAGGTAGTTGAGCGATTTGATTTTCGGATTGACCGCGTCGGGAATGTTGCGGCGGCTTGAGACCGAAACGGTTTTGAGGCCGTTGATGTAAGCCTCTTCCGGATAAATCGACAGCTGCTCGACGATAATGATGACGCTGGCTTTGGGCGAACGGCGCGGATCGAGTCCGAGGTCACCGGGACCGCGGGAAACCACGAGGCGGATGTAGCCGTCGCGAAGTTCATTGCGGCGGATCGTCTCCACCAGCGCGTCCTGCATTTCCTGATAGCTCAGCGGAATATTGAGCATGATCGATTTGGCTGAATCGTAAAGGCGGTCGAGGTGCTCCTTGCATTTAAAAATATTGCCGCCGTAAATGCGGATGCCTTCAAAAATTCCATCCCCGTACAAAAAACCGTGATCGTAAACGGATACTTTTGCTTCTTCCTTGGTAACGAAGCTTCCATCCAGGTAAATCCACTGCTGTGCCATAATTTGTTCTTACACCTCCGGGGTTTGGGTTTCGTACTGATACGTCGGGTAGCAGCCCAGAATCCGAACCTGGCAGCCAATCGCTTCGATTTCTTCAAAAGCGGCGCGGACGAGAACCGATTCCAGTGAGCCTTCTACATCGATATAAAAATAATAATTGCCCAGCTTTCGTTTCGTCGGCCGGGATTCCAGCCTCGATAAGTTGATCCGGCGCCAGGCGAAGGCCGAAAGCACCTGGTGCAGCGCTCCCGGGTAATCTTCGGGCGGCGTAACCAGAATGGTCGTCTTTGTATGGCCGGAGGCCGGCAGATCAAGCTTTTCGCGCCCGATTAAGGTAAACCGCGTCGAATTGTCGGGGTTGTCCTGTATCTTCGTTGCGAGAAGCTCCATTCCGTACATGCCGGCGGCGTTCGTGGTGCCGATCGCTACCACGTTCGGGTCTCCCAGCTCGCTGACAAGCCGGACGCTCTCCCCGTTGGAACCCGTCTGCTCGATCTCGGCCTGCGGCATATACGTGCGCAGAAACTTCCGGCATTGGGCAAGCGCGACCGAATGGGACAGCACTTTGGTAATGCTTGACCAAGAGACGGGCGGGGAGCTTGCCAGTTCCCCGTTCTCCAGCCTCGCCAAGCCGTTCTTGTCATCGGCCGCCGGGTGGGCACTGCCCGGAAGGCCGATCAGGTTCATATCTATAGGATAAACCCATTCCACCTGCATCGGCAAATCCACCTCGTGGACAAGCCAATCGATATGCAGGGTA
Source organism: Paenibacillus sp. JT31N7 (assembly GCF_059692095.1). Taxonomy (NCBI): domain Bacteria; kingdom Bacillati; phylum Bacillota; class Bacilli; order Caryophanales; family Paenibacillaceae; genus Paenibacillus; species Paenibacillus sp. JT31N7. The sequence goes on from NZ_JCAUAT010000001.1 coordinate 1,862,606, forward strand.
ACGGAGCCCTCGATCGTATTCTCGATCGGAATGACGCTGTAATCCGTTTCTCCCGAAGCGGTCGCCAGGAATACATCGGAGATGAGCTTGAACGGCACATATTCGTACCGGTCCCTCCCGAGAAAATGGTGCACGCTCTCTTCGGAGAAGGTGCCCGGTCCCAGCATCGCAATCCGTTTCTTCGCCATCGCTATTCCGCTCCTCCCGCAAATTCCTCGAAGGACGGCTCTCCGCCCGTCAGCTTCCAGACGCGGACGCCTTCGCGGGAAGGCCTCAGCCATCTCGTTTCCGCCTCGATTCCTTCGCCGCGGAACGTCTCCCGGAGGAACGCTTCGAGTTCCTCCTGGCGTCCCTCGCTCTTATCGGCGAACGCGATAAGAGTCGGGCCCGCGCCGCTGAGCGCAGCTCCCAGCGCGCCGTGATCGGCCGCTTCCCGGAGAATCTTCTCCATGCCGGGAACGAGAGCCGCGCGGTACGGCTGATGAAGCGCATCCTTCATCGCGTGCCGGATCATGCCCAGCTCGCCGGCGGCAAGGGCCGCGACGAGTAGAGACGAGTGGCCGATGTTGAAGACGGCGTCGTTCATCGGCACCTCGGTCGGCAGCACGCGGCGCGCATGCTCCGTCGAGAGCTGGAACGCCGGCACGGCGACCAGCGCCTCCAGACGCTCGTGCGGCTCGATGCGCACATGCTTCGCCTCTTGGCCGTCCCAGTAGGCCGCGATAATGCCGCCGAACAGCGAGGCGCCGACGTTGTCGGGGTGCTTTTCCATGCCGGAGGCGATCTGGAAAAGCTCCTCCGGCGGAAGGTCCGCTCCGCTCAGCGCATTGGCCGCCGCAAGCGCTCCGACGATAGCGGAGGCGCTGCTGCCCAGGCCCCGCGTGAGCGGAATATCGCTGTCCATGCGGATGCTCAGCTCCGGCATAGGCAGATCCGCGTGGTCGTACAAGGTGCGGGCCACTTTGTAGATCAGGTTCGTCTTGTCCGTCGGAATTCCCTGCATATTGCTTCCGAAAAGTTCGATCTGTGTCCGGTCCGCTTCACTCATCTCAATCCGGGCGTACAAATCAAGGGCCATGCCGAGCGCATCGAAGCCCGGTCCCAGATTGGCGGTGCTGGCCGGAACGCGGACGCGTACCGCTGCGGGGGCCATTAGCTGCCCACCTGCTCCAGCTGCCTGATCGCGTCCATCACGGCCGCTTCCGAATCTTCTACGACGAGCGGCTCGGCTTTCACGCTCTGAATGGCGTTGTGCGGATCTTTAAGGCCGTTGCCGGTCAGCACGCACACGACGGATTGTCCCTGACGGAAGTGTCCTTCCCGCTTCAGCTTGATGACGCCCGCAAGGGATGCCGCCGATGCCGGCTCGGCAAAGATGCCTTCCTGCGAAGCAAGCTTGCGGTAAGCCGACAAAATTTCTTCGTCGGTGACATAGTTGATCTGACCGCCGGATTCGTTTGCCGCATTTACGGCTCCGTCCCAGCTTGCCGGGTTACCGATCCGGATGGCGGTCGCCACGGTTTCCGGATTGAGAATAGGCTCTCCCTTGACGATCGCCATGGCGCCTTCCGCTTCGAATCCGATCATTTTGGGCAGCGAGGAGGATTTACCTGCCGCCTGATACTCCTTGAAGCCTTTCCAGTAGGCCGTGATGTTGCCCGCATTGCCGACCGGAATCGCCAGATAATCCGGCGCTTTTCCGAGCTGATCGCACACCTCGAAAGCGGCGGTCTTCTGTCCTTCAATCCGGTAGGGATTGACGGAATTGACGAGCGTAATCGGCTGCTTCGCCGTAATTTCGCGGACGATCTCCAGGGCCCGGTCGAAATTTCCTTCAATGGCGATCACTTTCGCCCCGTAAATAATAGCCTGCGCCAGCTTGCCGAGCGCAATGTTGTTGTTCGGAATAAGCACGATGCAGTTCAGTCCGCCGCGCGCGGCGTAGGCGGCAGCGGCCGCCGACGTATTGCCCGTGGAAGCGCACATGATCGTGGAGCTTCCTTCCTCCATCGCTTTAGCTACGGCCATCACCATGCCGCGGTCTTTGAACGAACCCGTCGGGTTCAGCCCTTCATATTTGACGTAAAGGTCGAGACCCAGCTCTTCGGACAATTTTTCCGCGCGAATAAGCGGGGTGTTTCCTTCATGCAGGGTAAGCAGCGGAGTTTTTTCCGTAACCGGAAGATAGGATTTATATTGATGCAGCAAGCCCATGTATCTCATTTTCTTCTGCAGCCTCTTTTCCTTAATATAAAATTTAGCCTTCGACGCGGTAAACGCTCTGAATCCTCTGGATGACGTCCAGGCTTTCGAACTCGGCCAGAACTTTATTCATGCCCGCCTGGTTGGCGTCGTGGGTAATGATAATGATTTCCGCTTTCGGATTATGCTCGTTCGGATGCTGGAAGACGGACTCCAGGCTGACTTCGTGCTTCGCGAAAATTTGCGTGATTTGGGCAAGCACGCCCGCCTTGTCCTCTACATGGAGGAGCACGAAATATTTTGAAGATATTTGCTCGTCCGTCTTCAACTTTTTCTCCAAATAAGGTGCCGTGCTGTGCTGGCCGTTTACACCCAGATTCAAGTTGCGCACGACAGCCACGAGATCCGCCACGACGGAGGTCGCCGTCGGCATTTCGCCGGCGCCCGGGCCGTAGAACATCGTCTCGCCCACAGCTTCGCCGTACACGTACACGGCATTGAACACGCCGTTGACCGAAGCGAGCGGATGCGACGTTTTGACCATTGTCGGCTCGACCGACACGGAGATGTGATCGTCATGCTTTTCCGCAATGCCGAGAAGTTTCACTTCGTAGCCGAGCTTTTTGCCGTATTGGATGTCTTCTTTGCTGACGTTGGAAATTCCTTTGACCTTCACGTCGGTCAGCGCCACTTCCGAATGGAAGCCCAGCGTGGAGAGAATGGTCATTTTACGGGCGGCGTCCAGTCCTTCCACATCGGAAGTCGGATCGGCCTCGGCATAGCCCAGCATCTGCGCTTCTTTGAGCACGTCCGCGTAAGCGGCGCCTTCTTGGCTCATTTTGGTCAGGATATAGTTTGTCGTACCGTTGACGATCCCCATAATTTTCGTAATCCGGTCCGAAGAGAAGCCCTCCACCAGTGTACGAATAATCGGGATTCCCCCCGCCACGCTTGCTTCATAGAATACATCGCAGCCTTTTGCGGCGGCTTTGGCAAGAATCTCGGGTCCGTGCATAGCCATCAGATCCTTGTTCGCGGTCACGATGTGCTTTCCTTGTTCCAGCGCTTCGAGAATATACGCTTTCGTATCCTGCACGCCGCCCATCACTTCGACGACAACGTCGATTTCGGGGTTGCGGATAATATCCCAAGGCTGGTCGGTAAGTTTGTCACGATCGACGGCAACGGAACGCAGCTTGCTCAAATCCTGCACCAGCACTTTCTCCACTACGATGGCGGAACCTGTCTGTTTCTCCAGGTCCTCCCGGTGGCCTTCTACAATCCGGACTACACCCGTTCCGACGGTTCCGAGTCCAAGCAAGCCGATTTTAATAGGTTTCTTCATAGTTATAATTCCTCCCGTGTACGTTCTGTTCTTTTTCCGATCTTTGAGTTTGCACCCGGTTATTATCCGGGCTGCCCGTTCCATCGGGCCCCTGGCTTACCGTTAAATCGAGCTTCCCTGTCCGATCACGGCGGCTTTCTTGACCCCGTCCTGCGATTCCAGCAGTTGAATCAGCTCTTTGGCTTTATCGCCCATCAGCGACGTTTCCACGGAAATGACTACGTTCGCCATTCCTTGCAGCGGAATACTTTGATTGATCGTCAGCACATTTCCTTCCTGTCCAGCAATAAGCGCCAGCACCCGGGACAAAATGCCCGAACGGTGCTCCAAATTCATGGAGATGGTGACAATGCGCTCTTTATCCAGCTTGTTCAGGGGAAATACGCCGTCTTTGTACTTATAAAATGCGCTCCGGCTCAGCCCTACCTGCTCAACCGCCTCGTGGATCGTTTTTACTTCTCCCCGGGCCAGCAGTTCTTTGGCCTGCACCGTTTTTAGAATGCCTTCGGGCAAAATCTGCTCGTTTACGAGATAAAAGCCGGACTCGCTCCAACCGGCGGCCTGTTTAGGATCCATCACAGAAAGTCCGTCCTTTCCAGAAAGACGTTTGTTCTTATATAGAGGACATTATACTGCAAATCTACAAATTTCGGCAATAGGAAAATGGCATCCTTCCTGTTCGCCCCGCTTTCCGCCGGATGCGAAACGAAAAATTCCCGCGGTACGGCTTCAATCCAACCGGCTGCTTAGCTGCTGATTCCGTCAAGACCTTTCAGACTCCAAAAGGCGTCAAAATGCTTACCGGACAGGGGTTTGCTTGTCCTTCTCCCCCTATGGTAAGCTGAAAATCAGCAAGGAGGCGACACGTGTGATCACGTTGCGATTAATATCCGCGGCTCTTTTGTTCAACACTCAAGGCGAGCTGCTTATGATGAAGCGGTCCATAAAAAGGACGCTCTCGCCCGGTATGTGGGCAGCCGTCGGCGGACATCTGGAAAGCTTTGAAATGGCCCGCCCCCGGGCCGCCTGCCTGCGTGAAATCAAAGAGGAGACCGGAATACGCGAGGATGAAATTTCGGGACTCCGTTTGCAGTACATTCTAATGAGGTTAAAAGATCAGGACATCCGGCAGCAGTTTATTTATGTCGGGCACACGGATGTATCCCCCCGAATCCGGACCTCCGAGGGCGATCTGCACTGGATCCCCCGCGCCGAGATTCTGAACCGGGAGCTTCCTTTTATTTTCCGCTATGCGCTCGAACATTATTTGTCTTACGGAGACACTCCCCATACGTGGATCGGAACGGCGGTTCCGGGCTCCTCCGGCATTCCGGAAGTGAGCTGGACCGCGCTCCATGATCCCGAAACAACCTGAGTCAACAAACCCGGAAAGGACGAACCCCCTTGAATCGGATACACGCGCTTCTCGACAAACAGAGGAACTTTTTCGCCACGGGTGCGACCAAGCCGCTGAATTACCGCACGGAACAGCTGCGCCGGTTAAAAGCGATGATCCGAGATCATGAGGATGCCATTATGGAAGCGCTGAGGCAGGATCTCGGAAAATCCGAATTTGAAGCGTTCGCTACGGAAATCGGCATTCTGCTCGAAGAAATCAATCACGCGCTCAAACATCTCAAGCGCTGGAGCAAGCCCCGGCGGGTCAAAACGCCCCTTACGCATATCGGATCGCAGAGCCGCATTTATGCGGAGCCTTACGGCATAGCGCTTCTCATATCGCCGTGGAACTATCCGTTCCAGCTCGCAATCTCGCCCCTAATCGGAGCCATGTCCGCAGGAAACTGCGCGGTCCTGAAGCCCTCCGAGCTTGCGCCGCATACCTCCGCGCTGCTTGCCCGGCTTCTCGGCCAGACCTTCGACGAAGAATATGTGGCCGTTATCGAAGGCGGCGTCGAGACGAGTCATGCGCTGCTCGCCGAGAAGTTCGATACGATTTTTTTCACGGGGAGCGTCGGGGTCGGACGGATCGTCATGGAGGCGGCCGCCAAGCACTTGACCCCTGTCACGCTGGAGCTGGGCGGCAAAAGCCCCTGCATCGTGCATGCCGAAGCCAACATCAAGCACGCGGCCAAGCGCATCGTGTGGGGCAAAACGCTGAATGCGGGACAGACCTGCATCGCTCCCGATTACTTATACGTTCACGAAAGCGTCAAGGACGATCTGCTGAAGCGGATGAAAGAAGTGGTAGACGCCTTCTACGGCGATCCGCTTGCCGACGGCAGCCTATACCCGAACATCATTAATGCCCGCCATTACAACCGGCTCAAGAGCCTGATGGAAGCCGGTCAGCTGGTATATGGCGGAAGAACGGACGACCGGTCGCTTAAAATCGAGCCCGCCTTTATCGGCGGAGTCGGTTGGGAGGACCCGGTTATGCAGGAGGAAATTTTCGGCCCGCTGCTTCCGGTCCTTACCTACCGTAACCTGGAGGATGTGATCCGGGAAGTAAATGCCCGCCCGAAGCCGCTCGCCCTGTATGCTTTCTCCGAAAGCGAAGAAATCCAGCAGAAGATCATCCACTCGATTTCGTTCGGCGGAGGCTGCATCAACGACACGATCCTCCATATCGCAACTCCGTACCTTCCTTTCGGAGGCGTCGGGAACAGCGGGATGGGCGGGTATCACGGCAAAGCCAGCTTCGATGTGTTCACTCACCGTAAAAGCGTGCTGAAGCAAACGAGCCGCTTCGACCTGCCCTTCCGTTATCCCAACGCCAAAAACGCCTTGAAAAGATTAAGAAGCGTTTATAAATAAGCCGTTGTCCGGTTATCCGGCATGAAGAATTATCTCCGGTCAGCAGCCGGCTATGTCTCGGAAGGTGTGTGATGCAGGATGATTTCGATGCGGTTTCCTTAAACGGGATCATCCAATCATAACCGGACAAGCCGAACGATTTGAATTTGAACAAAATCGAATGACCGAATCAATTGAAACAATGCCAAAAAACCCCCATGCCTGCCGGCGAGGGGGTTTCTCGTCAAGATTTTTCTACGAACTCGAATTCATAATCGTTCAAACGGATCGTCTGGCCATCGACTGCGCCGCGTTCGCGGAGCGCCTTGTCGATACCCATATTCCGCAGAATTCGGGCAAAGCGAAGCACGCCTTCTTCCGTTGTGAAGTTGGTCCGTTTCATCAATTTCTCGATACTCGGACTCTCTACAACGAAAATATCGTTCTCGCGGCGAACAACGAAATCGTTGTCATATTCGTTCTTTTTCTCCATCCGGTACACTTTGCGTTCTTCGACTTCCTGCACTTCTTCAAGAAGCGGAGCGTCGGGAATCGCGTCCAGCATATCGGCTACGCGGTACAGGAGAGGCTGAATGCCTTCCTTGGTGACGGCCGAGATGGGAAAGATTTGGGCGGATTTGCCGTCTTCCTCCAGCTGCTTCCGGAAAGCGGCCAAGTTTTCTTCGGCCTCGGGAATGTCCATCTTGTTGGCGACTATCACCTGCGGACGTTCTTCCAGCTTGGCGTTGTACAGCTTGATTTCTTCATTGATCTTCTTCCAGTCCTCGTACGGGTCGCGGCCCTCGGTGCCTGCCATGTCGACCACGTGCACGATGATGCGCGTCCGCTCGACGTGACGCAGAAACTCGTGTCCGAGCCCGACGCCTTGGCTGGCGCCTTCAATGAGGCCGGGCAGATCGGCCATGACGAAACTTCTGCCTTCGCCAAGATCGACGACACCCAGGTTCGGCGTAATCGTCGTAAAGTGGTAGGCGCCGATCTTCGGAGTTGCCGCCGACACGACGGATAGCAGCGTCGACTTACCGACGCTCGGGAATCCGACGAGTCCCACGTCGGCCATCACTTTGAGTTCGAGTACGACCCAGCGTTCCTTGCCTTCCTCGCCGTTCTCCGCGATTTCCGGAGCGGTATTCTTGGCCGTGGCGAAGCGCATATTGCCGCGTCCGCCGCGTCCGCCCTTCGCAACGACCACTTCCTGCTGATGACGCGTCAGGTCGGCAACAATCTCGCCTGTGTCGTCATCGATGACAAGCGTGCCCGGAGGAACGCGAACGACCATATCGTCCGCATTGGCTCCGTGCTGGCACTTGTTGCGGCCTTTCTCGCCGCGCTTGGCTTTGAAGTGCTTCTGGTAGCGGAAATCGACCAGCGTCCGGAGACCTTCGTCCACGCGGAAGATCACATCGCCGCCATCGCCTCCGTCCCCGCCGCCAGGGCCGCCTTCGGGTACATATTTCTCGCGGCGGAACGCGACAAGACCGTCGCCTCCGTCGCCGCCTTTTACATAGATCTTCGCTTTATCTACAAACATGTGCATCACACCTCAACTGAAGTCCGGTAAGGCAGCCGCAGGGCGAGGGCCGCCTCCTGTTCCTGATAGTCATTCTGTTCTACAACCGCAGCCAAGATACGGCTTGTCCCCGATTCCATTGCGAGGGACAACGCCTCTTCCAGGTAGCTCCGGTTATACGGTCCCTGATATACAAAATCGAGCAGCAGTGAATCCTCTTCGGGAACAAGCTGCATGCTTAGCATGCCGCCTTCTTCATTTTCTCCCGCAGACGCTTGTTTGAAACCTTCAATCAGCTCGGGAATTAACTTGCAGACCGCATCGCCGTCCAGTGCCAGCTTGCGGATGTTTACCTCCTGGTCAAGCTCGACTTCCAGCGTCATGTGCCTGCCTCCCGCTTTCGCGCTAAGCAGAAACACGATCAGGCCCGGATCGCCCAGCTTGGCCATAAAGCTCTCATGCTGGAGCTTTCCCATCACAGAGGCGACAACCCCTTGAAGATGATCGTATTTCTTCAATTGAATATACCCAAGCAGCACCTGGATATCGTTCATCCAATCGTGGCGCAGATGATTGATCGTCAGAAGCATCTCCTGCTGAGCGAGCCGCTGAACCCGCTTACGCTCTTCTTCCGCTTCTTTGAGCTTCATTTGATGCTGGATGTACAGAGCCGCTGCAAAACATGCGGCGGTAACGGCACCCGCTGCCAAACGAAGTCCTGAAGTCAAAGGCGCAGCAGCCAGCATTATCAAACCGAGCAGACCCAGCAAGGCTGCCGGTATCCACAACCTGTTCCTCATGTACGCATACGCTCCGTTTCCGACTTCCCATTAGCACATTATACCATTTCCGGCCCCAAAACGCATCCGGTGTACAGATGGCAGCAGGTTCCGGATGGATGCCTCTAAAAAGCAAGAAAGCCCCAGCAAACATAACGTCGCCAGGGCTGTACATGCATGAATTTTTAACTTATGCTTCTACAGTAGCCGCTACTGGAGCGGTTTCTACCGGGTAGACGCTAACTTTCTTGCGCTCACGACCCCAACGCTCGAACTTAACAACGCCTTCCACTTTAGCAAACAGCGTGTCATCGGAACCGATGCCAACATTGTTGCCCGGGTGAATTTTCGTTCCGCGCTGACGCACGAGAATGCTTCCTGCGGTAACGGTTTGACCGTCGGCACGCTTAACGCCAAGGCGTTTTGCAATGCTGTCACGACCGTTCTTTGTGGAACCTACACCCTTCTTGGATGCGAACAGCTGAAGATCCAATTTCAACATGGTGTCAACCTCCTTCATTATAGGCTGTATGAATTGCTATATAGTCACTGTAGGAACTTGCAATAGTATGAAGCATCACGATCATAGATTCGATGATCAGTTGAACCTGAGCCATCTGTGCCGGATCCGCATCAAGAGGAAGGATAACGTCAAGCCAGCCCTTCTCCATCTCTGTACCCGGTACAACTCCGGTTAGCGTTTCGATCGAATTGACCGTCCCGACCGCAATGGCCGATACCGCGGCGCAGACAAGGTCTTTGCCGGGAACGTCGAATTCCGCATGGCCTTCGACCTGGTACGCTTCTATCGTCGGGTCTTGTTCAGACCGTCTTGAAACCGTAACGTGGATCATCTGATGGCCTCTTAAGCTTCGATTTTCTCGATTACGACTTTCGTGTACGGTTGACGATGACCTTGCTTACGACGGTAGTTCTTTTTCGCCTTGTACTTGTAAACGATGATTTTGCGTCCTTTGCCTTGTTTCTCGACTTTGCCGGAAACTTTAGCACCTTCTACGACTGGAGCTCCTACTTGAAGACCGTTGTCGCCAGAAACAACCAGAACACGGTCAAAAGTGACCACATCGCCTGCGCCGGCTTCCAACTTCTCGATGTAAAGAACATCGCCTTGTTGTACTTTGTATTGCTTGCCGCCTGTTTCAATAATTGCGTACATTTCGTTGCACCTCCTCATGTCTCAGACTCGCCAATATCCAGGTGACGTTCAGCGGCAGAGCCTCTGCCCGTGCTTCACAAACCCGATCCGTGCGGTTACAGCGCATGCCTAAAGCAACGCACTCATAGTAGTATAGCAAAAGGGTTCGTCCTTTGCAATGTTTTATTCCGAAGCCCAGGTCGGCAATACTCTCTTCCGGTTTTCCGACTGGGCAAAGTATTGGAATGCTGCACTGAGTGGAGGAGTCCGGGTGTCGGACGGATCTAAAATAAACCGGACAGCGTAAGTTTCCCGCTGTCCGGTATTATCCGCTGCCTATGCCGCATGTCGATTACCGGATTAATCCGGTTGTGAGATTCCGGCTAACGGCCGGTGTCATGCCGGAGGCTTGGCGATTACGGCACTGCTTGTACGAGTGCTTGATTCGTAGTGCAAACTTCGGCGCAGGCAGCCCGGCTTGGCCCCACTCACGCGAGGCGGCGAGGCTTAACCTGCTGCTTTCTACTTGCGCTTGCGCGTTATTTCCAGCAAGCCGAGCTTCGTCCAGCCGAGGAGTATCGTTTTGGAGCGGTCCTTCTTGACCGCCTCCGCCATGCACTCCAGCACGCGGTCGCGGTGCGCGGACTGCTCCATGTCGATGAAATCGACAATGATGATGCCGCGCAAATTGCGCAGCCGCAGCAGCCGCGGGATCTCGGCGGCGGCTTCCATGTTCGTGCGGAACACGGTCTGCTCCAGGGACGAAGTCCCTGTGAATCTTCCCGTGTTCACGTCAATGACCGTCAGCGCCTCCGTCGGGTCGATGACGAGATAGCCTCCGCTCGGCAGCCACACCTTGCGGCGCTGCGAGCGGGAAAGCTCTTCGGCGATGCCGAACCGCTCGAAGAGCGGGACATCGCCGCTGTCCAAGCGGACGCGCGCCGCAAGCTCCGGGCTGCGCTGCCGCAGCAGCCCCTGAAGCTCCGCGCGGACGGCTTCGTCGTCTACCCAGATCTCGAGCACGTCCTCCGTGATCACGTCCCGCGCAAGGCGCGGGAGCAGCTCGAGATCCTGGTAGATGCACGCCGGCGCTCCGCCGGCCGCCGCCCTCTGCTCGATTACCGCCCACAGCTCCCGGAGATCGAGCAGGTCGCGGCGCAGCTCCTCTTCGCTGCGCCCCTCGGATACCGTGCGGAGAATGAGTCCTTCTTCTCCGCCGCGGAGGCTGTCCGCCACCTGCTTCAGGCGGACTTTCTCTTCTTCCGTTTCGATTTTGCGGGAGACTGCCGTATACCCCGCTCCGGGCATATACACCAGCCAACGGCCCGGAATGGAATAATGGGTCGTGACACGTGCCCCCTTCGACCCCTCCGGTTCTTTGACAACCTGAACAAGCACCCGCTGTCCCGGCTGAAGAAGATCTCCGATAGGCGGTTTCATCTTAGGCTGCTTCTGCATGTTGACAGGCAGCACGTCATCTATGTATAAAAAAGCGTTCTTATCCAATCCGATATCTACAAATGCGGCCTGCATGCCAGGCAGTACGTTTACCACACGGCCGATGTAGATGCTTCCGGCACGCTGCGTCTCGCTTGGATGCTGAGTCTCGTATTCCACGAGCTTGCGATCTTCGAGCAGAGCCGCCTGAAGCGAAGCCGCTGCGCAGCTTACGATCAGTTGTTTCATGGCGTTCACCCCATCATTATTGTACATGAAGGAGGGAAGTTTCGCACTTTAGTGAATAAAAGCAGGAAAGCAAGCTAGACGCCCAAATCCTGCACACCAGGGTGAACAGGCGAGGAAACTACAGACGGAACCGTTTCCGCCCTTCAAGGCAGCAGTTCGGAAACCGTACATGAACGGTTTTGGTGCGTCAAATAAGTGTCCACCACCTGCTGTTCCGGAAGTATGCCTTCGATCGTTCCCCGGCTGCCCATCACGTAGACGGGATGATATTTTTCACGCATAAACAGCTTCACCACTTCTCCGACCTTCCGCTGCCTGGCGACCGCAATCGGCCTTGCTTGCGTTCCCTTCTGCATGAGACGCTCCGTGTTTGCTTCGCGGTTCATCAAAAACCGGAGAAAATAAAAAGGCAGATGCCTGCGGCTCACCCAATTTTGATAAAGCAGAAACAAGCCGACAATGAGGATGTTCATTTGAATCTGTCCCGTCCCGGCAGGCCAAAAGGCGATGACCGTCATCAAGAACCCGAGCACGATAGACACCCAGACCGTGTACACCAGTGTGCGTTGGAAGGGAAAGCCCAGGCTAAGCAATCCCTGCAGCAATTTCCCCCCGTCAAGCGGTAAAATCGGCAGCAGGTTAAACAAGGCGATAACGGCGTTGATTTCGATAAAATAGGACCACCAATCCGGGTCCCCCGCTTCGAGAAAGCGGCAGGCGAAGCCGAGAGCGATCAGCCACAGATGCTGGAGCGGTCCGGCCAGCGCAACGATCATTTCTTCCCGCAGAGGAACGGACGCCAATTCGTCGACGACAAGTACGCCTCCAAACGGCAGCAGACGAACCTCGCGCACCCTCCAGCCGAAAGCGGCCGCGGCTCCGAAATGACCGAGTTCATGGAGAAAAACGATACCAAACAACGTCGCCGATTCCAAAAAATGTCCGGTTGCCAGTGAAAGCAGCATCACCATCGTGAACAGGGGATGAAAACGGAATCGTACCTGCAGCCAGTTATTCAAACGGGATCACGCCCGTCGGGTCCACGTAGCGGCTTTCCTTTTGGACGGCAAAATAGAGCAGCCCTTTATCGCTCTTGCTGTCTCTCGACACTTGCCCGATGGCTTCGCCCCCTTTGATCCAGTCGTTGACCTCGACGCGGGATTGCTCGATCTGCCCATATTCGGACTGCATACCTCCGGGGTGGCGAATGATAATCGTGTAACCCGTCTCGTCTTTGGGGCCCGCAAAGGTGACTTGTCCCGCATCAAGAGCATACACGGGGGTATGAGGCTCGGCCGCCACGCTTACGAAAGGCTTATCAGCCGTAAAGGATTCGTGAATTTCCCCTTTCAGGGGGACAAAATAGGAGCGTTTTTGGGCATCCGCTTTTACAGCCGGATTTTCTTCATCCGAATGGAAGGCCGGAATAAAAGAAGGCGCCCCGGCAAACGTTTTCCGGTACCAGGCAGACAGCTGCTGAAAATCGAGCGGCTCACGGAGGGCCGCCGTGACATATCCTTTCCCTCGTTCGATCAAGGGATGCTGGAGCTGAAACATTCCCCAGATAAGGCCGAACAGCATAGCGCTGGCGACAAGCTGCCGCAGAAACCGGATGCGGTAAGGAATACGGGGATTGTATCCGCCCCCGTCCCCCGAATCCCTTCCGCCGGGTCCTCGGGCATAATAAGCGGCGGGCAGCTGAAGCTCGCGCTGCATTTTTTGCTTCCATACATATTCGGGATCGTTCCATCTGTCGTCAAACTCTGGATCCCGCCGGACTAAAGGGAGGCTATTAGGCGCGGGCTCCACATCCGAAGCCTGAATTCCAAAGGGCAACCGTTCTTTTGACTGACGGTGCGGAGGAGCTTTTCCAGGGGGGCTTCCCTGCAGCTTCCTGATTTTTTCCAATCTTCGTTGGCGCACGTTATGCTTGTTCTCCATGACTTAACCTCCTGTGAGGCGGGGCTTGTTTACTACAGCATATGAGCGGCTTGTATGAAATATGAGCATACAAAAAACAGGCCTCTCGGGCCTGTTTTTTTATTTGTCTTCTATGGCATGATCGTGGATTTTAACGCTTAGTACCATTCCTATACAGAGCATGTTGATTAACAAAGACGTCCCCCCATAGCTGATAAAAGGAAGCGTGATACCGGTCAAAGGCATTAAACCTATCAACATGCCGATATTCTCAAATATCTGGAAGACATACATGGCTACAACTCCGACAACCAGATAGGAACCGATTCGGTTCTTACTTTGAATGGCGATCAGGATCATCCTGTAAATAAGGAAAAAGTAAAGCATCAGGAGCACGGCCGCACCGCGGAAGCCGAATTCTTCTCCAACCACGACGAAGATGGAATCCGAATAAGCGTAAGGGATAAAGTTAGAATGAATGGAGCTTCCGTTCAAGTAGCCTTCACCCGTCAGCCCGCCGGAACCGATCGCTCTGTATGAGTTTTCCATCTGATAACGGTCGTTCAAGCTTGCCGTAGACGGATCTAAAAACGTATCAATCCGCTTGAACCAGTGCTCTCTAAAACCAAAATGCTCTATCAGATAGCCGCTAATTTCTTTGGGATGGATCGAGTAAAAATAGAAAAAAACAAACAACCCTCCACCGAACACAATTAAAGCAAACAGCGCATGGGAATACTTGATATTCCCTATCCAAATCATTCCGATAAGAACCCCGATCAGGATGATCGCATTTCCCAAGTCAGGTTGAATAAAAACTAAAGCAAAAGGAAGTAAGGTTAATAATCCCATCGGGATCACATCTTTAATGATTTGGAGGTCTTCTTCATTCTTTTTGCGGAGCCATGCAGCAAGTGCAATGATGACACATAGCTTACAAAGCTCGGCCGGCTGAAATAAAAAGTCCCCAATACTGATCCACCCGCTTGCCCCATTGATCGCTTCTACTTTGAGTACAAAGACAAGCAGCGCGATGCTGATCAAATAAGGAAATATCCAAAACCGGATGAGGATTCTATAATCCAAAAAGCTGCATGCGGTTAGGGCGAATAAAGCAATCACGTAAATGATGATTGTTTTCGTCCAATTCACATGAATGTTAGGGTCGTCTATATCCGCGCTGTATACCAAAAAGGAACTAATAGTAATTAACACCATCAGCAAAAAAATGATGGGCAAATCTAATTTTTTTAATTTGGCAAGCATATCGCACTCATCCTAATTTAAAAAACTTTTTCAATTTAGCCAGCATACCCGGCTTTTCGTCAAGCGGCATAAGCGGAACCGACTCTCCAAGTATGCGGCGTGCGACATTGCGGTAGGCGATGGCAGCCCGTGAAGTCGGATTCATCACGGTCGGTTCGCCGGAATTCGCCGCCCTAATGACATGCTCGTCATCCGGCACGATTCCCAGAAGGTCGATGGCCAGTACGGAGCAGATCTCGTCGATATCAAGCATTTCGCCTTTTTTAACCATGTTCTGTCGAATCCGGTTAATAATCAGTTTCGGAGCATGGATTTTCTCGTTCTCCAGCAGGCCGATAATCCGATCCGCATCGCGGACGGCCGCATTCTCGGGGGTCGTGACGACAATCGCTTTGTCGGCTCCGGCCACCGCGTTGCGGAAGCCCTGCTCGATACCGGCAGGGCAATCGATGATGACGAAATCGAAATCTTTTTTCAATTCCAGCACGATATCCTTGACGCTCTCCGGGGAAACGGCATGCTTGTCTTTGGTTTGTGCAGCCGGAAGCAGGTACAGTTCTTCGAACCTCTTGTCCTTGATGAGCGCTTGAGGAAGCCTGCAGCGTCCTTCCACAACGTCGACCAGGTCATAAATGATCCGGTTCTCCAGCCCCATAACCACATCCAGATTGCGCAGCCCGATGTCGGTATCGACCATACATACTTTCTTGCCCTGCAGAGCGAGTGCTGTCCCCACATTGGCCGACGTGGTCGTTTTGCCGACGCCGCCTTTTCCGGAAGTGATAACGATTGCCTCTCCCATGGTATTCACTCCTCAGCGTTACGATAATTGCGTGCAGCCGGTTTGCAAAAAAGGCCATCCGGCTATTTAAGCAAGCACCATACGGTGCAGTCCGTTCAATTTATCAATTTCCATACGCCCGTCTTTGATATAGGCGTACTCCATAAAAGCCTCCTGGAATCCCCATTCGTCCGGAGGCCGGCTGATTACGCCGGCAATGCGCAGCTGAGTCGGACGCATATGGGATGCCGCAACGATCGCAGCCTCGTCCCCCTCCACACCCGCATGTGCCATTCCCCGCAAGGAACCCATAATGTAGATGCTGCCGGTGCACAGTATCGTGCCTCCGGGATTGACATCTCCCATGTACAGCAGATTGCCTTCATGTTTAAGTGTCTGTCCCGACCTTACCATCCCTTTAAGCATGGTAATGGGAGCAGCCGTTCCGACAAGCGGCTCCGGTTCATCGGATTCAATGGACTGAATGAGCAGGTTGCCCTTCTGTCCGATGATGGCCCGGATTTCTTCCTTCTCTTCGTCACTGACACTGCGTTTACCTAGTCTGACATGAACGCGCACGATAGGTCCGGTCAAAATGCGGTCGTGACTGCTCTCCACCTTGTGCCGCAGTTCTTCCAGGACAGTCGCAAGCTCGCAAGAATCGTCGAGAAGAAAGTTCAGGCCGTCTTTGACTCCTTTTATAATCACATGATGTTTACCTGCCGTCGTCATAAACGTTCCAACCTCCCAACCCATACAATTCGGCCTGCTGTCCGGGTTTTCCTGCCGGGTGAAAAAGAACGGCCACAATTAATGTTTCGCTCTGGATCCTTGGCCGTGCAGGGCTTCCATAAGTTTGCGCATCGGAATGTACACCGCCAGAGCGAATAGCATATTGAACAGCACGCTCGGCAGCATAATATGGGTAAACGCAAACTGGAAATTCACCGTAACGATGTTAAATAACCGGTTGATTCCGAATTTGATAATTTCGAAAATAAGAACGCCGACCCCCATCGTCATCAAAGTGGTGAAAATAAGGTTCGTCTGCCTGCGGGGAAGAAGCCCCGCTATGTAGCCGACCAATCCGAATCCGAAGGAGTAGACGCCGAGTATGTGTCCGAAATAGACGAAATCGTGCAGCAGCCCGAAACCGAGGCCGTACAGCAGTGCAGAATGTCGGTTCAAATAAAGTCCGATATACAAAATAATGATCAGCATGAAATTGGAAGATATCCGGACGCTTTGCTGCCAGGAATCCGGAATCAGCCAATGAATAAGCGACCCTTCCAATATGAGCAGCGAGAACAGAATGAGCCAGAGCGAGTTGCGTACCATGGCTATTTCACCTCGGGTATTTCGATGATAAAGACTTCCCGGATATGTCTGAAATCAGCGAAAGGTTTGATCATCGCTTTCTGGGTAATCCCGAAATCCCCGGGTTCGCGGGAAACGACCGTTCCTACCGGAATACCGCTTGGGAATACTTTGCCGATATCGGAGGTAATGACGGTGTCGCCGACCGCAAGTTTGTCGTTCTGGTCGATTTTGTTCATTACGAGCAGGCCCTTTTCCTTGTCGTACGACTCAATGATCCCGTAAGAACCTTGACCCTCGGCGGATTTATACTCCTTGCCTTTGACGGTTGCGGAAATAGCGGGCGCCTTGTTGTTGGTATCGCTCAAATCCGTAAGAAGCTGTACGTTGGAGGTGAATTCCGTTACGGTGAGCACCCGGCCGAGAAGACCGTCCACGTTAATCACGGCCATATTGGGCCTGATGCCGTCTTTCTCGCCCAGATTTACGGTGATGGTCCCGTTATAAGGGTCGGGACTTGCCGCGATCACGTCGGCAATCCGGTATTTATAATTGGACACCTGTTTCTGGCGCTCCGTAAACCCCAGAGCTTCTTTATACCGTTTGTTCTCGTCTTCAAGCGCGTTCAGCTGCTGGGTAGCGAGTGCGTAGTCGGTCAGTCTTTTTTTCAAGATCTGATTCTCGTCATAGATGGTTTTAAGCTTGCCGACGTCTTCAAAGAAGCCTGCCACGCCCGCTGCCGGTCTGTAAAATACGCTCTGCGTCCAGGCGATCGAATCTTTCAGAAATTTTTCCGGCCAGTAAAATTTCGTCCGTCCGCTAAGCGTAAGTCCCATCAGAATGAAAAAACAGATGAGACCCACAAGCAGAACCATCAGCCTCTTGTTCCCCATGAATTTCAACAATTCAACACCTTCTCACGTCGGCACAGTCAGACTAGCGTCTGTATTTGGCGCCGGATTTGGCACCTTTGAACAGATGGATGTGATCCAGGGCGCGGCCGGTCCCGATGGCTACACAATCAAGCGGATTGTCCGCGACGATAACCGGCATTCCGGTTTCGCCTGCAAGCAGTTTGTCGAGATTGCGCAGAAGGGCTCCCCCGCCCGTCAGCACGATACCGCGATCCATAATGTCGGCGGCTAGTTCGGGCGGACATTTCTCCAGCGTTACTTTAACCGCGTCGATAATGGCGTTCACGGTGTCGGTCAATGCTTCCGTAATTTCATCGGAAGTGACGGAAATCGTTTTCGGCAAACCTGTCACAAGGTCTCGGCCGCGGATTTCAAGAAACTCCGGCTGTTCCATCGGCAGGGCGGAGCCCACTTCCATTTTCAGCGTTTCCGCCGTACGTTCCCCGATCATCAGGTTGTAGGTCCGTTTGATGTATTGAGTGATGGCTTCGTCCATCTCATCGCCCGCGATGCGAATGGAGCGGCTTGTCACGATACCCCCGAGGGAAATAACGGCCACTTCGGTCGTACCTCCGCCGATATCGACAACCATACTGCCTGTCGGTTCCCAAACCGGCAGATCCGCGCCGATTGCGGCCGCGAAAGGCTCTTCGATCGTATATGCGTCGCGTGCGCCGGCCTGCTTGGTCGCATCTTCCACGGCGCGCTTCTCAACCGCCGTAATGCCGGACGGCACGCAAACCATGACGTTCGGATGACGCTGGAACATGAAACGATCCTTCTGTGCCTGACGTAAGAAATAACGGATCATCGTGGCGGTCGTTTCGAAATCCGCGATTACGCCGTCTTTCATGGGACGGATGGCACGGATGTTGCCCGGCGTACGTCCGATCATTTTCTTCGCATTGTCGCCGACGGCCTCAATGGTTTTCGTATCCGTACGGATGGCGACCACCGACGGCTCCCTCACGATAATTCCTTTGCCCTTCAAATACACCAATGTATTTGCAGTACCCAAATCGATACCTAAATCCTTTGTAAAACCTCCGAACATAATAAAACGGCTCCTTCCCAAAATCCATCTTCTCTCTGCTTAACTGCTTAAATGGCAGCAAAAAAATACCGACGGTTATTGTTTCGTCATAGTTTTCGTAGTCATTGTCGAAATTAGGGGTCTTTCCACGAACATAATCTTTATTATATTACATATGACCATGCTCCTTCAAACTGACATAGCGGTCATCTCCGATGACGATATGATCGAGGACTTCGATCCCTATAATATCACCGGCTTCTGTCAGCCTGTGCGTAAGTTCAATGTCCTGAGGACTTGGCGTTGGATCCCCGCTGGGGTGGTTATGTACACAAACGATGGAGGCGCTGCTGCGCTGGATCGCGGCGCGGAAAACTTCGCGCGGATGCACAATGGAGGCGTTCAAACTTCCTATGGACAGCGTTTCGCGTCCGATGATGTGGTTTTTCGTATTGAGGAACAAACAAACGAAGTGTTCTTTCTGCAAATAGCGCAGTTCGTCCTTAAGCAGATCGAAAACATCAAACGGAGAGCGTACCGTCGTGATTTCTTCCGTGCGGGTCCGGGAAATCCGTCTTCCCAGCTCGATTCCGGCCATAATCTGGAGCGCCTTGGCATCGCCTATCCCCTTGATTCGGACCAGCTCTTCCCGGCTGGCTTCCACTAGTCCCCGGATTCCTCCCGTTTCCGAAAGAATCCGCTGGGCTAGCGCCAAAGCAGACTCGGAGTACGTCCCCGTACGAACCAGAATAGCCAGCAGTTCGGCACTGCTGAGCGATGAAGCCCCGAGTTTCATCATTCTTTCGCGGGGTCTCTCCTCCGGCGGAATTTCACGCAAGGTGACAATTGATGATATCATATATTCCCCTCTTCCGGTATGTTCTTAGGCCAATTTCCAACATTTCCTTCAAAACCCGCTTCGAACGTTCGAAAAGCGCCGTCTGCCGGGCTTTTACTGTCTTCAGCCGGCCTTTACGCGGCCCGGTTTTAACCGGATCTTGCGCAACCAATAGAATCCGGGCGACCAGCACGGAAATTCCTGTGAAAATCGGCAGAGATCATTCGTTTATTCCTATGCAGTCACATTTAAGAACCGCACAAAACCATACAAAGACAGAGGGGCTGTTAAATAGGACGATACAGGTCCTAAAAAAGTCTGCACACCTCGAAAAAAATAAAAGAATGGCACACAGGTAAACTTTCTTACGGCGGGTTCGGGTTCGGGACATGAGCTGGGAGGGATTTTTCCGGCAGCAGGATTAAAAGGCCGGTGTATTAAGAAAAGGTAGTAAAGGAAAAAACGGATTGGAAAACAAGATGCGCCAGCGGAGAGGAAATGAAAACGGACAGCGGATGAGACAAGCGGCCAGCAGTAGACATACGAAGAAGATAGAGAATGGGAGAGTGTAAAAAGAAAGAGCGCAGGGGCCCGAAAGCGGAGTTCATCGAAGGGTAACATCAGGTTAAGCCATTTAAACAGAAGCGCCGAATGAGAAAACGGCAAGGAAAGCGGCGGCGTCAAAGGCCCAAGAAGACAGGCGGACGGACCGGCAAAGCGTCTCCCTGACGGGAGATATCATGCCTGTGAAAACCGAGTCCGCGCCGCCTTCGCAGCACCGGGTGTCTTTCCTCATGTATCGTAACAATAAAGCGGGCGCCTGTACGTCCTTGAACGTTTAGCGCAGGCACCGCTTCAGGAAATCAGATTCTTCTCGGCATCGGCGGCTTTCTTCTCCGTCTCGTTCAAGGTGCGGAGCATGCTGCCGATCGTCACGCCTTTCAAATATTGAATCATGTTCTGTTCGGCTCCATCCAGCATGTTGTCCATCACATTCTGCATGTTCGCAGAAACAAGACATTCATTCCCCTGGTCGCCCGAGCACCAGTTCGGTTTGAGGGTGCCGAGCGAAGTTAGCTGATAAATGTCGCCGAGCGTAATCTCATCCGGGTCGTGATTGAGAATAAATCCGCCTCCACAGCCTTCCTTGGTGCGAACAAAGCCGGCTTTGCGCAGACAGCCCATAATTTTGCGGATGCGCGCGGAATGAGTGCAAACGTTGGAAGCAATATCGTCGCTCGAAGCCATGTGTTCCGGCAAATGGGCAAGAAGTACCAGACTGTGCACGGCAATCGTAAACTCGCTGTTCATGACATAGCCCTCCTTTCTCCTGATGTTCTCTCTATTGTAGCAGAATCGGCTCTTAATGAAAACGGTTCAGGGCCGGGACATTTACCCTAGATGACGCGGATGCCGAAAGGCTCGAGCATCTCGCTCAGGAGAGACACCGGAAGACCCACGACATTGAAATAGTCGCCTTCAATTCCCTCGATCAATGTGGCTCCGATCCCCTGAATCGCGTATGAACCCGCCTTATCCGAAGGCTCGCCCGTTCCGATATACCGGAGAATCCGCTCGTCGTCCATCGGCTTCATCGTGACTTTAGTCCTGCGGTGATTCACCGAAACGTCCCTGCGGTCCGCGCTCAGGCAGGCGACTCCGCTGTAAACCTCGTGAGTCCGGCCCTGCAGAGCGGACAGCATACGGAAAGCGTCCTGCCCGTCCTTGGGCTTGCCCAGCACTTCCCCGTTCAAAACCACAATCGTGTCGGACCCGATAATGACGGTTCTACCCGGTGCGTATGAACCGGATAAGGAGGCCGATACCGCTTCCGCTTTGCGCACGGCAAGCGTTTCGACGATCTCCCGGGGGCTCAGGCTCTCCTCCACGGTTTCATCCGCATCGCTGGCGATAATTTCAAAATCCAGCCCCATCCCTTTCAGCAGTTCCTGCCGTCTGGGCGAAGAGGATGCGAGAATCAGTTTAATGCCCTGCTCATTGGGCGCGCTGCCGGATTGGCTCATATCGGTTGCCTCCACTTTTTCCTCTAAAATTTACTTGCGTCTTCCCATGGGCTACACCTTGCGGTACAGCCAGAAAGCGGCCGCGAGGCCCAAAATGCTGCACAAATTCAGTTTAATCTTCAAAAGGATATCATACTGGATGACCTGCAGGTCCGCTTTGGGCTGCCAGACGATATCCGTCGTTTTGGTCAGGAACGCCAGTGCTTTGACCGGTGCAAGCAGTTGCCCCACAATGATGCCGACGACAAGACCGATCACTAAAAACAGAACGAGGGTGAAGCCGTTTTTCTTCATCCGTTATCCTCTCTTCCCTTGTTTCTCCCTTATTATACGGAGCGGCTGGTTTTGCATCAATCCGAAAAACCAACAAATTGTAACATTTTTCCGGCTTGCCAACCTGGAAAGTGCCTGTACAATTGGAAACGGGAGGGGAAAACACGATGAAAAAAACTACAAAATTAGCAGGGCTGACCCTCGCGCTTCTGCTGGTCTTTCCTTATGAGGCGATGGCCTACAAGGTTGTCGTCGATCCCGGTCACGGCGGGAAAGATCCGGGAGCCATCGGTGTAAACGGTCTCAATGAAAAAACGGTCAACCTCGACGTTTCTCTGAAGCTCCGCGACGAGCTCAAGAAGAAGGGCGTCGAAGTCGTGATGACCCGGTCGGACGACCGTTATTTGTCCCTTGACGAGAGAGTTCAATTTACAAATGCCCAGAACGCGGACGTTTTCGTATCCGTGCATGCCAATTCAAATCCGAGCTCGGCCGCGAGCGGATCGCAGGTGCTGTATTACGACAGCCGCTATCCCCAGGACGATTACCCCGCCAGCCCAGAAATGGAAGCCCTTACACCTTCCAGCAGGCTGCTGGCTCAAAAGGTATTAAGCTCGGTTCTGTCCCAAACCGGATTGAAAGATCAAGGCTTGGTGCCGAGTGCGGTTTATGTCGTCCGCAAAGGAAAAATACCGAGCATTCTTGTCGAAACCGGCTTTTTGAGCAACAAAAAAGAAGCGGATTTACTGGCCGATCCGGCTTTCCGCACCAAAATGGCTAAGGCGATTGCCGCCGGAGTCGTCTCCTACCAGCCCCCGGTTTTCCCGGATACCGCCGGTCATTGGGCACGCGAAGCCATCCTGCGCATCAAAGACAAAGGCTGGATGGAAGGCATCGGAAACAACTTCGAGCCTAACCGGGCGCTGACCCGCGCGGAGTTCGTAACCGTGATGGACCGCGTCTTCGGGTTTGACCGCCTGCTCGGGACGGGAAATTCCGCACCCACACCGGCTTTCAGCGATTTGAAAACGACCCAGTGGTCCTATCCGGTGATGACAAAGGCCGTCCGGCTCGGACTGCTCGACGGGTACGAGGATCATACCGTACGCCCGAACCAGTCGATCACCCGCGGCGAGGTATCCGCTATTCTTCAGCGGCTTCGCGAAATGAAAGGCACGCCTGCTTTAACGCCGCCGGCCGGGCAGGACGTATTCTCCGATGTTCCCGCCTCCATGTGGTGCGCAGGCGCGGTCTACACGCTGACGAAGGCCGGTATCGTCGACGGGACAAGCCCGACGGAATTCAAACCGAACCGTTACATAACCCGGGCGGAGATTGCCGTCATGATGGACCGCTACTCCAAGCTCCAGCCCTAAAACTAACACGGCCTGCGAATTCGCAGGCCGTGTTTTCGTGTGTATGGAGCGGGGGTTTGAGCCTAGGCCGATGCGGCCGTCAGCTGCTGCATCAGGCGCTTCTCGGCGAAGACGTACCGCATCAGCGCCTCCTGGGCTTCGGCCAGAAGCGGGGCGGACGGCGATTTGCCGTACTCGCCGAGCTTCGCGACCGCCTTGGCGAGAGCCGCGTTCATTTCCTCGACCTGCGGCTTGGCCGCGTCGGGGATTCCCGCGGCTACCGCCGGCTGCAGAGCCGCCCACGCCTTGGCGGCTGCGTCGAGCGGCTGCAGGGAAGCCGCGTCGAGCGCGCCCGGCGAAGCCTCCGCCATCTTCGCGGCGGACAGGCTGCCGGCCGTGCCGGCGACCTTCGCGCCCTGCGCGAGATAATCCGCGAGCGGCTGGGCGCTGCCGCTCTTCCAGTACACCTTGCCGACAGCGGGGAGATCGAGCGGCTTCGCGAAGACTTCGATTTTCTTGACGGCAAGGGCGGTTTTCAGCTTCGCGGCGTCCTCCTTGCTTCCGGCAACTCCGACGTATACCGTCGTCTTCGTGCCCGGTTCCGCTACCGCCGCGGCGCCTTTGCCCCGCGCGTCGGCGCGGGCGGTCTCCGCGCTCTGCGGCGTGCTGAAGATGCCGTTCTGCAGCACGGTGTAGGAGCGCGCCGGGATGGAGGCCGCCGCAGTCGGCCCTCCGACCGGCGGGGCGGCGACGGCCGTGCCCGCCGAGGGAGCGGAAGCGGCGGGGGCGGAGGCATCCGGCTTCAGCGGCGTGACCATCCCGGGACTCGGCTGGGCCGGGGCGGTCGCGGCCGGACCCGCGTCGATCGTGATCGGCTTCTCCGCCCCGCCCGAGAACATGGAGAGGACGAAATAGCCGAAAGCCGCCCCGGTTACCATCGCTCCCGCAACCGATGTGGCGATGCGCAGCAAGCCTCCGCGGCCGGACCGGGAAATGCGCACACCCGCTTTTCCGGGCTCCTCCCAATGAAGGCGGTTATACGGATCGTCGTAGACGGGCTCCCTGCGGTATGCCGGCGGTTCGTCCTCATAGTACGCGAACTCGTTCCCGTTCCGGCTCCGGTTCTGCCCGGAAGGAGGCGCTTCCGCAAGCTGCCGTTCATAGTAGTTCCTCTCCCCGGCCGTCCTTCTCCCCCTCGTATCCGGAACCGGCGCGCCGCCGTATACGGAACGCGCATGGCCGTCATCCTCCCGTTCGTCTTCTTGAGCGGCACGGAGGCTGTTATAGCCGGGCAAGGAAGCTGTCCCGTGATCGATAAAGCCGCTGGGATCCTCCGGCCAGCCCAGGTTGGGCGGAAGCGGATAGCGGTCCTCGCGTCCCCGTTCACCTGAATTGCCGCGCCCGGCGGCCGCATCCTCCCGAAACCGGTCATCCGTATATTCGTCCTCCTGCTCGGTCGGACTCTCAAAGTCTCGCCTTCCCCTCTCGGCTTCCTCGTCTCTGCGTTCCCGGAACGCGGTCCGGTCCAAATTTTCGTATTCTTGTCTTTTTTCTTTTTCTTCCCTGAATCGTTCGTTAATCGTGCTTTCAAAATAACCGGAATCCCCCCGGTAGCCCGGTTCCGCTTCCCGGATAAGCTTGGCGATCCGTTCCGTCTCGGCATCGTAAGGACTCTGCCACGTACCGAAATCGGCCGTGTAATTATTCAACTCTTCCCGGTCGACGGGTGCCGCTTCGGCTTCCTTGCGGTTTTGCCGGGCTTTTTTCGCTCTATCCGCCTTCGCGTCTCTCCAAAGCGTTTCCGAAACCGAAAACTCTTCTCTCGTTAAGGGAATAATTTTGCCTTCCGATTTATCTGCTTTACGGTTTGTCCGGTCGTTTCCGTCTATACGGTAAGAAATTCTCGCTTTATTCATACGGCCCATCTCCTTATCCGCGTTCTACTATCAGCCTATGAACGGGAGCCAAAAAATATGTCCGGGCCTCCATAAATTTTACTAGAGTGGAGATTCCCTAAATCTTGGTATATGAAAGAATAGTCAGTAGGCTTTTAAACTCGCGATGCGCTTCCCGCCGCTCTTAGAAAGCACTATTTTTGTACGAAAGAACACAGCGGCCATCCTCCATTTTATTTGCGGACTATCTAATCAGCCTGCTCCCCTGCCCGGAACGTAAAATTTCCCCATAAAAAAACCTCCCGTCAGCGAGAGCTGCGGAAGGTTTTCGTACTGCGGCGTGCAGTACTTTTTTGATTTCAATTAAAAAATTTGCTTACTCCGCCTCATAGCGGGCGCGAAGCGTTTTGGCGAGGCCGTCCGCCGTTTTCCAAATGTCTCCGGCTCCCATCGTGATGACGAGGTCGCCCGGTTTAACGCGGTCCGTCAAATACACTTCCGCTTCGCCGCGGGTCGGAATGTAGGTGACATTCGGATTGCTGTTCTTGCGGATCAGTTCGACGAGCTTCTCGGAGCTGATTCCTTCGATCTGCTTCTCGCCGGCCGGCGAGTAGATGTCGGTGATCAGCACCTCGTCCGCCTCTTTGAACGCATGGCTGAATTGTTCGAATAAGTAAAACGTACGCGTATAGCGCTGAGGCTGGAAAACCGCGATAAGATGCTTGCGGGTCGCCTTGGCCGCAGAGATCGTCGCCTCGATTTCCGTAGGATGATGGGCGTAATCGTCGATCACGAGAATGTCGTTTACTTCACCCAGCACCTGAAATCTCCGTTTGGCGCCGCGGAACTCCTCGATCGCCTCGGCGATCTGGTCAAAGGTCAGGCCCGCTTCCAGACACGTAATCAGCGTAGCCATCGCATTGTATACGTTGTGCCGGCCCGGAACCGACAAGCGCACCTTGCCGAGCGTTTCGCCGCCATGGCGAACGTTGAAGGACACTTTCCGGTCGCCCAGCTCGATGTCCGTCGCCACATAGTCGGCATCCCGGTCAATGGCGTAAGTAAGGGTCTCGCTTTTGATCTGCGGAAGCATGCCCCGCAAATATTCGTCATCGAGACAGATGATCGCCTTGCCGTCTTCTCTCACCTGGCTGAGGAACTGGGCATAGGCTTTTTTCAGATTCTCGAAATCTCCGTCATAGTTTTCCAGATGATCCGCCTCGATGTTGTTCACGAGGGCCAGCGTCGGATGATACTGCAGGAAAGTGCCGTCGCTCTCGTCCGCTTCGGCTACGACGTAGTCGCCTTTGCCCGCTTTGGCATTCGAGCCGATGTTCATGATCTCGCCGCCGATGATATACGTCGGATCTGTTCCGCAGCGCTCCATCACAAGCGCGATCATGGAAGAGGTGGTCGTTTTGCCGTGCGCTCCGGCGACCGCGATCCCTTTGCGCTCATTCATCAATCTCGCAAGCATTTGCGAGCGGTGAATAACCGGAATGTTCTGCTCTCCGGCCGCGACCATTTCCACATTGTCCTTGGACAACGCCGTGGAGTAGACCACGAGGTCCGCTCCGTTCACGTTCTGGGCTTCATGCCCGATATAGACGCGGGCGCCTTTGGCCCTAAGCTTTTCCGTCAATTCCTGCTGGGCCAGATCGGAGCCGGATACCTGGTAACCCATTTCCAGCATCACTTTGGCGATCGCACTCATACCGTAGCCGCCGATGCCGATAAAATGTACGTGTTCTGGGGTATTCAATGTCGTTCTCACCATCCTTTTTCAGAGTCGGTCGTGTATAAGAGCCAAGAACGAACATCAGAAATCAAGTACAGCGTGCCGGATACGACCGCCAGATCATCCTGTCCCGTTCGCTGCTTCAATTGTTCCAGGGCTTTCTTCCAATCCGGTTCCACCACGATATCGATATCCCGGTTCACGTCCAGTTCCCGGAGGGTCTCCCGGGCCCGGTCGGCCAGACGGGATGCACTTTCTTTTTTATGAAAATCCGGTTCCGTAAGGATAAGCGTATCCACCATTGGTAGTATATGCCTGAAATAGCCGGGTTGATTCTTCGTGGACAACATGCCGGCCATCAAATGCAGTTTCTTATAGGAATACGTGTCTTTCAGGGCGGCGGCCAACGTCTGCGCCCCCTCGGGGTTGTGGGCTCCGTCCAGCAGAATCCGCGGATTGCCGGAAACTATTTCAAGGCGGCCGGGCCACTGCGTTTCGCTCATGGCGGCGAAAAGATCTTCGTCGTCCACGATGAGCGCGTTATACTGGCGCAAGACTTCGAGCGTCATCAGCGCCGTAGCGGCATTTTTCAGCTGGTGCGCCCCGTTAAGGGAGACAGGCACGTTCTCGATCGAACGGAACGGTCCCGTGAAGTTCAGCTTCTGGCCGTCCAGCTCCGTCGAGACGGGCTCGTAAGTAAACTGCTTGCCCAGGAGATAAACGGTCGTGCGTTTGCTCTTGGCGTCCCGGATAAACAGTTCCGCAAGCTCGGGCTGTTCCACAGTCGTAACCAGGGGCACGCCGGGCTTGATGATGCCCGCCTTCTCAAGCGCAACCTGCTCCAATGTATCACCGAGAATATCCATATGATCGTGGCCGATGTTCGTGATAACGGAAATGACCGGCGACACGATGTTCGTGCAGTCGAGACGGCCGCCGAGACCCACCTCCAGGACAACATAATCCGGGAACGTGACTGTGCCGAAATACAAGAGCGCCAGCGCCGTGCAAATTTCGAACATCGTCGGGGAACCCAATTCGGTTTCCGCCAGTTCGTCGGCGATCGGCTTCAGCCGGTTCGCCAGAAGCAGGAGAGCCTCTTCTTCAATATCTTGACCGTTATACTGTATACGGTTCGTAAACTTTTCGAGATATGGGGACGTAAAGGTTCCGACATCGTATCCGCTGCGGATAAGCACCTTCGTCAGGAAGGCGCAGGTCGATCCTTTGCCGTTCGTGCCGCCGACGTGTATGAACTTCAGTCTCCGGTGAGGATGACCGAGTTTTTCCATCAGCAGGTCCATTCGTTTGAGTCCGGGTTTGATGCCGATCGGCACGAGTCCGGTAATCCAGTTCACTGCTTCGGTGTAAGTCTTGAACGGGGAAGCCGCTTCTGTGTGTTGTTCCATGACTATCATCCCTTTGATTGATGTGAATCGCGGTGCTCCCCGCCAAACCAGACGGGTGCACCGCGATATAATGCAAGCTTAGGCTTTCAATTCGGCCAGACGGGCAACGACTTTGTCGCGTTTATCCGCGTAGTCGGCCATTTTGGCTTTTTCTTCTTCAATGACTTTGGCCGGAGCTTTGGCGATGAAGCCTTCATTGGAAAGCTTTTTCTCGATCCGGGTCACTTCCCCGATGAGCGTCTGCATTTCCTTCTCCAGACGGGCCACTTCCTGGGTGATATCGATAAGTCCCGCGAGCGGCAGGAACAGCTCCGCTCCCGTCACGACAGCCGTCATCGCCTTGTCGGGCGACGCCATTCCCGCGGAAATGCTCAGCTCCGAGGTGCTGCAGAAACGGCGGAGATACTCTTCGTTACGGGAAAGAATCGTCTCTATGTCCTGGCCGGAAGGCTTGACGAGCAGCTCGATCTTCTTGCTCATCGGAACGTTCACTTCCGCACGGATGTTGCGCACGGCGCGGATAATGTCCATGAGCAGCTCCATTTCGCGTACCGCTTCCGGCGCTTCGAACTGCGCATCGTACACCGGCCAGGCGGCCAGCGTGATCGTATCGCCTTCGTGAGGCAGATGCTGCCAGATTTCTTCCGAGATGAACGGCATAAACGGATGAATCAAGCGCTGCGTACGGTCAAGCACATAGGCCAGAACGGATTTCGTCGTTTTCTTGGCCGCTTCGTCTTCCCCGTACAGGGAGAGCTTGCTGAATTCGATATACCAGTCGCATAGATCGTCCCAAATGAAGTTATACAGCAGACGACCGGTTTCGCCGAATTCGTATTGGTCGATCAGACGGGTTACATCGCGTGCCGTTTCGTTCAGACGGTGCAAAATCCAGCGGTCGGCCGTTCCGAGCTTGCCGCTCAGATCGATGTCCGCAGCCGTGAATCCTTCGAGATTCATCAGCGCAAAACGCGAAGCGTTCCAGATCTTGTTCGCGAAGTTGCGTGTCTGTTCCACGCGTTCGATACGGAAGCGCAGATCCTGTCCCGGCGTGCTCGAAGTCGAAAGCATATACCGCATGGCATCCGCGCCGTATTTCTCGATAATTTCCAGAGGATCGACGCCGTTGCCCAGCGATTTGGACATTTTGCGGCCTTCCGAGTCGCGGATGAGACCGTGCAGCAGCACGTCTTTGAACGGAACTTGATCCGTAAATTCCAGGCCGCTGAAAATCATCCGGGCTACCCAGAAATAAATAATGTCATAGCCGGTGACAAGCACATTCGTCGGATAGTAGCGCTGCAAATCTTCGGTCTGCTCCGGCCAGCCGAGTGTCGAGAACGGCCACAGCGCGGAGGAGAACCAGGTATCCAGCACGTCCTCGTCCTGACGGATATTTTCGCTTCCGCAGTGCCCGCAGGCATGAGCGTCCTGCTGAGCGACGGTCACCTCGCCGCAGTCCGTGCAGTACCAGGCCGGAATACGGTGTCCCCACCAGAGCTGGCGGGAAATGCACCAGTCGCGTACATTTTCGATCCACTGCAGGTGGATCTTCTCGAAACGGTCCGGAACGAAGTTAACGCCGGTGCCGTTCTTCTGCGCTTCAATGGCGCGCTCGGCAAGCGGCTGCATCTTCACGAACCACTGCGTGGACAAGTAAGGCTCTACGACGGCGCCGCTGCGCTCGCTGTGTCCGACCTGGTGCACGTGCTCCTCGATTTTGACAAGGACCCCCTGCTCCTGCAGATCGGCTACGATTTTCTTGCGGCAGTCCGCGCGGTCCAGTCCCTGGTAAGGACCCGCGTTGGCATTCATCGTGCCGGATTCGTCCATCACGAGAATTTGCGGCAGATCATGGCGCTTGCCCACTTCGAAGTCGTTCGGATCGTGCGCCGGAGTAATTTTAACCGCACCGCTTCCGAAATCTTTCTCGACGTACTCGTCGGCGATAACCGGAATTTCACGGCCGACCACCGGCAGCACGAGCATTTTTCCGATCATATGCTTGTAACGCTCGTCTTCCGGATGAACGGCAACGGCCGTATCGCCGAGCATCGTTTCCGGACGGGTAGTCGCTACCGTAATGGAGCCGCTGCCGTCTTTGAGCGGATAAACGAGGTGGTACAGGCTGCCCTGGATTTCTTTATATTCAACCTCGATGTCGGATAAAGCGGTCCGCGCTTTCGGGTCCCAATTGATGATATATTTACCGCGGTAAATAAGGCCCTTGTTGTACAGGCTCACGAAAACTTCGCGCACGGCTTTGGACAAACCTTCGTCGAGTGTAAATCGTTCACGCGAATAATCGAGGGAAAAGCCCATTTTCGCCCATTGCTCGCGGATGGTTTCCGCGTACAGGTCTTTCCATTCCCACACTTTCTCCAGAAACTTCTCCCGTCCGAGGTCGTAGCGGGAAAGCCCCTCTTCGCGCAGCTTTTGCTCTACCTTGGTTTGTGTGGCGATACCCGCGTGGTCGGAGCCCGGAAGCCAGAGGGCGTCATAGCCCTGCATCCGCTTCGTGCGCACCAGAATATCCTGCAGCGTAAAATCGAGCGCATGGCCCAGGTGCAGCATGCCCGTTACGTTCGGCGGCGGGATTACAATTGTATAGGTTTCCGCGTCCGGACGCTGCCCGGCACGGAAAAATCCGTTAGAAATCCAGTAGTCGTACCATTTTTTCTCGCTTTGCGAGGGATCGTAGGTTGTCGGCATGGATACCGAGTTTTTATCGCTTGTTTCTGCCATAGTCCATTTCCTCCATTCAAATACCTTGCGCAGCTGCTCCAGCTAACAAAAAAATCCCTTCGCCGCAAAGGACGAAAGGATGTGCTTCCGTGGTACCACCTTCATTTCACGCATGCTCCCCAAACGAGCGAAACGTGACACTTGAGACGCATATAACGGTGCGGGCCGGTTCGCGCTATACTACACCGCATTAAAGCGGGTGAGTGCTCACGCAAACAACTCCGGGGCGACTTCGAACGGCCGTTTATCTCCCTGTGGAACCTTCCAGCGCTGCAATTCCACTCTCTGAAGGGCTCGCCGTCTACTACTCCCCATCCACGTCGATTCAACGTAATGAAAAATGTTTGTAAAGCAAACCGTTAAATTACACTTTATGATAAACCAAACGGACCAAAAACGTCAATCTTTTCAATACGAAAAGGGCTATTATCCATCATATCCAAGGGGACGCCCGCATAAACTGGTAGCGGAAATTTTTATTATCTGAGGGGGATACTCATGCAAAAATGGTGGTGGAAAACCCGGTACACCGTTCGGGGCGTACTTTTCCCGCTCATCTGCATCCAGTTTGTCCGCACGCTGATCTTTCCCAACGGCCTGGATGTCTTTCTCTTGTTCGTTCTTTTTCTGGCCTATCTCGGTTTTCTTCTGGACGTCTATTAATAATAGTAGGTTTGCAAAAAAACAGGCAAAAAAAACCGGCAGCGCTGGATGCGCCACCGGCCCTTGCTTCCTTACTTCACAATGGTATCAAGCAGCATGCGGCCTGTCTCCATCTGAATATCGTACTCACGCTCATACTGGTTAATAATGTCGGTGCTGAATCCTTCATTTTGAAGCGTATTCTGGGCACTGCCCACAATATCCCTGAAATCGGACACGCACTGGGCGAAACGCTCGGAAGCTTCCTTATAAAGAGTGGATTTCTGGTGCGTTGTCGTGGCCCCGGAAAACTGGATCGCATAAGAAACGAGGTCCCGCTGGCACGCCGATTTCAGCGCATTCAGCTTTTGAATCGTTTCTTTGTTGATGGAGTCGTACCGGTCATCACGGTCCTTGCCGTTGTTTCCGTTGTTTCCGTTGTTTCCGTTGTTTCCGTTGTTTCCGTTGTTTCCGTTGTTTCCGTTGTTTCCGTTGTTTCCGTTGTTTCCGTTGTTTCCTTTATCTTGACCGTTACCGTTACCGTTACCGCCGGCCTGGTTGCCTTTGTCGGTGTCCTTGTCCGGGCCTTTATCCTGGCCGTTTCCGTTGCCCTGGCCGTTTCCGTTGCCCTGACCGCCGCCGTTGTTCTGGCCCTTCCCGTTACCGGAATCCGGAACAGGCGTTGGGACAGGCGTTGGGACAGGTGTTGGAACAGGCGCCGGGTCTGGCTTAGGCTCAGGCTTAGGGACTGGGAACTTCTGATTGCCGCCCGTAAGAATCGGGAGCAGGTATTCATTCAGAAAGCCCCAAACATTATTGGCAAGCTGATCAAAACTTGTGCGGGCGTTCTGGTTTACTGCCGCTTGCGCATTCGCCTGGACCGGCTGGAAAGCCGGGGACAACAGGGCCAGCAGCATGGCGGCCACGAGCGCTTTATTTAACCTTTTCACACTTTCACTCTCCTCTTGGCGGGCGTTCTGCCGAAACCGGAGCTTACTCGTTAACGGATTGCTGATACGACTTGCCTTTGCTCAAACCATATTTGCCTGCAATGGCAATCAGCTCGTTATACTCGCTTTCGCTCAGCTTGGCCAAAATGATCGCCTTCGCCTTTTTCTTTTCTTCACGTGACACGCCGTCCTTCAGGAGGAGGCTTAGTTGCTTGATGTCGCTTGCCTGCAGCCGCTTCAGCAGAACGGATGTAATCTTCATCCGCTCCGGCCAGGAAATCTCCTCGCTTACGCGCTCGGCCCGGTCCGCCGATATGGCTGCCGGGTCTTTGGAGCGGCTCTTCGCACTTCCGCTCCCGCGTCCGCCGCTGCCGGCCTCCGCCAATCCGTCTGCCTGGCGCTCTGCTTCACTCGGGGCCGGCCTGGCGGACGGAGCCGCAGACGCAGAAGCTTTCCCGCTGCCCGGCGCGGCCTTTACGCCCGGGAAAGCTTCCTGCGGACGGAAGCCGTCCTGTGCATCCGCACCGGGCGAAGCCGGCGCCTGGCCACCCGGAACCGGGGGGCCTTCCGGCGCTTCCTTGCCCGCAGCGTCCGCTTCAGAATCCGCCTGCCCATGACTTAAGGAGGCCACCGTCCGGATCATTTCATCCGAAATCCGGACGGCCGCAAAACTCCCGGCCATTCCCGCTATAAGGATGCCTGTCCCCGTCCAAAGGAACAAGCGGCGTCGTTTGTTCATCTCCCGGCCTCCCGCCTTTTAATCCGGATATTTGTCCGCCAAAGCCGAATCCCCCAAGGCACCGCCCACACGGCTGCCGATAGTCCCGCCAAGCCTCCTGCTGTATCCAAGACAACATCCTGTATTGCGCTGGTACGCATTGCTGCAGCCGATTGAACCCATTCATCGCCCATTGCGATCACGACAACATACAGCAGGGAAAACATTATCCGCTTCCACCGCCGGCTCCCCCAGAGAGAAAGAGCCTGATACGCAAGTGCGGCAAGTACGGCATAAACAACCAGATGGGCTGCTTTACGGAAAATAAATTCGATGAACCGCATCGGATCGGACTGCGCCCGAATAATCGTATGATGATAGCGCACCGTCACCTGCGGGATATAGTCATGAATCTCCTCCTTTGTGAAAAGTTTATGCAATAAAGGCTGTATGCTCTGCTCGCGAAACGATTGATGAGACCAATGGAAGACGAGCAGCGTCCACAGCAATACAGGCAAAATCCATAAAAGCTTAGAGCGAGACGGTTTTGGCCGCACTGGCATTTGCGCTGCCGGTTGTGACGGCGGGACGCCCGACGGAATAATAGACGAACTCCCGCTCTTTCATTTCCCGGACGGAGAAGCAGTTGCGCCCGTCCACGATGATCGGGGCCGTCAGCAGCTGTTTCACCCGGGCCAGATCCATTTCGACGATTTCACTCCATTCCGTCAAAATGAGGCAGGCATCGCAGCCTTCCAATGCTTCTTCAAGCGTCTCGAAATCTTCGTAATACTCGGCGATCTGATTGCGCGCGGCCTGCATCGCGATAGGATCGTAGGCGCGTACGGAGGCGCCGAGCCGGACCAGTTCCGGAATAATCGTCAAGGAAGGAGCGTAGCGCATATCGTCGGTGTTCGGCTTGAAGGCAAGTCCGAGGACACCGATCTTTTTGCCTTCCAGGCAGCCCAGAGCCTGTTTTAACTTGTCCACGACAACAAATCGCTGTTCGTCGTTGGCTGCGATAACCGATTTCAGCAGGGAGAAATCAAATCCCGCTTCTTCGGCGATATAAGAAAGCGCAAAGGTATCTTTGGGGAAGCAGCTTCCCCCGTAACCGATGCCCGCTTGCAGGAACTTCGCGCCGATCCGGCTGTCCAGACCCATGCCTGCGGCAACGGACGTGACGTCGGCGCCGACACGTTCGCAAACGTTGGCGATCCCGTTGATAAAAGAAATTTTGGTGGCCAGAAAAGCGTTGGCCGCATATTTGATCATTTCCGCGCTCTCCAGATTCGTCTGGAAAATGCGGGTGCGGAAAGGAGCGTGAAGATCCGCGATCCGCTTCGCCGCCTTGTCGCTCGTGGCCCCGATGACGGCGCGCTCCATGTTCATGCAGTCCTCAATGGCCGACCCTTCCCGTAAAAACTCGGGATTGGAAACGACGTCGAACTGGACGAATCGGTTTTTCCGGTTTTCCATGATAATCTGCCGGACCTGCTCGCCGGTTCCGACGGGAACCGTACTTTTGTTCACGATAATTTTGTAGCTGTTCAAATGCTGACCGATCGTGCGGGCAACCTCGTGCACGTAGCGCATATCGGCTTCGCCGTTATCGCCCATCGGCGTACCGACCGCGATGTAAATAATGTCCGACGCTTCGATGGCGTCGCCGATTTCGGAAGTAAAAAACAGACGGTCGGCATCGACGTTTTTCTTCACCAGCTCTTTGAGACCCGGCTCGTAAATCGGAATTTCGCCTTTGCGCAGCATTGCGATTTTAAACGGATCGACGTCGCAGCAGATAACCCGGTTGCCGATTTCAGAAAAACAAGTTCCGGAAACAAGCCCTACATAACCACTGCCGACTACTGTAATTTTTTCCATTCTACTTCGCCACCTTACTGATAGGATTGTGAAGCGCAGCATGCTGCTCGTGAACCGATTGAATGTAGCCCAGCAAATCCTGCTGTAAATCCTCGCGCTGAAGAGCGAAATCAAGGGTGGCTTTGATGAAGCCGAATTTGTCCCCGACATCGTAACGGACGCCCGAGAAGTTGTAAGCGACAACGGGTTTCTGCTCGTTCAGCTTGCGGATCGCGTCTGTCAGTTGGATTTCGCCGCCCGCTCCCGGCGCCTGATTTTCCAGAATTCCGAAAATTTCTGGGGTCAGCACGTAGCGTCCCATGATCGCATAATTGGAAGGGGCCGCTTTGCGCGAAGGTTTTTCCACGAGCGTTTCCAGGAAAAAGACATCCGGCTCAATGGAC
Source organism: Paenibacillus sp. JT31N7 (assembly GCF_059692095.1). Taxonomy (NCBI): domain Bacteria; kingdom Bacillati; phylum Bacillota; class Bacilli; order Caryophanales; family Paenibacillaceae; genus Paenibacillus; species Paenibacillus sp. JT31N7. The sequence continues at coordinate 1,898,144 of NZ_JCAUAT010000001.1, forward strand.
GAGCCTCTCGGCGCGATCACGCCATACTTCGAAACGTCCTCGTCGCTGACCCGCTGCACGCCCACGACGGACGAAGAATAGCGGGAATGAATGCGGAGCAGCTGCTTCAGGCAGGGCTCCTCGGATTGTACGATATCATCGCCGAGCAGAACGGCGAACGGCTCGTTGCCGACAAAGCTGCGGGCGCACCAGATGGCGTGACCGAGGCCTTTCGGTTCCTTTTGCCGGATATAATGAATATTCGCCATGTCGGAAATGGCCTGAATTTGTTTAAGTTCTCCGTGTTTGCCCTTCTTGTCCAGGGTTTCTTCCAGTTCGAACGACTTGTCGAAATGATCTTCAATCGCGCGCTTGCCCCGTCCGCTGATAATCAGAATATCTTCGATGCCCGACGAAATGGCTTCCTCGATAATGTATTGGATCGTCGGTTTGTCCACGATCGGGAGCATTTCCTTCGGTTGGGCTTTCGTAGCTGGCAGAAACCGGGTGCCGAGACCTGCCGCCGGAATTATCGCTTTACGCACTTTCATGATTCATTCCTCCTTATGGTCGTTAACTGCGGGTCGCTCTAAGCGTTCAAAGCATGAAGCAGAATGCCGATGACAAAATCCTGATCCGATTCGCTGAGGCTGGAACCGGAAGGCAGGCACAAGCCTTGTTCGAACAGGCGGTCGGACACGCTTGTTCCCTCTTCGTGCGGGTAGTAGGCGCACTTGCCGTACAGCGGCTGCCGATGCATCGGCTTCCAGACCGGCCGGGACTCCACGTTCTCGGCCGCCAGGCGCGCGATAAGCTCTTCCGTCGTGATGCCGGCAACGGCCGGATCGACCGTAAGCGCGGTCAGCCAGCGCGTGGAGCGGCCGTACGGCGCCTCGGGCATAAACGCGATACCTTCGATGCCGCCAAGCGCCTCGCGGTACCGGTCGAATACGGCCCGGCGGGCGTTCACGCGTTCATCGAGCACACGCAGCTGCCCGCGCCCGACACCGGCGAGGATGTTGCTCAGACGATAGTTGTAGCCGACCTCGCTGTGCTGGTAATGGGGAGCCTGGTCTCTCGCCTGCGTCGCCCAGAATCGGGCTTTCTCCAAGGCTTCCAGATCGTCCGACACCAGCATGCCTCCGCCGGAGGTCGTAATGATCTTGTTGCCGTTGAACGAGTAGACGCCGAAACGTCCAAGCGTTCCGCTCGACTTGCCGGAACAGGTCGCGCCGAGCGACTCGGCCGCATCCTCGACAACGGGAACGCCGTAGGCGTCGAGCAGTTCCAGGAGCGGCAGCATGTCCGCGCTCTGCCCGTAGAGATTGACGACGACCGCCGCTTTGGGCAGCCGCCCTTCCCGCTTCGACTCGGCGAGAGCCCGCTCCAAGGCGGCCGGCGACATGTTCCAGGTCGCTGCGTCCGAGTCGATCAGCACAGGCTCCGCGCCCTGGTACACGATCGGATTAACGCTCGCGACGAAAGTCAGCGAGGAGCACAGGACGCGGTCGCCCGGGCCTACGCCCAGCAGACGCAGCGCCTGGTGGATAGCGGCGGTGCCGGAGCTGAGGGCCACGGCTCCCTTCGAGCCGGTGTAGGCCGCCAGCTCGGCTTCGAACGCGTCCACGTTCGGTCCGAGCGGAGCGATCCAGTTCGTCTCGAACGCTTCGCGGACGAACTTCTGCTCCTCCTCGCCGATATGCGGAGGAGACAGGAGAATACGGCTCCGTCCGGCGCCCGGCAGGCCCTCCGGGGCCTTAGAGGCGGACCCGGTTTGAGGCCGGGCGGCGCGGGAAGGTGAAGAATGAGTTTGCAGCTGTGCGGCCATATTCAGTCCTCCTTTTGATTGATCCAGTCATTCGTTGAAATGGAATAAGGGTGTTCATCTGCATAACGATACACGATTTATGGATCGAAATTGGAATCAATTCGCTAAATCCGGTCACACCGAGCACGAGCACAGCTCAGCTCCCGGTACACGCTGAGGTGCAGCAAGACGTTGGCCACCCGCATACCGGCTGGTTGCCGGGTAACTCTCTCTGCCCCGGACGGATGAATCTGCAGACCGTCCAGCCGCTCATGCCTGCCGGATCACCCGGGCGGGCACGCCCGCCGCCGTGCATCCGGCAGGGATATCGCGCACGGCCACGGCTCCGGCGCCCAGCGTGCTCCACTCGCCGACGGCGAGCCCCTGGATCACGGAGGCGCCGATGCCGATGTGCGCCCCGGCTCCCACGGCGACACCGCCGGCCAGGGCCGCGTTCGGCGACACATGCGCGTAGTCGCCGATCACGCAGTCGTGCTCCACGACGGCGCCGGTGTTGACGATCGCGTGGGCCCCGATCCGGGCCCCCGCGTTGACGACCGCGCCCGGCATCACGGCGGTGCCGGGCGCCAGGCTCGCGTCCCCGCTCACGACGGCGCGGGGATGGATCAGCAGCGCGAAGCGGCCGGGCTCTGCGCCGAGCGATTCGGCGACCCTGCGGCGGACCGCGCCGATGCCGATGGCGACGAAGACGTGCAGGTCTTCGTCTTCGCCGAGCATGCGGGCCGCCAGCGCAACGGGTCCGCGGGGCAGCCCGTCCGCTCCGGCGGCCGGGAACGCATACCGGTCGTCGAGCACGGCGGCAAGCTCGTACTGCCCGCCGGCCTGCGCGATGTCGCGCACGACCTTGGCGTGGCCCCCGTCGCCGATCAGAAGAAGTCTCCTCACGACGGGCTTCCTATACCGGATGCGGCGCTTCCGGTGTACTTGGTCGTCGTGGCCTGCCCTTCCTGCGACACGCCTTCCCTGCGCACGACTTTAACGGCGGTCAGCAGAAGGATTTTGACATAGAGGCGGAAGGACCGGTTGTCGACGTACCACACGTCGAGTTTGAACTTGTCTTCCCACGAAATCGCGTTGCGCCCGTTCACCTGCGCCCATCCCGTAATCCCGGGGCGTACCCAGTGGCGCCGCTTCTGCTCGTCGGTATACAGCTCCAGATATTCCATAAGCAGCGGCCGGGGGCCGACAAGGCTCATATCGCCTTTGATCACGTTCAAAAGCTGCGGAATTTCGTCCAGGCTGAGCTTGCGAAGCAGCTTGCCGAAAGCGGTCAGCCTGACCTCGTCCGGAAGCAGATTTCCGGATGAATCTCTTTTGTCGGTCATGGTGCGGTACTTGTAGACGTAGAACGGCTGACCGAGCCGTCCCGGCCGCTTCTGCTTGAACAGCACCGGCGAACCCAGCTTCATGCGGACAAGAAGCCCGACGACCGCGTAGACCGGGAGCAGCAGAAGCACCAGTGGAAGTGCGATAGCGAGATCCGCCGTACGCAGGAGGGTATGCCCCAGCCATCTTCCGATGCGGCTTCTTTCCTTTTTTCCCGCACGAAGCTCTTTGTACATCGTTTCCAGCCTTTTAACGACAATCTGCTCGGTGAATTCCCGCTCGATTCTGCGTCGTCCGCCTTGCCCCAGCATGGTGCCGTACGCTTTGTTCTCGATGAGGGTGCGGAAGGCTTTGGCGAGCACCCCCGTATTTTTGTAAGGAACGAGCAGGCCCGTCTCCTCATGCCGGACCAGCTCCCGCGTACCGAGCACATCGCTTGCGACCACGGGTTTGGAAAAAGCCATCGCTTCCATCAGAAAACGCGGGATTCCCTCTTTCTCGGATGTGAGGACGACGATATCGGCCATCTTCAGAAAGGCATACAGGTCGGAACGGTGCCCGATCAGCAGCACTTCTTTTTGCAGGCCGAGCTCGGCGATGCGCTCCAGAATCTGTTTTTCCAGCGGGCCTTTGCCTGCGAGGAGACAAACGAAATCCGTGATTCCCTGGCTTTTCAGCAGAGCGAGCGCGTCCAGCAGGAAGTGATGATCCTTAACCGGCTCCATTCTCGCTCCCATGAGCAGAACGGTCTTATTATCCGGGACGCCGTAGGTTGCCTTTAACGTCTCCAGCTCTTCCCGGCCGATGCGGCCGGCCGCCTTATCCAGCTTGTCCAGGTCGACGCCGTTGCCTTCGTAGTAGACGATCTTGCCGGCATTCAGCGATTGGAGCTTGGTTATGTCCTCCCGGTTCTGGGAAGCCAGCGCATCGCAGAAGTACGTGCCGATTTTTTCGAGCGTCCGGTAAACCGTGTAAGCCGTCTTCGACTGGCCTTCATAGAACGGCAGGCCGTGGCTCGTATGCATAATGACCGGAGTCCCGGCCAGCCAGGCGGCGGCTCTTCCGATAATTCCCGCCTTGGCCGTATGGGTATGGACGATGTCATAGCCTTCGCGCTTGATAAGCCGTCTCATCCGGAGGATCGAACGCACATCTTCCACAGGACGTATTTTGCGGTTCATCTGCACGAACTTCAGTTTGAGTCCGCTGTTCTTCATCGCCTGCTCATCGTAGCCTTCCGGAGATGAAATCAGATGGACTTCATGCCCGGCCTGCCGCAGGACGGACATTTTGTCCGCCAAAATTTTGTGAGAGATAGCCGACGTACAAATATGGGCGATTTTGCTCAAGCGAAGCCTCCCCTTTCCGTCTAAGATGCGTTTGCTTTAAGACCCGTAATACCCCACGTACCAGTCGGCGAACTTCCGGAGTCCTTCCGAAATGGGCGTCGACGGACGGAACCCGACATCTCTTTGAAGAGCGTCAATGTCCGCGAAAGTCGCCTGAACGTCGCCCGGCTGCATAGGCTTCATCTCGATGTCCGCCTTCGTACCCAGGCTCTCTTCCAGCGTCCGGATAAACGTCATCAGCTCCACCGGCGAATTGTTGCCGATGTTGTACACCTTATAAGGCGCATAGCTCGTGCTCGGGTCGGGATTTTCCCTATCCCAGTCCTTATCCGGCACAGGCGGGCGGTCCAGCAGCCTCACGATACCCTCGACGATGTCGTCGATATACGTAAAGTCGCGCCGCATTTTGCCTTCGTTGAACACTTGAATGGGCTTGCCTTCGAGAATGTTGCGGGTAAAAGAGAAATACGCCATATCCGGGCGCCCCCACGGTCCGTATACCGTAAAGAAACGCAGTCCCGTCACCGGTATCCCGTACAGGTGGCTGTAAGAGTGAGCCATCAGCTCATTCGCTTTTTTGGTAGCCGCATACAGGCTGACGGGATGATCGACCGGGTCGTCCGTCGAGAACGGCATTTTGGTATTGGCGCCGTACACCGAGCTGGAAGATGCGTAGATGAGATGGTCGATTTTATAGGTCCGGCACGCTTCCAGGACGTTCAGAAATCCGGTCAGATTCGAATCCGCGTAAGCCCTCGGGTTCTGGAGGCTGTACCTTACGCCCGCTTGAGCGGCCAGATTGACGGCCACCCGGATTTCATGCTCGCCGAACACCCGGTTAAGCTGCTCGTGGTCGCATAGATCGGCCGTATAATGATGATAATTCGGGTAATTTTGAAGCTGCTTCAGCCTGTCTTGTTTCAGCGTTACGGCATAGTAATCGTTGAGATTATCGTAACCGACTACCTTCGCCCCGCTTTCCAGCAGCCTTAAAGCCAAATGATAGCCGATAAAACCGGCTGATCCGGTGATCAGAATGGACACCTGCCTACACTCCCCTGCTTACATATTGATGAAAAGACTGCCAGAACTCGCTTCGGTCGCGGTCCAGCTTCGTTTTGTTGAAATTAGCCGCTTTGGCAAAATTCCGGCTTGCCTGCTCCAGCATCCAGTCCCGGTTGATGACTGTTCCCGTAAGCAGAGCGGCCAATTGTTTATCCTGGCCCGGCTTGAACAGGCAGCCCGGATCGAGAAGCTCGGGAATTCCTCCGGCCGTCGAGCCGATTATGGGACAGCCCCTTCCCATCGCTTCGATTGTGGCGCGGGGAAGTCCTTCCTGGAAGCTGGGCTGGATGTAGATATCCACCTTGTCCAGCCAGCCGAACACCGCGCTGCCGCTTGGAAGGACGCCGTCGAACTGGACGTTCTCCTGCAGCCCCAGGCTGCCCGCCATCGCGATCCAGCTCGACTTGTCTCCGTCCCCCAGAATGCGGAACTTGAACGGGGGCAGCTGGTCTTTGATCCGCGCCAGCGCGTTCAAAGCGGTGTCTATGCCCTTAGTTTTGCCGTTCAACGAACCGATCAAACCGATCGTGACCGGCGTTTTCATGCTGCGGATCCGCTCCAGCCTTCTTTGCAGCACGTCCTCGCCCATCTCGGGCAGTTCGACGTTCGAGCACGATTGGGTGCGGCCGCTCGGGCACGGGTATCTTTTCTGCAAAAACTGCTCGGTAACGTAGATGGCGTAGGGGGCTTCCTTGACGTCGGACTTCGTTTTCCATGTTGCGATCGGTGCGTACAGCTTGCCCTGCACGCTGCCGTAGTTCCACAAACCGTCCCAGGCGCAGGCAACAACCTCCACCGCAAACGGTTTGCCCAGCTTCTTGGCAATGGCAATCGCTTCCGAGCCGATTTCACTCGGCAGCCGGGCGATGACCGCGTCCGCTTTCATGACCGCTTCCGTCAGCACGCGCTCGACGTAGCCTTTTTTCGTAATTTTATTAACGGGATTGCTGAGGGAAGGCAGGACGATAAAGTTGACGCCCGCTCCGCTCGACAAGCTTTTCTTCTCCATTTCATGGGCGGAGGTCATTCTCTTGCCCCGGGACACGACTGTGAGAGAGTCGAATACGGAAAGATACCTCTCCCATACGGCGTAAGGCAGCTTGCCGCTTGAGTAAAATTTCCCCGAATCCGTAAAGTAAAACGTATGATCATGTGCCCACAGAACGTTCATAGTGACCCTCTTTTCTAATTGACTTAATGATTTTGGCCGGCACGCCCGCCGCCACTGTCATGGAGGGAACCGGTCTGGTAACGACCGCTCCCGCAGCTACGATAGAACGGCTTCCGATGCTTGCGCCCGCCAAGATCCTGCATCCGCAGCCGATCCAGACATCCCGGTGGATGTGGATTTTGGAACAGACGACCGGATTGTCGCGGATGGGAAGAGACTCGTCCTCCCAGCTGTGCTGGAAGGAGATCAGCGAACTCTGGTGCGCGATGGACACTTCATCGTCGATCTGAAGCTCGCCGCACGCGTCCAGGTAGCACTGCTTGTGGATGCTGACGTTGCTGCCGATCCGCAGGCGCTCCCAGTATTTGATCTCCACCGACCGGCCGACGAAAACGTTGTCTCCGCAGCTGAGCGCCAGGCACTTCAGCAGACAGTACCGCATCGCCACTCCCGCCGTGTCCGGCAGAAGATCGGTCAGTGTCCAAGCGTATTTAAGCGCCGGCCTCGGGAAGAGACGGAGGATGCGGATGACGATGTCCAGCACCGTTTTGAATTTGTGAAACCGGTCTCGGCCTCTCATGAATTCCTCTCCTTTTGTCGCGGATAGACTTTAGCCATTTCAGTGTCCAACCGGCCGTATAAGCCTGAAACATATACAGCAGGGGCAGAATGGGCAGCTTCTTGCGCACCATATTGTCTCCGATCGTGCCGACGCCGTATTCCAGATCGCGTCCCGTTACGGTCATGTAGCCGACGAGCACCAGCGTGCAGGCATAGGCGAAGAGCAGCACCACGACAATCCGGTAAAACGCCCTCGTCTCCTTATATCGGATAAACATCAGCACCGCGAGAGCAAGCGCCACGAGCATCGCGACAGCTTCCAGGGAACGGTACATCACGTTCGTTTCCCAATTTTCCAGATTAACGGGATTGGGGCTCAGGAACAGGAAGGCCGTCAGCAGCACCGCATTGACGATGCCCAGTCCGCCGATTTTGACGGCGAGCACGCCGGCCGAAACGACCAGCATGGCGACCGCGGTTTTAAACCTTTTCGTAAACAACAGGTAAAAGCAAAGCGTGTACACGATCGCATAGTCGCGCAGGCCTGTCGCATACAGCATCACGAACAGAAATAAAACGTACTTCCGCTTCAGCAGCAGATGCGTGCAGTACAGGCCGAGCGCCACACAGGTGACGTCCTTTGCAAAAAGCGAAGTCATCATCATGAACGACGGGCTGACGAACAGTCCCAGAATGATCCAGCCTTCATACATGCGGCGGTTTGTCTGCTCATAGCCGAAAAACGACCGGTTCAGCGCATAAATCAGATAAGCGATCCAGATCAGCATAACCGAATTGTACGTAATGATGACAAGCGGATCGGACACGTCGAGAAATTTAAAGAACGGCATATACATCAGCCCGAAAATCGGGTATGCCGATGAATTGAACAGATAGGTCGAAATATGCTCGACGGCATAATCGAGAAAATCACCCAGTCCCAGGTACGTGACGACCTGCTCGTAATAATGATTTTCATCGGGTCCGGCCAAGGGAGTCGCCGTAAGCGCGTAAACGAACTTGCCGATCAGCATCACGCAAAAGCCAATATACAGCAGAAACGGCTGATCCGGCCACCGAATCATGCAGAAGAGGGGCAGCAGCAGAACGAAAAAAGAAATGATCCCCATGCGCTCATCCAGCAGAAAAATTCCTTTTTCCAGAAGCAGCATAAGGAGTACATATCCGATCACGAACAGGTTCCGAAGAGGAGGCGCTCCCTTCGGCAGCCCTGCTGCGGGGCTATGGCGCCGCAGCGTACATCCGCTCCAGTCTCCGTACACTCGTCTGAATGTCGTATCCGTACTCCTGCAGCGCCTCCAGCCGGACGGGCCAGTCGAGCCGCGACCCGGCGGTTTTCTCCTGCATCACCCCGGCCCACGCTTCGGCCGGTTCGTTCAGGGACAGCCGGCTGACCAGCCCCAGGTTCAGGTCCGCTTCTGCGGGCACCTGATCGGAGATGAGGCAGGGAACGCCCGCAGCCTGCGCCTCGATGACCACGATGCCGAGTCCTTCGTACAGCGAAGGCAGCAGGAAGAGGTCAAAGGCTCCGATCAGCTCGGGGATGTTCTTGCGGACCCCGAGCAGGTGCACATGGTCCGCGATTCCCAGCTCGCGGACCCGGGCTTCCATCTCGCTGCGTAGCGGTCCGTCCCCGATCAGCACAAGCTGGGCGTCCGGACGGACCCGCAGGAAGCGGGCAAAGATCTCGAGCAGAAACCGGTGGTTCTTCTGCTCGCTGAATCTTCCGATGTGCCCGATCACAGGCACATGAGGGTCCGTGACCCCGACCGCTCTGCGGTAAGCCGAGCGGTCTCTCTCCAGCTGCCCGTAAGGCTGGACCTGGATCGAGTTCGGGAACACGACGACCCGCTCGTCCCGCCAGCAGTCGGGGCCGAAAAGCGCTTCGCAGGCGGAGCGGGAGCAGCCGAGCATCGTCGTCGAGTTGCTGCGGATGAGTCCCCGCATGTACCTGCGGTAGAGGCTACGCAACCACGATTCCCGCTTGCTGTCGTGCGTGTTGTGGCTGTGGCTGATTCTCACCGGCACGTTCATCTCTCCCGCAAGCTTCAGCACGTAGCCGCTGAACTGGTAAATGTGGCTGTGCACGACCTGATACGGCCCGTGTTCCTTCAAGTTGGAGAGGAAAGCACGGCGGAAGGCGCGCAGCCCCTTTTTCGGATGGGGCTGTCTGAAGATGCGGCCCCCCAGCTCGATGATTTCGTCATCGTAAAATCCTTTTTCCTCAAACTGTACGGCAAAATGAAATTCGTATTTATCCCGGTCAATCGTCCGGTACAAGTTCATCAATAGCGTTTCGATCCCGCCGGGGTGCATTTTTCCGACGACGTGAAGTATTTTCGTTTTAGGCTTCATGCAGAATCCTCCCGACGTAAGTAACAAGCTCCCGTTTTTTCTGGTTGACGATCCGGACGGAGCCTTCATGACGGTTCTTCTCCGGGACAAGCCCGGCAAGCACTACTTTGGGATCCGTACGGAAATCGAGCACGTGCCCGGAGAGGCCCAGATCTTTGAAAATGCTCGCCAGCTTCTTGTCCCAGGCGATGCCGTAGGTCGGCTTGCCGAAGGAGATGGCCGGGATGCACGCATGCAGGCGCTGGGCGATGACCGTATCGCAGTCCCGGATGCTCTCGACCAGGTCTCCGACATCGCCCGGATAAGGGGCGAATTCCACGCCGGGCATTCCGGACAGCCGCGGTTTGATGTACCGTTCCACGAAGGCGTTGTCGGTATCCGCTCCGTTCGTAAAGACCCGGACGCGGCTGCCGCCGTCGGCCGCCCCTTTCGCCAGGCTGTACCACCAATCGGCGCAATCGTCCCGTTCCCACTGGTAAGGGGAATGCCGCCTCATTTCGTTGGGGTCCATGATACCGAGCCCGACGGTCCGGGCGGAAGCGGACCTTACGCCCCCGGCCGCGTGCTTTCCCGGAAATGCTTCCAGGGTAACCAGCGCCGGATCGGACAAAGCCACGGCCTTGTGCGCCAGAGACGGGGCGATGGAAAGTAAATAAGCCAGCGAATCCTCGTCTCGGACCGAAATCGTTTTGGCGTAATGCAAAATATCGGTAAACCACTTCCGGGCCAGAAAGCTCCAGGGTCCTCTCATGCCGACGAACACGACGTGAAGCGGCTTGCCCTGTCTCTTCACTTCCCGGACCAGACGGCGCATGGCGATGGGAAACGACAAGTAAGTGTCGATGAATAAATGCCCGCCGCCGATCAGAACCGCATCCGCCCGCGTGACAAGCTCGCGGATCTGCTCGCCGAGCACGGCGTCTTTGCGCTTATGGACCGAATACGACTTCATGTAGCGCAGAAAATCCGGCGTCAGCTTTTTTTTCACGCTGACTTCGTTCAGCTTGTAGTCGCGCGTTAACGCGGGTCCGCCGGTTTCCCGGGTTGATCCGCCGCCCGCCGTGGGTTCTTTATACAAACCGGCCGTCAAATCGAAGTTGGTGACGGTATATTCTCCGCACGTGCGGATCAGTTGATTGACGGTCATGGCGATAAGCCCGTCTCCCAGGTTCGTCGAATGGGGCACACCCGCAAGCAATATATGTTTCACGTTAATTCCCTCGCTTTTTGTTGGCGGTCATCCAGGCAAACATCCCGATGGAAATATTCAGCTTCCGCCGGATGACGATCACCATGGCTGTTTTCCAGCAGACGGTACAGAGCAGATTCGTAACGGCCGCTCCCAGCATGCCGAAGGCAGGGATCAAAGCCAGGTTCAGCACGATGTTCAGAACGGCGGAACCGGCCAGAATCCGTCCCAGCGTTTTCTGCTGTCCCGTCATCGTCATCAGCGTCCCCGTCTGTCCGCTGAAAGCGGAGACGAGCTGGCTGGTGGACAAAATCAGCAGCGCCAGCGAACCCCGTTTGAACTCTTCTCCGAACAGGCCGAGAATGGGATCGTTCAGAAACAGGAAGGCGACATAGATGACGCCCGCAAACAGGAATCCCGCCAGGTTGCTCAGGCTGAGCACATGCTGGAGCTGCTTATCGTCCTTCTTGGCGTAAGACTCCGAGATGAAAGGAGCCGCCGTCATGTTGATAGCCGTCAGACCGAACGAAACGAGCGTCGCGATCCGGACGGCCGCCCCGTAAATCCCCGCCTCGGTCGTCCCCTCCATCCAGCCGAGCATCAGCACGTTAAGCTGGCCCAGCACGAGGTACATGCCCGAGACAAACATGAGCGACAGGGACACGTTCACCCATTCGCGGGTGTTGTAGGCGGTGCCCGCATCCCTAGTCCGCGGAGTCAGTCTGCGCTTCAACACCCATGCGCCTATGGCGTAAGACACGGCCATGGCGGCCAGGAAGAGCAGCATCGCCTCGCCCGCTCCGGCCTTCGCTTCCGCGAAGGCGTTGTAGAGAAACAGCAGCGCGATGAAAACGACCGGGCGGATGATTTTCTCCGGCAGCTGCGCGTGCAGCATCTCCTTCAGCGCCTGAAGGGAGCTTTGGCGGAGCAGGGCCAGGGCCATCACCGGTATGCCGAGCAGGCCGGCTATGTAGGTGTAGAGCAGTTCGCCGTTCATGGTTCCGCTCATCAGGAGCACGACGAGGAGCGAAATGACCGTAACGGCCAGCGACAGTCCCGCCGTGATCTGATTTGCCCGGCGGAGCAGGCCTTTCACCTCCGCCCACTGCCCGTGCGCCCGGTAGGACGAGACGTAGCGGACGATAGCGGTGTCGAACCCGAGCTTCGTCGGGAAAACAAGGAACGTCACTACGGTCGTGACGAACGAATAGTATCCGTAGCTGACAGCGCCCAACTGTCTGGCCAGCAGGATTTGCAGAATCAGCGCGATGCCGATTCCCCCCACGTTGACCAGGAAAGACAATGAGCTGCTTTTCATCAGCATTTTCGATAAAGAACGCTGTGTAAGTGGTTTCGCGGTTGTATTCATACTCATCCCGGATTCAATTCCATTCCTGCTTTGGTTTTAAGAGACATTGCGGTAGGTCGGCACCAGATGCTGAAGCAGCGCGCGGATTTCCTCGGGATCGCTGCCGAGCACGCGTTCGAGACGGCGCATTTCGAATTCCAGCTCGGTCCGGTTGATGTTCATCGGCTTCCCGATAAATATCCGGTCGTGCATCGTGGAGGACATGCCTTCCTCGCTGGTCAGCAGCTCCTCGTACAGCTTCTCGCCGGCGCGGATGCCGGAAAATTCGATATCGATATCGACGTTCGGTTCATAGCCGGACAGCCGGATAAGGTCAGTCGCCAGATCCACGATTTTCACCGGTTTGCCCATATCAAGAATGAATACCTCGCCGCCCTTGGCGAAAGCTCCGGTCTGAATCACGAGCTGCACCGCTTCCGGAATGGTCATAAAATAACGCACCATCTCGGGATGGGTAACCGTCACCGGGCCTCCCCTGGCGATTTGGTCCTTGAATCTCGGGATCACGCTGCCCCGGCTGCCCAGGACGTTCCCGAAACGGACGGCCACGAATTTCGTCTTGCTGTGCTTGTCCAGACTCTGGATAAACATTTCCGCGATCCGTTTGGTCGTCCCCATGATGCTCGTCGGGTTGACGGCTTTGTCCGTGGAAATGAGCACGAAGCGCTCCGCGCCGAATTCGTCCGCGCATTCCGCCACGTTTTTGCTGCCGAACACGTTATTCTTGATCGCCTCCGACGGGTTGCGCTCCATGAGCGGCACGTGTTTGTGCGCTGCGGCGTGGAAGACGACCTGCGGGCCGAACTCGCGGAACACGTCCGCAATGCGGGTCCGGTCCTGCACATCGGCGATCACGGTTTCGATCGGAAGATTCGGGAACAGCCGGCGCATTTCCATTTCAATGCCGTAAATGCTGTTCTCGCCGTGGCCGAGCAGGAGCAGCCGGGCCGGTTTGAACGGGGCTACCTGGCGGCAGAGCTCGGAGCCGATAGACCCGCCTGCGCCGGTGACCAGCACGATTTTGTTCTGCACGTAATCGGCGATATTCTGTAAGTCCGTCTGGATGGGATCGCGTCCAAGCAGGTCTTCCACCTGCACGTCGCGCATCTGGTTGGCCGCCATTTTTCCCTGGATGTACTCCTGGATATGCGGAATGATTTTCAGACGGGCTTTCGTCGTTTTGCAAATGTTGATAATGTCCGAAATCTGTGTCTTCGACACCGAAGGCAGCGCGATAATGATGTCGTCGATCCGCTGCTCTTCCACGATCCGGGGGATATCAAGACGGTTTCCCATGACCGGTATGCCGTGAAGCTGAAGCTTCTGCTTGTAGGGATCGTCATCCACGAAGGCGACCGGCTTCATCATGAAGCTGTCGTTGTTTGCAAGCTCCTTCACGAACATGACTCCGCAGCTCCCGGCTCCGACGACAAGCGTCCTTTGGGCGGGCTTGCCGCCCCGTCGGGACCTTGAGCTGCCGTAAAAATTGTCGCAGAACACGCGCCAGACAAACCTTGAACCGCCCAGCATAAGCAGAATGCCGTTCAGATTCTGAAGGAACATGTACAGCGTGATCTCTCCCGCGGACAAGAACGACGTCACCGCATACGAGATCAGACAGGATACGATGACCGCTTTCGCGATCGCTACCATTTCACCGACGCTGGCATACTGCCAGATCCGGTTATAGAGCTGGAAGTAGAACATCGCACACGCCAGCGAAATACCGGATACCAGTGTGTAGAGCATAATGACACTCATGACTTCCTGCGGAATACCGCCCCGGAAATGCGCCAGGAAAGTCAGGTAAATGCTCGCCCATACGATAATCATGTCGATCAGGACAAGCATGGGCGTCCGTTTAGAATAACTCATCTTTTCCCCTCCCTTAGTGTTGGAAACCATTTTGATAAAAGGATGATGAATCTAAATGGATGAAGCCTCCGTTTCCCAAATAAATCAGCTGCTGTAGTCGTAATACGTGTTCATCTTAGCATCCTTGCGGGCGACTTTGTTCAGCACGACGCCGAGTACCCGGGCATGGACGAACTGCAGGCTGTCGCGCGCTTTCTGCACCAGCTCCCGTTTGACTCCGCCCGCGCTCACGACGAGTACGACACCGTCGCACTGGGTCGCCACGACCTGGGCGTCACTGACGGCAAGGACGGGAGGCGTATCGACCAGTATAACGTCGAACTCCTGCTTGAGCCGCTCTAGCAGATCCGTCATCCGCCGGGAACCGAGAATCTCGGACGGGTTGGGCGGTACGGTACCGCAGGTCATGACATAGAGGCCCGGGATATCCGTCTCCTTGAGCGCTTCCTCCACTTCGGCCTGGCGCGTCAGCACATCCGTCAATCCCGTACGGTTCGAGAGGCCGAACGTGTGGTGAGCCGTCGGTTTGCGCAGGTCCGCGTCAATCAGCAGTACCTTCTTGTCCGTCTGGGCATATACGACGGCCAGGTTGTCGATGGTGGTGGACTTCCCTTCCCAGGGGCTTGCCGAGGTGATCATGAGCGTCCGGATTTCTCCATCCACCCCGGAATACTGAATGTTCGTCCGCAGCGTGCGGTACGTTTCGGATATCGGCGACATGGGATTGCTGTGAGCGATAATCGGTCGCTGTTTACTGGATAGGGACACCGGATGCTTCACCTACTTTCTTCCCGATTGGGGTGCGTTTGGGCTTCATATCTCCGGCCCGTATTTCCGGGACGGCTACAAGGGTCGGAAGGCCGAGATAGTGCTCCACGTCTTCCTCCGTTTTAAGGGTGTCGTCAAAATATTCGAGTGCGAAAACGAGCCCGATCGCAAACATGAGCGAAGCCAGGAAGCTGATCGCGACGTTAAGCGGCACATTCGGCTTGACCGGTGCCGGCGTTTTGGCCGGGTCCGCTTCATGGAGCACGAAGACGTTGTCGATTTTCATAATGTTCGGAATCTGCTTCTGGAACATCTGCGCCACCGTGTTAATCATCTGGGCCGCTTTGGAGTATGAAGCATCTTCAAGGCTCAGCGTAAAAATTTGCGTATCGCTGACCGAACTGAACTGGATACGACGCATGAGATCGTCGGAGGTAACTCCGTATTCCGGATGCTCCTTGACGACAAGATCCATAATTGCGGGTGTTTTGATAATTTCTTTGTAAGTGTGGATCAGGGAAATATTCGTGTTGATCGCATTCATATCCAGCCGCAGCATTCCCTGGTTATCCGCAGGGGAGTTCACGATCAGCTTCGTGGAAGCCTGATAAACGGGCTTCAAGTAATATTTGCTTACGACGCCTGTAATCAGACAACCCGCCACCACGATCAGCAGAATAAGCCAGAGCCTTTTACGGAGGACGGCCAAATACCGTTTAATTTCAAAATCTATACTCACCGAACTGAATCCCTCGCTTTCCTTTGGTATCCGTATGACGCGGCCCGGATGAGGGCCTTCGAGCAGCCAAGCTGCTTCTCCACATACTTCATCGCATTAAAACAATGGTTAATTGCCGCTTTGTAACCTTAAAGCATAAAGGTACGCCATTCAGCGGAACATCGCAAAAAGTCTTCGCGGCCGGCCTGAGACCGGTTCCCTTATTTCCAAGGGGAGATCGCTCGCTACCCGGATAGCGTTCCGGCGGCAGTATTCCGCGTAGTCCCGGCCTATCTTCGCCTCTATCTTCGCATAGGCTTCACTGAGCCTGAACGGTCTGCGGACCAGATCATGGGCATCCGACGCAACCAGATGAATCAAACGGCGGGAGCAAAGCTCATAAGCGAGCGACTGTACTTTCGAGCCGAATGTGCCCAGTATGGAATCCGAGGTGAGCTGAAATACCGCTCCCCCTTCCGCAAGCTGCAGCAGCTTGTCCGGATCTCTCGCAACCTCCGCATTTCTCTCGGGGTGCGCAATTACGGGAACGAGCCCCAAAACCGAACATTCGTGGCAGATCTCGGCCAGCTCCGCAGGAAGGGAGTTGGCGGGACATTCAATCAGCAGATACCGGGTTCTCCCGAGCGTCAGCAAAGTATCCTCGTACCAGTCATTGATCAGATTAGGAGTAACTCGGATCTCCTGGCCGCTTTTAACGTGAAGCGGAATACCGTGCTCCAATAAGGATGCATTCAGTTCTGCAACCGCTTGTTCAATTTCGGCGGAAGGGGTGAAATAGCGGCTCGTCCGGTGATGAGGCGTAGCGAAAACCGTCGATATTCCATTCGACACCGCCATTCGCGCCATTTCGAGTGATTGCTCCAGGCTGCCTGGCCCATCATCCAGACCGTGAAGGATGTGTGTATGGATATCGATCATTCATTTTCCCTCCAGATCCGAATGTTACTAAAATTATGTCACAAATCGTATGGATTGCATGAGGGTGTATAGTTATAAATTCATGTAGTTACTACAGCTTATTTTGCAAAGCGAAGTATGAGCTGGATTTCCTGTTTGTTTTTGTTTATATTTATATCATTTTCCAGTTATTTATAATTATTAATCCGTATTTTACGATTAAAATGCCTTCTCCGGCCGCATGCAAGGTACAACGAATCAGACCTTTATCTCTACGCGGCCACTGTCCGTTCATATTTTTTTTTCACGGCGCAAGCCCCCTAATGCTTTTAAAAGACTGGCTCCGCGGGCTTTCGGGGGGTCGTAAATGAATTTTTAACAGTTCCTACCAAAGACAGGTCCCAGGGAAAGCCGTCGGCTCCATTTCGAATTTAAGGGTGGGACAGGGTAACTAACCTAGGTCTTAGGGACGGATTTAGGGGCTGAAAAGGAAGCGGATTTAATTCCCACAATTTTACTTGGAATAGTCCCGGCCTGTACCTACCTCTTCCGAAAACCGGGACAAAATCCGATTTTTCGTCCCGGTCTTCCGGGCAATATCGTTACTAAATTCCCGTCTAGTGTGAGTTTTACCCTCGTAAAAGCCGGTATTTTGCTCTGCCGGGAAGACTCAATCCCGCGGAAACCGCCGATTTTTTGA
Source organism: Paenibacillus sp. JT31N7 (assembly GCF_059692095.1). Classification (NCBI taxonomy): domain Bacteria; kingdom Bacillati; phylum Bacillota; class Bacilli; order Caryophanales; family Paenibacillaceae; genus Paenibacillus; species Paenibacillus sp. JT31N7. The sequence continues at coordinate 1,915,336 of NZ_JCAUAT010000001.1, forward strand.
ACGACTTAGGTTTTATTTATCTCCGGGCAGTGACTTTGGACACAAGGAGGCACGCGCCTTCCTTCTTTCAGCCCAATCCGACACGGTCTCAAGAGCTGTTTTTTGCAAGCGTTTCCATTCAAATTTTTAGGGGGTTCTCCTGTACTTTCCTTTTAGTGTCTCGAAAGCCCGCCCGGCTTCCGGCCGGCCAAAAGAAAAAAGCCGCGCGCGGCGGCTTCTCTTTCAACCCTTGTTATTCTGTTCATCAATGCTAACGGAACTTGCGGGGATTGCCTGCCGGATTATTGGTCGGAGGAAGAAAACACGGCTTTCCCGGGGATATAAAGGATCTGTCCGGGGCTGACTTCCTGATCCTCCAGCCGGTTATAAAGCTGCAGCTCCCTCGGATTGATCTCATACCGCTTGGCGATAAGATCCAGCGAGTCTTCCTTCTGAACGATGCACATCGTCACTTTCCGGAACTGCTGATCCTCTTTTTCCGCTTGGATAAAAAGCTTTTTCCACTCCAGTGCATCCGCTTTGGATTCTTCCTGACCCGCTGCGGAGGCGTATTCCCGCTCCTTTTCGGTATGGTCGTTAGAAGATGCACCGTTTGCGAAAAGCGACTGAAGACCGGAACCTCCGGACGATGGCGAATCCTGCTGCTTCTTGCTTCCGAACGCCACCTTCAGTTCCTTCGTTTCTTCCTGCGCGGCGGGCTCTTCGCCGTTAACGACCTCCAAGCTCTCCTCGGCGGGAGCGGAAGCAATCACCGGCTCTTTCTCGGGCTCGATAACTTCCGCATCGACGCTGAAAGCCGGAGACGTTTCCTCCCGCTCCGCCTGACCAGCCGCCTCCCGCTCCGCCGGGGAAGCCGGAGCATGGTTCGCCGCCTGGGCAAGCAGCTGCTGACCCGCAGCCGCAGACGGCGTGCGCTGCTCCTGCGCCTCTTCCCCGCCCGCGCTGCGATAGGAACGCTCGGACGAGAGCTGGTTCAGCGTCAGCTCGCCGAAAGAACGGTCCGCATACGAAGCGGACGAATCCGCCTGCGGCGAAGGAGACTTGGGCGCGGCCAGCCGGTCCCAAGCGCTTGGCGCCGGCCCGGACGGCGGCGCAGCCTGAACCTCGGGCTGCTCTGTCCGCGTCTCGCGCAGCCACGGATTTTCGGCCTTGTACGCGCTGCCCGGATAAACCGGAGCCTGCGGCTGGGCCGATGCCTGCGGCGGCTGCAGCTTCGCCTGCCCGTCCGCCGCAGCCGCATATTCCGTCTGCTGGCGAAGCTGGAGTTCATCGGCTTCTCCCGCAGGTTCGCTCCGCTGCTCTGCCGGAGCATTCTGAGAGACGGAAGCCGTTTCATGCACGAAAACAACCTCTTCGTCCTCTTCGCTCCAGCCTCCGGCTTCGTAAGCCATCTCCACTCCGTGCAGGGAAAGAACCCCCGTCACATTCAGGCTCCGTGAATTCAGTACGTCCACATCAAACGTTTCGATATCGACTAAAATATCCTCGATCCGCTGCACCCGGCTGAGCGGCAGCGTGATCTCCACCGGAATGGAATGCTCCAGCGAACGTTTCGTCTCCTGCTCATCCAGATAGCTTCCGTTCAGCAGCAGGCTGCCTTTCAACAAAGCTTGTTCCTGCTGGGGAATCACCTCTATGCGGGGAATCAGTTCCACATCGTCCAAATCCCGTATGTCGGCGGCTCCTTCCGCCAAATGTACGCGTTCGTAGATGTCGAATCGCAGACCGTTCTGCTCTTCCGTCAACGTTGCCATCCTCCCTTCGGTTGTCCTCTAGTAAAGCTGCGCCTTATCGCGGGACTCCGTTCTTTACTATGTATATGATAGAAGGAGGATGGCATGACTGCATTTTCGTTTTTATGCGTGCATCGCCGCAAGAAGCTCCCGGAAATCATCCGGATAAGGAGCATCGACAGCCAGTTCCTCGCCGGTGACCGGGTGATGGAGCAGCAGGCGTGCGCCGTGCAGCGCCTGCCTTCCGAAAGCGTTCATCCGCCCGCCGTACAGCGCATCCCCGAGCAGCGGGTGGCCGATGTGGCTCATATGCACGCGGATCTGGTGCGTCCGCCCGGTTTCCAGGCGAAGCTCAAGCAGGGCTGCGTCTCCGAAGCTCTCTACCGTGCGGTAATGAGTCACCGCCGCGTCTCCTCCGGGAGACACCCGGCGGCGCGCCCGGTGATGACGGTCTTTACCGATCGGGGCCGAAATCGTTCCCGCCGGAGGTGCCGGCGTTCCGCCGCAGACGGCCGCGTAAATACGCTCGATCGCTTTCTCTCGCATCGCTTCATCGAGCAGAAGATGCGGCAGCTCGTATTTCGCATACAGCACGGCTCCGCTTGTATCCTGATCCAGCCGGTGAATGTGGCGGACACCGCAGCTTTGGCCCGTGGATTCGTAATAGCCGGCCACCGCGTTCGCCAGCGTCCCTCGCTGTCCCGGCTCGGACGGATGAACCGCCCACCCCGCCGGTTTGTTGACGATGAGCAGATAATCGTCCTCGAACAAGACCTGCAGATCGGTCCATTCCCCGGGCACGGATGAAGGCTCGTCGGGGAATACCTTCAACAGTATTTTCTTCCCCTGCCGCCGGATTCCGCCTTCGCGCTCCAGCTTGCGCCACAGCTTAAGCGGAACCGGCAGTACCGCGTGGACCTCTTCCCATGTACACGTATCGCCCGGGAGCGTCAGCTCAATCCATTCCCCTTTTCTTCTGCCCGTCACGATAGCGCCCTCCCTTCCGCAGCCCGACTGCCAAAGCGGCAAGCAGCACGACAAATACGAACACGATAAAGATCAGATCAATCGGAAAATCGAAGAAATAATAGCGTTTCATATGAATATACAGCTCCGTTCGTCATCGAAAGTCTTTCCCATTTTATCATTTCCGCCTTTTAAAAGAAAACAAGCATATGCGAGCCGGAAGCACCCGTTTCCTTAACGGTACCGGCCGGCTTCTCACGGGAGCTGCGGACTGCCTCGCCCGACATGGTCTTCCAAAGTCCGTGCAGGCATAACTATTCTTCCTTGCGTCCGCACAAATACGCACAAAAAATCCCCGGTCCTGACAGACCGGGGAGGCATCATACAACAAGGCAAAACAAAGCAGAACAGTCGAATAACGCCTAAAGCCGCTTCAAAGCTTCGCGGTTCGCCTCGATCGTCGCTTCGATGTCTTCATCGGTGTGGGCAGCCGAAACGAACATGCCCTCATACTGCGACGGAGCTACCGAGACACCCAGATCCAGCAGGTGGCCGAAGTAACGGTTGAATACCGACAAATCCGACGTTTTGGCCGTCTCGTAATTGACTACCTTCTGCTCCGTAAAGAACGGGCACACCATGGAGCCGACACGGTTCAGCGTGCTCGGCACGCCGATTTCTTTGGCATTGGCCAGGAAGCCTTCCGCCAGACGGGCGGATTTGCGTTCGAGGTCCTCGTATACGCCCGGCTGACCGAGCAGCTTAAGCGTTGTATAACCCGCCGCCATCGCGAGCGGATTTCCCGACAGCGTACCCGCCTGATAGATGGGACCGCTTGGAGCGATCTGCTCCATGATGTCCTTGCGGCCGCCGTAAGCGCCGACGGGGAGCCCTCCCCCGATTACTTTGCCCAGACAAGTCAGATCCGGCGTCACGCCGAACAACCCCTGCGCACAGTTAAGATGAACGCGGAAACCGGTCATCACTTCGTCGAAAATAAGCAGGGCGCCGAATTGGGAAGTCACTTCGCGCAGTCCTTCCAGGAAACCGGGCAGAGGAGGCACGACGCCCATGTTGCCCGCAATCGGTTCGACGATGATAGCGGCGATATCCTCGCCGAATTTTTCGAACACCAGCTTGACGGTCTCCAAATCGTTGTAAGGAACCGTCAGCGTATTCTGCGCGACCGATTCCGGCACGCCCGGGCTGTCCGGCAGGCCAAGCGTCGCTACGCCCGAGCCCGCTTTGATCAGAAGCGCATCGGCGTGACCGTGATAGCTTCCCTCGAATTTTAGAATCTTGTTGCGCTTGGTGAAACCGCGGGCCAACCGCAGTGCGCTCATCGTCGCTTCCGTACCGGAATTCACCATGCGCACGATATCGATGGAAGGTACGCGTTCCGCGACCAGCTTAGCCATCTCCGTCTCGATCAGCGTCGGCGCACCGAAGCTCGTTCCTTTTTCCGCCGTCGATTTTACGGCTTCGATCACTTCGGGATGGGCATGTCCGAGAATGAGAGGCCCCCAGGAACCGATATAGTCGATATATTCGTTGCCGTCAATGTCGTACACCCGCGAGCCGCTTGCGCGCTCCATGTACATCGGAGTCAGACCAACCGATTTAAAAGCGCGGACCGGGCTGTTCACCCCTCCGGGGATCACTTGTTTAGCTTCGGCAAAAGCAGCCGCGGACTTCGTATCGTTGCGTTTGTGATTAAGTTCCATAATAGCCGGATACCTCCTGGTTTCAGTCATCAATAAGCTCATTGGGCGGTTCAGACAATCGGAACGGCAAAAATCGCCGTCCTCTGCCGCCCGCTTGACTAAAGCCGGAACGCTTCAAACGAACGAAGACGACCCGGCTCCTGCTTGTCAGTATTTTCTATTATACACGCTTCCGCACGCGATTGCTTTAAGCGGGGTACACGACCTTAGCTGCCGCCGCGTACGTTACCTTTGAGAATAGTCAGCTTCTTTGCTTCATTTCGGCAAGCGGCTTCGTTTTGGTGCGGAGCGCTGCAGACTGTGTGACTTGGACTGCGCCCTTAAGCGTCCCGTGAGGAGCCGTAAGCCTGGATTTAACCCTGGCATTAGCTTTCACTTTTGCCGCTGCCGCTTCGTCCTCGACTCTAGCTTCCGCTTAGGCCTTCGCAGCCGCCTTCGTGCCTCCCGCCGAAGCTTTTGCTGCCGCTCCGGAAGCCGCGCCGGTCAAGCGATCGGCGGCCTCGAATGCCGCCTCCCGTCCCTGCCGGATGCAGTCCGGCAGGCCCACGCCGTGGAAGCCCGCGCCCGTTACGAACACGCCCGGCATACGCTCGGCGAGATCGCTCCGCAGTTCCCGGACATGATCCAGATGGCCGACCGGATACTGGGGCATCGACCGGTACAGACGGGTCACCTCGCAGAAGAGAGGCTCCGCCGTGATGCCCATCAGTTCCGCTACGTCCTTGCGGACTTTCGCCACGATTTCTTCGTCCGTGAGATGGACCCAGTTTTCCTCGCCCGAGCGGCCGACATAGCAGCGGAGCAGGACGTGCCCTTCCGGCGCCGTATGGAGCCACTTGGTGGATGTCCAGGTGCACGCTGTGATCGAACGCCCCTCGGATCTCGGGATAAGGAAACCCGATCCGTCGAATTTGACATTCGCGTCTTTCTCCCGGTAAGCGATGACTACGTTCGCAACCGATACATAGTTGATCGCCTTCAACTTATCGACAGTCGGGTGGTCGCCTAGCAGCTCCGCGGAATGATACGTCGGCAGGGTCAAAATGACGCTGTCGGCCGTTTCCCGCTGTCCGCCCTCGTATCCGACCTCGTAGCGGTCCCCTTCCTTGCGGAGTTCCGTCACTTTCGTGCCTGTCCGGATTGCAACCCCTTCCTCCAACAGTACTTCCTCCAGCCGCTCGACTAGCGTCTGCAAGCCGTTCTTGTAGGTCAGGAAGACGGAGTTGCGGCCGGGGGCCGGCAAATTCAAAGCTTCCTGCTGGGATTTCTTTCGGTTCGACATCATGCCGTAGATTAGGCTGCGATACTGCTGTTCCATTTCGCCAAACTGCGGAAAGGTCGACTGCAGGCTGAGCGCATACGTATCGCCGGCATAAATGCCCGCCAGCAGCGGCTCGACGATCTGGTCCAGCACTTCTTTGCCCAGTCTCCTGTGAAGGAAATGGCCGAGAGATTCGTCGCTGTTGTCTTCCTTCTTGGGCAGCACGAGATCCATCATCGCGCGCGCCTTGCCTTTGGGGGAAACGAGACCCGTTCTCATAAACGGTTCGATATCCGTCGGAATGCCGAGCACCAGTCCCGCAGGCATCGGGTGCAGAGTGCCGTCCCGCAAAATGTACGTCTTCTTCGCCTCCGGGTTCGTACCGGTGAGTTCCCCTTCCAGCCCGAGTTCGCGGCTCAGCTCAATGATGGGAAGCTTCCGGGCCAGGAAAGAATCCGGGCCCTTCTCAATCACAAACCCCTCTTTACGCAGGGTATGAATTCTGCCGCCGAGTTTCTCCGCTCCTTCAACCAGGGTAACATCCGCCGCGCATCCGGTCTCCTTCAACCGCTTCTGCACGTAATAAGCGGCGGTCAGACCGGTAATGCCTCCGCCGACAACGATTACTTTACGGGCCTCGTTCATCATGCAACGTCCTTTCCGCCCGGACCGCATCTTAAGGCTGTCCGGATTATAAAATCGCAAAGAGGCGCATCCAATGTCTGCGCTCCCTGTCGTCTTTCTTTAAGCTTGCTTCGTCAATTCGCCGTACTGCTTCCATACGGCATCGCTGAGCGTCTGCATGTATAGCGGGTCCGTATTAAGCGAATCCGTGCGTTCCAAGTGCAGGCCGATTTCCTTGGCAAGCTGCTGAGCCTCGATATCCAGATCGTACAGCACTTCGAGGTGATCCGAAACGAAACCGATCGGGCACACAAGTACACGCTTCACGCCTTCCTGAGCGAGAGTCCGCAGCACATCCAGGATATCCGGGCCAAGCCACGGTGTAGCCGTTTGCCCCGCGCTCTGCCATGCAAACTGCCAGTTCGCGATACCGGCTTTGTCCGCGATAGCGCGCGAAGTTTCAAGCAGCTGCTCCGGGTACGGGTCGCCGAGCTCAAGAATTTTCTCCGGCAGACTGTGCGCCGAGAACAGGATGCGGACGGAGGAACGGTTCTCCTCTCCGAACTTGCCCAGCGCGCGCTCTACTCGCTCGGTCAGAGCTTGAAGCAGCTTCGGATGCAGATGGTAGCTGTCGACAAACGTCATGGTGATGCCGTGCTCGGCAGCTTTTTCGCGTGCGCGTTTGTTGTAGCTGCCGATGCTCATCGTCGAATAGTGAGGGGCGAGAACAATTCCCACTCCTTCGGTGATTCCGCTCTGAGCCATTTGCTCAATACCGTCTTCGATAAACGGATAGGCGTGCTTCAAGCCTTGGAAACAGACGAATTCCACGTCGTTATGTTCGGAAGCCAGCACATTTTGCAGACCTGCCACCTGGTTATCCGTGTTTTCCCGCAGCGGAAAAACACCTCCGACAATCGCTTCGTAACGGCTGGTCAGCTCATGCAGCTGTTCCGGACTCGGCTTGTTTCCCCGCCGGATATGCGTGTAGTAAGCTTCGATATCCTCCATGCTCCGGGGCGTGCCGTAAGACATCACAAGTACGCCGACTTTCTTCCTGCTCATTGTTCAGACCCCCTTGCCCGCGTTCCGCCCGGCCAGCACCTCGGCAGAATAAGCATGTATAAACTCAGTCAGTTCCTTCAATTTATCCAGGGACGCTTCAGGGAACAGGCCGTGACCCAGGTTGAAAATATAACCGGGCTCCGTGATCCCCTGATCGATAATGCGCTTCGCATGCTCCTGAATGACCGGCATCGGCGCCGTAAGCACGAATGGATCGAGATTACCCTGGACGGCAAAGCGTCCTCCCGTTCTTTTGCGTCCTTCCGGAATGGATACGCGCCAATCGAGTCCGATCACGTCCGTCTGGAGGTCTCCAAGCAGAGGAAGCAGTTCGCCCGAGCTCACGCCCGGGAAATAGATCTTCGGCTGTTCCAGATCCCCGAGTTCGCGGAAAATGCGCTGGATAGTAGGCAGGACGAACACCTGGAAATCCTCCGGTGCAAGCGCGCCGACCCACGAATCGAACAGTTGGACCGCTTTAGCGCCTGCTGCGATATGAGCCCGCAAATATGTAATGACCATGTCTCCGAGCTTATCCATCAGCGCGTGCCATACTTCCGGATTTCCGTACATGAGTTCTTTCGTGCGAATATAGCTTTTCGATGGGCGGCCTTCTATCAAGTAGCTTGCGATGGTGAAAGGCGCTCCGGCAAACGTAATGAGCGGAACCGTCAGCTCGCGGTCCAAAATCCGGATCGTTTCGATGACATGGGACAAGTCGCCTTCCACGTCGATCGGCTTCAGCTTCATCACATCTTCACGGGAACGGATCGGATTCTCGATCACCGGCCCCACGTTTTTAACAATATCGAATTGAATGCCGAGCGACGCTACGGGATTCATAATGTCGGAATACAAAATAGCCGCATCCACGCCGAGCTTCTTTACCGGCATCAACGTGACTTCAGCCGCCAGTTCCGGCTGTTCGCATATTTCAAGCAGCGAGTATTTTTCTTTAATCTTGCGGTATTCGGGATCGTAGCGTCCAGCTTGACGCATGTACCACACGGGCAGCCGATCTACTTCCTGCTTGCGGCAGGCACGAATAAAACGGTCATTAATTATCACAAGACACCTTCTCCTGACCCTGTCATGATTTGTTACCATTATGCCCTAATTATACCCCGGTCACAACCGGAACCGCGCTGCGACTTCCGACAAATGTTTGACAAAGCCGCCGTGAGCGGCCTTTCTTCCGATTTCTTTCTTCCATTCAAACCTTTTAAAGCCGGATAACCGGAGGTTCCGCTTTTTAACGAAATGCGATGAACCCTCTCCTTTTACCCGCATAAAAAATGCTCCGCAGTTTCCCGGCCGGGCTCCTGCGGAGAGAGAGGTACGAAGTGTCTCGGTTAAACGTTTTTCAGCCAGCGTGCCGCATCCTTGGCATGGTAGGTCAAAATAATATCGGCTCCCGCCCGCTTAAAGCCGAGCAGCGTTTCCAGCACGATTTCTTTTTCATTGATCCAGCCGTTCTGGGCCGCAGCCTTCACCATCGAATATTCCGCACTTACGTTGTAAGCCACGAGCGGAAGATCGAAGTTCTGCTTCAGCAGCTGCAGGATGTCCATGTACGCAAGCGCAGGCTTGACCATCAGGAAATCCGCGCCTTCCAGGACGTCACTTTCGGCTTCACGGAGAGCTTCGCGGGAGTTCGCCGAATCCATCTGGTAGGTTTTTCGGTCCCCGAACTGAGGCGCCGAATCCACCGCTTCACGGAACGGGCCGTAATAAGCGGAAGAATATTTGACCGAGTAAGCCATGATCGGCACATGTTCCAAACCTTCCGCATCCAGTCCCGCGCGGATGGCATGTACATAGCCGTCCATCATGTTGGACGGAGCGATAATGTCCGCGCCGGCCTTCGCCTGAGAAACGGCTGTTTTAACGAGCAGTTCCAGCGATTCGTCGTTGGCGATATCCGTGCAGCCCGTCTCCGGATTATGATGCACGACGCCGCAATGACCGGTATCCGTGAACTGGCACAGGCAGGTATCCGCAATAATGAGCAGATTCGGGTTGATCTTCTTAATCAGGCGCGATGCCTGCTGGACGATTCCTTCCTCGTGAAAAGCCGACGTTCCGACGGCATCTTTCGTCTCGGGAACACCGAACAGCAGAATGCCCTGGATACCCAGCTCGGAAATCTCGCGGATTTCTTCTTCCAGACGGTCCAGCGAAAAATGGTAAACTCCCGGCATGGACGGTATTTCGGATTTGATATCGTGACCGGCTTCTACGAAAACCGGCTGAATCAGATCGTTAACGGACAACGCGTTTTCACGCACGAGGTTGCGGATTGCAGCCGAACCGCGCAGACGGCGGTGCCGGACTAATGGGAAACTCATGATAACTTCCTCCTTTTAATAAATGCCGCACAAGGGAGCAGATCCGGATACTTCGCACCCGCATGCCCCTGCCGCATAAAGAAAAGTTTATTGAACTCAAGAGCCCGCAGGCTCTCCGGTTTTAACGGCCCGACCTGCAGCAATGCTTTCCACAAGGGATGAAATAGTCGCTTCCGCCGGCATATAGGCGGCCGCCAGCTCGTATTGGGCCAGCGTCGCTTCCGTCTTCGGACCTATGCAGGCGATCTCCGTGTTTTTCAACAGGGATGCGGGATCTTGGACTCCGAGCTTCTCAAGCGCTCCAATCAAATTCGTAACGGTCGAGGAACTCGTAAAAGTCGTGATGTGCAGCTGCCCTTCTTCCAGCAGCCGGACCACGTCTTCGCCGCCTTCGACCTCGGGGACATTCTCGTAAACGTCTACTTCGTTTACTTCGAGACCGAGCGAACGCAGGCCCTGCGGAAGTGCGTTGCGGGCAATGTCTGCGGTGGGAAGCAGTACGCGTTCTCCCGCTTGGACCGCTTTCCCGAGCTCCGCAAGCAGCTCGTCCGCATGGAACTCCCCGGGAATCGTCTCGACGAGCAGCCCCCGGGATTCCAGAGCTTCCGCGGTCTTAGGTCCCACTGCCGCGATCCGCACGCCGGACAGCCCGCGTATATCGAGGCGCAGCTCCCTCAGGCGGCGGAAGAAGAACTCCACTCCGTTCGTGCTCGTGAACACGACCCAATTGTAGCTGCCGAGCCCGCGGAGAGCTTCGTCCAGCAGACGCTGCGCGTCCGGGCTGCTCGGGGGCTGGAGCTTGATGACCGGAAATTCAATCGGTTCTCCTCCAAGCTCCTCGATCATCGCGACGAGCTCGCTGGCTTGGCTGCGCGCCCGCGTAACGAGCACGCGTTTGCCGAACAGCGGCTTCTTTTCGAACCAGGCCAGCTTCTTGCGCAGCTTCACCACTTCACCGATGATAATAACGGCCGGAGACTGAAAACCCGCCTCCTTCGCCTTGGCGCTAATGTCCGCCAGGGTGCCGGTCAGCGTCTGCTGCTCGGTCCACGTGCCCCAGCGGATCAGAGCGACCGGCAGGTCGGCAGGCTTCCCGTGGCGGATCAACTGCTCGCTGATCTGCTCCAGATTCGCAACGCCCATCAGGAACACAAGCGTTCCGATGCCTTTGGCCAGATGCTCCCAATCGAGCTTCGTGTAAGTTTTGTTCGGATATTCATGCCCGGTTACGATGGCGACCGAAGATGTGAAATCCCGGTGTGTGACGGGGATGCCTGCATAAGCGGGAACCGCTATGGCGGAAGTAATACCGGGAATGATTTCGAACGGAACCTCATGATCGGCCAGAAGCTCGGCTTCTTCCCCGACCCGGCCGAATACGCTCGGATCGCCGCCTTTCAAACGGGTTACGACCTTGCCCTGAAGAGCCAGATCAACGAGCAGACGGTTAATATCTTCCTGCTTCATCATATGTTTGTCCGGAAGCTTACCTACAAACACCAGCTCCGCATCCGGTTTGCGGTGTTTGAGCAGCCTCGGGCTCGCCAACCTGTCGTAGACAATCACGTCGGCCCGCTCAATCGCCTGGAGCCCTCTGACCGTAATTAACTTCGGGTCGCCGGGTCCTGCACCGACTAAAAAAACTTTCCCTCTCTCCACTCGCCCACTCCCTCTCAGCCGCTTCCATCCCCTTGCGGGAAAGGTCACCTTTTCCTTTCACGGTGGCCCTTCTGCCGCTTCTCAATCGGAAGCTTTCTCCCGCTATTTGCAATTTGTACCTCTATCCTTAAGCTGCTATTCCGCAAAATACAAGGCAGGAATCCGCTAAGCCGCTTGCAGCCGGACCGTTTTCTGAACATGAACACCAGCTCTATCGGTCAAAAGAACGGACCGCCCTTCGTTGCGGTAATATGTATTCCAGGTATCCTCTATTTGTAAAAGAAAAAGCGCGCCGGCCAAGAAGCAGCCGTCATAAAAGCCGCGGCCGGGGTTAAACACGCGCATACGGAGTTATCCGGTCCAGCCGGTAAACACCTGCCGGCAAGCCGCTAAGCTGCCGTACCGCTATTCGATCTGCAAGCTCTCGTACACTTCGGCCAGACTCCTTGCGCCCGTCGCCTTACGACCAGCCTGGCCGGGAAAACCCGTTGTTCCACCATCTGAAGCTGCCGTCACGCTATTCGATCTGGCCGCTCTCGTACGCCTCGGCCAGAATGCGGTCCGCGCCGCGGGCGATCAGCTTCTCCGCGGCTTCTATGCCGAGCGCTTCCGGATCGCTGCCCCGCAGCGTCTCCTTCAGCAGCTCGGCGCCGTCCGGCGAACCGACCATCGCCGTCAGCGACAGCTCCGTACCGCCGCCGGTACGCTCGACGGTCGCGTGCGCGCCGAGAGGCACCTGGCAGCCTCCGTTGAGCCTGCCGAGGAAACTGCGCTCGGCTCTGACCGCGAACGCCGTATCTTCATCTTGAATCTTGCTCAGCAGATTCAAGACGAATTCGTCGTCCGCCCGGCATTCGATGCACAGCGCGCCCTGCCCTACGGCAGGCACGCACACTTCGGGCGGAACATAAGCGCTGATGCGATCCTGCCAGCCGATCCGGTGCATACCGGCAGCGGCCAGTACGATCGCATCGAAGCCTTCCGATTCGAGCTTGCGCAGCCTCGAATCGATGTTGCCGCGGACCGGCTGGATGCGCAGGTCCGGACGGCTGTGCTGCAGCTGGCTGGAACGCCGCAGCGAGCTCGTGCCGACGAGCGCGCCCTGGGGCAGCTCGTCCAGCGACTTCTCGCCTTTCGTGATGAGCACATCACGCGGGTCCTGGCGCTTAGGTACCGCACCCACTGTGAGCCCTTCGGGAAGCTCGAACGGCATGTCCTTCATGCTGTGTACGGCAATGTCGATTTCTTTGTCCATCATCGCCTGCTCGATTTCTTTGACGAACAGCCCCTTGCCTCCAACCTTGGACAGCGTTACATCCAGAATCCGGTCCCCTTTGGTCACGATCTTGCGAAGTTCAAACTCGCATTCGATACCGTATTTCCGGCTCAGTTCCTTTAATTCATCGATAACCTGATTTGTTTGAGTGAGGGCCAAAGCGCTCTGACGGGTGCCCACGACGATCGTACGCATGTGTAATTCCTCCGTTTCATCTATGAAGCCTTGAAGATGTTGGCCTTTATTCCACTGTCGGGCCCGTAACCGGGTGCCGGCTCTATTGCTGATCCGCTTCCCTCCAGGCAGCGGCAAAAGTTTCTTCCGAACCCTGCGCCTGGAGCCTGTCCAGCAGGGCAGCTTTCCACGATTCGTATGTACCGGCAGCGATACGGTCCAGGACATGCCAGTGCGGTAGCAGCCGGAGCAGCTCATGCCGCAGAGGCATGTCGTCGACCCGGCGGCGGACGAGCTCTCTCAGCTCCGCCAGAAAGTCAACATAGGACTCGTACTCCGGTCCGTACCTCTCCTGCAGCTCCCGGCGTATTTTAGCCGAAAGCGCGGGACTTGCTCCGCACGTCGATACGGCCAGCGTAAGCTTGCCGCGCCTTACCACAGCCGGCACGACCAGACTTCCGCTGTCGGGCTTGTCCGCCACGCTGACCAGTTTGCCCGCCTCGTCGGCATCGGCCCGCACCTGCTCGTTGACCTGCGGATTGTCTGTCGCCGCAAAAACAATGAGATATGGAGAGAGGTCCGGATATAAGGAGGCCTCCGTTCCCGGCCTGCCCTTATCCGAACCTTCTCTATCTTGTGTGTAAGAATAACCCGCTTCTCCGTAACGCCCGCGGCGCCAGGTTATCCGGCCGGTTTCCGCCCACTCCTCGATAGCCGCGGCGGCCGACGGGCTGATCACCGTAACGAGCGCGCCCGCTTCCAGCAGGGAAGCGATTTTTCTTTCGGCAACGGCTCCGCCCCCTACAACCAGGCAGCGCTTGCCTTCGATCCGCAGCATCGCCGGATATTCCTTCATCCCCCAACCCCCGTCTGCTGCCAGTTATGAAACCCGGAAAGTACGTTGGAGAGGATAAAATTCAGCAGCACGATAACAAAAGCCGCCAAATTCCATTTCGCCAGCTTCGGACCCGACATGCTTAGCGAATGATGCTGAAACAGGTAGAAACCGTACGCGCACAGCACCAGCAGCGAATTGATGACTTTCGAGTCGAACAGCACGTTGACATTCTTTGCGATAAGCACCCATACGACTCCCAGAGCCAGCGCCAGCATGAGCAGCGGCGTTCCGATGACGACGCTCACATAGGTGTAACGTTCGATTTTTTCCAGGGAAGGGAGCCTCTTCATCGTATTCGTCCAGCTTTTCTGCTTCAACTTGCGGTGCAGGAACAGATACATGCCCGAGAAAATGGCCGAGATCGTATAAGCCGCGTAACTGCCGACAGCCAGAGATACGTGAATGAACAGCAGCTCGTCGTTGACGTTCCAGGAATCAATCATGGGAGAGACCTTGGAATCGCTGAAGAAATTTAAAGCCAGTACGGCAAGCCCGAATAAATTGACGAAAAAGACCACAAGTTCAATCCGGAAAAATCGGCTCATAATGAGCGATATCGTAACGAGCACCCAGGAAAATAAAAAGAGCGTCTCGAACATAGAGAACACCCACCGTCCCAGGTGCTCGTATAAATTGTAGCCCAAATAGGCCGTCTGCAAAACCCATACAAAAGAAAGCAGCCCCGTACCCATCCGTTTCGCACTCCGATTCGCGCGCGCAACATCAGAGAAGTAAAACAGCAGGCTCAGGGCATATAAATAAATTATCGCATCGTACAGAAAACTGCGAGTGAACACGGCATTTCTCCTTCCTCTATCTCGGAGAACCGGGAATCAGGAGCGTGCAAGCGCCGGCTGCATCGTAAATCCGCCGGTGAGCTCTTCTTTGGCATGCTTCTGGGCAGCCGTCTGGACCGCTTCCGCTTTGGCTTCTTCCAAAGCTTCGGCTTGTGCCTGCTCCGCCATAAGTTCCTCTAAAGCGAACATTTTCGTAAACATTTCAAGCGCCTCGTCGCCCTTCTTCTCCGCGGCCATTTCTTTAATGGCCAGAATCGGGTCTCTCAGCATCTGGTTGACAATGCTTTTGGTCAATTTCCGGATCACTTTCATCTCGCGCTCATCCAGATCCGGCAGCTTTTTGAACAGGCTTTCCATCGTTTCCTGATGCACCATGTTCGCTTTGGCCTGGAGAGCGTGAATAACCGGGCTCACTCCGAGCGTCTTCGTCCACTGGTCGAAAGCCGCAATCTCGGCGCCGATCATTTCCTCGATTTTGACAGCTTCTTTCTTGCGTTCCTTGAGATGGCTGTCCACGATGGCCTCCAGATCGTCGATGTCGTACAGGAAAACGTCCGGAAGATCGCTGATGTCCGGATCAAGGTCGCGCGGAACCGCAATGTCCATCATAAATAACGGACGGGACTTCCGCTTGGGCAGCACGGATTGCAGCTGCTTCTTCGTCAGCACGTAATCGCTCGAACCCGTGGACGAAATGACGATATCCGCTTCGGCCAGCCGTTCGTAAAGCTGCTCCATCGGATGAGCATGACCGTTGAACTTGCCGGCCAGCTCCAAAGCACGCTCATACGTACGGTTGACGACGTCAACGCGCTCGGCGCCGCTCGCGTACAGGTGCTTCACCGTCAGCTCGCTCATCTTGCCTGCGCCCACGATCAGAATTTTCTTGCCCTCGTAGCTTCCGAAAATCCGCTTGCCCAGTTCCACGGCGGCATAGCTGACGGAAACCGGATTTTCTCCGATCGACGTCTCCGAGTGAGCGCGTTTGGCCATCGTTACGGCCTGTTTGAACAGCGTATTAAAAATCGTTCCCGTGGCTCCAAGGCGCTGGGCTTCCAAAAATGCGTCCTTCACTTGCCCCAAAATCTGCGTTTCGCCGATAATCATCGAGTCAAGACCGCTTGCGACACGGAACAAATGCTCAATGGCCCGGTCATGTTCATATATATACAAATGGTTATTGAATTCCGTCCGCGGAATTTCAAACCACTCTTCCATAAACTTGCGAATGTAGTGCCCGCAAATGTGTACACGATCGACCACGGCGTAGATTTCAGTACGGTTGCAAGTGGCCACGACAACACATTCCAGTATGCTTTTTGTCTGCCTCAGCTCCACGAGCGCTTGCGACAACTCTTCCTGCGTAAAAGTAAACTTCTCGCGAATCGCGACGGGAGCTGTCCGGTAATTTAATCCGACGACGACAATATGCATGGGGCACACCTACCTTTCTTTGCAGCTAACAATAATTATTATAACATAGCCGATCCTCGTAACCGACAAATATTTTGACTAAATTTTGAATGCTGCCGGAAGCCGCTATGCCTAGTGTGGTCTATGTTTCTTGTAGATATACCGATTATTGGAGCAGCTTTTTTTCAAGCAGTTCCCTTAACGCTTCATCCTTTTTCGACACGGCTTCGCTTTGCGAAGTAACGACGCTCCCCGAAGAAGTCAAGAGCTTGCCGTAGGCCTCGTAGAGCTGCGCGTAGATCTTGGCGGATTCCTGCAGGACGCCCTGCTCATCCGCTTTCAGAGCGCGCTCTCCGCCGATTTGCAGCCTCAGTATGTACTGCATCAATTGCGGTAAACTGCCCAGCGTACGAAGCTTCTCGCTTCCTTCCGCAAGTACGAGTCTCTCGTGCGTATAACTGGCCGTGTACAGGGCCTGCTTAAGCGAATCGAGTTCCCGCGTATCGGACGAACGTGCGGCGTCCTGCAGAAAACGGTTCAGCAGCTCGATTTGAAACAAAGAAACCTGGAACAAAAGACGCTCCGCATCCGGCTTATTCGAGCCTTTCGTCACATAGCCATACAAGCTGGTAAGCGGCCAGGCAACCAGCCCGGCTGCCAGCACAAACAGGATGATCTTCGATTTGATCCGGCTTCGCACGGCACCTCTCTCCTTCCGGGGTCCGGTAAAGAAGACCCGTACCATTGTATGAGAGGCCTGACAAACAAATAACCACGGAATGCGGACTCCGTGGTTACCTTACTTATATAAAATCTTTTCTAGTATACTAAAACAACGAACTTACTTAGCCAATACGGCTTGCTTGATTTCCGGCGTTTCGACTTCAAACTCGCCCATTCCGCGAACCAGTTTCTTGGCATAGACCTTCTCCGGCTTAAGCAGCGAGATCATGTGGTCGATAGCCAATTGAGGATCTACCGTTTCACCGCAAGTGTAGCAATCCAGCGCGGCAAAACCTCTCTCAGGATACGTATGAATGGAAAGATGACTCTCAGACAGCAGTACTAGTACTGTGGCACCTTGTGGCTCAAATTGCTTGGACTGAACAGACATGACCGTTGCTCCACACGCTTCAGCTGCGTCTACCATTTGGGCTTGCAGCCACTCTGCATTGTTCAAAAGTTCAAAATCTACTCCCCAAGTATCTACAGCAACGTGTCTTCCGAAAGTTGAATATTCCATCTTCCGGTTCCCCCTTCCTAGGAATAAAATTGTTCTCGCATTTCATCCGCTAGGACCTACGTCATTCACTTCCCGAGGGAATAATCTCTCGCAACATTCAATGTCCTGAGTGAATCCTGGTTCCTATATTGTTTTCAACGAGATTAAAAATAACATCTATTGAACAGAAATGCAATAGTTTTTTTCATATTCGCAAGATTCATTTTTTAAATGCCCTGCTTGCAATTCTGTTCGTAATACACTATGTAGCGCCCCCCCGCTTCGTGTGTGCCGAAGTGAGTCGGACAAATCCATTTTTTTCTTTACAAAAAAATAAAAAAGAGCCTGTGGACAGGCTCTCCGCTTCTGTATATAGAGCTTAACTTGCACGTAAAATAGTATGCTTGCTGCCGGTTTGAGCCGCTTCTACGCCTCGAGTACGAACAGACGGCGGGTCAGCATTTTCAGACGGCCGTCGATATCGAGCTTGAGCGAAGGACAGGGAACTTCGTTGCGCATATCCAGCAGATGGTTAATCTGATCCTGGATCATGCCGATTTCCCTTTCGATCTCCGTCCGGCGGAAAAGGTTCTCCAGCTGGCCGAGCGTATCGTGATACTCATAGACGACGTTCGTATGCTGGCCTTTGATCTCGACGATTTTGACGACTTTCCCGTTCTCATAGGTGTACATCATCACAAACGTAGCATATATCCGCTTAACGATGGCTGAACCCTTGAATTCGGCTATCGCCTTACGCATAAGATTAGTCAAACGCAGACTCGTTACACGGCAGGATCCTGAGCTAATATACTGCTTACCGACGCGTTCAAACGAAAGAACGATCTCTTCTCCCGCCTCTTCCTGAAAGACAAACTCCTGGTTTCCGTTCTCGATGACTTTGACCTGAGCCGTGATTTGCTGATCGGCAAACATTTGGACAAATTTGGACATTTCGGCTTCCGTTAATTGCAGGCGGGTTTTGACATATTCAGTCGCTAACCTCTGTGCCATGGAAATCCCTCAATTCTATTTTTTCAACGCCTTTGATCTTGCCTACTTCATATTATACTACATCAAGACTTAATATTCCTGCGTACGATACATGAAAATCCGGCGAAAACAGCAAAAAACGCTCTCCTGCCTGAAAAAAATGGCTATCAGCACCGTAAAGTCTCCAATTGCCTTGAAAACTCATCGCTTTCCATACAAAGTTCTCAAAATAGTCTTCCATACGGCTGTTTACCCCCTCATGCTTCCGATTAAACAGAAAAAAGCGCGGAATCCGCGCTTTTCACTTCTCGGCCGTTATCGACCATTGGTCAGAACTTTAATTTTTCAGCTGCCGGTATTTAAGGAACGAATACAAGGTCGGGACGAGCACGCTCGCCAAAATAACGACTAGACCGAACCAGGCGGGAACGACCGACGGGAACAGCGACACACCGATAAACACGACTCCCGCCAGCACCCAGATGGGACCCGCCATCCGGTGGGTCCGGCGCCATACTTCCTCGTCGGCCAGCGTCCAGGGAGTGCGTATCCCGAATGTATAGTTGGGGCGCGCACGTCCCATATAGTTGCCGATAACCACCCAAAGAGCGCCTACGCCAAGCGGAACCCAGAAATTGATGGGTACATCGTATCCAAGATTAGTCAGCAGGGTGATGAAGAAAACACCGCTTAATAAAATCGTGATTAAAATTCGGAAAAGATCGTAAAATCCTTGGAATTTCTCGTAATTCGTACGTTTCGGATCAAGGGAAGGCGACCACTTCATCAGCAGAGGCAAAGCCAAGTTGAGGGTGGACATCAGAATCAGGAACGACCCTTTGCTCTGATATCCGTTGGCTTCACCGCCCGTTCCGAAGTGGACCGCCATTTGCTCGGGCAATTTGTCGTAGACCCCTATGGCGTAAAGAATGGGTGCGGCGGCAATGATAAGCAGCAAAGTGTCTTTCCACGTCCATCTCGGTGTTTTACGAACCGCGTTTGTCATGTTGAGTTCCTCCTTCGTCTTTATGCGTAAAATCCATCAACCATCCCAGAGCATCCTGGATAACGGTCGTGTTCAGCGAATAGATGATGCTTTGCCCTTTGCGTTCGTCGAGTACCAGCTTAGCCTGTTTCATGACGCTCAGGTGATGGGAGATACTCGGTTTGGACATTTGAAAATGGTCGGCGATTTCGCCCGCGGATAAATCACTTTCCTTAAGCAGTTTCAGGATTTGTCTCCGCGTCGGGTCCGACAAGGCTTTAAAGGTATCGTTCACCACCCTCACCTCCTCATGAAAACTTGTTTGAATAACCGTTTGAAAAAAGGGATTTCACACGGACAGCAGCTTCCGAGTTACAAGAACAGCTGCCAGCCGGTCGCCGGTACCGTCGTTCGACGAAAGCGGCGATGGTTTCGGCCTGGGCCAGCGATTTTTTTGGCGGCTGTCGCTGCGGCCAGGTTGAGCAGGGGCTCATCGAGCGGGCCATCGCCAGCCCTTACCACATCGGTGCAGCCTGGTGTATAGCACGCTACCCCTGGTTCCGGATGACGCACGAGCAGCGGGCGCCCTTTATCTGCGGGTTGCCTATTCTTTATTAAACTTAATTAGATATTTAGATAAATGTCTAATTAAAGGATACAAGATTTCCCTCTTTCCGTCAAGAGACCGCTCCGCCCTTCTTTTCCCTCACCCGGCGGACAGAAAAAAACCGTCTCCGTAATGAGACGGTTTCCGCCCTGCAGCCGCGGGCTAAGGAGAGACCGCGGTTATTATTCCTCCGAAGGAGCCGATTCCGGCAAAGCTTC
Source organism: Paenibacillus sp. JT31N7 (assembly GCF_059692095.1). Taxonomy (NCBI): domain Bacteria; kingdom Bacillati; phylum Bacillota; class Bacilli; order Caryophanales; family Paenibacillaceae; genus Paenibacillus; species Paenibacillus sp. JT31N7. Next base: position 1,935,299 of record NZ_JCAUAT010000001.1, read on the forward strand.
GCTATCCGGCTCCTGCTGTCCCCAGCCGATAGCGGACTCCAGGACTTCCCACAATTCGTCCTTCCCCATTCCCGTTTCAGACGAGAAAATGATAAAAGGACCCGAGCGGTCAAACTCCAGATCGTCTTTGATGATCTTGGCGTGCTTCTGCCATTTGCCTTTGGGCACCTTGTCCGCTTTAGTCGCGACGACAATAACCGGCACGTCCATATGCTTGAGCCAAGTATACATGGCCTGGTCGTCCTTGGACGGCGGATGACGCAGATCGACCAGCTGCATGACCGCTTTCAGCGGTTCCCGCTTCAGCAGGTAATTTTCGATAAACTTGCCCCATTCGGCACGTTTCGTTTTGGAAACTTTAGCATAGCCGTAACCGGGAAGATCGACAAAATATAAGTCATCATTAATGCGGTAATAATTGAGGGTTTGCGTTTTGCCCGGCTGGGAACTTGTCCTGGCCAGATTTTTACGGGAAATCATGCGGTTGATGAGCGAAGACTTACCCACGTTGGAACGCCCTGCCAGAGCAATCTCCGGCAAGGCATCCTCAGGGTATTGTCCCGGTCCCACCGCACTGATAATAAATTCAGCCTGGTTGACCTTCATGTTTCACACTCTTTTCATCGATATGCGCCCGGTCTCCGCTTCCGGCAGACAGAAAGCTCTCCGAACGGCTTAAGCCTTCAGATCCACTTCCTTGACGAGCGCGTGTTCCAATACCTGGTCCATATGAGCGACCGGAACAAACGTAAGATCGTTGCGGACGCTTTCGGGAATATCCCGGATGTCTTTCTCGTTGTCCTTCGGCAGGATGATGGTGCGGATTCCCGCACGATGTGCGGCCAGCGCCTTCTCCTTCAGTCCTCCGATAGCCAGGACACGGCCGCGCAGCGTAATCTCGCCGGTCATCGCCACTCGGCTGGACACGGGGATGTTCGTCAGCGCGGAGATCAGTGCCGTTCCCATCGTGATTCCTGCCGACGGTCCGTCTTTGGGGATCGCGCCTTCCGGGATATGAATATGGATATCATTCTTCTCATGGAAATCCGGCGCGATCTTGAGCTGCTCCGCTCTGGAGCGGGTGTAGCTGAATGCCGCCTGGGCGGATTCCTTCATCACGTCGCCGAGCTTGCCCGTCAGCGTCAGTTTGCCGCTGCCCGGCATGACCGTGACTTCGATGACCAGCGTATCGCCGCCCACTTCCGTCCAGGCAAGACCCGTGACCGCACCGATCTGGTCCTGCTCTTCCGCCATATTATAGCGGAATTTGGGCGGACCGAGGTCTTCTTTGACGGTGTCCACCGTAACCTCGACTGTCCGGCCGGGTTCGGAGACGATCTTCTTGGCGGCCTTGCGGCAGATCGCGGCAAGCTGCTGTTCCAGGTTGCGGACACCCGCTTCGCGGGTATATTCGCGGATCACCTGGAGAAGAGCGTCGCGGTTCATCACCATCTGGCCGTCTTCGAGCCCGTGATCGCGCTTTTGCTTAGGCAGCAGGTAGCTATCCGCGATTTCAAGCTTCTCGATTTCCGTGTAGCCCGGAAGGTACAGAACTTCCATCCGGTCGAGCAAAGGCCGCGGAATGTTGTGCAGCGCGTTGGCCGTCGTAATGAACATCACGTTAGAAAGATCAAACGGCACTTCGATGAAGTGGTCGCTGAACGTATTGTTCTGTTCCGGATCGAGCACTTCAAGAAGCGCGGCGGCCGGGTCTCCGCGGAAATCCATCGCCATTTTGTCGATTTCATCGAGCAGGAACACCGGATTCACGCTGCCGGCCGTCTTCATGGCCTGAATAATCCGGCCCGGCATAGCCCCGACATACGTGCGGCGGTGTCCGCGGATCTCGGCCTCATCGCGTACCCCGCCAAGCGATATGCGGACGAACTCGCGGTTCATCGATTTCGCGATCGAACGGGCAATGGACGTTTTACCTACTCCAGGAGGACCCGAGAGACAGAGGATAGGCCCTTTCAGCTTCTTGACCAGCTTCTGGACCGCCAAATATTCCAGCACGCGTTCTTTCGGTTTTTCCAGTCCGTAATGATCGGCGTTCAAAATTTCTTCCGCTTTATGAATATCCAGATCGTCTTCCGTCCTCTTGGTCCACGGGAGAGCGAGCAGCCAGTCGATATAATTGCGGATGACGCTGCCTTCCGCCGATGTGGAAGGCATCTTCTCGAGACGGTCGATTTCCTTCTCGATTTTTTCCTGAACGTTCTCGGGCACTTCCGAGGCGGCAAGCTGGCTGCGGAGCTCTTCGATCTCCCCGGCCCGGCCTTCCTTATCGCCCAGTTCCTTCTGAATCGCCTTCATTTGTTCCCGCAGATAGTATTCCTTCTGAGTCTTCTCCATCTGCTTCTTCACGCGCTGGCTGATTTTGCGTTCCAGTTCAAGCACTTCGCGTTCGTTATTCAAAATACTAAGCAGCTTCTCCAGACGGCTTCGCACGTCCACCGTTTCGAGAATGTCCTGCTTATCTTTGATTTTAAGGGAAAGATGGCTGCAGATGACATCGGCAAGTCGCCCCGGCTCGTCAATGTCGGATACCGCCGCCAATGTTTCCGGCGTTACTTTCTTGGACAGCGTAATATAGTGCTCGAACTGATTGAGCACCGTACGCATCAGCGCGTCGATTTCGGCGTCGTTCACTTCTTCTTCGGGAAGCTCTTTCGCGTTGACTTCATAAAACTCGTCATTGGCGATATACTCCGCGATTTCCGCCCGGATGACTCCTTCTACAAGTACCCGAATCGTTCCGTTCGGAAGCTTGAGCATTTGACGCACTTTCGATATGGTACCCACCCGGTAAATATCTTCCTTGGCGGGTTCTTCTATATTCACTTCGGCCTGGGAACAGAGCAGGATCATACTGTCTTCGATCATTGCTTTTTCCAAGGCTTTGACCGACTTCTCCCGGCCTACGTCCAGATGCAATACCATGCTCGGATATACGAGCAGTCCCCTGAGAGGCAATAACGGCAGGCGGCGTATCCGCGTTTTATTAGGCCCCATGTTCCGACACCTCCACTTTTTTACAGGTGGGCTAATGCTGTAGATAACATTTTAACAAAATTGTCTGCAAAACACCAATTGGGCACAAATCGGCCCCCGGAAAGGAATTTCTCCCTGCCGAAAGCCGCTTCTGCCCGGAGACGGAATTTTACGATTTGGCGGATTCCGATCCGTCGGTCGGTCCCGCGTGCAGGAACGGCATCGTGCCCGTCATCATCTGCTCTCCCGCCGCAGGCATCGGAATGACATTGCTGACGATCTGCAGGCCGAGGGCAAGCGAAAGCACTTCTTCGACCGATTCCACCGCAATGACCTCGACACCCGGCAGCTCCGCGAAAAGCTCCTGCCAGTTCTCCTTCGGAATAAGCACGCGCGTCGCACCCGCCTGGAAGGCGGCTTCCACTTTGGCGACTACGCCGCCCACCGGCTTCACTTTCCCGTGTATGCTCATCTCGCCGGTCATGGCGAGCTTGTTATCCACGGGAATCTGGTGAAGGGCCGATGCGATCGCCGTAGCCATGGAGATTCCGGCCGACGGTCCGTCAATCGGCGTGCCGCCGGGGAAGTTGATGTGCAGGTCGTAGTCCGATGTGCGCAGGCCCATCCGTTTCAAGACCGTCAGCACATTCTCCACGGAGCCGCGGGCCATGCTTTTGCGGCGCAGCGTGCGGGCACCGCCGCCCATCTCTTCCTCGTCGACGACTCCGGTGATGTTAAACGAACCGCTACCCGGTCGGGCGGCGGGAATTGCGATGACTTCCAGCTCCAATAGCGTGCCCAAATTCGGACCGTACACCGCAAGCCCGTTAACAAAGCCGATCTGCGGCTCCGAAGGGATTTTGCGCTCCGGTCTGGGCTGGATCTGGGAGCTGTTGACGACCCACTCGATATCGGCCGCGGTCACTTCTTCGCGCTTGTCCGTCAGAGCCAGTCCGGCCGCGAGCTGTATCACATTGACCGCTTCGCGGCCGTTAGTGGCATAGCGTTTGACGACATCGATGGCCGATTCATTCGCCGGGAACCCGATTTTGGCCAGCGCATTGGCCGCAATCTCGCCGATTTCCTCCGGAAGGAGCGGACGGAAGAAGATTTCCATACAGCGGGAGCGGATAGCCGGAGGGATTTCATTCGGCGTGCGCGTCGTTGCTCCGACGAGACGAAAGTCCGCAGGCAGCCCGTTTTGAAAAATATCATGGATAAAGTTCGGAATGTTGTTGTCTTCCGAATTGTAATAGGCGCTTTCCAGGAACACTTTGCGGTCTTCCAGCACCTTGAGCAATTTATTCATCTGGATCGGATGCAGTTCCCCGATTTCGTCAATAAACAGGATACCGCCGTGAGCCTTCGTAACGGCACCCGGCTTCGGCTGCGGAATTCCGGCAACGCCCATCGCACCGGCGCCCTGGTAAATCGGATCGTGAACGGAGCCGATCAGCGGATCGGCAATCCCCCGCTCGTCGAAACGGGCCGTGGTCGCGTCGATTTCCGTGAATTTCGCTTCATTGCGAAACGGCGATTGCGGATTTTTCTTCGCTTCTTCCAGAACGACCCGGGCAGCAGCCGTCTTCCCCACACCAGGAGGGCCGTAAATCAGCACATGCTGGGGATTGGGACCGCACAGAGCGGCTTTTAACGCCTTTAGCCCTTCCTTCTGCCCGACGATATCCTGCATGCTGGAAGGTCTTGTTTTTTCCGCCAAAGGCTTAGTGAGCGAGACGGATCGGAGCTTTCTTAGCTTCTCCAGCTCTTTCTTCGATTCTCTATCGATGGCAGACCGGTTGGTCTGCTGGTTGCGCAGCAAATTCCAGAAGTACATCCCGATGACAACGGCAAAAAACACCTGAATCAACATTAAAATCATACTAAAGCTCATATCCATTTTACCTTCAGTCCTTTCCGGTCCGATCTCATACATGGCAGTATTCCCCTCCTGTGACGGAATAATCATGCCGTTCAAATGTTTTCTCCGCGAATAGTGAATGAGAGGACTGCCGGCGTAGAAAGCTACCCGTATAACTTTTCCGGAAAGGATGGACCGGATGTTTACCAAACGCTTACTAACGGGCATCTGCCTGGCCGCTTGTATGACCGCCCTTTCTTTGTTGGCCATGGCTTGCGGAACGCCAAACCGGCTTGCCGAAACCAAGCATAACAGCGATACCGCCGCGCAGGCATCCAAGCTTGCAGCCGACGCCAAAAAATCGCTTACTACGGGAAAAGCTCATGCGGAATCGCTGCCCGGCATAGGGGCAAGACCGGCACCAACGCCAGACACCGGCCATTTCACGGTTCCACCAAAAGACGCTTCCAGAACCAACAGTCATATAAATCCGCCGGATGTTCTGATCGATGTCGGACACGGCGGGATTGACGGCGGGGCCGTTCACGGCACCCTGCTCGAAAAAGACATCAACTTGGCTGTAGCCAAACAGACTTATCAATTGCTCACGAAAGCGGGCTACCGGGTCGTTTTGAACCGGGACAAGGACTATGCTCTGAGCGACGACAACAAATGGCTCAATAACCGCAGCCGGCATATCCGGGACCTCGCCCAGCGGATGCAGATGGCAAACGACCTTAAACCGAAGCTGCTCATTTCGCTGCATGTGAATTCTTCTTTCATCCGTTCCAAAAAAGGCCCTTATGTGCTGCATCAAAACAGCGCGGGTTCTCTTTTTCTCGCCACTCAGATTCAAGAGCGCTTGAATGCCATTTCCGGAACCCGGCATCTTCCTATTCACGGCAAAACGTATTACCTTCTTAAAAGGGCCCAGAGCCCGTCCGTCATCGTAGAGGTCGGATTTATTACGAATGCGGAGGACCGGACACGGATGACGAGTGCCGAAGGCCGGCAAAAGATCGCAGCGGCGATCCGGGATGCCGTTGCCGCTTATCTCGCACATGGGGATTTGGGTCCCGGACCTGACGGCAAATCGGGCAACGCTCCTTCACCGGTAAAATGAAAGGCAGCTTCTTAGCTTGCCAAAGAAATCGGCTTTGAGGCTAAGGGGGCGAAAGGATTCCGGCAAGTGCAAGCATCAAGCTCCAGCTTGTACGGCGGTAAGGATTAAGCTCCCGCTTGCGCAAATGTCAAATACAAGCCCCAACAAAAAAAAGTCACGATCCCGGAGGATCGTGACTTTGCTTTTTCTGCGTTCATACTAGCTTCAGTGCCGAAGCCTTGGCCGGGGCATCATCCAGCATTAAGAATGCTGGGTTTGAGCCTGCTTTAGAGCGAGCTCGATACGTTCTTGATGCTGGCGGCGTCCCGGAATTTCACCTGTACGGTTGAATTCATGGACAATGATGTCGATTTCCTTCTTCAGCTCGTTCAGAAGTTCGGCTTCCGGTACCTTGCGGACCATTTCCCCGTAGCGGAAAAGCAAGCCCTCGCCTCTCGCGCCCGCGATTCCGATATCGGCTTCGCGGGCTTCGCCCGGGCCGTTCACGGCGCAGCCCAGTACGGAAACTTTAATCGGCACCTTGAGGTTGGCAATGTAGGCCTCGACTTCGTTCGCGATGGAAAAGAGGTCGATGTCCAGACGTCCGCAGGTCGGACACGAAATAAGCGTCGCCGCATTGGTAATGAGACCGAACGTTTTCAGCAGCTCACGGGCGACTTTCACTTCCTCGACCGGGTCCGCGCTGAGCGAAATCCGCATCGTGGAGCCGATGCCCATGCTAAGCAGCGCACCAAGCCCCGCAGCGCTCTTCACCGTACCGGAGAACAGCGTTCCGGCTTCGGTAATGCCGAGGTGAAGCGGGTAATTAAATGCCTGAGCAGCCTGGGTATACGCGGCGATAGCCATCGGCACATCGGACGCCTTCAGGGACACGATAATGTCGTGGAAATCGAGCTCTTCCAAAATGCCGATGTGGAACAAGGCGCTTTCCACCATCGCTTCAGGCGTCGGATACCCGTATTTCTCCAGGAGATGATTTTCCAAAGAACCGGCGTTTACGCCGATGCGGATCGGAATTCCCCGTTCTTTACAAGCCTTCACAACGGCTTCGACTTTCGAGCGGCGACCGATGTTACCCGGGTTGATCCGGACTTTGTCGATGCCGTTCTCAATGGCCGCCAGTGCGAGGCGGTGATCGAAATGGATATCGGATACAAGCGGAATGTTAATCTGCTTCTTAATTTCTTTAACGGCATCCGCCGCTTCCATATTGTTGACGGTCACACGAACGAGCTGGCAGCCGGCTTCTTCCAGACGGTGGATTTCGGCTACAGTCGCTTTGACGTCCGCCGTTTTCGTCGTACACATACTTTGAATGATAACCTCGTCGCTGCCGCCGATCGTTAGATCTCCGACACGAACCGGTCTCGTATCTTTTCTGTGAAACATACGTGTCTTCTCTCCCATGAACCAAACATCCTCCGCGCCGCACCGGCAGAAGCCGCGCCGGCCTCAAGTGATGAAGCGGGCAGCCAAGGCCGGGCAGCTTGGAGGCTGTCGGTTACTCTATAGTATGAGCTCCGATCTCAACCGAGATCAGGCGCTTTCTTCTTTCTTCTTGTTGACATCCTGGCCTTCCTGAGAGGAAAGAATAGGGGTCAATTTGTCCTGAACCGTATCTTTCGTAACGGTGCAGTTCGTTACATCCGTGCGGGACGGCACGTCGAACATCACATCCAGCATAATGCTTTCAATGATAGCACGAAGACCGCGGGCACCGGTGTTGCGCTTAATGGCTTCTTTGGCGATAGCATCCAGCGATTCCGCATCGAATTCAAGCTTGACGTTATCCATATCCAGCATCTTCTGATACTGCTTCACGAGCGCATTCTTCGGTTCGGTGAGAATACGAACGAGAGCGGCTTCGTCCAGCGGTTCCAGCGTGGAGACAACCGGCAGACGTCCTACGAACTCCGGAATAAGTCCGAATTTAAGCAGGTCTTCCGGCAGTACCAAGGACAAGTACTCACCCGGTTTCAAATCGGTTTTCAAACCATCGGAGCTGAAGCCGATGACTTTCTTCCCGATTCTGCGTTTGATGATTTGTTCCAGGCCGTCAAACGCGCCGCCGCAGATGAACAGGATGTTCGTCGTATCGATCTGGATAAACTCTTGATGCGGATGCTTGCGTCCGCCTTGCGGCGGTACGGAAGCGACCGTACCTTCGAGAATTTTCAGAAGGGCCTGCTGTACGCCTTCGCCGGACACGTCGCGTGTAATCGACGGGTTCTCGGACTTACGGGCTACTTTATCGATCTCATCGATATAGATAATGCCGCGCTCGGCTTTCTCTACATCGTAGTCGGCCGCTTGGATCAGCTTCAAGAGAATGTTCTCGACGTCCTCGCCCACGTAGCCGGCTTCCGTAAGGGAAGTCGCATCGGCGATGGCGAAAGGAACGTTGAGAATTTTGGCAAGCGTCTGGGCAAGAAGGGTTTTCCCGCTTCCCGTAGGACCCACGAGAATGATGTTACTCTTCTGCAGTTCCACGTCTTCCAGCTTGCTTTGGGAGTTGATCCGCTTATAGTGATTGTAAACGGCAACGGATAGGGATTTCTTCGCCTGATCCTGGCCGATTACATATTGATCGAGAATGCCGCAAATGTCTTTCGGTTTCGGAATGTCTTTGAGATCCAGCTCTTCTTCGTGTCCGAGCTCCTCTTCCACGATTTCCGTGCACAATTCAATGCACTCATCGCAGATATAAACGCCTGGACCCGCAACGAGTTTACGGACTTGATCTTGGGACTTTCCGCAGAAAGAACATTTCAACTGACCTTTTTCATCGTTGAATTTAAACATTGGATCACTCCTTTAAGATTTCAGGTCGCTTCGAGTGATGACTTCGTCGATCAATCCGTACGCCTTCGCATCTTCCGCGCTCATAAAGTTATCGCGATCTGTATCGCGATCTATTTTATCATACGGCTGGCCGGTATGCTTCACATAGATATTATTCAGCTTCTGCTTCGTTTTGATGATCCAATCGGCGTGAATTTTGATGTCCGACGCCTGCCCCCGGACACCGCCCAGCGGCTGATGGATCATAACCTCGCTGTTCGGCAAGGCAAAACGCTTACCGGGTGCACCGGCCGTCAGAAGCAGGGAACCCATGCTCGCTGCCATGCCTACGCAAATCGTCGACACGTCCGGTTTGATGTGCTGCATCGTATCGTAAATTCCGAGTCCGGCCGTTACCGAGCCACCCGGAGAATTAATGTATACGTGAATGTCTTTCTCTGCGTCCTGGGACTGTAAAAACAGCAGTTGGGCAATGACAAGGTTAGCCACATCATCATCAATCGCGCTGCCGATAAAGATAATCCGGTCTTTGAGCAGGCGAGAATAGATGTCGTAGGAACGCTCACCACGGGCTTCTTGCTCCACAACCATAGGGATAAGACTCATTGGACCAACTCCTTTGCGGTTACTTACTTTTCATTCTACCATGTTTAAAAGGTAAAGTCATTTTTAGGATAAATCCCGCTAAAAATCGCTTCCGCGGCTGTTTTCGGGTAAAACAAAGGCACGCTTATGATTACGTGCCTTTGTATGTGTCCTATTATACAGCTTTTGTCGGGATTGCGCAGTGCTTGGGAAGGTGAAGCGATTACTCGGCCGCTTCTTCTTTAGCTTCCTCTTTCGCTGCTTTTTTAGCTTTCGATTCTTTCTTAGCCGGCTTTTCCTTCTCTTCCGTGCTGTTAGCGAGCAGGAAGTCTACGGTTTTGCGAACAGCCAGATCCTGCTTGATGCCTTCCAGGCTGCCGTTAGCTTCGAAGATCGAGCGAAGCTCTTCAACGGATTTCTGGTACTGCTCGGCAAGACGATCCAGCTCGGCGTTCACGTCTTCGTCCGTCGCTTCGATTTTCTCCGCGATTGCGATCGCTTCGAGAACCAGGTTGTTGCGAACGCGTTTTTCGGCGTCTTCTCTCATTTGAGATTTCAGCACGTCCACGTTCTGGCCGGAGAATTGGAAGTACAGATCCAGCGTCATGCCCTGCATGCGCAGACGTCTTTCGAATTCACTTACCATCTGGTCGAGTTCGGTTTCGATCATGGAAGCCGGAATTTCAACGTTCGCGTTAACAGCGGCCTTCTCGACCACAGCTGTTTCGCGCTGAACTTCGGCATCCTGCTTCTTCTTCTCTTCCAGGTTCTTCGCGATGTCCTGCTTGTACTCTTCGAGCGTGTCGAATTCACTTACGTCTTTAGCGAACTCGTCGTCAAGCTCAGGAAGATTTTTGCGCTTGATGTCGTGCAGCTTCACTTTGAAAGTAGCCGCTTGACCTTTAAGCTGCTCGGAGTGGTATTCTTCCGGGAATGTCACTTCGATGTCCTTCTCTTCGTCCTTGGTCATACCGACGATTTGCTCTTCGAAACCAGGGATGAAGCTGTTGGAGCCCAGCTCAAGGGAGTAACTCTCCGCTTTGCCGCCTTCAAACGCTTCGCCGTTCACGAAACCTTCGAAGTCGATGATCGTGATGTCTCCGTTTGCCGCCGCGCCTTCTTCAACTACGACAAGCTCAGCGTGTCTTTGTTGAAGGCGTTCCAGCTCTTCGTCGATTTCCTTCGGAGTTACCGCGCTGTCCGCTGCAGGAATCGCAATGCCTTTGTAGTCGCCGAGTTCCACTTCCGGCTTCACGGCTACTTTCGCTTTGAACTTCAAAACTTGGCCTTTGCCGAATTGTTCTACGTCCACTTCAGGACGGTCAACAGGCTCGATGCCCGTTTCTTGAACGGCCTGCATGTAAGCTTCCGGCAGAATGATGTCCAGTGCATCCTGGTACAGACTTTCGATGCCGAAACGCTTTTCAAAGATGGACCGAGGTACTTTACCTTTGCGGAATCCCGGAACGTTTACTTTTGCTACGACTTTCTTAAAAGCTCTGTCGAGAGCGTCGGCAACTTGCTCCGCTTCCACTTCGATATCAAGAACTGCAGTGTTCTTCTCTATTTTTTCCCAGCTTGCTTTCATTTTATGCTTTCCCCTCCAAAAATGTACCCTGACAAGTATTTTTTCACGTCCTGACCTCATAAATAAGCTTATAAGCCTTTTAGTGGCCATTATAACCATTCTAGTATACCACAAACCCTTGCTTTTTCAAGCGAATGACCGGAATCGCTTTATTTTATCCGCCCGTGTACAAAGCCTGGATAAAAGATTGCAGACAAGCGTAGGCTTCGCCCCACGGCTGCAGCATGGAAGCGGTGATCCCGTACTGCTCCCGCAGATGCTCCCTGTCCGCGCTTCCGAATAAAGATTCGTGAAGAACGGTATGCAGAGCGCTCGCCCAGACGTCCACCTCTTCTTCCCGGCAGTTGCTCATGGACGTGTACAATTCCGTGCCGTACACCGTTTTGAGAAACTCCAGCCAGGTCTGCTCGGCGAAAAATCCGAAGTCCGGCTGCTCCGACTCGCTGATCTGCTGAACCCGGTATACCATTTCGCGTATCCGGTCCGGAAATTCTTCGAGCTTCAGGGGCGTATCTTCGATGCGGAGCACCATTTTGTTCTGCGCGCGGGCAAGTACGACAGGCCCTTTTCCTCCCCGCTGCTTCAGCATCTGCAGGGCTCTGAACTGGACGAACGGATGGCTTCGCGCGGTCTGGAGCCATTCTTTAACAAACTCGTCGATCCGGTCGTCTTCCGCAAAAGCGAGCTGCTCCAGGGCGATCATCTGCCGCTCCATATCCGTACCGTCCTCGAGCATGTCCAGCAGACGCCCGACGTACTGCCAGCCTTCCGCGGACTTTCCGGCCACGGACTGGCGCTTGAGGTCTTCTTCGGTAATTTCCTCCTCTTCAACGCCCTCCTGCATGATGGCATCGTCGTACAGAGTTTCCGGGAACATCGTTTCCAGCCACTGCAGAAGAGCTCTCCACTGGGCTTGTTTCTCCGCGTCGTCTCTGGCAAACTGCAGAAGGTAGCGAAGCAGGCGGACCGCCTCTTCATAGCGCTCCTGCTCCAGCAGTTGGGTCATCTGCTTCTCGTAGGAAGCCGCCGTTTTGGGAAATAAAACTACATTGTCGTAGGAATGAGTCAAAGGATCCACCTCAAAACCGGACTCGTCCCGGCTGATTTTGTTATTCTCCCGCAGTCGCTCCTGCAAAAGATCATCCATAAAGTGTACCGGATTAACGGGAGGAAATCAAAGAACGGGATTTCCGGATACAATTGCAAACTTCCCGTACAATGTCCTCCGGTAAAGTCCGGTCCGTAAAAAAAGGCCAGCCTCCCGTCGAAAGGAAGCTGGCCTCGTTTGTTGAGCCTCTTATGAAAAGCAAATCAGACCAGTTCAACGACCGGAATTTCACCGGCGCACTTGTTTAATCCGGCCGCTTGTCCGCCCCGCCGTACAAGCGTAAAGTATTCGTAGCGCCCGATAACCGAATAGTCGCCGTGCATGACGCCCGGATAGGCCCGGTCCACGGAGTAAACCTGGCTTTTATGCGCCTGGAGCGCTTCTCCCTTGCGGCTGCGGAATTCCGCTATATTCACGCGTGCCGTAATGGGGCAGCATTCGGACGGTCCGCAATCCCCGCAGTGGTCGTAATAGTTCGGAATGGACGCGTAATAAAGGTCGGGCGCCGCACCGTCCATCCCCTCGACCGCCCGCAGCACCGCCTTGGAAATGGCGATATGATCGGGATGTCCCGTTACCCCGTCCGGTGGAAACGTGACGACGAGATGAGGCTGCAGGTCCGAAATCGTCGCGGCCACCCGGGCGGCCAGCAGATCTTCACGGACCTCGGCCAGGCCTCCGTCCGGATAGCGGTAGAAGTGAACCTGCTCAACGCCGAGAACGGCGGCTGCCCGGCGGAGCTCTCCTTCCCGGTACAGCGCGATTTCTTCCCTGCAGGTAAACGTGTACTCCCCCGTTTTGCCTTTACAGCCGGATGTGGCGCAGGCCAAATGGACGGCATGTCCACGCTCCGCATATTTGGCCATCGTGCCTCCGCAGGCAAACGATTCGTCGTCCGGATGCGCAAACACAAAGAGCAGCGTTTTCCTCATAACGTCCCCAACCCTCCTCCGGATTTACGGCAGCAGGCTGAGTCCCTGGGCGATCACGCCGTAAATCGGTTCTTTTTTTACTTCCTCCAGATTACATGAAGGGGCGAATTCGCGCAATTTTTTCGTTAAATGGCTTCGCACAAGCTCATTATTCTGGAGAACCCCGCCCTGGAGGATTAAAGTGAAGGAAGTGTCTTTCATTCCAAGCTTTTCGATAACGGCCCGCCCTCCGTAAAAAAGCTCATCCGCCGCACTTTCGAGAATACGCAGGGAAGCCGCGTCTCCCTCCCGCGCGGAATCGCTGACGAGAAGCGACAGCTCCGCAACGGTGTCTACCCGGTAGTCGGCCGAATAGACCCAGTTGTAAAGCTCCTCCTCCGAACGGAGGTCGAGATAGGGCAGCACTCTGCGCGTAAGAATCGTCGGCCCCTGTCTGCCGTCCAAGGTCTGCAGGATGGCCGTGAGGGCCTGCTTGCCGATCCAGTAGGCGCTCCCCTCGTCCCCTACCCGGTAGCCCCAGCCGCCCGCGCGGGCGCTGCGTCCCTGCCCGTTGACGCCGTAGACGATAGAACCGGTGCCCGCAATAAGAAGGACACCCGGTTTGCCGTCCGTCGCTCCGAGCAGCGCGGCAAGCCCGTCGTTTTCCACGACGATCCGGTCTGCCTGAATCTCCGCCCTGTCGAGGGCTTCCCGGACGAGTCCTTCAATGATCTTCCGGTCGTAGCCGGTATCCAGGCCGGCCAGCCCGAAGACGGCGCATTCGACGCTCAGCGTTTCATCCGCAGGGGAAGGCTCGCGGAACTCCTCCTTGGCGATCTTCATGGCCCGCACCAGTTCATCTACGGCGGCTTCCGTGCCTGTCGTCTGATAATTGCAGGAACCTCCCCGGCCGGTTCCCTCTATTTTTCCCTGCTTATCGGTAAAAACAGCCAGGCACTTGGTTCCACCGCCGTCTACGGCAAGCAGCGGAATTTTGCGCCCCTTCATTGGCCGGAGCTCCATCCTTCAAGCGCCGCATCCAGATGCGAAAGCGCCTCTTCCGTTTGGCTCTGCGATTCCCGGAGCCAGGCTTCCTGGGTGTGCTGGCGGCTGCGGCGGTCTGCGATCGTACGGCGGATTTCGTCCGGAGCAGGACCTCCGGGCAGGGTACGGATGTGGACGAAATGGACGGGGTCCAGCGAGCTGCGGAACGCTTCCTCCGTAATCGACAAGTCGCGGCCGATCACCTGGCGGGCAACCTCGTTAACCATAGCCAGCGAGATTTCGTTGGCTGCCAGCCCTTCGGCTACCGCCCGTTTCACGACACCGCTGACGATGTGGTGGGCTTTGCGGAAAGACAGATTGTCGGTCCGCACCAACGTATCGGCCAGCTCGGTCACCGTGGCGAAGCTGCCTTCCGTCCGCTTGCGCATCACATCCTTGTCCACATGAATCGTACCGATGACGCAGGACAGGAGGCGGTACATCTGGTCGAGGACGGCCAAGGCTTTCCATGCGTACGGCTGCATGTCGTCTTCGGTGTCGACGATGTCGCCGAACGGCGTGTTGTGCATCATCGTCAGGACGGTCTGGGTGTTCCCCACGCAGCTCGAAAGAAGCGAGCGCATGTGTTCGAACGAAACCGGATTCCGTTTCTGCGGCATGATGGACGAAATCTGGACGTACGGGTCAGCAACGCGCAGGACGCCGAATTCCTGTGTGCACCACAACAGGAAATCCTGGGAAGAGCGGCCGAGGTTAATGGCGGCCAGCTGCACGGCCGTCGCAATCTCTCCGACATAATCGGCACCGCCGATGGCGTCGTAGGAGTTGTAAATCAGCTCGTCGAAGCCGAGCAGTTCCTGCATTCTCTCCCGGGAAATGTTGAACCCGGAGGTGGTCAAGGCGGCGGAGCCCATGCTGCTGCGGTTGCAGTTGGCGTAGGCGGCCTGAAGGCGGCGCACATCGCGGTCGAGCGAATCGGCCACCGCCATGATGTAGTGAGCGAGCGTTGTCGGCTGCGCCTGCTGGGTATGCGTGTAGCCGATCATGATCGTTTCGGCGTGTTCCTCGGCGAAGACGAGCAGCTGGCTTTTCAGGGCAAGCGCTCCCCGGATCGTCGTCTGGAGCTTCTCCCGGAGCACGATCCGGTAAATAGAGATGCCCATATCGTTGCGGCTGCGGGCCAGATGGAGATTGCCGGCGATGTCTCCCGCCGCTTCCAGCAGGTCGCTTTCCACCTGGAAGAACAGGTCCTCGAACTGCCCCGTATACTCCGCCCGGCGCAGTCCTTCCAAATCCAGTCCGCGGATCGCTTCCGCTATTTGAGCCGCTTCCTCTTCCGTAACGAGCCCCTGGTCCTTGAGCATAATCAGGTGTGCTTTATTAATTGCCATCATCGGGCCGAGAAGACTTGCTTTCGCTTCGTTGAAAGCGGGTTTAAGCACGGCTTCCGTATAAGTCAGCCCGGGAAAGGCGGCGCCTTCTTCCTGTAAAATCTGTTCGCGGTTTCTCATGTGGTCCATTCCTCCTAATGGTACTTTCTATATGTTTATGGCAGACAAACGGTGTGCGGTTCAGGGAGCGGGCCGGCCGAGCCAGTTCGCAATGAGGGTGTTCATGTTGGCCGTGACCTCGCCTACAATCCAATCCCCGGTCTTAAGAGAAGTCTGACGGATATGACCCGTGTAGCCCTCCCAACCTTCTGGCGTGCCTTCCACTAAAACATAAGGCATCGGAGAAAGCGGGGGAGGCGGAGTCAGCTCCGCATCTTCTTCCGAGACATGAACCAGGTCGGGACGGAACACTTTGACGGCGGACATTTCGTAAGGCCCGCCGTGCCCTCTTCCTGTCGTCCCTTGAAAAAATCCGAGCTTTTCCGGAGCGTCCGCAGCAGCCAGCTGCCACCAGTTGATCAGGAGAAAGCTTGCATCCTTCCAGTGGGAAGTCACTTCCTCGGCAACCGTCCTGGAGGCTCCGATGTTGCCGTCATGGGCGTTGAGCAGCACGATTCTTCTGAAGCCCGAACGGCAGATGCCTTCCAGCACATCGCTCAAATACCGGTGAAACACGGCCGGATCAATGGAGATAGTGCCGGGATAATCGCCTGTTTTTCCCGGACATGCCGTGTAAGGAACAGCCGGGTATACGAGGGGTTTTAACCCCGGGTCAATAAGAGAGGCGAAGCCTTGGGCCAGAAAAAAATCCGTCCCCAGCGGAGAATGCGGACCGTGGTATTCGAAACTGCCCAGCGGAACGACCGCAAAAGCGGCATTCCCGAAAGCGGCCTCGGCATGCCTTCCGTGAATATCTAGGGCCTGCATGTTGTCCCCTCCGGTTTCTTTAGGTTTGTCGCTTATCTGTCTCTATCACTTCACACGTTCCGGCTTGCCGGATCAAGCTGCCCGCGAATAGAACGGAGGATCGGAAGATCCCCCGCTGCGGTTTTGCTTCATTTAAATAAGGAGTGAATCCTACAAGGCAGTTTGAAAATTAAAGGAAAGTACCAGTTCTTCTTGCTAAGCTTACTGCTTCAAGCTGATCATGTTCACGAACATCCGGATGGAGCCCGGAACAAGGCTCGGCATTTCACGGTACCAGACAAGCGAGCTGTACGTATACGTGCCTTTGCCGTAATCGGCGGACAGGAACGTGCCCGTAAATTCTTTTTCGCCCGGATCGCCGTTGGAAATCAGCTCAGTGTACTCCTTGCCCCACTCAGCCGGATTGTAGGCCGAACGGTCCTGAATCCAGTTCTGCCAGTCGGCGTCCGTAATTTTGTTCGGCGTATTGAAGATCTTATGATCCGGCGCCAACATGGTTACTTTCGAATTCTCGTCGGTTACCCGCCATTGAATGAGAGGCTGGCCGATTTTGATCGGATACGGCGCGAGGTCCGGCGTCCATTTGTCTTCCGGCTTGTGATACTGAACGACCAGGTTGCCGCCGTTCTTCGCGTAATCAAGCAGACGCTGGTTGCTCGGAATCAGTTCCGGACGGAATGCGTAGGCGCGAATGCCGAGCACGATCGTATCGTATTGGGACAGGTCCCCGAACTGAATCGCCTTCGCGTCCAGGTTCGTCACGTTAACGCCTACCTGGCGCAGAACCGCGTCGATATTGTCGAATCCGCTGGAAACATACCCGACTTTAAGATTTTGCGGCATGTTAAGATCGAAAGCTTGAATCGTTAATGTGGCCGGTTTCACGTAATAAGTCGTGCCGATATGCGGGTACGAAATGACCTGCACCGTACGGCTTGTATCGGTCTGGCCTTCTTTGGCCACGGCGGAAATGTCCACCTTGCCCGGTTTCACACCCTTCGGCGCTTTTACGGTAAACTCGACGGCTTTCGTTTCGTTCTTCGCCGCAAAGCTTACGTCCCGGGAAGCGGGCTCGATTGTCCAGCCTTCCGGAGCTTTCAGCGTAACGGTCGTTTTGGAAGCTCCCGGCGCGTAATTGCGGGCGGTTACTTTCACCGGTACGGCTTCGTCCGGCTTAAGCGTGTTGAACACGGCCGCTTCCGGGCTGAGGGTCAAGGACGTTGCCGGAAGAACGGCAACCGCGTTGTCCGGTACCGCATGGACCGCTGCCTGCGTGCCGTAGGCTGTGTATGTAACATCAGCGCTGATGAGCGGCAGGGCGTACGGGTTGAAGTCGGCGGCTTTCGCCGGAACGGTCACTTCGAACTCGGTTTTGACCGTCTGGTTGTAACCCAGTTTCTTGAACTCGGCGTCGCCCGCCGGCTTGGCCGTCCAGCCTTCGGGAACATTCAGCTTCATCGCGATGTCCGAGATATCCACGCTGCCGCCGCTGTGTGCGGTGACTGCCACCTTCGCCGTCTGTCCGGCTACAAGCTCGCCCGATACGGGCTTCACTTTAACGGTCAGAGAGGCCGCTTCCATGCTCGCTTTGTTAAGCTGATCGGTTTTCACCTGCAACCTATGAAGGAGATCAGTTTTAACGGAAGCATCTAAAGTGGATTTTTCCACATTTTCAATCGCTGACTTGACGTCCGCTTTCATCTCATGAACCTCGCGTGCTACGGTCGCGAATTTCGGATAAGCGGCTACGACTTCATTGGCATCCTGCTGCAGGGTTTTCAGATCTTTGACGATCTTGTTGTCCTTGCCTTTGGTGTCCAGCTCTTTGGCAAGATCTTCAAACGTAAAGGAAATGCCGTCGAAGAGCGAGCTGCTTTTTGAAACGGATGTCTTGTTGTCCCCGGCGGTCCCTGCCAGCTTGTAATAGGAGTTTCCGGGACCTTCATCTACATGGCGGCCCATGCCTTGGCTTTTGTGCATAAAACGTGATTCTTCCCCCAGCTGCGAGTAGGAGGCTCCGTAAATCTCGTTATAGTCTCCGACCGGAAGGGCGACGTCGTACTCTTTGTCCGTGGCCGGCAGGTACAGCTTCTTGGGCTGCCACACGGCGAGGCCTTCTTTAAGCTGCTCCGGGAAAATAGCCGGATTGCCGGCGTCTTTGAACGCCCGTACCGTCAGCACGTTGATCGCCCGGTGATGACCGTGAGTGGACGCTTCGTTCAGGAAAGCGGGAATCAGGATGTCCGGCCGTTTCTGACGGATTTGGCGGATCAGCCGTTCGTAGGCGACGGATTCGCCCCACTTCTCCAGCGTTTCGTCCGGGCTTTTGGAAAAGCCGAAATCGTAGATCGGATCGTCGAGCTTCACGCTAAGGTTCGCCAGCGTAATGTTCGTGATTTTGGAAGCTTCCTGCAGTTCCCGGGTCCGGATAATGCCGAGGGCATTTCCGAGCTCGCTGCCGATTTCGTTCTGTCCGCCTTCTCCGCGGTTGGCGATGACACTGGAGGTGTCGACCCCTTGACCGAGAGATACATACGCGAGTGTAGCACTGTGCTCATCGTCGGGGTGAGCCCCCGTGTTCATGGCACTGGCGATTGTGGTGAGCGGCTTGATCGATTTCCAGAGATCGACAACCCCTCTGTCGGCCGAGGCTGTCTGCGGCACCGCCGGTAAGGCGACGGTTCCGACAACCGTCAGCGAGACGGCGGCTGCCACCCACTTTTTCATCCATCTGTTTGCACTTGCTTGACTCAATCGCTTCTCCTCCTCAGGCGTAAAAGTGGCGGCAGGAATCCTGCATGACTCCCTGCCTTTATCAAAATCGCGGCGGACGCGGCGTTCCGCGGGGGAACGGCCGCGACCTTACGATAATGAACCGTAGCTCGGGTCAGATAGCGGACCCGGCGTTGCCGCCGGTCAGCTTCCTGGAAACGAAAAGAACGAGAATGATCATGACAATCTGCAAGACTCCGTAGGCGCATGCCGTACCGAATTCGAACGCGTACATGCGCTGGAAAATTTCAACCGACATAGGTGTCGTGTTATTCGTGTACAGGAGGATCGACGCTACGAACTCGCCGAGGCCTTCCACCATGGCCAGCAGCGTTCCCGCGAGAATACCGCTCAGGGCCATCGGGAAGACAATACGCCGGAAGCTGTACCACCAGGAAGCTCCAAGGTTACGCGCCGCTTCTTCTACCGAGCTGTCCATCTGCATCAGGGTCGAGGATGTCGACCGGAAGATCAGCGGCAGATGGCGGACGAAATAAGCGAGCGGTAAAATCCAGAAGCTGCCGATCAGAACCTGGTTGAACGAGAATACGTTCGGTTCGCTGAAGGCGGTGATCAGGTTGACGGCTACGACCGTACCCGGCAGGGCCCATGGCAGCATGATCAGGATGTCGAGCAGCGTTTTGCCCTTGAATTTCATCCGCACGATGGCATAAGCCGCCGCAACGCCGAAGAGCAGGTTGCCGATGGTCGCCACGAAGCTCATCTTGAAGCTGTTGGCGATCGGGCGCCACGTTTTCGGATCGGTAAACAGGTCTTTAAAGTGCTGGAGCGTGTACTCCGGCGGAAGGACCTGAACCGTCCATGTACTGTCTTCCGAGAAGGACAGCAGGATAATGACGAGAATCGGCAGCATCAGCACAAGGGTGGCGATAAAGGACAGCACCATCGCCGTGTACTTGCCCGCCTTGCTTTTCACCTCGGTCCGGTGGACACTGACGCCTTTGCTCATGTTCTGATAGTTCCGCGCGTTCTGGTACCAGCGCATCATAATCAGGAACAGGATGGACACGACCGACAGCAGGGTCGATTGGGTCGCCGCCATGTCCAGGTCCCCGTTCGTGCGGGACAAGTAAATCTGCATGGTGAGCGTCCGGTCGATCCCGAACACGAGCGGCGCCGTATAGGACGCCATCGAGATCATGAAGACGAGCAGCGAAGCCGCGATGATGGCCGGCGTAAGCATCGGAAGAATGACTCTGCGCCAGATGAGCAGCCGTCCGGCGCCCAGATTGGCCGCCGCTTCTTCCAGCGACGGGTCCAGACCTCTGATGGCGGTGGACGCCGTCATATAGAAGTAGGTGTACATCGTGAACGTATGGACGACGATGACTCCCCAGATGCCCTTAAGCGCAAGCGGCGCGTGATCCAGGGCAAACAGCTTCTGCAGCGCCCGCGGGATAATCCCGCTATCCCCGTACAGGAACGAGAAGGACAGCACCCCGATCAGCGGCGGAAGCGCCATCGGTACGATCGCGAGGACGGACAAAATTTTGCGTCCCGGAAACTCGTAGCGCTCCAGCAGGAACGCCATCGCGACACCGACGATGCCGCATGTGATAACGCTGAGTACGGAAATGTAGACGCTGTTCCACAGCGCTTCCAGATTCGATGTATGATCAAGACTGAAGAAGCGGGCGTAATTTTTGAACGAAAAAGCCCCTTCCAGCTTCACACTCTGTAAAAACGTCTGAAAAAACGGATAAATGACATAGGCAAGCAAAATCAGAAACAACGGCGCGATGAGCACATAGACGAAGTAAGGCGACGTCGTGATCGTGGTCCATCGGCTGTTCGGACGGATGGCCGGCCGCTGTTTGGCTTGCGGTTTGTTCGTCTGCACGGGCGCACCCTCCTTATTCTACGAAATAGACGCTTTCCTTCGGGACGGCAAAAGCGATATCCTCATCGCGGTGACGCATGCGCTGGCCGGGGCCGATGAACATCGCTTTAATCGGAAGTGTGCCGACCTGTGCGACGTAATTGACGCTCACGCCCGTAAATTCCGACATCAGCACTTTGCCGGCCAGAATATTCTCCTGGCCTCTCTCCGACGCCGCGGCTTCGCGGATCGATTCCGGACGGACCGAAACCGTCACCTTGCTGCCCTGTGCCAACCGGCACTCGGGCGAAGCGTTGGCGGCAAATCCGGCAATCAGCACGTCGGACGAAGTGCGGACGTACACCGTGTCGCCTTCCAGGCGCTCCACGGTCCCTTCCCACAGATTCGCCTCCCCGATGAAGGAAGCGACGAACCGGTTGACGGGACGGTTGTAAATGTCGTGCGGGGTGCCGATCTGCTGTACGATGCCGTCTTTCATGACCATGATCCGATCGGACATGGACATAGCCTCAGCCTGGTCGTGCGTGACATAAATCGTCGTAATGCCGAGCTCCAGCTGTAAGCGCTTAATTTCCAGCCGCGTCTCTTCCCTCAGCTTCGCGTCGAGGTTCGACAGCGGCTCGTCAAGCAGGAGAATATTCGGTTCGATCACCAAGGCGCGGGCCAGTGCCACACGCTGCTGCTGCCCGCCGGACAGCTGGTCGATTCTGCGGTCGCCGTATCCGTCCAGGTGGACGAGCTTCTGGGCGCGCGTCACCTTCTCCTTAATTTCCGCCTTGGACTGTTTGCGGACTTGGAGACCGAAAGCAATATTCTCGAACACGGTCATGTGCGGAAACAAGGCGTAATTCTGAAACACCATCCCGGTGTTGCGTTTGTTCGGAGGCGTGTAGGTTACGTTGTTCTCGCCGAACATAATGCGCCCCTCCGTCGGGTAGTAGAAACCGGCAATCATGCGGAGCGTCGTCGTTTTGCCGCAGCCGCTCGGTCCGAGAAACGTGAAGAATTCGCCCGGCTGGATGTGGATATCTACGTTTTCAACGCCGCGGGCGCCGTTAAACTGCTTGCTGACTTTATCGAGCTTGACTTCTATCAAGTGGAATCCCTCCTAAAAAGTAAAACTTCCCTGCCTATCCGTACGTCTCTCCCGCCGGCACAAAGGCTCAAATCGTATGATATGCCCGGCCTAAACGGGCCCGGATGGGGCTTCCCCCACCCGGATCTGTCAGGCTTCGGGCTTTATTTCTTGCCTTTGCCCTTGATGTTTTCATCCCAGTACTGCATCCACTCTTTTTCTTTGGAGGCCAGTACTTTCCAGTCGAGCTGCAGCGGTTTCGTTTCGATTCCTTTGAGCCAAGCCGGGAATTCATCCTTATTGATGTCCGTCCGGGTCGGGATCTGGAACAATTTTTCCGCTTTTTTCTTCAGTTCTTCTTTATCGAATAGGAACTCGTAAAATTTCTTGGCGGCGTCCATGTTTTTGGCGCCTTTGACAATGCCTACGCCGTCTACGAGGATCGGCGCGCCGCTGGACGGATAAATGAAATCGAACGGCTGTTTCTTCATTTCCTTCTGAATCAGGATATCCTGGAGGTTCCAGAGGGAAAGCGTGCCTTCCTGACGAGCCATTTTCAGATACAGGTTGGTCGGATCCTGTGTGTATTCCTTCGTGTTCGCATCCAGCTTCTTGAGCCAGTCATACCCTTTCTGCGGGTTCGCAGAGTCCTGGCGGTAAATCATCGAGGAGTAGATCGTGCGCATCGTACCGGACGCCATAACGCCGCGGATCAGAAGCTTATCTTTATATTTCGCGTCAAGCAGCTCATCCCAGTCCTTCGGAGCGTCTTCTTTCTTCAGCGCCTGGGAGTTGTACATGATCACTTCGGGCAGTAGCATTTCGCCGTACCAGCGGTCCTGGGCGTCTTTGTTCTCGGCCGCGACGTTATCCGCGAAGGTCGGCTTATACGTCTCGAGCAGGCCTTCCTCGGCTCCGGTTATGAAAGAGGACTGTGTGCCTCCCCACCAGAAGTCCGCCTGGGGATTCGATTTCTCGCCGCGGATACGCTCCAGAACCTGCTGGGCGCCCATCGTCATGACTTCCACGTCGATGCCCGGATTCTTCTCTTTGAATCTCGGCAAAATCTCGTCTACCACGTTCTTGTCGCGGGCGGTATAGATCACAAGCTTCTGGGAACCGGAAGCGGCTCCGCCGCCAGCGCCTTCGGCACCCTTCTTCGCGCCGTCGTCACCGCCGCCGCAGGCCGAAAGGCCGACGGCCATTGCCGCGATAAGAGTCAAACTGGTCCATTTGGTCATCTTCATTTTCACTTGTACTCCCCCTAGTTCTAGATTGTATCGTTTAATCCGCGCCGGCAGATCCGGCGGATCTTGCCGGCTGGGCGGACGGAAACGCTTCCAGCACACTGTGAACGGCCCCTAGCAAACCTGCCCGTTCCCGCAGGCCCGCCAGCTCAATATCCGGCAGCACCGGCACCCACTGCGCAAGCAGCTCGCGGATTCGGGCCAGGCCGCTTTCGCTCAGATGGACCATTTCGCCGCTCAGGATGAGCAGCTCCGGGTCCAGCACGCTGACGGTGTTGGCAATCCCGGACGCCCAATGCGTGTAAACATCCTCGAGCAGCGTCCGGGCCTGGCGGCTTCCCTGATCCGCCTGTTCGCCCAGCTGCCGCAGAATGCTGCGCCCCGGGTCGACGGCCAGGCCGGCCGCCTTCGCTTTGTCGCAGATGCCGGTAACGGAGTAGTTTTTCTCGAAAACGCCGAACTCCCCTTGTCTGCGGAGCCGGTCGCCGCCGATAAGCATATAGCCGATTTCGCCGGCAGCTTCCTTGCTGCCTCTGTAAAACTGCTTGTCGATGATAATGCCGGCCCCGATCCCGGTTCCCACATACATATAGACAAGGCTGGAAACTCCCGATCCGGCGCCGCCGTAAAATTCGCCCATCGTCATCATATTGACGTCATTGTCGAGAATAACGGGAATGCCGAGCCGTTCTTCGATTTCCTTCCCGACCGGCAGGTTCATCCAACCCGTGCTCGGCGCGTAGCTGACGGTGCCGCTGCGCTTCTGTGTAATACCCGGCAGGCCGACGCCGATCCCGATAACGCGGTCGCGGCCGAACCCGCTTTTCTCAAGCAGCGTATCCAGGTTAGTCTTGAGCGCTTCCAGAGCGGAATCGCCGTCAACCGGCTGCTCCAGGCGGGTATGCACATGATGCAGCAGCTCGCCTTTCATATCGGCAATGGCCATTTCCAGCTCACTGCCTTCAAAAACGGCCCCGACGACCGTGTACGCCTGCACGTTATATTCAAGGAGAATCGGCTTACGCCCGCCCTTCGACTCCCCGGTTCCCACTTCATGAATAAGCCCTTCATGGATCATTTCGTCCACGAGTGAGGAGACGCAGGGTCTGCTCAGCTTCGTCCGGACCGACAATTCGGCTCTCGACAAACGGGGATGCTGGCGCAGCTGGTACAAAATGCCTTCCCGGTTCATTTGCTTCACAAATTTCGTATTTCCCGTTTTCCCCTTGCCGATCAAAAGCCCGATCACCACCTTACTTAGTTAAAATGACTAACAAACTAATTAAATCAAGTATATGTATACGTTTACATGATGTCAACAATTAAATGTGAAATTACTCATAGAAAATAATAAATAATGACGTTATTATTGATAATTTCATACCTTATCCTAATTTTTCATAACTTTTTATAGCTTTTCATAACTAATAAGCGTTTATTTCTTCCCTTCAGTTTATTGGCCTCCCGGCCTCCTTATGCGTCCGCATCAAAAAGCCCGCTGCAGCCGCAGCGGGCTTCCGTCTTCCCTACGCTTACTTCTCCGTCCCGTGGCTGGGATTGTTCTGGGCCGCATGCTTGACGTTTTTGGCCTCCATCTCCTCGGCAAATTCCGCGTTGACTTCGTACTTTTTGCCTTTGGTCGCTTTCGAAACCTTCGCCATGTTCATCACCCCCGCCCGGTTGTCGATTTTTCGTTCTCCGGCTTCGGCCGCATGCGGACTGTGCACCGGAATACTTAAAGCGGCACGGCTCAGTGCTGTTTGTTCGGGAGCCGTTTTTCCGGGCGGTTTTTGCCTTGCGTCCTCCGGTTGCGTTCGTCTTTACGCTGAGTGTCATGCAGTTTGCTGATGAAATGACTGTCCATCTCCGCAAGCCTCCCCGAGAAATAAGTTTCGTGAAGCCGTCTTAGTATGTCCGGGCTTTGGGGGGAAGCATGCCGAGTCCCGCGAAAAAAAGAAAAAGAGCACCAGCCGGCGCTCCCTCGGTTCTCTATACGTATAAGTGCTTGTCCGTTCAGGAAATCTTAAGCTTCCGCTTCCAGTCTCATGGCCATATCAACCAGAACCGCGCGCGCTTCCGGCTTCATTTTCACTTCGCTGTAAAGCTTCTCGAAAGCCGCTTTGTTTTCTTTGAACTCGCCTTCGTTCTTGATCGTGAAATGGCTCCACTCGATCAGACGGTTCTCAGCCTGGCGAAGCTCATTGAAAGCTTTATGGAAACCGCTGCGTTCAATCGCGTCTTCCATTTCTTTCTGACCGATTTCCGCACCGTCTTGTCTCATGTCGTTCAGTTTCTTGTCAGCCTGCTGGCTGGCTGCGAGAAATTGTTCTTTGGCCGCCAAATAATCGATTTGCGCCCTGGCGTATTTACGTTTCATCAATAACAGTCCACCTTTAGCATGATTTCCCCGATAGCGCTTGCAGGGGGAGTTTTCTTCTACCGGATTCTATTGTAACAAAATTTTTCTGGAAACAAAACCGATTTTGCCCTTCCAGTTCTTCCGGACCTTCCGGGGTGGACAGACATTTTCGCTCCCGGCGCCGCATACCTTTTAATCATCGCATTCGGCAGTCTTCTCGAAAGGCTCGCTTAGAACGTATTTCGAAAGGGTGAATATCATGTGCGGAATTACAGGATGGATAGACTGGCGCAAAGATCTGACCACATCTTCATCCATTCTCGAAAATATGACGGAAACCTTGGTCCACCGCGGTCCTGACGCTTCCGGCACGTGGATATCCGGCCACTGCGCCCTGGGGCACAGGCGGCTGAGTGTCATGGACCCGCTTAACGGCGCTCAGCCCATGATCCGCAAGGACGGAGACCGGACGTACTCCATCGTATACAACGGGGAATTGTATAACGCTCCCGAACTGCGCAGTGAGCTGGAACACCGGGGACACCGGTTCACAACCTCCTGCGATACCGAAGTTCTGCTGGCCGCATTCGTCGAATGGGGCCGAAGCTGCCTGGAGCGGCTGAACGGCATTTTCGCGTTCGCGGCCTGGAACGAACAGGAGCAGTCCCTGTTTCTGGCCCGGGACCGCCTCGGCGTCAAGCCTCTCTTCTACAGCCACACGGACGGCACCTTCCTGTTCGGCTCGGAGCCGAAGGCCATTCTGGCCCATCCGGATATTAAAACCGAGGTAGGCGCCGAAGGGCTTGCCGAGATTTTCGCCGTCGGGCCCGCGCGCACGCCCGGGCACGGCATTTACCGCAACCTGGCCGAACTGAAGCCGGGCCATTTTATGGTTTACGACCGCAGCGGGCTGACGATCCGTCCTTACTGGAAGCTGGAAAACCGGCCCCACACAGAAAATGTGGAGGAAACGGCACTCCATATCCGCGAGCTCCTGGCCGACACCGCCCGCCGCCAGCTCGTTTCGGACGTCCCGGTCTGCACCCTGCTTTCGGGCGGGCTGGATTCCAGCGCGCTGACGACACTCGCCGCCAACCATTACCGGGACAGCGGCAGCGGCGTGCTGGATACGTACTCCGTCGATTATGCCGACAATGACAAGAACTTCAAGGAAAACGCGTTCCAGCCCAACTCCGACGCCCCGTGGATCAAGCGGATGACGGGGTATCTCGGCACGGAGCACCATTACATCGAGTTCGACACGCCCGAACTCGTCGAATCGCTCCGCACCGTCGTACTCGCCCGCGACACGCCCGGAATGGCCGACATCGACGGCTCGCTGTACCTGTTCTGCCGCGAAATCAAGAAAGGCGCCACCGTGGCGCTTTCCGGCGAAGCGGCCGACGAGATCTTCGGCGGCTACCCCTGGTTCCACCGGGAAGACGCCCTCAATGCGAACACGTTTCCGTGGTCGCTTTCGCTGCCTCAGCGTGTCGGCATACTGGCCCGCGATTTTGCCGACTGGATTAAGCCCGAGGCCTATGTCCGCAGCCGCTACGAGCAGGCGCTGGCCGAGGTGCCCCGTCAGGCGGGGGAAACGCGGGAGCAGAACCGGATGCGGGAAATGTCCTACCTGAACATTACCCGCTTCATGCCGACCCTGCTTGACCGCAAAGACCGGATGAGCATGGCCGTAGGGCTCGAAGTCCGGGTTCCCTTCTGCGACCACCGGCTCGTGGAATACGTGTGGAACATCCCTTGGGACATCAAAACGGCGGGTGACCGTGAGAAAGGTATCCTGCGGAAGGCGCTCGCAGGCGTACTGCCGGAGGATGTGCTGACCCGCAAAAAAAGTCCCTATCCCAAGACGCACAACCCGAATTATGCGTTCGCGGTCAAACAGCAGGCGCTTGAAATTTTAAGCGATCCGTCGTCACCGCTTCTTCCTTTTGTGGATGCCAAAACGCTGCGCGCCATGGCGGCACCGGGAGCCGAATCGACCGAGTTTCCCTGGTTCGGCCAGCTCATGTCCGGCCCGCAAATGTTCGCGTATCTGATCCAGGTGGACACGTGGCTCCGCGAATACAAGGTTTCGATCCGTTAAGGATCTTTCCCGCAACTCTATGCACGTCTATGCACGTCTACGCGTACGTCTGTTTACACGCACACCGGTTTGCGAGTGATCCCGGGAGCATCGAAAAAACCTCCAGCCCGCCGTCTCAATGGCACTGGAGGTTTTGCACTTTTCACCCGAAGTTCGGAGTTTCCGTATCTGTTCCACTTTCTCTTCCTGTGCCTCTGCCGCAGCCGTTGCCGGACCACGCCTTCGTGTCCGCATTCTGAGTCCGTACTCCCGGTCCGGCGCCGAATCTCCAGCTTAATCGAGCCAGCCGTTCTTCTCCGCCGCGGCAATGGCGTCGATCCGGTTCTTGGCCTCCAGTTTCTGGATCGCCTCCGACAAGTAATTGCGGACCGTGCCGCCCGAAAGAAACAGCCGCGACGCAATCTCCCCCGAAGACAGTCCCTCTCTGGCCAGTTTGAGCACCTCGCGTTCCCGGTCCGTCAGCGGATTTTCCGCCTCCCAGAACGTGAGCGCCAGCTCCGGGCTGACCGCGCGCCTGCCCGCCTGCACATCGCGGAGCGCGGCCGCAAGCTCGCCGACCGGCGAATCTTTGAGCAGGAAGCCGCGCGCTCCCGCACGCATGGCCCGCTGAAAATAGCCGGATCGGGAAAAGGTCGTCAACATGACGACTCCGCACGGGTCCTTGCTTTTTTGGAGCGCCTCAGCTACATCGAGGCCCGACATTTTCGGCATTTCAATATCCATGATGCAAAGATCCGGCCGGAGCGTACGGATCATCTCCAGCGCTTCCGCACCGTCCGCCGCCTGGCCGACCACTTCGATATCGTCCTCCAAATCAAGCAGGGCGCTCAGCGCTCCCCGCAGCATGCCCTGATCTTCCGCGACAATGACCTTCATTCGCCGCCCGCCTCCTTTTCTCCGTTTTTTGTAACTTTAGGGATCGTAAAAACGACCCGGGTGCCCCGGCCGCCCGCCGATTCGAACGAGCAGGTCCCGTCCACCAGCTTAAGCCGTTCTTTCATGCCTCTGAGCCCGTTCGTACCCAAATCCGGCTGCCTTTCGTCCCTGTCGAAGCCGACGCCGTTATCCGACACAATCAGCCTATACCCCTCTTCATCGGAGGCCCACTCCACGGCACACACCTTCGCTTTGCTGTGCTTGACGACGTTCGTCACCGCTTCCCGCAGGCACATGCCGAGAATGTTGCCGATCAGCGGGGGAGCTTCGCCCTCGACGCTTTCTCCGGCCTTCAGTTCCAGCACAATGCCGCCCGCCGCAAGAATTTGCTTGGCCCGGTCGAACTCTTCCCGGATCGTCACCATGTTCATATCCGATACAAGCTCGCGCACCTGTTTCAGCGCCGCCCGCGAGGTCGTTTGGATATCCTTTACTTCCCGGACCGCTTTCTCCGGATTTTTAGGGATCATTTTCTCGGCCAGTTCGCCCTTAAGCGTGATAAGCGACAACGTATGTCCGAGCGTGTCGTGCAAATCGCGGGATATCCGCTGACGTTCCTCGATCTTGGACAGACGGGCGATTTCTTCGTTAGCCAATTGAAGTTTGCCCCGGAGTTCCTTCGACCTGCGTCCGATGCGCATCGCCACCGGCATGATCAGAATAATGACAAGAGCCGGAAGGAGCTGCAAAAACATGTCGATGTCGCTCATCAGCTTATAGCTCCAGCCTACCGCCACGAACATCAGAAACAAACCCGCTATCGCGGCCGCCATCTGCCTGACGCTCCGCAGCATCCCGATAACCGGGGACGGGTAAAACGCCAGGTAAATAAAATTCTCGTTGTACCGGATCGCCAGAAAACCGATAACAAGGGTCTGAAAAAGAATAAACCAGTATCTTCCCGCCGCCCGGTTAAAAGAAGTCAAATAAGCTCCCACAAACGCGATGAGCAGCCCCGAACCCAGCCATTTCTCCGGGAAAGGAAGCTGCAAAACCGAAACGACCGGAAAGATCAGATACACCAGCCAGATAATCGTAAAAATAAAAGGGGGCCCCTCGCGGGGCCGTGCCGGTTGCCGACGAAACATTTAAACCGCTTCCTGTCTCTTGATGATATAGGAAGATAATAACACAAATACGAGAACGTACGCAGCCAGAATAAGCACGCCCGTCCAATCGATCGAACCCCCTCCGATCAAATTCCAGGCGCCCTGTCCCAACCGGTAGGTCGGGGTGAACTTGGCGATCGTCTGAAGGGTGCCGGACATGGTCGCGGTCGGGAACCATAAACCGCCGAGAACGGAGAGCCCCATATACAGAATCATCGTCAGCACCTGAACCACATCGGGGTTGCGCATGGAACCGAGCAGCGTACCGAGCGCCATGAACGAGAAACCGCCGATCCAGATCCAGAGAAAGCTTTCGATCCATACGGCAGCCGGCAGATCAACTTGCTTGCCGATTCCCCCGATGATAAACATCATCAGAATGATAAACAGATTGATGACACCCTGGGCCGCTACCTTCGACACCATGTAAGACCAGGAAGGCAGCGGGGTGATGCTGAGCAGGCGAACCCAGCCCTGGGTGCGCTCCCTCGAAATCCGCTGGGCAAAGGAGGTCAAGCTGGCGCCGATAACGCCGTACACCGTCATGGACATGAGATAATAGGATGTCCAGTCCACACTGCCGATCTTCGTATCGCTTCCCATCGTACTCGTAAACAGAAAATAAAAGGCCACGGGCATGACTATCGAAAAGAAAATAAACCGTTTGTTGCGGAAGGTGCGCAGCAGCTCCGCGCGGCACTGGGCCATAGTCGCTTTCAGAATCGTCGCATTCATACTCGTTATCTCTCCTCAGCTCTCATTCGTATTTTGGATCAAAGTCTGGAAGGCGTCTTCCAGTCCGCCGCTTCGCACTTCGATATCTTTCATATCGACACGCTTGTCGATCAGCACGGTGAGCAGCCGGTCCGTGTCCGGTCCGTGCAATTCGACGCGCCGCCCGTTCCACTTGATATCGCTGACTCCCGGCATCGCACGGAGCAGCTCGTGCGTAACCCCTGCGCCTGCCGTAAATGAAATGATTCTCCCCGTCGTTTCCGCCTTAATCTCGCTCGGCGTCCCGTCCGCAACCAGTCTGCCGTTATTAATTACGACGACTCTGTCGGCCAAATGATCCGCTTCCTCCAGATAATGAGTCGTCAGGACGACAGTCTTTCCTCTTGCGGCCATGGCGCGGATCGTATCCCAGAACAACTGCCGGGATGTCACGTCCATGCCGACTGTCGGTTCGTCCAGGAAAATAATTTCCGGGTCTCCCGCCGCGGCCATCGCGAAGCCCAATCTGCGCTGCTGGCCGCCGGAGAGAGCCGAAGCCATCTTGCTGCGCTCGGCTTCCAGACCCGAGATAAGCAGAAGCTGCTCCAGCGAGAGCGGGTTCTCGTAATAATGGCGGAACAGGTCGATCGTTTCCGATACCTTCAGATTGTCGATCACGCTGACATCCTGGAGCATGGCTCCGATCCGGTTCCTCACCCGCTGGTCTTTCGGATGGCCTCCCAGCAGCTTGACGGTTCCGCTCGTAGGCTCCTGCAGGCCCAGAATCATCGAA
This sequence comes from Paenibacillus sp. JT31N7, assembly GCF_059692095.1. NCBI lineage: Bacteria > Bacillati > Bacillota > Bacilli > Caryophanales > Paenibacillaceae > Paenibacillus > Paenibacillus sp. JT31N7. Next base: position 1,966,564 of record NZ_JCAUAT010000001.1, read on the forward strand.
ATCGTGGTCGTCTTGCCCGCCCCGTTGGGACCGAGCAGCGCGAGCACCGTCCCTTGTTCCACGGTCAGCGTTAAACCGTCAACCGCCTTCTTGCCTTTAAATTGTTTCGTAACCTGCACCAATTCGATAGCTGTTGTCACAGGGGATTCAGCTCCTTTTGTTGTATGTGGGCTTTCCGTTTCATCATTTCGTTAAGCTCTTAACCTGAATTCATCATACCGTGCGGCGGATTTCCTCCCTACCCACAACCGTAACCTTTTCCGGGTGACAATTGTCATCTTCGCCCGCCGGGCCGTTATGACCCGTGAAACAACGAAAAAACCGGTTCCGAAACGGATCGGAAACCGGTTTGGTTCGTGCCCATACGGGGGCACGTTATCTATTCGGTTAAGTCAAGCGGCCGGAGTGGCGCTCGAAAAACTGCTCGAGCGCTGCGGCCCGGTGGCTGATGGCGTTTTTCTCTTCGAGCGGCAGCTCCGCCATCGTCCGTCCGCGCTCAGGCAGATAAAACAGCGGGTCGTAGCCGAACCCGTCCGTGCCACGCGGCTCCGCGATAATGACACCCTCGCAGGTCCCCTCGGCCTCGAGTGTGTCCCCGCGGAGCGGGTCGACCAGCGCCAGCGCGCAAACGAAGCGCGCGGTGCTGAGCACCTGCGGCGCAGCCGCGTCCGCGGCCTCCAGGCCGTCCGGGAGGCTTGGCGCCCGCGCGGCGCCGCTGTCCGCCGCCTGCCTGGCAGCGCCGGGCCCGGGCCGACCGGCCGCGGCCGAGACCGCGCCAAGCTCGCGCAGCAGCTTGGCGTTGTTCTCCGCGTCGGCGGCGTGCTCGCCGGCATACCGGGCGGAGTATACGCCCGGATCGCCGCCGAGCGCGTCGACGCACAGCCCGGAGTCGTCGGCCAGTACCGGCAGGTTCAGCCTGCCTGCAATCGCCGACGCCTTGATCCGGGCATTCGCCGCGAAGGTCGCGCCGTCCTCGACGATTTCGGGCATATCGTCGAAATCGTCGAGGCTGCGCACTTCCTTGCCGAAGCGGGCGAAATAGTGGGCAAACTCGCGTACTTTGCCCTTGTTGCGCGTCGCGATCACCACGACGCCGGAGACGGCGAGATCAGGCACGGACACCTGCTCCGATCAGGCCGCTTACGCGTCCGAGCGCTTTTTTCTGCTCCTCGATCATCGTGTGGATGCCGCCCTCGGCCAAGGCCAGCAAGGAGTTCAGCTCCTCGCGCGAGAAAGGCGCCTCTTCTCCCGTCCCCTGTACCTCCACGAACTTCCCGGTTCCGGTCATGACCACGTTCATATCTACGTGCGCCTGAGAATCCTCCGTGTACATCAGGTCCAGCAGAGGCTTGCCGTTTACGATTCCGACGCTGACGGAAGCGAGGTAATCCGTGATCGGCAGCTTGCTCAGCTTGCCGCTGGCCACCAGCTTCTCCATGGCAAGCGCCATCGCGACAAAGGCTCCCGTGATGGAAGTCGTTCTCGTCCCTCCGTCCGCCTGGATCACATCGCAGTCGAGTGTCACGGAACGCTCTCCGAGCGCTTCCAGGTTAACGACGGAGCGCAGCGCGCGCCCGATCAGCCGCTGGATTTCCATCGTGCGGCCGCCGAGCTTCCCTCTGGCCGCTTCTCTCTGGTTGCGGACCTGGGTAGCGCGCGGGAGCATCGAATACTCGGCGGTTACCCAGCCTTTGCCCTGGCCTTTCATAAAGGGAGGAACCCGCTCTTCCACGGTTGCGGTACAAATGACTTTCGTCTCCCCGACTTCTATTAGAACCGAACCTTCGGCATGTTTGATATAGTGCGGCGTAATTTTCATCGGTCTTAGCTGGTCATTCTGTCTTCCATCGGCTCGCATTCTGTATCCTCCTGTACGATCATAGCATCCATTTCTATCCTTCCTATTGTATCAAACAAAGGAGCCGAGCAAAAGCGCCGCGAATTTCGACGAAAAAAGGGAGAGCTCTCCTCTCCCTGAAAACCGCCGTAAGCTCCGGCAATCCTGCCTTGCCGTCGTCCCTCCCGCGGGACTCTGCTGAAAAAACGGCCTTCCAGCCTTGCACGGCGCTTGCTCCCAAGCGCGAGGCTCCCAGCGCGTGGTGCTTGGGCGCCACATGACGATGGTCCGCCAGCCTACGGTGAGACTGGCGGACAACCCGCTTGCCCGTCTGTCCATACGCTTGAATCCCGGACCTATGTTTCGGCACTACACGGCATGGCGGATGCTCAAATCCCGTCCGGAGCCCTTCTTACAGCTTTTCCGGGTTCGCGTTCAAATGAAGCGGCCGCGATACGGGCTGGCTGTAGGTCTGGGAATCGGAGGTTTCCACCTTCGCGCTGCCGTTCACCGTAATTTGGACTTTGGCGGCGTTCGTATTTTCCGTCAGGGACAAAATAACCGACTGGAGCCCGTCCGCAGGCGCTTTTTTGTTCTCATCCAGAAGCTGCTCGGAGAAATTTACCGTCAGCACCGTGTCCGACGTTTTCTTCACATCCAGCACCTTGGCGGAAGCGTTTAATACCGGCTGCAGGCCCTTCGACATGTTGGGGCCTTTCAAAAGTTCGTCCATGACCGCCTTGGCGACGTCATCCGTCCTTTTTACCAGGCGTGTAACCGGTACATAATATTTGCCGTTTTGCGCCGTTGCATTCGTGAAGTAAAGCGTGACCGGCGTGGACTGGCCGTAATCGACCCCTTCCTGTTTCTCCAGGTTGATGCCGATTTTGCGTGAGAGCGGTTCGTCCAGCGGCGTGCGGGCCACCGGCATTTCCTTGAGCTCCTGCCCGTTTATTTTAATCTTTACCTGCTCGACAGTTGAAAAACCGGTCATGGCCCAGGTGATCCCCTCCATAATTTTGCGTTCTTCTTTGGCATCGTATTTTTTGAAGGCCTGGTTGAAATTGACCGTGGCCAGTTTATCCTTTATATCCACCGTCAGCGTAGTCCCTTCGGGCAGAAGAGAGGCAAACCCCGCGGGAAGCTGGCTTTCGCCCGGGCCTTTGGCCACCATATATTCCAGCGTGGTTTTCGCCACCGACTGTGTCTTCGGCAAATCCAGACTGACCGGAACGACAAAGCCTTTGGGGTCTTTCGCATAGACGGTCATTTTGGCGGTTTGCGACGTTTTGGCGCCCGCGTCCGCTCCGGTTCCGCCCGTACCGGTTCCCGTCTCCATCGCGGTTTCGGTACCGGGCGGCGGAGCGTCGATCGGTTTGGACTCTGCCCCCCACAAACTGCATCCCGTCCCGAGAATCGCGATCGCTCCTGTCATGGCAGCCGCCTGAAGCCAGCGTACTTTTCTCAATTCCATCCCCTCCTGTTCGTATGTGCTTGCGCAAAGGTCCGGTACGGCCCGGACCCGCCGCCGGCAGCGTCAGCTTTCGGGAGTTTCCTGCCGGTCCGGATGACGTTTGTCCTTCGTATTCCTATGTATACAGGGAGCCTGCCTACTTTATGCCCGAGTTGTCCGAAAAAACGGGACAATTTCCTTGCTTGTTCCATTCCCGCCCTCCTTTCGGGAGGACAAATCCGCACTAAAGCGATACTCTTTCCTAAAATAAGGGTATACTAGAGTATCTGCTTTCATTTGACAACGGAGGAGAAGCCCATCGTGAAATATTCCCTGGATAGTGAAAAAGTAGCTTCGGCTACACGCGAACTGCTTGAAAAAAGAGGCGTTCAAACGTCTCAGATTGCCGAACTGACCTATTTTCTGCAAAAAGATTATTTCGAATCGCTGACGCTGGAGCAGTGTCTGGCGAGCGTAGAATCCGTCCTTGCCAAAAGGGAAGTACAAAACGCCGTCCTCACCGGCATTCAATTGGACATGCTTGCGGAAGAAGGCAAGCTGATCTCCCCTCTGCAGGAGATGATTCAGCATGACGAAGGCTTGTATGGCTGCGACGAAATCCTCGCCCTGTCGATCGTGAACGTCTACGGCAGCATCGGATTTACGAATTTCGGCTACATCGACAAGCTGAAACCGGGCATCCTGAAAAAGCTCAACGATAAAAGCACCTACGAAAAACATACGTTTCTCGACGATATCGTCGGCGCCATCGCCGCTGCCGCAAGCTCCCGCATTGCCCACCGCAAGCAGTCGGAAGCCGAAAAGAAAGGCGACGCTCCGGGGAGCGGAGAGTAGCCTTTCTTAAAAGCGGATGTGTTTGCCGCGGTCCGGCGCCAACACGGCGCGCTGGAAACTGCGGGCCGCCGAAAAAAGCGGTAAGTTTGCGCCTGAGAGGACAGGATGGCCAACGGGTCCGTCAGGTGTTTTGGGTCCGGCTTCCGCAAGATACGCTTTGAATGATAGAAAACAACAAAAAGGGAACCGCCGACATGGCAGTTCCCTTTTTGTTGTTTAGCACAAGATGGTTACGACTTTCTTCCTGATCGGTTTCTCGTATATAGGCAGCATCAGCGCCGTATCCGGTTACCGGTATTTCCGGGCCACGATATATTCCGCCGCGGGAAGAAGTACGATGCCGAGTCCGAGTAAAATCAGCACCCCCATGTTATCCCGGCCGAAAGCCAGTTTTTCCACCATACAAACGAGCAGCGCGGCCGCCAGCATAATAAAATAGGCCGCTCTGGCACTGACGAAGGTAATGTGCCTGCCCATCTCTTCCTCCTGTGTAATGCCTTCCCCGTCCTCCTTGCTTCCCCAGGTCAGAGCTCCGAACATGGCTGCCAGGGCAGCCGCTATGCTCGTTAATTCGCTGGTTCCGACCGCTTCTCCGGACCAGCACTTTTTAAGCGTAAATCCGATGACAACCAGTGAGGTAAGTCCGAAACCAGCAGCAATGAGCCGCTGCTTCGCTGTTTTCCGTCCGGTCACAGTTTCCGCCTCCTTGTATGCTGCTGTGTTACGTGTCTTTGTCTGCCTGGAACAAGTCATCCACCGTGACGCCCAGCGTCCGGGCCAGATGAAAGGCCAGTTGGAGACTCGGATCGTACTTGTTGTTTTCAATGGCGTTAATGGTCTGTCTGGACACGCCGCACGCTTTGGCGAGATCTTCCTGAGACAGCCTGATTCGTTTGCGCAGCTCATGAATCCGATTTTCCATAGCAAACTCCAATGTCAAAATGTTTTTACATCCTGATTGTAATCAAGAAGCGTTTTGGATGTCAAATGTTTTTTACATTAAGCCAATAGGGCGGCATCCTGATGGTGCAGATTTCTCAGCTGGGAGCCCCTCCTTTTGCGATGCATAGAAAAACGGACCCTCTTACCCGAGAGTCCGTCGTATGTTGTTTATCGGGCACTGGAAGCCTGAGAAGAGGAAATGCCTGCGATTCGAGGTTTACCCGCGAAAACAGAAACGAGCCTGTACGGCACAGGCGCCGTCCGCGATCAGCCCCATCGTTAAGAAGTTTCACGAAGCATCGCACCGCTAAGCTTGAACCGCGCGAGAAAACGCGAGGGATGGGTGACCGCTCTCAAAACCGCGACTGGTACACGATGGTCCCTTCCCTCTCGCTTTCAGCCACCCGGCCTGCAATCGCAAGCCGCACCGTATGCGCGATCGTCTCCGCCATGGCGAAGCGGAGCTGATGCAGCGTAAGCCGGTCGCCGAACGTATCGCGGCAGAGCGCGTAAGCCGTCATCGGCTCGCGCAGCTTGTCCGCCATGAGCGCAAGCCGCTCCTCGTGATGGCGGATCAGCTCTTCCGCCCGCTCGCCGAAGGCAGCGAAGGGCGACCGGTGGCCCGGGTACGCCATCTTGACCGGCACCCGGCTGATCTCCCGCAGGCTGCCCATGTACGCGCCCAGCGGGTCTTCTTCGACGCCCGGCATGAAGCTCACGTTCGGCGAAATTTGCGGCAGCACATGATCGCCGCAGAACATCTCCCGCGTCTGCGCGTCGTAGAAGCACAGATGCCCGGCCGCGTGTCCGGGCGTCTCTATCGCTTCGTACGCCGCGCCGCCCAGACGCAGGCGGTCTCCCGCCCGCAGCGCGGTCAGCTGCGGCTGCGGGGAAACGTGCGGGACGAAGCTGTCCATATGCTTGGCCAGCTCCCCGCACAGCGCGGCGTCCATGCCGTGCCGCGCGAAAAGCCCGGTCAGCCTCTCCGTCATCGGCTGACCGGGACCCCACAGGAGCCGCACCTGACCGATGCCGGTTTCCGACAGGTAAACCGGCGCGCCCGTGCGCTCCTGGAACCAGCCCGCCATCCCGTAGTGGTCGGGATGGTGGTGGGTCAGTACGACCTGCGCGATGCGGTCGTACCCGAAGCCGAGCCCCGTCAGCGCTTCGTTCCACAGCGCCTCCGCGGCTTCCGTGCGCAGGCCCGGATCGATCACCGTCAGGCTCCCGTCCGGCTCCCGAAGCAGATAACTGTTGACCCATCGCAGGGGAAAAGGCAGAGGGACTTTGATTTGCCAAAGCCCCTCCCGTAAAGCGATGACCGTTGTTGAATGACTCATTGCAGGCTTTCTCCTTCCCTTCCTCCGACAAAAATCATCCGGGGAGAAGACTCCCGGTCGTAATCCTTTCCGTCATAGCTGCCGTAGATCCGGTCGACCCGCAAGCCCGCACCGTACAGCATATCGACAAAAGCCTCGCAGCTGTACAGGCACACCTGTTCCGAATAATGCCGCGGGCCGTCCTGTTCATCCGTGATGCAAATTTGTTTGCGGACATATCCGTTCTCGATGGAGCGTGTCTCTTCTATAAAAAGGCCGTTCTCCTCGCGGCTAGAATGGGGGACGAGGTTCTTTTTGACATAAGCGGGATTTAAATAATCAATAATAAATTTCCCGTCCGGCCGCAGAAGCCGCGCGATTTCCGACAACACCTGGCGGTTTTCTTCCTCTTGCTCGAAATATCCGAAAGAAGTGAACAAATTGACCACGGCGTGAAAAGGCTCCTCAATCGGAACCCGCCGCATATCTCCGTGCAGCCAGGTTACCCGGCCCTCCGGGTCCTGTCTCCGCGCTTCCTCAAGCAGGGTATCCGACAAGTCGATCCCCGTTACCGTATAGCCGAAATCGGCGAGCGCCAGCGAATGGCGGCCCATGCCGCAGCACAGGTCCAGCACCCGGGCGCCTTCGGGTAGATGAAGCCAGTTCATCATCCGTTTGACTTCGGCGTAAGCTCCTTCGAAATTGCGGTGTTTGTACACCAGCAGGTAGTCTTTTCCGAAGCTTTCCCGGTACCACGCGCTTTTTACTTTCATGCCGCATCCTCCCGATCTTTTTTAGTACGGATTATAAATAAGCGGCCGCTTCTCAATCGAACCAGCCTTTTCGCTTAAACCAGACATACATGGCAAACCCGATTCCGAACATAATCAAAAGAATAATAAAATAACCGTAGTGCCAGTGAAGTTCGGGCATGTTGTCAAAGTTCATTCCGTAAATTCCCGCGAGAAACGTCAGCGGCATAAAAATCGTCGTGATGACAGTCAGCGTTTTCATAATGGTATTCATCCGGTAAGAATTCAATGAAATGAAATTTTCCCGCATGTCCGCGGTCGTGTCCCGGATCGAGTCGATCATTTCCGCCAGCTTCAGCAGATGATCGTAAATGTCCGCGTAATAAACCTGCTGCTCGCGCACGTTGGGCAGCTTATCCGAATTGACGACCCGGTAAAGCAGGTCGCGCATGGGAATGATCGACCGCCGCAGATGCGCCAGCTTGGAGCGGATGTCGAACACGCCGCGCATAAGCGCGTGAATGGACGTGCCTTTCTGGTCGGAATCGAAATCGTTCATTTCGTCTTCCAGCATATGTATACAAGGAAAATATTCATCCACAAGCTTGTCCATAATGAGATAAGCGCCGAAGGACGAGCCTCTTTTCCAGTTGTCCGGTTCGGATTGAAGCTTCTGCCAGGCGTCGTTGATCTCTTTAAGCTCGGTGAAGTGAAAAGAAACGAGGAAGCGGGGCGTGACGAACAGATTGACCTCGTCGGCTTCCAGCGTCTGGGGATGAATGGCGTGCAGAACGAAAAAATGGACATCCTCATAGTGGTCCAGCTTCGGCCTCTGCAGCAGATGAAAGCAGTCTTCAACCGCAAGCGGATGAAAATGAAAATGGGTGTCGAGCAGCAAAGCTTCTTCGTGAGTCGGGTTGTTGAAGTCTACCCAGTACCAGTCGATAGAATCTCCGTCCAGCTCCTGCAAAGGCAGGTCCAGGACCAGTTCTCCGCTGCGGGTAACGGCGACCGTGCGAATCATAAAGGTCCTCATTTCGTCCGTAATCAGGGTGAAAGCATTGGGTATATCGTACCATGTTTTGCCTGGAAACAAAACGGTGCCTGGCGCGGAAGCGATTGGAGCCGGCCTCCTTGACTCCTTAGCGGTTCGGCCGGGACAGCCACTCCTTCGAAAACCGGAGCCATTCACGGGCGGCATAAGATAAGTAACCCTCTTTGCGCCAAATCATAACAAGATGCCACGGAATCCGCGGAGAAACCAGGGTGATCGTCGCCACTTTGTCCGGACTCAGCTTGCGGCAGATCGTTTCGGGCAGCAGGGCGACGCCCAGGCCCGCCTCCGCCATCCCGCTCAGAAAATCCCATTGGGAGCTTACGTAAATGATGTCGGGCTTGAAGCCCGCCTGAATGCAGGCTGCGGGGATGCTCTCGTGCAGGGTGAAGCCTTCGCGGAACAGAAGAAATTTCTCGCCGCTCAGCTCCGCTAGGCGGACGGTCTGTCTGCGGGCGAGCCGGTGCCCGTGATGCACGACAAGCCGGAGCTCTTCCTTGACGAAGGCGAACATCTCGAAGCGCTCCGCATCGACGGGAAGCACCGCGACGCCCAGATCGAGGCTCCCGCTCTCCACTTCGCGTTCGACCGTACGGGCCCCTTCCTCGATCAGCCGGATTCCGATCCCGGGATACAGCTTATGGAAGGCCGCGATCAGTTCCGGGAAGAAAGGCGCCCCGGTCATCGGCGGCAGGCCGATCCGGATCTGCCCCTTGCGCATGGAAGTGACATCCTCGAGATCGACGGAGAGATTTTCCAGGGAGCGGACAATCTGCTGCGCCTGGATCATGACGGCTTCGCCCGCATCCGTCAATACAATCTGACGGGCCGTGCGGTCAAACAGCTCGACACCGAGTTCCTCCTCCAGGATGCGGATCATTTTGCTGATGGTGGGCTGAGTGACGTGCAGAGCTTCCGCCGCTTTGGTAAAGCTTCTGCGCTTAGCCGTCTCCAGAAAATAGTGCAGATGCCGAACGTCCATGCCATCGTCTCCTTTGTGCGTCTGCATTGGTTCCCCTTCCATAGAGAAAAGGAATGAAAAGTATTCGATATATGTATTTTACCTATCCTTGTCCCCTACGTATACTCGAAATTATGGAAGGGGATTATCCCGATGAACAAACAACCCGCACCACCTTTAAGCGGTCCACATAAAAAACAACGTTTCGTTTGGCCGCCGGATCGGTTTGCCCCGGTTCACGTCCGGCGCGCGCTCGTCACCTGCGGCCAGATCGGCCTGCTGATCGCGTTCGCCTATCTGGGACGACTCGTATCCGAACGGCTGCATCTGCCCGTGCCGGGAAGCATCGTCGGCATTCTGATCGTCTTCGCCGCCCTCCATTTCGGCTGGGTCCGGCTGGAATGGATCGAGAAAGGCGCCGACTTTCTGCTGTCGAAGCTGCTGCTCTTCTTCGTCCCGCCCGCCGTCGGCATTTTGGAATATAAGGAAATGTTCTCGGTATCGGGGAGCCGGTACCTGCTCATTATTATTATCAGCACGTTCTTCGTTATGGCCAGCACGGGACTCGTGGCGGAGTTTCTGGGACGCGGACGCACTGGCAAAGACAAGAAGGAGGAAGCGTCCTTATGACAGGAACCGGACTTCTGTATCTGCTGATCACCATCGTCGTCTTCTGGGCGGCCAACCGGCTGTACCGGAAAACGGGCAAAGCCTACCTGTCCCCGCTCGTCGTCGCGCCGGTTCTGCTTATCGCGGGTCTCTTCTTCACCGGTACGCCGGCTGAAACCTACAACGCCGGCACGAAGCCGCTGACGGATCTGCTCCAGCCCGCCACCGTGGCTTTCGCGATCCCGCTGTACCGGCAATTCAAGCTGCTCCGCAAGCACGCCATAGTGCTGGTGGCGGGCGTGCTGTGCGGCTCCGTCGTCGCCGTGGTCACGTCGGTGCTGCCTGCGGGCTGGATTCACGCCAGCCCGCAGATGATCGAGAGCGTGGCGCCGCGCTCCATCACGACTCCCATTGCCATGGAGGTGTCGCGTTCGCTCGGCGGCATTCCTTCGATCACGGCCGTGTTCGTGGTCGTGACGGGCATCTGCGGCTCGGTGATCGGGCCGCTGGTCATCCGCTCGCTGCGCATCCGCAGCGGCATCTCGCGGGGCCTGCTGCTCGGCATGGGCGCCCACGGCGCCGGCACGAGCAAGGCCCACGAACTCGGCAGCGAGGAGGGGGCCATCGCCAGCGTGGCGATGATCCTGGCCGCGCTGTTCTCGCTGGGGCTGATCCAGCCGATCATGGCGCCGTTTCTGTGACGCTGGCGCGGTTACAGACCGCTTCTTTCGGGAGGCGGTCTGTTTTTGTTCCGGCGGCTGGCGGATGACCGGCAGCGGTGCTTTTCCCGCGGGCGGCGGATGCCGGATACCGACCGGAGCTCTTTCTGCACGTCAGGTTCGTTTGGCGAGCAGCCTCCCTGCCTGTGGAATAAAAATAACCTCTCTCATACGAGATGGATAACCACAAAGGAGCATATTGGTAAACAGTACAGCTACAGAGAGGGATACATGCTTTTCTTATAGACTTTGGCTAGGCGTTGTGTTTATGAGTACTTTAGAATTAATAATGGGAGATTACTTTATGACTGGCAGCGAGGATGTCCGTCCCGTTGCCCCAGGGAATTGTTCTTTTTTCACGCTAAAAAGCATGCAACTATCTGTCTTGAAAGACCCACCTAAAAAATTCCAGCACTTGTTAAACAGATCATTCGAGATTTCTTGAATTACTAAAACTTAATTTCCTGTTATTACCACACCAAACAGCCAACCGCCTTTTGAATTTAGTCGGCGACTGGCTATTTAAACTGACGAGATATTTTGGTCCCTATACCATATAGGGTTGGAGTCAATATGAGAGTTTTTTGCCAACCGACAAACATTTTTGATTACCCAACCTCTTTGCACGAATACGAATCCGACAAAAGCCAATTATTTAACTATCGAATAAAATCAATATCATTATTTTACCATCAAGTACATTCCAACTAACAATAAAAATACTCCAATCACCCTATAAACTTGTAGGGCTGAGGGATGTGGTTCACCCTTGTTAAATTTCCACCAATTAGATAATAGCCAAGTGACTGTAGGAAATAAGGCACCTATAATTCCAATAAACAAAAACAGAATACCTAAATACATGGAAACATCACCTTTTTTTGTATTTACATTTTAATACTTTTATTGTAACATAATACTATCAAAATATAGGAGGTATTTATATGAAAAAATATCCAATCGTGTTAACCTTATGCGCTTCATTATTTCTCGCCCCGTCTTTTTCATTTGCTTCTGCTGACAAAGTAACTAAACATGCTGTGGTATATGACAAAACAAGTTTAGATGAGAAAGGTTCAGTAATAATTACTAATGTACAAATAACGCCTGAGGAGGTTAGCTTCGAATTCGAATATTATGATGAAACTTTAAAAATTAAGGCAAAAAAAATTGGTGAGAATAAATTCTCAGGTAACCTAGAAATAAAAGGAGTAAACCACATAGTAAATATTTTCAAAAACAATGAATATCTTTCGCTGAATTTAAACAATGAACTTCATCCTTCATCTTCACCTACTAACCTAGGCCTCTTAGTTAATTTAAACGAGGAAAGTTCAAAACCCTCAATAGTTGCTCAGTCGGATCCTCTAAGTAATGCTCTGTATGAATTAAAAAAGAATGAAAGTGTAAAAAAAGCGATCCAAGAAAATAAAACTGTAACAACGCCAACTCTAAGCAAAATCAATACCAACTTAGCTTCAACTTACTCACAACATGTTTTAGCGACATCTACTTCTATTCCTTTTGTACTGTCTGCTGGTACAGCTGAAGGTTGGGTTTATTACAATCAAAAAATTCCTTATACTATTCCAATAGAAAGAACCGTAAATCAAATCCAATACTCTGTAGCATACAACTGGCCATCAGATGGGGTAGCACTATGGTATGATACTCAAACTAAGCTTTGGTCAAGTGGAGCGTTCTCTTCGGGAGGACTTAAAACCGTTAATACTTCTTACACTGCATTAGCAGGTACATCAACACTGCTGGCTCAAATTACTGTGTCAGCCCTTGCAAATAATATTCCTGTCATGTACAGTGTTTACGATAAAGAATATCTATAAATTCTAAATTCATTCCACTGCTAGAGAAATGAAACCTATTTCCATTGATCCCGCTTATAAAATATATTTTAGTTAAAACTTTTATAATGGAACGTTCTAAAATCAATAATTTATCATAAACCATCAACAAACCGAGACTGACCCGATAGCGTGAGACAAATCAAAACACCTTCAAGGAAATGAACCCATGTCGTAAGATATGGAGACAATCTTGGAGGTGTTTTGCGTTGGCAAATCGAGTAAGCTATCCCTTGGAAATAAAGACAAAAGCCATCGAAATGAAACTGGCAGGAGTTCCGGTAATTGAGTTCATGAACAGTTAGGCATACGGAATAGGTCCCAACTGAAGACATGGATGAAGTGGTATCGAAAAGGGGGAGCTACATCGTCTGGAGCAGCCTGTCGGTAAGCAATACATCAATGGAAAAGGCCTGAACATGCTTCGGAGCTCTAAAAGGTAAAAGCGGAAAACTTCTTTCTGAAGCAGCAAGTAGAGTGGCTAAAAAAGTACAAGGAAATGGAAAGGAGCTGAAACCCAAGGTCGTCCTAGCCTGGATCCAACTTATTCGAGAAGAAGTAACGGTAACGGAGGCTTGTGCGTGGCTCGGAATCGCAGGAGCTACCTACTACGGCTGGAAAGCAGCCGCGGAAGAATGTACCGATCCAACGGCAGAATAAAATCCGGGAACTTTGCATCCGTCATAAATTCCGGTATGGGTACCGAAAAATTACGGCACTCCTTCGAGCTCAGCAGCGCATGAACCAAAAGCGAGTTCAGCGCCAGCGGATTATGCAGCGCGAAGGACTACAATGCCGTGTGAGGATGAAAAAACGAAAGATCACCGGACAACCTGCACCTTCCGCTAAAAACGTGCTGAAGCGTCAACTTCATTCCGAGGCACCTTTACGAAAGCTGGTAACAGACACCACCTATTTACCGTTTGAAAGCAAAATGCTGTACCTCTCGAGTATTCTGGACCTGTATAATGGGCAAGTTGTGGCTTACAGTATAGCAAACAAGCAAGACACGTCCCTGGTTTTGCACACGCCGAATCAACTTTCGAAACGGACTCATCTGTTGATGCACAGCGATCAGGCCAGCGCATATACGTCCGAGGCTTACCATCGTGCAGTAAAAGGAAAAGGCATTAACATGAGCATGTCCCGTAAGAGTACGCCCGCTGATAATGCCCCATCGAATCGTTTCATTCCACACTAAAGTCTGAAACGTTCCACCTCGAGGACTCACCACCTGCACAACGACGGCATTCGTTGAACAGACCGTTCGAGACTACTTCCAGTACTGTAACTAATTCGCATTCAAACGAAACTTAATAACCAGTCGCCGGTGTATTTCAATCGACTTGCTTAAATTTGCAAGGTGTTTTGATCCCTGTCTCAAATACGGGGGTCAGTCTCTAACCACTGTTGATGTTTTTTATTTACCTATAATTATTTGTACCGTCTTTGTCATTTTCTGAAACGATCATATATTAAAAAATCATTGCTGCTTTAAACCGTTAAGCATGAAGTCTAATTTTTGTTGCTAGCAAAAGCAGTCTTTTGTTATTTCAATTTATTTTTATGATTTACGCCCCCTCCCGGAGACGTTTTGTTTTCCGCCTATAAAACTAGTGATTAACTAAATAATGTCCTGTCCGCTCATTTGCCGCTCAAAGTAAAGTAATACTCATGCAGATCCAGCCAATCCCGCAAATCCTCGAAGCCTTCCGCATCCAGCGTTCCGGGTTCGTAGGGATTCTCCGCGGCCTTCTTCGCGATATACACGTACCGGTCGTTCTCGCCGAGAACTTCTGCGCCGGCTGTCGTTTTCTTCACCTCGGGCCAGTCCTCTTTCTTGTACACTTCGATACGGGCTACCACGTCGTGCAGACGGTGCAAATCCTCATCCTGAACCATATAATGGATCAGTGTCAGCGACTGGGCCCGCTTGTCCAAACGCCCTTCCTCGATGGACGTTTTCACGTTTTCCTCCGGTATGACGCTCACCATCATGTTCTCCAGCCACCGCGGAAACCGGAATCCGTATCCGTATTTCTCAAGCAGGGCCTCGTCCTCCTCGGAAAATTCCACGTAAGGTTTGTCTTTCAGAAGGACTTTATTGTTGCTGCCGTCCCAAGCGACACTCAAATCAAGCCGCTGCGCAAGATCCCGGAGAGGCAGATACGTATTGCCTTCATACGTGATGGGGACCAGATCGTTCCCCTGCTCATCTTTCAGCGTAAATGCAGAGCCGTTCAAATCCACCTGCAAATCCGGGTTTAAAAAAGCTTTGATTTCCTTCAGATTGCTCGTCGCGTAAGCGCCGGCCGTAATGCCGACCAGCAGCGCCGCCGTCATGCCTGCCGCCATCCATCTTTTCCGCATGGCTCGAATCTCCCTCCCTAATGCCCTCCAGAACAGTTTACAACAGGGACGATCGGGATTTGTTACAAACGATTATCAAAATCGGTATAAGGGATCGCGGGTAGTAAAACAACCTCTGTTCCCGCCTATTTTTCCCCCGCCATCGCACCATTAATAAGCGCCCTTCATACACTAAGTTGACTGTATCCCTTACCCTTGTAATTATTCCAAAACCCGAGCAAGGAGGGATGACAACTTGAAGGGCAGCGACCATAAAAACAAATTCTTACTCACAAATCGTGAACGCGAAGTCTTCGAATTACTCGTACAGGACAAAACGACGAAGGATATCGCACAGCAGCTTTTTATCAGTGAGAAGACCGTGCGTAACCATATCTCGAATGTCATGCAAAAGTTGAATGTAAAAGGTCGTTCACAGGCGGTAGTCGAGCTAATCAAGCTCGGGGAGCTAAAAATCTGACGCAGCCACCCTTGCCAGGGCACAGAAAACCTTCCGGTCATCCTTTGGGGATAACGGAAGGTCTTTTCTTGTTTTTGGGGGTGTTTTTTTGTACAACGCTATTATTGAAATCTTTAAAGACGGATGGATAAATAAAAAAGCCGCCCAGATTGGACGACTTTGGTTTGATATATTCGGTTGGCCGTGCTTTGAGCTGCGTTTAAACGCTTGCGGCCGTAGCCGTCCGCTGCAAATTCGCTTCGCTGTTTGCTTTTAAGAGCATACGCACTTTGTTACAAGAGAGGAAGAACAAGGCCATTATAACGAGCTGCTGAAAACCGTGTCAAAGTGACCGGATGACAAATTCCCTATCTTTAATCCGTCATCCTCCATTAACCTTTAAATTGCTTACTCTTTTTATCTTTCGAAATATATTTGCTTATCTTTTCAACAATCGCAGGAACACCGAAACAGATAACGGCGATAATCACGAAAAAAGAAATGCTAAAGGTATTTTCAACAAAAGAGGAGGCTATTGTTATAAGAATTGCGATTACCATTGCGGTTATTACGTCTTTCACGATCACAAAACCTCCTTGCGTATCGAATCAATCAGCCCATCCTCCGTTATTTATTTCTTATTTGTGCTTTCACTTTAATGGTCTTTTATTTTCTTTTTGTTTTTCGAAATTAAATCCATCCCAGCCACAAAAATCAGTATAAAGATAGAATGGATGAAAGGTTTAAAAAAATTGGAATCGTCATAAATAAAGTAAGCTACTATAAAGTTAAGTATGAAAGTAATAAAATAGGTCAAAAGTTAATCAACTCCCATTCACAGAACCCAGGGTCCTCATCTTAGCAACTAAAGCTTCCGCCTCTTTTTGCAGTTCCTCGACCGTGATCTTCCCTATTAATATTCGGGTTTTCATCATGTTTGTACTTGGGCAAATTTCCATATTGATCACGAGCCCCTTGGAGTTGATTCCATTTTTCTCCGTTATGGCTGTACACATAGGTTACGTCGGGTTCATCCTTGAATTTAACGTAAACAGGGTACGCAGGAAGTTTACTATGCTTCCCCTTGATACTTAAAATTTCCTCATCGGCATATTTCCTGGACTCAATGAGGTAATTTCTTAGCTCTTTTTCATAGTTATGGATGTTCATTCGAATGTCTATAAAATACCAAGCCGGCAGAATTGCTATTACTCCCAGAAAATAATAAAGTCTTCTATTTTTCACGATAGCTCCCCCCTCTTTTTACAATAATCATAGGAAGATTCCAAAGGATACGGCGTTCGGGATATGGTTTCGCATGATCTTCTCCCTGATAAAAGCGGACGGCTATGGATAAAAAAGGCGGGAACAGCAGTTTGCAAGCGGCTGCTTAAAACGATCATAGCGTCTCTTTTTCGGTATGTTTGTGAAGAATCAGGTTCCCCCGAACATCCCTGGTGGGAGGAAATTGAATGTACTTATCGTCCCTGTATAAGTAAAGATACGTTACATCAGGTTCGTCCGCGAATTTTACATAGATCGGATATTTCGGCGTCTTGCTGATTTTTGCCTCAATGCTGAGGATTTCCTTCTCTTCGTAGTGCTTCGTTTCGGTTAAATAAGCCAGAACTCCTCTTTCGAGTTTATATAGGGTATACCGGGAATAAACAAAGGGGGAGAGCGCAAGAAGCAGGAAAACGGTCCCGATGATCACAGAGGATTTTTTGATTCGGACAGAAGGCATGAATTCCGCCGCTCCTTTTTCACCAAATAGGGCCGAGGCCAGGTCAAGATAATTTCATGCTAACGTCACAACTAGTCAATGTCAAATATTGGATACCCCCTTTTAATCCTCCTTCTACTTACTGTCTATGTAAAAATCCAACCAAAAAAAGCCCCCCGGTCCATAACCGGGGAGCTTCACCCAACCGCTCATGCAGTTGGCGTTACGCCTGCAAAAACTCAATGATCAGACCCGCCGTCTCCTCGATGGCTTTGTCCGTCACGTCAATGACCGGGCAGCGGAGACGCTTCGCAATGCTGCTGGCATGCTCCAGTTCCTCGTTGATCCGGTTCATGGTGGCATACTGGGAGCCGAACGGCAGACCCAGCGTCTTCAGCCGCTCGATCCGGATCTTGAAGAGCTTCTCCGCGTTCATGGTGAGGGCCACGATGCGGCTGCCGGGGAACTCGAACAGCTCCTTCGGAAGCTTCACTTCGGGCACGAGCGGAAAGTTCGCGACTTTGTAGCCCTTATGCGCCAGGAAAATGCTCAGCGGCGTCTTCGAGGTGCGGGACACGCCGATCAGCACGATGTCGGCTTTCATCATCGAGGTGGTATCGCGCCCGTCGTCGCATTTGACGGCGAATTCAATAGCCTCGACCCGCCGGAAATAGGCGTCGTCGAGCTCATGCATGAGGCCGGGCTTACGGCTCGGCGCCCCGTCGAACGTGTCGATGTACGCCTGCATCATGGGCCCCATGATGTCGATGGCGCGGACGCCCAGGCGGATCGCCTCTTCTTTCATCATTTCCCGCAGTTCAGGCTGGACGAGCGTGTAAGCGACGAAGCCGCCTTCACGGTGCACTTCCTCCATAATCTCGCGGATTTCATCTTCATGCTTAATGTGTCCGATGCGCCGCATCTTGACATTGTGGCCGTTAAACTGGCGGATTGTGGCGCGTACGACCGTCTCCGCCGTCTCTCCGACAGAATCGGAGCAGATTGTGATCGTTTGCTGCGCCTCATGTGCATCCTGAACCATCCGGTATGTGTTCCCCTTCCTTACCACTTCCTGGCTGCGTCGAGCAGCACTTTGGTCATTGTTGTTTTGGAGATGCGCCCTACCACTTCCAGAGACGGCGTATCGCTGCCGTTCTCATGGGGCACGACCACAGGCAGCATATCGACTTGGTTCTCCGCCATTTTACGGGCGGCTTCGATGACGTCGTCATCGGGAGTCACCGTAACGAGCTGCGGCTTGCGCGTCATAACCAGCGAAACCGGCATGGAGGCGGCCGCAGGGTTGCCCAGTGTCACTTTCAGCAGGTCTTTCGGCGAAATGACGCCGAGCAGCATGCCTTCTTCATCCGCTACGACCAGACCGCCCACGTTATCTACAAAAAGGGCGACGACGGCGTCGCCCACGGTAGCGGTTTTGCGTACGATGACAGGCATGGACTGCACCTGTTTGACTTTCAGTTTCAGCCCAACCGCCTGTTCTTCGCGAAACGACTGGTTCGGAAAATAACCGACTTTCGGCTTCGCGTTGATATGGCCGAGCATCACCAATAGAGACAGATCCGAGCGGATGGTAGGACGGCTTACGCCAAGCTGTTCGGCAATCTGCTCCCCGGTTATGGGCGCTTGCTTATGAATGAATTCCAGAATTTCCATCTGGCGCTGAGACAGCTGTATGACTCTCACTCCTCACGGGCGGATTCCCGCAGGTGAATCGGGTATATCTCCATGATATATAAAATGCGGTCAGGATACAATCTTTTGCTGCCCGGCGGCCGCTTCTTCCGCGGCGATCTCGATTTCGGCCTGCGCGGCCGCTATGCGCGCGAGCGGCACGCGGTAAGGGGAGCAGGACACATAATCGAGCCCGGTTTCCCGGCAGAACCGGATCGATTTCGGATCGCCGCCATGCTCGCCGCAGACGCCGGTTTTGAGCTTCGGCTTCGCGGCGCGCGCGCGGGTAACGGCCAGTTCGATCAGTTGGCCGACACCGTCGCGGTCCAGCACCTGGAACGGATTGTCCGGCAGCAGCTTGCTGTCGACATAATGCGTGAGGAACTTGCCCTCCGCGTCGTCGCGGCTGTATCCGAACGTCATCTGCGTCAGATCGTTCGTGCCGAACGAGAAGAAGTCGGCATGCTGCACGATCTGCGGCGCGGTCAGCGCGGCCCGCGGCACCTCGATCATCGTGCCGACGCGGTAGTTGACCTGGGCGCGCAGGCCGCCGAGCATGCGGTCCGCGACCTCGTCCACCAGTCCGCGCATAATGCGCAGCTCGTTGGCGTGTCCCACGAGCGGGATCATAATTTCCGGCGAGACATCCACGCCGTCTTTCAGACAGGCCAGGGCCGCCCCGAAAATCGCTTCGACCTGCATGCTGTAAATTTCGGGGAACAGAATGCCCAGCCGGCAGCCCCGCTGTCCCAGCATCGGGTTCACTTCGTGCAGGCCGCGTACTTTGCGGATCAGGAACTCCAGCTTCTGCAGCTCGGCATCCGGACCGGAAGCGCCTGCCCGTGCGGCGGTAAGCTGCGCATGGCGGGCCACAAGCTCCTCCAGGTTCGGGAGAAACTCGTGCAGAGGAGGGTCCAGCAGCCGGATCGTCACGGGCAGGCCGGCCATCGCGCGGAAGATGGCGTCGAAATCGCCCTGCTGCACCGGCAGCAGCTTCTCCAGCGCGGCTCCGCGGGCCGCATCCGAATCGGCCAGAATCATCTCCTGGACGATCGGCAGCCGCTGCGGCGACAGGAACATGTGCTCCGTGCGGCACAGGCCGACGCCTTCCGCTCCGAAGCCGCGCGCTTTCGCCGCGTCTTCGGGATTGTCCGCGTTGGCGTACACCTTCATCTGCCGCACGTCGTCCGCCCACTCCAGCATAAGCTGAAGCTCGGCGGACATATCCGCTTCCTTGAGCGGCACTTCGCCGATCATGACGCGCCCGGTGGCGCCGTCGATCGTGAGCCAGTCGCCTTCGCGGATCGCCAGCCCGCCGATGGCGGCCTGTTTCTCCTCGCTGTCGATGGCCAGCAGCTCGCAGCCGCAGACGCACGGCTTGCCCATGCCGCGCGCCACGACCGCCGCATGGCTCGTCATGCCGCCGCGGGACGTCAGCACGCCTCGCGCAGCGAGCACGCCGTGGATATCTTCCGGCGTCGTTTCCGTGCGGACGAGAATGACGGCTTTGCCCGCACGGGCCCAGGCGTCGGCTTCGTCCGCCGTGAAGACGGCCTGTCCGCAGGCCGCCCCCGGCGATGCCGGAAGGCCTGTCGCCAGCGCGGCCGGAGCTTCGCTTTCATCCAGGCTCGGATGAAGGAGCTGGTCCAAATGCGAAGGCTCTACGCGGAGCAGCGCCTCTTCCTTCGTCAGGATGCCCGCCTGGACGAGCTCTACGGCGATTCTCATGGCCGCTTGAGCCGTTCTTTTGCCGTTGCGCGTCTGGAGCATATACAGAGTTCCGTTTTCAACGGTGAATTCGATATCCTGCATATCCCGGTAGTGCCGCTCCAACAGCTCCGCCATCCCCACAAGCTTTTCGTAAACGGCAGGCATGTCCCCCGCCAGCTTGGCGATCGGTTGCGGCGTACGTACGCCCGCGACGACATCTTCCCCCTGCGCATTCGTCAGGTACTCGCCGAACAGAACTCTCTCTCCCGTGCTCGGATTGCGTGTAAACACAACGCCCGTACCGCTTTCTTCGTTAAGATTGCCGAATACCATCGCCTGGATGTTGACGGCGGTTCCCTGTTCGTCCGGGATTCCGTTCAACCGGCGGTAAATTTGTGCGCGCTGGTTGTTCCAGGAACGGAAAACCGCTTCGACGGCCAGCCGGAGCTGCTCGTAAACGTCCTGCGGAAACGGAACGCCCGCTCTTTTCAGAATAAGCGCTTTATATGTGCCGATCAGTTCCTGCCAGTCTTCCGCCCGGATATCCTGGTCCGCTTCCGTGCCTGCGGCCTGTTTCAGCGCGTGGAGTTTTTTCTCGAACCAGGCTCCTTCGATTCCGAAAACGACGCTGCCGAACATCTGAATCAGGCGGCGGTAGCAGTCATAGGCGAAACGCGGGTTTTTCGTGGCGGCGGCTAAGCCTTCCACTGTGTCGTCATTGAGTCCAAGGTTTAAAATCGTATCCATCATGCCCGGCATGGACGTGACCGAACCGGAACGGACTGAGACGAGGAGCGGCGAAGCCGCGTCCCCGAAATGCTGTCCTTTGCGCTGTTCAAGCTCCGCCATCGCTTCGCGCACTTCCGCGAACAAACCGTCCGGCAGCCGGCTTTCTATATAGTAAGCTCTGCAAGCTTCGGTAGTCAGAGTGAACCCCGGGGGAACGGCAAGCCCCGCCCGGGTCATTTCGGCCAAATTGGCGCCCTTGCCGCCAAGAAGCCCCGCTAGTGTTTGATTTCCCTCATAAAAGTGCATCAGCCATTGCTTGCTCATTGTGTCCCACTCCCTCTTCGTCTACGGCTGCCCGGCAGGCGCCATCTTTACATTGCGTGTAATACAAAGTCACTTTCTCCGTATCCAATTCCCCTACGATTTCATTGCACCATTTGCAGAGCAGAGTTCCCAGCATGACGTCCGATTTCGCCTTGCTCATTGTTTTCATCGCTCCTCTGTGATTGGTTGTTGGTTCTTAATGAAGATATATGACGTCATAAACCCCTTCATGATGAAATCCCTTTCATTCTTTTAAAAAAGAGGAACGTCCGTCCCATCATGAGTATAAAATGCAGCATTTGGGCTGCATATTTCAAAATAATCCTCAAACAAGGATTGATTTCACTTATTTTATATCATATATTATTATTTAGTACAACACATTAATTTATATATGAGTCATATTAAACGTGTGGAGGGAAAATAGAAGATGCAGAGAGAATTGTCCTTGGAAATTGTACGTGTGACGGAAGCCGCCGCTCTTGCGGCCGCCCGCTGGATGGGTCGCGGGGATAAGAACGAGGCGGACGGCGCCGCAACCGCCGCAATGAGGGAATCCTTCCGTTCCGTTTCCATGAAAGGAACCGTCGTGATCGGCGAAGGCGAGATGGACGAGGCGCCCATGCTCTATATCGGAGAGAGCGTAGGCAGCGGGGACGGACCGGAAGTCGACATTGCCGTCGACCCCGTTGAAGGCACGGAGCTCGTGTCCAAGGCGCTCAACAATGCCCTCGCCGTTATCGCGGCCGCAGACAAAGGCAAGCTCCTGCATGCGCCCGACATGTATATGGAAAAGCTGGCCGTCGGACCCGCGCTCTGCGGAAAGCTGAGCTTGGACGAGCCGCTGGAGAAGACGCTGCGGTCGGCGGCCCGCCTGCTCGACAAGAACATCGCCGATCTGACGGTCTCGATCCTCGACCGCGAACGCCATGCGGAGCACATCGCCGTGCTGCGCCGGGTCGGCGTCCGGCTCAAGCTGCTCAGCGACGGCGATGTGGCCGGAGCGATGGCGCCAGCGTTCCCGGAATCCGGCGTCGATCTCTACATCGGCTCCGGCGGTGCGCCGGAAGGCGTGCTGGCCGCGGCCGCGCTGCACTGTCTGGGCGGCGAGCTGCAGGGCCGTCTCATGCCGTCCGGCGAAGAGGATGCGGCGCGCTGCCGCGCTATGGGCATCGACGATCCCGCGAAGCTGCTGCGCCTGCCGGATATGATCGGCGACGACGATGTCATCTTCGCCGCAACGGGCATCACGCCGGGCGATTTCCTGGGCGGCGTGCGCTTTCTGTCCGCCGAGCGGGCCGAAACGCACTCCATCGTCATGCGCGCGAAAACGCGGACGATCCGGTACGTCCGCTCGATTCACCATCTGCCGAGCAAGCCGGTGGCCGTGGCGGTGTTAGGTTAGGGTTAAACGGGTTTCGGGGTTTCGGGGTTATAATCCTTATAAATTTGCTTTGCTGGCAGGTTTGCCTGTGGCAGCTTTCCCCCGGACGGAACGGCTCCCAGGCAAGGATACCCGGCAGCGGCGGTAGATGGGAAACAACGATACGGGAGCCTGACCTTCGCTCTCTCCAATACCCGGCGCCGAGTGCCCGTAACCATGCCTCTTCTTCTGGCGGACGTTCCTCTTCCTTGCACCAGTGAATAACAAAAAGGACGCGATCTAAATGATCCGCGTCCTTTTTGGGTTGTCCGGCCACTACAGCGAAATGATCGTTTCCTATTCCGTCTCAGGCAGAATTAATCCGCTTTTTATCCGGAATAGAGCCGCCAAGGCTTCCGCATAGCGGCCTTCCTTTTGTTGCCCCATGCAGCCCTTGTCCCCGCCTTGCCCGTAAACGCCGAACACCTCCCTGAAATCGGATACCGCGATTTCAGGGAGGTGTTCGGGATGCCGGGCATCGCCCTAAGTCCGGGACAGCGGAGGAGCTACACTCCCCTTCTGCCGGACTTGCGGAACTTTATGCCGCGGCCGTTTACTTCGACGGCTTAGCCGATACCTTATAGCCGGCTTTGACCGTGACGGAAGCTTTCGCTTCGGTCATGACGGCCGGATACATTTTATTCGGAGCGGGCTTGTGCAGCGTGTAGTAGGCTACGGCTTCCGAATCCGAAACGTAGTCAACCCGGTCAATGGTAATGGCGTATCCCGGGTTAGGCTGAAGGCCGCGGGAGAGGGTTACCTTGTTAAGCTCATCGCTCTGTTTCTCCACGATGACCTTAACGCCTTCTTCCTCGGAAGGAGCTGTCGCAGGCTCCTCCGCCTTGCTGTGCTTGGCAACGAATTCCATCGCGTTATAAGCCATTACAGCCGCTTCGGCGCGGGTAACGGGCTTCTTCGGATTGAATTTCGACGCATCGTCAAGCTTGGCGATTTTGGTCAGGAGCAGAACCTGAATCGCGTTCATGCTGCCTGGCGTCACTTCTGCCTGATCCGCAATGTTCACAAACATGTTCGCAACCGGATAAGGGCCTGATTTCTCCACCGCGGCATGAAGCCATTCGGCGAACTGCTCCCGTGTCAACGTCTGTTGGGGATCGATATCCCGGCCGATCGGAAGACTGTTCATAGCGGCAATGATGAACGATTCGGAATACCAGACGTCATCCTTGGCTTTCGTGAAGCTGTCGCTCGCTTTAGGCGCACGGATGAAACGGATTTTCCCCAGATTCAAATCAAGTGCTTTAACGATCAATTGTACGCCCTGAGCCGCCGTCATCGATGTATTCGGTGCGAACCGGTCGCCGTCCATACCTTCAACGATTCCTTTTGCCTGCAAAGATTGAATGGCCGCCTCATCCGGGCTGCCCTTCAAATCCGAAAACGCGAAAGCCGAGGAACCGAGCGAGAACACGAGCAACGAGGCCAACAGGACGATATTCGTCATTTTTTTCATAATGTTCACCTCCACTCCTTCTGACGAGCCGTTCATGCGATATGTTGCATCTCTTTTACCTATTTTAACCGATTCCATAAATTCCTTCTATAGATAAAAGAGCGGCTTTCGACAAAAAGAATGGAGGACATCCGGTTCTTAGCGGACTCCCTTTATAACGTCGCCCTGCTTGGGTGCGGCTCCCCCCTCGAAGCGGATGCGGACAGACTTCGACCCGGACAAATCCGCTCCGTCAGCAACGTGAAAATGAATGTGGGGTTCGCTCGTATTGCCCGAATTTCCGACACGGCCGAGAAGCTGTCCCCGTTCGATTTTTTCCCCGGGCTTTACCGTAATGGTGCCTTTCCGGAAATGGGCGAGAAAGCTGTGCTCTCCGTTTCCGTGATCGATGACCACGTGATTGCCGGCGGGATTTTTCTCGTCGGTTTTCCCGATTTCGTTATCCGGCCTGCCGTTCTCCACCGCTTTCACGATTCCGGGAGCCGGGGCCGTCACTTCCTGATTGTACGCGTAATAGCTCTCCAGCTTGCCCGGATCTCCCGCATAGCTCGATGTTCCCTTGATTTGCACGAGGTCGTAGGCGTACCGCTGGGATTCATGCTCGTAATGATAATTCAGAAGCACGTTCGTTCCGCCCCAGAACACCGTCCACTCCCCCGAGAAAGGCAGGGAAAACTCCGTCCGGCTGAATGCTTCGTCCGAAGCCGGATACGTCTTGAGGGGCACGAATTGAAGCCCCTGTATGATCCTCTTGCCGTCAATAGCGGCCGTCAGCCCTTTTTGCCCCGACTCGTCCGTCCATACGTAACGATCTCCATCCCCGAGGGGTAATTTGCTTTGCAGCTTATACTCGCGGACATCTTTATTGAAATCCCCGGCCAGTTCGCTCAACTGCTCCGGGCTCACTTCTTTCTTGAATTCAGGGCTGAAGCGGCTGTAAATTTCTTTGATTTTCCCCTGCAAAAACAGGGCCCCCAGGTTCCCCGGCTCAAACTTCTCCTCTTGCTCCGTATCCGGCGAAGCTGCCGGGGGCGCGGGCGAAACGGCAGAAGACGGCTCCGTCCCGCCGCAACCGGTAAGTCCCGGAAGCAGCAGCAGTACGGCGGCCATCCCCCAGATCGTCGTTCTTAGTTTCATATCTCCCTCTCCTCTACGATTTCTATAAGATCCCGGAGCCTCTGTCTCATCATCTGTCTGCTCCGGCACGTTTAGCGTATCATGCGGACATTACCGCAGCCGAAACGCCGCATTACCTGAAGCTTATTTTCAAAGCCTTTCTTTTTCCTTTTCGTTAAGGTTCCGTTAAGGTGCTGTTTCAGACGGGTTCACCCGATCGTGATATGATGAGTAAAAGGATGAAATAAAGGAGCGGTTTCCTATGAAAGAACCCCGGCTGCTGATCGTCGACGACGAACCGGCTCTCTTGCATATGCTGGAGAAAGTTCTTGCCAAAGAAGGTTTTACACGGATCGATACCGTCTCGACCGCCGAAGAGGCCCTGGAGGCCAGCAAGCGGCAGACTTATGATCTGATTGTTCTGGATGTCATGCTCCCCGGCAAAAGCGGTTTCGATATTTGCCCGCTGCTGCGCGCCGAAACGGATGCGCCGATTCTTTTTCTGACCGCCAGGGGCTCGGATCTCGATAAACTCACCGGTTTTGCTCTGGGGGGAGACGATTATGTGACAAAACCGTTTAACCCACTGGAAGTGGCGGCACGCATCAAAGCCCGCTTGAGACGAAATGCTCGAATCGTGCCGGAAGCAGGAGGTTCAAGTTCTGCCGCCCAAGCGGCGGATGAAGCTCCCGAACACTACGACTATGAGCGCTTCCAGATACACGTGCAGGCCGGGGAACTCCGGGTGCAGGGTCAAAGCACGGCGTGCCCGGCGCTCGTTTTTCAGCTGCTTGTTTTTCTGTGTCGCCATCCGAACCGGATTTTCAGCAAGCAGCAGCTGTATGAGCAGGTATGGGGAACGGACAGCTGCGGGGACGACAATACCGTGATGGTGCATATTCACCGCATACGCGAAAGAATCGAGGAAAATCCCGGCGATCCCCGCTTTCTCGTGACCGTGCGCGGACTCGGCTACAAGCTTGTACGTCCGGCGGCCCCGCAGGAGGTACGCGTACCGTGACGGTCCGAAAACGGCTGATTCTCCGTTTTGTCATCCAGCTTGTGACGGTGAGCGGCTTTATTCTGCTGCTGATCGGCGGAGCCGTCGCCTATATGTTCACCGGCATGGCGAAGCTCGAAATGAACCGCGATTTCAGCAAAGCCGGCATGTCCATGCTCGTTCAAACGGTCCGTACGGAGAACGGGAAGCTGATCTTCGACGAAGCCCTGCTGGACAAAGCGCTCCGGTCCGGCGGCTGGCTGCAGGCGGTGGACGAAACCGGGGCGGTTATCCGCTCCTACGGGACGCCCGCCGATGTTCCGGCCCAGTACGAGCCCGGGCAATTTATCGATTACTGGACGGGAAACAAGCCGTTCCCCTATTCCCTTTTTCTCTGGATCGAAGAAAAAGACGGCCGGACCTACACGCTGCTCTACGGAAAGCGCAGCGCCGAAAACGTTCTGCTGGACGAGATTTTCGCCGCAGGACCGCCCGGGGACAAGCAGCCGGAGATACCCGCCTCCATCCGGGAGCAGCTGGACCGGTCCGGCGCCGTTCTCCAGCTTCTCGACCGCAGCGGCAGGGAGCTCGCTTCGTACAACCGGCCGGATTCGATCCCCGCGGCCTATACGCTGCAGGATCTGGCGCTCCGCCGCCAATACAGCGAGCGTTACGGGTACGCCTCCGCTTCGCGCAGCCTGGAGGACGGCCGCACTTGGATCGTCCATGCCCCCGCGCGCAGCACGGAGCAGAACGTCTTCCCGGCTACGGAAGCGCAGGTCGTGCTCACGGCGTTCGTCGCCCTCGCCGCCGGAATGCTTGTGCTGCTCGTCGGAGCGGCGTTCTGGTACGGTCACCGTTTCGGCACGCCGCTCGTGCATATCCTCGCGTGGCTGCACCGGCTCAGCCGGGGTGAATACACGGAGCCGGGCGGCGCGGAGGGGAGATCGGGCAGCCGGCGCAGGGACGGGCGCCTGAAGCGGCGCTACCGCCTTTACGGCGATGTGATGCAGTCGATGCAGCATCTGTCCGGCGCTTTGAGTTCCGGCGAGGAAGCCCGCGGGCGTCTGGAGCGGACGCGGGACGAATGGATCTCCGGCATCTCGCACGATTTGAAAACACCGCTCGCTTCCATTAAAGGGTACGCCCATATGCTAGAAGCGCCCCACTACACGTGGACGGAACGGGAAATCCGGGAGTTTGCCGCCATCATCAAAGACAAGGCGGACTTTATGGATGAGCTGATCGGCGATCTTAGTCTGACGTTCCGTCTCAGCAACGACGAGCGGCCCCAGGCCGCGGAGCAAACCGAACTCAACGAATTCGTGCGCCGCTGTATTCTGGGGGTTGTGAACGATGCCGAGTTCGCCCACGCCAATGTGTCGTTCGAGCCGGAAAACGAAGCGCTTGTCCGTTCCGTTGACCGGCAGGCGCTCCGCCGCATCCTCGACAACCTCGTTGCCAATGCCGTACGCCATAATCCTCCGTCCACGCAGATTCGGGTATTTCTTCGGAAAGCGCCGGAGGGGGCCGCTTCCTCGCCAGGCGGTTTCGTCCTCCGCGTGGAAGATAACGGTATCGGCATGGACAAGCAGACCCTCGATAAGCTGTTTGACCGCTATTACCGCGGGACGAACACGGAAGGCACCACCCGCGGGACCGGCCTCGGCATGGCGATAGCCAGGCAGCTGGCTTTGCGGCTGGGCGGCTCCATTGCGGCGGAAAGCGAGCCGGGACGGGGGACGGCCGTAACCGTGACGCTGTAGAAGCGGCAGCCGCGGCTGAGACACGCGAAGCGTTAGTACGCGGGTGGGCTGCGCGGGGCAGCGACGCCGCAAGAGCCTCCGCCAGGCGCCGCAGCAGGGGACCCGGCGACTCGTGCTCCCGCGATGATGTCGCGGCAAGCAAAAAGCCTCTGACAGAGGAGATGCGCATATAACGCATCGGTCTGTCAGAGGCTTTTTTTTACATCCGGACGGCGGCTTACACCGTCCCGGAGGCTTCTTTTTTGCGCGCGGAACGTTCCCGGTAAAGAAAAAACTGCTCCAGGACGATGCAGACGAGCATCCCCAGCACGAGCCCGTTGTTGGCCACCGTACGGACCAGGCCCGGAAGCTGGGCGATCGCCGCAGCGGGTACAAACAAACTGCCGATGCCGATCATGAGCGATACCCCGATGATAAAATAATCGCGGTCCCCGCCTTTGAGCGAATGATATTCGCGCAGCGCGAGACCGATCATCGAAGCGAACGGCACGAAGATGACCGCATAGCCTACCGGCATCGGCAGAGAGGTGAAGATGGCCGTAACCGGCGGAAACAGGCTGATCAGCACCATGCACACCGAGGCCAGCACGAACGGCAGACGCTGAACCAGCCCCGTCGTCAGTATGAAACCCGCCGTTCCGGAAATGGGCACGCAGCCCATTGCGGAAAACAAGCCGCCGAGCGCCGTCGAGACGCCCATCATCAGACTCGTGCGGTTGTAGTTCACGGGGGGTGCGGCCGCAGTTTTATCGGCAGAAACCTTTTCCACGACCTGAATGCTTGCAATGAGGTTCGCGAGCAGCAGCAGACCGATCAGGACGGACGTCGGCAGGATGCCCGCATCCCACTGGGGAAGTCCCCACTCGAAAATCCCCGGCAGAGCGAATGCCGAATCCGAGGCCGGTACGTCCGGCGCGATACCCAGCAGCATAAACAAGACCCAACCGGTCAGCAGCGCAAGCAGGATCGAGTAATTCCGCAGGAACCGGCTGCGGGTCCGCGGCAGGAGCATCGAAAGCAGAAGCACGGCGAAGGCCGGCAGAGCAACGCGCGAATCCACGGCATCTTGCAGATAGCCGATTCCAAGCAGTCCTTTCATAAAAGAACCGCTGAGCTGAGCGACCAGAATCAGCAGGTACGTGCCTGTAACGAGAGGCGTGAACAGCTTGCGGATTTTTCCGATCCACCCCAGGGCGCCGAGCAGCAGGAACAGCGCTCCCGTCAAAAGCATGCCCATTTCAAGCTGGCGAAGACCGTCCGCAAGCGCCAGAGCACCCGAGGAGATCAAGCCCGCATACACAACGAAGATACCCCACCATAGGCCGGCGGGGCCTTCCATCATCGGCAGTTTGTGGCCGAAAAGCGTTTGCAGCAGAGCGGAGATGCCGATCAGCAGAAAAGTCCGCTGCATAAAAGTAGCGATATCCGCGGGCGGAAGATGCAGCGCATTGCCTACGGCAAGCGGAGCGACCAGGCTCCCGGCCAGAATAAAGGCCAGCCACTGAATCGTAGAAAAAAACAATTTCATGGGAACAAGACTCCTTGTCGGGCTTGACTATAAAGAAATCTTTACAGTCTTAAGGTATGTTAAAAAAATAATCATATCCCACCCGGACAAAGTTTGGCAAGAAATCGGGAAAAAACTTTTTACCGGGTCACAGACGAATTCCGTCAGCATACTATCGGCCGATTGACAGAGAGGTCCTTTTTAGTGTAAGTTAAATTTAGTACCTGGTACTATTATCAACTACCATATTATCGATGAGGTGATCGGATGAATTCGAAAGCAAGAATTTCCGCGGTCGGCAGCTATGTTCCCGAGAAAAGATTGACGAACTCCGACCTGGAGCGCCTGGTGGAAACGAACGACGAATGGATCGTGCAAAGAACCGGCATGCGGGAAAGACGGATTGCCGCTCCCGGAGAATATACGAGTCATATGTGCATCTCCGCCATCGATAACATGATCGCCGAATACGGGGTTTCTCTGGAGGATGTGGATCTGATCCTGACGGCGACCAATACGCCGGATCTTCCTTTCCCCACGGTATCCTGTCTCTTGCAGGCGCACTTCGGCATCCCGTCTACGGGCGCTCTCGACCTGAACGCGACCTGCGCCGGATTCGTGTACGCGCTTCATACGGCGAACGCTTTTATAACGGCGGGGCTGCACCGCAAAATTCTTGTGATCGGCGCCGATCACATGTCGGCTATTACCGACTATACGGACCGCACCACGTGCATTCTGCTCGGCGACGGTGCGGGGGCCGCTCTCGTTGAGGCGGCAGCCGGCGACGCTCCGGGCGCATTCCTCGGGCACCATCTGGGCTCGGACGGTACGGGCGGCGTGCATTTGTACCGCTCCGGATTGGCGGACCGGATCGGAGAGAAAGCTCTGGACGGTGCCGGAAAGCTTGTCCAAAACGGCCGGGAAGTGTATAAATTCGCGGTCGGCACGGTTCCCAAAGGGGTAAGCGCTCTGCTGGATTCGGCCGGTATGGCGATGTCCGAGGTAGACTGGTTTATCCCGCACAGCGCTAATCTGCGCATTATCGAATCCGTCTGCGAGCGTATGGATTTCCCTGTCGAGAAAACGCTGTACAGCCTGGAGTATTACGGCAATACCTCCGCAGCCACCATTCCGCTGTCGCTTCATATGGGATTGAAAGAAGGCAAAATCAAGCCGGGCGATCTGCTGCTGCTTTACGGCTTCGGCGGCGGACTCGTCCACGGGGGGCTGCTTGTGCGCTGGGGATAAGCCCCGCGGCACTTGCTCCCGCCGGAGCTTGCGCTCCCGCTCACACCTGCGCGCATACGCCAGCGCAGGCGGCTTCCGCTCCTTCCGCCCGGCTCATCCTGCCGGTCCGGAAGCCGCCGCTCCGGCAGCGTTCCCGCCGGATGCTTCCGCGCCGGGGCCGGCGAGCGCCCGCGTGCCCGAGCAGACCTGCTGCTGCAGCCACGGCTTCGCGGCGGTCATCGACCGGCGGCGTCGCGGCTGCAGCAGCAGGTCTATTTTGCGCTGCAGCACAAAATGATAGGCGGCCAGCGTCTGCAGAAGCCCGCTGGCCGAGGAACCGGGCCCGCTGCCTCCGGGAAACTCCTCCGGCGGAAGCAGCAGGTCGGCGGGCTGACTCCAGCCCGCCGTACCCGCTGCTCCGCGGGAGGGGTCCTCAGCCGATGCAGCGGCTCCCGGCAGTGCGGCGGCCGCCTCGGTTACGCGCAGCATCGCCCGCTGGCTGCGGGCCAAAGCCTGCAGCATCTCGATCTTCCAAGCCTCCTCTGTCAGGCGCGGGTTCATTTGGTCCCGCCTCCGAGCAGCTCGGAGTAATCGCCAGCACCACCGCCCGGCTGATTTTCCTGTTCCCCGATTACAATCTGCAGATGTCTGCCAAGCGATTGTTCCATTCTAGTCATCGCCTCAATCAGCTCGATCAAACCGTCATGAATTTCCAGAGGCTGCTGCACCTGATCCTGATGCGTGGCAAACTGCTGCGCCGTCAGATGACCGCATATCCACGCTTTCGATTTTTCGGCTTCCGCCGCTTTCGCTTCCAGTATCGACGCGATGCTCACCTGCATTTGCGCCACGGACTGGAGAATCCGTACGAAGGAGACTTCCCTGCTCACAAGCTCCGCCCGCCTTTCTTTCTTTTCATGCCTTGCGTATTCCGCCCTGCCCGACTTCCGATTCCGCACGTTTCGGCTCTCCGCATCCACTTCCGGCAATTTCCTTCCAGCTTATGGCTCCCGTCTATCGGAGGTTACTCGTTCTCTTCGCCGTTTTCCAATTCCTTCACGGCAAGCCCAAGATTGGTCGCCAGCGCTTCCTCCAGATCCGCGAGCGAGGACAAGTAACTCGTTACATTCCGCGTCACGTTAACCGACTGGTTAAGAAGCGTTTCGATATCCGCGAAGGCCGGGTTTTCATCCGGAATTTGACCGATGAGTCCCGCCATATGCGCGGCTACCTCGCTTTTATAATGAAGAATTTTGGCGAGTTCCAAATGTGATCTGGAAATATGCCTCACCAGCGTGTCTTTTTCGCGTTCCATCCCGTACCTCCTTCTCCTGCACTGCCCGGGTTTCTTTATTCAAAAGTATATGCACGGAGTACCGCCGGTGTCCGCGGACAAGACGGCATCCCGAGTTTGACCGGGTTTGGCAGTCCGCGCTTCATCAGTTCCGGCTTCACATGCTTTCCCGTGAAAAATCCTCCGTGGCGGACGTCTCCTCCGCTATACCCGGAGAGGCCGTATCCGCAGCATATCCCCGGCGGCGCCAATTGTCCGGATAGAAAAGCCGCGGACCGAGCCTTTCCATAGCGAGCCTGAGCGCTTCCAGATGGTCCGAGGCCCTGCTCCGGTCCAGCCAGGCGAAAAGCCGATCGCCCCTCGCGGACCGCGTATTCCCGCCGGAAGGCCGCACGGAGGAAACCGCGATGCCTTCCAGCAGAGCGGCCCCATGCGCTCTGGCGGGATGGGAGATCTCCGCCCCGAGCTTTGTCACCGCCTGGCGGGACAAGGCATGGGGCAGGACGGTCAAGCTGTCCGCCCGCAAATCCCGGCGGCCCAGCGTGTAGTTGACGAACTGCTTCGCCATGACTTCGGGCGGGCGCTTGTGAAAGAGGGGCAGCTCCGCGGAAACGCCGTACAAGGCGGCATCGCTTCCCTTGGCAACAGCGCCGGCAAGCGCCGCGATTTCTTCCGCCGCAGAAGGCACGGACGCATCCAGGAACACCAGGATGTCGCCTTCCGCCGCCTCCGCTGCCGCCAGCCTTTCGTCTCCACCCCTGGAGGACCCGGCCCCGGCGCCAACAAGCTTCACTTCCGCCCCAAGGCGAGGGACCGCAGCCGCTTGAACCAGCGCCGGTGTAACCGCAGCGTCACGCGAAGCGAGGATAACCTCGTGCAGAGCCAGCCTCTCCAGCTCCCCGAGCAGTCTAAGCAAGGGTGAATCTTGCACAGTGAAGGCTTCCGTTCCCGCACTGTGTAAAAGAATGACGGCGGACACCCGCAGATCCGAAGGAAGCGGAAACCAGCCTTTATCCGGCAGCCCCGCTCCCTCGCAGTACCCCTGCGCAAAAGCCGATGCGGCGGCCGCATACTCCGGTCCTGCGGGGTTCAGACCGCTTAGCACTCCGCCGTGGCGGACCCAGAGATCGTTCATCTGTCTGCGCGCCTGCGCTTCCTCAGTCTGGGCGGAGCCGCCTTCTTCTCCGTCTGCGGGAGCGGACCGGACCGGTAAACCTGCGGCGAGCAGACCTCCCAGTCTCCGCCCGGCTGCCGCAAGCTCGGCAAGCCGCCGTCCCTTCAGGGACGTTCCCCCTTTCGC
Source organism: Paenibacillus sp. JT31N7 (assembly GCF_059692095.1). NCBI lineage: Bacteria > Bacillati > Bacillota > Bacilli > Caryophanales > Paenibacillaceae > Paenibacillus > Paenibacillus sp. JT31N7. The sequence goes on from NZ_JCAUAT010000001.1 coordinate 2,000,024, forward strand.
CTTCGCGCCGGATTTCCCGGGGCTTCCGTCGCGGGTCCTCGTGCGGTTTCGCGGCTTCAGCCCTTTCGCTGTGCCGGACGGCTTCTTCTTAGTCGTCTGCCGCTTCATCCGCTCCCTCCTTCCCTGTCTCCGCGGGGAGCGAGCACTGCCGCCCCCTCCGAATACGCTGCGGCTCCGATCCAGACATGCAGCGCTTCCAGATGATCGCCTATGATCAAGTCCCCGACGGGATCGCTTCCGGCGCTCTTTCTCCTCCTCGGATTCTTGGCTCCCACGGCCGCATATTCCACGGCCCTGACGTTCAGCCCCTTACGCAGCGCAAGCGCAAGCGCCTTGGGCGGAACGGCGAGCGCCTCCGCGCCGATCTCGCCTATCGCCCTGCGGCTTAACGCGTGCGGAATCGTCGTCAGCGACGTTCCCGCGAGGTCCGGCCGGTCCAGCATCGCGGTCAGCGCATGCTTGGCAAGGACAACGCGGTGGACACTGTCACGCCTGACCGGACCGGTGTAAGTGTTCATGGCTACATCGGCCCCGTTTTCCACGGCTTTAACGAAAGCGGAGAGCTTTGCGGCAGGAATCACGATATCCCCGTCGGTAAAAAGCACAATATCTCCTCTGGCCGCCCGCGCTCCGACGGCTCTGCCGACATCATGGCCGAGCGCCGTATCGAACGCGATCATCCTCGGTCCCATTTTCTCCACGATGCGGCGGGAACCGTCCGTAGAGCCGTTCACTACGGCAATCACCTCCACGCTCGGATGAACGCGGTACGCTTCCCGTATGACGGCCGCAAGAGACCGACGCTCGTTGTAGACCGGAATTACCACGGACACTTTCGGAGCGGGATCGTTACGGTACGTATTCAGGCTTCTTTTGCCCCGGCTTTGCGCAAGCGGTGTCTTCCGTCTTTTCTTCACCTGCCGCTCACCTCCGTCCCCTTCTCTGCGGCATCTTCTTCCTATCGTATGGGCCGGGTCGCCGGATCGGGAGGGCGGATGTGGAGACGCGCAAAAAAGGGCTGTCTTTTCCGCCGGAGTAAGCGGGGCCATGCCCTTTGAAAGGAGCTTGAACACCCGCCGTGCAGGACCGGCAGCGAACTGCCGGCACAAAGCCCCGGGAGCGGACGGCCCTTTGGGACCGCCCGTCCCCGGATTCAGCCCAGGCTGACGTCTTTGAAAAGCGTATCCCAGCAATCCGGGTTGATGCTGTAGCAGCCCACCGCGCACGTCCGGGGGAGGGACCACTGCAGGTCTGCGATGCCGTCGGCATTGCTGTGATTGATTATCAATACCCGGTAATCGTAATTCACAAGCCCGTTCAGCACCCGCTCCAGCTCCCGCGCCTCCTCGTAAGACGCGTTCGTGCGGACAAACAGCAGCCGTTTGCCGTACGTCAGGTAATGCAGAGTCCGGTAGATGCGCCGGTCAAGCCTGCTCCTGAATTCCGGATATGAAGCCAGATGGAAAATATGATTTTGATTCTGCGGAAAATCATGCGCTGAAATAATCCGGGATTTTCGATCCTTAATTAAAAAATTGCCGCCTGCGTAATCGACCCCGATCGCTTTCAGATTAGGGAGCTCCATAAAGCCTTGGAATCTTTTTTCCAGTACCCCGCTTATGTCTTCCAATTCGGATATCATCCAGTCGAATACGCCCGAAAACGAACGCAGGTTCATTCTTTTCAACTGAATGGAGGGGGTGCAATTCTCTCCCAGGCTGTAAATCATCTCATACTTTCCGGCTATTCCGCTCAAATCCATGGACGCTCCGTCTCCCTTCTGCCGCGCCTTATTTCAAACTGATACCGGCAAAAAAAGTATCCCACCAGCGGTCGCTGTTAAAATTCCAGATGTCGGCATAGGGGACCTGGACGGCGCACGTATGGGGCAGCGGCCAGTCTAATTCGACCAGTCCCGGAACCTGTTCATATTCCACCAGCAAGATCTTGTATTCGTGCGTGACCAGCCCGCTCAGCACCTGCTCCAACTCGGCGGTCTCCTCGTACGTTCCGTGCATGCGAATGAACAGGATGCGCTGTTCCTCGCTTAATTTTTTTAAAAACCGGTTAATCCGGCGGTTCAGTTTCTCTTTGAATTCTCCGTAGGTGAAAAGCTGTTCCGGCGAATTCCGGTTTACCGGAAAATCGTGTACGGATATCACGCCGTAAGCGGAATCCTTCACTTGATAGTTAGGCTGAAGGGTAACCGGCTCCACCACGCTCATATTGGCAAACTCCATGAATCCGTCAAACCGTCTGCCGAGCAGCCGGTTCACGTCCGCGAGCGAATCCGACATCATCCAATCCAGCACGCCTGCGGAAGAACGCAGGCCGTGCTTCTCCATCTGAATCGCCGGCAGGCAGTTTTGTCCAAGGCTGAAAACGGCGTCGTAGCCGCCCGCCAAATCTTGTAAGCGCATCGTACTCCCTCCTTTTGGCATCTTCTTGTATACAATGCGAGAAAGGGACATTCAGCGTGGACCCCCGTCCTTGCGCGGAAAAATGGACGCGCACATCCAATCCGGCGTTGCGCCCCGGCCATACTCTGTTAGAAGGATGTGAACCGCCAGCATCCGCATCACGGAGGTGAAGGTCATGTACAAGTACTATCAGAAGGTGGAAATAGATCCGCACACGCACGCGCTGCCGCTTCAGGCGGGCGATCAGGAAGTGTTTCTGTGCCCCCTTTATTTGTATGGAATTACGCCGGGAATCCGGATTCTTTTCAAAGTAAGCATAGCCTGGAGCAACCCCGTCACTTACGACATCGGTGAGCTGGAGCTCAAAATACGTCGCGATCATCCGGGCGGCCCCGTCGTCGAGAGCAGCGAAGATTCCCGCTTCCGCGGTGGAACGGCCAAGATGGAGGGAGAGGACGAAGGAGGCTCGGCGGAAATCGCCGTGTACTACTTGACGGCGCGTTCGCCCGGGGGCAAAGCGCTGATCGAGGGGCCTGTTCTGTTCGAGGGATTTGTCCTGGAAGAGGATTAAAATTCGTGAAATGGTTGTTTCTCCCCTGCTACTTGGCCGTTTCGAAACGGCCGGAGAGTGAATTTACTAATCTTGTAAGACTACTCTTTTCAAAAGGGGATGACATACCATGGCTACCATTTTGGACTATCAGACTAATGATGCTCTCATTGGCGGAGGTTCCCTGCCTTTTCCGGTGACGAATCCGCTGCTGGGCGGCGTCGAGCTCGAAGTCGCCACAATTAACCTGACGCCTGCGGCGACTACCAATCTTCTCCGTTTCGAGGGAACGATCGGCTGGCAGCCCGACCTTCTTCTCGCGACTCCGCTGCTTCCGATTCTACAGGTCAGAATCCGTGTGGGCAGCCCGCTAGGAACCGTCATTTACGAGACGGACGATTCAGCTCTGATCGGTACCGGTGTTCTAACGACCATCACGGACAACATCTTGACGGTTTCGTTCCAGCATTCGATTCAAGCTTCGGTCGTTCCGGCCGGTTCGCAGCCCTACTTCCTGACCGTTGCCGTCCGCGGACTGGGCAGCATATCGATTCGCGGACCCGTTCACTTCGGGGCATTCGTTATCGCTCCGTAAAGGGAACTTTTGCGGCAAAAGCAGACAGGACCCTATCCTGTCTGCTTTTTGTTGCGTCCGGCGGCGCTTCGTTTCAAACAAAAAAACCTCACGGTCTAACGTGAGGTTTATCCGTGTTTATCCGCGTCGGTTAAAATCGTCCCCGGCTGCTTGCGGCCGCCAGATAAGCCTTCATAAAATGCTCGGTCATCCGGTCCAGAGACCAGCGCTCACGGCCCGAAACACGGGCGGCTTCGCCCAGCCTCAGCCGGAGGCCGTCGTCGGCAAGCAGCAGCTCCAGGTGAAAGGCCAGCGTGCCGGTGTCGCCTACGGCGGAGACAAACCCCGTCTCTCCGTGCGCGACCATCTCCGGGAGTCCGCCCGCATTGGAGACGACGGCCGGCTTGCCCGCCGCCTGCGCTTCCATGACGGCAAAGGGCTGGTTATCCTGTACGCTCGGGTGAACGAAGATATCCGAGAGCACGAGGATGGCCGGCACGTCTTCCCGGTGCCCGAGGAACTGGACGTCGCCCTCAAGCCCGGAAGCGCGAACCTGAGCAATCAGCTCGTCGCGTCTGTCGCCGTCGCCGACCAGCCAGCAAACCCAGTCGCCGCGCTTTTGTTTCAATTTGGCCAGGGCCTCGATCAGAAAGTGAATGCCCTTGATCGTTTCCAGACGCGCCGGGCACACGATCAGCTTTTTCCCTTCAGGACGGACCATGGGCGTACCGGCAGCGAGCTTGCGCGCGAACGGCTCCATATCGAACCCGTACGGGGATACTTCGATATGCCCGGCGGGTACGCCGTAATCCCGGGAAAGGACGTTTTTCAGCCAGTTGGAGGCCGTTACCGCCTTCTCCGCCGCCATGGCGCCGTGATATTCGAGCGTACGGTAATACCGGTGTGCCAGAGGCCGCAGCGCCTCGGAATCCAGTCTGCCGTCCTCGTCCAGCAATATTTTGATCTCCCTTGCCAGAGATCCGTGAAGGCTCACTATCAGGCCGGTGCTTGGAGGCCGTACCCGGTTTAATGCGATCGAGGCAATCACGTCCTGGGCATGGATGACGTCGTACTGCTGAAGTCCGAAAGAAGCTGCGGTCAATTCCATGCAGTAGCGGTCCATTTCCACCCGGTGCACGAGCGGGTCCTGATGAAGGACCGGCAGCGCGCTCCGGTTTAATTTTGCCTGAAGCATGTGCATCAGGGCGTCTTTCATCACCTTTTGTCCGGTTCCGTAGATGTAGTACTTCGGTTCGTCGGGTCCGTTTCCCATTAGATCGACCTGATGCCCCCAGCTTTCCAGCCGGTTTTTGAGCTGAAGCATGAACGGCCATACCCCGCCGAGATGGGGAATCGGCCAATAGGTCGCGAGTAATATTTTCAAGAGCCTTCCCCCCGTTTCGCCTCTGTTTCCTTCTTCACCGGCGTCCCTGCAGCCCGCACCGTTTGCGCGGAGAACAAGCATCTTCTTCTATCATATGGACGGGATAACCGGATTGACATGGAGAGCGGCCTCTATCCTGCAAAAAAGGCGGTGAAATCCGGCCGGACCCGCCGATTCGTCCGCTTGTGCCCGGACCTTCGCCCCGCTGCTTTCATACGATATGAAGGATACAAGCACAGAGAAAAGAGGTGCGTTATGAAAGCCTTAGTCACCGGAGGGGCGGGCTTTATCGGCTCTCACTTGGCGCAAACGCTCGCGGACGGGGGCCACGAAGTCCATGTGCTCGACAACTTGTCGAGCGGCAGGGCCGAATGGGTGCCCCGTCAAGCCGTTCTTCATGTCCTGGATATCAACAGCCTGGAGCTTCACGAGCTTATCGAACGAATCCGGCCCGAAGTGGTGTTCCATTTGGCCGCTCAAGCCGACGTTCAAAGATCCATAGCCGATCCCTCTTTTGATTCGCAGGTCAATATTACCGGAACCGTCTCGCTGCTTGAAGCTTGCCGGAAGTCGGCGGTGCGGCGGTTCGTCTTCGCTTCGACTTCCGGGGTGTACGGAGACAGCGGGCACGAAAAATTATCGGAGGATATACCGGCCGCGCCCATTTCGTACTACGGTCAGTCGAAGCTTGCGGCGGAAGGGTATATCCGGATTTTTCACAAGCTGTACGGGCTGCCCTATACGATTCTCCGTTACGGAAACGTGTACGGCCCGAGACAGACGCCCAAGGGGGAGGGCGGCGTAGTCGCCGTGTTCCTACAGCAGCTGCGCCGGGGGCAGCCCATTACGATTCACGGAGACGGCGGGCAGACCCGGGATTTTGTTTATGTCCGGGACGTGGTGGAGGCCAATCTGGCGGCCGCCGCATCTGCAGGCTGCGGGCTCTACCATGTCAGCACGGGACGAAGCACGTCCATCCGGCAGTTGGCCGAACTCATCCGCGAAAGCCGCTCGGCGCCGTCCGTTCCGGTCCTATTCGGCGAAGCCCGGCCCGGCGATATCCGGCACAGCTGTCTGGACAACGGCCGGGCACGGGAAGCGCTGGGCTGGAGCCCCCGGTACCGTATCGCCGACGGCCTGCGGGAAACCTGCGCCGCTTTCCTGGCCTAAGCCGGCCGGCCGCTGTTTGCAGCCAGCGGCCGGAATCTGGCGCTCCCATGCCGATAGGAGGCCGTCGGCTTGCTGATGCCGTGCTTAGGCCATGCCGTGCCGGTGCCATGCTGATGCGGTAAGCAGGCCATATCGTGCCGGTGTCTGTGCCGGTGTCTGTGCCAGTGCGTGCCGGTGCCGTGTTCTTGTCCGTGTTCTTATCCGTGTTCTTATCCGTGTTCTTGTCCGTGTTCTTGTCCGTGTTCTTGTCCGTGTTCTTGCCCGTGTTCTTGCCCGTGTTCTTGCCCGTGTTCTTGCCCGTGCTCTTGCCCGTGCCGGTGCCAGTGCCTTGTCAGTACCGTGTCAATACCGTTTCAGTAACGTGCCATTGCCGTGTCGGTACCGTTTGAGTACCGTGCCATTGCCATGTCGCTGCGTATCGTCCCATCCGAATACGCTGCCGCTGCCAAAAAAGCAAGCCCCGGTCTTTTCCGGATTATCCGGAATACCGGGGCTTGCTTTTGCGAAAAAGTCAGCGGCTGTTCCAGATATCGTGGATAGCCTGGGCGAACGCGTCTACACTTCTGGTCCACGGCCATTGATACGAATCGTACTGGCCCTGGAGAGACAGACGGGCCCGGAGCTCCTTATCGTGGATCAACCGGACGATGTCCGCCGCCAGCCGGTTTTGATACCGGTAGGAAAGGAGGCAGTTGTGCTCGTGCCTCGCATAATCGGCATTCCCGCCCGAATAGGTCGTGACGAGCGCCGCCCCGCATCTCATGGCTTCCAGGCCGGGCAGCGAACCGGAATCGTAAAGCGAGGAGCTGACGTAAATGTCGGTTTTGTTATAGAGGTAGCGCAGCTCCTCGTCGTTATCGGGCAGACAGAATTGAAAGCTGCCCGTATCGCGAAGACGCTGCAGACTCGGTGCCGTATGAAATTCGTCGGGCGGGCAGATCAGGTTTATTTCCGTATCGGGATAATGGTGTTTGACGAATGCAAGCTGGCTGACCAGATAATCCTGGTCCCGGTGCCAGGCGATCCCTCCCTCCGAATTGCGGACGACAGCGGAAATTTTGACAGCGGGCGGGGTGGAATCCCGGAGGTTCAGATTTTGCATGAACGGTCCGAGTCCGATCGGGACGATATGTCCGCGGATGCCGTGATTGAGCTCGATCAGCTTCTGCTGCCACTCGGACAGTACGATAAGATGCGGCGTCGAATGATAGGTGGGGAACGTGATATGATCGTCCGGCAAAAAAGTCGGCTCGTAACAAAGACTGAACCGGGCATGAACGCTCCTGTCTCGCTCGCTCGCTTCTACGCATGCGGGCACGGTCGTGTAGAAGTTGGAGACGACTACGTCTCCGGGCGGGATATCATCCGCGTCCAGCGTAATGCTGTGACGGCCCCGGACGATTTGGGCCCGGATATCGAACTTGACTTCGGCATGAGCGGGCATCACGATAGTGACGTCGTAACCGCGATCCGCCAATCCGTTCGTAATTTCCGCCAGCATCCGCTGGGCCCCGCCGAAATTCAAGGTGAGGATAGGAAACACCAGCCTCATGCTATTCCTCCTTTCATGGACACGTCAGTCTTGCCGGTTCCCTGCGAATCGGCGCTACCCGTTCGGGTGGTTGTTCAAAATATGCTGGATGGCCGGGTCCGGCATCCGGTAGTTATCCGGGAGCCCGGCTCTGATCCGGTTCCACAGCTCATAATCGACGAGATACTCCGGGTTGGACACTTGCACGGAAAAAAGCGAATTGTACAGGTCGCCCATCACGTACACTTTCTCGCTCATGATCATTCTCCTTTCTGCTCTCGTAAAGAAATTCAGCCTTGAGCGGCTTTGGCGATTGCCCTGCCATACACATCGAGAAGCCGCTGGACCATGAGATCCATGGACCAGTGGACGGCCCCCCACTGTCCGGCCTCTCTGCCCATCGCTTCCCGCATAGCGGTATTCTCGAGCAGCGCGTACAAGTGGGTGAACAACTGCTGGCTGTTGCCCGACGGGAAGATAAGACCCGTACGGCCGTGCTCGACCATCTCGGGCACGCCCGTGGCGTCGCTGACTACCGACGGCTTCCCTGCAAGCTGCGCTTCTATCAGCGACAAAGGCTGATTGTCCACATAGCTCGGCTGCACGAAAATATCGGACTGGGCAAGCAGATAGGGCACGTCGCTCCGCCTGCCCAGAAACTGGACCGTGTCCAGCAGCCCGAGCTCCGTGCACTGCCGGTTAAGCTCCGCCGCCAGGTCGCCTTCTCCCACGATCCAGCAGACGAAATCGTCCCGCACCGTCCGGAGCAGGCCGACCGCCTCGATGAGCAGGGATACACCCTTGATCGGGATGAGGCGGCCGGTGAAAATAATGGCCTTTTTGCCCGGCGGCTTATAGATCGGGGTGGCGGAACTTGCCATCTGCGAATAGAAATCGTCCGTAGCGTACCCGTACTGAAACACCTCGACCTGCTGCTCGGGAACGGAGTATTCCGTGGTCAGCAGCCGTTTCAGCCACTGGGAAGAGGCGATCGTAATATCGCTGCCCGTGGCGCCGAGATGCTCGATAGCCGACTGGAACCGCCAGATGATGGACTCCCCCAGGTTGACGTTATTTTCAACCAGATGCAGCTTGATCTCGTGGGCCACCGAGCCGTGCAAGCTGGCGACGAGTCCCGTCCGCGGAGATTTGACCCGCCGGAAAGAACGCGTGGCCAGGACGTCCTGCGTATGAATCACATCATATTGATCCAATCCGAAATAGGCGGCGGCCAGCTCCATGCACAGGGTGTTCATCTCAAAGTGCGAAAGCCAGGAGCTGGAGTGAAGGACCGGATACAACTCGGGGCTTATTTTCTTTTCCAGAAAAGGCCTTACCGCCTCTTTATGAAAAACACGGCCGCTGAACGGCATATGAAACACACTTTCATCTTCGCTGTTGCCGAATACATCGACCTCGTGGCCGAGCGCCTCCAGCTTTTCCTTCATTTTGACCATAAGCGGCCATACTCCGCCCAAATGCGGTAACCGCCAGTAGGTAGCGAGCAGTATCTTCAAGAATGTCCCCTCTTTTCTGCGTGAGACTCACAAACTGCGTCATAGCACCGGCATGCCTTTATCCCTACACTATATGCGGCTATCTTCCTCCTTCACGGGTCGTTTGCCTCACCGGGATCAAAATGTGTACGTGTCCATACGTCTGCGCGGCAATTTCATATACTGAACTATGCCGGATTGAACGGAAGGAAGGTGACCATGTCTATTTACCGGTTTGACGCCTATGAGTTCGGACCGTACGACTCGCGCTATATCCAGTGTTTCGATCTTGTCTTTCAAAACATCGCCCAGCGGCATTTCGACGTCCTTATTCAAGGCTATCAAGGCCAGAACCGTTTTCTACTGGGGCTCTATCATCTGGACCCCGCTCCGCAAATAGGTTCGATTGCCCATCTGCCGACCGCATATAATCACAACCAGCCCTTTACGCTCCACATTCACACCAACCTGACCAATCCTTATCCCCTGGCGATGACTATGTACGCTAAAAACGAAGGGGGCCTTGTCGCAACCTTCACGACGAATGAATGGACGCTCGTCGATCCCCTATGACGGGATTTGCCCGTAAAAAAAGAGGCCCTTCTTCAAGAAGCGGCCTTTTAAGGGTGGTGTGCCGGATACGGAAACTAACCGCGCCCGATGGATGGAATCGGCGTCAGTTCCGATTGAAGAACACGATGAGCCGGCACAAGATTGTTGAACGTATCCAAACCGAAAACAGACGCCACGACCAGACCCAGCTGAGGGGCAACGACGGCTATCTGGACTTCATAAGCCAGAACACCCGAGATAAAAAACGTACGGATATCCACAAATTTCGGCGGCACCGTGTACGTCTGGAAAAAGAGAGGCGTCTTGGCAACCCCCGTGCTCAGGGTATAAAAGACTTCAACGACAATTTGAGCTGCGTTGACCGCGTCTTCATTGCTGATGCTAACGGCCGCATTAGCGGCGGCTGTCCCGAAATCCCTCGTATTAATAAGCATTCCCGTTGTAAAAGCCATTCTCTTCACCCCCTCTCTGTCAATCTCTCAAGCAGTATATTTTTCTTTGATATAAAAAGATTGGACGGTCCCGAGGCCGTCCGAATTTTTGCATATGCGCCTGCTTCCGGATTCTGAGTGTGTCTCCCATCTGGCTTGCATACCGGTTAATTGCCCGAAAAAATCGCCTGCGTCCCCGTTCTCGTATCGGTCCAGACGCCGATAAACCCGAAAGGCGGGATGGTGCTGATGTCCGTGTAATTCCCGATGGACGGAACGGGTGTGGCGCTGCCCGCATTCGGGTTGCTGGACACGGTAGACTCCCTCCTGTTAAAAAACGAGGTGCCCCCGTCCGCTGATATGGCCACATACGTATCCAAATCAAACCCGTTAATCTGATTGGAATAGTACAGAATGGTGACCAGCCCGCTTTTTGGAGACACGTCTATAGAAGGAAAAAAGTTCTGAGTGCCTGCCGGAGCTGACGTAACCGAGACGGGAGCCGTCCAGGTCAGTCCCTGATCGAAAGACCGGGAAAGGAATACGTCCGCGTAACCCTGCCGGTTATCCTGCCACACCGCGTAAAGAGTCCCGCTTGTCGACAGCGCCGAATTATCGACGGCGATATTGGCGCCGGTCGGCACTTCGAAGCCGTATCCCGTAACCGGCAGGACGCTGGGTACCAGCGCGACGGGCGAAACGATTACCGGTGTCTGGAAGGTAGCCCCGCCATCCAGCGAACGGCTTACCTCGAAGCGTGTAAACGGAGTTAACGAGATATAAGCCACATAGACAATCCCCGTCAGCCCTGCAACCACGTCCCCACGCGTCACAAAATCGGCGTCCGGCGAAACAAGGGCCGGGCGCTGCCAGGTCAGCCCATTGTCAAAGGAACGCTGGAAGAAAATAACGGAGCCGCCCACAAAGTCCGTATTGTATTGATGAACATAAACCAGATAAGCGCTGCCTTGATAAGTACTCGCCTGGGAATTGTCGAATGCCGCATTCACCTGCACGTTGTTGATAAACGTCGTAAACCCTTGAGCCGCAATGACCGGCGCTCCGAAAGTAATTCCGTTATCCGTCGATGTGTAGACGGCGATCGAGCCGTTGCCCGACGCATCGAAAACATGGGACGCCACGATAAATACGTTCGGAAACCCGTAAGCCACGACGTTGGACTCGCCGCCGATATATCCTGCCGGAAGCGGCAGAATAAGAGGTCCCCATGAGATGCCCTGATCAACCGAGCGATAGACGGCAACCCGGGCCGCTCCTGTCGTAAAATCCGTCGCAGACGCCACGATATTGAGCGCAGTCAGGTAATTGGCCGCCACGCTGGGTGTCTGGGCAAGCGTTCCGGCGGGGGATACCTGCGAATTTGCCATTTGTGTCTGCCTCCTTCTGGGAATGTTAAAATCCGCCCCACGTCGTCTGCGCGCCGGTTCTCGTATCGGTCCAGACGGCATAGAAATTGTCCGGCGGAACCGTACCGACATCATTGTAATCTCCGATAAGCGGCGTCGGGATGGGGCTGTCACCGTTCGGGTTAAAAGAAGTCGTCGTCACTCGAATATTCGTGAAAGTGCTGCCTCCATCCCTGGACTGGGCCGCATAAACGTCGAGATCGAAGCCGTTAAGCCGGTTCGTGTAATAGATAACGGTGATCGTACCGGTTTTGGGCGATACCGTTATAGCCGGGAAGAAATTTTGGGCGCCTGCCGGACTCGCCGTAATGGGAATGGGCGTGCTCCACGTTGATCCCTGATCCAGCGAACGGGAAAGAAACACATCCGCATACCCCTGCCGATAATCCTGCCAGACCGCATAAATATTGCCGCGTCCGGGGGACACAAGGGCGGTATCCGCCATAATGTTGGAGCAAGTTAGGACACGGAATTCGTACCCGGGAACCGGCAGTACAAGCGGAACGACCGATACGCCGGAGACGAGAACGGGCGGTCCGAAAGATTTCCCCCCGTCCAGAGACTGTCTGATGTAATAAGCTGCGGGGGTCGTCGTATCGATCCAGGCGAAGTAAAGCTCTCCCCGCAATCCGATTCCGACATCGGGACGCTCGGTATTCCTCATCACATTCGATAAAATCAACTGAGCTTCCCAAGTGATCCCTCCATCGAGTGACCGCTGAAAGGTCGCCACCGAAAAACCGCCCGCATCGACATTGTACTGGCGGTTATAAGTGACATAAGCATTGCCGAGAAACGGACTGGATTGGGAATTGTCGAAGAACACTTTGGTCCAATCGTTGTTAATGAACGTGCCGTATCCCGGATTGACGATCGTCGGTGCCGAGAAGCTGAGCCCGTCGTCCGTGGACCTGTAAGAAGCTATCGTGCCGCTGGAATTGCCGGGGAAAACATGCGCGACGATCAGGAACAGATTCGGAAATCCGTAAGCCGCAAAGGCGGCCTCCGCTCCGACAAATCCCGGCGGCAGGGGAAGAAAGGAGTTCGTCCAGTTCACTCCGGCATCCTGCGACCGGTATACGCCGGTGAGCGGTGGTCCCAGCGAAAAATCAGTCGCCGTTGCGATCATGATATTGGCGTTCAGCAAATTGACGGCGAGCGACGGCTCCTGCTTCGGATTGCCCGAGGCGTTTACTTGAAAATTAGGCATAGGGGCCCCCTGTCGAATGCGAGTAATTTTGTACTCCAATGTATGCCGGAGATCGGTCACGGGAATGGACAATCCGGAAATTAATTGCCTCCCCTGCCAATGTCCACACCCGTCAAATGCGGCGGAATAAACTGGAGTAAACATCCGGCGCAGCGGTGGCACGCTTGTCCGTCCGGGCAATCAGCCAGGAAAGAAGGGATTTTATACATGAGTGATGTCGGCATTGTCATGCCGGTGTATTTGCAGAGGCCTTCCTACTTGCAGGAAGCGATCGAAACCATTCTGAACCAGACGTATGCGGATTTCCGCTTTATCCTGGTGATCGACGGAGTATCGGAACAAATGGGACCGCAAATCCGGCAGTTGACCGCACATGACAAACGCGTGGAGATTTTAGAGAACGAACGGAATCTAGGCGTATCCGCTTCATTGAACCGTGGATTTCAGCGGCTTTTTGAAGATCCCGGCATCCGGTATGTGACCTGGGTATCGAGCGACAACCGCACCCATCCCTACTTTATCGAGCTTCTGCGGCATGAGCTTGCGAATGCTCCTGAGGAAGTCGGACTGGTCTACAGCTGTTTCCGTGAAATAGACGCGAACGGACTGCCCCTTCGCGACGAGGCCTTTCAGGCGGAATTCCGCCGGTATCAGAATAAGCCGAAAGAGGAGCTTCTCGACGTGTGCATTGTCGGCGTATCTTTTATGTACAAATCGTGCTACGCCCGGAAAATCGCCGGGTACCACATGGAACCCGTAGAAGACTATGAATACTGGCTGAGGTTATCTCATCTGTGCGATCTGCGGTATATTCCCGTGGAACTCGTCGAATACCGGGTCGACTCGGATTTCAGTATTTCCGCCAAGCTCAAAGGGTCTGTCGAGCAGCACCGCCGCTGGCGCAACGCTTTCCGTCTGACCAAAAAGCAGGCCAGGGAAAGACAAGGCATTCCTCTGGAAACGACCGTTTATCTACCGGTGGCCGATGCATCCGGAAGCCTTCCCGACCGGCTCGACCGCCTTTTGGACCAGTACTACAGCAACTTTCAGGTGATCGTGGTCGACGTAACCCCCAACCAAGTGTCGGCCGATCTTCTGCGCGGGATACGGGACCCTCTGCTGAGCACCCGCTTCCTTCCCGGCACACCTCCTATCGAGGCCGTTCATACCTGCCTGGAAGAGCTTGCGACCCCGTTCACTGCGATCGCATACCGGGAGCGTGATTTTGAATACATGGATCTGCAAGTCTTAACGGCCGCCCTGCGCAGCGCCCCCGAAGGCGCTTATTCCGTTTGCTACAACGGCAACCGGAGCGATCTCGCGTACCGCTTCGATCCTCGTGCAGGCATGCCCTCGACCGAGCTGTTTCGTTCAACGAAGCTGAAACAACTTCTGCTCCGGTAGACCGGCCGCCCTCCTTCCGCAATTCCGTCTCCGGCACGTATAAGCAAAATAACGCTTGGCGGAGTCCGCCAAGCGTTTTAAACGTGCTGCTTCATAAGCCCGATTCCAAGCTCGCCCAGCATATGGGAGAACTGCCTGGCGTACAGGCCGGGAGAAAACTGCTCCGCCGCATGCCGGCTCGCTCTGAAGCGGATTTCCTCGCGCAGCGGGACGTTGTCCATCAGCTCCGAAATTTGCCGGAATGCCTCTTCATGATCGTCGTGAGGATAGAACCTTCCCGTTACGCGGTCCGCGATAAAGCTCTTGACTCCGTCCGAGTCCGTTGAGACTACCGGACAGCGGCAGCACATGGCTTCCAGCACCGCATATCCGAAGCCCTCCACGCGTGAGGTCGAGAGCAGCACGCCGCCGGAATCGCCGATGATGGAATACTGCCTTGCCATCTCTTGGTGGGGGAGATTCGGCACTACCGTTAAGCAGGACCACAACTGGCAGTCCGCAACGAGCTTACGGAATTCTCCCTCTTCCGATCCGAGCGTATTGTCTACATACATGCGAATTTCGATCGGACGACCCCGCGTTTTGAACAATCGTCCGACCTCCAGAAGACTCCGCCAGTTCTTGTTCGGCTCGATCCTTCCCACCCAGCCGATGATGGGAACCGGAGCGACGGGATGCCTTTCAAAACGGAAGCTTTCCATATCGATACAGTTATGAAAGCTGAACCTTTTCATCCGTGCGTAGTACGTCTCGAAAATCCGGATCAGATGCGGGGTACGGGGATACAGCACGGCATCGGCGTGCAGGTAGAGAAGCGGGACAATCCGCTTCAGAATAAACTCCGCTTCCTCCACGCTCCCCAGCCCCTGCGCCTCGTAAACGATTTTGCCCGTGTAGCCGCTCGACCGCAGGGGCAAAATCAGTTCGGCCACCGTTGAGATGATAACCGCCTCGAACCGTTCGCGGTTTACGAGCTCCGCAATCTCTTGCTCGTCTTTCGTCACGTAAACGGGCACCCCGTCCAGATTCTGCATCCCCATTCCTTCATGCAAATAAAGCAGGCTGCACGAGATGCCGATCTTCTTCAGCGCGATAACCCGCTGGCGGTTCAGGGTCTCCATTCCTCCGCTCGGGATGTAGAACACGAATAAAAGCTTCATGGCACACCTTCCTTCAATCTGTTACAAAAGACCGGACGCCCTATCTCCCGGCTTCCATGGAAGCGATGCGGGCGGCAAGCAGCGGGTTGTAACGGGCTCGCAGCATATCCACCTCGCGCTGGATAGCCGGCTGGTGATTCCGGCTGCCCATCTCCCGGTGGAGCCGGTACTGGGTCAGTTTCTCGTTCAGGAACTCGATCCGGACCCCGGCTGCGGCAAGGCGAAGCCACATTTCAAGATCCTGCGTATACCTGAACAACTCGTCGAAATAACCGTAGTTCCGGAACAGATTTTTGTGCATCAGGATAGTGCAGCCGTTAATCGGGTTGTACTGGAGCATGTAGGTATAAAGCTTCGTGGACGTATTAAAATACTCGGTATTTCCCGGATCGGTAGGAAAATTAGGTGCATAGAGGATGCGTCCGTGTTCATTGACTATCTCGTAGTTCGTAAAGCTGATTTCCGCATTCGCCGAGGCCAGCCCGTAAAGCTGGACCGCCAGTTTTTGCGGGTGAAAGCGGTCGTCCGAACTGAGCCAGGCGATATACTCGCCGGAGGCGTGGCGGATTCCATGGTTGAGCGCCGAGGCGGTTCCGCCGTTCGCTTTCCCCAAATAATGAATCCACGGCAAGTACGGCGTTATTTTATCCTGATGCAGGGTCGAGCCGTCGTCTACCACGATTACTTCTTTATCGGGGTACGTCTGGCTTAGCGCGCTGACGATCGCCTGATCCACATAAGCGCAATTGTAAAAAGGGATTATGATGCTCACCCGGGGCGGCATTTCCCACCTCCTTCCCGCAGTCGCCTGCCCGTTATCTGCGCTTTTTAACCCCTTTGCCGGCCTTCCCTTTGCGGGATTGGACCGCTTTCGCCGGGCGCTTGCGAGACCGTGCAGCCGGGCGTTTGCGAGGCCGTATGGCCGGACGTCTTCTCCCGGACAGAAGCCGCCTCTGGCTTCGCGAATGCCGCAGCAAATGGGGCCGGTAACGGCTGCGGACGCTTAACACTTCCTCCCAGATGGCGGGCTGGTAGAGCCTAGTCCCCATACCGCCGTGAAGGCGGTACAGCGTAAGCGGGACATCCAGGAAATCCAGCTGAAAACCCGCCAACAGCACGCGGATCCAGAACTCGTAATCCTGGGTATACCGGAGCGTCTCGTCAAAATATCCGACCGCCCCGAACAAATCCCGGCGCATCATGACCGTGCAGCCGTTGACGGGGCAGATCGACAGGAAGGCGCGCGTAAATTCATGGGGATACCGGTATCTGGACGCCACATTCGCCTGCGTGACGGCTCCCGCCTCGTTGATCTGGTCGAAGGCCGTATGGCTGAAGATCGAGTTCCGTTCCAGCATGAACTGCACCTGACGCCAGATTTTATCCGGGTAAAAAAGATCGTCGGAGCTGAGCCAGGCCACATAGTCCCCGGTGGCGAGAGCAAAACCCATATTCAGAGCGGATGCGGCTCCCCCGTTCTCTTTTCCGATATAAATCAGCCGGTCCATATAAGGTTCCAGCTTATCTTTGTGCTGCGTGGAGCCGTCATCTACTACAATCAGCTCGATATTCGCATAAGTCTGGTTCAGCACGCTGGAAACCGCCTGATCCACGTACGGACAGTTGTAGAAGGGAATCACGACCGTTACTTTCGGCAGCATGCGTTCACCTCTTTTCCTTCTAAGGCGGGAGCGGTCGTCAGTTCCGCCTGTAATAGTCCAGCGCATCCGCCAGGGACGTTTCGAAAGGAATCCGCGCCGACCAGCCGAGTGCCTTCAGCGCCGAGACATCCACCGGTCTGACGGGCTCGGGACGCGGCTTGTTCTCGACCTCCAGAGGCAGCGCCGCAGGAGTCAGCGAGCGGAAGACCGAAACGATCTCGCCGAGGGGCCGCAGCCGCTCCGATCCGATCCGGTAGACAGCTCCGGGTTCTCCACGGCCGAGAATCGTTTCGTAGGCCGAGACCGCGTCCCGCACATCGAGATAGTCGCGTTCCTCGCCAAGGGACGACAGCCGGAACGGTTCCGGCGGACCGCCCTTCTCCAGCGCCGAGATCTTGCGGGCGAGCAGCCCGCAGATGCCGCCGGAAGGGCCCGGGCCGACCAGGTTGGACGGCAGCGCCACCATGATCTGCTGCGAGAACCACCGGTGCCAGGACCGGGCGGCGTACAGCAGCAGCATTTTGCTGAAGCCGTACGGATGCGGAAGCGGATCGCCGGGTTCGGCTGCGCCGAGCATGGAACCCGCAACGAGAATCCGCGCGTCGGGCCGCGTGCGCAGCGCTTCCAGCAGATACACGGAAGCCATCAGGTTCGCCTGCAGGAACGCCGCCGGGTCCTTCCACGATTCGGCGACGGAATTGCGTCCGGCCAGGTGGAGCACCCATTCCGGCTCTGCTTCCGCGACCAGCGCCTTCACGTCCTCCTGCCGGGTCAGATCACAGGCATAGAGCTCTCCGGCAGGCATGCCGGCGCCCCGTTTAGCGGACTCGGACTCCTGCATCGCACCGGGCCTAGTTGACCCAGGCGGCACGTCCGAAACATCCGCACAATCCAGCACGACGGGCGTACCCCCGTTCCCATGCTTGCCGTGCGGCGGCTCCGCATTTCTGACCACGGCGGCGACCTCATAGCCTTTGGCAACAAAATAATCACAGGCGGCGCGACCCGTAAAACCGCCCGCGCCGGTGATTAGGATTCGAGGCATTGCGCACACATCCATTCATCCAGTTCTTTCAGCATCGTTTCATACCCCGGAATGGCGTAGTTCAGATCGCTGCGCGTATTTTTAAGCGTCCGGTTCAAGCGGACGGAAGCGTTTTTGCGCACCTCGATATCCGTGCGTCCGAACTGCTTGCGGAACAGATTGAGCAGCTCGTATTTGCTTACCTTGACGGGAGCCGTCAAATGTACGAGGCCCGTTAACTCCGGGCGCTGCAGCGCATGCTCGACAAATTTGGCGAGCTCCAGCGTGGTGACGCCGTTCCAGTAAGCTCTCGTGTAGCCGCCCACTTCCCCTTCCTGACTCAGGAACCAATGGAGAAGCCCGATACCCGATTCCCGGATTTCGGGGCCGATGATCGACGTGCGGACCGTCAGGTGGGGGGCTTCCCGGATTTCCCCAAGCGCCTTGGACCGCCCGTATATGCCGGTACCGTCCGGCACGTCATCCTCCGTGTGGTCCCCGTGGCGGCCCGAGAAAACACAGTCCGTGCTGATATGAATAAGCCGGCCGCCGGCCCCGAGGGCCGCTTCCGCCAGATCGTGCGGGAAAATCCCGTTGACGCGATAGGCGTTAACGGGGTCCGCTTCGGCAAACTGGTTTAGAACACCGATACAGTTAATGACGGCATCGGGACGGAACGCTTCGATAATGCTCCGGATCCGGGCCGTATCCCTGGCATCGGCAAGCAGCCCTTCACGGTCGCTCCCGTCCCGTGTCGTGTAAGCGACCTGAAATCCGGGCAGACGGCGCAGATACCGGACCACCACATGTCCCGCCATCCCCTGCCCGCCGGTGACGAGCAGCTTCATGCAAGAAAACCTCCTTTAACGAGCAGGGCGCGGATCGCCTCTTTTTCCATCAAATTGTCTTTGGAAGAAAAGCTGCTGATTTCCGCCTGGGGATAAGGAGCGTAGTGATCCTTGAGCCCGGGAATTTCGAGAGTCGGCAGAATGACCAGATATTCCTCGTCGTAAAGCACCGTCGTCTGGCTTTCGAATTCCGTAAGCAAAATCTCGTGGATCTTCTCGCCGGGTCTCGTTCCGGTTTCCACAATGCCCACTCCCGTTTTGCCGGAAGCTTCGATAAGCACGTCGGCCAGATCTAGAATTTTGCAGGTCGGCATCGTCATGACGAATATCTCGCCGCCGACGCTTTCTTCCGAAGCTTTGAAAAGCAGGGAAATCGCCTCTTCGAGCGTCAGGAAAAAGCGGGTCATGGCCTTATCCGTAATCGAAATCTGATTTTTCTCGTGGATCTGCTTGTGGAACAAGTGAATCACGCTGCCGTTGGTTCCCAGCACGTTACCTCCCCGGACACAGACAAACTTCGTTTCCGTCCGTAAAAGATTGGCATGCACGATCAGCTTCTCCCCGATCGCTTTGGTCATGCCGTAGAAGTTGGAGGGATTCGCCGCTTTGTCCGTCGAGATGTAGATCACTTTCCTGACCTTGTTCTCGATGGCCGCTTCGATGACATACTGGGTGCCGACTACGTTGGTTTTTAGCGCTTCGTAGGGCTGCTCCTCGCAAACCGGAACATGCTTGAGAGCGGCCAGATGGAACACATAATCCACCGCCTCCGTCGCGCGGATCAAAGCTTCGCGGTCGCGGATATCACCGATGCAGAAGCTGAGGCGGCTATCCTCAAAAGAGCGCTGCATCGCCACCTGAGTCGATTCATTCCGGGAAAACACTATGATTTCCTTGGGGTCCTGCGGAAGAAGCTGCCGGATCAATTCATACCCCCAAGAACCGGTTCCTCCGGTTACCAATATCCTCGTATTACGAAACATGAAGGTTCCCTCCCAGTACATATTTCACGACTTTTGCCGATACGTCCGTGTCCAGATAGCCTTCCGGACATTCCCAGTCCCGGGGCATCCGCGTCATCAGGTCTGCGGCGGATACGATCCGTTTCGCGTCCAGTCCCGACACCACATTGCTGCCGCAGTCAATCGTCTCCGGCCGTTCGGTCGTCCGGCGCACGGTGACGGCAGGCACGTGGAAAATGCAGCATTCTTCCTGAACCGTCCCGCTGTCTGTCAGGACGCAGTCCGCATTCTTCTCCAGCTTCACGAAATCGAAAAATCCGAAAGGCTCGTGAAACCCGACCAGCGGATGAATGCTCAGGCTGTCTTCCGCCTCCAGACGGGACTTGGTGCGGGGATGCAGGCTGCACAGGATGCGTTTGCCGAAGCGTTCCGCCACCCCGCTCAGACCGTTCATGATTTCGCGCAGATGAACGGGATGATCCACATTCTCCGCCCGGTGAATCGTTGCCGCGAAATACCCGCCCGGCGTCAGATTCAGACGCTCCAGTACGTCGCTTTCTTCGATTTGGCCGCTGTAGTGCCGCAGCACCTCGTAGATCGGATTGCCGGTCCGGACGATGCGCTGGCTCGGAACGCCTTCCCTGACAAGATGCTCTTTGCTCTGCTTCGTGTACGGCATGTTTATCGTGGACACCGCATCAATAATGCGGCGGTTTTTCTCCTCGGGTACAGTCAGATCGTAGCAGCGGTTGCCTGCCTCCATATGAATGACGGGAATGCCCATTCTCTCGGCCAGTACCGCACCGAGGGCGCTGTTCGTATCGCCCAGCAGCAGGACACGGTCGGGCCGCTCCGCGTTCAGGATCGTTTCCAGCTCGCCGAACATCGTCGCAAGCTGCGCACCCAGAGACTGCTGCCGGTCCTGGAGCACATAATCAGGCTGACGCAATCCGAGTTCCCGGAAGAACACATCGCTGAGCGTATACGTAAAGTTCTGGCCCGTGTGCACCACGACATGTTTCTCCGCCAATTCGTCAAGCTTGCGCATGATCAGGCTCAGCCGGATAATTTCCGGCCGTGTGCCGAGCAACGTCACGATTTTCAACGGTGCCACCTTCCTTCCGTGATAGGCTGATTACCTTCTGTCCTTGCTACGCCAACCGGCTGCGGACGGGGCTGTCAGGCCGCAGCCCGCGATCTCTTGCGGCGGGCTAGCTTGGCGCCGGGGCGCCCTTTCCGCACCGCACGCGTGCCCTTGCGGCGGGCCGGCTTGGCGCCGGGGCGCCTTTTCCGCGCCGCACGCGTGCCCTTGCGGCGGGCCGGCTTGGCGCCGGGGCGCCTTTTCCGCGCCGCACGCGTGCCCTTGCGGCGAGCTAGCTTGGCGCCGGAGCGCCTTTTCCGCGCCGCATGCGTGCCCTTGCGGCGGGCCAGTTTGGCGCCGGGGCGCCTCTTCCGCGCCGCACGCGCGCTTTTGCGGCGGGCAGGCTTGGCGCCGGTCCGGGGCGGCGGAGGCGCTGCGGCTTCGTCCGGGAAGCTCAAGCCCGTGCCGATAGGCCGGGAAGCCACGAGCGCCTCCGGAACCCGCACCGCACCCGCCCCGAGCCGCTTCCGCTGCGCTTCGGTCATCGGGTAACGGATGCCGTCCCGCAGCAGGTAGAGGCCCTGCTGCTCGCTCCTGGCGATAACCAGGGGACCCGGCACACTGCCGAGAACGGGCGGGACCGGCGGCAGCGGATTGTTTTGACGGGCCGCCAGCCTGTTTTCCACTCTCGCCAGAAGCTGCTCTTGTCTGGACCGGTAAGCTTCGATGCCGAAGGCGTTCCGGACTGCGGAGAGGTTCCTTTCCCCGGTTTGCATCCGCAGAAGTGGGTCCTCGATCAGCTCTCTCATCCGTGCCGCGAGGGTCGGGGTATCTCCTTTCGGCACAAGAAAACGGGCGTTCCCCGTATGCGCAAGAATTTCCCGCAGTCCGCCGGAATCGAAAGCGATCACCGGCTTGCCGAACATCATGCCTTCCAGTGCGGTCATACCGAAGCCCTCTTCCGTCAAGCTCGGAACGACGACGAAATCCATGGCCGTGTAGAGTGGGGCCACTTGTTTTTCAAACGCGGTCCAATGAAATCTTCCGCCATACCCCGATCGGACCGTCAAATCACGGCACTGCCGGTAAAAAACGGCGTCCGTCGGTTTGCCCGCAATCAGGTAACGAACGTGAGGATAAGCGGGACAAAGCTCCAGCGCGGCCCCGATAAAGTGATCCAATCCCTTGAGCGGATAAATGTCCGAAGCGATATAGCCTGCCAGCACTTCGCCGCTGCCGATGCCGAATCCGGCTCTGCGCTGCTCACGCAGCCCGCTCCAGTCACCATCCGTTGTTTCCGCATGCCAGGACGGATACATCACGATTTGCGATTCCGCTTCCCTGACGCCGAAAGGGGCTAAAGTCGCTTCCGAGATGCCCGCTACCAGATCCGCATGCCGGTGGATAAATTCCGCCGAAACCGGCGTGAAAGCCGTGTCCGTCATTTTTTCCGTAATCATCCAGAGCACCGGAATCCCGAGAGCCTTAGCCGCCACAGGGGGCAGCACGTTGACACATGTATTAGAGATGACCAGATCAGGCCCATATTGACTGAGCACGCGCAGCAGTTCCACCAAAGCTCTCGGCTCCCTGGCCGGCAGCCTATCCAGTTGTCCCGTAAGACCGGCATCCGGGGTGTACACCTCCCACACGAGCGGGAACGGTACAACCAGGGTATAAATACCGGCCGCCCGCGCCGCCCGGGAAAGAACACCTTCGCCCGGTACGACCAGGATGCAGTCATGCCGTTCTTTCAGTTCCCGGGCCATGAAAAGCAGCAGCTTCTCGGCTCCGGTTATATGCTGCCCGGAGCACAAATGCGAGAACAGCATGATCCTTCGTGCATTCATCGGATACATACCTGCGGATTAGGTATGGTGTTCACCTCCTTATGTGTGTGGGTAGTACAATATATTAGCGGGACATTCTACACGGCACGACAGTTGAACCCGTAGCATTCGTACAATTTGGAAAAACACCGGACGTTTTCATGAAAAATCGGTCTTCCTCATCCCGGAGTGCCACGGTAGACATCCCGCGCATACGGGAAACGGAGCAGCTTGACAAATTCCGGCCGCAAAAAAAAAGGACTTCCCATATGGAAGTCCCTGGCGGGTATCCGCACCGGAACGTTATCCGACCGGCGCCGCCGCTTCCAGAATATGCTCCCCGTCGACGACGCCCCGAGAGAAGCCGGCCTGGAAGCCGGAATCGTACCCTTCGTTAAATGCCTGGTTATAGGCGGCATCGGCCGCGGTTCTGCGTCTCACGGAAACGGGCAGGCGGCGTTTTTTCCTCAGGCCTCTCCTCCGGGCGGCTTTCGCGCCTTTCTTCTTGCCGCCGGTTCCCTTCCGGGAAGCAGCTCCAGCTCTCCTGCTTTTCACGCTTCCCGTCCCGGACACTTTTTTTAGCCGGGCCTTTCGTTTTACCGGCGGTTCCGATGAAGCTGCGGCGGCCCGTCGGGCCTTCCGCACTTTTTTTACCGATGCCGATTTGGCTCCTGTCTTCTTGTTCATGGTAGCTCTCGTCCCTTCCCCCGCAAGTGGTACGGGCAGGCGGCGGCCGCGCCTACGCGCTTCATTCACTATATGCCGCTGCCGTCCCCGCCGCTTTCCGCACGCGCCTATTACCGGCAAGGAGTCACTGGAAGAATCATCCGAATACGACCCGGAACAAGTTCGTCAGCCGGTTCGTAAACGTATGCTCCCTCATCGTCCTGCTCAGTCCGCGCAGGGCAATTTCCCTGCGTTCTTCTTCATGGGTCAGGTAATATACCAGCTTATCGCGGAGCTCCTCCGCCGATCCGTAGGTCACGATTTCCGTACCGGGCTCGTAAAAACGGGACAGATCGTTCCGGATATCCGTCAGTTGAAGCACACCGCAGGCCGAGATTTCGAACGTGCGCGGGTTGGGAGACACGGCTTGGATTCCGCGGCTGTTGTTGTTAAACTGTTCATCATCGTAGGCCCGGTGCAGATTGATAACGATTTTCGAGCCGTTGTAGTAATCGGCCGTTTCTTCGGGGCCCATCCATTTGTTGAGATTGATTCTCCCCGACAGTTTGGAATAGGCGGCGAGCCGGTCCCACCATAAGCCCGTAAAATGAACGTCGTGTCTGAGCAGTGTGGGCGTCAAGGAATTGAAAATCTGGATCCGGTTCCAGTACCCCGATCCGACGAAACATGCGCCTCTGTTGTTCCCTGCGGCAACGGCTTTGGGACGATACACGGAAGGATCCACGGCAAGGGGCAGATAGTGAACGTTCGGACATCCGCTTTCGGTATAAAAGCTGACACAGTTCAGCTCTATCGTGAACACGTAGTCGAAAGACAGCGCCAGATTCAGCGTCACGTCCGTATAATACGGATCGTCCAGCAGCCAGACGGCCGTTTTGATTCCCCAGTTGCGGATCAGCTCCAGCTGGTCCATGGGCAGCATCATCGCATCGAGCACCAGTACAAAGTCGGGCATTTCCCGGGCCGCCGTCAAAGCCAAGTCATGGGTGGGCTGGGCAAAGACGAGTTCCCGCACCATCGGCCGGATGGTTTCGATAATCCCCGTATCCAGAGGGGAATACGGAAGCCCCTTCCCGGATGTTACATAGAGCACTTTTTTATCCCAAAAAGCCGTGGGCGCAAGAGAAGTCCGGTTCATAATCGATTCGCACCGGCCCAGCCGGTAACCGGCTTCATTGCCCAAGGTGTACCCGTTCTGCCAGCCTTCCGCTTGTTTTGCCGCAAGAGACCGGCTTCTTTTGGACAGAGCAGCCATCTGCCCCACCTCCTTCTGCAAATTCCGTCTAGCCGAAAACGATTTGAAGCAGTTGGCTAAGCCTTGCTTCGAAGCTGTGGCTTGCGCGCGTCCTCATCATTCCCCGGACGGCAATCTCTCTTCTTCGTTCCTCATTCTGAAGATAATACAGCAGCTTGCCTGCGCAGTCTTCCGGCGACTGGAACGTCTCTATTTCCGCACCCGGAGCATAAAATTCCGCGAGATCCCCCCGCAGGTCCGTTAATTGAAACGCGCCGCAGGCCGAAATTTCATAGGTGCGCGGATTGATCGAGCCCGCCGGCAGCCCGATTTTATTTTTACTGTATACGGGATCGAGGGGAGCCCGGTGCAGGTTTAATACGATTTTGGCGCCGTTATAAAACTTCGCGGCCTCGTCCATCGGCTTCCATCCCAGGTGAATACCGGCGCGCAGCTGCTTGTAATGCTTCAGCCGGTCCCAGAGCGCTCCGATCAGCACGACTTTTCTGCCCGCCAGCGCGGGAGCCAGGGCATCGATAAAATCAATGCGGTTCGGAAAGGCGTTCCCGATAAAACACACATCGCTGAGATAGGACGGTTCCACCGGCCGCGGGTAATAAATATGGCCGGCCGCGGCCAGAGGGAGATGGAACACGCGCTCGCAGCCCAGCGACCGGTAATAAGCGACCGCGTTGCGCTCATGGGTAAAAATGTAGTCGTAATGAGGCACAATCGCCGGCGTCAGATCCATAAAATACGGGTCATCCGCGAACCAGATAGCCGTCGGGATACCGAGCTGCCGGACTCCGTCCGCCTGGGCCAGATGATCCTCCGGAAATACATGGAGTCCGTTCAGTACCAGCATCAAATCCGGCCTGGAGGCGGCGGCCGTCTGCAGCATATGCTCCGGCCCGCACACGATAAGCTCCCGCGTCAGGCTTGCCAGCCCCCGCTGGATTCCCGCATCAATCGCTTCGAATCCCTGCAGGACAAACATGACCCGCTTCTCGAAAAAGGCGAAGGCCGGGGCGGGAAGCCGGTTCAGAACCGCCTGGCAGCCGCCGTAGCGGCGGCCCTGCTCCCAGCCCCGGATGTAGCCTTCGCTCCTGGCTTTCTCCGTCTGTTTCCCGGGATGGCGGCCGCGTGTAACCCGTTCACCCATGGCTGGCTTCTCTCCCGTCCGTCAGGTCCGTCAGCAGAAAGTGACGGAGTGCTTCCTCCCATGGCCGGAGCGGCTTGACGCCGATCGCGCCGGCAGCCGTATCGGCCAGTGCCGAGTGTACCGGTCTTGCCGCCGGGAGAGGAAACATGTCGGCCTTGGCGCGCCGAAGCTTCACGCCATCCATGCCGAGTACCCGGATAATCTCGCGGGCGAATTCGTACCGGGTGCAGACGCCTCCGTTCGAACCGTGATAAGTCCCGTATTCCTCCGTTTCAATGAGCGAACCGATAAATACGGCCAGATCGTAGCTGTAGGTCGGCGACCCGAATACATCGTCAACCAGGCTCAGTTCAACTCCCTTTCTGGCCTTCTCCAAGATTTTGGCGACGAAATTGTTGCCTCCGCGGCCGTAAAGCCAGGAAGTCCGGACGATAAAATGGCGCTCGCAGAGCATCGACGCGAATTTTTCCCCATGCAGCTTGGAAGTGCCGTAAACACTGAGGGGATTCGGTTTATCCCGCTCAATGTAAGGGGCGCCTTTGCAGCCGTCAAATACGTAATCCGTACTGACGTAGACGAACTTGGCCCCGATGCGCGCCGCCGCCTCCGCCATATGCCAGGTGCCTGCGGAATTCACACGGTAGGCCCGGTCGATCTCGCGTTCCGCGCCGTCCACATCCGTGTAGGCCGCCGCATGGATAATAATCTCGGGCTGTTCCCGGAATACGGCCGCGTCCACGGCCGCCCCGTCCCCCACATCCAGCTCGTGCCTGGTCAATGCGGCAAGCTTATGCCGCGGGTACAGTACCCGGATAAGATCGCTCCCGAGCTGCCCGCCCGCTCCGGTGATCAGTATTTTCATACGGAACCGCCTCCTTTCAAGAGATGATGGCCCCGGTATTCCCCGCTTAAAATCCGCTCCCACCAGATCCGGTTCCGGACATACCAGTCAACTGTGGAGCGGAGTCCTTCCTCAAATGTATAAGCAGGCTTCCAGCCCAGTTCACCGGTCAGCTTGGAAGCATCGATCGCGTATCTTCTGTCGTGACCCGGCCGGTCCGCAGCGAAGGAGATGAGGGTATCAGGCTTGCCGAGCATGTTCAGAACGGTACGGGCGACTTCCAGGTTCGTGCGTTCGCTGCCGCCCCCGACGTTGTAAACTTCACCCGGCCTGCCGGATTCGAGCACGGCGGCGATAGCCGCACAGTGATCTCCGACATGAAGCCAGTCGCGTACATGCTCCCCGTCTCCATAGAGAGGCAGCGGCAAATCCCGCAGCGCCCGGATGACGAGAGTCGGGATCAGTTTTTCCGGAAACTGCATCGGCCCGTAATTGTTGGAGCAGCGTGTGACGGTTACCGGATATCCGTAAGTTTCGTGATAAGCCCGAGCCAGCAGATCCGAGCCCGCTTTAGACGCCGAATAGGGACTGTTGGGCGCAAGAGGAGTCTTTTCGGTAAAGGCGCCGGAAGTCCCGAGTGTCCCGTATACCTCGTCCGTGGAGACATGGACAAACTTCGGGACACCCCCACGGCGCGCGGCTTCCAGCAGGTTCTGGGTCCCCAGCACGTTCGTCCGCACGAAAGCCTCGGGTTCCCGGATACTGCGGTCCACGTGAGACTCGGCGGCGAAATGAACGACAGCATCTAGGGAGGTTCCGCCCATCAGCCGCTCAAGAAACGGGGCATCCGCGATATCACCGCGAATAAACCGGTAACGAGACGAATCCTGAAGATCCGTCAGATTATACGGGTTGCCCGCATACGTAAGCAGGTCTAGATTAATCAACATGTCCTGCGGATGACGGTTATGCCAGAACCGGATAAAATTACTTCCGATAAACCCCATGCCGCCTGTTACGAGGAGAACGGCCATTACCCTTCCTCCTTCCACATGTGGCGGATCGCTTCATACAGGGACTCGTGGGTTCCCGCATCCACCCACCAATTTTCCAGTATCTTGTAGGCAAGCCGTCCTTTGAGAGCGTACGCATTGTTCACATCCGTAATTTCCAGCTCTCCCCGCTTAGAGGGACGGCAGGTTTTCAGAATATCGAATACCTCGGCGTCATAGAAATAAATCCCCGTCACACTGTAAGAGGATTTCGGCCCTGCCGGTTTTTCATCGATATGGACAATCCTTCCGTCCGTCAAAACAGGCACCCCGTAACGTTCGGGGTCCGGAACTTCTTTCAGCAGCACCATGGCTCCTTCAGACTGGTTTTCGAAATCGCGAAGAAACGGCTTCAAAGAATCCTGAAAAAGATTATCCCCGAGCAGCATCACGAATTTCTCATCCCGCCCGATAAAACGCTCCGCGAGGCCAAGCGCTTCGGCAATCCCCCCGGCCTGCTCCTGGACCGCGTACGTAATGGAAACATCCCACTGCGAGCCGCTCCCCAAATAGTCCATATACAGACCGGCGGACTGCTTGCCCGTGACCAGTAAAATTTCTTTCACGCCCGCTTCCTTCAGCTTCGTGACGGAATAATGAATCATCGGATATTTCCCGACAGGCAGAAGATGCTTATTCATTAAGTTCGTCAGGGGACGCAGTCTGCTTCCTGTTCCACCCGCCAGTATAACTCCTTTCACCAGGCACACCCCTTTCCCGCATGCTTTCCAGAGAAAAAAGAAAGCCGCTGCCAAACTTAACGGTTTAATTTCCAGTTCATTCCTGAAGGCCATCTGGTAAATCATATGCTTTTCCCCATTCCGAGAATAAGGACTCCCAACCAGTCCGCTCAAAATTGGCTTTTATACGGGGCTATTTATCCCCGTGTAAAAAGAAAAAACCTTCCCGTTAAAGGAAGGTTTTCAATGAATATTTTAAAAAAAGCTCCGCCTCCCGAATCAGCCTTTGGAACCGACCGCAATCCAGTTTAAAACGACGTCGAACGTGAGCCCCGGCTGTGTCCGGACAATCGAGAGGACGGCCGTCTTCACCGTTTTCTGTTTGCATACCGCATAGCAGGCCGGATGGCTTCCAGTCGCCACAAGCACGTAAGAAGCATTCGCAAAAGGCTCCTCGAAGGAAATCCCGATTTCCAGCACGTCGTCCTGCTCCTGGAAACTGAAGGCCGCCAGACCGAACTGCTGAAGAACGGCCTTTTTACCCGAGGGAGCCTGCACCGGCCGGAAGGCCAGTTTGCTCTCTTCTACGGCCTCAGCCGCCAGATGCTCGGCATGCACCGATTCCGGGGCCAGCTTCGCTTCTGTTACGGAACCTTCCGCCAGATGGATCGGCTGGACCGCGCCTGCGGAAATTTTGCTGAAAGTAATGCTTCCGTCGGCCAGATGTCCGTTCTCGACGGATTCGCTCCGGAGATGCTCCGCCCCGACGGAACCCGAAGCGATTTTGTCTTCCGTGACAGAACCGTTTGCGAGATGCTCCGTGTCCACGGCACCGGCTTGCAAATGCACACTTCCTACGGCCGATGGCGCCAGTTTAGCGGAAGAAACCGCTTCGTCCGCAAGCTTTTCACCGGTCACCGCCCTGTTTGCGATAAGGAGAGACAGAACCGAGGAAGCCTGCAAATGCTGGCTCGCCACAGATCCCATCGCCAGGTGATCTTCCGTGATGCTCACCGGAGCCAAGCGGGCACCGCGTTGATCGGCAAGCTCCCGGTTCGAAAGCGCGTCCGGATGAAGGTGCGCCAGCGTGATAGATCCCGGTTGGACGTGTTCGCCGGTTACGGCTCCTACCGCCAGCGCCTCGTTCGTCACCGATCCGATCGCCAGTGCTTCGCTCGTTACCGATCCTGCCGCTAGTGCTTCGCTCGTTACCGATCCTGCCGCTAGTGCTTCGCTCGTTACCGATCCTGCCGCTAGTGCTTCGCTCGTTACCGATCCTACAGCCAGTGCTTCGCCGGTTACGGCTCCTACCGCCAGTGCTTCGCTCGTCACCGCGCCTTCCGCAAGTGCCTCACTCGTCACTGAGCCGTTCGCCAGCGCCTCGCTCGTTACCGATCCTGCCGCCAGTGCTTCGCTCGTCACCGCGCCTTCCGCAAGTGCCTCGCTCGTCACTGAGCCGCTCCCCAGCGCCTCGTTCGTCACCGATCCGTTCGCCAGTGCTTCGCTCGTTACCGATCCTGCCGCCAGCGCTTCGCTCGTTACCGATCCTGCCGCCAGCGCTTCGCTCGTCACCGATCCTGCCGCCAGCGCTTCGCTCGTCACCGCGCCTTCCGCAAGTGCCTCGCTCGTCACTGAGCCGTTCGCCAGCGCCTCGCTCGTCACCGATCCGCTCGCTAGCGCTTTACTCGTCACCGATCCGTACGCCAGCGCTTTACTCGTCACCGATCCGCTCCCCAGCGCTTTGCTCGTCACCGATCCGTACGCCAGCGCTTCAATCGTCACGGCGCCGCTCGCCAGTGCTTCACTCGTCACCGCTCTTACCGCCAGTGCTTCGCTCGTCACCGCGCCTTCCGCAAGTGCCTCGCTCGTCACCGATCCGTTCGCCAGTGCTTCGCTCGTTACCGCGCCTTCGGCCAGCGCTTCGCTCGTTACGGCTCCTGCCGCTAGCGCTTCGCTCGTCACCGACCCTACCGCCAGCGCTTCGCTCGTCACTGATCCTGCCCCCAGCGCCTCACTCGTCACCGATCCTGCCGCCAGCGCCTCACTCGTTACCGATCCGTTCGCCAGTGCTTCGCTCGTCACCGATCCGTTCGCCAGCGCTTCGCTCGTTACCGATCCGTTCGCCAGTGCCTCGCTCGTTACCGATCCGTTCGCCAGCGCTTCGCTCGTCACCGATCCTGCCCCCAGCGCCTCGCTCGTTACCGATCCGTTCGCCAGCGCTTCGCTCGTCACCGATCCTGCCCCCAGCGCCTCGCTCGTTACCGATCCGTTCGCCAGCGCCTCGCTCGTCACTGATCCGTACGCCAGCGCCTCGCTCGTCACCGATCCGTTCGCCAGCGCTTCACTCGTCACGGCTCCGCTCGCCAGTGCTTCACTGGTCACCGCACCGCTCGCAAGCGCCTCGCTCGTCACCGATCCTGCCCCCAGCGCTTCGCTCGTCACCGATCCGTTCGCCAGTGCTTCGCTCGTTACCGATCCCGCGGCCAGCGCCTCACTCGTCACCGTTCCATACGCCAGTGCTTCGCTCGTTACCGATCCGTACGCCAGTGCTTCACTCGTTACCGATCCCGCGGCCAGCGCTTCGTTCGTCACGGCTCCGTACGACAGCGCCTCGCTCGTCACCGATCCTGCCGCCAGTGCTTCGCTCGTTACCGATCCGTACGCCAGTGCTTCACTCGTTACCGATCCCGCGGCCAGCGCTTCGTTCGTCACGGCTCCGTATGCCAGTGCTTCACTCGTTACCGATCCCGCGGCCAGCGCTTCGTTCGTCACGGCTCCGTACGACAGCGCCTCGCTCGTTACCGATCCGCTCGCCAGCGCTTCGCTCGTTACGGCTCCTGCCGCCAGCGCTTCACTCGTTACCGATCCGTTCGCCAGCGCCTCGCTCGTCACCGACCCTGCCGCCAGCGCTTCACTCGTCACCGTGCCTTCCGCCAGCGCCTCACTGGTCACTGCGCCGCTCGCCAGTGCCTCGCTTGTCACCGAGCCGCTCGCCAGCGCTTTGCTCGTCACCGATCCGTACGCCAGTGCTTTACTCGTTACCGATCCGCTCCCCAGCGCTTTACTCGTTACCGATCCGTACGCCAGCGTTTCATTCGTCACCGCGCCACTCGCCAGTGCTTCGCTCGTCACCGCGCCTGCCGCCAATGCTTCGCTTGTCACGGCGCCTTCCGCCAGTGCTCTGCTCGTCACCGATTCGTACGCCAGTGCTTCGCTCGTCACCGAGCCGTACGCCAGCGCTTCGCTCGTCACCGCGCCGTTCGCCAGCGCCTCGCTCGTCACCGCGCCTTTCGCCAGCGCCTCGCTCGTCACCGCGCCGCTCACCAGCGCTTCGCTCGTCACCGCGCCTTTCGCCAGCGCTTCGCTCGTCACCGAGCCGTACGCCAGCGCTTCACTCGTCACCGCGCCGTTCGCCAACGCTTCGCTCGTCACCGCTCCGTTCGCCAGCGCTTCACTTGTCACGGCTCCGTTCGCCAGCGCTTCGCTCGTCACCGCTCTGCTCGCCAGTACTTCGCTCGTCACCGCTCCGTTCGCCAGTGCTTCACTCGTCACGGCTCTGCTCGCCAGTGCTTCACTCGTCACCGCTCCGTTCGCCAATGCTTCGCTCGTCACCGCTCCGTTCGCCAGTGCTTCGCTCGTCACGGCACCTTCCGCCAGCGCTTCGCTCGTCACGGCGCCTTCCGCCAGCGCTTCGTTCGTTACCGCCCTGTACGCCAGCGCTTCGCTCGTCACCGATCCGTACGCCAGCGCTTCGCTCGTCACCGCGCCTTCGGCCAGCGCTTCGCTCGTCACCGCGCCTTCGGCCAGCGCTTCGCTCGTCACCGCTCCGTACGCCAGCTCCTCACTCGTCACCGCGCCTGCCGCTAGCGCTTCGCTTGTCACCGCGCCTTCCGCCAGCGACTCGCTCGTCACCGCTCCGTACGCCAGCGCTTCACTTGTCACAGCGCCTTCTCCCAGCGCCCCACTCGTCACGGCGCCTTCTGCCAGGGCCTTGCTCGTCACGGCTCCGCTCGCCAGCGCTTTGCTCGTTACGGCGTCTTCCGCGAGTGCTTCGCTCGTCACTGACCCGTTCGCGAGCGCATCCCTTGTCACGGCTCCGCTCGCCAGCGCATCCCTCGTCACGGCACCTTCCGCGAGCACCTCGCTCGTTACGGCGCCTTCCGTCAGCGTTTGGCTCGTTACCGAGCCTGCCGCTAACGCTTTGCTTGTCACCGATCCTGCCGCCAGCGCTTTGCTTGTCACGGCGCCTTCCGCCAGCGCTTTGCTTGTCACCGAGTCCGCCGCCAACTTCTCGCCCGTCACCGAACCTGCCGCCAGAACCTCCCTCGTCACCGCCCCACTCGCTAGCGCTTCGCTCGTCACCGAGCCTGCCGCCAGCGCCTTGCTCGTCACGGCTCCGTTCGCCAGTGCTTTGCTCGTCACGGCACCTTCCGCCAGTGTTTCACTGGTCACAGCACCCTCCGACAATGCTTCGCCCTTCACGGCTCCGCTCGCCAACGCCTCGCTCGTCACCACACCTTTGGCCAAATGCTGCTGCTTAACAGAGCCTCCCGCCAGATGACGCCCTTCTACAGCGCTGGAGGCAAGATGGATGCCGCTGACCGAGCCTTCCTTCAAGTGACTTCCGTTAACGCCCTGCTCGGATATTTTAGCCGCCGTAATCGCGTTGTTCGCAATATGAACGGATTGAATGCTGAACGGCTGGATATGCTCGCTTTCAACGGATCCGCGGGCAAGCTTTTTACCCGTCACACTGCTGTCATTCAGTTTCGCCGTGCTCACGGCGTAATCCGTCAGTTTATCCGTCGAGACCGATTCTGTCGCAAGTTTCGATGTCGTGACAGCCTGATTCGCCAAGTGAGAAGTCAAAACCGCACTTTCCTCGATATGCCGGCTTTCGACAGCTCTCCGCCCGATTTTTCCTGATTTTACCGCTCCGTTCTCAATCAGGTCCTCTGTAATCTGAGACCCGCCGATATGACTGGAACGAATTTCTCCTTCCGCGATATGAACCGAGAGAACGGAACCGTCCGCCAAGTGTTCGGGACGAATTGTTTTTCTCGCAAGCTCTCGGGAGCCTACCGCTTCTTCCGCCAATTGGGCGGAATCGACTACGCCGGGAGTCAGCTTTTCCCGTGTGACGGAACCCGGTTTCAAATGCTCGCTCCCGATCACTCCGTTTCCGATATGTTGGTCCCCCACCGAACCTTTCGCCAAGTGAATGGCGTTCACCGCACCGGCGGAAATTTTGTCGCCCGTTATCGTTCCGGGCACTAAGTGAGATGCCGCAATGCTGGCCGGCGCTATTTTTTCCCCGGTTACCGCTTCATGCCGCAGCTTCTCGGTAGTAATCGCATCTTCGGCAAGCTTCGCCGAATTAATGACATAGTTGCCCAGATGGCGGGACTGAACGGCACCGCTTTTGATTTTATCAGAAGTCACGGCCTGATCTTCAAGCAGTTCAGGGGTGATACTGGCTTCCGCCAAATGATGAGACTGGATCGAATAAGGGGCGAACTTGGCGGCATCGATCGTCCCGTCCGCAAGTTTTTCCACCGTGACGCTTTTGTCCGCGATCTTATCGCTGGTGATCGTGCGGATCTGGATATGATCGCCGTTCACGATGCCATAAGCCAAATGCTCGCGGAGCACGGCACCGGGAGCGAGTTTCTCGCTGGTCACACTGCCGTCGGCCAGTTTCGAGCGCTCAACCGAAAAATCCTGGAGAGAGCGTGTGCCGATACTATTCGGCTTCATTTTCGACTCGTCGATAGCGCGGCTGGCGATTTTCTCGCCCGTAACGGCGGCTTCCACAATATCGTCGGTATACACGACGCCCTCGCTGCCGCGTTCTTCTTTGCGCTCGGACAAAAGCAGCAGCGGCGAACCGTTCCTGCCGGTTTTCACGATTTCCGGCTCGGCTTGGCGGTTTGAATCGCCGGCATCCTCCGAAGCTTCCGGGGCTTTCGAAGCTGCTTGAACTTCCGATGCTGCCGGAGGCGCCGGAACTTTCGGTGCTGTCGGGACCGCTGAAGCTTCCGGTACTTCCGGAACTTCTACCTCTTCCGTAGCATCGGAATCCTCGGCTGTTTCATCGTCGCTCCCTTCGCTCACCCACCGGTCTTGAACCGCATCCTGCAGCAGCAAAGCTTCATCGAAATCCTCAGACATTTCTTCCCCGGCAAAAATATCCTCCTCGGGCAGAAGCTCGGCGGCTACCGACTTGATCTCGCTTTTTTCCCGAACGGCAGACGCGTTTTCCTTCGCAAGTTTCCCGTCCGGTTCCGTCTGCTTTCCTCCCCCGGATACTCCTTCGGCTTTTGCCCTGAGGAGACCTTGAGGCTTAGACTTCTCCACTGCCCCTTTTTTGGGCTCCCCCGAGGGATCGGCTTTACGGACCGCTTCGGCTTCCGCTTTGGATACGGCGGCATCGGTACGCTCTTTCTTCTTCTTCGGCTCCTCATCCAGCCAGCGCAATTCATTCATGCTCGCGT
Source organism: Paenibacillus sp. JT31N7 (assembly GCF_059692095.1). NCBI lineage: Bacteria > Bacillati > Bacillota > Bacilli > Caryophanales > Paenibacillaceae > Paenibacillus > Paenibacillus sp. JT31N7. Next base: position 2,034,909 of record NZ_JCAUAT010000001.1, read on the forward strand.
TGTATTTACTGGGGGCCGGACGCTGCGCGCCTCCCGCCGGGTTTTTCTTTTTTTTCATTCCCATCTCCCTTTCCGGTTCTTCTCCCTCCTGTATCCTATGCAGCGTCCCGCTCCGGTGTTTATGCCTATTTATGAAAAAAAAGGGCGCGGACACGGTCCGGCCCCGATCATTTATTTTTTTCAGGGCAGCAGGCCGTAAAAAGCGCGCTGTCTCTCCGCCATCTTCTCCCACGTGTAAAGCTCCGCCACCCGGTCCAGGCAGCGCTGACCCATCTGCCGCCTCAGTTCGTCGTCGGCAAGAAGCCGGGAGATCGCCTGCGCAAGCTCCGCTTCCACCGACTGGAGCGGCACCAGAAGCCCCGTCGCTTCATGGAGGACAATCTCGGGAATTCCTCCGACACGCGTAGCGACAACCGGGATTCCCGAGGACATAGCCTCCACGTTGACGAGGCCGAACGCTTCGATCCGCATGGAAGGAACGGCGACGACATCGGCCAGCCGGAACCAGGCCGGGATCGAATCGTGCGATACGTAAGGAATGAAGCGGATGTGGTCCGGATACCGGGCCGCCAGTCTCTTCAGCTTCCTGACGTAAGCGGTCTGTCTCGTGCTGCCGTACCCCGCGCCGCCGATGACGAGCAGCACCGCATCCGGGTGAGCCGCAAACACGGCGGGCATCGCGTGCAGAAGCTGCTCGACGCCCTTCATCGGCATAAGACGTCCGGCGTACACAACAACTTTGCGTCCAGAAAGCCCCAGAGACGCCAGCATTTCCTGACGGGCCTCCTCGTGAAACATCCGGGGAGCGAAAATGGCCGGGTCCGCTCCGAGCGGATTCACCACAACCTTGTGCGCGACGGAGGGAGCCCGACGGATGACCTCCCTGCGCAAATAGTCGCTGTTGACGAAAATAAGGTCGGCGCAGCGGAGACATTCGGCGGCCTCTTTGCGCCCGATATGAGGCTTCGATATGAAAGTGATCGAATGCAGACCGAGACAAATCTTGGCCCGTTTCATCCGCTTCCGCAAATAACGGACGAACCGGGGCCGATTCTCTACCTGGATGAGATCGGGATTCATCGGTTTCAGCTTATGGTAAACGGCCTCGATGTACGGAAGGCCGCTTTTGTAGCTCGGCCGTACATACGTGACCCCTCCGATCTGCTCTCTTGCCGGCCTCCGTCTCGTTCTTCTTCCCAATACAGTGACTTGCGCCGCCTCGCTGAGCCGGTCCGCCAGCCGCTCCACCACATGCTCGACCGAACTGCTGGTTCCGGAAGGAACGGGGAACGATCCCGGCGACACAATGGCGATGGATGAGATGTTCATCATTCACCTTCCTCTCTTATGGGTGAATCCGCACAACGGTACCGATCGGAACGAGCCTGGACAGCGCAAGCACATCCTTGTTTTGCATTCTTATGCAGCCGTGGGAGGAACGCTTGCCGATTGAGGACGGGTCGTTGGTTCCGTGAATGCCGTAATGTTTCTTGGACAACCCCATCCAGAAAACCCCGAAAGGTCCGCCGGGGTTCGGCGCCTTGTTGACGATGGTGAACGTGCCCGACGGTGTACTCGTTCCCACTTTGCCTACACCCACCGGGTAAGTCTTCACGACTTTGCCGTCGTTATATAACGTCAGGAGAAATGTCGAGGTGTTGATATCTATGCGGTATGCCATGTGATGACCTCCTTAGGTATTGCGCCAAGCCTGCAGACCTGTTACAAAAAGCTCCCTTCTATAAGATATGACGGCCGGACTCGCCTTGGTTGGGTTAAATGACAATAGAAAAACACCCGCAGCCGATCCGCCGTCAAGTACAAGACATCGCAAATCGGGGTACGGGTATTTTGCATCTGCATAAAGTCCGACACACTAAGTTTTATTTATTTTGTACAGGGAAGCCGCACCATCCGTTACGCTAAGCTGAACGTATAGAATACCAAATTGACAAAAAGGGCCGCTATTGGGTCAGCGGCCCTTTTTTATGGGTGATCCTACCGGCATGCCGGTGAAACGGATGTGTTCCTTGCCGATGCCGTTCCCTCGTACATGTTGTTATTTGATGCCGGACTGCATAAAGCTGTTCATAAACTGGCGCTGGAACAACAGGAAGCCGGCCAGAAGAGGCGCAATCACGATCAGCGTCGCCGCGCTCACCTCGGCCCACTGGGCGCCGGTTTCGAACGACTGGGCGAAAATAGCCAGACCGACCGTAAGGGGACGGTTTTCTACCGAGTTCGTCACGATAAGCGGCCAGAGGAAATTGTTCCAGTGATAGCTGACCGATACGAGGGCAAAGGCCACGTAAGACGGCCGGGCAAGCGGCACATAGATGCGCCACAGGATCTGCCATTTCGTGCAGCCCTCCATCACGGCGGCTTCATCCAGCTCGGGAGGAATCGTCTTGAACATCTGCCTCAGTAGAAAAATACCGAAAGCCGAAGCGAAATAAGGGAGCATGATCCCCAGCTTCGTATCGAGCAGGCTCAGCTCTTTGAGCACGTTATAGTTTGGGAAGACGAGCACGTCGGCCGGAATCATGATCTGCACGAGAAACAGCATGAAGACAAATTCCTTACCTTTGAAATTCAGACGGGCGAACGCGAAGGCCGCCATCGTAACGGTAAGCAGCTGGACGACCAGAATGCCTCCGGTAATCAGCAGCGTGTTGCCGTAGTACAGCCCGAACGGAGCGGCCGACCAGACATGCCGGAAATGCTCCAGAGTAAAATCCCACGACAGCGTGGGATTGATCACGGAATCCTTGGGCCGGAATGCGGTCCACAGCATCCAGACCAGAGGTACGATCCAGACGAGCGCGACGAGAAACATAAGCGCATTCAGCCAGAAATCTAGGGTCAGCGGCCCTTGTGCAAACAGCCTGCGTCTGGCGGTTGCGGGCTTTGCCGTCCCGCCCCGGCGCGAAGCTTCGGGTGCCGCTGGCCCGGCGGTTGTGGAAGTCATGAGTTCCACCCTCCTTTTTTAGCGCGAAATTAACGGTAATGAATGTTCTTGTCCAGTCCGAAATACTGGAGTGCCGCAAGCGCCATCAGCAGAACGATCATCACCATCGTCAAAGCCGAGGCCATCCCCTGATCCCAGAAGCTGAAAGCCGTATCGTAAATATAGAAAAGAAGAAGGTTACTTGCGTTGTCGGGACCGCCCTTAGTCATGATGAACAGGTGATCGACCAGCTTGAACGAATTCGTCAAAGCCACGATCATGACAAACAACGTCGTCGGCATAAGCAGCGGAAACGTAATTTTACGAAAAACGGTCCAGCGTCCGACCCCGTCCATTTCGGCGGATTCGTACAAGTCCTTCGGAATATTCTGCAGGCCGGCGAGATAAAAAATCATCAGGTATCCCGCTTCTTTCCAGACGATCATCGCAATCATTGCCCACATGACCGTATCCTGGCTTCCCAGAATGTTGACCGCCTGGGATTGTCCCAGCCAGCCCATCGCTCTGCTGAGCAGCCCGTACTGCGGCGTATAAATGAACAGCCACACGTTGGCGATGGCGATCATCGGAATCATGTTCGGATAAAAGAAAGCCGTGCGGACGAATCCTTTCGCCCGAAGCGCTTTATTGGCGAACGCCGCCATGACCAGCGCGAGCGCGATGGCCGTCGGCACCGTACCCAGCGCAAACCAGACGTTGTTGCGGAGTACTTTCCAGAAGACGGCATCTTCCGCCATGTGCTTGTAATTGTCGAGACCCGCGAAAATCGGCTGCGGCGTAGCCAGATCAGCCTGATAGAAGCTTAAGATCAGCGTCTTGAGCATCGGATAAAACGTAAAAAGAATAAGAAACACCAGCGACGGCAGCAGAAGCAGCCACGCAAACCCGTTTTCTTTCCAAACCGCGACTTTCCCGGTCATTGTCTTCCCTCCCTGCGGTTTCCGGCCGGTTGAATAAAGAATCGGCAGAGCCAAAGGAGACCCTGCCGACCGCATTTCTACTCCGGCCCGCTTACTTGTTGAACGGCGCCAGCGCCTTGTCCGCTTCTTCCTGAGCTTTTTTCAGCGCAGCTGCCGGTTCCGCCGCACCGGTAAGCACCGCCTGGAGCTGATCGCTCAGCGCCTTGGACACTTTGCCGTTGTTGTGCGTGGACAGCTCGGCTGCCGCATACTGGAGCTGGTCGCGGGCGACAAGCGCCGGCGGGAACTCCGCTACGTACTTTTTCATCACGTCGGTTTCATAAGCGGACTTGCGTACACCTACGTAGCCGGTCTCGATACTCCATTTGGCCGCACGCTCCGGCTCCGTCATAAACTTGACGAACTTCCAGGCCGCTTCCTGCTTTTTCTTGTCGATGTCTTTGAAAATGTAGAAGTTGCCGCCGCCCGTCGGGCTTCCGTACGATTTCTTCTGCGGCAGGAACGACACGCCGAAATCGAACTTCGCGTTCTTCTTCACATTCGTCAGGTTGCCTGTCGTGTGGTACATCATCGCGGTTTTACCGGCGATAAAGTCGGAAGGCACCGTCGCCCACTCCGTTACGCCTTCCGGCATAATTTTGTCCTTGCGGGCCATGTCGGACCAGAATTGAAGCCCTTCGGCATTTTCTTTTGTATCGAAAAAGACTTTCTTTCCGTCTTCGCTCATCAGGTTCTTGCCGTTTTGCAGGGCGAACGTCTGCATCATCCAGTAAGCGAAACCGGATACCGGAATTTCAAGTCCCCAGCGGCCTTCTTTTTTCAGTTTCTTGCCGTATTCGGCCATCTCTTCCCATGTTGTCGGCGGTTTGTTGGGATCAAGACCCGCTTCCTTGAACATGTCCTTGTTGTAGTAAAGGACAATCGTACTGCGCTGGAACGGGATGCTGTACGTTTTGCCGCCCGTCTGGGAGTTGGCCAGGAAAGCCGGGTAGAAATCCGACAGCCAGTTCTTGTCTTCCTTGGCGATAAACTCGTCCAGCGGAATGATCGCATTCATGTCCAGCAGGCTGTACAGCTCCGTCGACAGGTTAACCGCTACGTCCGGAGGCGTTTTACCTTGAACACCCGCCTGGGTTTTCACTGTCGTATCCGCGTAGCTTCCGGTGTACACCGGCTTCACGGTGATGTCCGGGTTTTCTTTGGTGAATTCGGCCGCCATCGCTTCGATCGTTGCCGTCAGAGGGCCGCCTACGGCGATCGGGTAGTAGAACGTCAGCTCGGTTTTCTCTTTGGCCTTATCCGTTCCCGCCCCCGGGGTGCTTGCGCTCGTTTCCGCTTGAGGCTTGGCGCAGCCCGCCATCAAACTTGCCGTAAGCAGTGTCAACACACTCATTTTCGCGATTGTCCGCATTGGATAGTCTCCCCCAAATAAAATGATTTCGGTTTTTGCAGTTCGCCGTGCTTGTCCCCAATGTAACACTCCATTTCCACCGCTGCGTTAACGTTATGTAATGGGGGTGTTAAATATTTCTTCTCCGGAAGGCTTAGTGAACGCCTCCAGTGTCGGTACGATCCAGTCCGGCATGACCGTCCCCGCTCTCACCTCCTCCAAAGTCGCCGCGCCCGTCAGCACGAGCGCGGTGCGCATGCCGCTGGCAAGGCCCAGCCGGATGTCCGTCTCCAGACGGTCGCCGACCATGACGCACCGGTCCGCCGTCTTGCCGGTCCGGCGGAGGGCCACCCGCGCGTAGTACGGCGACGGCTTGCCCGCGACTACCGACGCGCGGACGCCCGACGCCGCCTCGATCGCGGCGGTCATCGCCCCGGTGTCGGGCAGCTCGTCGCCTTCCACCGGGCAGAACGTGTCCGGGTTGCAGGCGATGAGCTCCGCCCCGGACCGCAGCGCCCTGGACGCGGCATGAAGCTTCGCATAGTCGAAGCGCCGGTCCATGCCGACGACCACGTGCGTCGCCTCCCGGGGCGTCCGCACGACGCGGATGTTCTGTGCGTCCAGCTCCGCGATCAGCGCTTCCTCGCCGACGGCGAGCACCCGGGCCTGCGGGGCTTGTTCCGCCAAGTAGGCTGCGGCAGCCGCCGCTGCGGTTACGACCTGCTCGTCGCGGACGGCAAGGCCCAGCCCCCGCAGACGGCGGCCGCAGTCCGCGGCCGTCTGCGTCGTCGTGTTGGTCAGGAAGCCGACCGTCTTGCCGGCTTCCTCCAGCAAGCGGAGCAGCTCCGCCGCTCCGGGAAGAAGACGTCCTCCGAGGAAGATCGTCCCGTCGAGATCAAAAAAATAAGCTTCTGCATCGTTCCATTCTGTCAGGCCCCGCAAGCGTTTTGCCTCCTTGAACACATCGCCGGCCGGGAAGAAGACAACCCAAAAAACCCTTTATCCAATACGCACCGGGTACAGGAAACAATCGCACAAACGGTCTCCGTTGATAGCGGGACTTCCGTCGTGCCATGCCCTGCGGCGAATATTGCATAAAGGGTTTTCTCCTCATCTCAACCCTTGCCGATTCAGTTGTTTCTCTCTTTGCTTCTACTTTATTCCTCAAGTGTTAGCGCTGTATGAACGCGATTTTAAAGATTTGTAAAGAAAAAAGGTACACCGCGTGCGCCGCCTTAAAACAAAGATCCGGACGGCATAGGACTCTTCTCTTCGCCGTATGCTCATCGACAGGCATGCACGCGTCGGGTACACCGTCATGGCTAGGCTCCCAGCGCGCGGTGCTTGGCATCCCATGACGGCGGGCAACCATATTGCCGCGTCAACCGTCCTGCGTCGCCACACCGCGCATCGAGAGCCGTGGCGATGTGAAAGCTCCTTCCGCGTAAGGCGGCAGCCACGAGTTCCTTGGTTCTCCCGCCCTGATTCGTGGTCGAATCCGAACGGACGCGCCCTTTTAACGGACAACCGCAGCATCCGTGCGCGGACGCTTCGCTTCCTTCACCCACAGAGCCCGGCTGCCCATGGAAACCGCCGCAGCCCCCGCCTGTAAAGCCGTTTCAATCTCTTCATGGTGGTGGATCAACCCTCCCGCTATGACCGGCACGGACAGCCTTTCGCTGACTTCCGTAATGACGCGCGGAATCAGCCCCGGCATTATCTCCACGGCGTCGGGCCCGCTCTGCTGGACGTTGGCGATGCCGTTCTCCAAGGCCGCCGAATCGATGAGGAACAAGCGCTGAACGGCCGCCAGGCCATTCTTTTTCGCATGCTTGATCAGATGCGTTTTCGTGGAAATAATACCCGTCGGCCTGACCTTCTCGGCCAAATATTTAATAATGATGGGATCGCTTCCGAGCCCGGCTATAAAATCAACGTGCAAGAACACCTTTTTGCCGCTGTCGAGCACCTGCTTCACATAATCCTGAACGGTGAACAAATCACCGACCAGCAGAAAAACAACCGGCAGATCGCTTGCGCACGCCAGTTTCAAATCCTCCGAATGCCGGACGGCCGCGATGATGCGTCTCGGTCCCAGATTGCCGATTCCTTTATCCATAGTCACCCTTCTTTCTTCCGTCCCCTTAATCGTAGCCGCACCCTGTTTCCCCAGTATTAACGCCGTGTTTTTCCCCTGTAAAATCAGCCGTAATTTTTTTGTATCCGTTACCAGTTTCTCCTATTGCTACTATTCCTCTTTTTCTCTATACTGAACGATGTAGCATTTTTACAAGAACTTAATAGTACGTTCCTCATCCATTTTCGATGAGGTAGAGGTTGCGGGTGCTAGGAGTATTCCGGGGGAGACGGTAGAGACGTCAGAGAATCCGGGAGAAAGGAGCAGCCGCCGAAATTCGGGCCGTTTCTCTTGCGTCCGGATTGGGTCCGTTCCCGAATAGGGGCGGAACTGTCACTACTGCCCTTCCAAGCAGCGGTGTTGCGCTATCTTCATGGAAAAGGCGAGATAGAAGCAGCAGCCGCGAAAACTCCTTTTCGGGGCTCTTTGTGTTTTCCTTTATTAACCCGCGGTTAGCGCAGCAGGCAAGACAAATTATTGACAGAGGTGTTCCTTATGAAACAACCGAACTCCGGTTCCGAGACCACGGAACTTAAGCGCGGCCTGAAAGCCAGACATTTAACCATGATTTCGCTTGGCGGTTCCATCGGGACCGGACTCTTCCTGGCCAGCGGCGGAGCCATTCATTCCGCAGGTCCCGGCGGCGCTTTAATCGCTTACGCGGCCATCGGTATCATGGTTTACTTTCTCATGACCAGCCTCGGGGAGCTGTCGGCCTACATGCCGGTATCCGGCTCCTTCTCCACTTACGCTTCCCGGTTCGTCGATCCGGCGCTCGGATTCGCGCTCGGCTGGAACTACTGGTTCAACTGGGCCATTACGATTGCCGCCGAACTTTCCGCGGCCACGCTTATTATGAAATTCTGGCTGCCCGACAGTCCCTCCATTCTATGGAGTCTGCTGTTCCTGGTGCTGATGTTCTCCCTGAATTACATGTCTGTCCGCGGCTACGGGGAGTCCGAATACTGGTTTGCCCTTATTAAAATCGTGACCGTCATCGTATTCATCATCGTCGGGATTCTGATGATATTCGGCATTATCGGCGGCGAGTCCGTCGGGTTCAGCAACTTTACGCTGGGAGACGCTCCCGTCAGCGGAGGATTTATGGCCGTGCTCGGCGTGTTTATGGCCGCCGGCTTCTCCTTCCAGGGGACAGAGCTTGTCGGCGTGGCGGCCGGGGAAAGCGAAAACCCGCGGGAGAACGTGCCCAAAGCGATCCGCACCATTTTCTGGCGCATCCTGCTGTTCTATATTTTCGCCATCTTCATCATCGGCCTGCTCATTCCCTACACGAGCGATAACCTGATCAGCGGCGACGTCGAAAATATCGCGATCAGCCCGTTCACGCTCGTGTTCGAGAAAGCCGGCCTGGCGTTTGCCGCCTCCGTCATGAATGCCGTCATCCTGACGTCCGTCCTGTCCGCCGGCAACTCCGGCATGTACGCATCCACGCGGATGATCTGGACGCTTGCCCGCGAAGGCAAAGCGCCGCGCTTCCTCGGCAAGCTCGACAAGCGCGGCGTGCCGGTGGTCGCGCTGATCGCGACGGCAGCCGTGGGCATGTTCGCTTTCCTCGCCTCCATGTTCGGCGACGGGGTCGTGTACATCTGGCTGCTCAATGCCTCCGGCATGTGCGGGTTCATCGCCTGGCTCGGCATCGCCGTCAGCCACTACCGCTTCAGACGCGCTTACAAAGCGCAGGGCCGGGACCTGCGCGATCTGCCGTACCTGGCGAAATGGTTCCCGTTCGGCCCCATTTTCGCCCTGATCGTCTGTATCGTCGTGATCCTCGGCCAGAACTACTCCGCCATCTCGGAAAGCGGCGTCGACTGGGCGGGTCTGACCGCCTCCTACATCGGAATTCCGCTGTTCCTGATCGTCTGGATCGTTTATAAAGTCAAGAAGAAAACGAAGGTGCTCCGCCTCGAAGAATGCCGTTTCGACGATTAAACTTTGATGCGTGCCGGCAAAATAGAACAAAAGAACCTCCCGTCCGCCAAGGACCGGGAGGTTCTTTGTTGTGCCGGGCATGGTCGTCGCCCGCTTACATGTTGATATTGCCGACGTTGGCTTTGACGACAATCTCGTCGAACTTCGCATCCGACGATTTTTTCTTCGACAAGACCGTTCCGAGAATGGCGCCCAGGAATCCGAGGGGAATGGAGACGATGCCCGGATTCGTCAGCGGGAACAGCGGCGTGCCCACGAAGATGGCTTTGCCCGCTTCCGGACTCCATACGCTCGGGCTCAGGGCCACAAGCACCAGGGAGGAGATCAGGCCGACGAGCATGCCCGTTACCGCACCCGCCGTGTTGAAGCGCCGCCAGAAGACGGTGAACAGAATGACCGGCAGATTGGAGCTGGCCGCGATGGCGAAGGCTACGGACACGAGGAACGCGACGTTCAGCTTGGATGCGGCCAGCGACAAGATGATCGACAGGATGGAGACGCCGACCGACGCCCAGCGGGCTACCCTCATCTGCTCCGACTCCGTAGCTTTCCCGTTGCGTACGATGTGGCTGTAGAAGTCATGCGCGAACGCGGAAGCCGCGGAGAGAACAAGACCGGTGACAACGGCCAGAATCGTCGCGAAAGCGACGGCCGCGATAAAGGCGAAGAAGAAATCGCCGCCGAGCGCTTTAGCCAGGAGAGGCGCCGCCATGTTGCCGCCTTTGTCCTCCGCGATGATGTTGTCGTACCCGACAAACGCGGCCGCGCCGAAGCCCAAGAACAGCGTCAGCACGTAGAAGATGCCGATGATCCAGGTTGCGTATACGACGGAGCTGCGCGCGGTCGGAGCGTCCTTCACCGTGAAGAAGCGGATCAGAATGTGCGGAAGACCGGCCGTTCCCAGCACGAGCGCCAAGTTAAGCGAGAGCGTGTCGAGCGGAATTTTATACTTATTGCCGGGGTCCAGAAACTTCTCTTTGAGCGGAGTAACGGCTTTCAGCTGATCGAACATTTCGGTCACGCTGAAGTTGAACTTCGAGAACACGACAATCGAAAGAATGAAGGTTCCGCCCATCAGCAGCACCGCTTTGACGATCTGTACCCACGAAGTTGCCGTCATCCCGCCGAATACGACGTAGACGGTCATAAGCAGACCGACAATCAGAACGGATGTCGTGAAATCGAGCCCCAGCAGCAGCTTGATGAGCGCCCCCGCGCCCACGAGCTGCGCGATCATATAGAAGGTGGAGATCGTGATCGTATTCAAAGCCGCCACGCCCCGGATTTTCTTTTCGTTGAAACGGGCCGCAATCATATCCGCCACCGTATATTTCCCGAGATTGCGGAGAGGCTCCGCTACAAGGTAGAGAACGACCAGATACGCGACCAGAAATCCGATGCTGTAAAAGAACCCGTCGAAGCCAGCCAACGCGATCGTGCCCGCGATTCCCAGGAAAGAAGCGGCGGACATGTAATCACCGGCGATAGCCAGGCCGTTCTGCCAGCCCGTCAGTCCTCCGCCCGCCGTATAGAACTCATCGGTGGAGTTGGTTTTTTTGGCCGCGAAATAGGTAATCAGAAGTGTGATCGCCACGATGCCCAGAAATAACCAGAATGCCGTCAAATTCACTTGACTTCCCTCCAATTATGAGAAATGAGATCAGCCTTTCATTTGCTGCCGGATTTGCTGGACCATCACATCGAATTTAGCGGCCCGGCGCGAGTAAAGGATACATAGCACCCAACTCATGATAAACTGCGCAAAGGCGAATACCCACGCCCAGGAGACGGAACCGAATGCAGGGGCGTTAAGCACGGTGGTGTAAGAGGTGAGAATCGGGAGCGTAAAATAAAAGGCAAAGAAGAACAGGGAAAGCGGTAAAATGAATTGTCTTTTTCGTTTCAATAAAGTTTGGAACTGACTGGATTGCGCAATCTCCGTGTAATTGAGCTCCTTGGCTCGCTTTTTCATTAGCTTCCTCCTCCTAATTTTGTTTTCTTTACGTCTGGTAAGCGCTTTCATTAAACCCAACCTTATTATATATAAACTTTACATTTTGTACCAGTTATTTTTCGATCAAAATTCGGCTCATCGCTTCTTTCTTCTCCCTGAAAAAATTCCTTCTACTATAAGACGCTGCAGAGCGTACAGACCGAGCCACCCCCCGCTTGCCAAAAAGACCGGATTCAGGAACACCTTATGCACGCTCGTCATAAAAACCGTGTTGTTTACGAGAATCTCCGCCACGGTCACCCCCGCAATACCGGAAAAAAGTACAAGTGCCGCGTAAGCCGCAGTATCCATGATCCATTTGGCCCCGGCAACTTTATTTTGAAGCCAAACGAGCAGCCACGGCACGACAACAACCGTTCCCCACACCAAACCGGACATAGGTCTTCCCCCTTTTTCTAACCAGCTTAGGCAGCCTTAACCCAAATCATACCTGTCTACCCGAAGATAACGGCACCGTCCCGGCGAAAAGCTTCGTTTTCAGCTGTTGAGCGCCCGAAAACGCCGGGTCGCGGCAATTGTCAAAACGTTCATTCTATGGCAAGATAAAACGAAGACTACAGTCAACGTATAGATAGGAGCATTGAACTAAGCATGAAACCATTGTTTCGACTTATGACGGAACTCTCATCCCGCAAATGGATCTCCCGGATGACCGGTTCGTTTTCCAAATCTCCGCTCAGCCGCTCTCTTATTCCGTGGTTTGCCAAGTCTTACGGCATTCCGGTAGAAGAAGCGGAGAAGGCGATCGGAGAATACGCCACACTCAACGAGTTTTTCACCCGCCGCCTGAAGCCCGGACTCCGTCCGGTCGATACGGACCCGGCCGCGCTGGTCAGCCCGGTGGACGCCGTTATTACCGGCTATGGCCCCGTAGAGGCGGGCCGCATGCTCAGCGTCAAGGGGCAGGATTACACCGTCGAGGAGCTGCTCAACCGTTCCCCGCGTACGATTAATTACGAGAAGGGCTTTTTTATGGTGCTTTATTTAAGCCCGACGGACTATCACCGCATCCACTCTCCCGTTACCGGCGAGATATTGGAGAAAGAACATGTTCCCGGCAAGGTTTATCCCGTGAACGAATTCGGCTTGCGCCACATGACACGCGTGCTCAGCCGCAACGAGCGTCTCATTACCGTGATGGAGCATGAAGCCGGCGAAATTGCCGTCGTGAAAGTCGGCGCGCTCAACGTCAGCTCCATTCAGTATGTCGGAGGCCTACCGTCTCATCTGCAGGCGGGCGACGACCTCGCTTATTTCGAATTCGGTTCGACGGTTGTGCTCGTCACCGAGAACGGCATCCTGACGCCGCGCTCCGATCTCCAGGTGGGCAGCAAAGTCCGCATGGGCGAACGGATCGGTACGCTTACGCGTCCTACACACTAGCTTCACGAAAGGAGTGCGTGCCCTATGGCGTCGCAGGCGACAGTCAATGCCGGCACCGCACGACCCTCAGCAGGAATCCCTTCGTCGAAACCGACGGTTTATAAGGTACTCCTTGCCATCAGTCTCGTGCATCTGTTCAACGACTCGATTCAGTCGGTTATCCCGGCTATCTATCCGATTTTAAAAGACAGCATGACGCTTTCGTACGCCCAGATCGGATGGATCTCGTTCTACTTCAATCTGACCGCTTCCATCATGCAGCCGGTCATCGGCATGTATACCGACCGGAAGCCCAAGCCCTACATGCTGCCGCTCGGCATGGCCTCCACCTTCCTCGGCATGCTCCTGCTCGCGTTCGCGCCTTCGTACACGTTCGTGCTGCTTGCCGTATCGCTGGTGGGCCTGGGATCGGCGGCCTTCCATCCGCAGGGCTCGAAGGTCGCCCACCTGGCCGCAGGCTCCCGCAAGGGCCTGGCCCAGTCGATCTTCCAGGTCGGCGGCAACGCGGGTCAATCGCTGGCTCCGCTGCTGACGAAATGGATCTTCATCCCGCTGGGCCAGTTCGGCTCGATCTGGTTCACCCTCGTGGCGGGCGCCGCCATGCTCGTGCAAACCTTTATCGCCCGCTGGTATAAGGGTGTGATCGAGGCCGGAGCCGTGACGGCGAAGAAGACCGTGCAGCGCGCGATGGATCCTGCCAAGCGGAATAAGATCGCCACCGCGATCGTCGTGCTGGTGTTCCTGGTCTTTATCCGCTCGTGGTACTCGGCGGCCATGACGAGCTATTACGCCTTCTATTTGCGCGATGTCGTCGGCACGACCATCGACCAGGCGCAAATCTATATTTTCCTGTTCCTGGCCGCAGGCGCGCTCGGTACGTTCTTCGGCGGACCTCTCGCCGACAAGTTCGGACAGAGAACCGTCATCTTCGTCTCGATGTGCGGTGCGGCTCCGCTGGCCGCCCTTATCCCCTACGTCAGTCTGGGATGGGCAACCGTGCTGCTCGTGCTGACCGGATTCATCGTGTTCTCCAGCTTCTCCGTCACCGTCGTGTATGCGCAGACGCTGATTCCGGGGAAAGTCGGCATGGTGTCCGGCCTGATTACGGGCTTCGCGTTCGGCATGGGCGGGATAGGAGCGCTCGTTCTGGGCAACCTGATCGACGCGCACGGTATCAGCCTCATTATGAAGCTGTCCAGCCTTCTGCCGATTCTCGGCATCCTGACGCTGTTTCTTCCGTCAGACCGCAAGCTGCGTGAATGGTCCGCAGACGTATAAGCAAAGCAAACCGGTATCCCCTTGCGGGAATACCGGTTTTTTTAGTCGTGTCCGCAACTGTCCCTAAGCGGTCATTCCACGGCCGACGTTTCACGCTTCAGCCCGTCCATTCGTTTAAAGCCAAGAGCACGAAAGCCGCCAGCGTAAAAAGATAAAAAGATCCTATCGCAATGGCCGCGAAGATCGCCGCCATTTTGGCTATACCCAGCAGCACTTTTTTCACTCTCTCCCTCCTTCACCAGATCACAGCGACGGCCCCGATTAAGGATGATCCACCGAAAATTCCCACGGACCTCTTACCAGCGTATGAAGGGAAGACACCTTCAGCTCGTATTCCTTCTGGCCGGGCCGAACCGACAGAAGCATCCATTCCAGCCTGTTCGTTTGCTCGTTACGGTGCCAGGCGGCGGCAAAAACACCGCTGACACATTCCTCGATATCCTCCCGCGACACCGCCCCTTGAAGGATACGATGCACCAGGCCATATACGTTCGAAGCGTATAAGTCCATAAGCGCTTCCAGTGCTGCAGCATCCTGTCCAGACACCCCGCGAACCAACCATTCCTCCGTTTTTTCCATATAGTGCCCCCCGTATTTCCAATCCCGAGATCTGTTTCTTCTGTCCCTATCATGTACTACGCCCGTTCCCTCCGAAATCACTCAAGCCTGAAGAAATATCGTCCAAACCTTCTCACATACAATAGTAAAAAGCAGCGGATTTTTCTTCTGCCGCACCCGTTTGGTGTTTGCCTCAGTAGTGATTGCGGGCACTTTCATCCATCACGGGTTACGCCCTTACTTATTTTTTTCATCCAAAGGAGGCACAGGATGGGCATCTACATACCCGTTGAGCAGGGAGTTAACCTTTACGTCGAGGATTTGAACCCCGGACCCGGGGGCGGCGGCAAAACGATTCTGTTCATTCACGGCTGGCCGCTTAATCACACGATGTTCGAGTACCAGTTCGATCAGCTGCCCAAAGCCGGAATTCGCTGTATCGGCCTGGATTTGAGGGGGTTCGGCAAATCCGACCGTCCTTGGGAAGGCTATTCCTACGACCGGATGGCGGACGATATCCGCCGCGTGATCGAGACGCTCAGGCTCGAGGGCATAATACTGGCCGGATTTTCTATGGGCGGTGCCATTGCGATCCGGTATATGGCCAGACACGGCGGGTTTGGCGTTTCCAAGCTGGCTCTGTTCGCTCCGGCAGCTCCTCTTTTTACCAAACGTCCGGATTTCCCGTACGGCAATTCAATCGAAGAGGTGAATCATCTCATAGAAGGAACCTATACCGACCGCCCTAAAATGCTGGAAGATGTCGGCGGCCGTTTTTTTGCCCGGTATGTGTCGGCCCCTCTTCAAAACTGGTTTCACGGAATCGCCCTGTCATCCTCCGGGCACGCGACCGCCATGGGGGCGGCTCTTTTGAGAGACGAGGATCTGCGTCCCGATCTGCCCAAAATCTCCGTGCCCACTGTGATTTTCCAGGGGGCGCAGGATCTGATCTGTCCCTATCCGTTAGCCCAGGCGACACAAGCGGGCATCAAAGGCTCGGAGCTCGTGGCGTTTGCATACAGCGGACACGGCTTGTTTTACTGCGAAATGGGCAAATTCAACCGGGAGCTGATGCGGTTCGCCGGTTCCTAAGTACGGCTGCCTCACGGCGCATAGTGAGAAGACATTTTTATACCCGCTCTACCCCCGTGTTCCCATTGCCAAATATTGTTATGCTTGCTATACTTCATAGAAAACTTCGGACGGGGTGTCTATCTCATGAAAAGAAAACTTGGCTGCTACCATGCCCACTATTCCAATATCGAACATATCGAGAAAGCACTCGGCTCATATGACATCGAGCTAGTGCATTTCGTCGATCCCGGTCTGGACCGGATCAAGAACGACAGCGATTTTACGGAGGAACTGGCCCAGAACAAAATAAAATCCACACTCGACTGGTTAGCCAGCTGTCATGTGGATGCCATTTTGATCACCTGTACCTATTTTACCGCTCATCTGCCTGAAAATCTCTCCTGCCCGGTACCGATCATTAAAATCGACGATCCCCTGTTTCACAAAATCCTGCAGCTCAACCGGCCTTCTGTTCTTGTCTTCACCAATCCTTCGACTGTCGAAGGCACGATGGAACAACTCCATAAGTTTGCCGACGCAGCCGGCCAGGAGATCCAGATCGAATCGGTCCTCCTGGAAAATACGTTCCAGCTCGTCATGCAGGGCAAGAAAAACGATTATATCGAAGCGGTTTCCAGAGGGCTGTTCCATGTCATCGAGGACCACCCCCGCAAAACGGTGTTCGCGGCCCAATTGTCCATGGTGCCCGCCGCCCAGCGGGTCGGCATGGAAAGCGATGCGTTCCTCGGCAATCACCTCGACGCCCTTCCGGGCTATCTCAAAGATATTCTCAGCCTCGAAGCCGTAGGACGCTGACGCCGGTACACAGCCCGCAGGAATACCTAGCGGCTTTCGTAGTAAGAACTCGGCCGGAACACGCCGCCGCTTTCCGCGTAGAAAGTCTCGTCCAGCTCGAACAACCCGCTGCGTGTGCGGGTCCAGCCCGCTCCCGCCGCCGGATGATAACTTACGAGCCGGTCCCAGTCGCGGTAATTTTGCCCGCCGTTGGATTCGATCAGGCCGTAAGCCATCCCGGCCAGAGGCCGGAGGTGAGCGGCCAGCACGCGGGTCCACTCCACGAGCAGCGGATTGGCCGTGAGATCGGCGCAGAAGCATGGCACTCCCCGCTCGGCGGCAAGAGCGGCCACTTTCAAGCTCAGGCTCATCGACTTGGCCGCAGGTTTAAGGGCGAGAGCTCCGTAGCCCAGATCCATGTAATAGCGGGCATTGCTCTCGGACTGAATGCTCTCATCCCCGGCAATACGGGCCGGTACATCTTCGACGGAGATTTCACGCCCGTCCAGAAAAGGCTCTTCCACCAGAATTACATAAGGCAGCGATCCGCTGCGGTCCGCGTCCTCAAGCAGCCGCAGGAGGTCGTCTTTTGCTGCGTAACGGCCGTTCAGGTCGAGATAGTAAGACACCTCCGCGGTGGCCGGGTGGGTCTGCAAATAAGCTTGGGTCAGCTCATGAATATGCCGAAGGCGCCTGCTGTCCCAGTCGATCATATCGTCGCCTCCGGACCCCAGCTTAATTTTGAGCACAGTACAGCCCTGCTCCAGCAGGCCGGTGATCTCCCCGTCGTCCGTCCCGTACGCGATGGCAGGAACGGCTGCAACCGCCTCCGTCTTCTGCTCGCCTAAGCTGCGGAATTCCCCGGGCAGCAGATCCGAGAAACGGTAAATCTCCCGCTCCCGCGCGTAGAGGACCCAGGCTGCGAAATCGACCGCTGCGAGCGCGTTCAATACATAAGTGGGCCGGATATCAGGATGCCCCTGGCTGGCGAACCAGGACTGCGAAGGCCGCGCATATAAGGCTTCAAACAGTTCCATCGGATGCGCGAAGGAGGCTCCCTCCAGGGACTTTACGGTCTCCTCCGCAAATTTGTACATCAGTTCATTGGCTCCCTGTTCCCCGAGAGCCGCCATCAGATTGGCATCCGACCATAACGGGCTTTGGACGCCCACTCCCGTACCCTTGTGACCGCTTTCACAAGTTAGCGTAACAATCGGCTGCCACAGCTCCGTTAATTGTCCTCCTTTAAATCCGAAAGGATGAAGCAGCGGTTCCCGATCGGCCCGCAGGTTGCTTTCCGTGATTGTCAGCATGCGTTCTCGCCCTCTTTCTCCCCGTTCGCCGGAGCTTTCTTTGTCGGGCAGCTTAACTTCATACCCGCATAAGCACATTTCATTGTACCCATATCTTAGGAGTCACGACAGAGCCTGTCAATGAATCGGCCATTTATCGCAACTTTATAGACACGGAAACAGTAAAATGGTAGAAAAAGGAAGGGGCGAAAGCCATGCGTACAAGACCGATTTATTTGTTCTATGGAGGTATGTCCCTGCTAATGATGGTCGTATACACCGTCCAATTTATCAGCGGTATGCCGGAAGTTTACAAGCAGCGGACCGGGCCGCTGGGAAACGCTCCGCACTTTGAGAACTTGTTTTCGAAAGGCTTGCCCTGCGCCATTTTGGCACTGGCTATGACGTTTTTTTATCTGATTCTATATTTGGCCGACAGGCCGAAAAAAGAGCCGGATCAAGAGCCCGGATAAGGCCCGATTCGGCTTTTTCCGAGTCCTATGTCAGAATGGTAGCTTCTCGGAACGCCGGCTCTGCTTCCAGCCATGTTTATCGCTTGCAGAAATCCCGCCCCGTTAGCCGGACAGGACCTCCAAAGTCAGCAGTTGACCGGTTCTTTTCGTCACGGTCGCCTTCACCTGATTGCCCGCCTCCAAAAGCTCTCCGCTTTCCACCGACGGTATTTCCCTGGACGGCAGCCGGTAGCGCTTCACCTTGCCCTCCCTCGTTTTCAGCGACAGCCTTCCGTTGTCGTATGCCGTTACCCGGCCTTCAAACTCAACGTGCCGGGATTCGATCATATCGAACAGAACACATCCGGCGGTAAAAAGCGCAAAAAGGAGGCCCAGAACTATCAATGGCCTAAGCAAGGGAGGCTGGTCCCAGCTTTGAATCATCAGCGTGACAAACATAAAAACGCTGAATAACGACCCGGCCAGCAGAGGCAGCAGGGGATTTCGTATTTCAATCGTCTTCATAAGCTCTCCTCCTCGGCAAATGAGCACTTCTTTTTACAAGCAAGCTTAATCCTCTATATTTCGTCCTCAGGCATAGAAGCGCGTTACTGTGTTCTCTTCTACTCTAACGAATTTATCATGGGAAATAAATACAAAAAATGAAAATATTTTGTGAGCGCCTCTAAAAAAAGCCCCCGCACCGGCAGGTACGAGGGCTTCTCAAAGCTAACTAATTCACTAAACAAACTCACGTCGTGCAGAGGGTACCCTGATCGTCAGCTTACAGCTGAGCCGCCAGCTCCGTCACGAAACGCTCCAGCATAACGCGGTCGGTTTCGTCAAAACGGGCCAGGTTCGGGCTGTCGATATCCAGGACGCCCAGCAGCTCGCCGTCTTTAACGAGCGGTACGACAATCTCCGAGCGGGAGGCCGCGTCGCAGGCAATATGCCCGGGAAACTGCTCCACATCCTCGACGACCAGCGTCTCGCGCGTCTGCGCCGCCGTACCGCATACTCCGCGTCCGAGCGGAATGCGCACGCAAGCCGGAAGCCCCTGGAAAGGTCCGAGCACCAGCTGCTCTCCTTCCAGCAAATAGAAACCGACCCAATTTATGTCCCGGAGAAACTGGCCGAGCAGCGCCGAAGCGTTCGCCAGATTGGCGATCCGGCTTGTCTCCCCTTCAATGAGCGCCTTCAACTGGGCTATGACGAGAGTATACTGCTCTTCACGGGTTCCTCCGTAAGTTTCCGTATGAAACATAGTATCGCCTGCTTTCCTAGTAAAACTGTAACCAGGAATTTATTATAGCATACCCGCGCCGTCCGCGGACTGCTCGGATTGGACGGATTCGTCGCTGCGGATATCGGCGCTTTTCCGTCTGGCTACGCCGGTTTCGTAAGCGGCCGCAATCACGGCCTCGCGGACCTTCTTCACGACCTGCTTATTGAACACGCTCGGTATGATGTAAAGCTCGTTGAGCTCATCTTCCGAAACGACGGATGCGATAGCTTTGGCGGCCGCCAGCTTCATCTGCTCGTTCACACGCGTGGCGCGGCAGTCCAGAAGACCGCGGAACAGGCCCGGGAAGCACAAGACGTTGTTGATCTGGTTCGGATAGTCGGAACGGCCCGTCGCCATGACGCGCACGTAAGGCTCCGCTTCTTCCGGCGCGATTTCCGGTGTCGGATTCGCCATGGCGAACACGATCGGATCAGCCGCCATTTTCTTGATGTCTTCCACTTTAAGCACACCCGGTCCCGACAGGCCGACAAAAATATCGGCTCCCTCAATGACTTCGGAGAGACGTCCTTTTTCCTCATTCGGATTCGTATTCTCGGCATACCACTGCCACGATTGGTACGGATACGATTGGCCGCGGACGAGTGCTCCTTCACGGTCCACTCCGATCACGTTCTTAACGCCTGCCGCGAGCAAAATCTTGGTGCACGCGATACCGGCGGCTCCGATCCCGCAGACGATAACCTTGCAGTCTTCGAGCTTCTTGCCCGCGACCTTGACGGCGTTCAGCATTCCGGCAAGCAGAACGACCGCCGTGCCGTGCTGGTCATCGTGGAAAACGGGTATATCCAGCTCTTCGATAAGCCGGTTCTCGATTTCAAAACAACGCGGGGACGAAATATCCTCCAAGTTGATTCCGCCGAAAGCCGGGGAAATCGCTTTTACGATCGATATAATTTCTTCAGGGTCCTGTGTATTGAGGCAGATCGGGAAAGCGTCTACACCGGCAAACTGTTTGAACAGCATCGCCTTACCTTCCATAACAGGCATGGCCGCTTCCGGACCGATATTGCCCAGTCCCAGAACCGCCGTACCATCCGATACAACGGCAACGGTGTTGCGTTTAATCGTCAATGAGAACGCTTTCGAAGGATCTTCATGAATAGCCATGCAAACGTTTGCCACACCGGGTGTATACACACGGGACAAATCATCACGGTTTTTGATCGGTATTTTCGGCGTCGTTTCGATTTTACCGCCCAAGTGAAGCAGGAACGTCTGGTCGGACACGTTAATGACTTTTACGCCGTCCAGCTCGTTCAGGGCCTTCACGATGGCACCCGTATGATTCTGGTCGCTGACATTAACGGTAATATCCCGGACGGTAACGGTTTTCGTTGAACGGTTGACGTCAATTGCCACGACATCGCCGCCGGCGTCGCCGATCGTAGTTGCGATCTGTCCGAAATTCGTGCGTTCTTTCATCATCTCAAGCCGCAAAATAATACTTGTACCTCCGGTAAATCCGGCCATATCCAATCACTCCTACGGGAATTCTATATTACGGAAAAGCCTCGGCGAGTCAAACCGGGCTCGTCCTTCATTCACATCATAGCACAAACCTTTTGGAGATTCCCGCATGCCTACAAAAAAGTTTCCCTCAGGACTTCCCCCATCACGGAGATGCCGCGGCCGATCTCCTCCCGTGACAGATGTCCGAAACCGAAACATGCCGCGGGTCTTTCTCCGCAGCGGACATGCTGTCCGGCGTCCCGCCAGAAAACACCCCGCTCGGCGCATTCGGCGGCAAAGCGCCTATATTCCTCCACGCCGCCTTTCCACCAGCCGAAAATATGGAGTCCCGCTTCGCTTGGCATCCATTCGAAAGCGGAATCCAGCGCAGTCAGCCCCGAACGCAGCAGGGCGGCTTTCTCCCCGTACACCCGCTGCATCCTGCGCAGATGGCGCTCGTAGGCGCCGCTGTTCATAAAGGCCGCCAGGGCCCGCTGCTCCAGCATCCCCGTCGTCAGCGGCTCGTAGTGCTGCTTGGCGCGCCGGAACGGCTCGACGAGAGACGGCGGCAGCACCGCATAGCCGAGGCGCAGGCCCGCGTACATCGTCCGCGAAAACGTGCCGACGAACAGGACGCGGCCTTCGCGGTCCAGCGCCTTAAGCGGCTCCAGCGGCCGGCCCGCGTAGCGGAACTCGGTGTCGTAATCATCCTCGATGATGACGGCGCCTCGTTCCTTCGCCCAGCGGAGCAGCTCCTGCCTCCGCTGGAGCGGAAGAACCGCCCCGGTCGGAAACTGCCGTCCGGGGGTGACGAACAGCAGCCGTGCATTCCACGGCTGCGGGATAATGCCCTGCCCGTCGACGGGCGCATCGACGGGCAGGCCGCCCGCGGCCGCCGCAGCGCGTACGGCGCCGCTGTACCCGGGCGATTCGACGACTACCTCGTCGCCCGGGCCTACCAGCAGCTGCATCGTCAGCGCAATCGCCTGCATCGACCCGTTCACGATTGCGACGCAATCGGGGTCCGCGTCGATGCTCCGCGAGCGCCGCAGATGCAGCGCGATAGCCGAGCGCAGCGAATAGTCCCCTTGAGGGTCGCGCAGCGGACCCTCAAGGAAGGCGGCGCTGCGCACCTGCTCGTGCAGGCAGCGGTTCCAGGCCTGCCGCGGGAAGGCCGAGCTGTCGGTGCCCGACAGCTCGAAGACGATGGCGTCCGGACCCGCGGGTGTATGCGGCTCTGCGCTCCAGTAGGCAGCGCCGGTCACTCCTTGCTTCCCGGCTTCTCCTGGTACGCTGCCCGGCCTCCGCTCTGCTCCGAGGTACTCCTGCTCCCGGCTATCCTCCTTATTTCCTGCCGAGCCGCCTCTCCCTTCCTGCCGCCTGCCAGCCTCACCTTCCGGTTTCATCAAAAGGCGTCCCCACGCCGACAAAAGGAGAGGTTCTTCCGAAAAGGAGCCGGTTCCCCCCGCCTGGTCGCTCCGGAAGGCAACGAACGTTCCTTTCCCCGGTTTGCCTTCTATGTATCCTTCGGACATCAGCATCTCGTATACTTGCATAACGAGTCCGCGGGAGATTCCGTATACCTCCGCCAGCTTCCGGCTGGAAGGGAGTTTAGAGCCCCATTCCAGTCTTCCTTCTACTATACTTTCCCGCAGCGCTTGGTAGAGGGCGGTATTTTTATGGGGAAACAGTTGTGCATAGTGATTAAAAGGGATTAAAATCTTCACATAAACCTCCGCCGAATTCCGGTGAAAATAAAAAGCCGCCTGATCGTTTCTATCTTCTTACCATCTCACAGAGACGTGTTCAAAATCAACGGCATTTTAGCCGGCTCCGGGCTCCGCGCACCTGAGTCCCATTTCGGGCGGTCTCTGCGAACTTTTATAGGGGGAAAGCAAAGGCCCAAGGGAACTTCCTGATCCCGTTTGTGGAACCTTTGAGCCGCTTCACCCGTTCGGTTAGGCATATTTGAAGCCGCCGTCCTGTTTCAGGGCGCTGTTCCCGCAGCGGAGCGAAACACGGGTTCTTTGCCCGTCTCCGGCTCCGGTAACAGGACAGAAGATTGTTGTCTGCCATCGGCGCACAGAAAGGAAAATGATATGATTTTGCCAGGTTTGCGTTTAACCATCCGGACCGCTCGCGACCGGTTTCGTACCCATTGGAAAAAAGGAGCCGCGCAGGCTCCGCGTTTGTTCGCCTTCTATTCGATTTTATCCTGGCTGGGCCTGACCGTCTTATGCCTGTCCCTGCCTTTTATGAAAGACAGCCGCACTTTGCTTGTGCAGGCTTTGGTTTCTTTTTACGTACTCTGGCAGCTGTGGATCGTCTGCCGTTCCAAAACCGTCGGCTGGTCCGCGTACGCCGCCTTTTTTATCATCGGCACCTGGATCGTAGCTCCGCTCAATACGCTGTTCATTCACCTGGTCTTCCTGCCGTTCGATCCGGCGGTTTACGCCGTCTGGAACGCGTCGCTCGTTTCTCCGCTGACGGAAGAGCTGATGAAGCTGGCTCCCCTGCTTCTGTTTTTGTGGGGCTCGCGCAAAGCGACCTCGCTCAGCCTGGCCGACTTCGCCCTGATCGGGGGCGCTACCGGAGCCGGACTCCAGTTTCTGGAGGAATACGGGATGCGGCTGCATGCCAGTCTGGAGCGGGCCGGCTCCGCGGCGGTTTCGCCGGATAGCGCGATGAGCTGGAGCCCGGTTCATTTCCTGCCTTCCCTTGAGCAGGGTCTCGCCTCGCCTTGGACCGGGCATACGGCGGCAACCGCCCTCTGTGCCCTCGGCCTCGGAATCGCCATCCGCCTGCGCAGAGTCATCGGGAAATCCGCTTACGCGCTGCCCGTCTTTCTGCTTGTCTGGGTCGCTGCGGATCATGCGGTCCATAACGGGACACAGGCGACCTGGCTGAACGGGTTTCATATGACGCTCGGCGGGGGCGCTTATACCAAGGCGGTATTTATCGTTCTGCTGATCGGTGCGATCGCATACGACTATGCCGACCTGAACCGCATGCGGAAGGGGCTGACATTGCTCCGCTCCGAAAACTTGATCGAACCGTTCCGCGAGCTGTACCGTTCTGTGAGCATGCTGAGGGAAGGCGCCCAAAGCTACGTCAGCCTTCTCCGTTTCTACCGGATCCGGCGCCGCCTGGCGTTCACCCTGCTGTACGGCAAAAAAGATGCCAAGCGCAGCCTCGGCAATCTCCAGGACGAAATGAAAACGCTGAACAAAGCGGCTGTCCTCCTTGCGGCGGGATTCCTTCTGCTGAGCGCCGCATCCTGGACCGGCGGACCTGCCGCGGCCGCAGGAACAAGCCCGGCAGGCAGTGCCTGCGTTTCCTGCCTGTACGTTCCGACCCAGGCTTGGTGGAGCGGGCAGAGTGCCGCCGCGAAAGGCGTGCTCCTGCTCGGCACCGCCTTTCTGTTCACTTCCTTCTTCCCGCTGTGGGGCGCGGTAAGCGATACGCTGGCGGGCAGCTTCAAAGCCCGCCGCAAACACGCCGGGCGGCTTCAGCCCGGAGAGATTTTGCCGCTGCTCGGCACGTTCACTCCGCGTATGGCGGCGGCGGCCGGTCTGCGGCTGCTCCTTGACCGCCTGTCGGGTCTCGGAGCCGGGAAGGAGCCTTCCGCGCCAAGTGCGCCCACGGCTTCGCCGGGCGCGCAGGAGCAGCCCTCTGCGGCCCGGTCCGCAGAAGCCCCGTCTGCCGCGGAAAGCGCGGCGGACGCCGGCAGCGGCGCTGACGCTGCGGCCGGTGCGGCTGGCGCGGAGCGTGCCGGAACCGCCCCGGAACGCCGGCACCGTTTCACGACGGCGCGCACGCGGCAGACCGTCCACCAAGGGGAGCAGGCTTATTTGCCTGCCGGAACCCGCTACGGAGGCGGGTGGACTTTGAAGGGGCTGCATAACTGGAACGGCTTTTTGAACGCCGTCAGCCGGGACCGCTGCACGGTGGTAAGAATCGAGGAACTGCCGGAGAACGGAATCCGCAGAGCCGTCATCAGACGGCAGGGAACGGACCCCGTAACCGGGGAAACGCTCACCTCCCTGACGTACGGCAAAACGTTTTATCCCAGCCACTACAACGATTCGGAAATCGACCGCTTAGGGGAAGACGCGCTGAACAAGGCTATTCTTCATAACCGGCTGCAATCGCAGAATGACCATCGCGGCCGTCTTCAGGCCTATACGTTTAAAGAACAAGTCGTCGGGCCCGACGGGAAAATCATCGGGGTTCGGGGCAGAGTCCTACCCGATGTCGAAGGCAATCTGACGGAAATTATCGACCATTTCCCTTACAATCACCGCCAGACGGTGTCGTTCCGCACGCTTGCGGTGGATCAGGACTAAATTATCCCGCTTTATCG
This sequence comes from Paenibacillus sp. JT31N7, assembly GCF_059692095.1. Taxonomy (NCBI): domain Bacteria; kingdom Bacillati; phylum Bacillota; class Bacilli; order Caryophanales; family Paenibacillaceae; genus Paenibacillus; species Paenibacillus sp. JT31N7. The sequence continues at coordinate 2,060,238 of NZ_JCAUAT010000001.1, forward strand.
TAAGCGTACCGCTCTTGTACCCGTATGGAAGCAGGCAGTGCATTTTATGCGGTAGATCCGGAAAGGAGGATACCAATGGAAACCAATATGGAGCTGCTCAGGCATCTGGCCCAGATTCACCGCCCCATCGATACCGACGCCGATGATATCTGGCATTATATGATTTTGAATATGGAAGAAGATGCCCTGGATCCCCCGGCGCTTCAAGCTGTCGCCTCCGCTCTGGAGAGCGAAACGAATCAGGGAATCGGTTTCCGGGAAATCCAGTTCGAGCGTGTGCTCGAACACCCCGAGCTTGTCGAAATGGAATACTACGAGACTAATCTGGTCTGCCCGCGGGAAGCGCTGGCCGCTCATATCCGCAAGGTGCTTTTTCTTTACGACGCGGGAATGGAAGCATAATATACGGACTTGATAAAAAAAGAGGCGCCGCACACGTTTTGCAGGCTTAGTCTGCTTGACACTTTCTATTGGTGTTTCTTACTCCTTAGCTGCAACTTTGCTTCTGTTTTCATTATTCGCTCGACAATTCAATCGACGTTTCTATCGCGCTCTCCGCAAGTTTTTCCGGAGCTTTATTACCGGTTCTTGCGGGTTCAAACGGCTTCCGGATACCGGGGGCCGTTTTTTTTAGGTAACGCAGTGACGCATTCCGGTAAGAAGTGCTATAATAATGGCTAAAATGAATTTCCATAACCCCGGAAGGATGGAGCGGAATGAACCCCCTTGCTAAGCAGTTGAATGAAACCATCGAAAAAGAGAACGCCTATGTGTACGAGATGTTATCGTCGCTGGGCAAGCACATGTATTTCCCGAAAGTCGGCATTTTGAGCCAATCGGCCGAGGCTAAAGCGAAAGCCGGTAAATATAATGCCACGATCGGTACTGCCATCGAGAAGGGTCAGCCTATGCACCTGAAGGTCATTCAGGATACGCTGTCCGCCTATGATCCGAAAGATCTCTACGAATACGCGCCTCCTGCGGGCAAACCCGGTTTGCGCACCGCCTGGCGTAAAAAAATGCTGGAGGAGAATCCGTCCTTAAGCAACAAAACGTTCGGCAATCCGATCGTGACCAACGCCCTTACACACGGCTTGAGCGTTGCGGCCGACTTGTTCGTAGAAGCGGGAGACCGCGTCATTATTCCGGATAAAAACTGGGAAAACTACGAGCTCACCTTCGGAATCCGCCGGGGCGCCGAAATCGTTACGTACCCGCTTTACAATGAAGACAACACGTTTAATTCCGCAGGACTCCGCGAACAGCTCCTTGCCCAGAAAGAGACAGGCAAAGCGTTCGTCGTCCTGAATTTCCCGAACAATCCGACGGGGTATACACCGGGTCCGGAAGAAGGACGCCAGATCGTTGCGGTGATCCGCGAAGCCGCGGAAGCGGGCATCAATGTCGTGGCGGTTACCGACGACGCGTATTTCGCGCTCTTCTTCGAGAATTCCCTGCAGGAATCTCTTTTCGGCCAGCTTGCCGATCTTCACGACCGCGTACTGGCGGTTAAAGTGGACGGCGCTACGAAAGAAGAATATGTATGGGGCTTCCGCGTAGGTTTTATCACTTACGCCGGCAAGAATGAAACGCTGCTCAGCGCCTTGGAGCAGAAAACGCTCGGGATTATCCGGGCCACGATCTCCTCGTGCTCGCATCCTTCGCAGACGTTTGTCCTGCACGCTTTGAACTCTCCTGAATTCAACGCTCAAAAGCAGGAAAAGTTCGAAATCATGAAGGGCCGCGCGAACAAAGTGAAAGCTCTGCTCGACAGCGGCAAGTATGGAGACTCCTGGAATTACTATCCGTTCAACTCCGGTTACTTCATGTGCTTGAAGCTGAAAACCGTGGATGCGGAAGCGCTGCGCCAGCGCCTGCTGGAAGTTTACGGCGTCGGAACGATCGCCCTCAGCGAAACGGATCTTCGGGTCGCTTTCTCCTGCATCGACGAAGAAAACATCGAGGAGCTGTTCGACCTGATCTATCAGGGAGTACGCGACCTTGAGACGGTTTCCGCGAAATAAGCGAGCCTTCCTTTGCTCCATACCTAAAAGCCCGGCTGCTATAGCCGGGCTTTTTTATCTTTTATGAGAACTCACAGAAACGGTTTCATGCAGAGTCATATGCTTGCCGCAGGTCGTGAAAGTCAATCATCGGAGTCGAAATAGCCCCGGCAGCGAACAAGGGGGCTCATCTCAACGGTACCCATACACTTCCATTCCACTGCACCGGCGTTCCCTCAGCCGTTCCGGCCGCGATTTTACCGGCGGGTACCCGTACCCTCCTGCCTTCGATTTCCAGCACCGCCGACGGTCCGCCCAGTTCCCGCACGATACCGGAGCGCCTGATTTTGCAGCTGCTTTTCTCCTGCATGAGTTGTACCTCCGTTGTGTATCTATTGTCCGCCCGGCTCCGTCCCTGTCCCGCCGAGGAGCGCTGTCTGCGCTGCTCCGGTACTCGGTAGCTGCCAGCCGCGTGACGGGTTCGCATCCGGCAGCCGAACGTTCCTCCCGCACTCACAACTCGTGGACGGTGACTTCGCTGCGGATCAAAAACCGGGCGTTGGGGCCTGCCTGCCCGATCCCTTTGGAAATGTAATAGCGTCCGTAAGAGGTTTCATGCAAGCCCTTTGTGATCCCCCTCGCCGCGAGCTCCCCCTTCCGTATAAAACGGAACATGAAACTGCATGCCGTGAAAATGCCCCGCCATCAAATAAGTAAACGGCCGCTTTAAACGGAGGACAAGGTTCGGATTGTGGGTCAGCACCACGACCGGCTTGTGTGCCGCAGTATGCCGGAAAGCTTTCCCGATCCGGCTGTGCCCGGTGCCAAGATCATCGATGCCAACGAACTGGAAGGCGCCGAGATCCGCCGAACGGTTGTTCAGCAGAACAACGCCCGCCCCTTCCAAAATCGCGCTCAGCCTCCCCATTCCGGCCGGATCTAAGCGGTGATCGTGATTGCCGAGAACGGCAAATGCCGGAATTCCGCGGGAAACGACCGCCTTCAGCACCCTCTCCACTTTCGGCAAATACTTGTTTCTGCGGGTAAAGTCGCCGGTCAGCGCGATATAATCCGGCTTTTCCGCATCAATCAGCCGAGTAAGCGTACCGGGACGGATTCTCAGCTTTTCGACGTGAAGATCGCTGATCTGCAAAATCTTAATGCCGAGCCCGGCAGGTACCCTTACGCGCTCCACTTTGAGCCACATCGTGGGGACGATCAAGAAGAGATACGCGCAGGCCGCCGCAAGCAAAAGCCACACAAGTACAGTCATAAATCTCATCCTGTTCCAGTTAAAGGTTCCTTCCACCATAAGGCACGCATCCTCCGTTCGTCAAGGTACCGGATACCCCGTCTCCGGCAATAAAAAAGATACGCAAATTGTGTCTTTTTTTGTCGAAATTGGCTACCTTGTACAAATAGAGCCCGGAAGCTATAATGAGATTACATAATGGCATTTTATACCTATTATTTTAAAGGATTGGAGGTAAACGCGATGAAACGCTGGGTTTTTGCTATCCTTACCGTTGCAGCATTGGTTTACTCATCCGGACTGGCCTTTCCTTGGGGTCCGTGAGCCACTTAGAGGAACTGGGCTGAGCCTGGTTCCTTTTTTTATTCGGAGGTTAATATGATCTACTTCATCGTTCTGGCTATCGCCGTTACCCTTCTTTCAGGACGGAACCCGCTCTCCCTGGTAGAGAAAGTGAACTTCAGGCTGCCCTATCTCCTGCTCGGAAGCTTTGCCGTCCAAATCGTGATTTTTGCCGTTACGGTCCGTACAAACCGGACGTACCCTTATTGGACGGAAGCGGCTATTCTGGCCGCCGTCCTGTTTTTGTGGCTGAACCGGAAAGTTCCGGGCATCCCCCTTATTTTCCTGGGCGCTCTCTGGAACTGGACGGCTCTTGTCGTACACGGAGGACTGATGCCCGTATCGGATACGGCACTGGCTTGGGCGGGACTTGCGGCGCTTCCCGAGAACGAACCCCGCCATCAGCTCATGGACGCGTCCGCTTTCTGGTGGATGGGTGACTGGATTCCGCTTGTACGAAGGGTAATCAGCATCGGCGATGTAGGGATCGGAGCCGGGCTTGTGCGGTTTATGCTCGGAAATTCGGTGAAAAGGAGGAAGAATGAAGGACCATAACCCGTTTACTTCCCTGTTGTCGGTTTTCGGAATCCTCACCCTGATCACCGCATCGGCTTTTATCGCGCAGAACGCTTACGATCTGAAGATTTTGCTGCCTATCGCCGTCATGGTGATCGTATTTGAAATGATGCCCGTTAAAATGCCTACCGGCATCTACTACAGCGGTGTCACGATCGGTTTTATCCTTTCACTCTTTGAAATGGGATTTTTTGCAAGCACTTTCTTTCTTGTTCTGAACACGCTGACGTTCTTTATGCTGCATTCGAAGCCTTTTTATAAAATCAGGTGGTTCCGCTTCTTCACCACGCTCGGCATGTACGGCGTCAGTATGCTGGCTGCCTGGGGTACGGGCGTTCTAACCGCCGAGGCCCCTCTTTTCGTCAAAATCGTATGCGTACTCCTCGCGTTCGAGGGCTTGAATCTCCTGTTGAGAATGGGCATCGTGCGTTCGGTCACGGGTACGCCCGTTTCCGCAGGCAAGGCCATTTATGAGGCGCGCAGTCTTCAAATCGGCATCCTGATCGCCTCGGTCGTTCTTTATAAAATGCTGAAACAGCCCAGCTACGAGCTTTTCATTTCGGAAATCGTGTTTACGATCATTGCGATCAAAATCATTCATTATTTTGTTGCCGGGTATTTGAAACAGATCGATATCATTGAAGAGAGCAACAAGCGCTACAAAAAGATGGCCTACTACGACTCGGTCACCGGTCTGCCGAACCGGGCACATTTTAACGAACGCTTGACTCAGGATATCGCCGTGGCTCGGGAAACGAAAGGGAAAGTCGGGCTGCTCTTTCTCGATCTCGACCAGTTTAAAAATATTAACGACACCATGGGACACATCAGCGGGGACGCCCTGCTCGTTCAAGTGGCCGGACGGCTGCAGAGCTGTCTGGGGCAAGACCATACGGTATCCAGGCTGGGGGGCGATGAATTTACGATTATCGTTCGGGACATTGCGGGAGCGCAGGATTGTGTTCGGGTCGCCGAAACGGTCCTTTCCGCCCTGAAATCGGGCTTTTTCCTGCTGGGGAAAGATATCTATATCACGCCGAGCATCGGCATCAGCCTGTATCCGGACAACGGGTACGATTCGGAAACGATCGTGAAAAACGCGGACACCGCCATGTACAGAGCGAAGGAGCTCGGCGGTAACTTGTATTCCATGTTCACCTCCGATTTGGAAGAAACGATTGAAAAGAAACTGATTTTGCAGAGAAATCTACATAAAGCGCTGGAACGCGGCGAATTTCATCTCGTCTATCAGCCCCAGCTGCATCTGGATACGGGCCGGATTCAAGGCATGGAAGCTCTCGTCCGCTGGAACAACCGGGAGCTCGGCCTCGTATCCCCCGAAGATTTTATCCCGCTTGCGGAAGAAAGCCGGCAAATTCTTTCGATCGGCGAATGGGTACTGAGAACAGCCTGCGAGCAAAACAAAGCCTGGCAGAGCGAAGGCTTTCCTCCCGTCAGGATGGCCGTTAATTTGTCTTCCATCCAGTTTGAACACGACGAGCTGATCCCTACCATCCGGCGCATACTGGACGAAACCGGACTGGAAGCCCGATGGCTGGAGCTGGAAATTACGGAGAGTCTTCTGCTCCGCAATAAAATCAAAACGATGCGTACGCTCAGACAGCTCAAGGACCTCGGCGTTCACATCGCCATGGACGATTTCGGCGTCGGCTATTCCTCACTCAGTTACTTGAACTACTATCCGTTCGACCGGCTTAAAATCGACAAGTCCTTCATCCATCATATGAACGACCGCACAGGAGATGAATGGATCGTCCGCACGGTCATCCAGCTGGCCCACGGCCTCCATATGACGGTCGTTGCGGAAGGCGTCGAGACGGAAGAGCAGCTTGCTTATTTGAAGGAACAGGGCTGCGATTGCATTCAGGGCTTCCTGATCAGCAAACCGCTGGCCGCCTCCCGGCTGAAGGAAAAGCTTTGGGAAGCCGCCGGAACGCCGGATAACCGGCCGGATTAATACGCAAGACCCGCAGGCAGCTGCGGGTTTTTTCAGCGTTCGGGCGTGGCGGGAGCGCCTAGGGACGATGTGGGCAGGGCGGGACTGTTTGGACAGCACGGGCGGGTCATTTAGGCTGGGCCTCCGGGCGGGGCCGTCTGGCCAAATTTCCGCATCGTCCGAGAAAGCGAGCTTCGCACAAGATGCCATCTCTTCTTTGCGCGTCAAGGTGTACGGAACGAATCCGGATGGAACTTTGACCTCGGAACATAAATTTGTTACAGTTAAGATTACAGTTAAACCGTTTTTGTTACAGTTATCCACAAGAGGTGAGCTTATGTTGAAACTGGGGATTCTGGATCAATCGCAAGTAGCCGAAGGCCGTACGGCCTCCGACGCTCTTAAAGAAACGACCCGGCTGGCGCAGGAAGCGGACCGTCTCGGCTTCACCCGCTACTGGGTTTCCGAGCATCACGCCTCGAAGTCGCTGGCCCATTCGAGCCCCGAGGTGCTCCTGGCCCATCTTGCGGCGGTGACCTCCCGCATCCGCGTCGGCTCCGGCGGCATTATGCTGCCGCATTACAGCGCCTACAAGGTCGCGGAAAACTTCCGCCTGCTGGAGGCGCTCCACCCGGGCCGGATCGACCTCGGGCTCGGACGCGCGCCGGGCGGCATGCCGCTGGCGACCCGCGCCCTGCAGGCGGACAAATACGTCAGCATCGACCGGTATCCGGATCAGGTAGCCGATATCGCCGGCTACCTTCACGAATCGATGCCTCCGGGACACCCGTTCGCCGCGCTGCAGGCTTCGCCCTCCATACCGACGGCGCCGGAGGTATGGCTGCTCGGCTCCAGCGGCGAGAGCGCCCGCATCGCCGCCAAGCAGGGCGCCGCGTTCGGCTTCGCCCAGTTCTTCGGCAGTCCCGGCGGCGAGGAAGCCATGCGCCACTACAAGAAGCACTTCCAGCCTTCCGTGCTGGGCGACAAGCCGCGTACGCTGGCAGCCGTTCTCGCCGTCTGCGCGGACACCGAGGAAGAAGCGAACAAGCTCGCTTCGAGCACGGACTTGTACTTCCTGCGCCTGGAACGCGGCCTGGAGCTCGGTTTTTTTCCTTCCGTGGACACGGCGCTGAATTATCCTTACACGGAGTATGACCTCGCACGCATCAAAGAACGCCGGGAAAAACGGATTGTCGGCAGCCCCGAGCAGGTCAAACGTCAGCTTCATGCGGTTGCGGAAGCTTACAGCGCGGAGGAGCTGCTGATCGTTTCGCCCATCCACAATTTCGGCGCCCGTCTCCGCTCTTACAACCTGATCGCCGAGGCCTTCGGCATGAAGGGCGAGGCGTAGAGCAAGGCGGAGCGTCCGCCCGAAGCAGTCCGGCTTGTCTTTGCACGGCGGGCACGCTGCGGGCCAAGTCCGCTTGACCGGGTCCGGCTTGTCTCCGCACGGCGGCTATGCTGCGGGCCAAGCCCGCTTGACCGGGTCCGGCTTGTCTCCGTACGGCGGGCACGCTGCGGGCCAAGTCCGCTTAATCGGGTCGGCTTCGTCCTGGGTCCTGTCCGGCCCGCACCTTCCCAACGGCGCTTCACACGGCAGCCGCACCTTCGTAAAAAAGCCCGGAGCTTGGGGATTTCCCCAAACACCGGGCTTTTTGGCTTGTTTCTTACTTGATGATAATCGTTTGAACGACTTTATCTTTGCCTTTCAGCTCGACGGCAGTCGGCTTGACCAACCGGCTCACATCCCCTTGAATCGCAACGTCGGAGGCTACCTTGTACGTTGCTTTGTCCGTACTTCCGTACACTTGATTCGTTACGGTAACGGTAGCGATGCGTCCATCTTTGTTCAGCGTCATGGAATCGAAGAAGCCGCTGACCTGAAGCGTACGGTCTTCAACCGCTTTTTTCGTTACTTCGATAAAGACAACCGTGTTGTTATACGAACGCAGTCTGACCATATCCCCGTTTTGAAGCTGAGACGCGCTTACTTTAGCGCCGTTGCGGTAAACGAACACTTCCGGGTGCAGCGCATACGTCTTCAAGGTGCCGTTCTGGTCGAGCACCAGCGTATTCCCGCTTACGGTTCCGGCCACTTTACCGATGGCCGTGGTTTGGTCCTGTCCCGGCATCTGGCTGTCCGTACGGTCCAGAAGCGCAGCAAGCTGGGCGCGGGTTACCGGCATATTCGGACGGAACGTATTGTCTTCGAAACCGTCGATCAGGCCTTTCTCGATAGCGACGGCCACATAACCGACGGAACCGGCCGGAATCTGCTTAGCGTCCTTGAACGAAAGCTGCGTGTTGACTTTCGCTTTAGCCTCGGCGTCCAGCTTCATCGCTTTCACGAGGAGAACCGTCGCCCACAGGCGGTCGGCAGGCTTGGAAGGCTGAACCATGTCCTCGTTTTCGCCGAACAGGTCGTTCTCAAGCGCTACGGCCACGTAACCTACCGCCCAGTCGGGAATTTTGTTCGCATCCTTGAAGTTCAGCTTCGTCTGCTTCTCTTCGCTTGATTCCGCTTTATCGCGCAGGCCCATCAGCCGGACGGCAGCCGTAATGGCTTCAATACGGGTAACCGTATTCCGCGGTTTGAACGTACCATCTTCATAGCCTTCAAAAACACGCTTCGAAGAAAGGCTTGCAATATTTTTCAGCGCCCACTCCACGTCCGAACCCTTCAGATCGTCGAACGTAATCCGGAAATCGATAGAGCCGTGTACGCCTCCGTTTTTGCCCTCTTTCCAGTCTTTATCCTTATCATGGTCCTTATCCTTGCCGTTTCCGTTAGCGAACGCGGCAGTGCCTCCGCCCATTGCCATAGCGAGTACGAGCGTGGATAGAACGCTTTTTTTCATGTTAAGTTTTTTCATCGGAAAACTCTCCTTTATGCGTGTAGGAATCAGCCCCGGCCCGGGCTGGATGAACCGGCAACTCTTCGCGAAGTATTACGGTTTACACTATAGCAATTCTTGGAGCCGCGGCGTTTTAGGGGGGTCCGTTCCAAGAGCAACCGGTAAAATGATGAAAAAAAGTCCCACTCTACCGGAGAGTGAGACCAATCACGACGAAATCGGGATCAAAACGGACTTCCTTGATATGCACGATGGAAGGCAAATACGAATCCAGCGAAATCGCAACCGGTGCGAGGGAAACCACTCCCTGCGGCACTTCGAAGTTCCGGATATGCGTCCCCGTATGCGTTACGGTCAGTTCCTTGCCTGTCCAGGCCAGTTTAAACGTCATTTGCGCCCCGACAGGGACGGTATTTTTCCAAAGCAGATTCACATCCGCGGTCAAATTCTCGCCATTTCGTGTAAAGTCGGCTCCGGTTATCGTTACATCGGGCGAAACCCGTGCACGTTTGGCGATCGCTTTTTTGCCGAGCTGATTGAGTTCTTCATTGGACAGCCGGACCTCGGGCTTCTTGCTTCTGATGATATCCACCAGCTGGCTTTCCAGCGAAAGTTCCGTATAAGCCAGATCAAGCTGCTGCTGCGGTTTGATATACGCTAACAGTCCCCAGGCCGCCAGCCCCGCCGCAACGGCCAGAACGAGCAGGACCACGATCATACGCCGAATGATTTTCACGTTTATTCCCTCCTTGCCGTAATGACGCGTACCCTCTATTTACCCATCGTTCTCCAAATGAAAAAGCCGGTTCGACCCGAACCGGCTTGGAGTCTTATACGCGATGCTGCAGCTCCGGTTACTTCCCGTCTCCGTCTCCGTCTCTTTTGGCTTTCAGCCATTTCGGCGCGCCTTTGTTTTTGCGGTCCTGGGCAGTCTCCTGCTTGCGGGCGGACTTGCGCGAGGCCGGCTGCTGCGCGGAGCCTCCGCGTGCCGCTCCTCCGCGGCCTTCGGCCGCACCGCTCCGGGCGGCTGCGCCCGCGCTGCCGCGTCTGGCGCCAGCCGTACGGCCGGGTGCTCCGCCGCGGCCGTTCTCTCCACGGCGGTCCGTAGAGAGGCGTTCCCCGTCCGCGCCGGAAGCTTCGCGGCGTGCTCCCGCTTCGCCGCCGGAAGCGCTCCGGGCCGTGCCCGCAACGCGGGCTTCCGCGTCATCCCGGCGCGGTGCGCCGCGGAAGCCGCTGCGCGGGCCTTGGCCGGCGTCGACCACCCGGCCCTCGTACATCTCCTTCTCGTCGATGGAGATGCGCAGAGCCTTGCGGAACTTATCCAGGATGAACCGCTCCTTCGGAGCGGCGATCGAGATCACGGTTCCGCTGCGCCCCATCCGTCCGGTACGCCCTGCACGGTGCAGGTAGTACTCGGCGTTAAGCGGCATGTCGAGGTTGATGACATGCGTCACTTCCTCGATGTCTAGCCCGCGGGCCGCGACATCGGTAGCCAGCAGCAGTTGGAACTTGCCGTCGCGGAACGACTGCATGACGTTCGCCCGCTGCTGCTTGCCCGCCTCTCCGTAGAGCGCCTCCACGGACAGTCCGAGGTGCTGCAGCTTCGATACGACTTCGGACACGTCGGCCGTCGCATTGACGAACACCATCGCCTTGGGCGGATCGTACAGGCGGACGATCCTGCGGAGCGTGTCGATTTTATTGCGGGCTTCGCAGTTAAAAGCGAGATGCTCCAGCGTGGACGCCGTACGCTGATCCGGGTTGATCCGGATCTCGGCCGGGTCGTTCATCAAGCTTTCCGCCGCTTGTCCGATCTCGGACGGAATGGTGGCGGAGAAGAACAGCGACTGCGACGAGCGCTGCAGAGCTTTAAATATCGCGTAGACTTCTTTCATGGAGCCCAGCTCCAGCACGTGATCGACTTCGTCCACGATCAGCGTGGATACATGATGCACATTCAGCTTACGGGCCTTGATCAGCTCGTTAATGCGGCCGGGAGTTCCGATAATCAGGTGCGGAGAGCCCTTCTTAAGCTTCTCGACCTGCCGGGCCAGAGCGGCTCCTCCGATCAGCGCCTGACACTTGATGGGACCGTCGCCGATCAGATCTTCCGCCACGCGCAAAATCTGCATGCCGAGCTCCCGTGTCGGAACGATGATGGCCGCCTGGACATGCTTCGCGTTCACATCGATCCGCTGCAGGGCCGGAAGCAGAAAAGCCAGCGTTTTGCCCGTTCCCGTTTGCGACTGCACAATAGCGTCCCGTCCCGTGAGAATGAGCGGGATCGCCTCGGCCTGAACGGCCGTAGGCTTGCCTATCCCCCGTTCTTTCAACTTTTCCGCCCAGACGGGGGCGATTTGCAGCTGTTCAAAATTGTCGTACATGAAGAACCTCTTTTCTGTATACCGTTGTTGTTTGTCTACATTATACGCGAGGAAGCCCCCGGTAACAAACCGGATCATGCCAAAAAAGGATGGGCTGCGGGGCTTGACCGCTTTTCCCACCCCTTAACGGGTAGTATTAGGCCTGCATGAAGCGCTTATTTAAGAAAATCCCATTCTTCCAGCAGCATTTGCCGGATCGCTTCGCGCGCACGGTACAGACGCTGCCGGATGACGCCTTCCGTCACGTTCATCTCTTCGGCCATTTCCTTGTAAGACATGTTATGGACCACTTTCATAGCCAGAATTTGCCGGTAAGCGGGGCTGAGCTGGTTCACGTAATGGCTGATCGCTTCCTGCATGATCTTCAGTTCAACCTCCTTCTCCAGCGGTGTGCTGCCGGCCTCGTAAGCCGGGGCGGTTTCCCTTAGCGTCAGCGTAATCTCCGAATCCAGCTCGTTGCGGTTGCGCTTATGCTTCTGCAGGTAGTTAAGTGTCACGTTGCGCGTCAGCTTCTTCAGCCAGCTTTCATACTTCTCCGTCTCTTTCAGCTGAGGAGCCTTGTCGATAGCGCGGAGAAACGATTCCTGAATGATATCCTCGACCAGATTGTGATCTTGTAGGATAAAATAAATGGTCGGATAGACCATGACATGAAATTCTTTATATATTTTTTCCTGGAGGCTTTTATCCAGGTGGAAATAATTCGATGTAAACAAATGAATCATGTACTTTGACATGAGACATCCCCCTTATGTAAACCATTCCTAAAACTCATATTAGGCTATAGCGGAGGAGTTAACAATATTAAACAGGAAAAAAAATCATTATATTTAAAGAAAAAGCTTACATTTCTATCCAACCCTGCTTCTAAGTCTCATTTCGGATAAATACAGGCGGGATAACGCCATTTTCGGCATCGAAAAAGGAGATTTTTTTCTTTTTTATGCTTAGAAAAATTAAACTATTTTTCTTCTTTTTTACTCTTATTCCCTTCTATTTCAATTCTTTTTTGCTCCATCCAGCGGAATACCTCGTCCAGCGCCACTTCGTCCATTTCCTTCGGAAAACGGTGTTCCAGCCCTTCGTAAATGAGCATGGTGTGATCTTTGCCCGCATGTTCAAGCGCAGCGGCCAGCTTGTAAGCATGTGAAATTTTAACCTGCGGATCGGCGGTTCCGTGCACGATCAGCACGGGAGATTCGATAAGGTCGGCCCATCTCGCCGGCGACCTGCGGATATATTCATCCGCCTGCTTGAGGGGATGGCCGACGACCCGTTTGAGCATGCGCCGCAAGTCGACTCGCTCCTCATACGTGTCGTGAAGGTCGCTGACGCCGCCCCATACGACGACGGGGCCCACTTCCTCGCAGTCTCTGGCGGCCAGCAGCGCCATCAGCGCGCCGCGTGAGAAGCCGATCAGCGAGACCGGGACGGAGGCGACCTCGGGCAGATCCCTCAGCATTAGCAGCCCGTGATACACATCGTACCGGTCCTCTCCGGCAAAGTCTTCACGGCCTTCTCCCCCTTCGTTGCCCCGGTAGAAGGGCGCGAACACGACATAGCCCCGCCGCGCCATCGAAACGATCCGGCGGATCCGCACCATCCCGACGCGCCGGATGCCTCCCCGGCAGTAGACGACGGCCGGCAGCGGTTCCGCGTGATCCGGCACGGCCAGGTAGCCTTTGACGCGAAGTCCCTGGGCTGCATACGTCACGACGTACAGCGTGACGTTTCTAGCGTGCCGGGACAATAGCTCCCGCTCCAGGAGCTGGCCGTCTTTAAGACTTCCCGCTTCGTTTCCGGCCGCCCGTACGGCAGGCGATAAGGTAACCGGCGAGAGGGTGCTGATTTTTTTTCCCGATTGAATGGACTCCGACATGCTTGTACAGCCTCCTTGTATGTAAACGTCCTGAATGCAGTTACGGACGGACCCGGGGCCCGTCGTGAAGGAATCTTTACAGTCCCCATGGCTTCCGATAGACTGGAAGTATCTTATTTTCATACGGAAGGAATGATCTTATGAGTCAAGAATTCGAAAACGAGTTTAACGCCCTCGTATCCAAGGCGGCCGAGCTGTTGACCGGAGACGGTTCCTCCGAAATGACCGAGAAAATAAAAATCTGGGCCATCTATCAACACTTACATAAAGCTATGCCTGCCCTGACGAATCACTGGAACGGCTCGCACCCCGAGGCCAAAGCGCAAGTCCGGGCCATTTTCGAGGAAATACGCGATCTCAACGAACAGCAGAAGGCAAAGCGGAGCAAACCTGAATAAGATTTCGTCCGCGCAGCCACAATAAGCCGGAGATCCCTTATAAAGGAGCGAAGGCATATGTCTAGAATCGCAGTTGAAGACAGCTTGTCCAGTGTGAAACAGGCCCTGCAGAGCAGCGGCTACGAAGTTACTTCGTTAAATCAGGCGGACGGAGCGTCCTGCGTCGTCATTTCCGGTCTGGACCAGAACGTGATGGGCTTTGCGGATGCCGCTACCTCCGCTTCCGTCATCAACGCTCACGGCTTGACGGACGAAGAAATCGTTCAGGAAGTAAGCAGAACGACCGGTCAAAACCAGGGCTTCTGATCCGCGCAGCCGGTTCCTGGTTTTCTTCCTGCAAGTTTTTGCTGCCCCAAACAACGGATTAAAAAAGCGATTCTCCAGCTGGAGAACCGCTTTTTTTCTTGGGTTATTTCTTGTTCAGCATACGCTGCGCGGATTTATCCAGCAGGCGGGGAAACAGCGAATACAGTTTCGTGCCGATTCCCGCTATAAAAGGGAGGTCGATCTCCGCCTTCTCTTTCTCGATCGCGCGAATGATCGCTTCGGCCACCCGCTCCGGTTTCAACATGAACCAGCTGATGTTCTTGACGTAGTTCCCCGTAGGGTCCGCCCGTTCGAAGAAGGGAGTGTCGATCGGGCCCGGATTGACGGCGCTGAGCCGGACACCGGTACCCGACAGCTCCTGGCGCAGCGAATTAGTCAGGCCGAGCACAGCGTGCTTGGTGGCGGAATACCCGGAGGACTTGGCCGATCCGATTTTGCCGGCCATGGAAGCGATATTCACGATGTGGCCCGAGCCCGATTGGATCATGGCCGGAAGAACTGCTTTCGTGCAGCGGACGATACCCAAATAATTCACGTCCATCATCTCTTCGAACTGCTCCAGCGGAGTGTCTATAAACCGTTCGAATACTCCGAATCCCGCGTTATTGATGAGAACATCGATGCGCCCGTACTCGGCGAAAACTTCGGCGAAAACCCGGTTCACTTCGGCCGTATTCTGCACATCGAGCCGGTATACGCCGCATCCGCCGCCGATCTCCGCCGCCAGCTGTTCCAGCTTGTCCCGCGAGCGTGCCAACAGAACGGGCACAGCTCCACGCTGCGCCAATGCCCGCGCGGTCTGCGCGCCTATTCCGCTGGAAGCTCCGGTGACGACGGCTACTTTGCCTTCTATGTTCATGGATGTGCTTCTTCCCCTTCCGGTGACGCTTGTAGGCTTAGTATACCTTACGCGGCATTTCTTCACCAGGCGGAGGCGGGGGCGAATTTTAGTTCGCTCCGTTTACAGAGAGCGACATTTAGCCTAGAAATTCTCCCGTTTCGTTACTCCCGGTCCCTGATCCTTAAAAAATTTCCATCAAAAAAAGGACCGCTTCAACAGAAGCAGTCCTTTTCCAGGTTCTCCGGCTTGGTCCGGTTAAGCTAAGCGAGAAGAACCTGAATATCCAGTTCACCGATTCCGTCCATCAACAGAGGCACCGTCAGCGCTTTCAGTGCATCCACCTCATGGACGTCTCCCGTGACGACCTTAGGGGGCGTAATGTCAACCCTGATGCCCTGATTGTACAAAATCGTGCTGGCGTTGCCGCTGATCATGTTTCCGAGTTCGGAAATCGCGCTGTGTCCCATTTCGTCCAGTTCGGTCAAAATAAATCCGCCCATCATAGCGGAAACCATCCGCAGCGCCGTTGATTCTTCAAAACCGAAGCGTATGTTTCCCTGCATTTGACCGGTCATACCGATTTGTATCCATACATAACGTTCGATAAAGTAAATATCTTTAACAGACAATTTACCGGTAGTCGGACGCACGTTCGCGACTTGTTCGATGACAATCCGCGCGGATTCCAGAAAAGGATTGATGTATTCCGCTTTCATGTGCTCTTTAACCCCTTTACCAACATATAGGAACAACAAATTGATTCACGAGGTGATAAAACCGTTCCTGCGGTTTAGGCACTCATGTCGGATTTTTTCGAACCAAACTTACACATTTTTCTACATTATATAGTAAAAATCGTTGTCCGTATACTTCTTTTGTCCTATTTTATCCATGTAAGTTTTGAGTCTTTCTTATCATTAGACCTATAAACCGGGACCAAACGAGAAGAAAATCGCGCGGCGGTCCTACTTACCGTTTTAGAGATTTTCCGGACTACGGGGGTTTGAGCAAATCTGACCTTTAGAGGATTAGACGCCGCCGAACCTCTTTACACGTCATAAAGGACCGCGCTTGTGAGGAAGCATTCCGTTTGGTACGATAAAAGGTGAGGTGAACAAAAGCATGCACGGATTTTTGATTGATTTGGATGGCACACTGTACAAAGGGAACGAAGCTATACCGGGCGCGAAGGAATTTGTGGATCTGCTCAATAAGAACGGCCTCCCTTATCTCCTTGTGACCAACAATTCGTCCCGCTCCCCGGAACACGTAGCCGGCCATTTAAACGGGATGGGCATAGAAGTCGGGCCCGACCGCGTGTACACGACGGCCATGGCTTCCGTTCAGTATTTGCTGGAACACGGAAGCGGCGAGCGCGTTTACTGCATCGGCGAAGAAGGGCTTCAGAGCGCCCTGCTGGAAGCGGGATTCGAGCTCACCGGCACGGAGCCGGATTATGTCGTTCAAGGTATCGACCGGCAGCTGACTTACGACAAGCTGGCATCGGCGGTCAAGCATCTGCTGGGCGGCGCCCGGTATATCCTGACGAACCCGGATCACCTGCTTCCGTCCGACAGCGGCCTGATTCCCGGAGCCGGCTCCATCGGCGCCCTCATCCGGACCGCTTCCGGCGCCGATCCGGTCGTCATCGGCAAACCGTCGCCGGTCATTATGAACTATGCCCTGGCCCGCCTTGAACTGCAGGCGAAAGACACGTGGGTGATCGGCGACAATACCGCGACGGACATCGGCGGCGGGATAGCGGCCGGCTGCCGGACAGCTCTCGTGCTGACGGGGCTTGCCACGGAGGCAAACGTCCGGGAACACATTTCGAAATCCGGAAACGAGCCGGATCTGATTTGCCCCGACCTGCCTCATTTTTGGAACAGCCTTATGAAGTAGATCAACCGGACCTCGCCACCCATCATGCACCGATTTAATTGGCATTTATTTACACCCATTCATTTGAACTCTCCCCGGCCATCCTTTATAATAGAAAGAAAATTAAATTATCTTGTTACATGTTTCGATAAATTTTACTTATATCGGAGGGCTGCCCATGAATCTCAATCAATTGGAGACGCTCATCACGATTTCCAAGACGATGAGTTTCCGTAAGGCAGGCGAACTTCTTAACCTGACGCAGCCGGCCGTATCTGCGCAGATTAGAAGCTTGGAAGAAGAGTTCGGGACGATTCTGATCGACCGCAACCAGCCTGTAACGCTCACGGACAGCGGCAAGCTGTTCCTGGAGCACGCTGAAAGAATTCTCCGCACTGTCGAGGATTTGAAACAGCGGTTGGCCGATCTGAGCCAGACTCCCCAGGGCCATATCCATATCGGGACGACCACGTCCATTGCCATGCAAATTTTACCGCGGGTGCTGTTTTATTTTCAGGACCAGTTCCCTTTAATCAAAACCACCATTCATTCCATGACCTCTTCGCAAATTATGGCGAGCGTCGATAACGGCAGTGTTGATATCGGCATTTCGTATCTCTACGAAAAGTATCCGTCTCTGGAAGCTTCCGTCCTGTACTACGACACGTTCGAACTCATCGTATCCACCAGTCATCCGCTAAGCCGATACGCTCATATTTCCATCGAGAAGCTGCGTAATCTGCCCTTTATCATGCTATCGCCGGAAACGGCGGGACGCCGATTCGTCGATCAGGTGTTCAAAACGTACGATATCAACCCGCAAATCGTGATGGAGCTGTCAAGCAGCGAAGAAGTCAAACGGATGGTGGAGCTGAATCTCGGCGCCGCCATCATCTCGAAGTTGTCTGTCGTCAACGATCTCGACCACGGTACACTGAAAATGCTGAAAGTAGACGAATTAGATATCACTCATCCCGTCGGCGTTGTGTACAAATCCGGCCGCTACCTCAACTCCGCGATGCACCAGTTCCTGCAGGATTTGAAAGGAATGCCGGAAACTCAATTTCTCGGTTCCGAATAGGAGGGCTACTTATGAAATTCGATCTTCATACGCACAATGAAAGATGCGGGCATGCAACGGGAACCATCCGTCACTACGTAGACGCGGCTGTGGAAGCGGGTTTGTCCGTGATCGGCATTTCGGATCACTCCCCTTATTTTTACAGCGAGCAGGACCAGTTGTTTCCCGGAATCGCCATGGGCAAAAGCGCCTTCGCCGCTTATGTGGAAGAAGTGCTCAGCCTGAAGAAAGAATACGCGGGCAAAATCGAAGTGCTGCTGGGCGTCGAATCCGACTATTTCCCCGAGCACCTGGAGCTGTACCGTTCCATGTACGAGAAATTCCCGTTCGACTATATTATAGGGTCGGTCCACCTGTCCGGCGGCGTCAGTATCTTTAACAAGAACCGGTGGAAAGGGCTTGACGACGCCGAGCATATCGTCCATAAAGAAACCTACTACGATCTGATTCAACAGTCGGCTAGAGCCGGGCTGTTTCAGATACTGGGGCATATCGACGCGATGAAAGGATTCTATCCCGCTTTCTCGGACATTCCGACTCCCAAAGTGGACGAAACCCTGAAAGTAATCGCGGATGAGGATGTGGCGATCGAAATCAATACTTCCGGCAAAACCAAAACCGTAGGCGGCTGGTATCCGTCCGATCTTATTCTGGAACGGGCCCTTCATTACGGGGTTAAAGTCACGTTCGGCTCGGACGCCCATGTTCCCCAGCGTGTCGGCGACGACTTCGAACTGGTAAGCAAGCGGCTGAAAGAAATCGGGTTTAAAGAATGGTGTTTCTTCCGCAATAAAGAGAGAGTTCTCGTTTCCCTCTAACCACCCTTTGTTCATAAAAAAACAGAAAGAAACCGGCCCGTCAAACGGCCGGTTTCTTTTGTTTCCCGTGCTGAGATTGCTTAGGTATTCCGGCGCTAACCGAAGCCGTCCGCAACCTGACTCTAAAGTATGCAGACCTGTGCGGTCTACTTAAAAACCGTAACCGGCAAGTACGAAACTTACTGGAAGCGGTAGTTGGAGGAACTGTTATTTTGCTGGGAGTAGATAGCGGGATTGTTGAAAGATTGCTCCAGCTGTCCGCAAATTTGGGACACGTGCTGCATTTGTTGCACGGCACGGCTGTGGCCTTGAAGAGCGGTTTGGATAATCTGGCTGGCTTGACGCTCTCTTTGGGCGAGTTGTTCCAGCTGCTGCGCGTTCTGCTGCTCCTGTTGAAGCAGCTGCTGGTATACGGCACTCGCCTGCTGGGTTTGCTGGATAAGCTGTTGAACCGTTTGCTGACAGTGCTGCAGCTGTTGATTGTAATTGTTATACATCGTGTAGTCCCTCCGGTAAACGTAGTTTGGGCGCCTTCTCGGACTGCCTGGAATAGCTTCCCCTCCCTACCGGAGATCATACAGGAAAAAGACGGCTTACAAGGTTAGAGACAACCCGTAATCATCCTACTTTGCGCTTATACAACGGCTTCCGAATGCCAGAGAAACGAAAGCGGCAAGTTTCCCAGACAAAAAAAAGCAGGCTTACCAACGGGGTAAGCCTGAAACGTTGTATATTAAAAAGGGGGTCTTGGTTATTATAATACCTCCCTTACATTATAGGAACGTAACAGAAATATTTCATTTATGTAACAAAATTGAAAGCGTTCTCTTATATTCCGACAGCAACTTCCCCGGGTTCGGCAGCATTCGCCTATGAAAATCCGCTTTTGCCTATTTCATAGAACAGCCGTTGCAGGATTTCGGGCCGTGACGTATAATTCCAACAGAACAACCTGGTAAAGTGTCTACTATCGTCCGTTCATCCATATAAAAAAGCCGGAAAGCAGGTACAAGCCATGACCGATTTTCACCATCTTGACCATGTAAAGGAACAATCCACCTCGAAGCGTACGCTTTGGATTACCCTTCTGCTCACGTTATTTTTCACCATTGTCGAAGTTGTCGGGGGGATTATGTCTAATTCCCTCGCTCTTCTCTCGGATTCCGCGCATATGATTTCAGACGTTATTGCGCTCGGACTCAGCATGACCGCGATTTACCTGGCCTCCAGGGAACCCAACAGCCGGTACACGTTCGGCTTTCTGCGGTTTGAAATTATCGCCTCTTTCCTCAACGGACTTGCCTTGGCGGTAATCGCCATCGGAATCCTTGTCGAAGGAATCAAGCGGTTTTACGATCCGCAGAACATTGATTTCAAACTAATGCTCATCATCTCCTCCATCGGGTTCGTGGTCAATCTGGTGCTCACGCTGGTCCTGCACCGCAGTATGGAAGAAGAGGAAAACCTCAATGTGCAGAGTGCCCTGTGGCATTTTATCGGTGACCTGCTCAGCTCCGTAGGGGTCATCATTTCGGCGGTAATCATTTATTTTACGGGCTTGCTTTGGTTCGACCCTCTGATCAGTATCGTAATCGGCGGCATTATTTTCATCGGAGGCAGCCGGATCATTAAAGAATCCTTCCTCATTCTGATGGAATCCGTTCCCGCCAAGTTCAATCTGGAAGAAATACGCCGCGATATCGGCAATGTCGAAGGTGTCGAAGATGTTCATGAAATGCACCTTTGGGCGATCTCGACGGATCATTACTCCCTGACCGCACACGTTTTTATCGACGACAAAATCCAGCCCTTCTGCATTATCCTCGCCATTAACGAAACGCTGAAGGAAAAATACGGCATCACGCATTCCACTATTCAGATGGAGCATGCGGGCATTCATCCTCACGGCGAATACGGCCGGGAATTTCTTAAGCATCGCGAAGAGAAACACCAAGGAGATACGTTGGCGCCTGTTCAAAAACAGACCGCCACGTAACCCGAAAGGACGTGCATACACCGGAGCCCTTGTAAGGGGCCCGGTGTTTTTTGCCTAACCGGGCTTGTACCATTCTTATGCCGGCTGTTTTATAATGGATCTAATGTACCCAGCCCAGTCAACCTATCGGAGGTGCTTCCCATGAAAGCAGTTCTTCTCGAAACATTCGGCGCACCGGAATCCTTCTCCGTCGGAGAAATTCCGACCCCCGCCGTCCTGCCCGGACACGTGCTTATCCGCGTTGCCGCCAGCGGCGTGAATCCTATCGACACGCGGATCCGCCAGGGTCTGATGCCGAATCTCGCTCCGCATGCTCCCGCGGTCCTTCACGGCGACGTGGCGGGCACCGTCGAAGCCGTAGGCGAAGGCGTGACGAAGTTCCGGCCCGGCGACGAAGTATACGGCTTCGCCGGCGGCTTCAAGGGCTTCGGCGGCGCACTCGCCGAATACATGCTGGCCGATGCGGAGCTCATCGCCCGCAAGCCCGCCTCGCTCTCGATGAGCGAGGCGGCGGCCCTGCCCGTCGTGGCGCTTACCGCCTGGCAGGGCCTGTTCGACCGGGCGCGGCTTCAGCCCGGCCAGCAGGTGCTCGTGCATGCCGCCGCGGGCGGCGTCGGCCACATCGCGATCCAGCTCGCGAAATGGGGCGGCGCCGACGTCTTCGCGACGGCATCCTCCGGCGCGAAGCTGGACATCGCTTCGCGGCTGGGTGCGGACGGCGTCATCAACTACCGGACGGAGCCGGTAGAGGATTACGTCCGCAGATGCTCGGGCGGCGGCCAGGGCTTCGGCGTCGTGTTCGACACGGTCGGGAAGGATAACCTCGACCGCTCCTTCGCCGCCGCGCGCACGGGCGGCCATGTCGTCGCCATCGCCGCCCGCTCCACGCATGATCTCAGCCCGCTTCATGCGAAGGGGTTAACGCTGCACGTGGTGTTCACCGTGCTGCCGCTTCTGACCGGCGCCGGCCGCAAGCATCAGGGCGAGACGCTGGAGCGTCTTGCGCGCCTGGCCGACGAAGGCCATCTGCGCCCGCTGCTCGACGAGCAGCGGTTCACGTTCCGCGACGCGGCGGGAGCTCACCGGCGCCTGGAATCGGGCGGCGCGATCGGCAAGGTCGTGCTGACGAACGATCTGTAAGGACGTGTCCGCGGATGTGAGGCTGTGGATACGGGCGGCAGATGCAGCGGTTGGAACGGTTGCCGCGAAAATGAGTTTTCCCGTAAGAGCCGCCCTAGCCGCAGACTTCACCTAAAGGTCAGCCATGCATAATGGACAGAAAAGAGCCGAAACGCTTATGCGTTCCGGCTCTTTATATGTTTGTGTAACGAGAGGCGATCGGCCCAGCCCTAAATCAAGCCGGCTTGAGCGCTCCCGTTTTTCCTCTACGCAGATGAGGATAAGCGATTCCGAAAAGGATGAGCAGGACGCCCGCCCACTGCACCAATGACACGCTTTCCCGGAGCACGGCCGCCGAAAGCACGACGGCTACGGGCAGCTCGGCGGCCCCGAGAATGGACCCCAGCCCCGTGCCCAGCTTCGGCATGCCGTAGTTAAAGCATACGGTCGGAATCACGACACCGAATACTCCGACGAGCAGCGCATATTTCCAGAGTCCCTCTCCCAAGGCGCC
Source organism: Paenibacillus sp. JT31N7 (assembly GCF_059692095.1). Taxonomy (NCBI): domain Bacteria; kingdom Bacillati; phylum Bacillota; class Bacilli; order Caryophanales; family Paenibacillaceae; genus Paenibacillus; species Paenibacillus sp. JT31N7. The sequence goes on from NZ_JCAUAT010000001.1 coordinate 2,082,461, forward strand.
ATTCCATATAAAACTCGGCGTGTGGTAAACGAAAACGAGAAGAAGTCCCCCCATATTCATCATCAGGGTCCGGTTGATGGCCGGCACTCCCGTGCTCACCTTGCCGCTGAAATAAATAAAACCGGTATAGGTCACCGCGGACAGCAGGCCAAGCACCACTCCGACTACGGGTAAATCGATGGAGCCGAGATCGGCCACGCCGGATGCCAGCCCCGTTCCGATCAGAAGCAGCACTAAGGAAACCGCCTTCGCACGGCTTGGTCTTTTGCGTTCCAGCACCGCTTCCAGAATAACGCCGATCCAGGTGAACTGGAACAACAGCACGATGGCGATGGAGGCCGGAACCGTCTGCAGGGAATTGTAATATAAAATGCCGGTCGAACCGGTTGTCAGCCCCACCATAAGAAGCGGCACCCATTGCCCCGGCTTCATTTTATAGCGGGAGAGCGTCAGAACGAGTACGAGCGAGATCAGAGTCCCGAACAAGTTCTGGGCACCAACTACCTCACCCGGCTCGAATCCCGCGTCATACGCGAATTTAACGAACGTAGAGAGCATCCCGTAACTGCATGCTCCCAGGAATACAAGAATGATAGCTTTCCACATGATGTTCTCTCCTTCTCTCTTTCCGAACTAAACGGCGTGGAACGCTTTATTTCATTAGCATGCCGCAGGTTTTCTTTTCATAACAAAAGCACTTCCGCGCGGGAAGTGCTGCGCGGAAGTGCCGGATATTTCATAGTATGCCAGATTGGCGTGCTTACATGCCCAACCATTTTTTGAACAGACGTTTCGTGGTGTCCTTGTTCATTTCCGCGATGGAAGTCGTGAGCGGAATGCCTTTCGGACAAGAACGCACGCAGTTCTGCGAGTTACCGCAGCCCTCGATGCCTCCGTCTTCCATCAGCGTATCGAGACGCTCGTCCTTGTTCATTTCACCTGTAGGGTGGGAGTTGAACAGGCGGACTTGCGAAACGGCGGCAGGACCGATAAAGCTTGTCTTCTCGTTTACGTTCGGGCAAACTTCCAGACATACGCCGCACGTCATGCACTTGGAGAGCTCGTAAGCCCATTGACGCTTCGATTCCGCCATACGCGGTCCCGGACCCAGATCGTACGTACCGTCGATCGGAATCCACGCTTTCACTTTCTTGAGGGCGTTGAACATCCGGGTGCGGTCGATAACCAGGTCTCTCACGACCGGGAACGTACGCATCGGTTCAACGCGGATAGGTTGTTCCAGCTTGTCGATCAAGGCTGCGCAGGCTTGACGCGCTTTGCCGTTGATGATCATGGAGCAGGCGCCACATACTTCCTCGAGACAGTTGGACTCCCAGCAAACCGGAGTCGTTTCGCCGCCGTCCGATTTTTTCGGATTGCGCTGGACTTCCATCAGAGCGCTGATCACGTTCATATTCGGACGGTACGGGATTTCAAACTCCTCTTTGTAAGGAGCCGATTCCGGGCTGTCTTGACGGGTGACGATAAACTTGACCGTTTTGCTTGGTACTGCTGTTTGCGCTTCGGCCATGATCAATGCCCTCCCTCTTTCTCTTTCTTCTTCTTGTCCGTAGTGTAATCGCGTTTACGCGGTGCGATAAGCGATACGTCTACGTCCTCATATTCGATAACCGGACCTTCAGGCGTCCACTTGGCTTTGGTTGTCTTCAGGAAGTTATCGTCATCGCGTTCCGGGAACTCCGGCTTGTAGTGAGCGCCGCGGCTCTCGTTACGCAGAAGAGCGCCCAGCGTCATCGCTTCGGAAAGTTCGAGCATGTTCCAGAGCTGTCTCGTGAAAGCGACACCCTGGTTGTTCCAACGGGCCGTATCCGTCATGTTGATATTCTGGAAACGTTCCTTATATTCTTTAATCTTGACGATCGTCTCTTCAAGATTTTTGTTGTAACGCACGACGGTCATGCTCGAAGTCATCAACTCGCCGAGCTCTTTGTGGATGACATAAGCATTTTCCTTGCCGTCCATTTTAAGCAGGCTTTCGTAACGATCGGTGTGCTTCTGCTTCTCGCGGTCGAACATGGCGGTGGACATATCTTCCACGTGCTTGTCGAGACCTTGGATATATTCGATTGCTTTAGGACCCGCTACCATACCGCCGAAAATAGCGGATACGAGGGAGTTCGCTCCCAGACGGTTTGCACCGTGAACGGAGTAATCGCACTCGCCAGCGGCGAACAAGCCAGGAATGTTCGTCATTTGGTTGTAATCGACCCAGATGCCGCCCATCGAATAGTGAACCGCCGGGAAAATCTTCATTGGAAGCTTCCGCGGGTCGTCGCCTGTGAATTTCTCGTAAATTTCGATGATACCGCCCAGTTTAACGTCCAGTTCTTTCGGATCTTTGTGGGACAGATCCAGGTAAACCATGTTCTCGCCGTTGATGCCGAGCTTCAGGTCGTTACAAACGTGGAAAATTTCACGGGTCGCGATATCACGCGGGACCAGGTTTCCGTAAGCCGGGTATTTCTCTTCAAGGAAGTACCAAGGCTTGCCGTCTTTATACGTCCATACGCGTCCGCCCTCGCCGCGCGCGGATTCGGACATCAGACGAAGCTTGTCGTCGCCCGGAATCGCTGTCGGGTGAATCTGGATGAACTCGCCGTTCGCGTAGTAGACACCCTGCTGGTACACGGCGCTTGCTGCCGTACCGGTGTTGATAACGGAGTTCGTTGTTTTACCGAAAATGATACCGGGGCCGCCAGTCGCCATGATAACCGCATCGGAAGAGAAGGTTTGCACTTCCATGTTGCGCAGATCCTGTGCGGCAATCCCGCGGCAAACGCCGTCGTCGTCGAGGACCGCGCCGAGGAATTCCCAATGCTCGAACTTCGTTACGAGTCCCGCTGTTTCGAAACGGCGGACCTGCTCGTCGAGCGCGTACAGCAGTTGCTGGCCTGTCGTAGCGCCGGCAAATGCCGTACGGTGGTATTTCGTACCGCCGAAACGGCGGAAATCCAGAAGACCTTCCGGTGTCCGGTTGAACATAACACCCATTCGGTCCATCAAGTGGATAATGCCGGGAGCCGCGTCGCACATCGCCTTAACCGGCGGTTGGTTGGCGAGGAAGTCGCCGCCGTATACCGTATCGTCAAAGTGCTCCCAAGTGGAGTCGCCTTCGCCTTTCGTATTAACCGCTCCGTTGATACCGCCTTGGGCGCACACGGAGTGGGAACGTTTTACAGGAACCAGGGAGAAAAGTTGTACGGGCACACCCGCTTCCGCTGCCTTAATGGTTGCCATCAGGCCGGCCAGACCGCCGCCGACGACAATTACTTTTGAATTAGCCATTGCTGGTCACCCCTCCGATCATTCCGCTAACGACAGGAAGCTCCTGAAATTGCGGGTCTTTAAATGCTACGAGAGATGCGATGAACATCACGGACATGACAAGGAACAAGCCGATCCAGATATAGGAAGATACGCGTTGGGCGCGTGGGCCCACCGTGATGCCCCAGCTGACAAGGAACGACCACATGCCGTTTGTAAAATGGAAAGACGCGGCGATAACGCCGATTACGTATATAGTCAGCAAAAGAGGCTGAGATACGATGTCATGCATCGTCTGTCCTAGGCGTTCATGCTCTACGTTGCCGATTGCCACTTGAAAACGCGTTTCAAAGAAATGCCATGCCACGAACAGGAAGGTAAGAACCCCCGTGATCCGCTGCCATAAAAACATCTGGTTGCGGAAATAGCCGTATTGGCTTACGTTGTTGCGGGCCGTAAACGCTACGTACAGGCCGTAAACGGCATGGTACAGGAGCGGAATCCAGATCCCGACGATCTCGAGCACAAGCACGAGCGGCAGGCTGTTCAGCCAGTTGATTTGATCCACAAACGCTTCAGGTCCCTTAGTTGCTTCAAAGTTGGTAAGCAAATGCTCGATCAAGAAGAAACCAACCGGAATAACGCCAAGCAAGGAATGCAGCTTGCGGTTAAAATACGAGTTCTTGCCCATTAGTAATGCTTCCCCCCTCAATTTTCGCCTCGACACGATACGTCTCGACAATTCCAGACAAAACCAAATTCAATTGTACTCCCCTGTCCGGGGACCGTCAACCGCCAAAAAAGGCACACTCATCGCTTTTTCCTGCCTCGGATTAGCGACAATGGGCCGAATTTTTTGTGAACAACTGGTGACATATACATCGTACCTCTTTATCGCTTATAATGGAATTGCTGTTTTTTTATATTCATTATAATATTTTTGCATAATAAGAAGAATTTAAACCTCAGGGAGGCACGGATTATGGAACATCTCGACGTTTTTGCTGTCGTTGTCGAACAAGCCAGCTTGAATAAAGCGTCGCAGGTGCTAAATTTGTCGCAGCCTGCCTTATCGCGCAAGATTATGAAGCTGGAGGAGCAGCTCGGCGTCCAGCTCTTTTCCCGCAAGGGCAAGCGCCTCGATTTAACCCGGGCCGGCGAAATCGCATACGAGTATGCGCTGGAGCAGAGGCAGGGCGAACGCCGCTTCCTGCAGACCCTGTACGAATACAAGACCGCCGGACGCCATATGAGCCTCACCATCGGAGCCAGTCTGACCACGCTGCAGACCACGCTCCCCGAGCTCGTGACGATGTACCTGGCGGAATATCCGTCTACGGATATGAAAGCCCTGACGGGCAAAACTCACGAGATCGTCATGATGGTCAAGGAGAAGAAAGTCGACATCGGCCTCGTCGCTTCCTCTATCGACCAGCCCGGACTCGCCTGCGAGCCCCTTTTCGACGACCATCTCTGTCTGGTGCTGCCTCAGGGTCATCCTTACCTGGACCGCGAGGAGCTGTCCATCGCCGATCTGAACGGCCTCTCGATGATCCTCTTCTCCAAAGGCACCTGGTACCGGGTGCTTACCGATGAGCTGTTTCACCGCTTTTTCATTTTTCCGGACGTCAAAATGGAAATCGACTCGTTCGAAGCGATCATGCGGCTCGTCGTTACATGCCAGGCGGCTACGCTGCTGCCGAGATCGTACCTGCACGACCGTTCGTCCGATCATGACGGGCTCTGCGTCCGGGAGCTGCCCGAGCTTTTGAAAACGCCGAGGACCACCTCGCTGATTTTTGTGAAGGAAACCCACCAGAATGAAGCGGTCGCGCATTTTATCCGCAAGGCCAAGGCGCATTTCGCGGGCTTGAGCCAGTAAGCTCTGCCCAGGCAGAGGCCGCCGCCACGGGAGCGTTTGGGACCGTTACGCGGATATGCCCGTATAAAGACTATAACGGCCAAGCCGACATGCTCCGCCTGATGCTCCAAAGATCCGCCGGCTGCACAGAACCTTCCAGCCCTGCACGGCATGGCGAGGTTCTTTTTTTTCGCCAAAACTGTGTTGTTGATTTTTTGTTGAAGCAACGGGCAGCACAGCGGAATTGATTATTTTCGCTTGACCCTAACACTGGTGTCAGGACTCATACTACTCATATAACCTGCTAGAAAGGAAAAAAGATAAGTTATGGATATTACTTCACAAGAAGAAATCATGATTAAGGCTCTCCGTGAGGCTGCGTTGCCTCCTTTATTTGTGCTCATACGAATTAGAAATGAGATTTCAAATGACACTGTAAATGTCGAAGAGAGCCGAAGAGATGTCGTCGTAAAAACAATGGAAAAATACATCAGCCCATTATGGAAAGACTATCATGAGGGAAAAAATTCACAAGCCAAAGAAGAATGAACCGCCCGAATTGAGCGGTTTTTCTTTTGGACAAAAATCAACACTCAAGGATAACAAAGCCTTCGCCAAAAAACCGCCCCTGCAAGCAGAGGCGATTTCCTTTTTTATCGTCCGAAAGAAAAATTTCTTCCATTATTGCGGCCCCGGCTTCGCATGCGGTAAGCCATGCGCGCCTTCGCCGCCGCTGTCCTCCTCAAGGCCCAATTTACGCGCCACAAAGCCCGTGGTGCTGGCCTGGAACAGGATTGTGATCAGCACCGCCATAAACGTAACCGAAGCGATCAGATCCGCATGGGCGATGCCCAGCCCTGCCACCATGCCGGAAAGCGCCGCCGGAATAACGCCGGTTTCCCTCACCCAAAACATGAAGACAATCTCTCTCCAGGTCCATTTCGCTTTGCGGTCCGGCAGTGTGCAGACAAGCACGACCAACGGACGGGCGATAAACATGAACACGAAAATAATGCCGAGACTCGGCCACAAATACTTGAGCAGCAGCGGAAAATTGACCTGGCTGCCGAGCAGGATAAAAATCAGCATGCGCATCAGAACGGTCACATTTTCCGAGAAATGGGACATCTCCTGCTTTTTGTCCTCCATATGCAGCTTAAATACGTCGGAATTCCCCCAGATCAGCCCGGCCGTAAACGTAGCCATAAAACCGCTGACCCCCAGATGTTCACCCGCGAGGTAAGAGCCGAGAGCGGCCGCCAGCATCAGGATCGTCGCGTAATCGCGCAGAAAGCCGATTTTCACGTGAGCGGTCAAAAAGGCTCCCGCATACCCGATAATCGCGCCGACCGCCAGCCCGCCCAGCGCGGTTTTGACAAACTGCCATGCCCCTGAAGCGACGGATACGTGCTCCGTTCCCAGAAGAATAGCAATCAGCGAGAAGGTAAGAATGGAGCCCGTAGCGTCATTGAATGCCGATTCGCTCTCCACCGTCTCTCGCACCTTGGTCCGGATTCTCACTTGCTTGAACACGGGAATGAGCGTAGCCGGATCGGTGGAAGAGATGATGGCCCCAAGAAGGAGCGCGTGCAGCCAGGGCAGGCCGAGAAACCAGTGGGAAGCGGCCGCGACCGCCCCGCACGTAAGAATGACGCCCGGTATGCTTAGCAGCGTGACGGAGATCCAGACATGCTTCAGTCCGCTCAGCCGGATATTGCGCCCTCCGTCGAACAAAATGAGCGTGGAGCCTACGACGAGGATGAACTGGTTGGTCAGCGAACTGCTCGGTTCGGCGATCCAATGAAACGCTTGCCCGAAAATCATCCCGGCGATCAGAAAAAGAGCCACATCGGGCAGGCGGAGCCACCCCGCCAATTTGCCGAACAGCATGCCCAGAACCACAATCAGGATAAATAAATACAGCTCATAGTCAATGAGCTGTGTCAAAGCATTCTCCATGCGATACGCCCCTTTCCCGCTTCCTACCGGATCACGCGGCTCTCAAACGCATCGATTTGCTCCTTCGTGCCGATAACGACCATCACGTCCTGCTCGTGCAGGACATCTTCGGCGGTAGGCGCGATAATCACATCGTCCGCTTTATTGATGGCGACGATACTGCAGCCGTACTTGGCCCGCGGATCGAGTTCTTTGAGGGTCAGGCCGGAAATACGCCGGGAAACGACGAGTTCGGCGATCGTATAGTTTTTGGACAATTCGATGTAATCGAGAAGATTCGGAGACACAAGCTGATGAGCTACGCGCACGCCCATATCCCGCTCCGGGAAAATAATTCGGTCCACGCCGATTTTCTCGAGCACTTTGGCATGCTGATCCGTCAGCGCTTTAGCGACGACCGTTTTGACGCCAAGCTCTTTGAGCAGGATGGCCGCCATGATACTCGCCTGGATGTTGTCCCCGATAGCCACGACGGCACAGTCGAAATTGCGGACGCCGAGCGAGCGGAGGACCTCTTCGTCCGTCGCATCCGCAACTACGGTATGAGTGAGCTTGTCGCTCATCTCGTCCACTTTTTCTTCATCTCTGTCGATGCCCAGCACCTCATGCCCGAGCTGAGTCAATTCTTGGGACAAGCTGGAACCGAAGCGTCCGAGTCCGATAACTGCATATTGAATGGAAGCCATTGTTTGTTTCTCCTTAACCTATCGTGATTTTTCCTTCGGGATAACGATACAGTTCTTTCTCGGCTTTAGGCTGCAGCGCATACGCCAATGTCAGAGGGCCGAGACGTCCGGCGAACATGGTGAGGGCGATCATTACCTTGCCGAACATGGTAAGCTTCGTGGTCAGCCCCAGGGTGAGTCCTACAGTCCCGAATGCCGAGGTCACTTCATACAAAATCATAAGAAACTCGTGATCTTCCGTCGTAGACAGAAGCATGGTAACGAAAATAACCAGGAAGAGTGCAAACATCGTCAGAGTGATCGCCTTCAGGATACGTTCCTTGCCGAGACGGTTGCGGAAGAAGACGATATCTTCTTTTCCCCGTACCATCGCGACGATTGCCCCTACGAGCATCGTAAACGTAGTCGTCTTGATACCGCCCCCGGTAGATCCCGGAGAAGCCCCGATGAACATCAGGATGATCATGAAAAATTGAGTGGCTTGGCGGAGAGAAGCGAGATCAAGCGTGTTCGCCCCCGCCGTACGCGGTGTGACCGATTGAAAGAACGATGCGAGAATCTTGCCGCCGAAGTCCAGCGAACCCAGCGTTTTCGAATTGGAATACTCGAAAATAAAAATAACGAGCGCCCCGGTCACGATCAAAATGCTTGTGGCGCTCAGCACCACCTTGGAGTGAAGGGTCAGCCTCTTCGTTTTCCGGTAATCCATCACATCCGACATCACGATAAAACCGATTCCGCCCAGAACAATGAGCGCCATCGTCACTACATTGGTAATAAAATCGTCGGCGTAAGCGGTCAGCGAGGAGAATGGGCCGGTAATGGGACCGAACAGGTCAAACCCCGCATTGTTGAAAAAGGAAACGGCATGCCAGATGCCGTAGTACAACCCCTTCGGAAACCCGAGATCCATCGACCAGCGGGCGGTAAAAAGGACAGCCGCGATTCCTTCGATGCTCAGCGAGTAGATCAGTACTTTCCGGAAAAGACGGACAATGCCTTCCATGCTGCCCTGGTTCAAGGCTTCCTGAAGCAGCAGCCTTTCGCGGAGCGATATCTTTTTGCGCAGGATGAAGGCAAACAGCGTCGCCATACTCATGAATCCGAGACCGCCGATTTGGATCAGCGAAATGATGACAATTTGCCCGAACATCGTAAAATGCGTCCCGGTGTCTACCACGACCAGACCTGTTACACAGGCAGCCGAGGTGGCCGTAAAGAGGGCGTCGATGAACGGAAGCGGCAGCCCGTCCGTTGACGAGACCGGCAGCATCAGCAGGCCGGAGCCGACGAGAATAATGAGCGCAAACCCGAGAACGAGAATCTGCGGCGGCGTAAATCTCGACTTTTTCAACACATAATTTCCTCCTATATGAAGCACAAAAAAGACACTGGAAACCCACTGCCTTTCGGTTATGGTTCCTGCTGTCGCCTACGAGGTTAGCTGACGGATTCGGATGTACAGGCCACCCTATTTACCCTGCCCTATTCAGGCACAAGCGGTAAAATTCACCCCAAAGTATGGTTCCCCCGTTTTCCTGCGGAAATTCGGCGTATGAAGTTGCGCGAAGAAATGAATCCTCCGCATTATATATCTGTTATTAAACAAGCACAAAGCTCTTTTAACCGGATTTTACGGGGGGAAACATAGACAATCTTCCTGCAGCTAACTGGGAGTCACGAATTGGCATCCTTACGCAAACTGTGATACGGTTAAAAAAACGATCGGAGAAGGAGCTGACCATGAAAAAATACGGTCTGGATAAACCGCTGCTGCTTCTCGCCCTGACCGGATTCCTTCTATATGCAGCCGTAGTTTTCATCTATAATACCGGGGCCGCTCCAGCCGATTCCGATCCTTACGAAACGCCTGCCTCCATTACGAAAGAACAAGCCGCGGAGGCAGCGGTCGCATGGCTGCGGCAAAGGCTGGGTGCCGATACCGAAACCGGTACCGGAGGCGTTACGGCCGGCGGGTCTCCCGGCACTTTCGTCAGCTACCAGTCGGAGAAGGAACTCAGCGGTTATCTCACCAAAGAGAAGCTTCAAACTTTGTATGACAAAAGCTACGCCGGCCGGGTGCCCGTCGATTACTACCGGGTGGAAGTCGCCGAGGCTCCCCCCTCGGTCCGGAAGTGGATCATCGATATCCATATGACCACGAAAGCCGTAATCGGCTGGTCCGGCATCGGCGGCGAAGCCCAGGCCGCCGTGTCCGCGGCGGATGCGGAAAAGGCCGCTCGGGAAGCGATAGCCCGGCAGGGATACGAAGAGGCGGAGTTCAAGCGAATCAGCCCTCCGGCCGCCAAGTCCGGCCTGTTGCTGTTCGAGCGGGAGAAAGAACCTATCGGGGACGCTAGACTGACGATCGGCGTGAAGCTGGACGGAACCTCCGTTTCCTCGTTCACCCAGTCGTTCCGGCTCCCCGCCGCTTTCACGTCTTGGCTGGAGCACCAGGAGGATACCGCCTCCATGTGGACCCGCATCAGCTTGTGGGGGAACGGCCTGATGGCTCTGATTGCCCTCGGTTATACCGTCCTTAAATGGAGGACGGTCGATTTTTCCCGGGGCGTCCTGCTAACGGCCGTGTATGCCGTGATCTACGTCATGAACAACATCAACATGTATCCGGCTTACAAAGCCGGCAGCACGCTGACGAGAAGCGGCCAGGAAGCGATGCTTTCGATCGGGCTGATCAACTTCGTTACGCTGCTGATGGCCGCCGCCGTCTACTTCTCTTTCACGGCGGGCGAAGCCTTGTGGAGACGCGAAGGAAAGTCCGTCATGCCCCGCTGGCGCGAAGCCGACTTCGGTTCGCGCGTAACCCGCAGCATGGTGCAGGGGTATCTGCTCTGCCTGTTCCTGCTCGGCCTCCAGCAGGTGCTGTTCCTAGTGGCGGAGAAAGGCTTCGGCGTCTGGTCGGTGAACGACCCGATGTCCTCTCCCCGCAACATGCTGCAGCCCGCTTTGCTTCCGCTGATGGCTTGGGCCGCGGGCATCTCCGAGGAGGCCACCTTCCGGCTGCTCGGCATCGCTCTGTTCAGCAGGCTGCTCAAGTTCAAATGGCTGGCCGTGCTTCTGCCCAGCCTCATCTGGGCGGCGGGACACACCGCCTACCCGATCTACCCGGTGTATACGAGGCTGATCGAAGTCACGGTGCTCGGCCTCGTGTTCGGTTACGCCTTCCTGCGGTACGGCTTCCTGACCGCCCTGTTCGCCCATACGGCCATGGACAGCATCCTTATGGGCTTGTCCCTTCTCACGGGCCAAGGACTGGCAGCAAGCACGCCTGCGCTCGGCCTGCTGTATATGGCGCTGCCAGCCGCCGTCGCCCTTGCGGTTTCCTGGCTCCACAAGCTGAGATTTGTGAGCGGAGGCAGGCAGAACCGGCGGCCCGTCTAGATGGGCGGCGGTTTTGTCTGAAGCGCCGGCAGTGAACCCGCCCGTCCGCCTGCCTGCAGCTAGCCGCCCGAAGGCTTTTGATATCCCGGCGCAGACACGGACCATATGATTGCGCCCTGTCATGCGGCGCCTCGCCACGCGGTGCGAAACGATTCGTCACGGTGCAGCATGGCCTAACAGCATGGTGTCAAGACCCGGCAACCGGCGGAAATGCAAACCACCGCCGACCTTGCGCCGCATAACATGCACAAAACAAGAGGAACCGTCTCAAATGGACGGTTCCTCTTGTTCTTGTTCTCCCCGCAGGGCGGTCAATATTTGTGCGGCGAGCTTCTCGCCGATCCCCAGAGGCCGGAAGTCTTCGACTGCGGCCTCTTTGATTTTTTTAACGGACCCGAAATGCTTCAGCAGCAGTTTCCGGCGTTTCTCCCCGATACCGGGAATGGCATCGAGCTGCGAAACGACCATCGACTTCGCCCGCCGCTCCCGGTGGAACGTAATCGCGAAGCGGTGGACTTCGTCCTGGATCCGCTGAAGCAGGTAAAATTCCTGGCTGTCGCGCGGAATAGGAACGACTTCGGCGGGATCGCCGGCCAGCAGCATCGCGGTTTTGTGCTTCACGTCCTTGGAAAGGCCGCACACCGGAACGAACAGCCCCAGCTCGTTCTCCAGCACGTCGATAGCGACCGACATCTGCCCCTTGCCGCCGTCCACGATGATCAGATCCGGCAGGGCAAGGTTCTCTTTCAGCACCCGCTCGTAACGGCGGCGGATGACTTCCCGCATGGACTCGTAGTCGTCCGGTCCCTGTACGGTCTTGATCTTGTACTTGCGGTACTCCTTCCGGTCCGGCTTTCCGTCCGTGAAGACGACCATCGCGGCCACCGGATCGGAGCCCTGGATGTTCGAATTGTCGAACGCCTCGATCCGCGTGACAGGCCCCGTACCGAGCCAGCTGCCGAGGTTCCCGACAGCCAGAACCGTGCGCTGCGCATCCCGCTCGATGAGGCGGAACTTCTCCTCCAGGCCGACGCGCGCGTTGTCCCTGGCCATGTCGACCATCTGCTTTTTCAGCCCGCGCTGCGGAAAATACACTTTCACCTTCAGCCAGCTCTCCAGCGCTTCCTTCACGTCCTTCTGCTCCGCCGTCGTCGGCATGCTGCGCGAATCGGAACCGGCGTGTTCCTCCGCTTCCGCCGCGAGCGGTGACGGCGATGCCGCCTCTTCCGTCGCTTCCTGCAGGATCTCCGGCGATCCGTCAGCTTCTCCGGCCTGCCGGGCAGCCGCTCCCGCCGCTGCCTCCGCACCGGCGCTCAGGCTCCCCGCAGGCAGCTCCTGCTGGCTGCGGCCGGGCAGGAAGATCTCCTTCGGCAGCGCCGGGTTCTCGCTGTATACCTGCATCACGTAAGTGATGAAGTCCTCGTACTCGTCCCCGTAGTACGGGAACATGGTCACATGCCGTTCGATCAGCTTGCCCTGGCGCATGTACAGAATCTGCACGCACATCCAGCCTTTGTCGGCCACGTAGCCGAAAATATCGCGGTCCACCACATCCGTCGTCGTAATCTTCTGCTTCTCCATCACCGCATCGATGTTCACGATCAGATCACGGAGCTCCTTCGCCCGCTCGAAGTTCAAATCCTCGGCCGCGGCGTGCATCTTCGAGGTCAGCTCCTGTTTGACCTGTTCGTGACCGCCGTTCAGGAAGCGCACGATCCCCTGCACCATCTCGTCATTCTGCTGCCGCGTAATGTCATGCTCGCACGGAGCCAGACACTGGCCCAGATGATAATACAGGCAGACGCGGTCCGGGATCGTTTTGCACTTCCGCAGCGGATACAGCCGGTCGAGCAGCTTTTTCGTCTCCTGCGCGGCAAACGCGTTCGGATAAGGCCCGAAATACTTCCCCTTGTCTTTGACGATTTTGCGCGTCACTTCCAGACGCGGATGCTCTTCATGGGTAATTTTGATATAAGGAAACGACTTGTCGTCTTTAAGCAGCACGTTGTAGCGCGGATAATGCTGTTTAATCAGGTTGCATTCCAGTATAAGCGCCTCGATGTTGCTTGAGGTCACGATATATTCGAAATCACGGATTTCCGACACAAGGCGCTGTGTCTTCCCGTCATGGCTTCCGGTAAAATAAGAACGCACGCGGTTTTTGAGCACTTTGGCCTTCCCCACGTAAATAATCGTGCCTTCCGCGTTCTTCATGAGGTAACAGCCCGACTTATCCGGCAGCAAAGCCAGCTTGTTGCGGATATGCTCCTCGCTCTCCTCACGGGTCATTCTGTGGAGAGGTTCTCCCCCCCGTTCTTCCGTCACTGCCTCTCCCTCCTTAGGCTTCCTGTATCAAAAAACTCATGTCTTTATCGGATAAATGACAAAAAAAGCTCCTTTTCAGCATAGCAGAAAAAGAGCTTTTTCTCATCGTTTGTTTGCGCGAGGCAATTATTGGTGACGGGAAAGAACGTTCTTGAGCGCGTCCTTCGATTGGAAACCGACGACTTTATCGACCGGTTGACCGTCTTTGAATACGATCAGGGTCGGGATGCTCATAACGCCGAAGCGGGAAGCGGATTCCGGATTGTCATCCACGTTCACTTTCGCGATTTTCAAGCTCTCTTCCTCTTTAGCCAATTCTTCCAGAACCGGTGCGATCATCTTGCAAGGTCCGCACCATGGTGCCCAGAAATCAACGAGAACCGTGCCTTCTCCCTCTACTTCACCTTTAAAGGATTGGTCTGTTACGTTTACGATCGCCATGATTTCTTCCTCCTCATTTATCTAAAAGTTCATCGAAATCCTCAGCGGATCCGGATATTGTCAACATGTAAAGTATACCACAATGTGTCGGTTTTTCAACCGAACAGGGCAAGCCCTAAAATCTGGCAGTCTCCGGGTTGCGCCAACTTTGTCAGGCTTTGAATCTCCGGGCATCTTTACAAGTTTCGCGAAAAATGGGTATACTGGCAATAAGCCTACGTCTGCTTATTTTCGGGCGGACAAGTGAGGAGGAACAGGCATGAGCGATCCTAAACATCCGGAACTTCATTTGAATGAAGAGCCCCGCAACGACCTTATGGATGTTGCCCTCGGTTTTGGCGGATTCTTCGCCGTTTTGATGATCATATTTATCATTGGGGTCATTATTAAACTGGTGATCGGATAATCCGGACCGCCTGAAAGAAACCTGCTGCATATGCGGACAGGTTTTTTTCTTGTTTGCATCTGTGGCGAACGGGTGAAAATTGCCTTTTGGCAGCAATCAAGCAGGACTTTGGTCTCAAAACGGAGAATTCTGGTAAGAGGCCGTTTTACGCCCTTCCTAATAACAGGTGAAACTAGAGAAAATGGGGTGCCCTTTTTGATTCAATTGTCTGATGACCGGATGAAGCAGGTGCGTTTTACCGGCATAACCGAGAACGACCTGCAGCTGCTAAAAGCAAATGAACCCGCTTTCAATAAAATCGTGGAAGAGGTGGTGGAGCAGCTCTACGAGCAAATCTCCGCCGAACCCGAGCTAAGAGACCTGATCTCGCGGCACAGTACGCTGGAGCGCTTGAAGCAGACGCAGGCGAATTACTTCCTGTCCATGGCTTCGGGCGTACTGAACGAACAATATATCCAGAACCGGCTCATCGTAGGCAGAGTGCATTCCCGGATCGGTCTGACAACGGAATGGTACCTGGGAACCTACATGCTGTATCTCGATCTGTCCCTCCGTCATTTTAAACGCGTCCTTCCGGACGGAGCCTGGCTTGAAGTGGTTCATGCCCTGACGAAAATGTTCAACCTTGACTCGCAGCTCGTTCTGGAAGCGTACGAGCATGACGAGAAAGCTAAAATACAGCAGCTGGCCGATGATCAGGCCACGATGCTCTCCGGCATTTCCAAAGCCGTTCAGGACCTCGCCTCCATGATGGTCGAGCTGAGCAGCAGCAGTCAGATCGTGGCCGAAACGGCCGTACAAACCGCGGAATCCCAGGACAAGTCGCATCAATATTTAAAAGACCTGGAGGAAGAAGTCGGCCATATCCACGCGATGGGCTCTCTCATGAAGGAAGTGTCCGAGCAGACTCACCTTCTCGGCCTCAATGCGGCCATCGAAGCGGCCCGTGCCGGCGATGCCGGACGCGGCTTCGAAGTCGTCGCCAACGAGGTGCGCAAACTCGCCTCCCGCTCCCGCGAATCGCTGGAGCTGATCGAGGACAAGCTGACCGCGATCCGCACGATTCTCGGCACCGTACACGGCGAGTCCGAGCAGACGTCCATCTACGCGCGCACGCAGGCCGCAAGCTCCCAGGAGCTCAGCTCGTTCGTCCAGATGGTCGAACAGGTCGCGCACGATCTGGAGCGCCTCAAAAACAAATAAGAGCCGACAGCGTCGCTGCCGGCCCCACCTTCCCTGCTCCGCGGCATGCTGGCGGCATACCGCGGAGCGGGACAATCAAGAGCCGCCTGCGGAACGCACTCCGCGGCGGCTCTTGGCATATACGAACAAACGGGCGGCAGCTAGGCCCCCCGTTTGTTATGTCCGTCCACGGTCACGACTTCGACATAAGGCCGTACCCGGTCCATAATCCGCTGGCCTTTGTACTCTTCGTCACCGTCTTTGTTCGTAAAGCTGAAATGCTTCTCCAGCGCGTCCAGATCGTAATTGGACGTAAAGAATGTCGGCTTGCGGTTCATCCGGTAGTTGAGAATCGCTCCCAGCACATGGTCCCGCAGCCACGGATTGAGATTCTCCGCCCCGATATCGTCGAAGACCAGTAGTTCCGTCTCCTTCAGCAGCTCGATCGTCTCCTTCAGTTTTTGCGGCTCCCCGAACATTCCCTTGAGATCCTCCGCAAAATCCGGCATATACACGATGGCTCCCGTAAACCCTTTCTTCGCCAGCTGATAAAGCATGTAGCACATCAGGAACGTTTTGCCCGTACCGAAGGAGCCCTGCAGGTACAGCCCTTTCTTCTGCAGCCCTTCTTCCGTTGTCCGCATCACGTAGTCGTTCAGGAAATCGACGGCCTTGGCGCGTTCCATATCCGTCCGCAAAATGTCCGTGTACGTATGCTCCCGGCTGAGCGCCTGCTCGTCGATGTGAAACGTGCGGATCCGGCTGCGGATCGCATCCTGGGACTGCTTCGCTATAAATTTGCGGCAGGCCGTTTTTTCTTCATGAATATAAGTCCGGCCGCCGTTATCTTCCACGTTTAGCATCGTATAATGCCCCTGCATATCATTCGGGCACCGCTCCAGCCCCGGGCAGTTCAGGCAGTTCTTATGTTCCCTCGCATACTGGTACAGACGGTTCATGTTGATTTTGAGCGTATGATCGTCCAGTTGCGGATACTGTCCGCGGAGCTTCAGGATCAGCGGATCTTCCAACACCTGTTTGGCCTGTTCCTCCGCCCTTTGCATCCAGCTGCTCTTGGGCATTTGTTTCAGCATATCGGACAGGGATTCCATCGGGGTTCCTCCTCCCGCCATTGTTTAGAACTCTCAGGAATTGAACATTTCATCGAGCTTCTTCGCCTTGCGCAGCATCGCTTCCAGCTCTTCCTCCGTCACGCGGGACGTCTGTCCCTTGTTCTGGACGATCGGAATCTGCGGCTTCATCTGTTTGCCTGCCGTGCGGGCTTTCCCTCTGCCGGCGTAACCGCCGGAAGCTTTGGCCGCCGCCGCTTTGGCCGCCGCCTGCTGCCGGAACTGCAGCCGCTGGCGCACATATTCGACGGCCTGTTCGAACGTGGCGATCTGCTTGCCGAGCATGTCCGACGCGACCGCTTCGATGGACGACTTGGCCCACGAGCGTTTGTCGATATGAATGTAATGAATCAGGACGTTAATGACTTCTTCTTTCAGCTTATAATTGAGATCGATTTTCTCGAAAATATCCAGAACGCCGTTCGGAACCGGACCTTGGGTGAAAAAGCTTTGCAGCACCAGGGTGTAAGGTTCGTTTTTAAGGAGTGAATTGTACTGGTGCTCGTTGTGCGAACCCTGCAGGAAAGCGGGAACCTCCAGGTAGTACTGCATTTCCACCGACCGGGCTCCTTCATCGGAATCGGCCGTATTATCACCGGCGTCACCCGGCTCTGCGCGGTGAAGGAAACGCTCGCGCTCTTCCTCCCGCTTCTTTCCCTGGCGGAAATACAGATTCGCTTTGTACTGCAAGGAATCGATCTGAAGCTCGCCGTCCTCGTCGAACATTCCGTCCTCATCCAGCAGACGAACCGTTTCCTGCAAAGTCAGACTGTATTTCCTTGCGACCATATTAATGGAGATCATCGTTTCGGGCTTATACTTGAGATTCTCGACATAAATGCGGTTAAACGATTCCCGGGGATACCGGGTAATCAGATCCGCGTAGGCATAGCCTTTGGTCGTCACATCCAGCGCCTGCGCCGCCTGCTTGCCCGCCGACGCTTCGTACAGGGCCTGCTCCAGCTCATAATCGATCACCTGGGTGTTCAGGCGGAACAGTTCGTAGAAAGGCACCGACAAATTCTCGCTGTCCGCTCCCGTCAGCTCCGCAGGTTCTGGCATCGTAAGATCGTCGCGCAGCGACAGCAGCAGAAACTTGCCGATTTTATCCCGCAGGAGCAGGGTCAAATGCTGATTGCGGAAAAATTCATTCGGTGAAAGCGGGCAGAACAGCGTGTATTCATAGATGTAATCATCCTCGTCCTGCATGTAAATGCGCGACGTCTGGAGCAGCCCTACGGCCTCCAGCTTCGAGGAATGCTCGATGAACAGCTTGCGGCTGCGCTCGCCCGGATCCAATTCCAGCGATAAAAAAAGCTTGCGCTGCTGCTCCAGTCCGGCATAGCCCGTTTTATCCGACGGGACCTGCTGGTAGAGCGTATGGTACAAGCTGACGGCATAGCCCCCGATCATCGGCTGATAGATCGAAGACATCATTTTATAATCAAGACTGCTTAACGCGAAATCCCGGTACACGCAGAACCGGTGATTCTCTGTAAAATGCAGCAAATTGGTCAATCGCATAGCATCAAACTCTCCATCCGTACCTTAAAAGGTCTGAACATCATTTTACCACAAATCTCGACAAGGAAGGGAATGAAAAATGTTACCTGGCCTTAATGACGAGGGGCCGCCCCGACTAAAGTCTAACTCCAAAACCGCCTTAAGGCCGTTTTGGCTCTCCTCCCGATCCGGTAAGATAAAGACATGAAATACGGAAACGGCGCAAGACAAACGAGCCGGACCGGTTCCGGACAACTAATCGACCATTTCAAAGGAGAGATTCAATCATGAACAAACTTTTCCGTTCCAGAACAGACCGTAAACTTACAGGACTTTGCGGAGGCCTTGCCCAACTGCTGGGCGTGGACGCCACGATCGTCCGCCTGATCGCCGTAATCGGAGCCGTGTTCAGCTTCGGCACTTTCACTCTGATCTACATCGTCGCTTCCCTGCTCGTACCCAAAGAGCCTTACGCCGGATACGGCTATCACGATTCTTACCACTCGTACTAATCGGCTGCGGAAGCCCGCAAACGAATATCCCTTATCATTAAGAAAGCCCGGAGCTGATGCTCCGGGCTTTTGCTGGCTGTCCTTGCAGCGCGTTCTAGAACATTTTGAAGCCTTTGATTCTCAGCGTGCGGATGGTTGTCCCGCTCACGACGGCTCCAATGAGTCCGCCGATAACCGGCGCGATATCCACCGCTGTAATCGATGTCATTTTGTCGCTGTAATAGAAGCTCAGCCCGATGATCAGCGCCACAAACGCATAGACCGGAAACCAGGTCGTTTTCATCAGCATATTTAGAATAAACCCGAGTCCAAAAAACAGCACGAACATCAGGACGATGACGATGACCAACTGAATCAAAATCGGTCCACCCCTTTTACGCATTCTTCTCTCTATTGTAAAGCAATTTCCACGGTCAGGTAAAGTGTCCACATCATGAACATTGAGCGCTCGACACCGTTTGTTCATTTGCCTTTTGAAAGCGGAGCCGATACAATGAGAAAGATTGGTAAGGCCCGATTTCCCTAGATTAAAGGAGGGTTTCCGTTTCTTATGAGTGAAGCCATCGAAACATTAGAAGGTTGGTACGCCCTGCACGATTTCCGCCGCATGGACTGGAACGCCTGGAAAGAAGCATCTCCGGAAGAGCGCAAGCGCGCGGAGGACGAGCTTCGTTCGTTTATCGGCGAGTGGGCAACAATTGAAGATAATAAAGAAGGAAGCACGGCGCTGTACAGTATCGTAGGCCAGAAGGCCGATATTCTGTTCATGCAGCTTCGCGAAACGCTCGAAGAGCTGAACGATCTGGAGACCGCCTTCAACAAATCGGCGTTCGCCAAATACACAGTCCCGGTTTACTCCTATGTATCGGTCGTCGAGCTGAGCAGCTACATGTCCAAGCCGGGCTCCGATCCTATGGAAAATCCGGAAGTGGTCGCACGCTTGAAGCCGACGCTGCCTAAAGCGAAGCACATCTGCTTCTATCCGATGAACAAACGCCGCCAAGGAAGCGATAACTGGTACATGCTCGATCTCGAATCGCGCAAAGCCATGATGCGCAGCCACGGCATGATCGGCCGCAGCTATGCCGGCAAAGTCAAACAGATCATCACCGGCTCCGTCGGTTTCGATCTGTGGGAATGGGGCGTCACGCTGTTCGCCGACGACGCGCTGCAGTTCAAGAAGCTCGTGTACGAAATGCGCTTCGACGAAGTGAGCGCACGCTACGGCGAGTTCGGCGACTTCTACGTCGGCAACCTGCTCGACGATGACCGCCTCGGCCGTCTGCTGGACGTATAGCCGCACCGCGGCAAGCCAAAAAAGCCTGAACGTTTCCCTTAGGGAAGCGTTCAGGCTTTTTTGTGCCGGCGGGAGTGGGGCAGCCGGCGCTCGACGCTCGCGGTCATGTGCACACGGGCGCCGCAGCCGGCGACCGGCGAACCGCCGCGGAAAACCGCGACGCAGGCGGTCGCTTGCGCCGGACCATCGGGCACGGTACGGCCGTCGTCTCGCAGCGTGCGGACGTCCCCGTCCACACGTACCGTCGCCACAGCCCGTGCGGACGATTCCGCGGGTGGACGCGGCGCCCCTAGCTAAGACGCCCCCTCCGCTTAGGCGGCAGCTTCCTCGCCCGAAAGGACAAAAGCCGCACCGCGCGAAGCTCCCGGCGCGCGGTGCTCGGCGTCACATGACGATGGTCAACCACACGGCTAGTCCTCGTCGTCTTCCTCCGCGATCCGCTTCATCTCGGCTTCCATCTCCGCCTTGCGGCGCAGGTAGTCCTCCGTATCGCGGTCACGCTGACGGCTCTTCTCCTTGAGTCGTTCTATCGCCGGAAGGATGAGAATGTCAATCTCCTTCTGAACGACGGCCACATGACCGTATTCCTTCTGGTTTTCCAGATAGTGGCCGACTTCGATCAGCGCATTGTAGCGGTCCAGCTCGCTGCGCGTCAGAAGGCCGCGTACTTGTACACTGCAGTGTCTCATTTCGTATGTACACCTCCCCTGGCTGCCTTACCCGCTAAGCAAAAAAAGCCGCCCCGGCACGCCCTCTGCGGACGGTTGCCGTTAGCGGCTTCGGTCTTGATCATCTTATCCGGAAGGAAAGCGGATTAGCGCAGCTTTCCTTTGCGGACCACGAGCGGAAGACCGCCAATCGTATACAGGTAGCGCATATCGATGACTTTCTTCATTAAAGCCGCCGTACCGCCCTTCATTTTCTTCGTCCCCACAATGCCGATGGCTTCGCCTTTGCCTAGGGAAGCTACCGTGCCGCGGTTTACGAACGCGAATTCTTTCAATGCGTTGCCGCGAATGGAAGCCACGAGGTTGAACGCGCAGTTCTCCCCCTGCTGGGTCGCGATTTGAGCCGTCGGCGGGTATGGCCTGTCTTCGGGATTCATCACCAGGGAGCAGTCGCCCGTTACGAAAATATTGTCGTAACCCGGAGCGCGCAGGAATTCATCGACCTTGATGCGGCCGCGCATCGTTTCGAAGCCCGCATCCTCCAAGAGATGATTGCCGCGGATTCCCCCCGTCCAGATGACGGTGCCCGCTTTGATGAATTCATCGCCGGCGATGAGGACGCCTTCCGGCGTGCATTCCTTGATCGCGGTGGCTATTTTGAACGTGACGCCTTTATCGGTCAGCAGGCGCATCGCATACTCGACCAGCTCCGGATCGAAGCCCGGCAAAGCCGTCGGTGCCGCTTCGATATTATAAATGTGGACAAGCGCCGGGTCCACGTCGAACTCTTTGCACAGCTCGGGGATACGGTCCGCCAGTTCACCGACGAATTCTATGCCGGAGAAGCCCGCGCCGCCTACGACGAAAGTCAGCAGCTCTTTGCGGTCCGGCTCCTGCTTGAACCTGGCGAATTGATATTCGATATGTTCGCGGATATGACGTACGCTGTTAATGCTGCGGATCGTCATCGCATATTCTTTTAAACCCGGGATTCCGAACGTTTCCGGCTCGCCGCCGAGACCGATAACCAGATAATCGTAGGACAGGGTGCCGTCTTCGAGGATGACTTTCTTCTCCCCCGAGCGTATTTGAACTACGGTCGATTTAACGAAGTCCACTTTGAATTCATCGATCAGAGAGGAAATATTGACGCGTGCATTATCAGGTTTATCCGTTCCGGCTGCGGGCATATGCAGATGGGTCGTAATATAATGATAATCATGCTTGTTCACCAGCGTTACGTCCGCTTCGTTATAATTTAACAGTTTCTGAAGACGTAAAGATGTTACAACACCACCGTAGCCAGCGCCCAATATGACTATCCTTGGGACTCTACTCATTGGTTCTCTCTCACTTCCATACTTTTTTAAGGGCTTGCATTGTGAAAATTAACACATATCTCCTGACAGATATGTCCGTGAAAATGTTTCTCTCTCTATCCTTTAAGCTAGGCAATTTCGCCATTTTTCACGGAAATGCAGCACCAATCTCATGCAATCATATAATGTGCCCTGTTAAATAGCAAGGGTCAATTTCCTCAAAAACGAAGGTTTTTCAACCAGTAATTTCCACAAATTATGGAGGAAGTTAGTCCCAAACCTGCACGCTTGAAAGAGCCTTTCAAAGGGATTGCCGACCGGTTTGCTCGGCTTTTCTTCATCTATTTGGTTTATTTCCTCATTTCGGGAGTTTATAATGGAGCAGAAAGCAATGTGCAGAACAGTGGAGGTGTCCGAGTAGTGAGTGAAACCGAAATTCAGCACGACCAAGTGAAAGACCTGATCATCATCGGGGGCGGACCGGCCGGTATGTTTGCGGCGTTTTACGGGGGTATGCGTCAGGCTTCCGTTACGTTAATCGAAAGTATGCCTCAGCTGGGCGGGCAGCTTGCCGCTCTGTATCCTGAAAAGCATATATACGATGTAGCGGGATTTCCGAAAGTGACTGCGCAAGAGCTTGTAAACAGCCTGGCCGTCCAAATGAATCACTTTCCGATTCATGTTTGTCTGGAAGAAAAGGTACTGCAGGTGGTCAAGAAAGAGGAGCGCCTGTTCGAGGTTATCACCGATAAGGAATCTCACTTCGGCAAGGCGGTTATCATTACCGGAGGCGTCGGCGCCTTCGAACCGCGCCGTCTGGAACTGCCGGAAGCAGCCCGGTACGAGAAAACGAATCTGCACTATTTCGTCAGCGATCTGAATTCGTTCGCCGGTCAGAAGGTTCTCATCAGCGGTGGAGGCGATTCCGCCGTCGACTGGTCGCTTATGCTGGAGCCGATCGCCGAGCAGGTTACGCTCATTCACCGCCGGGATAAATTCCGCGCTCACGAGCACAGTGTGGAGAAGCTGATGAATTCCCGGGTCAACGTTGTGACGCCGACCGAGATCACCGTGCTCGAAGGCGACGACGAGATCCGCAAAGTAACCCTGAAGCATGTCAAGACAGGAGAAGAAACGGTGCTCGACGTCGATGCCGTCGTCGTTAATTTCGGTTTCGTTTCATCCCTGGGTCCGATAGCGGAGTGGGGGCTTCAGATCGAGAACGGCTCGATCGTCGTCGATTCGCGGATGGAGACGAACGTACCCGGCATTTTCGCGGCAGGGGACATCACTACGTACCCGGGCAAGCTGAAGCTGATCGCCGTGGGCTTCGGAGAAGCGCCTACCGCCGTCAACAACGCGAAAGTTTATCTGGACCCGTCCGCCAAACTTTCACCGGGACACAGCAGCAACATGAAGTTCTGATGCAAGAGCTGCCAGGCAACTCTTACAAATGAAAATAAAGTCCGGAGGGCATTCTAACTTTGACGCCGCGAACCCGCGAGCCGATTAAGGAGGAGTGCCCTTTGTCTTCTTTCTGCACCGTCTGCAACGGGATGGAAGCGCTCAGCGCCGTCTGTCCGAACTGTGGAAGCGGCAGCGCGTCCGACTACGGACGGGTTAACGATTATTTCGGTCCCTACGCGCCTTACCGGCCGATCGAGGATATCTCCATGACCAACGGATACCCGGATGTCGCACGGAGCGAATGCATGCATATGCTTTATTGCGAGGCATGCGGCGCAAGCTCGGTGATGGCCGTTCCCGAGAGCTTAACTTGATCTTCTATATGGGCCGGCGGACAAAAAAAGAAGCTACGCAAGCGCAGCTTCATCGCTATGATAAGCTTCCAGCACAATATGTCTCCGGTTAATTTCGCCTAGTAGTAAATCGACAAATTCCGATTCCAGTTCGAGGTCAAGGGCTTTGAAATACGATTCAACGAGAGTTTCGTCGCTAATCTGTCTCATACCAACCACCTTTCCTACTTAACTTGTCATTATATTACCATGTGCCAAAATTTAGAACAATCGTTCTGTTATCCACAAACCCATGTGCATATCTTGTGGGTAATTTGTGAATAGACTCTAATATTGGCGAGTTTTGTAGGGGGATATTGTGGACAAAGTTATACACACCTTTTTTCACTTTACCGTGATAAAAACAAATAATCGGAACTTGTCCCTCCATCAACAGAATTCATTACGCTTCATTTGCGTATTTAACCAAATCTCCGCACCGATTTCCCATATAACGGGAATAATCCGACTCCTTTCGCATATATTGAACATAGTTGTCGTCCGTACTCCCTCTTGGGACCTGTAAATTTCACAGGATGGACGATCTCATTTAACGTAGATTTAATACTGGCCGTTTATACTGGGTTCAGTAAGCGAAAGGAGAAGTGAGTCATGATCGTCTACGACATCGTAGTCAACGGAGAAGTGAAAGAAACCATCCGGCCGCAGAAGCTCCGTTTGAAGGAACTGTATGCGTACATGCTGGAACAATCCAAGCAGATGAAGATGAAGTACGGGGAGAACACGCGCGTTCTCAAACGCATTCTCTATTAATTGTATATTGATTCCCTGCCGCCCCCTTTGATAGACTAGGAGGGTAAAAGGGAGGCTGTATAGAACTTGGAAAATCAACCTAAAAAAATTCAAATTATCGGGGAATTCAAAAAATTTATTATGCGCGGCAACGTCGTGGACCTTGCGGTCGGCGTTATCATAGGGGCCGCTTTCAATAAAATCGTGACCTCGCTCGTCAACGATATCCTTATGCCCCCGATCGGTCTGCTGCTCGGCAAGATGGACTTCAAGAATTTAAAACTTCCTCTGTCAGGCGGCGTCACGATCAATTACGGAGCCTTTATCAACAATATCATCGATTTTCTCATCGTTTCGGCCGTCATTTTCCTGATGATCCGCCAGATGAACAAGCTGCGCAAAAAAGAAGAGGCTCAAGAGGAACCCAAGTCCGAACCGACGAAAGAATGCCCTTACTGCATTTCGGAAATCGCCGCCAAGGCAACCCGCTGTCCGCGCTGCACCTCGGTGCTTGAACCGGAAGCTCTGCCCCAAACTTAGCCGGTTCGCTCTGCTTGCATTTCACATCTCAAACTATTGAATTCTGCAAAAGAAACCTGCTAGATGGCAGCCTCAGGGCGCCTCTTGCAGGTTTTTATTTTTCCGCTCGCACGTGGGCCACGAACACAAAAGAAAAGAACCGTGGGGATGTAAAATGCCCCAGGTTCTCGCTATAAAACGGTTTAGTCGTCGCACTTCTCCGCTTTGCCCTCTTCGCCTTTCACCTTGAAGGAAGCGCCGCAGCCGCAAGATGCTACCGCATTGGGATTGTCGATCGTGAAGCCTCCGCCCATACCCGCATCCTTGTAATCAATCTCGACGCCATACAGGTATTTCGCGCTTTCCGGGTCCACGACCACTTTCAAGCCGCTGAAATCCAGAACCGTATCTTCTTCCTTCTGGTCGTTATCGAACCCCATACCGTATGAAAAACCGCTGCAGCCGCCTTCTTTGACACCGACACGCAAAAAAAGATCCGGTGTTTCCTCGGCTTCGAGCATCTCCTTGATCTTGCCTGTTGCTTCTTCACTGATCTTGATCAGACTCATATAAGTAAACCTCCTTGTACGGAGCGGCCTTAATCCAGCGCCGGGCTCCTGAAAGCAGTCTTTTAGTAATCCACTTATCTTCCTATAGTATACTCCTATTCAAGCTTCGTCTCAAGAGGTGACTCTCCCCGCTCCAGCTGGTAGTACCGCAGTATAAGTTTGTCGAGTCTTCTGCTGTCGTGCTGTACACTCGGGTGCAGGAATCCGTATTTCATCCCGTTCTCTACCATTTGGGACCGCAGCTGCTCGATTCTGACGTCAAGCTTCTGTCTGCATTCCCACTCCTCCGATTGCTGCATATGTACCGACCATCCTATCCAAAAAAAGATCACCATTTCAGTGTACATCAAACCCCGAAGGATAATAAAGACCTTTTTACCAGTTTCTGTCCGGGACCGCGAATATATTTACCGTCAAACTTGTAAAAAAAGCGGCGGTTCGGACCCCTTGGAAGAGCTGCAAGCTTTATCCTTATTGCCCCTTTGGGGTGACAGGTTTATAATAGGAGGGATGAAACCGGACTTTTATCGTTTTTTTATTATGGAATCCTGCAGCCGTCGTTATACGGTTGACGGGATATGCTTCTTTGTATAGGTTCACCCGATTTGAACGTACGGTGAAAAATTTACACAGGATGGATTCAAAAGATCCGACGGGGAGGGTATACTAGTGAATGTCATTATAGACAGTCCTGAGCGCCGCATGGCGGAAATTGCAGAAAAAGTCGAGAACGGAGAACGTCTTTCGCGGGAAGACGGCCTGTTTTTGTACCAATCGGACGATTTGTTGACCATTGGTCAATTAGCCAACAAGGTCAACCTGCGCAAGAACGGCAAAAACGTGTATTTTGTACAAAACATGAGTTTGTATTTTACGAACGTTTGCGAAGAACACTGCGCGTTTTGCCATTTCCGCAGAGACGAGGGCGAGGCAGGCTCCTACACGCTGACGCCATCTGAGATGCTGACGTATATCTCCGAAAATTTCCACCCGGATATTCGTGAGTTCCACATCAGCCAGGGTCACAATCCGCATGTTCCGTTCCAATATTATTTGGACGCCCTGCGCACCCTGAAACAGCATTATCCGCAAGTTGCGATCAAAGCCCATACCGCTGCCGAAATCGACTTTTTCGCGCGGATTAGCGGACTCAGCTACAAAGAGGTGCTACGCACCCTGATGGACGTAGGTCTCGATACGCTGCCCGGCGGCGGAGCCGAGATTTTGACCGAACGCTACCGCAAGAAGATGAGAGTCGAGAAAGCCGACACGAACCAGTGGCTGGATGTCCACCGTGCGGCTCACCAGCTCGGCATGAAGACGCATGCGACGATGCTTTACGGCTCGATCGAGACACTTGAAGAGCGTATCGAGCATATGGCCCTGCTGCGCGAACTGCAGGATGAAACGGACGGATTCCTCGTGTTCATCCCGAATTCGATCCAGCCCGCCAGCGCGAACGCGGGTATCCGCCGCCGCGTGCCTGCCGTCGACGAGCTCAAGACGATTGCGATCAGCCGTTTAATGCTCGACAATTTCCCGCATATTAAAGCCTATTTTATTAACATGGGCATCAAAGTGACCCAGCTTGCGTTCCAATTCGGCGCATCTGACGCTCACGGAACCATTGTGAAGGAACGCATCTCCCATGCCGCGGGCGCTCAATCACCGGACGGAGTCACGAAAGATGATCTTGTCTGGCTGATTAAAGGAGCGGGACGAATTCCGGTTGAACGGGATACCTTCTACAATGTGGTTCAAACCTACAACTAATTGGGGTAAGAACCTTTTAGAAACCTTTTACAGCAGATGATGAAACGAACAAAAGCCATGGCAGAAGGGATTCATGTAACATGAACAAGTTTGTTATTCTGGGAGGCGGTTATGGCGGCATTACCATAGCCACAGAGCTTCTGGAAAAAGAAATACCCGACAACTGGACGGTCACGATGGTCGACCGCTCGCCTTTTCAAGGACTGAAGACGGAATACTACGCGCTGGCTGCCGGTACGGCCGCCGAGACGGAACTTCGCGTTGCCTATCCGAACGATCCCAGACTATCGCTTAAATACGGAGAGGTCACGGAAGTGAACCTGGAAACGAAACAAGTGATCTTTGCCGACAAAGAACCGCTCGACTACGATTACCTCGTCATCGGCCTCGGCTGTGTGGACAATTTTCACGGTATTCTAGGCGCGCAGGAATTTTCCAACGGCATTCAAACGTTCTCGCAAACCCGCATCACGTACCAGCGTGTCAATGATGTCGTGCCTTACGGTCAGGTTACGATCGTCGGCGGAGGTCTGAGCGGCGTAGAGATGGCGGCGGAGCTTCGCGAAAGCCGGCAGGATATCAATATCCGCATCCTGGACCGCGGCGCAAGCATCCTGTCCTCTTTCCCGACCAAGGCGAAAGAATTCGTACGCGACTGGATGCTCGACCACGACATCGAAATGCGTTCGCACGTCTCTCTGAAAAGACTGGAAGGCGGCGATCTCTACAACGAAGAAGAGATCATCCGCACGGACGCCACGATCTGGACGGCCGGCATCAAGCCGAGTCCGATCGTCGAGCAGCTTCCCGTGGACAAGGATCCTTCCGGACGCGTTCTGCTGAACGAGTTCCATCAGATCCCGTCCCACCCGAACGTGTTCGTCGTCGGCGACTGCGCCAGCCTGCCGTTCTCCCCGAGCGCGCAGGCGGCCGAATCGCAGGGCAAACAGATCGTTGAAGTGATGCAGGCGCTGTGGAAGAACGAAACGCCCAAGCTTGGCCAGATCAAGCTCAAAGGGGTTCTCGGCTCCCTGGGCAAGAAGACAGGCTTCGGCCTGATGGGCAAGAAGACCGTTATGACAGGCATGGTACCGCGTGTCCTGAAAAACGGAGTCCTGTGGATGTCCAAACACCACTGGGGCTAGAAACGCAAAAAAAGCCCGGTTTGCATCTATTGTGCAGACCGGGCTTTTTGTTATTCAGTCGCCGAACAGATCGTACATCTCTTCGACTTCCTTTATTTTTTTGGAAATTTCGTCAAAGAGCTTGTCGGCTGTCTCGGCCGCTACGATTTCACCGTTAACCATGGCGAAAGGAAAAAGGTAACATTCCCCGCAGTTTCCCAGACATCCGTATTCGATAACATCGTAATCCGGATTGCCTTCCAGCTTCTTCATGACGGCGTCCGTACCGTGATGCATATTGCTTGCGCAAAACTCAATGATAGGTCTCATGTTTGATCTCCACCTGTTTCACAAACTATCTGTATTGTAACACATCCCGGGAGATTTGAGCATAAGTTCCGCAGACGGACGGACGGCACGCCATTATCTTCCCCTCGTATACTCCGGTCTAAAATACAGGCTACGCATAATGTCGGTGATCGAGTCTTGAACGTCGAACGCATCGGCCACTACACCGCTTCCGCTGCAGCGCGCACAGGCCGTCTTCCCGCTTCCTCCGCAGGACGTACAGATTCCCCGGTCTCCTCTGCTTCCTTCACCGGAGCAGCTTTGACACTCCGTTTCCCCATCTCCATAACAGTGGAAGCAATCGTTATTCTCGTTCATCGTGACTCCATCCTTCCCGTTTTTAAATGTTATAATACAGTTCTGGATTTATATGATTTGTATTATATAACATATGCAGCGGAATAAGAAGTGTTTTTTTGAAAAAAAATAAACGGCCGGTCCGAACGGCCGGCTGCCCCTTTATATGCGGGGGATATTTTTTTTCCCCGAAATGTACTATAATAAAATAAGAAAGGAGTCGATTAAAATGACTGAAAATACCCAAAGTGCACCCATGTATGATGAAGTACTTGAGGTTCTAGATAAGCTTCGCCCGTTCCTGCAGCGTGATGGCGGTGACGTGGAACTGGTGGACGTGGAAGACGGTATCGTAAAACTGAAGCTGATGGGTGCATGCGGAAGCTGCCCGAGCTCCACGATTACGCTGAAAGCCGGTATCGAGCGTGCGCTTGTCGAAGAAGTAGAAGGCGTTGTCGAGGTTGTTCAAGTATTCTAATAAAAAAAGCCGGCCATAGGGCCGGTTTTTTTTATGGGCGCGAAGCGGGCGTCGCTTACCTGCTCTGCTTCAGCATGGGCAGGGTCTGAATCGGATCGAGGCCGCCGTTCACTTCCATGATGTTCCCCGTCAGAAAATCCGACTTCGGGTCGCACAGGAAGGTCAGCACCCGGGCGACATCCTCGCCCGTACCGGGTCTGCCCCGCGGCGTTTCATCGTCGGTGCAGTTCTCCACTTCCTCGATCCGCTTCTCCTTGTTGGCTCCCCGGATATCGCCCGGACAAATCATGTTCACGGTGATCCCGTGTGCCGCTTCTTCTTCGGCCAGTGTCTTCGTGAACGAAACCAGCCCCACCTTGGCGGCCGCATAGACGGCCCTGTGGGGCCAGGCGCGCGCTTCGGCGGCATGCCCGAAGCCGAAGTGGATAATGCGGCCCCAGCGCTTGCGCCGCATGTGGGGCAGCAGCGCGTGATCCAGCTGGATCACGCCGAGCAGGTTGCCGCGGATGAGATAATCGATCTCATCGCGCGTATAATCCGCGAACAGCCTCCGTTCGCGGATAAACGGGCCGGCGTTGTTGACGAGCACATCGACGCCGCCCATCGTTTCCCCTACCGTCTCCGCGATGCGTTCGATATCCTCGCCGCGGGAGACGTCGCCTTGAATCGCGGCGGCGCGGACGCCCGTATTCTGGATGTGCCTGACCAGGTCGTGCGCTTCCTCTTCACTATGTACATAATTGATAACGATATCATACCCTTGATTGGCCAGCGTTAGAGCCGCCATTTTCCCGAGCCCTTTCGCGCTGCCCGTGATGAGAGCCGTTCTGCGTACCTCCGCCATGATTCTCCTCCCCGTTTCCCCCTGTGCTGCCCCTGGATATATACTGGAACACGAGATCCATCGTGATGCAAACCATCTCGTATCCGCGGTCCAGCTGTGCCAGATTATCCGCGATATCCTCCACTTGGATGCGGTCACCCAAATAGGAGTGGGACTGCATCAGATCATCCAGCATCTCTACATTCACGTAGTGAATTTCCATATTCCGCTGGTTGCGAAGAACCTGAAGCGGCTGTTTGGTTTCTGTTTTCAGTTCGTACAGTTTTTGCTGCAGGGCGAGATGAACCCCGCTCTCTCTCATTTTACGCAATACGGTAAAAAAGGAAAAGTGCGTTTTGAGGGTCTCCGTTTTGAGATCGAACAAATCGTTCAAAAAGTACCCCAGCTTATCCAGCACCGAAAAGAGACGGATGAGGGCGTTTTTATAAAAATAAACATACCGCCTGTAATCGTCCAGTTCCTCGGGCTGCATATCATCTAGATAAGATTTCTCGACCCGCCCGGCAAAACGACCGGCACAGTATTTACTCTCCTCCAGCTCATCCAGGGCATCCAGAAATCCTTGGGTCCATACATAGAGTCTATGCAGCTTTTTGGGGCTGTAGGAGGGCGAAGAATGTCGGCTTTGCTGAAGGACGTTCAAATAACGCTTGATCGAAGTGAAAGCTTGTTCCAGCCGCTCGTCGGAGCGCTCGCTGCGTTTCGTCTCGTTGAAAATCGATCTTAGCATGGCTTTCACTCATTTCCTTATTTTTTTCAGTATGAGCTCCGTCTCCGTGATCCATACATTCCGGTCAGGCCGAGCCTGATCTTCGCGTGAAGCGGCCGCGCCTCCCGGAGCGCCTTCTTTTGGATTACCCTAAATGAGCCTTTTTCGAAAAATGGAAATCGTGGGCGCCGGGTCAGGGCGTCTTATCTGGACGGTTAAGCCGCTCTCACCGGCCCTGCCGGGAAAGCGGGTCAAGGCGGAATCCATCGCCCCTCGGCGGATGCTCTTCAGCGCCGCATGGGTAGCGGCTGCATGGGATATCCTGGCTCCTCCCGGCATTCCGTCAGACGAATATTTTCGCCGCAAAAAGAAAACGGCTGCCCTTCACATTCGTGAAAAGCAGCGCGTTTTCCTCCCTCTTATTGAATGCGACGGCGTAGTTCTCGGGTCGACCGGGATGCCGGAGACGGCCAGGGCCGCAGGTTATTCCGTCACGGCTTCCTTTCTGCTAACGGGAGCCTTCGCCGGCTTCCGGCTCCCCTTCTTGGAACGGGGATGCTCCACGCCCAGCGGTACGCGGGCATTCAGCATAACGACGCACAGGTAGCTGATCCAGCCGAACAAGGCACAGATCAGGACGGCGTGGATCATGCCGGTGAACAGGAAAGCCGTATCGTGTCCCAAAGACCAGGTAACGGTGGCTCCGCTGAAAATTTGAGCGATCAGGAAGCCGAGCACCCATCCTGCGCCCTTGTAGACATTTTCAAGATGGCTGTATTTCTTGCG
This sequence comes from Paenibacillus sp. JT31N7, assembly GCF_059692095.1. Classification (NCBI taxonomy): domain Bacteria; kingdom Bacillati; phylum Bacillota; class Bacilli; order Caryophanales; family Paenibacillaceae; genus Paenibacillus; species Paenibacillus sp. JT31N7. Next base: position 2,114,436 of record NZ_JCAUAT010000001.1, read on the forward strand.
TGCGACCAGGAACAAAGTAAGTCCGAAGATGAACATAATCACGGCCGCAATGCGGTGGAAAAATACGATTCCGGTGGCGCCCGTCAGTTCCGGGACGACCTGTCCGTTACACAGGGGCCAGCCGATGCAGCCTCCCGAAGACTCCGTGTGACGGACAAAGGCGCCCACATAAACGACGATGTAGCAGTACACGCCGACAAACCAGACGAAAGCACGGAAGCCGCGGCCGATCGGAGCCGCATCCTTCGACAGAGCCGGTGTGCGGCCGTCCGCCGTCCGGGCGACGGAAACCGTGTAGTTCCCCCATTTCGTGAACGTCAGCCAGAGCAGCAGCGTCATGGCGAAAGCAAGCAGCGAAAGGCCGAAATGAAGCGCCATAACCGCGGAAGACTGCGAAAAGACAACGGCCAGGGCCCCCATAATCGCCTGCAGCACGGTAAAGAAACCCGCACCCGCTACGAAATATTTCGCGTCCTTTCGGCTGACCGTTTTGAAAACAAGAATAAATGTGGCGAGCAGCAGCAGCCCCACAAGGCCCGTCACCGCCCGGTGACTGTATTCGATAACGGACGAGATCGTATAAGCCGGGACGAACTTGCCGTTGCAGAGCGGCCATTCGTTACCGCAGCCCAAACCCGACTCGGTTTTGGTTACGAGCGCGCCCATAATCACGATCAGGAACATGCCGATCATGGTCAGAAAGGACAACCGCTTCGTTAATTTATACATAACATGCACCTACTTCTCTATAATCAATAAGGCTATTTTTGCATGAGATTTGGCTGCCGACAGCAGCAATGCCGCTCCTATTCATTATAGCTACTATTCGGGGCCAATTCCATTCGCAAATGTTACAAAGCCTTGAAAGAAGCGGCATGTACGCGTCCACTCATTAGGGAGTCCCTAAAGACCGCAAATTATGCATAGAGCCGGGTGCGGAGCGGCATGAATCAGCGGCAGGAGGGTTTCGGTGAAGCGGACAAGCGGGCAGGGATCCCCCCCTCCATATGTGCGGTTGATTGCATAAGCGCAGCGCCCGTACGTTTCGAAATCATCGAGAAGCCGGAAGGCAGCCGTGCAGCCCGCTTGACAAGCGAGCGTTCCGGCGCTTTGCAGCAGCGGACGGTCAAACGCCAGGCAGAGCACGGGCAGCATAGGAACTTTGAAGGTATGACGTAACCGTCAGGTCCCGCACACAAAAAACAGCCATCCCCGAAGGAACAGCTGTTTGGGCTTGACTTACCAAAGAGCGGGTCTCCGGCGCCCTGCCTCACTTAGCCAGCGCGTTGCCCACTTCGATCGCACGGTCCAGGAACTGCTCGATCTCTTCGCGCGTTTTGCGCAGCTTGCTGACAAACCGGACCAGCTCCTGCCCGCTGCGGAAGGCGATAAAGCTGGGAATGCCCAGAATGTTCAGCTCTTCGCAGAGGTCGGGTACTTCGTCACGATCCAGCTCGATGAACGTGATGCGTCCGGCATAAGCCTTCTCCAGATCCGGCATAAAAGGATCGATATAATGGCAGTCTTTACACCAGGTTGTTTTAAAAACGGCTACGGTAACTTCGGATTTCTCCACCGCGGCGCGGAAATCTTGTTCGTTGTGGACTTTTTCCATGGGGATCACCTCAAATCGAATCGTCCGGCCTTCATTCCCGACCGGCTTCATCGGAATCTGACAAACTTGTTTATCTTATAGCATGCTCCTCGGAAGCTGTCAATAACAGCGGAAAGTACGGAACATCTAACCATTTACAGACATTGTAAAAAGTGATATCATATAAATATCAAAACGATATTTAAATTTTCGAATTCCTTAAAGGAGATGAACGCGATGACCGAACGTCATGTATGGAAAATCAACGGATTTGTCGGCCTGCTTGCTATGGTCGTATTTATCGGAGCAGGTATTTTCTGCCTGACCGAGGAACTGATTATCCCCGCCGTACTGCTGTTTGTGCTGGCAGCCGTAGTACTCAGCTCATTTACCGTCGTGCAGCCTAACCAAGGGATGGTCGTCAATTTCTTCGGGCGCTACAGCGGCACCGTCCGCGACAGCGGCTTCTGGGTAACCATCCCTTTCAGCGAGCGCAAGAAAATATCGCTGCGTGTCCGCAACTTCAACAGCGCCAAGCTGAAGGTCAACGATGTGGACGGCAATCCCATTGAAATTGCGGCCGTCGTCGTTTTTCGCGTAGTCGATACGGCCAAAGCCAAGTTCGAAGTCGATAATTACCAGGCATTCGTGGAAATACAAAGCGAGACCGCCCTCCGTCATGTCGCCTCCAAATACCCGTACGACTCTTATGCCGGAGAAGCCTACTCTCTGCGCGCCAACAGCGAAGAGGTTGCCAAAGAACTCACCTTCGAGCTGCAAAGCCGCCTCAGCGTGGCCGGCGTCGAAGTATTGGAGTCCAGGCTGACTCACCTGGCCTACTCCACCGAGATCGCAAGCGCCATGCTCCAGCGCCAGCAGGCCTCCGCCATCATAGCCGCACGCGAGAAAATCGTGGAAGGCGCGGTCAGCATGGTGCAGATGGCAATCGCCCGCCTTCAGGCGGAAGGCGTCGTCGAGCTGGATGAAGAGCGCAAAGCCGCAATGATCAACAACCTGCTCGTAGCGGTTGTCTCCGACAGGTCCGCCCAGCCTGTCATCAACTCCAGCTCTATCTATTAAGCGGACGCATGGCTGTTAAGAAGAACTTTCCGCTGCGGCTCGATCCGAAGCTCCATCAAGCTTTGGAGCGCTGGGCAGCCGACGAATTCCGCAGCGTCAACGGGCACATCGAATTTCTGCTCCGGGAAGCGCTGGTGCGTGCAGGCAGAATGCCGGGCCACGCACCGGCGCCTCCCCCGGACGGGGAAGCCGAGAATGAGAACTGAAGAACGGGGGACGCATAAACACCCCGTCTCGCATTTAAAGAGCCGACACCTCCGGAGGTGTCGGCTCTTTATTGTAGGGCCATGCTTTCGTCCACTGCCGGTTTCTTTCAAACCTCGTGACTCAATTCTTTCCTCATTTTAAAGTTAACCAGCTTAATCCCCTTGCGTTCCACATGCTGCTCCCGAACTAACCGGAACCCGTGATGTTCAAAAAATGATTGGGCCGTAAGACTTGCATCCGTTTCCAGTTCGGCAAGCTCATGTTTTTTGGCCTCGTATTCAAGAACACTCACTAAAGCCGAGGCTATCCCCTGTCCTTGAAAATCTTTGTCCACATACAGTCTGTCCACATATCCGTTCAGCGTCATATCCGAGAAGCCGACGATTCTGCCGTCGATTAAGGCAACATACGCGATATGACTGCTCATCGAATCCTTCCAGGATTCCAACACTAGCTTCTCTTCCTCTTTGCATGCCCATGCATGAAGCTGCTCCTGGGTATAATCTTTTTTGTTTACGGAATGAACGGTTTCATAAAATAACGAGACAATGGGTCGAATATCCGATACCTGAAACTGTCTGATTTCCATCTGATCTCCTCTTTGCCGCCTTTATAGGATAATCTCCTTATCCACCCGATTTAAAACAGCTGCGGGCAAAAAAAAGAGCGGGCTATACACAGCCCGCTCTTCTCCCATGCTATACGGCTTCTGCCTTAAATCCCCGGTTGCTTACGGACGTGTAATGATGACGGCATCCTGCTCGCTGTCCCATTTCGCTTCTCCGCCCAGCGCTTCGGCCAGGAATCTCAAAGGAACGTTCGTATAATCCCCGTTAAGCTCGACAGCCTGCTCAAGCGCAACCGGTTTACCGTCAACCAGCGCTTCGGCGCTGCCCAGCGTAAACACGATCGTATGGCCGCCAAGATCGTCCGTTACCGTAATTTGTTTCGTTTCCCCGTCCCATTTCACTTTCGCATCGAGCATATTCGCTACATACGTCACAGGCGCCATGGAAACGTCGCCTTTGCGGTAGCCGCCAAAGCCGAACAAACTCATGTCCTCATCGTCCAGCGACAGCGTAAAGGAACGCTTCGTGATCTGGAGATCCTCTTTAAGCAGCTTGTAAATCGAGGAATTCTTATCCACCGATTTCAGAAAGCTTCCGAGAGAAGGAACCGAGTCCGGATCAGCCGCATCGAAAGTGAAACGCTCTCCGTCCGCTTTTACGGGGTTGGTCGTAACCGGCTGGTTGATATTCCATCTTTCTCCGGTCACGCTCAGCTTGATCCCTTTCAGACCCGTTTCCGCTTCAGGCAGCGGAATGGTAATTCCCGCGCTGCTTTTACGGATATGCTGGGAACTGTCCACATACAGGTCCACGTTTACGGACGAGCGGTCGCTCAAAATGTCGCGGATCGGCTCATTGCCGGGACCGTTCACCAGCTTATCGGCCGTTTCGTCATAGCTTGCCAGGACATCCTTCAGCCCGGTTTGTACGGCGGTATACATCGTTTCGACCGCTAACGTTTTGTTGGAGAGATAAGCATCTAACAGCTTGTTTTCCTCACCTGCCTGTGCGGTTGCTTCTTTGGCTATCGGTCCGAATACGTCGAATACGGTGCCGAGGAATTCCTTCAGGCCTTTCTCGTCTGCGGCGATGTTCTGCAGGAAGGTTTTCACCAGACCGAGCGCTTCGCTGCCTTTAATTTCGGCATGAAGCTTCTGCAGGGAAACCGTCTCGTTGTACACATTCTCCGAAACGGACGTGACCCCGATCGTCTTCGGGTTCGGCGCATGGCCGATGAAGAACGATGCGAACGTCGGCAGTTTGTCCTCAAGCACCTTCTGAAGCTCCTGAATGCTCTTCTGTCCCGGTACGAGCAGGCCTCCGTTAAGCGGACTTGTCTGCGCATTGCGGATGTAAATCGGCTTGCTTACGCCTTCGATACGGATAATAATATCTTCGTTCTGAAGGGACAGTTCGAAAGGAATGCTTCCCTTGCCGTATGTAAATTCACCTTTCATCGATGCGTTCCGGGGATCCTGGATCTTCTCCTCCGTAAACTTAATCGTCACTTCTTTAAACAGGCCTACCAGCTTCTGCGCCTCAGGCGGCAGCCCGCCAAGATCTCCTGTCAGAAGTTCGAACTTGAGCGTCTCCTGCGATTCCGCCGATTTGACGGAGTACTGGTTGACCAGCGCCTTGTTCACATCAAGACCTCCTACGGATTCGCAACCCGTAAGGACGATCATGAGTGCGCCTGTGCCCCCGCACAGTACTTTTTTCCAGTTATTCACTTTCATTTCTCCGGCTCCTTTCCAGCCCCCAATTATTGCTAACTCTTTTATATACGCGCAAGTAAGCAAAAAGACTCACATTCCCGATAAATTTTCCTGGAAAGCAGGACCATTGCCCATTTGTTTGCATATCGTGCAGGAAGATGGAAATTCGGAAAAACCGGGCAACCTAATGATTGACGTTACGGCTGCTTCACAAAGTAATCCGGGGAAAAGAGGCTGCAACAATGAACGGCAACGGGGTCAAAGACAACAATCCGCTCAAAACGATCGGGCACTGGCTGGCGGGGGTGCCGCACACGATTACCCAGCTTGCATCGGGAAAACTGGCTTCTTTGCAATCCGCTTTTCATCTGGGACAGAATGCCCAAAAGCTTGTACCGGGCAAGGACAGTATCAAAAGATTGCGCAGGGCGTGGAAGGTCCTCGCTGTACTGCCCGTAAACCCGCCGGATCCGGAGTCTTCCCTGTCCGCACAGGAACTGCAGCTCGTGGAACGAATCCGCCTCGATACGCAGCGGAAAAACCGGAATAACGTGACCCGGACCCGGGCTTACTGGAATTTGTATGAGCAGCATCCCGAGCTCCACTGGGCCCTTCTCGCCCATATGGTCTCCCGCAACGGCGGCTGGAACATGACGGACCTGGAGGGAGAGTTCCTTCCTACCCTGCTGAAACATCCGGGACGCGAGGCTCTTTTCGCTTTTCTGGAGAGAGCGAATGCACTCATATTCGGGGACGCTTATCCGCAGCTGCTGCTCTACGAGGAGTCGAAACGGACCGGCGAGCCTCTGTTCCATCTGCTCCCGGCTTTCGGTGTGTCCGTTTTTATGAAGCCCGTCTGGGAGGAATTCTGGGCGGCTCACGATCCGGTCCTGTTAACGGTCTCCCTAATCGTAAATGAACAGCATTTTATAGAAACCCGTGTAGTCAAACAGCACTATTTCGTTACGCATGTTCTGGAAACGACGGAGTTTCAAGCCCAGGCGCTCCTTCAGCTGAATCAGGTTTTCTTCCCTTTCGCCCTGCACAAAGATCCTCTGCACAAGTCGGCAGACCGCCTGAAACTGGCCGGCGAAATATTGGAAGACTTCACGGATATCAAGGAACGGATCGAGTTCGGAAAAACGCTGTACACCATCTTGTTCGGCATTCCGGCGGTCCACCAGGGCGTGGTGCTTTTCGCTTCCGCACAGCCGCACACCGGTTCACGGGCGGACTACTGGCCGCATTTGTTCACCCGCATCCGCAAGGACGTCCCCGGTGTAAGCGCAGCGGGGCCGAAGCTGGAAGGCTGCGAGCTGAAAGCCGGAGCGGCGGGCATCTACAGTCCCGAGCTCGAACGCACGTGGATGGATGTCCCGCTGACGGCTCCCGAGCCCGGGGACTGGTTTCCCGAGTATGCCGGGAGCGTGACGGGCTACTTCGGGGACATCGACGTCCCCGCCTTGTTCGAAATGAGTGCCGAGTGCTGCTTCGGCCTCCATAAAATTCAGCTGGCCGCCCTGGCGTCGACTCAGCTGAAAGGGGAATAAAAAAACGCCCGGCGTCCACTCTGCTTACGCAGAGGCACATCGGGCGTTTTATCGGTTGGTCCGGTGGACCGGAGGCCCGGCGGGCGAAGCCGTGAGGGCCTCGGCGCCGGTCGCTCCGCGGGAGCTTTATCCCCGGCGGCCGAGTACACGGCCAGCCTTCGCATAAAGCTTCTGCAGCGGCGCGGGGAAGGTCTTGATGTCATCCTTCGTGACCACTTTCGTGACAAACAGAAGGATGACATAGAGCACGCAGGCCAAGGCGCCGATCACGACGGCGTTGACGGTTGCGTTCACGACTCTCCACGGGAACAAGTGGAGATGCTCGAAGAGCAGCCGCTCCGCGAACACGCCGATCACCACGACGACAGCCGTCGTGACGACAAGACCGGTCCAGCGGCGCCGAGCCATGATGCGGAAGGAAACCACGTTGCGCATCACTGCCAGGTTAAAGGCGGACATGACGATGAAGCATAGCATCGTCGAAGCCAGAATGCCGTAAATGCCGAGCCACGGCGATAGAATCAGGTTGCCGAGCAGCTTTACGGCTATGCCGAAGACGACACTGGACACGAGCGCGCGCATTTTGCCCATGCCCATCAGGATGGCGCCCGACGTCTGCATGATAATCTGGAACATTGCTCCCGCGGTCATCATCGCGATCATCGGAGGGCCGAACTCGTAGCCTGTCGGAGTACCGCCATAGTCGAACATGCCCGAAAGCGGGCGTGCCGCCGTACAGATCGCCAGAACCATGGGCAGGCCGGACAGGATAGCGAGCTGCATCACGCGGGAGGACTGGTTGCGGACCAGTTCCAGATCCCGTCGCGAGTAGGCTCCCGAAATAATGGGAACGACCGACTGGCTGAGCGCGATCGCCAGCACGATCGGCAGCCCCGCAAGCGATTGGGCCTGCCCGCCGAGGATACCGACGATATCCTTGGCTTTGGCTTCGCCGATCTGATCCCGCAGAAGCGGAATAATGGTGGAAGAGTCAATGTTATAAATCAGCGTAACGGTAATCGAAAAAATAACGATCGGAATAGACAGCCTGAGAAGCTGACCGTAAATTTGCCCGTAACGGAGTTTCCCTCCCGACTGGCGGCTTTGACCGTTTTCCGCATACACGGGTTCGGAAACCGGCAGTGTCCCCCTGTCTTCTTTACGGAGCTTGAGCGCGTAATACAGCATGACGGCCAAAGCAGCGATTCCGCCGGTTACACCGCCGAAGGACGCGCCCGCCACGGCCCAGTCCAATGAAACGCCCAGCAGCAGATAAGCGAGCCCTACCGCCGTAATCAGACGGACGATCTGCTCGATAACCTGCGAGATGCCGTTGGGCATCATCCGCTGGCGGCCCTGGAAATAACCGCGCATGATGGCGATCAGCGGGAAAAACAGCAGGGCCGGAGCGATGGCCAGCGTCGCCAGCGTGGCATGAGGATCGCCGGACGATTCCGCATAATGCGGAGCCAGAAGGAACAAGACCAAGCACATGACAACCCCGGCTCCGACCGCGAATATCAACGCGGCTTTGTAGATCCGGTTCGCTTCATCCATCCGCCCGAGCGCGGTCCGCTCGGAAATCATTTTGCTCAGGGCACTCGGAATGCCCGCCGTTGCGATAACCAGCAGATTGCTGTAGAGGTTAAAAGCGATCGCATAACTCGCCATTCCCTCGTTGCCCAGCATATAAACGAGCGGAAAACGCTGAAATACACCGAGAAAGCGGGCAATCAAAGCCGCGACCGTCAAGATCAGAGTGCCTTTGACTAGCGAATCCTTAGACAATGTCGTTCCTTCTCCCCATACATAATAAGACCGGAAAAGGAGATCCTTTTCCGGACATGATCGGCTGACGCCGCTTTACTTCGCCTGAAGCTTCTCCAAAGGCTGCGCGTTTCCGTAAACAGGCTTCGCCGTATGTACCGGAGCCGCCCATTTCACGCCGTTTGTAATGACTTTCAGAACGTTCTCGTTGTAATAAGTCGGATACGTTTCATGACCCGGACGGAAATAGAAAATCCTGCCCTGCCCGCGATGATAGGTGCAGCCGCTGCGGAATACCTCGCCGCCTTCGAACCAGCTGACGAAGACCAGCTCGTCCGGTGCGGGAATATCAAAATGCTCCCCGTACATTTCTTCCTGCTCCAGCTCGAAATATTGCCCGATGCCTTCGGCGATCGGATGGGAAGGATCCACGACCCACAGGCGTTCTTTCTCCCCGGCTTCGCGCCATTTCAAATCGCAGGAAGTGCCCATCAGCTTTTTGAAAATTTTCGAGAAATGACCGGAGTGCAGCACTACAAGCCCCATGCCGTCCAATACGCGTTTGTGAACGCGATCCACGATTTCATCGGCGACTTCGTCGTGGGCTTTGTGTCCCCACCAGATCAGAACGTCGGTGTCATCCAGAACCTCCTGCGTAAGCCCGTGCTCGGGCTGATCCTGCGTTGCTGTGCGGATTTGGAAGGAGTCTCCCGCAATCCCCGCCGCAATCGCTCCGTGAATGCCTTCCGGGTATACTTCGGCTACTTTGACATTCGTTTTCTCATGCACGTTTTCATTCCACACGGTTACTTTAATCATGTCGGTCTTCCTTTCCAATGGGGAAAATAAGGCGTATTCCGCGCGCTTCCGCAGTCCGCCTTTTTTTGACGGGTAACCCTGAACGGGTTAAATCCAGATGACGAAAAGAATGATCATCAGCAGTTGAAGAACGACTTTGACGACAACGCTGGAGAAGAAACCGAGAACCGATCCTACCCCGACCTGGGCGGAATGCTTAAGGTTCGAGCCGTGGATCAGTTCGCCCAGCACAGCGCCGATAAAAGGTCCCAGGATAAGCCCGAAAGCCGGAATGACGAACGGGCCGACGAGCAGCCCGATCGTGCTTCCCCATACGGACGCCTTGGAACCGCCGAATTTTTTGACGCCGAACGCACTCACGAGATAGTCGGCGATGGTGATGGCGATAACGACCGCCGATTGGATCAGCCAGAACCAGAAACCGAAAGGTTCAAAGCTGAAGAAAAACCCGTAGACGAAAAAAGCTCCGAAAATAGCGAGCGCGCCCGGAAGAATAGGAAAAATCGCACCCAGCATCCCGACGGCAAACAGCAAAATAATGAGGATCCATCCCAAAATAGCCATGTCTTCTCATCCTTTCTTCCCGAAAACTCCCCCGTAATCTTAGTGGGCGGATAACGGGTCCAGCACGTATTCCTGAATGATTTTGGCGACGCCGTCCTCGTCGTTGGTAACCGTAACAAGGTCGGCGATACGCTTCACGCCGTCCTGGGCATTGCCCATCGCTACGCCGAGACCCGCCGCACGGATCATCGCGATATCGTTCTCGCTGTCGCCCATGGCGATTACCTGCGACATCTCGATGCCAAGAAGCTTGCAGACTTCCTCGATGCCGCTCGCTTTGCTGATTCCTTTGGGGTTCAGCTCGAGATTGTCCGGATGGGAGTTCGTGATTTCAAGCTCTCCCCAGCGGGCCAGCTCTCCGCGGATGATCTCCAGGCTTTCTTTATTTTCCGTGTAAAAGCCGAATTTGAGCCACTGGGGTTTAGTGATGTCCTCCGCCCAGTTTTCCCGGTTGTACATGCCCTCGACCGAATAAGCCCAATACCAGGTATCGTGCTCAATCGCCAGATCGTACATCCGTTGTACAAGATCCAAATCAAGCAGCGTACGTTTCAGAAGGTCGTGCGGAGCTTTCCAGACTTCGCTTCCGTTGACGGAAACAATCGGCGTTTCCAGCTTAAGCTCTTCGGCATAAGGAAGAGCGCTTTGCACGCCGCGTCCGGTCGAGAAAATAACGGTGACTCCCGCTTCCAAAGCCGCGTAAATCGCTTCCCGGTTCGCAGGGGAGACCTGCTTTTCTTCGTTAAGCAGCGTACCGTCCATATCCAGCGCTACCAGCTTATATTGACTCAAAATGTTTCCTCCTCCAGGCTTTCCGGCAGAAAAGCCGCTCGTAAGTATTGCCCCAGACTCCCGGAAGGGAATCTGGAGCTAAACGGAACTTTTTATGTCAGAACACGGCTACGGCTTTCTTCGTGGTTTCTTCCATGTAGGTCGCATGCCAGAGAGCGAACATGTAAATGGTCCACAGGCGGCGTGCATAATCGCCTTGCCCGTCCTGATGCAGCTTGGCCATTCTTTCGACCGCGTCGATCCTTACATAGTCCTCGATGCCGCTCGCTTTAATCTGCTCCACCATCGTGGAACCCGTCGGCCCTTTGAGCCAGTCGCGCAGCGGAACCGGGAATCCGAGCTTCGGACGATTCAGGATGAAATCCGGCACGATGCCTTCCATCGCCTTGCGGAAGATATGCTTCGTGGTTCCTTCGGCAATCCGGTATTTCGTCGGGATGCGGCGGGCAACCTCGAACAGTTCCTTGTCGAGAAGAGGAACGCGCAGCTCCAGGGAATGGGCCATCGTCATTTTGTCCGCTTTCATCAGGATGTCGCCCGGCATCCACAGGTTCATGTCGATGTACTGCATCCGCGTCACGGGATCCTGATGCTTCGTCTTGTCATAGTATTGGGCGGCAATCTGGAACGGATTCTGATAACGCTTGAACATCTCGGTGTCCACGCGCAGCACTTCCGCCTTCATATCCTCGGTAAAAATTTTCGCGTTGCCGAGGAAGCGCTCCTCCAGCGGAGTCGTTCCGCGAAGCAGGTAGTTGCGGCCCTTCATGCCTGCAGGCAGCATTTTTACCAGCCGGTGCAGCATGCGGCGTACGGAAAGCGGCAGGCTCTCCAGCGGGGCCAGCGATAGAGGTTCCCGGTAGATCCGGTAGCCGCCGAACAGCTCGTCCGCGCCTTCGCCCGACAGCGTCACGGTAACGTGCTCACGGGCAAGCTGGGCCACGTGATAGAGCGCGATAGCCGAAGGATCGGCGACAGGCTCGTCCTGATGCCAAACGGCTTTCGGCAGCGTGTTGAAGAAATCTTCGCGCGTGATGATCTTGGAGTAGTGCTCCGTACCGAGCGCTTTGGCCGTTTCAGCCGCGATCAGGGTCTCGTTGTTCGGGCCTTCGAAACCGACGGAGAACGTCCGGATAGGCTCGATCTGGCGCATATGAGCCGCAATCGCGGTCGAGTCGATTCCGCTGGACAGGAAGCAGCCCCGCTCCACGTCGCTCACCATGTGATGGACGACGGAATCTTTGAGCGTTTCGCGGATTTGCTCCACATATTCCCCAAAGGGGCGTTCCACCGGATCGAACATCGGATCCCAGTAGCGGTGAATTGACATTTCGCCGTCGAAGGACGCTTTTATGTAATGCGCCGGCGGCAGCTTCTGAATCCCTTCGAACATCGTGTTCGGTTCAGGGACGTACTGGAACGTCAAGTAGTTCATCAGGCTCTCGGTCCGGATGGACGGACTTACGCTTCCCGATGCGACAAGGCTTTTGATTTCGGAACCGAACAGCAGCTGCCGGTCGTTGTACTGATAATAAAAAGGTTTGATGCCGAAATGATCACGGGCGGCGAAAAGCTGCTTCTTGCGGCGGTCCCAGATGGCAAAACCGAACATACCACGAAGATGCTTCACGCATTCTTCACCGAATTCTTCGTACAAGTGGACGATGACTTCGGTATCGCTGTTCGTCCGGAAAACATGGCCGCGGTCCTGCAGCATGCTCCGCAAAGATTTATAATTGTAAATTTCCCCGTTAAAAATGATCCAAACGGATTCGTCTTCGTTGCAAAGCGGCTGATGGCCCTCCGCAATATCGATAATCGACAGTCGGCGGAACCCGAGCCCGATACGATTCTCTGTCCAGAAGCCCGAGTCGTTCGGGCCGCGGTGATGAATCACGTCCGTCATCTGCCGAAGCATGGATACGGATGGCTCTCTATCTTCAAAATACATAACACCGGTGATACCACACACGAGTGATTCACACCTCCACTAAAGCTACAACTAGTCTTGTTGTTATTCGATAAACTAGTATAGCACACCCGGTCGCCTTTCTGAAAATGAAAACTCGCGGCCCCCTTTAACCGCGGCTTTTGGAGCGTGCCGGAGACACTTCATTTCCCTCGTAACAGAAGCGTTTCCGACTTTTTCCGGGGACCGCGGGCAGCCCTCGTTTACAAAAAAGCAATAACCCACATAAGGCGTTTAACAGATGAAGCCAGCCTCCGTTTTTTCATGTCCACCGCCCCTTTTCCTTCGCACATAATTGTTGGCATTAGGCAACTTTTAAGGTAACAAAAAACCGGGTTCCCTGCTCTCAGTCTATGTCTCTTCCGGTTGGAAGTGACAAACATGAGCAGGTGCCCGGTTTGGCGATGCTGTTTGGTCGGCCGTATTACTGCCGTATTACTGCCGGTTTGCTTGCCGGCCCGGCACTGCCTAGTTCTTGCCTGTGCCGTCCGTCTTGCCGTTAGCCGGTCCGCGCGGGGTGCCGTTCAGACCGATATATTCGTCGTACGCGTCGAACATTTCCCTCGCGATCGGAGCGGCGCCGTATGAGCCGTAGCCCCCTTCGGGAACGACGACCGCAACGGCAAGCTTCGGCTTATCGGCCGGAGCGAACGCGATAAATACGGCGTTGTCCACCTCTTTGGAGCCGATCTGCTGCGTGGACGTACCCGTTTTGGCGGCTACGGTGTAGTTGACGCCGTCGAAGCCCTGCTTGCTGACTTCCTTCATGCCTTTGAAAATCGTATCCCAGTACTGGGGCTTGAACGAATTTTCCTCGCTAAGCACAACCGGATCGAATTTCTTGATGGTCTCGCCTTCGTACGTCGTAATGCGGTCCACGAAAAGCGGCTTCATCCGTTTGCCCCGGCTGGCGAGCATGGCGGTGTGCTGGGCGAGCTGCAGTGTGGTCGACTTCTCGTTCTGTCCCCAGGAAGCGTAAACGAGAGCGGACTGTCTGCTGTCAAGCTTCGCGTTGGCGAGCGATTCGTTGGAACCCGCATACTCGTTCGGAAGGCCGCTTTCCGTAGACACGACGAGGCCGAACCGCTTCAAGTAATCGTCCCACACCTTCAACCCGTCTTCCCGGTCGAAATAAAGCCGTTCCCCGATCAATGCGGACATAAACGTATTGGAGGAATGCTTGAGCGCATCGGCGGCATTGATCGGACCGAACGCTTTGCGGCCGGAGTTCCAGATCGTGCTCTGCGACCCCTTTTTACCGAACGAATAAGAGCCCCTGTCGTTATAATAATCGTTCACGCCGAAAAAGCCTTCTTTGAGCCCGACAAGCACGGTCAGCGGTTTAATCGTCGAACCCATGTACACGATGGAATTGGCATGCTTTTTCAGCTCGTTTTCCGGATAATCCGGATAGGCCGTCGTAATCGTCCCGTTGTTGACGAACGGCTGGATTTTTTTGTATTCCGTCGTCTTAATCCCGCCGGTCCAAAGATTGGGGTCGTAATCCGGCATGCTGGCCATGGCGACGACACGTCCCGTATCGACTTCCATGGCGACGGCGTAACCCGAACGGGCATTCGGCGAATAGCCGTAGGAGCTGGATTTCGGCTGACGCAGGTAAGCCAGATGATCCATAATTTTCTGTTCCGTGCGGTTCTGGATATCCTTGTGAATTGTCAGGTACAGGTTGTTGCCTTTTTCCGGCTTCGTGATGGACACGGGCCCGATAATTTTCTGCGAGGAGTTCACGGGATATTTCTTATAACCGTTCTTGCCGCGCAGCTCTTCCTGATACATCAGCTCAAGCCCGTCATAGCCGACGTCTTCCGTATCGAGATACTCGGCCGTGTTTTCTTTGTTTTTATAAAAACTGAGCCCGTATTTGGATTCCCGCGCAGTCGAAAACTGCCGCATGTATCCGGTCAGCTGAACCGCGATTTTATCTTGGTCGTAGGTCCGTATGCTCTCTTCCATCACTTCGATCCATTTGAATTCATCCCGGTGCTCCAGCAAGTAGGAGACCTCTTCCTTCGTAAGATCGGCTTTGATCCTTCTCGGAATGGAGTAATAGCTCGGCGCCTTCGTCTGCTGCTGGTTGATATCGTAGCCTACGTCCATCAGCTCGACGATTTCCTCGGGCGTTAAAGGTTTGGCGGTCTTGGACCCGTACTGCTGGAAAACTTCCGCAAGCTTGCGGGCGAGACCGACCACCTCGTCCTTATTGTTCTGCCCCGATTCAATCCGGAAAAAGACCGACTGAACGGGAATCGTATAGGCGATGGGGTAGCTGTTGGAATCGTAAATATTGCCCCGGATCGGAGGGATGGGAGTTTCCCGGTTGGTGGCCGAGTTCTCCTCTTCCGCGAGCCTGTCTCCTTCGACAAACTGGAGGATAGCCAGGCGGACGATCAGAACGGAAAACAAAATAAACGTCATGAAAAAGAACAAATTAATGCGAACTGAGAAACGTTTAGAGGAATCCGGTTTTTCTAAATCTTCGTTGTGCATCTTGCTTCCTTCCTTGTCACCTTTTCTTTCATAGCTCTACCTATCAGTTTACCATAGACGGGTACCGGGAGAAAAATGTAAGAGAATGGAAAAGCCTCTTCCTTTACGATTCTTGCAAAAGAAAACCGCCCCCGGTAAGGGAGCGGTCCTTTAAGCTTCACGGATATGCGTCTGATTGAAGTTGGACGGGTTAAACCAGTCGCCTCCGCTGGAAAACCAGGTGGAATCGAGCGGAATCCATTCCTTGGAATTCGCCAGATACACCTCGTTCCAGGCATGCGGACCGTATCCGCCGCGTCCGTCATACCCGAGGCCGGTCACTACTTTCACATCGAGACCGACGGAACGGGCCATAACGGCGTAGAGCCGGGAATAGTCGATACATACCCCTTTGCGCGTCGCAAACGTATCCTCCGGCGTCTGTTCCTTCCAGATACGCTGCTGCTCGTATAGCTCGACTTTGTTCCAGTCGTATTCGACCCGGCTGCCGACCCATTTGTAGAGCAGCTCCGCTTTCTCTTCGTCGGTCTTGCCCGCCTTCGTGACTTCCTGGGCGGCCGCGGAAATATTGTTCGGAATGTTCGCATCCAGAACCTCGTATTTACGCTGCAGAATCTGGCTGAATTCCTGTTCCACGGCCCGGGTGAAGACAGGCACCTGGTTCTGCAGAAAATCGCCCGTAAACGGCTGGATAACTTCCTGCGCGCCTTTCTGGTACAGGGACGAAGCCTGGATGTACCCTGTCGGCTTCGCCTGCGGGAACAGCGTCACAAAAACAAACAGGACGGCTACGACGAGCAAGGCCCTCCAAACGCCCGTTACGGACCCGATCAGAGCGCCTGTCGCCGCACTGATGACGGAAGGGCTGTCCTCCCGGTCCCAGCGGCTTTGCGCCCATCTGAGCAGGACGGGATCGACGAACCAGTACAGAGCCTGACGGATGATCAGATAAGCCAGCAGGAACAGCACGCCGAAGCGGAACAGCTCGAAATCGCGGATAGCCGTAACGGCCGTGTAATACGTCTGCTTCCAGACCGGCATTTCCTGGGCCGGTATTTGAATGGCCAGGCTGCTCAGCCAATTGCGGACGGGGTCCGAAATCAGGGTCGCCGTCTGCCAGGCCAGATAGATGGTCACTATCGTGATCAGCACTTCGCAGACCATCCGCAGCAGATGCTTGGCAGAACCGGAGGCTCCGCGTATGATGCCTTGAATGGCTGAAACGATCACGATGAGGATAAGTACAACCGAGATGAAATTGATCGTCGTGTCCCCGGAAAACAACGAGGTAAACATAGGCATGCGGGCCTCCTTTTGCACAGATAACTTCGTTTTGTATTATTGGCCGGCGTTCTTCTTCGCCTGCTCGACGAATGCGCGGACCGCTTCTTCTGCTTTAACCTTAAAAGTCTGGTTCATAAACGTGACGGACACCTCGGACGAACCGGGTGTTCCTACAATTTTAACATTTTTGGTCGCCGCTGTATAAGTACCGTCCGGGTTGGCGGTGTAGGTGGCATCCTTGGCTTCGTTCTGCACGGCTTTGACCGCTTGGCTGCTGAGCTCGGTTAATGCGGCGTTACCGATACTTTGCAGCGTTTCCTTATAGTTGGCTCCGTAAACCACCAGCGCCCCCACAATGGCGATAACCAGCAGCCACTTGACCACCGTTTTGACGAGACTGACGACGACGAGCAGAACGATGACAGCCACGAGAATCAGCAGCCAGCGCTCCTGAAAAAACGCTATCCAGGCATCCATTTCCTTGTATATCCCCCTTTGTAAAATAAAATACCGGCTCCGACCGCGGAAAGTCTTTATTCCTCTTCCCGTTTTCTGCGAAGCTCCTTCAATTCCTGCCGAATCTGTTCTTCGCGGTCGGTTTCCTGCCGTACGCTCCGCCTCGTTCCCAGAAACCGGATAACGGCTAAAGCGCCGAGCGCAGCCAGTAAAGCAACGATGAACCGGTCCATACGGCCACCTTCTTCCTTTCCTATTACGTGCCTAAACGCTAACGGTAGCATAAGTACGGGACAAGGGGCGTACATCTAGAGAAGACGAACGGAACCGAGAAGTTGTTTCGCCAGCAAAAAATATCGAGGCGGTGTGCTACCTATGAAAACGGCAATATGGCTCTATTTCTTCATGTTTGTCGCATTCTTCGACTTACATGCCCAATACCCCATCCTGACACCCTTCGCCCTGTCCCTGGGCGCGGCGCCTTCTTTTATCGGTCTGATTATGGGCATGTATTCCCTCACCCATCTCCCCGGCAATCTTCTTGCCGGCTACGGGGTTGATAAATACGGAAGCAAGCTCTTCATCGTGTTCAGCCTGATTGTAGCAGGTATCGTGCTTATCTTTCAATCGCAGGTTAAGGACCCCTGGCAGCTTCTGATGATCCGTTCCATCAGCGGCTTCGTTCTCGCCTTTCTGTCTCCCGCCTGCTTGTCGATGCTCGCCAAAATCGCCAAAGACAGCGTGCACCAGAGCAAGCTTATGGCCGGAAACGGACTGATCCATACGCTCGCTTCCGTCGTCTCTCCCGCCGCCGGGGCCTATCTTGTCGCCCAGTTCGGCTTCACGGCCTCCTTCACGCTGCTCGGCTGGCTGCTTATCGTGACGGGACTGCTGTCCATTCCGTGGCTGAAAGAAACGCGCCCGGAAGCCGCGTTTCCCCCGCTAAACACGAGTTCCGGTCACACGGGGAAAAGCGTATCCGCCGCCCTGTCCCGCAAGCCGGGAAGCGGCGGCGATATACCCGGCACGCAGGAAGCCGGTTCGCAGGGTACAGGCTTGAAGCCCGGACAGGTTCATGCGGCGGACAACTCCGGAGGTCTCGGCGGAGACGCGAACAAAATCCCGTGGATGTTCTATTTCGTTCCGCTGGCGATTTCCTGTTCGCAGGGAATTTTGTTCTTCGAGCTTCCCCTGATGAAAACAGCGCAGTCTTCGCTGCTTACTTCCGGGCTATTCTTCTCTCTGATCAGTCTCGGCGCTCTCGTTACACTCAGTATGCTGTTCCTGAACCGGATACCGCCCGCCCACCGGACCGTTTCCGGAGCTCTTGCCCTGGCGGTGCTTTTCTTCGGTCTCGCGGTGGACTGGCCGCTTCCTTTAACCGTCACCCTGTTTATGATCGGGATGGCCAAAGGCCTTATTTTCCCGTCGCTCGCGACCCTGCTCGCCGGAATTACAAGCAGCAACCGTTACGGGAGAGTGTTCTCACTTCTCTCCATCGCGTACTCCATCGGCGCTTTTATCGGTCCGATGGTGGCGGGCAAGCTCCGCGACTCCATCTCGCCCTACTTCATTGCCTTCGTCATCCTCATGGCCGCTCTGACTCTCCTTCCGTTCCGGGTTCTGAAGCACAAGCCCGCGGCTGTCTGATTCCGTCCGTTTCGTTTCCCGCCATTATTGGGCGAAGCACAGGAATTCCTTTTCGCTAGGCATACATACGTTACTGGGTAAGGGGATCATCGAACAAAGGAGTGAACACGAATGGGAGCAACCGGCGGATACGGCGTTTGGACTTCGACGGGAACGATTCTCGTTCTGTTCATTTTGCTGGTTATCATTTCGCGCACCTTCATCTAGCCATATAGCATAGCGCCTGCAAAAGGACGCGAAAGACGGCTTGAGCGTTCAAGCCGTCTTTTTGCCGTTTCGACATTTCCCAGGAAATGCCCTTCATTCTTTGCCGATCGGACTATTTGTGAGCCGGAATTTTGTCCATTATAATAAATATCGACACTTATCTGCACCTTGAACAGACAAACGGAAATGAGCTTGAACGGAGGAACCGGGAATATGTCTATCGCTATTATCGTAGAGGGAAAAAACGACCGCAGCAGGCTCCGGCGTCTGCTCTGCAGTGAAGTCGATATTTACTGTACATACGGAACTCCCGGCACCGAAGCTCTGGAACAGCTGAAGAAAAAAGTCGGGACGAGTGAAGTGTATGTGTTTACCGACAACGATTCTTCCGGCAAAAAAATTCGCGGTCGCCTCCGGGATCTCTTCCCGGACGGCGAGCAAATTTACACGAGACGCGGATACGCGGGCGTGGAAGGCACACCGGAGGAATACTTGATTCAGCAATTGGAAAAGGCAGGGCTCGAGGAATACATTCTGTATCCCCCGGCTCCTGCCTTATAGGTCCGCCTATTCCTTGCTCAACGTCTTGATGTCTTTGACGATGGTTTTGTAATCGAGATCGGGTCTGCCCGGATTGTAATACGTACGAATCTGGCCTTTTTTGTCCACCAGCAGGATGACATTGGAATGCGTGAAATTCCCCGTGTTGTCCTTTGTGACTCCGATGGAGTACTTCTTGGCCAGCTGTGCCATTGCCTGTTCGTCCGTGCCGGTCAGAAATTTCCATCCCGTGAAATCGGCGCGGTTGCGGGTCGCATACTCCTTGAGGGCCGCAGGCGTGTCTCTGGCCGGATCGAATGAGATCGATACAATGTCGGCTTTGTCCGCAAATACTTTCTGAACTTTCATCTCATCCTGGACTTTGGATAAAAAATTGGTCGTTATCGGACATACGTCCGGACAGCTTGCGAAAAAGAAATACACCAGTTTAACCTTGTTGTCGAAATCGGAAGAAGAAACTTTCTTGCCCTCCGTATCCGTCAGTTCAAACGGCGCCGCGGTGCCTACCGGCTTATCCTTCAAATATGCACTGGCTTGCTCCTGACCGTATAATTTGTAGGCAAACGACGCGATGATCGCAAGCAGAACGACGGTAATACCTACCTTAAACCAGTTTTTCGCCCAAAATCCACCCGCCATAAATACAATTCTCCCCTCTAAATAAACATCCCATGTCGCCATGGGATGTCTTGTTCATCTGGATTCAAGTTTGGGTAATCTATCTTATAAGTTCATAATGGTCGAATCGACCACCATGATCAAGAACAGAAGCGTCAGGTAATTCACGGAATAAATGAACATGCCTTTGGCCCATTTGTCGTCATCCTTCGCCTTAAATCCTTTGTAGCACATAAAGGCCCAGATCAGACCCATAATCGTCGCCGCGAAGAAATACAGCGGTCCAACGTGAGCGTCTCCGCTGTAGAAGAAGAGAAGCTGGGAAACCGGCACAAGCAGGACGATGTAACGCATCATGCTGACTTTAGTGATGTAGTTGCCTTTCACGACAGGCAGCAGCGGATATCCGGCTGCACGGTATTCTTCCTTCCTGCGGATTCCAAGCGCCCAGAAGTGCGGCGGCTGCCACAGGAACATAATGAGGAACAGGATCAGCGCGGTCATATCGAGCTTGCCCGATACGGCGCAGTAACCGATCACCGGCGGAACCGCTCCGGAGAAGCTTCCCGCGAACGTGCTCCATACGGAAGTACGTTTGAAAATAGCCGTGTAAACCCACACATACAGGAAAAGACCGGTTAAACCGAGAAGAGAACTTAACGGGTTCACGGCGACAAACAACAGGGCGATACCTGCGATGCCGAGAATAATCCCGTAGCCGAGCACCACGGACGGCTTGATTTTGCCGCTTACGGTAGCCCGCTTCTTCGTCCGTTCCATTTTGGCGTCCATGTCGCGGTCCAGGTAATTGTTAAGCACCGTTCCCGAAGCCATGACAAGCGCCGTGCCGAGCAGAGTGTACATCATCAGGAAAAACCAGTCTATCGTAAAGTTTCCCGCCGATGCGATCCAGAATCCGCCGAAAGCGGTAATCAGATTAGAAAATATAATCCCCGGCTTGGTTAGGGCGAAATAATCTTTCCAGGTAGCCGGCTCCGAAGGAACATCAGCCTGCGCCGCCGATCCGACTTCCGCTTGATGATCCGCGTGAAGCACCGTATCGGGAGCAGCCTTGTATCCTAATTGTTTATCCAAGGATCTCAACCTCCATAGAAATTCATCAAAAACGAGTCATCTGTCTTTCGTACCCACTCATCATATCAAGCAGGGCAACGTTTGACAATGTAATGGCATGAGTTGTCATCATATTGTCGAATTCGGACAGACTGACCCGCCGCGTTCCCGACGAATTCTTTCCTAGACGACACAAAACGGATTTAGTATAGTTAAATTAATCGTTTTAGGAAAATTAAAGAAAGCAGTTAGAAAAGATTTAGGTTCCTAAACATTTTCCTAACAATTTTCATCAACCTCATGCAAGGAGGGTCCCCCTTAATGTCGAGCATTCTGATCATTGAGGACGATAACAGCATTGGGGATATGATGTCGATTTACCTGGTGGAAGACGGGTATACGGTAAAACGCGCTTCGGACGGTCAATCGGGGCTCCGGCTATTCAAGGAATTCGAACCGGATCTGATCGTACTCGATATCATGCTCCCCGATTCCGACGGGATGAAGCTGTGCGCCGATATCCGCAGTCTATCTTCCTTGCCTATCCTCATGGTTTCTGCGAAGAATGATGTGTCCGACCGCGTGAAAGCCCTGCTGATCGGCGCCGACGATTATTTATGCAAACCTTTCAGCATGCGGGAGCTTTCCGCCAGAATTCAGGCTCTTCTCAGACGGTCTCAAATCGTACAGGCCAAATCCGCTCCGGCGGCACGGGAAGCTCCGCCATCCATCCATGTGGATACCGACAAGCGCTGTTTATACGTCAACCATGCGCCTGTGGAAACAACTTTCTCCGAGTTTGAACTTATTAAACTGCTCTGGCTCCACGAGGGGAAAGTGTTCAGCCGCGAAGAGCTGCTTAACCGGATCAGGGGCATCGATTCGTTCGTAACGGAACGGGCCATTGATGTACATATCGCGAATTTGCGCAAGAAGATCGAAGTCGATCCCAAAGATCCCAAATACATCAAAACCGTGTGGGGAGTCGGATACAAATTCGTTCTCGCCGCGGAGTAGCCCTAATGAATAACCTTGAATACGGCTTTGTGCCGGCTCAAGGTTATTTTTGTGTCACGAGACAAGCGCCTAGACCATATGCTAAGTAAGGATAAACGCCCATCCGGCAAAAGCCGGCGCAGAAGCGAACCTAATGGGCATTACAAGGAGGGTGTACTCCCATGACGATCAGTTCAAACCCAGGCAGCAAATCGAACGGTACGGCAACTCCCGGTTATACGACTTATCCGTCTTATCCCGGCTCCTCGCAGGGTGGCTATCCGTCTTACCCCGGGTCCCAGTTCCCCGGAACCCAATTTCCCGGTTCACAATTCCCGGGCTATCCATCTTATCCGGGTCAATTTCCTCCTCCGGGAGCGGGATCGGGCGGCACCGGCGTCCCGGGCGGAGGCCAAACGAGCCAGCTCCCCCTGGAAGAATCGTTCATCGAGAACATTCTGCGGCTCAATCTGGGCAAAGTCGGCACCTTCTACATGACGTACGAGAACAACAAGGAATGGAACGCGAAAATTTTCCGCGGCGTTATCGAAGCGGCGGGGCGAGATCACATCATTATTAGCGATCCCAAAACGGGCATGCGCTTTCTGCTGCTGATGGTGAACCTGGATTACGCGACGTTCGACGAGCCGCTTAACTATTTCAACACGCCGATTCAGCCCCGGTAACGGACACAGGACGAAGCCCCGGCAGACAGCCGGGGCTTTCCTTTTGCCCGGCAGCTTTATTTTGATTGATTAAGCCATAAGCCCTTTCAGGTTCTAACCGGTCATTAACGGTTAATGAAAAGTAGTTGGAGCACCTTTCTATTCATCCGGACCTATAGACCGGAAATGCCAGATGTGCAGCTTTTCCCGGCCGCCTTTGATCCACGGGTGCATACGCTCCCATACTGGATCTCCGCTCCCGAGACGGACTTCCCGCATGCGCGTATATTCGTCAGGGGAAACGGGAGTCCATATCTCGACGAACAAGTTGGGCTGGTCAGTTCCTTCCAATAAGGAGAGTTGTCCGTTCTCCCGGAGCCTCTCCCGCATAAAGGACAGATAAGCTTCGCGCGCTTCCGGCAGGATGGCGTATTCAACAAAAACTTTACTCATTTTTTCCCCTCCGCTTGATTTAAATTCACACTGAACATGGTAAACTATAATATACCGTCAAAGACAATTCCAGCTTAGGAGGAGAGCCAGTGGATACGGGAACCCATTTAGTCATCGGCTTCGGCCTCGCCGGCTTATCCATGGTGGATCCGGTCGTAGCCTCCAACCCTTCGGTCATGACCGCTGTTTTCATCGGGACCGTATTGGGCTCGCAGGCTCCGGATTTCGATACCCTGCTCAGGTTCAAAAACAATGCCGTCTATATCCGCAATCACCGCGGGATTTCGCATTCCCTGCCGTTCGTCGCGCTTTGGACCCTGCTTATCACAGGGATTCTCGCCCTTATTTTCCGGGGTGTGCCCGTCCTGCATTTGGGGATGTGGGTATTGATCGCCGTGGCGTTTCATGTCTTTACCGATTTGTTCAACACGTACGGAACGCAGGCCTTCCGGCCTTTCAACCAGAAATGGATATCGTGGAACATTATCCACATTTTCGATCCGTTCATTTTTACCGCTCACCTTGTCGCGATATTTCTGTGGGCCGTTCACGCCGCGGAACCCACATTGATTTTCCCGGTGCTGTACGGGCTGATCGCTCTTTATTACGTATGGCGGACTCTCGCCCACTATCTCGTGGAAAAGAAGCTGCCGGTCCAGGATCCCACGCACAAAACCGGGGATAAATATATGGCCATTCCCACCTATAGTTTAACTGCGTGGAATGTGGTCAAGCAGGGCGAAGACGGCCTGTACACGCTGGGGGACCTGCGGAAAGGGAACCTCCGGTGGATCGATCAGGTCAAATGCGATATCCATCCGGCGGCGGAAGCATCCAAAAGCCACAAGGACATCCAGGCTTTCCTTTATTTCTCGGGCCATGCGTGCGCGCAGGTGATTGAAAAGCCCTGGGGATATGAAGTAAGATGGAGCGATGTAAGGTACCGGCACCGCAAGCAGTATCCGTTCGTTGCCGTGCTGCTCATGGATCATAGCTACAAGCCGCTCGATTCCTATATCGGCTGGCTTAGCGACGACCGTCTTCAGAAGCGGCTCCGTGTGGACAGCTATTAGAGTGGGATAGAGCACAACTTATGGACAACGGTTAATCCGCGCCAATGACGGCGCGGTTTTGCCGTGTCTGCAGCCGGGGGATTACAAAGCAAAGCCCGAGGGACAAGTCCCTCGGGCTCATATGAAGACTGCGTGTTACAGTTTCCGCAAATTAGCGGCTTTGACCTGCCAGCTGCTGCTCGGCGATTTGCACTAGACGACGAGTGATGTGTCCACCGATCGCGCCAGTGTCACGAGTAGCCATGTAACCGTAGTAACCATCTTGAGGAATTTGAATGCCGAGTTCTTGAGCTACTTCGTATTTCAATTGTTCCAAAGCTTGGTTAGCTTGAGGTACTACCAGTACGTTGCTGCTGCGAGATTGTCCAGTTCCCATTGGGATCAGACTCCTTTCGGTCAGTTAAGATTCTTGATGTATTTGCAAGCTTGCAAAGATAGTATGTGACGGTTGAAAAATTCTATACGCATCTCAAACAAAAAAAACTTTGAAAGCAGGGGATTTTCAATGAGTCGCGGACTCGCACTACTTTTTGCCGTTATCGGCACTCTACTTCTGGCAGGCATCAGCTTCGCCATCGCCCTGAGGGAGCCGTTGCTGGTCGTGCTGTTCATCGTCTTGTCCATCGGTTTTATGGGATTCGGTTTCGCTACAAAAGCAAAAATGCGCCGCAAGCGGGAAGCCTCGGGAAAACAATAACCCGAAGCGCCGCTGCGGCGCTTTTTTTATGCGTGCTTGTTCTTGGATCGTGGACCGGATGCTTTACAGAAGAACAAAGCCCATCCGTTCTTTAACCTGCTTAATCGTTTCTCCCGCCTGCTCCGACGCTTCGTCAGCACCCTTGCGGAGCACATCGTAAAGCTCCCCGGATTCGCGGATTTCGCGGTAACGGTTCTGGATCGGCTCCAGCGCCCCGACGACGACCTCGGCGAGATCCTTTTTGAAGGCGCCGTAGCCTTGGCCTTCATACCTCGCTTCTACCTCGGCTACCGTCATATCGGCACATTGGGAATAAATGCCCATGAGGTTGCTGACTTCCGGCTTGTTCTTAGGATCGAACTTCACTTCGCGGCCCGAGTCCGTCACGGCGCGGCTTAACTTTTTGCGGATCACGGAAGGCTCATCCAGCATGGCGATGAAGCTGCCGGGGTTCGGATTGCTCTTGCTCATTTTTTTGGAGGCGTCGTCCAGCGACATGATGCGCGCGCCCACTTCCGGAATATACGGCTCCGGAATCGTGAACGTATCCCCGTAGCGGTGGTTAAATCGGGCCGCAAGGTCGCGCGTAAGCTCCAGATGCTGTTTCTGATCCTCGCCTACCGGAACGAGGCCGGCGTTGTACAACAGGATGTCAGCCGCCATCAACGAAGGGTAGGTGAAGAGACCGGCACCGACAGATTCCTTACCGGCCGACTTGTCTTTGAACTGGGTCATCCGTTCCAGCTCGCCGATGTAAGTCAGCGTAGTCAGGAGCCATCCCAGCTCGGCATGCTCCTTGACCGAGGACTGCAGGAACACGCTGGCTTTGGACGGGTCGATTCCGCAGGCCAGATATAGCGCCGCTACCGATTCCGTCTGTTCTTTCAATGCAGCCGGGTCCTGAGGAACCGTGATGGCATGAAGATCCACGATCATGAAATAGCATTGATGCTCGTTCTGGAGTTTAACAAAGTTGCGAAGGGCCCCGATATAGTTGCCGAGTGTTAATTGACCGCTTGGCTGAATGCCCGAGAGTACGCGTTTCATGACAAAACCTCCTGTTTGAATCTGAATTGGATTGGAAAATAAACGCAAAAAAGGCCTCTCGTCGAAGGGACGAGAGACCGCGGTGCCACCCTTATTCGTTTGCCTGCTGCAGGCCGGACTCGAAATCCACGCACCGCAAAAAGAACAAACCTTCGTCTCCGATAACGGGGAGAAAAGCCGTTTCCGTATACTGGGAAAGGTCCATGCGGCTTAAATAAGCTGCTGGTTCCAAGGACATCGTCGTTAGTCCGCTTTCCGTTCCACTTTAAGCTCGGGGATCCATTCGGCCTGCATGTTCCGCCGGTTCACACCACCCACCGGCTCTCTGTACGGAACGAATACCGCTTACTTGTTCCCGTCTTCGCGTTGATTGCATTGATTTTTATTTTATTATACCCCGTTTGCTCTTAAAGTCAACGCGGGGGAACCTACAGCCAGGTCGTTTTCTCTTCATACGGGGTTCTTGCCGTAGGTTTCGCGGGTTCTGCCGGATAGCCGATAAAAAGAGTTCCGACGACCTTCCGGTTCTCCGGTGAACCGATAAATTCGTGCATACGGCCGTCATGGACCAGCCCCACTCCGCGGGTCCGCCAAACAAGGCCCAGACCCAATTCTTCGGCCGTGAGCCACATGCCGTAAATCGCGCAGGCGGCCGCATATTCGTTGTCGCGGCTGGAAGGTTCGTCGCCGGGTATGACGTCGGACGTCACCACGATGACGAGCGGAACGCCCTTGACGGCCTTCATCGTCTCTTCCACCAGATGCGGCTTGGTCGGAAATCTTTCCGTCAAAAAAGCTTCGGCAGCACCCTCGTAGCGCGCTTTGGCTTCTCCTTGGATGACATAGAAATGCCACGGCTCCCTGAGCCTGTCATTGGGGGCGCTGACGGCTGCTTTCAAAAGTGTCCGGATAGCTTCTTCCTCAACGGGCTGTCCGGTATACCCGCGCACGGCCCGCCTTCTGTTCAGCAGGTCCAGAATGGATGCTGCGGCTGTAGTCATGTATGGTGCACCTCCAAAAAAGTTATGAGTTTCTCATTGCTCTGGAACGTTATTAATTCCTTCCTTTGGATCATTCCGGATTCTTTCACCTGCAAACGTCTCATTTTGAACAAGGCACGAGGATTATCCGGAATATCGGTTAGGCCCGTTAATCAAGGCTGTCCCGCATGTTGCGGAAAAGAAGGCACTTCTCTATCCATCTGCGCGGCATGTCCGGATTGGAAGCGAAATGAAGATGGGTATACCCCGATACGAGGCTGCCGCTAAGCGCCCCCTCTTCCTTCGATCCGCGCATTCCTTTCGTTTTATAAGCGGGCGGGAGCGTCGTGGACGCCGCGGGCTCGAATACGGAATAATGGAATTCGTGCCCTCTCGCCGTATCGTCCGGACCGAGCAGGAAATTCCCTTCGGTCCCCGTCGCTTCCCTGTAGCCGAGTGCCGCAAGCTTGGTCTGCATGGTCACGGTGCCCGGAACGAGACCGAGCATCGGATACTGCCTGCCGGTAGTATCCACGATCGCGTCCGTCAGGAACATATACCCGCCGCACTCTGCCAAGGTCGGCAGCCCCGCCCCGATGCCCTCGGCAATGGAATGCTTCATCTCCTGAAGCCCCGCCAAGCGCTCCGCAAATTCCTCCGGGAATCCTCCTCCAAGGTAAAGACCGTCAACCCCATCGGGCAGCTCCTCACCGGCAAGCGGGGAAAAATAAACGAGCTCCGCCCCGTAAGCTTGAAGCAGCTCCAGATTCTCCGGGTAGTAGAAATGGAAAGCCGCGTCCTTGGCGACGGCGATACGTACCCGTGGTTCCGGCGGCCTGGCCCCCTCGGGAGCCGCATCCGCGTTTCCACGTCCCAGCGGGCTTCCTGACGCCTTCGCTGCCGCGCCGCCTCCATCCGCCTCCCGGGGCCGGAAAATCCGGGCAGCCGCCTCCAGCGGCTCCGTATCGGCAGCCTGCAGCAGCCGCTCCAAATCGGTGTGGGCGGAAATGCGTTCCGCCAGCTGCGAGAAGAAAGGCGACAGCTCGCCCCGGCCGATGGACGGGACCAGCCCCAGATGACGCTCCGGCATCGCCAGACTCTCGTCCCGCAGCATATAGCCGATTACCGGAACCCCGCACTCCTGCTCGATAGCGTCCCGTACGATCCGGTAATGCCCCTCGCTGCCGACCAGATTGGCGAAAACCCCGGCGATCCTGACGCGCGGGTCCAGAAGCTGGAACCCTTTCACGATCGCGGCCGCGCTGCGCGCCATGCTTTTGCAGTTCACGACCAGAATGACCGGGCAATGAAGCAGCAGGCTGATTTCGGCCGAGCTGCCTTCGTTCGTTTTCGGGTTTTTGCCGTCATAAAAACCCATTACGCCTTCGATGACGGCGATGTCGGCGTCCCGGGAGGCCCGGCAGTAGATCTCGCGTACGGTGTCCGCCGGAAGCATCCAGCTGTCCAGATTGCGGGACAAACGCCCCGTAACCGCGGTGTGATAGGTCGGATCGATATAGTCCGGACCGCACTTGAAACCTTGTACGGACAAGCCTCTTGCTTTCAAAGCGGCCATAATGCCGATCGTGACCGTCGTTTTGCCTACACCGCTGCCCGTTCCAGCGATAAGGAGGCGCTTGGCTCGACTAACGATCAGACTGTCCGCATCGGGGACAAACTCTGCGGCAGACGCTTCTGCCGTTCCGGAAAGAATTCCCGGTTCTTTTTCCTGCTCAGCAGCCATCTCTGTCCCTCTCTTTCCATGTGCCGATATTTACTGCGGACGCTCCTCGGCGAATGTCTGAATACCGACTGAAATCGTGACGTTACCCGATTTTTTCTTTACAAGGGCCAGGGGGGCGGAGCCGCCGATATATCTTTTGACGGCAGGCTCGCTGACCCCGTAAGCGCCCGTATATTTGAACACGGTAGGAGACGGCCGATCCATCGGCATTTCGTTCAGCTCCTCCGGCGTATAAGTGACAAGCGGCCAGCCGTACTTGCCGCAGACGGCCAGAAGCCCTTCCTCATCCGCCTTCAGGTTGATGGTGCACACCGTCTTCACGCTGCGGATCGAAAAGTCCAGGTCGTCCAGCGTGGAAGTGATCACTTCCTCGATCTCTTCCGCGGGGGTTCCCCGGTTGCAGCCGATACCGAGCACGATCACCTTCGGCCGGTAAAGGACGCCATTGCTCAGAATCGCCTGCTCCGCCGGTGAAAGCAGCCTGTGCGTGACGACGAGCGCCGCATGCGGGCCCGCTTCCAGCGCCTCTTCCACACTGCCGTAGCTGCGGATGTTGGGCGGAACGGGAGTATCCAGAGTCCACCAGCCCGGCTCCCCGGATTCGATGACGACGGCGACCTGCTCTTCGTTGACTACCGAAGCGCTGACCGGAGTCAGTTTGTCGGCGGACTCCCACTCCCAGCCGAACCGGCGGCCGAACAAGTCGACGGCGATGGTTTTCTGGACATCGGAAGCCGTCGTGATGACCGCACGGGCCCCCATCGCGGCGGCGACTTCACGGGCCAGCTCGTTCGCGCCGCCCAAATGTCCGGACAGCACGCTGATGACGTGCTCCCCTTTATCGTCGATGACGACGATGCCCGGGTCTTTTTTCTTGTCCTGCAGCAGCGGCGCAATCATGCGAACGACGGCTCCGAGCGAGATGATGCAGATAATCCCTTTGTATGCGGGAAATAACGCGGGAAATAACATCCTGACGCTGCCTTCGAACAGTTGGATGCCCGCGTAAGGGCTGCTTGCTGTGCTGGCTGCGGCCGCTCCGACCGAGGCCGGGGCGCCTGGCACGGTACGAGCTGCGGAGGCTGTCACCGAAACGGCTTGGCCGCCCGAGAAAGCCCCCGAGTTCACGGCATCCGATGAAGCCGCCGTTTCACTGGCTGCGGCTCTGCCGCCCGGCACTGTCCCGGATGCGGCTGTATCGGCGGATGCGGTGCCAGCCGCGGATACTGCCGCATTTGCGGCTTCCGCCCGGACCGACGCTTCCGCTCCAGCCTCGCCGGAACCCGCGGACCCGCCCCCGTCTGCACCGGAGGAAGATACACGCTCCACGCCCCCGGCAGAGACAGCGTCCTCATCTCCGCGCGCGAACTTGCTCATGTAATAAACATCCACGCCGCCGAAAGACCGGAGCAAGTTGCGGGCAAGCTCCACCCCGTGCTTCGTGATGGCGACAACCGCGTAATCGGACCGTACCCCGATTTCCGGGACGATTCCTTCCTGGAGCGAAATCATGGCTTCACCCCGCGGCGGTAGCGGTGGGTAAACGATTTGTCATACAGCTTGGAGCGGTATTCCTTATCGTGGATATGAGGGTCCAGCGCCCAGCCCGCCAAAATCATGGCATGGGAGCGGATGCCGTTGCTCCGCATATCCGCTTCCAGATTCTCCACCGTCGTACGGACAATCAGCTCATCGGGCCAGGTTGCTTTCTGAACGACGGCTACCGGCGTATCCTTGCTCCAGCCCGCCTCTAGCAGGTCTCCGACGACCTTTTTGACCAGAGTTGCGCTTAAATACAAAGCCAGGGTGCAGTGATGCTTGGCCAGGTCACGGAGCTGTTCGGCTTCCGGCACTGGCGTTCTGCCCTCTGCCCGCGTCAGAATAAGCGTCTGGGTGAGGTCCGGGATCGTAAGTTCCGCTTGAAGCGCGGCGGCGGCGCCGAATACCGAGCTTACGCCCGGAACAATTTCTACGGGAACGTCCGCTTTTTTGAGCAGGGTCATCTGCTCCATAATCGCACCGTATACAGCCGGATCGCCCGTATGTACACGCGCGACCAGCTTTCCTTCCCGTACCCGCGCGATCATAAGGGCGACCATTTCGTCCAGCTCCATGCCCGCGCTTTTGAGCACCTCAGCCTCGGGCTTGGCCCGGGCGATCAGGTCGTCGTTAACAAGTGAGTCCGTATACAGGACGACATCGGCCTCCTGTAACAGGCGAAGTCCTTTTACCGTGATTAGATCGGGGTCTCCGGGCCCCGCGCCGATAATAACCACACGGCTCATTTTCTCACCACCATCAGAGTCAGATATTCAAGCTGCCTGCCCTGGAGTTCCCGCACATCCAGCCAGACGGATTCTTCGGCGGACGTCACTTTCGTGAGCACGGCCGCTTTGTCCGTAAGACCAAGGTCCCCGAGCACCTGCAGCATAAGATCGATCACTTTCGCCACCTTGATAAACACGACGCAGTCGTGCTCTTCGATCGCTTCCCGGACCGCCTTGTAATCGTCCGTTGCCGGAACGATGGCGATCCGCTCGTCTCCGTCGGCCAGCGGTATGCCGAGCCGGGATGCGGAGGCGTTGACGGAAGAAATTCCCGGGACCGATACGGTTTTCGCTTCGGGATGGCGCTGCTTGAGAAAGCGCATCATATGGATAAACGTGCTGTAAAGCATGGGATCGCCCTCCGTAAGAAACGCGACATCCCGGCCCTCGGCCAGATGTTCCCATACGGCATCCACCGTCTTGTTCCAGCTTTTTTCAAGGGCTTCCCGGTCTTTCGTCATCGGAAAAGTCAGCCCCAGCATTTCCTTCGCCGTCGTATCGACGTAAGTCTCGGCAATCGTCAGCGCGTAGCTCTGGGCACCGCTTTTTTTGCGGGGGTACGCGATTACCGGGGACTGCTTGAGAATGCGGAACGCTTTAACGGTCAAAAGTTCCGGATCCCCGGGACCGACTCCAAGCCCGTACAGGGTCCCCGTTGCGCTCGATTCCGCGTGATCCGCGGGTTGCCTTGCACCCGTCGCACGGGTATCGCTTGCTGCATATTCGCTCATGTGGCTGCGTCTCCTTTTTCTACAGGTATGTCGGATGTATCCGTGTTCTCTTCGGGAGGGTGCACGGCAGTCAAGATATAGACCGGATTCAGCGCGTCAAAACGCGTCAGCTGCAAAATGGGCTTGCTCCGCGAAATCTGGAGAAGCTGGATGTCCGTCCGCATCCCTTCTTCGGCAAAAGCGCGCATCGCGTCGCTTAAATTCTCGATGGTGACGGCATTGAGCACAATGCGGCCCCCTTTCTTCAGCCGCGAAGCGCAAATGCGCAGGAGCTCCCTCATCTCTCCGCCGGTACCGCCGATAAAAATCGCATCGGGATCGGAGAACGTCTCCAATCCTTCAGGCGCCTTTCCGTGCACGGCCGTCAGATCGACCCGGAAACGCCGGGCATTTTCATGGCAGTTGGCGAGGTCTCCTTCGTTTTTTTCTATGGCAAAAACCGCTCCCTCGCGGGCAATTCTTCCCGCTTCGATGGCAACGGAGCCGGTACAGGTGCCGATGTCCCACACCACGCTGTCCGGCCGGAGAGCAAGCTGGGCAAGACTAAGCACGCGTACCTCGCGTTTAGTGATAAGCCCTTTGTCCGGCTTGCGCTGGGCGAACTGCTCATCGGGAATGCCGAGCGGCCAAACCGGTGAAGGTCCCGTACGCTTCAGCACCACCAGGTTAAGCGGAGCGCACTCCGTCCGTGCAAGCTGCTCCAGCTCGTACCAGCCCGTGCGCTCGGCGGCGCCCCCGGCATTCTCGGCTACGAAAGCGCGGTATTCGGTCATCCCGTACTCGAGCAGATAAGCGGCTATAGCGGCCGGCGTATTATGCTCGTCCGTCAGCAGCGCTACCTTCGGCCTGCCGTCGATTCGCTGGGCAAGGCCCTTGATGCTGCGGCCGTGCAGGGACACGACGTGCGCGTCCTGCCAGCTCTCCCCCATCCGGGCGAAAGCAAGCTGGAGCGAGCTCAGGTACGGATACAGCTCCACCTGGAGCTTACGAGCGAGCAGGGAGCCGACGCCGTAGAACAGGGGATCGCCCGATGCCAATACGACAACCGTCCGCTCCTCTGCCGCAAGCTGATCCATCCATGCCGACAGGCCACCTTTCAGCACCCGCTTTTCCCCCCGGTAATCCGGAAAAAAAGCCAGATGCCGCTCCCCTCCGACCAGCACCTCGCTTTCTTCGATCCACTGCCGGTACGCCGGGAGCAGGCTGTCCGCCCCGTTGTCCCCTATCCCGATCACTTTAATAGGTTTGTTCACTTGTCTTTCCCCTTTCCGTATAAAACAGCCTGACCCAGAAGCTGGGCTTTCATGGAGATCAGGAACGTTTCAATCGTGACACTCTCGTCCTTCTCCCGCGCCGCCTGCTCCAGCCCCATTTCCTTCAAGCCTTCCCGGCAGCAGCGGCTGCTCATTTCCTCGAAAAAAGCCGTCAGGCCCAGCTCCTGCATCCGGTCCCCTACCTGGGAGGCCGTGTTGGCCGAGAGCACCTCGTCGATGAGCTCCGCATCCGCGCCGGCCGCTTCGGCCAGCTCGGCCAGAAACCCGAAATCCACCGGGGCGCTTTTCGAATGAACCATCATGACGCCCTGAGCCAGCTTGGAGAACTTGCCCATCATGCCGACGAGCGTAATCCTCTTCACGCCTTGGCCGCGGCACTGTTTCAAGGCGAAGCCGACGAAGTCTCCCATCTCGACAAAAGCTTCTTCCGGCAGCCCCGGATACAGGTCGATGCCGAACTTCTCCGAGCGCCCTCCGGTCGAAAGCACGATGTGCTCGCAGCCGCAGCGTACGGCGACCCGGATCGCCTGGGCCACGCTTGCTTTGTAGGCCGACGTGGAAAAAGGGACGACGGTTCCCCGCGTTCCCAGAATAGAAATGCCGCCGATGATCCCCAGACGGCCGTTCAATGTTTTCTTCGCGATTTCTTCCCCGTCCGGAACGGAAACGACTACTTGAACGCCGCGGTCGGAACCGTAAACGTTCAGGACGTCTTCTACCGCTTCCCGGATCATTTTGCGGGGAACGGGGTTGATCGCCGCCTCGCCTACCGGAACGGGCAGACCCGGTTTCGTGACCCGGCCTACTCCGATTCCGCCGTCAATGACGATCCCCGGTTCCGGCAGCCACTTTACCTCGGTAATAATCCGGGCGCCGTGAGTCGCATCGGGGTCGTCGCCCCCGTCTTTGATCGTCTCGGCCGAAGCCGATTCCTCTCCAACCGAACAGGCCGTCATCGTAAACGTGACGACCTCCCCGATTGGCAGCCGGATCGTCGCTTCGCTTTGCAGCTCCTGCTCGATCAGCGCGGTCAGAGCCGCCTTGGCCGTAGCCGCGGCACAGGAGCCTGTCGTGTAGCCGTGGCGGAGCGGTTTGGCTGCCTGCTCTTCCATAGGCGTAAGCTTACCCCCGCTTCTCTGCCATCAGAGACAGCGCATTGACTGCCGCCACCGCGACCGGGCTGCCTCCTTTGCGGCCGATATTCGTAATGAACGGCACGTCGAGCTGAAGCAGCTCTTCTTTGGATTCCGCTGCGGATACGAAACCGACCGGAACGCCTACGATAAGCCCCGGACGCGCTTCGCCTTCCTTGACCAGACGGATCAGCTCAAGCAAAGCCGTAGGAGCATTCCCGATGGCGAAAATCCCGCCTTCCGCTTCACGGATCGCCTTGCGGACCGAAATAATCGCGCGCGTCGTGTTCAGCCTTTTGGCCTCTTCCATCACATCGGGGTCGGATATGTAGACGTTGACTTTGCCGCCGAATTTCTCGATGCGGGGTTTGCTGATCCCCACCTGCACCATCTGAACGTCCGCCACGACCGTGCGTCCCGCGCGGATCGCTTCAATCCCGGCTTCTATGGCACGGGGATGAAAAACAAGGCTGCGGCCCAGCTCGAAATCGGCCGATGCGTGAATGACCCGCTGGACAACCGGGTACTGCTCCTCGGTAAAGTCGTGAGAACCCAGCTCCTCCGTAATCATTTCAAAACTTTTCGCTTCTATTTCCTGCGGCTGAACCGTCAGCGGTTTAAATTCGGTACGAAAGTCCATTAGGTAGATACCTCCTGCAAAAGATCGGCGGCCGCTTTCAGCACGCCCTCATAATCGGAAAAATGAATGCCGTATTCCAGGCCCGGACGGCCGATCACGATCGTCTCGATCCCCATCTCCAGAGCCGCTTCGAGCTTCTCGTCCACCGCGCCGACTTTTCCGCTTTCTTTGGTAATCATCAGCGTCACGCCGTAATGCGCATAAAGCGCTTTGTTAAGCTCCTTGGAAAAAGGCCCCTGCATCGCCACGATATTGCGCTGCTCGATCCCCAGCTCCTCGCACTTCTCCATATTGTCGAGACGCGGGAGCATGCGGGCGACGAGCCTCACGTCCGGCAGCCCGCCAAGACGCCGGGCGAAAATATGCAGCGTCTTGCTGCCCGTCGTCAGCATGACAACGCCGCCGCGCACGGCCGCCAGCTCGGCGGCGTGCGCGTAATCGTCCGCAAACACGATGCCGGGCCGGACCAACAGGTCCGACCCTTCACGTTCGTAGCGGACGTACGGCACAGCCGCCGCTTTCGACGCCGCCATGGCGTTGCGCGAAGCTTCCTCGGCGAAGGGATGGCTCGCGTCTACGACGAGCGAGACCTCTTCGCGCCGGATGAGCGCCGCCAGGGCTTCGGCGTCGAGGCGTCCGACGGCGGCGGCGAGGCCGGCGTCGGTCAGGCTCTTGGCGGCGCTGTCGGTGACGACCGTCGCCAGCACGCGGTGCCCGGCCTGCGCCAGCAGCACCCCGAGCTCGCGGGCGTCGCTCGTCCCGGCCAGGAGGAGGATCATCGTCCGCCCTCCCTGGTGGTCGTGCCTGCGGCTACAGGGCCCGCCGCAGGGGACGCTGCCGCAGACTGCGCCGCTTCGACGCCTGTGGCATCGTCGGCCTCGCCTGCGGCACGGCAGCCGTCCGCGTGGCCGTCTTCGCGATCGTGCGCATGACTGTGCTCGTGGTTATGCGCCTGCCGCTCATGGTCGTGATTATGGCTATGGTCATGCTCATGACTGTGCGCATGTTGCTCATGGCTGTGGTCATGATCGTGCGCATGTCCTTGAACGTGTTCGTTTTCGTGTTCATGTCCGTGATCGTGCTCATGGTCATGGTGGTGATGGTGGTCATGATGGTGATCATGATCATGGTCGTGATGATGGTGATGATCGATATGTTTCATCGCTTCCAAACGGAAGGAACACATATCGCAGTTCATTTTTACCTCGTCCTGAAGCGCCTCGCCCGCGCGATCGCGGAGGATGCCGCCGAGAATCGGATCAAGGCCGAAATAATCGGTCATCTCGAACGTACAATCGGGATAGCGCAGGGAGAAGTCAAGCAGCATGCCTTCCATCCGTTTGATCAGAATCCCCGTAAAAAGAAAATACGGAAGCACGATGACTTTCTTCGCGCCCAATCTCAGGCAGCGTTCGATGCCGTTTTCCAGAAGCGGCGCCGTTACGCCGATAAATGCCGTTTCCACCCAGGGAATCTGAAGCTTTTCCCAGAGCAGGCGGGAAATTTTGAACAGCTCGCTGTTCGCATCGGGATCGCTGCTTCCGCGTCCGACAACCAGCACGGCGGTATCCCCCGGCGTTTCCTCACGGAACCGGTCCGCCCCGCCCAATCTTGCCGTCATGATGTCCACTACACCCTCATGTACGCCGATAGGCCGTCCGTAAATGAACTGCACGCCCGGGTAACGCTCTTTCGCTTCGTCAATGGCACCCGGAATATGAATTTTGGCATGACCGGCGGAAAATAAAATGATCGGCACCACGGCAATCCGTGTGGCTCCTCGGTTGACGCAAGTCTGTATCCCTTGCGGAATGGTCGGTTTTTCAAGCTCCAGAAAACAGGTTTCGATAATGGCCTGCTCCATCGTTTCGGCGAGCCGGCTTACAAACGCCCGGACCTCGCTGTTCCCTTCCGCGTCACGGCTTCCGTGACCTACAAACAGTACCGCATCCATCGGTTCTGCCTCCTTTTTTGTATACCTGTATTTGAATGAAGCCTCTTATTACGGGATCGTTAATCTCCGCACAAAGCGTTTTCGATTTGAAAAGCGGGGACTTCCCGGTGCCGGTAGCCCTCCAGCTCTTTTACGCGGGCAAAAAACTTGTGGAACCGTTCGTTCGGGTGCCCTTCGTTCTGATACTTGGCGACGATCCGCTCTATGGTCTCGACCAGCTTGTCCGGCTCGATGCCTTCCGCAACGGGCTGCGCCGCGTGGGCATTGCGGCCGACGGTTTTCCCTCCGAGGAACAAATCAAACTTCTCCCGGCGGTACACGATGCCGATATCTTCCTTCACCGCGCCGTAACAGGCCATTCCGCAGCCGTTGAAACCGATTTTCATCTCTTTGGGTACGGCCGCCCCGCCCAGAAGACCGTGAAGCTCCTCCGCATACGGCACGGCGTCGCCCTTATCCATATTGCAGAAGTCGCAGGCTTTGATCTGGACCACATCGCCGACCGGAGCCAGCAGAAGCCCTTCGCCGCGAAGCCGCTTCGTTACGGAATCGGGATCATCGGTCCGCAGCTTGACGAGCAGCTGATGATGGGGCGTATATTCCATCGTTCCTTTATCGCCGACGGCATCCGCGAGGACCATCAGCTGTTTGGCTGTGAGGTTTTTGTTCGCAAGTCCGGGGCTGACGGCGAACTCGAGAATAGCCTGCTGGCGGAAAAACCCGCTTGGGGAATCGGAGGAAGAAGCCCCGCCGCGCTCGCCCGTCACGAGACGGAGCGCTTCTTCCGCAAGCTCAAAAGCGGTCGGAGCCGGAGTCCCGACGGAAGCCGCAGGTGCGGCAGGCGGACGGACGGCGACCGCAACCGCCGAATCTCCGTACTCCCCGGCCTTCGAAGCCACCGGCGTATCGTACGCGGACCTTGTCCCGGCCGATTGAATACGGACCGGCAAATCTTCACGGTCGTAGTCGTCGGTAGTGCCGGTTCCCTCGGCTTCCGGGCTGTATTCGCCGTAACCGTCGTCCCCGTATTCGTCATCGTCGAAGAAGGACGGCAGGACGGTGCCGCCGGCTTCCCGCTCTTCCGCGGACCGCAAAGCGGCACCGGACTGTTCCGTCAGGGCCGATGCAGTTTCCGTGCCGGTTTCGTCTTCCTGCTCCAGAGCCCACGGCTCGGCCTCACGCCGCAGACGCTCGTGAGGACGCAGGGGCTGGATATCGCTGTCCAGCGTGTATTTACGCTGATAGCCCCTCGGCGTAATCATGAGCCCCTCATAGTTGCGGGTGGCGGAGTTGCCGATGATCACCGTGGTGAGCATACCGATGTCATGCTCCAGCATCTGGGCAAGCGTCGTCAGCACGACGTGCTCCCTGTCGCGGTAGGCGCTTTTGACGATACCCACCGGAGTATCCGGAGAGCGGTGTTTCAGCAAAATCTGCTGCGTCTCCACAATCTGCCGGGTTCGCCTCCCGCTCCGCGGATTGTACAGCGCGATGACGAAATCGGCGGATGCGGCCGCCTCGACTCTGCGCCGGATGAGATCCCACGGCGTCAGGTGATCGCTGAGGCTGATGGTGCACGCGTCGTGCATCACGGGCGCTCCCAGCAGCGAAGCGCATGAGTTGATCGCCGAGATGCCGGGTACGATTTCGACTTCCACGCCATTGCTCGGCTTCCAGCCTTTCTCGATCAGCACCTCGTAAACGAGACCCGCCATGCCGTATACGCCCGCATCGCCGCTCGATATAACGGCCACCTTGTGCCCCGCCTCCGCTTGTCTGACGGCTTCCTGCGCGCGGCTTACTTCCTCGGTCATCCCCGTACGCACGACCTGTTTGCCGTCGATCAGGCTGCGGATCAGATCCACGTAAGTGTTATAGCCAATAATGACTTCGCTTTCCGAAATCGCCTCGCGTGCGCGTTTTGTAATATGGGCTTCGTCTCCGGGGCCAAATCCGATGATAAGCAGTTTACCGGCCATTCCCATTCCTCCTCTTCCCTGTAAAGAAAGCTGCAGCGTTCCGCTGTGCAGCCGTTATCGTGCGGTCCGGCCTTCATGCGTCGTACAGGCGGACCTTGTATATGCACGGCGGTGCCCTTGCAGGCGTACCTGCCGTTTGCCCTCTCCATCTCGTGCGGACAATAAAAAAAGCATTTCTATCCTCCTCGGATAGAAATGCTTCGAACTTTCGAGCCATTAAGCGGGAATATCCCGCATATGCTTCCAACCCGCACAGTCCGCCGGTCACGGGCAGTCTTGTACGCCCACGTCCGGCAAGCCGCCGTTGGCAGCAGATTCAGCCGTTCTCAACACCTCCCTAAATCCTCGTAGGTTATCTAGTGTTATTCAAACAGGCAGGTCTCCTGGCTCAGAGCTTTCTTCGGCGCCTTCCCGGAAAATCCAGTGACGTTAATGCCGAAAAAAATTTTCCCCTGCGATTGCAGGGGGCTCCTTACAGTGGCGGGTCCGCGTCGGTCTTTCACCGAACTTCCCGTTTTAAGCCGAACCCTGTTCTTAAGGACTGTCTGATCCGTTCGAATGGGCTCCGCACCTGTTTTTACCATATTCGATTGTGTTCTGTTCATCATAACATCCGGTCAAAGAACTTGTCTATGCCGATA
The DNA here is from genome assembly GCF_059692095.1 of Paenibacillus sp. JT31N7. Taxonomy (NCBI): domain Bacteria; kingdom Bacillati; phylum Bacillota; class Bacilli; order Caryophanales; family Paenibacillaceae; genus Paenibacillus; species Paenibacillus sp. JT31N7. The sequence goes on from NZ_JCAUAT010000001.1 coordinate 2,153,754, forward strand.
AAACGCTCCCCTTACCCGAGCAGATAAACCCTGGCTTCATAGGGCCTCAATTTGAGGACGCGGGTATCTTCACCGGAGACGGGATCGTAATTCGAAATGAGAAGCTCCGCGTCTTCCCCCTCTCCCAGCTCATCCGGCCATGTAAACTCCGGCGTTCCGTCGAAAAAGTTCAGAACCGCCAGCAGCTTCTCCCCGTCCAGCGTCCGTGTATACGCATAAATTTCCGTGTCCAGCGGAAGCAGCAGCTTGTACTCGCCGTAAACGACAACGGGGTGCTTTTTGCGAAGCGCGATCAGGTTCCGGTAATAGTGGTAGATGGAATGGGGATCGGCTGCCGCTGCCGCCGCGTTAATCTCTTGGTAATTCCGGTTGACCTTGATCCACGGCTCCCCTGTCGTAAATCCGGCGTTCGCCGTATCGTCCCACTGCATGGGGGTGCGGGCATTGTCCCGGCTTTTTTTCCAGATGGCTTTCATGATTTCGTCCTGGGGCTTGCCGAGCAGCTCCGCCTGCTTATAGTAATTGATCGTTTCCACATCGCGGTAATCGCCGATCAGATCGAACGCGACATTGGTCATGCCGATTTCTTCTCCTTGAAAAATATACGGGGTCCCCTCCAGCGTCAGGAGAAACGTGGCCAGCATTTTGGCGGATTCCACCCGGTACCGGCCGTCATCTCCGAACCTCGAAACGGGACGGGGCTGATCGTGATTGCCGAGATAATTGGCGTTCCAGCCTTTATCGTGAAGGACCGTCTGCCAGCGGCTCATCACTTTTTTCAGCTCCGGCAGAGTCCATGGCTTCGACTCCCATTTGCCCGTACCGGCGGAAGCCGCATCCAGATTCATATGCTCGAACTGGAAAACCATGTTCAGCTCATGGCGCTCGTCCCCCACGTAATCCAGCGCCTGCTCCGGACCCAGTCCGGATGTTTCGCCTACCGTCATGATGTCATAATCGAACAGCACCCGGTCATGAAGCTTTTGCAGCAGCGTATGTACCTTTTCCAGATTGGAAAAAAGCTGATAAGCCTGCACAACGGGCAAGTGCTTGGGATTATCGGCATCCGGCAGCCCCTGCGCTTTTACGATATGAGCGATGGCATCGAAGCGAAAACCGTCGACTCCCTTGCCGAGCCACCAATGCACCATCCGGAACAGCTCGTCGACCATCGCCTCGTTCTCCCAGTTGAGGTCGGGCTGATGCTTCGAATACAGATGCATGTAATACTCGTCCGTCTCCGGGTCGTGCTCCCAGACGCTTCCGCTGAAATAAGACTCCCAGTTGTTCGGAAAAAGCCCCTTTGCCCCCTTTCTCCAGATGTAATAGTCGCGTTTGGGATTATCCCGGGAAGAGCGCGCTTCTTTAAACCAGGCATGCTGGTCGGAGGTATGGTTCAGCACAAGATCCATCATGATTTTCAGCCCGCGCTTGCGCGCTTCCAGAAGCAGCTCGTCGAAATCCTCCATCGTGCCGTACTGCGGATCAATCGCGTAGTAATCGCTGATATCATAGCCGTTGTCCGCACCCGGCGAACGGTAGACGGGACACAGCCAGATGACGTTGACGCCCAGCTCCGCAAGATAATCCAGCTTGGAAATGATCCCGCGAAGGTCTCCTCGGCCGTCTCCGTCCGAGTCCTTGAAGCTGGACGGATAAATTTGATACACGACACTTTCTTTCCACCATGTTTTGTTCAATTAAGTTCTCTCCTCTCTGTCAGCCTCTTCCTCCTTGGAACGACGGATATTTCGTCATCCCTCCGTCCGCGAACAGCGTAATGCCGGTAACATAGCTGGACTCCGACGATGCCAGCCAGGCGGCTACGGCCGCAATCTCTTCCGGTTTGCCGATATATCCCATCGGAATAAGGGCTTCCACGCCGGCGCGCGCCTGCTCGTCGGCGAATTTCGTTTCGTTGATGGGCGTGTCGATAGCCCCCGGCCCGATATTGTTGACCCGGATTCCTTTGGGCGCAAACTCCAGCGCCAGCGTTTCGGTCATCATTTTGACGCCGCCTTTGCTCGCCGCATAATGGACGAAATGCGGCCACGGTATCATTTCATGCACACTTGAAAGGTTGATAACGACCCCTCTGATTTCATGCTTCAGCATATAGGAGATAGCTTCGCGGCTGCCGAGAAACGCACCGGTCAGGTTCACATCCAGCACTTTGCGCCAATCGGCGGCGGACAGCTCTTGAGAAGGAACTTCATTCTCGATTCCGGCGTTATTGATCATCACATCCAGTGATCCGAAGTGCTCGTGGGCGGTTTCGACCAGCTTCTTCACGTCCTCTTCTTTCGTCACGTCTCCACGGAGCGCCAGCGCTCTGCCGCCCGAGGCTTCCACTTCTTCGATCAAGGCGGGAATGCTTTCTTCATGGGTCAAGTAATTGATCAGGACATTCGCTTTCTCTTGACCGAAACGGACGGCGGCCGCTCTTCCTATCCCCGTGGACGCTCCCGTGATAGCAACCGTTTTTCCTTCCAGATCCTTATACATGGCGGTACCTCCTTGATTTTGGAATGCGGGCCTCAAAGAAGACCTCCACCTTACTTACACGTTTCGGAAGGAAAAAACGCATAAAAAAAAGAACAAACCCCGGCTGCAAGCCGCCTGAAGTTTGTTCATCTACGCTTACGGCCGTTAATCCGGCCGACGGAACTTATAAGGAATTAGTACAGGAATGCGCGGGAAATGATAACCAGCAGAATGAACAGAACCAGAATTGCGCCTACGCTCGTACCTACGCCCACGGGTTTTCCACAGCCTACGCCTACTCCTCCGTAATAACCCATCTTTCGTATCCCCTCTCGGTGAGTTATTGTCTTACCGTACACTATATGTGGGTTCGAAAAGATGGAGTGGACGTCAGCCCGCATTCGTTCAAAATGAACGATATTCCGCCGGAGCCTACTCCGGGTTCTACTGAGGGATTCTACTGGCGGGTCCTCTGGGGCGTCTACGGAGTTACGGACGCTTTTTTAACGTGAACACCGTCAGCTCGGGCCGGCACCAGAACCTCACGGGGTGCATCGTCATGCCGATGCCCCGGTTCGTGTACACGTGCAGCTTGCCTCCGCCGAGTTTGTACAAGCCGTCGACATACTTGCGCCCGTACATCGGCGTCGTAATAGCTCCGTAGAAAGGCAGCCGCACCTGCCCGCCGTGGCTGTGCCCGGACAGCTGCATATCGACCGGCGCCTCCAGCGCGATATCCGCGAAATCCGGGGCATGGGAAAGCAGGAGCACGAAGTCGTCTGCGCCTGCGCCCTTCAGCGCCCGGTTCAGATCGGGGCGGCCTTCCCACATGTCATCGACACCGGCCACCCGGATCAGCGACTTTTCTATGCCGACCGCAACGGACCGGTTCGTTAGCAGCTCGAAGCCTCCAGGCTTCAGCACCTTCTCCGTCTCGCCGGGAGAGCCGTAATAATCGTGATTGCCGAGCACCGCGAATTTACCCAGCGGGGCCTTGAGTCCCGCCAGTGCCTGGCTGACCACCGGAGCGTCGTACACCCGGTAATCGTATAAATCACCGGTGAAGCACAGCAAATCCGGCTTGAGCGCATTGATCCTATCCACCAGCTGCGGCAGGTCTCCGGGCGCCAGATAAGGGCCGATGTGAACATCGCTGAACTGGACGACACGCAGGCCGTCGAACGCCTGCGGCAGCCGTTCCAGCTCCAGCCGGACATGCTTGGTGCGGATCCAGTGCGGCTCGGCAAACCGCGCGTATCCGTAGGAAACAAAAGGGGCTGCCAACAAAGCGCCTGCCAGAAATTTGCCTTTTGCCAGAAAGGCTCTGCGTGTCATCTTCGGATTGGGGTCCATCGTGTTTCCTTTTCCTTTCTCCGGTTTATTTGTACCCGATTTTAACATGTCTCCGGCCGGAAGGCCAAAAGTGCGGGATTCTCTTTCTTCAGCATAGTTAAAGTACCGAAAAATACGGGTTGACAAACCCTCTTTATTTTCCTTAATGTACTAAGTGTACTACATTTAGTAATACACCACAGAAGATACTTTAAAATTTTACCCGGCCTATCGGACATCACGCGTTCTTCATCCTACTTACGCCAAGAAAGGGGTGCCTCCTCCGATGATCAAAATCAACGAGCGAAGCGAACTTCCCATATACGAACAAATCATACAAGGAATGAAAGAACTCATACTGAAAGGGGCGCTGCAGCAGGGAGACCGTCTGCCCTCTGTCCGGGAACTCTCCGCCACCGTCCTGGTCAATCCGAATACGGTCAGCAAGGCTTACCAGGAGCTGGAACGCCAAGGCATTATCGAAACGCTGCGCGGTAAAGGCACCTTTGTCGCCAAACCGTCTTCTCCGGGCATGGAAAAAGAACGCCTCGAAAAGTTCCGCTCCGCTTTCCGCCAGCTTCTCGTCGAAGCCGCTTATCTCGGAATCGGGCCCGATCAGCTTAAAGACTGGACCGACCATTTTTACAAAGAAATCAAAGAGTAAAGGAGTCCCCCTTATGCTAAACGTTGAAGCTCTCTGCAAGCGTATCGACGGACGTCCGGTTCTGGAAGATATCCGGTTCCGGCTGGACCCAGGCTCTATCGCCGCGCTCGTCGGCCGCAACGGTGCCGGCAAAACCACCCTGCTCCGGACGCTTGCCGGCATACTGGACCCGGACCATGGAGAAGTCCGATGGGAAGGCCGCTCCATCCACGAGCATCCCGAAGCCAAGCGGAATATCGTATATGTACCCGATTCCCTTGATATGCTGGGAGGCTACACGGCCAAGGAATGCGCGGACCTTTATCGTCTTGCCTATCCCGACTTTGATCCGGCTTATTTCGCGGACCAGGTCCGCAGATTTCAGCTCCCGGAACGCAGAAAAATCCGCACCTTTTCCAAAGGCATGAAGGCGCTTATGGGCATTCTTCTCGCTTTTTCGTCGAAAGCCTCTCTTATTCTTCTGGATGAGCCGACGAACGGGCTCGATCTTATCGTCCGCAAGCAGGTCCTTTCCTTCCTGGTCGAAGAAGTCGCCGGCGGGAACACATCCGTCCTGATTTCGTCTCATCAGCTGCAAGAGCTCGAGCGTATCACCGATACAGTCATCATGATCCGGGAAGGAAAGCTGGAGACCGTCTCCTCTCTAGAAGAAGCCAAAGGTTCCCTGCACAAGCTGCAGGTCGCGTTTGGCGGCGAACCGCCCCGGGATTTCCTGAATCTTTCTCAGGTCAGAGTATTAAATCATGTGGGCCGCGTCTATACGCTCCTGCTGCAGGACGATTCCGGGCAAACCTTGCAGCTCCTGGAGCAAATGAATCCGCTGCTGCTCGACCGGCTTGCCATTCAATTGGAGGATGTATTCGAATACCGTCTGGGAGAGGAGAACGATCATGCTGTCTAAAGCTTTATGGAAAAAAGACTACAAGCAGGCTAAGCTGCTGTTGTGGCTTATGCCTGCGGCGGGGTTTCTGTTTCTCGTTTTTAACCGGATGAACGAATTGATCATAATGGAGCCCGGAAACATTAAACGGCAGCTGCAACTTATGCGCGAGCATCCGGAAAACGCCACGATATATTCATTCGGCCATGAATTTACCGACTACCGGGTTGCGCTGGCTGTCCTGGTGCTGGGAGTCGCGGTCCTGCTTATCGGCATGGAGCGGCGCGGCCTTCATCAGGATTTCACCTTCTCCTTGCCGTTCAAACGCACTCACATTTACTTGAACAAATGGCTTCTGGGGTTTGTTTTTATCCTCGGATCGGTTCTGTTTACGAACCTACTGGATATGACCGTTATTCTGTTGTCGCCCTTTCATGATTATTTCTCCCTGTCTGTTCACGTGCGTGAGGTCTTTCGTTCAACTCTTATATTAACCGCTTGGTATACCATTGTCCTGTTTGCAGGGACGTTCACGGGCGGGGCTTTGACGCAGATTCTTCTGTCCCTGGTCGCCAGCATACTGCCGATGGGTCTGAAGAACATGTTAAGTTCTTTCTTATCCGTTTATTGGTCCGGATATAGAGAGCTGTTAAGCCCGGCTATCAGACACAACTGGCATTATTTAAACCCTTTGGATCTCGTTACGGGCGGCAGTTATTCACCGGCTTCGCTTTATCTATTCGGGATATGCGCGGCCTACATCCTGATTTTCCTGGGAGCCGGGCTTTACGCTTATTCGAAAAACAAACCGGAAAACAACGGCAGGGCCATTCTTTTTCGCGGGCTGGAACCTTACTTTTTGTGGGGCGCCGTAGTTTGCGGAGCTTGCTTTACCGGGATGGTCAGCAAAAATTTCACAGCCGCCTACTATCAATACCAGCCAAACGGCATGACTTATTACGGCTATGGCCTTGCTTTCCTTCTCGGCGGAGCGGCGGTTTATTGGGCTATCCGTTTCCTCCTGAAACGCCGTTTCAAATTCATTTAAGAACAGCTACAGGGATAAAAATGGGCACCGCAAAAACGGCGAAAACAGAACACGGAAACAGAAAAAACCCGCCAGCCATGCTGACGGGTTTTTCGTATGTTCGTTTTACTGCCTGTAGCGGGTTATGTGTCCATCTGCTTCTTTCTTATGCCATGGCTACTATGGCGGGAAAGAAACCCACTGCCGTTTCTATAGAAAATGTCGTTAGTATGCTCATATAGAAGGCTCGAAGAAACGGCCTTGTTTTCTAGTTCCTAATGATCTCTGAATAAAGAAATGACCAATTAGTGTTCCTAAAACAATGAAAGCCCTACCTCTCTTTCATCCTTGCGGCTCCGATGACCGCGCCAGTGTGAATCAAGTAACACGGTAAACAAATTCTTAGGGTTGTTGGAATTTGATTCGGTGGAGGAATGTTATTCATAAAAGAGGAACTAAAAAAGAGGGTTTAACAATACAATTACATATTATATCACAGGCAACAAAATTTTTCAACATCCAATTTTGAATCAATGCGCTCATCCATAGCCTCACCCGGAAAACCTGTGCTTTTGCCCTTGCATGAGCATCGGCCAAGGTATCGCAGGCGGTCAAGTGAGCGGCCATCCATAAGCCACTTGCCGACGGAAAAAAACCAAAAAGAGCAAACTTCCCTTTAAGGGACGCTTGCTCTTTTTGGTTTAAGAAACGGTCTCTTTTTCCCGGGTCACATCCAGTACGTCCAGCAGGAACATAAAGATCGGAATCCCGATAATCAATCCCCACACGCCCATAAAATGCTCGGAGAAGATGAGGACGATAAAAGTGTAAAACACGGGCAGGTTCGTTTTGGCCGACATCAGTTTCGGATTCAGCATGTAAGCTTCCAGGGCATGCAGAATAGCAACCAGGATAAGCACATACACGACCATCATGATTCCGTCTATGCTGTAAGCAATCGTACAGAGCGGAATCAGGGACACGATAACGCCCGCCACGGGGACGAGGCCCAGCAGGAAAATCATCAGGCCGAGGCCGAACAGTTGAGGAAAGCCGAGAATCCACAGCGCGATGACGGACAGGATGCCGTTGACGAGCGCAATGAGGAACTGGGCTTCCAGCACCTTACCGAAAGAGTGGACAAAGCGGCTGCCGAAATAGGCCACCTCTTCGTAAAACGCCGCGATTTTGCTGTCTTTAAACTTCGCGGTAAAGCGGATGATTCTCGGCTTCTCGAGCAGGAAAAACAAGCTGAGGAGCAGGGCGATGAAAACCTGCAGAAGCACTTTTCCGATGTCGGTCACCGATTTGAACACAAAACCGAAGCCCTGGTTCATATACTTCGAAAGCTCGGTTTGTTCAATGTAAGGTTGAATCAGGTTGATGATATAGCTGAGCACTTCGTTGTCCTGCGGCTGTGTATAAAATTCATACAGCTGCCTGACGACCTGCGATACCTGGACGGCCACGACAGGCAAATACCTGTACATCCCGATCCCCAGCAGCGCCAGTGTAACCACGTACAGAATCGCCACGATCCAGCGCCGGTCCACTCTCATATACCGGTTCAGCCTGGATGAGACGAAGAATTGCATACGGTCCATCAGAAAAGCGAAGATGAACGTAAGCAGAATGAGATTGATCATGCTCTGCATAGCATAAAGAATAAGGGCAAGCAGGGCGAAAATCAAAATCCTCCGGAAACCTTTGCTTTGAAAATATTGTCTGGTAAACATGTGATGGTGTGCTCCTATCCTCACAAACTCGGGGGCCTTTCCGCCCGCTCTAACTCTCTCTACTATATAACGAATTGACGGGGAGATGGTTCCGGTATTTCAAAACTTTCAGAAAAAATTGGCGGGCGACACGCCCCTGCCCTTGCGATTATGATAAAAAGTATGAAAAAGGAGGCGGTTTTATGCGGGAACTTCCTGCATCTTTGCGGCAAATGCTGCACAACGGCTGGTTCTGGGTCGCTGTGGCGGCAGGCGCGATGGCCGGAAGTTTGAGCTGGCTGCTGTACATGAGGCTCTAAGGGGCTTGTTTTGCACCACGGCAGGCGGAAAACAGGGATTACGAGCTCTCTCCTCTTATACATCCTGTCTAACAAAAGGACTTTCTAAACCCAGAGAGTGAAAGTTTGATAGAATCCAAGGTTCCGAAAGCAGTCTGCTCCTCTTGATAGACGGGGCTGGCTGTTTTTTTCTGTTTGTACGGCTTACCCGCGGCAATGAAGCGAATCTTTTACAAATACTAAATTTACAATTTTGCCTTTTTATGTTATTTTTTAAGATAGGTTGGCCAACCTAGCATTTATTATAACCCGGAGGTGTCATTTATGAAAAAAATCGTTGTCCTCACGCTTCTTTTCCTGCTGACCTTAGGAGCTTCATCCGCTTACGCCGAAACCGAGCCTAACGATACTTACACAACCGCCAATGTCTTATCCCAGGGAGCCAACTATGGCAAACTGAGCGGTTCCCTCGACAGAGACTGGTGGTCCGATCAAGTTCCGGCCGGCAGCGTACACAAAGTCACACTCACGTCTCCTGCCAACTATCCTTACCTGATCACTCTATACACGCTTTCCCCGCTCGGCTTGCCCGTTTACCAATCGTCCGCGAGCGGCAACGGATCGGTCACGCTGAACGGCGGCGCGTCCGGAACGAATTATTTCGTTAAAGTGACGCCTGCTTTCCTGAATGTCGATACGAGAAAAAATTACACGCTCACCCTGTCCAACGTCGAATAAAACGTTTAAAACGTTACGTTTTCTTGACGGTATAAGATTTCGGAAGAGCCCGATTTATCTTCAACAAGAGACCTTGAAGGATTTCCTTCAAGGTCTCTTGTACGTGCCCGCCTTATTGGCGCCGGCGGTTCAAGTGAACGAACGTAACGGCAAGCGCCGCAAGCAGCACGCCCCCTTTGATAATGTCAAAAGAGTAATACGGTACGTTCAGCATCGTCAGACCGTTCAGCAAAATGCCGATCAGCACCGCGCCGAAGAAAGTGCCGATTACATTGGGCTTGCCCGCGCCCAGGACGGAATAGCCCACGAACACGGCCGCCACCGCTTCCATGAGCAGCGGAGCCCCCGCGTCGATCTGGCCCGAACCGATCCGGGCCGCATACAGGATTCCCCCTATCGCGGCGAAGAGCCCCGAGAGCACATAAGCGGCCGTCCGCACCCGGTTCACGCCGATGCCGGACAGTCTGGCGGCTTCGCGGTTGCCGCCCGTAATATACAACTGGCGGCCCCAGCGCGTGTACGTCAGGAAAATATGGACGGCCGCTACCGCGATAATCATCAGGACGACGGGAACCGGCAGGCCGATGATTTTTCCCTGACCCAGCCATTTGAAGCTCTCCGTCACCACGCCTTTAGCCGTCGTACCGTCGGGCATCGGCATGTTGTTGTAGACCGAGAACCCTTTGGTGTACGTCTTGTGCACCCCTGCGATGATATACATAACCGTCAGCGTGGCAAGCAGGTCGGGAATGCGAACCTTCACAATGAGGAAGGCGTTGAGCAGGCCGATTCCGATGCCGATCGCCAGGGGCACCAGCAGGACCACGATCAGGGGCTGCTCGTACCAGACCATCAGTGAAGCAGCCACGACGGTCGTAACGGAAACGGTAGAGCCGACAGACAAATCGAATCCGTCGACAATCTGCGACAAGGTGACACCGATCGCGACAAACGTAACAATGGAAATGGAACGTAAAATATCAAAAATATTATCATAACTTAAGAAGTTCGGGTTCGTAATGGAAAAAAAGACAAAAACCGCGGCGATGACGACAAGCGTCCCGTAGCGGAACGAAACGTCCAATGCTTTATCTTTCAACGTGTTCGGCCTCCCCTGCGCTGGCATAAGATAGAATGGCTTCCGCCGTGGCTTCCTCGCGGCTGAGCTCTCCGGTGATCCGGCCGTAGCTCATCACGAGGATGCGGTCGGCGATCCCCAATATTTCGGCTATTTCGCAGGACAGGTAAATAATGCCCTTGCCTTCCTGCGCCAGCTGTCCGATAAGCCGGAAAATGTCACTCTTCGCGCCGACATCCACGCCCTTCGTCGGCTCATCGAACATGTACACCGCAGCGTCCGTCGGCAGCCATTTGCCTACGGCCACCTTCTGCTGGTTGCCGCCGCTCAGGTGCTTCACCGGCCGGTCCGGCTGGGGCGGCTTCACCCCGAGCTGGCCGATCAGCCGCTCGGCGTGGCCGCGCTCCTCGCGCCTGCGGATGAATCCGCCGGCGCTCAGGCTCCGAAGAATCGGCAGCGACAAGTTGCGCTGGACCGATTCCTCGACAAGCACGCCCTGCTTGCGCCGCTCCTCCGGCACAAGCACCACGCCTGCGCGGACGGCATCCTCCGGCTCATGGAGCCGCAGCCGTCTGCCGCGCAGGGAGACTTCGCCGCCGTCGGCGCGATCGGCTCCGAAGAGCAGCCGGCTCAGCTCGGTTTTGCCGGCGCCGACCAGGCCCACGATGCCGAGGATTTCGCCCTCGCGGAGCGTGAAATCCACCCCGCGCACCTTCGTTCCGCGGCGCAGCCCCCGGACCTCCAGCACCGTCCCGCCCAGGTCGGCCGGCAGCTTGGGAAACTCCTCGGCGAACGTCTTGCCGAGCATCGTTTCAATGATTTCGCCGTGGCTGGAATCCCGGGCGGCCTTCGTCAGCACGCGGCTTCCGTCCCGCATGACCGTGATCCGGTCGCACAGCCGGGTCACTTCCGCAAGCCGGTGCGAAATAAACACGCAGCCGACTCCGTTTGCCTTCAGCCGCTCCATAATCGCGAAAAGCTGCTCCGATTCTTCCAGGCTGAGGGGAGCCGTCGGCTCGTCGAAAATGACGTACTTCGCCGCATGAGCTACCGCCCGGGCGATGAGCACGAGCTGCTTCTGGGCGATGGTCAGCTGCGACGCCTTCAGCTTCACCGGGATGTCCGAGCCTATCGAGGCGAGGATTCTCGCCGCTTCCCGGTTCAGGGTGCCCCAGCGGAGCCAGGCGCTCCCGTGAGCGACGCTGTCCAGCAGCACGTTCTCCGCCACGGTAAGCTCCGGGACAAGCGCCGTATCGACTTCCTGATACACGCAGAAGATCCCCTGGCGCATCGCATCCTTGGGCGTCGAAATCGGCACGGGCTCCCCGTCGATTTCGATCGTTCCCCCGTCGGCCGTGTACGCGCCGGACAAGATTTTCATGAGCGTGCTCTTTCCTGCCCCGTTCGCACCCAGCAGCCCGTGAATTTCGCCGCCCTTTACTTCAAAATCCACTTCCGACAAGGCTTTTACGCCGGGAAATGTTTTGGTTATGCCGTTCATCCGCAGCACGGATAGTGAAGTCGTCGTCATGGTGAACCGTACTCCTCCCCGAACTTTCAAAATCCCATCGTCAACAACCCGATGGGATTTCGCGTGTTCTTCTTATTTGCCCGACTGTTTCTCGGCTTCCTTGAGCCAGTCGGTATAACCCTGCTGGCTGTTGCCCCAGCCTTTCACATACTGGCTGAGTTCCGCCGTCGTTACTTTTTTGTCTTTCGGCAGCTCGTCGCGGGAGACGAATACCGGCTCCAGGACGACTTTCTCCGGAGTCTGATCCCCGTGAAGCTTCTGATACAGATAGCGGACCTGAATGCGTCCGATATCTTTCGGATCGACAGCGGCGGAAGCTGTCCAGGAGCTGTTCGCATCCTGAATGAGCTGAAGGTCCTCGTCGCTCATGTCGATGCCGTACACTTTAATTTCCGTGCGGCCTGCCTGCTGAATGGCGCGCGTTGCGCCTTTGGCGAACTCGTCCCAAGCGGCCCATACGGCCGTAATATCGCCTTTGTTCGGATATTTTTTCAAGATCGCTTCCATTTGCGCCTGCGTATCCAGAGCCGGGTTCTGCGCATTGCCGAACGCAGCGATTTCTTTTATGTCCTTGTTCTTATCCATAAAAGCTTTGTAAGCGATCTGGCGGCTCTCCATCGGAGGGAAACCTGCCACCCACACTTTGACGATGTTGCCCTTGCCTCCGGCGTCTTTACCGAGCTGCTCCAGCGTCAGTTCGGCCAGCTTCTGGTCGTTCTGCTCCAGAGCCACGATGCCGGGTCCTTTGACGTTGGAATCGAACGCGACGATGGGAATTTTCTTCTCCACGGCTTTGTTGATTCCGTTCTGGAGAGCGTCCGGTGTGCCGTGATCGAGCAAAATGCCGTCAAATTTCTGGTTCACGGCCGCGTCGAGGTTGGAGGCCATCTTCGTCAAATCGCCGTCCGCCGGAATCACCGTCACCGTACCGCCAAGCTTGGTAACCTGCTCTTTCACGCCTTCCACGTACTGAGCCGAGAATGTGCCCAGATTCTGACGCATAATCAGCGCCACTTTCTTGCCCGCCAGGGCATTTGCTTTATCACCGCCAGTCGGCGAAGCGCCTGGTGTCTGCGCGGCCGATCCCGTAGTTGTCTCCGTGTTTGCTTTGCCGCATGCCGCCACCAGACCGACGATCAGAATCATCATAGTGAACACATGGACAACTTTGCGTATCCCTTTCATAGTTCCCTCTCCCCCGTTGTTCATTTTCTGTGTAAAAATCTCTTTAATCCAAGTATTCCAGTTGGATTAAGGCATATCATACTGTACGTCCTCCTTTTCGTCAACGAAAATTTTAGGCGCATTTGCGCAGCTTCCGGGACGGCCTTTTTGCGCATAACCAAAAAAAGCTCTCAGCCCGGAGAACGTTCCGGTCTAAGAGCCTGGCTTACTTACGGCCGAAATCGGCCTTGATTTCGCCCCACTTTTTGGTATCCCATTTCACGATTTTATTGGCATATGTGTTGGTGCGGACCCACTCAAGCGCGCGGTCTACCATGGTCCATATTTCCTCGGTCGAAGCGTCCCTAACCAGGTTGGAAGCGACCTCTTTTTTGCGGAGCCAGCTGAGGGCCGTCATCGAATCCGTATAAATGGTTTTGCTGCTTCCCTGCTTCTGCAAATACGCGAGGGCGTGAACGATGGCGAGAAATTCTCCCATATTGTTCGTCCCTTTGGAAATCGGTCCCCTATAAAAGATCACTTCGCCCGTCTTCGTATCCACGCCTTTGTATTCCACGATTCCGGGATTGCCGGAACAGCCCACATCGACGGAAATGCTGTCGTAGTCCACTTCAAGAGGCGCCTCGGACTTGCCGGAAGCCCCGGCTCCCGCGGACTTTTTCTTCGATCCGAAATCGAGCGATTTCTGCCAGCCGCGTTCGAAAGCGGCCCGCGCCTCGGCTTCCGTTGGATACGACTTGTATTTGGCCTGCGGGAACGCATCGGTCTGCTCCTTGCACTGGGCCCAAGTCGAATAAATTCCCGGGGTTCTGCCCACCCATACCACATAAAACTTTTTCTCGGCCATACTTCCCTTCCTTTCCATGCAAAGGGGTCGTTCCGGACAATTTACGAATGTCTGTCCAATCCCCGGCCTATAGTTTATCACAAAATGACGGGGTTCCGCCCCATCATAAAGACCTTCATAAAGACCTTCGTAAAAAACCTCCCTCATGTATGCTTTCGACTTTTTCTTCCTATTTATACACCTCTACCCAGACGCGTTTCGACAAGTTAAAAAATTTTTATAAAGCCATGAGTATTTTTAACAAAACGGTTCATACTACCCATTACCGAAGGAGGTGATATCAAATGGGTGCAGGACAATCCCGCAGCAGCAACACACTGGTTGTTCCACAAGCTAACCAAGCTTTGGACCAGTTGAAATACGAAGTCGCTCAAGAACTGGGCATTCAAATTCCTCAAGACGGTTACTACGGTTACATGGCTACTCGCGACACAGGCGCGATCGGTGGACACATCACTCGCAGACTGGTTCAAATCGCCGAGCAACAGCTGGCAGGTAAATTGGGACGTTAATCGTCTGATTCAAACATACTTAAGCACGACCAAAAAGGTGGCCGAAGCAGCCACCTTTTTGCTTTGTTTTGAATGTCGTTATCCGCGGATGAGGTTGGACATGTTATAGTTCGATTCGAACATGACGCTGGCATACAGCGTTTCTTTTTTTACCGTAAAATCAAACGTAATTTCTCCGTGTGTCCAGTTCACCTTGTACTTCAGGGAGTCCAGCGCCAGCTGCCGGAAAGTTTGCCACTGCGATTCAGCGAGGCCCGTCCCGCTCTTCTGCACAACTCCGTCCCTTCCTTCAAGCGGATTATGCCGGACGCCGAACTTGCCAACCGCATTATTGCGGATCTGCAAAAAGACCGTTCCCGAATTTAACTCGCTTAGTTCCTGACGAAGCTCTTTAAATACAATTTCAACCTGACGTACCAATGAAACCGGTTCAATAATCATGATTTTCCCCCTTTAATGATCTTCTCGAAATTAAGATAATTTGTATATTCTAGGTATGTAGCCACAGTATAAGGTGTCTTTAGAACTAATACAACAAAATTTTACATTATTTTTATTTTTTTCAACCTTATTCTCGCCAAAATCCGCCTAATAGACCTATTTTCTATGTTTTTTTCTATAAAAATTAACTTAAACTTTATCTGATGACCTATGTATACCTATCATTTTTAGGTCTTTACGCTCAATTTTCTTACTTCAAATAAAACTATAGACCCATATAAAACCCGGTGATATAATGGCGGCAGGAAATAGGTTACATTTTGAATTTATTCTGTCTAGAGGAGCGTTATGTATGAAGAACTGGTCTTCTCTCTCCTTCAAAAGCAAGCTGCTGGCCGGCTGCTACGGACTGATCGCCGTTTATTCCGCGGCTCTGCTTCTCCTTCTCCTGCTTCCGGATTTCAACCGCTTGATCGGCTTTATTTTTCTCGCGGTTATGCTGGCTGCAAGTTTTCCATTCGTCCGCTGGTTCGAGAGAGCGCTTACAGGGCCTGTCGAAGACCTTACCCGCGCGGCTCTCAACGTCTCCAAAGGCGATTTCTCCCGCAAGGTGGATGCGACAACGGACGATGCCCTGGGCGATCTCGGACGTTCCTTCAACAGCATGATCGATAAGCTGCGCGGCATTCTGGGCGAAACCGGCGCCATCACGAGACAGGTCGCCGATACGAGCCAAAGCATCTATTCCCAGAACCAGCAGCTCAAGGACGTTCTGCAGCAGGTGACGGTTTCCGCCCAGGAGCTGGCCTCGGGAGCCGGGCAGATTTCGGAAGAAGTCTCCACCATCTCCGTCTCCACCAAAGATATCGAGCAGAAAGTTTCGAACTTTGCGGGATCGACCAAAACGATGAATGCCCGTTCGGAGCAAATGCTGTCGCTTGTCGACAAAGGCCGTGAAGCTGTCGAAATACAGGGACAGGGCATGAAAAGAAATGTCGAAGCTACGGCGCGCGTTTCCGACACGATCCGCACGCTTGCGGAACAAACGGCAGGAATCTCCAAAATCACCAAGGCGATTTCGGAAATTGCCGAACAAACGAATCTTTTGTCGCTGAACGCCTCGATAGAAGCGGCAAGAGCGGGGGAACAGGGACGGGGATTCGCCGTAGTTGCGCAGGAGGTGAGAAAGCTGGCCGAAGAAGCGACGACCCAGACGCGGGAAGTGTTCGGGCTCGTAACGGCCATCGAGTCCGGCATCCGTCAGGCCCTGTCTCATATCGAAGTCAATGAGGAAGCCGTCGGCAGACAGACGGAGCTGATCCGGGATACCGAAGCCGTTTTCTCCGATATTTTTAAAGCCGTCCGCTTTATTTCCGACCGGATCGGAGAATTTGCCGGAGAGAGCGACCATATGCTGGCAGGCGCCCGGCAGATTTCCGCAACGATGGAGAACATTTCGGCGATAACCGAGCAGTCCGCTGCGGGAACGGAGGAAGTGTCCGCTTCGATGAACGAGCAGATCAGCGGCGTTCTTGAGATGGTGAGCCAGTGCGAACAAATGACGCGTTCCGTCAAACAGCTGGAGCAGACGATACAAATTTTTAAATTTTAGGTTAAAGTAAGACTTGGCCGGGCACAAAACCGGGCGCCTATGATACAGCGGCCGTTTAAATGAGACGGCTGCGGAAAGTCATCTTAAGGAACAATTAGTTCCTGCCCGCCGGCGTGTTCACGTAGAAAGAACCTTCGCCTCCACAAATGGTGGATTTGAAGGTTCTTTGGGCTGTAATGAACGGTTTTACTTTACTTCACTTTGCCTTCCGTCAGACGCATGAATTCGTTCACGTCTTCGATAACGGTATCGACCGCGCTCTGCCAGAAATCCGGCTGGGTCAGATCGACGCCGAGGTGCTTATGAGCCAGGTCCTCGACCGTCATGCTGCCGGTATCCCGGAGAAGCGCCGCGTATTTGTCCTCGAACGCGGTTCCTTCTTCGAGCGCGCGCGCATAAATGCCTGCGCTGAACAGGAAGCCGAACGTATACGGGAAGTTGTAGAACGGTACATCCGTCGCGTAGAAGTGCAGTTTCGCCGCCCAGAAATGAGGGTGATAAGCGCTGAGCGAATCGTTGAACGCTTCTTTCTGCGCCTGGACCATCAGCTCGCTGAGGCGGTCTGAGCTTACGAGACCTTTGCGGC
Organism: Paenibacillus sp. JT31N7; assembly: GCF_059692095.1. Taxonomy (NCBI): domain Bacteria; kingdom Bacillati; phylum Bacillota; class Bacilli; order Caryophanales; family Paenibacillaceae; genus Paenibacillus; species Paenibacillus sp. JT31N7. The sequence goes on from NZ_JCAUAT010000001.1 coordinate 2,170,685, forward strand.
GCTCGTCGTAGAAGTTAGTCTCGAAAATAAACCGCGCGTGAATGTTCATGAAGAACGCGACCGCGCGCTGAATTTTGTCTTCCAGCAGGACGATGCGCTCGTCGTCGCTGACAGCCGCTTTTACAGCCGCGTCGGAGACGATCAGCTCCGCGAAGGTGGAAGCCGTCTCCGCCACGTTCATGGCGTATTCCTGGGCCAGCGCCGGCATATCATCCATCAGATACTGATGGAAGCCGTGGCCGAGCTCGTGAGCGAGCGTGGACAGGTTGTTCAGCGTTCCGCTGTAGGTCATGAAAATGCGCGTCTGCTTCGCCAGCGGGAACGACGTACAGAAGCCGCCCGGACGCTTGCCTGCGCGGTCTTCCGCTTCGATCCAGCGGTTCTCGAACGCTTCCGCGGCATAATCCGCCAGACGCGGGCTGAAGTCGCGGAACTGGTCGACAATCAGCTTGGCGCCTTCGTCGTAGCCGACGGTCTTCGTTCCGCCTTCCAGAGGGGCGTCCACATCCGCCCACGCCAGCTTTTCAAGACCCAGCAGTTGTGCTTTGCGGTTCAGATAATCGACGAGCACACTCTTATTGCGGGTGATAACATCCCACATGACATCCAGCGTCTGCTTGCTCATGCGGTTGATTTCAAGCGGTTCTTTATGTACGGAATCCCAGCCGCGCTGCTTGTAAACCTGCAGCCTGAAGCCGGCGATATGGTTGAGTGCCTCTGCCGCAAAATCGGCTTTCTCGGCCCACGCCTCTTCCCACTGGCTGAAAAGCTCGGTGCGCTTCGCAAGCTCAGGCGTATGCAGGCGGTTGAAAGCCTGGCCCGCCGACAGCTCCTGGCGCTCGCCGTTTTCTTCCACCACCATGCGGAACTGGCTCACCGTCGTGTTGTAAAGGTCGTTCCAGCCGTGATAGCCATCAACGGCCAAGTCGCTGATCAGAGCTTCCTGCTCCGGCGGAAGCTTCTCTTTCGCCTGCGCTCTGCGCTCGTTCAGGGAAAACGCGATCTCGCGGAGGCCTTCCTGCTCAAGCAGAGCGCTCCAGACTTCGTCCGGCGTTCCCGTGATAACCGGGTCCAGACGGGTCAGGGATGCCAGGAAATCGGCATAGAGTGTTTTCACTTTACCGCCGAGCTGGACGGCTTTCTTGTCCTTCTGATTATCGGCCACGAGGCAGCCTACGAATGAATCCGCTTCACGGATTCGTTTTAAAATGCCCTGATATTGATCTATTAGCGCCTTAAAGTCAGCCGAATCGCCGGCGGTTTGAGGGGACGACGCTTTCTCGAGACTGGCGCGGAATGCGGCGATATCGCCGTCCAGGTCGTTCAGAAACGAGGCAAACTGGGGAGATTCGCTGCCGCCCGGGAAAAATACGTCCAGATCCCAGGTCTGATTCAACGGTGTATGCATGTGTAATCCACCTTTCCGGTTAGAGGGTAAAGAGCAAATTGACCTACGGTAACATTAAACCATAAACTTCCTTCAAACAAAAGAAGGGTCTTCCGTCTTGTTGTGAGAGGGCCCCTGATAGGATACAGTATGGAGGAGGGACCGTTTATTCACCCAATTGCTTCTTCTAAAGAAATATGATATCAATAGATAAAAAGAACCATTTTTCCCGAAGAAAGGATAGGTCTAATGAAACCCTTGAACATTTCTCCGGACACGGCGGTCAAGCTTGCCAAGCACCTGGGCGTACCGCTCGAGCACCTGATGCACATGCCTCAGCATATTCTGCTGCAAAAGCTGGCCGAGCTCGCTTCGTCCAAGCCCGATGAGGATCCGTCACCGGATTCCGAAAGTGAAACGAAATAAAATGATGCTTCCTTTTAGTCATACATGGCCTTATGAAACCGTTTTGAAAGATATTTATGTAGCCGAGTGCCCGTTCTGCAGCCAATCTAACGTGCTCCTGCCTTTAAGGACTAAAGACTTACTTCCAATCCATGAAGGCAAGAAAAAACTTCTCGTGTTTCCCTGCTGCCGTGAGAAAGTGACGCTGGTAGACACGGATACGGATTATTTGCTCGCGGACCGGCCTTTCAGAAAACGGTAAGACGAGCCATCCATTGCAATAACGAGGAGTGGTTCCGCTTGAGTGAATATCTGGTTGCCCTCACCATTGCTTGTACCCTGGTCACCCTCAGCTATTTGGCGCTGAAAATACAGCGCATGAATTTTTTTGAAAATTATGAAAAAATAGCTTCACCCGTACTGACCGGCCTGGCCTGCATTCTGCTGATGCAGCAGCCGCTTTCGCTGGATACGGGCGCCGTAGACCTGCGCTACCTTCCCGTCGTCATGGCGGGGCTGCGTTACGGGCTCGGCAACGCCCTGTTCTCCACCCTCCTCCCCACGCTCTACTGTTTCCTGACCGTGGAAGATTCCATGTGGGTGATACAAACGCTGCAGAGTCTGATTATCCCGGCTGTTCTCAGTTCGGGCTTTCATCGTTCCGAATTCAGGACCGGCAGCAAGCCGATTCCGATCCGGGCCGGTTTGAAAATCAGCGTGCTCCTGTTCCTGACCCAGGTCGTCATTTACGCGGCCGCGCATACGGGAAGGCACGCGCTGAGCGAATCGTACCCACTGCTGTTTATGTCCGTCGTATCGGCTGTCTCCGTCTGCATTCTGATCGGGATGAGCAACGACGAAAACGCCAAGTGGCTGACCCAGCGCAAGCTCGAGATGAAGGCAAGCCAGGATCTGCTGACGGGGCTTCCGAATCTGAGGAGCTTTTTTGAAATAGCGGGGCGTACGCTCGGCTTCCGTGCGGTTTCCATCTTTATGATCGACATCGACAATTTCAAGCAGTATAACGACTGCTGGGGTCACCTGCAAGGGGATCAGCTTCTCCGGGAAACGGGGCGCCTTCTGAAGAACGCTGTCGCGGAGCATGATTATATCGCCCGCTACGGAGGTGAAGAATTTATCCTGATGAGCACGGAAACCGATCCCGTCAAGCTCCGGGAGTACGCCGAGCAAATCCGGCTTGCCGTTGCGGCTCATCCGTTCGAGCATGCGGAGACGACGCCGGTCACCGTTTCGATCGGCATCTCTGCGGCCGAGGATGCCGCCACCGATTTGCAGCTGCTGATCGACGAAGCGGACCGCGCCCTGTATATCTCCAAAAATACGGGTAAGAATCGGATTACCCTATGCACCGAATCTCCGGAGCCTTCGCTCCTGGAACAACAAAACGCTTATTGAAGTACCATGCGGAAAAGAGCATGCGTGTTTCAATAAGCGTTTTGAAATTATTGGGGGATTAGGGCAGTATTCCTGCAGGACGTGTCCCTCCCTTATTCCTGATTCACGAAATGATAGGCCGGCGCCTGCAGTCTCGCAAGCAGAATTCCCGCCAAATCATCGGGAAGGCCGATTTCCCGGGCAGCCTCGCGCATACAGGACAGCCAGGCATCCGCTCTGTCTCTCGTAACGGGAAAAGGCATATGGCGCGCCCGCATCATCGGATGTCCGTGCTCCATCGTGTAAAGCATGGGCCCGCCGAAAAATTGGGTGAGAAACTGAATTTGTTTCTCCATTACCGGACGGATATCCTCCGGGAAAAGAGGGCCGAGCAGCGGATTCTCCTGCACCTTCGGATAGAAAGCTTCCACCAGCCTGCGCAGGACAGGCTCCCCGCCCATACGCTCGTACAGCGTTGTCGTTGAATCATCGATATTCATGCTGCGGTCATCCTTTGGCAACTATAATCGTCGGCGCTGAACAACCTGCGGACACTGCGCTAAACAGACCTGACTGCTCGGCTCAATATCCTTCCAGATCGTCTTCCGCCGCATTTATAAGGGCTTCCCTTATCACGTAAACAAAAAAGCATACCAACAGTCCAGAAATTACTCCAGCCATAAGTTTCACTCCCACGGTTACAGGATGAAAAACCAGGTTTAGTACCATTGTACCATACTTAAGTTCAACTTCCAGTGTTTTCGAAAAACTAAGTATACGCTTACAAAAAGCATGTTTGCCTACCGCCGCTCATATACGTTAGGGAGGAGGTGTACAAACCCCATGTCGAGGCGTTCCGTCTTTACCCTTATTCCTTTGTGTGTACTGATCATCGGCATCGCTGCGCTTATGGTTGCCTATCCCCGCGAAAGTCTCGCGGCTGCCGTTCAGGGCGTCGCCATCTGGTGGGACGTGCTCTTTCCGGCCTTATTCCCTTTCTTCGTTATTTCCGAGGTGCTTCTCGGATTCGGAATCGTCCATTTCTTCGGAATGATTTTCGATCCCATGATGCGTCCCGTTTTTCGTATACCCGGAATCGGCGGATTCGTGGTGGCCATGGGCTTTGCCTCCGGCTATCCGGTCGGGGCGAAGCTGACTTCGCAGCTCTGGAAGGACAAGCTCGTCAACCGGGAGGAAGGCGAGCGCCTTGTCGCCTTCACGACAAGCTCCGATCCCATCTTCCTCATCGGGGCCGTCTGCGTCGGCTTCTTCCATGACGCATCCCTTGCCGCCGTGGTCGCGACCGCCCATTACGGGAGCGCCCTGCTGGTCGGCTTTCTGATGCGGTTCCATGGAAGAGGGGCGCCTTCGACGCCCGCTCCCCGTGCTGCCGCAGGCAATCGTTCGTCCGTCTGGGCCCGCGCCTTCAAAGCGATGCACAAAGCACGGCTGGAGGACGGGCGGCCTTTCGGCACTTTGCTGGCCCAAGGGGTTCGGAATTCGCTGAACCTGATCTTTCTGCTGGGCAGCCTTGTCGTCTTTTTCTCCGTCGTGCTTGAAATGCTAACCCTAAGCGGTGTCATTCACATGCTCTCCGGGCTGCTGCGCATGTTCCTGAGCGTGCTTCAACTCCCTCCGGCTCTCTCGGATGCGCTGATCGGGGGCACGTTCGAAGTTACGTTAGGCGCCAAAGCGGCCGGCGGTATGAGCGATTCGACCCTGCTCGTATTCAAGACAGCCGCGGCCGCCTTCATTCTTTCCTGGGGAGGGTTATCCGTTCATGCCCAGATCGTGAGCGTCCTGAGCCAGACGAACATGCGTTACGCGCCATTTTTGACGGCCCGCATTCTGCATAGTTTACTCGCTTCGCTGCTCGTGTTCGTACTTTGGAAACCGATGCGTCCAATCGGGGTTCTTCTGGAGAACACCCTGCCTGCCGGAAAATTCGGAATGGACGACGGTACCGGATGGCTGCTGCTTTTTCCGCTCGCGTTCGTTGTCTTCGCCGGTTCTCTGCTTATTTTATTCTCGTTTTATCTTCTTCACTCCTTCCTGAAACGATCTGTTTGAAAGAATATTCTGTCAATTTATCTTATGAACCGGCCTTGCAAAAAGTGAATCATAAATCCGCTGCTCCGGTAGCCTCCCCGCCTCGTAAGAAACCTCAGCCTGCAGCGCAGAAATGGCGAATTATGGGTGTCCGGGCCAATATCCACCCCCGTCCCTGCTTTTTCCGTTAAAGCTTTACAGGGTCTAAGCATTGTGTTATCGGCCGTAATTGATTATTATGAGAAAAGAAGGTTCGTTATGAATGAGTGTACCTAATCTGGATGCCGCCGCATGGAACCATGGTGATAATGATGAATTGGACGTATGCGCTGACCCAACATATTCTCGTGCCGAAAACGGAATGCAAGCTGATCATTGTCGGAGAAACCGCCGATGGTCAGCCCTTTTGCTTGGAAACCCGCGTGTTTTTGCGCGAAGCCGGCTTGGATTTTTTTTCGGTGCATGTATATTTTGATCTCGCCAATCCGCTTGATAAGCTGGAGCAGGTTTCTTTTATCGAATTCTCTTTCCAGGATCAGGGGATCAACTACTATTCTTTTGTCGATCTTGTACAGCTTGACCCGGGAGTCTCCTCTTGCGTGCTGAAGCTCGTCTCTCCGCAGGAGCTGTACTCCTATCAAAACCGCAGGCACTGCAGGAAGCCTCTGCCTCCGCACACGGACGCCACGTGCCGTGTAATTGGTGCCCGGCAGCGTTCCGCCGAGGAAACGCCCTCCTTTAAAGGGCGGCTTCTGGAAATCAGCCGGAGCGGCACTTCTATGATCACTCCGCACAGGATGGTCGAATCCCTAATGTTGGAATTATCCTTCCATTTGCCTGAAGTTGAAGCTCCGCTTCTCCTAATAGGCGAGGTTCGGAGCAGCACGCCCTTCAGCAGCGATTCTTATCGCGTCGGCATTGAATTTCATGACGTTCCGCTTTCGTCATTGAATCTCATTGATACCTATTGCGAACAAACATCTTCTTAGGAGGAACCGTGTTGAAATATTTCTTAGTGCAGCGTCAAGATGATGTATCCGCCGGCCTGGCCCGCCGTTTTCACGAATTGGCCGGACAATACGGCATGGAGCTCGACGAGCAGGAACCCGAGGTTGTTGTATCCATAGGCGGGGACGGCACTATGCTGATCGCCTTCCATCAATTTACGGATAAGCTGGACCGTATTTCTTTTGTGGGCATTCATACCGGGCATCTCGGTTTCTTTGCCGACTGGAAACCCGATCAGCTTGATTACCTTGTAGAGCTTATGCATAACGGAGAAATCAATCAGGACATGCGCATTGTTCAATACCCTATTCTGGAAATTGAGATTCACTCTTCCCAAGGTGTGGAGCAGCGTCTGGCTCTTAATGAATTCACGTTAAAAGGCATCGAGAACACGCTTGTCGCCCAGGTAGACATCAACGATGAAATGTTCGAGATGTTCCGCGGAGACGGCATTTGCGTGTCCACTCCATCGGGCAGCACCGCTTACAACAAAAGTCTGGGCGGCGCCATCGTGCATCCGTCTCTGGCCGCGATTCAGATTGCCGAAATCGCATCCATCAATAATCGCGTCTACCGGACGCTCGGGTCGCCGATGCTGCTTCCGATGCACCACCACTGCGACATTTATCCCAAATCGAAGCACCCGGTTTACCTGGCGTTCGATTATCAGTATGTGCAGCGCAGCGATGTGGAATCGATCCGGTGCCGGGTGAGTCCGAATCTGAAGGTGAAATTCGCCCGCTACCGCCCGTTCCCGTTCTGGAACCGGGTCCGCGAAGCGTTCATCGGCCAAGAATTTCAATAATGCTTTTGGCGGGCTCCTTGGCCCAGGAAATAGAGAACGGGACGTTTCCGGCAAGCTTAAGCTGCCGAGACGTCCCGTTTTTTTGTTAAGTGGGGTTGCGGGTTACGGTTCACCCACTCCCCTCACTCAGTTTTCCCTTGATCCTCAAGCCTGCCGATTCCCTCCGACGCGATTTCGCGCGATCGTTCTATAATCCCTTCCGGCATTCCCAGCTTCTGTGCAATCAGGAAAGCATAGCTCCGGCCGGCCTCCCCTATACGCAGCCGGTAGAGGGGCTGAAGCGTTGCCGGATCAAACTCCATCCGGGCATTCTCAAAACCGTCCGCCGCTTCGGCAAATTTTTTAATTTCGTTAAAATGGGTCGTAACCGCTACCGTCGCGCCCCTCCGCTGAAGTTCCTCTAAAATAGCCACCGACAGGGCGACTCCTTCACCGGGGTCGGTTCCCGCCGCCATTTCATCGATAAGGACCAGCGTCGAACGGTCTGCGCTCTCTAAGATCTCCATCATGTTGCGGATATGAGCCGAAAACGTACTGAGGTTATTTTCAAGACTTTGACCGTCGCCGATGTCCACGGCTATTTGCGTGAATACCGCCAAGGTACTTCCTTCCGCAGCCGGCACGAGCAGACCGGATTGAGCCATCAGCGTCAGAAGCCCGACGGTTTTGAGCGTGAGCGTTTTCCCGCCCGTATTGGGGCCGGTTATGATCAGAGAGTTGTAGGCTTCTCCGATGGCAAAATGCAGGGGCACCATCCGGTTTCCAAGCAGTGGATGCCGCGCGTCGCGGAGGTCGATTTTACCCTCCCCGCTTAATTTCACGTTCGCCCCCCCGATTTCCAGAGCGTACTTCGCTTTTGCAAACAGAAAATCATAAATACCGACCTGCTCGACGTTATTGCGAAAAGCATCCCTGTTCTCTTCCATCACGGCCGTTAATCCGCTCAAAATTTTCATTTCTTCGTCGGCTTCCTCCCTTCGGAGAGAAGAAAGCTGGCTTTGAAGCTCCACAATCTCATGAGGCTCCATATACACGGTTTGGCCGCTTGCCGACTCATCCAGTACCGAGCCCTTTACCAGCTTCCGGTGTTCCTTTTTGATGGGCAGCACATAGTGCCCTCCCCGCATGCTGATCAGGTTTTCCTGCATAACCGACCGGTATCTGTTAGCCAGAGAAGCCAGCTTGCTTTTAAGCCGCTCTTCGGCGGTTGCCGTCTTTTTGCGGATTTTCAAAAGCTCCTTGCTCGCCGTATCCAGAATCGCTCCGCTGCGGATACATCGTTCGATTTCCGCCTGAAGCTCGGGGAGGTCGTTCATACCGGCCGCGTACATGTTTACGAGCGGAGCGGCTTGCGCGTGAGACCTCATATAGCGGATAAGCTGGGTGCAGCTGTACAGAAACTGTCCGATATCGGAAAAATTCCGCTCACTGAATATATAGCCCGAACCGAGCAAATCCAGGATGTCCCGTATGCCTTCCAAGGAGGGGATCGGAGCTCCCCGCCCTTGCTCCAGCAGCTTCTTGGCTTGCTCCGTCTCGTCGAGACGGGTGCGGATTTCCTCTTTCCGGGTCATGGGCATCATATTCTCGACCCGCTCTTTTCCCAAATAAGAAAGGGCATATTCCGTCAGATGCTGTTTAATGGACTCGTAATTCAACCGTTTAAACGTGTTTGGATTCATGAGTGGTCTTTCTCTCCTTTTAATGGGTAATAAAAAAAGACGAAGAATGAGCATGCTCATTCTCCGCCTCTTCAGAAACCGGCTTTACGAGAGCTAACTAAAAAAACCGTGCTTTTAAGAAAGCACGGAATAAGCTCAAAGCCGGGTATGCACCTGGGGCGATGATTGATTTCCGCTGTTCTTAACTAATCCGCTGGAATCCGTTACGCACAGCTAAATAAACATCGCCTTGAGCGACATTTAGCCTGTACGGTACGTGATCGAACTCCGGTTATGGAATTGTTTAGTTAAGAACGGACACCGACATCAAAATTTCCCCTTTTGTAAGAAGTTACCTCTTATTATAGCCAACGCTCCGGGGCCGAGTCAATACGAGTTCCGCCCGGAAAAAAAACCAGGACCGATTCAAGCTGGAAACGTGAGGGTAAGGATGTCTTGTAACATTATACTAACCTTATACAAGGAGGCGTTAACGATGACAGAACAAAATCATATGGTCGATAAAAACGGAACTTTGGATACAGGTAAAGTGAATGATGTCATGAATCGCATGGATGCAGGTGAAAAGGATCAGATTCTCAAAAACTTTGAAGAGTTTAAATCCTATCTGGGCAGCCGCGTACACTTGGGCGAAAGCATCGGTCTTGGTGAAGAGCAGCTTGCGAAAACGGCCGAGAAGGTAGCAGGCTACCTGGCGACTCATGAGGAGCCTCGCAATGCGGAAGAAAATCTGCTCAGAGAGCTCTGGAATGTAGGCCGCGACGAAGAGCGCCATATGCTCGCCCACATGCTGGTCCGCCTGGCTCAAAAAGCGAACAAAGCAAACTGATTACTGCCCGTCAAGCCCTTTCCTGAAGGGCACACACATAAAAACCCTCTGTTTGTCCTTATGCGCATAAGGACAAACAGAGGGTTTTGCTTTGCTCCTGTAAACCGGTATTATTCGGAAGATTCCGGACCGGCAGGCGGAGCCGGATTTTCGACAGCTTGGGAAGGCTTAGGACGGTTGTTGTTCTGGTTGTTGTTCTGGTTGTTGTTCTGGTTGTTGTTCTGCCCTTGGCCGCCGCCCTGACGTTGATTGTGCGGCTTGCCGTCGGCTGAACGCTCACCGCGCTGCTGATCCCCGCGTGGCTGTCTGGGCGGACGCTGCTTGCCCTGCTTCTGAGAAACCTGGGCATCCGGACGGCTGCCGTCCTGCTGGCGCTGGGGGCGGTTCGAAGAACCCCTCTGCTCCTGCCGGGATTCCCTTGCCTCCTGCTTATGGTCGGCACGCGCTTCACGGGTATCGCTTTTGCCATCACGGGACTCCTGCTTGGCTTCCGCTCTGGAAGTCCCCGGTCCCTGATGTCTGGAAGACTTGGAAGTTCCCTCCGCGGCAGCTTCTTCCTCTGTTTGTTCGGGCGGGGTATGCTTGCCCGGGAGCTTTTCAAGAATAAAATAAGCGCATCCGAAGTTGCAATATTCGTTCAAATAATCCTGAAGATAGACAATCGAAGATTCCTTGGCGGCTTTGCTGTGATTCTCACGAAAAAAACCTCTGAGGCGCAGCTGATTGTATCCCCAGTCCCCCACTATATAATCGTAGCGTTCGAGCACTTCGCTGTAACGGTCCCGGAAAACTTCCTGATTCCAACCGTTCCGGTGTTCGGTGACCAGCTCGTACGCTCTGCCTCCGATATGAATCATGTCCCAATTCCTCCCCTGTATCCCGGCGTCGGTTACGGAGCGGACGTCTGTGAGGCCGATCGAACCTGCTCATGTGCATGGTACGAGCTGCGGACGAGCGGTCCGGATTCCACATGCTTGAATCCGCGCTTCATTCCTTCTTCCTTCAACAGAGCGAACTGCTCCGGCGTATAATATTTTTCTACGGCCAAATGTTTTCTGGTCGGCTGCAAGTATTGTCCGATCGTCATAATGTCGCAGTCGTGACGGCGCAGATCGTCCATGGTCCGCAGGATTTCATCCCACTCCTCGCCAACCCCGATCATGATGCTGGACTTCGTCGGAATGTCCGGGTTCATCTTCTTCGCCCGGGCCAGCAGCTCAAGGGAGCGGCTGTATTTGGCTTTGGCCCGGACGTGATCGGACATGCGCTCAACAGTCTCGATGTTGTGGTTCAGAATGTCGGGTTTCGCGTCCATCACGATCTGCAAGGAAGCTTCATCGCCCATAAAATCGGGAATCAGCACTTCCACGCTGCAGAACGGCACTTTGCTCCGCACGGCACGGATCGTCTCGGCGAAAATCGTCGCTCCGCCGTCTTTCAGATCATCGCGCGCAACGGACGTCACAACACAGTGCTTGAGCCCCATCTGAGCGGCGGCGTCTGCTACGCGTTCCGGCTCCTGAAGATCGAGCTCGGTCGGCAGGCCGGTTTTAACGGCGCAAAAACGGCAGGCGCGGGTACAAATGTCCCCGAGGATCATGAAAGTGGCCGTACGGTTCGCCCAGCATTCGTGAATGTTGGGGCACTTCGCTTCTTCACATACCGTGTGGAGCGTTTTGGAACGCATCATGTTTTTCAAATCTTTAAAGTTATCGTCGGTGTTCAGTTTTATTTTCAGCCATTCCGGCTTACGCTGTAACGGTTTAGTTGCCATTGCTTGCTCCACCTTTTGTTCGCAAGGGTTGTAAGGCCTTGCGTTTTTCTTGTAACGTTCCCGATCCGAATACTTGCCAATTCATTCAACACAAGAAACCTGACGGAAGCCGGGCTTTTTTTATTATAGCACGAATGTACAAACAATCCACGCCGCTTTTCTTCACTTCCGGCCGGGCATTTATTTGGACCCCTGCGGGATAAATCCGCCAAGCCTGTACATCCTAATGTCATCAGCACCAAAAAGAGGTGATTGCATGAAAGGAATACTGCCGTCCAAAAGGCTGCTTGCGGGCTTATTAACGGCGTGCCTCGCGGCAGGCCCCCTTACGGTGACGGCAGCCGAGCCGGCCAAGGCGCCTACTCCGGCAGCCAAACAGCAGCAGGCACCGGATGCCGAGCGCAAAGAGCTGCTTCAGAAGGTCAGCGAAATCACGGGGATACCGTGGACCTTACTCGCAGCTGTGGACCGCTATGAATATACGATGAACAAAAGCCGCAAAAAAGACGCTCCCGAAAGGCTTAGCGGCATCGACTTTCCGGAGCTGACCTGGGTCGGCCTGCTTAACCCCGACCATGAAGACACCGACCCGGGGAGCATCTCCTTTTTCGGCGGCGTAGGGGTGGACGGTTCGGGCGACGGTCTGGCCGATCGCGGCAACGACCTAGACCGTCTGGCCTCGATGGCAAGGCTCATGCTGCGCCACGGAAGCGATCCCGAAGATATCCGCATTTCCTTGTGGGAGCATTATTCCAATACGCGCAGCGTCGAACGTATTGAACAATTTGCGGATATCTATGAAAAATTCGGGACACTCAGTCTTCACGAGCATGCTTTTCCTCTTCCGGTCAAAGCGGAATATTCCTACCGCAGCACTTGGGGAGCCAGCCGGGGCTGGGGCGGTTTCCGTATCCACGAGGGGACGGACCTGTTCGCCGGCTACGGAGTTCCGGTGCGCAGCACCAGTTACGGCATCATAGAGGTAAAAGGCTGGAACCCCTACGGTGGCTGGCGGATCGGCATACGCGATCTCGATAACATTTATCATTACTACGCTCACTTGTCCGGATTCGATAAAAAAATCAAGGATGGCGATGTCGTAGCGCCCGGACAAGTCGTCGGCTGGGTCGGCAGCTCGGGCTACGGAAAGCCGGGTACCTCCGGAAAATTCCCGCCTCACCTTCACTTCGGCATGTACCGGGACAGGGGCCTGGCGGATTGGCCCTTCGATCCTTACCCGTCGCTAAAGAAGTGGGAGCGCGAGGAATTCAAAAAGAGAGCGGCGGGGAAATAGCCCCTCCCTCTTCCGCATCCGCCGAGAAACAAAGGATGGACAAACAGGCCCTTCTCCGTGGAGAGGGCTTGTTCTATTCCTCGCGTGCCTGGCGTTCCCATTCTGGCAAAGTCGGACCGAGCCGGAATGAAGGAAGCCGCACAGCTAGCCCCCCCATGCGAAGCTCCCAGCGCGTGGTGTTTGGCGCCGCATAACGGTACTCAACGGCAGCTACCCCCTAATAAGGCGCAAAAAGGAGAGCTTAAGAAGCTTCGGACAACTTCCTCCAAACCGCCGTCCGTTTGGTTACTCCGCTTTTTTCTCCTCCGCCCCTTCGGGTTTAGTTACTCCTTCCGCAGGAGCGTCGGACTGCTGCTTTCCGCCGTTCCCCGCTGCGGGCTGTCCTTTGAGATTGGGCAGCGAAATGCTCGGCGGCACCGCGTCCTTGCTCGACCCTACGGGATTTCCCTTGTTGTCGAAATAATACATAGGCACGTCGCCGACAACAAGCGAATAAGAAATCGGAATTTCGGTTTCGACGATTTCAGGTTCGGAATCAAAAGGAATGATGACCGAGACCTCGGCGACGATCCGGATATAAACTTCGACGAGAATCATGTTGATGCCCGCGTTTTCATGCCGGGTGCTGAGATCCACCTTGACGGCCCCGGCCGGCGTAATCCGGATCGGGATATTCGGACCGAAAGAAGCGAGAATGGCGCTTCCCATCGCCTGCCCGAGAGGGATGTGTTCGGGGATCGCTGTCAGCCGGTTCAACTGGCTTTGAACGGCCCCGCGGGTTTCGGCGGTAATCCGCATATGCTCGGAATAATTCAGCATAAAGCCGGATACTTTGCCGCTGCTGTCCGTTTTCCAATCGATCAGCTTCTCGAAATCCGTTCCTCTGGAAATCCTATCGGAAATCGCTTCATTGATGGATTCGGTGGCGATCTGCTTGATCCGCACTTTCGCCAGATTCATCAGCGGGGGCTTCAAATTCCGCTCGATCATAATAAACGACTGCAGCGAGACAAGCGTAAAAATGAGCAGCACGATGAACAGCCTCTTTTTCCAGCCTTGCTTGCGGGTCGGCCTGCTTTTCCATCTTTGCCGGATCATCCGTGTTCCTCCCTGTCCTGCGGCATTACTATTACCCTATGCAGGCTTGTTTTAAAAAAGAAGGCTCTTACCGGTTGTCTGTCCCTTTCCGACAGGATATGATACAATCAGCAATTAAATCATGGAAGCTACAACGGAGGCAGCTATGCTCACTTTTGAACAAAAAATCGCCATTATGGAATCTTTCCCTGAACTCCAGCGGAAAAACGTGTCTCTCGGACGTGTCAATTTTCATTACGAAGACAGCTCTTTTGATAAAAAAACGGTCGGCTACCATTTTCATCCGAACGGAAACGGGTACATTTATGCCGGGCAGATTCAAGGCGCCGAAACGGACGACAAAGGCTTCGTCAACATCCGGGATTACTCGGAAGAGCAGCTTCGCGATCTCGCAGGCGCAGCGATCCGGTCGTTAACCACCCACGCGGGAACATCCGGCACGGCAGATAACATAACCCGCTCTTCGGGCCCGGACGAACAAACCTGGGAAAACGCGGACGGACACGTGCTGACGGTCAAGCCGGAGGATGACATGTGGTTTATCCATGCCGGACTCAACCTTGACTCCGTTTTTGAAAGTTACGAGGAAGCGGTAGAGTATCTGGAAGAGGAAGGGTTTACGCGTAAGAAGTAATGACTGCAAAAAAAATTACACATAAAGGCCTTCTTTCGTAACGAAAGAAGGCCTTTATGTTTATATCAACTCACACATTTTCCAAGGGTTCTTCTCATAAATTTCCGACTCTTCGTCCATCTTTAAACCAGATAACATCATGACTCGTAGAAGAAGTCATATCCAAATTAATAAACAAACCATATTCATAATGCAAATTATTAACAGTTGTGTCCGTATAAGCTTCCAGTTTTTTAAAGTCCCAATCACGCTCAAAACTTCGACTGTTCGATTTTTTAACCTCGATCACTAATAAATTTACTTCTTTTCCCCTCTTATGCACGATTATATCCGGATAGACTGAAAGTTCTCGATAAGTTACATCATTAATTATTTCTATAGCAGATTTATCTTTAACAATCTCTGCTAACTCGTCCTTTAGAACATAAATTTGTTTAGACCCTAGCGTTATATGATTTCTGTTATACTCGCAATCCACAGAGTAAAAGCTGCCAAACTCGATTTGAAGATATTCCGCAATCTTATGAGTCATCGCTCTTTCGCTAACGTCATTTTCTAGTAAATAAGTGTCCCGCAAAGTAAACTGGGTTAACGCGTTATGTACTGCCTTTTTTATAAAAGTTTTATACACTGCCAATGATATTCTCCTTACTCAGTGCCTATTTGAAAACTATGAAACTTAAAGGTTAACAATCAATTGTTCGAACGTGTTAAAAAAGACTGGAGTGCCGGGATACTAACCGAACACTGCAGTCTCTGCAACTTAACTTCTCCACCGGAACAAGAATAACTACTTTTGCTCGGCAAGCCGCTGCCGCGACGCCTCGAAAAGCAGCACCGTCGTCGCCATCGCCACGTTGAGCGACTCCGCCTGCCCCTGCATCGGGATAATCACCCGATGCGTGGCAAGCTCCCCGGCCGCCTCGGACACGCCGCGGCCTTCGTTGCCCACCACGAGCCAGGTCGGGCGGGTCATATCGAGCGCATAGCAGCTCGATTCCGCCTGTAGGCTCGTGACGACGATCTGCCGGCCCGCTTCGCGCGCGGCCGGCAGAAGCTCCTGCAGATCCGCCTCCACGATCGGCAGATGAAACAGCGATCCCATCGTCGAGCGGATCGCTTTGGGGTTGTACAGGTCGACGGTCCCCCGTCCGAGCACGACCGCAGAAGCACCGACCGCGTCGGCGCTGCGGATAATCGTGCCCAGGTTCCCGGGGTCCTGGACCCCGTCGACCACGACCACGAGATCGCTGCCGGTATCCGCCAGCAACGTCTCGGCCGGCTCCGCCGGCTTGTCCACCACCGCGAATATTCCTTGCGGTGTCTCCGTATCTGTGCAGCGCTCCATGATCGGGCGCGTAACGGAGACGGTCTCTATGCCGGCCGCCTCGGCATGGTCCGCCAATGTTCCGGGCAGGCCTTTGTACGCCTCGTACACGAGGGTGCGGACAGGAGCGCCGGCGCGGACGGCCTCCTCGACGAGATGAATCCCTTCGATAAGGAACGCGCCCGCTTTCTGCCGGCCCTTGCGGTCCAGCAGCCCGACCCATTCTTTCACTCTATTGTTCTGCACGGACGTGATGTCCGGCTGGTTGTTTGCTTGTGCCATGGTTAATTTACTCCGAGTATTCGACTTCAAAACGTTTTAAATCTTTGTTGTTCCCGAGCACGATCAAAATTTCCCCCGGCTGGATAGACGCTTCGACGGGCGGGGGGATAATCAGTTGTTCCTGCCGCTTGATGGCGATCACGTTGCACTGAAATTTCGCGCGAAGATCGAGATCACGCAAATTTTTACCGATCATCCGGTCACTTGCCTTCATTTCCAGAATGCTGTGTTCGCTGGACAGCTCGATATAATCCAGAATATTCGGGGAAATGAGATGATGGGCGACCCTTTGCCCCATATCCCGCTCGGGATAAATGATTTTATCGGCACCGATCTTGCGCAGCACCTTGCCGTGGAGATCGTTAGCCGCTTTGACCACGATGGTCGGAATACCGATTTCTTTCAGGAGAAGCGTAGCCAAAATACTGGCCTGTATATTTTCACCGATTGCCACAACGACAACGTCGAAATTCTGTATACCGAGCGCCCTCAAGGCCTCTTCGTCGGTGCAATCCACTTGTACGGAATGCGTGACAACCGTGGATATTTCCTGAATGCGCTCTTCGCTGTGATCCAGCGCCAGAACTTCAAAACCGAGTCCCGTCAAGTTTTTGGCTACCGACGATCCGAAACGGCCCATTCCGATGACCGCAAACTGTTTTTTCATGGCATTCCATCCTTACGCTATAGGATACCTTATACTGAAGTTTATTATAGCATGATTGCCCCCGTTTTCGAGCATATTAAAGACGAAACCACACGGAAGCGAGGCGTATAGGCATGATCCTCAGTTTGCGGCAAGCGATTGTTCAAAGGGTCGAAGGAAAGTCCGATGATGAGCTGAAAGAAATCATCAACGATTCCATTGACGGGCAAGAGCAGGCACTTCCGGGACTTGGTGTTTTGTTCGAAGTGATTTGGAAAAACATCGATTCCGAGAAGCAGGCCGAGCTTGTTTCGGCATTGCACGATCATTTGACTTAAAACCCGGCTTATCATCGCCGATCTATTCCCGCCCGGGCGGTCGTCAACCGAAAGGCGGCAGCCGCTGTTCGCCAGCCGGCTGCCGTCTTTTTAACTTTTTATATAACCCGATCAGAATTTACAAAAGCTGTGCCCTGCCGGTTCCCTGCGTTCCGGGCTGCCGGTCAGAAAGTGCTCTTCCCGCTCCCGGACCACCTTCAAAATATCATGAAAAGTGGCAAACGGATAAAAAGGAATCTCCTCCCGCGTCAAATAACGGGCCAGACTGCTGCGGGCAAAAACCCAATCGGCATAGGCCGAACCGTATATATCGCTGCTGCCGTCGCCTATATATATCACCCGGCAGCCTTCTTCTTTCAGCTTACGCACAACTCCGGATTTGCAGCATCCGCACCAGGAACAGGCCGGGTTCGTGTTTTGCGTCCCCAACGTGTAAACGCCATCCTCCCCGTACTGAATCGGATTGGAAATAACGGTGTCGACCGTTACATGATTGGCGTCCATGATGCGGTCGATATAATATTTCATTCCGTCGCTGAGAATGGTGACCGGAATGCTTTTGCTTCCGCAGTACGCCAGAAATTCCTCGGCCCCGTCCCTCAAATTCATGCGGTCGGCGATGGCGTTCACATCCTTCTGCCGGTCCCCCAGCAAGCCGTAGGACGCGTGGATCCATTCCCGCGAGCCGATCTCCTTGTTCAAAAAACGCTCCAGTTTCCCTCGAACATCCGGGCGGTCTTCCACGCCGAGTTCTTTCATCAGGGTCGCCCCTACATCCTGCTCCATCAACGTGCCGTCAAAATCGGTCACAACGACCAGCTGTCCCTTCTCCAAAAGGTATCCGCTCCTTTGTAGACCCTCTTTCTTCCGCCACACCCGCCGGGCGGGCAGAAGGTTGTCCCGGCTGTCTCCGCTCAAGCAGGTTAACCTGAGAATGGGTCTTTTTTTCTCTATTATAGCATACCGGAATTTAGCGGGATCAATGAGAGATCCGGGCGGCAATCGCGTCCGCAAAAAACTGTCCCTCCCAGTGGACTTTTATTCCCCCGGCCGGGAGCTGGAGGAAGCACGAACAACGAGCTTCGTGGAAAGTCGTTCATGGAACGAAGCAGGCAGCTCGCCCTCCTCGGGGGAAGCGTTAATCCGCTTCAGCAGGGCATCGGCCGCGAGAAGCCCCATCTCGAAGAACGGGACATAGACGGAAGTCAGCGGCGGATCGCTGAGCTTGGCGGCTTCGGAATCGTCATATCCGACGATGGCAACATCTTCTCCGGGAACGATGCCCCGTTCTTTCAGGCCCTGCATGAGGCCGACCGCCATCCGGTCGTTCGATGAGAATACCGCATCGACACGGCCGCCGAGTTCGGCAATCCGTGCTGCGGCCGCATAGCCGCTTGTCCGGCTGTAGTTGCCTTCCAGAATCAGCTCGGGCTCCGGCGTCAGACCCGCTTCCTTCAAGGCCCGGTAATAGCCCCGCAGACGGTCCGCGCTGTTGGAATACTGCGGCGACCCGTTCAGAAACGCAATCCGCCGGTACCCGCCGTCCAGCAAGTGCTTGACGGCCTCGTAGCAGCCCTGCTCGTGGTCGGCGTCCACAACGCTGTAGGTCTCCCCTTCGTAGTGCTGATTGATCAGCACGAACGGCATTCCCTGACGGTCAAGCTCCCGGAACCCTTCACGCTGCGCAGGCACGTCCAGCGCCCCGAGAAAAATACACCCGTCCACTTTGCGGGCACGGTAAGGCTCCGTGTAGTCCACGGATTCGTGGGGAGAACGGAACATGACCAGCATATCGCAGCCGTGCCTGCGGACCCCTTCGCCGATCCCGCTCAATATTTCCGAGAAATAATACGTCGAGAACAGATGCACCTTCGGCACATACGGCAGAATCAGGCCGATATGGCCGCTTTTCCCCAGAGCGAAGCTGCGGGCCACCGCATTGGGATGATAATTCAGCTCCTTGGCGACCGCCAGTACTTTCTGCTTCGTGCTTTCCTTAATAGGTCCTACATTGTTAAAAACGCGGGAAACCGTCGCTTCGGATACACCCGCCATCTTTGCCACATCTTTTCTCGTTACCATACCGCTACCCCTTACTAGGCGTTCCGTACCGCCCGGTTTCTATGGATATTTCAATGGACATACGCACGCTTAGTTGGATCGTAATCGTTCGACTCGATGAGACCGTTATCGTATATTGTAAGAAATTTTTCGGATAAAATAAATGAACGCGCGTTCATTTTCTCATGTCCAGCGGCTTGCTGTCAATCGGAGACAGGGGCAATCCTTCTGCTCCGGCGCTACTTGCGCTCGCCTATCCGACCGACTATGCTAAGATTATGAAAGCGCCCTAACACAAGCTGCGCGTGCAGCATCGAACAACTATTACGGTTGCGGCCAATTCCCGCCGGGACAGCCGCTTGTCATATAAGGAGTTGAGCGAAAATGAAACTGCTCGTCGTGGAAGACGACCGGTCGGTGTGCGAAATGCTCCGCCCTTTTCTGGAACGTGAAGGAACCGTTACGTTCGTGCATACGGGTTCCGAAGCCGAATCGCTGATCCGGGAAGCCTCCTGGAACCTGATTATCCTGGACTGGATGCTTCCGAACCGGAGCGGAATCGAGCTGTGCCGGATGATCCGTACGACACAGGACACCCCCGTTATTCTGCTGACGGCCCGCGGAGAAGAAGGCGACCGCGTACTCGGACTGGAATCCGGTGCGGACGACTATATCACGAAACCGTTCAGTCCACTGGAGCTTCTCGCACGCATCAAAGCGATTATGCGCCGCTACCACAGCGGGCCCGGCAGTATGGCCGACAACGGTGCTGCGGATCCGGCGTTCCCGGAGGAGCTTGTCGAAGACAACGGAGAGCGGCTCGTCTACAAAGATATCAAAGTCGATACGAGCACGCGCGAGGTCTACGTCGGCCCGGATAAATTCACGAACCTGACGCCCCGGGAATTCGATCTGATCTCCCTTCTCGTCCGCTATCCCAAACGCGTGTTTACCCGGGAGCAGCTTCTCGAAGCTGTGTGGGGGTATGACTTTTACGGGGATGAACGTACGGTCGACGTCCACATCAAGAGACTCCGCACCAAAATCGGCAGCGCCGAGAGGCCGTTGATCGCCACGGTTTGGGGAGTCGGCTACAAACTGGAGGAATAAGATGAAATTCAGGCTGATTCCGGCCCGGCACCGCTTCACGTTTTTCCAGAGACAATTTGTCTCGCTGCTTTTCCTGTCTCTGCTTGTGCTCGTGCTTGTGAGCTTTATTTTCGTCTATCTGTTCAAGATCCACATTTACGACGAGAAAACGGAAGAGCTTGAGAGCGCCGGAGATACGATTTCGCGGCTGATTCTCCGGGAAGAAATCGTGCCCGAATTGACGCTGAGCGCCTACCGCACGGTTCTGAGGGAGCGCGGCATTTCCTTTATCGCCATGAATGCGAAAGGACAGCTTTATTTTAAAGACCAGCGCACCACGCCTCCCACGTTCCGGTCCAAAACATTTATGGACAGCCTGCTTGCCCAGATCCCCAAGCTTCAGAGCGGTAAAGCCCTGATCGTGGAAGAAAGCGGGCCGGACCCCTATCTGGTGTATCCGTACGAGCTTAAATTAAAGCATTCCGACGGCAAAAATTATCTGTTCGTCATGTCTCCGGTCAAAGGAATGACGCAGACGCTCTCCCGCGTGTACGAAATGGTCGTGCTCGCCGGTATCGTTGTTTTCGTGCTCGCCATGATCGTCGCGCTTATCGTTTCGCGCAATATGAGCCGGGCCGTCCTTTCGATCCGGCAGGCTACCCGGCGCATCGCCGACGGGCGGTACGACACTCGCTGCGATCTCACGCGCACGGACGAGCTCGGGGATCTCTCCCGGGATTTCAACCGGATGGCGGAGCAGCTGGAGTTCACCTCCCACAAGCTGGAACGCATCGAAATCAAGCGGAGGCGTTTTATTACCGATGTGACGCACGAACTGAGAACCCCGCTCACCTCGATCCGGGGCATTGTGGAAGGTTTGAAAAGCGAGTATATTACCGGACACGAAGAGCAGGTCAAATACTACGGCATCATCGAGCAGGAAACGCTCCGGCTTATCCGCCTCATCAACGAACTGCTGGATATGGAAAAAATACAAAACGGTCTCATAACACTGCGCCGCGAGCATTATCCGTTGAATGATTTGCTTGAAGTGCTGAAAGAGTCCTTCGAATTTCTGATCGGGGACAAAGACCTTCATCTGGAAATCGACTGCCCTCCGGACACCATGATTTACGGCGACTATGACCGTGTAACGCAAATTTTGATTAACCTGATTAAAAACGGTATCCAGTTCACGTCTCACGGCACCATCCGGATGACGGCGAGACAGACTCAGACCGCCACCGAGCTGAGCATCTCGGACACAGGGCGGGGGATGACCGCCGAGGAGATGGAGCAGATCTGGGATCGGTTCTACAAAGCCGATCCTTCCCGCTCCAAGGACCGGAGCGAAACCGGCCTCGGGCTTTCGATCGTGAAGCGGCTCATGGAGGCGCACGACGCCGACATAAGCGTATCGAGCGTGCCCGGCGAAGGCACCACATTCCGCCTGCGGTTCCCCTTTAAGCCCGAAGAAGCGGCTCGTACGGATGGATTGCCGGGAGAAGAAGAAGTCTAAGAGCGGCGGCTTTCGGCGCTTGGCCTATTCTTTCACCGCTTGCCCGTTCATCCCGGTATCCGGCTTTGACCGGATTCGCTGGTTGCGTTTCAATATTCGGGATTTTACGAGCCTCCGATCCAATGTCTCTCCAACCAAAACGGCCCGGCTGATACAGCCAGGCCGTTTCTTTTCATTTGCGTCTGTTGAGCTTGTAGTACCGCAGTACCTTTGCGTAGATCCGCTTATTCTTCAGCACTTTAAAAATATACGGGTCCGGCTTCGTATTCACTTCCAGCACCCACGGCTTTAGCTCCTGATCCACAGCGACATCCAGCCCGATTTCCCGGATACCGGGGTATTTCGAACGGAGGGCATGAGCGGTGCCGAGAGCCAGCCGTTTAAGTTTGGCTTTGAAACGTTTCAACTCTTCGGGGCCAAAATAGGGACCGAGTAAGGTCTCAACGGAACGAAGCTTGCCCCCGCTGTGGTAATTCGTGACCACCTTGCCGGTTTGGGAAACTCTGCCGATCATTCCGGTTGTTTCCCATTGTCCGGCCGGACTGGTCTGCACCATGACCCGCAAATCGAACACGTTATGGTCGTGCTTCAGCATGCGGATGCCCTTTTGAATCAAATATTTGCGTCCCCTTGCTGCCGACTTCAGCGATTGATACAGGTCCTCGCAGGTTTCAAAACTACGGGTTGTCTTCCGGTGCCGATACCGGTAAGGCTTGGCATCTTTTCCGCTATAATCCACCCGCATTACGCCGCTGCCGAACGTCCCGCAATCAGGTTTCACGTACACCATGCCATATTCGTTCAGCATACCCCGCAGCGATTCTTCCGATAGTATCCTTGTCGCCGGTATATGAGGACGCACAGCCGTACTGTGCAGTACAGCCTCCGTTTTTACCCACTTGCTTACGACGTATCTTCTCATCCGCTGCCTCCTCCTAGCGATTCCCCCTGACATGCCTGTTGGCATCAGATCATCCAAACCTACGATTAGCTTATGAGACCGGGCATAGGACCGTCACGGACAAACGCCTGACGCCGGGAAAATGCAACTTTACGGGCTAAATTTCCGTTATTAGGAAAAAGAAGCGAGGTGAATCCCGGTCCGGGTGCAGCCGGCTGTACGTACGGCTCCCGGGCCGCAGGAGGAAAAGAAGGCATCCGCTTCGTTTGTCAGCTCCGAATGGTACGGGCCTCTCTTTTTGGCCGCAGGTCTGACAGCCGGCATCATCACTGCCTTTGCCGCCGAAAAAAGAGCACGCAAACAAAAAGCCGAAGCGGACAACCAAGATCCGGCCAAACACTGAAACATGCAAAAAAACCATCCCGCCCGAATCGGCGGCACGGCTTTCGTTTAAAAATGAAGGACCGGGAAATCATTCCCCCGATCCTCCTTGTTTATTAAGGCGAGTTTGTCAGAAACTGCGCATTCGGATTCTTCTCCATGGCGGACCGCAGGGCGTACTCGCTCTCGAACAGGGCAACATAGTTGCCTTTCTTATCCGTGACAAGCTGCGAGTTGATGCGGAAGCGGGACGGGTCGATCTTCTCGTCGACAATCCATCTCGCGAACTGGAAGCCCATGCGCTGAAGCTGGATATCTACTCCGTACTCGGCCTTCATCCGGTGCTCGAACACTTCGAACTGGAGCTGACCGACTACCCCGAGAATCGTATCGTCAAACGCTCCGGTAGTCCGGAACACCTGGATGGTTCCTTCCTCCGTAAGCTGGTCGATCCCCTTCTGATATTGCTTGTGCTTCAGGGCGTTCTTAACGGTGACTTTACTGAAAATTTCCGGCGAGAACGTAGGCAGTTCGTCGAACACAATCTCTTCCTTCTGGCTGAGCGAGTCTCCGATTCTGAAAATACCCGGGTCGAACAATCCGATGATATCCCCCGGATATGCCTCCTCCACGATGTCTCGGTCCTGCGCAAGAAACTGCTGAGGCTGAGAAAGCTTAATTTCTTTGCCGGCACGTATGTGCTTCACGGACATGCCTCTCTGGAACTTGCCCGACACGATACGCAGGAACGCGATACGGTCCCGGTGGGCCGGGTTCATGTTGGCCTGGATCTTGAACACATACCCCGAGAAGTTCTCTTTGGTCGGCTCTATCATTTCGCCCTGCGTGTTTTTACGCGGCTCCGGAGCCGGTGCCAGTTCCAGGAAGTTTTCCAGGAACGTCTGGACGCCGAAGTTGTTGACGGCACTGCCGAAAAATACCGGCGTCAGCTCGCCTCTCATCACTTTCTCGTAATCAAACGGGTCGCCGGCAACGTCCAGAAGCTCCAGCTCTTGTCCAAGCTGCTCGTACATATGCTCGCCCGCGATTTCCTTGATAACGGGGTCCTCGTAGCCTTCTACCTTGCGGACGGCAACCTGCTTGTGATCGTCGCCCTGGAACAGCTCCAGTTGGGTCCGCTGGCGGTCGTATACGCCGCAGAACCGCTTGCCCATGCCGATCGGCCAGTTCATGGGGTACGAACGGATGCCGAGAACCTGCTCCAACTCTTCCAGCAGCTCGAACGGATCCCGGCCTTCACGGTCTAGTTTGTTGATGAACGTGAAAATCGGAATGCCTCTCATGCGGCATACCTGGAACAACTTGATCGTCTGAGCCTCGACGCCCTTCGCAACGTCGATCAGCATCACCGCGCTGTCTGCTGCGGTCAGGGTGCGGTACGTATCTTCACTGAAATCCTGGTGACCCGGGGTATCCAGAATATTGACCTTGTGTCCGAGATAATCGAACTGCATAACGGACGACGTAACGGAGATCCCCCGCTGCTTCTCGATCTCCATCCAGTCGGAAGTCGCAAATTTGCCGACCTTGCGGCCTTTAACCGTTCCGGCGAGACGGATCGCGCCTCCGAAGAGCAGCAGCTTCTCCGTCAGTGTAGTTTTACCCGCATCCGGGTGGGAAATAATAGCGAACGTGCGGCGCTTGGCCGCCTCGGTTTGAAGCTCTTTTTGTAAAGGTGTACTCATGGTTGGATCCTTCCTGCTTTCTCTATAGTTCATCTTATGCCGCTGCCCGCTCCCGGTGCATGCGGCGTCATACGCTCTTCCTGTTCAATGCGACCGTCCAGCGAGCTTCCTTCAGCCATCTACGCTGGGCGTAATCGCGGCCGCGGACCACGACCTTATTCTCGAAGACCTGGACGTAAAGGCCTTGCGTCTTCGATTTTCGGGCATCCGGCAGAGCCTTATTCAAGGTCCGGCCGACCGATGAGTTGTGAAAATAATGAAACGGCTCCTGCAAATAGTGGGCCGATCCGTTCTGGAAATCCTGATGCCGGTGTCCGCAGAAAACGAAAACGTTCTTGTACGGGGCGATCAGCTCCCGGATTTCCTTGCCGCGGACGATCTGGTGGCTTCCTCCGCTGCGCCCCTGCATCGGCAGAGGCTGGTGGATCATGATGAAGATCCGCGCCGTTTGGTCCAGGCCGGCCAGTTGGGCTTTGAACCATTCCATCTGCGCGTCCGTGTACCAGGCGCCTTCACCCGCCTCGGGCTTCTCCTGCATGTAGCCCTCCTGTGAAAGCAGCAGAATGGTGCAGCCCTCTAGGTCCATCCGGTTATACGGCTGTTTGTACCCGAAAAATGTTAAAAATCTTTCCCTGGCCATCGCGTCGGTCTTGCCGTTGGGCATGCCCTCCCGGTTAAACTCGCCGGCTTTGTCCAGCCAAAGATCGTAATATTCGTGATTCCCCATATTGGCATGAACGGGCGGAAGCTTGTACGCCTTCATAAGCCGGCCCAGTTCCTTGTAATCCCGCTCTCTCCCGTAGTCCGTACAATCGCCGGTCAGAAGGAGAACATCCACAGGCTGCTTCATGGCCGTCATATCGCTCAAAGCGGATTTAAAATGCTCCAGAGTCAGCGGATCGTCGGGCGAAGCATGGATATCGCTCATGATCGCGAAAGTGGCGAGCGCCTTCCCCGCCTGCGGATCATCCGGAAGCTGAAGATCCTCTCCGGCCGGAAGCTCTTCGGCTTCTTCCGCCTTCACCACGGCAGCCTCACGGCCCGAAAGACCGGATTTCCGCCTTAATCCGCTTAATACGGTTCCCGCACCGGCCCCGAGCAGAATGGCGAAGAATGCGGTCAGCCATTTGAGAAACGAGCGCCTGTCCATCTGCCAGCTCCTTCCGGCTAAGCTTCCCCCTATTATAACCCGTTTTTTGCCGCACTGCACGCGGATTCTTCAAGCTCCGTCCGAAAAAAAATCACAAAATCAAACTAACATTTATTAGTGAAATCTATAAACTTTTTACGGTAAACAACCGATTAGGTGAAAGTAAACAAATATTAAGAGATGAGGGAAATCATGGAATCGAAGCTTCTGCTTTTTAAAAGGAACAAACTGCTCAACCGCATTCTGTGGATTATGCTTGCCCTGGGTATCGTAATCGATCTTATGACGGCCAGCTTAGAGGTTGTTCTCGTGCTTGCCGTTGTCGGTATAGTGATTTGCGGAATCAGCACCCTGATGTCGGTTAAACACATAGCGCCCCGGCTCGTTATGTATATTGTTCCGGTGAACATAACCGTTTTGACCACCCTGCTGATTTACGCCGAACCGCTGACAAGCACGTATTACCTTATCTTTGTCAACATCGCGTTGATGACCCTTTACTCCAATTATCGGCCTATCGTATTCTCCGGCATACTTGGAGCGGCTTTAACCGCCTTTTTATTCGTCCAACCGCGCTTTTACGAAGCCATGTTCCCCAAAGAATCCCTCGCCAACCTGCTGCTCTATGTCGTCATGATTACCGCGGCTTCCGCCGCATCCGCACGTTTTTCGGAGAAACTGCAAACAGAAGTCATGGAAAAGCAGGCGGAGACCCTGGAGGCAAAAACTCAAACGGACTCGCTGCTGGAACAGGTCGGCTCTACCGTAGAGGTATTAAATGATTTCAATGCCACTCTCAAAACCAATGTAGCCACAGCCGGTAAAATTTCTCAAGAAGTCACCGCCACGTTTGGCGAAGTCTCTACCAGCGTCGAGCATCAGACTCAAATTGTGGTGGATATCAGCGGTTTCGTCCAGGAAGTCGAACGGGTCGTCTCCAGCGTAGCCGATGGCTCCGGTACGCTCCAGCGGCTGTCTACGGAGAATATCGGCCTGACGAATCAGGGGAGCGAACAGGTTCATGCTCTCAGCGCGGAAATCGAAACCGTCTACAGCATCATTCACGGGACCGTCCATTTGATGAATGATCTGAATGAACAAGGCGTACGCATCGGCAGCATGGTCGGGCTAATCAACGACATCACATCTCAGATCAACCTGCTTGCGCTCAACGCGGCAATCGAGGCCGCCAGGGCCGGAGAGCACGGCAAAGGCTTTGCCGTCGTCTCCGACGAAGTCCGCAAGCTCGCCGAGAACTCCCGCCGCTCCACGGAAGAGATCAACGACATTCTCCAGGGCATCCGCCACACGAGCATCGAGGTGACCAAACAGGTGAATCTCGGGAAGCAGGCGATTACGGCGGGACGCGCCGCCAACGAACAGGTCGAGAGCATTATCCGGCGGGTAGCCGACAATACCGGACTCGTCAAAAATCAGTCCGATCACGTGGAAGAATCCGTTGCGCTGCTGCAGGAAGAGTACCGCAAAATTTCTCACGAAATCGTTGCCATCGCCGGAAGCACGGAACAGAACATGGCTTCCTTCGAAGAAATTATGGCGGGACTTGAGAGTCACGATGCCCGCATTAAAGATATCGTGACGAGCTACCAGCGTCTGGACAGCCTCATTACGAATTTGAAGGCGATGACACGCGCTTAACGAAAACAGGAGCATCCCGGCAGGGAGTGCTCCTGTTTCTTTTTAAGAGCCTACGGCAGGCAGCGTGATGATCGGCTGCTCCGGATTCGGTAGCAGCCACCCGTAGGCGGATTTATTGGAATAGAGGCGGCTTACGTCGCATACGACCGGCACGACCATCCCCCCCTTGTAGTGGAATGGCTCCGCGATACGCTCAAGCTTGATTCGGAACGCCATGCGCAGAGCCTTGCACAGCTTGGGTTCCATAAGTGCGATGATATGCGTGCAGCCGCGATTTTCACAATAATGTACGATGAGCGAAATGAGCTTGTCCAGGTTTCGGCCCCGGTATTCCGGAAGGAGGGCTACCTTGTCCACTTCCACGGCCTTGCCCGGCGCAAGCGCGGGATGTCCGCAGAACGGAGCGAGAGCGTCCAGCGGATGACGGCCGGGGTCGTAGCGCTTGAACTCAACCGTTCCGGCCGCTTCACCGTCGTCGGAGAGAATCAGGTAGCAATCCGCGTCCCTGCGGGAAAATTCCAGTTCAAAGCCCTGCTGCTGCCAGACCCGGGTCCAAATGCGGTCAAATAAAATGAAGTCGTCCAGACTGTCCCCTTTTCTATACATCTCTCTTCTCTCCCATCTCCAAATTCCATACATTTACAATTTAGTTATACATCCTTTCTTTACTTTTATCGTCAATATGCATAATATTTTACATATAAAATAATTTACTCGTTAAAAAGAAAAAGGCTTTTCCGGCCCGCCGACCCACAGCGGGAAAGAAAAACCTTTTATCCGACAGCTTAAATCCTTAAATCATCTTCAATCAACGAACCGAATGCGCTAAAATCCTCTTCATATACGAGCGTCTCGCGGCCAGAAAATAAAGGGTCTGCATCATAGCGAAAATAACGAACACCACCGCCGCGTAAGGCCATATATTCGAGATCAGCATATTACCGAGCGCCTTCATCGCAAAAGACGTATGGACAAGTCCGACTACAAGGGGGATAAAAAAGATCATCCCGACCTGCTTCGAAACCGTCCGCCTGATTTCCTGATCCGTGATCCCTATCCGGGTGAGAGCCCGGAATTGGGCTTGGTCCTCTTCGATCTCGGTAAACAGCTTGAAATAAATCATGCTGCCCGAAGCGATAAAGAAAAGGAAGCTGACGAAAATTCCGATAAACAGCATCAGCGACATCATTTGCTTCGTTTCCAGGTACTGATTGACACGGGTCCCGAAATTTTTCTTCTCCTGCTCAGGAACCATATTTTCAATCTGATGGACGGTCGGAGAGGCTTCCTCCCAATTTTTGATCTCGTAGCCGTATAAGACGCTTTTGTCCTCATCCGCAGTAGAATCCATCATTTCCTTGTATTCCGCCGCGTCCGTCACAAGCAAAGTCGAAATATCGAACTGGGTAGGGACAACAGACCCGTTAATTTGTTCGTCCAGCCTGAACGTTCTCGTTCCCGTTTTCAGTTTCGCTTCCAAATCTTGTCCGGGAGTGAAAGACTTGCGCTGCTGCTCCTTATACGGATAAATGTACGAGGCATTCCCCCGCTCCACCCGCAGCTCCGGCTTGTTCAGCCGTTTGGCCTGGGTATTGTAGTCATCCTCCGACACGATAAACAACTGCTGCTCCCGGACTCTACCCCCCAGCTCGACGGGGACCCGGACCGGAATGCCCGCCATCCGTACTTCGTAATCCAGCTCGACCCCGTTTTGTTTCAGGGTGCTTTTCAACACATCCGGATCCACTACGCGGTGGCTGTTCAGCCCCTTTTCCGCAAAGGCGATGGATTGGGGATAATGCTCCATGAGCTGGTTGCGGGTATCTTTAAGGATCACATACACCGTACCGGATGCGGACAAGATGACAGCGGATAGGATGGACACCATAAAAAGCATCCGCGCATTGTCTTTCAGCTTGAACGTCAGCTGCGAAATCGTAATCAGATTTGTCTGATTGTAATAAAGCGAAGTCCGGCGTTGAAGCCTCCGGAGAATAAACACGCTGCCCTGGGTGAACAAAAAATACGTCCCCAGCACCGTAAGAAATACGACCGGCAGGAAATAGAGGATAAAATTCATCACCGTAATTTGATAAGCCAGCGTATACCCTGCGATCAGACAAACGGCCGAGAGCAGAACGAGCCAGATCGAGAAAAGCGGCATCTTTTTCGGCTGCTTGGAAGCCCGGAGCAGGTCGATGATTTCGGAGCGTCCCACCTGATAAAGGGTCAGCAGAGTAATGGTCAGAAACAGCAGCACAAACCCGATAACCGTCAGCAGAACCGCTTTAACCGGTATGACGAACCGGATCGGGGAATCGACCTCAAGAAGCCGGGCCAGCCCCATAAAAAACAGCTTGCTGAACAGCGATCCGATCCCGATGCCGGCGGCAACGGCCAGAACGGAAATGATGACATTTTCCAGCAGCACCATCCAGCGGATCTGCCCTTTGGTCATGCCGAACAGCGTCAGCAGGCCGAATTCCTTTTTCCGTGATTTGAAAAAAGCCGACATCGAGTAAAGGATAAAAAAGAAAGAGAAAATGATAATGATATAATCGCAGGCGATCATCACTTCCCGGATTTTAGATGCGGCCGGTATCGAACCGTTTATGACGTCCGGATGCAGAATAAAGGCGGAATAAATATAAAAAATCGTCACGGAGAACACGCTGCTCCAGAAAAAAGCGCCGTACTGGTGCCAATTGCCGCGGATATTTTTAAGGGCGAGCTGTCGAAAATTCATCGAAATTCCCCCCAAGCACACTTAACGAATCGAGAATCTGCTGGAAAAAGGCCTGCCGGTTCGCTCCCCGTCTCAGTTCGGAGAAGAGCTTCCCGTCCTTGATGAACACAATCCGCTTGCAGTAGCTCGCCGCAAAGGGATCGTGCGTAACCATCATAATGGTGGCCCCGAGCTGTTCGTTCAGCTCCTTCAGCGATTCCATCACATCCTTGGCGGCTTTGGAATCCAGGTTGCCCGTCAGCTCGTCCGCAAGCAGGATGGACGGCCTATGGATGATGGCCCTGGCGATGGCCGCCCTCTGCTTCTGGCCGCCGGACACTTCGTAAGTCCGTTTGTCCAGGATCGCCGTGATTCCAAGCAGCTCGGCGCAGGGCTTAAGCCGACTCTCGATTTCCGCCACCGGCTTTTTGTCCAGGGCAAGCGGCAAAATTATATTTTCCCGGATCGACAAGGTGTCGAGAAGATTGAAATCCTGGAAAATAAATCCCAGTTCACGGCGCCGGAACAACGCCAGCTGCTTTCCCGATAAAGCCGCGGGATCGGTTCCGTTGATTTCGATATGGCCGCTCGTCGGCTTGTCGATCGTGGCTAGTATATTAAGGAGCGTCGTTTTGCCGCTTCCCGAAGGCCCCATGACGCCGACGAACTCCCCCTCGCCGATTTCAAGGCCGATGTTCTCCAGTGCTTTGTAAGTCAGGTTGCTTTTCGTCCCGTATATTTTCGTTACCTGTTCGGCTTTCAAAACCGCCATTCGGTATCCCTCCATTGATCGTGTCTATGTTCCTAGTATAGACCTCAGAAGAGAAGCTACCTATTGATTTGCCTTTCAATGCGGCGGGCCAACCTTACATTTTCGTCACCCGGGCTATTCTCCGCCCGCTCCATCCCGCTTTTCAATCCGGTGGAGAGCCTGGCTCTGAAACATCAGGCTCACCGTTGTCCCTTGGCCGGGCTCCGATTGTATGTCAACCCGGTGCCCCAGCCGGGACATGACCTGCTTGACGAGATACAGTCCCATCCCCGTCGACTCCGTAACGACGCCTCTTCCGTTCTCGCCCGTGAAAAAAGCGTCAAAGACCCGCGGCAGATCTTCCGGAGCTATTCCGATGCCGCTGTCCCGAACCGTGAACCGGGTCCCGTAAGATTGCTCTTCGATCCGGATCAGGAGCAGCTTGTTTCCTTCCTGCTTGCGGGAGTACTTGATGGCGTTGCCGATAAGCTGGTGAAGGACGAACGAGAGCCATTTCTCGTCCGTTTCCACATAAATTTCCGGGGCAGCCGACTCGATTTTCGGAAAGATGGAAGCGCGAATGCAGGCTTTCTTATATTCGTTCACGACCCGCCGGGCTACGGCCGCAAGCTCAATCCGCCGGGGATGGACATCCAGCTCGAATTTTTCGAGCCTTGCCGTATAGAGCATCATTTGGAGACCGGATGCAATCTTCTCGTTCTCCTCCTGAATGCTCAAGAGAAGCTCCTTTATCCGTTCCGGCCGTCCCGGCGCCCCCTCCGACTGCTGAATAAGCAGGTCGATGACGGAAACCGGCGTTTTGAGCTGGTGGACCCACTGGTTCGTAAAATGCAGATGCTGCTCCTGAGCCGCCCGATAGGAGGAAAGCTCGGACAAATAAGCCCGGTGCTGCTTCTGCAGCAGCTCGTTAACCGCCTGCTGCTCCTGCGTCCGGGACGGCAGGAACACCGCACTGTCCAGCGAGCTTTGGGCAGATTCGACGAGCCGCTTGTTCAGCGCGTTTGCATACCCCGCCTGCCGGACATAATCATAAATCAGCGCCGCTATCCACACGGTTCCGGCCAGCAGGAACAAGTACAGCAGATTGTCCGGTTTAAGGGGCAGCCCCGCCTCCATACGGTCCAGCCACAAAAGGACCAGAATAAGCAGGATAGCGAAAAAGAAGGCTGCCGTGTACAAAAGCCGGTCGATCAAAAATTTTTTCCACGTCCAGGCTTTGTCATGCATAGCCAAAATTCCCCCACTCCGTCAGCAGACGGTAGCCCTGACCGCGGACGGTTTCGATAATCCCCGGAACGCCGATTTCTTCCAGCTTTCGCCGTACCCGGGTGACATTCACCGTCAGCGTGTTGTCATCGACGAAATGGACGTCGTCCCAAAGGGCCTCCAGCAGCTCCTCCCTGCCCACAATACTTCCCGCCTTCTGGGCCAGGCAGTCGAACAGCAGCAGCTCGTTTTTCGTCAATTCCAGCCGCTTCCCGCCGAATTCCAGACTGTTTTTCATCCGGTCCAGCTTCAGCCCGTTCAGTTCCCATTCGTCTCTGGACGGCTGCGTCTGGGCGTACTCCCCGTACGCACGGCGAAGCGCGCCTTTGACCTTGGCCAGCACGACGTCCAGATTAAACGGCTTCGTCAAATAGTCGTCGCCGCCGTTTTCGATCGCCATCACCTGGTCCATCTCTCCCGTCCGCGCCGACAGGAAAATAATCGGCACATTGGAGAACGTGCGGATTTGACGGCACCAGTAGAACCCGTCGTAACGGGGAAGGTTGATATCCAGCAGAATCAGATCCGGCTCCAGTTCGGCGGCCTCTCCCTTAATATCGTGAAAACGCACCGCGCGGAAAACCTCGTATTCATATTTGGTTAAGGTGTCTTTCAAAATGTGGGCGATTTTATCATCGTCCTCGACAATCAGAATGCGGTACATGACTTCCCTCCCGGTGTTCCCTGATACGCACCCGCACTTTTTCTCATTCAACTATGCGGCCAGCAAAAGAAGCACCCGTCAGCCTAAGCCGCAGGGTGCTCCCATCAACCTCTTGTTTGTGAAAACGGAACGGCCGGTTTAAGACTGGCTCGCCCAGATGACTTCCCCTTCATGCTGGCCGTTAACCGGCCACCACTTGAAGCCGTCCGCGGCGAGCAGCTCGTTGGCTGCATCAGGTCCCCAGGAGCCTGCCGGATAATGGGCCAGGTCCCCGCCGTTTTCTTTCCATGCCTGTGCGATGGCATCCACGAACTGCCAAGCATGCGCCACTTCGTCCCAGCGGGTGAAGTAGGTGGAATCTCCGCGCATAGCGTCGAAGATCAGACGCTCGTACGCTTCCGGCGTGTTGAGCCCGACCTGACAGCTCTGGCAGAAATCCATCGCGATCGGGATAATGACGCCTTCGGCGCCCGGCTTTTTAGCATTCATTTGCAGATAAATGCCTTCCATCGGGTTCACGCGGAATACAAGCAGGTTCGGCTGCAAGTCATGCTTGTTAGCCAGGTAAACGTTGTCGGGCACGTTCTTGAACTCCACGACAACCTCCGTGGATTTCACGGGCAGACGCTTGCCGGTACGGATGTAGAACGGAACGCCTGCCCAGCGGAAGTTGTCCACAAAGACACGTGCCGCCAAATACGTTTCCGTGTTCGATTCGGGATTGACGCTCTCTTCGCTGCGGTAAGCCGGCATTTCCTTGCCGTTCAGCTGACCGGCCGTATACTGGCCGCGCACGACATTCTTGCCGACTTCTTCGGCGGATTCGAAAGGACGCAGGGAGCGAAGCACTTTCACCTTCTCGTCCCGGATATCTTCCGGGTGAAGGCGGCTCGGCGGCTCCATGGCCATCATCGCAAGCATCTGGAGCATATGGTTCTGCGCCATATCGCGCAGAGCCCCCGAATGGTCGTAATAACCACCGCGGTCTTCGACGCCGACGGTTTCGCCCAATGTGATCTGGATGTTGGCTATGTACTTGTTATTCCACAGCGGCTCGAAAAACGCGTTCGCAAAACGCACCACTTCAATGTTTTGGACCATTTCTTTACCCAGGTAATGGTCAATGCGGTAAATATCTTTTTCCTCGAAAACTTGACGGAGCTGCTGGTTCAGCTCGCCTGCGGACTCCAGATCGTAGCCGAACGGCTTCTCGATTACAAGACGATGCCAGCCGGTAGTTTCAAGCAGACCGCCTTCGCGGAGATTATAAGACACATTGCCGAACAGCTCCGGTGCAAGCGCCAGATAGAACAGACGGTTGCCGTTGGTCTGGAACTTGACGTCAAGCTGCTGCGTCAGCGTGTTCAATTGGCGGAACCCGTCCACATTGTTAATGTCGAGCGGCAAATATTCGAAATGTTCCGCAAATTTAGCCCAGTCCTCGTCGTCCTGCACATGATGACGGGCGAATTCGTTAATGGAATCACGCAGATCTTCACGGAACTGCTCGTTCGTCCTGGAACGGCGCGCAAGTCCGATTACGGCGAAATGTTCATTCAGCTTGCCTTCACGGTAAAGGCTGTAAAAGGCGGGAAACAGTTTTCTCTTGGCCAAATCTCCTGTAGCTCCGAAAATCAGAAAAACAGCACCATTCATCGTCGCATCATTCTTTCTCTGTGGTTTTAGATTAGAATAAGCATACCGAAATTGCAAAAGGGATTCAACTTTTTTTCACAAACCGGGCATCTGTCCAATCCATTACCGCCTCCGTGCCATAGGCTGTTATCAGAATTCTCCCCATGGAGGTGCAGCGCGGTGCAGCGAATCGATCCTGCAAGCAGTGAGCAAATCCGGCCCCATATCGGCCGTCCCGTTCTCGTTTACTTAAGAGACGGCACGGAAATTTTCGGTATACTCAGCCGGTTAGATCAAGGAAATCTAATTTTAAACGAAGAACCCGGTGTAAAAAATCCTTCTGCCAAAACAGGCAAAAAATTAAAAGTGGCCAAGACCGGCCGTAAAAAATCGGCCCCGCCAACTGCCGGGGAAAGTCGGCCCGTTATCGCTAATCCGGCGGGATATTCCTCCATCGTGCTTGACCGGACTTTTGTGGCCGCCCTCATCGTACTCCAATAGAAAGCGGGCCATTCACTTTACTATCCCCAAAAACCAGGAATGGACACCTTTCCTGGTTTATTCCTTTGCCGGAGCGGAGATCCATTTTTCAAATCTCTTTTTCCATTAAATGTAGGCGCAGTTGAGACACATAGCTTTTAACGGTATACCCTTTCGCCAGATAGAAGGAAATCGCCTTCTCATTCACCGAATCTACATACAGCCGCGAAACCCGGCATTTCATTTTGCGGCCGTATTTTTCGGCGTGCTCCATTAAAGAAGTCCCCAGCCCCCGGCCTTGAAAACGGGAATCGACCGCCAGCATATCGACAAACAGGCTGTCATCCGACACCTGAACGCTGACAAAACCGGCGGCGCGCGCGCCTTCGTCGGCCACGAATGTTTCTCCCAGCTTAAATCTCTTCTTCATTTCCGAAAGGTTCACGTCCGCTTCCGGCACGGTCATTCTTGTGTAGGGCAAAAGTTCCTTTTCAGTCAGACGCACAAGAACCATATCATCCTTGGACGGAATTCGTTTGCGGATCAAGAAGCATCGCCTCCACATGGTTTGCAGATACTGCATGGTATGCGAAACGGCAGCTTTTGCTCCGTAAACAGGTATTTATCTCCCAGGATTCACGTTTATTTCTTATACTTTTTGGACATGCCCCACATAAAGACCGCACATAACACAAAAAAGCCGATGATGACCAATATCGTTGACCCGTTCACTGTCAAATCCCCTTTATTATTCCCTAGCTCATATGCCTTCATTGTAAGTCGCCGGACGGGAGGCGTCAAACCCTCTGTTCATCCCCACTCTTGTTAAACGGAGTTTGACGTTCAAAGTCCCAGCAATTGGTGATAAAAAAAATTTATAAACTTGTCCAACTTCATGCTTTCAAAAAGTTGAAAACGTGGTAATATGATTGTAACTATATGGAAGATCGAAAAAAGAAGGAATTTTTAAAAGCATGTTCCTGAAAGGTGGCGGACGGTTATGTATATAGTTACACCCCAGTACGTCAATGAGACGTACCGCAGTCATTCCAATTTATTTCGGATTCAGGCCATCCGCCGTATGAACGGGCTGGGCCCTGTAAGCCCGCGCGGTCCCTTTCCCGAGATGCTTTATACCCGGCAGGATCGGAGCGGCAAGGCAGGTCCGGCTGAGCAAGGTCCTGCCGGCGGACTTCCCGCCGACCAGCGGGACGCCGCTTCCGGTAAAGAAGCCCGGCAGCAATCCGGCATGCC
The DNA here is from genome assembly GCF_059692095.1 of Paenibacillus sp. JT31N7. NCBI lineage: Bacteria > Bacillati > Bacillota > Bacilli > Caryophanales > Paenibacillaceae > Paenibacillus > Paenibacillus sp. JT31N7. Next base: position 2,206,900 of record NZ_JCAUAT010000001.1, read on the forward strand.
TGCTATGCTTCGCAGGCTGGGGGAAACGAACGAGTGGAAGCGGCCCAGAGATTATGACCGACCAGGTCCCGCGGAGCACACGGAAGAAGCCGAGGAGCCGCTTTTTCAGGCGAATGGAGCGATGCAGCAGATGCAGCTGAACAAAGCACTCCAAGCCTACCGTCCATTCGTCAGAAAGCAGACTGAGCTGGAATCCGCTATATAAAGGGAAGCCCGTACCGCCATGCCTCGGTACGGGCTTTAGGTTGCGCTTTATTCCGCCAGACCATGCTTAAACGCATAAATGGCCGCTTGGGTGCGGTCTTCCACGCCCAGCTTGGCCAAGACATTCGTTACATGGAATTTAACGGTCTTAATTCCGATGAATAAATCATCGGCCACTTCCTGGTTTGATTTGCCCGTGGCAATAAGCCGGAGCACTTCCATTTCGCGCTCTGTCAGATCTTCATGAGGAGCGGCGGCGGGCTTCGGCTGCCGGAAGCGATTCATCAGCTTCGAAGCTACCTGCGACTCCAGGATGGATTGCCCTTTCGCAGCCGCGCGGATAGCCTGGGCGATTTCCGTGGCGCGCGAAGTTTTGAGCAGATAGCTGAACGCCCCCGCCTCCAGGACCGGATACATTTTCTCGTCATCGAGAAAGCTCGTTAACACGATAACTTTGCAGTCCGGGTATAGCTGGAGCAGCTTCCGCGTCGTTTCTATGCCGTCCATGCCCTCCATAACCAGGTCCATCAGCACGACGTCCGGTTTGTATTCCTGTGCCAGCCGGATCCCGTCTTCCCCATTGCTGGCTTCGCCGACCACCTCGATTCCCTCTTCCGTACCAAGAACAGCCGCCAAGCCGATCCGGACCATCTCGTGGTCGTCCACCAGCAGCACTTTAACCATGTCCACTACGCTTCCTCTCCTTCCGTCATTATCGGTACCCGGATCTCGATACGGGTTCCGCTTCCCGGAGCCGTAACCAGTTGAAGAGATCCTCCGACCTCGTTCACCCGTTCCCGCATCGTAGATAAACCGTAAGATGTCTGTTTTTCCTCGTCAAGGTCGAAACCTACCCCGTTATCGCGGATAAGCAGGCGTACCCAGCCCGCTTTCTGCTGCATACGCAGCTCCAGTCTGGTCGCTTTGGAATGCCGCAGGGCATTCGACATGGCTTCCTGGACAATCCGGAACAGATGGTCCTCAATCCCTTTGGACAGGGCAATTTCATCGTCCAATTCCCAAATAAGGTCCATGGGGACTTTCGCTTTCAATTCCTGAAGCAGCCGGATCAGCCCTTCGGAAAGCTGTTTGCCTTCCAGGTGAACCGGACGCAGGTGAAGCAGCAGCGCCCTCATTTCGGACTGAGCCACGGAGGACATTTCCTCGATGAGGTGAATCTGCCGCTGGGCTTTCTCGAAGTCCTTGTCCAGCGTGCGGAGCGCCGCCGTAGCCGTCATCGAGATCGCGAAGAGCTGCTGGCTTACCGCATCGTGCAGTTCCCTTGCCAGACGCTGCCGCTCCTCAATGATGGCGGAAACCCGGGCCTTCTCCGCAAGCTGGGCGTTATTGTTCGACAGACGCTGGAGAGAAGCGACCTGCTCCTCCCACTTTTTCAGGATGCGGCCAAGCTGTTCGCCCAAACGCCCGATCTCATCCTCACCCAGTGGAGGCAGAGTCGAACGGGAAATGCTGCCGATCTCCAGCATCTGCATCGTTTCCATCAGCAGCTCCAGCCGGCGCGTCGTCCGGTTGCTGCTCCAATACCCGTAAACCGCCCCCAGAATGATCGAGCCTCCGACGAGCATGGCACCGATTTTGATCCCTTGGGCCCATGTCTCGGGCGGAGTTATAAATTTAGCGGTATAAAGCATATAAACAATAAACGTAAGCACCGCCAGACAAAGAACAATGGATTCCGCCATGCTTCGCCAGATCATATTGGTGAGTCTTTTTTTGTAGCTGTCCACGGCACCATTCTCCTCTCTTGTCAGTAGACGGTTTCGTCCTAAAGCATGCGAACGTCTATATCCCCTACGATATAAGAGACGATTAGTTTCACCTGATGTTCTCTCGTTTCGTAATTTGGAGATATCCAATTAAGTTTATTGATAACTCCGGATTCTTTTTCCAAAGGCGAACTGATCTGTCCGACCGTAACCGAAGCTTCGATAGATACGCCTATTTCTTCGGGCACAATCAGCCGCACATCCCCGATAATCCCCTGCAGAACAAGCGTCGTTTCTTTTTTCTCCAGAATCGCATACGACAGATCCAAGTGAGCTTCTCCGATAATAAACCAGATGCTGCTGTTTTTAAGCACCCAGGGCTCTTTGCCGGGACGGATGCTGTCGATCAAGGTCTGTTTCTGGATAAAATCGTCCCCGGGCTGCACCTTCTTGGACTTGATATAGAAAATCCCGAGCGAGATCAGAACAACCGCCAACACCAGCGAGAAATTGTTTCCCAGCAGAATGACGGCTCCGATGCCCATAAAGGCAATGCCTTTCTTCTCATTCTCATACCGGATTTTATAAAAGCCGAAAAACATCAGCAGCAGGGCAATCACCACAAATATACCTATCCACCGTTCCATAATGAGGAAAATCCCCATTGCGATCAACAGCATAGCCGTGTTCCGGTGTCGGTTATTTTTTGTTTGTTGTTCCATGGGGCACCTCCTTTGCGGGCTGCAGTCTGCCTGTAATCTTATCCGTCCGTTGTATCGCTTGACTCTTGCCGGTCCGTCCCCTCATTTAGAGCCGCGAATCCTTACATAGCATATCACAATCGCCTATCCTCTCCAAGATAAGAAATGATGCTTTTATTGTAGCGAATCCGGTGCGGATCCGACACCGCCTATTGGCGGTCCACTCCCCTGGACCAAGGTCGGGGAAGGCGTTTTTAACGCTTCCGGCAAGGAATAATTCAAGGGACTTTATAAGAAAATAAGTCCAACCAAACAATGGCACAAGGAGACACTTCCATGACTAAACTAAACGCTGGGGCGCGTACCGCTCTTATCGCCCTATTATGCACCGCGGCTGCCGGTTTCGTGCCTGCATCCGCCATATCCGCACAATCGGCCGCAACCGGATCATCCTCTTCCGCCACGGCCGGGACCGGAGCCTCCGCCATCGTTCTTCCCGACGGTACTTGGACAGCCAGGCTTCAGACGACGCCATCGCATGCCGTCCCTCCTTCTTCCGGAGGATTTTCCCGCGAAACTCGCGCGCAGCTTTACGATGTCGACAAACAAAAGGTCGTAGAAACCCTTATTGTCACAGACGAAATCCGCACCGAGGCTTCCCGATGGCTGGCAAGCATTAAGGACATCGCCGTTCAGACGAAAATCGACAATGTGCAGGGTGTGGTCCTGAAACTTCCGCTGGACCCTCCCCTTGCCGTAAATAACCGCTGGATGCAGGGCAGCTCCAATGAACTTTTCCTGTTTCTCGATCCCTCGCGGTTAAACGAGCCTTTGCTCCTCGTCTTCTCAACGACGGGAAAACCTTTTCTCTTTAAAACCTCCGTCCAGGTCAAGCCTTTCCTTGAAAAAGAACGGCTGCTCCGTTATCTGAAGCCCGTTCCCGCCTCCGGATAAACTGAAATTCGCCTTATTTCCGGTTGAGCGCCCATCATCCCGAACTCCCAAAACGCAACCCTATCTTCTGCCAAACGTATGTAGGGGAAAGAAGTAAAGTCGGCTCACTGGGGAAGGCGGGATACGTATGGAGGAAGATTGGAAATACCGGTACGACGAAGTTTTGAAAAAAGAAAGCCGGTTGGAAACGATTAATAAGCAACTGGAAAAGGCTCAGGCCCGGCTGAAGCAGGCCGTCGAGCAGCGGACGGCAGCCGAGAAAGCTCTAAAGAGCGAAACGCGGGATGTCGAGCGTTTGGAGAAGGCTTCCCTTACCAATTTGTTTTATACCGTTCTGGGAAGGAAAGAAGAAAAACTGGAAAAAGAAGAAGCCGAAGCGATTCAGGCCCGAATCCGTGCGGAGGAAACAAGGCTGGCGGAAGAAGAGCTAGCCCGGACGACAGCGGAACTTGAACACCGCCGTTCTTCCCTGCTAGGCTGGGAGGAAGAAGCCGCCTCTCTGCTTCAGGAAAAAGAAGAATGGCTGCGAGGCAGGAGCGAAGAATTCCGGCTGCAGCTCAATCGGCTCTACGAAGCCAAAAGGCAGGCTCTCTCCGAGACCAAAGAGCTGGACGAAGCGCTGCAAGCGGGATACGAGCTCGTCGAATCTCTCGATGAAGCTGAAAGCCTGCTGCGGTCGGCCAAAAGTTGGGGAACCTACGATATGTTCGGCGGAGGCGTGATCGCCACCCATCTCAAACGCAGCAAAGCCAATGAAGCGATGGAACAGATCGAGTACGCTCAGGGTCTGATGAGCCGCTTCAAACGCGAGCTGGAGGACGTCGGGGGCATTGCGGAGATGAACCTGGATTATAACGGTTTTCTGGGGTTTGCCGATTATTTTATGGACGGTTTTATTTTCGACTGGATTGTCCAGGGCCGGATCTCCAATCTCAAGGATGCGGTGTCCGAAAATATCGACCGTCTCCGGCAGTTGCTGCATGCGCTCCAGCTAAGATATGAAGCTCGTTTAACGGACGAAGCCGAATTAACCCGGGACATTCATCTGCTCATTGAGCGTTCTTAAGCTACGCCCCACGCTCTTCCGACAATCCCCCCGACAACCGGCGGATTTGTCGAATGGTTTTTTCGGGGCGAACCCCGAACCAGCACCGTTCATTGAGCGCTCCCAGGCTATGCCGCGCGCCCTCTCGACAATCCCCCGCCAACCGGCGGATTTGTCGAATGGCTCTCGCAGGGCACGGTCGCCCTGCGCCAAAAAGCCGTACAGCCCCGCAATATCCGGGCTGTACGGCTTTTCTTCTGCCGGACTAAAAGAAGTCCGGCAGGTAGCAGGTGCGGCGCGGCAGGACCGCCGCAAGAAGCTCCACCGATCGTTCGTCGCCTTGCAGACGACCGATCCGGTGCAGATCGCCGGCGCTCTTGGCGCCGAGCAGCAGGACGGACAGCGTGCGGATATCGCACGCTAATCCGTCCGCTGCGGCTCCGCTGCCGCCGGCGGGTTCATCCGCGGTCTTAATCACGACCGCGGAGCCTTCCGGCACGTTCAGCTTAAGCTCGAACGTGCCATGGTTCCACGGCGCCTGCTCGTCCGTTACGTGCAGGCGGAGAGACGTCTCCTGCGGCAGCCCCGTATGCCTCAGCCGCAGTTGGCCCAGGAGTCCCTCTACATCGACAATCCGGGCAGAAAAATACGAAACCAGCTCCTGTTTAATCCGAGGGTCATTCAGCTCAAAGGCCAAATCCTCGTCCGGAGGCGCCTGCATGGTCAGCTTGTCGAACATGGAATCGTGATCGCCGATGAATTTCCACAAGCCGCGCTTGGCGTCCTGATCGAGATAAACCAGCTGATGAATCTTGCACTCATGGTTTTCTATCCAATAATGCACATATCCCCTGGGTTCCCCGGCAGCGTTCAAATACACCGCGGTGTGCCCTTTCTTTTTGAATAGACGGGTTTCCCACCATTCCTCCGAACGCGCAATCGGTCCGTTGAATTTGGCCGCATACGCTTCATATATCGGGTTAAGCGCGGCTGCGCCGGGAGCTGTCCGTATGACTCTCCCTTCCGCAGGGCCGAGCTTCGGAAGCTGCGAGGTTTGAAGCTCGATTTTTTTAAAGGTCATGGCCAGCTCCCAGCCGTACTTCCGGTAAAACGCAAATGAAAACGGATGGAGATAGGAAAGGGTCTGCCCGTTCTCTTTCATCACTTCCAGCGCTTGCGACAGCAGTTGTCCCACTATTCCCTGCCTGCGATTTTCCGGCCAGCTTGCAACGCCGGCGATCCCGCCCATTTTCAGGCTTTTACCGTTCATCCAGGTTGTAAAATTCAGCAGCGTTAATTTCGAGGCCAGTTTCCCGTCGATAAAATAACCCCATGTTTCCTCGGGATTCAGGGTTGCGAGTCTTTCGACAAGCTCTTCCTCCGGCAGCTCATATTGAAAAGCATACATCGACAAATCCAGGCTGTCCCGGAGTTCTTCCCGGCGCAGTCTTCTGATTTCACTCATAGGTGTACCTCCTTTTAAACTAAAAAATACCGCGGCACTTTCCGCTTAGCCCCCGATTTGAGACATACGTCTCACGGTCGGCAGGTGGGACGGTTCGTCCCCCTGGAGCACTTTCGCCATTTCATGGCTTTCGGGTTTTACATCCAGAGCTTTATAAAATAACTCCCTTATCGCCCGGTCATCCCCGATCAGCGGCCTGACATTAAACTCATGGGACCAGTATAAGCAGGGCTTGACGTTACCGTCTGCCGTCAGCCGCAGCCGGTTGCAAGAGGCGCAGAAATGGTCGCTCACCGGATGTATGAGGCCGAATGACCCTTGCCCTCCCGCGATCCGGTAATTTTGAGAAGGGCCGTTTCCTCTCACGGAAGATATCTCTTCCACTTTCCAACCGCGTTCGGAACACCTGTCCAGCACGGACGAAAGGGGAACATACCGGAGCTTCCAGGCCTCATCCTGATGACCGATAGGCATATATTCGATAAAACGCACCTGAATGTCCTTGTCGATCGTCATTTGCAGGAAATCCCCGATTTCGTCGTCGTTAAGTCCCTGCATGAGCACGACATTCAGCTTGACGGGATAAAGCCCGACCCGCTGGGCTGCCTCAATCCCCGCCAGCACACGGCTGACGTCTCCGCCCCTTGTAATAAGCTTGAATCGATCCGGGCGAACAGAATCGAGACTGATATTAATCCGCGTCAGTCCGGCTTCTCTTAAGCGCTCCGCCTGCTGGGCGAAAAAAACGGCATTCGTCGTTAAAGCGATATCTTCGATACCCGGTATAGCGGACAGCTGCCGGATCAGTATATGCAAATCCCTCCGGACAAGCGGCTCGCCACCCGTAATTCTCAGTTTGCGTACGCCCAGCTCCGACAATACACGGACAATTTCCGTAATCTCGTCATACCTCAGAAGACGATCGTCCGGTTCGAAGGTCATCCCTTCCTCCGGCATGCAGTAGACACAGCGCAAATTGCAGCGGTCCGTAACCGAAATGCGCAAATAATCATGAATACGGTTAAATTTATCTTTAAGTAAACCCGAAGATGTCATTCCTTCACCCCACCGCTTTGCATAGGCTCCGGCGAGGCCTCCGCTTCAGCAAGTTTTTTCTCAAAAGATCCTCTCCAGCTTTCCGCAAGCGCATCGTTCGCCAATATCATACGGATTCCGGAAATATTGTTCTTATCGTGATATTTGCATCTATTTACAAATTCAACGGTTAAACCTTGAGTATGCTTAGTCACTAGCCTAAAAACAGGGTTCTCGGGAATAATGCCTTCTTTCAACACCCGGAAGTAGAACCCGGTATACCCCGTATCCTGCAATTTAACGGGGAGTTTTACATCCGAGTAACGGACGCTGAGCTTAAAACAGGGGCGTCTCGGTTGTGAAACCTGAACAAGCGTTTCCCCAAGCTGATAAATATCTCCGATACATACCTCTTCTTCTTTAAGATCGCTTACCGTGATATTTTCTCCGAATGCTCCGAAAGAAAGAGGTTGTCCGAGCTCCTTCTCCCAGTAGTCATAATAATCCGCACTGTATACGCAAAGCGCCTTGTCGGGCCCTCCGTGAACGGTCAGATCCGCCTGACCGTCTCCCTCCAGCTGTGTTTTCGACAAAAACAAGGGCTGATGTACCGGCTCTTTGTATATACCCGTTTCCACTTCTTTTCCCTGATAGACGATTCGCTTCGGCTTGCCTACGTTTATGGATGCGATTTGAGGTGTCACAGGAACACTCCCCTCCCCTCTTTTTTATCCACTATACCAAAAAATAACGGAGGAAGTCTTCCGAGCATAAAAAAATCTCCTGCTGAACCTCAAAAGGTTCCGCAAGAGATGCTTATTCAACCGCCCAGCTTGATTTTACGGTACGTATCTATAAAGGACAAAACGTCCACTCTTTTCCCCTTTTTCTTAGCCACGCTGGCCATGGATAGCAGCGTTGTCCAAAACTCATTCAAGACTTGTGCTTCCTCAGTCAATTCTTGCTTGTTTCTGCGTGGAAGTTCTCCGCGTGCTTCGTCAGAGATTAGCATTTGAACCTGCTTCCGCTTCCATTCGTCTCCCTTTACATACGTGACGCCGATCTCACGCAGCTTCTTCCGTACGGAGGTAACCGGGCGGGCAAGTTCCTTGGCAATTACCGAAGGAGGGCATTCTTTGGAAAGCATACAGAGTCTTTCCATCTCCTGTGTCGACCAAGATTTTTTCGCCATACACATCATCCCCGTTCATTTGTCGTATTGGTTGTGACCAACGTTCCGATAACTAAAGGATAGCAATAAATTGTTAAAGAAGTTTTAGGAAAATGTAATACTGCCCCCTAAAAAGGAAAAAGCCGTCCGAAGTAAGTAAAAATGTGGCAGAAATCTTTATTTTATAGGCTTTTTTAGTTATAAAAAAAGAAGCTTTTCAAATGAATGAAAAGCTTCTTTTACAACTTTAAACGATTTGCCAAATTGCACCGTTTAATTTCATTAAATTTTCTTAACAAATTCTCCATCATTAATGGAAAGTGTTTAGACGCCCAACGTACGACCCACCGGTTTGCCGTCTTCGACTTTAGTTTCCGCGACTACTTTATTGGACAGTGTGCCGATTTTTTCGATTTCGACACTCAGTTGATCCCCATCCTTCAGATAGACACGCTGTTCCCGCGGATAACCTATTGTCACCCCTTCAGGCGTCCCTGTAAGAATAATATCACCGGGCAGAAGCGTCATATGCCGGGATATGTAACTGACCAGTTCCTCCACCTTGAAAATCATATCCGCTGTCGTCGAACTTTGACGCTGCTCGCCATTGACCAGAGAGCGGATCTTCAACTCGTTCGGGTTCCCGATTTCATCTCCTGTAACGAGATACGGTCCTAAAGGAAGAAAGCCATCGCAAGACTTACCAAGAAGCCACTGGTTGGTTCTTCTCTGCAAATCTCTCGCAGACAGATCGTTTCCGCAGGTGTAGCCGAAGATATATTGTGCCGCCTCTTCCTTCGACACGTCTTTTGCTTTTTTACCGATAACGATTACCAACTCCGCCTCGTAATCCAGCTCGGAAGTTACATTAGGGAGGGAAACATCGCATTTATGCCCAGTAAGGGCATTATTGAATTTATTGAAAAGCACGGGGTGCTCCGGAATCGGAGATTTTGTCTCTTCCGCATGCTTCTGATAGTTCAAACCTACACAAATGATCTTGCCAGGTTCCGTAACGCAGGGCGCGAACACCAAGGGAGACTCCTCCAGCAGATAAGGCTCATTTACGGAAGTGTCCGGAAGATCATCGATAAGCTTTTGCAGAGACTGAATCGCCTCCGGCCCCCCCTTTATCACCTGATCCATATGGGCAGGCACACTGCCTTCCTTGTAGCCCTTCATATTTTTTAATGCTTCGGCAACGTCCAGGACACCTTGTTCCAGCCTGATACCTAGCCTCGGTCCTTGTTCACCTAGAAAAGTAAGCAGTTTCATGGATAATCCTCCTCCTATAAGCACACTTATGAATGATCGAAACTGTCTAAATCATTATTCGCTATCCTTTTTATTACCCCTTCCCAAATATCCACAAACATTGCCCATGCCGGAAAAGAAAGGCAGTCCAGCTCGTATCCCCGGCTTGTTATTTCTTTTCCTAGCGCCACCGGGTTTCATCTGCACCAGCTATCCTACTTATGGCATTTCCTCCTCTAACCAAGTCTCTCGATTACTATACGTGTATTCATCCTGTATTAAAATCCATTAGGAAAATTCATTTTTAAAATATCTTGTCGAGGAGTTTCATTCAATCATTATGCGGGTAATATTTTAGAAGGCTAATTTTGCATGATTCGCGTGCTTTTCTTAAATTATACTGTAATATGCCAAAAATTTCCGGGGAAATAATTTAGGAATATGACAATGTCGATTAGGGGAACCTGCTCCAAGTTTTCCTTACTAAATGCACTAAGTAACTGGATATACAACCTTTCCGATTAGAAGACTCTTAGAGTCTTTTTTTAAAATAAACAAAGAGCTGTCCTTTCTGTTCTCTTGTGCTTAGTTTCACTCGTCTGAAAACATGGAATATCCAAGACACCTTCGACATTATTCCAAGGCTCTAAGCGCGTCTGAAAGTGGAATTAATCAAACCCTCTTACGTTATCCTGCAGGATGACTAAAGGTGGAATTAAAGAGCAAGATAGCAATAAGACAATTCCATACCTTTAGGGATCATTCATTCGACAAGAAACTCTAGAAGCTTGTCATACATACAGTGGTCCATTCCTTGCGATGAAGCATCAACTTTTGTTATGAAGCTGTATGCATGTACTGTCCGTTCTGAAATCAAATCTGTACCGCCGAATAGTTCGGAGAACTTGTTGAACTCTTCCATGAACTGATCGAGCAGGAATTTATCCTCTTGGACACAGTAGAGGTTCTGCTGAATGGGCGTATAATTCCTTTGTTTAAAAACAAACTTTTTTGTATTTAAGGAGTATGAATACTGAGAACGGCTGTTAACTCTTCCACCTTGCGTACATGAGCATTTTTGTTTTTGTAATACATATTAAGAGGATAAGTAAGGAGAGATGCGTTATGTTTACAACTATTCATGGCTTGAAAACCTTTTATGAAGAACGAGGAAGTGGTCCGGCTGTATTGCTTCTTCACGGCTTTCCTCTGGACCACCGGATGTGGCAGGAACAGATTGCCGCGCTAGAATCGAACTACCGGGTCATTGCCCCCGACCTTAGAGGTTTTGGCCAATCAGAGCCTCACAAGGATCTTATTACGCTTGAGCACATGGCCGATGAACTTCTTCTTCTTCTGGATCAACTCCAAGTGGAAAAAGCGGTTCTCGCCGGTTTCTCCATGGGCGGCTATGTAGCGTTTAATCTCCTTCGAAAAGCACCGCATCGTTTCAATGGACTTATTCTAGCGAATACGCGCCCGGATGCTGACCCTCTGGAAGGACAAATCAACCGGATGAAAATGGCGGCTTCTCTTCTGGAGCAGGGTCCCCAAGCAGCATCAACTGCTATGATCCCTAAACTTCTATCCGAAGGAAAGAGTTCCGGACTAGCCAGCGAACTACAAGATCAGATAGACGGAATGAATCCTTTGGGACTTGTCCACGCATCCTTAGCCATGGCTTTCAGGAAAGATTCTACGGAGCTTCTGTCTACCATACAAGCCCCTACCCTTGTCATCGGTGGTGAAAAAGATTCAATCACGCCCCCGGCCATCATGAAAAAAATGGCCGATTCCATTCCGAATGCAACCTACATCGAAATTAAAGATTCCGCTCATCTTACCGTTCGGGAACATCCGGATCAAGTAAACAAAGCGATTACGGATTTCTTAAGCCATCTTCATTCTTAACAACAAAGAAAGACAGGGAGCCTACTGTACAAGACTGTACAAAAGCCCTCTGTCTTTTTCTATATTTAAAACTCTACATAAATTCTATCTATGAAAGGGAAAAAGCCTGATTCCAGTAAAACTGGAACCAGGCTTTTAGTATGCCGGTGAAGGGACTTGAACCCCCACTCCCTTGCGAGAAACGGATTTTGAGTCCGTCGCGTCTGCCATTCCGCCACACCGGCTTGTATGGCGTGCCCTAAGAGATTCGAACTCCTGACCTTTTGATTCGTAGTCAAACGCTCTATCCAGCTGAGCTAAGGGCACAAATTTATTTAGCACTTTTGGTGCCGAAGACCAGACTTGAACTGGTACGGTAGTCACCTACCGCAGGATTTTAAGTCCTGTGCGTCTGCCGATTCCGCCACTCCGGCAAAGAATGGTGGAGGCGCCACCCAGACTCGAACTGGGGGTAGAGCTTTTGCAGAGCTCTGCCTTACCACTTGGCTATGGCGCCTTGTTATAATGGAGCGGAAGACGGGAATCGAACCCGCGACCCTCGCCTTGGCAAGGCGATGCTCTACCGCTGAGCCACTTCCGCATATCATACTGGGGGTATAGGATTTGAACCTATGCATGACGGAGTCAAAGTCCGTTGCCTTACCGCTTGGCTAACCCCCAACATCTTACATTTGTCAGTGAGTATTAAGTGGGGCGGACGAGGGGAATTGAACCCCCGAATGTCGGATCCACAAACCGATGCGTTAACCACTTCGCCACGACCGCCATACAAGTATTTAATTGGCAGGGGCAGCAGGAATTGAACCCACACTAACGGTTTTGGAGACCGCTGTTCTACCTTTAAACTATGCCCCTAAACTGGTGGAGGCTGATGGATTCGAACCACCGAACTCGTAAGAGAACAGATTTACAGTCTGCTGCGTTTGGCCACTTCGCTAAGCCTCCAGGAATGGTGCCGTCGAGAGGACTTGAACCCCCAACCTACTGATTACAAGTCAGTTGCTCTACCAATTGAGCTACAACGGCACATGCAATTATCAATGGTGGCTCGGGACGGAATCGAACCGCCGACACGAGGATTTTCAGTCCTCTGCTCTACCGACTGAGCTACCGAGCCTTATTATGTTCTTAAAATCCATTTGTATACAGAGATAAAAATGGCGGAGCTGACGGGATTCGAACCCGCGGTCTCCTGCGTGACAGGCAGGCATGTTAGGCCTCTACACCACAGCTCCAAGTATTGCGGGGGCAGGATTTGAACCTGCGGCCTTCGGGTTATGAGCCCGACGAGCTACCGGGCTGCTCCACCCCGCGTCAGTAAAAAACTTATATGGTGGACGCTGACGGGATCGAACCGCCGACCCTCTGCTTGTAAGGCAGATGCTCTCCCAGCTGAGCTAAGCGTCCATAGATTTACATTATAATCATAATTATCTATTTTGTCAAAGATATAATTATGATGGTGACCCGTAGGGGATTCGAACCCCTGTTACCTCCGTGAAAGGGAGGTGTCTTAACCCCTTGACCAACGGGCCATATATAAATGGCGGAGAGAGAGGGATTCGAACCCTCGAGACGATTTCTCGCCTACACGATTTCCAATCGTGCTCCTTCGACCACTCGGACACCTCTCCATATGGCTCCCCGAACAGGACTCGAACCTGTGACAACTCGATTAACAGTCGAGTGCTCTACCAACTGAGCTATCAGGGAATAAACTATCAGGGTTGCTCCCTGAAAACTAGCAGCGAAACATGCAATCGATCCATCCAAAGATCTTGTGGTGCATTCGTACGGCGGTTAGCCGAAGAGATGCTTCCGATGCGGCCCTTCCTGTCGGAAAAGCCTGTAGGTCAAGCCCTCGACCGATTAGTATTGGTCAGCTCCGCACATTGCTGTGCTTCCACCTCCAACCTATCTACCTCGTCGTCTTCAAGGGGTCTTACATACTGGGAAAT